>CAVZLM010000002.1:0-561577 GCA_963776185.1 uncultured Solirubrobacterales bacterium
CATAACGCCTGAGCAGCTCGCAACTTGGAGAGTACAGTTTGTGGCCTCGCATGAGGATTCTCCGTCATCGGTAAAAGCGGCTCTTGAGACTTGGCGCGACCAGGGTTTCCGAGTACAGAAAGCACTCCCTGTCCAGTCGCGTAACGCGTGGACGGCCGAACTCAAGCGCCGCGTATTGGAGCGACTCGTGTCGTGGTTCGCAGAGCATCAGCTTCAACTGCCAGCAGATATCGTCGAGTCTTGAGACGGCCGGCTCCAAAGACCCAGGTGAGCTGAGTCTTGAGGCGCTGCGAGCGTTTATACATCGATGCGTTGACGCGATGACCCAAGAGGAACTTGAAGCGCTTCATCTTTCGGCAGGCGTCGCCGTTCGGACAAAGCGTTAGTGGCGACGCGGCCTCCTCCGAGGGTGATCATCGTTCGCCCTCCAAATCGATCCGATGACATCCTGCGTCTCGAAACGGCCTGTCGGGTAAGAGCCAGACGCCGAGGGATTGCCGCTCAGGACGTATTCCGCTAAATGGATTGCGACGTGCAAGGAAGAGTGGGGACGTAAGGTCGCGATGATCGAGCCACAACACGCAGGCGCGATCTACCGCGCGTTGCATCGCCAGTCGGTCCTCGTGCTGGCCTTCAGCACGGTATGGGTACGGCGTGATCCGCGCCGCGATCCTCCTACGAAGCGTGCCGCTCTAAAGCTGGAGACGTTCGTCCCCGCCGTAAGTCCGTGTATCAGACAATCAGAGCACGACGTGACGTAGACCAAGCGTTCAACGACTATTCAGTGTGGAGCGGTGTGGAACATTGCAGCGGCGAGGCTGACCCGCGCATTTTGCCACTCCATATCTTCGAGACTAAGGGGGACTGGTCGCAACTGGGGACGCTAGCCGCAGATCGAGACTTCAAGCGACGCTATGGACCTGCTCCGAGGCGCGTTGACGAGGGCGACCGACGTTGGATCAAGGCTGAGCGTCGTGCTTACCATGGGGGCGATGATGTCGTAGTCGCTGGTCACAAATTGTCGACGGGCATGCACTGGGATGTCTCGGGTCAGAGGGGTCCGCTGTTGATCTGCTCTATCGATGAGGTCTGGTCGCTCAAAGCTATAGGGCGCCATATCAATGTGCATCCTGACGCACATGTTCGTGGGACGGAGTCGTCTCGTCGCATTTGGACCGCAGGCGGCGTTGGGAAGCGCAAATAGAAATGCCCCTATAAGGGGCATTTTCGTTGCCGGGCTTTAATTGCTAAACGTGGATTGCACGACGGGCGGGTGATCCACCACCGAAAGCCATATAGCTTTCGGACCCGACCTCATACTGGTGCCACTCTGGCCGTCGCTACACCTACGTTTGCTGGACCGGTGCGACCGGCCCCTCCGGGAGGCCAAAGACCCCGCGGATCATGAGTCCAAGTGTAGCAAGGCGCGAATCCAATTTCTATGGTCGGCCCTCTCAGGGCCACGAACTTACGTTCGCATCGCGTCCGGTCTGGGTGGCACCATCAAGGTCCGCAATTTCCGAGGAGGTCGCGAATGCTCGACAGGATCACCGAATATCAATCAAGCCCGATAGAGGGGGTCGTTGGTTCTGGCACATGATCGCCGCCAACGGCGAGGTGATCGGCACGTCCGGCCAGAGCTTTGCATCTCAGGCTGACGCCATGCGTGCATGCGAAAACGCGAAGGCTCGCGCAGCGCAGGCGCCGATCAGAATCCAAGACCCGAGCGCGGCCATGAATGCGCTGATCCGGCGACTGGCCTCGCAAAGGGCGGTGCGGCGTGATCCCCAGCCTCTCCTTGACTACATGCTCGATGCGCGGCGACGGGCGCAGGTATAGCGAAGCGGGAGCCGCCCCCGTATTCGGTTTCGCCCGCTCCTTCCGCAAACCACTCCTAGCCCCTTGAGTGAGATGCCCGGTAAACAGCAGCCTACATTCCTCAGTTCCACCAGCGCCGATTTGGGATCGAACCCCGCAAGAAGAAGACGCTTGTCTGGCGCTTGGACAAGAGGACAGGCAAGCCGGAGAAGGTCCGACCTGCCGACGAGGCCGTGATCGACGACTACTACAGCGTCACACTCGACGATGGCACCGTCATCAACTACGCGGACGACGTCCTCACGCGGTTCGAGAGCGATGTGGCTCCAGTGATCGACCGAATCGTGCGCGACTCGGAATATCGAATCACCGGGAGCGATGTCCAAGCACTTTTGTTCTACATCGTCACGCTCAAGCAGCGGACTCCGCAGGCTCGCGAATACCTTCGTGAGACCGGGGAGCTTGCACAGAAGTTGCTTTTCGAGGCAATGCTTGCTGATGCCGACCACTACCACCGAGTCATGGAGAAGCATGGTGACGGTTATGAGGAGCGCGAGGCGACCCGCCTGCGTCTGCTCGGTGACCTTCGAGCAGGCAAGATCGTGATGGAGATCGACCCTGACGGCGAGGTTGCACAAATGCTCCTCGCTGTTGAGGGGACCACACGAACCCTCTATAGAGCAGATAGGCATCGAGTGCTGGCGTATTCCCGAGGACTCGACACAGGCGTTCATCACTTCGGACCATCCGGTCGCCCATTTCGACCCGACGCCTCGCCACGCCTTCGCAGGCGCCGGCTTCATGTCTTCGCCGAACTCGTTGACGGCGATCGCGCTGGACCCTCACCTCGTCTTGCTGCTTGTGCAGGATCATCCGAAGCAGTGGGCCGAGGTCACCCCCAATGTCACGGATATCGAGGACATCAACCTTCTCACGTACGCATGGGCGGACGGTGCGATCTATGGGGCCCATGGGCAGGCGATTACCCAGGTGCGAGCGCTTGCCAAGCGCGACCGGGGTCGGCTCGCTCAGTTCGGGAAACGACCACCTCGGGTGTGGGTCGGTAGGACCGATCACGACGGACCTGGCCCCGTAATGTTCACGAGCGAGTCCAAAGACGGCACCGTGACACGTGCATTCCACGTCCCCGACGTGGCTAACGACAAGAGCCGCCAGATATGGCCACCGGCTGGCTAGGCCGTGCAACGGTAGCCATGCGTGGAACGAGGCTCGTGGCAGACCTCGAATACAGTCTGGTGAGATGACCGAGGAGGAGTCCAGCAGGTTCGACCGTGCCATTGAGGGCGGAGCGGAACTGCTGAGCCAGACGCTCGGTGCGGCGGCGGGCGTGGCAGTCCGGATGCGGCCTTGGCTGGCCCGGCGGTTGCCTGGATGTCGCTACCTCTCCTGCGGCGGGCGGGCGAGGCTGTGGTCAACATGGTCAGCCGCCGTGGTGCAGACCGCGCGGGGGCGACCCTGCTCGTGATCCGAGCAGACGCTGTTGAACACGCCGAGCAGGGTGAGACGCCCCGCAGCGACGGCTTCTCCGAGTCTCGCGACGGCTACCGGCCCGACTCCGATGAGCTGCTGGAAGGGGTGCTCATGTACGCGGCGGCGAGCTATGAGGAGCGGAAGATGGAGCGTACTCCTCGGCCACCTCTACGACGGGATCGCGTTCGACGCGACCGTGACCACCGAGGAGGGCCGCTGTCTCCTGAAGGTAGCCGACCGGCTCACGTACCGGCAGCTCGTCGCGCTCGCGGCGCTTCAAGACCCCGAAAACTCTAACCGGCTCGCAACGGCCTCGTATCAGCGCGACGAAGGCAGCACCAGCCCAACGGACGCGCTGGCGCTAGAACTGGATGATCTCGCCGACCAAGGCGTCCTCGGCGTGCGCGTGGAAGGCGCCGAGGAGATAGCGCGGCCAGGAGAACTCTACGGCAGCTCAGGTCGGGCGAGCGCCAAGGACTTCCAGAACCTTCAGTCCACATCTACGGGTCTCAACCTTCATCGCCTCATGCGGCTGGACACAATCCACGCCCGAGGATCGGGCGCGTTTCCTGGACGAGCTTGCGACCCCCCGGCGAGACCGCTGACCGACGCGCACCTGGGGACCTCGGAGTCAGGTCGGCAACGTCCTTTGCGACGTGATCTATGTCTCAACCTGCCGTCCGGCTTCGGGCCTAACGTCGGTAGGCCATGGTCACTGCGGAAGTCACAGCGATCGTAGCCGGCGCGAGCGCCGTGGCCGGCGGCGCGATCGTCGGGGCGTCCAACTACGTGATCAACCGGGTCCAGGCCGCAGATGCACGGAAGGCGGAGCTGCGGCGCGTACTGATCGACCTCGGGACCGTCGTGTCGCGCATCGACCATAGGCTGCGCACCGAGCCCGAGCCCGGCAAGGCAAGCCGGGCGATCAACGAGGCGATGTCTCAGCGCGCCCCGCAGTTCGACCATGCAATCGGACTGCTGCGTCGTCGTCTACTGGACCCGCATCTCGATGAGCTGGTCTTGGACATGTCGAGAGCGCTTGCGACCGCGACGGTGATGGCCCCGCCAAGCCTGCTGCCTGCGCTCGGCCAGCTCACAGAGGCGATGGACGGTGCCGAGCATCGGGATGATGAGTGGTGGGCAACCTGGAACGCGGCGCGGACCAACTACTTCCTGCGCTGCCGCGAGGCTGTTGGCTTCACGGTGCCGGAACCAGCCGTGGCCGACGCCAACAACGACGGCTCGGCGTCGGCTCAGCCCTCCGACTCAACCTCGGCCTCCGGGTCCTCGGGCGTGGCGGACCGGTTGAGGTAAGCGAGGTACAACTCAAGGTAGATCCCGCCATAGACGGGAAGCAAGTCCTCCCGTACCCGCTTGGGGGTCAACCGGCCCCCTTTCCAGCGCAGCGCGTAGCTACCGGGCTTCGGTCCGTTGGGGCCGAGCTCGGGCACGTCGAGCGCCCAGGTATGCCCAGCGCGATTGCGCAGGCCATTGAGCTCAACAAGCTCCCCGTGGCGCTTCGCGCTGATCACCCCGAGCCGCGCCGACAGGTCGATCAAGTCGCGCGAGTTCATAGCTTTGACGTAGGCGATGTCCTGGTCCGCGTCGAGCACTGAATGCTCGGCTATCCGCTCATACAGCGCTGACTTGAGCAGATCCTCGATGGCTAGATGCAGATCGAACACAATCAGCCGGATGGCGTTTTCTCGAAAATCCTCCGCCCTCAGATAGCGATCCTCGCCGGTGTCGGGGAAGAAGTGCAGATCTAGTAGTTCCCTGCCTTCCCGGACAGCCTGCGGCACCTCCTCGGACAAACCTCAGACCTCCAGATCGACCATCGCCGCCGGCTTGCCCTTAGAGCGTTGCATCCTCCACGCTGAGCGCCCGCCCTACGGCGTGCAGAACAGCTCAGCTAGACGCCGGTTGTGCACACCAAAGACCTCCTCAAGCGTCTTGGCGTCCAAAGTGAGCTCCATATCCACGACTTCGATCAGGTCGTCCTCCGTCACCCTCGGATCACCGAGCGCGAAGCGTCCCAGCGTGTCGCCGACCATTTCTCGGAGGATGCTGGCGTCATCAGACACGCGCGGAAGTCTACGCCCGCCACGGACGGAGTGCAGGACGCTCGGCGGTAACTGGTGGCTGCGACGTTCAGTCGCGAGGAAGCGGAGGCTGGCACGCTTGCACGAACGCCCAGCCCAACTCGGTGAAGACATAGCCGATGATATTCGACGGGTCGATAGAGACCCTGATTTCACCGACGGTCGTCGGCACGTGATAGACCGGCCGCAGCAGTTCGAGCCGCGTCATGTTCTCAAGCGCAACCCCGTCCCGCGCGCCCGGCACCGACTCGAAGGTGTCCACGAGATGGCGCTCGTCGGTCGTCTGACCCGTGAAGTAGTCGAGCAGCCTCACGTCTTGCGGATCGAGCTCGCGCAGGATGCGGGGGAACGCACGCCGAACCTCGGCGGAGTTGTCTGTCAGAGCATTGGCGAGCAGGTTCTCCCACACCTGCTGAAGCGATCCCTCCTCCTCCTCGGCGGCCCCTTCGAGGATCGCGGTCAGCAGCGGGTCGTCAAGCGCCGAATAGGCGTGGGCGGGTAGGCCCGCCGACTTGATCTTCTCTGCTGTACGTAGTGCCCTCTCGATGAGCTTTGGGTAATGCCGGTAATGGACCCTGGCGGCGATGTAGGTCGCGTACTCCTTGGGGACGAGCGTCGCGCCGGACGTTTCCGCCAGTGCCGCAACCACCTCGCCCGTGGTCTTGGCAGCAAGCTCGATCTCTTCGCCCACTCGTAGATCGTAGGAGACGTGGACGACATGTGTTCGGCGGTGTATGTTGGTCGTCGTGTCGACGCTGCGCGTGTTGGCGCCTCCGGCGCGTTGGTTGTCAGCCGTGGTACTTCCCGTGGTACTTCAGTGAGCGAATCTGAGCTGATCTGAGAGCACCTGAGAGCAGCTAACAAGCCCTATCTGACCTGAGCAGAGGTCCGGAGGCGACTTCGAGCCCAGTATCGCCCACTGTTCCGTGCATTGTGCGAACCGCTGGCGGGACGCGGTAGGTGGGGATGATCGTGTGCTGGTCGTGGACGCGGATGTCCTTGATGAGGAGGCGCAGCAGCTCCTTGGCTTGCTCGGGGTTGGCGGTGGCGATGAGCTGGTCGAGTTGGTCGGCGAGCGCGGCCAGGCTTGCCGTGTCGGGCTGTGTGTCGGCGTGTGCGGCGAGTGTTTGGGTGAGGTCGGCTTCCTGGGAGCGCAGGGCTTGTAGGCGGGTGTGGTGGCGCTCGATGCGCTGCTGGCAGATGTCGGGGTCGAGCTTTGAGTCCTCGAACGCTTGTAGGTAGCGGTCGATCTTGCGTTCGAGGTTTTGGATGTCGACGCGCACGCCGGCGAGTTGCTGCTCGTGCTGGGGGCGGTCCGTGCTGGCCTGCTCGGCGGCTTGGGCGAGCGCGTCGTTGATGAGTTGCCCGTCGCGGTAGATGGTGGCGAGCTGGGCGAGTACGGGGTGCTCCAGGCGGTCCTTCGATAGCCGTTGTCCGTCGCAGCGGGCGCGACCGTACTTGTAGCGGGTGGAGCAGGCGTAGTAGGTGTAGCGGGCGTTGCGGCCGTGGGCGGAGGTGCCGACGTAGGCGCGTCCGCAGTGCTGGCAGCGCACGAGCCCGGAGAGCAGGAAGGGTGTCGGGTTGCCGCGCCTGAGCGTGGCGTCCTTGAAGCGTCGGGCGAGGATCTGCTGGGCCTGCTCGAAGGTGTCCTTCTCGATTGGCCTGACCACGTTGGTTTGGTCAGGGCCAGGGCGAACTGGATGTTTAGCGCTTGGCATCTACCCCGTCAGCCGGGCAGGGTAGCTACGTCCGGGACCGCGGGCAAGAAGCGTATGGGTAACGGGAAGAAGATCTCAAAATGTCAGACTTCATCGCCGCGTTGAACGAGATGTAGCGTCCTGCAGGGCGCGCGTCCGTGCCCGAGGGCGCAGTCCCGTGACCGGCCCCCCGCTCTCCAAGTCTTCGACCAGCGCATGTGTTCGCGAACAGCATCGACAGCGATGGTGTTCACCTCGCGCGGGACTCGGGCCCACCACCAGGGAGAAGCCGACCTGCGGAAGGCGGCCGGGACCATTCTTCCGGCAAGAGCCCAAAGAAAGCTGTGCTTCGGCAGCTACTCCAAGTCTTTGGTCGAGAAGGAAAAAGCCGCACAGGTCGCATTGATCGACAGGCAGGTCGGGCACTAGGACTGAATGTCCAGGCGCCCGACCCGTCCTCCCGTGCTACCTACCAGACGAGATTGCCGTCTGCTCGCAACCTCGACACTACGTGGCCGCTCACGTCGGGCTCCTCGTTGAGCTTCTCGCGGATCGACACGAGCGCAGCGACCTCGGTCGGATCGAGACGCCCGAGCGCCTCCTGCTGCTCTGCGGGCAGAGCGTCGATGTCCATTCCCGCTGCCTTGAGACTGCTGATGTCTGACACGTTGGTTCTCCTTCTTTGTTTGTGGGTTTAGCCGGAGGAAAACACCGGCCGGGAACGTTTGGGTTGCGGTCTCGGGTTGGGCCCAACGCCGCACGGTTGCCTCAGATAGGCGCTCCCGCTTGCGCTGCCAGCGACGCATCGTCTGACGCAGCCTGATCCGCAGCGGTCGCGGCGTACTCGCCGGCGTCTTCGGCGGGCACCCCAACCCCGACCGACGGTCGAACGCTGAGCACGAGAACACCGAGCAGGGCGAGCGCTCCGCCAGCGGTGGCGAACACGAACCCGATGCTCTGCCACCGCGCCACCGCGGCGCCGACAATCGGCGCGAGGAGCTGGAAGACGGTGGGTATGGCGGCCGAGGTCGCGCTGACACGGCCGATGAGCCGGGGCGGTGTCTCACGCAGCAGGATCGTCGGCGCACCGACGAGCACGCCCGCCGAGGCGACGCCGACGAGCAGCAGCACGGGAGCCCAGACCGCTGGCGGCGCATCGAGGTGAGTGAGCAGCGCCACGCCGATCAGTCCCACGAGGCCTCCGATGACAACCTTGGCTGCGCCGATCAGCACGAACGGATTCGTGGCTGTCGCGTAGCGTCCGACGAGGATCGCTCCGAGCACGCCGCCGAGTCCGATCGCTCCGACCGCGAGACCGAATACCGCGCGGCCGAGGCCTAGGTCGCGCAGCGCGAGCGGAGAGAGCGTGTCGAAGGCAAGCAGCAGGAAGACGGCGGCAGACATACTTGTGATCGCAACCAGTAGCGCGCGGCGGGTGAGGATGTAGGCGAGACCCTCACGCAGCTCGCTCCACATGCCGCCCGTCGGCGGCTCGTCCTCTGCCTCTGCCGCGATCGCTGGCGCGGCATGGTCCCCAACCGCTGGCAGGCGGCTGAGGATGGCGGCCGAAGCGAGGAACGTCGCGGCGTCGACGGCGAGCGCTGCGCGCGGGCTCGCGACGCTCACGAGCAGTCCGCCGAGGGCGGGGCCGATGACCTTCGTCGACTGCACGACGAGCTGAGAGAGCGAGGTCGCGGCGTGCAGCAGCTCGGGCGGTACTTCGAGGCGAACCATAGCCTGCTCGGCGGGATTGAAGAGCGTGCCAAAGGACGCCTTCAGCGCCACCAGCGGGACCAGCACGGCCAGGCTCGGCGCCAGCACCAGCCCGATCACGACGCCGGCGCGGGCGAGGTCGCAGCCGATCATCACCGGCCGCTTGGGCCATCGGTCCGCGAGCACGCCTGAGAATGGGGCGAGGAAGATCCACGGCACGGCGATCGCAATGGCAAGCGCGGCGAGCGCCGAGGGTCCGTCTCGCCAAACGTAGGCGATCAGCACGGCGAGCGCGAGGAAGTCGAGCCAGTCGCCCAGGTTCGACACGAGCTGCCCGGCGAACAGGATACGGAACGCGGGCACGCGCAGCGGCGCCGACATGCCCTCGTCGCGCGTCACGTGAGCTCCAGGGCCGCCGGCACCGCGGCTTCGATCTCCTCAAACAGCTCGATCGCCGCCAGCACCGTGTGTAGGGCGCTGAGGCCGATGGCAGCCTCGTGCTCGTCGTCCAGCGGCAGCCCGTCGATCGCCTCGTGGAGCTCGCGGCGATGGCGGATGTCGAGACGCTCGTGGCGAGCGAGCGCTCGGAAGGCGTCTTCGGGGTAGCCGGTCAGCTCGCGCAGGCGGTCGGAGAAGCCTACCTGTGGCGGGTAGCCCTCGACGATCGCCATGTGCCCGAGCAGCGCCACCGGGTGGTGATGAAAGATCCAGTAGTACTGCGCACCGACGAGTGTGGCGACCCTCGCCGAAGGAATACGCCGCCACGGCTCTGTTGGGTCAGCGCCGAGTGCCTCCAGGTCCTCCAGCAGCCACTGATCGTGGCCGCGCTCCTCCGGCGCGTGGTGTGCGAAGTAGGGGACGAGCCCCGCGGCGACCGGGTCATCGCCCGCCAGCGCCCTGGAACGCTCGAGCGCTGCCTCGAGCAGCGGGGCCGCCGAACGCACGACCATGTGCATCGTGGAGAGGTACACAGGGTACAGCTGCGCGACGTGCGGACTGGACCAGATCCGCTCGCTGCTCGCCCGCAGCGCGGGGTACACGAGCTCGAGCTTCTGCTGCAGGCGCTCGCTGGCCGTGGTGCTCATGGCTGTCCTGCCAGGACGGAGTTGACCACATCGAGCAGCGGGTCCGGTCCCGTATCACGCTCGGCTCGCCGGAGCATCTTCCAGCACACGTCGCAGATGCTCGCGAACTGCTCGTCGGCCAGCTCGGCGAACTTCGGGTGCCGTGTGAGAGCCCCCGGGCCGATGCTGCCAATCGCCTGCAACAGCGGGTCGGCGTGAAAGGCGTTCATCGCCTCGTCGAGCTCCGCATGCGAGCCGGCGCGACGGCGCAGGCGCTTGGGGCCGAGCCCCATGATGACGCTCTCGTTACAGCAGCCGGTGACAAGGCCGTCGTAGCGGATCATCGGCGAGGCGACCATCGGACACGGAGCGAACACATGCCCGGGCGTGCGCTGCGCTCCGGCAAACACGTTCGCTCCGCGGCCCGCTGTGAGCGGGGTCGTCAGCCGCAGCTCGGCGTAGTCCTCGAACTGCTCACCAAACGCCTCGGTGAGCAGCGTTCGCGCGGCCTGCACCGTGGGCTCGTCGTCGATCGCCTGCACAACGATCCAGGCCCCCGCCGCCGCGATGGCCCGTGCAGCGGCGACGTAGCGGGCGTCAGCCAGCTGCTCGGCGTGGAACGCATCTGTGCTGAGGAACACGGTGCTGCAAAGACTGAGCACTTCGGCGATCCAGCGGGGCGGCGAGCTACGGGTGGCCCAGACGCCGCTGGTATAGACCACCAGGCGCTTGTCGGCCTCGACGATGCGCCGCGCCGCGAGCGCGAGGCCGCGCCGCTCCACAAACGGCTCGCCGCCCGAGATCCCCACGACCTCCAGGGCCGGCTGGTCGCAGATCCAGTCGACGATCTCGCTGAACAGCGCGAAGTCGCTGATCGTTGGACTGTCGTGACGCGAGTCGACCGAGCAGTGCGCGCAGCCGACCGGGCATCGGTCGGTGATGAAGAGGAGCGTCGAACGCCCGCGAGTCTGGCGAATCTGCTCGATCTGCTCCCAGCCGAGCCGCGGTGCGGCGGCGATGCTCATAGGGGCGCGCCGAGTGTCACGAGGTCCGCATATCGGGCGAGGCCGTAGCGGCGAATGAACGACACCGGCCCGGCATCCTGCTGCAGCCCGGCTATCTCGTGCTCGAGCGCAACCAGCGCTGGGCTCATGTCCTGCACCCGGTCGACGAGCAGCTCGTCGTGCGACAGCTGCTGGCAAGTCGAGCAGTAGCCGTCGCAGGAGATGGGCTCACTAGCGTGGCGCGCGGCGAGGAACTCGGGGCCGAACGTGCGCAGCGCCCGCAGCATGTGCGATTCGCGGCAGCGCCTGCTCACGTCGGCCCACGTGTCCGTGTCGGCATGACCGAGCTTCAGGTGCGCGGGCGCCGGGCCATCGACCACGTCGTCGTTGCCACAGGCCACGATCGTGCCGTCGAAGGCGACGACCGGCCAGGCCGCGAGCGTGCAGGGCTCGGCCGCGAGCGCCGGCGTCGGCCCGACGAGCGGCTCGGCCAACCACTCAGCGGCGCGCCCGACGGCGTTTACGCCGTTGACGAGCATCGGCACGCGGCCGTCGAATGTGCGCCGCACCTCCTCGGTAGTGCTCACGAGGTAGGGGTCATCAGCGTCGAGGCCCACGAGGTGGATGCTCACGTCCTTGCCGTCGGCGAGCAGCTCGGCGAGCACACGAAACACGTCTGCGCGCGCAACCTCGCGCTCGTGGAAGACGTCGAGGCTCACCGAGAAATGGTCAAGCGCGTCGATTGCTCGACGGATCGGCGGCGGGATTCGTCGGCCCTTGGCCCAGAACATGCCGGACAGGGCCACTGTGCGGCACCCGACGGTGCTGGCGCGTTCCGCGAGCGTGCGCACGAGGTCCGGGCGGAGAAACGCCTCCCCGCCTGAGATCGAGAGCACCTCGGGGTGGTTCTCGGGGGTGAAGCTGTCGACGAAGCGTTCAAACATCTCGCCAGGCGCCTCCTCGCTCGTCGAGGTGGAGTTCGTCGCGCAGTGCGCGCAACTGAGCGGGCATCGTCGTGTGAGGGCGAGCGCGACTCCAGCCGCGGGTACCGGACGCAGCGACAGCAGCTCGGCGAGATGCAACAGAGGCCCCTTTTCGTTGTGCCACAACGGCTGAGCCCGATCCTACATCTATCTCAGCATCGCGTGAACCCTAGAACGAACCCTAGATGCCTAGCGTTACGCGGCCCGCGGTCATTCATCTGCGCCTACGGGGCAAGCAGCTCGTTCAGCGCGTCGAGCAGTCGCCGTGCGGCGTCGCGTCGCGTGCCTTCGAGCCCGTCGAGGATGCGGGCAAGTCGCGCGATCGCGGCGCTCTCGTCGGGCATGTCGTCGAGCACACGCTGGGCGCGGCGCCCCCCGTGCACGACCGACAGCGCGAGCGATGCCTGGTGCGCGAAGCTCCCGAGCAGGTCCATCTCCTCGACGCTGAACTTCGTGCGTGCTGGACGGTCGAGTACGTTCAGCACGCCAAGCGTGTCCCCGTCGAGAAGCAGCGGGACCGCCATCAGCCCTTTGGGTACGTAGCCGGTGCTCTCGGCGGTCGCGAGCGAGAAGGACGGGTTCGCGGTGACGTCCTCGACCACCATCGGCTCCTGCGACGCGAGCACCCATCCGGCGATACCGGTCCCCGCCGGGATGCGCTGGCCGACGAGCGAGTCGTGACCCTCGCCCGAGACTGCTTCGAAGACGAGCTCGTGTTGGTCGACGTCATAGAACATGATCGACGCGGCGCGTGCGCCGAAGATCGCACGGGCGACGTCGACGATGGACTGCAGCAGATCGCTGTGCCTCGCCTCCACTCCGAGCACACCGGCCGCGACAGCGGCGTGCAGCCGCTGCTGGCTCATAGGGCGCCCTGGACGTTGCTCGCCGTCGCGCGCAACAGGCTCTTCGTCTCGAACGGCGTGAGCCCCGGATGCTTGGAGAGGATGAGGGCGGCGATCGCCGAGATCTGCGGAGTGGCGAAGCTGTTCCCGCTCGCCCGTAGCGCGCCGTGCTCGAGCCACGCGACGTCCACATCCACGCCGCAGCCGACGAACTCGACCGGCGGCTCGGGATTGCAGTAGAACTCGAACGGATCGCTGCCGGCGTGGCTTCCCACCGACACGACGGCCGAGAACTGCCAGGGATAGCTGACGACTGGCATGTTGTGGGCCGCGGAGACGATCAAGGTGCCGCGAAAAAACGCGCGATCAGCGAGCTCGCGAAGCCCGGTGGAGAACTGACTCTTTGTCGAGGAGAGGCTGAGGTTGATCACGTCGAAGCCCTGCTCGATAGCCCACTCCAGCCCGGCCAGCAGGACCGGCCCCTGCCCGGTGAGACCACGCCCCAGAACGCGCACGCTGTGGATCTCGCACTCGGGGGCGATCGAGCGGATGACCCCGGCGCAGGCGGTGCCGTGGCCGAACAGGTCGCCTTCCTCGTCGGCTTCGACGTGGATCTCGTCGTCGTCGCGCAGCTCGAGGAAGACGGAGCCGTCAACCCCGCCAACGCGCGGATGGGATCCGTCGATGCCGCTGTCGATGACACATACGCTAACGCTGGCACCGCTCGAGCCTGCCCACGCCCACTCGCGGGCGTTCGCGATCGGAAGCTCGGTGTGCAGCACTGTCGCCGCAGCCGTCTCGCGATCGAGGCTCCAGGCCGGCAGCGCGATCGCCTCGGGGCTGTCTACTTCGAGGTGAGCCATGAGCCGCCATCGTAGCTGGGGCTTGCATCGTCGGCGGGAATTCTGACTAAGTAGTCGCTCAACAGGATCCTCATCAAGGTACATGTAATCGCGGATGCGGTTTCTTGGCCTGGGCTGTTGGGCCTCAACGACCAGTGGGCCGACTGCGACTTGGTCTGCGCGTTACCTCGCGCCGGCTCTGCTACGCCGAGCACTGGGTCGTTCCTCCGGTGATGGTCTGGCCGCCAAGCGCCCCGGGCTCCTGCCAATGAACGACGCAATGTGATGCCGTAAGGAGCGCCGTGGGGACATCTGGTTGGCGACTGAATCGATGATTGCACGCCTCATGACGAGATCCCGGGCTCGGTGACCGATCTTCGTCGGGCTCACCCCTGGATTCCTGGCTTCCCTCACACGAGTTCAAATGTGTGTCCAGCGATGCTGTATGCGGAACTGGCTATTCTGCCGACTTCATCGGCGCGCTCCGTCTCCCGGGCGGGAGCCCGGAGTTTCACAGTGAGGAGTGGGCATGAAGGGCAGTCTGGAGATCGCTCAGGACGCGCAGCTGGCGCCGATCGATGAGATCGCCGAGCGTTGCGGGCTCGAGGTCGATGAGTTCGAACCGTACGGGCGCCACAAGGCGAAGATCTCGCTGTCGGTGATCGAGCGGCTCGCCGACACGACCGACGGCAAGCTCGTATGTGTAGCCGGGATGACGCCGACGAAGGCGGGCGAGGGCAAGACGACGACCGCGATCGGGCTGACCCAGGGGCTGGGGGCGATCGGCAAGGCTCCTGTGCTCTGTCTGCGCGAGCCGTCGCTCGGCCCGGTGTTCGGGATCAAGGGAGGCGGGGCTGGCGGTGGGCTCACGCAAGTCGTTCCGATGGAGGATCTCAATCTGCACTTCACGGGCGATATCCATGCGGTGGGAGCGGCTAACAACCTGCTCGCCGCGATGCTCGACTCGTCGATTCTGCACGGCAACCCGCTGAAGGTCGATACGCTGCGGATCGGCTGGCGTCGCGTCATCGACATGAACGACAGGGCGCTCCGAGAGACCGTCATCGGACTCGGGGGACCGACGAACGGCTACCCGCGTGAAACCGGGTTCGATATCACGGCGGCGTCCGAGGTGATGGCGATCCTCGCCGTGGCGCGTGACCTGCAGGATCTCCGGCGGCGGCTCGGCTCGATCACGGTCGCCTACTCCACCGAGGACGAGCCGGTCACCGCTGAGGATCTCGGCGCGGCCGGCGCGATGACGGTGCTGCTGAAGGAGGCGCTGAAGCCGAACCTGATTCAGACCCTAGAGGGACAACCGTGCTTGATGCACACCGGACCGTTCGCCAACATCGCTCACGGGAACTCCTCGCTCGTCGCTGACCTGATCGGGATGAAGCTCGGCGATTATGTCGTCACCGAGTCGGGATTCGGCTCTGACATGGGGATGGAGAAGTTCTTCGACATCGTCTGCCGGGTCGGACGGCTGGCGCCGAGTGCCGTGGTGCTCGTGGTGACCGTCCGTGCGCTGAAGCACCACGGCGGTCTCGACGGTGAGCAGGCGGGGGAACGCGAGCAGATCGCGGCGATAGAAGCCGGGGCGGCCAATCTCCAGCGCCATCTCGGGATTGTCAGCGAGTTCGGTCTGCCGTGTGTGGTGGCCGTCAACCGTCGCCCGGGCGACCGCGAGGATGAGCTCGCACTCGTCAAGCGGCTGGCGCTCGACGGGGGTGCGTTCGCCGCGGAGATCAACGAGGGCTTCGAACGTGGCGGGATCGGTGTGACGGAGCTGGCCGAGGCAGTCGTCGATGCGTGCGAGCAGCCGAACGACTTCAAGCTGATCTACGACGATGGCGACTCGATCGCCGCCAAGATAGGCGCGATCGCTACGCGCGTGTACAAGGCCAACGACGTGTTCTTGGCACCGGCGGCCGAGCGGCGCATCCGCCAGTTCGAGGCCGCCGGGCTCAGCGATCTGCCGATCTGCATGGCCAAGACGCCGCTCTCGCTGTCCACCGATCCAACCCTGCTCGGAGCCCCCGAGCAGTTCACCGTTGAGGTGCGCGACCTCCGCGCTTACACCGGCGCGGGCTGGCTGGTGGCGCTGTGTGGCGACATTCAGCAGATGCCGGGTCTCGGCAGGACGCCGGCCGCGTTGAACATCGACGTCGACCACGAGGGACGCACCCTCGGGCTCTTTTGAGTTGCGCGACGGCCACCGCGACGGTGTACGGATCACGACGATGACGCTCGCCGACGCGACGGTGGCCGAACTGCTCGAACAGCTCGCGGCAGCAACACCCGCACCCGCAGGAGGCACGGCCGCCGCGCTAGCCGGCGCGGCTGCGGCGGCGCTCACCGAGATGGCGGCGGCGTTCGCGCTGGCGCGAGGCCCCAAGCAGGACGACGAGTCGGTAGCGGCGTTGCACAATCGCGCCGGTGTACTGAGGGCACAGCTGCTGGCGCTGGCAGACGCCGACGCCGTCGCCTATCGACCGGTGCTGGACGCACTGGCCCTGGCGCGCGATGATGAGCGGCGTGCCCCAGCGCTGAGGGCTGCGCTGTCGGCTGCCGCCGAGGTGCCGCTCGCGATTGCCGAGGCAGCCGCCGAGGTGGCTGACCTCGCGGTCACGATCATGTGGGAGCCAGGCAATCGGTTGCTCTTCGGGGACGCAAGCGCGGCGCTCACGATCGCTGAGGCCGCCACTGGCGCAGCGGCGGCGCTTGTCGAGTTGAACCTCGATGCCACGCCCGATGATTCGCGCCGAGCGCAGGCCACGAAACTCTCGTGCCGCACGGCGGAGCTGCGCGCCGTGCAGCGCGTCAATCGTGTCACCTGAGGTTGCTCTCAGAAGCCAACCGATCCAGCGACTGATCTGGACCTGCCAGCGATCGGCGCAGCGCGAAGTACACCGCCAGCGTGATGGCGGCCCCGGCGATTGCATCCAGGAGATAGTGGTTGGCCGTTGCCATCACAGCGAAACTCGTCAAGAGCGGGTATATGAGCGCCACGGCGCGCAGCCACCAGCGTCCGCTGATCTGCCACAGCGCAAGCGCGGACCATGTCGCCCAAGCTATGTGCAACGACGGCAGCGAGCAGAGCTGGTTGGAGTCCAGCGCGACCGCCCCGAGTCGCCAGACGGGGAGATGATGGACGGCCGCGACGAGGTCGACATAGCCTCCATGGAGCATCCGCGGTGGGGCGACTGGAAAGCTCCAGAAGACCGCCAGGGCGATCAGATTCACGATCACCAGCGTCGCTCGCATCGACTTCAGCAGATCCGGCCGGCGCCACCACAGCCAGGCGAACACGGCGAGAGTCACGGCTATGTGGACGTTCTCATACCAGAACACGACGATCTGGCTCAGGTCGTGTCGACTGGCGAGCCAGGTGTTCAGAGCGAGCTCGGGAGCGAGGTGCAGCGATTGCTCGAGAGACAGCACGCTTTCACCGTGTCGTTCGGCCAGTCCCTGGCGCACTGCCGCCAAGTTGTTGATCGCGTCGAACAGCCAGATCAACCAGCCGAGCACGATGAGATCCGGAAGCGCTCGCAGTAGCCAACCGCGCGTCTGCCGTTCTCGCCAGCGCACTGGCGAAGTGACCGACCAGCCCTTCGAGTCGCTCACGTCTCTCGCGGTGTGATGAGCGCGTGACGCTTGTCGCTCGCTGACCGAGCCGCCAGGCGAGGAGCGACCGATGGCGCCGCCGCTGCGGTCAGGCTCTTGACTGGTCACGCGGTTGGGATCAATCCACAGAATCGGCTCGGATGAACGCGTCGGCGACGGCGAACGCGCGCCTGATGGTGCCCCAGTCGAGATTCTCCGGAGTGTCGCTGGGCCAATGGTAGTTCGCCGGGAACTTGGTCGCATCGACCGAAGCGAGCGTGGCGGCTGCGTAGCCACGGCGCAGTGCGATGAGCGCGTCGGTGGCGGCGACCGTGCGCAGTCCGCGCACGAGCTCCACGCCGGCGTGATCGGCGGCCCGGAGAAGCCGCTGACGGGCGCTCTCGGTGTATTGGCGCATCCGCAGCATGCCCTCTGCCTCGATCAGCGTCAGCGTGGGGCTGCCCACACACTCGAGGCACAGCACGGTGGTGCGCGCCGGGTCCAGGGTGTCGCGATGGCGGCGCATGAAGCCCTGCATCCCCTCCATGAACGACTCCTCTGAGCCGGTCGACAGCAGCAGCACGCGCACCCCCGATGTCGGCTGCTCAGCCACCGAGCGAGCCAGCGCGACGAGCACCGCGACGGCGCTCAGATTGTCGTTGGCTCCGGGAACCACCTGGCTGCGGCCGATGTCGGCCATCGCGCAAGCCGCGCCAGCAGAGATGACCGTACCGGCGCGCAGCAGACCGGAGCGCTGAAGCAGAGAACCGAATGCCACCATCACCGGGCCGAGCCACGTCCCATACATGATCGGCAGGCTCTGACTCGAGCGCTCGTGCAGCCCCGGGAAACGCTCGGCGAACAGCCGCGACAGAGCGGGATGAAAGACGAGCCCGCTGTGTGCGGCGTCGTGATGTGCGACCACGAGCACCGTCTCGCCGCCGTCGGGATCGCCGCCCTCGGCCACCACGTTGAATGTGTCGCGGTGAGGCAACACGGCCCGCCTGAACCACAGCCGCCCGCCGCCGACTTCATCCCAGATCGCCGCCGCGGCCGTCAATCCGAGACCGGCCACGAGCAGGCGCACGCGGCGCGAGCGGGCGCGCCTCGCCCTGACACCGGCCAGGGCGATCGTGCCGTTGAGCAGACCCAGAGGCCACCAGTAGCCGCCATGGGCTCGCTCGACCTCCACCGCCGCGGGGTGTCCCAGTTGGCGCATGCGTCCCGCGATCCACTCCGCGGCGCGGCGCTCGCCCGCCGATGCGGAAGGCCGCTCGAAGCTCGCGAGCTCGTCGATCGCCGTGCTCAGCTCGTGCTGGAGCCACGGCGGCCCCACGTGTGTCGAGTCCGGCGTTGGCATGGGCAAACGCTAACCGGTGCGCGGCCGCTAGACGGTGGCGGTGAGGATCTCAGCCACAACAGGCGCTTGGGGCATCCTCAGAGGGCCCCGACCGCCGACGGCGAGCCGGCGGCGGGCGCCGCTGTGACGGCCCGCTCGATCCACGGCTCGAGATCCCCGGCGAAGGCGGGATCGATGCCGTGAGCGATCGGCGACTCACGAAAGGTCACATCCAGCCCGGCCGCGGTCAACCGTCTGTTGGCCTCGTGAGCGAACCGCACTGAGATCACCGGGTCGAGGCTGCCGTGACCGATCGCGACCGGCGTGTGCTCGCGGCCCTGCGGCTGGATCTCAAAGCCGGGCACGGAGGGAATGAAGCCGCTCAGCGCGATGATCGCGGCGGGGGAGGGGCGTCCGCGACCGAGCCCGAGGGCGTAGGCCATCACAGCGCCCTGGGAGAATCCGCCGAGCACCGTTTTCTCCCACGGCACGCCGGTCATCTCTGCCAGCCCCGTCAACCAGCCCTCGAGGATGTCGTAGGTCGCTTTGAAAGTCTCGGGGTCGGGATGGCCGACGCGCTCGACCACATACCAGTGGCGTCCCCCGGGAGGAAGGCTCAGAGGCCCAGCGGGCGTGACCGCCACCAGACGGTGGGCAGGATCGAGCAGCTCCGCCAACCCCAGCAAATCGTGCTGATCGGTGCCTCGTCCGTGCAGGAGCACGAGCGCTCCGTGTGGCTCGCCAGACGCCGGGCGCAGCTCGAAGGAGAGCTCGCCGTCGTCGGTCAAGTGCTCGCGTCTCGGCCGCGGGGGTTTGGCAGCGGTGTCAGCGTCTGCTCGAGTTGCTCGCGCAGAGACTCGAAACGAGGTGGCAGCGAGAGCCGCTCGCCGAGGTGCTCAGAATCCTCGTCGGCGCCGAAGCCCGGTCCGATCGTCGCGATCTCGAACAGCACACCGCTTGGCTCACGGAAGTAGATCGAGCGGAAGTAGAAGCGGTCGATGATCGCTGTCGGATGGGCATGAGCCTCCGCCACCCGCTGACGCCAGCTCTCATGATCAAAGGCAACGCAGGCAAAGGCGACGTGATGCACACTGCCCGCACCCTGAAGCGGGCGAACATCCGCAGGCGGGTCATAGATGTAGCGCCCGCCGCGGTGCTCGCCACGGACCTCCCAGGCGCCGTCGCCTTCGTGGCTGAAGCCGAGCGTGTCGGCGAGCAGGCTCTGGCTCGACTCGGGGCTCGAGGCATAAGCGCGGACTCCCTCGAAGCCCTGCAGCGCAAACTCCGCCGGAATGTCCGGCGCATCGGCGAGCAGCGGCTCATCTTCGCTGGAGCTGATCAGCAGCTCGTGCTCGAGGCCCTCTGGATCGCCAAAGCGCAAAGCACTGTCAGTGCGCTGACTTTGAATCTCCCGGGCGCCAAGCCGGGTCTGCCAGAAGTCGAGCGCCTGCTCGCTGGCCACACGCCAGAGGATGCGGTGCACCATTCCGGCGGCCGCTCTGCCGGGCGGCGCCTGCGGGTACTCAAAGAACGTCAGGTCGGCGCCCGGAGAGCCCTTCTCATCGGCGTAGAACAGGTGATAGACGTTCGGATCATCTTGATTGACTGTCTGCTTGACGAGTCTCAGGCCCAGCACTCCCACATAGAACTCGACGTTTCCCGGCGCATCGCCGGTGATGGCGGTTATGTGGTGTATTCCCTCGAGCCTCATTCTTTGCAAGTCACCCTGGTAGCAGGCTAGCAGCGCCAGCACGCCCGCTCCGCGGTGCTCTCGGGTCTGCTCTGGAGCAGTGTCGCTAGCGCCGATCGGCTTCGTCGGCTCCCGTTTTGGTGACCATCACCGATGCGCCAGAGCTGCCCATCGCGCGGCGGACGAGCCAGGGAGCGACGGTCCGCAGCGCTGCCGCAATCGCGTAGGGCCGCGGGACGTAGCGCTCTGAGCGCCTGCCAACCCCGGCCTGGTGAATCGCCTCGGCGGCCTTCTGCGGTGTCGAGACGATCCAGCGAGTCCAGGGCTTTGCGGTCAGCTCGGACTGCGGGAAACCCTCGGTCGAGACGAATCCGGGGAGGACCAGGCCGACGTGCACGCCGTTTGCGGCCTCCTCGGCCGCGAGCGCGTCAGACCATCCCGCAAGTGCGAACTTCGATGCGCTGTAGGCGCCGGATCCGGCACGTGCGACCCGCCCGGCGGTGCTCGAGACGTTCACGATCGCGCTCGGGGCGCAGGAGCGCAATATCGGCAACAGGGCCTCGGTGAGTCTCACCTGAGCATCGAAGTTGATCTCCATCGTGCGGCGCACGTTCTCATAGCCGCCATCGGAGAACGTCGACCGCCACGCCGCGCCGGCGTTGTTGACGAGCAGATCCAAACGACCGTGAGCGGCGCTCACGTGCTCGCGGATGCGAGCCGGGGTATCGGCGTCAGTCAGGTCCGCGGCGAGATAGGTGGCTGGGCACGACAGGCTCTCGGAGAGCTCTCGCAGGCGCTCCTGACGACGCGCGATGAGTACGAGGGCGGTATCGGGGTCAGCAGCCAGACGGCGGGCCGTGGCTTCGCCGATACCGCTCGATGCGCCGGTGATGAGCGCCACCCGCGAGCTCGAGCTGGGGATGGGCGGTTGATCGTGTGTCATTGAGCTTGGCTCCTCTTGTAGGGCACTTGGGCATCAAATCACGCCCCGGCGCTCAGGGTTTTCAAGATCCCCCTTGACATTAGTGACTAGTCACTTACAATAGTTTACGTGTTTGCATTCGCGACCCGAACTCGCAGCACCGCCGAGGCGCGCCGCATGGATGTGCTGGAGGCCGCCGGCAGCGAATTTGCGCTCACGGGTCTGCACGGAACCTCCACAGAGGCGATCGCCAGACGTGCTGGGATTTCGCACGCCTACATCTTCCGTCTGTTCGGCACCAAGAAGAGCCTCTTCATCGCGTGCGCGGAGGCGTGCTTCGAGCGCACCGTGCAGGCGTTCAGAGAGGGTGTCCATGGAGAGACTCCGCAGGAGCGACTGCAGGCGATCGGCGTCGCCTACGTCGAGATGCTGTCCGATCGCGAGCTGCTGCTTGCCCAGATGCAGCTGTACGCGGCCTGCTCGGATCCCGATGTATGCGAGGTGACGCGGGCGGGCTTTCTGCGTCTCCGCTCGGAGGTGGCGGAGCTTTCCGGGGCCAGTGGCGAGGAAGTGCACTGGATGTTCGCCAAGGGCATGCTGATCAACGTCGTCGCGTGCATGGACATGCCTGAGCTCGGCAGCCCGGAGGCGTGGTGATCGCGCGGCTGTCGTCGCTGGCCACCGGTGCGGCGAACGCGCGTCGCGTGCTGATCGGGGCCGGCATCCTGTTCCTCCTCGCGGCGGCGTTCGGCGCGCCGGTGACGACGATTCTGAAAAGCTCCAACAGCGACTTCCAGGACCGCAAAGCCGAGAACCAGCAGGTCGAAAAAACGATCGAACGGGCGACCGGGCAGCGGGCCGCATACGGGGTGGCGGCGCTTGTGCCGAGCGCCGGGGACGTGCGCGCCAACGCAGCCGCCCAGCTGGAGGCAAAGCACGTCGCCGCGATGCTCGCCGCCCAACCGGGCTTTCAGCGCGTGATCGACTATCCGGCCACGCACCTCGCGGCGCTCGTCTCGCGCAACGGCCGCCAGACGGTCGTGCTGGCCGCGTTCTCCACACAGGAAGGGTCCGCCACGGCGGTGGCGCGGCTGCGCCCGCAGCTCGCCGCGCAGGACGTGCGCTTCGGCGGCCCCGATGTGGCCTTCAGCGAAATCAACAAGCGCACCTCCTCGGACCTGCGCTCCGCCGAGCTGCTGGCCTTCCCGCTTCTCCTACTGCTCTCTTTCTGGGTCTTCCGCGGCCTGATCGCGGCGGCGCTGCCGCTGCTCGTGGGCGGGTTCGCGATCGTGATCACGTTCCTCGCGCTGCGCCTGATCAACGCCGAGATCACGGGCCTGTCGATCTTCGCCGTCAACCTCGTCACCGGGATGGGGCTCGGGCTGGGAATCGACTACAGCCTGTTCGTGCTCTCGCGCTACCGTGAGGAGCTCGCCGCTGGTGCTGACACGCGGTCGGCGATCAAGCGCACCCTGCAGACCGCGGGTCGCACCGTGCTGTACAGCTCGCTGACCGTTGCCGGCGCGCTTGCGTCGCTGCTCGTGTTCCCGCTGCGCTTCCTCTACTCGATGGGCATCGGCGGCATGGTCGTCGCTCTCTCGGCTGGAATCGTCGCGCTGGTCGTACTGCCGGCCGTGCTGGTCGCGCTCGGCCCGCGGGTCAACTCGCTCGCCCCGGCATGGCTACAACGCAGCGCCGAGCGCTCCGCGCGCAGCAGCGAAGAAGGCGCCTGGTTTCGCCTCGGCAAGGGCGTGATGCACCGGCCCGGCCTCGTCGCGCTGGCCGCCGGCGCGGTGCTGTTGGCGATCGCTTCCCCGGCTTTGAGCGTGCAGCTGATCCCGGCCGACGCGCACATGCTGCCGGCCTCCTCGCAGAGCCGCCAGATCGCGGAAACGCTCAGCAGGGAATTCGCCAGCGACGGCTCGCAGACGATCACCGTGGTCGTGCCGGGGTCCGCGAGCTCAGGGGCGAGCGTCGACGCGCTCGCGCTGCGGGCACGGCGAACGGCCGCAGGCCAGGCTAGCGAGGCCGTGCCACCGCGCTATCTCGGTCGCGACACCTGGGAGATCGAACTGCTCCCGCGCGGCTCCGACGCCTCGGCGGCCAACCAGCGGCTGATCCGCCGCCTGCGCACGCTCGTTCACCCGGCTGGCGCGCTGGTCGGCGGCACGACGGCTTGGTTCATCGACCAGAAGGCCGCGATCGCCGCCCATATGCCACTGGCGCTGGTGATCCTCGTGTGCGTAACCCTCGGCACGCTGTTCCTGATGACCGGCTCGGTCGTGCTGCCGCTGATGGCGCTGCTGATGAACCTGCTCACGGTCGCCGTCGGCGCGGGGCTGCTCGTGCTGATCTTCCAGGACGGGCATCTCTCCTCGCTGATGGGATTCAGCCCGATCGGCGGCCTGGAGGAGTCCAACCTGGTGCTGCTGTTTACGGTCGCGTTCGCGCTGTCGACCGACTATGGCGTGTTCCTGTTCGCACGCATCAAAGAGGCCCACGACGGCGGCCATTCCACGCGCGATGCAGTTGCGCAGGGACTGGAGCGCACCGGGCGGCTGATCACCGCCGCGGCACTGCTGTTCTGCGTCGCGGTCGGGGCATTCGTGACCTCGCACATCTTCTTCATCAAGCAGTTCGGCGTCGGCACCGCACTGGCGGTCGCGCTCGACGCGACGTTCGTACGCGGGCTGCTCGTGCCGGCGCTGATGGGTCGCATCGGCGAGCGCACGTGGTGGGCGCCACGGCCGTTGCGGCGGCTGCACACACGGATCGGTCTGCGTGAGTCTGACATCGGTGAGGCGCGCGCGTGAACAGCGCCTCACATTTTCGTGCGGCGGTCGAGCGTCTGGAGATCGACGCGATCGGGCCACTGCTGGCCGAGGACGTCGTCTTTCACAGCCCGGTCACGTTCCACCCGTTCATCGGCCGTGAGACCGTCGCGAAGCTGATCTCGCTGGTCGCGGAGACCTTCGAGGACTTTCGCTACACCGACGAACTCGAGGGCGGCGAGGCGATGCACGCGCTGATCTTCAGGGCGAGCGTCGCCGGGCGAGAGCTCGAGGGTATCGACCTGCTGCGCTTGGATGAGGCGGGCCTGATCTGTGATTTCACGGTGATGGTGCGTCCACTGTCCGGTCTTGTGCCGTTCGCCCGGGCGATGGGTGAGAAGGTCAGCGCCGCCGGGCTGCAGACAACACGCTCATAGCGCGCCTGACGTGCCCACTGGTGCTCCTCACGGCGCTACGGCCCGACCGGTCTCGGCGGAGATCCGCGCGGCGGCTTCGGTCACTGCTCCCGCGAACCTTCCGCGCAGCTCGGAAGCCGCGCAGACGGAGCTCGGCAGGCTGAGCGCAACGGCGGCGGTCGCCTGACCGTCGAGATCGTAGACGGGAGCGGCGAGCGACCGTGCGCCGTCGCTGAACTCTTCGTCCTCGCATGCCAGGGCGGTGCTCCTGATCTGCTCGAGCTCGGTACACAGGGCCCGCTTGGCGGTGATCGAGCGCGGCCCGTGGCGTGTCAGCTTCAGCTCCGGCGGCAGTCGCAGTGGTGCGGTTGGGTTCGAGAGCGCGAGCAGCAGCTTGCCTGCAGCCGTGCAGTGGGCCGGGAGCCGCGAGCCGCGACCGATCGGCAGATCGAGTTGCTCGAGCATGCTCCGGTGCGCGGGCAGTCGCTCGATCACCAAGATCTCGGCCCCGTCGAGGATCGCGAGGCTGACAGTGTGGGCGGTGCGGTCTCGCAGCGACTCGAGGTGCGGACGCGATTGCCTGCTCAACGCCAGCGAACCGATTGCCGAGATGCCGATGTCGGCTGCCCGCAGACCCAGGTGGTAGCGGCGTTTTGAATCCTGCTCCAGATAGCCGAGCTCGACCAGGGTGCAGGCATAGCGATGCGTGGTCGAACGGCTGCCGCTGAGCTGCTTGGCGATATCTGAGATCCCGAGCAGCGGATGCTCGGCGGTGAAGCAGGTGAGGATCGCAAGACCCCTGACGAGCGACTTTGAGATGCTGGGGCTCTCCTCGACACCTGGATGCTCGGAGGTGGTTTTCCGCTTGCGGTCGGTCATCTCGATCTCTGTTGTTCAGATTTTGGGGGCGGTGACTCGGCGGGCTGCCGGAGCTCTCCGGTGGATGGATCGGCGATCCGTGGGGAACACTAACCACTTCTACACCCTCATAGTTGGTAGACAGGCAAGGCACCGTGTCCGAAGGTGCGCGGGTGTCCGCGCTCAGCCCCCGTCATGCAGCTTTCGGAGTCGCGCTGCGAGAGCTGCGCACCGAACGCGGCCTCACTCAGGAAGCGCTCGGTGAGCTCGCCGGGATCAGTGGCAACTATGTCGGTGACACCGAGCGAGGCGAACGCAACGTGAGCCTGCGCATCATCTGGGGGCTGGCAGACGCGATGGAGCTCTCGGCGACCGAGATCCTGCAACGCGCCGAGCTGAAGCTGACGGCCGGCGTCACCGTCTGCTGAGGAGTGCAGGCGCGCTGCTTCTCGCGGCCACCTACGGCCGCGAGGCTCAGTCTTGCTGCGTGAGGAACTGCTCGAGCGAGGCGCGCGCGCGACGCCGCACCGCAGCGCGAAGCAGCGGGCTCCAGCCGAGCAGGAGCCCCTGGGCGCCCAGCGCCTGCCTGGCCCAGCCGTAGAAGTCGAACTCGTCGGTGTGCTCGGCGATCAGGCCATCGGCGAAGCGGAACGAAGCGTGGACATCGTTGATCACCGGGCGGCCCGTTTGCGAGAACGTGTAGTGAGCGCGCCAGTGCGCGGAGCCGCGCTCGCCGTCGGACTCGTGGTCGAGCAGTTCGATGCGAAGGTCGGTTGCCTGGCCGGTGAGCATGCGCCACATGCCACCGGCCTGGCGCGCGTCCAGACCCACGAACACAGGGTCGGAGAAACTCGCCAGTGGCGCGTAGCAGCTGGCCATGCTCGCTCCGTCGCACTGCGCAAAGGCGCCGTAGAAGCGCTCGATCAAACCGTCTGCTGGTGTGGGCATGGGGGCCTTTCGCCGAAGGAGGCGCTCCGCTGGATGGGAGGCCGCTCAGCGCAGGCTATCGTGCTGATCAGCACGATAGCCGCTGGTCGGCGGCTAACTCGCGCTGAGCCTGACCCGTACTTCGGTGGCATCGTCATCGATGCTGAAGCTCGGATCGCCACGGCGCTGGGAGAACGCCACGGCACGGACGCAGTAGCGGCTGTTGCGGACCGTCTGTTCGCGATAGGCCCGCGGCAGGGCTGGGCAGTCGAGCAGGCGATCGCAGGCGCGCAGGGCGCCGTGCACATCCCCTGTCCAGTATGCGGTGATCGAGTACTCGAACAGCATCCCCCACTCATACACCCACGGCTCGACGAACAGATGGTCGTGCGGCTTGGGGACGTTCAGGCCACGCTCGGCGAACAGACGCGCGCTGTGGTGATCACCCCGCGCACGGGAGCGGCTGGCCAGCTCATACAGCGGCTCGCAGCGCTCTGGGCGCCGCTCCCAGGCAGCTATCAGGCGCGACATCGCCGCGGGCCATTCGCCGGCTTCGGCGCGCAGCACGCCCGCCTGCAGTAGCGCATAGAACGCTTCCTCCTCCCAACCGCCCATCTCTGCACGGCGCTCGTACAGCGCGATCGCTCGCTCGCTCTCGCCGAGGTCACTTGTGTGTCTGGGCGAGATAGAACACGGTTCTCGGATCCCGCGGGGCACGGCGTAGATCCTCGTAGAGCAGCGCACGGTCGCGTTGTAGCTTGTGCGGGCGGGAGCTGCCGTCGTGGTGATGGCGCACGACGATCTCCGAGAGGTTCTCGACCGTGTGTTCCTGATCTGTTGTGAGGTACTCGTGGGTGGATCCCTCCGAGCGCCAGTTCACGTCGCCGCGCACCAGGCACTTCAGCCAGTACTCGGGGCTCTCGTCGATGCGCAGCATGTACGCATCGGCCTCGAGCGCCGGCTGCCCGTGCAGGCTGATCGTCATGTCGGCGTCCAGCAGCAGCAGGTAGTCGGCCGTCCGGTGGGCCAGCCTCAGCAATTCGGAGCGGTTGTGCCCGAAGTTGACCCACTCGCGCCCGTGCAATTCGCCGGGCACGCCGCTCAGCGTCTCGCGCACGATCTCCATCGTGCGATCCGCAGAGCCCGTGTCGCAGATCACCCAGCTGTCGATCAGGCCGCGCACCGACTCGAGGCATCTGGCGATGACCGCTTCCTCGTCGCGGACGATCATCGCCAGAGCGATCGTTGGTCGCATCGCGCAACTTCACCTTTGGCTACTGCGCGGCCTGCCAGCCGAAGGACACCGGGAGGTTGAGCCCGAGCGCGCCGGTCGACACGGAGATCGCCACCTCATCGCCCGCAGACAGCGACACCGAATCACTCGTATCCGAGCATGTGCTGCCCGAGACGGTGCACTTCAGTGCGCTCGCGCTGCCGTTGACGAGCAGTGTGACGGTGGGCGTTCCGCTGGCGCCCACCGCAACCTGCAGGTTCGACGCCGTCTCCGCCACCGGGATCACCGCGTCGGCTTCGGTCAAGCTCGACGGAGAGCTGTGGCCGGATGGGGCGAGATAGGAGGTTCCACCGAGCAGCTGCGAGATGGTTCCGCTGCCGAGCATCGGGACACCCACCGCCGGACCGGTTGGTCCCGTCGGCCCGGTTGGCCCCGTCGCACCGACGCCGGGCCCGGTTGCGCCAGTGGCGCCGGTGAGTCCCTGTGGCCCGGTCGGTCCCGTGGGCCCCGCCGATCCACTGGATCCGGTTGCGCCTTTCCCACCAGTTGGGCCGGTGGGTCCCTGGCCACCGAGCAGCCCGGAGATGCCCGGGAGACCCTGGATGCCTTTTTCGCCGATGAGGCCTTGGAGTCCTTGCAGGCCTTTTTCGCCTTTTTCGCCCGTTAGGCCGATCGGGCCGATGAGGCCTTGCAGGCCTTTGTCGCCTTCCGCGCCGACAGCACCGACGAGGCCTTGGAGGCCTTGTTCTCCTTTTTCGCCGATCGGGCCGATGAGGCCTTGTAGGCCTTTGTCGCCTTTTTCGCCGGTTAGACCGGTTGCGCCGATGATGCCTTGTAGGCCTTTTTCGCCGACTGGGCCGTTCGCGCCGAGCAGTCCCTGCGGTCCAGCGACCCCTTTGATTCCCTGTGGACCGGCCAGTCCCGGCAGGCCCGGGAAGCCCTGCGGTCCGGTTGGGCCGGTCGGGCCGGCAGCTCCGGTGGATCCACTGACACCCACGAGTCCCTGGGGTCCGGTCGGGCCCTGCCCGCCATTTGTGCCGGGGCCGCCTTGGGACCCCGGAGCTCCCTGCGGTCCGCTTGGTCCCTGTATGCCGTGCGGGACCGCCGCGGTGAGTTTCTTCGTGGTCTTCTTTTTCGACTTCTTCTTCGTCTTTGTGTGCTTACGATGGTGACTCGAGTGGGCGGAGTGCTCGTGTGTGCTCGCGCCGGACGCCGAGCCCGCGCCCAACCCGACCGCTCCCACCGCCAGCAGCCCCAGCGCGACGTTTACACGACGGGAACCAGTAGACAGATATTCAGGATGCTTCAGCATGCTCAACACCTCACTTGGACGAGGAATATTGGACGCGACCGGCGCCGTCCACTTGCACGACATTGAAAGCGGCTGGATCGACATCTGGTGCGTAGGCGATACAGGTGAAGGTCTGTCCCTTCATTTGCGGCACGGCGGCCGGGCAGAAGGTGTGAGCCTGCAACCCGCGCTGGGCTGAGATGCTGTCGTCGATCGCCAGCGCGACACGCTGCGTATTCAGGAAACGCTGATCTGCATTCGACGCCGAGGTCGCACGGTGCGATGATCCGCACCCCGAGAGCGCGGCGATCGCCGCACCCACGGCAAGCGTCGTGCCGGTGAGTCTGAAGGCTTTGTGCGCAGGTTCCATGGTGATGATCAGTGGCCGGATCTACATGCCCGATGGCGGGTAGTGTTCCCCTAATCGGAAAGTACATTGCCGATAGGACGTCTCTAAACCCCACCTGGACACCTGTTCGAGTTTCGGGCAGTGATCCCGCTCAAACGCGTTGTTCGACTGAGCGGGACATGTTCCTTGGAGCAGGCAGACTCGGAGACTTGTGTAAGAGACAGGCTTTGCCGGCGCAGCTGAGGTCGCCCGCTGCGGTATGACGTACCTGGGTCGAGAGTGACTCAGACGGCGAGCGGCGGCTGTGTGCCGAGGCCTTTGACCATTGCTCTGAAGACTCCGACGAGCGCTGTCAGGTCGTCGTGGTTGTATGCGATCAGCTCGGCCTTTCTGGCTGATTTGCGCTGTGGATCTGAGAGCCCCTGGTAGATCTCGTACTGAACCTGGGCTTCCATGCCGTTTCTGATCGGGCTCGTTTTAGCGATTTTCAGATAGTCGGCGAACGGGCCGAGTGCAAGCTCCGGCAGTGGCAGGCGCACGGAGTTGCGTGCGTGCTGGAAGAGGTCGATGTGACGGGCCTGCAGGGCCGCGAACATGTCTGGCATGCCGTGCCGCTTGGCGGCGCTCTGCAACTGCGGCAGATCCGCGCTGGTACCGGCCCACGTCAGCAGCGCCAGTCCCGGGAATCGCTTGAGCACGAGCGCCAGGCGCAGCATGTTGGCGCGTTCCTGCTCGGGATCGTCGGCCCACAGCCAGAGATGCCTGTGCTTGCCATTCTCAACGACCAGCAGTCCCGTGAGCCAGATGTGCGGTTTGAAGGAGCAGTACTCGAGATCGAGGGCGATGAACGACTCGCCGATCGACAGCGGCGCGCCAAAGAACACGGGGCGTTTTGTGCGGTAGCTCTGGGCATGTGAGCGCCATTGATGCATCTGGGTGGCGGACACCGTGAGCCCCTCCTCGCGCAGTCTCTCGGTCAGGATCGCGGGATCGCTCGAGATCAGCGTCGTGCAGTCGGGGACGCCGAGCGCCTGCAGCGCGGCCGCATGTCGCTTGCCGAGCCCCCAGATCGAAGTCAGGTTCCTCGGGTCGCGGCTCTTGCGGCGCTGGGTGTAAGCGCGGGAGTTGACGAAGCCGACGGTGCCCATGATGAGACGACGATATGGGCCGCTGCGGTTGCTGTAGAGCGCCCGGTGAGACCGCGGGCGGATCGCGAACGGATCGTCCTTGCCCGCGAGTACGAGCGTGGGGGCGGCGATGCTCCGCGGGCCGATCTCACCCCTCGCCCTGTAGACGAGATGGCCTCGGCGATCGGTGGCTCACGGTCGGCGCACAGTGCGTCCGCTAGCGCTACCCGTCGCCGGCTGTCACGCCGACAGTGAAACGGGCAGCGTCTTTAGCTGGTTGATGAAGGGGGATTCGACGTATTGAGGTCTGCCCGCCCCGCCCGCGAGCTGCATGCCCGGGTAGCGCTTGAGCGTCTCCTCGAGCATCACCGTCAGCTCCAGGCGCGCGAGCGCCGTGCCGAGGCAGAAGTGCCGGCCGCCGGCCCCAAACGCCTGATGCTCGGGATTGCGGTGCACGTCGAAGTGGTCGGGGTTCTCATAGCGCGTCTCGTCGCGGTTGGATGACGTGTACCACAGAACCACCTTCTCCCCCGCACGGATCTTCTGACCGTGCAGCTCCGTGTCGCACGTCGCGGTGCGGCGGAAATGCCCGAACGCGGGGAACATCCGCAGCGCCTCCTCCACCGCGCTTCCGATCAGCGACGGGTCGTCCAGCAGCGCCTGCATCTGCTCGGGGTCTTCCATCAACGCCCGCATCGCCGAGCAGAACGTCGCCTTCGTGCTGTCGTTGCCCGCGGCCATCAGCAGGAAGAACCCCATCACGATCTCGTGTTCCTCGAGCTTCTCGCCTTCCACCTCCGCATGCACGAGCACGCTTGTCAGATCGTCCGTTGGGTGCTCCCGCCGCGCGGCGATCAGCTTGCGGCAGCGCTCGAAGATCTCCGGGACGTCTTTCTCCAGCGCGCCCTCGATGCCGTCCGGGTTCACATCGAGATCGCCCGCGCCGAGCGTCGAGTTCATCAGGCGCGCCCAGATCGTGTCTTCCTCCTCGGCGATGCCCATGAAGCTGCCGATCACGCGCGCCACCACCGGCTGGGCGAGGTCGCTGACCAGGTCGCACTCCTCGCGGGCCGGCGGGCCCTCCAAGCGGTCGAGCACCTTCACCGCGATCGCGCGGATCGCATCCTCGTGGTCGGCGATCCGCTTCGGCGTGAAGCCAGCCTGGAACAGCGCCTTCAGGCGGTCGTGCTTGGGCGGGTCCATGCCGATGAACATCGCGCTGATGAGCTCCTGTGGGAACACGCCCGCGGCCGTGATCCCGTGCGCAGAGGAGTACGTACGCCAGTCGCGGCTGACCGTGTGGATGTCATCCGCCGTCGTCACCGACCAGAAGCCGGCCTCGTCGGGGAAGTCCTCGAAGCGCTCCGTCCAGTGGATCGGGCAGCCGCTGCGCATCTCCTTGAACAGCGCGTGCGGCGGGCCGTCCACCCAGTGCTCGTCCGCCGTCAGTTCCATGCTCTCGATGTCACGCTCAGCCGTCGCCATGCCAACCTCCGTGATTGCCGCCCTGGATGTTCGCCGCGAATACTAGCTGGCTGGCTGGCCAGTATGGGCGGCGCTCGACGGATCTCAACGCGGTCCGGATCTCCCGAGAAGTGCCACTGCGCGGGCTTGGAGCGGGAGCGCTGCGGGTGGGGCGCCGGGCGCCTGTGACACTTTGAGTCACCGTTCGCGCTCTGCGGGCTCGGCAGGGCCGGCGCAGAGCCACTCAGGCGCTCACGCACCCTAAACTCTTACTCTGAAATGCCAGATCGAGAGCTAACGGAGAACCCCACGCAGGAGAGTCCCTCAGTGGCCGACGCGGAGGGACTTCTCGCCGCGCAGGCAGACGATCCGCAGGAGACGGCGGCCGAACTCGATCCGGAGACGATCGCCCGCCGCGACGAGGCGCTGCGCCATGTGCGCAAGTTCGGCGATCTCGTGCTGCGCGCAAAGGCGCTGGAGGTGGAGCGTTTCGACGAGCGGCTGAGGCAGGAGATCGAGCGCATGGGAGAACTGATGGAGGACGCCCTCGGAGTCGGCCTGGCCGCCACGCAGATCGGCGTGCTGCACAGGGTCCTCGTATACCGCGCCTACACCGACGATCCGATCAGCGCCCTGGTCAATCCGGTCCTCGAGTGGTCAAGCGAGGAGCTGGAAACGGCCTCGGAGGGCTGTCTCAGCCTGCCCGGGGTGCATGTCGAGGTGGAGCGACCAGCCCAGGTGCGAGTGCGCGCCTTCGACGAGCGCGGTAGGCCCGTCGTGGTCGAGGCCGAGGAGCTCGAGGCCAGGGTGATCCAGCACGAGATCGATCACCTCGATGGCACGCTGATCCTCGATCGCGTCTCGCGCGAGGCGCGCAAGGAGGCGATGCGCGCGCTTCGCGAGGCGCTCAGCGTCGCCGAGCGGCCCTAGTCTTGCGCACCGTCTTTCTCGGCACATCCGAGTTCGCCGCGAGGGTGCTGCGGCGACTCGCCGGCAGCGATCATGCTCCGCAGCACGTCCTGACGCGTCCCGATCGCCCGCGCGGGCGAGGGCGATCACTGTCACCGCCGCCGGTGGCCGATGCGGCCCGTGAGCTGGGGATCGCACTCGCTCAGCCCGAGAACGTCAATGACCCCGACACCCGGGCGCTGATCGCCGCCGCCTCTCCGGACGCGGTGATCGTGTGTGCGTTCGGCGCGCTGATCAGAGAGCCGTTGCTGAGCGACCACGAGATGCTCAACGTTCACCCCTCGCTGCTGCCGCGCTGGCGGGGAGCGGCGCCGATCGAGCGCGCGATCATGGCCGGCGACAGCGAGACCGGAGTCTCGATCATGCGTTTGACGGCCGGCCTCGACAGCGGGCCGGTGTGCCTGATGGCCACCGAGCGGATCGCTCAGACCGACACCTTCGGCTCGCTCGCTACGCGCCTGGCGGATCTCGGCGGCGAGCTGCTCGTTCGCGCTCTCGATCAGTCGCTTACCTTCACCGAGCAGGACGAGTCCGCGGTCACCTGTGCCGAGAAGATCCTCCCAGCCGACCGGCTGTTGGATCCCGCACGGCCGGCGAGCGTGCTAGAGCGGGTGGTTCGGGCGCTGCACCCGCACGTCGGAGCGAGGGCGCAGATGCCCGATGGCACGCTGATCGCCGTCAGCGGAGCGCGGGTCGCCGAGGACGCGGCGCTGGACTGTCCCGCCGGGGTGATCGCTCTCGATCAGCGTCTGCTGCTGATCTGCAGCCAGGGGGCGCTGGAGCTCCTGGAGGTGAGGCCTCCCGGTGGGCGCTCGATGGACGCCGCCTCATATTTGCGCGGTCACAACCCGGCGGGGCGCCGGTAGTCGAGCAGGTAGGACGGCAGGGGCACATTGGCGGGCAGGCGCGGGTCTGCCTGATGAGCGCCCGCTGCAGCGGAAATTCCCAGCACCCCGGCCCACACCGGCAGGCTGTAGTCCGCCTCGTCGTCGAGCGGCGGCCCGCTGCGGATCTTCGCCGAGGCCTCGCTGATCGCCATCGAGAGGACCGCGGTTGCGCGCAGCTCGTTCTCGGTGGGGTGACGCACCTCTCCCCAGCGTCCGGGCACGACGTGTTCCACCACCGCCTGCAGCGCTGAGAGCTTCTCGTCGAGGTCGGTCACCGCGCGCGCGGAGCCGAGCAACATCACCGAGCGGTAGTTGACGGAGTGGTGCATCGCGGAGCGTGCCAGCACGAGCCCGTCGATCAGCGACACCGTCAGGCACGCCGGAGTGCCGCCCTGCAGCGCCTTCAGGGTGCGGCTGGCGCTCGAGCCGTGCAGATAGATCGTCTCCGCGCTGCGAGCGTGCAGCGTGGGCGTCACGATCGGCTGCCCATCGGGCTCTGTGATCCCCAGATGGGCGATCAGCGCCTCATCCAGGATCGCGTCGATCACCTCGCGGTCGTAGCTTGCGCGTTCGCGCTTGCGGCGCAGGCGAACGCGGTCTGAGGCGGGGCCAGATGGGGACGGTGAAGAGACTGACAAAGTTCGGCTCCCGGGTCGCGGTGGTGGCACGAGACGTCACGCAGAACCAGATAATCTGTTACAGTACAGATTGGTGTCTGCCATGATACAATATCAGATAAAGGCTCAGAACGCGGCTGAGCTCGTGCGTGACGTGGAGTCCGCGGTGGCACACGGCAAGCTGTCTGCGGGGCAGTCCCTGCCGTCCGTGCGGCGGCTCGCGTCACAGGCCGGGCTCAGCCCTGCGACAGTTGCCTCGGCGCTGGCTGAGCTGCGCCGCCGCGGCGTGATCGTGACCGAGCCGCGGCGCGGCACGCGGATCGGCCAGGCGCCCCTGATAGCCTCTCCGATGAGCTCCGTGCCGGTGCCGCCCGGCGCCAGGGATCTCTCGCGTGGCAACCCGGATCCGGCTCTGCTGCCAGATCTCTCGCGGGTGCTCGAGCGTCTGCATCCGCCCCGCCGGCTGTATGGGGAGCCCGCCGCCGTGGCAGAGCTGCTGGCGCTCGCCCGCGAGCAGCTGCGCGCCGACGGGATCCCCGGTGAGTCGCTTTGCGTGGTCAGCGGAGCCCTCGATGGAATCGAGCGAGTGCTGGCCGCAGCGCTGCGAGCCGGAGATCGCGTGGCCGTGGAGAATCCCGGATACGCGGCGCTCTTTCATCTGCTGAGGGCTCATGGACTGGGCCTCGAGCCGGTCGAGATCGACGAGCGCGGCATGCTCCCGGAGTCCCTTGCGGAGATCCTCAAACGTGGCGTCAGCGCGGTCGTGGTAACCCCTCGCGGGCAGAACCCGACCGGCGCGGCACTCGACGGGGAGCGGGCGCGGCGGCTGCGAGGCGTGCTTGCCAGCGCACCCGGGACGCTCGTGATCGAGGACGACCATCTGGGCGAGGTGGCGGGCTGTGAGCTGCACAGCGTGACCACCGCATGTCAGCGCTGGGCCTCGACACGCTCGGTCGCCAAGGCGCTCGGCCCGGACCTGCGCCTCGCGATCCTCGCCGGCGACAGCGAGAGCATCTCGCGAGTCCAGGGGGCTCAAGCCTGCGGTCCCGGATGGGTCAGCCACATACTCCAGCGCACCGTGCTCGCTCTGCTCTCAGACCCCGAGGTCGACGCGCTCGTCCGCCGGGCACGGGATATCTACTCCGAGCGGCGTCTGGCGCTGCTCGATTGCCTCGCCGCCGAGGGAATCGGAGCGAGCGCAAAGTCCGGGCTGAACGTGTGGGTGGGGGTGCCCGAGGAGACGAGCGCCGTCGCACGCCTGTGCGAGCGCGGTTGGGTGGTCTCGCCGGGCGTCGCTTACCGCCTGCAGAGCAGCCCTCCGGCGATCCGTGTGACGATCTCGACGCTCGAGCGCGCCGATGCCGTGCGCTTTGCACGCGACCTGGCCGATGTGATCCGCTTTCCCGGCTCAGATCGAAGCGGGTAGGGCATGAGCGCCGCCAAGCAGGCCAAGATCGCACCGGCGCGCGAGTGCGCCCACCGCGTCGTGCGATCCGTCTTCCAGGACGGCGCCTTCGCCGACCGTGAGCTGCACCGCTGCGCCAGAGAGCTCGACACACGCGATCGGCAGCTCGCGATGCGCCTGGCCTACGGCACCGTGCAGCGCCGGTTGACGCTCGACCACCTGATCGAGTCGCTCTCAGAGCGATCACCGGCGAAGCTCGACCCCGTCGTCCTGACCACGCTCCGCATGGGCCTGTATGAGCTGCTCTACATGGACGGCGCGCCAGACCGGGCGGTCGTCAGCGACGCCGTGGAGCTCGCCAGGCGAAACGGCAGCTCCGGCCACAAGCTCGTAAACGCGGTTCTGCGCCGAGGCACACGCGAGGGCAGAGAGCTGCTGGACGAGCTCTCAGATCAGAGCGCCGAGCAGGCCGCCGTGATGCACTCCCACCCAACCTGGATCGCAGAACGCTGGTTCTCAGAACTGGGTGCCGGCGAGGCTCGTGCGTTGCTGGCGTCCGGGAACCAGCCCGCCGAGACCGCGCTGCGGGTGAACACCCTGCAAAGCGACCGCGCGATCGTCGCTCGCGAACTGCCGGTGCAGACTCGCACCGACCCGAACCTGCCGGAGGCGCTGATCATCGACGGGCCGTTCGATACACACGGCTCGCCGCTGTGGAGCGCCGGTGCGATCCTGGCGCAGGCGCGCGCCTCGATGCTCGTGGCGCGGGCACTCGATCCGCAGCCGGGCGAGCGCGTTCTCGACCTGTGCGCGGCGCCGGGCAACAAGAGCACGCACCTGGCTGCCCTGATGGGAGGCGAGGGAGAGATCGTGGCGGTAGAGCACAGCCGCAGGCGCGCTGAGGCGCTGCGGCGAAACGTGCAGCGGCTGCATGCCCGCAACGTGCGCGTCGAAGTGGTCGACGCGGCAGTGGCGAGGGCCCCGGGCGATCTCTTCGATCGAGTGCTCGTCGACCCGCCGTGCTCGGGCCTGGGAACCCTGCAGAGCCATCCAGACCTGCGCTGGCGCGCCAGCGAAGAGGCCGTCGAGCGTTACGCGAGTGTGCAGGGTGAGATACTCGCGAGCGCCGCTCAGGCGCTCCGTCCGGGCGGCGTGCTGGTCTACTCGACATGCACCATCTCAGCCACAGAGAACGAGCGTCTGATCGCCTCCTTCCTTGAACACCATCCAGACTTCGGAGTCGATCAGCTGCCAGCGTGGCTGCACCCGCTGGCACATCCCTCGCCCGGCGCGCGGAACTTCGTGCTGACGCTGCCCCACCGTGACCGCACTCAGGGCTTCTTCATCGCCCGCTTGCGCAGGAGCTGAACCTGAGATGGCGCACGACCCGAAGGCGCCCGAGGAAGCACCGATCGACCTCGGGCCACGCTGCCCGCACTGCTCAGAGCCGTGGCTGCGTCCCACGAACCTGCCGGGCCGCTACCGCTGCGTCTACTGCCTGCACCGGTTCGAGCTCGCCTCGGTGTGCCCAAACTGCGGCGAGCACTCTACGATCGTGCGCATGTCTTCGACGGCGATCCTCAAGTGCAACAACTGCGGCGAGAGCATGCTGCACCCGATCTGATCGTGTCCCCGGCACAGCTCACAGGGGTCAGGGTGGCTCCATCGATCCTCGCAGCCGACTTCGCGCGCCTCGGCGAGCAGGTCGCGGAGGTTCTGCACGCCGGTGCCCGGATCATCCATGTCGACGTGATGGACGGGCACTTTGTGCCGCCGCTGACGATGGGCGCGAACGTCGTCGCGGCGCTTTGCGAGCAGGTGCATGCGGCCGGCGGGATGCTCGATGTGCATCTGATGGTCGAGCGCCCCGAGCGCCACGTCGCGGAGTTCGCGCAGGCCGGCGCGGACTCGATCACGTTTCATGCCGAGGCCACACCGCACGCCGCCTATGCCGCTGACCTGATCCGCGCGAGTGGGGTGGGGGTCGGGCTGGCGATCAACCCCGCGACCCAAGTCGGCGCGCTCTCCGAGGTGGTGGGACTGCTGGACATGGCGCTGTGCATGACCATCAATCCTGGCTGGGGCGGACAGCCGTTCATCGCGCATTCGCCAGAGAAGATCGCGCGCGTCAGGGCGATCGTCGGCGACGGTGTGGCGGTCGAGGTCGACGGCGGCGTCGACCCGGAGACGGCGCCGCTGTGCAGGGCGGCGGGTGCAAACGTGTTCGTCGCGGGCTCAGCGATCTTCTCCGCCGCTGACCCGGGCGAGGCTTACACACAGATCGCACGCTCGGTGGAAGCCGACTGAAAGCCCGCCGGTCCGCTGGGATTCTTCAGCGCTTTTCGCTGGGCGGTTGTAATGTCGGGGAGATGGCGGACAATTAGCTCGTGTGAGTGACGCACAGGAGCGCTTCGAGCGAGTCTTCAACAGCTGCCATCACGCGGTCTGTGCCTATGCCACTCGGCGTGTCGCTGCCGAGGCCGTCCAGGATGTCGTATCAGAGACATTTCTCGTTGCTTGGCGGCGGCAGGCCGAGCTCGACGGCGAGCCGCTGCCGTGGCTGTTCGGTATCGCCCGGCGGGTGATCGCCAACCAACTGCGCGGCAGCGCCCGCCGCGCCGCGCTGCGCACCCGCCTCAATTCAGAGCCGCAACTAGGCGATCCGGGGCCCCTCGGCGGAGGCGATCAGAAGCTCATCAGCGCGCTGGCGGAGCTCTCGCAGCGCAACCGCGAAGCGCTGATGCTGGTTGCCTGGGATGAGCTGGATCATCACGCCGCGGCCAGCGTGATGGGCTGCAGCACGGCGGCCTTCACCGTCCGCTTGCATCGCGCTCGACGCAAGCTCGCCAGCGTGCTCGACGAGGCAGAGGCCGATGCGATTCAGATTTCCGAGAGAGCGAGGTCCACGCCGTGAGCAGCGACACAGACACATTGATGGCCCGGTTGAGCGCCGCCGACCCGGCGTTGAACCTGCAAGCAGACGAAGCCGCTCGCGCGCAGACGTGGCAGCGGCTGCTCGCCGAGCGGGACAGCGGCGCACACGCGCACGGCCGCTCTCGCTCACGGATGCGCTTGACTGTGATCGCGATCCCGGTGGCGCTCGTGGTGGCGGCCGGGGCCGCGTTCGGCGCCGGCCTGATCGAGCTCGGCACGCCAGCCAAGCTGCCGTTCTCCGTGCTCAGCGGTCCGCGAGAAGGCTACGGCGTGCTCGTTGCAGGGACCGCCCGGCTGCTCCCAATCGCCGCGCCCGACCCCGCTGGCGGCCCCGACTGGGGAATGCGCGAGCTGTCCACAACTCGTGGCGAGGGCTGCTTGCAGCTCGGCCGCGTCGTCGACGGGAAACTCGGAGCGCTTGGCCAGGACTACGCCTTCCACGACGACGGGCGCTTCCACGAACTGCCCGTGAGCGGCGACGAGAACGGCTGCTCGGCGCTCGACGCAAAGGGTCGCCTGTTCACGAACGTGACCGCCGATGCTCGCCCGGCAAGCGCCTGGATCGGTACCGGGCAGGCTCTCGGCGGTTGCGTTCCCCCGACGGCCGGCCCCTACGAAAAGGGCCTGCGGCTCACCGCTTCCGAACGGAAGCTGGGCCTTCGGCCCGTCCCGATCTGCCGCCAAAGCGACCTGCGCAACATCTACTACGGGCTGCTCGGCCCCGACGCCAAGAGCATCACCTACGTGCTCGGCGGCCAACGCCACACGCTGGACACGGTCGGAAACGAGGGCGCCTACCTGTTCGTGACCCGGGCCTCCGCCCACCAGTTGCTGAACTTCGCCAACGCCGGCACCGCCGATGTCGTGCCGGTCGATGGGCCGATCAAGGAAATCCACTATCGCAACGGCTCGACTTGCCACCTGACGAGCAAGAGCTGGATCGGTGGCGCATACGCGTGCACACCCAGCATGGCGGTACCTGTCGGGTACATCGCTCCGCAGTCCCTGTCCTACACACACCAGCAGGCGCAGACACCGCTCGAGGTCGAGCTGATCCGCACACACGATGGACGCTACGAGTTGCACATGGCGATCCGCTCGCGCGTCGCACTCACAAACGCCGAAACCGGATATGACTTCATCTGGTCGGTACCCGGAGCACTTCATGAAAACCGCGGCGAATACCGGACCGAATCAGACATCGCAGCGGGCCAGACAGTGAGCACGACCACCTGTCCCCTGCCGCCCGGCCTGATCCACGGGACGGTCAGCCTCCACGAGCCCAACGAAATCTTCAAGAGCAAGAGCGAAGTCGTCTACGCGTTCAAATACGAAAAAGTCGGCGTCCTCGTGGCGAGCTTCTCGGCGCGCATCCCGGGAATACCCAGTCGGTTCGATCCCGAACGCGAGCACCGCTCATCGCCTTTCACGTCATGCAGCGCTCGCGGTCTCACACTCCGTTGATGAGGACCGGTCCGCGTGGTCGATCAATGCGCGCCGGCGGGCATCAGACGATACGGCCCTGATCGCCGTGGACGCCGCGCAGGGGCATGCGGTCCCGTTCGGGGCGTGTCGGTCGGGTGTGTAGGTGTCGATGAGCGCTTTTGCGAGGTCCCTCAGCCCAGGTTTTGAGCAGTCCACCGCCGCAGCACCCGCGACCGGGGAGATCGATCTGCTGCGCGATGCGCTCGATTGGCTGCACGGCAACTCAACCGAGCCGCAGGCTTGCCACGTCTATCAGGAGTTCCTGGAGCTCGGCGGCGAGCTCGAGCTCGTACGCAAGCCGATCCGGGCATGGCTCGAGCTGCACGCCGAGAGAATGGTTGCCGTGCCCGTCTACTGCTCGTGGCTGAACTGCGGCGGCGCGCGCGAGCTCGTGCGGGAGCCGCTGCGCCGGTGGCTGCGTGGCCTCGGCGACATCGAGGACGCCGGCATCCTCTACGCGGCGTGGCTGAACGCTGGAGGAGAGACGGACTTCGTTGCCGATCCGCTGCTGAGATGGTTGACCGAGTACCGCGGCACACAGCAGGCCGGTCGCCTGTACCCGGCGTGGCTGAACGCCGGTGGCGAGCGAGAGCTCGTGCGTGAGCCGATCCTCCGGTGGCTTCAGCGGCACGCCGACAGCGAGCAAGCGGAGCTCCTCTACAAGACGTGGCTCGAGGCCGGCGGGGAGACCACGGTCATCGGCGAACCGATCGGGATCTGGCTGGCGCGCCACGCAAGCAGCCCGAGGGCGTGCGGCGTGTACCACGCATGGCTCACAGCCGGCGGCGAGCGGGACCTGGTGCGTGAGCCGATCCGCGGATGGCTTCAGCGGCACGCCACCAGGATGCAAGCACGGTTCCTCTACAAGGCATGGTTGGACGGGGGAGGGGATCTCGAGCTCGTCGCCGAGGCGATCGCTGCCTGGCTGTCGATCCACGCACAGACCCGCTGGGCGAGGTTCGTGTACTGCTCCTGGCTGGGCGCCAAAGGAGATATCGGACTGGTCCGCACGCCGCTGGCGGCATGGCTTCGCTGCCAGAAGCGCGAGCCGGAGGCCGCGTACGTGTACGTTGGCTGGCTGGACTCGGGCGGCGAGCCCGAGCTCGTCAAAGAGCCGATCGGCGACTGGATCGCCGCACAGCACGACGCGCCGATCGCCGCCTCCGTATACGGCGCGTGGCTGCGGGCAAACGGCGAGCTCGATCTCGTCCGCCGGCCGATAGCTGACTGGCTGTCGACTCATGCCACCAGGCCAAACGGCTATCTCGTCTACCGCGGCTGGCTGCAGGCAGACGGCGAGCCAGAGCTGATCCGCCGGCCGCTGAGCGCCTGGCTCTCGGTCCATGCGAGCACGCCCAGCACCGAGTTCGTCTACCTCGCCTGGCTGAAGGCTGGCGGTGAGCGGGAGTTCATTCGCGAGCCGCTGCGCCGCTGGCTCGATGCTCACGCGCAGACGGGGCCAGCCAGCTTGCTCTACCAGGCATGGCTTGAGGCCGGCGGCGATACGGCCTTCCTGCAAGAGCCGATCCACAGGTGGGTCGATGCGCGGATGAACCGGACCGCCGTGAATGGCTGAAATCGTGAGATCCGGCCGCGGGCACGGGCACGGTCGCGGCCATCTCCTCGAGAGATCGCACTCCCGGATCGCCTAGACACCAGGCCCGTGTTGGCGGCTATCGTTGCGCGTATGAGTGCGGTCAACGAGGTGTGGATGCCCGGTCGCGTTCGCACCGAGATCCATCTCACCGCGCAGGACACCGCGGGCACGTTCTGCCTGCTCGTCGACCACCCGCCGGTGGGCTGGTCACTGCCGCCCCATCGACACCTGGGCGAGGCCGAGACGATTCACGTCCTGCAGGGCGACTTCGAGATGCAGATCGACGGCGTGAGGTCGCGCTTGTCGGCTGGGCAGAGCGTCCACATCCCGCGGGGTGCGATCCACTCCGGTGCCAACGTCGGCTCCCAGCCGGGTTCTCGCCTGGTGCTCTTCAGCCCAGCGGGCATGGAGCGCTTCTTCATCGAGGCTGGCGCCCCGAGCGCCGACACGCAGATCGACCTGTCCGCGACGGCCGCGTCCGCACGCAGCTACGGCTGGGAGTTCGTCGGCTAAAGAGAAGCTTCTCGCGGCGCGTCACGTGGCACGCTGCATGAGATCGTGCAACAGTTTGTGTTGGGCGTCGGTGACGACGAGCTGAAGCGCAGGTTCCGGGCTGATGGCCTGCCGCGTTGCTTGCCGTTTTGACGGTGTTTGAGATGCGTGCCCATGTGTTGCGCCGGCGCCCTCACATCTGCTCGAAAGGGCTCCTGTCCCGATCGGCCGAAGCTCCGAGGAGAACCGGACACCTTCACAAAACAGTCTCATGCCGGTAGCTTGGCTGGGATGCCGCCGGAGCGTGCCACGGTCGAGGATTTTCTTGTGATTGTGGCGTCGCTGAGCGACTTCTGGGGTGATCGCGACGTGCGTCACCTTCATCATCCGATGTTCATACGCGAGTTCGGTGACACGGCTCTGGTGATGCGAGGCTCTGAGAGACAGGTCGTTGCGTACCTGCTTGGGTTCCTGGCGCCCGCTGGGGTCGGTTACGTCCACGTCGTCGGCGTCCATGCCGAGCATCGCCGGGCAGGGCTGGGACGGAAGCTCTATCAGGCGTTTGAGGCGATCGTCTCAGACCGGGGAGCGGTCGCGATGAAGGCGATCGCCAGAGCAGGGAATCGCGACTCGATCGACTTCCACCGATCGCTTGGCTTCTCGGTGAGCGAAGTCCCGGACTACGTCCGTGAGGGCGAGCCCCGGATCGTCTTCTGGCGAGAGCTTCCAGACGATTAGGCCGAGCTGGGCTGCGAAAGCCAGCGTCACCCGCAGCGGCGTTCTGTCGGTAACGACCGGCAGCGAGCGGGGCCTTCGACGGTGGAGGCTTGTGTGGCGAGCGTCCTCAGCTCTCCGCGAGACGCCGGAGCAGCTCGAGGGCCCGCACCAGGATCTGCTGCTCTTGCTCGGAGAAGCCCTCGGCGATCGCCTGTATCAGCCAGCCCTCACGCTCGCGGCGGTGCGCTTCGAGCGTCTCACGTCCTCTGTCCGTGAGCTCGAGTAGGGCACGGCGTCCATCGGCGGGGTCCGGACGGCGACTGATCAGCTGATCGGCTTCGAGCTCGCCGACCGTCTGCGCCATCGACTGCGGACGGACGTGCTCCGCGGCGGCCAGGTCGCTCGTACCCATGACGCCTTCGCGGTCGAGGCGGCCCAGTACGGCGCCGTGCGCGAGCGAGAAGCCGTGCTCGGTGCGCAGCCGCCGCACGAGTTGGCCCAGCACCACCCGTAGGTCGCTGGCGAGGAGGGGGACATCGACGGACAAGACCACGGAACTATAACCGGAATGACAGGTAAACTGTACAGGTTACCTGTATACTATTGCTGGTGCCCGCCAAGGACAACTACAAGTGGATCGCCCTCTCCAACGTGACTCTGGGCGTGCTGCTCGCGGTGCTCGACGGGTCGATCGTGCTGATCGCGATGCCCTCGATCTTCAGGGGCATCCACCTCGACCCGCTGGTGCCGGCTAACAGCTTCTACCTGCTGTGGATGATCCTCGGCTTTCTCGTCGTCACGAGCGTCCTGATCGTCAGCCTCGGCCGGCTCGGCGACATGTACGGCCGGGTGAAAATGTACAACCTCGGCTTTCTCGTCTACACGATCGCCTCGCTGTTTTTGACGATCGACTGGATGACTGGGCGCGACGGCGCGCTCTACCTGATCGTCTTTCGCATCGTGCAGGGGGTCGGTGCGGCCTTCCTGCTGGCGAACTCAGCGGCGATCCTCACCGATGCCTTCCCGGCCAACCAGCGGGGGATGGCGCTCGGCATCAACAACATCGTCGGCGTCAGCGGCGTCTTCATCGGGCTCGTGCTCGGTGGCTTGCTCGCGCCGATCGATTGGCGGGCGGTCTTCCTGATCTCGGTGCCGATCGGGGTGTTCGGGACCATCTGGGCATATCTCAAGCTCGAGGAGCGCAGCACGCCCAAACCCGCACAGGTCGACTGGTGGGGCAACCTCACCTTCGCGCTGGGCCTGATCCTGATCATGGTCTCGGTCACCTACGGCATCCGGCCCTACGGCGGCCACGCCACCGGCTGGACCAGCCCCAAGGTGCTCGTCCTGCTGGGCGCTGGGGTGGTGTCGCTGGTGGCGTTCGCTCTGATCGAGTGGCGAGTCGCCGAGCCGATGTTCCGCCTGCCGCTGTTCCGGATCAGGGCGTTTACCTTCGGCACACTCTCGACGTTCCTCTCGGCGGTCGCCCGCGGGGGCCTGATGTTCATGCTGATTATCTGGCTACAGGGCATCTGGCTGCCCCAGCACGGCTACGACTTCACCGAAACGCCGCTCTGGGCCGGGATCTACATGCTGCCGCTGATCATCGGCATGCTCCTCGCCGGCCCGACCTCCGGCTACCTGTCCGACCGTTTCGGCGCGCGCTGGTTTGCGACTGGCGGGATGCTAGGCGCGGCGCTCAGCTTCTTCCTGCTCGCGCTCTTGCCGATCGACTTCCCCTATCCGCTGTTCGCCGCGATCCTGTTTCTCAACGGCATCTCGATGGGCATGTTCGCCTCGCCCAATCGTGCCGCTGTGATGAACAGCCTCCCGGCGGGCGACCGAGGCGCGGGCGGCGGCATGAACCAGACCTTCCAGAACTCGGCCCAGGTGCTCTCGATCGGGATCTTCTTCACGCTGATGATCTTCGGCCTGTCCTCCAGCTTGCCGGCCGCGATGACGGCCGGTTTGAAGGCCCACGGTGTCGCCGCTGCCACCGCCTCGAGCGTGGCGCACTTTCCGCCTGTGTCGATCCTGTTCGCCGCGTTCCTCGGCTACAACCCGATCCAGCACCTCGTGGGCGCCCACGCGCTGAGCGCGCTCTCGCCGGCCAACCGCGCGACGCTCGTCGGCCACTCGTTCTTCCCCCACCTGATCTCCGCGCCGTTTCGCTCCGGCCTGCACGAGGCGTTCGCGTTTGCGATCGTCGCCTGTCTGATCGCGGCGGGCGCCTCGCTGATGCGCGGCGGCAAGTATGAGCACGTCGAAGAAACCCTCGCGCGAGCAACCGCCGGGGACGGCCAGGTCAATGGACCGCCATCGAACGCGGTAGCCGGCGTGGTCGCGGGCGCAGGCACAATCAACCAAGTCTCCATAGGAGAGGAACAACATGCAAATTGAGTGGTATGGCCAATCCGCTTTTCGTCTGAGCGCCGGGGACGCCTCGGTGGCGATCGACCCGTTCGGTGACATGTCGGCGATGGCGGCGAGTCACGGGATGCAGTTCGACTACCCATTGATCACCGGTGTGACGGCGCAGTTGCTGCTCGTCACCCACGAGCACATCGATCACAACGGCGTGGAGGCGATCGACGGTGATCCCCTGATTTTGCGCTCGACGGCGGGCAAATTGGAGTCGCCGATCGGCGAGGTCACGGCAATCGCCTCCGAGCACGACCAGGCGGCGGGCACCGAGCGGGGACCCAACACGATCTTCGTGTTCGAGCTCGACGGGGTGCGCGTGGCGCATTTCGGCGACTTCGGCCAGAGCGGGTTGCGCGAGGAGCAGGTGCGGGCGATCGGCCACGTCGACCTGCTGATCGTTCCTGTGGGTGGCGGTCCCACGGCCGGAGCCGCCGAGGCCGCCGAGATCGTCGCGCGTCTGTCTCCGCGCTGGGTGCTGCCGATGCACTACCGCACCCCGCGCATCGGCTTCCTGGAAACCGCGGACGCGTTTCTCGAGCGCTACCCCGATGTGCACCGCCTCCAGACCGCGGTCTTCGATACCGGCGAGCTGCCCGAGGCGGATGGCCCGCTCGTCGTCGTTCCCGCCGCGCCATAGCGGGTATATGTCCTACAAATCCAGAGAAAGGGCACTGAGATGAAGATCGGACGATTGTTGCTGCGCGCGTCAGTGGGCGGATTCTTCGTCGGGCACGGGACGCAGAAGCTGTTCGGGTGGTTCGGCGGGAATGGCCTGCAGGCGACGGCCGCGGGCTTCGAGCAGCTGGGAATTCGACCGGGTAAGGCCAACGCGATTGTTGCGGGCGCGGCCGAGGCCGGCGGCGGCGCGCTGCTGGCGGCCGGCCTTCAGACACCGCTTGCGGCCTCGGCGCTGACGGCCACGATGATCACGGCGATCAAAACCGTCCACGCGAAGAACGGCCCGTGGTTGACCAAGGGCGGCTACGAGTACAACGTCGTGCTGATCGCCGCGGTGCTTGCGCTCGTCGAGGTGGGACCCGGCGCGCTGTCGCTGGACGGCAGGCTGGGCCGCGAGCGCTCAGGTACCGGCTGGATGCTGGCGGCGGCGCTCACCGGTGGTCTGGGCGCACTCCTCGCTCGTCAAGCGCGGGCCTCGGTGCTCGACCCGCGAATGCCACGAGAGAGCGAGTAGGCCTGCCAATGAATGTCTCGCTCGGAATTGTCTTGATTAGACAGCGACACATCAGTAGTCGGCGCCAGCTTTGATGGGTGGTTGATCGGTGGGACCGTTCCGGTAGCGAATGTGGCCATCGCTTTGGGCGAATGTGTTTCAGTCGGGATAGCTAATGTTCTTGACGACGAGCTCCGATCGTCCAGAAGTGGCACTCGGTGATGCAAAAGGGACCGTGATGCTGGAGAGCGTAGTTAAATAACAACCAATGATGCCCGGTCAGGCTGAGCGATCAAAGTTCCTACCGATGCCGTCAAGCAAATAGGGCATCGGTAGCCACTCGCCGAGTCCAAGCGCTGGTCGCTATGCTAAACATACGCGCATTCTGGGCGATAAACCTGACGAAAGCATCCCAATTTGCGGGTAAACCGTCTTGTCTGCGGTAGATGAGAGTTGCACATGACGAGACCATCAGATCAAGCGGAAGGATCAGCGTTGGCGAGCCAGACCGACCAGACCAAGATTCTCCCCCCAGGATGGCCAGAGATTATTGTTACGCGCGTCTGGATCGGGAGAGAAGACGGATACTGGTTTGCGCTGTCCGAGGATTTTGACGTTGTCGGACAGGGATCATCGCCAGTCCTAGCGGTTCGTGAGATGGCCGAGATGGTTAGTGGCTATTTGGCGGCCTGTGCCAGCGACGGAATTCCGTTTGAAACTGTAAAGCGTCGTGTGCCCACGAGGCAGCGTGTCAAGCTTCATGCCAGAGCGACCTTGAGTCTTCTTCGCCGTCCATTCAGCCAAGAGCGCGACGTCAGCGAGAGCAATTATCTAGTCCCCGGTTTCTGTTGAGGGACTCTGCTCTGTCGGCGCAAGGCCGTTGAGAATCCTAAGCAAGCCCGCATCGCCGTAATCAGATTGGCGAGCCAGCCTCCTGGCTCGACGACATAGCCGAGTTTGAGCACAACGCCGCTTCGACTTCTTTTCCCGTGAACGGACCACGGTGCAGGCGGGCACCGCCGCGGTTGGATGTCGAGCGCCGCCGCGGTTTAGGGATGACCTTCTCGGCAGCATTCCATCCGGATGGCGTGCAATACTTGGTCGGTACATTGGACAGGTGGCGCCGCGTGTTGCATCGTGCCGATTTTGTCAGCGACCGGGGACGTTTCTGGGTAGAGCCGTATTTGCAGGTCTTTTATTCTTCGCTAGTGCGTTCGGCGACAAAGTCAAGCGTGTATTGTTTGTGTGTCCAATCAGTGTCCTTGGCGGCGGGCCGGGATGTTTGATCTCGGCAAGCTGTAGCCGCGGTCGAGGATCACTGGCGTGGGGCGTCGGTGGTCTTGAACACGATAGCCGCAGACCGGGTTTATAAGAGTCAGTCGCAATCTTGTTTTTGTGCGAAGTCCTTCTGGGCTACACTGAGAACGATGTCGAGCACCTTCAGATCGGAGTGGGCCGAGCATGCGCGCGTTGTGCTCGATCAGGCTGGATATCGCAAGGCCGCGGCGCGTGACGCCGTTATCGACCTGCTCGCCTCGCAATCATGTGCGCTGAGCGCGCTCGAGATGGAGGATGAACTGCGCCAGGGCGAGCGCCGTGTCGCACGTGCGAGCATCTATCGCAACCTCGACCTCCTGCAGGAGCACGATCTTGTAACGCGCCTCGAGCTGGGCGACTCGACCGCCCGTTATGAGCTGATCGATCCGGCCGGCGCTCACCATCACCACTTGCTGTGTGATTCGTGTGGCGCGCTGGTGCCATTTCACGACGGTGATCTCGAGCGATCGATCGATCGTCTCTCGCGCCGTCTCGGGTTCCGCATGCAGGATCACGAGGTCGTGCTGCACGGCGACTGCTCGATCTGCCGGTCCTGACCGGCGATGCTCGATCCATCACCCGGGTCTGAGGCATCGACGTGAGCTACTGGTAAGAATAAGACTCAGTCTCATGATATGGTTCGCGGCGCGCTGTTTGTCCACCATCAGATTGAGGTCGCCCATGAAGATCGCTCCACGACACGTTGTACGCCGAGGTGCCCTCTTTGCCGTGCTTGCAGCAAGTGTTTTGCTTGGCCTGTTCGCGGCGGGATGCGGCACTAGCTCCTCCGCTGGATCGGCCTCGTCCGGCGGAGGCTCTTCGAACGCCACGATCAACGCTGTCGGCGCGGAGAATCAGTACGCCAACGTGATCGAACAGATCGGCGGGAAGTACGTGAAGGCGAGCGCGATCGAGAGCAACCCCAACACCGACCCGCACACCTTCGAAGCGAGCCCGAGCGTCGCGCAGACGGTCAGCGCGGCGAGTCTCTTGATCGAAAACGGTGTGGGCTATGACACCTACATGGAAAAGATCGAGGCTGCTGCGCCGAACTCCTCCCGCAAGGTCATCAACGTGCAGCACCTGCTCGGTCTCCCGGACTCCACCCCGAACCCGCACCTCTGGTACAGGCCCTCGACGATGCCGGCGGTCGCGAAGGCGCTGGTCAGCGACCTCTCGGCGCTCCAGCCCGCGCACGCGGCGTACTTCCAGGAAAACGCCAACAAGTTCGAAGCATCGCTGAAGCCGTGGTACGCGGCGATCGCGAAGTTCAAGGCTGCCTACCCGAACACTCCGGTCGCGAGCACCGAGCCGGTCGGCGACTATATGCTCGAAGCCGCCGGGACCAAGAACATGACGCCGTTTTCGCTGCAGGGGGCGATCATGAACGGGACCGACCCGGCACCCCAGAACGTGACGCTCCAGAACGGCCTGTTCACCGGGCACGAGGTCGAGGTGTTCGTCTACAACCAGCAGGTCACCGACTCGCTGACCAACTCCTTCAGGGAACTGGCGCTCAAGGAAGGCATTCCGGTGGTCGGCGTGTACGAGACGATGCCGGTCCCCGGGTATGACTACCAGTCGTGGATGCTCGCCGAGGTCAAGGCGCTGGAAAAGGCCGTGAAGGAAAAAGTCTCCACGCAGAAGCTCGTGCCATGAGCCAGGCGCCGCCCGCCGCCGGGAGTCAGGAAATCCTTCAGGTCGAAGGCGTCGGCGTGCGGCTGTCCGGTCGTCAGATCCTCGACGAGGTGAGCTTTGCGATTGCGCCGGGACAGTTCACCGGCCTGATCGGATCGAACGGGGCGGGTAAGACGACGCTGTTCCGGGTGATCCTCGGCCTGCAGGCGGCGAGCACGGGGCATGTGCTTTTTGGCGGGCCCGCCCACCCCCGCCAGCATGCGCGCCGCCATCGCCTGATTGGCTATGTGCCGCAGAAGTTCCTGTTCGACCCGGATGTTCCGCTGCGTGCACGGGATCTCGTGGGGCTCGGCATCGATGCACACCGTCTGGGGTTGCCGCGGCCCTCCCGGTCCAGACGGGCGCTCGTGGAGGAGATGCTGGACGCCGTCGACGCCACCCGCTTTGCCGATACGCGTGTAGGGCGGCTCTCCGGTGGTGAGCAGCAGCGGATCCTGATCGCGCACGCGCTCGTTGCGAGGCCGCGGCTGCTGCTGCTGGACGAGCCGCTCGCGAACCTCGACCTCAGGAGTGCCGCGGAGGTGGTAGCGCTGCTCGCACGCATCACACGCGAGCAGGAGATCGCGGTGCTGATCTCCGCACACGAGATCAACCCGCTGTTGGGGGTGATGGACCGCATCGTCTACCTGGCTGCTGGGCGGGCGGTCAGCGGCAGGACCGAGGAGGTCGTCCGCGCGGATGTGCTGAGTGAGCTCTACGGCCACCACGTGGACGTCCTGGACGTGCACGGTCGCGTGTTGATCGTGGCGGGCGCGGGCGAGGACAGCGATCTGAAGGGCCACGAGGGCGTCTTCCCTCGGTCCGGGATCCTTTCGTGAGCCACTTCCTCTCGCCGATCTTTGCCCCCGGCTTCTTTGAAAGCGAAGCGGTGCACATCGCGCTTGGGGTGGGGGCGCTTGTCGCGTTTGTCACCGGCGTGGTGGGCGTGTTCACGGTCACGCGTGGCCAGTCCTTCTCGGGCGAGGCGTTCGGCGACCTCGGCACCGCCGGAGGCTCGGGCGGCTACCTGATCAACGTAGGACCGCTTTGGGGATTCGTGATCGGCAACGTCATCTCCGCCGCTGCGATGGAGGCGATCGGCGTGCAGCGCGCACGGGGTCGGGATCTCGCCACCGGGATCGTGCTCGGTGCCGGGATCGGCCTCGCGGCCCTATTCCTGCATCTGTATACGACCGAACACAGCACCACCGGAGCGACCGTCACGATCCTGTTCGGCTCGGTGTTCGCCATATCCGCCACGACGATCCCGCTGATCCTGCTCCTGAGCGCCATCGTGCTCACGATCACGCTCACCATCTACCGGCCGCTGCTGCTCAGCTCCATAAACGCCGAGATCGCATCGGCCCGCGGGATCCCCGTGCGGCTCATCGGCGTGCTCTACCTGCTCGCGCTCGCGCTCGCAGCAGCGCTCGCCGCGATCACGATCGGCACGATCCTCTCAACAGCCCTACTCGTAGGGCCAGCCGCCAGCGCACTGCGCCTGACCAGGCGCCCGCTGACCGCGCTGCTGACCGCGGCGGGTATCGGCATCAGCGCCATGTGGCTCGGCATCATCCTCGCCTACGACAGCTTCGAATGGCCACCCACAGGACAGGGCTGGCCCGTCAGCTTCTTCGTCGTGACCATCGTGTTCATCACCTACCTGCTATCCGGGATCCCCCAGGCCCGAGAGCGCCGGCGAGCAGACCGGACTCCGCGCACCCATCCGGTAGTGCAGCCGGCAACACCGAGCTAGCGGCCGGCAGCGTGTTCTCCGGGTTTATGGTCAACGCCTGGGAGGTCGCGAGCATCGTCGCGGTCGTCGCCGGGGTCGTGGGGTTCTTCACGGTTCTGCGTGGGTCCGCGTTCGTCGCGCACGCGATCCCCAACGGCTCGTTCGCCGGCGCAGCCGGGGCGAGCCTGATCGGGATCAGCACGCTGTTCGGTCTCGGCGTGTTCTCGCTCGGTGGCGCCATGACGATTGGCCTGCTCGGCCGCAGAGGACGCCACGACGTCGCGACCGCGCTTGCCCTGGTGGCGATGCTCGCCCTCGGCGCGCTGTTCTTGAGCTTCAGCACCGAGTACGCACCGGAGGTCTACTCACTGCTGTTCGGCGAGGTGCTCGGGATCAGCCCAAACGAGATCGCGCCGACCGCGATCCTCGGCGGCCTCTGTATCCTCGCCGTCGCGGTGTTGTATCGGCCGCTGATGCTCTCCTCGGTTCTCCCCGAAGTGGGCGAGGCACGCGGCGTCAGCCGCTTTCGCATGGAGATGCTGTTCCTCGCCGTACTCGCTCTCGCGACGACTATGACCGTGCCGGTGGTGGGCACGCTGTTGATCTTCAGCCTGATGATCGGCGCGCCGGCGGCGGCCCGCTCATTCACCGACCGCCCACACGTGGCGATGGTCCTGTCGGTCGCGTTCGCGCTCTTGATCGTGTGGATCGCGATCGCCGCCTCCTATGAGACCAACGATCCGGTCGGGTTCTTCGTCGGTGCGGGCAGCGCGCTCTCCTACACGCTCGGACGGGGCTGGTCTGCTTGGCGAACACGCCGCCAACAGACCTTGGGCGCTCAACGACTCGACACGTAGCACGCAGCAGGCAACGGCTGGCGAATCGCGGGAGCTGTTGACGAGCGCCAAATTTCATGTTACTGTCGGTAACGCAAACAGGCGGGGGCTCAGACGCGTCACATGGGTCATAGTGTCGCGCTGTGCGGCAACCGTCACTGGGAGATGAAGCGATGAGTTCCAAAGCCCGGATCCTTCTCATAGCGCTTCTGGCTGGCGGGTGCCTCACCGTCGCGGCGGTCGCCTGGGCGGCTGAGACTCTCACGGTGAACGTGAACTTCGACCCGGACAGGCTCGGCGTGCCGACCAACGTCGCCGTCGAAGGCAAGTTCCACTCGAGCACCGGCGGCCTGCCCTCGCCGGTCAACAAATTCACCGCGTATCTGCCGGCGGGCCTGACCATCGACACACGTGGCGCCGGGACATGCACGGCCTCCAAGCTCGAAGCAAGCGGCCCAAAGGGCTGTCCAGGCGACTCACGAGCCGGTTTTGGCGGCGGTGTCGGACTGCTCGAACTGGCTCACGAAATCGTCCGCGAGTCCTATACGCTCGATTTCTTCTTCGCCGGCAGACAGGACGGCCGCCTGGTGCTGTTGGCATACGTCGACGGCATCGCTCCCGCTTCGGTCGAACAGGTTCTGATAGCGCGGGAAATCACAGCGCCCAAGCCCTACGGAATTGGCTTCAGTGTCGTTGTGCCGCCGATCGCGACGCTGCCCGATGCCTCTGACGCCTCGGTCGAAAGCGCTTTCCTGAGCCTCGGGTCGGCGAACGTCGCCTACTACGAGCAGCTGCACGGCAAGAAGACACTCGTTCACGTGCGCGGTCTCGTCACGCCAAAGAGTTGCCCCCCCGGAGGTTTTCGCCTGCAGGCGACGATCGGTTTCGCGGACGGCACCTCGCTGACAGTCGATCCCACCGTCCCATGTCCATGAAAACAGCCATCCGCGCGCTTGCGCTGGCCCTCGTCCTGAGCGTGGCGCTCGTGTCGCAGGCACAGGGGGCAGGGGGGCAGATCGAAACCTCCGCGATCATGACGCCGCTGCTGTCGCCTGACCGGCTCGGCGCGAAGGGCGATCTCACCGTCACGATCCGCTACGTCGGAGGCGAATTCGGTGTGCCCTCGCCGGTGCGCCACTCGGTGCTGCGGCTGCCCGCCGGGCTGAGCATCGAAATCCCGAAACTGCGCATCTGTCCACCCGCGCGTCTGCGAGCCCACGGGCCGAGCGGCTGTCCCGCTGAATCGGAGATCGGCAGCGGACACGCCCTCGTCGAGGTGCGCGCCGGCTCTCAGCTGATCACCGAGGAAACCCAGCTGTGGGCGTTCCTCGGCCCGCCACAGGATCTCGAACCGACCTTCGAGATCCTCGGCCAGGGCCGCACACCGATCGATGAGCGCATCGTTCTCAGCGGCAGGGTGTTCCCCGCGAAGCCGCCATATGGGGAAGAGCTCGTGATGTCTATCCCGCCGATCGCGACGCTGCCCTTCGAGCCCGACGCTTCGATCTCCAGTGTGTCCCTGACGATCGGCGCGAAGTCCCTGCGCCCGACACGCGAAGCGAACGTGATCGTGGTGCCCTCGAGTTGCCCGCTGGGCGGCTTTCCGTTCGCCGCTGAATTCACCTACGCCAACGGCTCTAGCGCCAATACCCTCACGACGGCTCTGTGTCCATGACTGAGCGCTACTTCGCGGCGCTCGTGCCGGTGGCCGCCGCGCTGGCGGACTGAGCGTCGCATACGCTGGCGAGATGGCAAAGATTCCCGATGAGGGTCGCGAGAAATCTGAGCAGCGCCCCTACAGACAGGTGGCGCGGGCGCGGGCGCAGCAGCGCACCAGGGATGCGCTGCTGGACGCCGCAAACGAGGAGTTCTCCAAAGACGGAGTGTCGCGCGCGTCGCTCGAGCAGGTGGCGGCCAAGGCGGGCGTCACCAAGCAGACCGCGTTGCGCCACTTCGGCTCCAAGGACGGTCTCATCGAGGCGGCCTTCCGTCGCCTGAGCGAGGGTGTTCGCAGGGAACGCGGGGAGGCGCCGGTCGGTGATGTGCCCGGGGCCGTACGCAACCTGATCGATCACTACGAGCGCTATGGGGATCTGATGGTGCGCCTGCTGGGCGAGGGGCACTGGTTCTACCTGGTCCGCAAGGCCACCGATCACGGCCGGCAGGTTCATCGGGAGTGGGTGCTGCGAACGTTCGAGCCGCAACTCGCGAGCCTGCGCGGCCGCGAGCGCGAACGTCGCACCGCTCAACTGGTGGCGGTCTGCGATGTGTATGTCTGGAAGCTCCTGCGCCGCGATATGAAGCTCGATGTCAGACAATCAGAACTCGCCGTGATCGAGCTGATCGAAGGATTGCAAGAGGGCCGATAGGGATCCTCGCCTGCACGGGCAGCCGCAACCGCTTGTAGGGATCCTGATCGAGTCGCGCCACCGCGGGAGCGAGATCGCCCGGTGCGCGCTGATCTTGCATCTCGAGCTGGGCATCGGGTGCGCAGCCGATCTCAGAGGACATCGAATCGGTCGAGCTCGACGGCGAGGAGGCGGCGAGCAGAAGGGCGGCAAAGTACTCGGCCGGCTGACCGGCAACGCACGCAACGCACGGTAGATTCACCAGCCGTGGTTGATAGCGCAGCCACGGTACGGGGAACGGCGGGTGTGCGCAACCTCTGTGATGGGACGCTGAGGAAGGTGGCGGGTCACGATCGCCCACGTCAGGATGGCTTACCGAGATTGCCCGAGGACACGTCCGGCTCTGCCAATACCTTGGCGGCCCATGAATTGGTACGAGGGACGTCTGGCGGCGTTTGACATCGAGACGACCGGTGTTGATCTCCAGGCCGATCGGATCGTGACGGCTGCCGTGAGCCTGCTCGGCGGCGGTCAGCCCTCAGAGCACTACGAGTGGCTCGTGAACCCAGGGATAGAGATACCGGCAGGCGCCGTATCTGTGCACGGCATCACCAACGAGCACGCGCGGGCAGGAGGGCGCATCGCCTCCGAGGCCGTTGAGGAGATCACCGCGCTACTGGCCGAGCAATTGCACAGGAGGGTGCCGATCATTGCGTTCAGGGCGCTGTTCGATCTGACGATCCTCGACCGCGAGGCGGTACGGCACGGGCGCGAGCCGCTGATCGAGAGGGTTGGCGGTCCAGAGGGGATGCTCGTGGTCGATCCATATGTGCTCGACAAACACTTCGACCGGTTTCGGCGGGGGAAGCGAACGCTCAGCGCGCTCTGTGAACATCATCGCGTCACACACGACGGAGCTCACTCGGCAAATGCCGATGCGGTTGCCGCGGCGAGAGTGGCATACCGGCTTGGGTCGACTGTCCCCGAGTTGGGTGACGCGGACCCCCGGGTATTGCATCGCAATCAGATTGGCTGGGCGGCAGATCAGGCTTCGTCGCTGGAGGAGTATTTCCGCGAACAAGGACGCAACGAGCCGGTCGAGCGAGGATGGCCGATCGTCACCGACGACTTTGCCCGCGCAGCCTGAGAGGCGGCACTGACAGCTGCGCAGCAAACGTCATGGGCCACCAACGAGCCCAACGGGCCGCGGAGAGCCGGGCGGCCGTCGAACTGGCTCAGCGAGGCGATGACGGTAAAGACAGATGGTCTCTCCCTGAGATAGCGAAGCCGCTGCAGTGGACGTCCCCCTCGTGGTACGTTCTGGCGATGTACCGTCGGCCACGCATGGGGACCCTGCCGGTGGTGGTGGCGGCGGTCGGGCTGGCGCTGCTCGTTGGTGGCTGGAGCCCCGGCCGCGCTCTCGCCGCGACGCCCGCTCAGCATCCCGGCAAGCCGCACCACCGCACCATCCCGCCATCAGAAATCACGCTGACGCACACTCTCAGCGGTCCCGCCGCTCAGGTCACGATGCAGCCTGTCGGGCTGTCGCTCGAGTACCCGACCATGGCTCAAGACCTCGGCACGGGCGCCTGCCCTCCAGCCGCCCTCGTCGCGGAACTGCACCGCCTCGGATCGCCGCCGTTGGAGCTGGCAGGGGCGAGCCAGGATCTGACGGCCCCCGCTGGAGCGCTGTCGAGTCAGCCTCCTTCGTGGGAAGCGGCCTCACTGTACTCGCTGCCCGCCAGCTTCTGGAGTCAACTGCATTGCCTGCTGAGCGCCACGGGAGACCCGCTCACCGTTGGTCTCAACATGAAGACCGGTCAGCTCTCGTGGGCGCAGCAAATGGTCGCCGGCGCACAGAGCGCGGCCACCAATGGCCTCGACTTCTCGCTCGGGAACGAGCCAGACCTCTACAGCCTGCCCAACTACGCCTCGCTGTCACGGCCACAGGGCAACGAAGAAGCGATCGCCGTAAACAGGTACTTGCAGCAGGGCTCCTATCTGCAACAGGCGCTCGGGGGCGCCCCGGTGATCGGGCCGGAACTGGCGATCGCGGGACGCTGGCGGCACGAACTGCCGCGGATCATCGGCCAACTCCACGAGCAAACCGTCGGCGTGCACCTGTATCCGCTGACTGCCTGCGGCAGTGCGCCAACAGCCACGATCGACGAACTGCTCTCAGCGAACGCCGCCAATAAGCCGCGCAGCCTTGCCTGGGTCGTGACGGTCGCAAACGCCGCAAAGGTGCCGGCGATCATCTCCGAGTCCAACTCCGCTTCCTGTGGCGGCGCGGCCGGTGTCTCAGACAGTCCCGCGGCCGCGGTCTGGGCCGTGCGCTTCGTGCTCAGCGCCCTGAAGACGGGGTTCCGCGAGGTGCGCTTCCATTTCAGCGGCGGCCCGTATGACCCGTTCATCGTCCACGGCAACGAAGTTCTCGCGCGGCCACTGCAGAACGCTTTGGTCGCGCTCAACCAGTGGCTGCCCGTCGGCGCCACACTGCAAACGGTCCCGGGTGTGCGAGGACTCCTGGCAACCGCGATTGGCGCAAGCGCCAGCGGGCCCCAGCTGATCCTCGACAACGAGACCTCCAAACCGCAGACCATCGTGCTCCGCGGCGCGCCCAGCGTGCGCATCGAGGTGCTGAGTCCCACTGCTGCGGGGATGCAGAGCGCTCAGCTGAGCTCGCCCAGTGACTCCATAAAACTGGTTGTGGCGAGCAACAGCGTGCTGGCCGCGACGTCCTCACCATGATGACTGTCGGCGGGCTTCAGCGCCAGGACGAGGTCGGGGCGTCGACGATCTGCGGTCCCGCGGTGAGGACCAGCCGTCCTCAGGCGGCGATCACCTCAGACTCAGAGGGCTGATCCGGCAGCGTGCTCCGCGCGGTCAGCTGCTCATCCTCGGCAACGGCCGGCTGGCGCCGCAGCAGACTCGCGGCGGTCAAGGCGCCCACCACGCAGAGCGCCGCGCCGACCGCGAACGCGAGATCGAAGCCGTCGGTCAGCGCTCGTGGCGCGCCTGCCGCGACCTGGCCGCGAGTCTGGGCGTCGGCGATCGTGCTGAGGATCGCGAGCCCCAGAGCTCCTCCCATCAGCCGCGAGGTGTTCAGCAAGCCCGAGCCCAACCCGCTCTGCGAGCGGGGGAGACCCTGCATCGCGACGATCGTCGACGGTACGAGCGAAAGGCCCATCCCGAGCGCAGAAATCACCGCGCCGGGCAGTACGGTCGCTAGATATGAGCCATTCGGCCGCACGCCGATCAGCAGCGCCATCCCGCCCGCCGCACAGAGCATGCCGGTCGTGATCACCCGCCGGGCGCCGATCCGGCCGACGAGACGAGGCGCGAGCGTCGAGGCGGCGAAGATCGAGAGGGTCATCGGCAGGAACGACAGGCCCGCCTCGATCGCGTCGTAGTGGAGCACCTGCTGGAGGTAGATCGTGAGGAAGAACCACACCGGGAAGAACGCCGCGTAGAGCAGCGTCACGATCACGTTCGCAGCTCGCAGCTGCCGCGCCCTGAAGATCGACAGCGGCACGAGCGGTACCTCCGCGACGCGTGCCTCGACAGCGAGGAATGCAGCGAACAGCAGCACGCCGCCTAGCAGCGGCGCGAGCACGCTCGACGAGCTCCAACCGGCGGTGTCGGTGCGCACGATCCCGAGGGTGAGCGAGATCAGGCTGGCGGTGATCAGTGTCGCGCCCGCGACATCGAAGTGGCGCGTGGCGTGCTGGACACGCGAGGTCGGGATGATGCGCAGGCCGTATGCGATCACGCCGATTCCGAGCGGGACATTGACCGCGAAGATCGCCGGCCAGCCGAAGGCCTGTGTGAGCAGGCCTCCCAGCAGCGCGCCCGAGGAAGCTCCGAGCGCGCCCATCGCTCCCCACATCCCGACCGCCCGGTTGCGAGCGGCTCCCTCCTCGAAGGAGCTGGTCAGGATCGAGAGGGTGGCCGGTGAGAGGACGGCACCGCCGAAGCCCTGCAGCGCCCGCGCCCCGAGCAGCAGCCCGCGCGTGTCCGCCAGTGCGCAGAGCAGCGACGAGAAGGCGAACAGAGCCGTGCCCGCGAGGAACACGCGCCTGCGTCCCAACAGGTCTGCGCAGCGCCCGCCGAGCATCAGAAAGCCCGCGAACGTGAGCGTGTAGGCATTGACCACCCATTGCAGGCCGGTGGTCGAGAAATGCAGTCCGTCGCGGATCGACGGCAGCGCGACGTTGACTACCGAGACGTCGAGGATGACCATGAACTGGGCCAGGCAGACGACGATCAAAAGCGCGGACTTGGGTCCGAGGCGGCCGGTTGAGATGGCTTTGACTTGGTTCACGGGATGTAGTGTGCAACACTATTTATCCGGGCACAAGAGAAGGGTTTATCCTGGTACTAGATCTCCTACCCAGAAGCGACAAGGCCAGTGTGAACGGCGCAAGTGGCACGCTCGCGGACGCCGATGGCGCGGGCCGCCGTGCCGAGCTGGCCGACTTCCTGCGCACACGGCGCGCGAGTCTTCAGCCGGACACCGTCGGCTTGCCGAACGGAGGGCGCAGACGCACTCCGGGCCTGCGCCGCGAGGAGGTCGCGAGCCTGGCGGGCGTGGGTACCACTTGGTACACGTGGCTCGAGCAGGGCAGGGACGTGCGCGCCTCGCTCGAGGTGCTGGAAGCGCTGGGCCGAGCGCTGCGCCTGACCCCAGCCGAGCACGGGCACCTGATTCTGCTCGGCCGGGGCGAACAGGCGCCAGCCTGCAAGGCCCCGACCGAGCGGGTCTCGGCGACGTTTCGCCGGCTGATCGAGAACCTCGGTCCGGGCCCCGTCTATGTCCTCGGCCGGCGCTGGGACTACCTGGTGTGGAATCGAGCCACCAGCGTGGTGTTCGGATGGGACGGGGTGCCGCGCGACGGTATTCCCGTCACGCGCAATCACGTCTGGTTGACGTTCATGGATCCGGCGCGACGCGAGCTGATGGCGGACTGGAAGGTAACCGCCCGGACGCTCCTGGCAAAGTTCCGCGCCGACAGCGCGAGACACATCGGTGACCCGGCGTTCGAGCAACTGATCACAACGTTGCAGAGCTCGAGCCCAGAGTTCCGCAAGTGGTGGGGTCGCCACGAGATCGCCAGTGGCGGCGAGGGGCGCAAGGAACTGCACCATCCGATCGCTGGGCGACTGGTGTTCGATCACGCCGTCTTCCGCCACGACGATGCCTCAGAGCAGCGCCTGATCGTCTACTCGCCAACACCCGAGGACGACACCCAGGCAAAGCTCGCGCGACTCCTCGCGGACTAGCGCCAGAGGCCGGCCAGCCAAGCACCGCCTGGCGAAGTCCCTGGCCTTGCGCTGGTCGCAATCAGGCCGGATGCAGCTTAGATTACTCTTAGTCAAATCGTACAAAAGAGTCTTGCCGCGTGTGCCATTTGGGTGTACGATCGCCGGTCTCTGAGGTTCTCGACGAGGAGGCCCCAGGAACTGGAAAACGCGAAAGGAAGCGCTCCTGAGCGCTCGAGCCACGGAGGCGGCATGAGGATCGGGGATCTGAATCTGGAAGAGCGAGTGCAGGGCCTCTGTCATCAGCTGCGCTTGGCTGGAGAGCTCGATATCGCGGCGGCCGCGGCGCTCGAAGACGCGGTCTCACGACTTTGCACAGACGGGGCGAGTGAGGTGGAGCTGGATCTCAGCCGCCTGCGGTCGATCGACTCCGCCGGACTGCACGCGATCATGGCGAGCATGACGCTGTGTGAGGGATGCCTGTGCGAGTTCTGGCTGGTCCCCGGCAGCGACGCGATCCAGCGCGTATTCGAGTCGGCCGGTTTCATCGACAGGCTACGGTTCCGAGAGTCGAGCACCGGAGCCTGACCGCAGCTCATTGGCCGGGGAGGTGGGCCAAACGGGCTCACTCACATGCGTCACTCAGAGCCCTTCGCACCCGCTGCCCGCCCGCGAAGGGCCAGACAGCGACCGCCCGATTGCCAGCCGATACCCTGTGGAGCATGTCCGCGGGAGCCCGGCTGGCGAATGGTGCTCGGCAATGGTGCGCGAACCGGTGAGCTGGCGGTTCGACGAGATAGCGCACGCTGGCCCAGAGCATTTTGACAGCGCCTTTGTCGGCGAATTCGATGAGAGGATGCCGACCGACTGGAGCGGGGAGATCGCGACGCTCCTCGCCTTCGGCGTCGGCGAGAGGAGCACCGTCGTTGACCTGGCGGCCGGCACCGGAACGTTCGCGCGCGCGATCGCTGGACACGTCGCGCGTGTCGTCGCCGTCGATGTATCTGAAGCGATGGTCGCGGAGATGCACGCTCGTGGTGTGTACGCGGTGCGCGCGGGCTTCCTCAGCTACGAGCACGAGGGCGAGCCGCCGGACGCGGTGTTCACCAGCAACGGGCTGCACCACCTGCCGGACTTCTGGAAGATGATCGCGCTCGAGCGTGTGGCGGGACTGTTGGCGCCGGGGGGCGTCCTGCGGCTGCGGGACTTCATCTTCTCCTTCGAGCCCGAGGAGTCCGAGGAGGTTTTTGACGCCTGGCTTGATTCGGTGCGAGCACTCGGTTGGACCGAGCGAGATCTCGCTAAGCACGTCACACAGGAGCACTCGACCTTCACATGGCTTCTGGAGCCGATGCTGCAACGCGCAGGATTCGAGATCCGTGAGCGATCGCTGAACCAGAATCGCGTCGAGGCCGCCTACACCTGCGTAAGGCTGTAGCGGCGCGGCAAACGTCTCCTCCCGAGCTGTTGTCGAGCCGTTTGTTGCGGCGGTGAGCCAGCCTCCGCACCGGACCCAGCGGGCCGCGGTGCTCTAGCCAGAGGGGCGGTCGAACTCAGCGCGTGCGAGTTGCGCCGTTTCCCGTGCCGCGCAACCGTCGAGGTGATCGTTGACTAGCCCCATCGCCTGCATGAACGCATAGACCGTCGTCGGCCCGACGAATTTCCAGCCGCGGCGCTTGAGGTCGCGCGCAAGCGCCTGCGCCTCGGGCGGGAGCTCGCGCTGGCGCACCGCCTCGATGTCGTGCGGCCCATCAGTTTGACGGGGCTCAAAGCGCCACAGGTATGAAGCCAGGGATCCCTCGGCTTCGATCACCTCGAGCGCTCGTGCGGCATTGTTGACGACGGCTTCGATCTTGCCGCGGTGGCGCACGATTCCCGCATCGCCGAGCAGTCGCACGATGTCCCGCTCTGCGAAGCGCGCGATGCGCTCCGGGTCAAAACCCGCGAATGCCTCACGGAAAGCCTCGCGCTTGCGCAGGATCGTCAGCCAAGACAGGCCGGCCTGAAAGCCCTCCAGGCTCAGCTTCTCGAACAGCCGCACGTCATCGGCGACCGGGAGACCCCACTCGTCGTCGTGGTAGGAGCGGTAGTCGGGAGTGGAATCGCCCCAGGCACAGCGCGTCACGCCATCGGCCCCGTGTGCCAGTCCATCGCCGCTCACGACGATCGCCGCGGTCGATTGGCACGATCGTCCTGCGGTGCCGGCCATCGGCCGGCGGTGGTCTGGCCGGCGTGATCGACAGGACGCATGCTCCAATGGCCGGACGGTCTGCTCTCACTTTGTCGGGTCCGCGCTCGCCAGCGGTCTTGCTCGCGCTCATCGCGCGGGAGGTGCTCCCGCGCGATGCTCAGACGCGCGCGGTCTCCTTCGCCTTCCAACCGCGGCCCGACTTCGAGATCTTGCCGTCTTTCTGCAGCGGGGGAAGCACGCGGTAGAGGTAGGTGGTGGCTACGCCCATCTGCTTGGCCAGCTCGGGGATCGTGATGCCGGGCTGCTTGCCGATCAGAGCGAATGCCTGAACGGCACGCTTGCCGCTCCCTTTGGGGCGCCCGCCGCGGGCTTTTGCTTTCTTTTTGCGGGCCGGTTTGGCGGCGGCGACCGGGCTCGCCGCGACAGCTTTCGCAGCCGGGCGCGCTTTGGCTTTCACGCGGCTTGCGGGTCGTGGTCTGCGTGAGGCGCCGTTTGCGGAGGCGGCGGGGATCGCCTTCAAGGCGGTGGCGGCGGCTTGCAACTGCCTGTACTCCGCCAAGAGCGGCTCGAGCTCTGCCAACCGCGCGGCGATCTGGGTGCGTGTGTCTGTAAGAAGGTCGGTCATGCAGATCCTCCAGGTTAGTCGGGACTGAAGGGACGAACGTACACGATTACAGGTACTCCGTGCTTGATTTGAGTCAGATCGCCACGCTACACAAGCAGGCCGAGCAGGGAAAAATCGAGGCGCATCGGGCAGCCTGAGCCCGGATCGTGTCGCTTGAAGACCATGAAAGCTATCTGACGGACCGGGATCTGGGAGAGGTGTAGGTGCCGCGGCGGCAGGGAACGTGGCGGGACAGGCTAGGGCTGATGGCCCGGCGAGCCGCGTCAGCGTTCGCCCAGCCGTCTCATCGGCCCTGGGCGCTTTGCGCTCCGATCGCGGCGCGCAGCTCCAGCGCTCCGATCGCCACCCCGGATCAGGGATTCCCAGCACACCGACAGGGTGGTTAATAGGTAACCGGCGAGGCGTGATCACGAGTGCACTGGAGGCATCCCACGGTCCGGGCGCCAAATGACTTCACCGCGTTTGCAGATGTCAGGGCTGTGGAGCACCGAGCCGACAAGGCCACCCATCCGGCGCAGCGGACACCGCGACCGGTGCGATCGATACGCGTCGCCGATCGAGCTGAAAGGATCTGCGAGGACCGACTCTCGAGGCGATGAGGATCGCCGTGAAGGGGTGCGATGAACAATCGGTGTGTTTGTAACGACGTCTCACAGCTGCGGCGGGCCGTGCCGCCAGGGCGGGGTTTCACGGCGGAGACTCCTCTAGCCGTGCCCGGGTTGCGATGAGACGATTCTCGATGCTGGCGATAGGGCACAGCCGGCGAGTGCTGGCCGCGGCCGGTGTCCTGTTCGTGATCGCGGCGGTGATCGGTCTGCCAGTGACTGGGATGCTGGGCAGCTCCCCGCAGGACTTCGAGGATCCCGCATCCCAGTTCGAACGCACGAACGCGGAGGCCAGGGCGGCGACGGGGCAGAACCCCGAAATCAACGTGATCGCGGTGCTGAGCAGCTCCCACGACTTCGCGACCGACGCTGCGGCCCAGCAGGCCGCGCGGACGCTCGCAGGGCTGATCGCAAGCCAGCACGGAGCCCAGCGCCTGCTCGACTATCCCGCGACCCGCTCGCACGCACTGCTTTCGCGCGACGGCCAGCAGACGGTGCTGCTCGCCGCCTTTGCGACCAACGCAGACGGGACGGCGGCCATCGCGCGCGTGCGCTCCGCGCTCGCGAGGCCGCCGATCGCCGCAAGGCTTGCGGGAATTGGCGTGCACTTCGGCGGCTTCGCGCTCATCAACCAGGAACTCAACGAACGCACCACCAACGCACTCGCAAGCACCGAGCTGTTCGCCTTCCCCTTCCTGCTGCTGCTCTCGTTCTGGTTCTTCCGCGGCCTGATCGCGGCGCTGCTGCCGCTGTTGGTCGGCGGCTTTGCGATCGTGCTCACCTTCCTGATACTGAGGATCGTCGATGAGTTCACGCCGGTCTCCGTGTTCGCCCTGAATCTCGTCAGCGGCATGGGCCTCGGCCTGAGCATCGACTACAGCCTGTTCGTGCTCTACCGATACCGCGAGGAGCTCGCCGGCGGCGCCGATTCCCACGAAGCGATCGCGCGCACGCTGCGGACGACGGGGCGCACGGTGCTGTTCAGCTGTCTGACCGTCGCGGCCGCGATGATGACCCTGCTAGTGTTCCCGATCGGCTTCCTGTCCTCGATGGGCATCGGCGGTTCGGCGGTGACCCTTTGCGGCGGCGCGGTGACGCTGATCGTGCTGCCCGCCGTGCTGATCGTGCTCGGAGGACGCATCAACGCGCTCTCGCCGGCCTGGCTGCAGCGGCGCGCGGCGCGCTCAGCCAGGGCCACCGAAGAGGGCGGCTGGTGGCGGCTGGCGCACGGCGTCGTACACCGCCCGGCGCCGATCGCCCTGATCAGCGCAGCCGTCCTGCTGGCATGCGCGCTACCAGCGCTGGGTCTGAAGTTCACCTCGCCCGGCGCGAACCTCCTACCCATCTCAGCCGAAAGCCGCCAGGTCGAAACCGCGCTGGCCGAGAGCTTCCCCGCCAACGCCGGCGAATCGATCGAAATCGTCTTGAAAGGGACGCGCTCCTCTGCGCTGCACCTGACCGCCGCGGCGTCTGCGACTGCCGGCCCGCTGGCCAGCACATCGCCCCCCGCATACCTCGGTCATCGCACGTGGAAGATCCTGCTGCTCCCACACGGATCGCCGTACTCCGGCATCCAATTGCATCTGCTTCATCGGCTGCGAGCGCTCGCGAATCCGGCCGGCGCGCTGGTGGGCGGAGCGACTGCCTTCTTCGCCGACCAGCAGTCCGCGATCGCCTCGCACATCCCGCTCGCGCTGCTGATCCTGCTGCCGATGACCGCCGCCTTCCTGTTCGCGATGACCGGCTCGCTGACGATCCCGATCAAGGCGATCGTGATGAACATGCTCAGCGTGAGCGTCGCCGTGGGACTGCAGGTGTTGATCTTTCAGGACGGCCACCTCTCGGGTCCGCTTGGGTTCACGCCGCTCGGGGGCCTTGAAGAGTCGAGCCTCGTGCTGATGCTCGTGCTCGCCTTCGCGCTGGCGACCGACTACGAGGTGTTCGTGATCGCCCGCATCAAGGAGGCACACGACCGCGGCCTGCCAGACCGCGAGGCGATCGCCCTCGGCATCGAGCGAACCGGCAGAATCGTCACTGCGGCCGCGCTGTTGTTCTGCGTTGCCATCGGCGCGCTCGTCAGCTCCGATCTGTTCTTCACCAAGCAGCTTGGGGTTGGCGCCGCGCTCGCGGTCGCGGTCGATGCGAGCATCGTCAGGGCGCTGCTCGTGCCCTCCCTGATGGCACTGATGGGCAAGTGGAACTGGTGGGCGCCAAGGCCGCTGCGGCGCCTGCACGACCGCATCGGGCTGCAAGAGCGCACTGCGGGTGAAATCTCGTAGGAACTCCAGTAACGACAATCGAGGAGCGTCGCGAAGTCCTCGCGTTCGTGGCGCCGAGGTGGCCGTTAACGACAAAAGGCCACGCAGGGCCCCGTTCGCGGCAGGGAACAGCCCCCTTAAACGCAAATAGACCCACAGGGCCAACGAGCAGTTGAAGAGGAAAGCCCGCACCATTCTCGTAGCAGTAGCGAGGTGCAGGCGAGCTGGGGGCCACTCCTCGCATGTTGAGAAGTGGCCCCACCGGCCCGGGCGGACCTACACGCCGGGTGTCCTCGTGTCAGTCGCGGGAACCGCCTCCCGGTCTCCTGGCAGGCGGTGCTCACAATCGGCCATCGACGTCAGGCTCGCGTGGCACCAGCACCTGGGGCAATGGCCCGTGCAGACGGGCATGCCGACGAGCAGCCTCACGGGGCCGTCGTAGGAGCAGTTACCACACAGGACCCTGGCTTCGTAGCGGATCTCGTGACCCAACTCATCGATGATGTGCTGGCGGTATTCCTCGTGCACGAGCGGTGCTTCGCGCCGCGCCTTGCTGGCCCATCCGCACTCACACCGGCCCTGCCAGGCGCCTGGGTGCGAACGCGTCGAGCCACAGCAGCGGTAGCTGTAGCTGTGCGTAGGCAGCGCTGGGTTTTCGCGAGCAAGCACCGTCTGAACGAGCCTGCAGGTCTGCGCCTGAAGGCGTCTGCGGTTTACGCCGTGCGTGGCGAACATCGCGCCCACAGCGACGCAACCAACACCCGCCCACAGACCTGCCGCTCCCAGCCGCCCCTCCTTGCAGAGGTGAACGACATATGCGAAACAGCACAGCTCGGCGATCAGCACCACCACTTGCACGAAAGCCCAGGCTTCGCGATGGATCCCACGAACTCCGACCCTGCGCCCACCACAGCGGATGGCGCCCGTAACCCTCCGCGCGCCGCTACCGACGACGCTGAGCAACGCGGCGAGCACTTCACCGATAGCCGTGGCTTCGGCACTGATGTAACGCGTGGGCGGCTCGATGACGGCCGCCAGTCGTGTCCTGATCGTGTACATGCCTCGGCGTGAGCGGACAGCCATCGGCCCCGGTTCATCGACGTGCGTCGCGATGCCCTTGCGCGTCGCGAGGTAGAGAACGTCCCAGTAGGGATCGCATTCGCCGGTCCCATCGGGCTGGGCGGGGCGCATTTCACGCAGCAGCCCCTCCTTCACGGCCCATCCGAGACGACGCAGAACCGCCTTTCGGGTAGCGTCGTGGAGGGTGGTGAGGTGCCGGGGGGTGAGCATGGAATGCAGCTTCACCGAGTGCATCAGCTGGAGTGCACTCGGCGAAGTGAGTCCGGGCAGATGCAGCCGCAGCACGTTGATGGGCCTGCAGAGTCGCTGCTTGATCTCATACATCATTGACTTCTCCTTCCAGCCGTGAGGCCGGTGTTGGTTCGATGGATAAACGACGACAGGCCCGCCCTCGCGACTGACGAGAGCGGGCCTGTGGGTACAACAAAAAAGAGCCCCGCCAAAACAGGCGGAACTCACGGGAATGACCTCACCGGTCTGCTTGCACCGGTGGATGGGGTTCGCACCGCGGACAGGCGGCGCGAGGGTTCATCTCTGGCTGGCCGCGGTGCACCCCCTCATGACCTCGTCGAGCATCATCCTGGCCTGCCGTCTGTAGGAATGGGTCCCGGGATCTGTCTCGTAGAATTCCTGCAGATCAACGAATTCACGCCACAGTCGATGGCAGTCGACGCTGACTATCTCCGAGGGAGCGCCACCGAGTCCCATCTTGTTCCTCACTTCATCGGCCAGTAGGTAGCCAGCCGAGGTGCCCTGCATGATGCCGCCTTGGCAAATCGCCCGTGTGACATTGTCCACGAGGTCCTGCAACTTGACAAAAATACGCATCGCGTTTCCTTCCATGGATTGGCCTCCCGGCTCGAGCCGGGCTGGATGACTGACCGTCAAACGACGAGCGGCCCGCCCTCTGAGCTGTGAGCGACGGGCCTCCCGGGTGGAACAAAAAAGCCCCGCCCGAGATGGACGAGGCTCTCTACTGCGGCGCGGCGAGATCGCCGAGCTCTATGCGGCTGACGCTATGCATCGAACGCGATGCCGAGCAGCCTTTCGATCAATGACGCCGGGCAAACACCGTCAGCGACCGCACGGTCGAACGTCGCCGCGGCGTTCGTATAGCTCAGTGCACGGAGGTACTGGGCGGCGAGCTGGCAGACTTCGCCATGCGGCCCTCCGTAGCGGGCGTGCCTGTTGAGCCGGGTCCTGATCTTCCGGAACGTCACCGGCGCGGCGCCCTCACTGAGGAGTGCCTGAACGATCTCGCCAGTGGCTTCGCCGGCGAGCTGCAGTCCGACGCGGAACGCTTCGATGCACTCCTCTGTTGGGCCGAGCAGCAGGACCCGCGGTTCGCTGCCGTGGTGGACCAGATCACCGATCAGCGACACGTCCTGTCGGATTTTCCGCAGCGATCCCAGCAGAAGCCCCAGCTCGACGAGACCGAAGACTGCCAGGACGACCCCACGAGCCGATAGGACCACCTTCGCCGGCAGACCTCCAGCTCCCGTCTGCGACAGCGCCCAGGCGATCCCGAGCACGCGGGAGAACAGGATCATCGCCGCGATACCGCAGAGCAGCGCCAAGCCGGCACGGCACACGATGTCCGCGATCGGCCTGATGAACGGCTGTGTCGTCCTGAGCTTGCCTGCGAGGTTGTTCGTTGTTCCCGTCTCCCGTTGCGCCGAGGGCGAGAGCGTTTGTACCTTTGACATGGTTGTTTCTCCTTCTCCAGCCGCAGGGCTGGTGTTGGGATGGTGATTAACGACGAGAGGCCCGTCTGTGCCGGGTGGCATGGACGGGCCTCTCGATTGCGGTGGTGTGCTGTGCTCGGTCTATACGCCGAGGCACAGCAGGATCGCGCCGGCGATCAGGCACCTCCGTGGTGAGAGGGGTTGTGCGTGGAGTCGGCGGTGCAGCCCGGATCGGTTCCAGATCAGGGCTATGAGCCCAGCGTTGACCGCCGCGCCGATGATCAGCGGAGCGAATGGCAGTAGCCACAGGTGCCGGGGGCGCGGTTTGGGGAAAGCTGACTTCAGGAACCGCAGGCCTGAGACGAGGAAACTGAGGATGGCGATGAACATCGTTGCTTCTCCTTTCCAGCACGAGGCTGGTGTTGGGCTTGGTTAACGACGAAAGACCCGCCTGTGCCGGGGCACAGATGGGCCTTTCGCGATGAAACCCAGCCGTCCGCTGAGGGCGTCCGGCTGGGGCGAGCTACAGATTTCAGAGACGGTGGGGAGGGTCTGGATCCGCGGGGAGCGGCTCGTCCAGGTCATCCTCGTCGTCCTCTGCGTCGCGCGCGTCTTCGCTGCAGCGCAACAGACTCGTTCCTCCCAGGTCTGAGCTGAAGCAGATCTCCGCGTAATCGAGGGTGTTCGTCAGAGGATCGACGACTCGCTGCAGCCACTCGATGAACGCTTCGTGCGCCACGTCTCGCGGGCCGCGTGAGATGAAGTTGCCCATCGGCCCGACCAGGAACGAGAAGTTGCCGTAACCGGGCTCATCAGATCCGACGATCTCAGTGACAGCCTCGCAGCCGCACTCCAGTGCCTTGCGATGGGCCTCGTCGATGTTGATCGATTTTTCACCGCGGTAACACTCCAGCGAAGTAACAACGATTGCGTGGACGGCATACATGCTCATGAGGACTTCCTTCCATGGTTGATTTCGTAGGCGTCTGATCTGCTGCCTAGGGTGCTGCGGACACGTGAGACTCAGAGACCTCCCAGCGCGAGCGGATCGCGAAAATGGAGAAGGTCTTGCTCGGTGTGCTTACCTGTGATGGGCAAGCGATGTGTCGGTGAGACGAAGAAAAACGCTAGGCGAAGGAGAAAAGAAGGACTCGAAAGTAGCGCCAGATGGGAGCGATGGCAAGTGCGGTGCGAGCAGGCCGACCGAGAGCGTGCTCAGGAGCCGCCAGAGACATCGCAGCCCGGCTTTCTAGAGCCAAAACAACGGATGACGAGTTGCAGTCGGGGTGCTCCAGCGAGCGAGGGCAACTGCAGGATCTGAGGCCGAAAACGGGGGCAACTGCGCCCAGGGCACAGGGTAACGGCGAAAAAAGCCACGTAAAGACGTGAGCGATTCCGCGCCAACGGGTGAACATGCGTGTGGGTGAACCATACGCCTCGCTTGGGATGCGGCAGCGGCGGCGAGGGACCCAACGGTCCCATCTGCAGTCCTCGAGTTGACAGGACCGTGTGAGCCCCCGCTGTGTTCCACGAGCGGCTCGGCTTGAAAGCGCTCAGTACGACGTCGCGAGCACCGACGATGCTCACCCTTGCGGCGATCCGCACGGCAGGCCGGCCAGGGGTAGCTGACCGGCCCCGGAGGTTGGCGCGCCGGGGCTGACCGGCGGCACCTGTCGGTAAGTCCGGGTCAACGGCGCACCATCGATCGCCACTTACGGCGTACTGTTGGCCGGTGGCACACGCGTGGGAAGCTGAGGCAACGAGCACGTATACAGAAGCTCCCGGTCGGGCATTGTACGAACGGATCGGTGAGGGCTACACGGGAGCTCGTCGCACCGAGCCGAGGATCGCCGCTCGGATCTGGGAGGCTCTGGGAGACGCACAGAGTGTGTTGAACGTCGGTGGTGGAACAGGCTCCTATGAGCCGGCCGGTCGAGACGTAACCGCGATTGAGCCCTCGAGCCTGATGCGCGCCCAGCGGCCGGCAGGTGCGGCGCCGTGTATCGACGCCTGCGCCGAGTCGCTGCCGTTTGACGATCAGAGCTTCGATGCCGCGCTGGCTGTGCTGTCTGATCACCACTGGAGTGACCCGATCGCGGGGCTCAGGGAGATGCGCCGGGTCGCCAGACGCGTGGTCGTCTTCCAGTGGGACAACACACTGATTCCCGAGTTCTGGCTGGTACGCGACTACCTACCCGAGGTGATCTCACTCGCACGACAGCAGCCGAGTCTGATCGAGCGCGCGGCGGCGATCGATGCACGCATCGAGCCCGTACCGGTCCCGTGGGATTGTGTGGATGGGTTCTTCCACGCTCACTGGCGCAGACCCGAGGCATACCTGAGTGAGATGGTCCGGCGAGGCAACTCGGTATGGGCACGGTGTGGAGGAGATGCCGAGCGGCGAGCCGTCGAGGCTCTGGCGAAGGATCTGAAGAGCGGTGCCTGGAGAGAGCACAACGCACAGCTGCTCGAGCTGCCCAGCGCCGACCTCGGCGCCAGGCTGCTCATCAGCGCGTAAGCAACGCGAGGCTTCGAAAGGTAGTTGAGGTGCGCGTCCCGCTGCCCGGCTCGAGCACAATCGTATGAGCACTACGCTTCAGCGGATGAAGGACGAGTTGGTTACACGCAGGGCCAACCCAGCGCTAAGGCGCTACGTCGAGCGCTATTGGGGGTATCAGCACTGGGCTGCGGGGCCCGCCCGCCAGCGTGAGCCGCTGTCTACCGGGGCTGTCTTGATCCTCGGGTTGGGACCGCAGTTGGGCGTGGTTGCCCGCAACGACCCGGCGGGCCCGCCGGACTGGTATGGCTCGTTCATCGCCGGCCTGGACGACAGATGCACCGTGATCGCCCACGAGGGCGTGATGCACGGAATACAGGTCGATCTGACACCCCTCGCCAGCAGGATGATCTTTCGCGTGCCGATGCACTCGCTGGCTCGCGCGGTTGTGCCGCTCGAGGATCTGCTCGGCTCAGAGGCACGATTGCTCGAGGAGCGGCTGAGGGATGCCTCGAGCTGGGAGAGGCGCTTCGAGCTGGTCGAGGCGTCGCTTGCGAGGAAGCTAGCGGCCGCCGAGGAGCCACCGCCGGACATCGAATGGGCCTGGCGACGCCTGGTGGCGGCAAGAGGACAGCTGCGGATGGCCGACCTGGCAGCCGAGCTGGGCTGCAGTCGCAAGCACCTGGCCGTGCGCTTCCGTGAGCACGTCGGCTTGCCGGGAAAGCTCGTCGCGCGGATGCTCCGCTTCCGGTACGCGAGCGACCTCATGGATTCGTTGCAGGGGAGGAGCCTCGCTGAGCTCGCGGCGCTGTCTGGCTACTACGACCAAGCGCACCTGGACCGCGACTTCCGTGAGTTCGCCGGAACCACGCCGACGGCGTACCTCGCCGAACGGGTTACGTTTGTCCAAGACAGCCGCGAGGCTGCACCGTAGTCTCGGGGCAAATCCGAGCAAGGAGTAGATATGGCTGATCAGGCACCCAACATCTTCCCGGCGATGCGCTTTGCCGACGGGGACGCGGCACTTCAGTGGCTCGCCGTGGCGTTTGGATTCAAGGAGTGTGAGGTGCATCGCGATGAGCAGGGAACGATTCATCACGCTGAGATGGTGCTCGGCGCGGGGAGGATCATGTTCGGGCAGGGGGATCCCGCATCGCAAGCGATCTATGTGGCGGTTGACGACGCCGACGCTCACTATGCGCAGGCCAAGGCGGCGGGTGCCGAAATCACACGGGAGATCGAAGACACGGAGTACGGCGCGCGTGAGTACTCGGCACGCGACCTCGATGGCCACACGTGGAGCTTTGGCACATACCGGCCCGCGTCGATGTGACGCCGGCTATGGCGTTCCTTCCGGCGTCCCGATCGGGTATCGCAGTGGAGCATCCTGGGTCACCTTCCACGAGCTGTCTTCGTTTTGCATCGGCATCACGTACTTGCTGGCGTGTGGGCCACGGAAGAGAACGAAGGCGGTCTTTCCTTTTATCCGCACCGCCGCCACACCGTTGGTGAGGGGGTCCGCGCGTAGGGCGACAGGGCCGGCGCCCGACAGCGATGCGACCGTGCTGGCGCAGCCTGCGAGCTTCCCGCCGGCGCTCTTGCCGAGTCGTTCCATCTGACGGCGGATTGTCCCCGTCAGATAGGTGCAGACCTCAGACCATTGACCGTCGGCACGGGCGCGCAGGAACGCGGCCAGGACCGTCACCGCGCGGTGCCGTTCTGAGGAGCTGGCTTCGCCACCGAAATCGGGGATGCTGTTATCGCCACCCGGCGTGCGGAAGCTAGCGGCACCTCCCGTCGAGCTGCTGGAAGTAGATCCAGATCGGGGTGCGGGGTGGGAGGCGCCGGCCGTCCCGCCGGCCGTCGCGGTCGCGGTGTTGGAAGCCGGAGTCGATGCCGCGGTCGAGGCTTTCGGGGAAGACGAGCCGCCGCAACCAGCCAACACGCTTGCGGCCATCGCACCACACGACAGCCAGAAAACAACACGCATACGCATCGCCCCGCCCGAACTCGACACTCCGAGACGCCTGCTCATGAGCTCGCAGTGTAGTCGCCTTCCTAAACGTCAGCCAAAACACCCGATTTGAACATTCACACCGAGAACCAGGCGCAGGAAGACGTGTGAGACGTTCTGCTGCCGCGTTGTTTCACGGGTCTGCTGCGGGATTGGGGGTCGAGCGTGTCGACCGCTTCGACCGGCATCATCCAGGCGGTCTTGCCAACCGCACACGAGGAGAAACACGATGCCCGAACCGACCATTGAACGCACAAAGCAGCGACGCCGCCATCTCTCTCAGGTGGTGCGCTTCAGACCATCGGAGATCAAGCAGGCGATGACTGAAGTCGAGGGTTTCAATGCAAAGCTCGCGGTCCTGATCACCGAGGGTGTCGGCACGATGGCCTGCGCTTACCTGTTTGCGCTGCTGGCGCTACTCGGTCTGAAACCCGCGCTTGCGCCAGGCGGCGAGGGAGCGATCGCGTGGATCGCGCAAACGTTCCTGCAGCTCGTGCTGCTGTCGATCATCATGGTCGGTCAGCGTGTGCAGTCCACGGCCTCCGACGCTCGTGCGGAAAAGCAGTTCGCTGACACCGAGGAGATCCTCGACGCGTTGGATGTGAAGACCGAGGGCGGGCTGAAAACGATCCTCGAAGCGGTCGAACGTCGGGGTTAGCCAGCCCGTCGCGGCGGCATTGCGCCGGGGATTCGCGTTGTGTGAGTGCCGGGGTGCTCACACCGGCGTACTCGATTGCGAGAGGCGGCTCGTCTGTGAGGTGTTGCGCTGCCCACACGGGCCTGGCGGTCCCGTGCGCATCTCGCTGAACAACGCTTGGTGCTCTATGAGAGCGGCGAACTCACAGGCGTGACGCCTGCGGTGTCTCCAATCTGCAGGGTTTGCAGCCGTCTGATGGTGCGGGAGTGGTCTCTGGTGTGTGACCAGCCGCCCGGTTGCGGCCTCAGTCCTGAGCGAGCGAGGCGCTGGAAGGTCTCGTGAGCCTCCAGGCGGGCTAGCCCGGCACCGACGCAGAAGTGCGGGCCGCCTCCGAACGCGAGGTGGGATTGGCCGGAGCGGGTGAGATCGAGGCGATCCGGCCGGTCATATCTAGCCGGGTCGCGGTTGGCGGCGCCGATGACGATCAACGCCTGCTGTCCCTTGCTTACCTCGACGTCGCCGAGCATCAGGTCCTTCAGGGCGATGCGTGAGGCGACTTGGGCGGGGCTGTCGTAGCGCAGGAACTCCTCGATGGCCCGGGTGCTCAGATCGGGGTTCTGTACAAGCAGGTCGAGCTGGTCCGGATGCTGCAGAAGCGCGAGGGTGCCGTTGCCGATCAGGTTGGCGGTGGTCTCGTGCCCGGCGGCGAGCAGCAACAGGCACATCGTGATTATCTCCTCGGTCTGGAGTGCGACCCCGCCGTCGGGCGGGTGGATCAGCGCGCTCAGGAGATCCTCTCCGGGTTCAGATCGGCGCTGCGCCACGATCGGGACGAGGAACAGCATCACCGTCATCGCGGCTGTGGCGATCTCTTCGAGCTCCGCCGGAGTTGGATCGAGCTCGAGCATCCGTGCGAGCGTCGGCGTCTCTGAACGCAGGAGTTCCGCGCCCTCGAGGCCGACATCGAACAGTTCGGCGATCACAGCGAGCGGGATCGGATAGGCGATCTCGCTCATCAGTTCGATCGATCCGCCGTCAGCAAGAGGCGCAAACGCGGCCTCGACGATCGCCGCAACACGGTCGCGGATGCCTCTCACCGCGCGGGGCGTGAAGAAGCGATTGACCGAGCTCCTCAGGCGGGTGTGGGTCGGCGGGTCGCTCATCAGCAGCGAGCGGCTCCACTGCTCGGCGACGGAGCCTCCTCCACCGAGGGAGGCGAGCAGCTGTGGGCTGTTGCTTGGGTCAGAGCTCCACTCGGGGCTCTTCAGGACTGCGGCGGCGTGCTCGTGAGAGAGCACGAGATGAGCCCCGAGTCGCTCGTCCCACTGCACGGGCGCGGCCTCGCGGGCGGAGTGGTAGGCGGGATAGGGGTCCTCGGCCGAGAACGGCCAGGCTGTCCAGTCAGGCATGGCTGCTGGCCCCCTGACGGTCCTCGAAGTATGCGTGGTCGAGCTTGCCCATCGCGGTGAGTGGGGGCGCGCCTTCGAAGTATTCGGCGACGATCGACCCCCAGTTGTTGGTAGCTTGCAACTCGGCGAGCAGAGACGCTGCGCCCATCTCGATGCGGCTCATGATCGTGTACTCGGGCGAGGCGGTGATGTGGCGAAAGGCGTTGGCCGATGGGCCGCTCGGGGAAAACTTGCGCTCGATCCACTCCTCGACGTACTCCGCCGTCACGGTGAACGGCTGCTCGGCCCACCACATTCGCCAGGGCTCACGCCAATATGCGAAAACCTCCTCGGGGGTGACTTGATCAGTCGATCGCCAGAACCCGGCCTCCACGCTTGCCTGCCAGGTTCCAACTACGTCGCCTCTAAAACACGCTCGGCCGACCGCTTGCATTTTCTCGACCTGTTTGCGCTCGAAGCGCTTGACGCAGCCGAAGTCGAGGAAGCTCACGCTGCCGTCGTCGTGGAACAGGTAGTTGCCGGGATGCGGGTCGGCGTTGAACATGCAGAAGCGGTGATTGGAGCCGTAGACGAAACGGTAGATCGCCTCCGCCCACTGGTCTTGTAGCTCTTGCCCACCGGCAAGGGCCTCACGCCAGACTTTGCCGTGCACGAGCTCTTGAGTGAGAACATGGCCGGTGCACAGCTCGCCGATCACCTCCGGTATGTGGATGAACGGGTGTCCGCGGTAGCGCTCGGCAAACTCGGCCTGGTTGGCGGCCTCAAGGCGGTAGTCGAGCTCTTCGGTGATGCGAACACCGATCTCCTGTGCGGCGCCCCGCACGTCGAAGCTCATTTTTCTCGGCGATAGGCCGAACATCAGCCCGAGAAACGTGGACAGCAACTCGGTGTTCTTTAAGTCCGCTCTGATCGCGCCAGCCACCCCCGGATACTGGATCTTGACCGCGACCTCACGCCCGTCGTGCAGCCGAGCCGCGTGGACCTGGCCAACCGAGGCCGATGCGAGTGGACTCCAGTCAAACTCTGAAAACACGCTCTCGGTTGGCTTGCCGAGCTCGCGCTCGAGTGTCTCGCGTGCCAGCTCAGCAGCCATCGGTGGCGCGTCGTCACGCAGACGAGTCAGTGCCGCCTGATAAATCGACTGGTAATCCTGTCCCACCGCCGGACCGAGTGAGACGAACGAGAGCATCTGCCCGGCCTTCATCAACGCGCCCTTGGAGCGACCGAGCAACTCGGTGTATCGCTCAGCCGTACGGATGTGAAACTCGCTGCTGTCTGCGCCCGTCAGCTTGCTTCGAAGACCAACGACAACCGCCTCTCCAGCAGTGCGAGCGCTCAAGGCCACCAGCGGCGCGGCACGTCCAATCCGTCCCTGGCGGATGTCATCGTGCGTCGAGTGGGAGTGGTGGGCTGGCCCATCTGGGGTTCGAGCGTCGGACATTCTGCGTACCGCCTTTTCAAGAAGTAACTGACCTTTACTAAGTGTATACTTAGGAGTGATCATGTCAACAACAACCAGCGAGCGGATCGTCGATGAGGCGATGCGCCTGTTCAGTGAGCACGGCTACAGCGGCACGAGCGTCGCCAAGATCGAGGCGGCCGCAGGGCTCACACCCGGCGCTGGTGGGATCTACCACCACTTCAAGAGCAAGGAAGCGCTGCTTGTCGCTGGCATCGAGCGTCAACTCACGCGCCTTGAATCACTACGGGACATTCGCCGCGTGCTCGGGAATCTCGGAGATCTCAAAGCCGAACTGACGCTGACCGCCCGCTATGTGTTGGCAGAGCTAGATGCTGAGTCCGAGCTGCTTCGCATCCTCGCGTCGGAGGCACGCAACCGCCCCCAGATGTTGACCGCTGCCGTCGAGCAGTTGGTCAGCTCTACCTTCACAGGCTTCGCGACGTGGATCACTGAGCATGCCGAACGTTCGATCACTGACGCCGAGGCTACGGCGCTCGCGGTCTTCGGATTGGGGTCGCTGCTCTCATCTCGCCTGCTGGGCGACGTCCTAGGGATACCGTCCCTAGTCGACGATGAAACACTCATCGGCACGTGGGTGGACTCGATGACCAGAAGCCTGGCGGACCACACATCCGACTGAGATCTCCTCTCAGGGCATCTGCCCTGGGGCGGCCTCGAGTTGATCCGCGGCAGCGGGGAACATCAGTTTGAGATGAGCTGACACGAGCGCCGGGGACGTGAACGATCCCAGTGTGGCCGGTTGGTCGATGTCACTGCGGCAGATCGGCAAGCACACATTGGACGCAGAGGATCCGGATGCTGTCCGCGAGCGCGAGGCCTCCGTCGGCAACCCACACCTCTTCGCCGCACTTTGCGCACATGCGGCGCTGGCTGGGGACATAGGGCTCGGGTAGTTCGGAGACTCGCGCGGCGACATGAATGGTGTCATCCCAGGTATCCGCGTCGTGTCCGTTGGACTGCGGTTGGGTCATCGATTCCTAGCCGGTGCTGTCGCGGTGCGTCTCATGATGCCCTCACATCGGAGATCGGCTGCTTCCTCGCTCCAGCGTACAGCGTGGCGCCTGCGTGCAAATCATCGCAAACCCCTCACTTGCCCCTTGCCTGGAGTCGTGCTCGCCCTGCGCCAGCCCGATGCTCGCCGCGGTCGAAGCGACTGTATTCGTCGAGCGGCTCGGCGGTGCACCGATGCCGCTCAGGCCACCAGCGTCTGCTCAGCGCCCAGGTGGTCTTTGACGAATCGGTCTATACGGTCCCATTCGCTCTCCTCGACGAGCTCGTAGACGATTCCCCGGCCTCCGGTCGGGTCGATGCGAACGATGCGCGCCGTGCCCGTGACGGGCGGATCGACTGGGGTGAGCAGGATCTCGAAGCGGATCTGATCGTCGACGCGCAGTATGTCCGCCCCTTCCACGAGCATCCCGCCGCCGCTGATGTCGACCAGGTTGCTGCGGATCGGCGTCGGATCGCAACCGGCGAAGAGGAGCACGGGCCTCGAGGCGCGGACGCGTTCGTGTGCGCGCTCCTGACAGGCCTCGAGGAGATAGATCTCGCTCATGCACAGCATCTCTGGGGTCGTGGCGTCGGCTTGAGTAAATCGCCCTGAGAGGCGAAGGCGCTCGCCGAGGCGGCCCCACTCGAGGGTCATCCCGTCGAGCTCGTCGTCAGTCAACCTGGGCAGCGGGAGGGTTGCCACGAGTCGCAGGCGGTCGTGGTCACGCTCGCACACGCGCGCCGGGATGGACGGCCCGAACGCCGGAACGAGTGTCACGCAGCCACGGAGTTTGGGCAAGCCGGGGCCCGCGATCGAGAGGCTGGGTTGAAGCGTGACCATTCTGAGGCTGGGATGCCCTTGCAGGCCGCGATCTAAACGCCGGTGGACACATGTATGAGTAGGCCGCAAGGACCGAGACGCTCATACCGGGGGTGGGCGCTCCACGGCGTGACCCTTTGGCATTCAAAGCCGGACACCAGGATCCGCAGAGAATTCACATCACCAAACGACCTCGCATGATGCGCCGACACAATTAACGCAACACGACGCTCCTCATCGACGACCATCAAATGCCTGTCGTGCTCGGACCCCTCGGCGTAACGTGACGCTCATCCAGATGTATGCCGGCACAGGACTTCAAGGGGGTATGTGATGAGCGCTTTGACGGTTATTGCGTTCATGCTGGGCGTGTTACCCAGATGCTGACCGTGCCCACCAACGCCGTGCGGCGGGCCAATGCTGCGCCCGCCGCCCAGGCTGCCGTCACACCTCCCCGACCTCGTCGCTCACTCAGGTTGCTTGACTGCGGAGACCATGTTCGCCCCCACCGCCGGGGGCGCGGCCGGCGCCGGCGCGCGTTGTGTAAACCCGGGAGGGCCGGGCACGTGAACCTGGTGCTGGTGCTGCTCCTCACTGACCGCGATGTCGTGCGCCGAGACTGCGAGCGCCAGCTCCAGATCGCGCTGAATTCCAGGCAGCGCGTCCGTCTGGGCGCGGTGCATCAGGTACAGCCGCACCCCGCCGACGAGCATCCAGAGCACGAACAGATAGGGGAACAGATTGATCGGATACGGCGGGGCCGGATAGAAGCTGCCGACCAGGGGCACCAACAGGAACACGCAGGCAGCGACCGTGACCGCGACGTTGCGGGCGCGCAACTCACCGAGCTTGCGCAGGTAGAACGGCGCGGCGACGCTGATCGAGTAGTACGCATACAGGAACCCGAATGCCGCGAGCGTGCCGGCGTCGCCGAACAGCGTCGACGGGCTCGTTCCCGTCGCGCTGAAGAAGATCGCGACGACCAGGATCGCCCCGGCGTAGGTTGCCAGTGCCACATGCGGCGTCATGTTCTTGTGGTGCACCGCGTGCATCCGCTTCGGCAAGATGCCGTGCCCGCCGAGCGGGAAGATGATCCTTGCGCCCGCGTTGATGCACGAGAGCGAGAGCGAGAAGAAGCTGACCATCGCGCCCAGCGCCACGGGTACGTGGAAGAAGCTGACCTTGTACGCCGTGGCGATGTTCGTGAGGGGCGTTGTGAGAGTGCCGAGCGATACACCCATGTGATTCGTGGCGAAAACCTCGATGTAGCTCATGAATACCATGAATGCACCTGTGATCAACAGGCTCCAGATCACGGCGCGCGGGACGGTGCGAAGCGGGTTCTTGGCCTCACCACCGAGCGTCGTCGCGCTCTCGAAGCCGACGAGGCTGAAGATGCAGACTACGATCGCGAAGTCCATGCCCTTGAGGCTCACGCCCTTCAACTCGACCACCTTGGTGTCCACCGTCAATCCGTGCTTGAACAGCACGACAGCGGACAGCGCCAGGATGCAGGTGACCGAGATCGCCTCGAGCGCGAGCGTTAGCAGCGAGGAGATGCGAATGTCCTTCCAGGCGATCGTGATGCAGGCGAGGCCGCTGATCAGGAAGAAGATGATCGGATTGACCGTGCTGTGTACGCCTATCCCTGAGAGGAATTCCTGCGCGAAGATGGCGAAGCCAGCCAGGCCCGCCGTGGCGATCCCCCAGTAACACCAGATCAGTGACCAACCGGACAGCACGCCCGCGACCGGGCCGAGCCCGCGTCCGGTGTATGCGTACATCGATCCCGCCGTGGCCGAGCGTTTGGCGAACTGGTTAAGACAGAGTACGACGAACAGCAGCATCACCGTGCCGAAGAGGTACGCGGCCCAGGTGCCCTGTCCCGAGTCGGCGAACGCCAGGGCGATAATGAGCACGGCGGTCATCGTCGGAGAGATGAGGGCCACCGACTGGGCGAGCAGCGGCGGGAAGCCGAGTGCGTGCGCTCGTAGGCGTTGACCTCCGGGAGGAGCCCCGGGACGTGTGTCAGATTGGGGCGCGGCAGTGGTAGTGCTCATGCGAGTTCGACCCCTTTTTTGTGGGCTATATGACTGGGCCCATGGCACCATATGCACCTATCCCGGCGGCCTCTATCGCCAAGCGGCCGAGATAGCGTTACGCCTATTTGACAGATGGCCTAGGACACCCGGTCCATCGGGACACCCGGTCCAAATCGTCAAAAGGCTGCCGCGTGGACCATGTGTCCAAGCGGCCGAGATCGACCCGAGCCGACGCGACCGCCGATATGACACTTCTCGGCTGGCGCGCGAATATAGATGAGGTCGAGAACATGAGTGAAACACTCGAGCACTTTCCGCAACCGTTTCGCGATCTACGGCTCTCGTCACCGATCGCTGTACTGCACTGTAGTTACTGCATGCCCGGCGAAGCGTTCGGCCGTGACGTCGCGTTTGTGGCGCGCGAGGAGCTGCTCTCCGATGAGGAGATAGCAAGGGTGTGCGGGGTATTCGTCAGCCGAAGTACAGCGATGGCGCCGAAGATCGAGATGTCTTATATAGACGGCTGAGCGGCTCGGTTATCCACTAGCAGGGTCCTTGTAGGCGGATCAAATAACAGGCCTTCATCCCGAGACCCAGACACTCACGGTCTTCTGAGCGACCGGGATCCAGGCCCGTGAGCTCTCTGATTCGATCCAGACGGTAGGCAATGGTGTGCCGGTGGGCGAGCATCGTGTTCGCCGTGGCGTTCATGTTGCAGTTCTCAGAGAGGTATGTCTTGAGCGTAGCGACCAGTTCGGTGTGGTAGCGCTTGTCGTAGCCGACCAGTGGCGCGACTGTGTCACGGTAGAGCAGCCGCAACTCCTCCGGCCGGGCGGAGAGCAAGCCGCACAGCAACCCGTAGGTGCCGTTGCCGCCTATCCCGCCCGCCAACGGCGCGTCCGAGTGTGCCAAAACCTCGAGCATGAATTCGGCCTCCTGGATCGCGCAGGGCAACTCGGCGGGGTCGGCGTAGTAGGAGGAGAGCCCTACGGTTGCGTGGCGGCCGATCCGAGCGCCGAGTCGCCTTGCGAGCAGGAGCGTAGCCTCAGCGAGATCGGTCGTCTCGTCCGGGCCACCGGTCGAGCTCGGCACGAGCGCGTACAGCAGTCGCGTGCCCTCCCTGGGGCCTGGCGCGGTGTCCTCAGCCACCAGCGCATCCGGCCATCCGCTTGCGATCATCGTCAGGATCTGCTCGGAGCGCTCGTCTGTAAGCGCGGCACAGATCGCAACCGCACCTCTGCCAAGCGTGCACCCCAACAGCGCGACCCGGCGCAGGATCTCCTCGCGATCGATGTCGTCGTGGCCGCGCAGAGTCTTCAGCAGCGAGTCGCGAGTGCTGTACTCCTCAGAACATCTCGCCGCGGTCAACGCTGCTTCCGATCAGACGTGTGTGAGGATCGAGTCCAGCTGGGTGCGGTCCTCGGCATCCAGCGGAAGCAGCGGCGGCCGCGGAACGCCGGCCGGCTCGCCGAGGATGTCGAGCCCTGACTTGACCGCCGTGGGCAGACCCTTGGAGACGATGAAGCTGAGCAGCGGCAGAAGCTCCTCGTAGATCTCCGTAGCGCGCGCGGTGTCGCCGGCTGCGACGGCCTCATAAAGGGCGATGACGGGGGCCGGTCGTAGGCAGGGGGCCGCCGTGCACCATCCGCTCGCTCCGGCGAGCAGCGCCTTCAGGACGAGCGGGTTACTCCCGTTGTAGAACGGAAGCTCTCCTGAGGACAGCTGCTTGAGATCGAGCATGCGCTGGATGTCGCCGGTCGACTCCTTCACCATCTTCACGTTCGTGATGGACTCGAACATGTGGTTGAGCAGCGTCGGCGACATGTCGATCCCGGAGGTGGCCGGGTTGTTGTAGGCCATGATCGGGATTGAGATCGCGTCGCTCACCGACGTGTAGTGCTGCACGATCTCGCGTTCGTTGAGCGCCCAGTAAGAAACGGGGATCACCATGACCGCCGTCGCGCCGGCCTGCTGGGAGTACTCGGCTCGGGCGACCGTTCCGGCGGTGGTGAGGTCGGATGACCCGACCACGACGGGCACACGCCCGGCGACGGCCGCGACGGTGGCATCGACGACTGTCTTCCACTCAGCGAAGCTGAGGTACGCCGACTCGCCGGTGCTCCCCAGCGGGGCGATGGCATGGACTCCGGCGTCGACCATGGCCTCGACGAGGCCGGTGAGCCGGTCGACGTCGACGCCCGCTTCACCGAATGGTGTGATCGGGTACGCGATGATGCCGTGGATCAGTTGTTCTTGGGCCATTCGAGGTTCCTTTCAGTTGCCGGGGCCTTGGTTGCGACGCGCATTTTCAGCCTGGGTGCGGGTAGGCGACTTGGACGCTTGCGGCTCGCTGCGCCAGTGCGGCGGCACGGCTCGCCTCGCCGAGATCATCTAGCTCCTTTGCGTAGGAAGCGAAACACCCGCCATGAATGCCATCCAGCTCCGCGCCGAGCATCTGGCCGGCGAGCTCGGCGTCGTCGATCCCGTGGTTGCGCCACTCGAGCGCCTTCAGCGCCAGGGCGCTGCCGGGCAGGCCCTCGGCCGCGTACCACTGGGCCGAGTCCTCATTCAGCCCGATGCGAGCGGTCCTGAGCGTGTACATGAACCGCACCGGGAAGAGGATCGCCTTTGTGACGGCGCGCGGTCCGCCGGCGAGAAGTGCTCGCGTATCGCGCAGCCGCTCGAGGTAGGAGTCGGTGAATTTGTTGAGGATGTGATCCGCGCTCATCACCACGAGTTGCTGATCTGATGGGCGGACGCTCGGCTCGCGCAGGTCCGATCCGACGAGCAGGCGTCCCGAGTCGAGCAGATCGAGCCGATCGACCGGGCCGAGCCGGCTGTGAGGGCCCTCGCCGGTCCGGACCGCGTGCCAGTCCCCCCAGAACACCGAGAGGCGCTCCGACAGCGGGCTGCTCCCCTTTTCCACGACGAGGGTCTGCACAGCTGCCATCTGCGCGGCCGTGTCTGGCGCCGTCGAGCAGACGATGATGGCGATGTCCACGTCGCTGACGAGAGGCGCGAATCCGCCGTGCGCGAGGCTCCCCAGCGTGAAGATCGCCTCGATCTCGCGGCCTAACACGGCTTGGGCCGCCTGCACGGTGTCGGCGATGACCTGTTCTGCGGTCGCGGTGCTCATGTCGGGCTGGCTGGTCCTCGGGGTCGTGGCGGATCGCGAACAATCGTTGGCAATCAAAGTTGCCTATCGGCAAAATATCAGGTTGGCGTCTATATTGTCCAGGCCATGGAATCCCAAGTCGGCGTAAAAGAGCCCCTCGAGACGACACTCGCCCCAATCGACGCCGATCTGCGGATCGCCGCATCGATTCGCAGTTACCGGCTGCGGCGGAACCTGACGCTGGCACAAATGTCAGAGCTGTCAGGGATCTCGATTGCGCACCTCTCGCGCCTGGAGAACGGCGGGCGCACGCCGACCGTTCGCCTGCTGATGCAGCTTGCGCGGGCGCTTGGTGTGTCCCTCGGCGCGCTCGTGGGCGAGTCACCGGCACAGAACGCGGTCTACGTATCGCGCGACGGGGACGCGAACACCATCGCGGCGGGCGACACGTCGCTACGGTCGTTGTCGGACCCTGCACTGCGCTGGCTCCAGGCCGTGGAGCTGAGCCTCATACCGGGACGTCGAGGAGAACCTGCGGCACACGGCGGGGAGGAGTGGGTGTACGTCCTCGCCGGCGCGATCGAGGTCGATGTGAACGGCATCACCTCGTCGCTTCTCACGGGCGACGCGGTCCACTTCCGCGCCGACGTCCCCCATGCCCTCCACAACCCCCACGAGGAAGGCGCGACCGTGCTCGTGGTCAACGCTCTGGAGGCACCGGCCTTGCACCTCAACCACTGACCTCAACGAAACGGGCGCTACCCATGACACGTGTTGCCGTTGTTCAAGCGGCGTCGATCCCCTTCGACTCCGACGCGACCGTCGCCAAGGCCGAAGGCCTGATGGCCGAGTGCGCGGCTGCTGGCGCCGCACTGGTTGTGTTCCCGGAGGCCTTCATCGGCTGCTACCCGAAGGGCACCGCCTTCGGTGCCGTCGTCGGCTCCCGGTCCGGCCCGGGCCGGGACCTGTACCAGCGCTACTTCGATGCCGCCGTCGAGCTGGATGGCCCCGGAGTGGAACGCCTCATCAGCGCTTGCGCCGCTCACGGGATCTTCGCGGTCGTGGGCGTGATCGAGCGGCTCGGCTCGACGCTCTACTGCACGGCGTTGATGATCGATCCCGTGGCCGGGCTCGCCGGGATCCATCGCAAGCTGATGCCGACCGGGACTGAGCGGCTCATCTGGGGCTTCGGAGACGGCTCCACCATCGGGACCGCGCAGAGCTCCGCCGGGCGCGTCGGCACCGTGATCTGCTGGGAGAACTACATGCCGGCCCTGCGACAAGCGATGTACGCCCAGGGTGTCGAGATCTACTGTGCTCCTACGGCCGACGATCGCCCGACGTGGATGTCGACGATGACGCACGTTGCGCTCGAGGGCAGAGTGTTTGTCCTGACCGCCTGCCAGGCGATTCGCGCGGGCGCCTTTCCGGACTCTTACCGGCAGGAGATCGGCGCGGATCCCAACTCGTACCTGATGCGGGGCGGCAGCGCGATCATCGCGCCCGACGGCTCGGTGCTCGCCGGGCCCGTGTTTGAGGACGAGGTGATCCTGTACGCCGAGGTCGACCTTGCTGAGATCACCCGCGGCCACCTCGACATGGACGCGGTCGGACACTACAGCCGTCCCGACATCTTCGAGCTACGGGTCGACACCGGCCGTCGCTCGCCAGTTGTCTTCTCCAACAGCGGTTCCGCCTCGAGCTCGACGGCTGCAATCGGCGATCCCGACGAGCGATGACGCGAACGGCCGTCGCGATCCGCCATGTCGAGTTCGAGGATCTCGGCCTCCTGGCGCCGCTCCTGGCGCACCACGGGTTCGCAACCTCCTACCTCGACGCGCCCGCCAACCGCGGCGCATGGCGCAGCGCGCGTGACGCCGATCTCCTGATCGTGCTCGGCGGTCCGATCGGCGTCGCGGACGGTGACGCCTATCCATTCCTGATCACAGAGCTCGAAATCATTGAAGAGCGTCTCGGCGATGACCGGCCGACGCTGGGCATCTGCCTAGGCGCACAACTGCTCGCCGTGGCTTCCGGGGGGAGCGTGCGGCCAGGCACCGAGGCAGAGATCGGGTACGCGCCGGTCACGCTCACGAACGCCGCGCGCAATTCGGTGCTGGAGCCGCTTCGGAATGTCCCCGTCCTGCACTGGCACGGGGACGTGATCTCGACGCCTCCCGAACTGCCGCCACTCGCCTCCACACCGCTCTGCGAGAACCAGGCGTTCGCACGATGGCCGAACGTGCTGGGACTCCAGTTCCATCTCGAGGCCGACAGCGCGTCCCTCGAGCGCTGGCTTGTCGGTCACGCCTACGAGCTCGCCGCCCGCGGTGTCAGCGTCGCGGGTCTGCGCGAGGACGCTTGCGCATACGCTGCGCAGCTTGCGTCCCGAGCACAGCAGGTGTTCGACACCTGGCTGTCCGGGCTCACGCTCTCCGACGCAACGGGTCAGCCCGACTGACACTGCATCGTGGGCCTCGGGTCCAACGACCAAGGCGTCGAATGCACCACTTGGGGGACACTCTCGGGGTGGTTGGTTGGAATGGGCTTGCCGGCGCGGAATGCGAGGGTACGGAGGGCGCAGAGCCGCTCGTTGCCCCACGGGTCCGTAGTCCAACGTGTCTCGAGTCGCGCGCGTCTAGATGCCAGCGAGTGTCGCCCGGGGTGAGTGCATCGCACCAAGCGCGGGGTACTGTGAGCCCGCGAGACTGCCCATCCCCAGCAGGTCGAGCATGTGGCGCAGATCGTGTTCGCCCACGCAAACGTTGGGAGAAGCGGTTCGAGCGTCTCGGATCCAGTCGAACAGGCACATGAACGCGGTTGGGGTGTCGAGATCGTCAGCGAGGGCTTCTTCGAAGGCATCGCGATGACAAGCCAGAGCGGGCGGGCTCGGGAGATCTGAGCAGAGGCATTCGAGGGCACTGTGAATCGTGAGGACTTCCGCGGAGGCCCTGCGCAGACCCTCATGCAGCGGAGGGAGCATGTCTCCGTAGCGGGTGGACAGTAGATACATGATGATCGCGTACGGGCCGTGGCGTGCGAGGGCCTCCTGCAGCGTGAAGCACTTCAGGACGGCGTCGTCGTTGATCTCCCAGTCGATGTACAAGAGAGCGAGGAGCCCCTCCGACTCTCCAGAGAAAGGTTCCCAAGTGCCAGCACCGGCGGTGACTACCGCGTGCCCCGGTGATCCCCTCCATCCACCCATGATCGGCTGATCATCGGGCATCTCCAAGCCCAGTGCGCGCAGATGCGCGCCACGCAGAACGGTGGGCTCGGGCAAGTAGCCACTGGGGACCAGGTCAGGGTCGATCTCGTCGGGGTCGGGACTCCCATACACGAGTTGCACCGAGAAGCCTTGTTGGACCAGGAACGCCTTCAGCAGACTCAGGACCACGATCGATCGCGCGGTGATCACGTCGACCGGGTAATAGCGAGCCTCTCGGCGGGCGTAGATGCGGATCTCAGGAGTCGCCTCACTGCAAATCAGCCGCTCGCTGGGCTCAACCTCCTCATCGGAGAAGTCCATTAGGCAGATCGCGCTGTCGAGCACCTGTTGGTGTCTCCTTTCGTCCTAGCTTTGTTACCCGCCGGCACGGTCGTCTCAACGTTCTGGCTGATTGCAGACGCCGTGCCGGCTTTGATCCTCACGCCCTATCGATCACCACATCTACGTCGTGTGGTTATTCCGTTGGCAGGCAGAATTCGCCGCCTTTGACTGGCAATGGAGCCGAGCCACCACTGATGCCATCGTTGCCCACCCATTCCACGCCCGTGGGATAGGGGTCTCCCGCACCCGGATTGGTACCGTCGACCTTGAAAGCACCGGACACAACGGACACGATCTGCGAGGTGTCATCGCTGCTCTTCAGGCGGACCTGTGTTGTTCCTTCTGGGGCAAGACCGGTGATCTCCATCAGGTTTTTGCCGCTCGTGCCGCATTCATCGGTCACGGAGATCGCTTGACCCTCGACGATCTCAGCGGCGTTGGCGCACGATTCTCCCGCGACATGGCCACCGATGGTCCGCACCAGGCACTTCGTATTCGCGCCGGTGAGAAGACCGACGCTGTCGCCGTTCGCGAGCGAGAACACGGGGATGGCATTGGATGCGCTCAAGCCGTTTGCCCGCAGCAGGCGTTCCGGGCCGGGCGGGACCGTCGCGGCCTGTTCTCCGGGACTGGCGTTACTCGTGCCGCCCGTGGCTGCATAGGCTCCGACTCCACCAGCGGCGGTGATGGCTGCCAGTACGCCAGCGACCATCAACCCCTTGCGTCGATGCATCTTGCTCATAGTGGATCCTTTCTGCATGTCTATGGACGCTTGGAATAGTCGGGCTGGCTACGTTTCCGCAAAGCCGGCCACGCGGTAGGTGCTGCCGCTCTGGTTGTAGACGCGAGCCCACACGTACGCTCCGCCGAAATAGGAGAGAGCGCAGTAGCCATACCCGTGTGTCACTTCGTTGGTGCCGCTGCTATTGAACAGCTGGCATGCCAGCTCTGGGCTTCCCGTGAGCGAGCCGCCTTCGTTGTAGTTGAAGGTGTGCGCCCCGGCTGACTGGATCAAGCAATTCGACCCACACAGTTCACCCCCGCCGTACCCTTCGCCAAACGCCAAGGCGGCGGATGGGATTACAGCTGCTACCACCAGGGCAGCGCAAGCCGTGCAAGCAACAGACGCGAGACGAGCCTTCCGTCTCAGACCCAACGTTTTATTCATGTCCATGCCCTCCTGGAGCTGTAGCTGTGGGAAGGGGCGTGGCAGCGTTGCCCCCTTGTCGAAACGCTCCCCCGACCGAGCCGCATCAGAGCGTTCAGGGACATAGATCCACGAGTGCGCGATTTGTGACGAACCGATCGCGAGTCATGCCCGGATCGGCGTGGCTTGGGTCCTGGAAGGAGGTGTCGTTCGCGACGTCTGTGTAGTTATGCCGACACCGACACGGAGATCCTGTGGAGCCAAGCATGGTGGGGCCTGACGTCGGTGGCAGACAGGTCTGCGAGCAGCCAAAGTTTGCTTGCCGAGGACCGTTCTGGCGGCGTGCCATCGTCGTATCGGCGCCGAGGGCAACACGGTATCTTCTGCGGTGCGATGGTTGCTCCGATAGCGGTGCGTTCGAGACAACCTAGGCCGCGTCAAGGTCATTGTGAGGAGACCTTCACATGACGCTCGCAGAACGCCTGATCGCCCGTCGCGGTGCAGGCACCCTAGCTCCGGGGCCCCTTGTGCGATCACGGACCTCGCCCCACGCGTTCACAGAGTTCTACGAGGCCATATCCCCGAGTGTTCTGCGCTACTTTGCGCGAGAGACCCGCGAACCCCATCACGCTTTCGACCTGATGGCGGAGACTTTCGCCAAGGCTTTCGAGAAGCGCGGCGACTTCCGCGGCTCGAGCGACCAGCAGGCCGCCGCTTGGCTGTGGACGATCGCACGCACCGAGCTCGCTCGCTTCAGACGCTCGCACATGATCGAGCGCGCCGCACTCAACCGGCTGGGGCTCGAGCGAGCCGCACCGAGCGACAAGGAGTTGCAGGAGGTTGAGCGCCTCACCGAGATCGAAGAGCTGCAAGATCACCTGCAACAAGCGCTCGCGTTACTGCCGCCCGACCAGCGCGAGGTCATCCACCTGCGCTTCATCGATCACCTGAGCTACTCTGAGATCGCCGAGCGTCTCGGCGTCTCGACCGATGTGGTTAGAAGTCGCACATCGCGGGCACTCAGTACGCTGCGTGCAAGCGACCATGTCCATCACGCTGTCCAGGCATTGGAGGCCTAACAGTGACCCAGCAGGTGCATGATCCGTGGCGGCTCCCGGCGCTCGAGCAGTTCGGATCGGAACTGCGGCGGCTGGAGGAGGAGCGCAGCCCAAACCTCCAGCGGACGAAGCAGCGCAGGAGATTGCTGGCGCTGGCCAGCGGGGCACTGGCAAGTGCCCTTGCGATCGTGATCGCCTTTGACGGAGGCCAGCGTGCCATCGCGCTATCGGTCATCAACCGCGCCCCCGCGCTTGCTGCTAAGTCTCTTTCCGTCGCCTTTCGATCGGTTACGACGATCGTGGTCGGCGGACGGCAGGTACGAGAGTTCGCCGAGAGCGGGGGGATAAACTTCGCGACAGGCGCGTATCGCACAGCGCTGGAGATCCCTGGGTCAGGCGTCAGCGAACGACGACGCGTGGGCGGAGTCCTCTATCGACTAAATACGCGCCAGGGTCGACATGGGGTGGGGCACCCACAGTGGGTCGCTGTACGGCTGACTCGCTCACAGCAAGCAGCGCTCACACCGGCGCCTGGCGCCGATGCCTTCACCGATCCTCTGGCTTTGCTCAGCCTCCTTGCTCACACGCCTTCAGTCGTGACGCGAATCGGAAACGAAACGATCGAAGGCGCGCCCGCTACGCATTATCGGCTGAAAACTGACCTCAGATCGATCCTGAATGAATCGTCCGGTCAATTCGCTAAGCCGGCAAGCTACCGGATGGTGGGAGCCACATTGGATGTCTGGCTCGACCATCGAGGACGACCATTGCGAGTCGCCGAGCATCTCGCTGGCCACTCGCCGCTCGGAGTAGCCACGTTGCGGGCGGTCACTACGTTCTCGAACTATGGCCAGCACGTCCAGATCCTCGCGCCCTCCGGCATGCGGCTCTCACCGACTCTTCTCAGCGGTGGGTTGAGCTCGCACGCGGCGGACCCCAGCCGTATATTCGAGCGGTTGCTCTTCTCAACGCGCTAGCGAGTGTGGCGTGATGGGCAGCTCCGGGCCATTCAGGGCTCACCGTCCCACGAGTGCGCGACGGTGTGGTGCGGGAAGAGCCTCGAATACTCGAGGGCGATTGCGCTGCATCTGTTTGGAGGCAAGGTAGTCCGCGGCATCGATGATCTCGAAGCTGGGGTGGCCGTTGAGTGTTGTGAGTGATCGCATTCCCGGGGAGTCGTGGTATCGGATGAAGTCCCAATTGCCGATCAGATACAGCTTGCTCTTGGCGCGGGTCAGCGCAACGTTCAGAAGCTTTGCCGCGGCTTTGTCGCGCTCGCAGCCATTGAGATCCGCTGCACTCACCCACCGCGGCTCGTCATCTTGCATCAGATCGACAATCACGGTCTGAAACTCGCGTCCCTGCAGGGTGTGTGCGGTCCCGCACTGGGCGGGCAGGCCTTCTCGCTGGCTCAGCCTCTGTGCTCGATAGGCCTGCGGTCGGTATGGGCACACGAAGCCTGTGCTGTCGGTGTGATCCCCACAGCGGCGAGTGATCGCGACCAGAAGATCCAAACCGAGCTGGTTCCACCAGGAGTCTTGCTCGGGCTGCATGTGCCGATCAGCATGCCTGGACGTGTCGATCAAAGTGATCGTCGGCTCTGAGGCGGAGTCTCGAGTGCCGGCGCTCTCCAGTAGGCCGTCGTAGCAGAACCCGTTCACGGTCTGGGCGATGATGGGCGGGAACCTGTGCTGGGTTCTGAGCACCACACAACGAGGATGACTCTCGGCGCTGGCACGATCGTGAATGCCAGCCAGATGAAAGAAATCCCGCCGCTGCCAGTCGGCCAACTCGCAATCCTCTTGATCTTCGACGTCATCGACCTCAGCGACAGGAGCGTTTTGCAGGAAGTCGCCGACGAGCGCGAGGGTGCGATCGGCTTTGGAGCCGGCGAGTGTCACATATGCCGGCTCGATACTCGCCACCTCGTCGAGGATGACCACGTCGAACCGACGGGACAACAATGCTGGCGTGCTTGCCAGTGCGGCGACGGTACATGCCACCACTGGTGTTTGCTCCAGCAGTAAAGCGCGTCGTTGCGCAACCTCCTGGTTGAGGCTGGCCTGCTCGCGATCGAGGGCGTCCGCTTGCGCATCCAGCTCAGCAACCTGCTCGTTGAGCTGCTCACGCCGCTCGAGTTTCGCGAACACATCCTGCCGCTCGGCGTCTTGCACTAGCTCGTTTGCGCACGCCTGAGTAATGGTGGCTGTGGCGCTTTGCAGATGGACAAGCCTCGCTGTGTCGATCTCTTGCAGCGAGCGAAGACGGTTTTGCTCGTGCTCTACTTCGCGGGCGGTACGTAGTTCCCGCTCTGCCAGTTCTCGGCTGACGACGAGCTCTTGCATCAGCTCCTCACAGATGGTGCGACTGGACAGCCAAGCGTTTCGCGCTTGAACCCACTGCTGGTGGAACTCCTGGGCGCTCAGGAGCTGACCACGGGTCTGGGCATGGTGGGCCTCGAGCTTGGATACCTGCCGATGTCGCCACGCCAGCACCGGCCAAAGCGCGCGCGAGGTGTTGCGTTTGGATGATGCTCTCGCGTGCGTCAAGCGATGTTCGAGAGTAGCCAGGTGGCCTCTCGCGCATCGCATCCGGTTCTCAGCATGTAGAACCGTCGTTCCGGCATCTTCTACTTCCCGGTTGATGCGTGCGAGGGCTGCTTCTGCCTCGGCCGCGTAGGCCTCGTTCGCGGCGCCCGTCGCGGCCGTTTCGCGGTGCTTCGCGAGTTGATCCTGGAGCTCGGTCAATTGCTCTTCGCGGCTCGCGATCGCCGGTTGCAGGCAGCTCATCTCCTCATACGCGCCTGCGGCGATGCGCGCATCCTCGATCAAACTCACATCGACGCCGTCTAAATCTTCGATGATCTCTTGCAGCTGTTGTCTGGCCCCATGAGAGCGGTTCTCCTCCCGGCGCTTGCCGATGGCTGTCTGGCGCGCAGACTTATTGGTCAGATCCGCGGCCGCCGCGTCGCGCATCAGGAAGCGGTGCTCACGAACAACGGGGGAGACCTTCTCCAAGCTTTGTGCGCTGGCGAGACGGATCACGACACCTGGCTTCGAGCACGGCCCATTGGCCAGTGCGCTGTCGAGCAGGCCTTCGAGGACATTGTCGACCGCGACATGCGTATGAGAGGCGATCAGGACTGTGCGGTCGTGCTCGAGCGCATCGACAACGGCCTGGATGATCGCTGTGGTCTTCCCGGTTCCGGGAGGCCCCCACACAAAGGACGCACCTTCAGAAGTCATCGCGGAGAGCGCCAGCAACTGCTCGCGGTTCAACGGCTTGGCTGCCTTGCCCTCACACGTAGGAGGCGGGTCAGGGGGCTGAGGATTCCACAGCTGCTCCAGGAGGTCCCCTCGGGAGCTGTTCAGCAAGGCTCGCAGCAAAGCCTGCTTGAGCCTGATCTCTAGATCTGAGACACATATGACTCTGACTTTCCGCGCGTCACTCAGAGAGGTGTGTGTCTCCTCGGGCACACCCAACCAGACCCGTCGGCCACGAGATCGTTCGAGCTTCAGGTCATGGCGGTTCTCCGGGCGGTTTGGCTCGAGGTCAGCATCGACCGCAAAGAACCGATGATTTGACCAGGCGCGAGAGCGGTCTGTCCAGACCTCCAGGTCGTCGCCGTTACCGGGCAGCGGCTGTGGCTCGGCGCTCAACAGCTCGTGAGGCATGTTGCGGGCGAGGCGAGCAAGACGGGCCTCAACTGCGCACATCGCCTGTGCGCGAATGTTTTGCCAACTCAACCCGGCGGGGCTCGAGATCACCCGCTCTGTCATCGCCGAATCCGATGAGCCTTGGCCGCACCGCGGATGGCCAACAGGTGTGTGTTCCTCTGGCATCGACATCAGATCGGCATGTCCCATGACACTTCTAACCGACGATGGCAGTCGATCTGGACGGCGCGGCCCATCTTCGGGGGCAAGGTCGTCATCCAAGCCAAGCGCTACAAGAACACGGTCGGAGTGAGCGCAGTTCGAGACCTTTTCGGGACGATGCAGAACGAAGGAGCCAGCAAGGGCATCCTCGTCACGACGAGCGGGTATGGCAAAGCCTCGTTCGAGTTCGCGCAGAACAAGCCACTCGAGCTACTGAGCGGCAGCAACCTGCTCTACCTGCTCGAGGAACACGCGGGAATCACGGCCAAGATCGAACCACCCGAGGATTGGGCTCAGCCCGAGGAAAAATCAGCCGGCGAAGCCCAGGTGGCAACACCTCGCCCTGTACAGCCTGCCCCAGTTGCCGGCGACGGCTCTACGGCCGAGCACGAAGCTGGTTAGCACCGACGGCGGCATAACATCCACCGCCCTTGAGATCACGCTGGCGATCTGATCTGAGCGGGTCGGTTCGTCGCTCTTAACGACGCATAGGAGGTTTGCCTCCCCCGACTTTTTTCTTTGCCGTTTTTGGGTTGGCATCTGGGATAGCAGTGGCAACGCCGGGCGATAGCTGCCAGACATTTGCCGGGCACTAATGTCCGGCAAATGTCCTATACTGCCCAGTACAAGGGGTCGGTGCGTCGCCTCATAAGCGGCGCTTAGGGCTTGTAAAGCCCGCCGGCTCCTTATTTTGTGTTGGTACTGACTCAACGGATCGTTCGGTGCAGTCGGCCTTTCTCGTCCCGCCATGACAGCTGCAGGCGAGCTACTCGATCAATGTATGGTCGAAGTTCCGGGCGTCCAGCGTTTGGAGCGTTGTACGCGCCGAGGTACGCCACTAGGTCAGCCGCCTGCAGACCGGGGCTGACCGCGCTGACGGTGAAGTTTGGGACCGTCAGGAAGTACTCCTCCCAGTCGACACCTCTTGTGCGGACGAGATAGTTCTGCAGCGCGCATGCGGCGACTTCGTCACTGCCTATGTTTCGTTGATCGAAGTTCAATGAGCCGAGACGTTGCGGGGCCTCTCGCTGCATCAACGCGCGAAAGTCGTGAAGCAACTGCTTGTACGGTGGCGAAAGTTCGGTTGTCTTCGTACTGCGCAGAGCGAGGAGGTCGGCGTGGGTGGTCCAGATCACAAATGAACGCGCGTCGTGCTTCGATAACGCGTCGAAAATTGCGTCCGCGGTGAGGAGCAGCTTTGACCCGGTGTCGCCTTCGCGGGCCCTGAATGACCGGTTCGCGAAGCATTTGGCGCCCTTGAGCTCGGCATCGCTGAGCTCAAGGGCGCCAAGAATCCTCTGCTTGATTGCGAAGACCTCCCGACAGAACCGGTTGTAGGCCGTGGGGAATAGCAACAGCGCCAAGCGCGGCGACTTGATGGCCACCAAGTTCCTGCCATGTCTCATCGATGAAGAAAAGCACTGGTGAATTTTATCTCGTAAAGCGGCGGCAACCCCTGACCTCACATTCTCAATGTACCTATCCGCCGCGACGTGGCGAGCTCGTCGACATCACGAGCGCTCAAGCGAGTTGACTACAAGCCGCACAGAGCCACGGTGACCACGACAGAGGGGATGTGCACGTCTTTCCGCTTCCCTTAGCCGCCTGTAGCCATCACAAAAAGCGAAAGGCTCAGATAAAGGAAAGCGTATGGGTGTAATCCAGTGTGGATTGGCAGATGGTCAGCCCGTACTGGCATCGCCCATCTGCCATTGATCCACTCCGGACCACTTGGGTTGGTCTGAATTGGTGGGTTCGCGAGCTTGACGGAACGACGAGAAGCTCATGACGTTCACGGTCACTCAGGGTCTCCATCGAGAGCATGAATCAGGCTGCCTCGAGGCGTGCTCGTTCGGCGTGAAGCGTCCTCGAAGCTTGGCTGCAATAAAGCTCATCCTGATACGACCACCAGCAGGCATAGTCTTTGCGGGACCTGTACAAACGTGACTTCTGTCACTTACGGCTCACCCAGCAGGATGCCGCCGGTCGGCGCATGTCTGGGTGCCAGTAGTACCCTTCTGTGCGACCCCAACGTATCGACGCCCCCAAGGAGACTCTTAGTGCGGAACATCATTAGTAAACTCAGTTTTCCCTCTAGCACACACGAGACTTCGCCTCTCCTGGTGGGGATAGTTGGTATCTCGATTCCCGTGTCGCTGCTGATAGCGGCCGCGGTAACCGAAAGCACGTTCATACTGGTATTTGCGATTCTGGCCATGTTTGCTGTAGCTGGCGCCACGCTTGGCTTCATCCTGCTCCTGACGTCCCACGAGCCGGAGGAAATCGATGGTGGCGGGATCGGCGTCGAGGGCCAAGCGACTCACTGAGTGACTCTTCATGCCTGAGGGACGGCGCTCGCCGTCCCTCAGGGAAGGGACTGTCTCTGGCACGTGGTGATCACATTCGGCGGCGCAACAAACAGCATTGGGACGTGACTGGCTGGCGAAGAGTGTGTAACGCTCATCTCGACTTCTGAGCCCAATAACTCACGAGCTCGAGTGAGCTTGCTTTCGTCATCGATGGATGGAGAGAGCGCCGCGAGTCCTTTACAGGACGAACAGATGCTGACGAGGTCACGGCGAAGCAGATGCGTCGCGGTCGCCGTGCTGCAAAAACTCAGGCTCGAGTTTTCCGTCGAGAGGCCGAAGGACGTTCGCTACACAGCACGGTCGCGGTGCCGCGGACGATGGGCGCGTAAGCTGACCGTCAAATGAGCATGTACGGGCCAGGAGAGCAACTCGACCAGATCGCCGAATTCGCCGACTCGGGAGTCCGGCGACTCGTCGGGCAAGGGTCCTTGGTGGGTGTGCCAGGCGCTTATGGCCTCAAGCGCTGGCTCTATCAGCATTGGGGCAACCGTGGCAACGCGGTCTATACCTTCGTCGGCGCCTTGTTGACCATCGCTTTGAGCGGCACGTGGGCATGGGCGGTCAAGGAACCGTTGATCTTTCCCAGCCTCGGCGCCACCGCGTTTCTCATCTTCGAGACACCGATGGCCGAAGTTGCCTCTCCGCGTAACACGATCATGGGTCACGTCGTTGGCGTTCTCGCGGGAGCCCTGTCGCTCGCGCTGTTCGGTTTGTTGAACGCACCGAGCGTCTACGTGCACGGCGTGTCACCGGCACGCATCGGGGCGATTGCGCTGGCAGTAGCTTTGACCGGAGGCGTGCTACGCCTCTTGCGATCGGCTCATCCTCCCGCGGGAGCAACGACGATCATCGTGGCTTCGGGTCTGCTGGCCACGACACAGAAGATGCTCGACGTGGTCGTGGGAGTGCTGCTGCTCACGATCGCCGGATGGCTCGCCAACCGCCTGATGGGCGTACCCGCGCCTCGCTGGTCTGCGCACTGATCACCAGCGCGTTTCCGGGCGCGTGCAGGTGAGAAACGTGGATGCTCATGCATGCGAGGAGCTACGTGACCACTCCTCTGTTGGTTCGTCGATAGCCATGGGACGATCTGCGACGTTGAGCCGACGCTCTGGACAGGAACACGCTGAGCGCCCCAATATCCTGCTCGGACGCTCATCAAATCATGACCCAGAACACCGAGAATCGAGTACCTGCTGATCCGCCACGCCGAAGGCGGCGTTTGTTTCACCGCTGGGTGATATCCAAGCCAAACCACAGGATTGCCACTATCTGCTTACCGCACTCCTCGGAATTGCTTCGCTTGCTCTCGGGCTCCTGTCCCTCGAGTACCCGATCGCTCAGTGGGCTCCCGGGGAAGCCCACCGCAGCGACTTGCCGCCCGTCTTGGGTGTGAGCCTCCTCGTTGTCCCAGTAGTGCTGCTTGGTGTCGCAGTCCACCGAGCTTGGTGGGCCTTGCAACTGGATCTCCAGGCTTGGCGAGAACGACGTCAGCGCCGTTCCCGTCAGGACCACCGTCCTCCAGGCAGCTAAACAGCCACCGCTGGTTGGCGAGGAGCCACTCTCACACGGCTCCTCACAACGGTCCCGTTGCGTGGGGAGAACGTGACGTTGCGGCGTGCCACACGCTCGGCACGGGTGCTTGCTGGGGTCAGGACGCGCTGCTGCAGGATCGTCTGGAGAACTACACGCATCTCGAATTCGGCGAACGAGGCGCCCAGGCAGCGGCGGACACCGCCTCCGAAGGGGATCCAGCTGTAGGTGCTCGGCGCATCCTCGAGAAACCGCTCGGGGCGGAACGCGTACGGCTCGGGGTAGTCCTGGGCGCGGGTGTGGGCCAGCCAGATCGCGGGTGTGACATCCGTGCCCGCTGGCAGGTGCAAGTCGCCTGCGTCGAGGTCGGCCGTGAGGCGCCGGCCGGCTAGGGGCACGACGGGTCGCAGGCGCAGTGACTCAGAGATGACGGCGCGCAGGTAGGCGTCCTCTTCCCCGGCGTCGATCTCCGCGGTGAGTCGCCGCAGGGTGTGAGGGTGACGCAGCAGCAGGTCGAACGTCCAGGCGAGCGCTGTCGCTGTTGTCTCGTGACCGGCGAGCAGCAGCGTCACGAGCTGGTCGCGCAGCTCGCGGTCGCTGATCGGGTTGCCGTCCTCCATGCGCGCGGTCATCAGCAGCGAGAGGATGTCCTCGCGCTGCTGCAGATCGGGGTCGTTGCGGCGCGCGGCAATCTCCTCGAGAAGTGGTTCGTCGACCTGACGCACCACCTCGTTCAGCCGTGCCATTGGGTCGCCGCGGCTGAAGCGGCGGGACAGCATGAAACGCAACTGCAGACCAACAGAAGAGGTGTCGCCGAGCAAAAGCGGCAGACGCTCCTGCAATTGCGCACGACGCTCGGAGTCGGTGACACCGAACACCGCGCTGAGAATGACCTCGAGTGTCACGGCCTGCATGCGGGGGTGCAGCGCGAACGGCTCTGCGCTCGGCCACGAGGCGACCTCGCGCTCAGCGACATCGCGGACGATCTCCTCATAGGAGAGCATGCGCTCGCCGTGAAAGGGCGGGAGCATCGCTTTGCGCAGCGTCAGGTGCTCACGCCCCTCCAGCAGCAGCACCGAGGAGGCGCCCATGATCGGCCGCAGCGCGAGGGTGCGGCCCGGGGGAAGGCTGTGTCCGTGGTTGGTGTAGAGGGCACGGATCGCCGCGGGATCGGAAAGCATCACGGTGGGGCGCTGAGACCCAAGGAACGTGACGCTGAAGGCATCGCCAAAGCGCTTACGGCAGGACTCGAGAAAACCGATGGGTCGCGAGAGCCACCAGGCCATCTGGATGAGTGGCGGCTCAGAAGGACCGGCGGGCAGCGAGGTCACGTCCACTGGCACATCCTGACAGATGTCTCAACGTCCTGGCCAGCCAGCCAAAGTCGATCCACTCAGCCCGGGGAACAGCGAACCCGGTGTAGAGACAAGGCTGGTGCCCGGCAAGTGAACCGTGAGGGGACGATCACTCTCAGAGCATCCCCGCATGCTTCATGCGAGGCTCGCCGAGCACTTCCCTGCAGCCGCCCGATCAAACTGAATGTTCCTGATCAGCTCAACCATCGGCACACGTACATCCGGACGGGAGCCATGCAATGGTGTGCCGTTGTCTCGCAGGACTCGCCGGCTGTGCGCTTGTTGCCGTCCGGCAACGGATGATTTCTTGTCAAGCGTTTCAGTCGAGCGGCTGGAAGACGCGCGGTCTGCTCGGGTGTAACGCCCAAGATATCCGCAGCGACCTCGCAGAAGTCGCCGAACTCCGGGTCGTTGATCGCCACTGGCTACTTGCCCAAGCGGCGCAGTGTCTCTTGGTGTTCCTCAGCGAATTTACGGCGCTTCTCGGCACGCTCACTCGCGGTCCCGGGCAGGCCGTATGTGAGCCTTGTTTGCTTGGGGGGCACCGGCTCCTTCTTTGAGAGGCCCGGAGGCGGCTTCGGTCGTGCTGGGCTCATGCAGCCATCGTAGTTCCCACAAGGCACTCTGAATAGTCGCTTGGGCACTTTGAACCGCTGTCGGGACGTCGCGTACTACCTTCTCGGAGCGTGGGCGTGAGTGGGCATTCGCTTATGATCGTCTTCGATGGACGTCGAGGCGCGCATCAGGTGGGGGATCGGCGTTGCGCTGCGAGCGGCGATTGTTGGAGTCGTGCTGGCGGTGGGCATGGCCGGCCAGGCTTGGGCGAAGGAATACGTCTACAAGCTGCACCTGACCGTGAAAGGGACCGAGGAAGTCTCGATCGACAACGGCCCCGAGCCGAGCTCCCTACCGTCGAGCGTTACACAGACAGCCGAATGGACATGGTCGCCGAAGGACGTCGACGTGGCGATCCCAAAGTACGAAGGGCCGCCCGGCTTCGCCAACGAAGGCATCAAGAAGTACCTCACATTCGATGAAAAGCAAGGCGAAGAACCGATCGGCAAGGTGGAAAACCACGGCGTCTACGTGACCGAACCCACCTATCAGAACCGGATCAGCGAACCCTACACATGCGAAGCCCCGATCATCTCGAGTACGGTCGATCAGCACCGGGTGATCGTCAACGCGCTCAATCCGGAAATCGACCTCGAGACCGTGTTCGTCGGCTCGCTCGCCGTCAAGCCGCTGGTGAGCGAAATCAAGCCGTGCGGGGAACCCGAAGGGCAGCCGCAGGCCGGCCACTTCTTCTTCCCTGGCGAAGAAGAAACCGGAGAGCGCATGCAGGTCGGCATGACGATCAACCAGGCCGAAATCGGCGGGCCGCTCTCCATCAGCGGGCCGGCTATGGATCAGAGCAACGTCGAACAGAGTGAAAAATTCGCTGAATGCGGCCAGCAGGCGTTGGGGGAATGCACCCACAAGTTTAAGCTCAGCGGCGAATATGTGCTGGAACTGGTATGCGAAGGGACGATCACACTGAACGTGCCGAACTGCGGCTCGGGTTCGGGCGGATCGAGCGGTAGCGACAACAACCCCACCAACAATTCCAACAGCCCCGCGCCTGGTGGCGGCGGCGAAAAACAGAAAGAAGAAGAAGCCAAGAAGAAGCAGGAAGAAGAAGCGGCGAAAGCGGCGGCGGCAAAGAAGGCCGAAGAAGCGAAGAAGGAAGAAGCGGCCAAGAAAAAACACGCGGAAGAAGAAGCGAAAGCGGCGGTGAAGATCGAGTCGATCGAGATCACCCCCGCTGGCCTTCAGATCAAGCTCAAGACCTCGGAGAAGGGCACGGTCACGATCGCCGGCGCGGGCCTGACGAGGCTCTCAAAGACGCTGCCGGCGGGTGTTCACACAGGGAGGGTCGATGTCAGCAAGAAGGCCAGGGCCAAGCACCAGAAGATCCGACTGACGGTCAGCCTGAAGGTGGGCAAAAGGACCGTTGTCGCCCTCAGGGAGCTCACGCTCTAGTGTAGTGTCTCGCAATTAGTTGGTGTTTGTGGTAGGGTGTCGTATGCGTCCGGCTACGGCACCGATGCCTGTCACGAACAGCCAACGGGAGATCTTGGAGGGGGTGGCGAGGTCTCATGTCGCGGCGCATCGTGATGTGCAGCGGGCACGTGTATTGCTGCTCGCGGTTGATGGCGTCGCGAATACTCAGATCGCGGCGAGGGTGGGGGTTTCGCCGGCGAGTGTGAAGGCGTGGCGTGAACGGTTCGCGGAGGATGGATTGACCGGGTTTGGTGGGGTCCGTCCGGGCCGTGGTCGTAAGCCATCGATCCCTGCCGGGAAGGTGGAGGCTGTCGTGCACGCTACTTTGCACGAGAAGCCTTTGGGTGAGACGCATTGGTCGTGTCGCTCGATGGCCAAGGCCCAGGGTGTGAGTTCGGCGACGGTGCAACGGATCTGGTCCGCGCGGAACATCCAGCCGCACCGTGTGAAGACGTTCAAGTTGTCTAACGACAAGCGTTTTGAGGAGAAGCTCGTCGATGTTGTGGGGTTGTATTTGAATCCGCCGGAGAAGGCGATCGTCCTATCGATGGACGAAAAGAGCCAGATCCAGGCATTGGACCGCACCCAGGCGAGCCTGCCGATGAAGAAGGGCCGGGCTGGCACGATGACCCACGATTACAAGCGTCACGGCACGACCACCCTGTTTGCCGCGCTCGATGTGCTCACGGGCACAGTGATCGGTGAGTGCCTACCCCGCCACCGTCACATCGAGTTTCTGCGGTTGCTGCGCACGATCGACCGGGAAGTCCCCAAGGGCCTGCAGATCCACCTGATCCTCGACAACTACAGCACGCACAAGCACGAAAAGGTCAAGGAGTGGCTAGCGAAGCACCCCCGCTTTCATCTGCACTTCACGCCCACCGCCAGCTCATGGTTGAACCTGATCGAGCGATGGTTCGGCAAGCTCACAGACAAGGCCATCCGGCGCGGCATCTTCCACTCCGTACCCGAGCTCATCAACGCGATCGAGACGTACCTACAAGCCAACAACCAGGACCCTCAGCCATTCATCTGGACCGCCACAGCAGAGCAAATCCTCACCAAGGTACGCCGCGGCCGCGTCGCACTCGAAACAAACACCAACTAAAACCGAGACACAGCACTAGCATCGGCGTCGCGGTATCGCGCAGGCTCCAGATGGGTCCGTCCAGAAGGCTAACGTTGTGGTTATGGTCGAGCGCCTCGCGATCACATGGCTCTTCAACACAGTCGCCCTGTTTGTGGCGACATGGCTGCTGTCGGGGCTCAGCTACGGCAACGACTGGTGGGCGCTGCTCGCGGCGGGGCTCGTGTTCACCTTGGCTAATTTTTTCCTCAAGCCGGTTGTAGCCGTGCTCTCGATCCCGTTCATCCTGCTCACGTTCGGGGTCGCCTACTTTCTGATCAACGTGTTCATGCTGTACATGACGCACTGGATCGTGCCGCAGTTCGCGATCGCTGGTTTCGGGTGGGCGGCACTCGCGGCGATCATCGTGAGCATCGTCAACATGGTCCTGCGTCGCTCCTTCGGCCGCCCCGGGAAGCACAAGGTTCACCACCGCCGTTGAGTGGCCGGAGCCCGTCGTGGTCTGCCCACTCACAACACCGAAAGATCTCCTCCCAGCTGCTCGTCCCACAGCGGGCGACACGCGCACTCTCGGGTGCAGTCCTTTCCCGCGGATAATGTTGGCGAAGATGAGGAGAGCGTTGCCCATCGCTTTCACGCAGGCGTCGCTGCGACCGGTCGTCGTCAGGCCGCTGGCGGCGGCCATCGCTGCGCTGGTGATGCTGCCCGTTCCCTCTCCGGCCGCGGGCAAGGAGCCCACCCGGAACATTCCTCTCGGAACCTACCGGCTTCAGGTCAGTCTCTCCTACCGAGCCCAGGCAAGCAACGACTCTCTCGTCAACCATCCGGCTGCGAGCGGTGGTGGTCCCGCCTCCTACTGGAATTTCACGGCCCAAAGCGAAAGCGCCAATGTGAGTGCCAGCTGGAGCGATGAACTAAAGCTCACCAAGACAGCCGAAGGCAGTCACGACTTCAGTGTCCTGCCGGTGAACTTCACACACGCCGACGGCGAGCTGCACGACATCGAGTACCGTCCGCTGGGCTCCGCGGGCATCGATGCTTCCGTCTCGGACAGCTACACCGGCACCTACTACTCGCTGGAAGAACCCACCTGCACGGAAACGTGTCCGCCCACGACCTATCGGCCGATCCCGTTCACCTGCACCGCCAGCTACTCCGGTGCCCAGCTCGACCCAGACCTGGTCGTGGAGTGGGAGGGGAAAACCGACGTCGAGAAGCTCCAGCACAACGGATACTTCGATCCCACCCGTCCGGGGGCGGAGATGCTCGGAGCGTCGTTTCTGCTCGGCTCCGAGCTGGCCGACCAGGCCAAGGTCCGTCAGGCTGGGGAAACACCAAACGGTGTGGTTTCCCCGAACTGCCCGGCCGACGTCTATCCGTTCGAACCATGGTCTGCAGACGAAGCGCTGCTGAGCTCCGACTACAGAAATCAGACGGGGCCGGCGAGCCGGGCGGTGTATTTCCCGCTCGACACGCTGATCCACAAGGGCAGGGCGTCGGGCACCTTCACCGGGCCGGTGCTGAGCCCAACCGGGTGCTGCACCGGAACCACGAAGATGAGCCTGACGATGACTGCCACGAAACTGCGCTGACTCCACAGCCGGGTAGTCCCGGGGGGGGCACGCTCGGGCTGTGGGCGGGCCGATCGCGTCGGGTGAGGAGTGACAGCTCCGGCCGCAGGCAACGTGGGGCGATGCTGGCCGCGCCACGACGAGCTGTCGTCTCGGGGTAGTCGCCTACAGTTGGCGCGATGACCCCGCCTGCCTACACTCAGATTCTCCCGCCCGCGCTGTTCGCGCAGTGGGTCGATGGCGCGTGACCCAGTTTGATCGTGAGCGCCTGGACGCCTTGGTCGGCGAGGGGTGGCTGTCCTCTCAGCGTCACCCCGATGCTGATCTGTGGATCTACAACTACACCGCGAGGACCCAGTATGAGAGACACTGGACCGCTGAGACGCTCGTCTGTCGTGGACTGATACTCGACCGGGCCGGAGAGGTCGTGGCACGGGGATTCTCGAAGTTCTTCAACTACCCGAGCCCCGAGGTGAGCAGTCTGCCAGCGGAGCCATTCGTCGTGACCGAGAAGGTCGACGGGAGCCTCGGGATTCTCTATTACCTGGACGGGCAGGCGTATATCGCGACGCGTGGCAGCTTCGCGAGCAAGCAGGCCCTGGAGGGCACCGCGATGATCCGCGAGCTCGAGATCGAGCGAGTGGACGGCGTGACCCCACTGTTCGAGATCGTCTATCCCGCCAACCGGATCGTGGTGGACTACGGTCAGCGCCGAGAGCTGATGCTGCTCGCGGCGATCAGCAACGAGACGGGCGCCGACTGCCCGCTGCCACGCTACTCGGGGCCCGTCGTCGAGCGCCACGAGCACACGGACATCGACCGGCTGGCCGCGATGGAGGAGGAGAACCGAGAGGGCTTCGTGGTGGCGTTCGAGTCCGGCCTGCGGGTCAAGATCAAGTTCGCGGAATATGTGCGGCTGCACAAGATCGTGACCGAGATGAGCGCTCGCATCATCTGGGCCTCGCTCCGCGACGGTGATGACATCGACGGACTTCTTCCCGGCCTGCCGGCGGACGTCAGCCGCTGGATAAGCGCGACGCGAGCGAGCATCGAGCAGGCATTCGCCGATGAACACGAGCGCGCGTCGAAGGTCTTCCAGGCGCGTCCGGACACATCCGACCGTAAGACGCTCGCGCAGTACTTTCTCTGCAGCGACGCGAACCCCGCCGTGCTCTTCAGGATGCTCGACTCGAGGCCGTTCGACGACTTGATCTGGAAAAGCATCTGGCCGGCCGCAGAAACGCCGTTTTCCTCGGACTGATCAGCTGGACACCCACCACGTCGGGGAACCTCGCCTCGCGCGGGATCGATTAACGTCCGCCAAGCGGCACACTCCCTGCCGATGGCCGATACACCTCCAAGCGTACGCCACGATCGTCTGCTGCCGTGGATCGCGGCCGAGCGCGCTCTGCGAGCGATCGTCCTGCTCGCGGTTGGAATCGTGCTCGTCACCCATCCGCACGCCAACTGGGCGAGCGACATCTCGCACTTCGCGCGGAAACTTGGACTGGACCCGAGCGGCACCGGCATCCGCAAGATCATCGAAAAGGTGCGCCGCATCAGCTCACACCAGGATCTCGTGTTCGGGATCCTCGCGATCGGCTACGGCGTGCTCGAGGGTGTCGAGGCATACGGGCTCTACCGGCGCCGGCGCTGGGGCGAGTGGCTGACCGTCTTTGCGACGGGCCTACTGCTGATCCCCGAGGTATGGGAGCTCACCAAGAGCGCGACGTTCCTGAAGATCGGAGGCCTGCTCGTGAACCTCCTGGTCGTCGGATACCTGCTGTGGCGCCTGCGCAACTCCCCAGAACACACAGGTGGCTGAAGCGCTCAGCCCTGGCTCGGCGTTCCCCGCCGATACACGACGGCGAGCATCAGCGCCAGCAGACTGGCCGCACCGAAGTAGCCGATCTCTGTGCGAAGCAGTTCTTCACCGACGGTCGCGAGCAGCATCCAGGCCACGAACACAGCCGCCGCCACGAGCCAGCACACCGCCGCGGTACGCGCCCGGTTGCGGGCCAGGATCGCCTGGTTGAGCGTCCCGGAGCTCAGATGCATGCCCATCCCCATCCCGATCAGCGCCAGACCGAAACGGTTGTAGTGGTGGTGCTGGCCGAAGAGATGCCCCATCACCGTCGGGCCGACCGCCAGCAGCCCAAGCGCGACTGCCGCGGCGAATGCGGCGATCGCGAGAATCGTCACCGTGATCGCGCGCGCGAACGCCTCGTGGCCCTCGGTTACCTCCAGGCCGGTCAGATGCGGCAGCAGCGAGGTCTGGATCGCCTGGAACAGCTGCAGCGGCGCGCGGGCGATCAGCAGCACGTTGAACACCACGCCCGCAAGCGCATGCTGGGTGGAGGTTGCGTCGACCGTCAGCACCGCGGCGTTCAGGAGCGTCTGCTCGGCGAGCATGATCCCCGAGACCGAGAAAGCGAAACTCGACCCGCCTCGCAACGAGAGCTCATCGGCGGCCTGCTCGAGGCTCTCGGCCCCCGGCCCCGAGGCGGCCGCGTCCAGTTCCTCGAGCTGGGAGACGGGCCGCTCGCTCGAGCGCCTCGCGAACGCGGCCGGCACGACCACCAGCGAGACGAACGGCGCCGCCGCGATCCCGAGCACGACCGCCGTCTGGCCGTGCGTGATGCCGAGCGCCGCCGCCAGCGCGAAACACAGTCGCGACAGCGATTCCATCAGTACCAGGCCGCCGAACAGCGCGAAATATTCATGCCCGGCCAGCCAGCCGCGCGCGAAGTAGCTGGCGGCATACGCGAGCGTGCCGATGACCAGCACGTCATACAGCGCCGCGTAGTGGTCGAAGACGTGGTCGACCAACTCGTGGTGCAGCGCCAGCGTGACCGCCAGGAAGATCAGCGCGAAACCGGCCTGGATCGCGATCGGCACGCGCACCGAGTGCTCGGCGTGCCCACGCGCGCGGCGTTCGGCGATCGTGCGGCTCAGCAGCTGTTCGATCGGCCGGTAGATCACCGAGATGATCACGAACATCACCGACCACAGCACGTCCAGGCGCTTGGCCGATTCTTCGCCGAGCACATGACTTGCGATCGAGAAGTAAGCAAGCGTCAACACGCCCGTGGAGGCGATCCCCAGCGAGAGGATGCGCGCGCCTGAGCCGTATGAGCGTCGCGAAGAGCTAGAGGCGGACAAGCAGCATCGTCCAGGGGAACGGCGAGCGCACCTCGGCGACCTCCCCATAGTTCCCCAGCAGCGCGACGAACGAGCGCCTGGACCAGTGGTTCAGATGCCCGGGGGTGTTGCCGAGCTCAGACCAGTAGGCGCCGCGCGCCATGTTCAAACCGCGCCACAGCGGCTCGCGGGGGACAGACACGAGCAGGTGGCGCTGTGCGCAGCGCGCCATCTCCGCGAGCGTGTGCCGCGGATCCGGGACGTGCTCGAGCACCTCGATCGCGCACGCCAGGTCAAACTCGCTGTCGGCGAACGGCAGGTTCTCGGCGCGCATCACCCGATACTCGAGGTTCGGCGCCTGGCGCTCGGACCAGCCGGCCTGGATCGACGCCTCCTGCAGGTCGATCCCGACCACACGGCACTCCTTCAGACGCTGCGCCCACTGGTGCACGAGCACCCCCTCGCCGCAGCCGACGTCGAGCAGCGAACTCGGCTCGGCGCGCTCCAGCAGCTCATCCAACGATCGCTCGAAGCCGGCCATCATGCGCCGCACCAGCGGGTTCGAGGAACCGTACTTGTCGTACGTGTTGCCGGTGATCACCCCTTCCTCAGAGACGGTCACATCGCTCACAGCTTCACCACCTGCTCGCGCACCTCAGGGCCCGCCACGAGCTCCGCCGGCTGACCCGGCTCGTAGTGCGACGGCGGGATCTTCAGCTCGAGCTCGATGCGCCGCACCCGCTCGAAGGTCTTCTGCGTCATCACGCGCTGAGCCGCGAGCAGATCGCCGATCACACCCAACGCCCACAACACGACCGCGGCGATGAACAGCACCGCGCCGAGGATCAGCGACTGCACGTGGCCCTTGCCGTTGCCCTCGGCGTAGGCGACGACGAAACGTGTCCACACCGCGATCGAGACGATGCCCATCAGCAGGGCCAGGCTCCAGAACACGCGCAGCGGCTCATACTGGGCGTAGATGCGGAAGATCGACACCGCGTTGCGGCGCACGTAGGCGCCCATCGAGGGAAACAGCCGCGACTCGCGGGTCTTCTCGTTCGTGCGGATCGCGACGTGATCGATCGCGACGAGCTGCTTGCCCGCCTGGATGATCGTCTCCAGGGTGTAGGTGAAGCGCGAGACGACCATGATCTGGATCGCCGCCTCGCGGTTGTAGGCGCGGAAACCGGAGGTCGTGTCCGGCACTGTGGTCGAGGAGGCCTGGCGCACGACCCAGGAGCCGAGGCGCTGAAGAGTCTTCTTCAATGGCGAGAAGTGATCGATGCCGCCCACCTCGCGATCGCCGACGACCATGTCGGCACGCCCGGCGAGGATCGGCGCGACGAGCTTCGCGATATCCGGGCCGTAGTACTGGTTGTCGGCGTCGGTGTTGACGATCACATCCGCGCCCAGCTTCAGCGCCGTGTCGATGCCAGCCTGAAAACCGGCGGCGAGGCCCTTGTTGTTGGTCAACCGCACGACGTGGTCGACGCCGTGCTCGCGCGCCACCGCGATCGTCGCGTCGGTCGAGCCGTCGTCGATCACGAGCCACTCGACGACATCGAAACCGTCGACTGCGCGCGGCAGGTCGGCGAGCGTCTGCGGAAGTTGGTCCGCCTCGTTCCAGCAGGGGATCTGGATGATCAGCTTCATAGATTTGGGTGCTTCGGCGCGCTGAGATGAAAACACCGGCCCGCACGGAGCGCGAGCACCGGGGGTGTTCAATCCTAGAGCGGCCGCGCGAAGTATCCCAAAGGACCGCTCCCAACGCCACACCAGCGCAGACGGCGCGATGAACCGCCTCGTTCGTATGGCTGGACGCGCCGTCCACCGTGGGAGCGCCGCAAACGTGGCGAGCAGCGCGAGTGCTTGTCGTAGACTTGCCCGGCGAAAGTCTCCAAAGGACGGGTCCGCGCGCGATGCGCGCGAGATGGCGCCGCTGCCCGCTTTCAGGCAGCCAAAGCTCTCCAGTGCACAGCGTGACGCCCACCCGGCACCGCCCGGGCTCGATCTGGCAGGCGCGGCTAGCCGCCGTGCCCGCCTCGACGTGGGCGAAGCTGGGCTTCCTGGCGCTGTGCGTCGGCGCGATCGTCGGCTACTTCGCGCTGCCGACCTACCCGACGTATGACTCCTTCTACGCATTGCTGTGGGGACGCGATCTGCTGCACGGCCACCTGCCCGACTTCAAGGTCTACCGCGGGCCGACCGAGCATCCACTGGCGATCGCCTTCGGCCTGATCTGCTCGATCTTCGGGCAGGGCGGCGCACGACTGATGGTGCTCGGCTCGATCGGCTCGTTCGTGGCGCTCGTCGCCGGCGCCTACCGGGTCGGCAGACTGTGCTTCGGCCCCGTCGTCGGGCTATTCGCGGCGCTGCTGATGCTGAGCCGCTTCTTCGACGAGAACCTCGCCGCGCAGGGCTATCTCGACATCTCCTACGTCGCGCTCGTGGTGTGGGCGCTCGCGCTCGAGGTCGCAAAGCCCCGGCGCGGCGGCGCCGTGTTCGTGCTGCTCGCCGCCGCCGGCCTGCTGCGACCCGATGCCTGGGTGCTCGCGGGCGCCTACTGGTTGTGGTGCCAGTACCCGACGCTCGCGAGGCTCGCCCGCGGAGAGAGGATCGGCCGCGCGGGTTGGGGGGGACTGCTGCGCCACGCGCTGCTGGCGCTGATCGCCCCCGTCGTGTGGTTCGGCCTCGACGCGATCGTCACCGGCAACCCGCTGTATTCGCTGAACGCGACGGCGGGACTCGCCCAGGAACTCGAACGCACCCAGGGCTTCACGAGCGTGCTCGCATCGACCTGGACCTACGCCGTGCGGATCGACAAGCTGCCCGTGCTGCTCGGCGCGATCGCGGGCGGCATGCTCGCCTGCTGGCTGATGCCGCGCCGCTCGGCTGCCGTGCTCGCGGTCCTGATCCTGCAGGTATTCGTGTTCGTCGCGGAGGGAGCTATCGGCGCGTCGGTGATCGACCGCTACATGATGGGCGCGGCGGCGCTCGCGCTGCTGTTCTGTGCGGTCGCGCTCGGCGGCTGGTCGCTGCTGGAGGCGGGCTCGAGGGTGAGGCGGGCGTGGATGGCGGGCGCTGCGGCGCTGGTCCTGTTCGGCACGTACTCGGCGGCGACGACGCTCAGCCTCGCGAGCCTGCAGAACACGCTCGCCTACCACGAGGATTTCCACAAGGGCCTGGCGATCGCGCTGAAGGCACCGGCCGTGCGCGCCGAATTGAAACGCTGCCCGCTGCTTTCGCTGCCCGACAACAAGCTGATCCCCGACGCCCGCTGGATCCTGGACACGACCAACCAACACGACATCCTCGCCCGCAGCCAGGCGCGCGCCGACGCAAAGCGCGGCTCGCCCGAACTCGATCAGCGAATCGACCGCGGCAGCGTCGCCGTCTACCCACTCGGGCCGGCCGTGTTCTTCGAGGCGATCGTCGACGTCGGCGACGACCCGCTCGACCAGGTCCCGCTGAAGGGCTTCAGGCGCATCTACTCCAACCGCTACTACGCGATCTATGGCAACTGCTGAGCCGCACAGAACCGGATGACGAGCGCTGCCAGCGTGCCGGCCCGCGGCACCGACGAGGCGGCCGCGGCGCAGGGCAGCCGCCCGGGGAGCGGACGGCGATGGGCGTGGGCGGGGCTCGCGCTGCTGCTTCCCTGTGCCCTTGGGCTGCGTCTGTGGGGTGTCGCTCAGGGCCTGCCGTACGTCTACAACTCAGACGAGAACGCCCATTTCGTGCCGCGCGCGATCGGGATGTTCGGGCACAACCTGAACCCCGAATACTTCGCCAACCCGCCCGCCTACACCTATCTGCTGCACATCCTGTTCGCCGTCTGGTTCGGTGGCGGCGCGGGCGTCGGGCACGCCTACGCGGCTCACCCGACCGAGGTGTTCGTGCTCGCGCGCGCGAGCGTGGCGGTGCTCGGCACGCTCTCGGTGTGGCTCTTGTATCTGGTTGGGGCACGCCTGTTCGACCGCCGCGTGGGGCTGCTCGCGGCCGCCCTGGAGACCGTTGCGTTCCTGCCGGTCTTCTATGCGCACCTCGCGCTCAACGATGTGCCGACGCTCGCGCCGCTGACGCTGTCGCTGCTCGGCAGCGCCGGAGTGCTCAGACGCGGCAGGGCGATCGACTACCTGACAGCCGGTATCGGCCTGGGCTTCGCCTGTGCGACCAAGTACACCGGCGGGATCGTGCTGATCTGCCTGCTGATCGCCGCCGCCGCACACTTCCTGACACCGGCGCGGGACGCTGGGCGGCGTGTCGTGGTCGGCCTCGCGCTCGGCGGAATTTCGGCGCTCGCCTGCTTTCTGGCCGCCAACCCTTACGCGCTGCTGGACTTCTCCGCGTTCCACGCCGGGATCGTGCACCAGTCGAGCGTCTCCTCAGAAGGCGAAGGCAAGCTCGGCGCGAGCAAGGAGAGCGGGATCCTCTACTACCTGTGGAGCTTCAGCTGGGGGCTCGGCTGGGCGCCGTCGCTGGCCGCGCTCGCGGGCGCCGTGACAGTCTGGTTCAAGGACCGCCGCCTGGGCCTGATGCTCGTGCCCGCGGTCCTGCTGTACCTCGCGTTCATGGGCACCCAGAGCCGCTACTTCGGGCGCTGGCTGTTGCCGGTGTTCCCGATCGTCTGCCTGCTCGCCGCCTGCTTCGCGCAGCAGGCCACAAGCACACTGATCGGCTTTTTGGAGAGCCGCCGGGCGCTGCTCCGTCGCGGCGTCTCGATCCTCGCCCCGACCGCGATCGTGCTGGTTCTCTGCGGGCAGGGCGCGATCTACAGCGTCCACTCCGGCCTCGTGGACTCTCGCGAGCACACCTCGAATGAGACCCGCCAATGGATGGTCGAGCACATCCCGGTCGGCGCGCAGATCGTGCTCGAGCCGGTCGTGCCCGACGACTGGGTCTCTGACGTGGGGCACCCGACCCCAGGAAGCGCGACCGGCTACCACTGGAACAAGTACCCCTCGCTGCGCTCGGAGATCGCGCCCAACGGGCAACTCGACCCAGCGGAAAGTGAGATCGTCAACATCGAGGACTACGAGCGCACGCTCAGCCCCGCACTGATCGGCTACTACGAGAGCAAGCGCTACTGCTGGGTGATCACCGGCTCGACCCAGCAGGGCCGGGCGTTCGCCGACCCGAAGGCGGTGCCGAACGCGATCGCCTACTACCGCGCCCTGAAAGCACAGGGGACCCTGCTCTACCACGCCTCCCCCTATGCCCGTGGCTCCAAACCGGTGGCGTTCAGCTTCGACTGGAGCTTTGACTACTACCCGCTCCCCTACAGCAACCCGGGACCGGAAATGTCGGTCTACCGGCTGCACGGCGGCCGCTGCCGCTGACCGCGGAGCTTCTCTGGCGGCTCGCAGACGCGGCACCGTCGGGAGGATCAGAAGCGCTCGCGTCTGGTGCCGGGCTATCCTGGAAGGTCGATGGCGAGCACGACCGACACCGACCGCATACACCTGCAGCGAGCGATCGAGCTCGCCGGGCAGGGCGCCGGCTCAGTCGAACCCAACCCGCTCGTCGGGGCGGTGATAGCGCGTCACGGCGAAACCCTCGGCGAGGGCTTCCACGAACACTTCGGGGCCGCGCACGCCGAGGTCAACGCGATCGAGTCCTGCGGCCTGTCGGACCTCACCGGGGCGAGCCTGTATGTGTCGTTGGAGCCGTGCTGTCACGAGGGCAAGACGCCGCCGTGCACCGAGGCGATCCTGCAGGCCGGTATCGGCCGCGTGGTGATCGCCTCGGACGACCCGACCGAGAAGGCATCCGGCCGGGGCCTGGGGATCCTGCGCGACGAGGGGGTCGAGGTGGTCCTCGCCGACGGCGAGCTCGCGACCCAGGCGCGGCTGCTCAACCAGCCCTTCCGCAAGCACGCCCGCGTGGGGCGCCCCTGGGTGCTGTTCAAGTCCGCGATGACACTCGACGGCAAGGTCGCGACCAGGGCGGGCGACTCACAGTGGATCTCCGGTGAGGACAGCCGCGATCTCGCGCACCGCTGGCGGGTCGCGGTCGACGCGGTCGTGGTCGGCATCGGCACGGCGCTCGCCGACGACCCGCGGCTGACCGCACGCCCGGACGGCACGCCCGCCGAGAGCTCCAGACAGCCCCGCCGCGTCGTCTTCGACTCGCTCGCGCGGCTGCCCGTGTCCTCCAAGCTGGTGGTCGCCGCGAGCGAGATTCCCCTGATCCTGATCGTCTCACGCGCGGCCGCGCGCGCCGACACAGACGCGCTCGAGGCAGCCGGCGTACAGGTGCTCGTCGCGACCGGCGAGAACGAGCCGGCGCGGGTGCGCTCGGCGCTCGACCAGCTCGGCGGCCTCGGTGTCAGCTCGGTGCTGCTGGAGGGTGGCCCGCACCTCGCGGGAGCGTTCCTCGACGCGGGGGAGATCGATGAGATCCGGCTGTTCCTGGCGCCGATCCTGCTCGGCGGGCGCACAGCCCGCGATCCGCTCGAGGGCGAAGGCGTCGAGCAGATCTCACAGGCGATGAGGGCACTCACGCTCAACTGCGAGCGCGTGGGCGAGGATCTGCTGGTCTCCGCGCGTCTGCGCGAGTGGTGAGCGGATGACACAGGCGAGGTCTGAGATCGCGTGTTCACCGGGCTGATAGCCGACCTGGGGCTGATCGAGGAGCTGCACCGCGACGAGTCGGGAGCAACACTCGTGCTCCACACCGTCCTGGCTCCCGAGATCGGCGAGGGCGATTCGGTCGCCGTCAACGGCGTCTGCCTGACAGCCACCGAGATCGATGCCGATGGCTTCACCGCGCAGGCCATCAACGAGACCCTGAGACGCTCATCGCTCGGCTTCCTGAGCGCGCGGGACACCGTCAACCTCGAGCTCGCGCTGCGCGCCGACGGACGCCTCGGCGGCCACATCGTGCAGGGCCACGTCGACGGGATCGCAACCATCACAGAGATACGCGAGGACGGCGCGAGCCGCGTGATCTCACTGCAGCTCGCGCCGCAGCTCGCCCGCTATCTGGTGGAGAAGGGGTCCGTCGCGCTCGACGGTGTGAGCCTCACCGTAAGCTCTATCGAGGAGCACGGCTTCTCGGTCTCGTTGATACCGGAGACATTGACGCGCACCAATCTTGGAAGGGTTGCTGTTGGGCAACGGGTCAACATCGAGGTCGACATCCTCGCCAAGCACGTCGAGCGACTTATGGAGGCACGCACATGAGCCAGGCCAAGACAACCACCCCGTTCGCGACGATCGAGCAGGCCATCGAAGAGATCCGCCGCGGCAAGATGGTGGTGGTCTGCGACGACGAGGATCGCGAGAACGAGGGCGACCTCGTGATGGCCGCGCAGTTCGTGACACCCGAGGCGATCAACTTCATGGCCAAGGAGGCACGCGGCTGGATCTGCCTCGCGCTGACGCCCGAGCGCTGCGATGAGCTCGGCCTGCAGCTGATGACCGCGAAGAACCAGTCGGCGCTGCAGACGCCGTTCACCGTCACGATCGAGGCGCGCGAGGGGGTCACCACGGGTGTCTCCGCGCACGACCGCGCCCACACGATGCAGGTCGCCGCCGACCCGTCGAGCAAACCCGAGGATCTGGTGCAGCCCGGCCACGTCAACCCGCTGAAGGCGAAGGCCGGGGGGGTGCTCGAGCGCACCGGCCACACCGAGGCGAGCGTCGATCTCGCGCGCCTGGCGGGGCTGATCCCCGCCGGCGTGATCTGCGAGGTGATGAACGAGGACGGATCGATGGCGCGCGTGGATGATCTCGTCGGCTACTGCGAGCGCCACCAGCTGAAGATGGTCACGATCGCCGATCTGATCGCCTACCGCAGGCGCAACGACCGGCTCGTCGAACGCGTCGTCTCGACACGCCTGCCGACCACCTACGGAGACTTCGACGCCGTCGGCTACCGCTCACTGGTCGATGAGAAGCACCACGTCGCGCTCGTCAAGGGCGATGTCATCGGCAAGCCCGACGTGCTCGTGCGGGTCCACTCGGAGTGCCTCACCGGCGACGTCTTTCACTCGCTTCGCTGCGACTGCGGCGAGCAACTCATCTCAGCGCTGTCGATGATCGAGCGCGAGGGCGAGGGGGTGCTGCTGTATCTCTCCCAGGAGGGGCGCGGGATCGGCCTGCTGAACAAGCTGCGCGCCTACCGTCTGCAGGAGGACGGCCTGGACACCGTCGAAGCCAACGAGCGCCTCGGCCTGCCCGCCGACCTGCGCGACTACGGGATCGGCGCGCAGATCCTCGCCGATCTCGGACTCTCCTCGATCAGGATCCTCACCAACAACCCGAAGAAGATCAAGGGCCTCGAGGGTTACGGGCTGTCCGTGAGCGCGCAGATCCCGATCGAGCACGCCCCCAACGAGCACAACGAGTCCTACCTGCGCACGAAGGCCCAGCGCATGGGCCACACGCTGCACCATCAGGGGCTGAACCTCGACGAGGAGCTGCTGCACTCAGAGCGCCAGCACGACCTCGAGCAGAAACGCGGCCAGGCGTGAGCGGCCGCTACGCGATCGTGCTCGCGAGCTTCTACGAGGAGCTCGCCGAGCGTCTGCTGAGAGGCGCACAGCAGGCATTCGTGGCGGCCGGGGAGCCCGAGGCCGAGGTATTCGAGGTGCCGGGCGCGTTTGAGTTGCCGCTGGCCGCGAGCTACGCCGCGCGGACGGGTCGCTTTGACGGCGTCGCCTGCCTCGGGGCGGTGATACGCGGCCAGACAGACCACTATGACTTCGTCTGCGCCGAGGTCGCCAGCGGGATCATGCGCGTGTCGCTGGACAGCGGCGTGCCATGCGCCTTCGGCGTGCTCACCTGCTCGAGCATGGAGCAGGCGCTCGCGCGCTCCGGCGGCGACAAGCGCGACCAGGGGCGCCACGCGGCCGAGGCGGTACTGAGAATGAGCCTGCTGTCCCGCCAGCTCGAGGCCGCCAAGCCGTAGCGGCCGCGCCGGCTGCCGGGAGATGTGTGAGTCCTCGCGCGGCCCGGGCGGATTTCGCTCCGCTCGCCGAGTCTCACCTCGATCATCTAGACTGCGCCGCATGGCCAAGATATGTCACAGCTGCGGAAAGGGTCCCGCATTCGGTCAGAGTCGCAGTCACTCGATGGTCGCGACCAAGCGCCGGTTTGACCCGAACCTCCAGAAGGTGAAGATCCTCGTCGGCAAGGCACCCCGCCGCGTGTATGTCTGCACACGCTGTCTGAAGGCCGGCAAGGTAACCAAGGCCCTCTGATATTCGCGCCGGGACCCGGAGCGAGGAGCCCGGTGCCACGGAGGACGGTACAGACGCCGCGAAGATGACCAGCCACCGCTCGTGACCGACACCAACCTGGTCCGCTTTCGCGCAGCCGTCGCGGGGGCGCTCACCCATCTGGAGTCACGGCGCCAGGAGGTCAACGACCTCAACGTCTTCCCGGTCGCCGACGGCGACACCGGCGACAACATGGCGCTCACGCTGCGCGCCGTGCTGGCCGAGCTCGACAGGCTGCAAGGCTCAGACGAGGCTCGCACGATCGACGAGATCGGACGCGAGGAGATCGTCCAGTCCGTCGCGCGCGCCGCACTGCTGGGGGCGCGCGGCAACTCCGGGGTGATCCTCTCCCAGCTGATCCGCGGAGCCTCCGAGGAGCTCGTCTCCCGCCCCGGCCAGCTGATCGACGCGACCTTGATCGGCGCCGCGCTGGCGAAGGCCGCCGATCGCGCCTACTCCTCGGTGCGCTCACCGGCCGAGGGCACGATCCTGACGGTCGCCAGGGAGATGGCCCACCAGATCGTGACCGACGTCGCCCACAGCTCAGATGACTCTCGTCTGGGTCCCTCGACCGAGCCCCAACAACAGGACGTCGCGATCGCGCAGGCGCTCGAGCGAGCCGTGCTCGCCGGGCAGGACTCCGTCAAGCGCGGCCCCGAGCTGCTGCCGGAGTTGCGCGCGGCCGGGGTCGTCGACGCCGGCGGCTACGCCCTAACCGTGATCTTCGCCGGCGTCGTGGCCGCGCTGCGCGGCGACGAGCCACCCGAGCTCGACCATCACGCGCCAGCGCGCATCAGCCACCCCGAGCACCATTCGAGCACATACCGCTACTGCACGAACTTCGCCGTCACCGGCACCGGCCTGCAGCCCGGGCGCTTCATCGCGCCGCTCGAGGATCTCGGCGACTCGGTGCTGGTCGTCGGCGACGAGCGGACCCTGAAGGTGCACGTGCACACCGACGAGCCCGAGGCGGCTACCGCCCTGTTCGAGCACGCCGGCGAGGTCTCACACATCGACGTCGCCGACATGCGCCTGCAGGTCACAGAGCGCTCCGAGCGCCTGCGCGAAGGCGAGGACGCCACCGAGATCCATGCACCGGGAGCCCACCAGCAGACCGCCGGGCGACCGCCGGCAGGGCCTGCGAACGCACGCTGCGGCCTGCTGGCCGTCGTCTCCGGCGATGGCTTTGCCGAGCTGTTCGCCGAGCTCGGAGCACACACGATCGACGGCGGCCGGACGCTCAACCCCTCGACCTATGAGCTGCTCGCCGGCATCCACGAGGTACCCGCCGAGGAGGTGCTCGTGCTGCCCGGCAGCCAGAACGTGATCATGGCCGCCGAACGGGCCGCTGAGCTCTCAGACAAGCATGTGCTGGTCGTCCCGATATCCAGCCAGCAGGCCGGTCTCGCGGCCGCCGTCGCGCTCTCGACACAGCTCAGCGCGGAGGAGAACGCCCGCGCGATCTCGCAGGCCGCGACCCACCTGCGCACCGGCGCGGTGGCTCGCGCGGCCCGCGCGGACGCCGACGGGCGCTTCGCGCCGGGCGACGCCGTCGGCTTCATCGAGGATCAGATAGTCGCCTGGGGGCAGCCCGCCGCGACGCTCGCCGCGGTGCTCGAGGGCCTCGCCCCCGACGCGGAGCTGATCAGCGTGTTGGCGGGCTCGGAGGCGCCGATCGACTTCGCCGAGATCGAGCGTCTGATGAACGGCACGCTCGATGTCGAGCTCGAGCTGCGCCGCGGCGGCCAGCACACCTACTGGTGGCTGCTCGTCGCCGAGTGACGACCGCGCCGGGAGTCATCATGGACGCCTGAGATGTCTTCGACGGCAACCCTCACCCAACCGCACCCGACCCCCGAGCGAGACCTCGGCGAGGCGAGGGCTTTCGCGCAGACACGGCCGCTCGGCTTCGCGGAGATGCTCGCGGCGAATATTCGCTGGCCGCGCCCCTCACGACTGACCGCACCACTGCAGGGGCCGAGCAAGAAGGCTTCCGCGGCGCTGGCGAGCCTCGGACTGCACACCGTCGCTGAGCTGATCGAGCATCTGCCGCGCGAGAGCCGCGAGGCGCGCACGATCGCGACGCTGCGAGCAGACGAGCAGGCGACCGTCGCGGTCGAAGTGATCGCGATCTCCTCGCGACCCGTCCGCCGGCGCGGCATGCGCCCACTGGTGGAGGCCAACGTGCGCGACGAGAGCGGATCGATGCGCGCCACGTTCTTCAACCAGCCGTGGCTGGTCGGACGCTACATACCGGGAACCCGTCTGATGCTGCACGGCAAGGCCGACGCCCGAGGCGGCTTTCGCGTCTCCCACCACGCGGTCGGCTCGAACGTCGGCTCCCCCGACGGCGAGGTCTCCGAGGACAGCCTCGTCGCCCACTACCCGGCCGCCGAGGGGGTCTCCTCGACGCAGATCCTCACGCTCGTGGGAGAAGCCCGCGACGCGCTGGCCGACCTGCCCGAGGCGCTGCCCGCTCACATCCGGGCTCGAGAGGGCCTGCCCGAGCGCTCCGCTGCACTGGCGGCGATGCACTTCCCGCGCGACCGCGGCGACACCGAGAACGGACGGCGGCGCCTGGCGTTCGAGGAGCTCCTGCTCTGCCAACTGGAGTTCCTGCGCCGCCGCGCGCACCGCAGCGCCGCCTGCGACGCGCACGCGCTGACCGAGCCGCCGAGCCTCAGCGCACGATGGCTGAAGGAAAGCCTGCCGTTCGCTCTGACCGACGGGCAGCAGCAGGCGGTCGCTCAGATCGACGCCGATCTCGCCTGCTCACGCTCGATGCAGCGCCTGCTGATGGGTGAGGTCGGCTCCGGCAAGACGGTGGTCGCGCTGTATGGGATGCTGCGCGCCGTCGAGCACGGACACCAGGCGGCGCTGATGGCGCCCACCGAGACGCTCGCAGAACAGCACTTCGCGACGCTGCAGAAACTGATCGGCTCACAGGCCCTGAGCTGCGCCCTGCTGACCGGGTCCACGCCCGCCCGCCGCCGCGCGGACACCCTCGGCAAGCTCTCCAGCGGCGAGTGCTCGCTGATCGTTGGCACACACGCCCTGATCGAGCCCGACGTCCGCTTCCGCTCGCTCGCGCTCGCGGTGATCGACGAGCAGCACCGCTTCGGTGTGCGCCAGCGCGCCGCCCTGGACGAGAAGGGCACGATCCCCGGATCGGATACCAAGACCGCTCCACACGTACTGCACATGACCGCCACACCGATTCCACGCACGCTGGCGCTCTCCCGCCACGGCGACCTCGACGTCAGCATCCTGCGCGAGCTGCCACGCGGACGCCAGGAGATCTCAACGCGGATCGTCGGCGGGGAGGAGGCACGCAAACGCGCATATGTGAAGCTGCGCGAAGAGCTCGACGAGGGCCGCCAGGCATACGTCGTGTGCCCGCTCGTCGAAACGGGCCTCGATCCCGACGCCGCCACAGCGGGCGACGTCCGCGCCGCGACCGAGGAGTTCGAGCGGCTCGCCAAGGGTGAGCTGCAGGGCTACCGCCTGGTGCTGCTGCACGGGCAGATGCGCTCGGTCGAGAAGCAACGGGCGATGGCGGAGTTCGCCGAGGGCCGTGCCGATGTGCTCGTCGCGACGACCGTGATCGAGGTCGGCATCGATGTCTCGAACGCGACGATGATGCTGGTCGAGAACGCCGAGCGATTCGGCATCTCACAGCTGCACCAGCTGCGCGGGCGCATCGGCCGCGGCGAGCACGCCTCGCTGTGCCTGCTGATGGGGCCGCCCACCTCCGGGCGCCTGCGCGCCGTCGCGAAGTACTCAGACGGATTTCGCCTGGCCGAGATCGACCTCGCGCTGCGCAAGGAGGGCGAGCTGATCGGCGTGCGCCAATCCGGCATCGGGCAGTTCCGGGTGGCGCTGCTGCCAATCGACTCAGACCTGCTGGAGTCCGCTCGTGCGCACGCCAAGCGGATCGTCGACGCCGACTCAGAGCTCACCCAGCCAGAGCACGTCCTGCTCGCCCACGCGCTGAGGAGCGCGTTCGGCGAGGAAGCCCACGCACCGATCCAGGCATGAGCATCCTCGGCCTCGACCACGCGCAGGTCGCCGCGCCGCCGGGCTGCGAGCCGGCCGCCCGCAGCTTCTACGGCGAGCTGCTCGGCCTCACCGAGATCGCCAAGCCACCGGTGTACGAGGCGCGCGGCGGCGTGTGGTTCGAGTGTGGGCAGCAGCAGCTGCACGTCGGCGTCACGGAGTCGTTCGTCGCGGCCGAGAAGGCTCACCCCGCGTTCGAGGTGAGCGACATCGACGCGCTCGAGGCGCTCGCTGAGAAGCTCGTCGCGGCGGGTGTCCCCGTACGCTTCGAGGAGCACGAGCAGGGCGTCCGGCGCATGTATACCGCCGACCCGTGGGGCAATCGCCTCGAGCTGCTCTGCCGATGCGGGTGACCTCAGGGCGCTACAAGGGGCAGACCCTACGCGTACCCCGCGGGTCAAAGACACGGCCGACCTCCGAGAAGGTGCGCGAAGCGCTGTTCTCGATGCTCGGCGACGTTGGCGGCCTGCAGGCGCTCGACCTGTTCGCCGGCAGCGGCGCGCTCGGCATCGAGGCGCTCTCGCGCGGTGTCAGGCGGGTTGTGTTCGCCGACCGCGACCGGGCTGCGCTGGCAGCGCTGCAGCGCAATCTGGCCTCCCTCGGGCTCGGCGAGGGAGAGGCTGAGATCCGCCGCACAGACGCGGCCGTGACGATGCGCGCCGCACGCGAGCGCCGCGAAACGTACGATCTGATCTTCGTCGACCCCCCCTACAGCCAGGCGCGCGACTGGTCTTCAGAGCTCTCCGGAGCACTCGAGCCGCTGCTCAGCCAGGCGGCGCGGGTGGTAGTCGAGAGCGACCGGCGCAACCCCCTGGAGCTCGAGCTCGCACTGGAGCGGGAGCGCCGTTACGGCGACACAGTGATCAAAATCCACCGCCACTCATGAACAGCAAGCCGCTAATCGCCGTCTGTCCCGGCTCCTATGACCCGATCACCAACGGTCACCTCGACGTGATCCGCCGCGCATCCGCGCTGTATGACGAGGTCGTTGTGGCGGTCGTGAACCGCTCGGTGCGCAAGAACAGAGCGCTGTTTGCGATCGACGAGCGGGTGGCCTTCATCGAGCACGCGATCGCCGATCTGGACAGCGTCAGGGTCGAGCCGTTCAGCAACCTCGTGGTCGAGTTCGCAAGAGACGTCGGGGCGAAGGCGATCGTCAAGGGGCTGCGTGCGATCTCGGACTTCGAGTACGAGCTCGAGATGAACCAGCTGAACCGCCGCCAGGACCCCGAGATCGAGTCGGTTTACCTGATGGCCAGCCCGCAGTACAGTTTTATCTCTTCCAGTGGAGTCAAGGAGCTGGCAACATTCGGTGGGCGGATCGACGATCTGGTGCCCGACGAGGTCGCCAGGCGTTTGCAGGAAGAGTTGAGGCGCTGACGAACTTGATGTGCGAGATGAGACCCGAATACCCAGTGACCACGCGCGCGTGGTCGCCCGTGTGGAGGTAGCTCCTGATGGATGTCCTGGTACTGATCGACAAGCTCGACGACTTGGTGCACAACGCCAAGACGATGCCGATGACCGACACGGTCCGGGTCGACAAGGAGGAGATCTACGACATCCTCGACCAGATGCGGGCAACGATTCCCGAGGAGATCAAGCAGGCCCGCTGGATCGTCAAGGAGCGCCAGGAGATGCTCGCCGAGGCCAAGAAAGAGGCTGAGCGCATCGTCAAGGAGGCCCGCGAGCGACAGGAGCGCCTCGTCGGCGAGGAGGAGGTCACCAAGCAGGCCGAGCGCAACGCCGAGGACATCGTCGAGGACGCCCGCGCGCGTGAGCGTGAGATCCGCCTGGGCGCCGAGGACTACGCCGATGAGATACTCAACACGCTCGAGGTCAACCTCTCGAAGTTCATCGCCGCGGTGCAGCGTGGCCGCGAGCGTCTGCAGGGCAAGGACGAGCCGGCCGAGGTCGGCTGAGCCGCGCCGCGCCGTCCCCTCCGGCATGCTCGACGAACGGCTGCGAGGGGCGTGGTCGTGGGGGTCTTCGCGACTACAAATGCCCTGCATGGGATAATCACAGCTCGATGAGCCCGACCGCCCGCTACCGCATGGAAGCCGCCCGCACGCTTTTGGCGACCGGCATCTTCAAACCGGAGCGCCCCGATCGTGCGCTGCGTGCGCTCCGAGCCCTGCGCCGCTGGGGATCGAGCCCGGCGGCGGCGTACACGGTCTCGGCGATTCGCTGCCCGGACCGCGTTGCCCTGGTGGACGAGCGCGGAACGCTGACCTTCGCCGAAGTACAGCGCCGCACCAACGCCCTCGCGCACGCGCTCGCCGCGGCGGGTGTGCGCGCCGGCGACGGAGTGGCGATCATGTGCCGCAACCACCGCGGCTTCGTCGAGGCGACCGTCGCCTGCTCGAAGCTCGGAGCGAGCCAGCTGTACCTGAACACGGCCTTTGCGGGGCCCCAGATCGCCGACGTGCTGCGGCGCGAGGCCCCCAGCGCGCTGATCTACGACGAGGAGTTCGCGGACCTCGTCAGCGCCGGCGCGGAGGGCATGCGCCGCTTCGTCTCCTGGTGTGAGCAGCCGGCGCCCGCGACGGGCGGGCGCGGCGCGAGCAGCGCCGGACTGGGCGACCCGACGCTCGAGTCGATGATCGCCGGTGGCGACGAGCGGCCGCTGGAGCCCCCGGCGGAGCACGGTCGCGTCGTGATCCTCACGTCCGGCACGACCGGCACCCCGAAGGGCGCCAAACGCAAGCAGCCCGATTCGATGGAGCCGCTCGCCGCGATGTTCTCGAAGATCCCGCTGCGGGCACACGAGACGACGGTGATCGCGGCACCGATGTTCCACTCCTGGGGGTTCGGGCACTTCACGCTGGCGATGCCGCTGGCGTCCACGATCGTGCTGCCGCGACGCTTCGAGGCCGAGGCGACGCTGCGCGCGATCGCCTACCACCGCGCGAGCGCGCTGGCGGTCGTGCCGGTGATGCTGCAGCGCATCATGGAGCTGCCGCCAGAGACGATCGCGCGCTACGACTGCAGCTGCCTGCGAGTCATCTCGGCCTCCGGTTCGGTGCTGCCGGGCGAGCTCGCCACACGCGTGATGGACACCTTCGGTGACGTGCTCTACAACCTCTACGGCTCGACCGAGGTCGCCTGGGCGACGATCGCCACGCCCGCCGACCTGCGCGCCGCGCCGGGGACCGCCGGGCGCCCGCCGCTGGGCACAGTCGTAAAGCTGCTCGACAGCGAGGGCCGCGAGGTCTCCAGCGGCGAGCGCGGGCGAATCTTCGCAGCCAACGAGATGGTCTTCGAGGGCTACACCGGCGGCGGCGGAAAGGAGATCGTAGGAGGGCTGATGAGCACCGGCGACATGGGGCACTTCGACGCCGCGGGACGCCTGTTCGTCGACGGCCGCGACGATGAGATGATCGTCTCCGGCGGCGAGAACGTCTTCCCGCGCGAGGTCGAGGATCTGCTCGCGGACCACGAGGAGATCGAGGAGGCGGCTGTGATCGGCGTGCCGGACGAGCAGTTCGGCCAGCGCCTGAAGGCCTTCGTCGTGACCCGTGCCGGGGCGGCCCTCGACGAGCAGACGATCCAGGAATACGTCAAGCGGAACCTCGCGCGCTACAAGGTGCCCCGCGAAGTCGTGTTCGTGCAGGAGCTGCCGCGCAACGCCACCGGCAAGGTCCTCAAGCGCGAGCTGATCGCAAGCTGAGGGCGGCTCAGGCCGCGAGCCGCTTGCCTGCCATCGTCGTCTCTGCGCTCGAGGCGTCGTAGGCGACCAGGGTGGGGAACACCTTCAGGAACAGGGCGGCCGACAGCACACACGCCACGCCGCCGGAGAACACCGATACGCGCGGGCTGCTCAGCGACGCGACCGTACCCGACTCGATGTCGCCCAGGCGCGGCCCGCTGGTGACGACCAGCGAGAAGACCGAGGACATCCGCCCGCGCATCTCATCCGGCGTGAGGGTCTGGTTGATCGTCGAGCGGCACACCGCGCTGACGCTGTCGGCCGCGCCGGCCGCCGCCAACAGCGCCATCGCCGCCCACAGCGAGCTGACCGTGCCCGCCAGCGCGATCGCGAGGCCCCAGACGCACACCGCGCAGATCACGACGCGACCGAGCCGGCGGGTGCGAGAGAGCCAGCCGGTGCTCAGCGCCGCGACGGTCGCACCCGCGGAGACCGCCGCCAGCAACGCCCCGGTCCCGGCGGCACCGGCGTGATAGACGGTCAGCGACAGCACCGGGAACAGAGCCCGCGGCATCCCGAACGTCATCGCCGCGAGATCGATCCCGAACGAACCCAGCAGCGCGTTCTCCGAGCGCACAAACCGCAATCCCTCGAGGATCGAGCGCCCGATCGGAGGATGAGCGTGTTCGCTCGAGTGGGGCGGCTGCGGCGACATCGGCAGGACCGCCGCGACCATCCCCAGGCAGCTGCCGGCGTCGATGCCGTAGAGGGCCGGCAGACCGGTCGCCGCGATCAGCAAACCGCCGATCGCCGGCCCGATCACCATCGTCAGTTGATACAGGCCGAAGTTCAGGGCCAGCGCACCACGCAGATGCTCTTTCTCGACGACATTCGGCACGATCGCCGAGCGAGCCACGTTCTGCACCGCGCCGAAGCCCGCGAGCAGCCCGCCGAGCCCATACAACACCAGCAGCGGGGGATGGCCGGCGAGCGCCCCGGCCGCCAACGCCGCCGAGATCGCCACCAGCGCCAGCTGATCGACCAGCAGCAGCCGGCGGCGGTCGATGCGGTCAGCGAGCGCCCCGCCGAACAGCGACATCCCGATCAGCGGCCCGAGCTCGAAGGCGCCGAGCAGCCCGGTCAGAAGCGGCGAGCGGGTCTGCACATACAGCTGGTAGGGGAGCGCGAGAAGTGTCGCCTGGGTGCCGAGCCCGGTGATGAAATTCCCGGCCACCAGCAGCCGCAGATCGCGAGAGGAGCGAAGCGGCGTGATGTCCACGGCCAGCAGCGAGAGCAATCTGACTCCTCTGCGCTGTGGCGGCGTGGGCACCGCTGAAGTCAAGCAGAGGAGCCTGCGCGGCGGGACTTTGCAAGCGTGCCGGGGCTCGCTAGCCTGATCGATGTGCCCGCGCTGACCACCGACCTCGACCTGGCAGGGATGCGCCTCGCCCCGGGCGAGGGCAGACGGATCGAGCTCGCGGTCGCGATCGCGGCGATCGAGCTCGCCGCGCAGCGGTATCTGGCGGACCCCGAGCCGATCGTCGTGAGGCTCGAGGTTTCGCGCATGGTGGGCCACGGCTACGCGCTGCGCCTGAGCTTCCAGGCGTGCTTGAGAGGCCCCTGCATGCGCTGCCTGAACGCCGCCGCCCCGACGATCGACGTCGAGGCCCGCGAGGTCGATCGTCCCGGCGGCGGTGAGGAGCTGCAGAGCCCCTACGTCACCGATGAGATCCTCGACCTCGCCGCGTGGGCGCGAGACGCCCTGGTGCTCGCGATACCCGCTCAGGTGCTCTGCCGCGCAGACTGCGCGGGTCTCTGCCCGCAGTGCGCGGCAGACCTCAACGAGGCGGGCCCCGAGCACCGCCACGAGCGCCCGGCGGATCCGCGCTGGTCGAAGCTTTTCGAGCTCGAGCTCTAGCGAGCCTCCTGTGAGCGCCCGTTGCGCTAGCCTGTCCGGTCGATGGCCGTCCCCAAGAAAAAGCAATCGCACAGCCGCACCGCGAACCGTCGCGCCCAGCACAAGATCACCACACCGACGCTCAATCAGTGCCCGCGATGTCACGCGCCGCGCCGCCCGCACCGGGTTTGCCCGCAGTGCGGCACCTACGCAAACCGTGAGATCGTGGCAGCAGAGACTCACGTTCACGACCACGAGTAGCTCGTCGTGAGCGCCCGCGCGCTGCCCGGCGACGATCGCCACGAGCCGATCGTCGTGGCAGTCGATTGCAACGGAGCGGATTTAGGTGCCGCCGAGGTCGCGGCCGGGGCGAGGCTCGCCGTCGCAAACGGCGCTCGCGTGATTCTCTTCGGTCCCGGCGCTGAGCTCGGCTCCGAGAGCGAGGGCCTGCAGATCGTCGACGCGCCGCTGTCGATCGCCAAGAGCCCAGACCCGGTTGGCGCGACCCGCTCGACCCCGGAGGCGTCGATCGTGCAATGCGCGAAGGCCGTGGCTGAGGGCCGCGCACAGGCGCTGGTCTGCGCCGGCGCGACGGGCGCCGCGCTCGCCGCCGGGATCTTCAACATCAAGCGCGCCCCGGGCATCTACCGCCCGGCGCTCGCGCTCGTGCTGCCGATACCCGGCAACCCCGTCACACTGCTCGACGTCGGCGCCAACACCGAGGCGCGCCGCGAGCACCTCGTGCAGTTCGCGTTCATGGGCGGCGCCCTCGCCGAAACGCTGCTCGGCGTCGCAAACGCCAGGGTCGGATTGCTGTCAAACGGGCAGGAGCCCTCACGCGGCAGCAAGCTGATCCTCGAAACCCACTCAGAGCTCAGCGAACGGGCAGCCGGCAGCGAGCGCTTCCAGTTCGTCGGCAACCTCGAGGGCGGTGATTTGCTGGAGGGCCGCGCCGACGTGGTCGTCACAGACGGCCTGACCGGCAACATCGCGCTGAAGCTGCTCGAGGGGGTCTCCCAGACGATGCTCAACGGCATCAGGAGCGCCGCAGCGTCCTCCCCGCGGGCGAAGCTCGGCGGTGCGCTGCTGCGCCCGTCGCTGCGCTCACACTTTGGCGGCATCGACCCCGAAGCGCACGGCGGCGCCTACCTGCTCGGCCTGCGCCGCCTCGGCGTCGTACCCCACGGACGCTTTCACCGGCGGGGATTTGCCGAAGCGATCCTGCGCGCGCGCCAAGCGGTGGCAGACGACCTCACTGACAGCACCCACGCCGCACTGCGGGCGGCCGGCGCGCTCAGGCCCACGCCTGCGTCCGCTCAGAGCGCTAGCCTGCCGCCCAGCCAATGACTGTCACACACCAACAGCGATGACAGGCGAGCAGATATTCACGCTGATCCAGACCCACCTGGCGGACGAGCTCGACCTGGACCCCAGCCAGATCGACGAGCAGACACGCTTCAAGGAGGATCTCGAGGCCGACTCGCTCGACCTGTACACGCTCGTGCAGGAGCTCGAGGACACCTACGGCATCCGGATCCCCGACGAGCAGGCGGCCGAGATCCTCACGGTCGGGCAGGCAGTCGCCTTCGTCCTGGCTCACTCGAGCGAGCAGTGATGGATGATGAAACTCCTCAACTCACTGCTCGAGGAGCTTCCGCAGGAGCTCGCACGCCAGGTCTTCACACACGCCTCCTGGTCGGAGCACCGCGCCGATTCCTACGGGCGTCTCGCGTTCCTCGGCGACAGCGTGCTGTCACTCGCGGTCAGCACCCACATATACCCGCTGCTGGAGGCCGAGCGCTCCGGACCCGGGCGGCTGACGAAGATCCGTGCACAGGCGGTCTCCGGGCAGTCCTGCAGAACCGTCGCCGAACGACTCGAGCTGCCTACGCGTCTGCGCGCCGCCGCCCCCGACGGCACCGGGGATGCCACGGCGGCGCTCGTGGAGACCGAGCGTGTGCTCGCCTCGGTGATCGAGGCGGTGATCGGAGCGTGCTACCTGAACTCCGGCTACGAGCGCACCGCGGCCGCGGTCGTCGAGGCGTTCGCACCGGAGATCGAGCAGGCACTCGATCACCCACTGGACTTCAAGTCGGCGCTGCAGGAGCTCCTGGCGCGCCGCGGCAGCGAGGTCCGCTACAGGGTCACCGGCGAACAGGGACCGCCGCACGACAGGACGTTCGAGGTCGCGGCCAACGCGGACGGGCGGCTGCTGGGCAGCGGGCGCGGCAAGAGCAAGAAGCACGCCGAGCAAGAGGCCGCGCGCGAAGCCGTCGAGGGACTGGCGCGCGAGCAGTGAGACGGGCCGGCCGATGCGCCTGAAGTCGATGAGCCTGAAGGGCTTCAAGTCCTTCCCCGAGCGCACACGCCTGGATTTCGGCCCCGGCGTGAGCGTCGTCGTCGGCCCCAACGGCTCCGGCAAGTCCAACGTCACCGACGCCGTGCTGTGGGCGATGGGCGAGCAGTCGCCGCTGGCGATCCGCGGATCCTCGATGCAGGACGTCATCTTCGGCGGCGGTCACGGCGTCAAGGCGCGCAGCTCCGCGGAGGTCGAGATCGTGCTCGACAACTCCGACGGCACCGTTGACCTGCCGCTCTCGGAGATCTCGATCCTGCGCCGCCTGGACCGCTCCGGGGAGGGCGAGTACCGCCTCAACGGTGCCCGCTGCCGCCTCACCGACGTGATCGAGGTGCTGTCCGACACCGGTCTCGGCAAGGAGACGCACTCGGTCATCTCCCAGGGGCGCGTCGAGGCGATCGTCAACTCAAAGCCACGCGACCGGCGGCTGCTGATCGAGGAGGCCGCGGGCCTCGGCAAGCATCGCAAGCGCCGCCGGCGCGCGCAGCTGAAGCTCGAACGCACCCAGGAGAACCTCGACCGTGCCCTGGATATCGAGCGCGAGGCACGCACCCGCCTGCGGCCGCTCAAGCGCCAGGCGGAGGCCGCCGAGCTGCACGAGCGCCTCGAGAGTCAGATGCTCGAGGCGCGCCTGGAGCTGGCGCGCGAGACGTTGCGCGGCAGACGCCTGGAGCTCGCAGGCGCCGAGACGGTCGTGCGCGGCGCGCGTGAGCGACGGGCGCAGATCGAGACGGCCCTGAGCGGCGTCTCCGATCGTCGCGCGGCGGCGGAGCGGGCGCTCGCCGAGCGCTCAGAGCAGCGTGAGGAGCTCGCGCGAGGAGTCTTCGCGGCGCGCACCGCACACGAGCGTGTAGGAATGCGCCGTGAGCAGACACAGGCGACCGCGACCGTCCTCGCGCAGCGCATCGCCCGAGCCGAAACAGAGCTTCACAACCTGCGGGAGATCCTCCAGAGCCCCGAGGGCGAGCCGCACCGCGACAGCGAGCAGCGCATCTCAGAACTGGAGGCCGAGCTTTCAGAGCTACAGCGCGGACACCAGCAGGAGATCGAGCTCGAGATCACACAGCTGCGCACCGAGCACGACGCGGCGGGCGTGCTGGCCGCGCAGCTGCAGGAGCGCCTGCAGACCGCGCAAGCCGAGCGCGAGCGCTCAGACGAGCACTCAGACACGGCTCGCGAGCGCGTCGCGGAGGCCGAGCGGAGACTCGAGAGCACGCGCCGCCAAGCGGCGGCCGTCGGCTCGCGGCTGGCCGCCGTCAACCAGTTCCTGCGCGGCCACACCCACCCCACCGGCGAGCTCTCCTCCCAGGAGGCGCTGCGCCCCCTCAGCCAGGAGCTCCAGGTCGAGCCAGGCTATGAGCTGGCGTTGGCCGCGGCGCTCGGAGGCCGCCTCGACGGCGTGCTCGTCGCCGGCATCGGCCAGGCCAACACGCTGCTCGACCGCGCCGGGCAGGACGGCGCCGTAGCGCTGCTGACAGACGAGGATCGAGCACCCGCGAGCGCGGCAGAGTCCGGCGATCCGCCGATCGCGGGCGCCGAGGCGCTGCTCGACCTGCTCTCAGGACCGCCCGCCGTGCTCACGCTCGCCGCCCGGCTGCTCGCGGGCGCCTGGGTCGTCGGGCGCCTGCAGGATCTGCCAAAGGACTTCAGCGGCGTCGCCGTCACCCGCTCGGGACGGGTGTGGTTCGCTGCAAGCGGCGAAGTTCGCCAAATCAGCGAGGGCGGCTCCGAGCGCGTGCTCGCCCAGCGCAACGAGCGCGACCGGCTGATCGCCGAGAGCGAGTCCAGCGTGCAGGACGAACACGCTGCCCGAGAGCACCTCCAACAGGCGCTGGGAGAGCTCAAGGCCGCCGACCTCGCGCGCGCGCAAGCCGACCTGACGCTGCGCGACATCGACCGGGAACGCACCGAGGCCGACGAGGCCAAACGCCGCGCGCAGTGGCTGATCGAGCAGCGCCGCAGCATGCCCGAACAGGGCCCCGGAGCCGTACGCCGCGGGCAGCTGGAGGGCGAGCTTGCAGCCGAGCGCCGCCAATCGGAGCGCATCGCCCGCGAACACGCCGAGCGACTCAGACGCGGCGAGCGGCTGGCGGCACAGCACGCGAGCGACACAGCGCTGCTACCGCGCTGCGAACGTCTGCATGAGGCGCTGCAGAGCGCGCAGCAGGCCCTTGGGGCGATCCTGCAGACGCTCGAGGCCGAGCTCGACCGTGACCGTGCCGACGGCGAGGGCATGGCCGCGGAGCTGCGCGCCTGCGCCGCCGAGGAGGCCGACATCCAGATCGCGCTGCGCGCCGAGGGCGAGGCCGTCACTAGCGCCGAGGTCGCCGCGCAACGACTGCGCGACCAGAACGCTGAGGCGCTCTCAGAGCTCAACAGCATCGCCGAGCGCCTCGGGCTCCCGGCGCAGGCCGACACGCCGCCCGAGCCACTGCAGGAGGAGCAGATGAGTGCCCTGCGAGCGCGCCTGGAGCGTCTGGCGCGCCGGCGCGAGCAGCTCGGGCCGGTCAACCCGCTGGCGCAAGACGAATACGCCGAGGCGATCGCGCACGTCGAGGAGCTCGAGAACCGCCGCGGGGACCTCGAGACCGCGCTGCGGGAGCTCCGCGGCGTGATCCGCGACACCGACCGGCAGATCCAGGAGACCTTCGAGGAGACCTTTCAGGCGGCCGCCCGCAACTTCGAGGAACTCGTCGGCGACGTGTTCCCCGGCGGCTCGGGGAAACTGCGACTGATCAGCGAAGAGCTCACTCCCAAACCCGTGCTCGGCGGCCAGCCGCTGGCGGGCGCGCCTGGCGAGGCGGATCCGCAGGCCTCCGAGGAGCGGTCGGATCTGGAGGAGCAGAGCGCCGATGAGGCCGCCGAGATCGGCCTGCAGGGCGTCGAGATCGAGGTCACGCCCGCGGGCAAGTCCACCAAGCGCCTGTCGCTGCTGTCAGGCGGCGAGAAGTCGATGACCGCGCTGGCGTTCCTGTTCAGCGTGTTCCTCGCGCGCCCCTGCCCGTTCTACATTCTCGATGAGGTCGAGGCCGCCCTGGACGATCTGAACCTCGACCGGTTCCTGACGCTGCTGCGCCGCTACGCGGGTCGCGCCCAGTTCATCGTTATCACCCACCAGAAGCGCACTATGGAGGCCGCCGACTGGCTCTACGGCGTCTCGATGGGCGGCGACGGCGTCTCGAAGATCATCTCCAGGCGTCTGCCGCCGGAGGTCAAGGAGACGGCCGCCGAGGAGGATCTCGAGCAGGTCGAGCTCGCCGCGCAGGCCGTCTGAAAGCCGCACACCAGCCGGCCGCGGGGTCAGCCGGCGCGGGCGCTGATATGTTGCGCGCCGCGTGGCGCACGACTGGAGCGAGCTGTTCATCACCGGCGAGAGCGATCCCCTGGACGGTGACGCGGGTCTGACGCAGACCGCCGAGCGGCGCCGTGGCTTCTTCTCACGGTTGCGCGAGAACCTCACAAAGACACGCCAAGCGCTGTCCGGCGAGATCCAGGCGACGCTGTTCCAGAACCTCGACGAGCACACCTGGGAACGCCTCGAGGAGGCGCTGATCGTGGCCGACGTGGGCGCCGCCACGACAGCGGCGGTCGTCGCGGAGCTCGAGACGCAGGCCACGGACGGCCGGCTCAGCGGCGCGGAGGCGATCTCCGAGAGGCTGATCGAGCTGCTGGCCGAGAGCGCCGCCACACAGGACGAGCGCATCGACCTGCGCCACAAGCCGACCGTGATCCTGATGGTCGGCGTCAACGGCACCGGCAAGACGACGACGATCGGCAAGCTCGCCTGGCATCTGCGCAGCGAGCTTCACCTGAGCGTCCTGCTGGGCGCCGCCGACACCTTCAGAGCGGCCGCCACCGAGCAGCTGCAGGGCTGGGCGGAGCGCTCGGGCGCCGAGATCGTGACCGGCGCGGAGGGATCAGACCCCGGCGCCGTCGCCTTCGAGGCGGTCGCCCAGGCACGCGCGCGTGGCTGCGACGTCGTGATCATCGACACAGCCGGGCGCCTGCACACCCAGGACGACCTGATGGGCGAGCTCGCGAAGATCCGCAGAGTCATCTCCCGCCAGTGCGACGGGGCGCCGCACGAGACGCTGCTGACGCTCGACGCGGGCACCGGGCAGAACGGTCTGCGTCAGGCGAAGCTGTTCGCGGACGCGGTCGCGGTCAGCGGAATCGTGCTGAGCAAGCTCGACGGCAGCGCCCGCGGTGGGGTCGCGCTCGCCGTCACGCGCGAGACCGGGATCCCCGTCAAGCTGATCGGCGTCGGCGAGTCGCTGAGCGACCTGCGCCCGTTCGACGCCCACGACTTCGCACGAGCGCTGATCGCCTCTGACTGACAGGACTTGGCCGATGAGCCATAATCGAGGAATGGACGCTTGGATCATCTGGTTGGTAGCGGCCTGTGCGCTTGGTATCGGGGAGATGCACCAGGGTGGCTTCTACCTCGCGCCGTTCGCGTTGGGCGCCCTGATCGCGGTGATCGTGAGTCTCAGCGGCGTCGGTTTCGCGCTCTCCGCGGTTGGATTCATCGCCGGCAGCGGCCTCGTGTTCGCGACGCTGCGGCCGATCGCGAACAGCCACCGCCGCACGCCGCCGCAGATACGCACCGGTGCGGCGGCGCTGATCGGCAAGAGCGCGATCGTGCTCGAGCGGATCGCAAACCAGGAGGGTGTCGGCTGCGTGAAGATCGACGGCGAGGTGTGGACGGCGCGCAGCTACGACGAAACAGAGGTGATCGACGCGGGCGAGCGTGTCGAGGTCGTTGAGATCCGTGGTGCCACTGCGCTCGTGATGCACTGACCTTGAAGAACCACTAGAAAGGAACTCGCTCATGGCCGCACTCATCATCATCGTGGTGATCTTCGTCTTCATATTCGTCCTCGCCGCGCGCACGATCCGCGTGATCCCTCAAGCCCGCGCCGGAGTCGTCGAGCGGCTCGGCCGCTACAGCCGCACGCTCGAGCCGGGCCTGACGATCGTCACGCCGTTCATCGACCGCGTCAAGCCGCTGGTCGACCTGCGCGAGCAGGTCGTGAACTTCGCGCCGCAGTCGGTGATCACCGAAGACAACGTCGTGGTGGGGATCGAGACGGTGCTCTACTTCACGATCACAGACCCGCGCTCAGCGACATACGAAATCGCCAATCCGCTGCAGGCGATCGAGCAGCTGACGGTCACGACGCTGCGCAACGTGATCGGCGGGCTGACCCTCGAGGCGACGCTGACGGCGCGCGAGAACGTCAACACCGAGCTGCGGGTGGTGCTCGACGAGGCAACCGGCAAGTGGGGGATACGCATCAATCGTGTGGAGATCAAGTCAGTCGACCCGCCGGCGGATATCCGCACCGCGATGGAGAAGCAGATGCGCGCCGAGCGTGATCGCCGCGCGGCGATCCTGACCGCCGAAGGCGAAAAGCAGGCGCAGATCCTGACCGCCGAGGGCGCCAAGCAGGCCGCGGTGCTGACCGCCGAGGGCGCACAGCAGGCGGCGGTGCTCGACGCCGAGGGTGAGCGCCAGTCCCAGATCCTGCGCGCAGAGGGCGAAGCGAAGGCGATCGACACGGTCTTCAAAGCGATCCATGCGGGCAAACCCAGCCGTGAGCTGTTGAGCTACGAATACCTGCAGATGCTGCCGTCGCTCGCTGAAGGCGACGCCAACAAGGTGTTCGTGATCCCATCGGAGTTCGCTGAGGCGTTCGGCGGGATCGGTGCGGCGCTCGGGCACCGTGCCGCCGAGGGGCTGGTGGCGGAGGGAACGCCCTCACCGCCCGCGGTAGCCCCGGGCAGCGCGGGCGAGAGCTAACCAACGACGTGCCCGGGTTCGTCGAAGAGGCGGTCGAGGACTACGCGCTTGCGCACAGCACCGCGCAGACCGCGGCGATGGCGGAGTGCCAGCGCGACGCGCTCGCGAGCCTGCCGTCGCCGCAGATGCTCTCAGGGCCCGTCGAGGGCCGGCTGCTCGAGCTGCTGGTGTCATCGATCCGCGCCCAGAACGTGCTCGAGATCGGCACCTACGCCGGCTACTCGGCGCTCAGCATGGCGGCCGGACTCCCGCCCGGCGGGAAGATCCTCACCTGCGAGATCTCTCCGGAGCGCGCCGAGTTCGCGCGTGGGCACATCTCCAAGAGCCCATACGCCGAGCGGATCGAGGTGCTCGTCGGCCCGGCGATCGAGACGATCGCAAAGCTCGACGGGCCGTTCGACCTGGTGTTCATCGACGCCGACAAGACCAGCTACCGCGACTACTACGAGGCGATACTCGGAAAGCTCGCGCCGCACGGGCTGATCGTGATCGACAACACACTGTGGAGCGGGCGGGTGCTCGACGAGCTGGACTCCAGCGCCGACACCCGGGCGCTCGTGGAGCTCAACGAGATGCTCGCCGCCGACGAGCGCGTGAGCTGCGTGATGCTCACCGTGCGCGACGGCATCACGCTGATCCGCCGCCGCTAGCGCGCTTCGGAGAAATGAGCTAGAGCATGTTCGAGACACTCTCCGAGAAGCTGCAGGCGACCCTCTCAGAGGCCCGCCAGCACGGCACGCTGAGCGAGCGCGACATCGACACCGTGATGCGCGAGATCCGGCTCGCGCTGCTCGAGGCGGACGTCAACTTCAAGGTCGTCAAGCGGTTCACCGCCGATGTCAAGGAGCGCTGCGTGGGGGCGCACATCGTCGGCCAGCTCAACCCCGGCCAGCAGGTCGTGAAGATCGTCTCCGACGCGCTCACGGAGCTGATGGGCTCAGACTCCCACGGCATCGTCTTCTCGCCACGCCCGCCGACGGTGATCCTGATGGCGGGCCTGCAGGGGTCCGGCAAGACGACCGCCACGGCCAAGCTCGCCCGCTATCTCGCAGAGCAGCACTCCGCGACGGTGGCGCTCGCCGCGTGCGACACCTACCGTCCCGCCGCCGTAGATCAGCTGATGAAGGTCGGCTCCCAGGTGGGAGCGACCGTCTATCAGCAGGGCACCGAGCCCAGCCCGGTCGAGATCGCGCGATGGGCGCTGGGGCGCGCGCAGGCGGACGGCAAGGACGTCTTGATCGTCGACACCTCGGGTCGCCTGCACGTCGACGAAGCGCTGATGGCGGAGCTCGTCGAGATCCGAGACGCAGTCAAACCAGACAACGTGCTGCTCGTGCTCGACGCGATGACCGGCCAGGACGCGGTGACCGTCGCCGAGCAGTTCGCCGCGGCGGTGGCGTTCGACGGCGTGCTGATGAGCAAGCTCGACGGGGACGCCAGAGGCGGCGCGGCGCTGTCGGTGATGGCCGTCACCGGCAAGCCGATCATGTTCGCCTCGACCGGCGAGAAGCTCGATCAACTCGAGCTCTTCCACCCGGACCGCATGGCGCAGCGGATCCTCGGGATGGGCGATGTGCTGAGCCTGATCGAGACGGCCGAGCGCCAGTTCGACGAGAGCGAGTCGCTCGAGCTCGAGCGCAAGCTGCGCCAGGGCGAGTTCGACCTCGAGGACTTCCTCTCGCAGCTGCGCATGGTCCGCAAAATGGGCCCCTTGAGCAGCCTGCTCGGGATGATCCCCGGCTTCTCCGGCCAGCAATTGAAGGGCATGAAGGTCGACGAGCGCGAGCTCGACCGCGTGCAGGCCGTGATTCTCTCGATGACCCCGGCTGAGCGCCGCCGACCGGAGCTGATCAAGGGCTCGCGCAGGCTGCGGATAGCACGCGGCGCGGGTGTCAGCGTGCAGCAGGTCAACAACCTGCTCAAGCAGTTCTCCCAGACGCGCAAGATGATGCGCCAGATGGGGCGCGGCAAGCTGCCGGACATGGGTGCGCTGATGCGCAACGCACGCTGAAGGGCGCTCTCGGCGCAGAACCGTCTAAGCTCTGTGGCTCGGACGTTCATGACACTGCTGTACAGCAGAGTCATCTCAGACATGTCCAGACTTCGTTCAGCACCAGAGAGGACAACGTGGCTGTAAGACTCAGGCTCACCCGAGTGGGCGCCAAGAAGGACCCGAGATGGCGCGTCGTCGTCGCCGATCAGCGCTCTCCCCGCGACGGCCGCGTGATCGAGACGATCGGCCACTACAACGCGCAGACCAACCCCTCGACGATCGTGATCGACGAGGACCGCGCCCGCAGCTGGCTGGCGCGCGGAGCACAGCCCTCCGACACGGTGCGCAAGCTTCTGCGCATACAGGGGATCGAGTCCGGAGCACGCTAGCGACGGCTGAGCCTCGCGGTGGAGGTTCGCAGCCGTCCGCGAGCGCGGCAATCGAGGCTCTCTCATGAAAGATCTGCTCGAATATCTGGCATGCGGTCTGGTCGACGAGCCCGACGGCGTCTCGGTCGAGCAGTTCGAGCAGGACGACGGCACGATCGTGCTAGAGCTGTGTGTCGCCGAGGGCGACTACGGCAAGGTGATCGGCCGCGGCGGCCGCACCGTGCAGGCGCTGCGCACCGTCGTGAAAGCCGCTGCCAGCCACGAGCAGCGACACCTGCTGATCGACCTCGTCGACTAGGTCGACGCTCACACCGTCCGTGGATTCCCTCAAGCCGAGCGCATCCGCGGACTCGATCGCTCCCAGGCAACCACATCGAGGTCTCCTCGTGGCACAGACTCCAGGCGGCGAGCGCCAACATGGCCAGTGAACCGGCTGCGAGAACGATCGCGGCGGGCCGCGTCGGCCGCGCACACGGGCTCGACGGAAGCTTCTACGTGACCCAGCCGGTCGCGCGTCTGCTCGCGCTGCAGGCGCCGGTCACGGTCGCCGGCGACGCCCGTACGATCGTACGCCGGGCGGGCACCGAGAGCCGTCCGATCCTGCGCCTGGAGGGCATGCGCTGCCGCGAGGACGCGGAGGCGCTGCGCGGAGCGACACTGTCGTTGCCGATCGAGCAGGCACCGGCGCTCGGGCAGGGGGAGTTCTGGTCGCACGAACTCGAGGGCTGCGCCGTCTGCGGTCAGAACGGCCCGCTCGGCACCGTGCACCGCCTGATCGGACTGCCCTCGTGCGAGGCGCTCGAGGTGAGGCTCACCGCCGGCGGCGAGCTGCTCGTGCCGATGGTGGCGGACGCGATCCGCGCCGTCGACATCGCATCGCGGCGCATCGAGATCGACGTCGAGTTCCTGGGGCAGCCGTGAAGATCGACATATTCACCCTCTTCCCGCAGTGGTTTGAGTGGTTCGCAGACCAGCACCACGTCACCGCGGCGATCGCCGCGGGCTCACAGCTGCAATGCGTCGATCTGCGCCAGCACACCCCGCTGTCAGGCGGCCAGGTCGACGACACGCCGTTCGGCGGCGGCGCCGGGATGGTGCTGCGGGTCGATGTGATGGACGCCGCGCTGCGCGCCCACTACGACACCGATCCGGTCGAGCTGGCCAAACACCGGCGAGTGATCGCGCTCGTTCCGGGCGGGCGGATACTCGACGACCGTTATGTCGACGAGCTCGCCGGCGAGAGCGAGATAACTCTTTTGTGTGGACGCTACGAGGGTTTTGACGAGCGCATCATCCAGCATTTCTCGAGCGACACCCTGTCGATCGGCCGCTACGTGCTGGCGGGCGGCGAGCTGGCCGCGATGGTCGTCTGCGACGCCGTGCTGCGCAAGCTCCCCGGCGCGCTCGGCCACTCCGACTCGGCGGTCGAGGAGTCCTTCAGCGCCGCGCTCGGAGGCGACCCCGAGTACCCCCACTACACGCGCCCGGCGGAGTATCGCGGATGGCGCGTTCCCGACATCCTGCTCTCCGGCCACCACGAGCGGATTCGCCACTGGCGGCGGGAGCGCAGCCGGGAGCGGGGGCAGTCGGGTTGAGCGTTCGCTAACATTGCTGCTCGCGCCGGCACCGGCTGCAGATCTCCGACCCGCCAGCGCGTTACCTTTGCAGGGCCCTTCCTCCTATGAGCACGGTCATCGAAACCATCGAGCGCGCGCAACTGCGCCGTGTCCCAAAGTTCGCCGCCGGCGATCGCGTCAAGGTCCATTTCCAGGTGATCGAGGGCTCGCGGCGGCGGATCCAGGTCTTCGAGGGCGTCGTCATCAAGCGCCAGGGCCACGGCTCCAGAGAGACGTTCACGGTGCGCAAGCAATCCTTCGGCGTCGGCGTGGAGCGGATGTTCCCCGTGCACTCCCCCAAGATCGAGCGGATCGAGCTGGCCGCGCGCGGCGATGTCCGCCGCGCCAAGCTCTACTACCTGCGCGACCGCGTCGGCAAGCGCGCACGTGTGCGCGAGCGCCGCTACACCGGGCCGGAGGAGACCGTCACGCCGGGGCTGCTGCACGACGAGTCCCAGGAGCTGACAGAGCCCGCTCAGACGGCCGCCGAGGACGTCGCCGTCGAGGTGCTCGACACGGATCCAGCCGTCGCTGAGCAGAACACACCGCAGGACGCCGGCGAGGCCGATGGCGCCGCCGAGGCTAGCGAGCCCGACCCGGGCGAGCCAGCTGATGCCCCAGCGGCGTGACGCGGCGCGAGCAGCGACCTGGGCGCTCGCGCGCGCTCGCCCCGATCAGGCGGAACTCGATCATCGAGCTGGTCGTGATCGTCGCGATCGCGTTGGCGCTCGCGTTGCTGATCCAGGCGTTCCTGATCAAGCCCTACCAGATCCCGAGCGGCTCGATGGAACCGACGCTCGAGATCGGCCAGAGGGTCCTCGTCAACCGCATCGGCACGCACTTCAGCAAACCCCACATCGGCGAGATCACGGTATTCCACCCCCCGGAGGGAGCCAAACAGGGGGTCTGTGGCCCCTCGCTTCAGAGCATCGACTTCGCCAACGGAAAGGCCTGCTCGGAAACGGCGCCCAAGGAGGACACGAGCGTCAACTTCATCAAGCGCCTGGTCGCCGGCCCGAGCGATGAAATCTACATAAGCGAAGGTCACGTCTGGCTCAAAGGCCCACACGACAAGCACTTTCAAAAAGAGAAGGACTCCTATATCCGCGAATGCGGAGCGAGCCCCGCCTGTGACCTGAAGACGCCGATCAAGATTCCAGCCGGACACTGGTTCATGATGGGGGACAACCGTGGCGAATCCGACGACAGCAGGTACTGGGGCCCAATACCCACCGGATGGATCATCGGCGAAGCCATCGCCACCTACTGGCCCCCCGACCGGATCGGCATCTTCTGAGCCGACGGCGATCACGGACGCCGCCGGATCATCACGGCATCCAGCGGCTGGCTCCAGACGCGCGGTGCGGCGCCGCAGCCAGCGAGGAGCGAGCGGCCAGCGGCTGTTCGCGTTCGACCGCCGGCTCGGAGTTCGCTTCGTGGCGGGCGCCGATGAGGCCGGCAGAGGCTGTCTGGCGGGACCGCTGGTCGCCGCCGCCGTGCTGTTCGACTACAGCACGATCACGACCAGACAGCTGCGCCTGCTCAGTCGCCTGAACGACTCAAAGCAGCACACCGCCGAGGCCCGCGAGGAGCTGCTGCCGCTCGTCCTGCAGGCATCAAACCAGGTCACGGTCGTCTCACGCTGCGCCCGCGGCATCGACAGCCGCGGCCTGCACAAGACCAACCTCGCCGCGCTACGCGACGCGCTGCGCGTCGTCAGCGACGGCGTACCGGGGCAGGTGCTTTGCCTCGTCGACGGCTTTTCGGTCCCCGCCTTCGAGCGCGAACAGCGAGCGATCGTCAACGGTGACGCAACCAGCGCGGCGATCGCGGCCGCCTCGATCGTCGCCAAGGTGACCCGCGACCGCTACATGCGCCGCGCCGAGGAGCTTCATCCCGGCTGGAGCTTCGCCGAACACGTCGGCTACTCAACCCCGGTGCATCGCGCGGCGATCGCACGTCAGGGAGTGTCGCCGCTTCACCGCATGTCCTTCCAGTCGCTGGCCTACCAGCAGCTGGCGCTCTAGAGCCAGCTCACCACGCGCCCTCCCAGGCGCCTTCGATTTGATCGAGGCGCACGAGCTCGTGATGCTCGTCGAAGGAGACCTTCACGACGTCCAGACGCTTACAGCGCGCGTCCGGGCACTCCGATCCGTGTTCGGCCAGCCACGCGCTGACCGCGCGGCGTTGGCGCTGAAACTGCTTGATGCGCGGCCAGCCGAGCGTCTTCTGCTCATAGCCCTCAGAGCTGACCGACTCTCTGCGGACGCTGGTCGTCTTGACCTCGACGAACACGAGCGTGTGCCCGTCGAAGACCACCAGGTCGAGCTCCCCGAAACGACGGTACTGGTTGCGTGCGAGCAGCCGGAAGCCGAGCGCTTCGAAGTGTGCGGCCGCGAGATCCTCGCCGCGCAAGCCAAGCGCGCGACGAGGATCCGCGTGCCCCCCTGCCTCTCCGGTGGCAGGACTCCGGGCGCAAGCAAACCCCTCGCTGGCGGGCGCGCGTGCCGGCCTGGCCGTCCCGGTGGACCGCTGCGGATCGATCCGCAGGAGACTCGTGCGATAGGTGTGCTGGAGCGAGCTTGGCTTGCCGGTGGGCATGTGGCTCACGCTACATCGCGACATCGACCACAACAGGACCGTCTGTGTCAATACTGTTCACGGGCAGTGACAGTTCTGACACGCACACCCCGAGTCCTGACGATCGCCGGGTCAGACTCCGGTGGCGGCGCCGGAATACAGGCCGACCTGAAGGCCTTCGCCTATTGCGGCGTGCACGGCCTCTGCGCGATTACCGCCCTGACCGCGCAGAACACCCTCGAGGTGAGCGCGATTCAGTCGATCCCACCGGAGATGGTGCTCGCCCAGGTGCGCACGGTCACGCGGGATATCGGCGTGGACGCGGTCAAGGTCGGCATGCTCGGCACCGTCGAGGTGACACTGGCGGTCGCCGGCGCACTGGATGAGCTCCCGTCCGGGACGCCGATCGTCGTCGATCCTGTGATGGTCGCCGAGTCCGGCTCGGTGCTGCTCGCCGAAGACGCCCAGCGCGCGCTGATCGCGGAGATCCTGCCGCGCGCGAGCGTGCTCACACCCAACCTGATCGAGGCGCGAGTGCTGGCGGGGGAGCCCGCGGATTCCGCGCACGGGGACGCCGAGGCGGCGGCGCTCGCCAGAGCGGTGCTCGATCTCGGGCCCGCTGTCGTGGTGCTCACCGGCGGGCACCGCGCCCACGCCACAGACCTGTTCCTCTCCAGAGAGGACGATCGGGTGGTCGAGATCCCCGGACAGCGCCACCCCGACGGAGCGGCGCACGGATCGGGCTGCACGCACTCCTCGGTGCTCGCCGCCCAGCTCGCGCTCGGGCACACTCCGCTGCAAGCGGCGCGACTGGCTCGCGCGCTGACCGGCGCCGCCGTCGCCCAGGGCCTGCGCGACGTCGGCGGCGGAGCCGGACCTGTGGACATCTTCGACCTCGCGCGGCGGCGAGCATGAGGGCACTCCCACAGACACCCGTCCATTTGTCATAATCGGTGTGCGATGAGGCTGCTGCGGATGAAGCCAGGTCACGGTGAGATAGTGCTCGCCGAGGGTGATGTCGAGATACCCGAGCAGGAAGCGGAGCTGATCAGGGCATTCCGGGCCGAGCTCGACGCGGGCATGTGGGCGGCCGTGCCGACCGAGAGCCGCGGCGGACGCCGCGAGGCCGAACTCGTCAAGAGCTTCGACGACGTGCCGCGTGGCGCCGAGCGTGTGATCTTCTTTCCGCGCGCCGCCGGCGGATCGATCTAGCGAGCCGGCTGTGCTGCTCGCCATCGGTGCCACGCTCGTCGCGCTCGCCGTGCTGCTGGCGGTGCTGTACCTCCCCAGGATGCGGGAGATCGTGGTCCGCTACCGCGCGCGTCCCCGCCGGGTCAGCCAAATCGACTATGACCCGGGCCGCGAACGCCGCGCCGAGCTGCGCGCGCGAGCACTGCTGCGCTCGTGCGTGGGACAGGAAGACTGGGAGATCTACCGCGATCTCGGCTTCCTGCGCGTGTGGGGCGGAGCGCACCGGGCCTCAGCGCCCGCCGCAGGCACCTATGCCTACCTGATCTACCCGCACAAGCCGATCGTCGCCTACCTGCCCCAGACCGGGGTGCTGCTGAACGAGTACTGTGTCGCGTTTCCCGACCACACCCGTCCCTACGGCAGCACGAGGCTGCCCGACTCCGATGACGTGCTCGCGAAGTGGATGGCCCTGACCGGCGATGAGAGCGCGCTGATCGCCGCCGCCAACATGCATCTGCCGGGGCGCCAGGTCGATCCCGAGACGGTGCGCAGCGACCTCGAGCGCCTCGCCCGCTTCGAGCGCCAGAGCTTCTCATCTGACGCGCACAGTACGGGTAGTGTTCACGTCTCGTGAGCACCCAGAGCACCTTTGATGTCAGGCACAAGAGCCGCGCCCTCACAGAGGGGCCGGAGCGAGCGGCCGCGCGCGCCTACCTGCACGGGATCGGCTACACCGCCGAGGATCTCGCCAAGCCGATCGTGGGGGTGGCGCACTCGTGGATCGAGACGATGCCGTGCAACTTCAACAACCGCGTGCTGGCCGCCAAGGTCAAGGAGGGGATCCGCGCGGCCGGCGGCACGCCGATGGAGCTGAACACGATCGCGATCTCCGACGGGATCACGATGGGCACCTCGGGGATGCGCGCGTCGCTCGTCTCACGCGAGCTGATCGCTGACTCGATCGAGCTCGTAGCCAGCGCCCACGCGTTCGACGCGCTCGTGACGATCTCCGGTTGCGACAAGACGATCCCAGGGACGGTGATGGCACTCGCGCGCCTGGATATCCCCGGCCTGATGCTGTACGGAGGATCGATCAAGCCGGGCCACTACAAGGGCGCCGAGGTGACGATCCAGCAGGTGTTCGAGGCGGTCGGCGAGTTCGCCGCCGGCAAGATCACCGAAGCGGAGCTGCACGAGCTGGAGCAGGCAGCCTCACCCGGCGCCGGGGCGTGCGGGGGCCAGTTCACGGCCAACACGATGGCGATGGCGTTCGAGGCGCTCGGCATCTCGCCGGCGGGATCCTCGATGGTGCCGGCCGAGGACGGGCGCAAGCTGGATGTGGCCAAAGAGTGCGGCGAACTGGTGATGGACGTGCTGCGCCGAGGCCAGCGCCCGAGCGCCGTGATCACCAAGCCGGCGCTCGAAAACGCGATCGCCGCGGTCGCGACGAGCGGAGGCTCGACCAACGGCGTCCTGCACCTGCTGGCGGTCGCCCGCGAAATGAACGTGCCGCTGGGAATCGACGAGTTCGAGGCGATCTCCGAGCGCACCCCACTGCTGTGCGATCTGCAGCCAGGCGGGCAGTACGTCGCGACCGAGCTGTACGAAGCCGGCGGGGTCCCGCTCGTGCTGGAGCGCCTGCGCGACGCGGGGATCCTCAATTCCGATGCGCAGACGGTTACCGGCCTGACGATCGGCGAGCACGCCGCGCAGGCCAGCGAGACCGCGGGCCAGCGGGTCGTGCGGCCGCTCTCGGATCCGATCAAATCGACGGGAGGATTCGCGATCCTGCACGGCAACCTGGCGCCCGAGGGGTGCGTCGTGAAGCTGTCCGGGCACGAGCGTCGCAAACACGTGGGGCCAGCGCGGGTGTTCGACGGCGAGGAGGACGCGATGGCGGCCGTGCTCGCCCACGAGATCCAGGCAGGCGACGTGGTCGTAATCCGGGGCGAGGGACCAGCCGGAGGACCGGGTATGCGCGAGATGCTCGCGGTGACCGCGGCGATAATCGGGGAGGGCCTGGGGGAGGAGGTCGCGCTGATCACCGACGGACGTTTTTCTGGCGCGACGCGCGGCTTCATGGTCGCCCACGTCGCGCCCGAGGCGGTCAGGGGCGGGCCGATCGCCGCGCTACGGGATGGCGACGAGGTAACGATCGACGCCGATTCTGGGCGCCTGGACACGACGCTGTCCGATCAGGAGATATCCGCTCGCGTCAGCGTCTACGAGCAGCCCACACGTGCTGATGAGCACGTGGATGTGGCGATCCAGAAGTACGCCAAGCTCGTCGGCAGCGCCGCCGAGGGCGCGATCGCGCGCTGAACCCAGGTCCACCGGTGAGCTACTCGCTCAGAAACTCCGCCAACAGGGCGTTGAACGCGGCCGGGCGCTCCATCATCGTCACGTGGCCCGTGTCTTTGAAGATGACCTTGCGCGAGTCCGGGATCAGCTGCTCGTAGAGGTCGGCATCGCGCACGGGAATAATCCTGTCGCTATCGCCCCACACGATCAGCGTGGGGCACGCGATCTCGGGGAGCCGCTCGCGGAAGTCGTAGTTGAGATTGGCCTCCAGCGCATCGACGAACCCGGGCTTGCCGGCGCCGCGCAACTGCTCGGCCGCGAGCGGCGCGGGCAGCCGGCCGGGGTGAGCGAACACGAGACCCAGGGTCGCGTCGCGTAGCCGCGGCCTGCGAGCCACCACGTCTGACTTCGCAGCCGTCCAGGCGCCGTAGGCTGTGACCGTCCGCTCCAGACGCCGGAAGATCGGCATCGACCGCAGCGCGCGTGGATTGCCGTAGGTGGAGAGACCGGCGGCTGAGATCAAGACCAGGCGCTCCACCCGCTGAGGCGCTGTGATCGCGAGCTCCGCCGAGATGAAGCCGCCCATCGAGTTGCCGACCACCGCGGCCGCGCTCACCCCGAGTTCGCCCAGCAGCGCGTCGAGGATGCGGGCGTAGACGGAGATCGAGATCGTCTCGCGCGGCATCGGCGAGTATCCGAAACCCGGCAAATCGAGGGCGATCACCCGGTGGCCGGAGGCGAAGACCGCCAGCTGCTCCAGCCAGTTCTGCCACGATCCAGCGAGGCCGTGGATGAACAGGAGCGGCGGGCCCTCACCGATCTCGATGACGTTCAGCGGCTGACCGTCTAGGATGATCCACCGTTGATGGGCGCGCCAATCGACCTCGAGCCAGGATGAGCGTCCAGCCGGGCCGTACGCGTCGACGCCGTCCTCGATGGGCAGAGAAGCTTGCGTCATCTGAGCCGTTAATCTACTGGACACCATGCGCATAGCGATCGATATCGACTCAACGCTTCACCACTACTGGGACGTACTCTCAGAGATCTCGCTGAACCGCTTCGGCATCGAGCTCCCCTACGAGGAGCAATTCACCTGGGGGATCACCCGCCTGCGCGCCGAGCAGCTCGAGCTGTGCATCCGCGAGACACACAGCGACGAGCGGATAATGGCGGGCAGGCCCTACCCCGGCGCCGTCGAGGCGGTGCGCGCCTGGCACCAGGACGGCCACTTCGTGCACATCACCAGCCACCGCGATCACTGTCACTACGACGCGACAGCCCTGTGGCTCGCGAGCATCGGACTGCCATTCGACGACCTGCACTGCTCGTTCGACAAGATCTCGCGCTGCGTCGAGCTTTCGATCGACGTCCTGATCGACGACAGCCCCGGGAACCTGATCGGCGCGGTGCAGTCCGGCATGCTCGCGGCGACGATCGCTCATCCATGGAATCGCGAAGTCTGCGAGGAAGAGGACATCATCTGCGCGGAGACCTGGCACGAGCTCAAACCGCTGCTATCGGCGATAATCACCGGGGCGAGCGCCGTCCCGCAGCTCTGATCTGAGCTTGATGGCAGTGAACGGGCAGGTTGCCAGGAATCTACGGCGAACTAGAGCGAGCATGAGAAGCACTCAGCATCAGGGGGACTCGCGGTCCACTGGCGCGTGGTCGGCGGCGATGGCGCTGATGGACGGCGATCTGCTTCGCCGAGGCTGCGCTGAGAAGACGCGCCGCGCATACGGCATCGACCTCTCGCAGTTCGCGGCTTGGGCCGCCAAGGAGGATCTCGAGCCGTGCGATGTCTCACCACGAGCGGTACGCCGCTACGTCGCCTCGCTCTCAGCGCAGGGGGCCGCCCCCGCATCCAGCGCCCGCAAGCTCGCGGCGCTGCGCACGTTCTTCTCCAGTCAACGCGAACACGGCCATATCCGCCAGAACCCCGCCGACCTGATCAGCGCGCCACGCCGCGGATCTCACCTTCCGCGAGTGCTGAAGGCAAATGAGGCGCAGCGGCTGCTCGACGGAATCGACGCCGATGGGCCGCTCGCGCTGCGTGACCGAGCGCTGTTCGAGCTCGCCTACGCGTGCGGCCTGCGCGCCGAGGAGCTCGTCACCGTGACCGTCGAGGACGTCGACCACGACGCGGAGCAGCTGCGGGTGGAGGGGAAGGGCTCAAAGACCCGTTTCGTGCCGATCGGCGAAGTCGCTCTGCACGCCGTCAGCGGCTACCTGCAGGGCGCCCGCGGAGCACTGTCCGGCGGCCAACGGGAGACGGCGCTGTTTCTCAGCAAGTCCGGGCGGCCGCTGTCGACCAGCGACGTGCGCAGGCGTCTTTCGATCTGGACCAAGCGCTCAGGCATCCAAGGCGGCTGCTCGCCACACGCCCTGCGCCACAGCTTTGCGACCCACCTCCTGGACGGCGGCGCGGACCTGCGCTCGATCCAGGAGATGCTCGGCCACTCGAGCATCTCGACTACCCAGCTCTACACTCGGGTAGAGTCCGCCCGGTTAAGAAGCGCGTACGCGCGCAGTCACCCTCGGGCCTGACCAGCGGGAGAGGACCCTGGAGACGAACGTCAAAGCGATCGAGCTGAAGGATTTGTGGCGTCGCTACAAGTCCGACAGCGATTCTCGCGCACGCGAGCGGCTGGTGCTCGCCTACTCGCCCCTGGTCAAGTACGTGGCCGGGCGGATGGCCTCCGGTCTGCCGCCGCATGTCGATGAGGCCGATCTGATCTCCTACGGGCTCGGCGGCCTGATCTCAGCGATCGAGCGCTTCGACCTGGGCCGCGAGATCAAGTTCGAGACCTATGCGATCACACGCATCAAGGGATCGATCATCGATGAGCTGCGCTCGCTGGACTGGGTGCCGCGCAGCGTGCGCGCCCGTGCCCGTGAGATCGAGCGAGCCAACTCCAAGCTCGAGCACAAGCTGCAGCGAGCCGCGACCGATGAGGAGCTGGCGGCAGAGATCGGCATCTCACCCCAGGAACTGCAGGACTCGCTGATCGCGATCTCACACTCCTCGGTTGCGGCGCTGGATGAGCTGTGGAGCACCTCGGACTCCAGCGGCGACCAGGTGTCGCTGATGGATACGCTGATCGACCCCGGTGCACCGGACCCAGCGCAGGCACTGGACCTCGGGGATCTGAAGGACCGGATCGCCGACGCGATCGCCTTCCTGCCCGAGCGCGAGAAGCTCGTGATCGCCCTCTACTACTACGAGAACCTGACCCTGCGCGAGATCGGCGAGGTGCTCGGCGTGACCGAGTCGCGCGTCTCCCAACTGCACACCAAGGCGGTTCTGCGCCTGCGCTCGCGCATGCAAGAGGACTCCTTCGACTGAGGCCAAGGGGTCCCCTGGCAGCGGCCGCCGTCACCTCTCAGGAGCTCTGAGAACCCTCGCGGCACGGCGGCGCACTCGAGCGCGCTGTCCCCTGCTCTGAGTGTCCGCCCGGAGCGACCGCGACGCGCCCGGCTCCCAGCCCGGCTACCCTGGATGACGATGGCGACCCGCGCGATAGTCACCTCCCAGCCCGATGTGGCGTGCGAGATCTGCCTGCGACGCCTGTTGCGCGGCGAGCAGCCAGAGGTCTTCCTGGCCGGCGGCCAGCGACGCACCGTCTGCGAGCTGTGTGTGCCACGCGCCTCGGACGAGGGCTGGCTGCGGGAGTCAGATGAGCATCCCGTGAGCCACCGGGCGCTACGCGGAGGACGCGGCCGCACGCTGCTCGATCGTCTGCGTCAGCTGCGCGAGCCATCCTCCACACGGACGCCGGTGAGGCCGCACGCGGCGAACGGCACCGCGCCGGAGGGTGAGCGCTACGAGTTTCTCGCGGGTCCAGCCCTGAGCGCCGCCAAGCCCGCCGCCTTCTTCGACGAGTCCTTCAGCGACCCGGCAGACGAGCCGTTCGCCGATCTTCAGATCTCAGACGGCGAGGAGATCGATCCGCGGGAGCAGCCAAGCAACTCAGACCTGAAGGTCGTCCGCGCACTGCAGGTCTTCAACTCATCAGAGCAGCCAAAGCGAATCTCCGGTATCGCGCGCTCGCTCGGCACCGCGTCGGTCAGCGCCCATCAGGCCGAGGACGCTCCCAGCCGCGTATCGATCGTTGTCGCATGGGAGCTCTGCTGGTATCGCTACGAGGTGGATCTCGCCGACGAGCTCGCGGGCGCCGTGCTGGCCGATCAGGGGACCGAGCTGCACGAACTGCCGGCAGCCGACAGGCTCGCCAACGCGGCGGTCGATCAGCACGGGGCTCTGCGACCGCTCTGAAGGACCGCCGGGCTTTTGCCCAGGGGCCTGTTCATTTGCCCTCTCAGCGGATAAGATTGATCCCACGATGATCTACTGCGTGGTGCCGGAGGCGCTCTCTGAGGAACTCTACGACAAGCTCGTGGAGCACTACCGCGACGACGAGAACGTGACGGTCATCGTGGAGCGCCGCTCCTCTGACCGGCGCGGGCGTCACAAGGCCCCGGAGTCAGAGCTCCAGCGTCGCGAGGTTCGCGACCGCCGCCGCGCACGTGTGCCCGGCGAGTTCTCGGCCCTCGCGGTCCCCGCCGAGTGACCGCACCCGGCGCTCGGCGCCACCGCCGATGACACCACCGCAAACAGACGCTCTGAAGGTCGTCGTGTACGTTGACGGCGGGGCACGAGGCAATCCCGGTCCCGCCGCCGCCGCCGCCGTCAGCTTCTCGAACGAGGGCGAGCTGCTCGACGAGGCCGCGAGGTTCCTGGGGTCTGTCACCAACAACGTCGCCGAGTACCGCGCTCTGCTGCTCGGTCTCGAGCGAGCCGCGGCACTCGGTGCGAGCGAAGTCGAGGTGATCAACGACTCCGAGCTGATCGCCAAGCAGGTCAAGGGCATCTACAAGGTCAAGCACGAGGCGATGCAGGCGCTGCACAAGGAGTCCCACGCGGCGCTGCAGCAATTCGCGCGCTGGAGCATCCGCAGCGTCCCCAGGGCCCAGAACGAACACGCCGATGCGCTGGTGAACGCCGAGCTCGACCAGCAGCGTCTCGGCGCCTCCCGCTAAAGCGCTCGAGCGGCCGGGGAGGAGGGGGAGGAGACAGGCGCCCCCCGGTGCTAATGCAGCGGGGCGCTCGAACGGGCGATCGCGAGCATCTGCGAGTTCGTCAGTTCCTCGAGCAGCGTGTTGGTGAGCCAATAGAGCGCACCATCCTCACGCCACGCGATCGTGTGGATGTGGCCGCCGTCGGAGGAGATCATGTATGCGCGCCCGTCGATGTGGCGTGTCTCATCCGGGTGGGCGATGATCGGCGGGTCCAGCCAGTCGGTGCCCTCCAGGTCGTAGTAGCCGCCCTCGATGTTCTGCTGCCACACAACCACATAGGCGTGGTGGACGCGCCCCTGCTGGTCCTCGAGGGTGTAGGGGCGCATTTCTTCCTGGGTGGCCTGATCGGTCTGTAGGTTGGGGTAGAGCACCCGCAACGGCACGCGCTCAGATTCCTTGGCGACGTCCTCTTCGCCGAGCGGTGTGACCGACGTCAGATCCAAAGAGGCGGCGGAGAAACCCGGCGTGTGGTGATCGCCGTGGCTGGAGTGGTGGGCTGGCGAAGGGCTGAGCTGAAGCTTTTCGTCTCCGTGGAGGAATTCGTTCAGCGTTTCCGCGTCCAGCTGAGGGGTGCTCGTGACGTAGGAGCCGCCGCCAGGGCCTTTGAAGTTGACGTTCGCGCTTTTGAACTTGACCTGGCGCAGCGGCTTGCCCTGGGAGAACGCGATCAACTTGGCGAGCGTCAGCAGCTGTTCGTCGGATGCGTGGAAGGTTGTGCTGATCGCGTGCCCGACGGCCCTGGCGACTTCGTCGAGCTGGCCGAGGCCCGGGTGGACCTGCTCGCGCAGGTCGCGCAGGAAGTCCTGCTGGCGGGCGACACGCACGAAATCCGAGTCGTCGTGCCGGTAGCGCACGTAGTCCAGCGCGCTTTCGTAGCAGAGCTTCTGATAGCCCGGCTGCAGGTTGATGCTCGTGTAGTCGGTTTCGGGGGTGCCGATGTTGTCGTTGTAGTAGTGGTGGTCGACGTTCACGTAGGCGCAGCCGAGCGTGTCGACGACTTCGATGAAGCCTTTGAAGCTCACATCGACGATCCCGTTCAGATCGAGACCGGGGAACACTTCGCGTTTGATCGTTTCGGCCGACAGCTGCATCCCTCCCTTGACACCGTGCAGTTCGTTGCCGATCGTGTAAGCCGCGTTGATCTTGTCCTGCGGGTAGTACGCGCCCGTGTCGGTCGTGATGTTGACCATCAAATCGCGCGGGATCGAGAGCACCGAGGTCTGTTCCTGCGCGGGGTCGAAACGCACCAGCAGGATCGTGTCCGAATGCGGCGGGTCCGAGCGATCGAAGGCGTCTGTGGACTGCGCTCTGCGGTCGGAGCCGAGGATCAGGAACGTCTGCGGCCCACCGGAGTAGACCGGGGTGACGATGCCTTTGGGTAGAACGACCTGGTTGTCCTTCGGGAACACCTCAGCGGCGATCTTCGACACCTTGTTCAGCGCGACGGTGGCCGTCGCGCCCGCGGCGAGCGCCACGATCAGCACCGCGGCCACGACAAACCGCTTCCACATGCCCCTCCCGGGGGTGGGCGAAAGCTCCTCGGAGGCGGGATTGACGCTCATGGCAGATCGAACACGGAAGTCGCGGCGGCGCTGGGCGCATCAAGGGCGCCCGGGATCGTGGAGCGGCCGCAGGAGCAAGGATAATGGGCGCAGCGGCCAGGCTCGCAGGTTCGCCGCCGGTCTCGCCCCGGCACGCCGCCGCAAACGGTAGCCTCGGCTCTGATGTTGAGCCCACGTAACCGCGAGCTCTTCGGGCTGATCCCCGCAGCGTTGCTCGTAACCGGCGGCTTCACGGCGATCTTCATCCAGTCCGGACGCCAGGTCAGGCAGGCCCCCGAGAACCTCGTGCTGAGCCACGCCTCGAGCCTCTCGCTGACGTACGGGGCGATCTTCCTCGGGCTGTGTCTGCTCGCGCACATCGTGATCCGCCTCGCGCTGCCTCACGCCGACCCCTATCTGTTCCCGCTCGCCGCGGTGCTGGCCAGCATCGGGATCGTGATGGTGTATCGGATCAACCCGACGCTCGCGCGCCAGCAGGCCCAGTGGATGGTGCTCGGCATCATCCTGTTCGCGGCCACGATCTTCGCGCTGCGCCGCTACGGGCTGGGAGTGCTCGAGCGCTACCGCTACACGATCGCCGCCGTCGGCATCGGCATGACGGTGCTGCCGCGTCTGCCCGTGATCGGCGAGCAGGTCAACGGCGCCTACCTGAACATTCACGTCGGCGGCATCTCCTTTCAGCCCGCGGAGCTCGCGAAGATCGCGATCGTCGTGTTCCTGGCGAGCTATCTGCGCGACAACCGCCAGATCCTCGTCACCGCCGGGCGGCGAGTTCTCGGCCTGACGATCCCGCCGATGAAGCAGTTCGGCCCGATGCTCGTTGTCTGGGGTGCGGCGATGACGACGCTGCTGCTGACGCGCGAGCTCGGCACCTCGCTGATGTTCTACGGCGCCTTCCTCGCGCTGCTGTACGTCGCCACGGGCCGCCTCTCGTTCCCGCTGGTGGGCCTCGTGCTGTTCGCCGTGGGGGCATGGTTCGTCGCGACGCACGTCAGCCACGTCCACAGCCGCGTGCTTGCCTGGGAACACCCGTTTGAACCCGCCCTCTACAAAGCGAAGTCGGGCGGCAGCTACCAGTTGGCGCAGTCGCTGTTCGCCCAAGCCGACGGGGGGCTGCTCGGCACCGGTTTCGATCAGTCGCTGCTGCGACTGCCGGGCGGCGGCCCGCCGATCCTGCCGGTACCCGAAAGCGACTTCATCTACGCGGTGATCGTCGATGAGCTCGGCCTGGCCGGCGCGATCGGGCTGCTGCTCACCTACATGCTGTTCGTGGCACGCGGTCTGAAGGTCGCGACGCTCGCCCGCGACTCGTTCTCCAAGCTGCTCGCCACCGGACTGGCGTTCGTCGTCGCGATGCAGGTGTTCGTGATCGTGGGCGGCGTCACCAGGGTCATTCCGTTGACCGGGGTGACGCTGCCGTTCGTCGCCTACGGTGGCTCCTCGGTCGTCATGAACTTCGTTCTGCTGGCGCTGCTGCTCGTCGTCTCAGACCGCGCGCGGCGCCCGTACTCCTCCGCGAAATGACGAAATCTGCGCTTTTGTGCGCACAACTGACGTTTTTTTGCAAAGAAACCTCCATATAGCTGCACATTCAGAAGGCGAGTGCGCTCCGGCGGCGAAGATCGCTCCTGATATGCCGAGTCCCACGATCGCCGTCACGCCACGCTTCCTCCTGCAGTCGCCCAGGCCGACCGGCGGCCGCCGCTTCGGTGATCGTCTCGGCAATCTCTCCTCGCCAGCCGGCCTGCATCAGCGGCCGTGGCTGGAACGTCTGCGCAGGGCGCTCGCCGATCAGCGCTTCGTGCTGCACTACCAGCCGATCGTCTCACTGCAGACGGGCGAGATCTCCCATCACGAGGCGCTCGTGCGTCTCGCTGATGAACCGGATGGCACGCTCGTCGCGCCGGGACAGTTCCTGCCAGCCGCCGAGCGTTATGCGCTGATCCAGCGGATCGACAGGATCGTTCTCAGCGAGGCGATCGTGCTGTTGGCCCAGGCACGGAGCGCAGCCGTGATTGGCATGACCCGCACCCGGCCGATCGCAGACGGCGAGATGCGCCTGGCGGTGAACCTCTCGGCGCTGTCGATCACAGACCCAGGGATGCTCGCCCACATCGAGTGCGAGCTCGCGCGCTGCGGCGTCGATCCCTCGAGGCTGATCATCGAGCTGACCGAGACGGCCGCGATCTCCGACATGACGCGCGCAAAGGCTTTCTGCCGCGACGTCCGGGCGCTTGGCGCGAAGGTCGCACTCGATGATTTCGGTGCGGGTTTCGGGTCCTTTCACTACGTCAAGCACCTGTCGTTCGACTACCTGAAGATCGACGGGGACTTCATCAACAACCTGACCGCCTCTCGCTACGATCAGCTCGTCGTCAAGGCGCTCGTGGGTGTGGCGCGCGGCATGGGCAAGCAGACGATCGCCGAGTTCGTGACGGACGATCAGACCGTCGAGCTGCTGCGCGCATACGGCGTGGACTATGCCCAGGGCTTTCGGATTGGCCGACCCAGCGGGGCGCTGCAGGCTTTCGCCCAAGCCGCGTAGGCGCCGATCCCGACGAGCGGGCGCTCAGGCGCGACAGGCCGCGGGGACCGGCACTTCCTGTGGCCCGCCCGCCTCAGGCGGCGGATCCACCTTGCACCAGGTCAGGGCTCGTGTGCGCTGATCGACCACAGCTGAGAACGGATATGCGATCGCGTCGGCGCGCGCGCTGCAGCTGAACGCCTGACGGCCCGTTGGCCGCGTTCCAATCGCCTGGCAGCGTACGTCCTGCAGGGGGCCCGGGATCCCTTCGCGGCGGATCCTGTTGCGCATGTCGGCGCTGATCGCGCGCTGCAGCTGGATTCGTGCGGGAACACCGCGTGTGAGGCGGGCGCCGTGTGGCGCCTGATCCTCCTCGAGGACGATCTCGGTCTGTTCGTCGGCTTCGATCGCGGCCACCTGTTCTGAGGCGGGCGAGGCGGCCGTGTTGTTGACGATGTGAAGGGCGATGATGACCGCGACGATCAACACGGCGAAGGCGAGGATCGTCAACACCCAGCGCATCCACAGAGGCGGCTTGCGCATGCTCAGCACGAGCGGCTCCGACGGTTACGGTGTGATGGCATCTGCCGAGCTCGTCGTTGATCTGGCGGCGGGATTGGCGGGCGATCGGGACGCCTGGCCGCAGCCGGCGAGCGCGAGCAGCCCCGCTGTCGCAAGCAGCGCGCCGCCGGCACGGACGCTGTCTGTGCCGGCCCGTTTGCCGCGGTCTCGCTGGATGCGCACGAACCAGGCGATGCCGGCGAGGCAGAGGATGGTGGCCACGTAGAAGTTGAGCCGCAGCCCGAGGATGTGGTGGGCGGGGTCGATGCGCAGCAGCTCCTCGCCCATCCGCGCGAACGAGTAGCCGGCGACGTAGAGCGCGAACAGCCCGGGGGCGCGGATGTCGCGGCGGCGTCCGAGCCACACGAGCGCGCCGGCGAGCAGCAGGTTCCAGATCAGCTCATACAGGAAAGTTGGCTGAAACGTGGTGAACTGGGCGTAGCCGAGGGGACGATGCGCGGGCGATATCTCGAGACCCCACGGCAGCCTGGTCGGCCCGCCGAACAGCTCCTGGTTGAAGTAGTTGCCGATCCGCCCGATCGCCTGCGCGACGAGCAGCGCGGGCGCGGCAGCGTCCATGAACTGGGGTACGTTCGCGCCGTGGCGGCGCAGCCTCCAGATCCCGACGAGGGTGCCGAGCGCGATCCCTCCCCAGATACCCAGGCCACCCTTCCAGATCGCGAGGGGCCCCCACCAGTGCGGCGGGACTTCGCTCCAGCTGGTGGCCAGGAAGTACAGCCGCCCGCCGAGGACGCCGGCGGGAAAGCCCCAGGTCGCGACATCGTAGACGAGCTCGCGGCCGCCGCCTCTGGCCTCCCAGCGGCGCACCGTGATCGTGACGGCGGCGATCACCGCGAACACGTAGCAGAGGCCGTAGGCGTGAAAAAACAACGGTCCCAGATGGAACCCGTTGTGAGAGGGGCTGGGGATGAATGCGAGAGCCACGCTGATCATGTGCCGGCCCGGCGACGGCGCCCCACGCTGGGCGCACGCCTGTCCGGGCAAAGCTGGTTCATTTGATCACAGCCGCCGCCCGCACGGCGCCGGCCCAGGTCCACGTCTCGATGCCATGCACGGACTCCTCGATACCTCGCCGCCGCTGTTCTGCTCGCCGGCGGGCTCACGAGACGGCGAGATCGCGAGCTAACGGCCGGGTCTGGGAAGCTGGCTTGCCATCACGCGGTCCCACATGTGGTCGCTCAGCAGCTTGCGCTGGGTGATCAGCAGCGCCGCTGAGGCGGTCACCCGGTAGCGGGTCTTCGGCCTGCGTGCGGTGATCGCCCGCTCGATCTTCTTCGCGACCGCCAGCGGTGGACCGCCGAACCTGGCCATCAGCGGGTTCTCATAGACCTCGCGGGTGGCCTTGGCGACCATGGCGTTGAACTCGGCGTAGGGATCCTCGTCGTCGAGCGCGGAGTCCGATCGGGCCGCGAGCGCGTCCATGCTCGATGAGGCGGCCTCGCCGAAACGCGTGTGGATCAGACCAGGCTGAACGACGATCACGTCCACGCCGAAACCCTTCACCTCGAAGCGCAGCGCGTCTGAGATCGCCTCGATCGCATACTTGCTCGAGTGATACAGGCCGGCGCCGGGGAATGTGAAGTTGCCGCCCATCGAGGAGATGTTCACGATCTTGCCGAAGCGCTGCGAGCGCATCCGCCCGAGCACCAGCTGGCTCATCCTGATCAGCCCGAACACGTTCGTTTGAAACTGCCGCTGGACGTCGCTCATCGGAACGGTCTCGAGCGCCCCGCTCTGGCTGTAGCCGGCGTTGTTGATCAGCACCCCGACCGCGCCGTGGGCCTCCTGCACCACATCGACTGCCGCCGCCATCGACTGCTCGTCGCAGACATCCAGCGCGAGCGTCTCACAGCCGGCGTCGCGCAGATGCTCGATGCTTCCCAGACGCCGCGCGGTCGCGTACACCGTCCAGCCGCGGGTCGCGAGATGGCGCGCCGTCGCCTCGCCAATCCCCGAGGAGCAGCCGGTGATCAATACCACTTTGTGCGAGTCCGTCATCGGGGCAGCATATGCGCTCGTGTTTCTCTAGGGTGAGTGATCATGCGAGCGGTCACCTTCCAGGCGCCCGGCAGGGTCGCGGTAGAGGATCTGCCGGAGCCTGAGCTGAGCGACCCGCGCGACGCGATCGTGCGAATCTTGGCGACCGGTGTGTGCGGCTCGGATCTGCACATCTACCACGGTCGCGTGAAGATCTCGCCGGGCTTCACGATCGGCCACGAGTACGTCGGAGAGGTGCTCGCGACGGGCGATCAGGTGAGCCGCGTGCAGGTCGGCGACCGTGTGCTCGGCTGTTTTCAAACCGCTTGCGGGGAGTGTTACTTCTGCCGCCTGGGCGCGTTTCACAAGTGCGATCACTCACGCACCTTCGGCCACGGCGAGGCACTGGGCTCGCTGCAGGGCACCCAGGCCGAGCAGGCGCTGATCCCGAACGCCGATCTGGTTCTGCGGCGTGTGCCCGCGGGCATGAGCGACGAGCACGCCCTGTTCGCCGGAGACGTGATGGGAACCGGCTATCACGCGGTAGCCGACAGCAATTTGCGGGCCGGGGACTCGGCGGCCGTGATCGGCCTCGGGCCCGTCGGCCTGTGCGCGATTCAGGCAGCCAAAGCAGCCGGCGCTACAGCCGTGATCGCGATCGACACCGTGACCGAGCGCCTGGAGCTCGCCCGCTCCTTCGGCGCGATCGCGGTTCACCTCAGCGACGGCGATCCGCGCGCGGCGGCACGGGAGATCTCAGACGGACGCGGCGTCGATGTCTGCATCGACGCGGTCGGCAGGCCCGAGGCGCTCGACCTCGCGATCCGCCTGACGCGCAAGTGCGGCACCGTGCAGGCGACCGGTGTCTACGCGGAGCGGACCGAGCTGCACATGGGTCTGCTGTGGATCAAGTCGCTGCGCATGTGCGCCGGGCACGCAAACGTGCTTGCCCACGTCGACCGGGTCCTCGCGATGATGTCGGCGGGACTGTTGGACCCGAGCGCTCTCGTGACACACCACATGCCCCTGGACGAGGCGCCCGAGGCCTATGCTTTGTATGACCGCCGCGAGGCGATGAAGATCATCCTGCAGCCCTGAATCGCACACCGGATAGGAGCCATCCTCATGAACAGCACCATCGCCCTGCCCGACGCGCTGGGTGCCCCTGCGCGTGAGTTCATCTCCCAGCCGCACCGCCTGCTGATCGGCGACGAGCGCCCAGACGCCGCTGACGGGCGCACCTTCACGACGCTCGATCCGTCCACGGGGCGCGATATCGCGGAGGTCGCCCACGGCGGAGCCGAGGATGTCGACCGTGCCGTGGCGGCGGCGCGCGGTGCCTTCACGACGGGGCCGTGGTCCTCGATGGCAGCCTCCGGCCGCGAGCGGCTGATGGGAGCGCTGGCCGACGCGCTCGAGGCCCACGCCGAGGAATTCGCCCAGATCGAGTCGCTGGACAACGGCAAGCCGGTCGGACTGGCGCAATATGTCGACGTCGCCGGGGCGGTCGGGCACCTGCGCTACTTCGCCGGCTGGCCGACGAAGATCGAGGGCGGCGTGCTGCCCGTCACCGCGCCCAACATGCTCTGCTACACACGCCGCGAACCGGTCGGGGTGTGCGGGCAGATAGTGCCGTGGAACTTCCCGCTGCTGATGGCCGCCTGGAAGCTCGGCCCGGCGCTCGCCGCCGGCTGCACGATCGTGCTCAAGCCCGCCGAGCAGACACCCCTGAGCGCGCTGCGGCTCGGCGAGCTGGCACTGCAGGTCGGCTTTCCGCCAGGTGTCCTGAACGTGCTCACAGGCGACGGGGAGACCGGCGCCGCGCTCGTCGATCACCCCGATGTCGACAAGATCGCCTTCACCGGCTCGACCGCCGTCGGGCGCGAGATCGGCGCCAAGGCCGGCAGGGCGCTCAAGCGGGTCACGCTCGAGCTGGGCGGCAAGTCCCCGAACATCATCCTCCCGGACGCCGATCTCGACGCCGCCATCAAGGGCTCGTTCCAGGCGATCTACTTCAACTCCGGGCAGGCCTGCAACGCCGGCTCGCGGCTGTTCGTCCCCGCGGAGCGCTTCGATGAGGTCATCAGCGGCCTCGTGCAGGCCGCCAAGGAGGCGCAGCTCGGCCCGGGGCTGGAAGCCGGCACGCAGCTCGGGCCGCTCGTCTCAGCCGAGCAGCAGGAGCGGGTCATGAGCTACATCGCCTCAGGCCGCGAGCAGGGCGCCGAGCTGCTCGCCGGCGGCGAGGCCGCGCTCACCGACAGCGGCGGGTACTTCGTCGCGCCAACGGTCTTCACGACGACATCCGACGAGTTGAAGATCGCCCGCGAGGAGATCTTCGGGCCGGTGCTCGTCGCCTCGCCATATGAGACGCTCGAGGAGGTCGCTGAGCGAGCCAACGCCAGCGACTACGGTCTCGCCGCGGGCGTCTGGACTCGCGACGTCTCAAACGCCCACCGCCTAGCGGCGCTGCTGCGGGCGGGATCGGTCTACATCAACACGTGGGGCGCGGTCGACCCCTCAGCTCCGTTCGGCGGCTTCAAGGCCTCGGGTCTCGGCCGCGAGCACGGCCACGACGGCCTCGGCGCGTACCTCGAGACGAAGTCGGTGTGGACGGCGTTGTGAGTCCGCATGCCGGTGCAATAGAGTCCCGGCTATGAGCGAGGCGACACCTCTACCGGGAGCGCTGGCGGTCTCGTTGGTGGTGGAGGGCGCCACCGCGAGGCTCTCACTGCTAGGCGAGCTCGATCTCGCCAGCGTGCCGCAGATGGAAGAGGGCTTACGGAACGCAACGCAGTCCGCCGCAAAACGTGTGGTGATCGACCTGAGCCGCCTCGCCTTCATCGACTCCACCGGCCTGCGCGTGCTGCTGCAGGCCGACGCACGCGCACGCGAGCAGGGCTATGAACTCGTGCTGTATCCCGGCGAGCCCACCGTGCAGCGCGTGTTCGAGGTGACCGGCGCACTGGACGTGCTGCACTTCGAGGCCTCACCTGCAAGCTAGCTCCACGCCGCCCACGGGAGGCTATCTGCCGGCCTCGGGTCGTGTGCGCATGACCGCGGTCTATGACCCGATCGTGGCCGCCACGATGCGCGAGCGCACGTTCCGCTCGCTGCTCGTCGCTCGTGTGGGCGCTCACGGTCAGCCAAAGCGGGTGCTGGATCTCGGCACCGGCACGGGATCGCTCGCGATCGCCTGCCAGCAAGCGGATCGCTCGATCGCAGTGACCGGCCTGGACCCCGATCCGAAGGCGCTCGCGAGGGCTCGCGCGAAGGCTTCTCCGCAGAGCGCGATCGACTGGGTGAAGGGCTCCTCCTCAGAGCTCCCGTTCGCCGATCAGAGCTTTGACGCGGTCACCTGCTCGCTGATGCTCCACCACCTCGACAGCGAGCACAAGCGCCTGGCGCTGGGGGAGGCCCTGCGCGTCCTGACACCGGGAGGATGGCTGCACGTCGCCGACTGGGGCGCCGCTCACGACCCGCTCATGTGGCTGGCGTTTCTCACGATCCGCCTGCTCGACGGCTTCGATCGCACCCGCGCGCATGCCGCCGGCGCCTTGCCCGGGATGATCGCAGCGGCAGGCTTCGCCGAGGTGGAGGTGTACCGGCGGTTGCGCACCTGCTGGGGGTCGCTCGAGCTGAGCGCCGCCCGGGCGCCGCTCGGCGATGGTCGCGGGCGTGCAGCGACGCCCAGCGCGAGCGCGGCCGTTTCCCTCTAGGCTTCCCGCGGCGGTCAGCGAACGATGAACCAGACGAGTCCCACAGGCCCGTTGCCGGCGGCGGCGGTAAACGAGCGGACGACGATCCTCCCAGCGGACTGCTCGGCGCCGCGCGCGCTCAGGGCCCTGACCGTGCTCGCCACGGTCGTGCTGCTCGCCGCCACGCTCGAGATCGTCCTCGACGGGGCACTGGGACACTCACCGCTGATCCCCAAGTCGCCGCACATCGCGACCTGGCTGATCGGCATCGGTGAGCGGCTCGGCTTCAGGGTGTTCCTGATCGCGCTGCTGTCGTTCACCGTCGCCTACGGGCTGCTGAGCTGGCAGATCGCGCGTATCAGCGAGCGCTGGGTGCTGGCGCTCGTGATCGCCCTGAACCTGATCGTGTTTGCCGGGCCGATCCTGATCTCCACCGACGTTTTCAGCTATATCGCCTACGCTCGTATGGGCGTCGAGCACGGCGTGAACCCGTATTTGCATGGCCCGTTCGCGATCCACTCGGACCGCATCTACAAGTACGTGGGCGACGACTGGACGCACGTCGCCACCGCATACGGGCCGATCTACACGCTGCTGAGCTATCCGCTGGCGCTGCTCGGCGTCAGCGGAGCGGTGTGGGGGATGAAGCTCGAGGCGCTGGCGGCGAGCTTCGCGACGATCGCGTTGACGTGGCGCTGCGCCAGCAGACGCGGCCTCGACCGCAAGCTCGCGGTGTTCGTGCTCGGCGCCAACCCGCTGTATGTGATCTATGGTCTCGGCGGCGCGCACAACGACCTGATCATGATGGCGTTCATGATGGCAGCGGTCGTGCTGACGCTCGCCGAGCGGGAATCCTCGGCCGCGGCCACCGTGATCGCCGGGGCGTTCATCAAGGCGACCGTGGGAGCGCTGCTGCCGTTCATGATTCTCAGCCGCCGGCGGCTGGCTCCGATCGCCGGTGCGCTGGGCGCGATCGTGCTGTGTGTCCTGGCGGGCTACATCGCATTCGGGATTCACGGCGTCGACCTGATCTCGGCGCTCAACCGTGACGCCGCGTTCGTCTCCACCGACAGTTTCCCCACGGAGATCGCCCACCTGTTCGGCAAGCCCGGTGTCTTCCCGATCGATCACGATCTGCTCAAGGCGGCGCTCGTGCTGATCGTCCTGCATCTGCTGTGGCGCACCTGGCGCGGCTATGACTGGGTCGCCGCCTCCGGCTGGACGCTGCTCGCGATCACGGTCACGAGCACGTGGCTGCTGGCCTGGTACATCCTCTGGCCGCTGCCCCTGGCGCTTGTCAGCCGCGACCGGCGGCTGCTGTACGCCACACTCGGCGTGCAGCTGCTGTTCATCGTTCACCAGACCGCGCCGCTGCTGGCGCCGGTGTCATGAGCGGCCCCGAGGATCCCAGCGGGGAGCGTGGCTGGAGCTGGCTCCCCAGCGGGTTGCGGCCACTGCAGCACGAGCGTCGCGGCCGTGGCGAGTTGCGCCTGATCGAGACGACCCTGCTCGTGATCCTCGGCTTGATACTGGCGGTCGCCACAGTCAACGATGTGGTGCTGCAGACACACACCAACCACCGTCTGGTCGCCGACCTGCGTACGTGGCGTGAGCTGACCGGGCACGACTACAAGAACGTCGGAACCGAGCAGGACGTCAAAAACTTCACCACCCGCGACGTCACCTGCGGCAACACCTCCCCGGGGGCGCCGGAATCGGTCGCACGGATCTGCCTGATCACGACCGGCCCGGTCCGTCACGGTCTGCGCGCCGTAGATGGCGGCTACTACCTGCCCCCGTATGTCCAGGATCTGCGCAAGAGCCGCTACGCCTGCTTCGGGGACGCCGTCAGTGAGGAGTTGTGCGGCCTTCGGACGCCACCCTCCGCGCCGCACCCTGCTCTACTGAAGGATGGTTGAGTGTCTGCCCGGACACCCGCCGAGCCACCGGCAGCGGGCACCGACGCGGAGCTCGAGCACTCGCCGTCGTGGTGGGTTCTCGCGGCGCTGCTGATCCTGGCGGCCGCGCTGCGGTTCTCGACGCTCGGACTGCAGAGTCTCTGGTATGACGAGGCGTTCACCCCTGTCCACACGCTCCACGCGAGTCTCGCAGCCACGCTCCGAGCGGTATCGCACAGCGAAAACTCGCCGCCGCTGTGGTACCTGCTGGAGTGGGCGATATCGCGCGTGTTCGGCACCGGCGCGGTCGCGCTGCGATTCCTCTCGGCGCTCGCCGGAGTCGCATGCGTGCCCGTCGGGTGGGGGCTAGGACGAGAACTCGCCGGCCGGCGCGCGGCGATCCTCACGGCCGGCCTGATCGCCGTCAACCCGCTGTTCGTGTGGTACTCCCAGGAGGCTCGCGCATACGAGCTGTATGTGCTCACCGCCGGGCTCGCGCTGCTGTGCTTTCTGCGCGCCGAGGCAAACCCGACGCCGCGGCGTATGGCCGCCTTCGCGCTGAGCGGATCGCTAGCGCTGCTGACCCACTACTTCGCGGTCTTTCTGCTGATCCCGATGTGCCTGTGGCTGCTGCGCCGCCGTGAGCGGCTGCGGGTCACGCTGCCCGCCGCCGGCGCGATCGGTGCGGTCGGTCTTGCGCTGCTGCCGCTGATCTCAGCGCAAGGCGCGCACGGCACGCAGTGGATTGGACGCTGGCCTCTCTCTGAACGCCTGCAGGCGATTCCCCAGTACTACCTGACCGGCGAGTCCGGGGAGCCGCTGGGGCACGGCATCGAGCTGCTCGTGGCGCTGATCGCGCTCGCTGGCGTGCTGTACGGGCTGTGGCGCGTGCTGGCGCCGCGCGAGGAGCGCGGGGCCGTTCTGATGGCCGCAACAGCTGCCTGCGGGGTGCTGATCCCGATCGTGCTCGTGGCGCTCGGCGCCGACTACCTGGCGCCACGCAACCTCGTCGCGGCGATGATCCCGCTCACGGCGCTGCTCGGCGTGGTGATCGTGACGCCCCGCGCCGGTCGCGTCGGCGTGGCGCTGGCGGTCCTTTTGATGCTCGCGTTCGGCGCGCTCACGATCGACGTGAACCTCAGTCCACGCCTGCAGCGCGGCGACTGGCGCGGTCTGGCGAGCGTGCTGCGTAGCGCACCGGCAGACCGCGCGATCACGACCGTCGAGCTCGGCTCCGCTCCGCTCGAGTACTACCTGCCGCCGCTGCACAACCTCCACCGGGGAGAGCTCGTGACGGTCTCGGAGATCGACGAGGTCGGCTACAACCCGCTGCGCGCCTCCGCTGGCCAGCCGCCCGCGCCAGGATTTCACCTGCTGTCCAGGCGCGACACACACGGCCTGATCCTCTACCGCTTCGTCTCCCAGGTTCCCAGGACTGTCTCGCAGGCGGTGCTGCTCGAACACGCGATAACGCTCGAACACCCCGAGGTGCTGGTCCCCACCCATCCAAACGCCTGACCGGTATTCACCAAGTGGCGCGCCGCTGCCAGTGCGGGCCGGTCAGGCCCGCAGCTGCTCGTGCGCGGTCTGCATCATCGTCGGCGTGCGCTCGAGCTCAGTGAGGGCAGCGAGCATCGACTCGAGCTCGCAGTCGATCTTCGCCGGCCACTCCTTCGGCGGATGATCGTCGAGCGTCTTCAACCCGTTGCCGGTGATCAACGCGACTACCGTGTCATCCGGGGCGAAGCGCCCGGCCGCGGCGAGCTTCTCGAGCACGGCGATCGTGGTGCCGCCAGCCGGCTCGGTCAACAGGCCCTCGGTTGCCGCGAGCAGGTCGATCCCGGCGAAGATCTCGGGGTCTGAGGCGAACGCTGCGGTGCCCCCGCGCGAGTGGACCGCGTCGATCACGAGGTAGCCATCCCCGGGCGCGCCGATCGCAAGCGAGTGCGCGGCGGTCTCGGGCATCACCGGCACGACCTCCGCCTCCTCGGCGAGGATCGCCGAAGCGATCGGGTTGCAGCCGCTCGGCTGGGCGATGTGGATCTGCGTCTGCTCGGTCTCGGACAAACCGAGCAGCTGCAGCTCGCCGAGGCCCTTGTGCATCCGCGAGGAGAGGGTTCCGCCGGCGGCCGGGCTGACGATGTGGTCCGGCGAAACCCACTGCAGCTGCTCGACGATCTCGAACGCCGCGGTCTTTGCGCCCTCGGCGTAGAACGGGCGCAGCGTGATGTTCGCGAAGTCCATCCCCGTCGCTTCGGCGAGCGCGCGGCAGCAGCGGTTGGCTTCGTCGTAGTTGCCCTCGACCTGCACGACCTTCGCGCCGAGGGCCATACACGCACGCGCCTTCGTCGCCTCCAGCGCGTTGGGGTAGAAGATGAACGCGTCGACCCCGGCCTTCGCCGCGAGCGACGCCACGGCCGTGCCGACGTTGCCGGTCGAGACGCAGCCGATCTCGCCCTTGCCGCGCTCGAGCAGACGCGCGACCGACATCGAGACGACGCGGTCCTTGTAGGAGAGGCTCGGGCGGTTGCTGGAGTCGTCCTTCAGGTAGAGATTGCTCAGGCCGAGCTCGGCGCCGAGCCGGTCGGCGCGAATCAGCGGCGTGTAGCCGGAGTGCTGGCCCACACGCGCCTGCGCGCCCGCGTCGATGATCGGGAGCAGCTCCTCGAAGTGCCAGATGTTGTGTGGGCGCTCGGAGCCGGGGAAGTCGCGGAAGTGGCTGGCCGCGAGCTCGTAGTCGTAGACGATATCCAGGCCCTTGCCGCAGTCTGGGCACGCGAATGCCGTGTCTGTGAGCGGATAGCGGTGGTTGCAGCGGTGGCACACGAGCTCCGTCGCGCAGGAGCGCGTGGACACTCGGGCCTTCACGGCGGCGCTCATATCTGAGACTCCCCGAGCGAGCGAGCCTGCGATCTGTGTTTTGCTGTGGGCAGCTGGGCTGTCAAAGGGTCTTTCCGATCTCTCAGAGAACCTGAGGTCTAGAACGATAGTTTGCTACGCCACTGCTTTCAGGGTAGGCCAGGGGATGTCCATCTCGAGCTCCTCGCGCCCGGAGACGATCCACAGCTCCTCGGCGATGTGCGGCGCCAGCGGCGCAAGCACGGCGGCCAGTAGCCCCAGCGCGTCCACCAGGGCCGCCAGATCCTCACCGACGAGCTCTCCACGCTTCTGGACGACGAGCTTCTCAAACCCCTTGATCCGCTCGAAGAGGCGCATCACGTTGCGTACCGCGCTGTGCATCTCCAGACCCTCGAAGTCCTCGGTGATCTTCTCGATCCCGGTCTCGCACCACTTCTTCAGGCGCACTCTCAGGAACTCGGTGCTCGCGGCGTCGGAGTCGGTGTCGGGTGGCGCGTTTGCGGCGCTCGCGAAGTTCGCGTTGGCGTACTTCCAGAGATTCACGAGGAACCGGTGGCAATGAGCGACCGCGCTGTCTGACCAGTTCAGCGAGCGCTGCGGGCGTGCCGCATAGAGCAGCGCCAGCCGAACGGTGTCGGCGCCGTACTTAGCGAGCAGCTCGTCGGGGTCCACGACGTTGCCGAGATGCTTGGACATCTTGCGCCCGTCTCTGATCACCATCTCGTGAAACAGGCAGCCGGCGAACGGCTCGCCCTGGGCGATGAACTCCAGCGGGCCGATGTCCCTGAGGGCCTTCGTGACGACCCGCTGGTCGAACACGAAGTTGCCGCTGTCAGAGCCGGCGACGAGCCTCGCGGACGGAAGCCAATGACGCAAATCCTCCAGCGCAAGGATGTCCTCGAGTGAGTCCTCGCGAGACTCCGCGGGCACACACGCCGGCACCCACAGCCACAGCGCGTCGAAGTGACAGTCGAGGGTATCTGTCTCGCGCCTCGCTGGCCCACCGCACTCCGGGCACGTCGTGTTGACGAAATCCTCGCGCTCGGCCAGCGGATTGCCCGTCCCAGTCGGCTTGAGGTCACGTGGCAGCACCACCGGCAGATCGCGCTTGGCCACGGGGACCGTCCCGCAACTCTCGCAGTAGACGATCGGGATCGGCGTTCCCCAGGAGCGCTGACGAGAGACCGAGAAGTCATTCGCGCGATAGCGAATGGCCGGCCGTGTGCCGATCGCAGGTGGCTGACCGGCCTGCTCGGTGCTCGCGAGCGACAGCCGCTCGGCGATCACCGCGTCAGTGCGATCCTCCGCGGGGATGCCGAGCACGGCCGTCGCGCCGAAGCGCCCGTCCACCAGCGGCGAGATCAGCAGTGGCAGTGGCGGCTCGCCGGGAGCCCAGAGAAACGTTCTACCCGTATCGATCACCTCGACGGCCTCCGCGTCGCGGGAGCTGCGCTGCACGCCGCCGGAGCGAAGCTCCTGAAGCGCTGAGCGCACCTGCGGATCGCCGGTCCAGCGCTCGATGTCTGGATGCTTGGGCGAGATCGCCACGAAACCGGCCTGCCCGAGCGCGGTGGGGTGGGGGGTGAAGACCGTCAGGCTGTTCCCGTCGTCGGCCGTCAGATCGAGCTCGACTCCGTCGATGCGGCCGAGGACGAAGCGCTGCGAGGCAAGCGAGGTGTCGTCCCAGATGCCGCTGTCGGCGAGCTCGGTCATGCGCGCGTCGTTCTCTGGCAGGTAGGCGCTGATCCGCAGATACCACTGCGGGCGGGAGATCAGCCGCACCGGGTCGTGGCAGCGCCAGCAGCGGCCGTTCTCCACCTGCATCGTGGCGAGCGTCGTCTGGCAGGTGTCACACCAGTCGACATTGCCGGTCCCCTGATAGATCAGGTCGTTCTCCAGCAGCGTCAAAAACAGCCACTGCGACCAGCGATACATCCCCTCGTCGGAGGACAGGAACGAGCGATCCCAGTCGAAGGAGAACCCGAGGCGCTCCAATTGACCGGTCATGTGCTCGGCGCAGCGTGCCACCCACTCACCGGGCGGCTCCTCGTTGGCGATCGCGCCGAGCTCGGCTGGCAGCCCGAACGCGTCGAAGCCAAACGCGAACAGGACCGCGTCGCCCTGCGCGCGCAGGAACCGCGCATAGGCGTCGCCGATCGAATAGGAGCGAACGTGACCGATGTGGATGTTCCCTGAGGTGAACGGCGCCGAGGGCTTGATGTACTTGCATGTGCGTCCGTCGAGCTCGGCGGGGGTGCCAAACGCTCCTCGCTCACGCCATATCGCCTGACGGCGCGCCTCGATCTCCCCGTGCTGATAGACGGTCGGGCTCAGCTGGCTCGTGTGATTCTCTGTGGTGTCGCTCATCTCGATGGGCTTCTCGATTTAGGAAGAATGCTGGACGGGGAAGACGTGACTGTTGTATCTAAGTTGTTCTCCTGAGCCCGAAGCCGACGCGATCGGCTCTCGGCGGATCCTGCCAAGGGGTCTGGGGCATTTGCGCGGCCGCAGCTGACGATGCTCGTGAGTTCCGTCGGCGTGTCGATCATCTGCCGCGGGTAGCGGCCCGCGAGCAGATCTGACCGCCGATGTCGGGCGGGCGCAGCGAGAGGACAGACCAGCAAACCCTTTCGGGCTCTCAGCCGATGTCGTGCCTGTGTTCTCGTGCGCGGTGCATGTTGATGGTGGCCCTCGTGTGTGTCAAAAGAGCGCTGATCAGAGCCAAATCTCCACCCGGAAGGTGCTGGCTCTGCACCCTGCATGCTGCCAATGGCATCGCCCGCTGTCAAGCGATCGCCGGCAGGAGTGGGCGCCATGGCCCGAAGACACTGGGGTTTCGCGCTGTGTGGGCATGTCAAAGGCGCCTTCTGCGACGCGTCGATGCCCGCGTTTGGCGCGTCGCACAACCGTCGAGCCATCCGATGCCGGGTCCAGACTGCACGCGATGCAGCCGAGCTCAACAGTCAGATGCTCCCCAAGCTGACGACACATCGAATTCTAGCCGGCGCCACAAGGCTCAGCCTCTGCGCGCTTGCGCTCCCTGCGACCTGGCTCACCGGCACGGCCGACGCGGCGGACACGAACTCCGTGGCGCTCGCCGAGCAGGCCGCCGAGACCTACTGGGGCAACACACCATGCGCCGGTCAGATCGCGATCGCCTGGCAACAGAACACCCCCGCTCCCGCACAGCCCGGCACCGAAGTCGAGGCGTGGGTGACCTTCCAGACCCCGCTCGGTGAACTGGACTTCGCGGCGGCTCCCGCGACCTACACCGACTGCACCGTCTACATCAGCACGATCGCCTGGCCGACGTATAACTCCACACTGCAGGCATACCCTCAGTTCTGCGAGATGATGGTCCACGAGTTCGGCCACTTCCAGGGGTACGCGGACCTGATGTCCTATCCGCCGAGCGACATCCGCTACCCACTGCTCACAGCCGCGAACCTGCCCGCGGTGTGCATGGATGACCTGCCCCTCAGCAGCTCATCGCAGTCCAGCGGCCTCCCCTCGCTCTCAGGTGCGCCACCTCAGAATCCCGGTGCCCACCTCGCGCGCGTGCGAACAAGGTGCTTTGAGGTGGGGTGCAACGTGCCGAGGAGGCGACTGAGGATCAGACGACGCTGATCTCTGACCGCAGCGGATCTTAGCTTTGCTTTATCTGAGGCCCATAGCCTCGCCCCGCAGAAGCTTTCAAACAGCAAAAGCGTCGCCCCGTCTCGGCTGGTCTCATGAGCGAGACTTCTCTAGAGAAACGCTGTTGGCGGGGTCCCGCGAGCGCTGGAGACGCAAAGCACCGTATGATCCCGGAGTTGGGCGGGGCAGCAGAGTTCTTGAAATCAGGAATGGAGAATCGGTTGTATATATCTGTGGCGAAGATGAGATGGTGTGCACTTCCGTTGCTGGCCGTCGCGGTGGCAGGCTGCGGGTCTGGCGGGTCGAGCACGATCGCAGTTGGCAACGAGTCAGATATCAGCTCGGTTCCGACCGTCGCGGGCGAAACTACCGCGACGAGTACCGCAAGCGCCGCTCCCACCGCGGCCGCCGCGACTGTGAAAACGCCGACCAGCGGTCCGCTCTCCAAAGAACCCAAGGTGACGCCGCCGGCGGGCCCCGCACCAAGCAAACTGGTGATCAAGGACCTGGTCAAGGGCACGGGCGAAGAAGCCAAGGCCGGCGGCACGGTCACGGTCAACGACGTTGGCGTGGTGTACAAGACCGGCAAGCAGTTCGAAAACACCTTCACGCGCAAAGAACCGTCGACGTTTGCGCTCAGCGGGCTGATCCCTGGCTGGACCAAAGGCATTCCAGGTATGCGCGTAGGCGGAAGACGCGAGCTGATCATCCCGCCAGCGCTCGCCTATGGCAAGGCCGGGCGGCCGCCGTCGATCCCGCCGAACGCGCCGCTCGTGTTCGTGATCGACCTGCTCAAGGCCTGATCGCAGCGCTGTCCGATCCGTGGATTTGCTCACCCGCGCCTCCTCGTGGGGGCGGGTGAGCGCCATGGGGGTCAAGACATGGTCTGCGAGCGGCGCCTATGATCATTACTCTGGCTTTATACGGCGTCTTTAGCCTCGCACGCCGGGGCCCCGTAGAACGCGGGCATGATTACGATGAACGACGGGAGGAGTATGGGCCAGCGGTTTGAGTGCTCCAGCTTGCGTGTGACCGTGGCGTTTGCCACGATCGGTTCGCGCGCTCGGGGGCTGCTCGTGACAGCAACCCACAACCCCGATGCGGGCAACACGAGCGCCGTATCGGAGATCGGTGCTCTCCCTGAAGCCCACGGCCCCAGGCCAAAGCGATGAGACTTCACTCAGCCAGAGCCGCAGTTCTCGCCGGCTACGGATCACGATGACCGGCAAGGTGGATACGGTAAAACGCTCTTTAGTAGAAACGGAGAATCAGTTGTCCAAGTTTGCGCGCAGCACGAGATGGTGTCTCATTCCGGTGATCGGCCTCGCTATCGCCGGCTGCGGCGGTGGTATCGCCAGCGACGCAGTGGTCCAGGTCGGCGGCACCCCGATCACCAAGACGACGTTCCAGCACTGGCTGGCGGTAGCCGCCTCTTCGACCTCGGCCGCGACCCCTGGCAGCACCGCGCCGAAGCCGGCCGTGCCCGACCCTCCGGCCTACACGGCCTGCATCGCGCATCTGGAAGCCACTGCGCCGAAGCCCGCCAAGGGTCAAGCGAAGCCGACCTCGACAGAGCTGAAGTCTGAGTGCAAGGAGCAGTACGAATCCCTGAAGCAGGAGGTGCTCGGCTTCCTGATCTCCTCCTCGTGGGTCATCGGCGAAGCCGAACACCTCGGCGTGAAGGTCAGCGACAAGGAAGTCACGAAGGAATTCGCGAAAATCAAGAACGAGCAGTTCCCGAAGCCCGCTGAATTCCAAAAATTCCTGGCCACCTCCGGTCAGACGGTCTCTGATCTGCTGCTGAGGGTCAAGCTGAACATGCTGTCCGCGAAAATCCAGAAGAAGGTCGCCAAAGGCAAAGGCGCTCCCACCAAGGCCGAAATCGAAAAGTACTACAAGGAAAACAAGACGCGCTACGGCACGTCCGAAAAGCGCAACGTGGACATCGTCCTGACCAAGACGGAAGCTCAAGCGACGAAGGCCAAGAAGGAAATCGAATCGGGCAAGAGCTTTGCGAGCATCGCCAAGAAGGTCTCGATCGATCCGACGAGCAAGGCCACTGGCGGCCTGCTGACCGGAGTGGTCAAGGGCCAGGAGGAGGCGGCGCTGAACACCGCGATCTTCGGCGCCAAGGCGAATGTGCTGGGCGGTCCCGTGAAGACACCGTTCGGGTACTACGTCTATGAAGTGAAGAGCATCACAGCCGGTTCTCAGCAGGCCCTGAAGCAGGTCGAATCTGAGATCAAGCAGCAGCTTTCGGCTCAGACCGAGCAGACGGCGCTCAGCAAGTTCGTCAAGGAATTCAAAAAGACGTGGACAGCCAAGACGGACTGCCGTGCGGAATACACGGTGATGGACTGCAAGTCCTACAAAGCGCCAAAGACCCCCACGGGCCTTGCGGCACCGACCACGGCCACACCACAGACGACCACGAGGACCCCGGCCGTGAAAGTCGCGCCGGCGGTGAAAGTCAAAAAGACTAAATAGCGACAGTCGATCGAGGCCGGGGCATCCACCGTTATTTCGTGGATGCCCCGGCTCGGTCCGGACTCTTGGGATGCCGGAGGAGGGACTCGAACCCCCGACACGCGGATTATGATTCCGCTGCTCTAACCGACTGAGCTACTCCGGCGAGGACGGTGCAGTTTAGCTTCTCTGCCTCTCAAGCCAATGCCGGACTGTCGCCACATCGAGCCGCACATTTGAGCGCTCAGAGCTGCCGCTCTAACGGGCGCGATCTGACCGGGGGTATCGGCGGAGATCGGTGACCCACAGTTGGGAATCTAGCGGCCGTTGGCGATGGTGCGATCTCGCCGCGACCTCTTGCGGAAGGTCTGCTGGCAGTGCGGTGACGACGGCGTGAGCGAGGACTGTCAGGCCGATGCGCCAGCGGATGATCGCTGCGCGCTGAGCAGCCTGTGTACTCGGTAGGTCGGTGAGTTCGCTATCGGCGAGGCCGGCAACGAGCGCGCTCAGATAGGCGTCCTTGACTATGCAGGCGTTGGCGTGGCCGACGTTGAGAGCATGCAGTTGGGCGGTTGGGCATGGACCGCGGCGATATCGACCGCCGTAGGCCGCGAACCGGTGCTCGAGCCGGCCACATGCTCCGGGCCGCCTCGCTGGGCGCGATCTGTCGGTCGTGAAACGTCTCGAGGATCGGATCTGCACCACCCAGAAGCCTGTTGACCGCAAGCCCGATCGGCTCGATCTCGGTGATGTAGCGCTCATTCGCTGCCCGCCCAGCACGTTGCCTGCTGGCCGCCGACACGGTTTGACTTGCGGCACCGCCGGGCGCGACTGCGCACAAACAACCGGTGGCCAGCGCGCGTATGACGTGTCACATCCGCGCGCGCCCACCCACAGAAGCGCGGCGCGGCTCAGTAGCTGTAGCCGCCGCCTGAGGATTCTGAGGAGCCACCCGTGCTCGGCGCGGGCTTTGCCGGCGCGCTGCTCGTGCGCCTCGCCGGGGTGCTGCCGGAGCCGGTCGTGATCACGCTCCAGGTTCCTACGTCTTTGATCCCCTGACCCTTGGTTTCACCAGGCTGCTGGTCGCCTGTGAACGTGTAGAGGGGCGTGCCCCCGTAGGTGACCTGGACAGTCCCGCCGGGACGCTTCACGGTTCCAAGAGAACCGACTTCGCCACTGGGAGCGCCGCTGGAGGGTGCGATCAAGGGATGCCACACACCGATACAGGCGGAGCTGGTGCAAATGAACTTGCCCTTCTGCTCGCCGCTGAGGTGATAGAGCGTCATGCCCTGGCTGTCAACGAGGATCGTGCCGAGTGCATTGGAAGCCGTCTTTACGACGACGGCGCTCGACGGGCTGCTGGTCGTCTGTGCGGTGGAGGTCGTCGTGCTGTTTGACGTGCTGCTTCCACACGCGACCATCAGCAGCGATGCGGCGATTGCTGGTATTGACAGCTTCAGTACGTGGCGCATGAGTCCACTCCTTGCTTGCGTGACTGAGGGTGAGGCTTCGAGGGACTGCCTCTGGTGTTGAGAAAGACTCCGCCCCTGGCCTGTTCCTTGCAGGCCGGAAGGAAAGCCGGGGGCGGAACCCCGAGGTTTCAGTGTCTGTTACCTGACTGTGAGGGTGCCTTCCATCCCGGCCATGCGATGTCCCGGAACCGAGCAGAAGAACTTGTAGGTTCCCGGTTTCAGGTTCAAGCTCAGGGTCTTTGAGCCGCCCTGAAAGGTGGGTGTCGCTCCAATCTTTTCACCGGAGGCGGATTCAACCGTGACGTTGTGACTCTCTGGAGCCATGTTGGTGAAGTCGATCGAGACTTTGCCGGCCTTGGCAGTCAACGATGTCGTGTTGTATTTCAGCTGGCCTTCGGCGTTTGCTTCGAGGCTCAGGTTTTCTGATGCGCCCGAGGTCCCCGGAGAGGCTGCCGTCTTCGTGCTGCTCCGCGCCGGTGTGGACGGGCCGCTCGTGGATGCTGGCTTGCTTTCGGCAAGGACGTTGAGCGTGTTTTCGCCGTCGTCGACGAAGTAGATGCTCTTGCCATCTGGGGCTATGGCCAGGCCGAACAGCGATCCGGCGCCTGTCTTCTTATCGGCGGTCTGCACAGCCACCTGCTGCCCAGCGGGTGTGATTTCGACCATGTTGCCGTCACCGCCGTTGCTCGCGATGATGTTGCCGTTCGGCGCGAGCACCATGCCGAGCGGTTCCTTCAAACGGCCATCTTCGGTGAGGACGGTGCCGCCTTTCGCGGCAGCGGTCGTGCGCGTCATCGCTTCAGAGATCGCGAAGATCTCGTTGGTATCGGTCGAGGCCACATACAGCGTCCCGTTGGATGCGAGCGCGAGGCCGGTCGGCCCGAGCACGAGAGCTTCCGCCGAATTGACCCACGGGATACCGTCCGCGATCACCGTTTCGCTGGTGACCTTCGGCGTCTGCCCTTCTCCGGATTCCAGATCGATCCGCAGCACCGTCGAGTTGTCGATCGTGTGGATGCCCTTTGCCGCGCCGCCGTTGAGCGCGTTGCTGACGAACAGGCTGGTCTTGGAGCCTTCGCTCTCAGCGGTCGAGTCCCACGGCCCCTGGATGTTGTTGCTGGCGATCGTCTCAACCGCTTTGCCTTCACTGTCCAGCACGATCAGGCAGCCGTACTTCGCGGTCGCCGTCTTGCCGTTGGTCGTTGGCAGGCTGCCGACGACGACGTAGCCGCCCGGCAGAACGTTCAGCGCCGTCGTCAGCCCGACACCGCCGGGGCACGGCCCGGGGAGTGTCTTCGCATCGACCGTAGCGAACGGCGAGACCTTCCCAGATGTCGAGACCTGCACGATCGTCGTGCCGGTGCCCTGACCGTTCTCCTTCGCGCTTTCCTTGGCGTTGAAGTTGCTGACCAGCATCTCACCCGCCTGGAGCTTGCCCATGCTCGTGGGAACGAACACGATGCCATAGGGGTTGATGTCGCCGTTGGTCGGGATCGTCGAGGCGACCTTGCTGACGGTTTTCAGATTCGCCAGGAAAGGAGAAGAGCTTGCGCTCGGTGTCGTGGTCGCAGTACTCGCAGCGGCCGACGTGCTGGGTGAGCTGCTTGAGCTGCTTGAGCTGCCGCAGCCAGCGAGGAAAAGCGCTACGCCAGCGAGAGCAAGGACCGAAGGTCTAGGCACTGTGTGTATCTCCTGTCATTGGGTATCGAAGGATGTGGCATGTCGCCGTGCTGGTGCTCTGGCTGAGCGGGAGACACGATTGCCTGCCGGCCTCGGTGGCCAGCCGCCAGCGCACGGACCCGAAATCTCGCACCGCCAGCTAGAGACTCCACGCGATCGGATTACTTCCCAAACCCATCTATCCAGGGCCCAGCGGGTTGCCCTCCCCAGACAAGGGGGACATATAGCGGCAGGATGCCAAATGAGCACTCACATCTCCCTCCTGAGGGGATCGGTCCCGGTCCGCCACGCCACGCCGGGACCCCGGTCTACTTCAGCGACCAGGCGTGTCTCGAGCACGATCCAACAACGCAGATGCCGGGACATCCCGACACGGCTGATCGGTTGTTCGCGATCGAGCAGGTGCTGTCCGAAGGTGCTTTTGGAGACATCTCCGGTCACGGAGGGCATCCGCGAAGCGCTGCCCGCCAAGTCAAATAGGGGAGTAGAGGAGTCCACCTCTATGCTGGTTCTTCTAGGGCGTCGACAGAAAGGGGTCTCCCTTGCCCCATGCACGAACGTCCGAACCGCCCGCCAGCACCATGTTGCGCGGTGGCAGATCACTCATCCTCGAGGAGATCCAGGCGAGCACAGGCCAGGTTTCCGGGGATGAGAGCGTCGAGCTGCGCCGCATGGCCGACGGCACCGGCGATGGTGTTCTCGCGACCCGAGCATTCGCGATCGGTGAGACGGTCATGGTCGGCTTTCTGATCGGCCCGCTGACCGGCAACGACTCGCACGCGACCCAGGTCGGCCCCGATCGCTGGGCGCGCCACGGCGGGCTCGGTCCGATGGTCAACCACTCCTGTGACCCGAACTGCGGTGTGCGACTCAACGACGCGGACGCGTTTGACTTCGTCGCCCGCCGCTCGATCACCACCGGGCAGGAGCTCACCTTTGACTACGCCATGCGCAACTTCACGATCGACCACTTCCCGGTCGACTGCCTGTGTGGCGCTGAGAACTGCCGTGGCTCGGTCACCGGCTGGAAGGATCTGCCCGCCACTCGAAAGTCCGACTACGGCGAGCTCGTCGCGCCCTACCTACGGATGATGGACGATGCCGAGCAAGCAGCCGGCGTTTGAAAGAGCTGATCGACGAAGCAAACCGGCCAGTTCGTCGTGTCGACTTCTTTCCGCCACGCGCGCTTTGGGAGATTGCCCAGCGGTGTCGTGGCGAGCACCAGCCCAGATGAGCTCGGCAGGCAGCGTTACTTCCTCACATACACGAGCTGTCCGTTCGCCAGCCGGTAGACGGTGCCGACCGCCTGGCCGCGGCCGCTGGCGGCGGGGGCGCCGGATGATGGTGTGGGCACGGACTGGGTGTGTTCTGTGGTCGGTGGGCGTGTCTGCAGGCGATGCTTGGATTGGTTGAGGGTCAGGCCGAGCCCGGCGATGAGGAACGCGACGGCAAGGACGATGCCGATGTCGAACAGGTTGACCAGCCCGTCGAGTGGGTCTCCTGCGGAGTCTTCGATGCGGCCGTGGCGGCCGAGTCCTGTGCGACGGGTCATCGTGGCACCGCTGTGACCGTCGCTCGCTCGAGCGCGGTGAGGTCTTCTGTGTACATCCGTGTGCGGGTGAGTGTCAGGGCAAACGCGACCGTACCGACCAACAGCCCGACCGTCGTGGCGGCAAAAGCGGTCTGTAGATCTGTCGCCAGGGTGGCCACTTCTCCATGGCCGAGGGCCGCGAGTCCCGGCGCAAGCGGGATCAGGGTGCCCATCAGCCCGAGCGCCGGTCCGGCGCGAACGAGGATGCGGGTGTGATCCAAACGTCGTTGAACAGCGAGCTCGTAGTCCGCGAGCGCGTGCTCGATGCCCGCCTCTTCACCGGCCAGGACCGCTCGGGCGATCTCGAGCAGCGCCTCGCTCGAGAATGAGCTCGGTGCATGGGACGCTAGTACAGCGGCCCGGTTGGGGTTGGCAACGACCTGGCGAGCGAGATCACGCAGCGCGCTGCGCCCGGCGCGTGCACGGGAGAGGAGCTCGATCGCGAAACGTCCGAGCTCCAGAGCGCAGACGAGCAACACGAGCAGCGCAAGGATCAGAACCGGAACACGCAGGGAGGAGGCGATCCTCGCAAGCGCTTGCGCGATGGCATCTGTGGCGCCGAGGACGTTCACAGGATCACCTGTGGGCGTTTGAGCTCCACAAACGCGCCCAGGAGCGCGAGAGCGAGCGCCGCGCCACCGATCCCGATCGCCAGCCACGATGTCTGGTCCTCTCCCGCTCCGGCGCCCCGCAGGCCCGGAGCCCCGGGCTCAAGCGCACCGGCCGGCGCTCCGATCAGGATCCCCTTGACGTCTCGGCCGCTGCTCTGTCCTCTGCCGCCGGTGCCGGTACCGGTCAGCGCGACTCCGCCTGTGCCGCTGTGGCCGGGCTGGTTGTGTTTCTCGACTTGGTGGACGCGTTTCTCGGGGTGGTGGACGCTGGCGCTGGTGGCAGTCGGGGCGGGTGTTTTGCGGGCAGCGCCGGGGTTCAGCTCGTGGGTGCGGGGCCTGTCCTGCTTTTGCGACTTGGGCTGGCGAGCACCACCGGGAGTGTGGCCATTGCTCCCGGGCTGCGGACGACTGAACAACTGCGCGCCGTTCCCGCCACCACCGGCGATCACCCCATTGCCCGGGTTTGTGGACACTCCGCCATCTCCGGCGCCTGCCGGTTCTTCGGGTGGCGAAGAGGAGAGTTCTTCGTAGTGCACCGCAGGGATCGGCAGCGGGTTGCCGGTGAATGCCGGGGTGACATACGCCGTCATCCACATACCGTTCAATTCCTGGCTTTGCTTCCACCGGATGTGACCGTCGGGCTGCTGCAGCGAGGTCATATATGCGAGCGGTTCTTCGGTTTGCTCGCTGGAGTGCGTGAGCCATTCTTCGGGGTCGACTCCAGCGGACCACATCGCCTGCACGACCCAGGCTGCGGAGGCGACGTTTGGTTCGCGTTCGCCGAGAAACTCTACAAAGCCCCCGTTCGGCTTCTCGGCTTCACGAAGGTATTCAAACGCCCAGACCGGGCGTTCGGAGTCGGAGCGTTTGACGACGCTCGATGCCTCGAGCGCGGCGCCGGTCATGTCGACTTCGCCCGTTTGTTCCCCTGGCAACTGCCTCGTCGTGCATTTCTGTGGTGTATGCGGGGACACCGAGGGCCAGCTACCGTCGCAGTACTGCTGCTGTTCCAACCATTCCGCGGCCCTGCCGATGGCTTCCTGTACCGCCTGTTCGTGAATCGGGCTGAGCGCGAGGATCGCAAAGACAGTGTCGTTGATCCCCGCTTCCTCGGAGCCAGCCTCGTGCGCGAAGGCACCCGCATCGCTGCCAGCGGCGATCTGCCGCCCAAGGAGGTCATCGAGGAGGTCGACTCCGCCGAAGTCTCGTGGTGAGGTGCCGGCGGCATCGACGATGAGCAGTTCGCGCTCGAAGTCAGTGGTCGAGGACGCTTCGTGGGCGTGTTCGGCCAGATAGGTATAGGCACTGTGGCCGCCAACCCAGTTCTGCTTGGCGGTTGTCTGATCGCGTGGATTGATCCCGGCTGCCGCCAGTGCCAGCGTGACCCAGGCACTGAAGTCCGGTTCTGGTTCGGCACCCGGTTCGGCGAAGCCCCCGTTTTCGCGCTCCGCGTTCTGCAGATATCTCACGGTCGCTTCGAGGTTCGGCTGGAACTTAGAGTCGCGCGCAGTGGCCGCCTGAGCGGGACAGGCGGGGTAAACCAACAGAACCGCGACCATCGAGCTCAGCGCCGCCAGCGTCCCGCGAGCAACCGCGGCTGGCGCGGTCGTGTTCGCCCGCCGTGCCATCGAGGTTCAGCTTGCTCCAGCATGCGGGCTCATCGTCGTCTGCGGGGCACTGTCAGGGTCTCGAGCACAGGCTTGGTGCCAGCGAGGCTGATGCTCACCTGGTAGCTGCCAGCAACCAACCGCGGCAGTTTGACCTCGAGCGCTCCGGCCTTGCTCGCTTTGACTGCGATCGTCTCGATCGTCTGCCAATGGCGGTGAGAGCCCCGACCCGCCCGACGGGCGATCTTCACAATGGCCCTGCCCGGAGCGGTGAACTTCAGCACGAGGCGCCTGGAGGTGATGCCCTGGATCGCAAGTCCGGGTGTGAGACCGTCCGACGCCGCGGCGCCGGAAGTCGTGGTGCTCGCTTTGGCTGGACTGCCGCTCTCTTGTTGCTCGTCACCCTGGTCGCCGGAGTTGCCGCGCAGCACGGGCTGCTGGTGTTCTTCTTCTTTTACTTCTTTGACTTCTTGGCTGTATCGGGCCGGGGTGCGAACCGCATCTTCGGCTGGCGGTTCTCCGCAGCCGCTCTGCCCTTCCGCGGGCACGCACACGTCCAACCTGTTGGAGCGGATCGCGGCTTCTTCGCCCTTCCCGTCCAGAGGGGCGCCAGCCATGATCCGGTGCCACCCTGGGGTGGTGAAGGTGATGCTCGCCTTGCCTTCGCTGTTGGTTATTACCGCTTCAGAGCTGCCGATCCGGACCGTCTCGAATCCCTGCGTCGAGGTTTCGACCGGCGCGACCTCTGCGCCTTCATATGGGCTCGTGTCTTTAGAGGTGCGTTCCGGGGTTGCCGGCGGCTCGCCTTCACCGTGATCGTCGTAGGCATCGACTTCGACCTCGAAGGGCTTGCCTATCTGTGCTTGCGCGGTCAGTGGGCGGACGCCGGAGCCGTAGTGCTCACCCGCGGCGAACAGGCCGAGGATCGGCCTGGAGTCAAACGCGTTGTAGATCCACAGCACTTCATCGCCGCCCGCCAGCTCGTACTGGCAGCCGCCGACGTCGATGAAGACGTCGTTCACGAGCACTCCCCAATATCTGCTTCCGGTTTCGGCGTTTTCTTCCTCATCACCCCACTGCTTCACGTAATAGTCATCGAAGGACCCATACCACTGGCCGGCCATCGCGTCGGCTTCGCCGATCAGGTTCATCGCGTCCGAGGCAGCAGCCGTCGATGTCGCGCCGGGACTCGTGTTTTCCGGATCGTTGCGATTCACACCGTCGCAGGAATGTTCGGCAAGGTCTTCCGCGCCGTTGCCGTCCGCCTCGTATGAGCTCACGTCGTGGCCTTCGGTGAGGATCGGGCCTTCGAACAGCGTCTTGCTTCTACCCTCGATCCTCACGTTCACCTGCGTGAGCGCCGCCTGAGCAGGCGCCGCATTGAGGATCGCGGTCAGTGATGTGACTGCCAGTGTCGTGATGCTCGTTCGCATGTCTTGCTCCTCGACCAGCGTCGGATCAGACGTAGTGCAGGTAGATCGTGTCGCCTAGGTGGATCACCTTGCTGGTCTTGGCCTGTTCTTCGGCGCCTCCATTGATGGCGATATCCCATTCGGGCGCCGGCGTGCTGGGGAAGCCGTTGATCTGGGTGATCGCTTTGCTGCTCGCTTCCGATTTGTGGCTCGTGACGCATTCTTTCGGAGTGGAGCCGGCTTCGGCGGCTTTCAGCGTCGCTTCCAGCGTCGTGGTTGTGGCTTCGGGAGCGATCGACACCGAACAGACCTTCAGCGTCCCGCTGCCGTTGTTGATGATCAGCGCCAGCGGGCTCTTGATGGTTTTGCTGGTGCTGAAGTTGGTTTCGGCGAACCATCTTTCAAGCCCGCCACTCGGCGTCGGAGGCGCCACCGTGAAGCCGGCGCCGGCCAGCGCGCGCACGGCGTCCTGGCTTGCGTATTCGTCCGCCGTGGTTCCGGTCGTCAGATACTTGAACCCACCGGCTTCGCTTCCGGTTTTCAGTTGCTGAGATATCAGGAAGTCGATCGGCGTCTTTCCTTCTTTGCTCGTGAATCCTTCTTCCTGTGGGTTGATGCCACAGGCCTGCAGCCCGCTCACCGCCCAGGCGTTGGAGTCGGTGTTCGCTCCAAATTCTGAGGAGAACGCGCCGCTTGAAGAAACGAGCAGCGACTTCAGGTAGGCGATTCCTCTCTTGACCGATTCGTTCGTCGCGGGGGATACACCGGCATTGCACAGCGCGGCGATCGCCGCGCCCGTCGTGTCTGGTTCGCCCGCGGATTTGCGCACCGTTTCATTGCCTTCGGCCTGCTGGTAGTTCCAGCCGCCGTCGGTGTGCTGGTTGGCTTCCACCACCGCGATCGACTTTTCCAGCAGCACCTGGGGCACCCGCTGGACGCTTTCCTGCGTCTTTGCGTCCGCGAGCGCGAGCAGCCCGAAGATGGCGCCCTCGAATACTTCCGGTGGCCCGTAGTAGCCAGGGTGTTCGGGTTGATAGAACGAGGCGATGCCGGCGATCAGGTTCTGCGTCTTTGAGACCCGCGCCGGTTCGATGCCGGCCGCGTAGGCGTTCAGAGCGGCGCGCTCGTATTCGGTGACCTTCGCTTCCGCCGGCCATTTCGTGGCGGTTTCGTTGCCCACAAGTTTGCGATACCACGTCCGTGCGTCGGTTTCCGCACCTGTCTTCTTGACGTTCGCCGCGGCGACTCCGCCGGCGGCGAGAGCGCTCAAGTCCCAGTCGCTTCCAAAGCCGCCGCTGGCCAGCTGAAGAGTCTTCAGGTAGCCCGTGCCGCTGCTCATAGACGCTTCGATTTCCGCTTTTGTCGAGGTCGCCTGGGCCACAGAGGGCACCAGCAGCGCACAGGCGCCAGCCGCGATCACCGCTAGCCGGCAGATCAAACGGTCTGTCATGGTGGATCTCCTTCCGTTGCGGACGGCGTGGCTCTCCGTCCGCGCCCGCAGGAAGCGAGAGCGATGAAGACCTAACCGTCCGTTCGCGAGAACAGGGTCCTTGTGTGTTTGCGTCAAGCGGGCGGTGTTCGGACTCGAGCATCCCGGCCGTTGGCCGGTGCCCATACCGTTGCGCGTCAGTCCCGGATTCCCACCGGGTTCCCCGCACCGCGTGACCGGGCCTTTATAGCACCAGTGCGGCCGCGTGTGTGGCGAGACCGCAAAAGCGGCTCTGGCGCTATGCTCGCCGCCAACAAATCCACGGATCGGTGGACAGGGAAGCCGGTGAGAAGCCGGCGCGGGCCCGCCACTGTGATCGAGCAAAGACCGCCGCACGCCTAGCGGCAGCCACTGGCCCAATGGGCTGGGAAGGCGCGGCGGTAGAGCTCGTAAGCCAGGAGACCTCCCTCCGATCCATCCATCTCTACACCCTCGTGGAAAGGGGTTACCGGATGCCTTGTAAAGACCCGTGCGGGAGTCGTGCCAGAGCGCTCAGACGAAGCGCGATCCTTCTCGCGACACTCACGCTCGCATTCGCGTTCTGTGCCTCGGCAGCGTACGCGAGCAGCGATGAAACGACCGGCGACACGTTTGGAGCCTCCGTCACCCCGTCAGGTGTGTATGCCAACGCGAACGCGATCGAAAAGAACCCGTCGATCTCCGCGGATGGCCGCTACGTCGCGTTCGTTACATCAGCTGACAACCTCGGCGAACACGGGCCCGTCGGAGTGCAGGAGGCCTACGTGAAGGATCTGCACACCGGCGAAGTGAAGCTCGTTAGTCGCGCGAGCGGCCCCAGTGGTGAACCGGCGAATGAACCGGGCGAAGGCTCCGGGGTCGAATTCGTCTTTATCTCCGGTAATGGGCGCTATGTGGTCTTCACCTCCGCGGCGTCGAATCTGGTCAGCGGCCTGCCCGCAAACGAACCGGGAGAACATCCCCTGCACGTCTACCGGCGCGACCTGCAGACGGGCGAAACGGTGCTGGTCGACCGGGTGACCGGCTCTGAAGGCGCGATCCTCGCCGAACGCACCCCCAGAGCCGAGGGAATCTCCGCGGATGGCCGCTATGTCCTCTTCAGAGACGGAGTCGAAGACCTAGAAGACCCCGCGGACAGCCACGAACCGGGGACCAGGACGGTGTACGTACGCGACGTGCAAGCCGGCACGACGACCGCGGTCAGCCGTGCCAGCGGAGCCGATGGAGAACTGGCCGGCGAATCGAGCAGCGGCAACTCGATCTCGCCGAACGGCCGCTACGTGGCGTTCGAAAGCTCCGCGACCAACCTGATCGCGGGCATGGAATCCAATACCGTCTCGCAGGTCTACCTGCGCGATCTGCAGACCAACACGACAACGCTCCTCAGTAGGACACCCACGGGAGAACCGGGTAACGGCTCTTCCGAAGAACCGATTCTCATCGGCGACGAAGGCTGCCACGTGGCATTCTCATCCCAGGCGACGAACCTCTACCTGTTTGAAGCAAAACCGGTGCTCACCCCGGAGGCATACCTCGCCGATCTCTGCTCCACCCCCGCCAGCATCACCCTGGTGAGCCGCGCAGATGGACAGAACGGCGCGCCCGCCGCGGAAGGCAACTCGGTGATCCCCGCACCCCTCGGTGCAAGCGCAGATGGCCGCTACATCCTGTTCAGCGCCTTCTCGGACCTGACCGGAGAACCCAACAACGCGCGCTCGCACCTGTATGTGCGCGACCTCACGGCGGGAACGACATCGCTCGTCGATCGCGAGGACGGGACGGGCGGAGAAGCCGCCAAGGGCAATCCCGAAGGAGCGGCGCTGTCGGCGAACGGATGCCGCCTAGCATTCACGACGCAGGCCTACAACCTCGGCGAACCGCTGCTGCGCGAGGTCTACATCCGCCAACTGGCCCCCTGCAATGAAGAACCCACTGTCACGCCCGCAAGCGTCAGCCTCGGCACTCAGCCACTGGAGACCATCGGCCCTCCCCACGAAATCACAGTGACGGCGGGCTCCGAAGAAATGCGGATCCGCCACCTACAGATGCAGGGCCCAAACTCGTCCGACTTCATCCTCACCGCCGACGAATGCACCGGGGAAATGCTGCAACCAGGCGAAACATGCACATTCGCGGTGCGCTTCACACCAAGCGCCACAGGACCGCGGTCGGCATCACTGACAGTGGGCACCGACACACCCACCAGCCTGCAAGTGACCCTGAGCGGCGAAGGCGGCACGCTGCCAACAGGCGAAAGAGGCCCAATCGGTGAAACCGGCAAAGGAGGCGCCACAGGTCAACAGGGACCGGTGGGCGGCCTCGGCACACAGGGCAAAGCGGGCGCACGAGGCCTCGCCGGGCGCGCAGCGAAGGTGACCTGCCACGTGGCCAAAAGCGCTCGCAAGATCGCTTGTTCGGTCACACTCGAGGGAACGAGAATGAGCCGCGATGCACACGCACGGCTCACCAAGAACGGGCGCACCTACGCGCTTGGCTCGCTCCGGAGTCTGCGTCTGTCGCGGACCCTCCGGTCCGGTGTCTACACCCTGACGCTCACCAGCGCCGGCCACACCGTGACCATCCCGGTGAGTCTGGGATGACGCCAAAATCCCCGAGTCGACGAGATCTCCTCACCGTCGGGCTCAACCTGACAAACGCCAGCAACGCCATGAACCGTCCCATCACGTCCACGATTATCGCCGGGCTCCTCACATCGTCAGCATTGCTCGACGGACGTGACACATCTGTACTAGAGACAGGAGGAACATAGGATGCCTCGAACGATGCGCACCGCACTCTCCTGGAGTGGAGGCAAGGACTCAGCCCTCACACTCTGGACGCTGCGCCACCAAGGCATCGAGCCCGAGGCGTTGATCACCACACTCACCGACACCTACGATCGCATCAGCATGCACGGTGTACGCCACGGACTGCTCACCCGGCAAGCTCAGGCAACTGGCATTCCGCTGGTCGAGGTCCGCATCCCGCCGAACTGCATAAACGACATCTATGAGACGCGTATGGCCGAGGCATTTGCCTTGCCACCCCTGTCGGATATCGAGGAGGTGGCCTTCGGTGACCTGTTTCTCGAGGACATCCGTGCCTATCGTGAGGCGCGACTGTCAGCGAACGGCAGACGCGGCCTCTTCCCGCTGTGGGGACGCGACACGGCGGCCCTGGCACGAGAGTTCATCGAAGCCGGCTTTCGGGCGATCATCGTCTGTCTGGACCCACGAGCACTCGACGCTTCTTTTGCAGGTCGGGCCTATGACGAGCAGCTTCTGGCAGACCTACCACCAAGCGTTGATCCATGCGGCGAGAACGGAGAGTTCCACACCTTCGTCCACGCCGGGCCTATCTTCTCCGAGCCGATAGCGTGCGAAACAGGGGAGATAGTGCAGCGCGAGGGGTTCGTGTTCTGCGATGTGTTGTCCACGTCGCTCGTCGGGCGAGACGAGCGAGCGTAATCGCGCAGGCCAGCGACCTGTCGTGGCCCGATCTCAGTAAGATACTGGGCTCAGACGGTCGGTGGTAAAGGGAAGCCGGTGAAAATCCAGCGCGGACCCGCCACTGTGACCGGGGATGCCAGCCGCAACGCGCCTTGTGCGCAGCCACTGATCGCTCCAGTCGGAGGATCGGGAAGGTGCGGAGGGTGGGCCCGGGAGCCAGGAGACCTGCCTCCGACCACAAGCCCACAAGCCCTCGTGGAAAGGGGTGGCTCATGCTCACATTTCGTCGTAATTTCCTGGCGCTTGCTGCCGGGCAGCTCGTTGTTCTGCTCGCAAGCGCGTATGCACAGGCGACACCAATTACCGTGAATCTGCGTGTAGAGGGCTCCACGACGACGCTCTACGAAGGGCCTGTTGCCACAGAAGCGATCCTCGATCCTCCAGGTATCACGACCGCATCTAGTACCACAGCTGAGCCCTGCGACGTCAAGGACAACGGAGCGAACGGAGGCTTCGGCACCGCTGCGGGGACGCCTACAACGGCGCTATACGAGGCCGCCACGGCCAGCGGCCTCGCTTTTGATGCCGAATGGTCCAAGAGCCTCAATGATTTCGAGATATCCCAGGTTGGCGGCGACATCGCCGACGCAAGCGGCAACGAAGAGTATTGGGGCTACGCCGTCAATTACACCACTGCGGGTGTCGGCGGCTGCCAATTCCAGCTTGCACCGGGTAGCGAAGTCCTATGGGCCTACAACTACTTCAACCTCTCGCATCTGCTGAGTCTCACCGGCCCGACTAATGCGAATGTTGGAGGGCCAATTACGCTTCACGTTGTCGATGGGCAGACCGGCACCCCGATCGCTGGCGCGGCGATCGGCGAAGACAATTCGGGCATCACGACCACGATTCCCGGCAGCAGCCCGACCAACGCCGAAGGTAACGCCACGATCACTCTGGCACACTCGGGCATCCTCAAGCTCAAGGCGACACAGCCCGAATCTGTGCGCTCGAACGCGATCTCCGTGTGTGTCCACAATGGGAACGATGGCACCTGTGGCACAACCACTCCGATCGTTGCCTGCCCCACGGACGCGTCAGGCTGTCAAGGTGGCATCACGAAAGCACTTCCGCCTCCTCCGCCACCGCCGGACGTGGCCCATGCGGGCGGGGTTCTAAACGCCCACCGCTACTCCCGCCGCTCGGCTCCGCGGCTGCTGAGCGGAACGGTAGAGGTCCAGGACGGAGGCACGCTGCGCGAAGTGCGCATCAGTCTCCAGCGTCGTTTCCACAATCGTTGCTTTGACTTCAGCGGAACGCGGGAGCGCTTCGTGAGCGATCCGAAGTGTCGGCCGTCGTTCTTCTCGGCCGGAAGCTCTGAGTCATTCAGCTACCTGCTTCCGGCACGTCTGTCCCGTGGCAGCTACACCTACGAGATCGAGGCTGTCAATACCGCTGGTCTCACCACCAAGCTCTCCCCCGGGGTGAGCCGTGTCGTGTTTTCCGTCAAGTAATTCCAACAACCGCACGACAGCGTCCGCCAGCACACCGCCTGAGCGATTGGGCCCACTGAGCGCGCACCACCACATCCGCGGGCTCAGTGTGGCGCTGGCCGTGACATTCAGCGCATTGTTGGTCGCTGGCTGTGGGCTGGGTGCCGGCAGCACGCCTAAGGGAGTTCAGCTGACGGTCACACGTGAATTCGGTGCCCGTCGAGTAGGTGGCACGGATGCCCCCAAGGTAGTTGGCCAAGAGACCGTGATGAGCCTGTTGATGCGCAACTACACCGTGACCACAAAGTACGGTGGAGGATTCGTGCAGAGCATCGACGGGCTCTCGGGCGGACACGAACACGGCGAAGCGGTCGACTGGTTCTACTACGTCAACGGCATCGAGGCTACCGAGGGGGCCGCTGAGACAGATGTGCATCCCGGAGACCATGTGTGGTGGGACCTGCACGACTGGAGCGCCACCGACGATATTCCGGCTGTCGTCGGCTCCTTCCCCGAGCCATTCATCAGCGCAGTGGCGCGTAAGCACCTGCCGGTCCGCATCGAATGCGCATCCCTCAACAGTGAACCGTGCGGCATCGTGAACGCGCGAATACACGCACTAGGCGTTCCCGTGAAAGTGGCGGCAATCGGAAATAACCCGAATTCCGGTGCGCTGCGAGTGCTCGTTGGCACATGGTCTGCTGTCAGCAAGGATGCGGTTGCGCGAAGCATCGAGGGCGGCCCTAGCGCCAGTGGCGTCTACGCCAGGTTCTCCAGTACTGGGAATACGCTCACGCTGCTCGACCAGAGCGGCTCGGCGCAGCGCACGCTCGCCGATGACACCGGATTGGTCGCGTCGACACGCAGCGGTGAAAGCCCACCCGTATGGGTAGTCACCGGCACCGATGAAAGCGGTGTGCGCCAGGCTGCAAATGCCTTGAATCAAACCGACCTGCACAACCACTTCGCCGTGGCGCTCAGCGGTTCAATGCCGATCCCCCTACCGGTCGGAGGATCGTGAGGACCCCGGCTCTCTACCGGCGCGGGATCACACCGCTGCATGCGACCCGCGCCTCGATCGGGGCTCTGTATGGGATCGCGCTGGCGAGCGCGGCGTTGATCGTCGAGAATCCGGTGGTGTTGGCCGCCCTCTTTGCCAGTGTGCTGATCGCGGGTGGCACGTGCGGGGTGCTGGGGGTCATGATTCGCACGCTGCGTTTGACGGCTCCACTGATGCTGCTGCTGACGATCCTTGTCAATGTTCTCGTGAGTCGTAGTGGATTGACGGTGTTTGCGCGTCTCGGCGACTTTGGCCCGTTCGGTCAGATGAATCTGACGGTCGAGGCGGCGATCTACGGTCTGCTCGTGGGAGTCCGGCTGGTGATCGTAATGCTGGCCGCGGTGCTCCTCAGCAGCACGGTCAACCCGGATGAGCTGCTGCGCGGAATGCGCCGCGTCTATCCGCGCTCGGCGCTCGCCGCGACGATCGCCACGCGCCTGATACCGGTACTGGCGCGCGACGGCGAACGGATGGCCGACGCCCAGCGCTGCCGACCGGATGCGCAGAGCGGCGGCATGCGCGCACGGCTTGGAGTATTGCGGGCGGTGATCGCGAGCTCCCTCGATCGATCGCTGGATGTGGCGGCCACCCTGGAGGTTCGCGGCTACGGGTCGGGACGGCGTCCCGCACGTCAGGTTCGCGTGGTCTCCCGCCACGACGTGTATTTCGCGGTGGCGGCCTGCGCGACGCTTGCGGCAGCGATCGTCACACGAGCCCCGGGGGTCGCGAGGTTCGATATCTATCCGCTCGTGCACCTGTCTGTTGGTGCCGGCGTGCTGATCTCCACGCTGGTGATTCCGGTGCTCGCGTTGGCGCCATTCATCGATCGTCGCGGGATAGCCTCGCGGGCGCTATGAGCCTTCTCGAGGTCGATCGGCTCACCTACACCTATCCGGGTGCCCCACAGCCGGCTCTCCACGATGTGAGTCTGTCGATCCAGCCGGGTGAATTCTGTCTACTGGTCGGTCTGTCGGCTTCGGGGAAGTCAACTCTGCTGCGCGCCGCGTGTGGCCTCGTGCCGCACTTTCACGGCGGCGACTTCGCCGGCCGTGTCAGGGTTGCAGGCAGCGATACACGCGAGCACGGCCCCGCGCGCATCGCGGCGCTCGCGGGAACCGTCTTCCAAGACCCAGAGACCCAGGTCGTCATGAGCACGCCTCGCGCGGAGATCTCGTTGGGTCTCGAGAATCTCGGTCGCGAGCAGGCCGAAGTGGCGCGTGCCGTCGAGGAGGTCGCGCTGGCGCTCGGACTCGCCTCGCTGCTCGATCGCCCCACGCACGAGCTATCGGGCGGTGAGCTACAGCGGGTCGCGCTCGCCGCGGCACTCGCTCCGCGTCCTCGGCTGGTGCTGCTCGACGAGCCAACCTCACAGTTGGATCCGGTAGCCGGAGATGAGTTGATCTGGTTGCTGCGACGTCTCAACCAGGAGTGGGACACGGCTGTGCTGCTGATCGAGCACCGACTGGAGCGTTGTCTGGCGGCCGCTGACCGTGTGATCGCCCTCGAGCACGGGCGCATCGTCAATGACAGCGACCCTGGGACATTCCTGCAATGGGCGAATCGCACATCGCCTGCCCTGCAGACACCGGGCGCACGCATGTTCGCCGACACCGGGATTCAACCACCACCCGTCGGTGTCAGGCAGGCACGCGCCGCTCTGCGAGCGAAAGATCTGCTCGAGCACAGCGAGGAGGAGCGTTCAAACGAAGCCGCCGAGGAGCGGCCACATCGCTCGATCTCACAGAAGGTCATCTCTAAGCTCGGCAGGCGAGACGCCGCGCACGTGGCGCTGGCGATGAGCGGCGTGTGGCATGAGTTGCGCGATGGTCCAAGCATTCTGCGGGGGGTCAGCTTCGCGCTGGAGCCAGGTGAGCGAGTCGCGCTGCTGGGACGCAACGGCGCGGGAAAGTCAACACTGCTTCGCCACGCCGGCGGTCTGATGGCTCCCACGCGAGGGAGTGTGCAGTGCAGCGGTCGCGTCGCGCTGCTGCTGCAGAATCCCGGCGACTACTTTTTGCACGAGCGTGTGGCCGAAGAGTCGAGCGCCGCGGCGCTCGATCGCGTCGGGCTGTCCACGCTCGGGGAGCGCAATCCTCGTGATCTGTCCGGTGGCGAGCGTCAGCGCCTGGCGCTGGCGGTGGTGACCGACAGTCAGCTGCCGCCGAGTGTGATCGCACTCGATGAGCCGACTCGTGGCATGGACCGCGGCGCCAAGGACGATCTGTCGGCCTGGCTGACCCAGCGCAGCACGGAGGGCGCGGCGGTGATCGTCGCGACTCACGACGTCGAGTTCGCCGCTGCATTCGCCGAGCGAGTACTGCTGCTGGCTGACGGACGAGTGATCGCCGACGCGAGCGCTAAAGAGGTGCTCTGTGGCGGCTGGTACTTCACGACTGAAACGGCACGGATCCTCGACGGAGCGCAGCGGGCACTGCTGCCCGAGCAGGGCGAGGCGGTTCTGCGATCCAGGATGGACGCGCATCTCGCAGATGCCGATCACGCCAAGCAGCGTCCCCTGGTGCTTCCCGGATGAGCTGGCAGCTGACGTCACTGATCATCGTCGCGGCCTCGCTGGTCGCGTGCTTCTGGTGGTATGAGCGCACACACCCCTCCTCCAAGGAGCTCGCCCTGGTGGCCACGATGGCCGCCCTGAGCGCACTCGGACGTGACGCGTTCGCCGCGCTACCTGACGTCAAGCCGATCACTGCGATGGTGCTGATCTGCGGCTACAGCTTCGGAGCGGGTCCCGGCTTTGCGATCGGCGCCGTCGGCGCGCTGACATCGAACATTCTCCTCGGCCAGGGCTCCTGGACACCGTGGCAGATGCTCGCTTGGGGGGTTGTCGGCGTCGGCGGAGCACTGCTCGGTCGTCTCCTGGGTCGCCGACAGCTGAGACGCACCTCACTCGCGCTGGCGTGCGCGGTCGCGGCTGAGGTGTTCAACCTGTTGATCGACCTCTACAGCTGGAGCGTGGGGGGTGTGCACACGTTCGCCGCCTATGGGGTGTGGGTGTCGACCGCGCTCAGCTTCGATATCACTCACGTGGTGGCCAGCTTCGCCTTTGGTTTCGCCTTTGGGCCGGCACTTCTGCGGATGCTGATGCGTGCGCGCGCTCGCATGGAGATCAAATGGGAACCCGCCATCGGGGTCTCCGCCACACTCCTCGCGCTCGCCACTGCGACGGCACTGGGAGTCGTGATCAGCGCCTCGAGAGCTCACGCGTCGACGGGTATAAACGTCTCGCGTCAGGTCTCCTACCTGATTTCCGCTCAAAGCACCAACGGCAGCTTCGCCGGTGCACCAGGGCAGTCCGGCAGCGAGCTCTACACCGCATGGACAGCCATGGGACTGGCGGCCGCCGGACGCAACCCCCAGGACGTCAGGCGCAACGGCCACTCGGTGCTCGAGGCGCTGGGCGAGGAAGCCTCGACGTTGCAGGGGACAGGCGACGTGGAGCGCACGATTCTCGCGCTACACGCATGTGGGGCCTCGTCCTATTCGCTTGGCGGCCGCAACCTTCTCGGTGAGCTGCTGAGCGGCCGCTCACACGACGGCTCCTTCGGCGATCAGGTCAACTTGACGACATTCGCGATCTTCGCCCAGCGTGCCGCCGGCCACACTGCGCACTACAGCGTGATCACCTCCGCGGCACGCTGGATCGAGCACCAACAGGACAGCGATGGCGGCTTCGGCTTCGCCACTCGTGGCTCAGACAGCGATGTCGATGACACCGCCGCGGCACTCCAAGGTCTGATCGACGCCGAAGCGCGCGACACCCGTCTCCTGGGGCGGGTGCTGGCATTCCTGGTTCGCGCTCAGAACCCGGACGGCGGCTACCCCCAGCAGCCGGGTGGCGAATCCAACGCCCAGTCGACCGCATGGGCGGTTCAGGGACTGATCGCCGCTGGGCGCGACCCAAACGGCGTTCACCGGGATGGCAGTCGCTCGCCGATCGGCTACCTCGAGAGCCTGATCGCCCCGAACGGCAGCGTTCGCTACTCGCGCACCAGCACACAGAGCCCGGTTTGGGTGACAGCACAGGCGCTGACGGCGCTCGAGGGCAAGCCGCTGCCGATCGCGCCCGTCGGATAGGGCGCCGGTCTCTACCTCGTGTCAATGCGCCCAGCCCTCCTGATGTCGGTGCCCAACGTCTCAGACGGTCGCAACCGCCTGAACATCACGAGGATCGGCGACGCGTTCACCGCTGCCGGCCAGGCCGGGGGCGTGCGGCTGCTGGACGTTCACTCAGACGCCGACCACGATCGCACGGTCTTCACGCTCGCCGGGGATCCGATGATGCTCTCCCACGCGTTACTCGCGGGCGCTCGAGCAACGGTGGAGTCTGTCGAGGTTCTCGGAGATGCCAAGGCGCGGGGGCTGCATCCACACGTCGGCGCGCTGGACGTGGTTCCGCTGGTCTACCTGCGGGCAGAGGATCGCGGGCTCGCCTGCGCACACGCACTCGTGCTCGGCGATCAGATCGCCGGCGAGCTCGCGGTGCCGGTGTTTCTCTACGGCGAGCTCGCGGGCGGGCGCAGCCGCGCTGAGCTGCGAGCCGGCGGCGTACAGGGCCTGCGCGCAAGAATCGAGTCCGGCGAGTGCCTCCCGGACTTCGGGCCCGCGCGGATGCACCCGACCGCCGGGGCGACGCTGCTCGCCGCCCGAGAACCGCTCGTGGCGTTCAACCTGGAGCTGGCGCCGCCGGCGTCAGTCAAGGACGCGAAGGCGATCGCAGCCCGCATACGCGACGGCGGCGCCGAGGGCCTGCCGGGTCTGCGTGCGATCGGGCTGCAGCTGAGTGGGGGAGTGGCTCAGGTGTCGATGAACGTCGAGCGACCCGCCGACACACCGCTCGCGGAGATCGTCGAGGCGGTTCGCGGACACTCCCCGGTGGCTCGCGCGGAGCTCGTGGGTCTCGCGCCGGCGGTGGCGCTCGAGGGCTTTCCCGAGGATCTCCAGATGCCGGGGTTCGATCCAGCGCGCCACGTCATCGAGAACGCACTAGGCTTGTAGTCAGTGGCCCAGACCAAGCGCAAGCGCCAGACCAAGCACCGCGGTAACGCGGCGGGCGTCGTTGAGTCGCGCGGACGCACCGGGCGCAAGCCGACGACCGCCGAGAAGTCCGGAAAGGGCAACGACTCGGCAAAGAAAAAAGACCGGCTGCTCGACGCGCGAGACCGCCCGCCGACCTGGCGCGGCGCTTTCTACAAGGCCCTGGTGGCGGCAATTCTGCTGGTAGCCGCGAGCCTCTTCCTGTTCGCGAAGAAGAAACCGGCGGAGGCGTTTGAGATCTTCCCCGTGGTGCTCGCGCTGTACGTGCCCACCAGCTACTACACCGACCGGTGGATGTACCGGCGGCGGATGCGCCAGAAGGCAAAAAAAGGCGCGGTCGGTAGCTCCCGATGAGCGCTCTCGATATACGCGCGTTCACCGTCGGGCCGCTGCAGGAGAACGCCTACATCGTGCGGGCCAGCCCTGAGGAGACACGTGCGGTGATGGTCGATCCGGGCGAGGAGGCAGGGCGTCTGCTGCGAGCGGTATCCGAGCTCGGGGTCGAGCTCGAGGCGATTCTCCTCACCCACTGCCACTTCGATCACATCGGCGCCGTCGCCGAGGTCGCGCGCCAGACGGGCGCTCCGGTCTACTGCCCGGAGATGGAGCGGCCGTTGCTCGCCGACATCATGCGCTGGGTTCCGGCGGGCTTCGGGCCGTTTCAGAGCCACGACCCCGAGCATCTGATCAGCGGCGGTGAGCACCTGGGCCTCGCCGGCGTTCAGTTCGACGTGATCTTCACACCGGGCCACAGCCCCGGGCACGTCACCTACGCCTGCAACGACGGCGAGGCGTTGCTGTCCGGCGATGTGCTGTTCGCGGGCTCCGTCGGCCGGGTCGATCTACCCGGGGGAGACTGGGGCACGCTGGAGAGCTCGATCGGCACGCTGCTGGCGGCCTATCCGGCCGGGGCGATCGTCTACCCGGGACACATGGGGATCACGACACTCGGCCGCGAGCTCGACACCAACCCCTTCCTCGTGGAGTTACGCGAGTCGCTCCGAAGCTCGATCGCGCACAACGCCGCCGGAAGTTGAGCACCCAGAAGATCACGGCGCCGCGCGGCACCTTCGATGTGCTGGGCGAGGATCAACGCAGACGCTGTGAGCTGGAGAGGCGGGCACGCGCGATTCTCGGGGGAGCGGGATATGAGCGGATCGAGACACCGGTTTTCGAGGCCACCGACCTGTTCGCGCGCGGCGTGGGCACATCGACCGACATCGTGCAGAAGGAGATGTACACCCTCGAGGACGGCTCCGGTCGCTCGCTGACGTTGCGCCCGGAGGGCACGGCACCGGTCGCTCGCGCCTACGTCCAGCACGGCATGCACAAGCGTCCAGCGCCAGTGAAGCTGTGGTACCTCTCGAGCTTCTTTCGCTACGAGCGCGCGCAGGCCGGGCGCTACCGGCAGTTCTGGCAAGTCGGCGCTGAGGCACTCGGATCTGACGACCCGGCACTCGACGCGGAGTCGATCGTGCTGCTGTCCAGTCTGCTCGAGGAGATGAGGGTCCAGGTCCGTCTGCGGATCTCGAGCCTCGGCGCTCACGGTGCCCGTCAGCGCTACCGGGAGCTCCTGCAGGACCATCTGCGCGCAAATCAGCAGCAGCTGTCCGAGGAGGTCCGTGCGCGGATCGACCTGAACCCGCTGCGGGCGTTTGACTCCGACCACGCGGGCACCCGTGAGGTGATGGCGAGCGCCCCGAGACTGCTCGAGCACATCGACGCGAGCGACACAGAGCACTTCGAGGAGGTCTGTCAGCTGCTGAGAGCGGCAGGGATCGCGTTCGAGGTCGATCCGACGCTGGTCAGGGGCCTGGACTACTACACCCGCACGGTGTTCGAGTTCACCGCGCAGGCGCTCGGCGCGCAGAGCGGTGTCGGCGGCGGCGGACGCTACGACGGGCTCGTCGCCGAGCTCGGCGGCCCCGCGACACCCGGCATCGGCTGGGCCGCGGGCATCGAGCGGATCCTGATCGCCAGCGAGCGGCCAGCTCCCGTGCCACGAGGCCTCGATCTGTTTCTCGCGCTCGCTGATCACACCGACAGATCCAGCAGAGCGCAGGCCTTCAAAGCGCTGATGCAAGCACGCTCTGAAGGCCTGAGCGCACAGATGGAGCTCGCCGGACGCTCGCTGAAAGGACAGCTCGGCTACGCAAACAAACTCGGCGCCAGATACGTTGCCACCGTGGCCGGCCAACAGAGCACCCTCAGAGACACGCGTGGCGGATCTCACCAGGAGCTCGCCACCGACACGGTTGCCGCCTCGGTACTGCGGAACATCGGAGAGACCACGTGAAGCGCCCCCCGATCGCGAACTCCTACAGAGACGCGTGGTGTGGAGACCTCGGCTCAGGCGACGCCGGGCGGCAGGTGCGCCTCGCCGGCTGGGTACACAGCCGCCGCGATCACGGGGCGCTGCTGTTTGTCGATCTGCGTGATCGCTCGGGACTGGTGCAGCTGGTCTTCGACCCGGAGCGCTCGCCGGTCTATGCGCTGGCAAGCGCACTGCATTCTGAGGAGCTGATCAGCGTCAGCGGGACCGTCCTGCGCCGCGGTGAGGGGAAAACCAACGCGAGGATATCGACCGGCGAGATCGAGATCGACGTACGCGAGCTCGAGGTGCTGGCATCGACGCCGCTGCCGCCGTTCATGATCGATGTCGAGACACACCTCGATGAAGCGACCCGTCTGCGCTACCGCTACCTGGATCTGCGCCGCGCATCGATGCGCAAAGCCCTGATCCTCCGCCACGAGCTGGTCAGCCGGATCCGCGGGCTCCTCGACGAGCGCGATTTCCTGGAGATCGAGACGCCGATCCTGACCCGCTCGACCCCCGAGGGAGCCAGGGATTTCCTCGTGCCGAGCCGCATCAACCAGGGATCCTGGTACGCGCTGCCGCAATCGCCGCAGATTTTCAAGCAACTGCTGATGATCGGCGGCTACGAGCGCTACTTCCAGATCGCCCGCTGCTTCCGCGATGAGGATATGCGAGCCGACCGCCAACCGGAGTTCACTCAGCTGGACATCGAGATGTCGTTGGTCTCTGAGTCCGACGTGATGGCGCTCAGCGAGGAAGTCATCGCCGCTGTCTTCGAGCACGCCGGCTTTGAGCTGCCGCCACCGCCCTGGCGGCACATGGCATACGACGAGGCGATACTGCGCTTCGGCTCCGATCGACCCGATACCCGCTTTGGCCTGGAGATCTCTGACGTATCCGAGCAGCTGCGGGACTCACAGTTCAAGGTGTTCCAGTCGACGCTGGACAACGGCGGAATCATCCGCGCGCTGAACGCCGGGGCACGATCGCTCTCACGTGCCGAACTCGAGTCGCTCAACGACGTGGTTGCCCCGCACCGCGCCAAGGGCGTCGCTCCAGTGATGGTGGGGCCGGACGGTGTCTGGGAACTCACGATCGCCAAATTCTTCACCACCGAGCACGCGCGGGCCGTCAACGAGATCCTCAAAGCTAGCGAGGGAGACCTGCTGCTGTTCGTCGCTGACACACCGGAGGTGGCACCCGCCGCGATCGGGGCGCTGCGTATCCATCTGGCTGAGCGCTTCGGCCTGATCGACGGTCAGCCACACGATGCGCTGTGGATCATCGACTTCCCGATGTTCGGCTTCGACAAACGGACGCGGCGCTGGAATCCCCTGCACCATCCGTTCACCGCGCCCGCGATGGCGGGAGACCCGCAGGCCGCCGTGTCCTTCGAGGATCTCGGAGCACTGCGCTCACGCGCCTATGACCTCGTCGTCGACGGGGTCGAGATCGGCGGAGGGTCGATCCGCATCCATCAGGAGCAGTTGCAGCTGGATGTCCTGCAAGCGCTTGGCATGGACGGCGAGGAGGCCCAGGCGCGCTTTGGTTTTCTGCTCGAGGCGCTGAAATATGGCGCGCCACCTCACGGCGGCATCGCGTTCGGAGTCGACCGCATCGTCGCGCTGTGCGCGGGGCGCGACTCGATTCGCGATGTGATCGCGTTCCCGAAGAGCACCCGTGGCATGGATCCGCTGATGGGCGCGCCTGCGCATGTCGCGGAGTCTCAGTTGCGCGAGTTGGGGATCGTCACCCCGGCTGAGACCATGACATAGCCGCGGCGCGCCGGAGCGGTCGTGTGCTGATAGGAGGTGCGCCGGGTTATCCGCCAGAAAGAGCTGCGCTCGCTCAACCCGGATGCTTCAGCGACGTCCAATGCAAATTGCGGGGCTCAACTTTGGTGAGGCAAATGCCGAAGGGGGGATTGATGGAGCAGATATCACGTCCTTTCCAGATCGCTTTGATCGCCGTCGTCGGCCTTTCGCTGGTGTGGTTCGTGGCTTTGCGCAAGCACGGCTCGAGCTCGACAAACACACCCGTCGCCACCGCGGCCGCGCCCGCTCCGGCGCCCTCGGCCGCGAAATCATCCGCTGGCGCCAACTCCTCAGAACCCAAGGAAGGCTACGCCAGCGCGATCGACAAGGCCCACGGCGCGGTGATCGAATCACAGCAGAACGCCAGGCAGCTCGAAAACCGCTCCGCGCAAGCTTCAAACGAAGCGGTGCCCGCGCATGGCTCTACTGGCAGCGCCGCGGCAGCCGCGGACCCGCACGCCGCCACGATACCCTCGCGGCACACGCCCACGACCGCGACTAGGTCCTCGCAGACCGCGACCGGCACGAAGTCCACGAGCACCGCGCACCAGAGCGCGAGCGGGCCCGCCGGCGAGGTGCAGCAGGAGATCGCCCAGGGCAAGACGGTGATACTGCTGTTCTGGAACCCCGAGGCCGTCGATGACGTGGCGGTCCACAAGCAACTGGCGCTCGCCGAGCACGCACTCGGCCACGAGGTCGTGATTCACGACGCGAGCGCGAAGCAGATCGGGATATTCGGGCAGATCACGCAGGACGTGACGGTCTACCAGACCCCCACCATCTTGATCATCAACCGCAAGAAGCTCGTCACCACACTGACCGGCTTCACCGACGCGTTCTCGATCACGCAAGCGGTCCGCGAAGCACAGAAGTAAAGGACATCCGGGGCCGAGCGTCCCGGTGAGCGCTTCACCAGCACGACCGCGCTCTCTACACTCACACGGTGATGACCGCGCACGCGCTGGCCAGTCACATGGAACGCCCGCTGGGACGCGGGCACACCCCCGCGAACTCTCACACCGGGGCCGCTGGTGGAGCCGCCTGCGGCGATCTGATCCGTGTCTCGCTGAGCGTGGACCGCGACAGCGCAGAGGGAGTGATCCTCGACGCGGGCTTTGACGCCAGCGGCTGCGGGGCGATGATCGCCGCCGGTAGCGCGACGGTGAGCATGATCCGCGGCGAGGGTCTGATCGCCGCCGCCCGCATCGGTGCGGCCGATATATCCCAGGAGCTCGGAGGCTTGAGTCCCGTCAAGCGCCACACGGCCGAGCTCGCCGCCGACGCGCTGCACCGGGCGCTGGGTGGCGCGCTGCGAGGCTCAGCGATGCTCGCCGCGAGCACAAACCGGACGCTTGTCGCGATGAGCGGCGGCGTCGACAGCGCCGTTGCGGCACTGATCGCAAGCGACGCGGGCGCGGAAACCGTCGGCGTGACACTCGAACTGTGGTCAGATTCCGAGAACGACGGGGAGCAGAGCTGCTGCTCGGCGCAGGCGGTGCGCGGCGCGCGCGAGCTGGCTCACGGTCTCGGGATGGCGCACCTCTCGATCGACCTGCGCGCGGAGTTCCGGGCGGGAGTGGTGGACCCCTGGCTGCAAGACCACGCCGCCGGACTGACACCGAACCCCTGCGTCGCCTGCAACGGCAACGTGCGCCTGGACGCGATGCTCGATCTCTCAGACCGTCTCGGCGCACAGACACTGATCACCGGACACTACGCCCGCGTCCACACCCAGCACCCGGACGACCCGCCGCTGCTGCGCACCGCGGCTGACCCGACCAAGGACCAGAGCTACGTGCTCGCCTCCCTGAATCCCGCCTCGCTCGCCCGGCTGCGGTTCCCGCTGGGGGACATGCACAAGGCGCAGGTGCGCGAGCTCGCGCGCGACGCCGGCCTAGCCGTCGCGGACAAGCGCGACTCGCAGGATCTGTGTTTTCTGGCGGGCACAAAGCACGCCTCGTTCCTCGCGCGTCACGGTGCGATCCAGCCGCGTCCCGGCCCGATCGTCGACGCCGACGGACAGCGGCTCGGTGAGCACTCCGGCCAGCACGCCTTCACCGTCGGGCAGCGCCGCGGCCTGCACCTCGACGGCCGCGAGCCTCTGTATGTGCTGAGCACCGACGCTCACACAAACACTGTCACCGTCGGGCAGCGCGAGCGGCTGCTGACGGACACCATCGGTGTGGATCGAGTCACGCTGCACCGGCCGGCCGGCGTGATCGACGCCGTGAAGCTGCGCTCGCGCGGACGACGGCTGCCGTGCCGCGTCGCCGGCAGTCTCTCCGACGGCGTCCACGAGCACGTCGCCGTGCGGCTGCTGGCGCCGCGGGAGCGCACCGCCCCGGGACAGCTCGCCTGCCTGTATGCGGGAGAGCTGATCGTCGGACACGGAACGATCTCCGAATAGACCCTAAGATCATCCGAGCATGAACTCGGATGAGATACGCGAGCGCTACCAGAGCTTCTTTGTGGAGCGCGGTCACACACGCATCCCCTCGGCGTCGCTGGTGCCGAGCGCAAACGACCGCACGGTGATGCTGACAACCGCCGGCATGCAGCCGCTGAAGCCCTACTTCCTGGGGCTCGAGCAGCCTCCAGCGACCCGTCTGACGAGCTGCCAGAAGTGCTTCCGCACACCCGACATCGAGAAGGTCGGCAGCAGCCTCAGGCACCTCACGTTCTTTGAGATGCTCGGCAACTTCTCGATCGGCGAGTATTTCAAGCAGGGCGCGATCGAGCTGGCATGGGAGCTGTCGCTGCAGGTGTTCGGCTTCGCCAAGGACGACATCTGGGTGACGGTGTTCGCCGGTGACGAGGCGCTGGGACTGGGGGCTGACGAGGAGGCGATCGAGCTGTGGCAGTCCGTCGGGGTTGCCCGCGAGCGAATCGTCGAGTGCGCGCGCTCTGAGAACTTCTGGGAAGCCGGGGCGGTCGGCCCCAGCGGACCGTGCTCGGAGCTGTACCTGGACCGTGGCGTGGACTTCGGTGCCCCGGAGGATCTGCCCGGCGGCGAGAACGAGCGCTTTCTGGAGTTCTGGAACCTCGTGTTCATGCAGTACAACCAGGATCCCCACGATCGGCTCGCGCCGCTGCCGAGCAGGAACATCGACACGGGCCTAGGGCTGAACCGCATGGCGACGATCCTTCAGGGCACTCACTCGGTGTTCGAGACCGACCAGTTCTGGCCGCTGATCGAGCTCGGCCAAGAACTCGCCGGAGTTCGCTACGGCCAAGATGTCGAGACCGACCGGGCGCTGCGGATACTCGCCGACCACACCCGCGGAATGTCGTTTTTGATCGCCGATGGGGTCGTGCCATCCAACGAGGAACGCGGCTATGTGCTGCGCCGCCTGATGCGCCGCGCGATCCAGCACGGCCGGCGGCTGGGAATGGGACCGGGGTTCCTCCTGCGCTACGCGGAGGTGGTGCGCGAGCTGATGGGCGGCTCATACCGCGAGCTCTCAGAGCAGGCAGCGGCGATCGAGACGTGGCTCACCTCCGAGGAGGAGAGCTTCGGACGCACGCTCCAGCAGGGCACGAAGCTGCTCGAGGATCTGATGCAGCGGGCGCTCGCCGGCGGGCAGCGGGGGATCGCGGCACACGACGCCTTCACCCTGCACGACACATACGGTTTCCCGCTCGAGCTGACACGCGAGCTCGCCGGCGAAAGCGGCCTCGGCGTCGAGGAGGAAGGATTCGCGACCCTGATGGAGGCGCAGCGGTCACGAGCCCGGGCAGCCGCGAACACGCACTCCCAGACGGGCGACCCACGCGAGCTCGCGCAGCAATTCGCTCGCGAGCACGAGCCACAGACGCGCTTTGTTGGCTACGACACCGAGGAGCAGCGCACGACGGTCGCGGCCGCAAGCCAGCGGGACGGCCACTGGCTCGTCAAGCTCACCGACTCCCCGTTCTATGCGGCCGGTGGTGGGCAGGTCTCAGACCACGGGGTGCTCGTCTGTGAGACAGGTGACTGCCGGGCGAGCGTACGCGATGTCTTCAGGCTCGGCTCAGACCAGGTGCTGGATGTGGTGCTCGAGCACGGCTCACTCAGCACCGATGAGGAAATACTCGCCCGCGTCGATCACACCGCGCGCCACGCCACAGAGGCCAATCACACAGCCACCCACCTGCTGCACGCGGCGCTGCGTGAGCGCCTCGGAGGTCACGTGCGCCAGGCGGGCTCCTACGTCGGCCCCGACAAGCTGCGCTTCGACTTCAGCCACGGCCAGGCGCTGAGCTCCCAAGAGCTAGCCGACGTCGAGGATAGAGTCAACGAGTGGATCCTCGCGAACGACCCGGTCAGCGCCGTCGAAACGACCCTTCAAGAGGCCAAGAGCCTCGGCGCGATGGCCCTGTTCGGCGAGAAGTACGGTGAGGTCGTGCGCATGGTGGCGGTCGGCGACGGCTCCCACTCCCGCGAGCTGTGCGGCGGCACACACGTACGCTCCACGGCCGAGATCGGGCTGTTGAAGATCACGGCGGAGACCTCCAGCGCCGCGAACGTGCGGCGCATCGAGGCGTTCACGGGACCCGCAGCGGTCGGGCTGCTGCGCGAGCACGACCGCTGGCTCACCGAGATCTCCCAGACGCTCCGCACCCGGCCCCAGGACACAGCCGCCGCGGTGAACCAGCGAGAGCTCGAACGCAAGACCCTGGAGAAGGCGCTGGCTGGCGCCGCACGCGAAAACGGCAGCGTCGATCCAGCGGACCTCGCCGCGCGCGCGCAGCAGATGGGTGAGGCATGGATCCTCGCCGAGGCCGTCGAAGTCCCTGGGGCAAACGAGCTTCTCGAGCTCACCGACCGCGTCAAGGGCAAACTCAAAGACGCCGCGATCGTGCTCGGCAGCGTCGCCGACGGTCGCGTTCACCTCGTCGTGAGTGTCGCCCCAGCGCTGGTGCAGAGAGGCCTGCGAGCAGGCGAGCTCGTCAAGGTCGCGGCCGCGGTGATCGGCGGTGGCGGTGGCGGTAGAGACACCATGGCACAGGCCGGCGGGCGCTACCCGGAGAAGCTTGCCGAGGCCCTCCAGGTGGCCCGCGAGGCGATCGACTCGGTGCTCGCGGCCTGATTCGATGATGCGAGTGCTTGCTCTGGACTACGGCAGAGCCCGCTGCGGCTGTGCGCTCAGCGATCCCACGGGCACGATCGTCACACCGATCGAGGTCGTCGCGAACCCGTCGAGCAAGCGCGGCATGGCAGCGATTCAGAGCTTGACCCAAGAGCGCGATGTGCAGCGCGTCGTGGTTGGGCTGCCGCTCTCGCTGCGGGGAGAGGACACCGATCAGACACGCGAGACGCGGCTATTCGCCGAGCGTCTATCGAGACGGCTGGGAGCGGAGATACCCGTCGAGCTGCACGATGAGCGCCTGACCACGAAAATGGCGCAACGCATGCGCGGAGCCGCCACCAGCGAGGACTCGCGAGCCGCCGCCCACATGCTCGAGAGCTGGCTCACGAGCAGGCCTCTGTAGACAACGATGCCCCTGTTCAGCAACAATCGCAAAACTCAACAGGCGCCCGGGGATCGCACGGCAGCCGAACGCGAGACCGCGCGCCGAGAACGCGAACTTCACCGCGCGGAGCGCACCGCCAGCCCAGCGGCGCCAGACATCCCGCCACCCAGATCTACCGAGCTCGATCCCGCGCTCTCTCAGGTGAACCTCGAGCCAGCCGATCAGCCACTCGTCCCTGAGGCGGCTGCGCCCGACTCCACTCCGCGGCCGCCGATCGCCGAGCACGCACACGAGGACCCGCCGGTGGAGCCCGGGGAGGAGCAGATCACCGCACCATTCCAGCCGCCCGCGGAGGCCCCGGTCGAGGATTGGATGGCCCCGCCCGCAACCGAAGAGCCACCCGTGTACGAGGAGCAGTCCGCCGAGGACGTCGCGCAGGCCATACCAGGCCCCGAGCCGGCCACCGAGCATCCCGGCGCCGAGCTTACCGTCACGCCACTTACCGGGGACACCACGATCGACGCGCAACCGGCCGAGTTTTCGGTCCCGGTGAAGCTGCCACCGCCGCCCCCGGCTCCCGAGCGCCTGCCACCGCTGCCCACTGGCAAGGGACGGCGCGCCAGCCGCCGCGATCCGCTGCTCGAACGGCGCGCCAGACGCTTGCGCGAGCATCGCCAAAAAGGCCTGCGCGACGCGCGGCGCATCTCCTTCGCCCGCATGGCGGCGCTGCTGGGACTGCTGATCGCCATCGCGCTGATCGCCTTCCTCGTCCTGCTGTTGCAACCGCTGCACGGCTCCGGACACGGAAAGGTGATCGTCAACATTCCGGCTCGCTCGAGCTCCAGTCAAATCGGCTCGATCCTCGACCGCGACGGAGTCATCTCCTCTGGCTTCTTCTTCGAGCTGCGAGCGTTTCTCGACGGCAAGCGCGGAGACCTCCACTCGGGCACCTTTCGACTGAAGAGAGATATGAGCTATTCGGCGGCGATCGCGGCGCTCAGCAAGCCGCCGCCACCGAAGATACCGGTGAAGGTGCTGATCCCGGAGGGGGAGAATCGGCGCCAGATCGCGGCCCTCGCACACGCCGACGGTCTCACCGGCAGTTATCTCGCGGCCTCGGTGCGCTCGCGGCTGCTGAACCCCAGCCGCTATGGCGCGCCGCCCGGCACGCCGGACCTCGAAGGGTTCCTGTTCCCGGCGACATACGACATGATCGCGGGGACCCCGGCAAGCAGGCTCGTCGAAGAGCAGCTGATCGCGTTTGCGGAAAACTTCGGCCCCCAGGAGATCGCTCGCGCGCATGCCCTGCACGTGACCCCGTATCAGCTGCTGATCGTCGCCTCGATGGTCGAGCGCGAGGCGCAGACCGAAGGCGACAGGCCAAAGATCGCGGCCGTCATCTACAACCGCCTGCGCCTCGGAATGCCGCTCGGAATCGACGCCACGATCTACTACGCGGTCGAGCTGCAAAAGAAAATCGCCACCTACACCGGCGAATTGACCGAATCGGATCTGCACATCGACTCCCCGTACAACACGCGAACCCACACGGGTCTTCCGCCGACACCGATCTCAAATCCTGGTCTGGCGTCGATCAACGCCGCGGCTCATCCGGCCAATGTTCCCTATCTCTACTACGTGGCGGGAGCCGACGGCTGCGGCGAGCAGGTCTTCTCGACCACTGCCGCCAAGTTCGAAACGGATGCCGCGGCCTACCACGAAGCGGTCAGGAAGAACGGCGGCAAGCCACCGGTCTGCAAGCGCCACTGATGCCTCGCCTCGGCGTTCTCGGCTGGCCCGTGGCGCACAGCCGCTCGCCGGCGATGCACACGGCCGCTCTGAACGCGCTCGGTTTGGACGGCTGGAGCTACCAGCGTCTGCCGGTGCCGGCCGCGCTCTTCGCGGACACCGTACGTGCGCTCGCGGGCGTGGGATTCCTCGGCGCCAACGTGACGATCCCGCACAAGCAAGCCGCCCTGCGGCTGGCTGACAGCGCCTCCCACGCGGCCGCCGAGATCGGCGCCGCTAATACCCTGACCTTCTCCAGCGATGGGGCGATCAGCGCCGAGAACACGGACGCCCCCGGGCTGATCGCGGCGCTTCCGTGTGACCCCGCGGGACTGAGCGCGGCGGTGCTTGGGGCGGGCGGCAGCGCACGGGCGGTCGTATGGGCGCTGCGGCAGGCCGGAGCGCGCGAGATCTGGGTCTCAAATAGGACTCATGAGCGGGCAAAAGAGCTAGCTGAAGAACTCGGCGTGAGTGCCTGCAGGAGTCCTCGAGCGGCCGATCTGCTGATCAATTGCACATCGGTCGGCCTACAACGGTCGGCCACTGAGACAGACACGCTCAACCTACTGGGTCTGACGCTCGATGGGGTCGGTGAGTACTCATATGTCATCGACCTCGTCTACAGCGCCCAAGCGGGCACCCCGCTTCTCCAGATCGCCCGCAGGTTCGGAGCTCAGACCGTCGACGGTATCGATGTCCTCGTGGCCCAGGGAGCGCTCAGCTTCGAATCCTGGACCGGCCGGCAGGCGCCGCACGCGGTCATGCGCGCCGCGGCTCTGCAACCGACAGCGGACACGTAACCTGCAATCACCGCCGGGGCGTTCGCGATGAAGGACGCCCACGAGGATCAGAACGCGGATCTGGAGACGATCTTCGGACTGCAGGAGGACGGCGAGGATCTCGCTGAACACGAGGTGCTGCTGACAGGGACCGGCGAGCTGGATCTCGACCCCTCGGTTGACACCGAGGATCCACAGGAGGATGACCATCCCAGACGCCGGGCGAGCGACCGCGAGCGAGACCGCTCTGAGCCCGACCGCGCGAACACCCGCGAGACGCCCAGGCGCAACTCGAAAGGCTCAGACCAGGTTGGCATAACCGCGCCCACCAGACGCGGCTCCTCCTCGCGTTTCCTGACCGACGTGATCGTCGATATGGGGCTCGCCAAGCGTGAGCTCGTGGAGCAGGCGATCGAGAGCTCACGCAGCTCGGGAACGACACCAGAGCGGGTGCTGCTGGAAAGTGGAGCGCTGACCGGCGACGCCCTGGCGCGCGCGCTGGCCGAGCGCTACGGACTGGATCACCTCGATCTCAGCGTGCTGACCGTCGACATGAGCGCGGCCAACCTCGTCAGCACGGCGGCGGCACGCCGCTACCAGGCGGTGCCGGTCGCGTTCATCGACAAGCGCACGCTGCTGGTCGCGATGACCGACCCGTCGAACGTGCTCGCCGTTGACGACATCGCGATCATGACCGGCTATGAAGTGAGGGTCGCGGTCGCCGCACCGGATGACGTCGCGGATCTGATCGCTCGCCTGGACCGCTTCGAGGATGTCGTCGCGAACTCCAAGGAGCAGATCGAGAGCGAGGAGGAAGAGCTCGGCGCGGACATCGTGAACCTGCGTGAGAACGCGGACGATGCGCCGGTCGTAAAGCTCGTCAATCAGATCGTGGCGCAGGCGGTCCAGCGACACGCGTCAGACATCCATCTCGCTCCCGATGGGCACGAGCTGCGTGTGCGCTTCCGCGTCGACGGCGTCCTGCAAGACGTCACGACGGTTCCACGGCGAACAGCCCCGGGGGTGATCTCGCGCGTGAAGATCATGGCCGACCTGGACATCTCCGAGCGGCGCCTGCCGCAGGACGGCCGCGTCGGGCTGCAGGTCGACGGCAGACACGTCGACCTGCGAATCGTGACGCTGCCGAGCGTACACGGCGAGTCGATCGTGATGCGCATCCTCGACAAGGACTCGGTCGTGATGCAGCTCGACAAGCTCGGGCTGGCCGACCAGGAGCGGGAGTGCTTCGAGCGGGCGGTGCACGAGACCCACGGCGCCGTGCTGGTGACCGGGCCGACCGGCTCGGGCAAGTCGACGACGCTGTATGCGGCGCTGCAGGCGCTGAACACCCCGGATAAGAACATCATCACGGTCGAGGATCCGGTCGAGTATCAGGTCGACGGCATCACCCAGGTGCAGGTCTCGGCGAAGGTCGGTCTGACGTTCGCAACGGGCCTGCGCGCGATGGTCAGAGCTGACCCCGACGTGATCATGGTCGGCGAGATTCGCGACCGCGAGACGGCGCAGATCGCGATCGAGTCGGCGCTCACCGGCCACCTCGTGCTCTCCACCCTGCACACCAACGACGCGCCGTCGGCGATCACCCGCCTGATCGAGATGGGCATCGAGCCGTTCCTCGTGGCCTCGGCGCTGGACTGTGTGCTCGCCCAGCGCCTGGCACGGGCACTCTGCTCCAACTGCAAGCAGCGCACGATCGTCCCGGCGGAGGTGCTGCGCTCAAACGGCTACAAGGCGCTGGTGGACATGGAGGCCTACGAGCCGCGCGGCTGCCGGCGCTGCGGCGCCACCGGCTACCGTGGCAGGCTCGGCCTGTATGAGGTGATGGCGCTCTCCAGTGAGATCCGCGACCTCACGCTGCAACACTGCTCCTCCGAGCAGATCCGCGACGTCGCTGTTTCTCAGGGAATGCGCCGCCTGCGCGATGACGGCCTGGAGAAGGTCAAGCAGGGACGCACCTCGATCGCCGAGGTGGCACGTGTCCTCGGCAGCACCTGAGCACGCCCGCGATTCTCTGGGCCTGCCGCTGAGCTCAGCGGCAGCGAGGAACAATGGGGAGACTCACTGCTCGTATATTCGTCCAGAGGCCTTGAACATCCTCTGAGCCTGCGGTTCCAGCGACGATGTCCCTTGCCATGAGCTTCGACTTCGCTGATCTGCTGATGGAGGTTGTATCCCGCAAGGCCTCCGACTTGCATCTGAGCGCCGGGACCCACCCAACTCTGAGGGTGCGGGGCCGCTTGATTCAGCTGCCGGACTATCCGATTCTGTCGGCCACCGACACACGCGAGATCGTCTACTCGATCCTCTCAGGCAACCAACGGCAGCGTCTGGAGACCGACTGGCAGCTGGACTTCGCATACTCGATCCCCGGTCACGCGCGCTTCCGTGTCAACGGCTATTACCAGCGCGGCGCGATCGGCGCCGCCTTCCGTCTGATTCCACACGGTCTGACCTCGATCGACGAGCTCGGACTGCCGCCGATCGTCCACGAGTTCGCGCGCAAGCCGCGCGGCTTCGTGCTCGTCACCGGCCCGACTGGCTCGGGCAAGTCGACCTCGCTGGCGGGCATGATCAACGAGATCAACGAGACGCGTGAGGAGCACATCATGACGATCGAGGATCCGATCGAGTTCTTGCACGCACACAAGCGCTGCCTGGTCAACCAGCGCGAGCTCGGCTCAGACGCGCAGACGTTCGCCGACGCGCTGAAGGCCGCTATGCGCCAGGACCCCGACGTCATCATGGTCGGGGAGATGCGAGACCTCGAGACGATCTCCACGGCGCTGACCGCCGCGGAGACCGGCCACCTCGTGTTCGCCACACTCCACACCCAGGATGCCGCGCAGACGATCGATCGTGTGATCGACGTGTTTCCGCCCCATCAACAGGGCCAGGTGCGGGTGCAGCTGTCCGTCGCGCTGCAGGGAATCGTCACCCAGCAACTGCTGCCGACCTCAGACGGTTCCGGTCGTGTGGCGGCATGCGAGGTGCTCGTGCCCACGCCCGCGATTCGCAACCTGATCCGCGAGGGCAAGACCCACCAGATCTACTCGGTCCTGCAGACCAGCTCCTCAGTCGGGATGCAGACGATGGACGCCTCGCTGGCGATGCTCGTGCGCCAGGGAAAGATCGCCCAGAAGACGGCCGAATCGCGTTCCTCCACTCCCGAGGAGCTCAAGCGCCTGCTCGGCGCCAGCTCGATGGCGGCCTAGGGCGCCGACGATGAGCACCTACGTCTTCAAGGCCATCGACGTCGCCGGCGTGAAGTCCCGCGGCGAAGTCGAAGCAGACTCGAAGCAGGCGGTCTCCGATCAGCTGAAGTCCCGCGGGCTGATCGTCCTCAACATCGCCGACAAGCACGCCTCGCGCGAGATCAACATCGCGCTGTTCGAACGCGTCAGCGCCGCCGAACTGGCGATCTTCTCGCGGCAGCTCTCGACGATGATCTCCTCTGGAATGAGCATCCTGCGAGCGCTGTATGTGCTCGAGGAACAGACCGAGAGCAAGCTCCTGAAGGCGACGATCGTGCAGGTACGAAAGGACGTCGAGGCCGGCATGCCGCTGAGCGACGCGCTGGAAAGCCACACCAAAATCTTCAGTCCCCTGTTCATCGCGATGGCACGCGCCGGAGAGGCCGGAGGCGTACTCGAGAGCTCGCTGCTGCGGGTCGCCGACCAGCTCGAGAAGGACGCCTCGCTGCGCCGCCAGATCAAAGCCGCGATGGTCTACCCCGTCATGGTCATCACCTTCGCCCTACTCGTGATGATCGCGATGGTGGCGTTCCTGGTGCCAGTCTTTGAGAACGTCTTCAAGGAATTCGGCGGCAGCCTGCCGACGATCACCCAGATCGCCGTCGACATGTCAAACGCGGTCACCGGATCCTGGTACTTCCTGATCATCGGCACGGCCGTCGCGGTAACGACATTCTTGAAGTGGAAGCGCTCAGCACGAGGCCGCAAGCAGTGGGATCGCTTCCTGCTGCGGGTCCCCATGAAGATCGGCCCAATCGTCCAGCAGGTGGCGCTCGCACGCTGGTCACGGACGCTGTCCGCGCTGGTCAGCGCGGGTGTTCCACTGCTGCTGGCACTGGACATCACCGGCAAGACCGCCGGCAACGTGGTCGTCGAGGAGGCGATGGAGGGCGTCATCACTTCCGTCAAGCAGGGCGGCACGATCTCTCGTCCGCTAGCGCAGGCGAGCATCTTCCCGCGCATGGTCACCCAGATGGTCGGCGTCGGTGAGGAGACCGGCGCCCTCGACGCGATGCTGGACAAGATCGCCGACTTCTACGAGGACCAGGTCGAGGCCTCGGTGAAAGCGCTCACCTCGATTCTCGAGCCGATAATGATCATCGTGATCGGCGGGATCGTCGGCTTCATCGTGGTCGCGATGTACATGCCGCTGTTCACGATCTACAACCACATCGAATAGGTTCTGCTGGACCCCGCTGGGGTGACGGGCGCGGAGTCCCGCCGAGCGGGTCTCGATTTCAGCTGATCTCCAGGCGACCGCCGCGGACCGACAGCGAGATGCGGCCGTCGAGTAGATCCAGCAGCTCGGCGCCGACGAGCTCGCGCCGCCAGCCGCACAGAGTCCGGACATCGGCCTCCCGCCGATCTTCGGTGCGCCAGCTGACGACGATCGCCTGTAGATCGGAGCGTCCGGCGATCAGCTCGTATGCCAGGCCGGCCTGGTGGGCGCGTGCCCGCACCAGTGCCTCTGAGAGGGCTATCAGGGGCGCGTCAGCGGCCTCTGGGGTCGCGGTGCGCTGCACAGGGTCCAGCGGCTCGTGGGGACGCTGCGCTCCTTGGCGCACGGCGTCGAGGATCTGCTCTGAGCGGCGGCCCAGTGCGCTCTGTCCGACGCCTCTGATGGTCTCCAGCTGGCTGCGTGAGGATGGCTTGCGCTTGGCGATCTCCACCAGCGCGGCGTCTGCAAGGACACTCTGCACCGTGCGGTCCTGGGTCGCGGCGGTCCTCTCACGCCACTCCACGAGCTCGCGTGCGACGCCTTGGGAAGCGCTGTTGAGAGAGCGAATCCGCGGCAGCCGCGCAAAGATCGTCGCGATCTCGCGCTTATCGCTGGAGGACTCGAGCGCCCGGCACTCCTGCAGCGCCCACTCTAGCCGCCCGCTCGACCGCAGCCGACGCTGCAGCTCGCTGGCCACCTCGAGCAGGTGAACGACATCCTCACGCGCGTATGCCAGCTGCTCGCCGGACAGTGGTCTGCGGTCCCAGCGGGTGAAGCTTGCGCTCTTGGCCAGGCGCACGCCCAGCATCTCGCCCAGCAACGAGTCATACGAGCTCTGTGCCGCCATGCCCGCAAAGCCCGCGGCGATCTGCGTGTCGAAGACGCCGCGCAACCTCGGTCGCAAGGCAACGGCGGATCAGCGCGATGTCCTGGCGGCCAGCGTGCACGACCACCTCGATATCGGGGTCGGCGAGCACCTCGGCCAGTGGAGCGAAATCGACGTCATCGGCCAGCGGGTCGATCAGCTCCACACGCAGACCGTCGGTCTCATCGCAGACCGCCACCTGGATCAGACACAGAAGCGTGCGGTAGCGGCCCTCGCCCATGAACTCGGTGTCGAGCGCCAGGCGTCCGCCGCGACGAGCGAGTTCGGCGAGCTCTGGGAGTGGCAGGCCCGGCTTTGACCCCAGGGGTGCCTCTAGGCCCACGTGGCCGAGTCCTGATCCATCTGTGACGCCGGTAGATACAGGCTGAAGCTGGCGCCGCTGGAATCACCCGTGCCGTTGTTCACAAGCAGCTCGAGACCTCCGCCCATGCGCGTCGCGAGCTCTCGCCCGATCGCCAGGCCAAGCCCGAATCCGCCGGTTCCCGCTGTTGAGCTGCCGCGTCTGAACCGCTCGAAGATCGACTCGCGCTCGGCTTCCGGCACACCCGATCCGCGATCGTGCACCGTCACTCGTGACCAGCGCTCATCAGATGATGTCTCCACGTCGATGCTCGAGTTCGCCGGCGCCACACGCAGCGCATTATCCAGCAGTATCCGCACGATGCGAGCTACGGCCCCTGGGTCCCCGGACACCCAGCATCGCCGTGGTGGTGGCTTGGCCTGGATCTGCACGTGGCGTTCGGCGGCTGTCAGCTCGAACTCGGCGGCCACGGCGCGACACAGCTCGCCGAGCTCGAGTGGCTCGCGTCGCAGCTCGACCTCAGCGTCGAGCTGGCTGAGGTCGAGCAGATCGGAGGCCAATCGCGAGAGCCGGCGCGACTGCTGCTTGGCCTGCGTGGTGCGGCTGCGCGCATCCTCGAGATCCAGATGCCCGGACTCGAGGTCTTCCGCCAGCAGTTCGAGCATCCCGTCCAGCGAAGCCAGTGGGGTGCGCAACTCGTGAGAGGCGGTCGCGACAAAGGATCTTCGAGCAGCCTCCTCGCGCCGCAGACGCGTCTGCATCGACGCGAATGCACGCGCCAACTCGCCGATCTCGTCGCGTCCGTGATCGTCCGGAAGCGGGGCGTCCAAACCCTGTCGCTCGAGCTCTCTGGTGGCATCGCGCAGACGCTCGAGACGGCGCAGCAGAGTGCTCGTGAGCGCGATCCCGAGCAGCAGCGCGATCCCGAAGCTGGCGGCTGCGGCGACGATGAACGCCCTCAGCACAACGCTAAACGCGGACGCCACGTACTGCAGGCGCTTGAGCAGAACCAGGACATAGCGACGACCGCCGATGTGAATCGGCTCAGTCACCACGAGCTCGTCGCCGTCGAGGGTGTGGATCAGCTTGTCGGTGCTCAACGCGCGTCGCACCTGGATGTAGTAGTCGGGGACGTCCAGATCGGTTGGCAGGGGGGAGTAGACGACATCGAGCTGGGCCGAGAAGATCGTCACCTGAGCGCCGGAGCGCCGTCGCAGCAGGCTGGTCGTGGCGGACACTTCATCGGGATCCGGCCGGCCGGTCCGCGGATCGGTCCGGATCTCCGAATACTCGGGACGAAACACCGTCGCTGAAGCCAGCACCGACGATTCGCCGTCCTCGCGCAGTCGCCGCTCGAGCGGCGACAGCAGCGCCAGTGCCGTCACCCCGAGTGTCACGGCGCTCGTCGCCACCAGCACCGCCAGCAGCCGCGGACGCAGACCGTAAGTCCTCACGCGCTCACCCGCCGGCCACTCCTCGTTCTGAAAACCGGCTGTGCCCCGGCGCAGAGCAATCCCTCGCCAGGCGCGATCATCAAGGCTCCTGGAGGCGGTAACCGGCTCCCCGAACGGTCAAGATCAGTTTTGGCTCCTCCGGGCGCTCCTCGACCTTCTCGCGCAGATGCCGGATGTGAACATCGATCCCGCGTGGATCACGGTAAGCGGAGTCACCCCAGATCGCCCTCAGGAGCTCTTGCCGGTTGAACAGGCGGCCCGGTTCATAGAGCAGCTGGGCGAGCAGCTCGAACTCCGAGAACGTGAGGTCGACAGGCTCGCCGTTGACTGTCACCTGATGGTGGCTGCGATCGAGCGTAAGCGGACCGACGCTGAGAATCTCGCGGTCCATCGAGCGGGGGCCGGAGCGCCGCAGGACCGCCCTCACACGGCTGCGCAGCTCGGCCAGGCCGAACGGCTTCGTCACATAATCATCGGCGCCGGCCTCGAGTCCCTGCACGGCGTCGGCCTCGGTATCCAGAGCGGTCAACATGATGATCGGGACGACGTTGCGTCGCTCACGCAGCACGCGGCACACGTCATACCCGCTTGGTCCAGCGCCGAGCGCCACGTCTAGCAGGATCACGTCGAATCGCTGCTCGGCCGCCGCCGCGATCGCGTCCTCGCCACTCGCCACGGCAATCACGTCGTGTTCTTCGCGCGAGAAGGAGCGCGTCAGCGTCTCGCGCAGCGTCGCCTCGTCGTCGACCACCAGGATGCTCAGCGAGCCGCTCGTCTCCACAGCCATCACGCTACACCTCACGGCAGTTGCCAGAGCAGCCCGCCGCGTGAGAGGCCGGCGAGCCGCGAGACATCGGTGCCGTGGGCGCGCACCCACTTCACCGGGGCCGAGCAGGCCGGGTTGCGCGAAGGTGCCTGAGGCGTACAGAACGTGTTCAGGAACGCATAGCGCACCTCACCCGCGGCGATCAGCCGGCGCAGCTTGGCCACCGACGTGAATACCCGCGCATCGTAGGTCGTGAGGATCAGAATCGGACGGGCATCCTGCACGATCAGCGAACCGATCTCGGTGGACGACTCAGCCGCGACCTCGTAGCGAGCGCCGTCCTGATGCGCTCGCACGTAGGAGCTTACGAGGCGCTGCTCTTCGCTGGGAAGCGCCCCGACATAGCCCGCGTCGCTGACGTGTTCGTTGATTGCATCCAAATCGACTTTCACGGGGATGGCGAGCACCGACACGAGCGCCAGCGCAGTGACAGCCGCCGCACCGAGCCGTGAGCGGTCCTCAGCGGCGGCAGCTGCCAGCCGCATCAGGACCGCCAGCAGGACCGCCGCGAGCGCCGCGCCCAGCGCGATCCACCACACCGCCGGCCGTCCGTAGAGCAGGCGCTCGGTGTAATAGACGCTCACCGCCAGAGATCCCACCAGCACCGCCAGACGGACCCGGCCCCGCGGGCTGGCGGCCCAGGCCAAGCCGATGCCGAGCATCGCCGCCACCGCTGGCGTGAAGCCCTCCACATAGCGGGGATGCAGCCGTGCCATGTGGCTGAACAGAGCGATGCCGGTGAGGATCCAGAGGATCAGGCCGGCTGCCACCGCGCCGCGCATACGGCGCGAGCTCTGCGGCCCGGCCTCGCGCCGCAGACCCAGCAGCAGCGCCGGCATGCCCAGCGCCAGAGCCAGTAGCACCTCGAGGCCCAGACGCTCGCCTGAGAGCGGGCCGATTCTCGCGAGCAGACGCGTGGCGGATGGCGGCACGATCGGTATCCGGTTGCGCTCGGACTGGGTCGCCACCGGGTAATCGCGCCCAGGCTCATATTCGGTGGACTGCGGTTCCGGCGATTTGCCGCTGAGACGGTCCGTCCCGTTGAATATGAACGCCGCGTTCCAGGCGCTGCCGTTGGTGGAGCCGATTGCATAGGGCCGATCGTGTGCGGGAGCGATCAGGGTGGCGGTCAGCCACGAGAGCGCCACCGCCACATACACCAGGCCGGCGATGGCCATCCGCGACAGCCGCCGTGTGCGGGTGCCCGGCAGCCCCAGGTAGGCGAGCGCGGCGATTGCGGGCAGCGCCACGAGTGACTCCAACAGCTTCACGTTGAACGCCAGCCCCAGTGCCACGGCAGCGGCCAGCAGCCACGCCTCACGGCCGCCATCGACCGCACGCACCACGCACAGCAGCGCGAGCACCAGCAGCGCCATCATCACGGCATCCATCGTGTCGCTGCGCGAGGTGATCACCTCGATCGGCAGAACGGCGATCGCCAGCGCGGCGGCGATCCCCGCGCGGGGGCCCGCGATCCGGCGGACGGCGGCGAACAGCAGCGGCACCGACAGCGTCCCGGCGAGGGCCTCAGGCAGCTTCAGCGTGGTGCCACTGAAGCCGAACAGCTTCACGCTGGCGACCTGCAGCCACAGATCGATCGGGGGCTTGTCGATCGAGACGCTGCCAGCGGGCTCAAACGCCCCGAAGAAGAAGTTGTGCCACGAGAGACCCATACTGCGCACGGCCGCGTCGTAGAAGGGGTCGGGCGGCACCTTGCCGAGCGCAGCCAGGCGCAGCGCGGCGGCGCCGAGCGTCGTGATCAATATCGCGATCAGCCAGCCGCTGCTCTGAGGCGAGCGAACCCGGGGCGCGATCGGGGCCGGCGCGGGCCTCTCAGCGGTCGCATCGGTGGATGTGAGAACGTGTGTGGGCATAGTCGGCGGTGTCAGCCAGCGGCCCGGATGACCCAGGTGCTGAGCACACCGAACCAGGGTGATTATCGCGTTCGCGGCGGAGGGTGGCGGCACTCACCTGTGGGGGACCGCTAATCTCGCCGCCCTGCCATGAGCGATCAAGACGACATCACCGAGCCCGACAGCCAGGAGACCGAGCCGACCGAGTGCATGCCGTGCCGCGGCACTGGCAAGGTCGTCTCGAACCTCGGCGGCACACCGAACACGGTCGCCTGTCCCTGGTGCGCCGGAAGCGGTATGCGTATCCCAGGCAGGGACGCCCAGAGCGCATGGCTGGGGACAGCGGAAGGTGGCGGGCAGGAGCAGAGCACCGAGGCTCCGCACTGATCTCCACAACCCGCCGTGCGCACATCGAGAAATGTGTCTAGTGCATCAGGTGCGCAGCTAAAGCTGTCTCGCGGTTGAGTCGATGAAGGCGCTGTAAAGCCAGTACGAGGTACCAAGGCAAAACACCAGAAGGTGTGTTGCAAAGCCGACGGTTCTCAAAAACTGACCTTTGAGTAATTGGAGGTTGGTCGAGAGGAGGCCGGATCGCCAATTGGGGCGATGGACCTGGATCTGGCATCCATGTAGATCGGATCCTAGGAGGATTCATGTTGAATCGACTACGCGAGCGCTCGAGTGATGAGGGTGGTTTTACCCTGATCGAGCTCTTGGTCGTGATCTTGATCATCGGCATTCTGGCCGCGATCGCGATCCCGGCATTCCTGTCCCAGAAGGGCAAGGCCTACGACGCATCCGCCAAGGAGCTGGCACGCACGGCTGAGACAACCGCGGAAACGTACGCCACTGAACACAACGGCGAATACGGGTTCACTACCGTTGCTGAATTGAAGGCGATTGAGCCGTCGATCAATGAATCGACGACCAACGGTGAAGCGTACCTGAGTGCTGCTAAAGGCATTGAAGTGAACAAGGGCTACGAAGTCACCGCGACCGCGAACAACACCCACGACACGTTCACGGTCAAGAGAACCGCCGCGGGCGTTGTTGAACGCAAATGCACGGGTACCGCCAACCAGAGCGGCTGCGTCAGCGACACCTGGTAAGAGCATCATCTCGAGCCTAAACGGTTCGAGCCCGACAGCAAGCACAAAGGGAGGTGGCCCGATCGGGCCACCCCTCCTTTTGCCGTAGTGGATCGGTTGCAAGTGTTGGTTCTCTGTTAAGACTATGTGTCCAGCTGCCGATACATGGTTATCAACAGACGGCAAGACTCGCCGATGAGACACAAAGCCAGTGTCAGCGGACTAGGCAGGTACCTACGGGTAGCAAGCAAAGCCGACGATTCTCGAGCTAGAGGATCGAGTCGCCTGAGGGCGACGAACCGCGAAGCTGGCGTCAAGCAATCGGATCCTAGGAGGATTCATGTTGAATCGACTACGCCAGCGCTCGAGTGATGAGGGTGGTTTTACCCTGATCGAGCTCTTGGTCGTGATCTTGATCATCGGCATTCTGGCCGCGATCGCGATCCCGGCATTCCTGTCCCAGAAGGGCAAGGCCTACGACGCATCCGCCAAGGAGCTGGCACGCACGGCTGAGACAACCGCGGAAACGTACGCCACTGAACACAACGGCGAATACGGGTTCACCACGCCGGCCATGCTCAAGGCGATTGAGCCGTCGATCAATGAATCGACGACCAACGGTGAAGCGTACCTGAGTGCTGCTAAAGGCATTGAAGTGAACAAGGGCTACGAAGTCACCGCGACTGCGAACAACACCCACGACACGTTCACGGTCAAGAGAACCGCCGCGGGCGTTGTTGAACGCAAATGCACGGGTACCGCCAACCAGAGCGGCTGCGTCAGCGACACCTGGTAAGAGCATCAACTCGAGCCTAAACGGTTCGAGCCCGACACAAGCAAAAGGGGGGTGGCCCGATCGGGCCACCCCCCTTTGTGATGCCTCTAACACGCTGAGGCCGCCCTCTGTTGAAACGAGTTGTCCAGTTGATGGATGAGCACTTATCAACACTATGCAAATGCGCCGATGAGACACAAAGCCAGTGTCAGCGGACTAGGCAGGTACCTACGGGTAGCAAGCAAAGCCGACGATTCTCGAGCTAGAGGATCGAGTTGCCTGAGGGCGACGAACCGCGAAGCTGGCGTCAAGCAATCGGATCCTAGGAGGATTCATGTTGAATCGACTACGCCAGCGCTCGAGTGATGAGGGTGGTTTTACCCTGATCGAGCTCTTGGTCGTGATCTTGATCATCGGCATTCTGGCCGCGATCGCGATCCCGGCACTCCTGTCCCAGAAGGGCAAGGCCTACGACGCATCAGCCAAGGAGGTCGTATACGCCGCATCGACGGCGGCAGAAACGTACTCCACCGAACACGACGGCAGCTATGCCGAAATGACGACGACCAAGCTCAAAGAAATCGAGCCCTCTCTCCAAACCACAGCCGGCAGTGGCCAGGCTTACCTGAGCAACGTGACCCTCCCAGCCAGCAACGAATATACGGTCACCGCCACGGCGGACAACACATTCGACACGTTTACGATCGCACGCAAATCAAATGGGGTCATCACTCGCTCATGTACCGGCACCGCCGGCCAGAGCGGCTGCGTCAGCGACACGTGGTAGTAAGGGGTTTGGATCTTTCAGCAGGATAGAGAGGCGATCCACGCGTCGTCTCTCTATCCATGCATCTCAAGTCCCTACGCGTCCCGGTCGATGACGGAGTCATGGAGATCGCCTTCACAGGGCTGTTTGGCGCGATATTCGGATCCTTTCTCAACGTCGTCGCGTATCGTCTGCCGCGGCACGAGTCAGTCGTCACCGGCGCATCCCATTGCACCAGCTGCGGCACGCCAGTGAAGCCCTACGACAACGTTCCGATTCTGTCCTGGCTTCTGCTCCGAGGGCACTGTCGCAAGTGTTCTGCGCCGATCTCCCCACGCTATCCACTGATCGAGTCGCTGACGGCGATGCTCTGCATCGGGGCCGTTTTGACCCACGATTCGGCGGCAGGCATCACCCTGAGTGTCCTTTTGATCCTGCTTGTCCTGCCGGCGGCGCTGATCGACCTCGAGCACCGCATCATCCCCAACAAGATCACCGCCCTCGGCGCGGTCCTGGCCATTGCGCTCGGAACGATCCTCGACCCTGGGGCAGAGCCCACACGACTGATCGCCGGGGCGGGAGCCGGAGGCCTGCTGCTGATCGCTGCACTGGCCTACCCGGGCGGCATGGGCATCGGCGACGTAAAGCTCGCCGGAGTCATGGGACTGTTTCTCGGGACGAGCGTCATCCCAGCGATCCTCGTCGCTCTGATCGCGGGCGTATTGGTCGGCGCGCTCCTAACCGCTCGCAAGGGCGCCAGGGCAGCTCGGAAGACCGCCGTCCCGTTCGGTCCGTTCCTGGCGCTAGGAGCGGTGGTCGCGATATTCGCCGGACCCTCGATGATCCACTGGTACACGACCACCTTCATCCACTGATCGCTCATCAAACGGCTGATCGGGCACGCAAGAAGTGAACCACCTCCCAAGAACACTCAAGTCTAGCCACGGGACTGCCGATGGGCCATCTTGAGAAGCATCCCCCTCACCACCTCTGAAGATCACATGCCTCTAGCTCTCAAGCTCAATCGCCACAAGACCAGCACATTCGTCGGGCTCGATATTCAGCCCGGATATGTCGCGGCCGTCCAGGCAAGGGTCAACGGCGAGATCGTCGTAGAGCGCGCCGCGGGCTGTCCGCTGCCAGCGGACACCGTGCGCGAAGGTGAGGTGCTAAATCAGCAGGCGCTCAGCGATACGCTGCGGGAGCTATTTGACGGCAGCCAACTCGATCGCCGTGTGAGAGTCGGGATAGCCAATCAGCGCACCGTGCTGAGAATGCTCGAGTTGCCCCCGGTAACCGACCGCAAGGAATTGGCCGCAGCCGTCCGCTTTCAGGCTGAGGACCAGGTTCCGATGCCGCTGAACAACGCAGTGCTCGATTTTCAGTCACTGGGTGTGACCGACACACCCGGAGGCCCACGCCAGCGCGTGGTGCTGGTCGCCGCTCAGCGCGACATGGTCGAACGGCTCGTATCAGCCGTCCGCGAGGCCGGTCTACGACCCGAAGGCGTCGACCTCTCGGCCTTCGCGATGATCCGCTCGCTATACCGCCCAGGAGCACAGGAAGACGAGGGCCGAGTTCTCTACCTCAATGTCGGTGGGCTGACCAACATGGCGATCGCTGACGGAGCGACGTGCCACTTCACCCGGGTGGTCGGTGGCGGACTCGAGGCGATGGCTGTCGAAATCGCCGAGCGCCGGGAGATGTCACTCGAACAAGCCCGCGCTCTGCTCGCCGACGCGGCCGTGGACCCAACTTTGCAGCAGCAGGCACATCAAGCACCGCTGGTTCTGGTGCCCAACGAGGATCCGGAGCGCCACTACGCCGAGTCCGAGTCAAATCTCGGCAGGCCCGCGAGGCCGACCGAGTGGATGCCGGACGCTGATCCAGGGGCTTCCTCGGATGAGTACGTTCGAGACCAAGCCGTGCTGGACAGCGACCAGTCCCCCGCGGAGGCGCCGTCCGAGCGGCCAGCGGTTGAACAGGCCGTGCCCAGCACCAAAGAGTTTGTCGACGATTCCTTCGCTGACGTGCGGCTGATCCTCGAAAACGGCGCGCGGGAAATCGCCGGCGAGGTACGCAACTCGCTCGACTTCCATCGCTCCCAGGAGGGCGGCGGCACCGTCACCTCCGTGGTTCTGAGCGGATCGGCGCTCGAGATAGACGGTTTCGCTGAGACCCTGCAGAACGATCTTGGTTTGACGGTGCGCTGTGAGGTCGTCCGCTCCGTCGATGAGGCCTCGCTGATGGGAGTCTCGCCAGAGAGCCTTGCGATCGCCGCCGGGCTGGCCGTCGAGGAGATGAACTCATGAGAGCGGTAAACCTGATCCCAGCCGAGCAACGTGCTGGCGCCGGAGGAATGACGGGCCGCTCCGACGGAGGCGCCTACCTGGTGCTGGCTGTACTTGCCGGGGTCGTGCTGATGGCACTGCTGTATGGCTCAGCGCGCCACCAGGTCACCAGTAAGCGCAAGCAAGTCGCCAGCGTGACTGCGCAGGCGCAGAGCGTCGAAGCGCAAGCCAGCCAGCTGTCTTCCTATACGAGCTTCATCGCGCTCCACGACGAACGAGTGAACGACATCACACAGCTGATCGGCACGCGTTTCGACTGGCCACACGTCTTTTACGAACTCGGACGGGTGCTCCCCACAGATGTATCTCTGAGCTCGGTGCAGGGCTCAGTCGCTGCCGCTAGCCCCACGACATCCGCCGCCCCCGCGCCTACGACCGCGACCGCGGCGACAACCGCGAGCCCCGTGACCTCAGCCACACCTCCAGGAAGCATCCCGACCTTGGCCCTCAGCGGATGCACGATCACTCAATCTGAGGTTGCGGTGACGCTCGCTCGTCTGCGCCTGATCAACGGCGTCGATGAAGTGCACCTGAACAGCTCGAGCAAGTCCGGCGCCACCTCAGGCGGATCTAGCGGCGGCTCGTGCGGCAGCAATACCCCCACGTTCAGCATCCAGGTGACATTCAATGAGCTCCCGACACCGACTGCCAGCGCTTCCGCAGCCTCATCGAGTGCCGCGAGCACACCCACTTCGACCACAGTACCCGGAGCGTAGTCATGACCACCCGTGACCGACTATTCGGCATGTGCATCGCGGCCGCTGCAATCCTGGCCGCGATGTGGTTCCTGCTCGTCTCGCCAGAGCGCACGCAGATATCCGGGCTGAATGTCCAGATCAGCAGTGCTCAGCAGGCGCTCAGCGCCGCTCAGAGTAAGCTCAGCAGCGCGCGCAGCTCACAGGCCAGCTACCAGACCGACTACGCGTCGATTGTGAAACTCGGCGAAGCGGTGCCACCAACGCCGCAGGTCCCGTCACTCGTTTACCAGCTCGACCAGCTCTCAAATTCAAAGGACGTGGACTTCGAGTCGATCAACGCCTCCGCAGCGAGCACAACCGCGGCAGCGAGCTCGACTGCGGCAGCGAGCACCGCCACTGGATTTTCTGCTCTCCCGTTTACGTTCACCTTCAACGGAAGCTTCGTTGACCTCTACGATCTCCTCAACAAGCTCAACGGTCTCGTTGTCCAGACAAGCAATGGCGGCGTGCAGATCTCGGGTCGTCTCCTGACTATCCAAAGTGCTGATCTGGCGGCAAGCACGAGCGCGCCAGCGGCCGGCTCCACCACGAAGAATGAGAAGACCAGCATCAGCGGCAACGGCGAACTCACAGGTACGATCACCGCCACCGCCTATGTGCTCCCCGCTGCTCAAGGCCTAACCGCCGGAGCGACGCCAGCAGGTCCCGCCGGTATCACCGCCACCACGCCGCAGCCGGCATCGACTTCCGCACCGGCCAGCTCGCCCACGCCCGCCGCCGCAATCAAGGTGACCCCATGACCTTTCTTCGTTCGATCCGCTCAGATCTCCTGAATCCGCGCATCCTGCCGCTGCTCGCGGTGCTGCTGCTCGCGCTCGTGGGAGCCGTGGCTTATATCGTCGTCGGCGGAGCAAGCTCGACACCCCCGCCGACACCCGTGGCGGCGGTCACGGGTCCTTCATCCGCGCAGGCTGGTGTCGCGGTCAGCCAGGCGCCGGCCAACCCCAACGAAGCCGTTTCTGAGACAACCAGTGGTGTCAAGTATCAGCATCAAGGTTCCTCTCACAACCCCTTCAAGCCGCTCGTCGTGGCCAAGACCGCCTCCTCGACGAGCGCAGCGACGACACCCAAGGTCTCGAGCTCTCCCGCGCCGAAGGTTTCCTCGCCGCCGAGCACGGGCTCATCGCAGAGCGGAGGAACCTCCTCTGGCGGCACAAAGCCCAAGCCGAAGCCCAAGCAGCCTCAGACCGTCTATACGGTGAACGTCCTATTCGGCGAAGTGCCCGAAAGTGCGACGGCGGCGACCACCCCCGAACTGAAGTCCTACACAGGCCTCAAGCGCCTGGAACCGCTGCCGTCCCCGAGCAACTCGCTGATCGTCTACACCGGAGTCAGTTCCGGCGGCAAAGCCGCGATCTTCACGCTGGTACACGAGGCGATCCTGAGCGGTGCAGCCGCATGCCTGCCGAGCGCTTCGCAATGCGAAATGCTCGACATGGCCCCGGGTACGACCGAGCAGCTGAATTTCCTCGCCGCCAGCGGCCAGACCGTCTTCTACCAATTGAAGGTGCTGAGCATCACCCAGAGCGTCGAGAACGCTGCCGCCGCCGCACGCTTCAACGCCCGGGTTTCCCGCGCCGGACAGTCACTCCTGCATCGCGACGGACCGCCGATCCTCGAGCAGCTGCGTTTCGCGCAGGACAAGGGTGTGCTCGTCTACACCCCGCATCACTGACCTCGCGCCGGGATCGGAGCGCCCGAGCAAATAAGCTAGCGCGAGATGGCGCTCCGTCTCATAACCGCCGGCGAGTCGCACGGCCCCAGCCTCACCTGCATCCTCGAGGGTATGCCCGCGGGCCTCTCGGTGCGCCAGGACGAGCTCAACCGCGACATGGCGCGCCGCCAGCTCGGCCACGGTCGTGGCGGGCGCATGAAGATCGAGAAGGACGCTGCGGAGGTAACGGCCGGCATTCGTCACGGACTCACCCTCGGTGGCCCGATCGCGATGCAGATCGCAAATCGCGACTACGCCAACTGGCAGGAGCGGATGAACCCCTGGCCCGTGCAGGAGACGGTGGCGGAGGTTCATCTACCACGTCCCGGGCACTCCGATCTGGTCGGCGTGCAGAAGTACAACTTCACCGATGTGCGCAACGTGCTCGAGCGCGCCTCCGCCAGGGAGACCGCCGCCCGCGTCGCCGGTGGTGCGCTGTGCAAGGCTTTTCTGGCGGCCCTCGGCGTCGAGGTCTTCTCGCACGTGACCCAGATCGGGACGGTGCAAGCCCCGGCCTATGCGGAGCCGCTGAGCGCGCAGGCATTCGCTGACGTTGACGCTTCGCCGGTTCGCTGTCTGGACACAGAGGCCAGCAACGCGATGGTCGCTCACATCAACGCGATGCGCAAGGCGAACGAGTCACTAGGTGGCGTCTTTGAGGTGCGCGTCTTCGGGCTCGTCCCGGGGCTCGGCTCGCACGTCTCCTGGGAGGAGCGCCTGGATGGTCGCCTGGCCGGCGCGATCTGTTCGATCCAGGCGATCAAGGGCGTCGGCATCGGCGAGGGCTATGCGCTGGCGTCAAAGCCGGGCTCCGAAGCGCACGACGAGATCTATCACTCACCCGAGCGCGGCTACTACCGTGAGAGCAACCACTCCGGCGGCATCGAGGGCGGGATGAGCACCGGTGACCCGCTGATCCTCAGTGCCGCGATGAAGCCGCTGCCGACACTCACAAAGCCACTTCGATCTGTCGACATCGAGACACTGCAGCCGGCCGAGGCGCTGCGTGAGCGCACCGACTCCTGCACGGTACCGGCCGCCGCAGTCGTGGGCGAGGCGATGGTGGCGTTCGTTCTGGCCGACACCTACCGCCAGAAGTTCGGTGGAGACCACATCGACGATGTGCGAGCGGCGCTCGAGAACTACCGGGCGCGTATCGGGTGCACCAGCCGATAGCCGATCTGCGCTCAGAGGCTCCGCGGACGCAGCGGGCAGTGGTCTTCATCGGCTTCATGGGAGCCGGCAAGTCGACCGCCGCCAAGCTGCTTGCGCAGACTCTGGGGTTGACGGCTCTCGACAGCGATCGCCTGCTCGAGGAGCGCTTCGGTCGCTCCGTCGGCGAGGAGTTCGAGCTCTCCGGGGAGGCGCGTTTCAGAGCGGCCGAGGAGGAGCTCGTCTGTGAGCTGCTCACGAACCTACAACCGGACACCGTCGTCTCACTCGGAGGCGGAAGCGTGCTCTCGGCGGCGGTTCGCGAGGCCCTCGCGCCGCATCTGTGCGTGCTGCTCGACATCGGCTCAGAGGAAGCGTGGCAGCGAGTGCAGGGCGGCGAGCGCGACGGACGTGAGCGTCCCCTCGCGCGTGACCACGAGAGCCTTCGTCAACCTGCACTCAGAGCGCCGTGAGGTGTATGAGAGGGTCGCGGACGCGATCTTGGCGGGCCGGCCGCGCGAGACCCTCACCGCGGCGATTCCCGCGCTGCTGAGTCTCTCTGAAGCTCCTGTGGGAACCAAGCTGCTGTGGGCGAGCGCGGCTTCGGGGTCATACCCGGTGTTGATCGGGCCGTCGCTTCTGGGTGCCGAGGTCTGGCCGACTCCGGGCGCTCGCCGCTTTTGCGTGACCGATGAGACCGTCGCGCCGCTGTATGCAGAGCGGCTGGGCGAGCTTCAGAGCAGGATCACGATCCCGGCGGGGGAGCGAGCAAAGACGCTCTCAAACGCACAGCACGTCTGGCAGGAGCTGGTGGCGGCGGGCATGACCAGAGCGGATCAGATCGTCGCGCTCGGCGGCGGCGTCGTCGGCGACCTGGCTGGCTTCTGCGCCGCCACATACCAGCGTGGCGTGCCGGTGGTGCAGGTTCCAACCACCCTCGTCGCACAGGTCGATTCCGCATACGGAGGCAAGACCGGGGTGGACCTGCCGCAAGCCAAGAACTACGTCGGCGCCTACCACCAGCCGGCGGGCGTGCTCGTCGACACCCAGACGCTGGATACGCTGCCCGCCGCCGAGCTCGCCTCAGGATACGTCGAGGTTCTGAAGACCGCGCTGATCGCCGGAGGGGAGCTGTGGCGGCGGATCTCCGCCGATGAGCCGCTCGATGAGCAGACGATCCTCGGCTGCGTGCGCACCAAGCTCGCCGTGGTCGCCGAGGACGAGCGCGACTCCGGGCGCCGCCAGGTGCTCAACCTCGGACACACCATCGGTCACGCGATCGAGGTTCTCACCGGCTATGAACGTCTGCGCCACGGGGAGGCCGTCGGTCTTGGCCTGCTCGCGGCACTCGACGCTTTCAGGTCGTCCAGAGCTGCGAGAGCAGGTGCGTGAGCTCCTGAGCGCACGTGGTCTGCCACTGCAGATCAGCGGCGTGGACGTCGAGCAGGTGATCGCCGTCACGACGCTCGACAAGAAGCGAATCGGCGAGCACGTGCCATTCGTGCTCGTCGAGAAGCCGGGTGATGTGAGGATCGGCTGTGAGGTGCGCGAGCACGACTTGCGCCTCGCCGTGAGAGAGTTGCTCACATGAGCGCCAACGGATCGCGCATCGAGGTGATGCACGGCGTCAACCTCGACATGCTCGGCCAGCGCGACCCGGAGCAATATGGGACGCTCACGCTGGCTGAGCTCGAGCGCGAGATCGCCGAGTTCGCGGAGGCTCTGGGCCTCGAGGTCAGCTTCTTCCAGAGCAACTTCGAGGGCGAGTTCGTCGAGCACCTGCACGCTCTCCGCGGTACCGCCGACGGGATTCTGTTGAACCCTGGCGCCTGGACGCACTACTCCTGGGCGATTCGCGACGCACTCGAGATCGCCGCGCTGCCGGCCTGTGAGGTGCATCTCTCAGACGTAAAGGCCAGAGAGCCGTGGCGAGCGGTATCGGTGGTGGATGATCTGTGTATAGCCAGCTTTCACGGCCACGGCCCGGCCGGCTACCAGCATGGCCCTCGAGCGTCTCTCGGATGAGCTGCGGGCGCCTCGTGAGCGAACGCGCTCAAAAGATCGCGGCAAGTCTCCCCGAGCTGGAGGTCGACTTCCTGCTCGTGAGCGCACCGGTCAACGTTCGCTACCTGACGGGCTATACCGGATCCAACGGCCTCGCGCTGATTTGCTCGGGCGAGCCTGACGGCGGGCGCTTCTACACCGACTTTCGCTACGCGACCCAGTCCGCTGAACAGGTCTGCGACTACTTTCAGCGCGAGATCGTCCCGGCGGGCGATCTGCTTGCGCCGCTCGCGGAGGCCCTCGCCAGCGATCGGACGACGCGGCCGGCGCCTGGGCTTCGACGAGGAGCACCTCACCGTCAAGCAACACGAACGCCTGGCGGAGCTCTGGGGGAGCAGTGGGAACTCGTCGGTTGCGCGGGCGCGGTCGAGCGGCTGCGAGCAGTCAAGGATGCAGACGAGATAGCTCGCATCAGGGCGGCCGCCGAGCTCGTCGACGAGATCCTGCGGTGGATTTCAGAACAGGGTCTGGTTGGCCGCACCGAGCGCGGGGTCGCAATCGCACTCGAGCACCAGATGCGCCTGCGCGGCGCGCAAGCACCGAGTTTCTCCTCGATCGTCGCCAGCGGCGCTCACGGCGCTCTACCGCACGCCGAGCCACGTGATGTGCAGATCCAGCCGGGGCAGCTCGTCACAATCGACCTCGGCGCGATCCTCGACGGCTACTGCTCGGATTGCACGCGCACTTTCGCGACCGGCACGCTGCCCGAGGAGCAGCGCGAGATCTACGAGCTCGTCCTGAACGCGCAACTCGCCGGGCTGCAGGCCGTCAGACCGGGCGTCAGCGGACAGGACGTCGACAGCGTGGCGCGCGATGTCATCTCAGCGGCTGGACACTCAGAGCACTTCGGTCATGGGCTCGGTCACGGTGTCGGCATGGAGGTGCACGAGGGCCCGCGCCTGTCGCAGATCGCAGCCGAGCAATCCCTGTGCGCCGGCAACGTCGTTACTGTCGAGCCCGGCATATACATACCCGGCCGTTTCGGTGTGCGGATCGAGGATCTCGTGCTCGTGACCGCGGATGGACACCGGATCCTGAGCTGCTTTCCCAAGGAGCTGACTTTCCTTTAGCGCTTCAGGTACTCAGCTTGGATGTGGAAGCGGCGAGATCGCGAACGGTGCCCCGCGAGCTGTGATCTCCGCCCCCAGGAATCGAGGCGGACGCAGGCGCAGCGAGCGCCAAAGCAGCGTTGTCGCTGCCGGAAGCGTCCACATCAGGTAAAAGAGATTTGTCACGTCTCGGCTGCAAACAACACTAACCTCGCGAAAACTGGTCCACGCCAAAAACGACGCGGCCACGGTCAACCAAGGAGCGCGTCGTGCGCCGAACGTCTCCCAGGACGCCAGCGCGACCAGAAACGGATACTGGTAGTAGATCACGTTCCATGGGTCGAGCAGACAGCGCAGAAGCAGTATGAGCGCCAGCAGCAGCAGCGCATCCATCGGTTCCACGTGGCCTCTGCGCAACCAGAAAGCAACTCCCAGGAGGACTGCCACGACGACGATGAACGGATGGCTGTAGCTCGCTACGACGTGAACAGCGGATGGTCCGTAGATTTTGGATTTCGGGCCGCCCAAGGGGCGCATGTAGAAGAGTCCCAGCGTCTGCCAGATCTGCTGCGGGCCGAAGCTGTACGGTGCGGACGTAAGGGCTTTGTTGGCGACCACAAAATTGGTTGGGCCGGCGATCAGTATCGGCGTGAACAGCGCTGCCGCGCTGCCGGTGGTGATCATCGAGAAGCGCACTCGATGCCCTCGGGCAACCACGAGCCCAAGGGGTATGGCGAGTATCGCCCATTGCTTGCAAGCCACTGCCAATCCGAGTAGCAGAGCCCCGGTACTGAGCCGCCCGTGTATCACCAGGAGCAGCCCGCCCACGCAGAATGCCGCAGTCAAGATCTCCTCGGGATGGCCTTCCTTGATTGCCCAGATTGCAATCGGGTTGGCGACTAGCAAAGTAATTAGCATCAAGCTCACGAGCGCCGAGAGTCCCATTGAGCGAGCGCTTTTGGCCAACATCAGTGCGAGCGAGGCCATCACCGCCAAACAGAACAGAGCACCGGCGCGGTAAGCCTCGGACAGTCCCCCGAGTGTTCCGCCGATCAGCGTAAACGGGGCCTGAACGAGCAGTGAGCCTCCGTAGGCTGGAACGAGCGACAGAAATCCAGGCAGATCGCCGTGAATCAGATGTCGTACAGCGGGCGCGGACTCTGTAAAGAAGTCCTCCCAGACACCTACGTGTAGCGCCATGCGATAGACAATCGCCATCATCACGGTCGCCACGACGATGTCCAACAGCACCGGTAAACGGTCGCGAATCGACATATTGTCGATATCGGTGGTAGCCCTGCAACTCTTGAATAACGATCGCATCGACGTACGCATTGGCTCGTCGACGAGATATTCGGGCTATTGTCGACCGCTGGCCACCCCCACCGCCGGATGCACGCTCAGACCTTGGGATCCGAAGGCGGTGCGCCTGCTCGGAAAGAGAATGCCCGGTGCTTGGCAGCATGTTGCAGGCGACGGCCAATATCCTGACCCAACCGAGAGTATGCGTCGGGTGTGTACAGCCAGCCCGCGATCGCCCCCAGCGCCGGCAGTGAGAAGACCAGGAAGAAGACCGACTGCGCATCGGCGCTGACGCGCAGCGGGAGCCACTGAAAAAGGACCCATGCGCCGACGCTTGCGATCAAGGCCAGAATGGGCGGGTGCCGCAAGAAGGTTGAGACCTCCCAGCCGAGGAGCGCGAATACGAACGGCAGCGCGTAGTAGATCGTGTCCCAGGAGTCGAGCATGCAGCGCAGCAACATCAACAGCGCGAGCAGCGCGAGGGCCTGACCGGGACGGTGCTCACGGCGCCACAGCACAGCGGTGAGCGGCACCCCGACCGCGATGATCAGCGGATGACTTACGGTCCCGATCCACGTCGGCGCCACACGATATCCGGGCTTGATGTCACCGAATAGCCCCTGCACGACATGGCCGTGATGACCGAGGAACCACCACACCTGCCAGGGCTGAAAGATCGTGGTTGGAGGCGAGGCCGCGCCGCGCGTGCTCGCGACGAAGCCGCCCGAGCCGACGAGCGACAGCGGGGCGCAACACGACGGCTGCCAGCGATCCGCACGCCAACAGGCAGAGCACCCGGCGCGAGGGCAGGGTCAGCAACACGGGACCGACCGCGAGCAGTGCCCACTCCTTGTTGGCGATCGCGCCACCGAGGGCGAGTCCCGCGAGCAGCGGATGATCACGCTCAGCGAGCAGCACGCTCGCCACGCACAGGGCGGCACCGAGAAGCTCCTCAGGGTGGCCGAGTTCAAGGGCTCGCAGGGTGATCGGGTTGGCGACACAGACCCCCATGCACAACGACCCGCCACAACCTCGGGGCCGCTTGCGAGCGCATCACAGAGACCAGATAGACACCCAGCGCGCCGCCCGCGATCAGACACGGCAGGGCCACTGCCCGGTAGACCGCCAGTTCGCCGCCGCCCCAGAGGTCTGGGAGCAGCGCAAAGGGCGCACGCAGGACAAGCGATCCGCCATACGCCGGCGCCAGCCTCAGAAATTCGAGCACGTGCCCGTGAACCAGCGCCTCGACCGACGGACGGGCCTCGTTGTCGTAATCGTTCCAGGCAAAGCCATACAGCCCAAGCCAGGCCATCACGGCCACGCCGATGCCCATCACAGAGATGCAGAGCGCATTCTCGTTCAGATAACGCCTCATGTGGGTTGCTATCGACTTCCCGAGAAGCTCCCTTGAGCATCCTGGGGTCAGGGCGCGAAGCGCTCGAAACCCAACCGGGACTCCGGGGATCTGCGAAGCTCCCGGCATGTCAGATCGCGTGGGATCGCAGACGTTGCGGGAGCTTCAGAGGATTGCGCTGGGACTGCCCGAGGGCCTCGAGCTGCAGTGGCTGGGAGTCAGCGGATACCGGCTCAGCTACCAGGGAGTCTCACTGTTCATCGACCCTTACGTGAGCCGCGTGCCACTGCGCGCGCTGCTCCTGCGGCGTGTGTACGCGCCAGACCCGGCAATGCTCGATCGCTACATCCAAGCTACGGGGGAGGTCGCCGGTGTGCTCGTCGGCCACACGCACTTCGATCACGCCCTGGACGCGCCCGAGATCGCGCGACGCTTTCGCTGTCAGGCATACGGCTCGGCCTCGCTTGCGCATCTCATGGCTCTCCACGGTCTCGGCGCGCAGGCGGTGGAAGTCCAGCCGCACCGAAACTATGAGCTCGGACCGTTCACTGTCCGCTTCATTCCCAGTCGCCACTCGAAGCTGCTGCTCGGTCGCAAGGTGCCCTTCGATGGTGAGCTCACCTGCGAGCAGCTAGACGGTCTGACACCCGGTGCCTATCGCTGCGGGCAGGTTTGGGGCATCCGCGTCGAGGTGGCCGGCACAAGCCTCTATCACCAGGGCAGCGCGGACCTCGATGACTCCCAGCTCAGCCACGAGCCAGTCGACGTGTTCCTCGCAGGCGTCGCTGGGCGTAACGTCACGCCCCGCTACTGGGAGCGGGTGCTGGGAAAGCTCGACCCCGCGACGGTTGTGCCGACGCACTACGACAATTTCTTCCAGCCCCTCGGCAGCGACTTTCGCTTCGTGCGAAACGTCCACATCGAGGAGCTCCCCGGAGAGATACGCGCCGTCTCCTCAGCGGCTAGGGTCTGTGCGCTTGCACGAGCCGACAGCGATCAGCGCCAGTCATAGCCGCAGAGTCACGTCCAATCACCATGAAGCAGATACGAACCGGTCACTCTCCGGGTGTGTGCCGATCACGAGCCAGACGCCGGCCGTCCGCCACATGATGCGAAGACCGTGCAGCCGAGTTTTCTCCTGCGCCATTTGCCGCTCCATCGTGAAGCCTTGACTCAAATTGATTGATGCCGTGGCGGATGATGGGACTGCCGATCGTTTTGACGCTCAGCAGGGCAGCGGTGCTTTGGTTGAATGGGAGTCGTTCGTACGCCGTGACATCTGTGACCTCCGTCAGGGTTCCGGTGTTGCCCAGAGCGTTCGCGCCCACCATTTCGACCGTAAAGCGGACGGGGGCGTACGTTTCCGGATCGACGTCGTATTCGACCGGCCACGGTCTACCGGCGCTGTTGAGATCTGGACGCGTTTCCTGTCCTGTCAATCTCAAGACCGCACGACCGTTGACGGTCCCCTCACCGGCGGCATTCAACTCGCCGGCTTCGAGCATCGCATGGATGTGTGCCACCGGCTCGGTGCCCAGTCCTCCTGACACCTGATCGGTACACGGAGACTCCTGCGAGCTTTCGTCGTGGCCTCTGCTGACCGGCACGATGTCCAGTTCGTTGGTCTGGAACCCCTGGTCGTAGGTTTCTTCACTTCCGTTGGAGTATGCGCACTGGATCGGTGCGGCCGTCACGAAGCCCCGGGCGGTCCCGGTCGGGATGGTCGTGGCGATCCGCCAGCGCGCGGGCGACGCCGCTGACCACTCTTCGGCGACACGCGGCTTGTTCCATCCAAGGCTTTCGGCTTCCCGGCCGGTGAGTTCCGACTGGCTGCCGCCCCGCATTTCAAGCCGCGAGGTGCTCACGAGATGCAGGAGCTGGCCGGCCGGCGCCAGCGCGGCCTGTGCCTCTGAGACCACGTCCCCACGTCCACCGCCGGTGCCCGTCAACAGGACTATGCCGGCCGCGAGGATCCCGAGCGCGAGGGCGCCCGTCGGACCCGCCGACGGCTGTGCGTGCGACCGGCACGCCGCTTCTCAGCCTGATGGAGCTGCTCGCCGAAGTCCGCCAGGAAACGCTCGTACTGATTGCCGATCTCGGTCATGTTTCCCGCGCCTCCTTGAGTGTTTGAGTGTCCAGCACGCGCCCGAGAACCTTCATCCCACGCGAGACGCGCAGCCGTGCGGCCTGCTCGGAGATCGCCAATCGGCTCGCCAGGTCGGAGTAGGAAAGCTCGTCGACGACGCGCAGCATGATCGCCTCGCGCGCGTCGGTGGACAGCATCGCAACGCCCGCCGCGATGCTCTGTCGCACCTCGTCGAGGCCAGCTCGACGCACAATCTCAGCTTCGGTCTCGGGGTTGATCTCCGGGCGCTCGATCCCGAGGCGCTGCATCGCACGGCGCTCGGACTTCCCACGGCGGTAGTAGCGCGAGAGTTGCCTGCGTGCGATCGTGAACAGCCAGGCACACGCCTGCTGCTCGTCGGTACCACGGAAGCGCCCGCGACTCGCGAGCGCCTGAGCGAACGTCTCAGCCCAAAGGTCAGCTGCTATCTCGCTATCGCCCGTGCGGCGCACCAGGAACCGCAGCAACTCATCGCCGTGACGGGCATACATTGACTCTACGTCGAGGCCTCGATCGAGCATCCAATCCCTTAAGTGCCGCGACGAGCGAAGCTGTGTCACGTCGTGCGCGCCAAACTGCCCAAAGAACCGAGCGGGCGTCCGCAATCGTCCGCTCGATACTCTGCGACTCAACACAAACCAGTTTATGTTGGCGTCTAGAACGTATTGACGGGGAGCGATGGTTTTGCCCCGATGTCGGCCTGAACGCAGTCAAGCGGCCGCCAAGATCGCGCGAGAAGAGTGGCCCACGTTCGAAGTGATCGAGGTGGACCAGCTGTGCCAAGCCCCAGGGTTCGCCGGGCTCTTGTTCTGTCCAACGCTACCTGCTAAAGTAATCTTGTAAGCAAGTAAGCACGATGGTTTGGAGAAGCTATGAGCGAGCGCACTACCAAGAGCATCCGTATCACCGAGGACGCCCAGCGTCTGCTGCGGCTCGTCGCTGCCTTTGAGGATCGCACCGAGGGCGCGATCGTGGAGGACGCCCTTGCCGCGTATCTGCAGATCCGGTCTCTCGGCTACGAGAGCGTGCTGCCCGAGGCCCGCGAGCTCGCGCACACCACGCCCGAGGATGTCGGCGATACCGTCGCCCGGCTCACCAGCGCGATCGAGAACGCGCTCGCCAACGGCCGTCGTGCGCCCAAGCCCGGGGCCGCGAAGAAGCGCCTGCGCGAGCGCGCCAAGCAGCGCGCCGCATAGCCAGGCCAACACAGCGCCGACGGTCGCGCGCCGTATCTTCCCGGTGTGCTCGAACGATGGTTGACCAGTCGCTGCTGGCACGAGGACCCCCCGGCGCTCACAACGGCCCGTGGCGCGATCGTCAAGTTCCTCGAACAGCAGGACCAGCGTGCTTCGGGGACCGAGCCGTTCGCCGCTGCCGGACGGCCCGACACCTTCACTTACCACTTCGGCAGCGGGCGTGGCGTTCGCTGGCACGACAAGCCACGGGGCCTGCTCTGGCTGTGCTCGTTCGACGATGCGCACGATCGGGGATATGGGCACGCAGCACATCTCCAGCAAACAGGGTTGCTCTATCCCGACATCGAGCAGCACGCCGCTGTCCCCGCAAGCCCACTGCTGCCATGGGGCACGCACGCCGATGAGGACGGCGCTTTGGAGACGTGGGAGACCAGCAGCGCGCAACTCGCCGGCGGTGAGACGCTCAGCTACCCCGCCGCCTTGCACCTCGAGCTATCGAAGGACCAGGACGAGATCTGGACACTCGTCATCCGCAGACGCCTCGCCTACCTGCACACGGGCGCTGAGGAGCGCGAGCGCTGGCTGACGAACGGCGAGATACACACCGTCTTCCGTCACCTTGCCGGCCAGCCTGACGAGGACGATTACGAGTTCGAGAACCCACCCCATCCCCAAGCGTTCCTCTTCACCCAGGTCCACTTCCTCAGCGGAGCGATTCCACCCGCCGCCTGGCTACGGCAAATCTGCGACGAGGTCGCCACGGGCACGCAGCCTGCCCTCGTCACCTAACGCTGCGGTCTTTAGGTCGCCGAGATGGGCCAGCAGTCGATAATCGACCCGACATGAGCAAGCCGCAGCAGATCCGTGACCACATCGCCTACTTCCTGCAGGAAGCCGTGAAGGCGTACGAAATCGACGGTGTCTGCGATCGACTCGGCATGCCCGTCGTCGAGAACGCCTTGGACCTACGACTCAAAGCGCCTCTACGTCCAGAACCGGCTCGCCGGTGTGCCGGCGGCGACGCTCATGCAGATCGCCCCGGCGCGTCATCGAGGAGTTCGACGATCCCGAGCTCGAGCAACTGCTCGAAGGCGACGGTTTCCGAGGTGTCGACGGTGCTTTGAAGAACACCATCTTCGCCGCCGACGGCGCGAGGCACGCTGCTCGGGGTTCCCTTTGAAGTAGTCCTTCACGGACACCTAGTGTCCCGCGCCGTTAATTCGTTTTAGAAGTCGTGATATGGAGTTGAGGATTTGCTCGGCGGTCTTGACCCAGATGAATGGTTTGGGGTTCTCGTTCCATGCCGTGACCCAGTTGCGGATGTCTTTCTCCAGCGCGTGGACCGAGCGGTGATCAGAACGTCTGAGTAGATCGTCGGTGAGGTAGGCGAACCATCGCTCGACCTGGTTGATCCAGCTGGAGTACGTCGGGGTGTAGTGCATGTGAAACCGTGGGTGAGCTTCGAGCCAGCGCTGGATCGCGGGGCTCTTGTGGGTGCCGTAGTTGTCGCAGATGAGGTGCACGGTCAGGTGCTCGGGTACCTGACTGTCGATCTTGACCAGAAACTTCTTGAACTCGATCGTGCGGTGACGGCGATGAGTCGAGCTGATCACGGTCCCGTCTTGAGTGTTGAACGCGGCAAACAGGGTCGTGGTGCCGTGACGCAGGTAGTCGTGGGTGCGCTTCTCCGGCATGCCGGGCATCATCGGAAACGCTGGCTGCGAGCGCGCCAAGGCTTGCACCTGGCTCTTCTCGTCAACACATAAAACGACCGCTGCCTCGGGTGGGTTCAGGTACAGGCCGACCACGTCATACACCTTCTCCACGAACAACGGATCGGTTGACAGCTTGAACGTGTCCGCCCGATGCGGCTTGAGCTCGAACGCTCGCCAGATCCTGCCGATCGTCGACTTTGACAATCCCGAGCGCTCGGCCATCTTCGCGCGCGACCAATGCGTCGCGTTCTGTGGCGTGGACTCCAACGTCGCCACCACCACGTCCTCGACCTGCTCGGCAGTGATACTCGCCGGGCGGCCCGGCCGCGGATCATCCGAGAGGCCGTCCAACCGCAGCTCACAAAACCGCCTACGCCACTTCCCGACCGTCGGTGTTGACACCCCACATGCCACCGCCACATCCTTATTCGAGTGCCCCTCAGCGCACCGCAAAACGATCCGTGAGCGCAACGCCAACGCCTGTGAAGACTTCCTGCGTCGCTCCCACCGCACCAACTGATCGCGCTCGGCGTCAGTCAGCTCCAACACCTGCTTGGGCCGTCCAGTTCTTGGCATGCCACAGCATACCAAACTTAAGCAACGAACTTACGACGCAGGACACTAGGAGGCCTCGTCGCTGCCGGGGTGCGATCGGATCAGGATGACGGGAGCAGAGGTGCCCCATGTCGGCGACCACCCGAGAGATCAGTGCGATCCCCTGTCGCTCGATCTTCTTCGCCGGCTGGACGCGCTTTGGATTGCGAGTGTTCCCGGACCGTGGCATTGACCCAAAAATGGTAGGGGAGGCCCCGATCGGCTCATCGACCTGGGCGTAAGAGTGAGAGGTCCGGCGGACGGCTCGCGAACCGGACTGGCCTCGTGGTGCCGGGACATCGACAAGAAAAGCGTGGCAGCCGAGTGAAACCGCCTGCAGGCGCCGAGATGGCCGGCCAATCGCCGCCCCGCCGCAAGCGAGCTCGTCGCGAGTCATCTGGGTCCCCGGTGCGTGGCGCTCGTAGTGCTGATCAAACCTACCGCCGGATTAGGGTGGCGATCAGGCGTTGGCCCTGACGGTCGCATACACTAGAACGGCAACCACATTCGGTTGGAGATCTGGCTTGGCCAAGCCAATTCATGCAAGCCCAGGCCGCCAATCGGCATGCGGTTGGAGGGCCATGACGAACGTCAAAAACTAGCGATTTGCAGGGAAAATGTGATCACGACCAACCAGTTCAAGACCGGGAACCACATCGATGTCGAGGGGACGATCTTCAAGATCCTCGACTTCCAGCACGTCAAGCCCGGTAAGGGCGGCGCGTTCGTGCGCACCAAGTTGCGCCGTGCCTCCGACGGCGCCGTCATTGATCGCACGTTCAGAGCCGGCGAGAAGTTCCGACCCGTACACACCGAGGCTCGCAAGATGCAGTTCCTCTACGCGGATGGCAACGAGGCGCACTTCATGGACACCGAGTCCTACGAACAGATCGCGGTGTCCGAGAGCGCGTTCGCAGAGCCACTGCAGTGGATAAAGGCCTCCAGCGAGGTCGACATGCTGTTCATCGACGACGAGCCCACCGACCTGCAGTTGCCGACCGGTGTGGAGCTCGAGGTCACGGCCACCGATCCTGGCCTGACGAGGCGACACGGCATCGGGCGGCGGCACCAAGCCCGCAACCTTAGAGACCGGCGCAACGATCCACGTTCCCCTGTTTGTCGAGGTGGGTGAGCGCGTGCGGGTCGATACGCGCTCGGGCGACTACGTCTCGCGTGCGTAGATCAGATCAACGGCGGGCGGCGATGATCGCGCTCTACCAACACGATCTGACGGGACAGCCGTTGGTAGACGCACTCGGCCCGAACGCGTCGATGCTGTCCCGTGCACTCTCGTATGCCGCCGCTGATCGCTCCGAGGAGCTCGATGAGACGATCGAGCGTCACGCGCACGGCTGGTCAGCGGAGCGCATCCACCCGTTGGAGCGAAGCATAATGAGGGTGGCGTTGATCGAGATGCTGCATCCCGACGCGGCACCGGGAGACGCGCCGATACCTCCCGAGGGGGCGATCGAGGAGGCTGTCGAGAGCGCCAAGGTATTCTGCTCCGGTGAGGCGCCCGCGTTCATAAACGGCGTGCTGGCAGCAGTCCTGCGCGAGGTGCGAGAGAATACGCCACAGACATGAGTACACCGGCGAACGACACCCTCGATGAGCTGATCACGCAGCTCGAGCGCGCAGCCGAGCAGCTTCGCTCCGGCGAGCTCTCGGCGGATGTCGCCGCCACGCTCGTGGAGGACTGCGCGGCGCTCGCGACGCAGGCATCCAGCGAGTTGGAGCGGCGCGCGAGAGCAGAGCTGACCTTCGATCATCCAGGCCAAGATTCGTTGCTCTAGAGGGTTTGATCACCGCTCGTGCGAGCTCAGATTCCCGCTCACATCGCGTGGAGAGCCCGTCTGCGAGCGGCTCCCACCCAAACGCGGGCACAGGAGCCAGTGATCATCGACTCGTGAGCCAAGGACTGACAGCCACGCTCCGCTCCGCCTATCCAGATCACCTGCGCGAGGAGATAGAGGTCTACCTGCGGGGGATGCGCTTCTCGGGCGAGGCGCTGACATCTGGTCTCGAGGTGGCTATGCGCTATTCGCTGCTGGCGGGAGGCAAGCGCATCCGCCCGGTGCTGGCGTTGGCCACCGCACGTGCGATCGGCATGGAGCATCTCGAGATCATGCCGCTGGCGGGTGCGATCGAGTTGATCCACACCTACTCGCTGATCCACGACGATCTTCCCGCGATGGACGACGACGATCTGCGCCGCGGGCAGCCGACCTGTCACATGAAGTTCGGCGAGGACGTGGCGATCCTCGCTGGAGACGGTCTCTACGCCGAGGCGTTCAGTCATCTGCTCACCAATCAGCGCTCAGAGCCCGCCCGCGTGCTGGCGGCGGCCGCTGAGCTGGCGGGCGCGACCGGGGTGAGCGGCATGGTCGGCGGGCAATACATAGACGTCAAGGACTGCGCTCCGCAGGGGGCAGCCGGTCTGCGACGCCTGCACGAGCTCAAGACAGGACGACTGATCGGCGCATCGGTCATCTGCGTGCTGCTGTTGGGAGGCGTCGAAGAACCTGCGACAATGGCCTTTCGCCGGTTCGCAGCCGAGCTGGGTGTGCTCTTTCAGATCGTCGACGACATACTCGACGTCACCGGTACTGACGACGCACTCGGCAAGCCGCGCGGAAGCGATGAGCGTCACGGCAAGCACACCTACGTGAGTCAGTTCGGAATAGATCGAGCAAAGCAGCTGGCGGGCGAATCGCATCGCACCGCCAGAGAGGCGCTGAGCCAGATAGCTCACGTCGGCGGGCAGCGGTCGTATCTACCGACCGAGCTCGAGCAGATAACCGATTTCATCTATACGCGCACCTCGTGAGCCCACACAGCAAAGATCCCTCGCCGCCAGAGGCCTCGATTCTCGAGCGGATCGATGGGCCCGCGGATGTCCACGAGCTCTCAGAGGAGGAGCTCGTGCTCCTGGCCCAGGAGGTTCGTGAGCACATCATCGACACGGTGGGGGAGATCGGTGGGCATTTCGGCGCGAACCTCGGCACCTGCGAGCTGGCGGTGGCGTTGCACTCTGTGCTCGACAGCCCGCGCGACAAGATCCTCTGGGACGTCGGTCACCAGGCATATCCACACAAGGTGCTCACCGGGCGTCACCGTCAACTGCACACGATCCGCCAATACGGGGGCCTCGCGCCGTTCTGCTCGATCGAGGAGTCCCCGCACGACATCATGGGCGCCGGGCACGCCTCCACATCGATCGGTTACGCCGTCGGAATCAAGGAGGGGATGCGCCACACCGGCCTGCAGGACGGCAAGGTGGTCGCTGTAATCGGCGACGGCGCCATGACCGGTGGGGTCGCGTTCGAGGCGATCGGCCAAGCCGGAGGCCTCGGAACCCCGATTGTCGTCGTGCTCAACGACAACGGCATGTCGATCGCGCCCAACGTCGGTGCCCTGTCGCGCTACTTCAACCGCGTGCGCCTGAACCCCAAGCTGTGGCACGCCCGCACCGGAGTCGAGGGTGGTCTGACCCGTCTGCCAGGCGGCATCGGAGCGCGCTTTGAGCGCCTCGGACCGCAGCTGAAGGAGTCACTGAAGGCCTTCTGGGCGCCAGGGTTGTGGTGGGAGGAGCTCGATTGGGCTTACATGGGCGTGATCAACGGGCACGACGTGCGCGCGCTGCGCGAGGCGCTGCGCGAGGCGCTGGCCGCGGAACGGCCCGTGGTGGTCCACATCGCCACCGTCAAGGGCAAGGGCTTCGCGCCCGCAGAGGACGGCGGCCTCGAGGGCATGGAGCGCTGGCACGCCGCCAAGCCCAAGTCGATCGCCAACGGCGCTCCGGCTCCAGCAAAACCCGTGTCGGAGTCCGCCATCGCCCTGCCCCCCCAATACACGCAGGTCTTCGGCGAGGCCCTGGTGCGCGAGTGCGAACGCGACTCTCGCGTCGTCGCTATCACGGCGGCGATGAATTCCGGCACCGGGCTGAACATCCTGCAGAAGGCGATGCCGGATCGCTACTTCGACGTCGGCATCGCCGAGCAGCAGGCGATCCTGTTCGCCGCCGGACTATCACTGCAGGGCGCAAAGCCGGTGGCCGCGATCTACTCCACGTTCCTGCAGCGCGCGTACGACCAGATCGTCCACGACGTCTGTTTGCAGAAGCTGAACGTGGTGTTCGCGATGGATCGCGCCGGCCTCGTCGGCGACGATGGCCCGACCCATCACGGCGCCTTCGACATCGCCTATCTGCGCTGTTTGCCGAACATCGTGCTGATGGCGCCTCGTGACGAGGCGCTGCTCGTGGACATGCTCCACACCGCGCTGATCTATGACGATGGGCCGGTCGCGCTGCGCTATCCGCGAGGCGAGGGTCTCGGCGTGGAGATAAGTGCCCAGCCAAAGGCGCTGCAGATCGGCACGGGGGAGATTCTTCGCGAGGGCGGTGCCAGTGCCCCCGCGGGCAGGCGTGTGGCGTTGATCGGCTACGGCACGGGCGTCAGGAAGGCCCTCGACGCCGCCGAGCTGCTCCTCGACAGCGGGATCGAGGTGACGGTCGCCGACGCACGCTTTGCCAAGCCGATCGACGCTGGTCTGATGGCTCAACTTGCCGCCGAGCACGACCTGCTGGTGAGCGTCGAGGAGGGCGTGCTGGCGGGTGGCTTCGGCTCCGCGGTGTGGGAGACGCTCAACGAGTCCGGTGTCACGCCGCGCATGCTGCGCGTGGGGCTGCCAGACCGTTTCGTCACGCACGGCAAGCCGGCGCTGCTGTATGAAGAGGTCGGCTTCACTGGCGAGCGCATCGCCGAGCGCATACGCAGCGCGATCCTCGATCGCCACTCGGCGACCATACAGGCGTAGCGCCACCGAGCTTCTGACACCGCCCGGCGGGGCCACGGGTTAAAGAGACGGCCCGCCGGGGAAGCGGGCCGTCTCGGGGAGGAGGGATGCTGCTTTGCTTCTGTGTTTCGGGTCGCTCATCATGATGCACGCTGAGCACGAGGTTTTCTGTGATGTTGATCACAGCCGCTGGCGGTCCTCGACCTGGAGATTAAAGAAGCGGCCCGCCTGGGGGGGCGGACCGCTTCGGGGAGGAGGGTGCTTCTGTACTACGGGTCGTTCATCATGATGCACGGTTCAGAGCCGGTCTTCTGTGACGTTGCTCACGCTTGTGTTCGGAAGGTGTCTATGAGGTTCCCCAGAGCTTTGACGAATCCTGACAATCGGCGGCGGGACGGGAGCAGATACCGTTCCTGTGATCAAAATGACCAAGCAGCGCCTAGACACACTTCTGGCCGAGCGTGGCCTGTTCGCCTCCCGCAGCCGTGCGGCCGCATCGGTGATGGCCGGGGAAGTCTGTGTCGGCGAGGGTCGGCGTCGAGTTCACAAGCCGGGGGAGATGGTCGATGTCGACTCGATGATCAGCGTCGATGAGCGTCCCCGGTTCGTCTCGCGCGGCGGCATCAAGCTCTCAAACGCCCTCGCGAGCAGCGGCGTTCCGGTGCTCGGCCGCAGGGCACTCGACGTGGGTGCGTCCACCGGCGGGTTCACCGACGCTCTGCTGAGCGCTGGGGCATTGTCGGTGATCGCCCTGGATGTTGGCTACGGTGAGCTTGCTTGGAGTCTTCGCACCGACCCTCGGGTCAGCGTGATCGAGCGCACCAACGCGCGCTCGCTGACACCCGAGCAGCTTCCCTACGAGCCGGACCTGGCGGTGATCGATGTCTCCTTCATATCCGTTGGGAAGATCCTGCCGGCAGTTCTTGGTTGTATGACCAGCGCTCACGATGTGCTCGCGATGATCAAGCCGCAATTCGAGGTCGGGCGCGATCGGCTCGGCAAGGGCGGAGTGGTCCGATCGGCCGCGGACCGCCGTGACGCGCTCGTCGACGTCGCAATGACAGCGATCGGGCTCGGTGAGTCTGTGCTCGGCTTCCACAGCTCCGGGCTGCCCGGACCGAAGGGCAACCGCGAGACGTTCATCTGGCTTGCCGAGGCCGGGCGTCCCGGGGCGGGCACTGAGGAGTCCCAGCTGCGCGAGATCGCCCTCGAGGTGGAGCCATGAGGGAGATCACCGTCATCACCCACCGGCGTCCCAGCGAGACCGCCGCGGCGCTGGCACAACTGATCGACCAGGCACGTCGAGAGGGCGTGACGTTGCGCTTGGATGAGAACGAGACGCTCAAGCACGCTCTCAGACAGACGGATGGGGTACTGCTCGACGCGCCGGTCTCAGACGACGTGGAGCTGTGCTTCGTGCTCGGAGGCGACGGGACGATCCTCAGGGCGCTGCAGCTCTACGCCAAGACCGGGGTGCCGGTATTCGCTGTGAACTACGGCGAAATCGGATTCCTCGCGACTGTTGAGCCGGAGGAGCTGGAGGACGGGATCCGGCGTGCGCTCGGCGGGCAGTTCGAGCTGCTGCAACTGCCAGCTATCGGACTCGAGACGCCGGACGGTGTGCAGATGGCGATCAACGACATAGCGATCCACCGTAAGGTCGGAGAGCGGGTGGCTGAGCTGGCTTACGCTCTGAACGGCGAGGAGGTCGGCAGCGTGCGCTGCGACGGCCTCGTGGTGGCGACCCCGGCGGGATCGACCGGCTACAACCTCGCCAACGGCGGCCCCGTGATGGCATGGGGCGTGGCGGGTTACGCGGTTTCGTTCATCGCGCCACATTCCCTGACTGCTCGCGCATTGGTGGTAGCTCCCAGCGATCGGCTGACCGTCCACAATCGCTCGCACGAGCCACTCGACGTCTCCGTGGACGGCCGGCCAGCGTCGGAGATAGGACCCGACGCAACGATCACCGCACGATTCCTCAACGACGTCGGCACGATCGCGCAGATGCCGGACTCCTCTTTCTATCGCAGACTGCGCGATAAGTTCGGCCGACTCGCGCGCTGATCAGGCGACTCTGGCGCTAGGCGTAACGGCCGCGCCCTCAGACTGGCCACTGTTGCCGTCACGGTGCATAGAGGCAATGAAGTTGTCGAGCTGGTCGCGTGAGAAGCGACGCTGACCGCCAGGCGTCCTGTAGCAGGCAACATGACCGGCGTCCGTCCAGCGACGCACTGTGGCAAGCGAGACGCCCAGATAGCCAGCGGCCTGCGAGCTCGTGAAGACGAGTTGACGATCGTTGCGAGAAGTGATGGGGGTGAGCGATAGCCGCATGGTTGGCCTCGAGTCGGTCGTGATTGTGTTCGTCTGAGGGTCCTCCGAGCCAAATAGCTCGAGATGAGGATCCCTCTGTCCAATCTTCGCCACCCGACGCGTGGAACTTGAGTGGCGCTGAGGTTTGTGGACCTTTGCCTGATTACGTCCAGAGAAGCTCGTCGTCGCCGTCGCGCTAGCGGCTGATTTACCTGCGTCGGGCTTGCAAAGAGGTCTCTGAGCCCATCGTCGGCCTGCGTTTGAAAGCCAGAAAGCGCCCGCCAGGCCTCGAGAACGCTAGGTGTGCCCGGCCATATGCAAGCAGACATGCAGAGAACTACGCAAACTGGACTTTTCGTCCAATCCTCAGCTATCCTGTGCAAACCTACTCAAATGTAGCGGTGGACCTGTGGATGGAGACAGCGGGTGCCCACCTGCAATGGCCCCCGAGTTCGGAGAAGGAGACAACATGGCTAAGTGGCCACACGGTTAGTCTTTAGGCTGCAAACGCAGCGCAGTATCTTTTGGACTTAGGGCGCCGCCTTTGCGGCGCCCTAAGTCGTTCAGTGGGGCCATGTGGGCGCTCAGCCAGCGGGTTGGGCCATCGTGCGTACTCGGCGCTCAAATGCCAACTCTGTTTCGAAGTCGGCATCCTCGCGCCGACCAAACGTGGTGCCTTCTCGTTCGAGCATCGTGATGAAGTGATCAACGAGCTCGGCGTCGAGTTGGCGGCCCGCCACTCGACGTAGCTCCCCGATCGCGTCATCGGGCTCCATCGGCTGACGCGACGCTTGAGGAGCGATCATCGCGTCATAGGTAGAACAGATCGAAACGATTCGCGAGGTCAACGGGATCTCGTTGCCGATCAGACCAGCGGGATATCCACCACCGTCCACGCGCTCGTGGTGATAGAGAATCGCGTCGGCGACGGGGCCGTAGCCATCTAGCTTGCCAACGAGCGTGGCGCCGTCCTGCGGATGGCGATGAATAATCGCCAGATCCTCGTCCGTTAGCTGCGTCGGATGGAGAACTCGATCAGGCCAGGTGAACTTGCCGATGTCGTGGAGCAATCCCGCGGTGTGGACTATCTCCTGTTCCTCCTCAGTGCAACCGGACTCGATCGCCAGAGCCTTTGCGTAGCGCGCTACCGCTGTTGCGTGACGCGCCGCGGTGCGATCGCGCAGAGCGAGCGCGTTCATGAGAGTCGCAAGCACACCGAACTGCATCGAAGCAAGCTGAATTGAACGAGCTTCGATCTGATCCGCACGGTCCTCCGAGCGCAAGAGCGCGACCGTCAAGCGATGAAAGATCAGCAGCACAACGACGGCACCAGCAAGCACAGACAGACCCGCCTTCATATAGGCGACCGCGAGTATCGCCGTCAATGCGCCGGAGGCAATCTCTCCTGGCAGCAAAGACCAAAGGAGGTCGCGCACATGACGGGCTGACGCTCGTCCCTCATCGAAGTGAACATTGATGGTGTACGCAAGGTAGGTCAGGGCTGTCGTGACGGTGAAGACCGCGAACACAACGAGACCAAATGTTGCGCTGTGAGCCAGATGCTGGCTGTGAGGATCATGGGGGTCACCGACGATCGCTCGCACCATCAATCCTCCGGTGAAGGGAACAACCGCGAAGGTCGAGAGATTGTTGAGCCAGGTGATCGGAGAGACTTTCCTCACACTTGATGTGATGATCATCTCAGCAACACCAAAAGCCGCTGCAGGAACAGGTCCAAGGAGACTCATGGCTAGCACGAGCGCCACGGCTGAGGCACTTAGTTGAATGCCACGCGCTGGAATGCCAAGCCATTGTCCTGCCATGACAATCGCCAACAGAAGCGCGACGAGTTCAAGGGGCTGCCATTCTTGGGAACTTGAGAGGGTGACCGACGCACCGATGACGCCAACGATTAGCAGGATCTTGACGGCGCCACTGACCGCCCTCGTATATCTGAGTGGGAGCATTATCGGCCTCACTGTCCTTAACGGCCGATTTCACGTCGTCCTTAAGGGGCATAGCGCTGCCTGGACCTACTGAATGAATCTGCCCATACGCAAGCGAATCGCGTCATCTCTCACATAGAGCTCCACACGACAGTCTCTTCAGCTTCGCCCTCACCATGGTGACGAAATGAGCTAGTGGAGCGAGGGCTCGCTGAATACTGCCGCCGTGTCTTGCTGTTCGATCTGAGGCGTCACGCGAGCGCTGCCTATTCTCACGCGTGCTAAGCCGATCGTCGCAAGCGCAGCACCGGATCCGACGATCACGAACGCTGTCCGTGGCGAACTGAGCGCAACCAAGACCCCGCCCAGCGGTAGGCCGATTGCCAGGCACAACGCGCTGATTGATTCGACCCCGCCCATGAGACTTCCATGTAGCGCCTGCGGAGTCAGCCGTTGCACGGCGCTGATCAGCGAAGGCCACTGAATGCCATTGCCAATACCACCGATGAGTCCTGCGACACATGCCAATCCCAGCGAGGGTGAGGCCGCCAAGCCGAAGTACGCTGCTGCGATAGCGAGCGTACCGGCACTCAAAAGCGCTTCCAGAGGTCGATTCACCAGACGCGCAAAGATGACGCTTCCCACAACGGAGCCAGCTCCCCATGCTGCCAGCAGTAGACCGAGTCCGCGATCGCCGGCACTCAAGGTTGCCTTAACGTAAGTGACCTCGATCGGTCCGCCGCACTGGATGAAGATCAGTGCGGCGATCTCCGCGAGGAGCACGACTCGCAACGACGCAGATTCATTGACGTGCCGCCATGCGCTGCGCAGACGCTGGCCAACGGATTCCTCGGCGGCGCTTACAACATGCGCGTGAAGGCCCAAAAGGAGCACCCCGCCCAACAAAAACGAGGCGACATCGATGAGCAGCGCGACGGGCGCCCCGGCACCGGCCACGACGATCCCCCCGACGGCGGGACCGAGCACGAATGTAGTCGAGAAAGCGATATTCAGGGCAGCATTTGCCTTGCGTTCAGCCTCGTGAGCTCTATCTTCGAGGCTCGGCTTGGTCCTTGAGACCTCCGACTGGGTACTGGCCAGATCAGCATGGTGCTCTACCTGATTGCGCGCCACTCGCGCTACCTCGGTACGTAGAAGGGCGCTGGCGGTGAGCGCCGCCGTTCCGTCGAGTGCCACCAGCACAAGCACAGCGGGGAGCCAGAAATGCCAGAGCAGGATCGCCAGCGCGGTGGTCAGAGCCGCCTCGATGAAATAGAGCATGCTGAGATCGTTTTGCAGCCGAGTCGTCTCCAACCGGGCGACTACAGCCGGGACCATCAGCGCCGGCAGAGCCTCCCCGGCGAAGAGCAAAGCAGCGACGGCGAGGGCGCTGTGAGTGTGATCGAAAACGGCGACGGCGAGGGCGACCAGCCCGAACCAGGTACCTAGTCGGTTGACTGTGTAGGCAACGATGATGCGTCGCAGCCGTGGCGACTTGAGCGGTGACGTCACGCCGCCACGCTATCGATATAGGGAGACGTCGAGCTTTGGGGTCCTGCTTACCGTCGCGCGGCGCGAGGCAAGTGAACGTTCAATGATGGCCCAACCGACACGTCCGAGAAGCTCAAATAGGCCCACTCAAAGCACTCAGCGGGCAAAGAGGGCTTCCTGAGCCATCGGTCGGCGAGGTCCACTCCTCAAAAGTCAAAACTGGAAGTCCCGGATGGCGACGTGCCAGGAGACGGGTGAGTGACTCCGTACAAATGTCGTCGAGATCGCCTGTCAGCATCACCATCCTGCTCAGCGGCGCCTGCTGAAGAACTTCCCAAGCGGCACTCGCTTCGATGAACTGGGTGCTGGCAGACAATGTGCTACGCAGCTCCACCCGCAACTCCCGACGGCGATCACTGTCAGCCCCACCTAGAAGGATGCTGCGACACATTCCGGTCGACACCAACGATGAAGGGCTGTCCAGCAGCTCGCAGGATGCCCACTCGCCAGGATCTTCCACCAGACGCAGACGTTGGGAACTGGCCGGCTGAGCTTGCGTGTTCAGGTAGCTATTGGGATGCATCTCAGGTCACCTCTAGTACATGTCGGGAGTTCGTCAGCCCAGATCGAGGATGCGCGGCGCTTGGATGGGGGAACGGGTCGGATTTCCTTTGTGGAGCTCACGTATCACATGGTGCTCCCTCTGGGGTCATTTGTCTGTCGTCTGGACGGTGCTGATCGTGTCGTCCCAAAGGTGCCGATTCGTGTCGTCCCAAAGGGTCCTATTGCCCGCACTTTGCGAGCTTGAAACGCGTTTTGGGGCGCCGATTGGAGGGTGGCGGTGTTGTCCGCACGCTGCGGGAATCCGCGTAGAGTGCCCCACGTCGCCTCGCGCCCCGCCGCCAGGGCCGCTACGGTGTGCGGGATGCAGCCTGAGATCCCGGGAGTGGACAGACCGATCGAGGTGATCATCGCGGACGATCACGCGGTGGTTCGTGACGGGATCCGTACCGTGCTCGAGCGTGAGTCCCAGGAGTTCAAGGTGGTCGCCGAGGCGGGCGACGTTCCCTCGACGATCCGCGAAGTGAGAGCACACAAACCGGACCTGCTGACGCTGGACCTGACTATGCCGGGTGGTTCCAGCCTCGCGGCGCTGCCGGTTTGCTTTGTGGCTCACCCTCCGTTGGCAGTCGCGATTCTGACGATGCGTGAGGATCCGGAGTATGCCCGTCAGGCGCTCAGAGCGGGCGCACGCAGCTACGTCCTGAAGGAGGCCGAACCGGCGGAGCTGCTGCAGGCGTTTCGCCTGGCGGTCGCCGGCGGACAGTATTTGCACCCACGCCTCGGTGCGTTGATGGTTGCGGGTCCAGACGAGCAGGACGGCCAGGCTCTATCGGATCGCGAGCGTGAGGTCGTGCGTCTGATTGCCCTCGGACACACCAATCCACAGATCGCCGAGCAACTGCACGTCGCCGAGCGAACTGTGAAGACCTACCGCGCCCGCGCGGTGGAAAAGCTCGGATTCTCCTCCAGGGCCGAGATCACGGCCTATGCCCGACGCAAAGGACTCGTCGACTAGCAGAGCTCTGGTCAGGCTGGCACCGACAGGGTGTCCGCAACCTCCGGACGCCCGGCCAGCGGCACCGTCAAACGAACTTCGGTTCCTCCGGTTGCCGCGGGATTGAGTTCGAGCTCGCCGCCCACGAGCTCCGCGCGCTCGCGCATCCCCGCCATACCAAAACCGCCTTTCAGTTCTTCCTCGGCGCTCCGCGGACCGCTGCCAGCGGTCCTCGTGATGCCCTGTCCATCGTCGGTCACGGTTGCGCTCACGACCCCGTTGCGCTCGGAGACGCCGACAACGGCTCGGGTCGCTTTGGCGTGACGGCTGACGTTCGTGAGTGCCTCCTGCACGATCCGGTAGAGCGTGCTCTCGAGCTCTGCATCCATTCGCCTCTGCTCCTCGGGCGGACCGAGATCGATCTCGGTCTGCACGTCTAGACCATCGATCGCCTGAGCGCGTCGCGCGAGTGCTTCCAGTGCCGGCACGAGACCGAAGTCGTCAAGCGCGGCTGGGCGAAGCTCAGTGATCAGATGGCGCAGTCCGTCGATCTCCTGCCCGAGCCCCTCGAGCACCAGGTCCACGGCGGTACTCACTTCCTCCCGGTCGCCGGTGTCACGAGCGTTCGCCAGCCGCAGCCGCAGCGCACCCAGCCCTTGTACGGTCTCGTCGTGGATCTCCCTGGCCCAGCGTGTGCGCTCGCGCTCGCGCGCCTGCATTCCATAGCGCAGCCGTTCGATCTCGACCGAGCGCTCGGCCACCAGGCGTTGTGCGACACTCGCCGCAAACGCGGACAGACCCTCACGGTCGGCCTTGCGGAAGCTGCCGTCCGTGCGAACCGCGATCACGAGTCCTCCACCGTGGCCCTGCAGGGTCAGCGGCTCGACGAGCACCGCCCGAGCCTCGATGCCGAGTTCGTGCAGCCAGGCCGCCTCCTGTCCCCGCGGACGATCCAGAGCCAGCGGCGATCCCGCCTGATACATGGCGCCAAGCGCGCTGCCCGTGAGCGGCAGTACCCGCACACGTACTGAGAAGCCGCGACTACAGGCCGCGACTCGCAACTCGCCACGCTCCTCGATGACGATCAGCAGCGAGCAGTCATCGAGCAGCGCCGACCCTCGATCGGCCATCAGCCGCAGTAGCCACAGCTCAGACCCGGATAGCATCCAGAGAACCTAGCTGTTCGTGAGCCGTCGCGGCACGCGCTTCAGATATCAGATCCTCCGCGGTCCGGCCCACGCGCCAGGCAATCAGCGAAATCGACACGCGCATCGGCTCGCGACGCGCGTTGACTTGGATCTTGATCGCTCGCAGACGGCTGAGCACCCGGCGCGCGACGATCTCGCTGCTGAGCGCGTCCGCGCCCGGAAGCAACACCATGAACTTGCCCTCACCAGCGTCGCCGAGACGATCGAAGCGGCGAAACTCAGACCGCAGCGTCGCGCTCGCGTAGCTCAGCAGAGTCTCGGACATATCCGCGCCATGAGTCTGCTCGATGGCCTCGAGGTCATCGAGCGCGACCAACAGGCAGCAAAGCGCAGTGGAGTGCCGTGTGGCGCGGTTGATCTCCTCCTCCAGGCGATCCGTCAGCCCAGATGGCGAGAGGAACTGCGTCGGTCGATGTCGTTGACCAGATGCGCCGGTCACGTCGTGATTTTCGCGGGCAGCCATGCCAAATTCAGTCCCCAGAGGATCTGCTCCCCGCGCAGTCCTTGCCGAGAGCCCTGAGCAGAAGTCTAGTGCCCGGAGGATTCATCCGGATACTGGGGCAGCCGATCCTTACCGGCGAAGCCGTTGACGTCCGCAAATGCGTGAGGCGCACGCTCGTGTTTGCGCCATCCGCCACAGCTCTGTAACGGCACTGTGACGGCTCCGACTCGCGAATCCGTCGGTGCTCACTGCTACACCTGCTGTGTGCTCTCAGCACTAACAGTCGAGAATCTGCTCCTGATCGAGCGCGCGGAGCTCTCGCTCGCTCCGGGCCTGAATGTGTTTACGGGCGAGACCGGCGCGGGCAAGACGGTGCTCGCGCATGCCCTGGATCTGCTCCTCGGAGGACGCTGCCGGCCGGGAATCGTGCGTCCCGGCTGCCCGGAGGCGTATGTCGAGGGAGTCTTCGACATCGCGCCGGCTCTGCACGAGGAGATCGCTCGCCAACTGCCCGCGTGTGTCTCGGCGGCAGACCAAGACAGCGTGATCGTCGCTCGCCGCGTAGGGACTGGCGGACGTACCCGGGCTTTTGTCAACGGACGTTCGGTCACCGTCGGTGATCTGCGGGAGCTCGGGGTCAGGCTGCTCACCTTCTATGGGCAGCACGAGCATCGCAAGCTGACGCTCGCGACCGCTCAACTGGCGATCCTCGACGCGTTCTGCGGCGTCGAGCACGAGCGATGCCTCGAGGAATGCGCCCGCATCCATCGCGATGTCCACACGCTCGAAGTCGAGCTCGATGGCCTGAAGCAGATCGACACGGTTCGTGAGCGTGAGCTCGACCTGCTCGAACACGAGATCGCCGAGATCGAGGCGGCAGGACCGCAGGAGAGCGAGTACCAGGATCTGCTGGTGAGCCGGGAGCGCCTGAAACGGCTCGACTCTCTGCAGGCGGCGATCGGCGCGGCGACGCAGGCACTGACCGGTGAGGGCTCACAGGACAGGGGAGCACTCGATCTGCTCGCGGTGTCCTCCTCGAGTCTGGAGGCGGTGGAGGACGTCGATCCGGAGCTCGACGCGCTGAGCGCCCGCCAGCGGACCCTGCTTCTGGAAGCCGAAGATCTCTGCAGTGAGCTGCGCCGCTACAGCGAGCACGTCGGAGCGGGACCCGCGGACATCGACAGCGTCGAAGACCGATTGTCAGAGCTGGAGCGTCTCATGCGCAAGCACGGTGAGAGCATCACCGCTGTGCTCGAGCACGCCGAGCGATCGCGGGCTCGGCGCGATCAGCTGCTTGGGGCGGAGGTCGCGTTCAGCGATGTCAGCCAGCGGCTACAGGCCACATGCGCCGAACGTGACCAGCGGATGACAACGTTGCACGACACTCGCGCAAGGGCCGCGCCGCTGCTTTCCGACGCGGTCCGCGATCGCCTGAAGGAACTCGCGATGCCCGACGTGAGCTTCGAGATCCGCCTGCTGGAGCGGGATCCGGGACCGTCCGGCCGTGACAGCGCAGAGTTTGAGATCTCGACCAACCCCGGCGTCTGTGCCGGACCCTTGAGAGAGATCGCCTCCGGTGGTGAGCTCTCCCGCGTAATGCTGGCGCTAACGACCGTGGACAGCCTGGATGGATCAGGCAACGGCGGCGCAGGCGCACTGCAAACCCTCATCTTCGACGAGGTCGACGCGGGCATCGGGGGACACACCGCACGCATCGTCGGCGAACGCCTGCGCGATCTGGGCGAGCAACGTCAGGTGCTGTGCATCACTCATTTGGCGCAGATCGCCTCGCTCGCCGATCGACACTTCTCGGTGACCAAGGACACGAGCGCCAAGCCGACACGAACCGCCGTTGTGCAACTCGAGGAGGCCGCCGTGGTCTCTGAGCTGGTGCGTATGCTCGGCGCCTCCGATCAGGACAAAGCAGCGCGCAGCCACGTCAAGGAACTGCGCCGTGCCGCCTGAAGAGATCTGCAAAGACCGTAAATAGTGCACTTTGCGGGCCGTATCGTTACTCTCGCTGTGTGGCAGCGACATCAAGCACCCGTGCGGGGCCCGAGCTAGAGCCGCTAGACACTGAGCTCGGTCTAGCTGGAGCCCGCGTCTCGCGCAGGGCCGAGCACAAGCGGCGCGACGAGATAACCTCGCCCGAGCAGCGGCTCGAACAGCGCACGATCGACGGCCGGGTTCGCATGGGGCGGCGCACGAAGCTGCTGGTCAAGCATCTCAGACGTGGGGACGTGGCGATCATCGATCACCTCGACCTGGATCGAGTCTCGGCCGAGGAGCTGATCGCGGCGGGAGTGCTCGCCGTGTTGAACTGCCGCTCCTCCTCGAGTGGCACGTACCCCAACCTCGGACCTCAGCTGCTGGTCGAAGCCGGCGTGCCATTGCTCGACCTCCCCGACGACTCCCTGTTTGCGTCGCTCAGCGACGGTGAGCACATCACCATTCGCCTACCGGAGCAGCGGATCCTGCGTGGTCAGGAGCTGCTCGCCACCGGTGAACTGCTGACCCTCGAGCGGGTGCGCGCCGAGACCGAGGAGCGACGCCGCGAGATCGGTGAGGCACTCGAGCGTTTTGCGCACAACACGATCGAGCACATGCGCGAGGAGCGCGAGCTGCTGGCCGGCAAGATCGAGATGCCGCGATTCGCCACCGACTTCCGCGATCGACCCGCCCTGATCGTCGTCCGGGGCGTCGATCACCAGCGTGACCTGCGCGCCCTGCGCCCCTTCATCAGAGATGTCAAGCCGGTGATCGTGGCAGTAGACGGCGGCGCCGACGCCGTCATCGAGGCGGGCTTCACACCGGACATGATCGTGGGCGACATGGACTCCGCCAGCGAGAGCACTCTGCACTGCGGGGCAGAGCTCGTGGTGCACTCGTATCCAGACGGCCACGCGCCGGGACGTCACCGACTCGAAGACCTCGGCGTTCAATTCAAGCTCGTTCCGGCGCCGGGCACGAGCCAAGACGTCGCGATGCTGATCGCCGCCGAGAAGGGCGCCGAGCTGATCGTCTCCGTTGGATCACAGTTCAACCTCGTGGAGTTCCTCGATCGCAACCGCAAAGGCATGTCCTCCACATTCCTGACGCGTCTGCGGATCGGCGAGACGCTCGTCGACGCCAAGGGCGTGAGCCGCCTGTATCGGCCAAAGCCAGGTCTCACACCGCTGCTGGTCGTGCTCCTGGCGGGACTGATCGCGATGATCGCGATTGTCTTGATGACCCCTGCGCTCAGAGACGTCGTCGACCTGTTGTGGCTACGCCTGCAGCTGCTGCTCGGCTCGGGCGGCTGACCAGCCTCTCGCAGAGCACCCGATGTTCGATTATCGCTACCACGCGCTATCGCTCGCCGCCGTCCTGATCGCACTGACGCTCGGGGTCCTGCTGGGAGTCGCGATCGGCGACTCAAACCTGGTGTCCTCCGCCAAGACCGGCGCCGTGCGCAGCCTGCAATCGGACCTCGCCTCGGCGGATGATCGCATCGCGGCGCTGGAAGGCGAACAGCGCACCACCGCGACCGTGCAGAACGATTTCTACGAGCTTGCCGTCAGCGATCAGCTCTTCGCCCGCAAAATCGGGCTGGTCTTCCTGGGCTCCCCCTCAGAACGCGTCGACAGCCTCGTGCGCAGCGCGGTCACCCAGGCCGGGGGCGAGCTGTCGAGCGTGATCACCGTGATCCAGCCCCTCAACTTCCCGGCGCTGGCCCAGCACGCCACCGGCACGCAGTACACGGCGCTCGCGGAAGTCCCACAGCCCGCGGGACTCGTCAAGAGATTCGGGGTGCGGGTCGGAGATCAGATCGTCAAGGGCGGAAAATTGATCAGCCGCCTGCAAAGCACCCTGCTTTCCTCCTTCGACGGCCAGTTCGGGGAACTTCAGGGGCTGGTCGTGATGCGCGAAGCACCAGCGGCCACCAGCAGCGAAGCGCTACAGGCAACCGGCGAATTCGAGGAGGGCCTGATCGCCGGCGCCAACGCCGCGGGAGCGGTTGCGGTCGGAGTCGAGCTGAGCAGTACCGAACCGTCACAGATCCCCTGGTACAAGAGCCAGAACCTCGCAAGCGTCGATGATCTCGACAAGCTCAGCGGCCGAGCATCGCTCGCGCTGGCCCTAGCCGGCGCCCACGGATCCTGGGGGATGAAGTCGACCGCCGACGGCCCGCTGCCCCAGCCGGTGGGAGCGACCGCTCAGCCGTAGAAAACCACCTACGGGCCGTCCGCCACGCTCGCTACGGTCCAGCCGTGCACGCACTCCCAGCGCTGATCGCCTCAGTCACCGCGGTCCTGATCGCGCCATCGATCCTCAGGGCGCTGACCGAGGGAGGACATGTCCGCGCGAACTACCGCGAGCGAGAACTGCCCGTTCCGTTCGGCCTGCTGACGGTGGCGAGCGCACTGCTCGCGTTGGTTCCCCTCGAGCTGCTGGCACGGCTCAGCACGGTCGAGGTGTTCTATCCGCGCTTTGGCATGGTCGCGCTCTACACACTCGGGGTCAGCCTGCTCGGACTGATCGACGACATGTTCACCGACGCCTCCCGCGGCTGGCGCGGTCACAGCCGCCAGACACTGTCCGGCAGCTTCTCGACCGGGGCGCTGAAGGCAGCCGGATCGCTTGGGCTCGCGCTGTATGTGATGAGCAGCGAGAACCTCTCGACCGGCCGTTACCTGCTCGCCACGGCTGTGCTCGTGCTCGCCACAAACGTGTTCAACCTGATCGACCTGCGCCCCGGGCGCTCGATCAAGGCGCTGATCCTCCTCGGCGCCGCGCTCAGCATCGCCACCGCCAACACCAGCGCGCTGTGGACGCTCGGTCTGTTCGCCGGGCCGGCACTCATAGCCGGCCTGTATGACCTGCGCGAACGGGTGATGCTGGGAGACACCGGCGCCAACCTGATCGGCGCGCTCGCCGGCCTGTGGATCGTCTTCACGCTCTCCGGGGTCGGGCAGGCCGTCGCTCTCGCGCTGCTGCTGGGTATCACGATCTACGGAGAATTCCGTTCAATTTCCGAGTTTGTCCAAAGAACCCCGGGCTTCAGACAACTAGACTCATGGGGTAGACCATCATGATTCTCAGCAACCCAAATCGCGCGATTCATCCCTCTCACGCCACGAGGACGAGCCTGACGGCAGCGTGGACCCGGTAATGGAGATGAATTCGAAGACACGCTTCATCTTCGTGACCGGCGGAGTCGTTTCCTCGCTCGGCAAGGGCATCGCCTCCTCGTCGATCGGCCGGCTGCTCGTGGCACGCGGCCTGACCGTCGGCCTGCAGAAGTTCGATCCCTACATAAACGTCGATCCGGGCACCATGTCGCCCTACCAGCACGGGGAGGTGTTCGTCACCGAGGACGGTGCGGAGACCGATCTCGATCTCGGCCACTACGAGCGCTTCACCGACTCCAACACCAGCCGTGCATCCAACGTGACGGCCGGCGGCATCTACGACACGGTCATCCGCCGTGAGCGTCGCGGCGACTACCTCGGCGGCACCGTTCAGGTCGTGCCGCACATCACCGATGAGATCAAGCAGCGCATCACCCTGATCGCACAATCGAGCGACGTCGACTTTGTGATCACAGAGATCGGGGGCACCGTCGGCGACATCGAGTCGCTCCCGTTCCTCGAGGCGATCCGCCAGTTCCCCGTCGACGTCGGCAGACGCAAGTGCATGTTCATCCATCTCACGCTCGTCCCGCACATCCGCCACGCGGGAGAGCTGAAGACCAAGCCCACCCAGCACTCCGTCAATGAGCTGCGGCGCATCGGGATCGCCCCAGACATGCTCATGTGCCGCTCAGAGGGCGCGCTGTCGAGCGAGATCCGCAAGAAGATCGCGCTGTTCGCGAGCCTGCCCTCGAGCGCGATCGTCTCCGCCTGCGACGTCGAGAACATCTACAGCGTCCCGCTCGTGTTCCGTGAGCAGGGCGTCGACGATTTCATCCTCGACCACTTCGGGATGCAGGCACCCCAGCCCGAGCTGTCCAGCTGGAAGGAGCCAATCGAACGGGCAGAGCACGCGACTCGCACCGTTCGGATCGCGCTCGTCGGCAAGTACATAAAGCTCGAGGACGCCTACCTGTCGGTCTCAGAAGCACTGCGTCACGCCGCGTTCATGCAGGATTCGAAGGTCCAGATCGACTGGATCGACTCCGAAACGCTCGAAGACAATTCCGATCGAGAGATCGACGGAGCGCAAGCCGGCGAGGGCACCGCCGACACTGCTCAGGACGCACTCGAACTGCTGGCGGCGGCCGACGGCATCCTCATTCCCGGCGGCTTCGGCGGTCGCGGGATCGAGGGAAAGATCGTGGCTGCGCGCGTCGCCCGAGAACAGCAGATTCCCTTCCTGGGCATCTGCCTGGGAATGCAGATAGCGGTCGCCGAGTTCGCCAGAAACGTGGCCGGGATGGACGGCGCCAACTCCACGGAGTTTGACCTGGAGACCCCGTATCCGGTCATAGACCTGCTGCCCGAGCAGAAGGAGGTCGCCGATCTGGGCGGCACGATGCGCCTCGGTGCGGACCCGATCAAGCTGCACGAGGGCTCCAAAGCCCGCGAAATCTACAGTGAGGCGGTCGTCTACGAGCGACACCGTCATCGCTACGAGGTCAACAACCTGCTGCGCAAGCGCCTGCAGGCCGCCGGACTCACGATCTCTGGAACCTCACCGGATGAGCGGCTCGTCGAGGTGATCGAGCTCGACGAGCATCCTTTCTTCATCGCGTCCCAATTTCACCCAGAGTTCAAGTCCCGCCCCGAGCGACCTGCCGCACTGTTCCGCGACTTCATCGCGGCTGCCCTGAAGCGCTCCAACAGCACACCCACCGCGCCACAAGCACAGTCACGGTGAGGCCCGCGACGGCGAGATCCCCGGAGTGACACAGAAGAGCGCTGCTCGTGCAAGCCCAGCCGCACGCCGCCACCTGAACGACATCTTCGCCGAGCTGTGCAGGATCGCGAGCCCCTCGGGCTCGGAGCACGCCTGCGCGCAACGAGTCAGAGCCGAGTTGAGCGCCCTCGGTGTGGACATCCATGAGGACAACTCCCGTTCGCAGACAGGATCTGACAGCGGCAACCTGCTCGCCAGGATTCCGGCTCAGGGAGAGCCAGCGGCACCGCCGATCCTGCTGTGTGCACACCTCGACACCGTTCCGCTCGCCGCGCCCGTGGAACCGGTGCTCCGAGACGATGGTTGGGAGAACGCCGCGGAGGGCATCCTCGGGGCGGACAACAAGGCCGCGATCGCCGTCATCCTCGAGTTGGCCAGACATGCGCACGAACATGGTCCGGCGATCGACCTCGAGCTGCTGTTCACCGTCGGTGAGGAGCGCGCGCTCGCCGGAGCAAACGCATTCGACTCCTCAGCTCTGTGCAGCGGTTACGGGTACGTCTTCGATCACGCCTCGCCGATCGGCGAGATCGTGCTCTCCTCACCATGCCATTTTCGCCTCGATGCGCACTTCCGCGGAGCGGCCGCACACGCAGGTATCCGCCCCGAGGACGGCCGCTCCGCGATCCTCGCGGCCGCCCATGCCATCACCGCGATGCCACACGGACGCGTCGACGAGCAAACCACGGTCAACGTCGGCACGATCTCCGGCGGCGGCGCGATAAACGTGGTGCCCGAACACTGCACACTCCTCGCAGAGGTGCGCGGGCGCTCCGAAGAACGGGCGCAGAGCACGCTCGAGCGGGTCGTGCAGGCGATCAACGAAGCGGCCAACCTCACGGGCTGTGACTGCGACGTCGACATCACGATCAAGCGAACCTTCTCAGCCTATGAGACGTCCCCCAAGAACCAGGCCGTGATACTCGCCGAACGGGCACTCAGCTCATGCGGCTATCAGCCAATCGGAATCGCGAGCGGAGGCGCATCCGACGCCAACGCACTGATCGCCAAAGGCATCCACGTCGTCAACCTGGCCAACGGCACCGAGCGCAACCACGAGCCCTCAGAGCGAGTCAGCGTAAGCGCGCTCGAGGGGATGCTCGACGTGGCCCTCGAGCTGTTGGAGCTCGCCGCGAGCGCGGCCCCGCCGAGCGCCCGATAGCCTCAGCATGACGATGCCATCGATGTTGAAGCTTCGTCGCGCAACGGTGATCGCGGCGGACACACCCGACGGGGCCGAGCAGAGCCTGCGGGTCGATCTCGACGGGGAGCTGCGCCCAGCGATCTGCGACATCGCGCTGCACGGTCTGAGTGAGGTCGGCGATGAAGTGATCGTCAACGTCCAGGCGCTCGACCTGGGTCTCGGCTCTGGAGGATTCGACATCGTTCACGTGAACCTCACCCGCGGCCTCACCGGCGAGGGCCTGGCTGACGCGCATGTGATGAAGCTCCCATACACGAGCCTGCAACACGCGATCATGCCGGTCGAGGGGAGCCAGCTGACCCTGCCGCTGGAGCGGCCCGTCGGGGTGCTCGCCCTGCACGGGCAGCTGGCCGCGGTCGCCTGGTCCTTCGCGCAGAACGCCCCCGGACTCGCGCTCGGCTACGTGCAGACATTCGGTGGCGCGCTGCCCGGCGGTCACTCTCGCGTGGCGCGAGAGTTGCGAGAGCGGGGCCTGCTCGCGGGGCATCTGACCGCGGGTGCCGCGTTTGGGGGAGAGGGCGAGGCGATCACGATCGCCGGGGCGCTACATCACGGCCTGAGCGAGCTCGGCTGGGACGCGGCGGTTTGTGGGCCGGGCCCCGGCATCGTCGGCTCCGGCTCCGCGCTCGGGCATGGCGGCCTGTTCGCGCTCGACTGCGCTCACACCGCGCTCACGCTTGGCTGTCAAACCGTGCTGATCGCGCGCATGTCATCCGGAGACCAGCGGCCACGCCATCGAGGGATCTCCCACCACACCCTGACGGTGCTGGAACTGGTCCTCGAGCCGGTGACCATCGCATTGCCGGCGGGCATGCGCTCCCCGGTCGGCACGGAGCTGCGTGCCGGTCTCGGCGCCGTCTACGGCGGCGGCGCCTCGAGGCGCCCTCAGCTGGAGCTGGATGTAGAGCGTCCCGCACGAATCGCCCGCCACGACTGGCGGCGCGCGCCGGTGGACCTGCCGGCTCTGGCCGCAAGCGGTCTGCCCACAATCACGATGGGCCGGGGGCTCACAGACGATCCGCTGTTTTTCGGCGCCTCGCTGGCCGGGGGAGCCGTTCTCGGCGAGATGGCTCTACTCTCCGCAAACCCCGAGAGCGTCGGAGCGCATGGATGAGCACCAACGAAGCGTTTCAGTCGCTGGGCGGCGATACCGTCTTCAGCGGACGCGTCTTTCACGTCAGAGTCGAGCGATACCGACACTCAGACGGCGAGCAGGTCAGCCGCGAGGTCGTACGCCACCAAGGGGCCGTCGGGATCATCGCGCACGATCAGGAGCACCTCTGGCTCGTGCGCCAGCCACGAGAGGCGGTCGACGAGCCGCGCCTGCTGGAGATTCCCGCGGGAAGGCTCGACGTCGAGGGGGAGGCACCGCTCGCTTGCGCCGAGCGCGAGCTCGCGGAGGAGGTGGCGCTCGGCGCAAGCGACTGGGAGCACGTCCTCACCTATTACTCGAGCGCCGGCTTCACCGACGAGCAGGTGCATCTGTTCGCGGCCACCGGTTTGCGGGAGGCGTGTGCCGAGAGCGAGGAGAACGAGCGGATCGAGGTGGTCAAGTGGCCCCTCACGCAGCTCGATGTGCTCCTCGCGGAATGCCGCGACGCAAAGACGATCATCGCGCTGCAGTGGCTGGCTCTGCGGCGCACAGCGCAAGGACTAGGAGCTGGATGAGCGAATCAATGGAGAGTGAATCGCTCCCACGCCGCTGTCGAGAGCCCTCCGATCGAGCGCCTGCGGTCTGACTTTCTCGCCTACCTACAACTCGAGCGCGGCCTGTCTGTGAACACGCTTGGGGCCTACCGATCCGACCTGACGCAATTCGGGGAGTTCATGAGCCGCCGTGGCCAGGATTTGGCGACCGCCGCGCATGGAGATCTCGCCGCGTTTCTCACAGAGCTCGCAACGGGCACGGCTCAGCGCCCGGCGGTATCGCCCGCCACCCTGCAGCGCAAGGTCGCCTGCCTGCGCTCGTTCTACCGCTACATGCGCCGCGAGGAGCTGATCGAACACGATCCCGCCGCGGATCTGCGAGGGCCGCGCAAGACCCAGCGCCTGCCGAAGGTTCTCTCCCGCAACGAGGTGACAGCGCTCCTGCGTGAGCCGAAGGGAACCGAGCCGAAAGCGCTGCGCGACCGCGCGATGCTCGAGCTGATGTATGCGTGTGGGCTGCGTGCCTCAGAGGCCATCTCTCTGAAGCTCACCGACATCGATCTGGGAGAGGCGCTCCTGAGAACCCGCGGGAAGGGCTCCAAGGAGCGCCTGGTACCGATCGGGCGCGACGCCGTGGAGGCACTCAACGCCTATCTACAGCGCGGCCGCCCACTACTCGTCTCAGACCACCAGCAACCCCAACTGTTCGTCAACAGCCGCGGCAGCGCCCTCACCCGCCAGGGCCTCTACAAGATCATCCAGGGCCACGCGCGCGGAGCCGGACTGCAGGACAGGATGAGCCCCCACACGCTGCGCCACACGTTCGCCACACATCTGCTGGCAGGCGGCTGTGACCTGCGCTCGCTGCAGGAGATGCTCGGCCACGCGGATCTCGCGACCACTCAGGTCTATACCCACCTCTCGGCCGAGCGACTGAAGGACACCTACTTCAAAGCACACCCTCGCGCACTGAGCAGCCCGGCGGTGAAGCTCGCCGGCTGAGCGCTCCGCGTCTGTCGCCAGGGGCCTGACCTTCGCTTCCAGGGACGAGCCACATAAGCTGTCCGGAGATGCCAGAGCTTCCCGAGGTCGAGACGATCCGCCGCCAGCTGGCGCCGCTGGTGGAGGGTCGTACTCTGCGGCGGATGGAGATCCTCGACGCGCGCTGGTCGCGCCCGCTCGCTCCTGACGAACTCTCTGACGCGCTGCAGGGACGGCGCGTGGAGAGTCTCACCCGACGCGGCAAGTATCTGGTGTGGAGTTTCACCGACGAGGCGTATCTGGCTCAGCACCTGCGGATGACCGGTGCGGTGCTGTGTGAACCGCAACCAGAGCCCAGTCACGTACGCGTTCGCCTGGAGCTCAGCGGCGCTCGTTCCAAGCGCGGGCGGCGTCTGGTGATCGTAGATCCACGCCGCTTTGGGACCGGCGAGCTGATTCTCGGCAGCGGGCGGCTCGATGAGTTTTTCTCCGCGCGACTCGGTCTGGAGCCACTGCAGCCCGCCTTCACCGTGGATCACCTGCGGGAGCTTGCACGGGGGCGCAACACGCCGATCAAGGCATTTCTGCTGGACCAGAGACGAATCGCCGGCGTCGGCAACATCTACGCCGACGAGGCGCTGTTCAGGGCCGGAATTCACCCTCAGCGAAGGGCGGGGAGCCTGACCAAGGGCCAGTATGCGGCTCTGCGCGACGCGCTGATCGCGGCGCTCAATGCCGGCATCGAGGCGCGCGGCGCCACGATCGATGATTTTCGTCACGTCGACGGTGTGCGGGGATCCTTCCAGGATCAGTTCCTGGTGCACACGCGTGAGGGCGAGCCGTGCCCCAATTGCGCGAGAACGATCGTCAAGATGGTCGTCGCGGGCCGGGGCACATATGTCTGTGAGGGCTGTCAGCGGCGGCCGCGTGCGCGGGCACGAACAGCCCGCACCGCCGAGCCTGTCCTGGTCTGAGCGGCAGTTGCCGCGCTCGGGCGACGCTAGGCGGCCAGGAGCTCGTCGAGACGGCCGCTTTTCGCGGCGGCGTCGGTCTCGGAGAATCCGCCCAGCAACTGATCATCGATCAGCACCTGCGGGAAGCTCATCATCCCGGTCTTCTCCACGAGCTCCATGCGCCCCGCGGGATCCTTTGCGAGGTTGATCTCTGAGAACCGCAGGCCGCGAGCTACGAGCAGACCCTTCACACGCGCGCAGTACGAGCACGGTTCTGTCGTGTAAACGGTTATCTCACTCATTACTTCATAAAATATAGCACTGGCTTTTGCCGCCGCTTACCCTCATACACTAAGCGCGCCTTGGGACCGCTCGAGACAGAGGCGATCGTTTTGCGATCGATGCGCTACGGCGAGGCCGATCGCATCATGCAGCTCTACACCCCGTACAGCGGGCGCATCAGCGCGATCGCGAAGGGTGTGCGCCGCACACGCTCCCGCTTCGGCGGGCGCCTGGAGCCCTACTTCCGGCTGCAGATCAACCTGCACAGGGGACGCAGCGACCTGCTCACGGTCACCGGCGCTCACACCCTCGACGGCTACCCGCGCTTGCGCAGCGATGCCGGCGCGCTCGACTGCGCCGCACGCGCCTGCGACGCGGTCGGCCGGCTGTTTGAGACCTCAGAGCCGCATCCAGGGGTGTTCAATCTGCTCTCACGCAAGCTCTCGCTGCTGGACAGGGAGCCCATGCGCGCCACGCAGGCTGGTGTGCTTGCCTTCCGTTTGAAGCTGCTGGCGGCCGCCGGTCTGACGCCGCAACTGGCGGCCTGTGCGAGCTGCAACGAGAACGAGCACCTCGTCGGTTTCTCCGGGGCGGCCGGGGGAGTCGTTTGTAATGCTTGCGAGGCAACCTCCTTCCCGCTCGGCAAGGACGCCTATGACTTCATGCTCAGCGCACTCGGACGCTCCCTGTCTGAAGTACCGGAGTCCTCCACCCAGGCGCTCTCACAGGTCGAGCGAGCGGTCTCCGAGATGCTCGGGCATCACGCGCAGGTGCGCCTCATGCCCTCGGTGGCCCGTGTCGCTCGAGCGTGATCTTCGCGGCTGATTGAGTGTATGGTGAGGCCCGTGGATGAGGGTCTGCCAATCGCCTACCAGCTGCTCGAGGACGGTGTGCCCGTGCTCGCCAGTGGCGGAGAGCGCGTTGGGAGCGTCGTGAGTGTCCTCTCTGAACCCGCTGAGGACGTCTTCCACGGATTGCTGGTCAAGACCCCAGACCAGGGTCTGCGCTTCATCGACGCGAGCAGCATCTCCTCGATCCACGAACATGGTGTAGATCTGCGGATCGACTCGGCCGCCGCTAAGAGTCTTCCCCTGCCAGAGCATGGAGCGCCCGTCTTCAAGGAGAACCCAGGTGACCAAGACAAGTGGCACCACTGGGTCCACAAGCTCACCGGCCGCAACGATTGGCACCGCGAGACCTGAACGCAGCACCCCGGTCGCCGCTCGAGCGAACGCCCCAGACGAGATCCGTCTAGCCCCAGATCGACGGGCTCTCCCAGCAGCCCGCCGCCAGCGCTGGCACAATCGATGGATGAGCAGTGCCACTGAAGAAGCCACGGTCGCCGCCGCGTTTGAGGCTGATCGCCGAGAGCTCGAGGAGCGGATCCTCTCACCGCTCGCCGCACGCTCCTACCCGGCGCAGAGAGGAGCCATCGAGCCCGACTGTGCCCTGCGCACGCCATTTCAGCGGGACCGTGACCGGCTCGTGCACTGCAAGGCGTTCCGGCGCCTGACGCACAAGACGCAGGTGTTCGTCGCACCGCTCGGGGATCATTACCGCACACGGCTGACGCACACGCTCGAGGTGACGATGATCTCCCGCACCGTCGCACGGGCATTGAGGCTGAACGAGGATCTCACGGAGGCGATCGGGCTCGGCCACGACCTCGGGCATCCGCCGTTCGGGCACATCGGCGAGGAGGCACTCGACAAGTGCATGCGGGAGCGCTTCGGTGGAGGTTTTCGCCACTACGAGCATTCGCTGCGCGTCGTGGATCATCTCGAGCGAGACGGCGCTGGACTGAACCTGACAGCGCAGGTCAGAGACGGGATCGCCGGGCATTCGACTCGGTCGCCGCAGCCGCAGACACTCGAGGGCAAGATCGTGCGGATCATCGACCGTGTCGCCTACATCAACCACGACATCGACGACGCCCTGCGTGCCGGCCTGCTGCGCGAGCAGGAACTGCCACGGGAGGCGATCGCGGTACTGGGCGCCACAGGCTCACAGCGCATCGACACGCTCGTGCACGACATGGTCGAGCACTCGGAGCCGCTTGGCGAGATCGTCCAGGGTCATAGCGCCGGACCCGCGATGAGCGAATTGCGTGACTTCATGTTCAAGCACGTCTATCTGGGGAGCGCCGTGCGCGCTGAGCACGCGCGTATCGCGGGGGTCGTGCGCCGGCTGTTCGAGCACTACGCCGAGCATCCCGAGCTGCTGCCGAATTCTGGCTCAGAGGCTCAGCTCGACCTCGGTCAGCGTGTCACCGATTATCTGGCGGGCATGACCGACCGGTACTGCATCCGGGAGTTCACGGACCTCGAAGTGCCGCGCGCGTTCGAGTCCTGAGCGTCCCATCCCCGCCCAGGACGCGCTCGTGCACGCGAAGCGGCTAGCGTAGTTCTCGATGGCCCTATACACCAGCGATTCTCGCGACCGTGTGCGCGACGCCGTTGATTTCGTCGAGCTGGTCTCGGCGCGCACAGAGCTTCGCCGCGCGGGAGCCAACCGCTACGAGGGTCTCTGTCCGTTTCACGACGAGCGCACCCCGTCGTTCGGGATCGACCCGGTGCAGAAGGTCTACCACTGCTTCGGCTGTCAGGCATCCGGTGATCTGTTCACGTTCGTGCAGGAGACCGAGAACCTCGACTTCAAAGCGGCGCTCGAGCTGCTCGCTGACCGCTACGGCATCGAGCTCCAGCGCGACGCCGAGGATCCCAAGGAGGCGGAGAACCGCCGCCGTCGTGAACGGCTGCTCGAGTTGCTGAACCGCACCACCACCTACTACGAGCGCTACCTGTGGGACTCCAAGGAGGCGCGGGGCGCCCGCGACTACCTGAAGGAGCGCGGTCTCGGCGAGGAGGCCCTGCGGCGCTATCGCGTCGGCTACGCCCCGAGCGCCTGGGATCGTGTGCTGCTCGCGTCTCGACGCGGAGGATTCTCCGAGCAGGAGCTCTACGCGGTCGGCCTGGTGCAACGCTCTCAGCAGAACGGGCAGATGTATGACCGCTTCCGGGGCAGGATCATGTTCCCGCTGGCCGACATGCGCGGCAAGGTGCTCGGCTTCGGAGCTCGCGCGATGGGAGCAGACCAGCGCCCGAAGTACCTGAACACCTCCGACAACGAGATCTACCACAAGGGACTTCACCTATACGGCGCAGACATCGCCCGGGTGCACGCGGCCCGTGCGGGCAGGGTGATCCTCTGCGAGGGCTACACAGACGTGATCGCACTGCATCAGGCCGGCCTCTTGGGCTCGGTCGGGTCGATGGGCACAGCGCTCACACCTGAGCAGGTGGGAGAGCTCTCACGCCTGGCCCAGACCGTTCTGCTCGCGCTGGACTCCGACAGTGCCGGGCAGGAGGCGATGTTGCGAGCCGCAGCGCTGGCGGCCAAACGCAAACTCGAGCTCAGGGTCGTGGAGCTACCCGCCGGAACCGACCCAGCCGAGATCGTTCAGCAAGGCGGCGCTGAGGCTATGAACCAGGCCGTGGACGGCTCTGTTGCGTTCGTACGCTTCAGGGTCCAGAGGCTATTGGCGAGCGGAGACCACTCCAGTCCAGAGGGCCGCGATCGGATGATCGAGGCATTGCGTCCTGTCCTCGCTCCGCTTGCGCCGAGTGCGATGCGCATGGAGCTCATCCGCCTCGTCTCGGGCAGCCTGGAGCTACCAGAGAGCCTGGCCGAGACCTTGCTCGCGCCAGGAACACGAAGCTCGGCTAGCTCCCCCGCAGGCAACGGAAACGCACAACCGGGAGATCGCGCCCAGCCGGATAGGCCACGAGCCGCGTCACCGCGGCCGGCAACCGCTCTGTCCCGTAGAGAGGACACTGAGCGCGCTTTTCTTGCCCTGTGTATCTCCTCGGTCGAGGAGGGTGAGCGTGCTCTGTCGACTCTCGACTTGGACGAGTACTTCACGAGCGATCTGTTGCGACGAGCCGCAAAGCACCTCCGCGGGGGAGACCTGCGTATGCCCCTGAAGGGCTTGGAGGAAGATGCAGAGTTGGTAGCGCTGCTTGCCGAGTTGGTGGTTCAAGCCGGCGGGGAACCCGCCCATCCGGCGATGCTGGAAGTACAACGCCAGCAGCTCGAGTTGGCGCGTATCGACCGCCAGATTCAAGCCGCCAGGGCGCAGGGGAGGGGAGACGTGAGCGATCTCGCCCATCGGCGCACAGAAGTGAAGTTCGCCTTCGACAGAGCCCAGGAGAAGGCATTGGAGGAGACCGGTTAGCTCGCGGCCTCCGCAACACCTCGCCTATTTTCGGGGCACACGGCCTTCAAGACAGGCGACAACACTACACGAACGTGTGTTCGTGGTTCTGTCTGATCGATACGAAAAAATGACACGTATGGATCGCGTGTCGTTAGAGCAACTGCTGTGGCAGGGTCTATCGCTTGCCGAGATTGGGAGTCGATTTGGTTTGCATGAATCGACCGTGTCCTACTGGGTCGAGAAGCACGGCCTTCAGGCCGCGCACCGCGAAAGGCATAGGGCTCGCGGCAGTCTTGCAAGACACGATCTGCACTCATGGGTCGAGATGGGGATGTCCATCGCTGAGATTGCAGTAGCGGTTGACCGTAGCAAGGGGACGGTGCGGTATTGGCTCAACCGGCACGACCTGAAGACCCACGCCCAACAGGGCCTGTCCAGCGAGAACTCAACACGCGCGGCAAAGGCTGCCGGTAAGGCCACGGTGATGAGGACGTGCCGTCGACATGGCCTGACAGAGTTCTGGCTGGAGGGTCGCGGCTACTACCGATGTAAGAGATGCCGCATGGAGCGCGTGAGCCATCACAGACGCAAGGTGAAGCTCGTGTTGGTTGCCGAGGCCGGGGGGCGCTGTTTGCTCTGTGGCTACGATCGTTACGCCGGAGCGCTGCACTTTCACCACGTCGATCCCGACAGCAAGCGGTTTCATTTGAGCATGGAGGGCGTAACTCGTGCACTTGCCGACGTGCGAGCTGAGATGGCAAAGTGTGTACTGCTGTGCGCTAACTGCCATGCAGAGGTAGAGGGGGGACTGGCTACGCTACCTGCGTCAAACGCGGCTCAGCGCGGGGTGGCCTAGAATCCCGCAGGCGATCCGGGGCAGCTCGATTGGCCGAGCGCTCGACTGTTAATCGAGAGGTTGTGGGTTCGAGCCCCACCCCCGGAGTAGACGTACCCATGCCCGTACCGTCCGAACGTTCCGCACATGGAGGTGCCGATTGTTATCTTCGTCGTGTGCGTGTACGTGTGCGCTGGCGCAGTCGCGGCGGCACGATGGCTTCCCTCGCTGCCGAGCGGTCCGATCGGAGGACTGGCGTTCTTCTCGTCTGCGGACTGATCAGCTCCGGCACTGCTGTATTCGGGCTACGGATCTACGAGGTCGTAGGACATTAGGCCATTCCATCGGCGTCATCGGCAGGGTTGAGATGACAGACGAACTCGCGGCACTCCTCTGGTAGAGCGCCATACTCTTCGCGCTCGCCGGCGTTGTGTTCCTGATCGCTTGTCGTCACGCCTCATCGATGACCTCTGCGCCCGAGGTCGCCCGTTACGTAGACGAGGCGTAGTGCTTTGACTCGGCGAGTCGCTCGACGAGGACAGCGGCTGTGATTCCTGGGTCGTGGTCGCGTGTCCAAGCCGCGAGCTCCTGAGCACGGGCACGGATCGACGGGTCGCCCAAGGCACGCTGCACCGCGAGGCGTACCGGTCGCGGTGAGACAAAGCGTCTCGGTAGTCGGACTCCCGCGCCGGCCCAGTCAACACGTGCGGCGTTCTCGTTCATGTCGCCGACAGCGGGACAGGCCACCACCGCGCAGCCGCTGGCCAATGCACGCGCGAGCGTCCCGTGGCCGGCGTGGGTGATCACCACGTCGCATCGAGGCATCGTCTTTGAGTAGGAGAGCCACTCCACCAACCGGGTGTTCTCAGCCACTGGCAGAGGCACTGGCGGCAGACGCCGGTTCCAGGTTCCGAGCACCCGTACCGGCGTGTCTGCCAGCCCGCGCAGAGCAGCCCGAAGCATGGTGTGCTCGGGGTCCTGCGCCGTCGAGGGCGCAATCAGCACGAGCGGCGCGTCGCCGCTCGGAAGCTCGACCTCCTCACTCGGCGGCTCCCACATCAGCGGCCCGACCACATGGATGTGCGGAGCCCACGTGCGTGGGTACTCGAGCTGCGGGAAGGTGCCAACGAGAACCAACTCGGTGCTGTTACCGCCGTGAACCCGCTCGATCGCCGCCAAGCCGAGTTGCTCTCTGGTGCGGTTCAGCTCAGCGCGTCCCTGCTGAAGACCACGCTGCACTGGAGTGTGAGCGCGTCTCCACAGCGCACGCCCGACAGCGGTGCGCGGCAGGCGAGCTCCAACCGAGTACACGGGGAAGCCGGGCTCGGTCTCTGGGTTTACATGAGGGATGAGAGTCGCACAGGGAACGCCCTCGAGCTCGGCCGCCAGTGCCGGGGCAAGCGTGAGGATGTCAGCGACCACGACGTCGGGCTCGAAATCCTCGAGAAGCGGCACCGTGTCCCTGGTGGCATAGACCACGGCCTCGTAGAACTCGAGTGGCTCTGGCCCGTTGGGAAACACGTGATACTCGGGCGCCGCAGCGAATTTCATGCCCTCGCCTTCGACGTGCTTCTGCCAGCGAGCCCACGTCTGAAGCGTCACGTCGTTCCCGCGCCGCGCCAGGGCTCGGCCCAGTGCGATCATCGGGAATGCGTGACCGGGATCGCCGAATGCGCCCAGCAGTATCCGCAGTCGTCTCCCGCGGGCTCTCATCTGCAAGCGCTAGGAGTTTCTCGAGAGTTGGTCAGCCAGCCAGCTCGGCGAGGAGCCGCAGCTGCTCCAGGCGATCGGCCACGTTGAAAGCGAGCGGGGTGACACCGAGAGTGCCGACCCCAGCGTCCCGGTAGACGGCCAGACGCTCGCGCACCATATCCTTGGGCCCACACAGCGAGACGGTGTCGATCAACTCGTCGGGTATCGCGGCCATCGCCTCCTCACGCTTGCCTTCCAGGTACAGATCCTGGATGATCTGCGCCTCAGCCTCGAATCCGTAACGCTGGATCAGCTGGTTGTAGAAGTTCTGCTTGCGCGAGCCCATACCGCCCACATACAGCGCGATGAACGGACGCGTCGCGTTACGGGCCGCTTCGAGGTCATCAGTGATGAACACGTTCACGGTTGGCGCGATGTCAAACCCGTCGAGCGATTTGCCCGAGCGCGCCGCACCCTCCTGCAGCAGCGGCCGCAACTCCGATACGTGCTCGGGAGAAAACAGCGTCGGAATCCAGCCGTCGGCGATCTCGCCCGCCAGCGCCGTGTTCTTCGGGCCGATCGCCGCCAGGTAAACCGGGATGCGCTCCTGCACAGGGGCGATCGTCAACTTCAGGGCCTTGCCGGGACCATCGGGGAGCGGCAGCTCGAGCGTCTCTCCCTTGAATTCGACGCGCTCGCGCGCAAGCGCCATCCGCACCACGGCGACGTACTCACGCGTGCGCTGCAGCTGCTGAGCGAACCGCTGGCCGTGCCAGCCCTCGGCGACCTGGGGGCCCGAGGAGCCGATGCCCAGGATCATGCGGCCATCGGAGAGCTGATCGATCGTGGCGGCGGTCATCGCGGTCATCGCAGCCGACCGACCAGGCATCTGAAAGATGCCCGAACCGAGGCGTATCGTCGAGGTCTGCCCGGCCAGCCACGCGAGCACGCTGGCCGTGTCAGAGCCGTAGGCCTCGGCTGCCCACACCGAGTCATAGCCGAGCTTCTCGGCTTCCTGCACGATGTTCAGCTGATCATGCGAGCTGAGCCCCAGACCCCAATATCCGATGTGGACGCCGAGCTTCATGTGCAAGTTTCCTTTCAGCGGGCAGCGAATTCTTTGCCGAGCGGCTCAACGTGCCCTACGCTGAGCGCAACTCCACGGAGCGAAAAGACTCCGCGAGACACAGCCTATGCGAATTCGCCGTCACGACGACCATCGAGCGATAGACGATCTGCGTCTAGCGATCGACTGCCTGCCGGTGCGAACCCGCGAGGCGATGCTCGAAGCGCTCCACACGAACGAGCGGATCATCGTGGGTGCATACGTAGACGGCCACGGCGGCGTATGCCCGATGCTGGGAGCCCATCGCTGCGGCGGACGCACCGATTTCTTGTCGTTCGCGAAGTCCTGGGATCGCTTCACGAGGGCCAGTGCTCCGGGACGGCCGGCGACCGAGCGTGAGCTGGACATCCTCCTGGGACAGCTGCAGGCGAGCCTCTTCAGCGAGGCACGCGTCGACTTCGACCAGGCGATCCGTGAGCATCGCAAATTGCGCGCGCGAGGCGAGCGGGCTCGTGCCGCCGATCCCTCAGGTGAAATCCAGGTTCGCCGCAGAAACCTCTCCGGCTGGCTTCTCAGACGTATGTCATCTGCCGGCAGCGGACGCTAGAGCGAGTCGCCGGGTCGCACGAACATCATCTCCGGTATCACGCAGGCGGGCGAGAGCTTCAGCAAGTAGCGCACCGCCTCGGCGATGTCCTGCGGAGTGATCATCTCGTCGGCTTTGACGTGCTCCTTGACGAAATCGGTCATCGGTGTGTCGACCCACGCTGGACACAGCGCGGTGGACTTGATGCCCTGTGGGCTCAGTTCCTTGTTCATCGCTTCCGTCCAACCGACGACACCGTGCTTGGTGGCCGAATAGACAGACAGCCAGCCCTCACTGCGCTTCCCGGATATCGAGGCGGTGTTGACGACCAGCGCATTTTTGTGCTCGGAGGCGGCCTCCAGAAGCATCGGCAGACACTCGCGGTAGAAGATCACTATCTGCCGCAGGTTGACGTCGAGCTGCATGTCGAGGTGCTTGGTCTTGATCTCACCGAGCAGCGATCCAATGCCCACGCCAGCGTTGTTCACAAGCACATCCAGACGTCGATAGTGCTCACGGTGAGCGGCGACGACATGCTGGATATCAGCCTCCTCTGCCACGTTGCCCGCGACTTCCTGGACATCGAGGCCATCAGCCGCGAGACCGTCCACCGCTTCCTTGAGCTTCTCTGGACGCCGGGCTGACATCGTGACCCCGTGACCCTCTTCTGCCAGCATCCTGGCGGTCGCCAGACCGATGCCGCTCGATGCTCCCGTGACGATCGCTGCTCGCTTAGGCATATCCCATTCCTCCGGTTCGTGGACGGGACAATCAAACCAGGCATCATCGGCGGGCGCGTCCGGATGGCTCGCTGGTAGCTTCTAAGCGACTCAGACGCAATGCTGAGTCGAGGGCCCGTAGCTCAGTTGGTTAGAGCTGTCGACTCATAATCGATAGGTCGCAGGTTCGAGTCCTGCCGGGCCCATATTTCTTGCTTGTGCGCGAACCCCTGACTGCATACTCGCCAGGGGTCCGAACCTGTTGGCATCCTCGCGGAATGGATGCTCCTGGACCCCGCTACCGCGACCGCGAGGAGTCGCGCTTCTACCAGGCCGGTGAACTCTCGGCCGAGCAGACCTGGCACGCTCTCGGAGATGAACTGGGCCGTGTCCTCAACGACGCGCAGCGGGCATTCTGGCGCGTCCCTCTGCAGATGGACCCGGAGCGCATCCGCTGGTGGCACGGGGCGATCTTCGCCCGCCACTTTCCGCATGACGGTGGACGCTTCCGCCGCGACCGAGCCTTCTTCGGCGTGGTGATCCCAAATGGCGGGATGCGACAACTGGAGGGCGCGGCACCCGAGGAGATCCGTCGTGAACTGCAGATGGTCTGCTCGTCGTTCAACCGGCGTGCAGACGCGCTTGGCGACCCGGATACGACCGCTGTTCTCGAGCGGACGCGGGCTGTCGCTGCCCTCTATGCGGGCATCTTGCGAGTGCATCCGTTCGCGGACGGCAACCATCGCGTGAGCTTCGTCGCGCTCTCCGCGGCTCTCTGGTCATTCGGGCTGCCCAACGTCGAGTTCGAGGACGATGCGGACACGATCGCTCACGACGATGCGCTCGTTTCCGCCCTGGAATCCAAGAATGGGAGCATCGAGCCCTTCGCGCAGCTGCTGGCTGATCTCATCCAGCGCTCGATAGAGTCCCAGGCATGAGCTACGCTGGGCGCATGGACGGCAGCTTCCCAAAGCTCGATCGACCGCATACGGTCCGCAACGGACGTCTTGTGGAGACCACGCCAGAGGTCAACCGCGAAGTCGCCGAAAGCGCGATGCTGCTCTCTCAGGGCGCTCGGCGTGCGATCGAGATGAAGCAAGAGGTACGCCAGGCAGCCAGCTCCGTCACGCCTGGCACAGCCAGCCAAGCTGCCTGACACCCGCCGACTGCGACATCAGCCGACTGCGACCGCCGGCGCCGCCATCAGCGCGTGGTTTGCGCACAGCCAAGTTTCGCCCATGCAACCGAACGCGAACCTTGATACGCGGAAGATACGATCCTGACCCGGAAACTGGGCGACTCGCGACTGCAATCGTGTTTGACAGACCCGTGCCACGGGTAAGCAAGACACGAATGAGACGGTCGTGCCGCCGCGATCGTTCAACTGAACGCATGACGGAGAGATACTGGTTACGCATGGATTGCGGACAGCCGATCCCCAGAGCTCAGCTCCTGGTTGTGACTCGATGTGGCAGTGATCGGCGGCACAGAGCCGGAGCGCCGCTCGAGAGCTGCACGCAGGACGCGTGGCGAGGCCAGCGGTGAGCGAAGCTGTGCTGGATCTGGCTCCCAGCCAGAGCGCGGCAGATTCCGCGACGGCCAAGGCGCGGGTGGCCGAACGTCTGTTTGAGGCATTTGACCGGCAGGATCTCGCCAGTGTTTTCGATCTCATGCACCCGGAGATCGTCTTTTGGCCGATGACCGCCACCGTCACGCGGGCGGGCGAGCCCTACCGAGGCCACGAGGGCATGCGGCGCTATGTCGCCGATGTCCACGAGCACTGGCAGGAGCTGACCGTTCGCCCAGTTCAGATTCGTGCAGCCGGCCAGGCTGTCGTCGTGCTCGGGATGGCCAGCGGACGCGGAGCCGCAGGGTCCTTCGAGAATGCCGCCGCCACTTGGGTACTCAAGTTCAGGGATGGCCTGGTGGCCCATATCCAGATCTTCTCTGAAGCCCGCCATGTCGTGGAGGCGCTCGGCGTGGAGAGGATCTGAGTCGCGGACCGGCGATTCTCGGCCCACGCGTCGGGAAGAGCCCTCCGCCAGGGTCAATACGCTCACTGTATGCGGCCACCCCGGCGCCTCGCCGTCATCGACTTGGGCTCGAACTCGTTCAGGCTTGTGATCTTCTCAGCGGCGGAAGCCTGGTGGAAGCGGATAGACGAAATCTACGAGCCGGTCCGCATCGGCGAGGGGCTGGCCTCGAGCGGAGCGCTCGGAGAGCAGCCGATGGAGCGCGCCCTGGTGGCACTCGATGTCTTCGCGCATTTCTGCAGGACGGGCGAGCTCGCCGCCGAGGACGTCGATGCTGTCGCGACCAGCGCGATACGCGACGCCGAGAACTCTAAGGACTTCCTGGAGACGGCACGCAAGCGTACGGGGCTTTCGATTCGTGTGCTGAGCCGCGATGCCGAGGCACGCTACGGCTATCTCGCGGCGCTGAACTCGACGACACTCAGAGATGGCTGCGTCCTCGATCTCGGCGGCGGGTCGATGCAGCTTGTGCGGGTCGAGGACCGGCTGGCTCGCGAGTCCGGATCGTGGGCGCTCGGCGCGGTCCGGATGACCGAGCGCTTTCTGCCCGGCGGCGGCCCCGCAAAGCAGCGACAGCTCGATGCGTTGCGTGCTCACGTCGCGGTGGAGCTCGACAGCTCACCGTGGCTGAGCGACAGCGGACGGCACCTCGTCGGTATGGGCGGAAGTGTCCGCAACCTCGCCGCCGCCACCCGGCGCATTCGTGGATTGCCATCAAACGGTGTCCAGGGCACCGTGATCGACCGGGATGCCCTCGACGATCTGGTGCGCCGCCTGGCGCTGCTGCCGGCCGCCGAGCGCAGCCGTGTCCCCGGTATCAAGCCGGTGCGCGCAGACCTGATTCTCGCCGCGGCGGTGGTCATCCAGGTGGTGCTCGATGTCGGTCACTTCGACGGTATGGAGGTGACCGAGGCGGGGCTGCGCGAGGGGATCTTCTTCGAGCGTCACCTCGCGGGATCTGAGCCCCCGCTGTTTGCGGATGTCCGGCGGGCCAGCGTAATGAACCTCGTGGGCAGATACGGTGTCGATCTCGTTCATACACGTCACGTCACCGACCTGGCGTTGAGCATGTTCGACCAGCTCGCTGAGCTCGGGCTGCACGAGGGCAAAGTCCGCGAGCGAGAGCTCCTGTGGGCCGCCTGTGAACTTCACGACATCGGCATGTCGATCGACTATGAGGATCACCACAAGCACTCCCGCTACCTGATCCTCAATGGCGGTCTGCCGGGTTTCTCCCCGGCGGAGGTGGCGATCGTCTCCCAAGCCGCCCGCTATCACCGCAAGGGGATGCCGGATGCCGGCGCGATGCAGGAGCTGCTCGACGACGCCGATGTCGGGCTGCTCGATCGCTGTGCCGTACTGCTGCGACTCGCCGAGGATCTCGAGCGCTCGCGCGATCAGATCGTCTCAGACGCCGTGCTATCGGCCTCCAACGGCGAGGTCCAGCTCCGTCTGATCTCCGATGGCGAGTCGGCTGTGCCCCGCTGGGCCGCCGCCCGCGAGGGAGAGCTGTTTGCCCGCGCGTTCGCGCGTGAGCTGAGCGTCGTTGCCTGAGCGGGCTCGGTCGATCAGGAGGCGGCTAATTCCGAAGCGCGGCCCGCGCAGTCGAACAGCACGAGGCTGTAGCGGCTGTATGCGTGTCCGTGCCAGCGAGACGGCGGGACTTCTTCGCAGACACGCTGAACAGCGCTCGTGGCCCCGTTGCCGCCACGGCTGGCATACGCGCCGCCGAGCACCACATAGCGGGCTTCTCGCCGGGCCACGAGTCGCGCCAGGCCAGGCCCGCTCAGCGCTGGATCGGTTCCGCTGTAACCGGCCAGCGCACCGGCGTTCATACCCATCAGGATCATCGGTGCGGCCGTGTCTGAAGCGACCGTCAGGAGTTCCCAGCGTCTGCTGGGATGGTGTGTGCGCACGTACTGCATCAGCAGACGATTGCTGCGCAGGCTCGCGGCGCTGATGCCGTACAAGCCTTCCCCCGCCGCTTGGCGCGGGCCAGCCGCGGGGAAGGTGCCGTACACCGGCGCCTTCCAGGTGGTGCTCGCAAATGCCGCGGGCGCGGCAAGCAGCAGCCCAAGCGTAAGCGCCATCGCCGGGCGTGACAGGCGCCCGTGAGCGAGCATCGCCACGACCCCCAGGAGAGCCCCGATGATCAGCAGGGGGTGAAACCAGTCCAGATAATGTTCGCGATTCATGAGCACGATCTGCGCCGCGACGGTGCCCGCGACACCGAGCGGCACGAGCACGATCCTCCAGTCCCGGCGCTCCACGAGCGCCACCGCCCCGGCGCCGACCATTGCCGCGGCACCCGGTCCGAGCGCCGAGACGTAGTAGGGGTGCACGATGCCCTTGGACAAGCTCAGCGTGGCCGCCTCGATCAGAAACCAGCCACCGAGCACGATCAGACCTGCGAGGCGGGGGTCACGTCTGCCTCGCGCTGAAGCGGACGGAGCTTTGGGTTCCCGCGGCTGCCCGCGAAGAGCCGCAAGCCACGCGAACACGAGTGCCAGCAGTCCGGCAAGCGCGAACGGCAGCATCCAACCGCCCTGTTCCCCGAGCCCGGCGCCGAACAGCCGCAACGGACCGACCGGCCGCTCAAAGGCTATGGGATGGCTGCGTCTGCCGTTGCGCAGGGCCGCTGGCAGCGGTTTTGGATGAGCCTTGGCGACACGCCTCGGATGGGTTGGGCGGCGCCGCGTCGGTGCTCGGCGCCCACCCCCGAGGAGATGTCTCCGGGAATGCGCCGTGCGAGGCCGGATCGAGCCCAGCGCGCCATTGCCGACCGGAATGTTCCCGGGCCCGCCGACCTCGCCGCCGACACGACCGAAGCCGTTGTAGCCGAATGTCAGGCCGAGCTCGGTGTTGTTGGTCGAGCTGCCCACGAACGGGCGCTTTGACGCGGGAGTCAGTTCGACCATCGCGATCCACGAGAACGACACGATCGCCATCAGCAGACCGGCGGTGAGCAGCTTGCCGAACCGGCGCAGGAACGAGCTCGGAGCGCACACCAGATAGGCCAGTGTGATGGGGGGGAGCAGGAGATAGGCAGCCAGCGTCTTGGTGTTGAAGGCGAGCCCCACCAGCACCGCACAGGCCAGCAGCGACCGCCAGTGACCGGACTCGATCGCACGCAGCGCGGCGCCGCACGCGAGGATCATCAGCAGGATCAGAACCGAGTCGACGCCGTTGTCGCGGGAAACGGCCACCAACGACGGGTACACGGCAAGCGTCAGGGCACCGCTCAGCGCGGCGATCGCGCCGAAGCGGCGCACCATGACCCCGTAGAGCGCGGCGACACACAGCACTCCACAGATCGCCTCGGGCACGAGCAGGCCAAGCGGCGAGAAGCCGAACAGCTTCACGCTCAGAACCTGCAGCCACAGGCCCAACGGGGGCTTGTCGACGGTGATCAGCCCACCAGGATCGAACGACACGAACAGGACGTTGTGCAGCGAGTGAAGCATCGACTTCACGCCGGCCGAGTAGAACGTGTTGGCGTAGCCGTTCTGGGCGAGCCGGTGAAGGTTCAGGGTCGCCGAGAGGGCCATCACTGCCGCGAGCGCGAGGTGATCCAGGCGCGGGGGCGAGAACCAGGAGCGCTGTGCGGGGTGCTCAGGATCTCCCGCTGCCCGGACCTGCGGCGCGAGAGACGTGTCAGGTGCAGTTTTGAAGATCTGAGTGCTCAAGGTGGCCGGCGGCCTGCGGTTGGACGGTTGCGCTGGCAGCTATCGAGACAGAAAAGCAAAGCGCAAAGCGTGTGAAGCGGAGGTTAAGCTTTCTCAGTGGATGTCGGATCGGTCTCCGGCAAGCCACGAGGCCGCCGGTTCACCGGTTGTCGGTTTCATCGATCAAGCGAGCCGATCAGACGGCGCAGGTCGTCCTCGCTGTTCCACGCGCCGACGGATGCCCTCAGCCACGGTGTTCCCGGGATGTCGCGCACGACGATCCCCCGCTCGGCCAGCCGTGAGCGCTCAGCCGGTGGGTCGGGACTGTAAAACGACACGAGCGTCGTGTCTCCGCGGGGCGCGACGGTTCGCCCGTGCGCGCTGAGCATCTCGGCCAGAGCACTGGAGAGCCGCCTGGAGTGACTGTGAACCTCCGCCCAGCCGGCGTCCTCGAGCACGCCCAGGGCAGCGAGCGAGCAGGCGGTCGACTCGGCGCTCAGGGACAGCGTGTCCAGGCGCCGTGCGTGCTCGTGAAGCTTGGCACGCAGTCCGGCGCCCGGGTCGATGAGGTTCCCGTAGCCGCGTCGTCTGACCGCCAGACGCTCGAGCAATTCCGGGCTGACGTAGAGCATGCCGCTGCCATCGGGACCACACAGCCACTTCTGGCCCGCCGCGGCGTATGCGTCACAGCCGAGCGCACCGACATCGACCGCGACGGCGCCAGCACCCTGGGCTCCGTCGAGCAGAACGGGGACACTCACGCCCGTCAGGTCGGGAGCTACGGAGCCGCTCTTCCAGCCAACGTGTGAGCAGGCAACCAGACGTGTATTCGGCGACACCGCTAGCGCGATCTCCGCCAGCGGCACCTCACGGATGCTCACACCGCATATCTCACGTGCGGCGATCAGCGCGCCGAGCAACCCGGGGTGCTCCTCGTCGCTGGTGAGGATCTCATCCGCGGGTCCCATACGCAGACCACCGACGACACACGCGACGCCCTCGGTGGTGCAGGTCATCAGGGCGAGATCGCTGCTCTCACAGCCGAGCAGCGACGCGTAGGCAGAGCGCAATGCGTCGGAGAGCTCCGCGCGGCGCTCGAAGTGAGCGGTCGAGCGCCCGTCTGTCATCTGACGCTCGATCTCGCTCCGGGCCGCACGGATCGCGGCCGCTGGCAGGGGCCCATCGGTGCCGGCGTTCAGGTAGGCCAAACGCTCCAGGACGGGGAACTGCTCACGCAGCGTGTTGAGGCTCACCGGAAGTCAGGATAATGGCTGACATCGATGACCGTCCCAGCAGACACCCCCGCTCCGCCGCCACTGTGGAGCCCCTCACAGAGCGAGATCGAGCGCACCTCAGTTCACGCATTCATGGAATGGGCCGGAGCACGTCACGGCTGCTCGTTCGGTGACTACCAGGAGCTGTGGAACTGGTCGGTGAGCGAGCTCGAGGAGTTTTGGTCCAGCGTCTGGGAGTTCTGTGCGGTGCGTGCCTCGGAGCCCTGCAGGCAGGTTCTGGGATCTCGCGAGATGCCCGGTGCCGAGTGGTTTGCCGGCGCGCGGCTCAACTACGCGGAGAACGTCCTTCAGCGCGAACGCGATCCCGAGGATGTGGCCGTGGTGCACTGCTCGGAGCTGCGCGAGCTCAGCGAGATCACCTGGGGGCAGCTCGCCGCTTTAGTGGCGTCCGCCGCGGGCGGCCTGCGAGCGCTCGGTGTGGTTCGCGGTGATCGAGTCGTGGCCTACATGCCGAACATCCCCGAGACGCTCGTGGCGTTCCTGGCGGTCGCGAGCATCGGTGCGATCTGGTCCAGCGCCGCGCCGGAGTTCGGGGCGCGCAGCGTGATCGATCGCTTCGCCCAGATCGAGCCGAAGGTTCTGCTGGCCGTCGACGGCTACCGCTACGCTGGCAAGGACTTCGACCGCTCGGCCACAGTCGCACAGCTGCTGGAGGAGCTGGGAGGGGTGGAGCACCTGGTCGTTCTTCCCTATCTCAGCGGGACCGACGATCTCGCCACACTCGGGTTGCAGGAGCCTGCGATCAAACTTCAGGCACTGAGCTGGAGTGCGCTGCTCGACCTCGGCGGCGAAGAGCCGCTGCGCTTCGAGCAGGTGCCGTTCGAGCACCCGCTGTGGGTGCTCTACTCCTCGGGAACGACCGGCTTGCCGAAGGCCATAGTCCAAGGCCACGGCGGGATCCTCCTCGAGCAGCTGAAGAAGAACTACCTGCATCTGGACCTGCGACCCGGCGATCGCATTTTCTGGTTTACGACAACCGGCTGGATGATGTGGAACTTCCTGATCGGCTGTCTGCTGTCAGACGCATGCATCGTGATGTTCGACGGCAATCCCGCCTACCCCGATCTGGGCATGCTGTGGGAGCTTGCACAGCGCACGCGGATGACGTGCCTGGGGACCAGCGCCGGGTTCTTGACGAGCTGCATGAGGGAGGGTCTCGAGCCCGCCGAACGGTTCGATCTGCACCGCCTGAGGAGCATTGGGTCAACCGGCTCGCCGCTGCCTCCAGAGGCCTTCGACTGGGTGTACGAGCACGTCAAGAGCGACGTCTGGCTGTTCTCCACGAGCGGCGGCACGGACGTCTGCACCGCGTTCGTCGGCGGATCGCCGCTGCTCGAGGTCTACCCCGGCGAACTGCAGTGCCGCGCACTCGGCTGCGCCGTGGAGGCTTGGGACGAGCACGGCAAGAGCCTCACCGAACAGGTGGGGGAGCTGGTGATCACCGAGCCGATGCCCTCGATGCCGCTGTACTTCTGGGGCGACGCCGACGGCGAGCGCTACCACGACAGCTACTTCTCGATGTACCCGGGAGTCTGGCGCCACGGCGACTGGATCCGGATCACGAGCCGGGGCGGCGCGGTCATCTACGGGCGCTCTGACTCGACGATCAACCGCCAGGGGGTACGCATGGGCACCAGCGAGATCTACCGTGCGGCGGCCACGGTGACGCAGGTCCTCGACAGCCTCGTGATCGATCTGCCACGCGACGGCGAGCTGTGGATGGCCCTGTTCGTGGTGCTGAGCGACGGTGTGGCGCTCGATCAGGCCCTCATCAAGCGCATCAAGGCGGCGATCAGAGAGGACTGCTCGCCCCGCCACGTACCCAACGACATCCTGCAGATTCGCGAAGTGCCCCGCACCCTGTCGGGCAAGATCCTGGAGGTGCCCGTCAAGAAGATATTGATGGGCACCCCGCCGGCACAGGCGGCGAGCATCGACTCGCTGGCAAACCCAGAGGCGCTCGACTACTTCACCGAGCTGGCGAGGACGCTCACAGCTCCCGACAGCGAAACCCGGGCTCGAGCACCTCGTTGACGAACGTACCCTTGCTCGCCGCCGCCGCGAAGTCCCGCCAGACGGCGAGCGGTACGCCCGCGTATGCGTACCGCGTCCCGCGCTCGATCACCTCGACGTAGGCCTCTGCTGTGTCCTCGTCGTAGCCGATCGCGGCCACCCAGCTCGAATCGACGGGGTGCATCTCCGGCATGCGATGGCGTCGACTGTAGCGTCCGTGTGACTGTGCCGCGTCCCGTGCAGGAGCGCGAGAGGGCCTTCCTCTACAGCCCCAACGAGCGCCCGACGATCTCCTTCATGATCTCGTTGGCCCCGCCGTAGATGCGGGTCACGCGGGCGTCCACGAACGCGCGGGCGATCGGGTACTCGAGCATGTATCCGTAGCCGCCGAACAGCTGCAGGCAGCGGTCGACGACCCGGCCCTGCAGGTCGGTGCACCACGCCTTGGCGGTGGCCGCGTCCTCAGCGCTCAGCTCGCCCGCGTTCAGCGCCTGAGCGCAGTGGTCGACGTACACCCGCGCGATCTGGGTTTCGCCGTGCAGCTCGGCGAGCGTGAAGCGGGTGTTCTGGAACGAGCCGATCGTCTGCCCGAAGGCCTTGCGCTCGCGGACGTATTCGAGCGTCCAGCCGAGCGCGGCCTCCGCGGCGGCGACGGCCGCGGCGGCGATCGCCAGGCGCTCCTGGGGGAGGTTGGAGACCAGGTAGCGAAAGCCCTCGCCCTCGACCCCGAGCAGATTCTCGACGGGCACGCGCACGTCGGTGAACGACAGCTCAGCCGTGTCCTGGGCGTGCTGGCCGATCTTCTCGAGGTTGCGCCCGCGCTGGAAGCCCTCCATCCCGCGCTCGACCACCAGCAGGCTGATCCCCCGGTGGCGCTCGGAGGGGTCGGTCTTGGCGGCGACGATCACGAGATCGCAGTTGATGCCGTTGGTGATGAACGTCTTCGAGCCGTTGAGGAGGTAGTGATCGCCCTCGCGCCTGGCGCTCGTCGTCATCCCCGCGAGGTCCGAGCCGATGCCTGGCTCGGTCATGGCGATCGCGGCGATCAGTTCGCCGCATGCTACCCCTGTCAGCCAGCGCCGGCGCTGCTGCTCGTCGCAGTAGGTGAGGAAGTACGGCAGACAGATGTCGGTGTGGACGCTGCACCCGAGACCGAAGCCGCCGACGGCGGCTCGCTGGCACTCTTCGCCGATCACGAGGTTCAGCCGGAAGTCCTCGACGCCCGCCCCACCGTGCTCCTCGGGTACAGCCATGCCGAGGAAGCCGCCGCGTCCGGCCACTTCGTAGACCTCGCGCGGGACGATCCCCGCGCGCTCCCACTCGCCGTAGCGGCCATCCTCGCCGATCACCTGGCGCTCGAGGAACGTGCGGAAGCTCGCGCGGAAGTCTTCGTGGATGTCATCGAACAGATCTCGTCGCAACGCGATGCAGACCCTACCTGCCGAGCCCAGGCCAGACACCGCAGATCCCCGTTCGCCGTTCGCGGACGGCGGCCGCGTCATTTGCAGAGAGGATGCGATCCGCTGATCTGCTCAGAAGGAGTGTGAGGCACACACGTCGAACAAAACCGCCGATGAAGCGAGTTGCCTCTCCAGCCGAGCCGCCGCCCGTCAGCGTGACGGGTAAGCACCAGAGCCTCTCCAAATACATACAGTCGCGCTTTGACGACTGTTCGCGCTCCCAGAAGGACGTTGCCCAATACATCGTCGACCATCTCGACGAGGCCGCGTTCCAGACCGCTGAGGAACTCGCGCGGCGCGCCAACACGTCCAGCTCGACGGTCGTGCGCTTCTCACAGGCCCTCGGGTTCGAGGGCTTTCCGGAGCTCCAGGCCGCCGCTCGCGAAGAGTACCGCCGTGTGCACACCCAACCTCAGGGCGCAAGCCAGGTCACCGAGGCCGCCCCACTTTTCTCTTTGGATCAGAACGAGTTCGAGACGGCGCTGGCCGCCGATCACCTCAACGTCGAGGAGACGGCGCGCAAGGTCTCACGACCAGCCGTCGAGGCGCTCGTGGACGCGATCGTCAGCACTGAGAAGGTGCTCGTCGCCGGCACCGACCAGATGGCGTTCTTCGCCAGTTACATGCGGCACCTGTTGATGCTGCTCGATCTGCGCGTCGATGTGGTCGCGAGTCCCTCCCAGGAGGCGCTCAGTCGCCTCGGGCGGATCGATGAGCGCACGCTCGTCATCGGACTGTCGGCTGGACGTCCGCACCCGCTCGTCGTGCGCGCCATGAAGCTCGCGCGCCACCGCAAGGCGAAGACCGCCGCGATCACCGACGCAACGCTCTCGGAGGTCGCGAAGCTGGGGCAGATAAAGCTCTACTACTCATCCAACAGTCCCGCCTACGTGCGCTCCCACACAGCGCTGCTGAGCCTGATTCAGGCTCTGGCTTACGGCGTCTACGCGCTCGATTCAGCCCAGTACGACGACCGCATCAAGGCGTTCAGGCTCAAGTAGAGCCAGCCTGGCACGCAAACGCCGGGCCAGATCCGGCGACAGCTAAACTAACGGTCATGCGCGACGAGGCGACATTCACCGTCAAGAGCGGCCTGGCAGAGATGCTCAAGGGCGGCGTGATCATGGATGTTGTGACACCCGAGCAGGCCGTGATCGCCGAGCAGGCCGGAGCGTGCGCCGTGATGGCGCTCGAGCGTGTGCCCGCGGACATCCGCCGCGATGGTGGCGTCGCGCGCATGTCAGACCCCGAGATGATCTGCGGGATCCAGCAAGCCGTTTCGATACCGGTGATGGCCAAGGCCCGTATCGGACACTTCGTCGAGGCGCAGGTGCTGCAGGCGCTCGAGGTCGACTACATCGACGAGTCCGAGGTGCTCACTCCCGCCGATGAGGCAAACCACATCGACAAGTCGGCGTTCGAGGTTCCCTTCGTGTGCGGCGCGACGAACCTCGGCGAGGCACTGCGGCGCATCGGTGAGGGCGCCGCGATGATTCGCTCCAAGGGCGAGGCCGGCACCGGCGACATCGTCGAGGCGGTACGCCACATGCGGATGATCACCGGCGAGATTCGCCGCCTGTCGATGCTCGGCCGGGACGAGCTGGCTGGCGCCGCCAAGGAGCTTTCGGCGCCGCTCGATCTCGTGCAAGGCGTAGCCGCCAGCGGTGGGCTGCCAGTCGTCCTGTTCTGCGCCGGCGGCATCGCGACGCCGGCCGACGCGGCGCTGATGATGGCCCTGGGCGCCGAAGGTGTGTTTGTCGGCTCGGGCATCTTCAAGGCCGAGGATCCGCCGTCGCGGGCGCGCGCGATAGTCGAGGCGACAACGCATTGGCAGGATCCAGATCGGGTGGCGGGCGCATCGCGCGGCCTGGGTCCGGCGATGGTCAGCCTGGAGAGCTCAAAGCTCGACGGCGAGCAGCTCCTGGCGCGGCGTGGCTGGTAGCGCCACCGCGCTGTGCCGGGATCGCCGCCCGCACCGCTGATCGGCGTGCTCGCGCTGCAAGGCGCCTTCGCGGCACACGAGCGAGTGCTGCTGGCGCTGGGTGCAGACGTGCGCCAGATCCGTACACCCGAAGATCTCGATTCTCTCAGCGGTCTCGTGATCCCCGGCGGCGAGTCGACCACGATGACGCTCGGGATCGACCGGGAGAGCCTCGCCGAGCCGTTGCGGGAGCTCATTGCAAGCGGAATCCGGGTGCTCGGCTCCTGCGCCGGCCTGATCATGCTCGATCGCGACCATCTCGACGTGATGGACATACGGGCCGCTCGCAACGCCTTCGGCCGGCAGATCCACAGCTTTGAGACCGATCTGCAGATCAGCGGCCTGTCGGGCGGCCCGCTGCACGCGATATTCATTCGCGCTCCTCAGATAGCCGAGCACGGACCCGCGGTCGAGATCCTCGCGCGAGTCGACGGGAATCCGGTCGCGGCCCGCCAGCGAGAGATCCTGGCACTTGCTTTTCACACCGAGCTCACCAGCGATACACGCGTACATCGCTGGCTGCTGGGAGAGAGTCTCCTCGACGGCGACCCACCGGCTGGCTGATGCGGATCGCGGTCGCTGTGGATGAGATGACGGGCATCGCTCACTCGCTCGTCGGTGAGCTCCAGCGGCGTGGTCACGAGGTTCTCGTTCACGGGGCGCTCACGGAGAACGAGCCGGCGGCATGGGCGCGGTCCTCAGAGGCCGCGGCGCGTGAGGTCGCCGATGGACGTGCCGAGCAGGCGGTGGTGTGCTGCTGGACCGGCACGGGCGCGTCGATCGCCGCGAACAAGGTTGCGGGTGTGCGTGCGGCGCTCTGCGGGGACGCGGCGAGCGCCGCTGGAGCACGCCGCTGGAATGACGCGAACGTGCTCGCTCTCAGCCTGCGCGGCACCTCAGAGGCCGAGCTGACGGAGATTCTCGACGCGTGGTTCGCGACTGTGGCCAGCGAGGACCCATCCGACCGGGCGAACATAGCTCACCTGAGCGACATCGAGCGACCCTGAGCGCAAGCGCCGACGCCGGCGCTCGGACTCGACTTGCCCGCGAGAACGGGCTCAGAGTCCTCAGACTGCGCTGAAGCGTATTACGCCTTGGTCTTCGTGCTCGCTGACGCGTCCGCTGGCGGCAAGCAGATCGACGTGACCGAGCACCTCTGAGAGCGTGAGATAGGCCTGGGTCACCGCCACGTTGCCCCAGATCTGATGTGCGATCTCGTGAGCGGAGCGTGGCCCGCCGGCGATCAGAGAGTGGATCTTCTCAGCGCGGCGCTCGTGCATCCGGAAGCGTTCGTCGATCAGCGCTGTGTGATCGGTGATCGGCCCACCGTGCCCGGGCAGAACGAGATCCAGCTCCATCGCGCGGGTTTCCCGCAGCGAGGCCATGTAGGAGATCAGAGCCTTGGGCCGCGGCCCGTCATATTCACCGTGCTCATCGAGTGGGCGAGCCAACAGCGGGTTCGAGGAAATGTGCTTGATGAGGTGGTCCGCGCCGATCACCAGCGAGCGCTGCGCGTCATGGAAGATCGTGTCCGAAGGACTGTGCCCCGGCCGGTGCAGCACCGAGAGGGTGCGATCGCTGAGCTTCAGCTGCTCGCCGTCAGAGAGGGTGCGGGTGACCTGCACCTCCTCTCCCCAGCCACGGAAGCTCGCGGAGACACCGCGCAGCGCCGTGATGATGTCCGCGGGGATTCCGTGGCGCAGCATCGTGCGCTCGGCGAAACGATCGTCGAACTCGATCTGCTCATGAAAGCCACCGAGGTAGACATCCAGGCCCTGCAGGGCGGCGACCTCGGCTCCCGAACGACGCGCGAGGATACGAGCCAAACCGAAGTGATCGATGTGCTGGTGGGTGACGATCAACAGCTCGAGATCCTCGACGCGATAGCCGTGCAGCTCGAGGCCGCGTTCGAGTTCATCGAGTGCGTTCGCGGAGTTCGGCCCAGAGTCGATCAGCGTCAACGGCGCATCCTCGATCAGGTAGGCGTTGACGGCTCCCACCTGAAACGGCGTCGAGACCGACAGGCGATGGACTCCGGCATCCGCGGCGCGAGCCAGCGCGGACACATCGAGCGCCGCCGCGGGCTCCCGGCCGGCGCCGCTCACGAGCGGATCAGCTCTAGAACCTCGTCGCGCCGGCGCTCCATGTCGCGCGCCGAGATCAGAGACTCCAGGCAGAGACGCAGCAACGGCTCGGTATTCGAAGGCCGCACGTTGAAGTGCCAATCCTCATAGTCGACGGATATGCCATCCAAGGTGCTCTGGCGGGCATCGGCGTAGCGCTCGGAGATCTGCTTCATCTTGGCCTGCTGATCGGCGACCTCGGAGTTGATCTCACCAGATATGAAATAGCGCTCACGGTAGGGAGCGAGCAGCTCCGACATGCGCTTGCCGCTGCGCGATAGCTGCTCGATGATCAGCAGCGCAGGGATCGTGCCCGAGTCCGCGCAATAAAAGTCACGGAAGTAGTAGTGACCCGAGACCTCGCCGCCGAACAGCGAGCCCTCCTTGCGCATGCGTGTCTTGAAGAAGGCGTGCCCCACGCGGTTGACATGGGGGGTGCCTCCGGCGCGTCTCACGGTGTCCGGGACGGCCCACGAGGCACGCACGTCATAGAGGATCGCCTCGGAGTGGGTCCGGTCCGATCTTTTGGCGAGCAGCGACTCCGCCAACAGCGCCGTGAGAAAGTCGCCGTCGACGAACTCACCGCTGTCGTCGATAAAGAAACAGCGATCGGCGTCCCCGTCCCACGCGATACCCAGATCGGCGCCGCTCTCGCGTACCTTCTCGATGATGAACCTACGATTCTCGGGCAGTAGGGGATTCGGCTCGTGGCCGGGGAAATTGCCGTCGGGACTCCAGTAGGTCTCGATCAGATCGAGACCCAGCTCTCCCAGCAGCGGGCCGACCATCGGCCCGGCCATGCCGTTGCCGCCATCGAGAACGATCTTCAGAGGCTTCACGACGCCCGGGTCGATCAACTCGATCGCGGCCCGCTGAAACTCCTCGTAGAGATCGACCTCCTCGAGCGTGCCGCGCGCCGGCGATGCGGCGCCGGCCACGTCCTCGTCCAGGCCGGCCTCGATCAGCAGCCGGATGTCCTGGATACCGGTGTCGCCAGACAGCGCGAGCGCGCCCTCGCGCACCAGCTTGGCGCCGGTGTAGGCCTTCGGGTTGTGCGACGCGGTACACATCAGACCGCCGTCGAGCTCGCGCGACCCGACCAGGAAATAGAGCATCTCCGAGCCGACCTGACCAATGTCGAGCACATGCGCACCCTCTCTCAACAGCCCCTCGCGATAGCGTGCCGCGAGCTCCGGAGCCGTGAGACGCATGTCACGACCTAGCCCTACCGCGAGCTCCGCGACCGGCTTGCCGGACAGGTCGCTGAGCACGCGTGCAAAGGCGCGACCGATCTGCTCGGCGACATCGCCGTCGATCTGCTCTCCGTAGAGCCCACGGATGTCATATGCCTTGAAGATCTCTGGGGGAGGGGTCGCCATCGGACGTGCATCCTAGCCTGCGTGCGCCGTGACTTCCCGGCCGCCCGAGCACTCGCGCCACTCGAGCCCACCACGCGAGGGCTCCAGCGCCAACCTGACGCCTGCAGGAGGCCCGACCTTCCACGAAGCTATTCTTCTCGACCATGTCCGGACATTCCAAGTGGGCCTCGATCAAGCACAAGAAGGCGATTGTGGACTCCCGTCGTGGTGTCCAATTCACCAAGCTCGCGAGAGCGGTCACGGTCGCCGCTCGCGACGGCGGAGGCGATCCGGACGGCAACGCGGCGCTGGAGAACGCGATCCGCAAGGCCAAAGAAGCCTCGATGCCGAAGGACAACATCGAACGCGCGATCGCGAAAGGCACCGGTGAGGGCGGTGAGGCCGAGGCGATCGAAGCGGTCCTCTACGAGGGATATGGGCCGGGTGGCGTGGCGGTGCTGGTTGAGGCGTTCACGGACAACCGCAACCGCACGAGCGCGGACGTCAGGCACGCATTCTCAAAGCACGGCGGCAATCTCGGCGAGCCGGGCTCCGTGGCCTACCTGTTCGACAAGAAGGGCACGATCGTGATCGACTCCTCCCGCTACAGCGAAGACGATCTGCTGGTGGCAATCGAGGCGGGCGCAGAGGACATCTCCACCGATGACGACGTGCTCGAGGTGATCGCCGACCCGGGTGAGTTCACACCCGTGCGAAAGACACTCGAAGAAGCCGGCATCGAGATTCAGAGAGCCGAGCTGGCCTACCGGCCGTCGAGTCTCGTGCCAATCGACGAAGCGCGCGCGAGCTCCCTGCTGAAGCTGATCGACTCGCTGGAAGACCTCGACGACGTGGAAGCGGTCCACGCCAACTTCGACGTGCCCGCCGAGGTTCTGGAGCGCGTCGCGGGATAGCGCCAGCGGCGTGCCGGCACGATCACCGCCAAGGCTGGGCGGCGGTGAAGTCGCTGCCGAAGGTTTCCCCAGTGCTGGCGGCGATCTCGGGATCCTCGGTGATGATGCCCAGCTCGCGGTTGTAGTCGAGGCTCTGGCGGGAGAGGTTCTGCGAGCCGAGGAACACGACGCGTCGATCGACTCGAATCAGCTTGGCGTGAATGTAGAGCGCCGCGCTCGGAGCGTAGATGCGCACCTGCACACCGCAGCGATCCAGATAGGAGAAAGCCACCCGCCACGCCGACTCATAGGTCATCACGACCCGCACCCGCACGCCCCGGCGAGCGGCGCGGCAGAGCTGGCGCGTCTCGGCGGGGTCGCCCATCTCCTCGCTCTCGAGGTCCAAGCTTCGCCTCGCCCGCGCGATCAGGGCGGTGATCGCCGCCTGCGCGCCGGGACTCCACACCAAATCGCCGCTACCGGAGCCGGGGGCGATCCGCCGGCCTGCGAGATCGGCGTCGAACACCCGCTGGATCGCGGCCACGTCGCGTGCCCGCCGGTCCAGCACGGCGAAGTCGCGCGAGCTCGAGTAGTACTCGGGCGTCAAGTTCAGGGTCATGATCGCCGCCACTCGCCCGTCGATCACGATCGCCTTCTCGTGCAGCAGGGCGAGATACGCGGGGGCCCATGCCACGGTCACGTGGTGGGAGCTCAGGTAGTCGTAGGCGGCCTGGTTTGATTGGCGCCCGGCACCATAGAAGCCATGATCGAGCAGCACCATCACCCGCACGCCACGAGCCGCGGCGGCGCCGAGTGCCCGCTCGACGCGCTGGTCTTCCAGCTCATACATCGCGAGGCGCACCGTATGCCGAGCGCTGTCGATCAGCGCGAGGAATGGCGCATCGCCCGGACCCGGCTCGGTGATCAGCGACAGTCCGCCGGTCGCCCCCATCGATCGGACACGCCTGGCGCCCGGGCTCCTCGCGGTCACGGTGGTCGTGGGCGCCGCGCAACCGCACACGGCAAGTAGGATCAAAGCGCAGCACGCGCCGAGCAGATAACGACTCATCGGGGTCAAAGTCCTCCATCCACTGATCCGACGAGCGCTCTCAAATCAGACGGTTGAACTGTCACGAACGGCGTCGTGTGCAACTCGAGTGTCGGCGGCGCGGCGCCGATCCAGCGTTCGGCCGATCGGCATAATGCTCGCTGCATGACACCCGCGAGCCGACCACCCGTCGTGATCCTCTGCGGCGGTCGCGGCACCCGGCTGCAAGAGCACACCCAAGCGATCCCGAAGCCGCTCGTGGAGATCGGCGGCCTGCCGATCCTCTGGCATGTGATCCAGCTGTACGCGGTCCAGGGCTTCGAGCGTTTCCTGCTCGCGACCGGCTACAAGGGCGAGCTGATCGAGAGCTTCGTGGCCGCGCATCAATGGCCCGTGGAGGTGAGTGTGGAGTGCCTCGACACTGGCCTGGAAACCCAGACAGGCGGGCGGATAAAGGCACTCGGATCTTCGCTCGCCGGCGAGCGGACCTTCTGTGCGACGTATGCCGACGGAGTTGCGGACGTAGACCTGGAGGCGCTGCTGAGCTTTCACGCCGCGCATGCCTCGCTGGCGAGCATGACCGTGGTTCGCCCCGAGCTGCAGTTCGGGGTGACGGAGCTGCAGGACGACGGCCGCGTGAGAGGCTTTCGCGAGAAGCCGCGCTCAGAGCACTGGATCAACGGCGGGTTCTTCTGCTTCCAGGCGGCCGTGCTCGACTATCTCGAGCACGACAGCGTGCTCGAGCGTGAGCCGCTCGAACGCCTTGCGCGGGAGGGTGAGCTGCGGGCCCATCGACACGAGGGCTTCTGGAGGTGCATGGACACCTACAAGGACGCGGTCGCGCTCAACGACCTCTGGGCCTCGGGCCAGGCGCCGTGGCGAATATCCGAGCAATGAAGCGCTCCGAAGTCAGGAGGTCGGCTGAGCCAGCCGTCGCGCGCGGAACAGGGGAACTGGATCGCGAACGCCGCGCAGACGCCGCTCGCCCGCGTAGGACCAGTGGAACGAGCCGCGTGCCGACTCGCGCACCTCGCGCTCAGCGAGGACGCTGCCGGGACGAGCGATCTGAGTGATACGGCTGGCGAGGTTGACGGGCCGCCCGAACCAGTCGCCGGCACGACTGAGAGCCGCTCCGATCGCGATGCCGGCGCGCAGCTGAGGGAAGTCATCGCCCTCTGCCTCGGCGGCTTCGAGCAGGCTGAGCGCGGCGTCGAGCAGCGGCTCGGGCTCCAGTGAGGTGAGCATCGCCGCGTCGCCGATCGTCTTGATCAGCCGCACCGGCGCATCGATGACTTCGCTCGTGAGGGCCTCCAGGCGCACCGCCTTGCGTGCGAGCTCATCGGGCGGGACCTCCTCGCCGAGGCGCGTGAAACCAACCAAATCGGCGAAGCAGACGGTTATCTCGCGCGAGCCGGGGAGCCGTCCCCCCGTGCGCTCGGCGGCGCTGAGCGCCTCGCTCTGGGCCATTTCCCGCAGGTGGAGGGTGAGCAGGTTCGTGACCAGCGGTCCCAGCATCGGCGAGAGCTGTGAGGCCGCATAGGCATAGCGCTGAGCGAGTTCGCGCTCGCTCACGCCGGGCTCGAGCACGAGCCGCATCGTCAACGCCCGCATCGTCTCCGCGGCCTGCGAGAGGCCACGCCCCAGAGTGCGCAGCAGATCGAGGATCTCCTCCTCAGAGATGCCGGCCTGGCGAAAAACACCGGTCATCTGCACAGACTCGAGATCGCCCTCGGTGTAGACGGCATCCTCGGGCCCTGGAATCGGCAGGCCCATCGCGCGCCGCACCGCGGTCAGGAAGTCGAGCTCCGCGCCGGTCCGCTCGGCTATCTCACGGGCCGAGTAGCGAGCGCGCCCACCGATGACCCGCTCAGCGGGAAGAAACATCACGGTCCCGGAGGCCGTCGTCCGGCGCAGCTCAGTCAGCGGCACACCGTCAGCGGCGAGGTACCGCAGCAGCGCCAGACGCTCCTCGCGCTGCCCACCCTCCAGACCATCGAGCAACCCATCGGCAGCGAAATCGAAATCATCTGGGATCGGGTTGGGCGATCGGAACGATTGATCTGCCATTGCGGAGAACCTATCCGTTGGAGCCCCGCAATCACACCAGGCCGACGATCAAGCAGGCGTCCGGTGACTAACGCAGAATCAACTCAGATGATCGTCCTCGGCATAGATCCCGGCCTGGCCAACACCGGCTTCGGCGTGATCGAGCGCCGCGGCGGGCGTCTGCTGGCTCTCGACGGGGGTGTCATCAAGACGCCGGCGGAGCTCGCGGATGAGCAGCGCTTCGCTGTAGTTCACGAGCGCGTCAAGGAGATCCTCGCGGCACACGAGTGTTCCGCGATGGCGCTCGAGGAGCTGTATTTCGGCGCCAACGTTCGCTCCGCGTTCGCTGTGGGACATGCCCGCGGGGTCACGATGCTGGCCGCGGGGGAGTGCGGAGTTCCGTGTTTCTCATACACCCCCCAGCGCGTCAAGTCGGCGGTCTGCGGCAACGGACGCGCCCCCAAGGAGCAGGTCGCGCGAATGGTCCAGACACTGCTCGGGCTGCCACACGCGGTCACACCCGACCACGCTTCCGATGCGCTGGCGGTGGCGATCTGCCATTGCAACGCGGCGCCGCTGAATCGCGCGCTCGAGCTCGCACTGGGCAGAGCATGATCGGCATGCTGCGCGGCGAGGTCGCGGTGCGGCGCTCCGATCACGTCGTGTTGCTGTGCGCGGGGGTCGGCTATCGCGCGTCCGCCTCAGCGGAGACTCTGCGCCACGTGCCGGCAGTCGGCACAGAGGCGATGCTGCACACTCACCTGATAGTCCGCGACGACGCACTGGCCCTGTACGGGTTCTACTCGGAGTCAGAGCGTGACCTCTTCCTGATGCTGCTGGGTGTGCAGTCCGTCGGTCCGAAGGTCGCGCTGGCGGTGCTCTCCGGCGGCTCTCCCCGCGACTTGATCGGCGCGATCGCCGCCGGTGACGCCGCCCGTTTTCAGGCGGTCCCGGGGATCGGCAAGCGCACCGCCGAGCGGATCATCGTCGAGTTGCGCGAGAAGGTCACGCTCGGTGACTCCGTCGGCGCCGGGCCGATCCTGGCAAGCCGTTTGGAGGGGCCACGGGCTCTCGCCCGCGACGGTCTGATCGAGCTGGGCTACAGCCCGGCCGAGTCTGAGGCGCTGCTCACAGACGCGACCGCGGACACCGCGGAGGAGCTGATCGCGCACGCATTGCGTGTCGCGCGCGCAGCGTGAGCCCCGGATTCCATGAGCGTCGAGGCCCGCATCCAAACCCCCTACCCGACAGCCGAGGACGAACTCGACCGTTCGCTGCGGCCGCGAACGCTCGTTGACTTCGTCGGCCAGGATCCGCTGTGCGAGCAGCTGGCCGTCGCGATCGAGGCCGCGACGGCGCGGGGAGACGCTCTCGACCACCTGCTGCTTGCGGGGCCGCCTGGTCTCGGCAAGACATCGCTCGCTCAGATCGTGGCCGGCGAGCTCGAAGTGCCGTTCGTGCAGACAGCCGGACCGGCGCTCGAGCGCAAGGGCGACATCGCCGCGTTCCTCACAGCGCTGGAGCCGCGCAGCGTGTTCTTCGTCGACGAGATCCATCGCCTGCCGCGCGCCCTGGAGGAGACCTTCTATCCGGCGATGGAGGACGGCCGTCTGCCGATCACTGTCGGGCAGGGCGCCGGCGCGCGCGTCGTCACGCTCGAGCTGCCGCCGTTCACACTCGTCGGCGCGACCACTCGCAGCGGGTTGCTGACGACACCGCTACGGGACCGCTTCGGCATTCAGGCGCGCCTGGAGCACTACTCCGATGAGGATCTCGCGAAGATCGTGCGGCGCTCCGCCGCGATCCTCGAGATCAGCCTGCAGGACGATGGCGCGCTTGCGATCGCGGCGCGCAGCCGTGGCACCCCGCGTGTGGCCAACCGCCTGCTGAAGCGGGTGCGCGACTACGCCGAGGTGCGCATGGGGGGCATCGTCACCTCCGCGACCGCGAACGCCGCGCTGGAGTTGCTCGAAGTCGACGAGCGCGGTCTGGATCGCCTCGACCGCGAGATCCTGCGCGTCATCTGCGTCAAGTTCAACGGCGGTCCCGTCGGGCTCTCGACGCTCGCCGTCGCCGTCGGCGAGGAGCAGGACACGATCGAAGAAGTCTATGAGCCCTACCTGCTGCAGGAGGGCCTCATACAGCGAACCCCGAGAGGACGGGCGGCGACCGCCGCTGCCTTCACGCACCTCGGTATCGCCGAGGCGCGAGGGCCGCAATCCGGCGTTCAGAGCCTGCCGCTGTGAGCGGCGGGAGCCTTCGCCAGGCAGCTTGCGTAACCTGTGCCGACTGATGTCTCATCCGTTCATCTGCCCCAACTGCGGTCACCGCACGAGCGAGCTCGATCGCACCATCGGCTTCACGCGTCAACCGAAGGGGTGCGCGAAGTGCGGATTCGCGTTCCTGTTCGAGCTGCTCGACGACTACTACCCCGCGCCGGACGCCGCGTTCTTCGTGTGCGACAGCGAGGGCAGGATCATCGGCTGCGGGCGCAACTCGTTCGAGTTCACCGGGCTCGAGGAGGAGGAGGTGATCGGCCAACGCGTCGAGCAGGTTCTCGGTCTGAAGTTCTCAAACGGCGACGCACCTGTCGACACGGTGCTGGAGTGGGGGGTGCGGGCGCTCGGAAAGCCGGTCAGCGTCTCAGGTGAACGCGACGTGGCGGCAACCGCCAAGGCCGATCTGTTCCCCGCTTACGACGACGACGGAGGACTGCTGTTGGTCCTCACACCCGACAAGTAGCGTTCGAGGCCGATGACCGACCGAAGGAAAAACGCGCTGGTCCTCTTGCTGGTCGCTGGGCTGGTCGTGCTGTCAGTTCTCGTGATCGCCGGCGTGCCCGGGCTGGTGAAGGCGAAGAAAACCCGTCTGGGGCTCGACCTGAAGGGCGGCGTCGAGCTCATTTACCAAGCCAAGCCAACCGCTCAGTCCAAGGTGACCCCCGAATCGCTGGAACGCGCGATCGACATCATGGACAAGCGCGTCGATCAACTCGGTGTCGCCCAGCCGGAAATCCAGCGGACCGGCGAACGCGAACTCAGCGTCGCGCTGCCCGATGTCACCAACGCTCAGCGCGCTCAGGAGGAGGTTGGCAAGACGGCGCAGCTGGAGTTCTATGACTGGGAGCCGAACGTGATCGGCCCGGCCGGCAAGACCGTGATCGAAGAAGGCAAGAGCCTCGCCGAACAGACCACAATCACTGGTGGCCAAAACTCGGGCGCCTCGACGACCGGCCTGCCCGAGTACAAGGCCGTCCTGCGTGCCGCCAAACGCGCGCCGATCATCCGCGACAGCGACACCACGCTGGCTTCCGGCTGCACCCCGGCGAAGAACAAGGCCACGACGGGCCCGGAAGCCGAATGCATCTACGGCCAGTGGTACCTGCTCGACACCAAGCACGAAAAGGTTCTCAGAGGCCCCGAGGAAACCGAAAAAAACCTCTACGGCGACAACCAGAAATACCCCAAGGAAGCCAAGCTCGAGGTTGTCCACGTCAACCCGGGAACGGTGCTCGCGCAAGCCAGACCGGTCGAAACCACTCCCGGCAAGGTGACGGACGCCTCACCGGAAAGCTGGTACGTGCTCAACGACGACCCGGTGCTCAGAGGCTCGGATATCAAGAACCCGCAGCAGAGCATCGAAGAACAGGGATCGGGCCAGCCAACCGTGACCTTCGACTTCACCTCCAGCGGCGGCAAGACCTTCGAAAAGGTCACCCGGGAAATCGCCGAACGTGGCCAGAACGCGCGAACGTTGGGGGTGAGCAAGGAAGCGTCGCTGCAGCACTTCGCGATCGTGCTCGACAACCAGATCATCACCACGCCCTCGATCGACTACACCAAGTACCCCGAAGGAATCGACTCGACCAACGGCTCGGAGATCTCCGGCGGCTTCACACTGACCTCCGCACAGAACCTCGCCAACGAGCTGCAATCCGGCGCGCTGCCACTCAAGCTCGAACTGATCTCCCAATCACAGGTATCCGCGACGCTCGGCAAAACGGCGCTGAACCAGGGCCTGATCGCGGGTCTCGTCGGCTTCGCCGTCGTGTGCCTGTTCCTGATGCTGTTCTACCGTGTGCTCGGGGCGATCGCGATCGGCGGCCTCGTCATCTACGGCGTCTACTTCTTCGCGCTCGTGAAGCTGATCCCGGTCACGCTCACCCTGCCGGGGATCGCCGGCTACATCCTCACGATCGGCATCGCGGCCGACGCGAACATCGTCATCTTCGAGCGAGTCAAGGAGGAGATCCGCGGCGGACGCTCGATCATGGCCGGCATCGCGAACGGCTACAAACTCGGTTTCGCGGCGATCATCGACGCCAACGCCGTGACGTTCATGACCGCATTCATCCTGTTCGCGCTGGCGACCGCCGAAGTCAAGGGATTCGCCTTCACGCTGGGACTCGGCACCATGGCCTCGCTATTCACCGCGGTGCTCGCGACGCAGGCCGCGCTCGGCGCGATGGGCCGCTCACAGCTCGTCAGCCACCGCTCGGCGCTCGGCGCCCACCAGCAGCGAAAAGGCTGGACATTCGACTTCATGGGCGCCTCCAAGTGGTTCTTCTCGCTGTCCGGCTGCATCCTCATGATCGGAGCGCTCGCGATCGGCGGCAAAGGCCTGAACTTCGGCATCGACTTCAAGTCCGGCACACGGATCCAGACGGCGTTCGTGAAGCATGCCAGCGAGAGCGAAATCCAGGAAGTGCTGGCCAGACAGGGATTCCCGGACGCCCAGATCCAGAAATTCACCAACCAGTCTGTTGGCGGCAAGGGCTTCCAGATATCGGTCAAGAAGCTCGAGCCGGAAAGGCTGCAGAAGATCAAAGGCGCCCTCGAAGCGAAGTTCGGCAACAAGAACTTCTCCTCGACATCGATCGGGCCGACATTCGGCAAAACGGTCGCCAACAGCGCGGTGATCGCGATCATCGCCTCGCTGCTGGTCATCTCCGCTTACATCGCGCTGCGCTTCGAGTGGAAGTATGCGATCCCCGTGTTGATCGCCCTGATGCACGATCTGCTGATCACGGCGGGCGTGTATTCGCTGACGGGCCGCGAAGTCACCTCCTCGACGGTCGCCGCGCTGCTCACGATCCTCGGGTACTCGCTGTACGACACGATCATCGTGTTCGACCGTGTCCGCGAGAACGTGCCGCGCATGCAACGAGCGGCCTTCTCGCAGATCGTCAACCGCTCGATGTCCGAGGTGCTGACCCGCTCGCTGGCGACGAGCTTCTGCACGCTGCTGCCAGTCCTCGCCCTGCTTCTGTTCGGTGGCGACACACTCAAGGACTTCGCGTTCGCGCTGCTCGTCGGGATCGCCTCGGGCGCCTACTCCTCGATCTTCATAGCCTCCCCGGTGCTGACTCACTGGAAGGAACGCGAAACCGTTTACAGCAATCGCCGCGCCCGGATTGTGCACGAGCTCGGCGCGGTCCCCGCATACGCCACGATCGCCGACGGAACGGCATCTGCGGGTGAGTTGGGATCCAAGCGCGTGCGCCCCGCACGCAAGAGCTCGCTCGCCGAGCTGAACCCCGACGAACCAAACGTCTCAAAGGCGGAATTCGACAAGATGGTGCGCGAGATCGAAGTGGACGAGTCCTCCCAGCGCCCGCCAGCCGATCCCACAGCGGACCTGACCCCCGAGGATCTAGTGCTCAAGGAAGACCCCAAGCGCAACGAGAAGCCCAAGCGCCCACGAAACCGCAAACACGGACGGTCACGCTGATGGGACTGCTCGGCTGGGTGATCATGGGACTGGCGATCTGGCATTTCACGATCTTCCTTCCCGACCGCTTCTGGGGCGGAATCGTGGGCGCGTTCGTCGGCTCGCTGCTCGGCGCCGTGATCTTCGGTCTGATCGTCTACGGCGTGAAGGTCTCCGCGCTCGAGATCCCGGGCCAGAAGGCGACCGACATCGCCGTCGTGCTGTACGCCGTTCCCGGCGCATTGCTGGGAATCGCCGCCGTGTACCTGATCGGCATCCGCCGCGAACAGAGCAAATGAGGCCGCCCGCAGCGCCCGCACACGGCTTTTGAGAGCACACAAAGCTCGCACCGTGCGGCCCGCGCTGCCCGACACCAGGGGTTCTGTCTCACGCGGTCCGTAGTGTGCCCTGGAAGATGGACCAGATCCGCTTTGACATAGCGCCCTGCCCGGCGTCGTTGGTCTCGCGCCTGCAGAGAGAGCTCAAGATCAGCCCCGTAATCGCCCAGGTGCTGGTGCGACGAGGACTCAGCGACCCGCAGAGCGCCCGAGATTTCCTCTCCAACGAGACCGAACACGACGCCAGCGCGTTCTCGAGCATGGCTCAGGTCACCGAGCGTCTCCTCGCCCACGTCCGCGAGAGCTCGCTGATAACCGTTCATGGCGACTACGACGTCGACGGCGTCTGCTCGACCGCCGTGCTGGTGCGAGCGCTGCGGCGCCTGGGAGCCAACGTCGACTGGTATCTACCCGACCGGGCGGGCGACGGCTACGGCCTGAACCCCGCCACAGTCGAGCGCTTGACCGCGCGCGGCACACGCCTGCTGCTGACCGCCGACTGCGCGATCACGGCGGTAGCGGAGGTCGCGCTGGCGCGCGCGAACGGCATCGAGGTGATCGTCACCGACCACCACACCCCACCCGCGGACGGGTCGCTGCCAGACGCGCTGATCCTGCACCCAGTGATCTGTGACTACCCGTGCGCCGATCTGTGCGCCACGGGCGTCGCGTACAAGCTCGCGCAGGGGCTCTGGCAGGCCACGGGCCGCGATCTCAGCGAGCTCGAGGAGGATCTCGACCTCGTGGCCCTGGCAACCGTCGCGGATGTCGTGCCGCTGCGAGACGAGAACCGCAGTCTCCTCACGCGCGGCCTGCGCACGCTCGCCTGCAGCGCCAAGCCCGGCCTGCACGCGCTGATGGCCGTCGCGGGGGTCGATCCGAGCAAGATCACCGAGCGCGCCATCGGCTTCGCGCTCGCGCCCCGTCTGAACGCCGCCGGGCGCCTGTACCGGGCCGACGCGGCACTGGAGCTGATACTGACCGAGGATCCCGCTCGCGCCACCGAGATCGCGCAGGAGCTGCAACGCGCAAATCAGGAACGCCGGCACTCAGAGACACGGATCGTGTTCGAAGCCGAAGCGCAGATCGCCGAACTCGGCGAGCGGCCCGCATACGTGCTCGCGGGCGAGGAATGGCATTCCGGTGTGATCGGCATCGTCGCCTCGCGGCTCGCGGAACGCCACCGCCGACCCGTCCTCGTGATCTCCCTCGATGAGCAGTCGGGCAGAGGCTCGGGCCGCAGCATCGAGTCCTTCGATCTCCTCCAGGCGCTGCACGCCTGCGGCGAGCATCTGCTGCGTTACGGAGGGCACCGCGGCGCCGCCGGCCTGGAGCTCGAGCGCGCTCAGCTCGAGCGTTTCACCGAGGCCTTCACCGCCTACGCCGAGCGCACCCTGAGCACCACGGACGTCCTCGACACGATGCGCGTCGACGCGATCGCCTCCGGCGAGGAGCTGGGCCTGGATCTCGCCGAGGAACTTCAAGCGCTCGCCCCGTTCGGTCAGGGCAACCCCAACGTCTCGCTGCTGCTCCCCGCCGTGAGATTCACCGATCCCTGCAGCATGGGGGAAGGCAAGCACCTGCGCTTCACGGTCTCATCCGGAAGCTCCTACCTGCGCGCCGTGGCCTTCGGGATGGGGGGCAGTCTGCCGGTGGCGGAGAACAGCCCCACCGACGCGATATTCGCCCTCGAGATCAACGAGTGGAAGGGCGTGTCGGAACCACGTCTGAACCTCCGCCACGCGCAAGCATCGAACCCACAGCCGATCACGGTGATCGGCGAGGACGAGGAGGAGCTCGAGTCGCTGTGGAGGGGGCTGCGCGCCCTCTCCCAGGGAACCGAGGAGGAGGCGATAGCCGGGCGCTCATCGACACGGCGCAAACTGCACGACCGCCGCGGTGGCGGTATCGCGGGCACACTCTGCGCGCTCCTCGCCGGCGGCGAGCCCGTACTCGTGGTGTGCTCCGACGCGAAGCTCCGACGCGAGCACTTCGCGGGTCTGATCGGCGGCTTCCCGACGTGCTCATATGCCACCCTCACACGCGAACCGCGGCTCGCCGACGATTACCCACACGTGGTGCTGCTCGACCCGCCTGCTCATCCCGAGCAGCACCGCATCGCGCTGCTGGGTCACACCACACAGCACGCACATCTGCTGTGGGGCGAGGCGGAGGTCAGCTTCGCGCTGGAGATACTCGAGCGCGAAGAGAACCTGCGCGGCGCACTGAGCGACCTCTACCGATCTCTGCGCGGCGACAACGTCGCGACCACGGATCTGCGGCAGATCGTTTTCGGCGGCGACGCGACCACGCAGAACACCTTTGCGTGCCAGACACGACGGCCAGTCGGGCTTGCCATCGAGTTGCTGCGCATCCTCGACGAGCTCGAGTTGCTCGATATCGATCTCTCCGCCCAGCGGATCAGCATCCGTGCGTCTGAGCGCACCAGCCTCGAGCGTTCGGCAACGTTCCGGCTGCACTCGGAGCGTCTAGCGGACGGCCGGGCGATGCTCGGCACGATGCACCGTCAGGCCGCCTGAGCGAGAGCAAAGACGGCGATCGCCGCCGAACGCTTCAGTTTGACGGGATCGTTCCCTAGGCTGTAAGTCGATGGCAGACCTCGAGCCCCCAGATCGGCAGCGAAACGGCGCTGCAGACGCGCTTGCCGCCACGAGCCGAGCTGAACCAGTTCGAGCGGGGGCTGCTCGGGGACCTGTTCGCGATCGTCTCAGAGCACGCGGCCGACTCCGCCGTGAAGATCGACCGCGCTCGCGTGGAAGACGCGTTCGTGTTCGCGTGCGAGCACCATGCCGCCCAGCGGCGCAAGTCGGGCGAGGACTTCATCGTGCACCCCGTCGGTGTGGCGCGTATCTGCGCCGGTATGCGTCTCGACACAGAGACACTGTGCGCGGCACTGCTGCACGACACCGTCGAGGACACATCAGCGTCGATCGTCGAAGTCTCTGAACGTTTCGGCGAGGAAATCGCGGCGATCGTCGACGGTGTCACCAAGCTGACGGGCATCACCTTCCAGTCCCGCGACGAGGCGCAGGCGGAGAACTACCGCAAGATGATGGTCGCGATGGCCACCGACATGCGGGTCATCCTGATCAAGCTCGCCGACCGCTTGCACAACATGCGCACGATCGACGCGCTGCCCAAGCAGAAGCAGCTGGAGAAGGCACGCGAGACACTCGAGATCTACGCGCCGATCGCACACCGGCTGGGCATCCACGCAATCAAGTGGGAGCTCGAGGATCTGGCTTTCGCCACGCTTCACCCGCGCAAGTACCAGGAGATCAAGGGACTCGTCGCCCAGCAGCGCGATGACCGCGAGGGTTATGTCAGCCAGGCCGGCGACTACCTGCAACGCGAGCTCGCGGAGCTCGGGATCGAAGCCCAGATCGCGGGACGCGCCAAGCACTTCTACTCGATCTATTCGAAGATGACCAAGAAGGGCCGCGAGTTCAACGAGATCTACGACCTCACGGCGATGCGCGTGATCGTCGACTCGGTGAAGGACTGCTATGGCGCCATCGGTGTCATCCACTCGCTGTGGAAGCCGCTGCCGGGACGCTTCAAGGACTTCATCGCGATGCCCAAGTTCAACCGCTACCAGTCACTGCACACAACCGTGATCGGGCCGGAGGGGCGGCCCCTGGAGATCCAGATCCGTACTCACGAGATGCACGAGATGGCCGAGTTCGGCGTCGCGGCCCACTGGATGTACAAGGGACAATCAGAGGGCCCCTCGGCGCTGCGCAAGGGCAAGGCGGACGGCATCGGCGGCCTCGGCGAGGACGCGAAACTCGGCTGGCTGCACTCGATGATCGACTGGCAGCAGGACCTGTCTGACCCCAAGGAGTTCATGGAGAGCCTGCGCATCGATCTGTTCGAGGACGAGGTGTATGTCTTTACGCCCAAGGGCGAGGTCAAGTCGCTGGCCGCCGGGGCCACGCCGCTGGACTTCGCCTATGAGGTGCACACGGAGATCGGCCACCGCTGCGTGGGCGCCAGAGTCAACGGGAAGATCGTGCCGCTGCACTATGAGCTGTGCTCCGGTGACATCGTCGAGATCCTCACCTCCAAGCGTGAGCGCGGCCCCTCGCGCGACTGGCTGGCCGTCGTCAAGACGACGAGGGCGCGCAACAAGATCAAGGCCTGGTTCAGCGCGGAGACTCGCGAGGACACCGAGCACACCGGCCGCGAGGTGCTCCAGGAGCATCTCAAGAAACAGGGATTGCCCGCTCAGAAGATCTCGGGTTCAGCGCTGCTTGCCGACGTGATCCGCGAGATGGGCTATCGCAAGGCCGATGACTTCTACATCGCGCTCGGCGGCGCCAAGATCTCGCCGAAAACCGTCGTCAACAAGATCATTCAGCACCTCAAGCACGGCGAGGCGGCCGACGGTGAGCCCACAGCGGCGGCCGACCTGCTCAAAGTGGGCCGCCCGCGACGGCGGCCGACGAGCTCCTCAGGGCAATACGGGATCCGCGTGGACGGTGTCGAGGACGTGATGCTGCGCCTCGCGAAGTGCTGCCGTCCGGTGCCGGGAGACCCGATCGTCGGCTACATATCTCTCGGCCGGGGGATCACGATCCACCGCGAGGACTGTCCCAACGCGGCGCTGCTGCGCAAGGATCCCGAGCGCTTCACGAGCGTCTCCTGGGAGGGAGATCAGACCACCGCGTTCATGGTGGAGATCCAAATCGACGCGTGGGACCGTCACCGTCTGCTCGAGGATCTCTCGCGCGTGTTCTCCGAGTCCGGGGCGAACATACTCGAGGCGCGCTGCCTGTCGAACCCGCCGATGGTCAAGAACCGGTTCGTGATCGAGATCGCCGACACCCACTCGCTGAAGGGCGCGATCACGCGGCTGCGCAACACCGAGTCGGTGTTCGACGCCTACCGCATCACACCCGGCGCTGGATAGGCTCCAAGACCGCCAGCCTCAGCCCTATCTCCGGTTGGCTCCCAGATACCAGATACACCCCTCGATTCGCTTGGGCGAACCCGGTGGGAAAGCAGCCAGACTTTCCAAGTCCCGAATGTGACGGGCCATCGTGATCGCCGATATGGCCGCATCGAAGGCGTCTTCGGAGCCGGCCGCCCGCTCCAGCAAGACAGGGTTCTGATCGGTGTAGTGCTGTCGTAAATATTCACGGCGAGGCAGATGATGAGACTTGATCACTTTGCCGGCAAAGAGTCGTGGATAGATCTCGACTATCAGCGGCCAGGTCGGCTCGTCGAATGGCCAGATCCCAAATCCCGCCTCGGCCAGAGTGGCAAGATTGCGCATGCCTCGTAGTGAGCCGGTACCTACCGCACCAGCCCCGGCGATCTGAAACACACTCTTCGGCTGACCTCCAACCTCCGACTCGGTCTGACGAAGCCACCCTCCATCGATCTCGGGCCTTTTACCTGCGCGACCCCAGAAGGGCGGCTCGCATGCTGACAGCAGCACGTCGCAGCGGTCCCGCATAGCCGCCCAAACCGCTCGACCCGAGCGCCAGCCTTCACGAGTACAGAACCAGGCCGGAAACGAGAACGCGAAATCAAGCCCGACAACGGTGTGCGTATGTTGCCGTGCGTAGTCGATGACCCAAGCGATGAGCTCATCGCGTCCGAGACCGTTCTCGAGTTCCACGAGTTGTCCGTCGACGGCAATTGCGCGCCAGAGCGACTCGGAAGCGCGCTTCTCCTTGCCGGACCAGTCAACCGCGATCACCCGCGCCATCGTGAAAGCAGGCTATCTACGAGTTTGCGATCTGGCGCGGAATCGGTTTGCCCGGTTGGCTCTGCTCACGAGACGACGCTGAGCGCTCGCGGCAGGATCGAGTAGCGCGCCTCTAGGACCTCGCCGAGATAGTCGCCGTCGACCTGCAGTGGAAGCGGCCGCTCGTCACTGGAGCGAACCGTGAGCTCAGCGACCTGCGAGAACGCCGAGACATGCCGATGTCGCGCCACCCGCGAGCGCCGGGAGAAGGCGCGCCAGGCGATCGACGGCATGTCCAGGGGCCTCGCACGATGCAGAACGCAGCAGGCGAACTCGCCAGAGTCGAGCGCGGCGCCCTCGGCGATCTCAATCGGCCGATTCTTGAAATAGGTGAAGGGCGAACCGTTCTGCACGATCGTCGTGACGCCCTCGAAACTCTCCCCGCCGGCATGCACCGACATCCGCGGCGGTTTGACCAGATAGCGGCGAGCGAACGTCGAGACCGCCGCCCAAGTGAAGTAATAGGGGCCCAGGCGCGCCTTCAGCTTGGGATTCGAGTCGACCCGCTGCACGACGCTCGCGTCGACGCCGAGACCCGAGGAGAAAGTGAAATAGCGTCCGTTGACGATCCCGAGATCCACCTTCCGCGGACGCCAGTCGTCGGCCATCCTCAGCAGATGCTCAGTCGCTTCTACGAGCTCACCGGGGATGCCGAGCATCTTGCCAAAGACGTTGGCTGAGCCGCCCGGCAGGCAGCAGAGCGGAGTGGCGGAGCCGAGCAGGCCGTTGGCTGCTTCGTTGACCGTGCCATCGCCGCCGAACGCGACGACGACGTCGTAGCCCTCGTGCGCGGCCTCACGACAAAGCTCGATCGCGTGACCGCGCGCCTCGGTGTCGACCGCGTCGACCTCGTAGCGGCCCTGCAGCGCATACACAACCAGGTGACGCAGACGATCAGACACGGTCGCGGCATACGGATTGACGATTATCAGCATGCGCTTCTTCGGCACGTCCGCTTCCAGGGCGAGCTGTGGAGTGTGGCTGATACGCCGATCGTCCTCGGCTACGAAACTATCCATCGTCCAAAAGCGCCTACACCGCCAGCCACCGGGCGTTACCCGCGCATCGCCTTTGTTCATGATCGGACTTGCGCCAGCCGATATGGCTGTTAGACTGCCGCACACATAGCAACGAGACACATCCAGAGGGGTGGAGGGCCTGGCCCTACGAAACCCCGGCAACCGCCGCCAAAGTCACAAGCGGAAACGGTGCCAATTCCAGGCGATGTGTGGCGGGCTTCGCGCTCTTCGCCACACGTGACAAGGCGAAGGCAAAAGCGAAGGAGCCCCAATGGCTGTCAGTCATCTTCAGTGCAAGGAGTGCAAGGCCCAGTATCCGCTGGAGGCACTTTACGTCTGCGAGCAGTGCTTCGGGCCGCTAGAGGTCCGCTACGACCACAGTCGTCTGTGCTCAGACGTGAGCGGGCTGCGCCGCCGTATCCAGGGCGGCCCGCAGAACATCTGGCGTTATGCGGACTTCCTGCCCGTGAAGAGCCCTCCGGGCCCCTCGGGCCGCCTCGCCTCGCGCGTGGGACTGCCCGCCGGCTGCACGCCGCTGATCCGAGCTGACCGCCTGGCGGAGCGGCTCGGACTGCGCGAGGTATGGGTCAAGAACGACGCCGCCAATCCGACACACTCCTTCAAGGATCGTGTCGTGTCGGTGGCGGTCACCAGGGCCCGCGAGCTCGGCTTTCAGACAATCGCCTGCGCATCCACGGGCAACCTCGCCAACTCAGTGGCCGCCCACGGAGCCGCCCTGGGGCTTGACTCCTACGTGTTCATCCCCGCGGACCTCGAGGAGCAGAAGATCCTCGCCACGGGCATCTACGGGACCAATCTCGTGGGCGTGGAGGGCAGCTACGACGATGTCAACCGCCTCTGCACCCAGCTCTGTGCCGAGCGAGACTGGGCGTTCGTGAACATCAACCTGCGCCCCTACTACGCCGAGGGGTCAAAGACGCTTGCGTTCGAGATAGCCGAGCAGCTCGGCTGGGAGCTGCCCGACCGCTGCATCGTGCCAATCGCCTCGGGCTCGCTGTTCACGAAAATCGCCGCCGGCTTTGAGGAATGGACCGAGCTGGGACTGCTGCAGGGTGGCCTGCCGCGCATGAACGGCGCCCAGGCCGAGGGCTGCTCCCCCGTGGCCAGCGCATACTCCGCCGGCCACGACGTCTGCCGGCCGGTGAAGCCGAAGACGATCGCCAAGTCGCTGGCGATCGGCAATCCCGCTGACGGTCCCTATGCACTGGATCTGGCTCGTCGCAGCGGCGGTGGCGTGGATGCCGTCTCAGACGAGGAGATCCGAGCGGGAATCAGGCTGCTGGCCGAGACCACGGGAGTCTTCACAGAGACGGCCGGCGGCGTCACAACGGCGGTGCTGGCCAAGCTCGCCGAGCGCGGCGAGATCGACCGCGACGAGCGCGTGGTGCTCGTGATCACCGGTGAGGGCCTGAAGACGCTCGACGCGGTCAGGGGCACGTTCCAAACCCACACGATCGAGCCGACACTCGAGTCCTTCCAGGAGCGCGTCAACGAGACCGTGAGCGTCTGATGGCGGTGCTCGTAAAGATCCCCACGCAGCTGCGGGCCGCGGCGGGCGGCACGGCCGAGACGGAGCTCGAAGGGCACACCGTGGCGGAGGTGCTCGACGGCCTGTATGACCGCTTCGGTGAGCTGCGTGAGCGCATCTCAGACGACGATGGCTCACTGCGCCGGTTCGTGAACATCTACCTCAGCGGTGAAGACATCCGTTTCCTCGACGGACTGGCGACCCCGGTCACCGACGGCGCCGAGCTGACGATCCTGCCAGCCGTCGCCGGCGGCTGAGCAGCGCACAGACAGGGCCGGGCGCTCTCGGCAGCACACGAGTGACCGGGCCTACAAAACAGAGTGTTTGCCGGCCGCGCTCACCGGGAGACGCAACCCGAGTTGGTGCTAGAAAGCTCCGATGAGGACGACCGCCGCGCCTGGGTGTGACCGCCCGCGATCTCGGGGCATCGCGACCGCGAGCACCGATCGATGCCCGAGCGGGGTGTGTGGCCGCTCATGAGCTCCCCGCTGCCGGCGAAACACCCCCTCGATGGGAAGCTCGACAACCCCTACCTGGGTGTGTTTCTGAAATACATGGGAGCACCATCCCGATCCGGCCCGAGTATAAATCGTGAGCCGGGACAGGGCTCCGTCGAGGACGTCTCCGCCTTTGACACCTACATGGCACGTGAGATGTGTCTGGATCGCTTCGCGTGGGCGGTCCCGTCCGCCAACGCGATCGCGGCGATAGCCGCCCTGCGGCGGCCGATCGTGGAGATCGGGGCCGGCAACGGCTACTGGGCATACCTGCTGAGGCAGCTCGGCGTCCTCACCAACGCTTTTGATCGGGATCCACCGCCACAGGACGTGCTGTGGAGCACGGTGATCGAGGGCACCGAGGAGGTTCTCGCAACAGATGTGTGCTCGGATGACTGCGCACTGATGCTGTGCTGGCCTCCATACGCCAGCGAGATGGCCGAGAGGTGTCTGGAGAAATTCGCCGGCGACACTCTCATCCACATAGGCGAGTGGGCCGGGTGCACGGCCCGTGAGGAGTTCTATGACCTGTTGCCATGCCAGCTCGGCGAGAGCCGCGACGGATGGACACTCACCAACACCGTCGAGATTCCACAATGGTTGGGGATCCACGACTACCTCTCGATCTTCAGCCGATAGCGACGGCTGCTGGCAGCGACCGGTGAATCTCGCCGGCCGGCGCGGCGCGGGCCGCTACACCTCAGACTCCGCAGCGGCGCCTTCGCCGCGTCGCTCAGCGCGCGGCGTGGTGGGCCGGTGCGCGGTGCGTGCTCGGCTGAGCCGCGGGTGTCGAGCCGCTGACGCCGATCGTCGAGACCAGGCCAGCGGCGCACATCGCGCCGATCGTCAGAGAACGCATGCGGCGCGGAGTCAGCCAGCTGAAGTTGTGGGTCTGAAGCCACGTCCTGAAACCCGTGGCGGCCGATGCCGCTCCCATCGCGCAACCAACGCACATAGGAGTAACGGTAGCGGATCTACTCGGGGCCGGTCGAGGGCGCCGTGTGCGCCTCGAGTCGCTTGCGCAACTCTGTGGCGCGGCCCGCGGCGACCGCGCGCGTGGCCCTGGCCTCTGTCAGCTCGATGCCCTGCGCGCGAGCGAAGTCCAGAAGCTCTTGGCGTTCCTCGCCCTGCTTGGCGGTGCGCAGAAACAACCAGCAGAACAGGCCGATGGTGAGGATCGACTCCTCGACCATCATGATCGCCCCGGCGATGTTCTGGTCGGCCAGGGGAGAGATGTGGTTGACGGCGTCGCCGTGCAGATAGAACGGATAGAAGACGGTTCCAGACCACAGGAAGATGTTGCCGAGCACGGTGCCGGTGAGACGCACGGCGATGATGTAGATGAGCTTGCCGAGATTCTGAAACCAACGCGGCATCGGCAGCGGCCCGAACAGGCACAGCCACATGTTGATGCCGAACCCCAGGAACATCGTGTGCTCGAGCGCATGCACCCAGGAGTTGCGCAGGGCGGCTTCGTAGAACACCGGCAGGTGCCACGCGTACAGGTCGATCGCCCACAACGGGAACGCGATCGCTGGATGGGCGAGCACACGCAGCCGATCGAAGAAGCCGATCTTCAGGACCGGCGCGAGCAGTGGACCCGTCAGCCCGAGCACGATCAGAAGCGCCGCGACGTCACCCAGCAGCAGGTGCTCGATCATGTGCACGAACAGAAGTTCCTGGGCCGCCGAGCCGAGCGAGGTGAGGGCCACGCCGATCACCAGGAACCCCGAATAGAAACAGGCCTGGCGCCAGCCGTCCACCGGGTGGCCCGCCAGCGCGAGGGTCCGCACACGTTTGGCGTAGAGCAGTCCGAAGAGAGCGAGCGGCCCGAGTTGGGTCACCGCGAGGGAGACCTCTGAGACGGCAAATGTGGGGTTGAGCGCGATCATGTCGTGCAGCCTACGCAAGCTCGTCAACCAGCGGGCGCGGCAGGCTGCTCACATAGACTGCCGCAAAGCATGGGTCTCGCGCGTCGTGTTCTCAAACCACTGCTCGGCGCCCTGTGTCTGTCAGCGCTGCTGTGCCCATCTGTCGCCTCGGCGCACGGGATCGTCGGCAAGGCGAATCTGCCGATTCCAGTCTGGTTGTTCAGCTGGGCCGCGGCGATCGTGCTCGTCTTCTCGTTCGTGGCGCTGTCGACGCTGTGGAGGAGCCCGCAGCTGCAGGAGCAGCATCGCCGGCGCCTGCTGAAGCTGCCGCGGGCGCTGGATTGGCTTGCCAGCCTGGCTGGCCTCGGCCTGTTCGCGCTGGTCCTCTACAGCGGCTTCGACGGCACCCAGGAAGCGCCGCTGTCGAACTTCTCGGTCACCTTCATCTACGTGATCTTCTGGGTCGGGCTGCCTGTCGCGAGCGTGCTGCTGGGCGACGTGTTCGCCCCATTGAACCCATGGCGCACGACGGCGCGCCTGCTGCGGTGGCTGGTGACCATGCTGGCGCGCGGGCAGCGCCCGCCCACACTCAGCTACCCACGAAGACTGGGGATGTGGCCGGCGGTAGCGGGGATCGTCGGCTTCGCCTGGCTCGAGCTGGTCTACCTGGACCGTGACTATCCAGCCACGCTGGCAGCGCTTTCGATCGGCTACTTCGCGCTGATGCTCGCCGGCATGATGGCCTTCGGCGTGGAGGAGTGGAGCGGTCAGGCCGACGCGTTCGGCGTCTACTTCAACCTGATATCGCGATTGTCGGCGCTCGTCAGAGACGAGGACGGGGTGCTGTGGCTGCGGCGGCCGCTGAGCGGCATCACCGACCTGCAGATCGGCTCGGGGACCGTCGCCATGATCTGCACCCTGATCGGCACCACGACCTTCGACGGCTTCTCAAACGGCGGCATCTGGCGCACCAACGAGCCGACCATCGAGGGTTGGTTCTCCGATCTGGGCCTCTCGGCCAACCCCTCCCAGGAGCTCGCCTACTCGCTGGGGCTGATCTTCTGCATCTTGCTGATCGTCGCGGTCTACCGCCTCGGGATCCGCGGCGTGCGCGGTGTCAGCGACCGCTACGACAGCCGTCAGCTCACCGACCTCTTCGCCCACACGCTGATGCCGATCAGCTTCGCCTACGTGCTGGCTCACTACTTCTCGTTTTTGATCTGGCAAAGCCAGGCGATGGGCTACCTGATCTCCGATCCGCTGGGCAATGGCGCCAACACATTCGGCACGAGCGGCTACCAGATCGACTACCACATCATTTCCTACGCGGCGATCTGGTACGTGCAGGTCGCCGCGCTGATAGCCGGTCACGTGGGGGGGCTGATGCTTGCCCACGACAGGGCGCTCGTGATCTATCGAAGCCCCGTGGAAGCGATTCGCAGCCAGTACTGGATGCTCGCTGTGATGGTGGCGTTCACGAGCTTTGGCCTGTGGCTGCTCTCCGCCGTCGGCACTTAGCCCGAGCAATCCTCGCCCAGTGGCGCGTCGCGCGGTAATGTTTTTCGCGATGCGCAGCGAGCACACTCACCGTCACGCTGGCCTTCCCTCGGTGGGCGGGCTGCTCGCGCTACTCGCGATCGTCTCCGTGGCGATCGCGGCCGCACTGCTTTCCGGTGGTGGGGGCGCAGGCGTCCTGTGTGTGACGCCGGCGCTAGCGATCGCGACGATGCTGCTCACGCGCCGCTACCCGGGAGAGCGACTGCTGCAGCGCGCGGCGGCGCCACTCACGCCTCGCAGGCCGCGAGCCAAGTCCAGTCGCGCGGTCAGACGGCAACACCTGATCGTGATGGCTCGCGGCGGAGCGCTGATCGCTCGCGCTCTGGCGGTTCGTCCGCCGCCGCACATCCACGCTGCGGCGAGCTAGGTCTGAAAGCCCCGAGCGGGGCACCGATGCGCTCGCCCTCCGACCGCCCGTCACGAGTAGCGCCGATGGCGCTCGCACGAGGGGTTCTCGAGTCTCATCCACGCACAAACGCGAGGAGTACAAATGTTCAGGTTTCGTCTCATTCTTGGCGTACTTGCCGCCGCGGCGATCACGCTGCCGGCGCTGACAGACGCCCAGGGCACATCCAGCGCCGCGCAGGAGAGCAACAATCCGATCAACGATCAGGGCAGCAGCTACGACTATCGCTCGTTTATCACGGCCGTCACCCCGCATGTGCGGGGCCTGGAATTGCAGGTTCTCGAGTTCGCCGACCGGCTGCAGCTGACCAACCACACCGGCAAGACCGTCACGATCTACGGCTATGAAGGAGAACCCTACGCGCGAGCGCGCTCCGACGGAGCGGTCGAAGTCAACACAGATTCGCCCGCCTACTACCTGAATCAGAACTTCTACGGCGCGGTCAACGTACCCGCCTCGGTCACCTCCACCGCCACGCCGCACTGGACACTCGTGGACCGCACCGGCCAATTCGAATGGCACGACCACCGCATCCACTGGATGTCGCCCGTCCCGCCCGCGACGATCAAGGACAAGGGCAAGCGCACGAAGATCTTCAACTGGAAGGTGCCGATCGAGATCGGCGCCCAGAAAGGCGACGTCAACGGCGAACTGTTCTGGGTTCCCGAGGATTCAAAGACACCGGCGCTCGCGATCGTCGCGCTGGTGCTGATCATCGCGCTCAGCCTGGCGTTCGTTCTGTGGGTGCGCAAACGCCGCGAAAACCCCGCCGCACCGGGCGGGCGGCACACCCCGCCCAGACAGTCACGCGAAGCCTGGTGAGCGCCATCAGGAACTTCGCGCGCAACCTCCGTGAGCGTCGCCTCCTCGGGGGCGTGCTGGCGGCTCTCGTGCTCGCGTCCGCCGGCGCGCTGGCGAGCTCTCCGGCGGCATCGGCGCACGCGCAGTTGCTCGGCACCTCGCCGGCATCGGGCTCGACAGTCCAGGTGCAACCCAGCGAGGTGATCTTCGAGTTCAACCAGGATGTCGGCGGAACTCTCGGCGCGGTAAGGGTCTATGACGCCCAGGGCAACGAGGTGGACGACCTCGATGTCACCCACCCCGCCGGCAACGAGCACTGGATGGGCGTCGGGTTGAAGGCGCATCTGCCGGATGGCACATATACGGGCACCTACCGGGTGATCTCGGCCGACACGCACATCGTCTACGGCGGACTGGTGTTCAACATCGGGCACGCCGGGGCGCCACCGAAGTTCACGGTCGCGGGCCTGATCGGCAGGAACAAGAGCGGCGAGGTCACCGAGGTGGCATTTGGCGTGGTGCGCGGCCTGAACTACCTCACGCTCGCGCTGATGGTCGGCGGCCTCGCGTTCCTGGCGTTCGTATGGCTACCGGGCCTGGCAGCGGCCGCCGGTGCCGAGCAGCGCTGGTCGGCGGCCTCTGCTGTGTTCGCTGCGCGCTTGGGCAGGCTGTTCGTGGTCGCGATCGTGCTCGGCGTGGTCGTGAGCGGGCTCGGAGTGCTGCTGCAGGGAGCAAGCGCCGCTGGCGTCTCGCTGTGGAGTTCGCTGAAAGGCTCGATCATCGAAAACACCCTGAACAGCCGCTTCGGCGAGGTGTGGGGTCTGCGCGCGATCGACTGGATATTGCTCGGCGGGCTGCTGGCGGCAGCGCGGGTCGCGGGCCGCGACGTCATCCGTGTGTTCACGCACGCGGCGGGCGATGGCGGAGCGCTGGCCCTGACTCCGCGCCCGCCCCGGGCGATCCTCGCGCTGCTCGGAATCGGCGCTGGCTATCTCGTGATCACTCCGGCGCTGGCCGGTCACGCGAGTATCGAGAGCCCGGTCGCCGTCTTCTTCCCCTCCGACGCGCTGCATGTGTTGTCAGGAGCCGTGTGGGTCGGCGGGATCGCGTGTCTGCTGTTCGTGCTGCCGGGCGCGACCAGGCAGCTGGAGGGCGCCGAGCGCAGCCGGCTGCTGCTCTCAACGCTCGCGCGCTTCTCACCCGTCGCGCTCGGGGCGGTCGTCGTGATCGCGGCGACCGGAGTGATTCAGGCATATATCGACGTGCGCACCTTTTACGCGCTGTTTCACACCACCTACGGCGCGCTTGTGATCGTCAAGGTGCTGGCGCTGGCGACGCTGATCGGCTTCGGTTGGGTGAACCGCGAGCGGGTCATACCCACATTGAGGCAACTCGTCGGCGACGGCGACTCACCGGGCGGGATCGGGGCATTGGCACGCCGCACGATGCGCGGTGAGTTCGTGCTGATGCTGTGCGTGTTCGGGGTGACCGCCGCGCTGATCAGCTACGCACCGCCGATCGACGCGGCATCGGGTCCGTTCTCCACGAACACCGCGATCGGTCGAGCCGAGCTCGAGATGACCGTCGAACCGGCAAAAGTCGGCTTGAACACGATCCATCTCTATCTGATCGACGCCAAGACCGGGGCCCAGTTCACCGCCACCAAGGAACTCACAGCCACAGCCAGGCTGCCCTCCGAGGGGATCGGCCCGCTGCCCTTGAAAGCGAACGTGGCGGGACCGGGCCACTATGTGCTCGACTCCGTCGTGCTCAGCCCGAACGGCACATGGGACATTGAAATCGTCGACCGTGTATCTGAATTTGAACAGTTCAGCCGCACGGTGAAAGTGCCGATCCAATGAGCACGTCCGGTGACCGAGGGCACCTCGATCACGTGATCGCCAGCAGCACGGCCATCCTGGCCGTTGTGTGGGTCGCGTACATCCCAGGCGCAGCGGTCGACCTGGCACATCTCGCCCCGGCTATTTTCGTATTCCTGCTTCTCTGCCTGCGGCGCTATCCCGGCGAGCAAATGCTTCTCGCACGTTCGCGGTCGGCGCGAACGCGCCGCGACACCTCGCAGCCGCTTGGGTCCCGCCACGCTGGCGCTTCACACAGGCCGTGCACAGGCAACCCGCTCGCCCTCGCGCTCGCGGGCCGCGCGCCGCCACTGAGCGCCCGGCCATCCCACCAGAGGCCCGCGTTTGCCATCTCAGGCCGCGCCACCGCGTGTCTGGCGCCGTGCGATCCGCGCCAGAGCCGACCGGCCAGCTGACATCTCACCTACTCAGGAGGACGCGAAACATGAAACCCAAGAAAGTCGCTGTTCTGCTCACGGCGGGAGCACTGCTTGCACCCGCTAGCGCGCAGGCACACATCAGCCTGCATCCCAACACGATTCCCGCCGGGGCATTCGCCACGCTCGGCGTGCGCGTTCCCGGCGAGCAGGAAGGCGCCTACGTCACGAAGGTGGACGTTCTGTTCCCTGAGGGGTTCACGGGAGTCGACTACGAAAACGTGCCCGGCTGGAGCACGAAGGTCATCGAAGCCAAACTCGCGACCCCGCTCAAAGAGGACGGCGAAACGATCGACACCGAGGTATCTCAGATCATCTGGACGTGGACCGGCCCATTGGGCAAGGTGAACAACGGCCAGTTCGTCAACTTCCCGCTGTCGCTGGCGATCCCGCAGGACGCGGCGGGTAAAGCATTGGAATTCCGAACCGTCCAGACCTACAGCAACGGCCAGATCGTCCACTGGATATCACCGTCGCTCATCGCCGAACACCCCTCGCCAAGGATCAACATCACCGCCAAGGGCGGCGTGATCGAGGACCTCGCGGGCGACGAGGCGGGACCTGAAGCCGGCCAAACGGCCGCGAGCCGATCCACACCCGCGCCGATACAGGCGGTCGCGAAATCCACGAGTGGCGCAGCGAGCGAGGGCCTTGGCATCGCGGCGCTCGTGCTCGGCGCCCTCGGACTGCTCGCAGGCGTCGCCGCACTCGCGAGAACTCGCCGAAACCAGGGCGGCTGAGCCGCGCCAACGGCACCCCAATGGGGTTTGACGGCAGGCGAGCGTGGTAGCTTTTAGAGACGATGACCACGCTCGCCTGTCTCTACCACTGGTACACCTCGGCGATGTTCGTGGTACCAGTGCTCGCCGTCGGGGGCTGGGGGTGGTGGAGCTCCAGGCACCTGTCGAATAGCGCCGGTGGAGAGGATCTCACCCTCGAGTGCTCGGATGTCACCGACGCTCTCACGGCTGAGCACCCCAACATTTTCGGTGGCTCCTAACGGCGGACCTGGGCGCTCGCGGCCGCCGGGCTGCGAGCATTGACGAGGCGGCAGATGTGTGAGCCACGCAGGGCACTCGGCGGGCGCGCCTGCCACAGCCTCGAAGCGGACCGGCTTCGGGCGCTCGGAACGGTATCGGCACGAGTGGATTGCAGCTACGCGCCCGGCAGGATTCGAACCTGCGACTTCTGCCTCCGGAGGGCAGCGCTCTATCCACTGAGCTACGGGCGCGGGATCCCGCTAAGGCTAGCGCCTCGGTGGGCTCAGAGAGCCCGGCGACCGATGATCAGCCGGCGGCCTCCGCTTCAACCGAGGCCGCCATCTCACTGAGGGACAAATCGAGGGCGGCGGCGACAGCGCAGATCGTGCTCCATGCGGGATCGCTCTGGCCGAGCTCCAAGCGCGCCAGGGTGCCAGTCGTCACACCGGCATGGAACGCCAGCGTTTCGCGCGAGAGGTTGCGTTCCTCGCGCACTCGACGCACGGCCGAGCCGAGAGCTTGACGGGGGCTCGACCTGGGCATCGACGAGAGACTGACACGGCGCACGTGCGCAAGTCCATGCGAATTAGAGTAGCCGTTTCACCGCATGCGATATCGCGTATGCTGAATTCCGCCAGGTAGACGACACGCCCCACGTGAAGTTGACTGCACCGGGGCCCGCACGGGGGAGCAGCCCATCATGGACGCGCAAGAGTATCGGCAGAAGATCACACAGCCGGCACCGTTCACGATCGCTGCTGAGATGATCGCGGCCGTTCGCAGCGGTCTCTATGCCTTGCTCGGCGATGAGCTGGAAAATCTGAGCCGTACGGTGACCGAGAGGCGGGATCCCGAGCGCCCCACAGGGCCGCTGGCGAACCTCGATCGAGTCCGCGACGCCATGGACGTGGTGGGCTGGCCGGTCGGCGACGCCGCCACTGACCTACGCATCGACCTCGCAATCCACCGCTGGGCGATCGTGCAGGCGATACACGCGGCGATCCTGAAAGCCGAGGATGCCAGCGAGCTGCGCGGGCCGCAGCAGACCGACCCCGACGCTTCGCTCGACGCGCTGCGCGATCTCCGTGAGCTGCTCGGCAAGATCGAGGCGACGCGATGAGACGCTCCACGCACTGTCTCGGGTCTCACAACGAATGGATCGGCCGGCGTCCACGGGACTGGGCGACTGGGGGAGCCCTTGCGGCAACGTGAGCCACAATTCGCGACGCTTCAGCTCGCCAGCCCCGAACAGCCCTCACCAACGACTCCAGAGCGACAACGAGCAAAGTTCGTCAAGCGTTTTGCGCTAACACCGATGCTGGCCCACCACGACTCGCGTGGACGATCGGCGGGCCAGAACCCCATCCACCGAGCTGCGGCGCCGATGACACGAGGCGTCATCTCATAGCGGCGCAGCCAACGCCGCTCCGCTTCACACCATCACCGGATGCGCCGCACCGCTACCGTTTCGAGGATGGATCTGTCTGTGTTCTTTCTCGGCACCGGAGCGTCCGTGCCTGCACCCAGGCGCGGCCTTCCAGCTGTGCTCATTCGCCGCGGCGCCGAGCGCCTGCTGATCGACTGCGGTGAGGGAACCCAGCGTCAGCTCGTGCGCTCGATTGGCCTGGCGGAGATCGACTGTGTGTTCATCACGCACTTTCACGCCGACCACTGGCTCGGGCTGCCCGGGATGCTGAAGTCCTTCGCGTTGCGTGACCGCGATCGTCCACTGGCGATCTATGGGCCACCGGGTCTGAATGAGATGATGAGCGCCACACGTTTCATCTACGGACGCCTGCCGTACGAGTTGAGCGTCTCCGAGCTAGCTCCAGCCGAGACTGTCGAGTACAACGGCTACCACGTCGCCGCGATCGCCGTCGAGCATCGCCGCGCGGTCGCGTTTGGCTATGTCTTGGTGGAGGACCCCCGACCAGGGCATCTGGACGCGCGACTGGCGCAGGAGCTGGGGGTCAAGCCGGGACCCGACTTCGGCCGCTTGCAGCGAGGCGAGACAGTGAACGGCGTAGCCCCCGAGCAGGTGATGGGAGTGACGCGCGAGGGACGGAAGATCGTCATCTCGGGAGACACTTCGCCGTGTCAGGAGGTGGCGATCGCCTCATACCGCGCCGACGTTCTCGTCCACGAGGCGACCTTCGTGCAGGAGGAGGCCGAGCGAGCCAGTCAGACCGGTCACAGCACCGCCCGGCAAGCGGCGCAATTGGCACTCGACGCAGAGGCGCGGATGCTCGCCCTCGTGCATCTCTCGGCACGTCATTCCGGCGGCGAAGTGCAACGCGAGGCGCGCGGCGTGCTGCCAGGCACAGAGGTGCCGCGAGACTTCGACGCGATCGAGGTGCCGTTTCCCGAGCGTGGTGGCGCGCAGCTGCTGCGGTGGTCTGATCGCCCACGCACAACGTCCGGCGAACCCGTCGTAGAGGCCGCGCCGGAGCCCGTCACTTCACGCTGATACATTTAGGCTGACTCCTTTAATCAGGTCCAGTGAGGCCGGGAAGGAAACGATGGGCAGAGAGAAGGTCGTCCTCGACGAGGACGGCATGCGGCGGGCGCTGACCCGCATCGCACACGAGATCGCCGAGCGAAATCCACAGGCCGACGCGCTTGCCCTGGTCGGCATCCACAGTCGCGGAGCGCCGCTGGCTCGTCGTCTGCAGGCGCTCCTGTCCGAGTTGCTGCACACCGAGATCCCGATGGGTGATCTCGACATCGGCTTCTATCGCGACGATGTCGGGCGCCGGCCGGAGGCACCCGTCCTGCACGCCTCTCACATCGACTTCGATGTTGCGTCGAGGACCGTGGTGATCGTCGATGACGTTCTCTACACCGGGCGCACCGTGCGTGCGGCGATCGAGGGGCTGTTCGACTACGGTCGCGCGGAGCGCGTGCAACTGGCCGTGCTGGCCGACCGCGGCCACCGCGAGCTGCCGATCAGACCCGACTATGTCGGCAAGAACCTGCCGACCGCACGCGAGGAGCACGTCGATGTTCACGTGCGCGAGCTCGACGGCGTCGACGAGGTGCTGATCGCGACAGCCCAGGTCGAGGCCACGCTGTGAGGCACCTGCTGTCCATCGACGATCTCGATCGCGAGGGAATCGAACGCATCGTCGCGCAGGCCGAACGTTTCGCTGAGGTTTCAGACCGCGAGATCAAGAAGGTGCCGACGCTTCGCGGACGGATGGTGCTGAACCTCTTCTATGAGGCCTCGACGCGAACACGCAGCTCATTTGAGCTTGCGGCGAAGCGGCTCTCTGCCGATGTCGTGAACTTCGTCTCCAGTGGATCGAGCGTCGAGAAGGGCGAGTCGCTGAAGGACACCGTGCTGACGCTGAGCGCCCACAAGCCAGATGCGATCGTGATCCGCACACCGTGGGCGGGCGCCGCGGAGCTGGTGTCGGGCTGGACCAGCGCGGCGATCGTGAATGCCGGCGACGGCAAGCACGAGCACCCCACCCAGGCGCTGCTGGATGTCTACACGCTGCACCGCCGCCTGGGCTCGATCGACGATGCCTCGATCTGGATCGTCGGCGACGTTGCCCACTCGCGTGTCGCCCGCTCGAACATCCTGGCCTTCCAGAAGATGGGCGCCGAGGTGACGGTCGCCGGACCGCCGACGCTGATCCCGCGCGGGATCGAGCAACTCGGGTGCGAGGTGCGCTACACGCTCGCCGAGCTCGGCCAGGCCGATGTCGTCTACGCGCTGCGCATGCAGCACGAGCGCATGACCGAGTCCTGGGTGCCCTCGCTGCGAGAGTATGCGGCCTGCTATCAGGTCAACGGACGACGCCTCGGAGCGCGCCAGATACTGATGCACCCCGGTCCAGTCAACCGTGGCGTCGAGCTCTCCGGTGAGGTCGTCGACTCCCCGCAGGCCGTGATCACCGCCCAGGTCGAGGCCGGCGTGGTGGTGCGGATGGCCGTTCTGTATGAGCTGCTGGCCGGTGCTCCAACCGACAGGCCGTCTCCGGTCCCTCCTGAGCAGTCGAAGATCTTCCAGCAGCTGGCCTGATGAGCAGCGCCCCTCTCGTACACGGGCCGCATCGCCCCGCAGAGATTCTGCTGCGCGACGTGCACGTGCTCGATCCGCGAGCCGAGCTCGATGCCCGCCACGATGTCCTGATCGCCGGTGGTGAGATCGTCGAGATCGCCCCCGCGCTCACTCTGCCCTGCGGCCATGGGGTGGAGATCCTCCAGGGCAAGGGCCATCGGCTGCTGCCAGCGTTCTTCGACCCACACGTGCACCTGCGCACCCCCGGCCAGGAGCACAAGGAGGACATCGAGACCGGCACGCGCGCCGCCGCCGCGGGTGGGTTCGGCGGCGTGATCGCGATGCCGAACACCGATCCCGTGATCGACTCCGCGCCGCTGCTGCGCTCGCTGCGCGACTGCGCGGCACGAGACGCACGGGTCCCGGTCGGTTTCCTCGCGGCGATCACCAGGGACCTCGCGGGCAGCGAGCTGACGGAGATGGTCGAGCTGCGCGAGCAGGGCGCGCTCGGCTTCACCGACGACGGGCGACCGGTCGCGAGCGCCGGGATGCTGCGCAAGGCGCTGCAATATCAGCGGCTGTGTGGGGGAGTGCTGACCCTGCACGAGGAGGACCCCACGCTTTCCAAGGGGGGCAGCATGCGCGAGGGCGCGGTCAGTGCCGCTCTCGGCGTGGGGGGCATCCCCAGCGTCAGTGAGTCGACGATGGTCGCCCGCGATGCGGCACTGGCGGGCTATGAGGACGCACGCGTGCACTTCCAGCACCTCAGCTGCGCCGCCTCGGTCCGAGCCGTCGCCGACGCCAAGGCCCAGGGCTGGAAGGTAAGTGCCGAGGTGACACCGCACCATCTGCTGCTCACCGAAGAGGACCTGCGCGGTCTCGACACGCGCATGAAGATGAATCCGCCGCTCGCCACCGAGGCCGACCGCCAGTCACTGATCGAAGGCCTGCGCTCAGGTGTGATCGACTGCGTTGCGACCGACCACGCGCCGCATGCGCGCGATGAGAAGGAGGTTCCCTTCGAGCAGGCGCCGATGGGCACGACAGGCCTGGAGACCGCGTTCGCGGCGCTCTACACCGAGCTCGTGCTGCCTGGGGTGATCGGCTTGAATCTGCTGGTGGAGCGGATGACCGCCGGTGCGGAGCTGTTCGAGCTGCCGACGCCGCGGATCGCCGTGGGGGAGCCGGCGAATCTGACGCTGATCGATCTGGATGCTGAGTTCATCGCCGGCGAGCACGGCTGGGAGAGCCGCTCTGAGAACTGCTGCTTTGCCGGGCGCCGCCTGCGAGGACGCGTGCTTTTGACGCTGGCCGCCAGCAGTGTCGCATATCGCGAGCGCGCCTTCTCGGTGGTGGCCGCATGACCCTGCTCGTACGTGAGCGCACCGCGCTGCTGGTGATCGACGTGCAGGAGGGCTTTCGCTCATACGACTCGTTCGCGAGCGTAGCCGTGGCCTGCTCGAAGCTCACACGGGCCGCGCGCGTTCTCGGTCTGCCGGCGCTCGTCTCAGAGCAGTATCCGAAAGGGCTCGGGCATACCGCCCCCGAGGTCGGGCTGGAGGGCGAGCCGGTGATCGAGAAGAGCGTCTTCTCGGCGGCGCGCGCCGAGGGTTTTGACCTGCACGGGCGCGACCAGGCGATCGTGTGCGGGATCGAGGCGCACGTCTGCGTCTCCCAGACCGTCCACGATCTGCTGCAGCGCGGGATCGAGGTGCACGTCCCGGCCGACGCCGTCGGCTCACGCAACACGATCGACTACGAGCGCGGCCTGCAGCGCCTGGAGCGCGCGGGCGCGATCGTCAGCACAGTGGAGGCAGATCTCTTCGAGCTGCTGGCGCGAGCGGGCACCCCGGAGTTCAAGACGATCCAGCAACTGATCATCTGATGCGCGCAGCGACCGCATACGTGCTGCTGGAGGACGGCACCCGCTTCGACGGCGAGCACTGCGGGATAGCCGATCCCGCCAGCCACGCGGTGGGCGAGGTCGTCTTCACGACCGGCATGTCCGGCTATCAAGAGTCGATGACCGACCCGTCGTTCGCCGGACAGCTGATCACCTACACATATCCCCACATCGGCAACTACGGCGTCAGCGCAAACGCGATGGAGTCCGAGCGCGCGTGGGCACGCGGCGCGATCATGCGGCAGGCGGGAAACCGCGAGGACTCACCCGAGGCCGAGGGCGGCTGGCTCTCGTGGCTCAGCGACTGCGGCGTCCCGGCGATCAGCGGTGTCGACACGCGCGCGCTCGTGCACCACATCCGCGACGCCGGCGCTATGCGCGGTGGCATCTTCCCCGCCGATATCTCCCAAGCCGAGGCACGAGAGCTGATCGAGTCAGAGCCGGCGATGTCCGGCCTCGATCTCGCGAGAATCGTCACGCCGCGCGAGGTGACCCATCACGGCGACGGCGACGGTCCGCGGATCGCCGTGATCGACACCGGCATCAAGGGATCGATCGTTCGTCACCTGCTGGCGCGCGGCGCCCGCGTCTCGCTGTATCCATGCACGAGCTCAGCCCAGGAGCTGCTGGCATCCAGCCCAGACGCGGTGTTCATCGCAAACGGCCCGGGGGACCCGGCGGCGCTCGGATACATCGCGGAGGTCGTGCGCGAGCTGATCGGCCAGCTGCCGGTGTGGGGCATCTGCCTCGGCCATCAGCTGCTGTGCCGGGCGCTCGGCCTGCAGACGTTCAAGCTGCCGTTCGGTCATCGCGGCGCAAACCACCCCGTCAAGGACCTGCAGAGCGGGCGTGTCGAGATCACCTCCCAAAACCACGGCTTCGCCGTCGTCGGCCCGGGCGGGGAGCACACGATCGACTCAGACGAAGCGGTGCGCTGGGAGACGGACTTCGGCGTCGCGCAGCTCTCCCACGTGAACCTCTACGACCGCACGGTCGAGGGGCTGGAGCTGCTCGACGTGCCCGGCGGCAGCGTGCAGTATCACCCCGAGGCCGGTCCCGGCCCGCACGACAGCCTGTATCTGTTCGATCGTTTTCTGGAGCGCATTGCCCAGGCGTGAGGACATCTCGAAGATCCTGATCCTCGGCTCCGGCCCGATCGTGATCGGCCAAGCCGCGGAGTTCGACTACTCCGGCGTGCAGGCGTGCAAGGTGCTGCGCCAGGAGGGTTATGAGATCGTGCTGATCAACTCCAACCCGGCGACGATCATGACCGACCCCGAGCTCGCCGACGCGACATACGTCGAGCCGCTGCTGCCGGGTCCGGTGGCTCAGGTGATCGAGCGCGAGCGGCCCGATGCGCTACTCGCGACGCTCGGCGGACAGACCGCGCTGAACCTCGCCAAGGCGCTGTACGACGACGGCACGCTCGAGCGTTTCGGGGTGGAGCTGATCGGCGCCAACTATCAGGCGATCACCTGCGCGGAGGATCGCGAACTGTTCAGTCAGGCGATGAGCGCCGCCGGTCTCGAGATGCCCGCGAGCACGATCGTCACGGGGCTCGAGCAGGCGCAGGATGCTCTAGAGCTGGTGGGGCTGCCGTGCATCGTGCGCCCCGCGTTCACGCTCGGCGGCCGCGGCGGCGGGGTGGCGCGCAGCGAGGATGAGTTCCGCCGGATTCTCGCGCGTGGACTGGACGCCTCGCCGATCGACCAGGTGCTCGTCGACCGGTCGGTGATCGGCTGGGGCGAGTTCGAGCTCGAGGTGATGCGCGATCGGGCTGACAACGTCGTGATCGTCTGCTCGATCGAGAACATCGATCCGATGGGCGTCCACACCGGCGACTCGGTGACGGTCGCTCCGCAACAGACACTCACCGACCGCCTCTATCAGCGTCTGCGCGACCAGGCGATCGCCGTGATCCGCGCGGTCGGCGTGGAGACGGGCGGATCGAATGTCCAGTTCGCGGTGAACCCCTCCACCGAAGAGGTGCTGGTGATCGAGATGAACCCGCGCGTCTCGCGCTCCTCTGCGCTCGCCTCCAAGGCGACGGGATTCCCGATCGCGAAGATCGCGGCGCGCCTGGCGGTCGGCTACACCCTCGAGGAGATCGACAACGACATCACCGGTGTGACTCCGGCCAGCTTCGAGCCGAGCATCGACTATGTGGTCGTGAAGTGGCCGCGCTTCGCTTTCGAGAAGTTCCCCGGCTCCGATCCCGAACTGACCACCCACATGAAGTCCGTCGGAGAGGTGATGGCGATCGGGCGCACCTTCGGACAGGCATTCGCCAAGGCGCTCAGATCGCGCGAGCTCGACAAGCCGCCCTGCCTGGATGATCTTCCAGTCGAGTCGCTGCTCGAGAGCCTCGAAATCCCGGGTCCCGAGCGATTCGAGGCGATCCTCGAGCTGTTCGGCCGCGGTCAGAACATCGAGGCGATCCACAAGCGCACGGCGATCGACCCATGGTTTCTACGTGAGCTGCAGTCGCTCGCGCTGGATCCAGCCGAGCCATTCTCCGGTGAGCGCTCGTTCAAGTCGGTCGACACCTGCGCGGCGGAGTTTCCCGCTCGCACCCCCTACTACTACTCGGCCTGGGAGCGCAGCCAGCGTCACGAGGTCCGTCGTGGCGAGCGTCCCTCAGTCGTGGTGCTCGGCGCCGGGCCCAATCGCATCGGCCAGGGAATCGAGTTCGACTACTGCTGCGTGCACGCGGCGATGACGGTGCGCTCCTCCGGGCGCGACGCGGTCATGATCAACTGCAATCCGGAGACCGTCTCGACCGATTACGACACGTCCGACCGGTTGTATTTCGAGCCGCTGACGCTCGAGGATGTGCTCGCTGTGCTCGAGCTCGAGCGGACCGGGGGAGGACTCGACGGGGTCATCGTCCAGTTCGGCGGACAGACGCCGTTGCGACTCGCGGCCGGGCTGGTGGAGGCCGGGATACCGCTGCTTGGGACGAGCGTCGAGGCGATCGACCTGGCCGAGGACCGCGGCCGCTTCGGCGCGCTGCTCGAGCGCCTCGGCTACCACGCGCCACCGTATGCGACCGCTCATTCGGTCGCGGAGGCGCTGGCCGCGACCGAGCAGGTCGGCTTCCCCCTGATCGTACGTCCCTCATACGTGCTCGGAGGCCGCGCGATGGAGATCGTCTACTCGCGCGGGGGGCTCGCCGACTATCTGCGCCGCGAGGTCGGCGAGACCCAGCGGGAGATCTTCCTCGACCGGTTCCTGGAGAACGCGGTCGAGGTCGATGTCGACGCGCTGTGCGACGGCGAGCAGGTCTGGATCGGCGGGATCATGCAGCACGTCGAGGAGGCCGGCGTGCACTCCGGTGACAGCGCCTGTGTGCTGCCGCCCCATTCCCTCGGCGAGGAGATGCTCGAGCAGATACGAGCCGCCACACGCGGGATCGCGCTGGAGATCGGGGTCGTCGGGCTGCTCAACGTGCAGTACGCGGTGTATGACGGCCGGCTGTATGTGATCGAGGCCAATCCACGAGCCTCTCGCACCGTGCCGTTCGTCTCCAAGGCGGTCGGTGTGCCGCTGGCCAAGATGGCCTGCCGGATCATGCTCGGCGAGAAGATCTCAGAGCTCTGCTTGCCGGCAGGCCCAGAGGGGGTCGGGTTCGGCGAGCACGTGTCGGTCAAGGAGGCCGTGCTGCCATTCGACCGTTTCGACGGCTCCGACGTGCTGCTCGGCCCGGAGATGCGCTCGACCGGAGAGGTGATGGGCATCGCCCGCGATTTCCCGACCGCGTTCGCCAAGGCACAGGCCGCCGCTGGAGCGCCGCTGCCGGGCGGTGGGACCGCCTTCATCACGGTCACCGACTCCGACAAGCCAGGCGCGTTTGCGATCGCCCAGCTGCTGCACGACTCCGGCTTTCAGATTCTCGCCACCAGTGGCACAGCACAGACGATCGCGCGGATGGGCGTGCCCGTGCAGACACTCAACAAGATCGGTGAAGGCTCGCCGCACGTAGTCGACTGGATCGAGCGTGGCGATGTCGACCTCGTGGTCAACACGCCGACCGGGTCGGGGGCGCGCACCGACGGCTGGGAGATCCGCCGGGCGGCGATCGCACACGGCGTCCCATGCCTGACGACGCTGTCCGCCGGTGTCTCCGCCGCGCGCGCGATCGCCAGCGCCAGAGGCGACGGCGAGCCGGAGGTCCTGTGTCTGCAGGAGCTCCACCGCTGATGCGACGTGACCGGCACGGCTCCCCACAGCACCGCCGGTGAACGCGCGAGACGATCCGATGGCTGACGCCGGCGATCGGCGAGTCACGGCGCCCTTCGCCCGGCGGCTGCTGACGATCTCCGAGACACGCCGGCTGGGCGCCTACACCGTTCTGCACGCCGCTGACCCATCGGGCCCCGCCCCGGCCGCGGGACAGTTCGCGATGCTCGCGAGCGCCTCACGCTGGGGCGCCGGTGAGGACGAGCGCCCCTATCTACCGCGCGCGTTCTCCTATGCGCGCGTGAGGGACGGCGAGGCACAGTTCCTGCTCGAGGACGTCGGTCCCGGCACGCGCCGGTTGTGTGAGCTGCGGGCGGGCGAGCAGCTGTGGCTTCTCGGTCCGCTCGGCAGGGGCTTCGCGCCGCCGCGAGGAGAGCGGCGGGCGATCCTCCTCGGCGGTGGCGTCGGGATCGCCCCGCTGGCAATCCTGCAGGACCAGCTGGATTGTCCGACTACCGTCCTGCTCGGCTTTCGCGATCGGGCCCGCGCCGAGGGCGCCGCCTTGTTGAGCGACCCGCGCGTGGCGAGCGATGACGGCTCGGTCGGGCATCACGGACTCGTCACCGAGCTGCTCAGAAGCGAGCTCTCGAGCGACCCGCTCGCGACGGTCTACGCCTGTGGCCCAGCACCGATGCTGGAGGCCGTCAGAGCAATCTGCCAAGAGCGCGGTGTACCGGCGCAGCTGGCGTTGGAGTCCGGGATGGCGTGCGGCTTCGGCGCCTGCTTCGGCTGTGTGGTGCCCAAGCGCGATGGGGGATACATGCGCGTTTGTGTCGATGGGCCCGTGATCGACGCCGCCGAGCTCGAGCGGGTCGATACGCACGCCGGAGCCCCGGCATGAGCGTGCGGTTCTGTGGTCTGGAGCTCGAGCATCCGATCATCAACGGCTCCGGCACATTCGACGCGATCGCCGCGCACGACGTGTTCGGCGAGTCGCTCTACGAGAACTTTCCCTTCTCGGCGTTCGTCTCAAAGACGATCACCCTCGAGCCTCGCGATGGCAATCCGCCACCCCGTCTGTGGGAGGCCCAGACCGGGTTGATCAACTCGATTGGCCTGCCCAACAAGGGGCTCGAGCGGTATCTTCGGGAGGATCTGCCACGGCTCGCAAAACTGCCGGTCGCGCTGATCACCAATGTCATGGGATCGACCGCGCAGGAGCTCTCAGCGCTTGTGCGGGCGTGCGAGGATGCCGCTGAGATCGCCGCCGTCGAGCTGAACGTCTCGTGCCCGAACGTGAAGACCGGGCTGGACATCGGCGCCGATCCCATCCAGTTGGAGCAAGTGCTCAGGGCGGTGCGCCCCGCCACCAGCAAGCCGCTGATCGTCAAGCTGACCCCGAACGCCGCCGACGTGGCGGCCTGCGCGCTGGCCGCGCAGGCCGCGGGCGCCGACGCGGTCTCGCTGATCAACACCCTCAGAGCCGGTGCACTCAGTCCATCCAGACAGACGGCAGAGAAGACGCGGATGTGGCTGGGAGGCGGAACCGGCGGACTCTCAGGAGCGGCCATTCGCCCCATCGCCTTGGCGCAGGTGGCGGCGGTGGCGGCGCGCGTGAGGATCCCCGTGATCGGCATGGGCGGAGTGCAGAGCGCACGCCACGCTCAGGATCTGCTCGACGTCGGCGCGACCTTGGTGGCGGTGGGAACCGAGAGTTTCCGCGATCCCGCGGCCGCTGCGCGCATCGCTCGTGAGCTCGCCAAATAGCGGCCGCCCCACCCGTGGCGGCGCAAAGTCGCCAAAAACCCCTGCAAACGGGCCGCGAAACCGTCTAGCAGCCTCGACATATCTAAACCTCAAGTACAGATTTAGATGAATTCGGGGCTCACACCTTGATCGCCCCGGCGGTGCGTGTAGACTCGCCGGCCATGGCCCTGGCGACGAGCACAACCTCCCTGAAGCACTCGATCACGCCCGAGCGGTCACTCAATCAGCGGATGGACGCACTCGCCAGAGCGAACGAGATTCGCACTCGGCGAGCGCAACTCAAGCGCGATCTGAAGTCCGGCCGGCTGTCGATTCACACACTGCTGCTCAACCCGCCGGAGTTCGTCGAGACAGCCAAGGTGTTCGACATGCTGCTCGCCGTTCCCAAGTACGGGCGAGTCAAGGTCAACAAGATTCTCGCCCTCTGCCGCATATCTCCCAGCAAGACGATCGGCGGGCTGTCTGAGCGCCAACGCTCTGAGCTGGTCATGCTGCTGCGCCGCTAGACACCGCCCGCGGCTCGATCCCAAAGGCAGATCGCCGATCCGCTCGCGGCGCCTCGAGCGTTTCCACCGGCCCTGCCATTAGGCTGAGTGCAATGGCGCGCGTGTTTGTCATCACCGGACCCTCGGGCGTGGGCAAGGGCACCTTGATCGCGGCTCTGATGAAGCGCCTGCCCGCCCTCGAGCTTTCGATATCGGCGACAACCCGCAGGCCGCGGGCGGGCGAGCGCGAGGGAGTCGATTATCACTTCCTGTCTCAGAGCGACTTCGAAAAAAGAGTGGCGGCCGGGGACTTCGTCGAGTATGCCGACTACGCCGGGCGCAAATACGGGACGCTGCGCTCAGAGCTCAAAGACAGGATTCAGGCCGGGGTGCCGGTCGTGCTCGAGATCGAGGTGCAGGGTGCCCGCCAGGTCAGGAAGACGCTGCCGCAGGCGATTCAAGTTTTCATCGCGCCGCCCTCGCTGGGCGAGTTGCGCACACGCCTGCAGTCCCGCGGCACAGACGATCCCGACGAGGTCGAGCGCCGGCTGAGTGTCGCCGCGCAGGAGCTGGCGGCGCAGAGCGAGTTCGCACACGTGGTGGTCAACGACCGCCTCGCGGACGCGGTGGAAAGCCTCAGCGAGATCGTGCAGAGCCAGCTCGGCGCCGGCACCTCTGCGACGAGCCACTACACTGGAGATCCACAAGGAAAGGCAATGCAACCGTGATCTCACCCCGTATCGATCGTCTGCTCGAGAACGTCGACTCCAACTACGCGAGCGTGTTGGTGGCAGCCAAGCGCGCAAGGCAGATCAACAGCTACTACCACAACCTCGGCGAGGGCACCTTCGACGAGTTCCCGCCGCCGATGATCGAAACGGTCTCCAAGAATTACCTGACGATCGCCCTCGAGGAGGTCGCGGCCGGCAAGATCAAGTACCACTACCGCTAGGCCGCGGGGCGAGCGCAAGCGCCCGACCAGCGCTTGCCCACCGGCTCGCCGCGCTGTAGAAGATCGATCATGCCCAGGATCCTGTTAGGCGTCAGCGCCAGCGTCGCGGCTTACAAGACGCTCGAGTTCGTTCGCCTGGCGAGCGCCGCCGGTCACAGCATTCGCGTGATCCAGACGCCCGCCAGTCAGCGCTTCGTCGGAGCCGCCTCGTTCCAGGCGCTCAGCGGCGCGCCGGTGCTCACGGACGAATTCCAGCTCGACCCCGCGCGCGGCGCGTTTCCCGACCAGCGGCGCCCCGATCACGACCCGCTCAGCCACCTGGAGCTGGTCGGCAACGCCGACCTCTACCTGATCGCGCCGGCCACGGCCAACACGATCGCAAAGCTCGCGCAGGGCTCCGCCGAGAACCTGCTGCTGAGCGCCGCGCTCGCCGCCGCCTGTCCGCTCGTGCTCGCGCCGGCGATGAACAACCGCATGTATGAACACGAGGCCACCCAGGCCAACCTGCGCACGCTGCGCAGCCGCGGCGTGCAGGTCGTCGAGCCGCTCGTCGGCTCACTGGCATCCAAAGGAGAGCACGGCGTCGGGCGCCTGGCCGACCCCGCGCAGCTGCTGGACGTGTGCCAGTCGGTGCTCAGCGCCGCGCCAACGACACCGCGCTCGCAGCCCTGGCGGGAGCTGAAGGTGCTGATCACCGCCGGCGGGACCCGCGAGCCGATCGACTCCGTGAGGTTCATCGGCAACAGCTCGTCGGGCCGCATGGGCATCGCGCTCGCGCAGAGCGCACAGGCACGTGGAGCGCAGGTGAGGCTGCTGGCGGCGAACGTGGCGCTCGCGGCCCCGGACGGCGTCAGCCGCCGCGACATCCGCACCGCCGCCGAGCTGACGCAAGCCTGCAGCGAGGAGTTTGCCGCCTGCGACGTCCTGCTGATGGCGGCGGCGGTGGCCGACTTTCGTCCCGTCGCTGAAGCCAAGACGAAGCTCAAGAAGTCCGCCCGCGAGCACCTGAGCGTCGAGCTCGAGCCGACAGTCGACATCCTCGGGGAGCTCGCGCGCACGCGGACACCCGGCCAGACGCTGATTGGATTTGCGGCCGAGCACGGCGCTGCGGCGATCACCTACGGCCGTGAAAAGCTCTTGGCGAAGGGCCTCGATGGCATCGTCGTGAATGACATCTCGCGCCCGGAGATCGGCTTCGAGTCGACCGACAACGAGGTGACGATCCTCACCGCCGAGGCCGAATGGCATGTCAGCAAGCGACCGAAGTCAGACGTCGCCGAGGCGATCCTCGACGCCGTGGACGCCCTGCGTTCAGGGCACGCGCGATAGCCCGATTCCGCGCCCGCGCTTCCTAAACTGGGGTGATGGACAGCGTCTATGACCTCTACCAGCGTGGGCGCGCGCTGCTCGAGCGCGGCGACTACGAGGCCGCGCTCGTCCCGCTCGCCCGCGCCAGTGAACTCGAGCCCGACAAGGAGTCGATCCGCGAGGCGCTCGCGCGCGCGCTGTTTCACGCTCAGCGCTACGAGCGCGCCGCCGCCGAGTTTCAAGCGCTCGCGCTGGCCAGGCCCACCGACGACTACGCCCTGTTCTGCCTGGGCCGCTCGTTGCAGCTGCTGGGCCGACACGAGGAGGCCCGTCACCCGCTCGCGCTCGCGTGTTCGCTGCGTCCCGAGCGCGAGGACTACCGCCGCTATCGCGACCGCGCGCGCCGCGACGCCGCTCGCTCCGAGAATGAGCGGTGAGCGCCTTCGAGCCGCTCACGCACGGCGAGCTCTCCCCGATGCTATGCTCGAACGACAGCTTTCATGCCAGGGTGAAGACACTGGCTGTCGTACCGGAAGTGGGCGGCCAGCCCGCTTTTTTTATGTGAGGAGGGAGTCTGATGACAGCGCTACAAACTGAAATAGAGACACAGCTCTCTGCCTGCGTTCCGGAGGTCGAGGTGCTGCTGGCCGAGGTGCTCGGCGGTCAGACCGTGCGCATCTTCATCGACCATCCAGACGGCGTCTCGCTCGAGCTCTGCGAGCGTGTCACGCGGGCGCTGGCGGAGCTGCGCGAGCGCTACAGCATCGAGGTCTCCTCGCCCGGCTCAGAGCGGCCGCTGACCAAGCCCGACCACTTCCGCCGCTTCGTCGGACGCCGCGCCCGAGTGCGGACCCGCACACCGAGACCGGCTGCGCGCAGCGAGACCGCCGCGGCCGCCAGCCACAGCTTCACCGGTGAGCTGGTCGGAGCCACCGAGCACGAGATAACACTTGCCGCCGACGGGGGGGTTATCGCAATTCCCTACTCACAGATCCGTCGATCCAACCTCGTCGAGGAGTAACCATGTCACGTGAGATCCTTGAAGCCATGCACGCGCTGGCGCGCGAGAAGAACATCGAGTCGGAGAAGCTGATGATCGCGCTCGAGGACGCGCTGCTGTCCGCCTACAAGAAGCAGCCGGACTCGGCCAAGTACGCGCGTGTGGAAATGGACCGGGAGACAGCCGACTTCCGCGTCATCGAACTGATCATTCCCGAACGCCTGGAGGCGCATCTGATCGTCGAGACGATCGACGAGGAAACCACCGTCGATCCCGAGACCGGCGAGATGCGCGAGCCGGAGGAGCCGGAAATCGACCCCAAGAAGTTCGAGCAGTACCGCGACCAGATCGACGAGCGTGACGTGACACCCGATGACTTCGGGCGGATTGCCGCACAGACCGCCAAGCAGGTGATCCTGCAGCGTATCCGCGAGGCCGAGCGCGACATGATGTATGAGGAGTACCGCGACCGGGTGGGCGAGCTGATCACCGGCATCGTGCAGCAGTCCGACTCGCGCTACACCCTCGTGCAGCTGCGCGAGCGGGTCGAGGCGCTGCTGCCCAAGTCAGAGCAGGTCGAGGGCGAGCGCTACGACCACTCACAGCGCATCAAGGCCGTCATCAAGGAAGTCTCGCCGTCGACGAAGGGACCCTCGATCATCGTCTCGCGGCGCGACCCCGAGCTGATCAAGAAGCTGTTCGAGCTCGAGGTGCCGGAGATCGCCGACAACCTCGTCGAGATCGCGAACGTGGCACGCGAGCCCGGCTACCGCTCGAAGATCGCCGTCATCTCCCACGTCGACGGTGTCGACCCGGTCGGCGCATGCGTCGGGCCGCGCGGCTCACGCGTGCGGATGGTCGTCTCAGAGCTGCGCGGTGAGAAGATCGACATCATCCCCTACAACGAGGAGCCCGCGCGCTTCGTCGCCAAGGCGCTCTCCCCGGCGCGTGTACGCGAGGTGCTCGTCGACGACGAGGCCAAGCAGGCGACCGTGATCGTACCCGACGACCAGCTGTCGCTGGCGATCGGTCGCGAGGGGCAGAACGCCCGCCTGGCGGCGCGCCTGACAGGGTGGCGCGTGGACATCCGCTCAGAGACCGAGTTCGCCGCCGAAGAGGCCGAGCACGGCTACGAGGAGGAGGAGATCCAGGGTCGCTGCGCGGCCGTCCTCTCCAACGGCAGGCGCTGTCCGAACGCGGCGCTGCCAGCCTCGCGCTATTGCGGCATCGAGGCTCACCAGGCGCTCGCCGCGATCGCGACCGACAACATCGCCGACTTGAACCCCGAGGCCGGCGGCGACGACGCCGCCCCCGCCCCGGATTCAGACACCGCCGAAAGCCACGATCCAGCGGCCGAGCAGACCGCGCCAGAGGCGCCGCTCGATCAGCAAGCTGAGGAGCAGGCGTCATAGCCGCACGTGTCCCGGAGCGACGATGCGCCGGCTGCGGGCGCGTGGCGCCAAAGACCGAGCTCGTCCGTCTGGCGCTCGCTTCAGATCAGCCTCGCAGCGCCCGCCGGCGTGTGGTGCTCGATCAGAGCTCGACGCTGCCCGGCCGTGGCGCCTATCTCTGCAGGGCGCTGTCTCGAGGCCTCCCCGTACCCGGGTGCCTGACGAGCGCCTGCGGACGTGGGGGAATCGCCCGCGCCCTGCGCTGCCCGGTCTCGATCGATGCCGAGCTCCTAGAATCGGTCAGCTCATGACCAAGAAGCGCGTGCACGAGATCGCCAAGGAGCAGGGCATCTCCAGCAAGGATCTGCTGGCGCGCCTGAAGGCCGCCGGCGTCGAGGCCAAGGCGGCCGCGTCCTCGGTCGACGAGGCGCTCGTGCTGAAGGCGCTGAGCGGCAAAGGCGCGCAGAAGGGTTCTGAGGCACCGGCCCAGGCCAAGCCGGCGCCGGTAGCCACCGAGCAGCCCGCCGCGGTCGCTGGCGAGGCGCCCGCCGCACAGCCCGCCGAGGGAGAGGCCGGCTCCCAGCCAGCCGCTGAGCGTGTGCGCCCGACACGCGACTCCCGCACCGGCGAGCGCGCACCCGGGGGCACCGGCCCCGGAGGGCGCAGGCGCGTCGTGATCGACTCTCAGGCCTCCCGCCGCCAGCAGGGCGGCCCGACCAATCAGCCCCAGCGCCGTCCACGTCGTGGCCGCCGCCGGCGTGGCACCTACGACGAAACGATCGCCCCGATCGACACGGCCGCGATGGAGGCCACGGACCTGATCCGCGTCAACTCCGGATCGACGGTGAAGGACGTCGCCGAATACATGGGTGTCGCTGTGCCCGAGGTGATCAAGAAGCTGATGACGCTCGGCGAGATGGCGACGCTGACGCAGACGCTGTCCGACGACGCGATCCAGGTGCTCGCCGACGAGTTCGACAAGCAGATCGAAGTCGTCCACGCGGCTGACGAGGTCGAGGCCGAGCTTCTCTTCGCCGACGCCGAGGCTGATCTCGTCGACCGCCCGCCGGTCGTGACGATCATGGGCCACGTCGACCACGGCAAGACATCGCTGCTGGACGCGATCCGCCAGACCGAGGTTGCGGCCGGCGAGGCGGGCGGCATCACACAGCACATCGGCGCCTACCAGGTCAAACACGCGGGTAAAGAGATCACGTTCCTGGACACCCCGGGCCACGAGGCGTTCACGGCGATGCGAGCCCGCGGCGCGCGCGTCACAGACCTCGCGGTGATCGTCGTCGCCGCGGATGACGGCGTCAAGCCCCAGACCGAGGAGGCAATCGACCACGCCAAGGCCGCCGAAGTCCCGATCATCGTCGCTGTCAACAAGATCGACAAGGAGGGCGCGCAACCCGAACGCGTCCGCACCGAGATGACCCAGCACGGTCTGCAACCGGCCGAGTGGGGAGGAGACATCGAGTTCGTCGACGTCTCCGCCAAGACCCACGAAGGCCTCGACAGCCTGCTCGACATGATCCAGGTGGTCACCGACCTCGAGGAGCTCAAGGCCAACCGCGACGCCGCCGCCTCGGGCACCGTGATCGAGTCGAAGCTCGACCCCGGGCGCGGCCCCGTCGTCAGCATCCTGATTCAGCGCGGAACGCTTGCGGTTGGCGACGCGCTGGTTGCCGGAGCACACTTCGGCAGGGTACGGGCAATGCACGACTTCAACGGCGTTCGCGTCAAGCAGGCGACGCCGGGCCAGCCCGTCGAGATGCTCGGCTTCGACGGCGTCCCCGAGGCCGGCGAGGTTGTGCGCGTCGTCGAGAACGAGCGGCGTGCCCGCCAGCTGGCGGGCGAGCGCTCCAACCGCCTGAAGACCGAGTCCCTGGCGCGGCGCTCGGGGCGCAAGGTGTCCCTCGAAGATGTCTTCAAGCTCGCCCAGGAGGGCCAGGTCAAGGAGCTCGGACTGGTCGTCAAGGCCGACGTCGCCGGCTCGCTCGAGGCGATCGAGGACGAGATCGCGAAGCTGCCCCAGGACGAGGTGTCGGTCAACGTCATTCATCGCGGGGTCGGCGGCATCAACGAGTCCGATGTGATGCTGGCCGCCGCTTCCGGCGGCGTGATCATGGCGTTCAACGTGCGCCCCGTGCAGGACGCCCGGCAGCTCGCCGAGCGCGAGGGAGTGGAGATCCGCTCCTACTCGGTCATCTACCGCGCGATCGAGGAGCTGCGCGCGGCGATGCAGGGAATGCTCGAGCCCGAGGAGGTCGAGACGCCGCTTGGCCAGGCCGAGGTGCGCCAGCTGTTCCGCGCTTCGAAGATCGGCGTGATCGCCGGCTCACACGTGACCGAGGGCAAAGTCACCCGCGGCTCGCGTGCCCGCGTGGTCAGGCAGGGAACGGTGATCTACGACACGACGATCGCCAGCCTGCGCCGCTTCAACGAGGACGTCCGCGAGGTCTCCTCAGGCTTCGAGTGCGGGATCGTGCTGACAAACTTCCAGGATCTGCGTGAGCAGGACGTACTCGAGACCTACGAGACGCGTCAGGTGGAGCGCGAGCTGAGCTGATCGGGCTCGACAGCGCTCGTTTCTGCTCACAGAGCCCCCGGGGGATAGGATGAGTTCTGACCGCATGCGTCGTGTCGATGAGGCCGTTCGACAGGTCATCGGCGACGCTCTCACGGCTGACCTCAAGGACCCTCGGGTGGGATTTGTGACCGTAACCGATGTCAGGACCAGCGCTGATCTCAGCCACGCTCGCGTTTACGTGAGCGTGCTCGGCGAGCGCGCGCAGCGCGAGGAGACGATGGCGGGCTTGCGCAGCGCCCACGGCTATCTGCAGCGCCGGGTGGCCGGCGAGCTGCACCTGAAGCGCACCCCGACGCTCGAGTTCTCCTACGATGAGACCGTCGACCGGGCGCTGCGCGTGGACGCCCTGATCAACGCGCAAGCAGACGGACCGGCAGCGGCACAGAGTCCCCCAGACCCGGAGCAGACGTGAACGAACCCGAGCTGCCCGAGAACGCCCGCGCTGAGATCCTCGAGCATCTGCGCGTCGACTCACATTTCGTGCTCGCGACCCACGAGAACCTCGACGGCGACGCGCTCGGCTCGCTGGTCGCGATGCAAGGCCTGCTCACCGCGCTCGGCAAGGACTCACAGATGTTCATCGCCGAAAGCGAGTTTCCGCTTCCCCACGAATACCGGCTGTTCGCACTCGACGGCCTCATCCAACTCGCTCCGCCCGACATCTCCAAACGCACCGTGGTGTTCCTCGACTGCGGCAACATAGACCGCAACTCGGCTCAGGTTCTGCGCGACGGAGCGCAACTGCTGAACATCGACCACCACCACGACAACACGCGTTTCGGCACGGTCAACCACGTCGTCGCGGACGCGTCGTGCACAGCAGAGATCGTGTGGGATCTGATGGGTGCGCTGTCTGTCAGCCCGACCCCGCCGATGGCCCAGGCGATGTATGTGGGGCTGATAACAGACACCGGGCGCTTCATGTACGAGAACACGGGTCCGCGCGCGCACGAAATGGCGGCCGCGTTGATCAGCGCCGGCGTGGACGTGCAGGGGACATACCGCAGCCTCTACGAGGAGATGCCGTTCGCGAAGATCACGCTGCTGGCGATCGCGCTCTCACAGGTGCAGCGCTTTGACGACGGCGAGCTGACGATGGTCTCTCTGAGCGCCGCCGACTTCAGCCGCGCGGAGGCTCAGTCGAGCTACTCGGAGGGAGTCATCGATCATCTCCGGGCAGTGCAGGGCACCAAGGTGGCGGCGCTGGTACGAGAGCTGACGGCCCCCGAGCGCCGCGGTCACCGCAAGGTCTCGCTGCGCGCCACTGACGATGACGTCGATGTGTCGATGATCGCCAGAGCCCAGGGTGGAGGGGGACACCGTCGTGCCGCCGGATTCTCGACCACCCTCGCGCTCGAGGAGCTGATCCCCTTTCTGCGTGCAGAGATCGCCGCACAGCTGCACTCATCGACGGGCCAGACCGTCGCGCCCACGCTCGCCTGAAATTCTGAGCCGTTGAGTTCGCCCGCGAGAAGCCACGAGGGGGTGCTCCTGATCGACAAGCCCGTCGGCATCACCTCGCACGACGTAGTCGCGAGGGTCCGCCGCTGCCTCGGCGGCGCAAAGACCGGTCACGCCGGCACGCTCGATCCGTTCGCGAGTGGCCTCCTACTGATCCTCGTCGGGCGCGCGACCAAAGCCCAGCGGATGCTGATGATGCTGCCAAAGCGCTATGAGACGTTTGCGCGACTGGGCGCCACCTCGAGCACCGGCGATCGAGAAGGCGAGATCACTTCCACCGGCCGGCTGCCACCCGACCCGCCGCTGCTGGTGAGCGGTGAGATCCGCCAGCGCCCACCGATCTACTCGGCGATCAAGATCAAAGGCGAGCGCGCCTACAAGCGAGCGCGCCGCGGCGAGGTCTTCCAGATGCCCGAGCGGATCGTCACCGTGCATCGCTTCGAGCAGCGCTGGCGCGAGTCAGACCGTGCGGAATTTGTGATCGAGTGCTCCTCCGGAACCTATGTGCGCTCCCTGATAGCCGATCTCGGCGATGCCTACTGCGAGCAGCTCAGACGCACCGAGATCGGCCCGTTCAGTGTCCGCGACGCCGTCGCGCCGCCGCCACACGGCGTCCCCTGGAAGGATCCGCCGCTGCTGGCGGTGGACGCCACCCTCGAGGCACTGAAGGCGTCCTCTGAGCTCGCGCCCGCGCTGAGCACTGCGCCGCTCAGGTCAGTTACGTAGGCTTCGCACCTGTGCAGATCATCCGCCTGCCCGACTGCGAGCGCCGGCCACGACACGTCGCCGTCGGCACCTTCGACGGAGTTCATCTCGGCCATCGCGAGGTGATCGCCGGCGCCGACAGCGTGCTGACGTTCGATCCCCATCCGGCTTCGGTGGTCGCGCCGGCGCACACGCCGAAGCTGCTCACGAGCCTGCAGATCAAGGCCGAGCTGGTCGGCGCGCTCGGCGTCAGCGAGATGATCGTCATACCGTTCGACGCGAGCTTCGCCGCGCGAGGGGCGCAGGAGTTCCTCGACGACGTCCTCGTGGCGGCGCTCGGCGCGACGCACGTGTCCGTCGGCGAGAACTTTCGCTTCGGACACAGGGCGCTGGGCGACACGGCGCTGCTGCTCGCCGATCATCGCTTCGCCACACACGTGCATCCGCTGCTGGAGGTCGACGGCGAGATCGTCTCCTCCAGCCACATCAGGGGCCTCGTGGCAGCCGGTGAGGTCGACCAGGCGGCACGCTTTCTCGGTGCGCCGTTTCAACTCGGCGGTGAGGTCGTCAGGGGCGATCGGCGCGGTCGCGAACTCGGCTTCCCGACCGCCAACCTGATACCCCGAGACGACCTGGTGTGCCCCGGACACGGGGTTTACGCGTGCCTGGCACACGAGGACCCCGCGCACCCCCGCCCGGCGGCGGTCAGCATCGGTGTGCGGCCGACTTTCGGAAGCGGCCGCCACGAGCTGATCGAGGCGTACATACTCGACCTCGACGAGGATCTCTACGGACACGACCTGCGGCTTCGCTTCCTGCGTCGCCTGCGCGGCGAGCGCCGCTTTTCGAGCCCCGCGGCGCTGGTCGAGCAGATGCGCCTGGACGTCGAGCAGACACGCCAGATAGCCGCGGCGCTCTGAGCCACGGCGCACCTGTCTGCTAGGGTGTGCGCCGTCATGACACTCACCATTGAGCGCAAGCGCGAGATCACCAGCAAGTTCGGCTCGAGCGAGACCGACACCGGTAACACCAAGGTGCAGGTTGCGCTGTTGACCGAGCGCATCAACGACCTCACCGAGCATCTCCGTGAGCAGAAGAAAGACCATCATTCACGCCGCGGCCTGCTGATGCTGGTCGGCCGCCGCCGTCGCTTTCTGGACTACATGCGGCGCACCGACCTCGAGGGCTACCGGGCGCTGATCAAGGAGCTCGGGCTGCGCAAGTGAGCGTCCTTGCGGCCGGGACGCGGGTCCCCGACTTCGTGCTCGGCACCGAAGACGGCCAGAAGTTCACCAGAAGCGATCTGCTGGGCAAGACGACCGTGCTGGTCTTCTACCCGTTCGCCTTCAGCCCCGTCTGCACAGACCAACTGGCGCTGTATGACGAGGTGGCAGACGAACTGCGGCGCGAGCACGACGCCGTCATCTACGGCGTATCGTGTGACTCGAGCTTCTCGCAGCGAGCGTTCCGCGAGAAACTCGGCGTCGGCATCGCGCAGCTGTCGGACTTCGAGCCCAAGGGCGCGGCGTGCTCGGTGCTCGGCGTGTTGCACGAGGGCGGCTTTCCCCAGCGTGCGCTCCTGATCTCAGGCCCCGACGGGATCGTGCGCTTCAGCTACCAGGCGGACTCTCCGGGCGAGTTGCCGGGCGTCAACCTGCTGTTCGACGGGTTGAGCGCCTCCTAGCGCCGCCGGCCCGGCGAGCATCGGGCCGCTAGATCAAAGAACACCCGCTCGGCTGGCGGCGGCCCGGCGTTCGCTGGAGCGGCGCCGGGAAGGCGTTACCCTCGTGAGGTCGTGGTCGACCTGTCGAGCTCACCCGTTCCAGCCCTCAACGAGCACGATCACGTCCGCGGGCCAGCAGACCTGCCGCTGCTGATCATGTACGCCGACTTCAGCTGCCCCGTCTGCGTGCTCGCTCACGAACGGCTGCGCTCGATGCCCGTGCGGATCGCCTTTCGTCACTTCGCGTTGAAGAGCCGCATACGCGCGGGCGCACTGGCGGCCGCGAGCGAGGCAGCCGCTCTGCAGGGCGCGTTCTGGGAGATGCACGATGCGCTCTACCGCGATCCCGCACACACTGAGGACCCCGATCTGTGGGCGCACGTGCAGCGCCTCGGCCTGGACCTCGAGCGCTTTCAGAGCGACCGCCGCTCCGAGGCGGTACGGGAGCGGATCCTCGGGGATCTGCGCAGCGGCCTGCGTGGCGGGGTCGCGCGCACACCGACACTGTTCATCGACGGGGTCGCGCACCCGGGCCCGCCGACACCGGAGCTCCTGAGTATCGTCGCTGAGCCGGTCGTCCGCTAAGCTCCATCAGTTCGGAAAATGAGAAATAAAGAATCGGACCGCCGACCGACGGGCGGGACGGGAAGGCAGTAAACATATGAGTAGCGATGCAGCTGTTACACGGGTCTCCGTGGAGATCGCCGGGAGCGAGATCTCCCTCGAGACCGGCAGGATGGCCAAGCAGGCCTCCGGCGCGGTAGTGATTCGGCAGGGCGACACGATGGTTCTCTGTACGGCGGTCGCGGGCAGCCTGCGCGACGTCGATTTCCTGCCACTGACGGTGGACGTCGAGGAGCGCATGTACGCGTCCGGGAAAATCCCCGGATCCTTCTTCAAGCGCGAGGGCCGCCCGGGCGAGAAGGGCACGCTCACCGCGCGCATGATCGACCGTCCGATCCGTCCGCTGTTCCCCAAGGAATGGCGCTACGACACCCAGCTCGTGGCGATCCCGCTGTCGATCGACCACGTCCACCCCTACGACATCCTCGCGATGAACGGCGCCTCAGCCGCCCTGATGATCTCCGACATCCCGCTGCCGACTCCCGTCGGCGCGGTGCGGATCGGCAAGGTCGACGGCAACTTCGTCGTCAACCCCAACGAGGAGGATCTGCTCCCCGACTCCGAGAACGCGTCGGACCTCGACCTGATCGTCGCTGGCACCGAAGAGGCCATCCTGATGGTCGAGGCGGGCGCCAACGAGATCCCCGAGGCGGAGATCCTCGACGCGCTGGACATCGCCCACGCCGAGATCAAGAAGCTCTGCGCGCTGCAGCGCGAGCTCCAGGCGAAGGTCGGCAAGGAGAAGAAAGCCTTCGAGGCGATCGCCGTCGACCCCCAGGTACTCGACGCGATCCGCTCCTCCCACGGCTCCGATCTGGAGGCCGCGACACAGGTGGAGGACAAGCTCGAGCGCCAGGACGCCACCAAGGCTGTCGAGGCGGCGATCCTCGAGGCGCACGCTCCCGCCGCGTCCGAGGGCGCGGCAGAGGATCTGCTCGTCGCGGCCAAGCAGAGGCGCGCCGCCGTGCAATTGGCGTTCGACAAGCTCGAGAAGTCGATCATTCGCGAGCGCATCGCTGTCCACAAGAAGCGCCCGGACGGTCGTGGCGAGTCAGAGATCCGCGACATCGCGATCGAAGTCGGCGTGACGCCGCGCACGCACGGCTCGGCGCTGTTCACGCGCGGTCAGACACAGGCGCTGAGCGTCGTCGCGATGGGCACGCTGAAGGAGGAGATGCGTCTCGATACGCTGGGCCTGGAGACCAAAAAGTTCTACTGGCACCACTACAACTTCCCGCCCTTCTCGGTCGGCGAGGCAGGCCGTATGGGTGGCGTCAAGCGCCGCGACATCGGCCACGGCGCGCTCGCCGAGCGGGCGCTGGCGCCGATGGTTCCATCGATCGAGGAGTTCCCGTACTCGATCCGGGTCGTCTCGGACATCCTCGAGTCAAACGGCTCCTCCTCGATGGCCTCGGTATGCGGCTCATCGCTGTCGCTGATGGACGCCGGCGTGCCGATCAAGCGCCCGGTGGCGGGCATCGCGATGGGTCTGATCAAGGAGGGCGATGACTACATCGTCCTGACCGACATCGCCGGTGTCGAGGACCACCTCGGAGACATGGACTTCAAGGTCGCCGGCACCGAGCGCGGCATCACCGCGCTGCAGATGGACATCAAGATCACCGGTGTCACGTTCGACATCCTGCGCGACGCGCTGGCCCAGGCCAAAGAGGCACGCACGTTCATCCTCGGCAAGATGGCCGATGTCATCGGTACGCCACGCGAGCAGCTCAGCCAGTTCGCGCCGCGCATCCAGACGATCCAGATCGATCCGTCGCAGATCGGTCTTCTGATCGGCAAGGGCGGCGAAACGATCCGCGGCCTGTCTGAGGAGTTCGAATCGCAGATCGACGTCAACGACGACGGCCAGGTGCTGATCTACTCCGCCAACGGCGAGCTCGGGGACGCGCTCGTCGACCGTGTGCGAATGATGATGAAGGAGGTCGAGGTCGGCGACGAATACGCCGGCAAGGTCGTCAAGACGACGACCTTTGGCGCCTTCGTCGAGCTCGCCAAGGGCACCGACGGACTGCTGCACATCTCAAACGTCTCCCCGGGTCAGCGCGTGGACAGCGTCGAGGACGTGCTCAACAAGGGCGATGAGATCAACGTCCGCGTGGTCGAGGTCGACCGCGAGCGCGGCCGCATCGGCCTGCGCCTAGCCGAGGACCCGGAGGTCGCGGGCAAGACCGCCGAGGATCTCGCCGGGATCGGCACCGGTGGTGGTGGCGGCGGCGGGGGCAGCCGCCCTCCGCGTGACGGCGGCTCGCGCAACGGCCGCGGCGGCGGCGAGCGTGGCTCCGGTCGCCCTCGCCACGGCGCCGGTCGCGACCAGCGTTAGCGGCGAGGACACCTGATGGTTCTGCGCGCATCACGCGCCGCCCACTCGCCGACGTGGCGCAGGGCGGCTCGTGCGCGCGCCGGATCTTCGGTGAGTTGGACTCCATGGCCCTAGCCGACGGGACCACGACCACCGCCGCGCATCGCCTCAGCACGCTGGAGTCCGGTGTGCGAGTCGTCACCGAGCAGGTGCCCGGCGTACGCTCCGTGGCGCTCGGCTGCTGGATCGGGACCGGCTCGGCGGCGGAGGACGACAGTCAGGCCGGGATCAGCCATCTGCTCGAGCACATGCTGTTTCGCGGCTCGGAGCGTTTCGGCTCGGAGGAGATCGATCAGATCTTCGACGCGATGGGTGCCGAGATCAACGCAGGCACCGACCGCGAGACGACGTCTCTGTACACGCGAGTGCTCGACCGTCACCTGCCGCGCGCATTCGACGTGATCGGCGACATGCTCTGGCGGCCCCGCTTCGAAGAGCTCGAGACCGAGCGCGAGGTCGTGCTGGAGGAGATCGCGATGTACGAAGACGACCCGCAGGACCGCTCGTTTGACCTGCTCGGCAAAGCCGTCTTCGGATCCCATCCACTGGGACGCGCGGTGATCGGCAACGCTCGCGTCGTGGGCGCCACCACGCGCACGCAGCTGCAGCGGTTTCATCGCGAGCGCTACGCGCCCACGACGATCGTGATCGCCGCCGCCGGATCGGTTGAGCACGAAGCGGTCGTGGAGATGGTCCGCGCCGCCGAGGGGCTCGGCAGCGTCGCGCACGACGCTCACGCGGACACCGGCGCCGCCCAGACGAGCCCGAACGGACCGCTCGCGGCACCCGACTTCCAGCGGCGCGTGTGCTTCTTGGCAAAAGACACCGAGCAGTACCACGTGTGCCTCGGCGGGCCGGGGCTCGCGCGCAACGACGAGCGCCGGTTCGCGCTGCGCGTACTCGAAGGCATCCTCGGCGGAACCTCGTCCTCGCGGCTTTTTCAGGAGGTGCGAGAGCGCAGGGGCCTGGCCTATTCGGTGTTCTGTTTCTCCAGCCAGTTCGCCACCACGGGTGAGGTGGGGCTATATTTGGGCACTCGCCCCGACAATCTGGCGCAGGCGCTGGAGGTGGTCGCGACCGAGCTCGAGCGCTGCGTGTCGGACCCCGCGAGCGAGGAGGAGCTCACGCGCTCGCGCGAGAACTTGAAGGGACGGGTCGTGTTGTCGCTCGAGTCCACCGGGGCACGCATGAGCCACCTGGGAGCCTCGATACTGAAGGAGATGCCGATCTACTCCGTCGATGAGATCGTCGATCGGATCGACGCGGTCGAAATCAGCGATCTGCGAGAGCTCACGGCGGAGCTGTTTCACCCGGCGAGACTGTCGGTCGTGGCTGTGGGGGCCGAGGAGCAGGCGTTCCGCGATGCGCTCGAGCCGCTGGAAGCTGTGGCTCGGTGATCCGCGTCGCGGTCGCGGGCGCCGCCGGACGCATGGGCCAGACCGTGTGTGGCGCGGTGCAGGGCGCCGAGGACATGGAGCTCGTTGGCCGTGCCGATCCGGCGCTCGGGATCGCACTCGCGGACGTGCTGGCGGATGCCGAGGTCGTAGTCGACTTCACGCGGCCAGAGGTCGCGCTGGAGAATGCCCTGGCCTGCGTCGCGGCCGGGGTGCACACGGTCATCGGGACCACCGGCTTTGACCTCGCGCCACTGATGCGGGCACGCACACCGGACGGCCGTCCGCAGGCAAACGTCCTCGTCGCACCGAACTTCGCGATCGGCGCCGTGCTGATGATGCGCTTCGCCGCAGAGGCCGCACGGCACATGCAGAAGGCTGAGATCGTTGAGCTGCATCACGACAAGAAGCTCGACGCTCCCAGTGGCACCGCCGCACTCACCGCGCAGCTGATGGCCGAGTCGAGCGATCGTCCGCCACCGGCGATCCACTCGGTGCGCCTGCCGGGCCTCGTCGCATCCCAAGAGGTGATTCTCGGCGATGTCGGTCAGACCCTCACGATCCGTCACGACACCATCGACCGGGAGTCGTTCATGCCCGGCGTGCTACTTGCCGTGCGCCGCGTCCCGACGCTCGAGAGCTCACCCGTGGTTGGGCTCGAGCACCTGCTGCTCTGACCTTGCCCAAAGAGTCGAGCGGGCAGCGCCAGCAGAGCCCTCAGGACCGTTTGCCAGGGGTGCTGGTTGTCGTCACCGATCACGCCTATGAGCGGTTCTGCCAACGTGTCGCGAGTCGTCGTGGTGAGCTCGATCGGCGGGCGGAGATCTCCTCCCGCGTATCGCTTTCCTGGGAGGCGCGGCGCGTCAGTGACAAGCCCCCCACGTCGAGCGCGAAGAGACCCGCACAAAGGGGCGTTCTCTATGTGCACGATCTGAGCGACCGCGACCTGATCTTCGTGTGTGCGCACGATCGAAATCGCGGCGAGCTGATCGTGATCACGTTGTGGGAACGTGACCGGCTGGGCACACCGCGGGTGCCGCGACGCTTCACCGATGCGCTGGCACGCCGGTCGACCAAGGCCGCGCCGCTCAGGCCACCACGAGCTCAGTGAGCCTCGTGTAGCGAGCTCGAGCGTCACGGCGACTCAGCGCTATCTGCAGGGCCTGTGGCTCGCCGACCACGACACACACCCTCTCCGAGCGCGTGACGGCCGTGTAGAGCAGGTTACGTGTGAGCATGATCCCGTGCGTCCGGGTCAGCGGCACGACGATCGCCGGAGCCTGTGAGCCCTGAGACTTGTGGATCGAGATTGCATAGGCGAGCTGCAGCGTCTCGAGCGCTCCGATCGGCAACGTCAGCTGACGTCCGTCGTCGGTGATCAGGCGCACCCGCTCGCGCTCGGGAAGGTGCTCGACGAGCAGCCCGACCTCACCGTTCATCAGCTCGTGCTCGTGATCGTTGCGGGTCTGGATCACACGATCGCCGACGCGGAGGGCGCTTCCCGGGATCGCCTTGCCAGCTGGATTCAGCCGAGCGCGCAGCTCGGTGTTGATCGCGTCGATGCCCGCGGCACCTCTGCGCATCGGCGCGAGAACCTGGATCTCGATCCCGGGGTCCAGGCCATAGTGGTCGGCGAGCCGCCCGCTAGCGAGCGAGACAACCTCGTCGAAGATCGCCTCCGGTCCCTCACAGCGAATGAAGAAGAAGTCGCGGATCGTGTCCTCGCCGCCGGATAGGGGAGGGGGCTCACCGCGATTGATGGCATGCGCCGCCCGCACGATCAGCGAGCGGGCCGCCTGGCGGAAGATCTCGTGCAGCGACGTGACCGGCACGCGGCCTGAAGCGATCAGATCCTCGAGTACGCGCCCAGGGCCAACCGGGGCGAGCTGATCGACGTCGCCGACCAGCAGCACGTGAGTCCGTGGCCCGACCGCACTGAACAGCGCCTCCGCCAGACGCACGCTGAGCATGCTCGCCTCGTCGACGATCAGCACGTCGGCCCCCGAGATCGGCCGCTTGCGTTCGCGGCTGAAGCCGTCCTCGGGGGTCCACTCCAGCAGACGGTGGATCGTGGAGGCGGACTCGCCGGTGGCGGCCGCCAGCCTGCGAGCGGCCTTGCCGGTGGGCGCGCACAGCCGCACGCTGCGCTGTTCGGCTGCCAGCACATCTACGAGCACCCTCATGCTCATCGTCTTTCCCGTCCCCGGGCCGCCGGTGAGGATCGACAGGCGATGCTCGAGCGCCACGGTGACCGCGTGCCACTGATCGTCCGTCGGCAGGAAGCCACCTTTTTTCGGCCGCTCGACCCGTTTGCACTGCAGCGTCGGACGCCCCTGGATGAGATCGCTCACGGATCTCGCCAGCGAGCTCTCGACACGATGCATCGAGGACTCGTAGACGAGCTCGCGGCCGTCGCTCGAGCGCTCACACGTGAGCGAGTCGACTTCGCTGGAGATCCCCACTCCGGCTTTCACGTCGTATCGCAGGAGCACGCTCGCGCGTTGGTAGAGCTCCTCGATCGGCAGGTAGCAGTGCCCGTCGAGCTCGGCCCGCGCAAGCGTGTAGAGCAACCCCGCCCGCAAGCGCTCGGGAGCGTCCGCGGGCACGCCCAGAGCTCGTGCGAGCGCGTCAGCGGTGAGGAAACCGACGCCCGTGAGACTGGTGATGCAGTAGGGGTCGGTGCGCAGCCGCTCGATCGACTCAGAACCCCAGGCGCGGTAGATCCGCCCGGCGACCGCGGTCGGCACGCCGTGCGAGGCGAGGAACATCCGCACCTCGCGCTGGGCGCCCTGCTCCTCCCAGGAGCGCACCGTGCCGGGAATCCGTCCGCGGCCGATGCCGGGCACTTCCAGCAGCCGTGCACGGGGCGCACGATCGACGACGCGCAGCACCTCTGGGCCGTGGCGCTCGAGCAAAAACGCGGCGCCCTGGCGGCCGACGTGCTTGATACTCGCCAGGTAGCTGAGCAGCGCCAGGTCTGAGGTTGGCTCCCTCAGATGCGTCTGCGAAACGTGAAACTGGCGGCCGTGGCGACCGTGCTGGCGCCACTGCCCACAGATGCCGACGGTCTCGCCTTCGTGCAGGTGCGACAGGTCTCCCGTCAGGATCATCTCCTCGCCCGCTTCGCTGAGGGCCTCTAGGACAGCGAAGTCGCCGCCGGGGGCGCAATAGCGAATCGCCACCACCTCGACCATGTGATCGAGTGTCTCCTGTGAGGCGCTGACACTCATGACTCGACGATATCCATCGCTGCAGTCGGGAGGCCTCCAAAGTGTGCGCGAGCGTGGGATAATGCTTTTCAATGGCGGCGCTCGGAACCATCCTCACGGCGATCATCACTCCGTTTGACGCCGACGGCAGCGTCAATGAGGAGGCATTCGTGGCGCTGATGCACCGCCTCGCCGACAGCGGCTCAGACGGCTTTGTGGTTGCGGGCACCACCGGTGAGGCATCCACGCTGACCGACGAGGAGCAACTCGATCTGTTTGACCTGGCCGTCAAAGAGCGCCCGCCCGGGACGACGATCGTGGCCGGCGCGGGAACGAACGACACTCGTCATGCCGTCCATCTCACGGAGGGCGCGACGGAGCGCGGCGCCGACGCGATGCTGTCAGTCACCCCTTATTACAACAAGCCCAGCCGCCTCGGCCTCAAGCGCCACTACGAAGCGATCGCCGGCGCGACCGATAAACCGATTCTGCTCTACAACCACCCCGGCCGCACCGGCACGAACATCTCCCCGGAGTTGCTGGCGGAGCTTGCGCAGATAGACGGGATCGAAGGCGTCAAGCAGGCCAACCCCGACGAGCTTCAGTTGATCGATGGGCTCGACCTCTACGCCGGCGATGACGTCACGTTCGCGCGCACGCTCGACATCGGCGGTGCCGGCGGGATCCTCGTCGCCAGCCACGTGGTCGGCAACGAGATGCGGCGGATGGTCGATGAGCCCGAGCAGCGCGCGGAGATCGACGCCTCACTGCGAGATGTGTATGAGACGTTGTTCTTGACGGCGAGTCCCACCTGCGTCAAGGCCGCACTCAACCTGCTCGGCCTCAAGGCCGGGGGGGTGCGCCTGCCGATCGTCGACGCGACCGACGCCCAGACCGAGGCCGTCAGAGCGATGCTCGTGCGTCACGATCTGCTCGATCACGATGCTGGCGCACGAGCAGCCAGCCCAGCCGGGGCGCCAGCCGCGTGAGTTCCAAGCTGCGCGTCCTGCCGCTCGGCGGCCTGGGAGAGATTGGCAAGAACATGACGGTCGTCGAATGCGACGGGCGCATCGTCGTGGTCGATGTCGGACTGCGTTTTCCGACTCCCGAGATGGTCGGCATCGATCTCGTGCTGCCCGACTTCTCCTATCTGCGCGAGCGTGCCGCGGACATCGAGGCGATCGTCGTGACGCATGGCCACGAGGATCATCTCGGCGCGCTGCCGTGGGTCTTGCGCGACCTGGCGAGACACGGCGCCGAACCGCCCGTCTACGGTGGCGCGCTGACCGTCGCGATGGCCAGATCGAAGCTCGACGAGCACAAGCTTCGCGAGGTCGAGCTGATCGAGACGGCGCCCGCCGAAACGATCGAGCTGGGCCCGTTCTCGCTGGAGCTCGTGCACATGACGCACTCGATCCCCGACTCCAGCGCGGTCGCGTTGGGGACCGATCTGGGCACTGTGCTGATCACAGGCGACTACAAGTTCGACCAAACCCCGGTGGACGGCCGGCCGGCCGATATGTCTCGCCTGGCTGAGCTCGGCAGCGAAGGCGTGCTGCTGCTGTGCGGGGACTCCACGAACGTCGACCGCCCCGGCTTCTCACCGTCGGAGTCCGGCGTCGGCCCGCACTTGGAGGAAGTGTTCGCCCGCTGCGAGGGACGGATCGTGGTGACGAGCTTCGCCTCGAACATTCATCGCGTCCAGCAGGTCGTGGACGCCGCCACGGCGCTCGACCGCAAGGTCGTGCTGGTCGGCCGCTCGATGCGCAAGAACGTGAAAATCGGCGGCACGCTCGGGCACATCGAGATTCCCGACGGCACACTCGTGGGGCCACGCGAGCTGGAAGATTTTCCCGACGAGCGAATCGTCGTGATCTCGACCGGCTCCCAGGGAGAGCCGCTGAGCGCGCTGCGCCGGATGGCCTATCGCGATCATTCCCAGGTCGAGCTTCATCAGGGCGACACGGTCGTGTTCTCCGCGACACCCGTACCCGGCAACGAGCGCGCGGTGAACGAGACGATCGATCGCCTCTACCACATCGGCTGCGAGGTGATCACCCCGCGCGAGGCGCCTGTGCACGCCTCCGGGCACGGCTACGCCGAGGAGGTCAAGCTGATGCTGAACCTCGTCAAGCCGCAGTATGTGATGCCCTTTCACGGCGACTTCAAGCGCCTGCGTCTGCACGGGCAGCTGGCCCAGGCCGTCGGCATCGCGCCCGAGAACATATTCCAGGCAGACAACGGGCTGCCGGTCGACATCGACGGACGGGGCGCACGCTTTGGCTCTCGCGAGCACGCTGGCATGGTGTTCGTCGACGGTGTGGAGATCGGCGACATGGCGGACGTGGCGCTGCGCGACCGGCGGATGCTCTCAGCCGACGGCATCTTCATCGTCGTCGCGACGATCTCAGAGCACGACGGACGCTCGGTCGCCGAGCCGGAGGTGATCTTCCGTGGCGTGCCATTCCTCGACGAGGCTGGTGAGCTCCTCGAGGAGATCCGCTCCACGGTCGACTCATCTCTGCGCCAGGCCGCCAAGGACCAGATCGCAGAGATAGAGGTTCTCCAGCAGATCCTCCACGACGATCTCGCAAAGCTCGTCTACGATCGCCTCACACGTCGTCCGATGGTGCTGCCAGTCGTCGTCGAGGTCTGAGCGCCGCGGCGATCAGCGGGCGCTCAGGCCCGCGCTGCGGTATGAGCGAGCGTCGCGTCTTCTGCGGAGAGCTCGGGCGCGAACACAGGCAGGCAGACCACGAAACGAGCGCCGCTGTCAGAGCCCTCACGCATGGTGCGTTCGACGGCGACGGTGCCACCGTGGGACAGAGCGACAGCTCGCACGATCGCGAGACCGAGACCGACCGATCCACCACGGTCACCCGCGCCTCGCACGAAGCGCTCGAACAGATTCGATGTGAGCCGCTCGGGCACACCTGGGCCGTTGTCCTCGACCGTCAGCCTCACTCGACCGTCGCGACTGACGTCCGTGGATACCCAGATGCTGGTCTGCGCCGGGGTGTGGCGCAACGCATTCTCGAGCAGATTGATCACCAGCCGGTGAAGCTCGTCTGCGGCGCCCTGGACCGTCACCGGCTGAACGTCGAGAAAGATGTCGTGCTCGGCGCTCACCGGGCCCAGCTCGGCGGTCGCCTCGACGACGATCTGAGCGAGATCGCACGGCTCGTGAGGTACCACCCTGCCGACGTCGGTTCGCGCCAGCAGCAGCAGATCTGCGACCAGGCGACGCATGCGTTTTGAAGAGCGAAGCGCCGAGGCGGCGGCTTCGCCCTGCTCGCCATGCAGCGATTCGGCGAGCAGCTCGAGGTTCGCGAGCACGCTCGTCAGCGGGGTCCGCAGCTCGTGCGACGCGTCCGCGACGAACTGGCGCTGACGGGTCAGCATCGCCTCCGTCTCCGCACGTGCCGAGTCGAGCGCACGCAGCATGCCCTGCAGTGTGCGCGCAAGCTCCGCAACCTCGTCGTCGGCCTCGGATTGGGGCACGCCGCGGGATGGGTCACGGGTCCGCGCAATCTCCTCGGCGGTGCTCGTCAGGCGCGCGATCGGCGCCATCGCACGGCGCGCGATCGTCATGCCCGCGAGCAGCGCCATGCCGGTCCCGATCAGCACCCCGAGCAGCAGCAGCAGCTCCACACGTGTAACGGTTGCCTCGGTGTCTGAGACGCTGCGCCCATACTGCAGCAGCAGGAAGCCGCCTGTCTGCCCCTCCAGCGGGATGATCGTCGTGTGGACGCGATAGCCCTGAATATTCGTTTCGCTACCCTGACCCAGGTTCGGTGCGCCGCGGCTACCCGTCAAGAGTTTGCCCGAGGGGTAGAGAACGCGAATGACCCCGTGATTGGTCGCCGCGAACTTGTCGAGGTTGGGGTTGACTTCCACGCGGTAGCCGGTCAGATCGCTACCGGTCACGCGGATCGCCAGCAGCCGCGCGAGCTCGACGCTGGTGCCCGTGACTTCGCGATTGAAGTCCGAGCGGATCCTGTGCACCGTCAGCGAGCCCACGGCGACCGCGAAGCCGCAGAGGATCACAAACGTCAGCAGCGCTGACACGCCGGCCAGGCGCACGCGAATCGGGAGCCGGTCGAAGCTGCTCGACAGGCTCCCGGCGCCACGGCGGACTTCAAGCGCGAAGGACGTAGCCCGCTCCACGGATCGTGTGCAACAAGCGCGGCTCGCCATCGGCCTCGAGCTTGCGGCGCAGGTTGGATACGAACACCTCGATCGTGTTCGTCGTCGAGAACGGGTCATAGCCCCAAACCTCGTCGAGCAGCCGCTGGCGGGAGATCACGATCCGCTCGTTTCGCATCAGATACTCGAGCAGTTCGAACTCCCGCTGGGTCAGCTCGATGGGACGCTCGCCACGCGTCACCTCGTGTGTGTCGACGTTGAGCATCAGATCGCCTACTCGCAGCGGCGCCGAGCCGCGCGGGGGCCGGCGCCGCAAGAGCGCACGCATACGCGCCAACAGCTCCTGGCGCTCAAAGGGCTTTACGAGATAGTCATCGGCCCCGGCGTCGAGACCCTCGACGCGAGACTCCAGGGCGTCGCGGGCGGTGAGGATCAGAATCGGCACGTCATCGTGCTCGCGCAACTGCCGGGCCACCTCCAGGCCATCGAGGCCCGGCAGACCGAGGTCGAGGATCACGAGGTCCGGAGCGAACGAGCGTCCCTGCTCCAGCGCGGCCAGGCCGTCGGGCGCGGAGCGCACCTCATAGCCCTCGATTCGCAGAGAGCGCTGCAGTACTTGCGCGATGTCTTCGTCGTCCTCGACGACGAGAACCCGGGGTGCACGGGGAAAATCGTTCATGTCCTGATCCTCTGTCTATCGCTCAACACTTAAGTGATGGTAAGCGGTCTCCGGCAGGTTCTAGGCGGCTGGCGTCGAAGTTGCGCTGCAGATGCCGAGCACACGACCAGCGAAAAAACGCAAGTCTGCCAGCCACCGGCGCAGGAGCGCCACCAGAGGACGCTCCGCCGCGAGCCGCCGTCGCCGATCCAGGCGGACCTTCAACCCCCGCATGCCGGTACTCGATCAACGCCAGCGAGACGTGCTGGGACTCGGCTTGGTCGCGGTCGGGGTGTATCTCGGCTTCGTTCTCTACGGCCACTGGGCGGGAGGACGACTCGGGCACGGCCTCGAGCTGACGCTCGGCTTCTGTGTCGGCAAGGCTCGTGCGCTGGCTCCAGCGGCGCTGATCGCCGGCGGCGGTGTGCTGCTGTTGCGCCCCGTGCTCCCCGCTCTGCGCCCCTTGCGAACGGGTGCCACATGCCTGTTCTGCTCGGTGACCCTGGCGCTCGCGGCTGGCACACTCGGGATCACACGGGTGAGCGGCTCCGCGCAGTGGCACGCGAGTTCGCTGGACTCCCATGGCGGCCTGAGCGGCCAGCTGTTGTTCTGGGTAGCTCATCGCCTGGTTCAGGACGTCGGCGTGAGCATCCTCGTGATCTTCCTGGCGCTGGTGGGTGTGACGCTGCTCACGGGCGCCTCGATCGCGGCGGTAATCGCCTCCACCAGCTCCGGTCTGCTGGACACGACGCGGATGCTCACTCAGCGCAGAGCACCCCGGACCCTGCAAGCCAGCGAGCGCCCCGACAGACGACCCCGGTTGCAACCGCCGGAACCCGAGGGACACGAGCTGGTGGTGAGATCCACCCATGTCGAGGCGCCGTCGCTCGACGGGGCGCCCGCGGAAGGTGAGCACCCCTGGGATCCAGATCCCGCCGAAGGCTTGGATCAGGGCGACGCTGACGGACCGCGCGAAGGATCGTTCGTGAACGACCTGCTGGCCGAGCAGACCCCGGAGGACTCCGTCGAGGACTCAGAGCAGGAGCTCGATGAGCCACCGGGAGTGGCGCGAGCCGAGCCGGCGGACCAGACCATGCTCACGCCGCAGGGCCGTCTGCGCGAGGCTGCCACCGACGATCCCGACTTCGTCTGGGAGTGCCCGCCGGCTGAGCGTCTCCTGGCGCGCTCGACGGCTGAGCAGACCAGGCCCGACACGGCCGGGCAGGAGCGCACTGCGATCAGCCTGGTCGAGGCGCTCGGGCATTTCGGCGTGCAAGCGAAGGTCATCGGCACGGTCGCCGGTCCGCACATCACCCGCTATGAGTTGCGTCTGGCACCGGGAACGAAGGTCGCGAAGGTCGCCCAGCTGAAGGACGACCTGGCCTACGCGCTGGCGGCGACGGACATCCGCATCCTCGCGCCGATCCCGGGCAAGCAGGCCGTCGGCGTCGAGGTCCCGAATGCTCACCGGCGCATCGTCAAGCTCGGAGACGTCTTCCAGGCGCCACCGAAGGATTGGTCTCCGCTGACCGTCTGGCTGGGCAAGGACGTGGCAGGCAAGGCGATCGGCGCGGATCTCGCGAAGATGCCGCATCTGCTGGTCGCCGGCACCACGGGGGCCGGCAAGTCAGGCGCGATCAACGCGATGCTCTGCAGCGTCCTGCTGCGGGCCACTCCCCACGAGGTGCGTCTCGTGCTGGTCGATCCCAAGCAGGTCGAGCTGAACCACTACGAGTCGATCCCGCACCTGTTGACGCCGGTGATCACGAGCCCGCGGATGGCCGCCAACGCGCTGCAGAATCTCGTGCGGGAGATGGAGCAGCGCTACGGCATCATGTCGCTCGCGCGCACGCGCAGCCTGGTGGAGCTCAACCGTGCGCGCGAGAAGCGCTCCGAAGCACCGTTGCCGTACATCCTCTGCGTGATCGACGAGCTCGCGGATCTGATGATGGTCGCACCGGCCGATGTGGAGGACTCGATCATCCGCCTGGCACAGAAGGCACGCGCCGTCGGGATACACCTCGTGCTCGCCACCCAGAGCCCGCGGGTCGATGTCATCACCGGCATGATCAAGGCCAACGTTCCGTCGCGGATAGCCTTCGCGGTCTCATCGCAGACCGACTCGCGTGTGATCCTCGACCAGAACGGGGCGGAGTCGCTGCTGGGGCAGGGCGACATGCTGTTCAATCCCGTCGGAACCTCACGGCTGCAGCGCATCCAGGGCGCCTACATCGACGAGGCGCAGATCGCCAAGCTGACGGATTTCTGGCGCCGTCAGGGCGAGCCCGAGTTCCGTGAGGAGCTGTTGGAGGAGGTCGAGCCAGAGGACGGAGACGGCACCGGTTCCGGGGCCGATGAGTTCGATCCCGATGAGGACCCGTTGCTCGAGGATGCGATCGCGCTCGTTGTTGAGATGCAGACCGCTTCGACCTCGATGCTGCAACGGCGCCTGCGACTCGGATACACGCGTGCGGGGCGGGTGATCGACATGCTCGAGCGGCGCGGGGTGATCTCCGGCTACGAAGGTTCCAAGCCGAGGCAGGTTCTGATCTCGGAGGCTGATCTACCGCGGGTGCTGGCGGCCCTCAGTCAACGCGACGGCGCCCCGAGCCCGGAAGCCGAGGAGATGATTGCAATCAAGGTGCCAGCCGATGGCTGAGGCCCTGTAGCCTTCTCTGTTCTATGGCAGAGATCGGAGCCACGCTGCGCGAAGCGCGTATGCGCGCTCATATCGACGTATCTGAAATCGAGGCCCAGACGAAGATCAGGGCCAAGTATCTCCGCGCCTTGGAGAACGAAGAGTGGGACCTGCTGCCGGGCCCCACATTCGTGAAGAGCTTCCTGCGCACCTACGCCGAGGCGCTCGGTCTCGACGGGAAGATCCTCATCGAGGAATACCGGCTCGCCTACGAACGCTCCGATGATGCCGATTTCCGCCCGCTCGTCTCGGCCGCGCAACGACCGGCCAACCAGCGCACAGGACGACGAACGCCGAACGGCTCACGCGGCTACACGATCGCGATCGGCGCGGTCAGCCTGCTGATTGTGGTGCTCGTGGTGGCGCTGCTCACCGATGGCGGCTCCTCCAAGCACAAAGCCGGCAAAACCTCGTCATCTGTAAATCCGATTGCCGGCGCGAAACACGGCTACTCGGCGCATGGCCGCATACGTGGACGCTCCCGCTCCACGCGCGTATCGCTGTCACTGCGGGCCAGCGGCGCGATCTATGTGTGCCTGATCGGCGACAACGACGAGCGGCGGATACCCGGTCGCGAATTGCAGGCCGGGGAACAGACGCCCATCTATCATGCCCGCCGCTTCGAGTTGACGCTCGGCAACAACGCGGTGACGATGTACGTCGATGGCAGGGCCCTGGCGGTGCCACCATCGAGCAAACCAATCGGCTACTCGATCTCTACGAGCGGGCGCCACACGCTCCCAGCCGGCCAGTTGCCCACCTGCGAATGACCGCCCGGGCGGGAATATTGGTGACCGGCACAGAGGTGCTCACCGGACGGGTGAGCGACCGTAACGGTCCCTGGCTGGCCGAGCGACTGCGGGAGATCGGAGTCGATCTCGCGCACATCGTGATCGTCGGCGATCGCCCCGCTGACGTGCTGGCGGGGCTGCGATTCATGGCGCGCGAGGAAATCGACCTGATTCTGACCAGCGGCGGCCTGGGGCCAACCGCGGATGATCTCACCGCCGCGGTGGTCGGAGAGTTTCAGGGCCGGGCGATGGTCCTCGATGAGCCTCTGGAGGAGCGCATCGCCGAGATCCTGCGGCCGTTGGCCAAGCGCTGGCCGAACCTCGACATGAAGGCGATCAGACACGGCAATCGCAAGCAGGCGGTGATCCCCGAGGGCTCGACGATTCTCGAGCCGGTCGGCACCGCGCCGGGGCTGATCGTCGGGCCGCCCACGGGATCCGCGCGCCCAACCGTCGTCGTGCTGCCCGGCCCACCGCGCGAGCTTCAGCCGATGTGGCACACCGCACGCGAGACCGAGGCGTTCAAAGCGGCGATCGTGGGAGCCACCGAGTACCGCCAGCGGATGCTGCGCCTGTTCGGGATCCCCGAGTCTGAGATCGCCGAGACGTTGCGGGTTTCCGAAGCCGAGGGTATCGCGCTCGATCGCCTGGAGATCACGACGTGCCTGAAACGCGGCGAGGTCGAGGTCGTCACCCGCTATGAGCCCGACGCGGAGCAGATCTACGCGGCGTTCGAGGCCGTTGTGCGCCGTCGCCATCCGGACACGCTGTTCTCCGACGACGGCAGCACCGTCGATCAGCAGGTCGCCAGGCTGCTGCGCGGCGAGGGCGCTGACGCAGAGAACGCGCATCGCGCGCGTTCGGTGTGCACGATCGCCACTGCGGAGTCGTGCACGGGCGGACTCCTGACGGCTCGCCTGACCGAGCCGCCGGGGGCCTCGGACTACGTGCTGGGAGGGCTCGTCGTGTACTCCAACGAGGCGAAGGTGACGCAGGCGGGCGTCGACCCAGCCCTGATCTCAGATCACGGCGCGGTGTCCGCTGAGGTTGCACTGGCGCTCGCCGAGGGCGCCCGCGCAAGGTTGCAAGCGGACGTTGGAGTTGGCATCACGGGCGTGGCCGGTCCAGGCGGTGGGACCGCGGAGAAGCCGGTGGGCCTGGTCTGGCTCTGTGTCGTGGGAGGAGGCGGTGTGAGTCTCACTCGCTCGATGCAGCTCCCGGGCGCCCGCGCGGATATCCGTGACCGCTCGACGACGGTCGCGATGCACCTGATCCGACGGCTGCTGCTGGGAGAGTCAGACCCCGAGGCAGCGACCGAGCCGCAGGGAGCGGCGAGCGCCCAGACGTGAGCGGCGCTGGGACCGCCAGGCTGTTCGTGGCAGTCGATCCGCCGCTGTACGCCCGCGAGCACATGGCCGCATGGGCACGCGCGGCCCTCGCAGACGGGGGCAAGGACGTTCACCGGGCGCGTCTTCGTCTGCTCGCAGCCGGGATGATTCACATCACGGTCTGCTTTCTCGGCGACCAGCCGCTGCGGGAGATCGAGTCGATCGAGGCGGTTCTGTCTCGCTGCGCGGGGCCGGCCGGAGAACTTTCGCTGGGAGCTCCGCTGTGGCTGCCCGAGAGCCGTCCGCGTGCCCTGGCCCTCGAGATCCACGACGACGAGCTGCGTCTCGCCGATCTGCGCCAGAAGCTGAGAGCAGCCCTGGCGCAAGAGATTGGTCTGCAGCTCACAGACGGTCGCTTTCGCCCGCATGCGACCGTCGCCCGGATGCCCGCCGGTGGCGTACCGCGGCGGCTGAGGATGCTGGCGGCGACGCCCGATCTTCGCTTCGCCGCTGCGAGCGTGACGCTGTATCGCTCGTGGCTCACGGCCAATGGAGCAAACTACGAACCGCTGCTGGCGCTGACACTCGATCGCACCGGTCCGGCCCCGCCGTACCCGGCGACCGACGAAGGCTGATCGGCAAGACGCGAACGGCCATCGGACTGTTCCGTCCACAGCGCTCTCTACCGTTGTCGCTTCAATCGAGTCGAGAAGGAGCCAGTCATGCCCGTAGTCGATCAGGAGAAGGCCGCGAAGGCGCGCGATGCGGCACTCAAGGGCGCGCTCAGCCAGATCGAGCGTGAGTTCGGCAAGGGCACGGTCATGCGCATGGGGGACGAGGGTGCCCAGGTCCGCGTCAATGCCATCCCCACGGGCGCGCTGTCGCTCGATCTCGCTCTGGGTATCGGCGGGGTGCCACGCGGGCGGATCGTCGAGGTGTTCGGCCCGGAGTCATCAGGTAAGACGACGCTCATCTACCACGTGCTTGCCGAGGCGCAGAAATTGGGCGGAGTGTGTGCCTTCATCGACGCCGAGCACGCGATGGACCCGTTGTACGCAAAGGAGATCGGCGTCGATATCGACGAGCTGCTCGTCTCCCAGCCCGATTACGGAGAGCAGGCGCTGGAGATCGCCGACATGCTGGTGCGCTCGGGAGCGATCGACGTCGTTGCGATCGACTCGGTCGCGGCTCTGACGCCGCGGGCAGAGCTCGAGGGGCAGATGGGAGACCAGTCTGTGGGACTGCAGGCCCGCATGATGAGCCAGGCGATGCGCAAGATAGCCGGCAACCTGAACCGGACCCAGACCCTCTGCATCCTCACCAACCAGATCCGCGAGAAGATCGGCGTGATGTTCGGCTCGCCCGAGACGCAGCCCGGAGGCCGGGCGTTGAAGTTCTACGCTTCTCAGCGGCTCGACATCCGGCGCATCGAGACCCTCAAGGACGGCACCGAAGCGGTCGGCAACAAGGTGCGCGTGAAGGTCGTCAAGAACAAGGTCGCCGCTCCGTTTCGTCAAGCTGAATTCGATATCGAGTTCGGTAAAGGAATCTCCACGGCAGGCTGCCTGGTCGACCTCGGCATCGAGCACGACATCGTCACCAAGTCCGGCTCGTTCTTCTCCTACGGCAAGGAGCGGATGGGCCAGGGACGCAACAACGCCAAGGCATATCTCGAGGAGAACCCCGAGATCGCCAAAGAGATCGAGGGCAAGATCTACGCCGCTGTGGGCGTCAACCGCGACCTGGTCACGCCGATCGAGCGCGACGACAAGCAGGAGACACCTGATCTGGAGGACGGACCGCCCGAGGTCATCGAGCAGGCAGCCTGACCCGCAGACGCCACAGATCACCGGTAGCGAACGGTGCCCGCAGCCACAGAACAGTCACTCGCCAGTGCTTATGCCTACCTTGGTTCGCGTGATCGCACAGCGAGTGAGATGCGAGCCCACCTCGGCAAGCGAACCGACTGCGACAGCGAGCAGATCGAGGCGGTCATCGCTGAGCTGACCGAGAAGCGGTATCTCGACGATGAGCGCTACGCACGCTGCTTTGCCGAAGATCGCCGCAACCTCGACAGCTGGGGTACAGAGCGGATCTATCGACGGCTGCTGGAGCTCGGTATCGAGCGAGAAACCGCCAAGCTCGCCGCCCAGCCCGAGGATCGCGAACAGGAGCTCGAAGCGGCGATCACGTTGCTGCGCCGGCGGGTCAAGCTGATCACAGAGGATCCACGGGCCCGCCAGCGAGCACTGGGGCTGCTGATGCGACGCGGCTACTCCCAAGCAGTCTCCTATGAGGCCATCAGATGCCTCGAGCAGGAGAGCACCTGCACTTCGTGATCGAGCGCTGCGCCGGACGGATACCCAGTTCGGCGAGTCCCAGCGCATGTACGAGCTACGGAGCTTGGCCCAGGTGCTTGGCTGATTCACAATCGGTCGGGGCGGGTATCCCCGATTCATGCCGGCGAGGTTGGATCGTTGAGCACGAGCTACTTCTCCGAACATGATTTCGTTCAGGAGACGCCGGTGCAGGCCTGTTCCTGGACGCTCGAGTCCCAACAGGCGGCGCTGCTCGAGCTGCTGCGCGGCGCCTTGGGCGTGCCAGTGAGCTTCGCGGACCTGAACGCCGCGGGGATCGAGTTTCCCGCCAGCGTGGTATCAGAGCTCGAGCTGGCGGGAGTCGAGATCGAGCGGCGTGTTCTTCACGCTGATGGTACGCGTGAGATGGGCGTGCGACTCGACCCGAGCCGTGATCTAGACCACGCGTTTTCTTCTGATCAGCGTCGGGCAGGTTCCAGCGCAGGTCCGGTGCGCCGGTGTGCCGCGGGTTTTCCCGCCAGACTCCTCGCGTGGCCTCTCAGCACGAGCGCCGCGCGTACCTCGCGAGCGCTCGGCGATACGCCGGATAAGCGCTGGCTGGCGCCTGTCGCGCTGTTCGCGACGGTTGGCTTGGTGACCGTGCTCGCGCTCATCGTGTTGCCCGCAGGCAGCATGGCGCCCCGTCCCCGCGCACAGATCCGCCCGGCCAAGTCTGTCGGCCCGGCCGTTGCGCAAGTCGACACTCGCTCGAGGGCGGCTGGTCGCCCTGAAGCGACGCTCGTGTCCGCGGCCCTTGCCGTGCAGTTGCAAGCTAGCGGACACGAACTCCTGGAAGCTGGGAGGTATGCCGCTGCCATCGAGGCCCTCAAACGCGCCGTGACCGCGACCGGCGAGCAGCTCGATGAATGTCTAGAACCGGTCAGCGCGACATGCCTGACATACGCCTACGCGCTGTATGACCTGGGGCACGCGCTACAGCTGAGCGGACACCCCTCCGCGGCAGTGGGTGTGCTGCAGCGCCGCCTGCAGATCGACAACCAGCGCCCTACCGTTCAGAATGAGCTCACGCTCGCCCGCACACAGGCCGGTTTAGAGCCACGAGCGGATAGCGCGCTCTGAGGCGAGCCGTGGCGCAGCAGCGCCAGCACACAGATCGCTCGCAGATGCTGAGGCGGCGACGTTCCTGCATCTGCGCTAGCACCCGGTCAGGTAGTACTTTTTGCGTATAGCCACTGCGCCTGCAACACGATCGCCAGGCTAATCTCAACGTGGACCGATGGCACCAAAAATAAAACCTCGCTACCACCTCACCACCTTCGGGTGTCAGATGAACGAGCACGACTCCGAGCGAATGAAGGGGATGCTCGAGTCGCTCGGCTACGCGGAGGCCCCCGAGCGCGGCGAGGCCGACCTGATCCTGTTCAACACGTGCTCGATCCGCGAGACGGCCGACAGCCGCTTCGTCGCCCACCTCGGCGAGGCCAAGCGCCTCAAGCGTGAACAGCCGGAGCGGATCGTCGGTGTCGGCGGCTGCTGGGCGCAATCGGTGAAGGAGGAGGTGTTCGAGCGCTTCCCGTTCGTCGACGTCGCCTTCGGCCCCGGCCAGGTGCACAAGCTCGCTGAGTTCCTCACGAGCGATTCCCTCACAGCCCAGGGCTACTTCGAGTTCGAGGGCTTCACCGGCCACCTGCCCGCGCGGCGAGCGCGTCCGTTTCAGGGCTGGCTGCAGATCTCGGTCGGTTGCAACTGTGCGTGCTCGTATTGTGTGGTTCCTTCTACTCGCGGCCGCGAGGTCAGCCGGCCACAGGACGAGCTCATCGCCGAGGTCCGCTCGATGGCCGCCGACGGCGTGCGCGAGGTCACGCTGCTCGGGCAGAACGTCAACTCCTACGGCCGCGACCTGCGCTCCGCAGGGCATCCGCCGGCGACGTTCGCTGGGTTGCTGGCGGCCGTGGACGAGATCGACGGGATCGACCGCATTCGCTACACGAGCCCGCACCCGAAGGATATGCGCGAGGACGTGATCCGCGCCCACGCGGAGCTGGAGAGCGTGTGCGAGCACATCCACCTGCCGCTCCAGTCGGGCTCCTCGCGGATCCTCAAGGCGATGCGCCGTACGTATGACCGCGAGCGTTATATGGACCGCGTGGCGTTGATTCGTGAGCACGTCCCCGACGCATCGCTCACGACCGACATCATCGTCGGCTTTCCGGGGGAGACCGAGGAGGACTTCACGCAGACGCTCGAGGTGGCCGAGCAGGTTGGCTACGACAGCGCCTTCACGTTCCTCTTCTCCCCGCGGCGCGGCACGATGGCGGCCGAACTGACCGAAGGCCTCGTCCCACACCCCGTCAAGGTCGAGCGGATGGAGCGCCTGCTCGAGATCGTCCAGCGTCGCGCGCGCGAGCGCGCCCAGCGGTTCGTCGGACGCACGGTCGAGGTCCTCGTCGAAGGCCAGTCGCGCACCGACCCCGACCGGTTGAGGGGCCGCACCAGACACAACAAGGCCGTGAACTTCACCGGCCTGGCCGCGCCCGGCGAGCTGGCCGAGGTGGAGATCATCGCGGCCACTAGTCAGACGCTCTCCGGGGAGGAGCGCCTGCTGGCAAGAACAACGTCCGGCTGAGGATCCCTGCGTGCCGCGCGAGCGCTTCCCAGCGGCGACCTGAGGCCCGTATCGACTATCGGTTGGTTTGCTCGACCACTGTGCGGTTGCCCCAACGGCGCTGCCAGGGACGCTTGCGCCAGAACTCGACCCCGATCCTCAACGGAAGACGAAATCGGGACTTCCACTGGAGCCGGAGCCCATATTCGGGCACGGATACTTCCCTCGGCGACGCCGCCTTTCGGCCGCGTTGCTTTTTCGATCTCGGAGCTGGCGCCGCAGGGCTTGGAGTCGTGGACGTGATGCATCAGGCGCCCGAAGCGGCCCGCATGGGCTGGGGACTGTGACGGGTCTGTGGAGTCGTCGGACGTGGCGAGACGTTTGACGTGATCCCGCGACTGCTGATCACTGGGCGCCGGGTATGCGGGTCGTCCTTTGGCGGCCTGAAGGGACCGCCATTGGACTGGGGACATCGATGCCGACCCGTTCATCTCACACCGCATCTCGCTCGAGGACATCAACCGCGGTTTTGCACCGATGAGCGCGCAGGGCGGCATCCGCAGTGTTGTCGAGTCGCGTAGAGGCGAGTCTCGGTACGTCCGATCCGTATGCGAACGTGTGTTCGTGCGATGGTCGAACCTGACTTTGAGCGAGGACCAGGAGCGGCGCTTGCCCGGCTACCGAGATCCCGCATCAGTACGCCGTTTTTCAGCTCCCGAGGCTCTCGATATGCGCTTCTACGAGGTGCAGGCGAAATCGATCCTCAACCGCGTGCCCGAGAAGTCGCGCATGCCGTTCCGTTGGAGCATCAATCCCTATAGGGGATGTTCACATGCATGCTGCTACTGCCTGCACGGCCGGACGCCGATTCTGATGGCTGACGGCACGCATCGAGGATTGGGTGATCTCGATGTCGGCGACACCATCTACGGAACGGAGCTGGGGCCGAGATATCGGCGATATGCGCCCACAACTGTGCTCGCCAAGTGGATCACCATCAAGCCCGCATTCCGGGTGACGTTGGAGGATGGCACCGAGCTGATCGCGAGCGGCGACCATCGCTTCCTAACAAACCGCGGGTGGAAGCACGTAACCGGCACCGAGCAGGGGTCGGAATGCCGGCCACACCTCACGCTCGACGACACGCTCGTCGGGCCTGGCCATTTCGCCGATCAGCCAGAGGCAACACTGGCGTACCGTCGCGGATACCTGTGCGGGTTGATTCGGGGGGACGGTTGCATCTGGCGGAGCACATACGGGCGGGCCAACGGTACGACCGGCGAGAAGCAGAACTTCGGGCTCTCGCTCACCGACCTCGAGGCGTTGTGGAGAGCGAAGACACATCTCGAGTGCGCCAGCGTCGATACCAACCAGCGCGTGTTCCAGCAAGCCGTCGGGGCCTGCCGCGAGGTGGTTGCGGTCTCGACCGGGCGTCGCAGGAACGTCCAGCGCGTGCGCGGGCTGATCCGCTGGCCCCAACTCGTCAGCCGCGAGTGGTGCCGCGGCTTCCTTGCGGGCATCTTGGACGCCGGGGGCTCGCGCAGTGATTTCGTGCTCCGGATCGCCAACACCGACCCCGAGATCGTTCATTGGACAGCAAGCTGTCTGACACGACTCGGATTTCGCGTCGCCTGCGATCGCACTGGACACCCCAATGGAATGACGTGTGTCCGTATTCGCGGCGGCCTTGCCGAACATCTCCGCTTCCTCCACCTAACGGATCCGGCGATCACGCGCATGCGCTCGATCGAGGGCCAGATGGTCGAGACGCTCGCGAAACTACGTGTCGTCTCAGTCGAGCCGCTCAGCACGATGCCGCTGTACGACATCACAACGGGGACGGGCGACTTCATCGCCAACGGCGTGGTCAGCCACAACTGCTTTGCCCGGCCCACCCACAAGTATCTGGACTTTGACGCCGGCCGTGATTTTGAGCGGGAGATAGTCGTGAAGGTCAACGCACCGGAGGTGCTGCGGGCCGAGCTTGCACGCCCGTCGTGGAAGGGCGAGCACGTGGCGCTGGGCACCAATACCGACCCCTACCAGTGGGTCGAGGGCCGCTACCGGCTGATGCAGGGCATCTGGGAGGCGTTGCGGGACGCCGCCAATCCCTGTTCTGTGTTAACCAAGTCACCGCTTCTATTGCGTGATCTGGCGCTGATGGTCGAAATCGCAGAACGAACCCAGTTCAGCGCGTGCCTGTCGATTCCGACGCTCGATGAGAAGGTCTGGCGCGAAACCGAGCCGCACACGCCGAACCCGCGTGCTCGTCTGGAGGCCGTCGCGGAGCTCAACCGGGCCGGCATCCCGACGGGGGTATTGATCGCGCCATTGATGCCAGGCATAAACGACGCCCCTCACCAGCTCGAGCCGCTGCTTGCCGCCGCGACCGAGGCGGGTGCGAGGAGCATCGGCGGGATCGCCCTACATCTGCGACCGGGAGTCAAGGAGGTCTTCATGGGCTGGCTTGGCTCACAGCGTCCCGACCTAGTCGCGGACTACGAGCGGATGTACCGTGGCGGGGCTTACGCGCCGCATGGCGAACGAGAACGGCTCGCCAGCTTGGTGCGCAGCGGCGAGAAACCGGGAGCCCTTTGGCGCACACCTGGAGAGACCGGCCACGAGCACCCTGTGGGGAAGACCCTGCCGAGCGGCCAGGGCGAGGCCGTCTCCGCTCAAGAGAAGCTGTTTTGAGAATCCGGCGTGCGCCAGCGCTTCACTGTGACCCGTATCTGGAATGCGTGACAGCTCAACGCTTCTGACGCTGACCGGAGTCCACGCGCATGGCGATGTCGTGAGAGCCCATCCTTCGGGCGACGGTTGCGGAGATCTCCGGAGCAAGACCCGCGAAGGCACTACCCAGGCGCAGCGACAGCGGCGCGACGTCAACCTCGCCACGGTTCCGTTCGATCGCCTTCACGACCGCACGGGCGACATCCTGGGGTGTACGTGTACCCACGCCGGGGGGGAGCTTGACCTCAGTGTCGGCGAACATGCCGGCGTCGCGGATAAAGCCCGGGAATACCGCCGATACGCCGATACCACTCTCGCGGAGATCCTCTCGTAGGGCAGTGGCAAATCCGCGCAGACCGTACTTGGAGGCGCTGTAGAGGGAAGCGCCGGCGGTTGCGGCCTTGCCTGAAAGAGAGGAGACAAAAAGCAGATGGCCGCGGCCACGGTCGATCATGGCGGGCAGCATCGCGTGCGTGATCGCGATCGGCGCACGCAGGTTGACCTCGAGCACCCGGTCCATCTGCTCTTCAGTGTAAGAATCCAGCGGCCCTGAGCCAGGAAGGGCCGCGTTGGCGACCAGGATCTCGGCCTCCCGGGATTGGTCGATCAGTCGCTTGACATCGTCGCGATCACTCAGATCGACTGCCAGTGCGCGCCCTCCGAGCTCCGCGGCCAGCGGCTCGAGGATGTCGCTGCGCCGGCCCGTCAGAATCAGATTGGCGCCACGGGCGTATAGCGCTCGTGCGATCGCGTGACCGATGCCGCCTGTGGCGCCGGTGATCAACACGGTTGATCCGGAGATCTGCATCGCCGTAGCCTACGCTGCCGGCGAGCCCGGTGCCCGCTGTCGGGAGGCCCCTGACGTCGCGATGGCCGGCGCGGGAAACTATGGTGATGCCAGCCCCTATAGAGGTTGTTGCGCTGTTCGGTCCCACCGGTGTGGGCAAGACCTCAGTCGCTGTTGCGCTCGCCTCACAGCTGCGTGAGAACGGGGAGCGTCCAGTCGCTGTTTCCGCTGACGCGCTGCAGGTCTATGAAGGGCTCGAGACACTCACGGGTGTGGCCTCGAGCGCCGAGCGGAGCGCGTTGGAGCATCGTCTCGTCTCGTTTCTACCAGTCACCGCGAGCTTCAGCGCAGGTCAATACGCGGCCTTGGCCCACGCTGAGATCGACTCTCTCCTGGCTGATGGCAGGCGCCCGATCGTAGTCGGCGGCACCGGCCTATACCTTCGAGCCGCCCTGACCGAGCTCGATCTGCGTCCGCCGCCCGCCGCGGGTGTGCGCGAGCGCTGGATGGCTGAGTTGCAGCGCGCAGGGGCACCCGCACTACACGCGACGCTAGCCCGGCGGGCACCGTGGGCCGCCGCCAACATCGATCCCAACGACCGGCACCGTATCGTGCGCGCACTCGAGCTGCTCGACGCCGGCGAGCTGGAACCTCCCGAGGGTCCCTCACAACTGTGGACCGAGGAGGTTCGCCACCCGACTGTGCTCGTTGGCCTTGTCATGGAGCGTGAGTCGCTCTACGCGAGAATCGAGACGCGGGTGGACTGGATGCTCGCCCACGAAGCCGCGCAAGAGGTGCAACAAGCTCACCGCGAAGGAGCGTCTGATACCGCTCGTAAGGCGCTCGGCTTCGAGGAGCTGATCGTCGGCGACATCGAGGCTATGAAGCGCCGCACCCGAAACTACGCTCGCCGGCAGCTCACGTGGATGCGCAAGCTGCCAGGAGTTCAGATGATCGATCTGACCGCCACCAGCCCCGAGCAGGCTGCCGCCCAGATCCACGGTCTGATAGGAGCGCAGTGAGCGCCCTCGCCGCCAGGATGCAGACGACCTCCTAGACTGCGGCTCGCAATGGACAAGCCAACTAAAGAGACAGCGACGTGAAGTTCGAGAAGTGGCAGGCACTCGGCAACGACTACCTGATCCTCGAGCGCGAGCAGTTGCCGTTCGAGTTGACCGCTGCACGCGTGCGGCGTCTCTGCCAAGGGCATTTCGGGGTGTTCGCCGACGGCGTACTCGAGCTCTCGCCCTCCGAGAATTCACGCTACGTGGCGGATCTGCGGATCTACAACCCCGATGGCTCGGAGGCCGAGCTGTCCGGCAACGGGGCGCGCGAGGCGATCCTCTACCTCCGCCAACGCGGCTGGACCGAGCAGGACGTGTTCTCGATCCACACGGCCGCCGGGGAGATCCGCCCGACGATCACCTCCGCCAGCACCTGCCGTGTGGACATGGGACGGGCGACGCTGAGATCCAAGGACTACCCCAGCGGTCCCGTTGACGGCGCCGGGGAGCTGACAGCAGCGGGACGCGCATGGAGCTTTCAGCACGTATCGATCGGCAATCCACAGTGCGCGATACGCGTACCCGATGAGGCCACCCTGAGAGACCTGGATCTGCCCGCGGTCGGGCCCTCGATCGAAGCGCACGAGCTCTTTCCCAACCGCACCAACGTCTCCTGGTTCACGCCGATCGCGGCCAGTCCTTCCGATACCGGTGATCGCATACGCGCACGTATCTTCGAGCGAGGCGTGGGGGAGACGCTCTCATCGGGGACCGGCGCGACTGGTGCGGCGGTGGCTCACACGCTGAGCGGCGGCGTCTCTCCCGTAACCGTCGTGCTGGACGGCGGAGAGCTCGAGGTGGAGGTGGGCGACGATTTACAAGTGAACCTGACCGGCTGGGCTGTGCCCGTATTCGCAGGACATCTCAGCGAGAACTTCGTGGAGGAACTGCATGAAACCGAGTGAGAGGCTGAGCCGCATCGCGCCATACCTGTTCGCCGAGCTGGAGCGCAAGATCGCCGAGAAGAAGGCCGCCGGCATCGACGTCATCAGCCTGGGGATCGGCGACCCAGATACGCCCACCTATCCAGAGATCGTGCAGGCGGGCCAGCAGGCGATGGCCGACCCCGCCACCCACCAGTATCCGAGCAACCGCGGCCGCGAGGATTTCCGCGAGGCGATCGCGCAGTTCTACGACCGCCGCTTCGGGGTCGAGCTGGACCCAGACAGCGAGGTGATTCCCGCGATCGGCGCCAAGGAGTGCATTTTCAATCTCAACCTGGCGTTCCTCGATCCAGGCGACGCGGCGCTGGCCTCCGATCCCGGCTATCCCGTCTACACGGGCGGCCCCTTGATGGCCGGTGGGGATCCCGTGGTGATGCCGCTCTTACCTGAGCTCGGCTTCGTGCCCGACCTCGACGCGATCAGCGCGGCTGACCTCGAGCGGGCCAAGCTGATGTTCCTCAGCTACCCGAACAACCCCACTGGCGCTGTCGTGCCCGACGGGTTTTTCGAGCGAGTCGTGGACTTCGCGCGTGAGCACGACATCCTCGTGGTGCACGACAACGCCTACAGCGAGACGACCTACGACGGGTACCGAGCACCGTCGTTCCTCGCCACCGAGGGCGCCAAGCAGGTGGGGGTCGAGGTGTTCTCGCTGTCGAAGGGCTACAACATGACCGGTTGGCGCTGCGCGGCGATGGTCGGCAACGCCGAGGCGATCGCGCACTACTGGCGCCTGAAGTCGAATGTCGATTCGGGCCTGTTCGAGGCCGTGCAGCTGGCCGGGGTGGCGGCGTTGGCTCCGGAGGTCGACGAGCGCGTGCGCGAGATGAACGCGATTTATACCCGCCGCCGCGATCTCGTCTGCGACGCGCTTTCGGCCGCCGGTGTGGCGGTGACCCCGCCGAAGGGGACGATCTATGTGTGGGCGCCGATACCCTCGGGCTTTGAGAGCTCCGCGGCCTACTGTGAGCACGTGCTCGAGCAGACGGCGGTCGTGATCTCGCCGGGCGGCGCCTACGGACCGAGCGGGGAGGGCTGGTTTCGGATCTCCCTGACGACGCCGGATGACCGGCTGTCCGAGGCGATGGGGCGAATCGCGGCGCTCGGCTGAACGCACCTCCGTGGCGGTGGATCGATCGCCGCCTAGAATGATTGGTGAATGGATCGCAGCCGCCACGGTCGCACAGCGCACAGCCCCAGCCCGGGCACCCGATATGACGGGTCAGAGCCCGTCGCGCCGCGGGCTCGCCAGCGCGCCTTCTGCGTAGCCGCGCTGCCCGATCAAGACAACCTGCAGGAGCTCTCGGAGCTCCTGCGAACCGCGGGCGTCGCGGTCGTTGGGCAGATGGTCCAGCACCGCGAGCGGCCACACGCCAATACCTACCTGGGGCCGGGAAAGGTGATCGAAGCCAAGCTCGCCGCCCAGCAGGCCGACGCGAATCTGATCGCCTGCGACGATGAGCTGACGCCACGCCAGGAGCGCAACCTCGAGGAGGCGATCGGGCTGCCGGTGATCGATCGCACCTCGGTGATCCTCGATATCTTCGCGGCCCACGCGGCCAGTGCCGACGGCAAGCTCCAGGTCGAGCTCGCGCAGCTGGAATACAACATGGCGCGCATGCGTGGCCTGTGGACACACCTCGAGCGCCTCGGCGGCGGTATCGGGACGAGGGGCCCGGGAGAGAGCCAGATCGAGACTGATCGCCGGCTGGCGCGCAACCGGATTTCCGCTCTGCGTCGCCGCCTGGAGCACGTCAAGGGCACCCGGGCTGTGCAGCGTGCCGAGCGTGAGCGAGCCGCGCTGCCGACGATCGCGCTGGCCGGATACACCAACGCCGGCAAGTCGACGCTGCTGAATGCGCTGACCGGCTCAGATGTCGGCGTGCGCGATCGCCTCTTTCATACGCTCGACCCGAGCACCCGGACACTCCGCCTGGGAGGCCGACAGCACCTGCTGACCGACACCGTCGGTTTCATCCGCAAGCTTCCTCATCAGCTCGTCGATGCGTTCGGCGCGACGCTCGAGGAGACCGGACGGGCAGATCTCCTGCTGCACGTGATCGACGCCTCCGCCAGGGAGGAAGACTTCGAAACGATGCGCCAAGCCGTCGAGGAGGTTCTCGAGGAGATTGGCGCCGGCGAGAGTCCCCGGCTGCTCGTGCTCAACAAGATCGACCTGCTCGACGAGCAGGCTCGTCACGAGCTGAGGCTGCGCCATCCGCAGGGGATTGCGCTCAGCGCGCACACGGGGGAGGGACTCAGTGATCTGACCGAGCGCATCGATCACGACTTCCAGCGCACGTTGTGCCCGATCGAGCTGCTCGTCCCGTACTCGCATGGGGACAGCCTTGCCGAGATACACGAGCTGGCCGGCAACGTCAACCGCGAGGATACCCCGGAGGGCGTGCGTGTTCGGGCGCTGATCCCGAGTCGTCTGGCGGAGCGCTACGCGCGCTTTGCGGTCGCTTCCTAGCGCTCGTCGCCGCTGCCGGAGAGAACGCCCCGGCGTTGGCGCGAGAGCAGCTTCTCGAGGTTTCCCGCGGCGATCTCGTCGAGATCCAGGTCGAGCTCACTGGCCAGCTGCGCCACGTACCACAGCACATCGCCGAGCTCCTTGGCGATCGCTGAGCGGCGCTCGTCAGTAACTGTGCCGCCGTCGTCACGGATCGCCTTCTTGGCGTGCTCAGCGACCTCGCCGGCCTCGCCGGCCAGCCCTAGAGCGGGATACGCAAGCCACGCCTCGCGCGGATACTCGGCCGTGCGACGCGAGAGCCGCTGATAGTCGGAGAGCTCCACGGAGAAGTGATCCTAGGCTCAGCTGGGGAGGGATGGGTCGCCCAACCGTCCAATTTGCGAGAACTCGAGCGCCTGCGACCAGGGCCTCGCATCACACACCAGCGGCGCGGCGTGCTCCCTCGTGCACCTGGAGCTCCAGTGTGTCCGGTAACTCGAGGAGCTCTTGGACCTGGATGTTGAGCGCGGTCGCGATCAGCCAGTCGGCAAACCAGGCGTTCTTCGGCAGCAGCGGGCCGTGCAGATAGGTGCCGATCACATTCGCGTGTCTGGCGCCCTCAAAGCCACTGTGACCGTCATTGCCATGACCCTTCAGCACCCGGCCGAGCGCCGTCCCATTTGGCCCCAGGTGGGTACGCCCGCCGTGATTCTCAAAGCCCGCGAGGATCCTTGCCGGACCGTCTGCCTCGAGTTCGACCTCGATTGCGATGTTGCCGATCAGCCTCGGCGCATCCTCGCGTACCGTGCGCGCATCGAGCAGGCTGACGCCGTCGATCTCCCGCTCACCGACTACGTAGGAGTGCCCGAGCAGCTGGTAGCCGCCGCAGACGCCGAGCACAACGGCGCCCCGCTCAGCCGCGCGGCACAGGGCATCCTGCTTGAAGTGAGTGAGGTCGGCTGCACACAGCAGCTGGTCGCGGTCCTGCCCGCCGCCCAGATAGAAGAGATCGATGCTCTCGCCGTCGAGCGGATCGCCGAGTCCGCTTGCGCACATCTGAAAGCCGATACCGCGCCAGTGACAGCGGCGCTCCAAGACGAGCAGGTTGCCGCGATCGGCATAGATGTTCATCAGATCCGGATAGAGCGCGCAGACACGCAATGTCCGCAGTGCCTCAGGCACGCAGCATCACCACCGTGCTGGACGTGTGCTCGACGGTCGCCTCCACGACGTGGGATGCCTCGCGATGCAGACCTGCCGCGCGCGCCTCCCGCCACAGCTGAGCCGGAGTCACCTGGTCGAGTTCGATGACGTCTCGCTCTGGATCCCCGCCACGAGTCTGGCCGTCGAGTGAGACGATCCGCCGTTGGCGCTCGAGCACGATCGTCTCGCCTGCCAGCGCGACCCGCGTGGCGTGGCTGACGTAGAGGAGCTCTCCGACCTGGGCACGCTCTGGAGAGGGGCCGCTGTGGCCCTCCGCGCAGTCGAAGGGTTCGAGATCGCAGACGATCGCGCAGGCCAGCAGTCCGCCGGGGCGCAGGCTGGCTCGGGCGCATTTCAAGAATGCCGCGCGTCCGCGAGCGCCGCCGAGCAGCTGCAGTGTCTGCATCGGCAGCACGCACAGTCCCACAGAACCCGGCTTTGGCAGGTCAAAAGAGCGTGCGTCGGCGCATATCGTCTCGAGCTCTAGATCACCGGCTCGCTGGGAGAGCCAGGCGAGCAACTCCTGGGATCTGTCGAGCGCGATCACACGATGTCCTTGGCTGGCCAGGTGCAGACTGACGCGACCGCTGCCCGCGCCGATGTCGAGCACTGAGCCTTGCTCTGTGGAGGCAATCGCGCTCCACAGCTCCAGATCGGCACGATAGGAGCCGCACTCGAGTTCGTGCCAGATGACCTCGTCGCTCGGCGACGTCGAGGTGACGTTCATGCCCATGCGCTGCGTGCGTCCCCGCGTGCCACGAGCAGCTCTCGCAGTGCGAGCATCGCCGTGTATGTGGGCAGGGCATAGAGGGTCCTCTCGGAGCCCCGGGGCTGGGCCGCGGTCGCTTCGGAGAGCGCGCGTTGCAGATCGCTCTGCACGTGAATCCGCTCAGGGTCCACACCCGCATACTTCAGCCGAAGCGCCAGCTCCGCCGCGCGTGTTCCGCTGCAGGTGAACCGGCGCACGCGACCCGCCAGTAGCTCGAAGTCGGCATCCCAGATCCAGGAGACATCGCGCCCATCGGCGATCTTGTCGTTGAGGATCCCGAACAGGTCGTGCTCGCCGGGCTCGAGCGCAAGGGTGCGCAGCACCTCGTTGGCTCCGGCTGGATTCTTGATCAGCAGGATGCGCATCTCGCTGTCATCCACTGTGATGGTCTCCGCCCGCCCAAACGCCGCCTCGGTCGCCTGCAGCCCGGCGAGAATGCTCTCGAGCGGCACCTCCAGAGCGCTTGCCAGGGCAGCGGCAGCAAGAGCGTTGTAGATGTTGTACAAACCCGGCAGCCTCAACTTCACATCGCCTGCTCCGGCTGGGGTGTTCAGTGTGAAGCCGGCGGAGCGCACTCCTTCGAGCACCACGTTGGTCGCGGTGATGGTGGGACTTGGCCTGCTCTGGCCACAGTTGGGGCAGCGGTAATGGCCGAGATGGCCGAGCAGGACGATGTCGAACACATACGGCGTGCCGCAATTTCGGCAGTGCTTGGCATCGGCGGCATGTGCCATGCCTTCCAATGCCAGCGAGCTGTCCTGTACACCGAAGTACAGCGCCTCGGATTTGCGTGGGCTGCGACCGAGGTCGGCGATCAGAGGATCGTCGGCGTTCAGAACGAGTCGTGAGCCGGCAGCGGGCTCACCCTTGATCGCCTGTGCCCAGCGGTCTGCGATGGTCTCCAGCTCGCCGTAGCGGTCGAGTTGATCGCGGAACAGATTGATCAGCAGCAGGGCTCGAGGATGGAGTTCTGAGACAAGCTGGTCGAGCCAGAACTCGTCGACCTCGAATAGCCCGAGTTCGCCGGTGATCGCACCGCGGGGACCCGCAGCCTCCAGCAGTGTCGAGGCTATTCCGCCAGCCATGTTGGCGCCAGCCTGGTTGTGCACCGGTTTGACACCGTTCTCAGCGAGGATGCTCGCGAGCATCGCCGCGGTGGTTGTCTTGCCGTTGGTCGCCGAGATCATCACGTTGCCCTCGGGTAGACGAGCAGCGAGCTTGCCCAGCGCACCTCGGTCCAGTCTCATCAGGAGCTTTCCAGGCGCGGTTGTGGCGCCGCCGCCGCGTAGCCGGGAGAGTTTTCCCAGTCCTCGTGCTAGCGCGAGCTTGACATCGAGTGACCCAGCCATCAGTGCTCTGAGGAAGGCACGCCGCGGGCCGAGAACGCGGAATCCTCGCTGTCGACCCGTGGCAGGAGCATCGTGATCGCGCCCTGAAGCGCTCTTACGCGGACCGGCAGCTCTCCGATTGGATCACCGTCTGCATACATTGTGAATGGGCGATCGGCGCTGACAGCGATCTCACGCGCACGAAAGACTTTTACCTCGGGCTCGAGAACATGCGTCCCGCGGAACAGCTTCGGCAAGATCTTCGTCAGAAACCTGAGCTTGCCGATGCTCTCGAGAATCACCACGTCGAGCAGGCCATCGTCGAGCATCGCGTCCGGCGCCGCCCGCATCCCACCGCCGTAGGTCTTCGAGTTGCACGCGCCGACCGTATAGGCCATGAAGCTGTGACGATCGCCTGGCGGGTCGAGCTCGATCTCAAAGCGGGCCGGCCTCCACGAGGCGAGCGCTCGCAGCGCCCCGTACGCGTACACGAGGCCTCCGAGCTGGGACGGAGCCTCGTTGGCAATCCGGTTGGCTTCGCTGTCGAAGCCGACCGAGGCGATGCCGACAAACGCCTGCCAGCGTGCCGGAGCGCCCTGGCTCTCCACGATCCCGAGATCCACAGCCCGCGTGTATCCATCGGCGACTATGGCAGCTGCGGCGACTGGGTCATCGGGTATCCCAAGAACTCGCGTCAGGTCGTTGCCACGCCCGCCGGGGATCGCCCCCAACACCGCTCCCGGCAGGTCTCTGAGCGTATCGGCGAGGACGCCCAGCAGACCGTCGCCGCTGAGCGCCACGACGGTCTCGCCTGCTCGCACCGCCGCGGTGGCGAGTTCGCGTGCGTGGTCCAAGTCGCGCGTATCGGAGCGGCGCACCCTCAAGCCACGATCGTGCAGCGCCCGCTCCGCGGCGGGCGCTATGCGGCTGGCCCTGCCGCCGCCCGCGGCCGGGTTGACGATCAGGCAGACGGGGGCGTTCACACCGCAAGCGTATTGGTGGGCCCCAGGAAGTGTCAGATCACAAGCCAGCCGCCACCGATCCCACGGGCCGTTGACCGTGGGAGATTGCGTTAGAGAACAATAAGGATTCGGCAATAAAGCCCTCTTCGGCAATAGCAGGCACCTATGCTTTGGCGGTGTCGGCGAGGCCTCTCCTTCGATTTAGCTATCTCTGTTCGGCGTGCGTCGCGTTGTTGATCGCTGGGTGCGGGTCGAGCAACAGTCGTGCCAGCGGCAGCTCGCAAGCCGGCTCGACGTCCACCAGCGCCTCTGCGAGCAGATCGACCGTGTCTGCTCATGGCTGCCGTGTCGTGAGCGCCCCGGTACCGAAGGGCAGCCAGCACATCCCCAGGCCGAACATCACACTCGATCCGACAAAGCGTTATGTGGTTGACCTCGAAACCAATTGCGGGACCATCGAAATTCAGCTCGCCGTCAAGGAAGCGCCCAAGACAGCCGCTTCCTTCGTGTACCTCGTCAAGCGCGGCTTCTATGACGATCTGACCTTTCACAGGGTCGTTGCCGGGTTCGTGATCCAGGGCGGTGATCCGGACGGCAACGGCTCTGGCGGCCCCGGCTACACGGTGGTCGAGCAGCCGCCCGCTGACCTTCAATACACCACCGGGGTGGTCGCGATGGCCAAGACGACGACCGACCCCTCCGGCGCCTCGGGGAGCCAATTCTTCATCGTGACCGGCGCAAACGCCGGCCTGCCGCCTCAGTATGCGCTGCTCGGCAGGGTGGTCGGAGGTGTGCGAACCGTGGATCGAATCGCAAGTGTCCCGACGAAGAGCGGGCCAGACGGCGAAGACAGCACTCCACGCACACCGATTGTGATCAGCCACGCTTCAGTATCGGTGAGCTAGCAACACCGGACGCGGCTGTCTGCGGTAGCGAGCCGGAGATCTCGCTTATTTGGAGGCCGAGGCTCCCCCCGCCGCGGCTCGATCTCGGCGACGGCGACCCAAGAACGCGACGACTGACAGCGCTGCGATCACGAAGAACAAACCGAGCAGAATGCCCGGCGCCAGACCGAGCCCGCCGAACGGCAGTGAGATCAACTCGACAACCCCGAGGCCGAGCGCGAGCATCAAGATGATCAGAGCAATGATCAGCAGAATTCCGCGAATCCTGGCGAGGATTCCAGCGTTACTCGGGGGAACGAGCAGGCCCATCGCGCGCAATGCGAACATCTGCCGCCCGGTGGGGGGGGTCTGCCCGAGGCGCTCGACCGCGTCCTTCAGGTCGCCGGCGCGTCGCTCAGCCAGTGCGAGCGACGCATCCGCCATCCGCCGCAGTTGCATGCGCTCCTGGGGCCGCGCGGCCGCTATCGCGCGCTGAAAATATGAACGCGCCGAATCCGCGTCGAACCGCTCCGACGCGCGCGCGCCGAGGATCGCCAGTGCTGCCGACTTGTACTTGGTCTCGCTCTCGAGCTCCTCATCGGTGCGTTGCTCGAGCGCCTGGATCGCCTCCAGGCCGCCACGCTGCTCCATTCTGACCTGACGTTGCTTGGGTGCCATCGGATCGGCATTCTAGGGACCACGAGACCGTCACGACTCTTCGGCTCACTCGATCTGACCAACGGACGAGGTCAGGCGCTATCCTCGCCAGTCACCGTGACACCAATCCGCCACGCCTCAATCGTTCTGCTCGTGTTCGCTTGTGCAGTCGCCTGGCTGCCAGGGACCGCCATCGCTGAACTGAGCTCAAACTCGTTGAGCGAACTATCAAGCAAAGCCGAGCAGGAAGAAACCACATCAACGACGACATCGACCGCGGCTGCTTCGGCCTCGACGTCGTCGGATAGCAGTGAGCTGACCGTCATTGGACTGGCCGCACTGGTGCTGCTGGGCGGGATCGCTGTGGTAATCAGACGAGACGCCCGGGCCTCAGCACCGGTTGGCGACGGGCTACTCGGCGCAGGCTCCACTCGCGATACGGTCGCCCGCCAGCGTAAGCGACGCGCGAAGGCCAGGGCAGCGCGCGCTCAGCGCAAGCGCAACCGCTGAGCTTTGCAGGCACGACCGCCTCGAGGCGCAGCCGAAGGACGGCGCGCGCGCCTCGGAGAGGCGAGCGGAGCACAACCGCCCGGACCACGCCGTGGCCTGGGATCACACAGCGACCCCCGTGGATGCGGATCGTAAGGGCCGGCGGGCATGGTCTTGCTGCCACCGTCCTCCGGTTCTGAGGAATCTGAGTCCGGCAACACGTCCTGGCTGTGATCGTCGCGGAACGGCATCCACAGCATCATCCCGAGCATCGGGATCTTGATCACAGTGAACAGCAAAAGCAGCATCCACAGAGACATCTTGGCTCGATGCTACTACGAGCCAGGCCGCGAGCGGTGCACTCGATAGTCCTTTTTCTCGGTCCCGGTGGTTGGGCGTGGTGATCGTGCTCGACCGCCTGTCTGCAGCGCTGCTCTGGCCGCTCTTGCCGCTGAGACTACGAAGACGACATGCCTGACGGAGGCCCAAAAACGACTGCGGCTCCGACTTGAGCCGATCAGTCGCCTGGCGAGGAGCTGACAACCGGCCTCACGTGGGTATAGCTGCTCCAGTGGCACGTGGGTCCAGGCGGAGTCGCGGGGGCCTTCAGACGATGGCATCGACCTTCGCCCGCGATCGAGTTTGTCTTGAAACGGAAGCCTATTCCCTTCTAGGTATACATAACAATGATTATCGAGCATTAAAAGGTGGTAGGTCAGTTTGAGAAATCCCTGCAATTTTCCGCCTCCTCGGGCTACGGTCGAGCGCGATGCGGCGAAGCAACGATCTCGCGACTCAGCGCGCTGTCCTGCGCCTCGTGCTCGAACGCGAGCGCGAACTGGCGGCGGCCGACGTACTCGTCGGTGTTTGCAGCTTCTGGGAAGGCGAACTCATGCTTCCGCTGCGGGGCGAACCGCTGCGCGGGATGCCGTATATCAACATGATCGGGACCGACAGGCACTATCAGGGCAAGAAGCTCGAAGAGGGTTCGCGGCCCGGCGACGCCCTACTGCGGGGAGTGCTCGAGCAGATCGCCACGCTCTATCGCGGCCCGATGCCGCACGTGTATGCGCTGGTGTCGCCTAAGAACACCAGGAGCCACGCGCTGTTCGAACGGCATGGGTTCGGAGTCATCTCGCCACTCGAGAAAGGCGGGGACATCATCCGCCTTCGTGCCCCCGGCTAGCCGCAGGCAATCACTCCCAATCTTTAGGAAAATTGCAGCATGTGCAGACCGGTCGCTGTACGGTTCTGTGGTAGATGCGTGAACCCCACCCAGATCGACTCGACTGGCCCCCAACACGGCTAGACGTGTTTGCGCTCGCCGCCCTGGGGGTCGTTGTCTATGCCGCGATCGAACGTGAATGGATCATGGTCGGAGTCGCGCTTTTTGCGACTCTCATCGCCGTCGTGCTGCCGAAACTGCGAGGTCCGTTTGAGGTAACGGGACCGGTCAAGTTCAAGGGCGAGCTGATCGACCCGCAGTCGCCGCGTCTAAAAGGCGTGGTTGGCGCTAGCCCGCGGCAGCTTGAAACCGGCCAGCAAGATCCTCCGCCGCCTCGGGCTCCTCACGAGCCGAAACAACCTCATTAGGGTTGATGACGACTACCTTGCCGTCCGGGCCTTCAATCTGCAGCAGTTGGCCACGCGCAATCGCGCCCTCTAGCGCTTTGCTGAGCTGATCAATCGTTGCCTGAACGAGTGCTTGCGATCCGTCGCGTAGATTGATCCTGGTCGCCACTACATCTCCCTAGAGAAGCCTGCTTATAAACCAAGACTAGCGCGACCTTAGGTGCTCATGCCGCCACTTCGACGTTCAGGCATGAAGCTCCTGCATATGAAACTGATGCACTACCCGTTACAAGGGCGGAGGCGGGCGCCGTCACTGGGTGTGTGCGGCGTCTCATTCATATGAGACCACCACGTCTCATCCACGTGAGAGAGGGCAGGCACCACTGCGCGTCGGCGAGCACGCGTACCTCGACAGTGATGTCGGCCATCGAGCCCTTCACGCCGTGGTCTGCAGGACGCTGTCGTCTACGTCGGAGGGGCCGGCTTCGAGCGCAGTGCCCGCAGCGTATACCGGCTTGCGGTTGAGACGTTTTCGCTGGAAGTCCTCAGCCAGGAGCGTGCCCACCTCTCCAAGCAACGCGCGCCGGTCGCATCCCCGACGCGCCAACAGCCTGGCGGTGGCGCCCAACAGGCGTGGCGGGGTGAAGACTTGCGACGGTCGCGACCGGTGGCTGTAGAAAAGATCCAGAAACGTGCCTATCTTGCCCTGCTCCAGCAGTCGCCTCTCAATCTCGGGTAGCACCGCGGGTGTTGACCCAGCCTTCCCCATATCGGTCGCGAGCCAGTAGTGCTCGGCCGCGTCCTTGTCTCGCCAACTGCCCCACGCCGCCATCTCACTGTCAATGTCTTCTCCAGAGCCATCCAGCGCGGTTGCGATCACTGGCACGAGGGCGTCGACCTGCCGGAACGCGTCCTGTATGCCCTGGCCGGGCGTCGGGTCCTTGAAGTTGCCCGCGTCGCCGAGGAGCACCCAGCCGGGGCCCGAGGCCTCGCGAAAGAAGCCCTCCCAGCGCAGCATCCCAAAGAACTTCCCGCTCCGCCGCGCGCCCGTGAGCGCCTGCGCGACGGGCCGGCAGCTGCATGCGTACTCCATGAAGCTGCCCTCCAGATCCTCCCGGAAACGAGGGAGATCGACCAGATCGGGGATCAGGATGACCTGATAGAGGCCGCTGTCGGCGTGCGTCGCGGTCACCAGCCGATTGCCCCACCGGTGGAACACGAACTCCGGATCGGAGTCGGGCTCGACTCCCTCGAAGAAGGACCAGTAGAGGAATCGCTCGTTCGGCGTGAGGTTGTACTTGCGAGCTCCGACGAGGCTCGCGATCGTCGAGTTGCGACCGTCGGCGCCGACCACCAGCCGCGCCCGAAGCGTCGTCTCCGAGCCGTTGTGTGCGACCCGCACGCCAGCCACTCGACCCCGATCCTCGAGGAGTCCTGTCACCTTGCTCGCCATTTGCAGATCGGCGCCCGCCTCCACGGCGGTCTGAGCCAGGATCGGATCGAGCAGCAGCCGACGCACCGATGCTGTACCGCCGACGTCGCCTGAATGCAGCTGAATCGGAGTCACGAACTCGAGGTCCTCCGCGCGCAAGTCGACGCGGTCGACGAATGGCGCGCCGGTCGCGCGTATCTTCTCGATCACCCCGAGGCGGTCCAGGAAGCTCAGCGCCTGGGCCTCGAAGATGTGCGTCGAGAGGGTGTCGCTCGGAAAGCTGGCCTGCTCCACGAGCGCGACCTTCACGCCCCTGCGTGCGAGCAGAGCCGCCAGCGGCGACCCCGAGCAGCGCGCACCCACGACGATCACATCGAATTCTTGGCTCATGTGTCCTCCGATCACTCTGTTGGATGCGAGGCCCGCCCCCGCTGTCAACGAGACTGACCGGCAGAGGCTCGTGGTACATCGGCCGGATGGCGTATTCGAGCCCGTGGCAGTGGCCTATTCGGGGCCGGTGGCGCCCTCGGTGGAGTTAGAGCTCTCTTCGCGCCGCCTGCGCCGCGAGCTCGGCGCGCGACGAGACGGCGAGCTTGGCGAACACGTGGGACAGGTGAGCCTGGACGGTGCGGGGCGAGATGAACAGGCGCTCGCCGATCTGCGGGTTGGTCAGGCCCTCGGCGACGAGCTGCACGACCCGCAGCTCGGCCGGGCTCAGGCTCTCCCAACCGCGCAACGGACGCTTGCGTTCTCCGCGGCCGCGCTCGGCGTAAGCGACGGCATCATCGAGCGAGGCCGAGGCGCCGGCCGACCACGCCGCCGCGAAGGCCTCCTGGCCGAGCGCCTCGCGCAGCGCGCTGAGCTCCGCTTCATAGCCCGGCTGACGCACGGGGAAGCGCACGCAGCCCAGGGCGGCGCGAATGCCATCTGCGGCGCCGAGCAGCCGAACCGCCTGCTCTTTGTTCTGCAGCTCTGAGACGAGCGCCGCGAGCGACTCGAGCACGTCCGCGACGCCACCCGGGTCGCCGGCGTCGTGAAAGGCGCGCAAAGCCTCGTGTAGGAGCTCCTCGGCTGCGGATACCTCGCCGGCCGTGCGTGCGAGCTGCGCCTGCGCCTCGAGCGCGGCCCCGATCGCCAGCGGGTGCCCGCTCTCGCGCGCGACGAGCACCGCTTCTTCGATCGCGGCCACGCCCGGCTCCGTGTCTCCGCGCGCCAGCTGGGCGGCTGCTGTGATGAGCAGCGCGATGACGGTGTTCGAGGCGTAATTGCTGGCCCGCGCCGCCGGCAACGCCTCACTCATCAGCGCCTCCGCCCGCTCGAGCTCGCCGGTGGCGTACTCCAGCAGTCCCAGCTGCCACCGCATCAGTGGCGTGAGGTTGTGGGCCATACGCACGCCCAGGGCGATCGCCTCCTCGATGTGCGCCCGCGCGGCCGCCCACTCCGCGGTGCGGATCTCGACGAAACCGAGGCCGTTGAGATCGAGCATCTCGAACACCGGGTCGCCGAGCGAACGCGACTGCGCGAGAGCCTCCTGGAGCGTCGCCTCCGCCTCCGCGAATCGGCACCGCTGCGCCGCGTTGAGGCCGAGCCAGGTGAGCGACTCACGGATACCGAGCAGGTTGCCCGCCGCACGCGATACCGCCAGGGCATCTTCGAGCAGCGGAGGCGCTGCCTTCAGCCGCCCGCCCATCGTTGCAAGAAAGCCGGCTCCGTAGAGCCCATCGGCCAGGAACCAGGCGTCCCCAAGCGGGCGGGTGATGGTGATGCTCTCCTCGAAAACGGACATGGCAGTTTCCGGCTCGAGCGAGATCAGCGCCCACGCCATCAGATCGAGCGCTCGACCCACCGTGCGCTCGTCACCCACTTCACGGCCAATTGCGAGCGCCTCCTCGGCGAAGCGCCGCGTCGCCACCCAGTCGACTTCGAACGTCCCGATGTGGCCCACAGCAACCAGCGCCTTTGCCCGCGGGAGCCCGCTTGCACCCTCCCCGGCAAGCGCCGACTCGAGGTGCCCCCGGCCCTCGCGCCAATGGCCACGCGCCTCGAAGAACAACCACAGCGCAGCGGCGAGGCGCAGAGCCTCGTCGCTGCGCCCCGCATCGACCGCCCACCCGAGTGCACCGCGGAAGTTGTCGAGCTCTGTCGTGAGCGGCCCGAGCCACTGCTCCAGGCGCGCCCCGTACAGGTCCGGCTCTGCGGTCTCGGCAAGCCGCAGGTGGTAGTCGAGATGCTGGTTGCGCACGAGCGCCGCCTCGGCGGCGTCGCTGAGCTTCTGCCGCGCATACGCACGGACCGTCTCCAGCAGCGCGTAGCGAGTCTTGACGCCCTGCTCCTCGACCTGCACCAGCGACTTGTCGACGAGGCTCGCGAGCAGGTCGAGGATCTGGGCGACCTCGACGCCAGCACCGGCGCAAACCGCCTCGACACCATCGAGCGTCCAGCCGCCAGCGAACACGGAGATGCGCCGGAACAGTGTCTGCTCCGCCGCGCTGAGCAGGTCGTGGCTCCAATCGACCGAGGCCTCGAGGGTGCGCTGCCGCGGCATCGCCGTGCGTGAACCCCCCGTGAGCAGCACGAACCGCTCGCGCATCGCGTCGGCGATCTCCTGTGGGGTCAGCAGCCGCACGCGTGCCGCCGCCAGCTCGATCGCCAGGGGGATTCCGTCCAGGCGCTGACAGATTGTCGCCACCGCCCCTGCGTTCTCGTCCAGCAGACGGAAGTTCGGTCGCACCTGTCGGGCCCGATCGCAGAACAGCTGGATCGCTTCGACTTCCGCGAGCGCCGCTGGTGCCAGCTCGGGCTCCGGAACCTGCAGCGAGGGAACCCGCCAGCTCTGCTCCCCCTCGACCCCGATCGACTCGCGGCTCGTCGCCAGAATCACAACACCGGGACACGCCTCGAGCAGCGTAGTCGCCAACTCCGCGCACGCGCCCAGCAGGTGCTCGCAATTGTCCAGTGCGATCAACAGCCGGCGCTCGGCGAGCTGCGCCGCCAGCGTGTCGATCACCGGCTGCGACGGGAACTCGCGAATCGAAAGCGCGCTCGCAACCTCGCTGGCGACCAGCGCCGAATCGCTGATTGGCGCCAGATCCACCCACCACACACCATCGGGGTGATCGTCAAGCGTCTCGGCCGCCACCTGCAAGGCCAGCCGCGTCTTCCCGCTCCCACCCGCGCCGGTCAGAGTAAGCAGGCGCGATCGGCCGAGCAGCTCACGAACGTCTGCGATCTCGGCCTCGCGGCCAACGAAGCTGGTGAGCTGGACGGGCAGATTGTTCGGGAGGGCTGACAGCGAGCGCAGCGCCGGGAAGTCGTCGTGTAGATCCGCATGGCACAGCTGGTACACCTGCTCCGGCCGCGCCAGGTCGCGCAGCCGATGCGCACCGAGGTCACGCACACTCACCCCGTCGGGCAGGGCGCCCGCGACCAGCTCATACGTCGAGCGCGACAGCAGCGTCTGGGAGCCATGTCCGATCGCCCGCAGCCGAGCACAGCGATGGATCGAGGGGCCGGTGTAGTTGCGCGCATCGCGCAGCACGGCCTCACCGGTGTGCAGCGCGACACGCACTCGTAGATCCACGCCCTCAGGCCACGGCTCGCTTCGCAACGCCCGCTGCAGATCGAGCGCGCACGCGACGGCATCCGACGCTCGCACGAACACCGCGACCGCGCTGTCACCCTCACCCTGCTCCTCCGGAAGCACCCCGCCACGCGCCTGCATGACTGCGGCGAGCAGATCGTGGCAGCGCGCCATCACCGGCGCCATCACCTCGCCCCACTCCTCCCACAACAAGGTCGAGCGCTCAACATCGGTCAGCAAGAACGTCACCGTCCCAGTCGGGACGATCGCCACCGCATCCTGGTCAACTCTGCCCACCGGAATCATGATCGCCTCGTCCATCATCCCAAGCCTGCCGTGCCGTACGGTGGACTACATCGGCCAGATGGCCTATTCGCCGTCAGAGCCGGTCCGACCGGCGATGCCCGCTCGCTTCGACCGACCCCTGTCTCACTCATATGAGACGCCAGCGGTCTCATATGAGTGAGATTGGGCTGTCTCAGATCGGTGAGACGCCGCATCACGGACACACCCGAGAGCGAGATCACCCCAAGCACGTGCTCACGCCTAAAGCCTCATGATCCGAAGAAGTGTTGACCCAGCCGACTGCTAGGATTTAGACCCATGTGCTGTGAGCCGGTCCTAATCAAATAGGCCTCAGCCTCAGTGGCGGCGTTTGCTGTCGCCACTACTCTTTGCCGCCCCAGCGAGCCTGAGCAGCCTTACGAGCGATCTCGGAGCTTTCCTCAGGCGATAGTAGGGCTTTCGCTCTAGCTTCGCCGCCCTTCAAGGCGCCTTCTCGTCCCGTCCGCTGAGCGTCCGTCTCGGGTTTCTTGCGGTTCGGTCTTCCAGCAACCGGCTCCCCGGCCACCCTCATGCGGTCCTGAGCGCTTCGGTCGGTGAGAGGCGGGCGGCGCGGATCGCGGGCATCAGCCCGGCGATTGCGCCGATGACGATGGCGGAGGCGATGCCGCCGGCCCAGGCCTCGGTCGGGATCACGACCGCCCAATGCTTGGTGCGCGCGTAGACGACCGTAGCGAGCCCTCCCATTGCAACACCGACGGCACCGCCGAGCAGCGCAAGCAGGATCGCCTCTGAAAGGAACTGCATGCGGACCTGGCCTCTGGTTGCCCCGAGCGCGCGCCGCAGGCCGATCTCTGATCGTCGCTCCAGTACCGAGATGATCATGATGTTCGCGACGCCGACCGCGCCGACCAGCAAGGCGACGGCGCCGAGGCCAAGAAACAGGCCGTTGAACGCGCCCTGGGCGTCGGCGCGGGCGGTCAACGCCGCAGACGGCTGGGAGACGTCTACATAGCTGGGGTTTTCGGGGTCAGCGGTCCGCGTAAGCACCGGGTAGACGGCATCGACCCGGTTGTTCTGAGCACGGACGTAGATTGTTGTTGGTGGGCCGATCGTGGTCTTTCCGCCGGTCGTGGAGGTGTAGGTGAGGTAGCGCGCGGCGGCGGGATATCCGATCAGGGCGCTCTGATCTATTTCCGGGGCAAGTACGGCGGGATCGAGGATGCCGATCACGTAGAACCACATGCCGCCGAGCCAAACGCGCTCGCCGCGATAGACGCGGTCGATCCCGAGTCGCTGCGCGGCAGCGGCTCCCAGCACAACGGCTGGCTCGTTCGCGGTCGCGGCGTTTAGATAGGAGCCCTGAGCGACGCTGGTGCCAAGCGCCGGAAGCAGGTTCAGGCTCGCGGCCTGAACGGTGAGAGCGTTGGTGTCGACGGACGGGATCAGCGGGCTGCGGTACACCTCGGCACTCGAGATAGCGCCCGTGTCGGCGACCCGAGTGACCGGGTTGATCCGTCCGATCATCGCCGGAGCGCTCAGCGGCAGCGTTGCGGTCTGGCCGGTGAACGTCTGCCCGTTGGTGACGGTCAGGAGGTTTGTGCCGAGCCTGTCGATCTCCGACAGCAGCCCAGCCTGGCTCGAGGATGAGAGACCGAGTACGGCGACGATTGCCGCGACCCCGATCGCGATCCCCAATGCTGAGAGGGCGGCCCTGAGCCGCCGGGTGCGCAGGCCGACGCTGGCGACGCGGGCCATGTCACTGGACCGCAGGCGCGCGGGGACCAGTTGCGTGCTCGCGCTCATCGCTGATCGTCCGTTCTGTTGGTGCCGGCGGGCTGCGGGAGATTTGTGGTGTCTGAGACGATCAGGCCGTCGCGAACGTGGACTTGACGGTGCAGGCGGTTGGCGAGGTCGTGGTCGTGGGTGATGACGATGATCGTCGCGCCGTGCCTATTGAGCTCTCCAAGCAGCTCGAGGATCTGCCCTCCGGTATGACTGTCGAGGTTGCCGGTCGGCTCGTCCGCCAACACGATCGCCGGACGGCCCACCAACGCGCGGGCGATCGCGATCCGCTGGCGCTGCCCACCGGACATAGTTGTGGGACGGGCGTGCTGGCGCTCAGCAAGCCCAACCGCGTCGAGCGCCCGGGCCGCCAACTCACGCCGCTCACGGACCTCCACTCCGGCGTACAGCAGCCCGTCCGCGACGTTGTCGAGCACGGTCTGATGCTCGGCCAGGAAGAACTGCTGGAACACAAACCCGATACTCCCGGCCCGCAACGCTGCCAGCTGACGATCATCGAGGCCGGCAACGTCGATCCCGTCGATCCTGACCGCACCGCTGGTCGGCCGCTCCAGCGTGCCGATGATGTGCAGCAGCGTCGTCTTGCCCGACCCGGACGGGCCAACGATCGCCACGAGCTCACCCTGCTCGACGGTGAGACTCACACCACGCAGAGCGTAAACGGGAGCCCCGCCCGCCCCGGAGCCGTAGGTCTTCGTGACCTCGTGCAGCTCCAACACCGCCGAGCGAGCGTCGTTGACGCCCGTCCGGTGGCCGCCGAACACCGGCCGGTCGGTGTGCCCGGGAGCGTCCGCGGTTGCGGGGTATGTCGGCTGGCTGCTCATATGTTGGGCACCACGATCCGCTCGCCGGCCTGCACATCTCCGGTGACTTGCACGGTCCCGGCGGCGTCATCAAACGTCCCGAGGGACACAGCCACGAGCTTGTGCACCCCGTCTGCTCCGATGGTCTCGACCGCATAGCCGCCTGAGAGCGCCAGCAGCGCGTCGACCGGGACGATCAGCGCGTGCTCGACCGCTGCGGTCGTGATCTCGACCGTCACCGGTGCCTGATCCAGGTCGCCGGCAGCCTGCGGATGCTCGAGTGTGATGTACAGCGGCAGGGTCGGGCTCGAGGAGCCCGAGCCGGACGAGCTGTTTGCCGATGAGCTTGCGAGGACCGTCCCGATGTCGCTCAGCACTCCGGGCGTCGTCTGCCCCACCGGGAGTGTGATCTGCACGTCGTCGCCGACCTTGACCTCGCTCTGCTCTGAGGCGTCGAGATTGACGAGCACCTGCTGGCTGGTGGAGGTCGCCTGCATGACCGCCACGCCCGTTCCGGCGCTTGTTCCGAGAGTGGCGTTGAGGGTGCTGATCCGAACCGGGCCGGGTAGGAACACGGCCTGCCCCTCCGTTAGCGAGCCGGTCTCCTGCTCACCGAGGTGGGACTGCAGCCGCTCGAGCGCGGAGTTGGTCTCGGCACTGAAGTAGCTCCAATCCCCCTCGACCTGCGAGCTGGTGGCGTACCCGAGCGCGACCAGGTTCTCGTTCAGCTCCCGCACGTCCGGCCCCCTGTCCCCTTCAGACAGCGATCGATACACGGGCGTGTTGCCGTAGAGCAGGATCACCGGGTCGTTGGAGACGCGGTACAGCACCCGCCCGCGCGAGAACACCTCACCGGCCCGCGGCAGTCTCGAGAACGTCCCCGATGCCTGGTTGATGACGCTGTAGCTCGACCCGCCCGGCGTCGTGTACTGGAGCGTGCCGTCTGCGCTGAGCTGAGAGGACAAGGACCCCTCGCTTATGGTCGCGGTCGAGGTCGGATACCCGTTGTCGCTGACGCCGGTTGCTTGCTTGGCACTGGACACGACGGCCACGGCACCGATTGCGATCACGACAGCCAGGACCGCGGCTCCGGCCAGCAACCGAGTCTTCCGCTTCACTGGGTCGCCCCCGCCATCAGGTAGCGGCACTTCTGCAGCGCGGCCTGGAGCTCCGTATCGCTCTGACCATTGTGCACGTTGAGGAGCGGACCATTTTCGGTGGGGTCCGAGAAGTCCGGCACACCGTTGGCGCGGATGCACTGGGCGAACTCGAGGGCCGCCTCCTGCTCCTGGGGGCTCCGCCTGCTGCCCATGAACCCGGCTGGCTCCAGGTCCTCACACGCCCTGAGGGCCTGCTTGAACGCCGGGGCGCTCGGGTCCAGCGACGAGCCGTTCACTATCCCATCGATGGTGAACTTGCCCGACAAACCCGGGTCCGGGAACTCGCTGACGCCGTTGTTGCGCATGCACCCGGCGAACCTCACCGCCTTCTGATCATTGGCGGCCGTGTTGTTGCCGCCGCCGCTGCCGGCGGGTGCATTTGAACCGCACGCACCGATCAGAGCGACCATGGCGATCAGGGCAAGGGCCGCCAGCGGCCGTGGTTTTCTGTTCATGTTTCCTTCCCGCGGATGGTGTGATTTGAGTTGACACGAGTTCTGCGCCGAGAGGCGACCGGTAGCGCGTTGCTGCGGGCGGCCGTCACGGCTGCAGCCGTCTCGTCGTCGGCAGCCGGCGCGCGAGACGCAGCTGTCGTGGCACGCGGGTCGCGCGGGCGACGGAGTCGACCAGTTGCTGGGCGGCTTCGCCCGCGGCGGCGAGGATCTCCGACGTGTCGCTGCCTTCGCCTTGCCCCATCACTACGCCGGCCGCGGTCAGCTGGCGCCCGCCGACTCTCACGTGGGTGAAGAAGGCCAGGCATCCCCCCGCCGCGGAGTCAGACCCGGTCTTGCCGGTGTAGCCCTCTGCGATCAGGGGGTTGTAGTTGGTGAGCGTGCCGGCGACCGGCAGCGTCACACCGGCCATCGAGACGATCTGGCGGAAGACCGGGAAGCGCATCGCCCGCTGCAAGACGCGCAGCTGGTCAGCGGCGGTGGAGACCGTGCTCGGATCGAACCCGCTGGGATCGGTGTAGATCGTGTGGTCCATCCCGAGCGCACGGGCTTCGTCGTTCATCTCGGCGATAAAGCGCGTTTCGCTGCCCGCCACCTGGGCGGCGAGCATCTGGGCGATGTTGTTGGCGGACGGGATCAGCAGCGCCTCCAGCAGCTGGCGCTCGGTCAACTGCTCGCCGGCCTGCACCACGACGTCCGACTCATTCTGGGCGGCGTCCTGGGCCCCGGCCTGTGCCTGGGCCGCAGTGACGGTGATCGTGAACCCGTCCTGTGCGCCGCTCAGCGGATAGCGCTCGAGGGTCAGGTAGGCGGTCATCACCTTTGCCAGGCTGGCGATCGGTGCCGGCTGCTCGTGCGGGCTTGCTGCCGGCCGGCCGCTGCCGAGCACCAACGCCCCCTGTCCCTGCGCCGGCCACCTGACCGCCGACACGTATGCGCGGCCTTGGTCGTTGAGCAGGTGGTGGGCTGCCGCGAACGCCGTGTGGGCGAGGAGTAGCGCGAGTACCGCGCCGAGCAGCAAGCGCCGGCGGCGCCGGCCGTACACGGTCGATCCGGTACGGCGGGCAGCTGTTCGTGCTGGCTTGCCGTAGCTCACGCCTCCCAGTCAAGACAGCGTGGTGTTGCCCGCGCGTATGCGATTTTCGATACGCCGACGATATGCGCCAGCTCGTAGCATCGAAGGGTGCGCGTGTTGATCGTCGAGGACGAGCCCTATATGGCAGAAGCGATCCGCGATGGCCTGCGCATGCAAGCGATTGCGGCAGACACCGCCGGTGACGGCGACACCGCTCTGCAGATGCTGAGCGTCAACGCCTACGACATCGCCGTCCTCGACCGGGACATCCCCGGCCCCTCCGGTGACGAGATCGCCAAACGCATCGTCGCCTCCGCCAACGGCATGCCGATCCTCATGCTCACCGCCGCCGACCGACTCGACGACAAGACCTCCGGGTTCGGGCTCGGCGCCGATGACTACCTCACCAAGCCCTTCGAGCTGCAAGAGCTCGTCCTCCGTCTCAGAGCACTCGACCGCCGGCGCGCCCACAACAGGCCACCCGTGCAAGAAATCGCGGGTCTGCGTCTGGATCCGTTCCGCCGCGAGGTCTACCGCGACGGCCGCTACGTCGCGCTCACCCGCAAGCAGTTCGCAGTGCTCGAGGTTCTCGTCGCCGCCGAAGGCGGCGTCGTCAGCGCCGAGGAACTCCTGAAACGGGCGTGGGACGAGAACGCAGACCCGTTCACCAACGCCGTGCGGATCACTGTCTCGGCCTTGCGCAAACGCCTCGGCGAGCCCTGGATCATCGCCACCGTGGCCGGCGTCGGGTACCGCGTCGACACAGCACCCGACACCGGGCGTGAGGGAGGGAACCGTGGATAGAGCCCCTGGGTTGAGCGTTCGCCTCAAGCTCACCCTCAGCTACGCCGGTTTCGTGCTGCTCGCCGGTGCCGTGCTGCTCGCCGCCGTGTGGGTGTTCCTCCTGCACGACCTGCCAGCCATCGCGGTCAGCGCCGGTGGAATCGTGCCCATCCACTCCGTCTTTCGGCGCGATTTCGCTCCCATAGCGGCCATCTTGCTCGCGTTCCTGCTGGTGTTCGGTCTGTTGGGAGGGTGGCTGCTCGCCGGTCGGATGCTCGCCCCCCTGACTCCCATCACGGACGCCACCCGCATGGCCGCGGCCGGATCGCTCTCCCACCGGATCGAGTTGGAAGGCCGTAGAGACGAGTTTCGTGAACTCGCCGACGCCTTCGACACCATGCTCGCGCGGCTCCAGTCACACGTCGCCGAACAGCAGAGATTCGCGGCCAACGCCTCCCATGAGCTGCGCACCCCGCTGGCGATCACGCAGACGCTTCTCGACGTCGCCCGCAACGACCCGAACCGCGACAACGGCGAGCTTGTCGACCGCCTCCACGCCGTCAACACCAGAGCGATCGACCTCACCGAAGCATTGCTCCTGCTCAGCCGCGCCGACCACGGGTCCTTCACCCCAGAACACGTCGACCTGTCCCTCATGGCCGAAGAAGCCACCGAAACGCTCCTCCCCCTCGCAGACGAGCGCGGCGTCACCATCGAAACCTCCGGCGACACGACCCCCACGATCGGCTCACGCCCGCTCCTGCTGCAGTTGAGTACGAACCTCGTGCACAACGCGATCGTCCACAACCTGCCTGAAGGGGGCACGGTGTGGGTCACGACCGGCGTTCACCCCGAGGGTGTGGTGCTCACCGTCGAGAACACCGGAGAGAAGCTCGCCCCACAGTCGGTTTCCACGCTCGTAGAGCCGTTCCTTCGCGGCACCGAACGCATACGCACCGACCACACAGGTGCCGGCCTCGGCCTGGCGATCGTCCAGAGCATCACCCAGGCACACGACGGCGCCCTCACCCTCACCCCCCGCGCCGCCGGCGGGCTCTGCGTCACGGTGCAACTACCCGTCGCGCCACCTCCCGGCCGGTGATGATCGGGGGTCCCCAAACAGCGCGTGGCGAGGATGTGGCGATCGGCCGCGTGGCGTTTGGGTGGCGCTGCTCGGGCCGCGCCAGGCTCGGCGAGGATGCTCGCGAGCTTGCCCCGAGACGGTTACCGATCGCGTCGGGAGCACCCGACCTGTTCACCAGATCAGGCGTGCGAGAATGTCCTCGATGAGTGTTGCTGTAAAGCTCCAGCTGAGGCCCTGCTCTACGGTGGCCGTCCTGGGAATCCCGGAAAGCGTAGAGCTCCAGTTGCCCGAGGATGCCCACATCAGTGCAGAGCCCGCGAGCGCAGATGCTGTCATCGCGCTCGACACCACTGTGCTGGACGCGGCCGCCGCGCCCGCGATCGTGGCCGCACGCGAGGATCGACTAGCGTGGATCGCCTACCCCAAGGCCGGCAAGCTCGGCACCGACCTCAACCGCGACATCCTCGCACGGCTTGCTGAGAAGCGAGGCGCTCAGCCGGTGCGCCAGATAGCGATCGACGATACCTGGTCGGCCCTGCGCTTCCGTCCGGCCACCCAACCTCAGGGTTCGTAGCAAAACAACTTTGCGGAGCTTGTCGTATTTATTGAATGATCGGATTCGACCCGCCGCCCACGCGACCGAGATCACTTTGAGGTTCCCGGAGCCGGCTCGGCGCTAGGACTGGACTCCGATATGATCCGGCAGGCCGAAACGCCGAGCCCTCATCGGCGGTCACCGAGTAGCTTGGAGGACGGGGATGGGAACCAGCAGGCGCAAGCGAATGGCGAGACGGTACACGCGGCGAGCCAAGATCTCCGGCGAGGAGGGCGTGACCATCTCCTTCGGGTTCAGTTCGTTGACGGTCGCGGTGATCGCTGGCGTGCTGGAGGAGTTGCCGTATGTCGGTCTGGTGTTTGCGCTGCTCTTCTTCCACTTTCATCGCACGGCGCTCGTGACCGATCAGCACGTGTACGTGTACCGGGACCTTCCCTTTCATCAGCCGGGAGCAAGACTTGCTCAGTATCCCCTCGGACCGGACACAGTCACGCGCGTTCGCGGAAAGCTCACCTTCTCAGACGGCACAGTGGTGTGGCACAGCCCAATACTCGCGTGGCGAGTACGGCAGGTGGCCGAGGCCGTCCAGACAGGCGTCAGCGCGTAGCGCTAACAGCACGTCCGGCGGCTGCATCGCTGGGTGCTGACCGCAGGAACACGGGCGTCGGAAACGACCGGAGTTGGAGGCGACGCCAGACGTGAACATGGCCGAGATGCCGACACCCGAGCAGGTCCGCAACGCGATGCCCTTCGCGGCGCTGATCGGCGTGGAGTTGCTGGAGGTCTCCCCTGAGTTGGTCAGCGGTCGGCTGCAGTGGTCGCCCGAGCGCTGTACTACCGCCGGCTTGCTGCACGGCGGCGCCCTGATGGCTCTGGCGGACACCTGCGGCGGTGTCTGCGCATTCTTCAACCTGCCCGCGGGAGCGATCGCCACTGCGACGATCGAGTCAAAGACGAACTTCCTGCGAAGCGTCGGGGAAGGCGCCGTGACGGCCAACTCCCATCCGCTTCACAAGGGACAGAGGATCATCGTTCTCGAGACCGAGATCACCCGGGGGGATGGCGCGCTGGTCGCCAAGGTCACTCAGACCCAGGCCTTCCACTACCCAGAGTCAGCGCAATCGCGAGCGTAGCCAGGGAAAGGTGACCTGTCTCGATCAGGCGAGGAAGTCGACGATCGACCGCCTGAAGCGCGGATCGCCCAGGGCTTCGATGTGGTTGCCGGTGATGATCTGAAGCGTGGCGTCGGGGATGGCATCGACGAGGATCTGCGGACGTACCGCGAGCGGGTCCGTGTCTCCCGCCAGGAGCAGTGTGGGCGCGGAGATGCGATTGAGTGGAATCTCGCCCCTGTAGATCGAGGAGGCTTGAGCGGCGAGCGCTTGGCGGTCTGAGCCGAGCGCGTCCGCCAGCGCGCGGAAGGCGGCGGCCTCCGGGACCTCGATATCCGCGGGATCTTCGATTCTCAGCGCCTCGATGATCGCGTCATTTGACACGGCGCGCCTGTCGACCCCCCCGCACTCGATCACGCCCGAGCCGACGCCTCCGATCACCAGTCGCCTCACCCGCGAGTCGCTGCTCGCAAATATCAGCGAGACGATCGCCCCCATCGAGTAGCCGACGAGGTCGATCCGCGGCGCGTCGACCACATCGAGGAGAACCGCGAGATCGCGGGCCATGCGGTCCTCCCCGTAGCGGGCCGGGTCGTGCGGCTTCTCCGATTGCCCGTGGCCGCGGGCATCTGGAGCGATCACCCTGCGCCCCGCGGCCACAAGCGCATCCACGACACCCGTTGCCACCCAGTTGGCGTCGGCGTTGGCGACAAAACCGTGGTGGACCACCACGGGTGCCAGCTCCCCCGTCTTCTCCCCGCCCCATTCCTGGTAGGCGATCTTTAGCCCATCCCATGTCGTAAAGCTCGTCATCGTTTCAGACATCCTTCAGGCCAAACCGTGGTCGCCGTCGGCGCCTGGCAGGAGCTCGGAGTGACGGCTGCGACTGGATCAGAATACCTAGTAGCCGTAGCCTGGTTCCGGGGCGGAAGTGGTGGGAGTCGAGACGGTCGGGGTGCTCGGTGGCGGGCTTGCGCCGGCGGCGGCTGAGATGACGTGCCAGATCCCACCGAAGCTATGGATGTTCTGGCCGTTGGCGTCGCCCTTGGCTGTGTCGCCAGCGTAGCGGTAGATCGGTTTGCCGGCGAGCGTGACCTGGAACTTTCCGTTGCTGCGGCGAAGCGTCCCGAGCGATCCGTCCACGCCGGGACCGGCCTTGAGCCTCGTGTTGCTCGAGTGCACGGTCAGCGGCGGCCAGAACTTCAAGCATTCGCTGCTCTTGCACAACAGATGGTGTGTCCTCTCGGGGCTGAGGGTGTAGAGCGTGGCGCCCTGCGCGTCGACGACGATCCGCTCACCGAGCTTTGAGTTCGACGCAGAGGTAACCGTGAGAGTACCGCTGGCCGCGAGCGCCATCGCTGTGAGCGTCCCGGCGAGCGCCAGCGTGAGCGCCCCGACGGTGAGCTTCAGAGCGGACTTTCGCCGGGGTCGCGTGACCGGTTCGTGGTGTGAGGTGTTCATGGGGGTCCATCCGTTGTGGGCGTTGCCTGTACAGACCCCGGCAACGCCCACATCCTTCCTCGATGTGTACGTCAATGCAGCAGGTACAGGGTGTGCTCGCCATCATCGAAGTGCAGGCCATTGCCGACCCGGCCGGCCGTCAGGTCGAACAAATGAGCCGGCGCCGTGCTTCTTGTCGGCCGTCTGCACACTGACCCTGCCCGCACGATTCGCTCCCGTTCGCTGATGATCGCGACGTCGATGCTCGTGTCGCGTGGGCCGCACGGCGTGGCTACTGTCACACACGTGGTCGGCTGCGGCCCGACAATCAGCAGGCGCGTTTGAGTTGCTGCCTACTCGAGCAGCTCGTCGCCGCCGCGTGATCGGGCTCCAGCGTCACGACACGGGAGCTGAAGCCTCGGCCCGTCAGCGCCACGTCGAGCGGACCGTTGCCGAGGTGCGACAACAGCGTCAGGTTTTGCTGGGAGAGGACCGAGCGGACATCGGTGCTATAGCCCGGCGCGATCACAAAGCTGACGGCGGTGAGGCGCACCGTGCGGGTGCGGTCATCTGACACGCTCCGCGTCTCGCCGCGCCGCACGACCAGCCATTCTCGCACCCTGATCGTCGCGGCGACGTCGCCCGTGCAAACTCCCCCTTCGCTATCGCAGCTGAGCACGATTGAGACGCCATTCCTTGTCCGAGTGACCGACCGGCTGCCAGCTACGCCCGGCAGCGTGGGCGCCGCAACGGTGTCGGCTGGCAGGGATGTCGAGACGGGCGGGGCGCTTGCGAGCGCCTGCGCCCAGCCTCTGACCCAGGCGGAGATGGCATCGACGCGCGTAAACACCGATGGGCTCGTGGTGGCGCATTCGCCATACCCGTGGTCGGTGACACCGATCTGCACCATGCCGCCGACCGCTGACGGTGCTGCCACGAGCAGCGGGCCGCCGCTGTCTCCGTGACAGGCGCCCGTTTGACGGGTGGGCGTATCCATCACGCAGATCTGACTCGCCGGACTGAACGGAGGCGCTTCGCGTTCGCAGCGTTCCGCGGGCTGCACGACCGTCGGCGCCCACTGCAACTGTTCGACCGGGGCCTCCTGGTTGTAATGCGTCTTACCCCATCCGGCCAGGAGCGCCTTCGTGCCGCCCCGCGGGCTCGATGCGAACGTGACCGCGGGGGCGCTGGTGGGGGTGGATAGCTCGAGCAGCGCGACATCACCTATATCGGTGCCACGGTCAAAACAGGAGCAGGCGATCACCCTCGTGACGCCGGACACCTGTCTTTCCGTTTCCGCCGCGTTCCAGTCCACGTTGCCGGTCACAACCTGGTAGCCGGAGGCTTCGTTGAGGACCCCGGTCTGCATGTTCTCGGCGCAATGCCCCGCCGTCAGGACGAGGTCAGGCGCCACTACCGTCCCGGAGCACTGCCCTGCATCATCGCCACGAACATCGAGTACGTAAGCCATCCACGGGAATGAGCCGGGTTCCGCGCTCTGGCCGCCGACCACCGCTATGTGAGCGCGGCCGCGCGATCGAGCACGACGTACCCAAGTCCTCGCCCCGTCGGCCTGCGGAACGGCTCCAATGCTCACGAGGACGGCGAGGACGAGCACGGTGCATCTCGCCGCGCGCCGCCAACCAAGCGTCAGAAGGTCGTTGGCGAGCACTCGAACTACCGAAACCACGCGATCAATATCGGCATCGGTGAGCTGGGGCTGAAGCTCTCCAACGAGGTGCCTTGCCGGTGACACAGATGAGCATCGCCCGTTTTCGCTGCTCCGGCGACGGGAGAGAGCAAATGAAGCTCACGATTTGATGGAATGACGTCGTCATCGCATCGCCGCCGCGCTGGTGAAATCAGCGGCGCCAGCGATCACCGCTAGCGATTCGCGCTCACCGCGGTCTGCGCGAGCTCTGGGACGCCGCCGCCACGACGCGACGCGAACGTCTGAGCGGCGAGAACTCCCCCCACTCCCCCAAACAGATGTGCCTGCCAAGAGATGCCCGAATGCGGAATCAACCCTGAGACCAGCGCGCCACCAAACACAACGCCAACGACCGCACCGATCGCAATCTCGCCAAGGCGGCGATCGAACACGCCGCGGCTGATGAGATATGTGGCATAGCCGAACACGATTCCGCTGGCCCCCACCGTGACGCTCCCGGATGCCGCCGTCAGCCAGGTCCCCAGCCCACTGACCAGGACGATGATCGCGGTGATCGCCAGGACCCTCCCGGCGCTAACGAGCGCAATCGCCAGGCCGAGTATGAGAAATGGCACGGTATTGGCTATCAGATGACCAAAGCTGGCGTGCAGGAACGGCGCCAAGAGGATCCCATAGAGATGTGAGAAATTGCGCGGCACGATCCCGTCGCGGTCGAGACGATGGCTGTCGAGCGAATCGATCACCTCGAGGATCCACATCACCGCCGCCATCCCGAGGACGATTGAGGCGCCCTGCCGCCATTGCTCGCGTTGCGCGAAGAGCTTTTGTTTAGCCATTGCAGCTGTGAGCGTAGATGATGCGCTCGTCGATTTGTGGAAGCGGAGTTGGTCGTCCTCTCGTTCCAGAGCAACAATGTCCGACTTGCCCAGATGGCGGTGGCGGTTCTAGACTCCGGAATCTGAGATGTCCGCGTCCGCCGGCAACCTTCCACAGGACACAGCCGAGCCTGCGGCGATGGCAGGCGAGCAGGCGAGGGTGCGTGCCGTGTTCGGCGGTCTGCTGTTGGTGATGTTGCTGGCGGCACTCGACCAGACGATCGTCGCCACGGCACTGCCGACGATCGTCGGCGATCTCGGCGGATTGAGCCACATCTCCTGGGTGGTGACCGCATATTTGCTGGCACAGACTGCGGTCACACCTCTGTACGGCAAGCTCGGAGACATGCACGGGCGCAAGGTGGTGCTGCAGGCCGGCCTCGTGGTGTTCCTGGCCGGCTCGGCGTTGTGTGGCCTGAGCAAAAGCCTCGACGAGCTGATCGCGTTCCGCGCGCTGCAGGGCCTGGGCGGCGGCGGGCTGATGGTCAGCGCGCAGGCGGCGATCGGCGACGTGGTGCCACCGCGCGAGCGGGGCAAATACACGGGCCTGTTCGGCGCTGTCTTCGGGCTGGCAAGCATCGCGGGACCACTGCTCGGCGGCTTCCTGACGAGCGATCTGAGCTGGCGCTGGATCTTCTACGTGAACCTGCCACTCGGGGTACTGGCGTTCTTCGTGCTCGCGGCGACGCTGCCCTCGGTCAGCGAACGCGTGCATCACGTGGTCGACTACCTGGGCACGGCGCTGCTCGCGGCCGGGCTGAGCGCGATCGTGCTGGCGGCATCGCTCGGCGGCAACTCCTACGCGTGGGGCTCGTCGTTCATCATCGGCCTGGGGGTCACGGGCGTGCTGGCGCTGGTCGCGTTCGCCTTCGCCGAGCGCCGCGCGAGCGAGCCGGTGCTGCCGCTGGCGCTGCTGAGGAACCCGGTCTTCTCGGTCACGAGCGGCGTTGGCTTCATCGTCGGCTTCGCGCTGTTCGGCGCGGTCACCTACCTGCCGCTGTTCCTGCAGGTGGTCAAGGGCGCGAGCCCAACGGGCTCGGGGCTGCAGCTGGTGCCGATGATGGGCGGCCTGCTGATCACCTCGATCGCCTCGGGACAGATCATCACGCGCACTGGCCGCTACAAGCCGTTCCCGATCACGGGCACAGCGGTGATGACGCTCGGGCTGTATCTGCTCTCGACGCTCGACACGGCCAGCAGCCAGCCTGTGATCTTTCTGTTCATGTTCGTCCTCGGCCTGGGACTGGGCATGGTGATGCAAGTGCTGGTGTTGGCGGTGCAGAACGCCGTCGCATATTCGGAGCTGGGCGTGGCGACCTCCGGTGCGACGCTGTTTCGCTCGATCGGCGGATCGCTCGGCACGGCTGTGCTCGGCGCGATCTTCTCCAACCGCCTCAGCAGCGAGCTGAACAGCATCCTGCCCGCGAGCGCCAGCGGACATCTCAGCGGCGGCTCGCAGGTCAGCCCGAACGCCATCGCGCGCCTGCCGAGCGCGCTGCGCAGCGGCTACCTGCACGCGTTCACGAGCTCGTTGAACACGGTTTTCGAGGTGGCGGCCGTGATCGCGGTGGTCGCGTTCGCGCTGTCGTGGTTCATCCGCCAGCTGCCGCTGCGCGAAACGGTGGCGACAGATGACCTGAGCGACACATTCGCCGCTCCCAGGCACACCGACTCGGCGGCGATGATCGTCAACCAGATCGGCCGCCTGGACAGCCGCGAGGGCGCACGGGAAATCATGCGCCGAGTGGCGCTGCGAGCGGGCGTCGAGCTCGAACCGGCAGCCTGCTGGCTGCTCGCACGGCTGAGCGAGCACGGCCCGGTCGACCTCGAGGGCCTGGCGCGCCGCGCGCACGTCGATGTCTCGGCGCTGGCGCACGCCCGCGACGTGCTGCTCGAGCGCCAGCTGATCGCACCGTGCAGCGATGACGCCTCCGCCGCCGAGCCGACCAGCGCCTATCAGCTGACCTCCGACGGACACGCCACCCTGGAGCGCCTCAGAGCTACCGGCGAGCAGCGCTTGGCTGACCTGCTCGAGGACTGGAAGCCCGAGCAGCACCCCGACCTGGCCCGCCTGATCGCCACCCTCGCGCACGAGTTCTTCATCGACACCTCCGCGCTGGACGAACATCTGACGGCCGCAGAGCCGGTCGGTGCCCTCAGCTGACCGTTCGTTTGTGCAACCTCATTCAGTCAAGGGCGAGGCGCACCTGCCCGCTGCTCCGCTGACGGCTGGAGGACGACGGCATGGTCGAGGAAGCCGACCCTCAGAGATCACGCAGTGTGAGCTGGTCGCCGACTCCAGCCACGCTGCTCTCCAGGTCGAGCAGCCGGCGCTTGTTCTCCAGACCGCCGCCATAGCCGGTGAGCGATCCGTCGGCCCCAACCACGCGATGACACGGCACGATCACCGACACTGGGTTTCTGCCGTTTGCCAGTCCCACGGCGCGCACCGCCGCGGGGTTACCGAGCCGGCGAGCAAGCTCCCCGTAGCTGATCGTCTGGCCGTAGGGGATCTCGCACAGCGCCTTCCAGACCGTCAGCTGAAACGGCGTACCCGCGAGCGCCAGCTCTACATCGAACGCCGTGAGCCGCCCCTCGAAATACTCCTCCAGCTGATCGAGAACCTCGGTGAAGCCGTCCTCGCAGCGCCGCCAATCCGCCGCGATCCTGATCGCGTGACGCCCCTCCCGCATGTGTAGGCGATGCAGCCGTTGACCGTCACCGACCAGGACCAGCTCGCCGAGTGGACTCGCCATCGTCCAATACAGCAGAGACCCGCAGGCGCGATCGCTCACTGCCTCTCCACTCATGCCGCCAGCCGCTCGGAGACAGCGGATTGGGACAGGTGCGCCCACAGGTGCTGCAGAGCGTAGGAACGATATGGACGCCAGCGCAGCGCCAGCCTCTCCGCAGCGGCGGGCGATCCATCCTGCCCCAACCGTTCGAGTGACCTCCTCACACCGAGATCGCCGGCCATGAAGGCATCTGGATCGCGCAGCGCACGCATCGCGATGTACTGCACCGTCCACGGACCGATCCCCGGTAGCGCTAGCAGCTCGCGCTTGGTCTCCTCGCGCTCGGCACCGGCGTCGAGCGTTATCTGCCCATCAGCCAGCGCCGCCACGAGAGCCTTCAGCGCCCTGCGGCGCGCGGCCGGCATCGCCCAGCGAGCGTCATCGGCTTCCGCCAGATCTCCGGCCGAGGGGAATATGTGTGTGACCGCCCCGACGGGCCGCTTCAGCCGCTCACCATGCGCGAGCACAAGGCGGCTCGCGAGCGTCGCCGCGCCCGTCAGCGAGACCTGCTGACCGAGCACCGCACGGACCGCGAGCTCCTCGCCGTCCACGTGCCCAGGCACACGCAGGCCGGGCGCCGCACACACCATCTCGCCGATCAGCGGGTCAACGCTGAGCGTTTCGTCCACTCCGCGCGGATCTGAGTCCAGATCGAGCAGGGCGCGCGATCGGCGCACGGCGGCGCCGAGGTCGCGTAGGTCATCCAGCCACAGCCGTGCCAGCACGTGTCCGGGCTTCGGCCGCAGCTCGACCACGCCCGCGCCGTGGGGCAGGCGCAGGGAGCGCCGATAGGCCCCGTCGAGCGCCTCCTCTATGCCCGCTACGGCTCTGCGTCCCAGAAACGCGATCAGCGCGTCGCCGTCCAGTGGCGCTCTGAACGGAAGGCGCAGGGAGATCGCGCCATGCACGCGCTCGGATTCGTCTGTGCGCGAGCGAGCACGCAGAGCGCTTGGTGTGAGCGCGAATACTTCGCGCAGCGTCGCGTTGAACTGCCGGACCGATCGGAATCCGGAGGCGAACGCGACGTCGATGACGGGCAGTGTGGTCGTCTCGAGCAGGATGCGCGCGGTCTGTGCGCGCTGGGCTCTGGCCAGCGCCAGCGGTCCGACGCCGACCACCGCGACGAGCTGCCGGTGAATGTGGCGCTCGGTGTAGCCGAGGCCGCGTGCCAGGCCGCCCACGCCCTCCCTGTCGAGCACCCCATCGGCGATCAGGCGCATTGCTCGGCCGACGAGGTCAGCCCGGCGATCCCACTCCGGCGAGCCTGGCGTGGCGTCGGGCGAGCACCGCTTGCAGGCCCTGAAACCGGCCGCCTGCGCCGCCGCGGCGGTGCTGAAAAACTGCACGTTCTCGCGTTTGGGAGTCCGTGCTGGGCAGCTCGGCCGGCAGTAGATGCCGGTCGTCTTGACGGCGCAGAACACCCATCCATCGAAACGCGCCTCGCCGGTCGCGACAGCCCGCCACAGGCGCTCGGAGTCGGGAAGCATGATGACACGGTCGCACATCCGTGCCGGGGTTTCTGGCGGAAATCGGACCGCGCCAACTCCTCGGCGTCAACCGGCAGGCACGCACCTGAGATCCGAGAGGCTACCCTCGGTCGAGGTACGGGTGGAGATCCTCGCTGTGGCGCTGTGTTCCCGGCTCGTGCCAAAATCGGCATGGCTGTTGGCCGACGAGGACAAAATCGACCCGGTGGCAAAACGGTGGAACAGATGAGCACCCAGCAGCGCCAGGCCCGACGTCGGGCCCGTCAGCGCGCGCAGCGCAACAGACGGCTCGCCGCGCTCGCCACCGGGCTCGCAGTGCTCGCGATCGCACTCGCGCTCGCTGTCGGCGCGGGCACCTCCAAACACAACAAGCGGCTCGTCAGCTCGCGCACCAGCGTGTCGGGCTCTCCTGCTCGAGCGCACCCGAACCTGGCTCCCCCGCGCTCCACGATTGCCGCCACCGTCAACCGGCGAGCCGCGCGCAGGAGCGTTCCGATCCTGATGTACCACGTGATCAAAGCCCCGCCCGCGGGTGCTCCGTTCCCCGGCCTGTACGTCACGCCGAGCGAATTCGCGGCCCAGATGCAAGCCCTGGCCGCAAGCGGATATCACGCCGTGACGATGGATGAGATGCTCGCCAACTGGACGCGTGGAGCACCGCTTCCTGCCGGCAAACCGGTCGTTCTCAGCTTCGACAACGGCTACCAGTCGCAATACACCCAGGCTCTGCCGGTTCTACGCCGGCTCGGATGGGTGGGCGTGGAGAACCTCCAGCTCAGCGGACTGCCACCCTCCCAAGGGGGGCTCAGTCACACCCAGGTCCGGGGACTGCTCGAGGCAGGCTGGGAGCTCGACACACAGGGCTACAGCCACGCTGACCTGATCACTCTCGACGCGGCCGCCCTGCACTACCAGGTCGCCGTCGCGCGAACCGAGATCCAGCGCCTCTATCACGTGTCCGCCAACTGGTTCTGCTACCCCTCCGGGCACTATGACGCGGCCGTCATAGCGGCCGTCAGAGGCGCCGGATATTCCGGCTCGACCACGGTCGTGCCCGGCTGGGCCTCGCGGCACTCAGATCCATACCGGCTGCCACGCCTGCGGGTGCTCGGCGGCACGAGTCCCGAGGCACTGCTCTCATTGATCTCCTCTGTGCGCTCAGCCCAAGCCCCTCCCCCCTCATACGGTTCCGCTTGAGCTCCCATCCGCATCGGATCTATAGGATGCAGGGCGTGTGTGAGCCAGCTGACAGCAGGAGGTTTCGATGAGGTCTGTGCCCGGGTGGGGCTCGTGGAGCTTTGATCCGCTTGTGATCTTGGCCCTGATCGCGGCCTCGGTCGTGTATGGGCGCATGTATCGCCGCGCCAAGCGCCTCGCGCGAGACGGCGCGCAACCGGGCGCCGGCCACTGGATCGCATACGCCGGCGGGATCTTCGCGATCGCGGTGGCATTGCTCTCGCCCGTCGACACGATCGGCGATCGCTGGCTGCTCTCGATGCACATGGCCCAACACGTGCTGCTCTCAGACATCGCCCCGGCTCTGCTCGTACTGGGTCTACGCTCCCCGGTGCTGCCGCTGGGACTCTCGCGCAGAGCGCTCGTGGCCGTGGCACCGGGCGGCGGGCGCTCGGGACGCCTGCTCGCCAGACTCACCTCGCCATGGGTCGCGGTGCCGCTGTGGGCGCTTGCCACCTGGATATGGGCGATCCCAGCGATCTTCGACTTCGCCGCCGAACACTCCGGTGTTCACGCGCTCGAGCACACCACGCTGTTCTACACCGGGCTGGCGATGTGGTGGCTGATCATCGACCCGCTGCCGCGTGCGCGTATGCGCCCCAGCGGCACACGCCTTGCACTGCTCGGCTTCACACGCCTGGCGAGCGCCTGCGTATGTGTGCCGTTGACCTGGCTTTCCAGCACCCAGTATTCCCTGTACGCGAATGCGCCACGGGCCTTCGGCATCTCGGCGCTGAACGACCAGCACCTCGCAGGCGCGGGCATGTGCTTCGTGGAGATCCTGGTGTTCGGGATCGCCTTCACGGCGGTGTTCATCAACGTGCTCGGCCGCGACGAGCGACAGGTGACCCTCGCCGACCGAATCGCCGCGTCACCGGACGGCCTCTCCGGGCTCCGTTGAACGTTGCCGGAAGCTGACCCGCGGACGATCTCAGCGGGTAGTCGACCTCAGCTACGTCTAACCTGTTGCTATGCGACAGCAGCTGCGTCCCCTGTTTGACCGTGTGGTGATCAAAGAGCTCGAGCCCGATCGAGTTCGCCAATCTGGCCTGCTCGTACCGCCAGGATCGCACGAGCCACCGCCACAGCACGGCATAGTCCTCGCCGTCGGCCCCGGTATGGACTGGTGGAGCCAGGTCGGCCTGGAGATGCCCGTGACACCGGGAGATCACGTCGTCTTCCCGTTCTCCGTTGGCTCCTGGGTCGAGGTCGAGGAGGAGAAGCTGCTCGTCTGCCGCGTGGGCGAGCTGCTCGGGATTCTCGAGAGCGCCGAGCAGATGTCGCCCATCGGAGAGTTCTGAGCGTAGTTTCGGCCCTGCTCGCGGATCACCGGGCACCGCGAGTTTGCCCCTCACGCCCTCCTTTCAGGCGGCGAATCGTGAGCGGCGATCCCGGTTAGCTGGACCAACAACCACCAGACAGCCCGCGGCCGAGAGCTCAAAGAGCACCGGCCCCCCGCTCGCCACACCGCTCCCGGCTCCGGCCGCGGCACGACAGGCACACAAACGGAGCGAACACGCGTTCTGCGCCCACAGCCGGGAGTCCCGCCCCCTCGCCCGGCGCGTAATCATCGCCCAATCCTTCGCAACTGTGCCCGCCCGCTTGCGTTAAGAGCCAATAGAACGGGTATTGCGTATATAGCGACGAGGGCAATTCGCGGCGGCCCAAAACTTGTTGACAACGCAACTATCAAGGTTTATAATTCCGACTACAAGTATCGGATTAGAAGGAACATCATGCAACACGACACAACTCACGACAACGTTTCTCCGATCGGCGCCGCTGGCAGTGGTGCTCGTGAGCGGGCAGAGCAGATAACGACGCAGACATCCGAGACGTTCATCCCCGAGTCTGTCGACCAGCTGCTCGCGCACTCCCGCCGCTACCCACTGCTGACTCCCGCCCAGGAGATAGAACTGGCTCAGCGCATCGAGCGTGGCGACCTCCACGCCAAGGAACTAATGGTCAACTCGAACCTCCGTCTCGTGGCCTCGAACGCCCGGCGCTACCAGAACCAGGGGCTGCCGTTGGCCGATCTCGTCCAGGAGGGCATGCTGGGCCTGATCAGAGCCAGCGAGAAGTTCGACTGGCGCAAGGGTTTCCGCTTCTCGACCTACGCGACGCTGTGGATCCGCCAGGCGATTCAGCGCGGCCTGGAGAACTCGGGGCGCACGATCCGCCTGCCCGTGCACGTGGCACAGCGATCTCGCAAGGTCGGCAGGATCGAGCGCGAGCTATCCGTACGTCTGGGTCGCGAGCCCACGATCGATGAGGTGGCGGCCGAGGCCGGCCTGCCACTCGAGCAGATCGAAGAGGTCCACCACCAGAGAGCGGCGCTAGTCAGCCTCGACCAGCAGGTCGGCGAAGACGGCGACACCTCGCTGGGAGACCTGCTGCCGTCTGAGCAGGAGGCGCCTGAGGAGACCGCGTGGGACAACGAGCGCGAGCGCATCGTCCACGAGGCGATCTCCCAGCTCCCCGATACCGAGCGCACCGTCTTGACGCTGCGTTTCGGCACCGGCCGCGAGGAGCCACAGACCCTCACCGCAATCGGCAAGCGCCTGGGATTCTCAGCCGAGCGTGCCTCGCAGCTGGAGCAGCGGGCACTGAAGAAGCTCGCCGAGTCGCCGGAGCTCGTGGCACTGCGTCAAGCAGCCTAGATGTCAGTGGTGGGTCGCCCAGCGGGCGTTGGGTGACCCACCGCGAGCGCGTCTAGAACCGCTCCGGCCCGATCGGGGGTGACTTGGGTGCCAGGCGGTCGACCGGGCTCAATCCGGCTCGGTATGAATCAAGATGTCGGCGATTTCTGGATGCTCAGAGCGGACTCGCTGCTCGATCTCACTCGCCTTGGCGTGGGCGTCCACCAGTGTCGTATCGGCGTCCAGCACGAGCGTGAGAAACGCCAACAGACCCTGCTCCGTTTGACGGAAGCGCAACTCCTTGGGCTCTTTCGCGGTGAGTTCTCGCACGACAGTGGTGACCGCAACGCGCTGCTCTTCGAGCCCTCGCGCGCGGGCGGCGCGCTGAGGCGCGTCCTCGCCGAGCGGCTCGATGTGTGTTTGCACGCGTGTCACCTCGGGAACCGAGGTCAGGATCGCCGTCTCGACTTCGCTGGCGATGCTGTGAGCGTCTTTCAGCGTGAGGTTCCCCGGAACCTTCATGTGCAAAGCGAGCTCGGTCCCGTCCCCCACGCTCAAGACAGTGACGTTGTGCACCTCGCGCACGTTGGTTATCTCGAGCGCCGCTGCGGTCGCTCGCTGGCGCAGCGGGCCAAGCGCGAGGTTCGGCTCGACGTGCACCACCACATCGCTGCCCGGCAGCTCTCGCTCGATCGCCTGCTCGATCGCGCTGGCGACGGCGTGGCCGTGAGCCAGCGCGGCGTCTGGCTCGACCCCAACGATCACATCGGCGAAGTGACGCCCGCCCGCCTCGCGCATACGCAGGCGCTGAAGGCTGACGGTCGCCTCGACGCCTTCGATCGCTTTGCGTGCGGCGCTCTGGGCCGAGTCGGCTGGCGCGCTGTCCATCAGCACCTGAATGTTGCGGCGCATCAGTCTCCCGGCTGAGACGAGCACGAGTGCAGCCACCAGCAGCGCTGCCACCGCGTCAGCCCGCGGCTGACCGTCTCTCACGAGAATCAGCCCGATACCGACCGCCGCCGAGCCGACCAGGTCAAGGGTGAAATGCATGGCGTTCGCGCTCAACGCGACGCTGCCGTAGCGGCCGGCTGCCCGTCGTGAAGTGATCGAGCGCGTGGCGTCGATCGCGATCACGACCAGCACGACCGCCAGCACATACCAATGAGCGTCCACGTGCTGCGCGCGGCCCATGAGACGACCGATCGACTCTGCGGCGATGATCAGGCTTGCCAGCATCAAAACGGCACCCTCGCCGAGGGCAGAGAGGTGCTCAGCCTTGACGTGCCCGTAGGGGTGCTCGGAGTCGGCTGGCCGAACGGCCACGCCGAGCGCGAAGAACGTCAGCAGAGCCGCCACGAGATCGGTGGCGGAATGAAACGCCTCCGCGATCAAACCGAGGCTGTTGGCGAGCAGCCCCACGACGAGCTTCAGCGCCACCAGGCTCACCGCGGCGAGCACGGACACCAGCGCCGTCCGCTGCTGGGGAGGCATCTCGCGCAACCTCATGATCAGCGCCGCTGTCGGTGCCTAGATGCTCGACACATCGAGGCCGGTGCCGCGTAGCAGCACGTTGGCTTCTGAGTTCAAGATCGTGAACTCGCCAGTCAAGATCAGCACTCCCATGATGATCATCACCGCGCCTCCGAAGCCGATGATCAAGGGGTAGTGGCGCTTGACCACCGCCAGCATTTTCGTCATACGCTCGAATGCGAGCGCGATCAGCAGAAACGGGATCGCCAGCCCAGCGGAGTAAAAGGCGAGCAGCAGAGCCCCATGCGCGGCGGAGCTGGACACCGCCGCCTGAGCAAGGATCGCGCCAAGCGTGATGCTGGTGCACGGTGTCCAGGCGATAGCGAAAGCTGCCCCCGCCACAACCGGTCCGCCACGTCCCGCGAGGCGCAACAGCGACTCCGAATGCCACTCCCGGTTGAAGAAGCGCACAAACGGCGTGAGCAGAAAAACGACGCCCATGAGAACAATGAACACCCCGCCCGCCTTCTCCAGCGTTTCGTGGTGTTCGTGCAGGCTGGCGCCAATCACCGTTGCGCTCAAGCCCAGCAGGATGTAGATCAGCGAGAAGCTGCCGATGAACAGCAGGCTCGGCACCATCACCCTGCGCGCGCCAGCGCTCTTGATGTCAGCCGGCGCCACCCCGATCACGGTGGAGAGATAACCGGGTACGAGCGGCAGCACACACGGTGAGAGAAAGGACACGAGCCCGGCCGCCATCGCCACCGGAATTCCCACACCCGAGGCGGTATCCGAAGAGGCGGTGCTCAAGATCGCTATGTGGAGGCTATTCATGGTCTGGCTCGCCGGCGGGACCGCCCAAATGCATGCGTAGCTGGGCAAGCTCGAGCTCGAGTGCCGTGACCCGCTCGGTGAGCCGGGCGATGGCATCCGGCTCTGCTGCCGGGCTGATTTCAGGCGCTGTGGCAGGCGGCTGCGTTTCGCTCTCCACAGCGCTGTCGCTCAGCAGATGGCTGTAGCGGTCCTCCTTCTGGCCGGGGCGGCGCGGCCGGCAGATGACCAGCTCACGCTCGATCAGCTGCTCGAGCGTGTTGTGCACGGCCGCCAGGTCGGCGAACGAGTGCATGCGATCGGTGCGCTGCTTGAGCTCTCCGGGGGTTTGGGAGCCGCGCAGCATCAGCACGCACATGATCGCCTGCTCGGCCTCGCTCATCGGCAGCGCTTCGGCGAGCAGATGACGGAACTTCGGGGAGCGGCTGCTGACACCGCTGGCGAGCCTCGCGAAACCCCGTCGCTGAAGTCGCTGCAACGCATCGCGCAGGGTCCCGTCGTCGTAGTCGACGACGGGATCGCGATTGGTCGACTGGTTACAAGCCAGACGCAGAGAGTTCAGCGACAGCGGGTAGACGTCGGGAGTGGTGCGCTGCTTCTCCATCAGCGTACCCAGCACTCGTATCTCAGAAGCGGAAAGGTTCATCACGACTAACCTTATGACCCCAGCCACCGCGACGCGTTGCTCCCGGATCGGCCGCCACGGTAAAATGAGCTCGTGAGAGAACTCAGCGTTCACGGGTTTTGAGTCAGGCGCCCTTCGCCCAGGGACACGGCGGCCGCGGCGGGGGCCGCCGCTCGCAGCGGCCGGAGCTTCGCCCTGAGGACATCCCCGACAAACACGTCTCGCTGCGGCGGATCGGCCGGCTGTTCATCCCCTACAGGCTGCGGCTGGGTCTGCTGCTGGCGCTGATCGTGCTCGGCTCGATCCTGAGCGTCGCCTCGCCGTTCCTGCTGCGCGAAGCGATCAACAAGGGCATTCTCAGGCGCGACCTGACGCTGCTGACGTGGCTCGTCGCGGGCATGATCACGTTGGCGGTCATCAACGGCGTGATCGGCGTGGCGCAGACGTGGATCTCCAACGAGGTGGGCCAAAGGGTGATGCACGACCTGCGGGCGGCGGTGTTTGCACATCTGCAACGCATGTCGCTGGCGTTCTTCACGCGCACCCGCTCGGGCGAGGTGCAGGCGCGCATCGCATACGACATCGGCGGTATCGACGACGTGGTCACCAGCACCGCGACCTCGACCGTGTCCACCGTCGCGACCGTGCTGGCGACGGTCGTCGCGATGTTCGCGCTGAGCTGGCAGCTGACGGTGTTCTCGCTGATCCTGCTGCCGTTCTTCGTGTGGCTCACGCGCCGCGTGGGCAACGAGCGCAGGCGCATCCAGTCGGTGCGTCAGAGCCGCCTCGCGGATATGTCCACGCTGGTCGAGGAGTCGCTGTCGGTATCAGGGATCCTGCTCGGCAAGACGATGGGGCGCTCGCACGAGCTCGTCGAGCGCTTCTCGGGGGAGTCGAGCGAGCTCGCCGACCTGGAGGTGCGCGCGCGCATGGCGGGGCGCTGGCGGATGGCCTCCGTGCAGATGGCGTTCGCGATCATGCCGGCCGCCGTCTACTGGTTCGCGGGCTACAGCATCGCCCACGGCCACGACCTGATCTCGATCGGCACGGTGGTCGCGTTCACAACGCTGCAGACGCGCCTGCTGTTCCCGATGCAGCAGCTACTGTCGGTGGGCCTGGAAGTGCAGACCTCGCTGGCGCTGTTCGGGCGCATCTTCGAGTACCTGGACCTGCCGGTGGACATCGTCGAGCGCCCGGATGCGCGAGCCCTGAGCGGCGTGCGCGGCGACGTGCAGCTCGCTGGGGTGTCGTTTCGCTACGCGCCGGAGTCACCGTGGACGCTGCGAGAGATCAACGCCGAGATCCCCGCGGGCACACGCACAGCGCTCGTCGGCGAGACCGGCTCGGGCAAGACCACGCTCGCGTATCTGGTGGCGCGGCTGTACGAGGCCCAGAGCGGCCAAGTGACGATCGACGGCGTGGACATCCGCGACGTGACCCTCGAGTCGCTGGCGGCAACCGTCGGCATGGTCTCCCAGGAGACCTACCTGTTCCACGCCTCGATCCGCGAGAACCTGCGCTTCGCATGTCCGCAGGCCAGCGATCGAGAGATCGAAGACGCGGCCAGGGCAGCACAGATCCACGAGCTGATCTCCTCGCTGCCGGAGGGCTACGACACACCCGTGGGCGAGCGCGGCTACCGCTTCTCCGGCGGGGAGAAGCAGCGCATCGCGATCGCGCGCACCGTCCTGCGCAACCCGCCAGTGCTGATCCTCGACGAGGCGACCTCGGCGCTCGACACCGAGACCGAGCGTGCCGTGCAGCAGGCGCTCGACGAGCTCTCGCGCGGGCGCACCACGCTCGCGATCGCCCACCGTCTGTCGACCATCAGGGACGCCGATCAGATCCTCGTCCTCGACTCCGGGCAGATCGTCGAGCGCGGCACACACGAGGAGCTGCTGCGTATGGGTGGGCGCTATGCCGCGCTGCTGCGGGGATCCGCGACCGATCCGGATACCTCAGCCGCGTTGGCTTGAACCGGCGTCTACGCTGTCGCGTCGATGTTCAGGCGGATGTAATCGACGACGACCGGTTCGCCGAGAGACGCGAGCACGTCATCCATGAACTCTTCGCGCAGCTGCTCAGGTAGGTGCTGGACGTGCGGCCCGAGGACGATCGTGGAGAGGAACTCCCGCGGATGCTCCGGCTGGGCGGGTGCTGGAGTCAGCCAGCAGTCGACTTCGCTGAAGCCGGCCTTCCCCAGCCGCTCTGCCGTCTGCTCGGGATTGGCGTAGTGCCACGGCGGTGACCAGTTGCCGAAGTGCTCGGCGTAGGGCGCGCTTGCGAGGATCTCGTTGGCGTGGCCACGCAGCACGTCGATGTTGCCTTCGCCCCCACATTGCGCGACCAAGCGCCCACCGGGACGCAGTGCCGCGTGCAGCGCACCGAACAGACGATCGTGATCTGCGATCCAGTGGAAGGTCGCCGTCGAGAGAACTGCGTCGACCGTCTCCTCCAGCCGCAGCGCCAACAGGTCGGCACGGCGAATATCGGCGTCAGGGCCGAGCCGCTCGCGAGCCGCGGCGACCATCGAGTCAGACGAGTCGACCGCGATCACGTGTCCCTGCGGGACTCGCTCGATCAACGCTTCGGTTATACGCCCCGAGCCGCAGCCGGCGTCGAGTACAGCCTCATCTCCCTGCAGATCCAGGCGTTCCAGGACCCCGAGCCCCAGCGCCTCCATCGGACCTGAGATGCGGTCATATGAGGCGCCATTCCATTCTCTGACTTCTGACATACGAGCGTATGTTATCACTGACAAGGTCACTCCGATGCCGCGCTGCGGGCGAGCTCGGCGATCAGCCGTGAGAGCTGTCCTCCCTGCCAGGCGATCGGGGAGCGCCCGGCGTCCTCGAGGGCCAGTCCGGCGCTGGGGATCGCCCGTGCGTAGGTCTCGGCGATCGCAAGTGGATGGCCCGGGTCGGCCTCGTCGCGACTGGCGACGACGAGCGTCGGCACGTCGATCTGCTGGAGCTCGCTGAGCTCCTCGAACGGTCGCGAGCGCGGTACCGCTTCCAGAGCGTCCGCGACAGCCAGTGGGTGCTCGTGCAGCGCCAGTCGCTGGCGGATCACCTGCTCGACGGTCTGCCGCCAGGCATCCGGCACCGCATCCAGGTCGTAGGCGTCGAGAAAGCCCTGCACGCCACCGACCCTGAGTCCCTCAGCCAGAGCGTCCCAGCCCGCGAATGCGCCCGCGCCCATGTCGGCCCGGGGATCGTAGGCTGGCGTGACCAAGCACAGCGCCGCGATGCGATGCGGATGAGACAGCGCCAGCGATACGGCGGTGTGGGCGCCCATCGACGCTCCCACGATCGGCGCGCGCTGCACTTCGAGGCGATCTAGCACGCTGAGCAGATCCTCGGTCAGACGCTCGTACCCGTAGGAGCTCGAGGCGGGCGCCGGACTCGAGCGGCCGTGGCCGCGCGCGTCGTAGGTGATCACACGATGTCCGCAGCGCTCGAGGGCGCGCGAGCCCATGACGACGTAGCGGCGCGTCGCGGTCAGGCCGTGCAGCAGCACGATCGGCGGGCCGTCACCTGTCTGCTCGGCGGCGAGGCTCACTCCATCAGTTGTGAAAATGCTCAGCTGCTCTGCTGGTTGGAGCGGCATTCTCTCAGCCTCGCGACGCGTCGGCGGTCGAGCTCGCGGCCTCGCCAGTGCCTGTCGGCACGACGATGACAGTCCTGTCAGCGAGCATGCGCTGCCTTCAGGCGTGAACCGCGGCGTGCGCGCGGAGTAGCTCAGCCGAGCGTTCGGGCTGCTCCCAGAAGAACAGATGACCGGCGCCCTCGAGGATCTCGAGCTTCGCGTCCGGCATGTGACTGTGGATCACGTGCGCGTTGGCGACGGGAAGCATCTGATCGGCGGTGCCGTGAACGATCAGAGCGGGCATCTCGAGAGAGGAAAGGCGGCCGCTGGTGTTGTGTGCGGCGATCGCCCGCATCTGCAACATGATCACCTCGAGCGCGACTGCGTGCTCCATCCCGACCAGGCGAAAGCGCTCGTACAGCTCTCTGTCCTGCGCAGTTTGCTCTGAGACATTTGCCTCCCAGGCGGCGTGCAGAGCTCGCTCGCGATCACCGGACAGCATCCCCTCGGTCAGCTTCTGCAGCACCGCTTCGCTGGCGAGCAGGCTGCCCTCTCCGCCACAGTAGGTGCAGCCGAGGGTCAGGGTCCTGACCAGCTCCGGGTGAGCCAGGGCCAGCTCCTGGGCGATCATGCCTCCCATCGAGATGCCGAGCACCTCAGCGCAGTCGATCTCGAGCTCCGTCAGCAAATTGGCGGCGTCGGCGGCGAGATCTGCGATCGTGAACGGCTCGTCCACGCGGCTGCTGTCCCCCACCCCGCGATGGTCGTAGACGATCACTTCAAAGTTGTCCCTCAGGGGCTCGAGAAATGACTCGCCCCAGTGCGCGGCGGTGCCGCTCATGCCCATGATCAGAAGCAGCGGTGGACCCGACCCGCTGCGCTCGAAGGAGAGATCCACCTGGCCGGCCGTGAGAAGCGACATCGACAGTGATCCTACACCGGGAGCGCCCGATGCCGCTGAAACCGCCGGATCGACCCGAGACCGTATCCGCATCAGTCAAAACAGCTCGCCGGACATGAGCTCCAGCACCTCACACCAAACACTCTCTGGTCACGAACGTCCTCGGGGTGCGGGAGAACGGGAGTGATGGGGTCGAGCTCCCGGACCTCGAGCCTGAGACGCGCGCGAGGACTACACGGGAAGCGCCAGCTGCTGCTCGACAGCGTTGTCGGTGTCGAGCTGAGCGGTGGGTTGTCCATCGGCGCCATCCGCTAGACCGGCGACGCGGACACCGAGCAGCCTGACGGGGCGCCTGGGGGCGTATTCGCGCAGCAGCCTCTGCGCCACCGAGCAGACGATCTCCGAGTCGCATGTCGGCGTCGGAAGCGTATGAGCACGCGTGACCGTGGTCCAGTCGTCCAGACGCACCTTGATGGCAATGGTGCGCCCGCAGCGCGAGCGCGCCGTGAGACTTGCGCACAGCTCGCTGGACATGAGCTCGAGCATCTCGCGCAACACGGTGTGATCGCTGATGTCCTCGTCGAATGTCCGCTCGCGAGACTCGGAGATCACCTTGCGTGCCGCGCCGATCTCGCCGTCGTGTTCGAATCTTGCTCGTCTTCTGAGCTCGCGTCCGAGATTGGGGCCGAAGCGCTCCATCAGCGCCCGCTCGGGCGCTGCGCCGACGCTCGAGAGCGTCGTGAGCCCCATGTCTGCCAGACGGGCCGCGGTCTTCGGTCCGATGCCCGGCACCAGGCCCGGCGGATTCTCCGCGAAGCGTGCGCATGCCTGCTCGCGCGTCAGCACGAGGAATCCCGCTGGCTTCTCCGCGTCGGAGGCAACCTTGGCGATGAGCTTGTTGGGTCCAATCCCGACCGAGCAAACCATCTGGGTGCTTTCCCGTATCTCGGCCACCAGCCGGCGCATCGCCGCCCGTGGCGAGTACAGGCCGGCCAGATCGAGGTACGCCTCGTCGAGACCGACGACCTCCACACGCCCGACGTGTGAGCGCACGATTTCCATCACGCGCCGTGAGACCTCGCGGTAGGCGGGAAAGTCCGGTGCCAGCACCACCGCCTCGGGGCACAATCTGCGGGCCTTCGCCGCGGGCATAGCCGATCCAACGCCATAGCGCCTGGCCTCGTAGCTCGCCGTTGTGACGACCGCGCGCGGTCCGCTTCCCGCGACGATGAGCGGCTTGCCGCGCAACTCTGGATGGCGGCACAGCTCCACTGCGGCATAGAACGAATCGCAATCGACGTGTGCGACTCTCAGCTCGGTGCTCTCCGTAGACAATGCCCAGCGAATCTAGCGCGGGCGGCGGCGGGTAGGGCAAGCGTCAATCACCAGCTGTCGGGATACTCATCGCCGTGTAGTGGGCGGCGGGCGTGTTACTCAGGCGGCTGCGGAGACGGCGGCCCGTTCGGCCAGGATCTCCGCAAGGCGGGCACGATGACGGCCGGCGCCGCCAAGCAGCACCGCGTCGAGCTGGGCGCGCTTGTAGAGCCAGTGTATATCCGCCTCCCAGGTGAAGCCGATGCCGCCATGCGCTTGAATTGCGCTCGCGGTCACCTCACGACCGGCGTCAGATGCGGCTACCTTGGCCATTGCGGCCGCCTCGGCCAGGCGCTCGGGATCGGCATCGGCTGTCCAGGCCGCGAAGGCCGTCGTGGAGCGTGCCTTCTCGGTGTCCAGCAGCATCTGTGCGCAGCGGTGCGAGACGGCTTGGTAGGCACCGACGGGGACGCCGAACTGCTTGCGCTCCTTGACGTACTCGACCGTCATCGCCAGTGCTCTGTCGCACACGCCGACGAGCTCTGAACTGACGGCCACCAGTGCACGGCCCAGGCCGACACAGCCCCCGGCGAGATCTTCACCCGCCGCGCCGGCGCTCACGCGTGCCGCGGAGCGAGTCGGGTCGATCGAGGCAAGCGAACTCATCTCGACCTCATCGGCACCCAGCACACGAGCCGAGTGCTCGTCTTCGACGAGCACAATCAGTTGGGCGTCGGCGCCGGCGATGACGAGCTCGGCGACCCCGTCCACCGCCGTGCCCAAGGCGCCGATCGTCTCGCCCGAGGCCAATCCCGGAAGCCAGCGCTCGCGCTGCTCTGGCGAGCCGCCGTGTTCGATCATCGTCGCCGCCATCGCGCTCGGCAGGAACGGGACGGGCGCCAGCGAGCGGCCGAGCTCCTCGCACAGAATCGAGAGCTCTATCGTGCCGAGCCCCTGGCCGCCGTACTCCTCCGCGACAGCGATCCCCGGCCAGCCGAGCTCACGCAGCTCGCCCCACAGCTCAGTGTCCATACGAGCCGACTCGGCATGCTCGCGCACGCGCTCAGGCTTGGCGCGCTCACCAAGCAGATCGCGCGCCGTGCGCTGAATATCGCGCTGGTCGTCTGTAAAGCCGAAGTCCACGAGCTACACCGCCACCTTCAGCCGCGGCAGCCCGAGCACACGCTCAGCCACGATGTTCTTGAGCACCTCTGTGGTGCCGCCCTCAATCGTGTTGCCACGGGCGCGCAGCAGCTCATAGCTCCAGCTCTCGCCTGCCGTCAGCGCCTCGGCCCCGACGATGTCCACGGCCAGCTGGGTGAGACGCTGGTTGGTGTCAGACCACAGCCACTTCACGAGCGAGCCCTCTGGGCCCGGTTGACCGTAGCGCTCCACGTCGGTCAGGCCCTTCCAGGCCAACAGGCGGATCGACTCACAGCGCACGTGCAGCTCGGCCAGAGCATCGGCGGTGCGCGCGTCCTCGAGCAGACCGCGCTCGGCGGCCTCGGCGATCAGATCGTCGAGCAGCTGACGCAGACGGATCTGCAGAGCAAAGCCGAGGCCCGCACGCTCGTTCATCAGCGTCGTCAGCGCAACCTTCCAGCCGTTGCCCTCGCCGCCGACCACGTTTGCGTCGGGGATGCGCGCCTCCTCGATGAACAGCTCGTTGAACTCCGCCTCGCCCGTGATTTGACGCAGCGGACGCACCTGCACGGCATCCTGCTCCATATCCATCAGGAAGTAGGTGAGACCCTTGTGCTTGGCCGCCTCGTTGTCCGAGCGGGCCACGAGCATGCACCACTTGGAGTACTGCGCGCCGCTTGTCCACACCTTCTGGCCGCTGACGACCCATTCATCGCCGTCCTTCACCGCGCGCGTCTTCAGCGAGGCCAGATCGGAGCCCGCGTCGGGCTCGGAGAAGCCCTGGCACCAGATCTCCTCGGCTGAGAGGATCGGCGGCAGGTGACGCTCCTTCTGCTCGTCCGTGCCCCACACCATCAACGTAGGGCCGCCCAGCAACAGACCGAGGACGTTGGCCGCCATCGGTACGCGAGCCCGTCCTATCTCTTCGAAGTAGATCGCCGATTCGGTCAGGCTCACACCGCGTCCGCCGTACTCCGTGGGCCACGCCGGCGCCGCCCAGCCCGCGTCATACAGACGCCGCTGCCAGTTCCGACGCCACTTGTAGTGGGCGTCCTCCCCACCCTCGGCCGGCTCTGGATCGGGCCGGTTGTTGGACAACCAGGCACGTAGCTCGTCGCGGAAGGCGATCTCTTTCGGGCTGAAGGTGAGATCCATTGCTTTCAGTCTATGGCTCACACGCTGGCTTGGGCATCTTCGTATCCGCGGTGATCACCTCACAGGCGCTCGAGGGGCGCCCGGCGGACGCTCGACCCGGTCGAGCTCGGTAGCGCCCGCCTCCCGCGAGAGCTCGCGTGTGCGATCTTCTGGCTGTGCCAGACAGCGAGGATGTGCGTAGGCAGAGAGCGAGTTCCTTTGGTGCCGTCGCCGCGGAGTATGAGCGAGGACGGCCGAGCTACGCCGGCGAGGCGATCGACTGGCTCCTTGGATCAGCGCCGCTGACGGTGCTGGATCTCGGCGCCGGGACAGGAAAGCTGACCGCCGCCCTCGTGCAGGCCGGTCACAGTGTGACCGCGGTCGAGCCGCTTGCTCAGATGCGCGAGATTCTCACCAGGAACCTGCCTGAGGTGAGAGTCCTCGAGGGAACTGCGGAGGAGATTCCACTCGCTGATGGGAGTGTCGACGGCGTAGTCGCGGGAGCCGCTTTCCACTGGTTCGACCACGCGCGAGCGCTTCCCGAGATCAGCAGAGTCCTGCGCGATCCTGGAATCCTCGGCTTGCTCGGCAACGGCTTTGATCGCTCGCGGCGATGGGTCGCGCAGCTCGGGCGGCTGCTGGGAGAACCAGAGCTCGGGCGCCGCGGCCACTGGCCCTCGGCCCAACAGCTGGGCGGTTGTTTCAGCGTGCTCGATCAGCGTGAGTTCTCTCACGAGCAGACCGTCGATCGCAATCGACTGAACGACTTCGCTCGCTCGCGACGCAGCGTGGCGATTCTTGCCGAGACCCAGCGCCAGAGGCTGCTGGCGGGCATCGACGATCTCTGGCAGCAGGAGCCGGAACTGGTTGGCCGCAGCTCGGTGGAGCTTGCCTGGATCACTCGTGTCCGCGCGTGTCGCGGGGTGCGCCGGAGCTGAGTCACTCCCAGCGCAGGCTGGTTCCGGTCGGCTCGATCCGAATGTCGGCCAGGAGGGGAAGTGATGTCTGCAGGATCGCGGCGAACTCGCCGGTGCTGCGGCGCATCAGGCGGGCAAGCTCGCTCACCGGGGTGGGCTCCGCTGTGACACCGTTGGCGTAGTCGGTCGCGTAGCCGACGAGCGCGTAGGGAATCTCTGCCTCGCCGCAGAGCACCGCCTCCGCGCCGGCGGTCTGGCTGACGGCGCTGACGTCGGCGCTGGCGAGCAGCCGGATCTCGCTGCGCGTGTTGAAACGCGGGCCGTCGACATGGCCGTAGCAGCCACCGTCACGCGCCGGCGAGCCGATCGTGGCTGCGGCCCGCAGGAGCACTTGGCGCAGTGGCTCAGAGAATGGCCGCTCAAAGATCCAGTGTCCGCGCCCCGGCATTCCGGGCTCGGTGTAGAGGGTGCAGAGCGAACCGTCGGGCAGCCGGTTGACCGGGAAGTGGAGATCGTCAAAGACGATCGTCGAGCCCAGCGCGATCAACGGGTCGACAGCGCCGCAGACGGTGACCCCGATCACGGCATCGACCTCGACGTCTTTGAGCGCGAGCACGTTGGCGCGATGGTTGACCTGACTGGACAGGCGTGCGTGACCGTGGCCGTGACGAGACAGATGGACCACATCGATCTCCCCCATGCGGCCACGCGTCAACTGCACCTCACCGAAGCGAGTCTGTACCGCGAGTGGCTGCTGGTCCACGAGGGCCGGCAGCGAGTAGGTACCCGAGCCGGTGATGATCCCTATCCGCATTCCGGATCTCAGCGCCTGCCGGGGCTGTCAAGAGGTCGCGGTAAAGATCTGAAACGCAAGCGGGGCCTCGATACACCCGCCGCTGCCGCTGAGGCGCTCGAGGTGCTCGTCGACCGCTCGGCGGGCGTCGTCGAAGCACTCCTCGGGGACCCCCAAGAACGTCAGCTGCCCATCGTCGACGACGGCCTCTCGCTCCACGCTGACGACGATGTCATAGGGAGCGTGCTCGATCGCCTTCCATCCGGCTGCGCCGAGGATTTCCGTAACACGGCCTGGGTCGCTGAGACTGAAGGGGCCCGTTGGGCTCTTGCCCGGCGAAGGAGGCGCGGGCGGTGTGACGTAGGCGGCGAGGGCCGGCCCGACGAACCATGGATTCCTCTGCATCGACTGCCAGCAGGCGAACGCGAGACGGCCACCGCGGATGAGTTGGCGATGGAGATTGGTGAAAGCCGTGACCGGCTCATCGAAGAACATCACGCCGAACTGGCTCACGCCGACGTCGAATGGCCCGCCGGGAACGGTGTCCTGCTGCACATCGGCCACGCAGAACGAGACGTTCGCAGCCCGTTGGTCGACCGCGCGCCTTCGGGCGAGGTCAACCAGCGCAGTGGAGATGTCCGCCCCGACTACCGAGCCTCCGTCACCTACGAGGCGCCCGGCGGCGATCGCGGTCGTCCCACCGCCGCTGCCGATATCGAGCACCCGCTCGCTTTCGGCCAACGCAAGATGGCCGAGCAGGATGTCGGTGACCGCGCTCGTCAGCTGCTCGCGCTTGGGCCAGACCGAAGTCCAGTACTCGTCGTTCCAGCGACGGCGCTCGGCGACGTTCGCTTCGACTTCTCCGGTCACCTCGTACCCCCTCGCGCTCGTATAGATCGGCCTCAGTCCCGCCGAGCTTAGCCTCTCGGCTCCTCCACCGTCGCCTTTAGCCCCGCGTTTGACGATCGACCTGATCGCCTGTGACCGTCTGCGATTGATGCCCGGCGTCCTGCGCGGCGACCGCCGGACGCTGGCTGGGAAGAGATCCGCGCAGCCGCGGCCCGCTTTGCTTCACTCAGCTGCCGCCAGCGGCCGCGATCGATTACTCGTGAGGGCTCGGCGGCGAGGACCCCGGGAGCAGTCGCGCGGTGGCTATGAGCAGGCGGGCACGGTCACCGGCCAGGCACCGGGATGCAACGGCTCGTAGCCTTCAAAGACGCGCATCTGCTGTTCGGGTGTCGCCTGGGCGGCGATCGCAGCGAACCGGCCGCCGCCAGCCGCAAGCCACGTCGATTCGGTCCACTGATCGCCCCCGCTGTACGGCGGGTCGACGATGTGCCACTGCATCGAGGACTCGTGCATCGTCACGCAGCGGACGAATGACCGTGTGGCGCTCGACCTGGCAGCTGCGCGGTACACGGTCAGGCGCCCGGGATAGCGAGCGGCGGGCCGGTCAGTGCCGTCCCCGGCGAAGCGCACCCTGACCCGCTCGCTGCCGGCCCGCTCGGGGCGGTAGCGGATCGTAAAGCGTCCGCGAAAGCCTGTCATCGTGTGCGCCAGCGTCAACCAGCCTCCTCCTCGTTTGATCTGCAGCCTCACCAGACGCCTGGCCAGTCTCGGCTCGAGGATTCCGGCGATCTCCGCGGATTGCCCGTCGAACATCTTCAGAACTGGCCTATCGAGGTTCAGAGTCGTTCGCGACCGGCTCTTGGGCCGCGCCACTGGCGCTCCGACCACCGGTTCGGTGAGCGGCACCACCACCGGGAAGACCGGTTCTTCAGCGTGCGCCCGCGAGGGTGACGCGGCCACGACGGTGCATGTGACTCCTAGAGCGATCAGCCCAGGGTTGGCACGGCGGTACCGCGAGTTGGTATCTGGCCTCATATAGAGGAACCTCCTTGTGGTGTCTTCCGCCTACGGGGTTAGCTGTCGGGCTCACAAGCGGCTGGACACGCGTGATGCAGCGTGTCTCAGCCGGGCGTTACGGCCACATCAGCAGCCGATTCGCCCCATCCAGACCACCTTCGTGGGATCTGGCAGTGGGTCCCCCGCTCGTCTCCGTTCCATGGAGACGACTCGGCAGGGTCGAACAATTGTTCGTATCTTAAGTGCGCCACAGAGCGAATTGTGTGATGTACCGCACACATCCAATTCGCCCAAATTGCGGAGTTACGACTCGCGAAGACGCTGCTCGCGGCCTACCGCGCGCCACAAAACATCGCCGATAGACGCTGCAGACAACCACAGATAGCCGCTTGGGACATGTGGCCCCACGAGGCGGGCACATCCCAGAACAGGTCGCCGACTACGAGCGCCGGGCAAATATCACCGCAAAGCGATACTCCTCGAAGAGGCAGTCGCAGTCTGCGAATCCGGCCTCCCGCAGCTATCTCGAGTGACTCTCGAGATCGCAACAGCGGTCGACGCGCATGCGCTCCTCGGCCGCTCGCCACTGATCGGGTTGACATCCAAGCGCCCTCGCCCGGTCTCGATGCCAGGTGCCATAGATGTCCTCCAGGCCGGGACTCGGGCGGGCAACCTGCTCGGCGTTGACGAACACCCCGCCCGGCGGCAGCGCCGCGTGAACACGGGCAAACAACTCGCGCTTGTCGTGATCGCAGAGATGGTGGATCGCAAGCGCGGAGACCACCGCATCCCAGTCGCCCCTCGGCAAGGGATCGGACAGGTTACCGACGACGTAGCGCGCACCGTCGCCGATCCGCTTGCGAGCGTGCTCGAGCATCGCTTCAGACCCGTCGTGCAAAGTCAGTTCGACTTCCGGATGAGCGGCGAGGATCTTCTCTGAGAGCAGGCCGGTGCCGGCCCCGAGATCGAGTACTCGGTGGGGCGCGCGCACGCCCAGATGGAGGGCATCCGTCACCGTGCCGTAGAGATGATCGAATGCTGGGATCAGCCGCCGACGCATCTGATCACAGGTGTCAGCGCTCTCTCCGAAGATGTCCAATGCGTCCGTTATCACGATCCCATGTACGTTATCACTGACGTGCTGGATCCGCCGCCGCTGCCGGCCGCGGTGCCCGCGCGGCGAGCCCGGCGCCGAGCATCGCCCGCGACGCGGGGAAGGCGGATTGCGAGCTCCCTGCCGCTCGACGGTGAATCTCTTGGCTGACACCGTTGACGTGCCCCGCTCCAGCGGCGACAATCGGGAATATGGCAAACCCCGATCGTCTGACCGCACTCGATTCAGCCTTCCTGCACCTGGAGGACGACTCCACCGCCCACATGCACGTCGCGTCGGTGATGGTCTTCCAGGGGGGCGCCCCGACCCAGCAGGAGCTCATCGACCACGTGCTCAGCCGCCTTCATCTCGTTCCCCGCTATCGCCAGCGACTGGCACACGTTCCGTTTGGTCAGGGGCGGCCTGTGTGGACGGACGATCCCCACTTCAATCCCCGATACCACATTCGACACGCCGGCCTTCCCAAGCCCGGCAACGAAGAGTCCCTCAAGCAGCTTGCCGGCCGGCTGTTCTCTCAACGCCTGGATCGCTCCAAGCCGCTGTGGGAGATATGGCTAGTCGATCGCATGGCCGGCAAGCGCTTTGCGATCATCGCCAAGACCCATCACGCTCTGGTCGACGGAATCTCCGGCGTCGACATAACCACGGTGCTGTTTGACACCACGGCTGAGCCGGCGCGGCCACCGGGACCGCCCGCCCCGTGGATCGCGCGCCCCCTTCCCGGCCCCGCCAAGCTCCTCGGGGAGGCTCTGCTGGAGCGCTCGACTGTGCCCGCGGAGATGACCAGAGGCACGCGAGCGCTGTTACGCACCCCGCGTAAGGTGCTCTCGCGGCTGCGTGAGGACATCGCGAGCATCGGCGCGACCACGCTGGCCGGGATCAACGCTCCCGCGCCGCCATCGCCGTTCAACGTGGAGATCGGCCCACACCGTCGCTACACGTGGGTCGACGCTGACCTGGCCCAGTTCAAGGCCATCAAGGACTCGCTCGGCGGCACGCTGAACGACGTTGTCCTGACCGCCGTGAGCCTCGCCCTCGGGACTCATCTGCGAACCCAGGGCCACGACACCGAAGGCCTGGTGCTGAAGGCCATGGTCCCGGTCTCGGTCAGGGCGCAGGCCGAGCGGGGCGCGCTCGGCAACCGTGTTGCCGCTATGTGGGCGCCCCTGCCCGTGGGTAAACCCGACCCGCTGGAGAGTTTCCGTGAGATCAGCCTCGCTATGGATGATCTGAAGGATTCCGGCCAAGCCGTTGGCGCCGAGGTGCTGATCAACCTCGCGGGCTTCGCTCCGCCGACGATACTCAGCCAGGCGGCTCGCCTGCAGGCCCGCCAGCGTTTCTTCAATCTGGTCGTGACCAACGTGCCCGGACCACAGTTCCCGCTGTATCTGCTGGGTCGGCGCCTGCGTGCCCTCTATCCAGTGGTGCCGCTGGCTCGCCGTCAGGCGCTCGGCATCGCCGTGATGAGCTACGACGGCGCACTCGGTTTCGGTCTGCTGGCCGACTATGACGCCCTGCCGGAGCTCGAGCTGATCGCACGGGATCTGGAGCGTGCGATCGGTTCCTTGGCTCGCGCCGCGGGTCTCACCGGCAAGCGGCCCAAGAAGTCCACCTCGCCGTCTAAGCGGCGGCGGACGGCGGCGGTCAGCGGCGCGGACCGAAGCTGACGGAAGACAGCTGGCGAGAATGCGCCTGGCCCTCTGCCAGATGAATGCCACGGTCGGTGACATCGCTGGCAACGTCGAGAAGATGCTGGTGTCGATCGAGGACGCCAGGCGTGCCGGCGCCCACGTCGCTCTCTTCCCAGAGCTCGCGTTGACCGGCTATCCACCTGAGGATCTGCTCTTGCGCGAGCATTTCCTCGCCGACGTGAGCTCAGCGCTCAGCGACTTCGCGAGCGAGGTTCACGGGATCATCGCGGTCCTCGGGTTCCCCGAGCGCTCCGAGGATGTCTACAACTCGGCGGCGATCATCTCAGACGGCGCGGTTCACGCCGTGTGCCGCAAGGTCTACCTGCCCAACTATGGCGTTTTCGACGAGCAGCGCTATTTCCAGGCCGGACAGTCCGGTGCGGTGATCGACATCGGCTCGCAGCGGGTCGGGGTCACCGTGTGCGAGGACATCTGGGAGCCAGGGCCTCCGGCCTCAGAGCAGGCGCTCGCCGGGGCCACGCTGATTCTCAACATCTCAGCCTCCCCGTACCATGCGGGAAAGGGCGCTGAGCGAGAGCGAATGCTCGCTCAGCGAGCACGCGACAATCTCGCCTGCGTCGCGTTCTGCGCGATGGTCGGTGGCCAGGACGAGCTCGTCTTCGACGGGCACTCGTGCGTGATCGACCACACCGGTCAGACGATCGCCCGCGCCGCACAGTTCGAGGAGGAGCTGCTGATCTGCGACGTGGACACGACCGCGGCCAGCGCGGCCAGGCTGAAAGAGACCGGACACCGGCCGCTTGCCCGCCATCCACGACCACATGTGCACACCCTGCCGGCGCTTGCGAGCCCGCTAGTGAGCGATCGAGCGGCGGAGCTCGAGCACGCGGCGCCGCACGAGCCGCTCTCACCCGTGCAGGCTGAGGTGTACGCGGCGCTCACGCTCGGCCTGGGCGACTACGTCGAAAAGAACGGCTTTGATCGCGTTGTGCTCGGCCTCTCGGGCGGCATCGATTCCGCGCTCGTGGCGTGTCTGGCGACCGACACGCTCGGCTCAGAGCGCGTCAGCGTCGTGATCATGCCCTCCCCCTACTCCTCGGGCGAGACCCAGGATGACGCCCGGCTGCTGGCGGCGAGCCTCGGCGTGCGCGTCCACGAGCTCGCCATCTCACAGACCATGGACGCCTACAACGAGACCCTCAGCGGCGAGTTCGCGGGTCTCACCCCCGACCTGACCGAGGAGAACCTGCAAGCTCGGATCCGCGGCAATCTGCTGATGGCGCTCTCCAACAAGTTTGGCTGGCTGGTGTTGACGACCGGCAACAAGTCAGAGATGTCAGTCGGCTACACCACTCTCTATGGCGATCTCGCGGGAGGCTTCGCGGTGATCAAGGACGTACCGAAGACACTGGTATATGAGCTGTGCCAGTGGCGCAACTCGCCAGACACGGCGGCGGGAGGACTCGTCGATCGGCCGATCCCCTCCTCGATCATCGAGCGCGCTCCCTCGGCGGAGCTTCGCGAGGGCCAGCGCGACGATGACTCGCTGCCGCCCTATGAGCTGCTGGATCGCATCCTGCACGCCTACATCGAGCTCGACCATGGACGCGATCAGCTGATCGCGAGCGGATTGCCGGCCGCCGAGGTGGACCTGACGATCCGTCTCGTCGACCTCGCGGAGTACAAGCGCCGCCAGGCGCCGCCGGGCATCAAGATCTCAACGCGGGCTTTCGGCCGTGACCGCCGCATGCCGATCACAAACGCATATCGCGGATAGACGCCCGGGCGATGGCTCGCTCGCCGTGCTCCGTCGTTACTCTGCCCGCAGTGAAGAGACCCCGCACAAAGCTCGCCGTCCCCCAACGGGCTGCGCATCTGGTCCCGCTGGCGACAGGGCTCCTGCTCGGGACGCTGACACTGAGCTCCTGCGGCAACACGCTGCAGGATCAGCCGATTGCGAGCAGCGTGCTCGAGCAGCTCGTGATGGTCCGCGAATACCCCGTCTACTGGCTCGGCGGCACCTTCCAGCACATGGCGATCACGAACGTCATACGAGACCCCGGTGGATCCTTCACGATTCAGTACGGAGACTGCGCCGAAGGCGGCCAGAGCACCTGTGTGCCCCCGCTCTCGGTGATCACCTCGCCCGACAACAGCTTCCAGCCGGGGCTCACGCCGCAGACTGAACGTACCCTGGTGCGAGGCGTGCGCGGAGCGCTCCAGCAGGCTCGTAAGACGATCGAGATCCCGACCGGTGCGGTGGTCGTTGACATCTATGCGAGTAACCCGCCGACCGCGAGCGCGGCGGCTCAGACGATCGTGCCGATCAATCAGCCGGGGCTGCCGGGCGATCGGCTGCCCTCGCCACTGCCCAACAGCGGCTTTGCGGGCCAGCCTCTGAGAAGCCAGGCGCCGCCGGCACCACTGCAAAGCAGCGGCTGATCGCGCTCAGAGGGGCGGGATCGTCCGCACGGCGATCGTCATCCGCGTCACCGCACACGTCCGGTCTTGATCGTCGGTGAACTGGACGTCCCACACCCATGTGGTTCGCCCGCGGTGGACACGACGGGCAAGCGCGTTGACTGTGCCCTCGGTGATCGGCCGCAGGAAGCTGGTGCTGTTGGAGAGGCCCATCGCCGTCTCGCCCTGACTGAGCACCGCCATCGCCGTCGCGAGCGAGCTCATCGACTCGGCGATCGACGCATACACCCCACCGTGCACCAGGCCGGCAGGCTGCTTGAGCTCCTCGCGCACACGCACCCTGGCGCGCACCTCGGTGTCGCTCAGCTCAACCAGCTCGAGACCATAGAGGTCGTCAAAGCCCTGCAGCACTTCATTTACCTGCTTGGCGTCTGGCATGGCCATCTCGCCGCCACGATAGCCTACGGGGACGCGAGCGAGCCGATCGCTCGTTGATCACCCTCCCATGAGCCGACTGCAACAGCTTCCCTCCGACCAGAGCGCGGTCCTATCGCTGCTTCTGCGCCAGCGCAAGACCTATGCGCAGGTCGCGGGAATGCTCGGGATCAGGGAGAGCGCCGTACGCGACCGTGCTCATGAGGCGATTGCCGCGCTGGGCGCAGAGGAGACCACCAGCCTGCCCCGCACCCACCGTCAGGAAATTGGTGACTACCTGCTTGGGCAGCGCGAGTCGCTGAGCCACGGCACCCGCACATACCTGCGGACTCTGCCGGGCGGGCGAGCGTGGGCAAACGAGGTTCGCGCTCAACTTCAGGAGATCTCTGCGCAGACGCTGCCGCAGATCCCATCCGATGAGCCAGCGCCACGGGCCGGCCCGGAGCACGCCGCAACCAGAGTCGCACAGGAGCCAGGAGCCTCCAGCCGGGAGATCATCGAGCCCACCGAAGACACGGTTGCCGCGTTCTCAGAAGGCTCCAGGGGGCAACAGGTTTCGCGGCGCGGCGGCGCGTTGCTGCTAGCGGGCATCCTTGCCGTGATCGTCGTGGCGGTTGTCCTGATCGCCGACGGAGGCAGCGGTCACGGCAAAAGCTCGAGCGCCGCCAGCACGGGCAAATCGGCGAGCACCACTGCAGCCAACACGAGCAATACCACCTCGACCTCGAGCGCTGGCGTTCACATCGATGCCCAGTTGAGCCTTGCGGCGACACAGCCCGGCAGCACCGCCAAAGGAGCCGCAGAGATCGCCTCAGATGGCAGCAAGCACGCCTTTGACATCATCGCCGAAGGTCTGCCGCCCTCGACCGGCTTCTTCTATGTCGCGTGGCTTTACAACTCGCCCTCGCATGCTGTCGCACTCGGCAGGGCCCCCGCGGTAGGCACAGACGGCAAGCTGCAAGCAGCCGGAGCGCTGCCCGCCAGTGCTGGGGAATATCACGAGATGATCCTCACCGAGGAGACCGACGAACACACGGTGCGTCCCGGTCAGATCGTGCTCGAGGGAACCTTCGATCTGCACTCCAGCGCGTCCTCGGGCACAGCCGGCTCGAGCGGCGCCGCGAGCCCCGGTGCAGCGGCCGCTGGCTCTGGCGAAGCGGCCAGCCAGGGCGGCGGCTAACCCCAGCACCGTCCACTCGCGGGCAAAAACCAGCCGCACGGCTCGCCGCCGGCGATCCCACCACGGCGCCACTTCAGAGCAGCCGGCAATCGCTCCCTGCGCATGAGTTTCGCCTCGCAGGAAACGGTGTCGTGACTAGCCCAGCGCAGGCAGCAGCTTGCCGGGATTCATGATCCCAGCCGGGTCGAGCTCGTCCTTCACCGCTCGCAGCGCCTGCACTCCACGCTCGCCGACCTCAGAGACCATCCACGGGATGTGGTCCCGTCCCACCGCGTGATGATGGGTGATCGTCCCGCCGGCATCCTTGACCGCTTGACTGGCGGCGCGCTTCAGCGCCGTCCACTGCTCGATCTCCGCTCCCTCGCGCTGGCGGGCGAGGAACGTGAAATACAGGGAGGCACCTGTCTCGTATAGATGCGAGGCGTGGCACATCACGAGCCCGGGTGTGCCCATCCCCTCGAGCTCGCGGGCAATCGTGGCGCTCACCTCCCGGTGCAGGCGGTCAAGATTCGACCAGTGCGTGGCCGTCTCCAGCGTCTCGACCATCACTCCGTGAGTCAGCAGCTCGTCACGCAGATACGGTGCCGCGAAGCGCTGCGCTGCCCACGCTCGTCCCGGGGCGCCTCCGACCTTCAGCCCGCCGTGGCGGCGCGCGACGCGCTGGGCGTGACGGCGCCGTACCGCGATCTCGCTGCTCGATCCATGGAATCCGAAGATCGCCAGAGCGCCCTTGGAGTAGCCGCGCAGAGCGAGATAGGCGGTTCCGAGCTTTTGCTCGACCGCGCCCGAGGCGCCTGCCAGCAGCAGCGACATTGCTGTCTCCGCGGGGTCGGAGAGCCTCGCAACGGCCGGCGCCACGCGCTCCTGGGAGAGCTCACGCAGGGCTTCGCAGCCACCGTGGAAATCCTCGAAGAAGACGCCTTCGTAGTGCTCGTGCTCGGGCCTCGCTCGCACCCGCAGACAGAGCTCTGAGATCACTCCGAGCGTTCCCTCCGAGCCGATCACCAGTTGGCGCAGGTCGGGGCCGGCGGCGCTGGCGGGAAACGCGGGCAGCGTCAGCGCCCCGGTCGGAGCGATCAAGCTGAGACCCTCGATCATGTCCTCGAAGCGCCCGTACCCGGTGGATGACTGACCGGCGGAGCGCGTAGCGGCGCAACCGCCGAGCGATACGTACTCATATGACTGGGGAAAGTGGCCGAGGGTGAAGCCTCGTGCCATCAGCGATTGCTCGAGCGCGATGACTCGCATCCCCGCTCCCGCGGTGACCGTCCGCGAATCCGAGTCGAGTTTGCCGAGCTGAGCCATGTGACCGAGATCGAGCGCAACGACGGCCTCGTGGTCGCCGCGCAGCGGCTCCACCCCGCCGACGACGCTGGTGCCTCCGCCAAACGGCACGACCGCAACCGCGCTCTTCTGGCAGGCGGCGAGCACCGCGCTCAGTTCATCCTCACTGGCCGGGTAGAGCACCGCGTCGGGCGCCGCGTCGGGCTCGCCGGCGCGCAGCCGCACGAGATCAGGATAGCCCTTGCCGGCTGCATGGCGGACGCGTTGAAAGTGATCGCTGCGGAGCGATCCCGCGCGAAGAATCCCCGACAGTGAATCCCGCAGCTGATCGGACAGCCGTGTGGGTGGCAAGTGCACCCCGGAGAGGGCCACGGGCGGACGTGGCTGCGCGGACGCACCAATCCGCTCGCGCAGCAGCTCGAGAGCCTTCTCGTTGAGCATCGGCGGGTGCCGCGGGTCTCCCCATCCCCACCAGCGCATCTCTGCCGCCGGCGGCCCCGCACGAGCCGTGTCAGCCAACGATTCGCTCCAGGCCGTCGAGCGCTTCCTCGAGTGTCGCGGTGGCTGCGCGGCGGATCATGTAGCCGCCGAACCGTGGAAAGAAGCCTCTCGTCGACTGGTGCAGTTCGATTGTCACCAGGGTCTCCTCAGCGGCATGCGACGGCGGGGATTGCTCGAGGCGCACCTCGGTCTCAGCGGCTTTCAGCAGGCGAGCGAACGGAGTGCCCTCGACGCGCTGGCCCCAGCGCAGCCGGCACGCCGACTCGTCCGCGTCGATCAGATCGAAATCGGCACGCACGACGTGGCCCTTGGACGTCTTCAGAACCTCGGTGAACGCGCCCGCCTGGACATTCTCGACGCGCGCGACACGCGGCCACCAACGCGGCAGGTGATGGGGATCGGAAATCAGCTCCCACAGGTCCCCGGCGGGCGCTCGAATCGTGCGGCTCACGCTAGCTTTGGGCATCTCAGGAGTCGAATGAAAGCAGTGCGTGCGTCTCGTGTGGGGCCAGCCGCGCGCGACCGCCGAGAAACGCGAGCTCGATCAGGAAGCTGAAGGCGACGACCGTTCCGCCGAGGCGCCGCACGAGGTCGCAGAGCGCCAGCGCAGTCCCGCCCGTGGCGAGCAGATCGTCGTGAATCAAGACCCGAGCCCCGCTGCTGATCGCGTCGGTGTGGCACTCCAGGCTGCCAGCCCCATACTCGAGCTGATAGCCGGCGGCGATCGTCTCGCGAGGCAGCTTGCCGGGCTTTCGCGCAAGCACAAATCCGGCTCCCAGCGCAAGCGCCAGCGCTGGACCGAGCAGAAATCCGCGTGCCTCGGCGCCGAGCACGAGGTCGACTTGCAGCGAGCCTGTGAGTTGCGCCATTTCACTCACCGCCCACTTCAATCCGTCGGGGTCGGCGAGCAGCGGCGTGAGATCCTTGAAGAGGATTCCCGTTTGGGGAAAGTCCGGGATATCTCTGATCAACCCACGTGGGTCGAAGCTCACGCCCGCGCCCGCGCTGAGCGTCATCCGCGGACGATCTTGCGCAGATCGCGGACCAGCAGCAGGTGCTTCAGGTGCGTCGTGACGGTGGCGAGATTCTCGAGTGCCTCGAGCGCCTCCTTGCGCCGGCCCGGATTGCGGGAACGCAGCGCCGGAGCCAGGATCTGCTGGAGCAGACTCGCCTCACGGTCGGCAGAGGAGCGAAACACGCTCAGATTGCGGCCGCCGACGCCGTAGCGAGCGAGTTCCGCCACCGCGGCGATGATCTCTCGCTCGGTCTCGTCGAAATAGCGCATGCCGCCTCGCGTCTCACCCTTGATCACGTTGTACTCTTCGAGCTCCGAGACGAGCTTGCTCGTGGTCTGGGTCTCCTCGAGCACATCCTCGAGCGAATAGAGAGCACCGGTGCTCTCCCTCACGCTCACGCTTGCCAGCAGTGCGCGTTTGCCGTCTCGGCCCGCGGGCGCTGGCACGGTGTCGCCAGCCCGCCCGGCGGCAAGCTCCTGGCGGATCACACGAAGCGGCAGGAACTCGTCGCGCTGCATGCGCAGGATGGTGCGCAGACGGGCAACCTCGATGTGGGTGTAGAGGCGATATCCACCGGCGGTGCGCCGCGGGCTCAGCAGCTTCTGATCCTCGAGGTAGCGGATCTTGGAGATCGAGATGTCCGGGAATTCCTGTACGAGGGCTTTGCAGACCGCGCCGATCGTGATCGACTTCGGGCGCTTCGCCGCACCCGTCGTGTCGAGGTCGCCTCGGGATTCGTTTGCGATCCCCACGCCGGGCAACTCGGTGCCTGATGATGTGGTTGCCATCAGCGCACGTGAAAGGTCAGCTTGTACTTGCCGATCTGGACTTCATCGCCCTCCTCCAGGCGATGAGACTCGATCCGCGAGCGATTGACATAGGTGCCGTTCAGCGATCCGCAGTCGTCCATGTACCAGTCGTCGCCGCGGCTGATCAGCAGCGCGTGGTCCCGCGAAACGGTCACGTCGTCGAGGAACACCTCTGCGTCGGGACGGCGCCCGATGCGCATCCGCTCGAGCTCGACGGGAAAGCTCTCTCCCACGCGTCCTCCACCGGCTCTGATCACGAGCGCTGGGCCGTGCGCGGTGACCTCGCCGATCTCGACCGGCACGAGCTCGCCCGACTCATCGATCCGGTAGGTCGCCGTGATCGGCTCGCCAGATCCATCGGGGCGAGCCAGCTGCGCGCCGCAGCGCTGACAGTAGTTGGCGCCGTCGGTGTTGAGAAAACCACACTCTGGACAGTTCACGGACACGGTGGTCAGGCTCTCCGAGCAGGTTCGATCCGCCGATCGAACATCGCTAATCGGCGTCCGCGAGCTCGCTCATCTGGCGGCCTGCGAGGATCTCCGTGAGGCGTTGGACGTCGTTGTCGGAGATCACCTCTTCGCCGCCGTCGTGTTTCTTGCGCAGCCGATTGACCAGCTCCGCGCGGAGGATGTCGATCTTGCCGTGCAGAATCCGTCGCCGGTAGGAGATGTCGCCCTCTTGCTCGGTGAGCTCCTTGATCACATTCTTCAGCTCGATGTCGGAGAGCGAGTCGAGGTCGGGGAAGGTATCCATCTGAAGGCGTCTCCTCTTCTCTCGGGCGAGCACTGGACGTAATCGCGAGCACGAGCTCAGCGCATCCAGGCCAAAAATGGGAGTATAGGGCTCCCGAGCCCAAAAGGTAAGGCTGAGCTTGAGACTAGGGTTTTGTCTCGGCGTAGGTGGCTGAGTCGCGCTCACGCAGCTGCTCGGATCCGGAGCGCACATACAGGACCGTGGCCAGGAAGGCCAGCGCTATCCCCACGAACAGCATCACTTCACCCGTGCCGGAGAGCCCGACCATCGCAAAGAAGAACGAGCCGAGCACGGGAGCGACAGCGAGTCGCCCCGGCCAGTTGATGCGCAGCTCCACGCCGCGCGTGAGCCCGTAGCGTCCGATTGCGAGCATCGCTAGCTCGCGGGCGGCGAGCAGCGCGATCGCCCACCTCGGCAGCAGCCGAAAGTCCCAGCAGACGACGACGCCGCTGATTACCAGCAGACGATCCGTGATCGGGTCCATCAAGGCTCCGAGGCGGCTGTATTGGCGAGTCACACGGGCGGCGATCCCGTCGGCGTAATCGCCCCAGCCGATGACCGCGAACAGGGTCGCCGAGAGGGCGTCCACACCGTCTGAGCTCGACAGCGCGACGAGCAGGAACACGGGAATCAGAGCGAGCCGCGCGAACCCGATCACGTTGGGAATCGTCCATGGCCGCAGGGGGCTGCCGGCACTGGTCTGCGGTGGCGGCGGCCCCGAGCGATCCAGCCCAAACAGGCGGCGGACCGTCAGGCGCGGCCCGGGCTCTAGGGGAGACTCTGGCACAGCTCTTCGAGCGCCCGCGTGAGATCCTCCGGCGCTGCGTTGATCGCGAGGCCTCCCGCGGTTTGACGACCGCGACGCAGCTGCACCTCGATCTCACCGGACTGCAGAGACTTGCGTCCGACCGTCAGGCGCAGCGGACAGCCGAGCAGCTCGGCGTCGGCGAACTTCTCTCCGGTGTTCGCCTCACGATCGTCGTAAATGACGTCCACGCCGCCCTTCCGCAGGGTCGCGTAGAGATCCTCGGCGGCGGCGCGCTCAGGCGTACCCGCTTTGCCCAGCGAAACCAGGTGCACCTGAAACGGAGCGAGCGCCCTGGGCCAGGAGATGCCGTGCTCATCGGCGTACTGCTCGACCGCGGCGGCCACGATGCGTGCCGGGCCGATGCCGTAGCAGCCCATCCAGATCGGGCGCTCCTGCCCGGAGTCATCGAGGTACCTGGCTCCCAGCGGCTCTGAGTATCTGGTGGCGAGCTTGAAAATGTTGCCGACCTCGATCGCGCGCTCGATCTTGATCGGATGGCCGTTGACGGTGTCGCCCGCGCAAACCGATCGCACATCGACCTCGCGGAATTGAAAGTCGCGACCGGGTGTGACGCCGCGCAGGTGAGTGTCGGGGCGATTGGCGCCGGTGACGTAGCCCGCGCCGTCCGCGGCGGCGCTGTCGAGCAGGATCTCGATACGCCCGTCGAGGCCGACGGGACCGATGAAGCCGGGCGGCCCGATCTGAGTCTCGATCTCCTGCGCGTGCGCTGGTCGGCTGTGGCCATCGAGGATGCCGGCAAGCTTCAGCTCGTTGACGCGATGGTCGCCTCGCACGAGCACGAGCACCAGCCGCCCGTCGGGGGCGATCACCGGGTATGCCTTCAAGAGCGCCCCTTCGGGCAGTCCGAGCTCTCCCGCGACATCGGCCACGGTCCTCAGGCGCGGGGTTGATATCTCCTGCGCCGCGGGCAGCGCCTCGGGCAGCTGGACCGGCTGGGCGGTGGCGCTTGCGACATCGACGTTGGCGGCGAATCCCGGCGCGAGCGCCACCTCGTCCTCGCCGGCCGGGCAGGGAGCCATGTACTCGTGGGCGCCGAGCCCTCCCATCATGCCGACGTCGGCCTGGACCCGGTACCACTCCAGGCCCGTGCGTTCCATGATCCGGTCGTATGCTCCGACGTGCAGCTGATAGCGCTCCTCCAACCCCTCGGCGTCGCGGTCGAAGGAGTAGGAATCCTTCATCACGAACTCGCGGGTACGCAGCACACCGGCTCGTGGACGGGGCTCGTCGCGCTCCTTGATCTGGAAGTGATAGAGAATCAGCGGCAGATCTCTGTAGGAACGGACCATCTGCGCGACGTGAGTGGTGACGGCCTCCTCGTGTGTCATCGCAAGCACGAGCTCCGAGCCCTTGCGGTCGGTCAGCTTGAACAGCTCATCGATCGCCAGGCGCCCGCTCTTGCGCCACGGCTCCGAGGGCTGCAGCACCGGCATCAGCAGCTCGTGGCCGCCGATCGCGTCCATCTCCTCGCGGATGATCGCGACCGCTCGCTGATGTGTGCGCCAGCCGGCCGGCAGCCACGTCCACATTCCCGCGCCGAGCTGACGGATGAGGCCCGCCCTGACCATCAGCTTGTGAGAGATCGCCTCGGCGTCGGCGGGCGCCTGCTTCTCGGTCGGCAGCGGGTATTCAGAGAGACGCGTCATGCGCGAGCCTTCAGAGTCCCGGTGCGGCGGTCAGCGCGGTCACAGGCCCGAGGGTATACGTAATCGTCGTTGAGCAGCGTCTCTTTGGGCTCTCCCTGAGCGAATGGCGCGTCGTCGCGGCCTTCACCGCGTCCCGCCTTTGATAGAACAGCTACAGCCACTGAAATTTCGATCGCGAATCCCGCAAGGAGCCACATGGCCTACACCGTTCCAGCACTCCCCTACGCATACGACGCGCTCGAGCCGCACATAGACGAGGCGACGATGAAGTTCCATCACGACAAGCACCACCAGGCGTACGTCGACAAGGCCAACGCCGCACTGCAGGGAACCGAGTGGGCCGAGAAGCCCGTCGAGGAGGTGCTCATGAACCTCGACAGCCTCGGCGAGAAGAAAGGACCCGTCAAAAACAACGGCGGCGGCCACTACAACCACTCGCTGTTCTGGGAGAGCATGAGCCCGAATGGCGGCGGCGCGCCCTCCGGCGAGCTCGCCTCGGCAATCGGCGCCGCCTTCGGCTCGTTCTCTGACTTCCAGGCCAAGCTCAAGGAAACCGGCGTCAATCAGTTCGGCTCCGGCTGGTCCTGGCTGGTGCACGACGGCACGGGCCTGGCGATCGTCGGTAGCGCCAACCAGGACAGCCCTATTTCGGACTCGAAGACCCCGTTGCTCGGTGTCGATGTCTGGGAGCACGCCTACTACCTGAACTACCAGAACCGCAGGCCCGACTACATCGACGCCTGGTGGAACGTCGTCGACTGGGACAAGGTCGCCGAGCGCTTCGCCGCCGCCTAGCGGCTGGCCTTCGGCATCCGGATGCTCTTTCCCCCTCGCATCCGCGCGAGGGGGAAGCCGGCCGATGCGGCCTGTTTGACATCAACTCGAGCTGCTCAGAGCTGCGCCAGCAGCGCGCGAATGTGCAGGAAGATCGGCTGCTCGCGCCACTTCGCGAGTTCGGGGGCCGCGGCAAGCGCCGCGTCGTCGGGGACGGGCTCGCGGATCGACTCGATCAGGAAGCCGGCCTGCTCGAGCGCATGTGTGTAGGCGGACAGCGGGTAACGCCAACTCTCGAAGGTCATCCTGACGCCACCGCGCTCGAGGATGTCGACGTAGCGGTGGGCAGCGAAGTAGTCGCCGTCGCCTGGGCGCGCACGCTGCATCTCGGCGAGCGGGTGCGGGACGGCGAGGCAGAAGCGGCCTGAGGGCTCCAGCAGCCGGGCGGCCTCGCCGACCGGGGCCGAGAGCTCGTCCATGTCGTGCAGGACCATGAACGCGACGACGAGATCGGCGCAGTTCTCGGGCAGCGCGATCGCGCCGGCCGGGCCCTGCAGAACCTCGCGGTAGCCGCCCGCCTCGCTGGCAAGACGAGCGAGGGTCGGTGAGCTGTCCACTCCGATGACAACGTGTCCCAGATCAGCGAGGGACCTGCCGAGACGCCCCTCGCCACAGCCCACATCGACCGTCATCCGTCCCGGTGGCGGAAGCAAGCTCGAGAACGCCGGCAGATTCAGATGCTCGTAGTGATGATCGTGGCCCGGTGTGCGCGCCCACCGGGCCCATGCCTCGGCGTGCGCCTCCCAGGCCTCCGCCGTGGGCCGGGCCGCGGCCACGTCAGCTGCGGCTGAAGCGGCGACCGGCGACCGGCGAGACATCCTCTTCGAGCAGCGGTCGCCCAGCGGCCGGCTCGAGCATCGACTCCAGTACTCGCTCGGCGCTTGCGTCGTTCTCCGCGGCCGCCGCTTCGAGCGCGGCGATCCGCTCGGGTGTCATCGCGGTCTCGTCCTCGTTCTCGGCGAGCCAGCGACGCGCCTCAGCCGCGGCGTGCTCGTCGCGCTGCACCGTCTTGCCGGCGGCGTAGTAGCGATCGATCTCCCTGAACAGCTCATCGACGAGTTGCTCGGTCGGCACCTTCTTCAACGGCTCGCCCTTGGAATAGATCATCCCCATGTCTTTCGCGCCGGTGATTCCGAAGTCGGCGTGGCGCGCCTCACCGATGCCGTTCACGGCGCAGCCGAGCACCGAGACCTCGATCGGATCCTCGTAGGCTTCCAGGCGCTGCTCGACTTCGACGACGACCCTGTCCATGTCGAACTGCAGCCGCCCGCATGTCGGGCACGCGATCAGGTCCGGCCCCCGCTGGCGCAGCTTCAGCGCCTTGAGGATCTCCCAGGCGACCTTGACCTCCTCCTCGGCGTGGAAGGTGGACAGCGAGATGCGAATCGTGTCGCCGATCCCGTCCGCGAGCAGCGTGCCGAGTCCGACCGCGCTCTTCAACGAGCCGGACCACTTCGTCCCCGCCTCGGTCACCCCGAGGTGCAGGGGGTAAGGGATTCGTTGCGCGAGCATGCGGTTGGAGGCGATCGTGTTCGGTACCGAAGTCGACTTCATCGAGACCTTGAAGTTCTCGAAATCCAGGCGCTCCATCAGCGTGACCGTCTCGATCGCCGCGGTCACGAGCGCCTCGACCGGATTGTCATACTCGAGCTGACGCAGGTGCTTGGGCAGAGATCCGGAGTTGACGCCGACTCGCAGCGGCGTGCCGGTGCTCTTGGCGAGCGCGATCACCTCAGCCACCTTCTCCGGCCCGCCGATGTTGCCCGGGTTCAGCCGCACGCAGTGCGCTCCCGCTTCGATCGCCTTCAGCGCAAGTGTGTGGTTGAAATGGATGTCGGCGATGATCGGAATCGGCGACTGGAGCACGATCTGCTCGAGCGCCTCAGCGTCCTGCTCGCGCGGAACCGCGACTCGGACGATGTCGGCGCCCGCCTCCGCCACGCGATGGATCTGGTCCATTGTCGCCGCGAGATTGGCGGTCTCGGTCTTGGTCATGGTCTGTACGGCGACCGGCGCGCCGCCGCCGACCGGCACGGCGCCGACGTGTATCTGACGCTCAGAGGACATGGACGTGATTGTAGACGTGCCGCTGGCTGACACCTGATTGCGAGCGTGGACGCTCGTCACGGGGGCCGTCGCCGCGGAGCGCCGGTTACGCGACGGGAATATGGCTTCTCTGCGTAATCTCAACGTGTGGGCAAGCCGAAGAATCAGGTCTACTCCAGCGCGCGCGGCCCGATCGCGCGGATCGCCTCGCCCTGGGCGGCGCGAGCGAGAGCGCGTCGTCACGAGCGCTTCTTTGCGCTCACCCATCTGCCCGAGGATGCTCGGGTGCTGGACGTGGGTTGCGGAGCCCTGGGGTTGCTGGCACTCGAGCCGGCGCTCGACATCACCGGTGTGGACATACGCAAGGCTCCGGGCTACCCGGGCACGTTCGTCTGCGCCGACGCCGCCGAGGGACTGCCGTTCGCCGAGAACGAGTTCGACCTCGTCTACTGCTCCAGTGTGATCGAGCACGTCGAGCCGCACCGGCGCGAGCGGTTTGCCCGCGAGATTCGCCGTGTTGGGCGCGGCTGGTTTGTGCAAACCCCGGCGCGGTCGTTCCCGATCGAGCCGCACGCGTTGCTGCCTGGCGCGCACTGGCTTCCCGAGTGGCTGAGAAAGCCCTACTGGCGGCTGGGGGCGAGCGGCCAATGGGAAGCGATCTCACTCCTCGGACGGGCTGAGATGCAGAGTCTCTTCGGCCCTGTCGCGGCCGAGCGCTTCGGCCCGCTGGTAAAGAGCTGGGTCAGTATCTCCGCGCCGTTGAGATGAGACTGCCTCGCGACCGGCTTTCAGCCCGCATACATGCTCTCGATCTCGGCTGCGTACTTGGTCGCGATCGGCTTGCGCTTCAGCTTCATCGTCGGGGTCAGCTCGTCGCTGCCGGGAAGCCAATCGCCTGCCAGGATCGTGAACCGCTTGATCTGCTCCACTCGCGCGAGCTTCGAGTTGGCTCGATCCAGCGCCTCCTGAATGGCACTCTGGACAATGGCCTGTGAGGGAAGATCCTCATAGCCGGTCGAAGCGAGATCGTTCTGCGAGGCCCAGATCGGCGCGAAGTCGGCGTCGAGCACGATCAGGGCGGTGTTGAAAGGACGCCCGTCGCCGATCGCGCACGCCTGAGCTATCAGCGGCGATGCCGTCTTGATCGCCGCCTCGATATTTGCCGGCGACATGTTCTTGCCGGCGGCGTTGATGATCAGCTCCTTCTTGCGGTCCACGATCCGCAGATAGCCGTCGTCGTCGAACTCGCCGATGTCGCCGGTGTGCAGCCAACCGTCCACATCGATCGCCTCCGCGGTCTTCTCCGGTGCGCCGCGATAGCCGAGCATCACGACCCCGCCGCGGACGAGAACCTCGCCGTCGTCGGCCAGCGTCAGCTCGATACCGGGCGCGGGAGGACCGACGGTGCCGAGCTTGATCTTCTCGGGGGGATTGACGGCGCCGGCGCCGCACGTCTCGCTCATTCCCCACAACTCCGCGAGCGGCACGCCGATCGCGTGGAAGAACTCGAGCACCGCGACCGGGGTCGGCGCGGCACCGACATGAACAGCCTTGATCTGATCGAGGCCCAGCATCTCGCGCAGCCCGGCGAACACCTGCTCCTCGGCAGTGGCGACCTCTTCGGCCAAAGCGCTCGGCAGCGGTTCGCCCCGCTGCTCCAGGCGGACCTTCTCGAGGGCCGCGTCGAGCGCCCGTGCGGTCGTTACGCGCTGCTGCTCCCCGGCACCGGCGAGCATCGTCTCGAGCCCTGACTTGAGCTTTTCCCAGATTCGCGGAACCGCAAAAAACCACTGCGGGCGGACCTCCGGCAGGTAGGACAGCACCTGACGTGGATCCGCACAGCAGGTGATCTCGAGACCGCAGACGATCGGCAGATAGTGATGGGCGTTGCGCTCAGCGATGTGGGCCGCGGGCAGCCAGGAGATCACCCGGGAGCCCTCGGGGAACCGCACGATACGCTCGATGTCGGCCACGGCGGCCATCAGGTTGCGGTGGCAGAGCTGCACGCCCTTCGGCGGTCCGGTCGTGCCCGAGGTGTAGATCAGCGTCAAGACATCCTCGCTGCCGACCTCGGCCTGGGCATCGGCGACTGAAGTCTGTAGCTCCTCGGTGCGGCCCGCGAGTTCAACCTGCTCGAGCGTGAGGACCCCGTCGGGGCGTGCGCCCTCAGCCGGAGGGTCGACGAGGATCACGTGCTCCACCGTCGCGAGCTCGCTGCGTGCCGCGAGGAAACGCTCGAGATACTGCCTCTCGACGATCGCTATCTGCGGCTCGGCGTCGGAGAGCAGGAACGCGATCTGCTCAGGGGTGTAGGTCTGATAGATCGAGAAGGGCGTCGCGCCGAGCATCACGGCGGCGATATCGACTATGTGAAACTCCGGGCGGTTGCCCAGCATGATCGCCATCGTCTGACCGCGACGCAGGCCGAGTTTGTACAGCCCGCCCGCAAGATCCAGAGAACGTGCCCGCCATTGGTCCCACGTCAGCGTGAACTCGTCGTCCTTGGTGCGAATCGCGACGCGATCAGCCAGTGACTGGCTGGTGATACGAAACGCCTCGACCATCGTCGCCGCGGCGGCGGCGCCCGACGCGGCGGGTGCGGTGCTCGACATTGCGGTGTCCCCCGTTCTCCCTCGAGATCCAGTGCGCTCAGAAAGCTACATCAGAGATCGATCACCGCGAGGGTTGGGTGTCGGTCTCTCAACGCACGTGGAAGCCACCATGGGAAAGCGTGTGGATATCGTTGCTGAAGCCGATCAGGAACAGCACCAGGACCAACGCGACACCGACGACGCTCGCGCGCTCCATCACAGCGAATGGGATCGGCCGGCCACGCACCTTCTCCGCGAGCGCCCAGAAAATGTGGCCGCCGTCCAGCGGCAGGAATGGAAACAGGTTGATGATCGCCAGCGAAAGCGAGATCAGCGCCAGCAGGTAGAAGGCGTCGGGTGCGCTGGAGCCGAACGCCTGGCTGGTGATGTCAGAGACGCCGACGAGGGAGTGGACTTCTTTGCGAGCCTTGGAGCTCACGAAGATCTTCGAGATGTGCGACACGGTGAGACTCGTGACGCGCCACATTTCGCTGATGCTCGTGCCGGCTGCCTGGCCGAGCGATTCGCCCTCGAACAGCGGCGCGGCGGTGATGCCGATCAACGCGCGTTTTTCCTTGGCGTTGTAGCGAGGGACGACCTCGAAGGTCATGCGGCGCCCCCTGCGCAGCACCGTCAGCGCCACCGAGTTGGCGGCCGTGCACCCTTCCGTCTGGCGACCGGGGCAGCGCTGGGATGAGATCACGGGTATGTAGTTGGCTTCGCCGTCGGTGTTCAGATGCACCGCTTTCCCGTCGACCGCCACGAGGATGTCTCCGCGACGCAGCACCGCGGCGGCGGGATGGCCCTGCTCCAAGCCGGCGATACGCACACGATTCGGCAGCGGCCGCTCGGCGCTCGTGGCATCGACGCCCCAGAAGACCGCGAACGCGACAAGGATGTTCATCGCGGGGCCGGCGCCGATCACCACCAGACGCTTCCAGACCGGTTGACGATAGTAGGCGCGGTGGGCGACCTCCGGGGGGATCTCCTCGTTGGGGCTCATGCCGGTGATCTTCACGTAGCCGCCCGCGGGAATCGACCCGATCATGTACTCGGTCTCGCCGCGGCGAATCCCCACCAGCTTTGGCGGGAAAAACAACGAGAAGCGCTCCACACGCATACCGACGGCCTTGGCGGCGAGGAAGTGACCGAACTCGTGCAGCACGACGAGCGCGGTGATACCGAGGATCGTCAGCAGCCAGGCCATCGCTCTAGTCTGGCAGCTCCTGCGGTGATCTACGGCTGGTCGTACTTCTCAGGCGAGCGCCGCAACGGCTTCCCCGGCTACCGCTCGGGCTCGACGGTCCGCCTCATAGAGGGACTCAAACGCACGCACCGGGCCGTTTTCGGTGTGTTCCAACGAGCGCTCGATCACCGCCGGTATGTCGGTGAATTGGATCTGCTCCCGCAGGAAGGCGTGTACGGCGACCTCATTGGCGGCGTTCATGACGCACGGTGCGGTGCCACCCGCCTTGGCGGCCTCACGCGCCAGGCGGACGCAGGGGAATACGTCCGTGTCGAGAGGTTCAAAGGTCAGTGAGCCGACGGCCAGCAGATCGAGCGGCTCGATCCCCAGCTCGACGCTCGTGGAGCCGTGCAGCGCATAGGAGATCGCGACCCGCATGTCGCGCGGCCCGAGATGGGCGAGCATCGCCCCGTCGGCGAGCTGCACGATGCCATGGATCAGCGATTGCGGATGGACGATCACGTCGATCCGCTCATACGGAGTGCCGAACAGATGATGAGCCTCCATCAGCTCGAGGCCCTTGTTCATCAGCGTGGCGGAGTCGATCGTGATCTTGCCGCCCATCGCCCAGGTGGGGTGAGCGAGCGCCTGTTGCACGCTGACTCCACTCAGCTGCGCGGCGGAATAGCCCCGGAACGGTCCTCCGCTGGCGGTTATCGTCAGGCGCTCGACGGTCCCCGCGGGTTGAGCGGAGAGCAGCTGGTGGAGAGCCGTGTGCTCGGAGTCCACGGGCACGATCTGGGCGCCGGTGGCTTGTGCGAGCGCAACCACCAGCTCCCCGCCGACGACAAGCGACTCCTTGTTTGCCAGTGCCAGATCGATGCCCTCACCGAGCGTCGCGACAGTCGGCCCGAGGCCCGCTGAGCCAACGAGCGCGTTGAGCACCAGGTCGGCTTCTGACTCGACCACGAGGCGCACGAGACCCTCCGCGCCGCGCAGCACCTCGCCGTCTGTCCACACCTCGCCGGCGCGCGCCGCCGCGTCCTCGTCGACGAGCGCAATCCGTCTCACGCGATGAGCCCGGGCCTGCGCGATGAGTGACTCCCACGAGCGCTCAGCCGACAGTCCGACGAGCTCGAACTCCTCCGAGCGCTCGATGATGTCGAGCGCTTGAACTCCGATCGATCCGGTCGAGCCGAGAATCAGCAGGCGTCGTGGCATTGCGGCGGAGAGTAGTGCCTGCGGCGCCTGCAACGTGCGGTCGCTACACGTACGCCGCCCAGATGTAGTAGCCGACGACTGCCGCGAACAGCACCGCGTCCAGGCGATCGAGCGCGCCACCGTGGGCGCCGAAGATCCGCCCGGTGTCCTTTACGTGCGCCTCGCGCTTGATGAACGACTCGAACAGGTCGCCGATCGGCGCGATCAGCGCGACCCCCAGACCAAGCACGAGCGCGTGCGTGCCCGGCAGCCATTCCTGGTAGCGCCCCGCGAACCAGACGGCAAAGACCGCGCAGAGGACGCCGATCGCGAGGCCCTCGATCGTCTTGTTTGGCGAGATGCTCAGCGCCAATGGCCGTTTGCCGAACATACGCCCGCCGAGATAGGCGCCGGTGTCGCCCACAAAGGTGCCCACGAGCACGTCGATCACGATCCCCTGTCCGTGCGGCAGTCCGCGCAGCAGTACCGCGTGGGCCAGCGCAAAGCCGATCCAATAGACGCCCAGCAGGGTGACAGCCAGCCCACCGACACTCGGGCGCCGTTGGGTCAGCGTCAGGCCGAACAGCACGGGCAGCGTGATCACCGCAACCAGCAGAACCTGTGTCTGATCGCCGTACAGGGCGGCGAGCAGCAGACCGGCCAACCCGAGGAAGCCGGCGAGGCGCACGGGGTGCGCGCGTTCGTACATGTCATAAAGCTCGTGCAGACAGATACAGCCGAGCACCAGCAGCCCCAGCGTGAAGATCAGCCCGCCCTCGATCACGAGGAACAGAGCGAGTGCCACGGCGGGGAGCGCTGCGATCACGCGCGCGCTCAAGTCCGAGCGTTCTCGCGCGGGCCGAGGGGCGCGGCGCTGAGCGGACGGGCGCCGGGGCGGTCCGCTGCGGCGGCCGCGGTCGCTGCCACCGATGCGAGATCGGGCGGACGGTGAGCGGGTCCCTCTGGCCATATCCGCCGCTCAGCGCCCACCGAAACGCCGGCGACGCGCGTTGAACTCCTGGAGAGTCTGCTCGAGCGCCTCGCGCGTGAAGTCGGGCCACAGCTCGTCTCGGAACACCAGCTCTGAGTAGGCCGACTGCCACAGCAGGTAGTTCGACAACCGCCGCTCGCCGCTGGTGCGGATGATCAGATCGGGGTCGTGCATGTCGGGTGCGTACAGGCAGTCACGGAACTCGGCTTCGGTGGATCCTCGAAAACGTCTCGCGGCGTCCAGTATCTCGGCGCGCCCACCGTAGTTGAATGCGACGAACAGCGTGATCGTCTGGTTGGCCACGGTCAGCGCTTCGGCCCAGAGCATCTTTTCTGTCAGCTCCTCGGGCAGTCCCTCGCGGCGTCCGATGAAGCGCATCCGCACACCCTCTGCGTGCAGCTCCGGTGTTTCTGAGGCGATGCGCCTGGAGAACATCGCCATCAGCCCATTGACCTCCTCCGGCGGGCGCGACCAGTTCTCCGTCGAGAACGAATAGACGGTCAGCTCCTCGATCCCGAGCTCGACCGCGTCTCTCAATCGCGCCTTGACGTTGTCTGCGCCGGCGTCGTGGCCCTCACCCACCTGCAGGCCACGTGAGCTCGCCCAGCGGCCGTTACCGTCGGTGATGATCGCGACATAGCGCGCCAGAGGTGGCTGCGAGGAGGGCGAGGCGGGCAGGTCGCGCGGGGATGCCAGATCCGGAGCGTCCCCCATCAGATTTCGAGGATCTCCTCTTCCTTGGTCTTGAGCACGGTGTCGAGGTCGGAGATCTTCCCATCGGTGAGCTTCTGCAGCTCGACCTCGGCGCGGTGCTCATCGTCTGAGCTCATCTCCCCGTCGGACTTCAGCTCCCGCAGATCGTGCATCACGTCACGGCGGATGTTGCGGATCGCGACGCGCCCCTCCTCTGCGAGCTGGCGCACTACCTTGACGAGCTCGCGGCGGCGCTCCTCGGTCAGCTCTGGCACGAGCAGCCGTATGAGGTTGCCGTCGTTGGACGGGTTCAGCCCGACGTCGGACTCGTTGATCGCCTTCTCGATCAGCTTGATCGAGGACTTGTCGTAGGGCTGCACCGTGATCAGCCGGGCCTCGGGGGCTGAGATCGTGGCCAGCTGGTTGAGCGGACTCATCGCTCCGTAGTAGTCGACCGTGATCCGGTCGAGCAGCGACGGGCTCGCCCTGCCGGTTCGCACAGTGGAGAACTCGTGTTGCGAGGATTCAACCGACTTCCCCATCCGCTCTCGCGCGTCCACGAGCAGCTCATCAATCATCTCAGCCGCCACTCTCACCATCTCCTATCGGGGTTGACACCAGCGTTCCCACACGATGCCCGGAGATTATCTTCGGGATGTTGGTGTCGTCGTCCATGTTGAATACGTTCAAAGGCATGCTGTTCTCCATGCACAGTGCCAGCGCTGTGGAGTCCATCACCCGCAGACGCCGCTCGATCGCCTCCATGTGAGTGATCTCCGGGATGAACTGGGCGGTCGGATCGACTGCCGGGTCGGCGCTGTAGACGCCCTCCACCCCATTCTTGGCCATCAGGATGATCTCCGCATGAATCTCGGCGGCCCTGAGTGCCGCCGCGGTGTCGGTCGTGAAGAACGGGTTGCCGGTGCCGGCCGCGAAGATCACCACCCGGCCCTTCTCCAGGTGGCGCATCGCGCGACGGCGGATGTAGGGCTCCGCCACCTCCGAGACGCCCAGGGCCGACTGCACGCGTGTGGGGCTGCCCACCTTCTCCAGTGCGTCCTGCAGCGGCAGCGCGTTGAGCACCGTGGCGAGCATCCCCATGTAGTCGGCGGTCGCGCGATCCATCCCTGCGGCCGCACCCTTCATGCCGCGGTAGATGTTCCCGGCGCCCACCACGATCGCGACCTCGACGCCCTCTGCGCGCACGAGGCTCACCTGTCGTGCGACTGACGCCACGCGCGCGACGTCGGTGCCGTACTGCAGCTCGCCCATCAGGGCCTCGCCCGAGAGCTTCAGCAGGATTCGTTTGAAGACAGGTGCGGACATCTCGCCCAGAGCCTACCCACCCCGGGCGTCTGGGGAGACCTTCACTGGCCAGCGGACCGTCGCGCCGAGCTCGACGCGCCAGCGGGACGAGGTGACCACAGAGGATCTCCTCGTCCCGCTCGGGCTGGGCCTCTGGAGTTCGAGCGCCAAGCCGCGACTGGAGCCCGCAAATGCCTGCGCGGACTCTGCGAGCGCGCGCGCTACTGGCCCACGGCGAAGCGTGTAAAGCGCCTTATCACGACGTTCTCACCGGTCTTGGCGGTCAGCTCGTCACGCAGCTGCTGGACGGTCTTGCCCTCGAACTTCGGGTTGTGCATCTCCTGATCGAGCAGCACGATCGTGGCAAGCCACGAGTCGAGCTTGCCCTCGACGATCCGCCCACGCACGTTCTCGGGCTTCTCAGCCGCCTCCTGCTCGTAGATGCGTGCCTCGGCGTCACGCTTTTGCGCTGGGACATCATCGCGGCTGACGTATTGGACAGTCGGCGAGGCCGCGATCTGCATCGCGACATCACGCGCGAAGCCGGTGAAGTCGTCGTTGGTGGCGACGAAGTCGGTGTTGCAGTCGACCTCGATCAGCACGCCGACCTTGGCGCCGGCGTGGACATATGCCTGAACGGTGCCCTCGGTCGCCAGCCGCTCCCCGAGATCCTGGATTTTCTTGCCTTGACGCAGACGGAGGATCTCGATCGCTTTCTCGAGATCGCCCTCGGACTCGGTGAGCGCCTTCTTGCAGTCCATCATGCCAGCGCCTGTCCGGTCGCGAAGGGCCTTCACGTCCTTCGCTGAGATCTGTGCGGTGCTCACGATGCCTCGGCCTCCTCGGCGACTTTCTGCGCCGGCTCGGGATCAGTGCTCTCAGTGTCGGCCGAGCCAGTGTCCGCTGGTGTCTCGGCCTCGCCGGCTGGGTCTGGCTGAGCCGCCTTGGTCTTGGCCGCGGGGCTCTGTGCCGGCTCCTTTACCGCGGGTGCGGGGGTCGCGCTGTCGGCCGGTGGCTTTCCACTGGCGGCTTGGCTCTGAGGCTTCTCAGCAGCCGCGGCGGGTGTCTCCTTTGCGCCTGAGGAGCCCTCAGCACTCGCCGTCTTGGTCGCCTCGGCCGCCTTTGCCGCCGCCGCCTGCTGGGCTTTTGCGGCCGCCTCGGCCTCCGCGGCCTCGCGTGCCGCTTGCTCTTCTGCTTGGCGCTTGGCGCGGGCCTCGGCCTCGATGCGAGCTTTCTCTTCGGCTTCCTCGCGCGCCTTCTGCTCCTCGGCGCGGAAAACCGAGCGACCCTGCGAGACGATTTCACCGATCGCTCTCGTGATCAGCGCACACGAGCGGATCGCGTCGTCGTTGCCGGGGATCACATAGTCGATCCCGTCGGGGTCACAGTTGGTGTCCACCAGCCCGATGATCGGGATGCGCAGCCGCCGGGCCTCTTTGACGGCGATCTCCTCGGTTTTCAGGTCGATCACGAACATCGCGTCGGGGACGCGCTGCATGTTCTTCACACCACCGAGGTTCGCGCGCAGCTTCGCCAGATCGGCCTGCGCGGCCATCCGCTCGCGCGTCGGCAGCAGCGCCAGCTGACCCTCCGCCTCGTAGCGTTCGAGGTCGTGCAGGCGGCGAATACGCAGGCTGATGGTCTGGAAGTTGGTCAGTAGGCCGCCCAGCCAGCGGTGGTTGACATACGGCATGTCGGCCGCCTCAGCGACGTTCTTGACCGTCTCCTGTGCCTGCTTCTTGGTGCCCACGAACAGCACCGTGCCGCCGCGGTGAGCCAACGTTCCCGCGAATTCCTGCGCGGTGTTGAGAAGCTCAGCGGTCTTCAGCAAATCAATGATGTAGATGCCGTTGCCCTCACCATGGATGAAGCGACGCATCTTTGGATTCCAGCGGCGTGTCTGGTGGCCGAAATGAACGCCGGCTTCCAGCAACTCCGCGATACCTACTTGAGCCACGAATGCTCCCTTTTTTGAACTCTGCGAGTTTTGTGTGGAAAGCCATCTGGACAGAGGTGGGCCCGGCTTTCAGACCGGGAAGGGTCACGCTTTGCGGATCAGATGGGTTGTGGGACCGATTAGCCCCGCATTCTAGCGCTGTCGGCTAGCTCGAGCCCCGCTCGAGCAGGTCGAGCGCTGCCCTGAGATCGTCCGGGAGCTCCGAGCGAACCTCGACCGGAGCCTGCGTGATGGGATGCGCGAACGCGATCCTGGTCGCATGCAGGAACTGGCGTTGCAAACCGAGTTGCCCGGCTGTGCCGTATTCGGGGTCTCCGGCCACGGGATGGCCGATCGCCTGCAGATGGACCCTGATCTGGTGTGTGCGCCCGGTCTCCAGTCGCAGCGCCAGCAGCGAATACTCAGACCACGAGCGCCGCAGCGTGAAGTTCGTGCGCGCCTGGCGGGGAAACTGGCCGCCGACGGCCATTCGCGTTCGCACGCGCGGATCGCGCCCGATCGGCGCCTCGATCGTGCCTCTGCGGGCGGGCGGGAGACCCTCGACGAGCGCGAGATATTCTCGCTCCACGCGGTGCTCTGAGATCGCTCCCTGCAGCAGGCGGTGTGCCTCCTCGCAGCGTGCCACGACGAGCAGCCCGGACGTGTCACGGTCCAGGCGATGCACGATCCCCGCGCGTGTCGGCTCGCCGCCGCCAGCGAGACCCTCGAGCAGTTGAGCGAGCGTACCCTCGCGATGTCCGCGGGCCGGGTGCACCACCAGCCCGGGTCCCTTGTCGACCACCAGCAGATAGTCGTCTCGATAGACGATCTGGAATGGCTCAGCGCTCATTGGCTGTGAGCGCGGGCGTGCTCGATGATCAGGAACATGAGCACGATCCCCAGTGTGATCGAGCTGTCCGCCAGGTTGAACGGCGGCCAGCCGAGCGGCAGCTTTATGAAGTCCGTGACCGAGCCGTCACGCAGCCGGTCGATGATGTTGCCGAGCCCTCCGCCGATCAGCATGCCTGTCGGCAGCCAGATCAGCCGCTGGGAGGTGTGCCGCGCAAAGTAGACGAGCAATCCCAGCAGCGCGATCGTGATCAGCACTGTGACGGCGTCCTGATGTCCGGGCAGCAAGCCGAAGGCGACACCGTGGTTGCGGGTGTTGACCAGCGCTATGCCGGGCAGCACTTTGTGTTCTTCGCCGGGGACGATCGAGTGCTCGACCGCGTGCTTTGAAACTTGATCGGCGACGAGGACGAGAACGAGGACGAGGACGGCTCTGATCCAGGCTACCTTGGCTTGCACTTGTCGCTCAGCCGTGGATGATGCCCTGGACCACCAGGCTGTTGATGATCTCGAGCGTGATGATCGCGAGTATCGGACTGAAGTCGAACCCTCCCATTTGCGGCAGCACGCGCCTGAATATGCGCAGGAACGGGTCGCAGACTTCGCGCAGGAAGCCCATCACTGCTTCTCGGGTCTGCGAGTAAGGCGGTCGCAGCCCAACCGAGAACAGCAGTTGCAGCACGATGTAGAGAAAGATCAGCAGCTCATAGACGTGAATCAGCCCTGAGAGGAAATCGGCGATATCGAAGCGGACGCTCGCGAGCAGCGGGCTCATGCGTGGTCGTCTCCGAGCACGGCATCCAGCGCGTCGCTGAATGCCTGGCGCACACCGCCGCGCTCGAGCGCATCGAGGCCGCGTGCGGTCAGACCGCCGGGCGAGGACACCTCGCGCCGCACGGCGAGCGTGTCATAGCCTCGGCGGCGCAGGAGCTCCGCGCTGCCGGAGAGTGTTTGGCAGAGTAGCTGCGAAGCCTGCTGGGCGGGTATGCCGCGGCGCACACCGGCGTCGACCTGCGCCTCCAGCACGAGCGCGACGTAAGCGGGGCCGCACGACATGAGGCCGGTGGCGGCGTCCATCAGCGCGTCGTCGAGGCTCACCAGCGTGCCGAGCTCGGCAAACAGATCGTGCACGGCCGTATCGAGCGCTGGATCCTGCTCGGCGTCTCGAGCCTGCACCACGGCCCCCTGGCGCACCTCTACCGGCAGCGAGGGAATGAATCGATAGACGGGCCGCTCGGGGTATGCGTTCTTCAAAGCGGACAGCGGCGTCGCGGCGAGGATCGAGGCGAGGGCTTTGGCGTGGGGGGCGACTTCGCGCGCGACCTGATCGAGTTGCGCCGGCTTGTGGCAGAGGACGATGAGATCCGCCCGTTCGGCTACCTCCGCGTTGGTCGGCAGCGCTTCGCCTTTGACTTCCGCGGCAAGCGCCTGCGCCCGTTCTGGAATCGGATCTGTGCAGAGCACTGGACGATCCCACCCTCGTACGAGCGCCCCGGCCATGTTGCCGGAGCCGATGATCCCGATATTCATAGGCGATCTAGGCTAGCGGTCGCGGCGCGACCGGTCAGCTCTGATTGAAGAAGCCCTTCTCGATCAGCCGTGCCCGCTCCTCGGCGGAGATCTCCACGTTGCGTGGGGTCAGCATGAACACCTTGTCGGCGATTCTCTGCATGCCTCCCTCGAGCGCGTAGGTGAGCCCCGATGCGAAGTCGATCAAGCGCTTCGAGAGGTCCGTGTCTGAGCTCTGCAGGTTGAGGATCACCGGGATCGAGTCCTTGAACTTGTCGGCGATCTGCTGGGCGTCGTTGAAGGACTTGGGCACGACCAGGTGAACGCGGACCTCACCGTTGGTGCGTCCGCCGACGGGCCGCAGGACGGTGGTTGCGCGTCCTCGCGGTTCATCCTCGGCGAAGATGTCGTCGTACTCGTCGCGACGCCGGCGCAGGCGTCTGACGTTCGGCCGCTCGCGGTAGCGATCCTCGAGCTCGACCTCGGGAGTCGCATCGTCCTCATACGGCTCGTCGTGATAGTCCTCGGCGAGGCCGAAGTAGACGAGAGTGCGGTGCCAGGAGTCGCGGAGGGCCATCTCTGTAAGCGTTTTCGCTGAAGCGAGAGCTTTCCCTGCTAATGCTAGCCGTTTGACACAGCCGCGGTGAGCGTTCAGGACGCGCCGGCACAACCCGCAGAAGTTCCACCGGTGAGCGAATCCCGGGCCGCGGGCGTCTGTGGTCGTCTTCTCGCCGATTCTCGAGCGGACTCAGAGCGCCGCCTGCAAACCGGGCGCAACGACAGCCGAGTCCGGCCCAGGGGACCTGCCGGGACCGGCTTCGCCGTCGTTGCTCGTCGTCTCCCTGTCCGCGGCGATCCGTTCGCGGCGGCGGTGCAACGTGGCCTCGACGCTCATTCCCTCGCGGAACGCCACCAATGCGCCAATCAGAGTGTCGATCTTGTGGAAGCTGTTGAGGCGCTCCTCGGCTGAGGTGACGTCGAAGTCGAGCTCGATCCGCTTGTAGCAGTCAGAGATCTCGAGCACGAGTCGCGGCCCGGGAATGTAGTTGTGGTTGCGGCGCTTGATCGGGGCGCATGCCTCACGCTCGCTGGTGTCCTCGACGTAGGCGCGGATGTAAGCGCCGGCGTGGAACCCGGGGAGGTTGAGGAAGTGCTGCTCGACCACGCGCCCGTGGCGCGGGTTGTCCATGCTGTGGTTTCCTTGTAGTCGAATCGAGGCTCGCGGATGCGAGCGGCGCCCGGAGGGCGCTACCTTCGTTGAAGGTCTACGTATCTCGACTGAGCAGGCATGACCGCAGAAGCTTAGCAACTGGGTCTTCTGCGCGCCCCGCAGCGGGATGAGCCGCTCAAACGTACAGCCTGGTGCCTATTCGCACGATACTCGCTCCCTCCGCCACCGCCACCTCGTAGTCCTGCGAGGTCCCCATCGAGAGCTCTCGCAAACCGCGGGCGCTCGCGAGCGCTGCCAGGGCGGCGAACCAGCGGCGGCTGTCCTCGGGATTCGCGGTCAGGGGCGGCATTCCCATCAGGCCCGCGACCGCGACCGGGGAGCGCTCGATGAATCGGTCCAGCTGATCTGGCGATACACCCGACTTTCCGGGCTCGCCGGCCAGATTCACCTCGATCAGGATCTCCAGGGCGGGATCTGCAAGCTCGCGGTGACGGGCCAGCTCCGAGAGCGCCGACTCGCTCGCGACGGAGTGAATCAGCGATACGTGGGGCGCGATCAGGCGCACCTTGCGGCTCTGCAGCTGCCCGATGAAGTGCCAGGTGAACCGCTCGCCGTGGAGGCGGACCTTCTCGAGGAGATCCTGGGCGCGATTCTCTCCCACGAGCCCCACCCCGGCGTCGGCGAGCTTGGGCATTTCGGCCACGGGCACATACTTCGTGGCCGCAAGGATTTTGACGGTCGCAGGATCTCGGCCTGCCTGCTGTGCGGCCTGAGCTACGCGTTCACGTACCTCGGCGAGGCTCGCGCGAATCCGCTCGGTCTGCAGCCCGGTGATCAGCTCAGCCACGCGACACAGCCCTGACGTCCGGCGCGCGCGCCTTCGCGGCGGTATGAGAAGAAGCGCTCGTCGCAGATCGTGCACGCCTGCACGTCGTGCACCTCACTCACACCGGCGGCCCGCAGCCTGTCGCGAGCGATTGCCTTCAGGTCGATCTTGGCAGCCTGTCGTTGAGCGCCGCCGAACGCTCTGTGCACCTCCTCTCCCACCTCGTAGCAGCACTTTCCGGCGCCTGGACCGATGATCGCGACCATCCCGTACGCTCCGCCCAGCTCTCCAACTGCCCTGACGCCCTCCTCCAGGACTCCCGCGGCCAGCCCACGCCAGCCCGCATGAACGACCGCCACGGCAGCGTCGGCGGCCAGCACGACCGGCAGACAGTCAGCCGTGAGCACAGTCGCTCCGACGCCCCGCAGTGTCGTTGCCTGCCCATCGGCCTCGATCTCCGGCTGAGCCCCGGTGTCGGCGGGAATCGTGAGATCGCCGGTGCGTGTGGGCTTCGTCGCTGCAGCACCGCCGGTGGCAGCCGGTGGCCTCTCCTCGCGGCCGAGGTGCCGCTCGATCGTGGTGCCGTGAACCTGGTAGCCGCGCAGGAGACGCCTCAAGCCGAGCTGCTCGCGCACCAGCTCCCGTGCCTGCAGGCCCTGCTCGGCGCCCTCCCCACCGACGCTCGAGAGGTTGCCGTTTGCGCGCGTGGTGAACAGTGCATGCGCCCCGCCGGGAAGCGCAAATCGCAGCTCAAGCTGTTTCATGCTCCCGCTCTCCGTCATCCAGCGCGGCCTGTAGCTCGGCGGCGGGACCCTCAGCCAGTTCGCCGTCGAGGCGTCGCTTCAGAGCGCCCTCCAGGCGGCGCCCAACCTCGGGTCCCTCGGGAATACCAGCCCTCAGCAGATCATCTCCCGTGATCCCTAGATGGATGTGCCGAGTCTGCTCCAGCCACAAGCGGGCGGGCTCCTCGCAACCGAGTGCGCCCGCGATCGCGATGCCCTCGAGTGGCACCCTCTGGGCGGCGGCGCGCAGCATCGACGGACGCTCGACCCGGGCCAGATCCCCGAGCAGGCGCGGGACGGCCACAGCGCCGGCCGCCACGAGATCGCGGTCCGCCGCCGGGAAATCCCACCGGTCGAGCAGCGAGGTGATCTCAGCGCGCTGCTCCTCTCCCGCTCGGAGTGCGAGCGGCAGAACCAGCGACACCAGCAGCGCCAGGTCGATCCGGCCGTCTTCAGGGAGCAGCGCGAGCGCCTTACGAGCCACTGGCTCCTCGAAACGCAGTCGTGGATGCAGTGCGCTGAGTACACCCAGCCCGCTCACGATGCCGAGCGCCGCGACCGCTTCGGGTTCGCACAGCGCAAGGCGCAGCTCGCCGCCGATCCTTGCCCCGGAGACCGTGTCCAGGGCACGCCCGAGAAGCGCGGCTCTGGCCAGCTCAGCCGTCGTGGGCTCGAGCTCGAATCCCAGACGCGCGGCGTAGCGCGCGAGGCGCAGCAGGCGCGTCGGATCCTCGAGGAAGCTGCGCGGGTGCAACACACGCAATCGCCCCGCCTTCAGATCCTCGCAGGCGTGGGCCACCTCGCGTAGCTCGCCTCGGCGCGCGCCGCCGAGCGCGAGCGCGATCGCGTTGACCGTGAAATCGCGCCGCTCCAGATCCTGCGCCGGCGTGCCCGCGCGCACCTCCGGCAACGCCCCCGGAGCCGGATATGACTCTGTGCGCCGGGTTGCGATGTCAATCCGCCCACCGTCCCAGGCCACGAGCGCAGTACCGAAGCGCTCGTGCTCGTTTGCGCCCGAGAGGACACCCAGGCGGGCGGCTAGACCGCGTGCGAACAGCGCGGCGGCGTCAGCGAACGTCTCCTCCTCGCCACCGACCACGACGTCGAGCTCACGTGGGGTCCGCTCCAAGAGCAGGTCGCGCACGGCGCCACCGACCAGCTCGACATCCTCGCGCTCGGCTGCGAGCTCGAGCAGCTCGCCCCCGCCAGGAAGTCTGCGCAGAGACTCCAGCAGCTCGATGCCGTCGGGCATCTCAGGCGGCGCGCACCGGGATGCCCGCGTCGCTTGGGAACGCCTTGGCTTCGCCGATCGTGTGCTGTCCGTAGTCGAGCAGGCAGGGGGTGACGCGCGTCAAATGCACGCTCACCACCGTATCGGCTCAGGAGCCCAGTACCGCCTGAGCCTGGGCCACGGTGAACCGTTTCTCATACAGCGCCTTGCCGACGATCACCCCTGCGAGGTTCGGCTGGTGCATATCGACCAGCGCCTGAAGATCTGCGAGCTGGCCGATCCCTCCCGAATAGAGGAACCGTCCGCGCACGGTTTCGGCCACCTCGCGAACTTCGTCCAGGTCGGGGCCGTCGAGCATCCCATCGCGGTCGACGTTCGTGTAGACCAGGTTGCGCACCCCGTGCTCATGCAGGCTCTTGACGATGCTGGCCGTCGTGATCTCCGAGGTCTCTGTCCACCCCGAGGTCGTCAGACGGCCGCCGCGCACGTCCACTGAGACCATCAACCGGTCAGGCCACTCGGCCACGACCGCGTCCAGGAACTCCGGGTCGGCAAATGCCGCCGTTCCGAGGATCACACGCGCCGCGCCCGCATCTAGCGCTTCACTGACCGCTCCAGCCGACCGCAGGCCGCCTCCGTACTGCACCGGAACGCCGAGCTCGCCCGTGATCCTTCGCAGGTGCTCGAGATTCACGGGACGGCCCTCGCGCGCGCCGTCGAGGTCGACGACGTGAAGGAAACGAGCGCCTTCCTCGGTCCAGCCGCGGGCGGCCGCGATCGGTTCCTTGTCGTAGACCTTCTTGGCCTCGAAGTCGCCCTTGACCAGGCGCACGGCGTTTCCTTCCATGATGTCGATCGCCGGATAGAGGATCACAGCGACACTGTCTCCCGCGAATGCTGCGTGGCGCATGCCCGCGCGAAGTCGGCCAGCGGCGCCATGCCGTGGGTGGATGACTTCTGCAGGTGTGGCTGGACTCCATGGATGTTGCCCTGGCCGACAACCGCCAGAAACGACTCACCGTATTGCGCGGTGCCGAGGATCACGTCCTCCTCGACGGGGTGTGGAGCAAAGCCATGCACGTGATAGAGGAATATCGGATCTGGAAGATCTTCGCTGAGCGGCAAGTCCCCGACCGCGATCTGCGGCGCGCTCTCGGCGCCAGCCTGGGCTGGGGTGTTGTGCGCTGCCGCGATGCTCATCCGGTCAGAGTCCCCTTGGTGCTCGGAACCCCGGTCTCCTCGGGATCGATCGATACTGCCTCACGCAATGCCCGCGCGAACGCCTTGAAGGCGGCCTCGATCATGTGATGCGCGTTGGCGCCGGCCTGCACCTCCAGGTGCAGCGTGAGCTTCGCGGCGTTGGCGAGCGCCCGGAAGAACTCCTCCGTCAGCTCGTGCTCGAAGCCACCGGTCGAACCGGGCGGGAGATCCGCGTCAAACCTGGTGTATGGACGACCGGAGATATCGATGGCGCAGCTGGCTCGCGCCTCGTCCATCGGCACCAGCGAGGATCCGTAGCGGGTGATGCCAGCGCGATCCCCGAGCGCCTCGTCGAGCGCTTGGCCGAAGACGATTGCGGTGTCCTCGACGGTGTGGTGCGCGCCCGTCTGCAGGTCGCCACTGACCGTCACGTCGAGGTCGAGGTGACCGTGTCGCGCGAGCAGGTCGAGCATGTGATCGAGGAAACCGACACCCGTCTCGCGAGTGCCCGCCCCGGTGCCGTCCAGGGCGAGCCTCAGACGCACCTCGGTCTCGCCGGTGACGCGCTCGATGGACGCTTCGCGGGTCATGATCCTGAATTGTCTCCTATTCGTGCGCGCATCGACTCCGCGTGCACGACAAAACCCTCGGTCCGTGCGATCGGGGCGCCGGCGACACTGAGTTTCTCTGCTCCGGGGCCGATCCTCACCTCGGGCATCGTCCTGCGGAAATGCCGCGGTGAGAGCGAGGAGGAGAACCGTGCGGCCCCGGCGGTGGGCAGGATGTGGTTTGAGCCGGCGACGTAGTCTCCGAACGCCGTCGCGCTCGCCGCGCCCACGAACACGCAGCCAGCGGATTGAACGGTTGGCGCGAGCCGCTCGATCTCGTCCCCCAGCAGCTCGAGGTGCTCCGGCGCAAACGCGTTTGCGGCCTCGATCGCCTCCCGAGGGCCGGCGCTCTGCAGCAGGACGCAGGCGGCCGGTTGCAGAGCGGGATGCTCGGCAGTCAGGCGCTGCAGATGATCGGCGAGTGTGTCCAGCGCCTGGCTCGATGGCGATATCGCGGCGACCAGGCTCCCGGCTCCATGCTCAGCCTGTGCCATCAAGTCCAGTGCGATGAGGCGCGTATCGGCGTCATCGGCAAAGACGACCAGCAGGTCGCTGGGACCGGCGAACGCGTCGATTCCCACGGTGCTCGAGAGCTGGAGCTTTGCCTCCTGCACATACAGGTTCCCCGGACCAACGATCACATCGACGCGATCGATGCTCTGTGTTCCGTAGGCGAGCGCGGCGATCGCCTGCGCCCCGCCCATGCGGTAGACACGCTCCACTCCGAGCAGCCGGCAGGTGCCGAGGATCGCGGGATCGATCTCCCCGTCGGGACCCGGTGGGGAGCAGACGGCGACATCCATCACCCCGGCCGCGCGTGCGGTCACGACACCCATTACGACCGTGCTCGGGTAAGGCGCCCGGCCACCGGGCACATACACCGCCGCCGAGCAGACCGGCAGCTCACGCAGGGTGACGCGCTGACCCTGCGGCAAATCGACCGCGACATCCTGCCCCACCCCCGCCTGAGCCACCGCCGCTACGTTTGCGATCGCGACCTGCAGGCCGGCTATTACATCGAGGTCGAGTCGGCGGATCGCGTCGTCCAGATCCTCCTGGCGGACGAGCAGCGCCTTTGGGTCTGCTCCGGGGGTGTCGAATCGACGGGTGTAGTCGAGCACCGCGGCCTCTCCGCGCTGGCGCACATCGGCGAGGATCCCCCGCACGACCTCCGAGACGGAGTCAGATGGCGGCACCAGTGAGCGTAGGTAAGAGGCCGCTCCGACGGGACCTCCCAGTCGTTGCACATCCTCGGGACCCAGACGCTCAACTTGCACGCATTCTCTCCAGCAGGATGTCGATCGCGGCCGCCTTGAGCTTGTGGGCGACGGGATTGGCGATCAGTCTGGCGGTGCACACGACGATCTCCTCGCGTATCACCAGGTTGTTCTCACGCAGTGTCGTGCCGGTGGCGGTGAGATCGACGATCGCCTCGACCATCCCGGTCAGCGGAGCGAGCTCGACCGAGCCTTTCACCTCCACGATCTCGGCCTGCCTGCCCGTCTCCTCGAGATGACCGGCGGCAATCCTTGGATACTTGGTGGCGACCCGCATCACGCCCAGGCGGCGCAGCGCCTCGGCGGCGGGATCCTCGCCGTGGTCGTTCTCGTGATCGATCGTCGCGAGCACCATTGTGCATCTCCCGTAGCCGAGATCGAGCAGCTCGTACACCTTGCGCCCGCCCTTACCCGGGGCAAGAGACGCCTGCTCGAGCAGCACGTCCTTACCGGTGATCCCGAGGTCCGCGGCGCCCGCCTCCACGTAGGTGGGAACGTCCGAGGGACGCATCGTGATCACACCGATCTCCTTGAAAAGGAGCTTACGGTCGTTGCTGCGAAGCTCCTCTGTATCCATGCCCAGACCGGCGAGCAATTCAACTGTGTCCATGAACAGCGCCCCGCGTGGCACCGCGATCGTCAGTCCGTTGGTGAAGGTCATCGCATCAGTGCCCCGGTGCCGCGCTCCTCACCCGCGAGCGCTATGTGCAGCCTGTCGACACCCAGGGCGAATCCAACGGCGGGCAGTGAGCGCCCGAAGCGCCCGAGCAGCTCGTCGTAGCGGCCGCCCCCGCCGATCGGGGCACCGAGCGCCGGGTCGTAGACCTCGAACACAGCGCCTGTGTAGTAGCCGATGCTGCGCACCAGGCCAAGGTCAAAAATGATCCGTTGCGCGACCTCGTCGGCCAGCAGCTCTTGAACCTGGCGCATTCCGGCGACAGCATCCGCGACCAGACCCGATGAGCCTGTGAGCACCTCTGCTCCGCCTCGGCGCTGGGGCACATCGACCAGCAGCTCGGCCGCTTCGCCCCTGAGACCAGAGTCGGCGAGCATCTGCTCCAGGCTGACGAAGTCGCGCAGTACCAGCGCTTCGAGCAGACCGGCGCGAAGTGGCTCACGCACCTCGAGGCTACTCATCAACGCGGGAAACAGCGAAGCGTCACCGAGCCCGATTCGGTAGCCCTTCAAACCAACGGTGTCGAGAGCGTGACAGAGCAGCGTCAATGCCTCCGCGGTGCCCTGCGGGGCGGGAGCGCCGATCAACTCGATCCCCGCCTGCAGCAGCTCCCGCGGTTGTCCGCGCTGGGGAGGCACACCCCGGTAGCAATGCGCGAAATAGCAGAAACGCAATGGCGGCTGCGCGGTCGCATAGCGCGTGGCCACCACCCGCGCGATCGGGACCGTCATGTCTGAGCGCAACACGAGCACCTCACCGGACTCGTCGAACACCCGGTAGGCGGGCTCGGCTTCAGCCATGTCCGCCCGCGCCAGCACCGACTCGTACTCGAGCGCGGGCGTGTAGATCTCTCCATAGCCGTGGCTCTCGAATGACGCCCGCAGGGTGTCCGTTATGACCCGTACCTCGCGGGTCTCGTCTGGCAGCACGTCACGGGTGCCGCTGGGTATCGGGTGGATCATGACGCGTTCACGTTGGTCACTGTCCGTGAATCATGGCGAAGAAGCGACGAGCCGTCCCGCCGTCAGGCGTGGACGGGCTCCGTGGCGACACGCTCGATGCGCGCGCCAAGCTCTCGCAGACGCTCATCGATCCGCTCATAGCCGCGGTCGATCTGACGTATGTTGCCGATCTCACTGCGGCCGTCCGCACACAGTGCCGCCAGCAGCATCGCCATCCCGGCGCGGATGTCCGGCGACTCCACCCGCTCGCCGCTCAGGCGCCGTGGGCCGGTCACGATCGCCCGATGCGGATCGCACATGACGATGTCGGCCCCCATCAAGATCAGCTTGTCGGTGAAGATCAAGCGGTTCTCGAACATCCACTCGTGCACGATCACCGAACCCTCCGCCTGCGTGGCCAGCGCCACCGCGATCGAGGTCAGGTCGGCGGGGAAGGCGGGCCACGGGCCATCCTGGATCTTGCTCTTGTAGCCCCCCACGTCGGATTGAACGATCAACTTCTGTCCACCGGGGACCAGAACATCGTTGCCGTCGAGTTCCGAGCGCAGCCCCAGACGCTCGAACACGAGGCGCACCATGCGCAGATCGCCAGGGACCGTGTCCTTGATCCGCAATTCGCCGCCGGTCACGCCGGCCAGAGCCATGAAGCTGCCAATCTCGATGTGATCTGGAGCCACATCGTGCTCGCATCCATGCAGCTCAGCCGCGCCATGAACTGTGATCAGGTTCGATCCGATTCCCTGGATATCGGCGCCCATCTTCACGAGCATCCGCGCGAGATCCTGTACGTGCGGCTCGCAGGCGGCAGGCCCGATCACGGTGGTGCCAGGTGTAAGGGCCGCTGCCATGAGGATGTTCTCTGTCGCCATAACGGACGGCTCATCCATGAACACGTCGCTGGGCCGAAGACCGCGGGGCGCGCTCAGCACGATCTCGCGACCGCAGTCGGCTGTGGCACCCATCGCACGGAACGCATCGAGGTGAGGGTCCAAGCGCCGGCGACCGATGACATCACCACCCGGAGGCGGCATGACCGCACGATGAAAGCGCGCAAGCAGGGGTCCAGCAAGAAGAAATGACGCCCTGATCTGCTCAGCCAGATCGGGCTCGATCTGAACGTCGTCATACACGCCCGCTGCGCATAGCGTCACCTCGTTGGGCCCGTGCCAGCTCACGCGCACGCCGATGGCGCTGAGAATCGCAAGCATCGCCTCGACGTCACGGATGCGCGGCACGTTGCGCACGACCACCTCGTCCTCTGTAAGGACACAGGCAGCGAGGATCGGCAGCGCCGCGTTCTTGTTCCCGGCCGGCACCATAGTGCCGGATAACGGAACGCCGCCTTCGATAACGAACTTCTCCATGGGCTTTTTTAGCGTCTGCACACCACCTCGTGAAGCAGTTATGCGACGCCTGGCAAGGGTAACAGCCATCTCGCTTGAGAAGTTCGCGTGCAAGTGCCGTGGCCCTGCCCATGCGACCAGAAAAAGTGGCGCGGGGACAAACGAGCGCTTCAGACAACAGGGAGCCGCGAGCGATCGACCAACGAGCACCAGGCTCATGGTTCGATCGGCCGTAGCGGCTAGTGCGTCTTGCAATATCCCTTGCAGGCCATCGTTCCAGATACGGCTTTACGAAGCCGTTTGTTGCCATCGGCAGTGTTGATATGTGTCGCTGTAGACGCCGCGTCCGATCGCCCACCTAGCCTACGAACATATGTTCTATCTATCTTCTTCCAGCAGCGCTCGCGCGACGGACCTGCGTGTGCTTTTCCTCGACAGGGCGCGCAGCGCCATCCACCTCACGATCGCTTTCCTAACGCTTCAGGACGACTACGACGCTTACTGGGATCAATACACCGGCGAGGAGTCCGACCCCGGACGCGATGCTCTCACACCTTCCCCCCGTCAACGTCGTCATCCGCACCATCGTCCACTACAACCGCCGCCCACACCGCGACGTGCCGGCGAAATCCCTCCCCCACCTCACAGCTGCCCCGGACTCGACGCCAGAGACGTGGCGAGCCCACAAGACGAGCCCAGATCGCTACGCTGAATCTCGATGGAGCAGCGCATCAGCCTGGTAACCCTTGGTGTCGAGGATTTGGCCCGCTCGCGTGCGTTCTATGAAGCTCTGGGCTGGCGTACGGGTGCCCAGCCCACAGACGATGTCGTCTTCTTCCAAGCCGGCGGCATGATCCTCGGGCTGTGGAGCCGAGAGTCCCTGGCCGAGGACAGCGGCGTCAGCGACCCAGGCGGCTTCGGCGGTATCACCTTGGCCTACAACACCCGCTCCAACGAGGAAGTCGACCAGATCGTGGCTGAAGCGCAGGCCGCCGGCGGAACCGTCTCCAAAGCACCCGCCGAGACTTTCTGGGGTGGCTACTCAGGTGTCTTTCTCGACCTCGACGGGCATCCGTGGGAGGTCGCGCACAACCCCCATTGGACGCTCGGCGCTGACGGTGACGTCCACCTCGGGGCCTGATCCACGCGGCTGATCTGCCTAGCAGCCCCAGCCGCTATGGAATCTTCATGAGCGTGCTGTGCACAGCGTCGAGCGGTTCAGGGTCGCTGAATCGCAGCACTACTCTGGACGCGAGCGGCTGAACAACTCGTCCAGCTTTCCAACTCGTCCAGCTTTCGATTCGCTTGAGTCGGACGCTCGAGAGCAGCGCTGAAAGCCGCCCATTACTTCTCGGAGATACCAAAACGCATACGGCCTGCCAGCAGTCGCTCGGCGTGCTCGCCCACGAGAAACTCCGACAGAGACTCATCCGCAACTCCCGCGGCTCGCGGGAACAGCGCAGCATCACTATCCGCGACCCACAGATCAACGCGCCTAATCTTCGTCTCGCACACACGCATCAGCGTACACACATCGCCTGCGCTGACAGTTCGCCTCCCCCGATGCGCTGGCGCTGTATGACGAGGATTGCGGATCTCGGGCAAGCCCACAACGTTTGAGGGCCACCCGCTGGGTGGCCCTCAAACTGCTTCTAAATAAACCGGCGGCGTCCTACTCTCCCAGGCCCTTGCGGGCCAAGTACCATCGGCGCTGAGGGGCTTAACTGCTCTGTTCGGAATGGGAAGAGGTGTTTCCCCCTCGCCAAAGCCACCGGAAAAAGTCAAGAGACCAGCCCTCCCGGTCCTTCAAAACTGCACAGTTGCCACAACGAGTACCACACCTCATTACGAGGATCAGAAAAATCCGTCAAGCCCTCGACCCATTAGTACCGGTCTCCTTCAGACGTCACCGTCCTTCCAGATCCGGCCTATCAACCTGGTGGTCTACCAGGGGTCTTACTCCCTCTAGGGGATGGGAGAACTCATCTTGAGGCCGGCTTCCCGCTTAGATGCTTTCAGCGGTTATCCGATCCACACGTAGCTAGCCTGCTATGCCCTTGGCAGGACAACAGATACACCAGAGGTGCGTTCATCCCGGTCCTCTCGTACTAGGGACAAATCCTCTCAATTCTCCAACGCCCACGGCAGATAGGGACCGACAGATTTGTTACCACCGACTCTCCAACGGAGCCGCGTGGGCCAGGTCATTTCTGCCTGACTCTGCATGTCGCCATGCAGCTCGGACTATATCTTCACAGAGGCATCAATTCTCTGTGTTCGGCATATAGTCTCTGAGGATTCCGGTCACTTTGACCGGCCTTTCCTGCTGATTGTCCGCACCGGACGCATTGTCACTGCCTCCTGTGGAGGCGAGTAGCGCCGGATACTCGGGTTTTCCAGCATATAGCCGAATTTATAGACAGCAACGGTTAACTTACTGTCTCACGACGTTCTGAACCCAGCTCGCGTACCGCTTTAATGGGCGAACAGCCCAACCCTTGGGAGCAGCTTCACCCCCAGGATGCGACGAGCCGACATCGAGGTGCCAAACCGGGCCGTCGATGTGGACTCTTGGGCCCGATAAGCCTGTTATCCCCGGAGTACCTTTTATCCGTTGAGCGACGGCACTTCCACTTGCTACCGCCGGATCACTAAGACCTGCTTTCGCACCTGCTCGACCTGTCAGTCTCGCAGTCAAGCTCCCTTGCTACCTTTGCGCTCTACGCACGATTTCCAACCGTGCTGAGGGAACCTTTGTGCGCCTCCGTTACATTTTGGGAGGCGACCGCCCCAGTCAAACTACCCGCCTGGAACTGTCCAGCACCCGGATTCACGGAATGCTGTTAGAAATCCAATACACCAAGGGTGGTATCTCAAAGTTGGCTCCACACCGGCCGCAACCGATGCTTCAAAGCCTCCCACCTATTCTGAGCGAAATGCACCGAACTCCAATACCAGGTTGTAGTAAAGGTTCACGGGGTCTTTCCGTCTAGCCGCGGGTACTCGGCATCTTCACCGAGACTGCAATTTCACCGAGCCCATCGTTGAGACAGCGCTGAAGTCGTTACGCCATTCGTGCAGGTCGGAACTTACCCGACAAGGAATTTCGCTTAATATCTTACCCTATTCACTTTGAGTAGAGCGGAGGGCGTGTCCTCTTGTGCACCACGCCTTCCCTGCATATCGCCATGCAGATGGGACCATCTCATGATCCAGTGTCCTGGACCTCCGGCGTATGGCCTCTGAGGATTCTGATCAGATCCTGTCTGGGCTTTTGGCGGTTCATCGTCTGAGTGATCTCCGCGATATCGGCCAGACCCTCATGGGTCCGGTGGATACCGGAATCAATCATCTCAACACAGAGGGCGAACTTCTCAAAATCCCGCTGCTTCGATGAATGCATCGGATGTGCCGTAAAGAAGGGAATGATCGTGTCGATCAAATCCTCCCGTCGACGCACCACGTAGCGATACAGGTGCTCCTTGTGGTTGTCATATCGCTTGTTCGCGATAATTCCACCCACACCGAAGAAGTCCACAAGCTCATTGAGACACGAGACGCTCTTTGCGCCCTGCGTCACAGCAAACTCATGGGCCACCTGATAGCCGGTCTTGTAGCCTTTCCGACCAGCTCGATCATGTTGTCGAACAAAGCCGATGGAGAAGCAACCCTCTCCGTCTACAAAACCAATAACCCAACCAGTCTGAAGCAGCCTTTCCTGCTGATTTTCTGCACCCATCACGTTGTCACGGTACCATCCACTTCGGACGGAACCGTAGTGTGGGATACTCAGATTTTCCAGCATATGGCCGGATGCGCACCACGTAGTTACCTACGTGGGGGGCAACGATTCACCTTAGGACCGTTCCTACTGTTACGACCTGGACTTTCCAGGCGGTCCGCACATTTCTGGCGGACTCTCATGGTCGCCCATGAGAGCGGACTATCTCATCCCGCCCCCGGTCTGGGGGGCGAGCTTGGCGTATAGTCTCTGAGGATTCCCAGCGCCTTTCACGCCGTCCAGGACACCGCTTACGCGGTCGACCGTCCTGGTCCGACTGGACCCTGGGCCTTTCCTGCTGATTGTCCGCACCTGTCACATTTTCACTGTAACACTCGATTCGGACGGAATCGGGCGCTACGAGTAGTGCAGGATACACGGGTGTTCCAGCATATAGCCAAGTTTTACAACTACCTCGGTCAACTGATAGTTACGGCCGCCGTTTACCGGGGCTTAGCTTCGCTGCTTCGGGTCTAGCCCTAACAACTCCACGTAACCTTCCGGCACCGGGCAGGCGTCAGCCCCTATACGTCGTCTTACGACTTAGCAGAGACCTGTGTTTTTGGTAAACAGTCGCTTCAGCCTATTCACTGCGGCCCCCTCGGGCTCCAGACGCAAGGTCCTTCACCCTACTGGGGCGCCCCTTATCCCGAAGTTACGGGGCAATTTTGCCGAGTTCCTTAACGATGGTTATCTCGATCACCTTAGTATTCTCTACTTGCCCACCTGTGTCGGTTTTGGTACGGGCACGCGCTTCCTCCCTAGAGGATTTTCTTGGAGGTATGGCGTCGGGGAGTCGCCGGCTTAGAGCCAGCTCACATCGCACCTCAGGTTATGCAGCCCCGCATTTAACATGGGCCACCCCTACATGCTTGTCCCAGGACGACCATCGCCTGGGTTCCCTTAGCCTTCCTCGTCCCCCCATCAGTCAAACGGAAGCGACGTGGTACAGGAATATCAACCTGTTGGCCATCGACTACGCCTTTCGGCCTCGCCTTAGGTCCCGACTAACCCTGAGCAGACGAACTTTACTCAGGAATCCTTGGGCAATCGGTGGAAAGGATTCTCACCTTTCTTTCGTTACTTATGCCGGCATTCTCACTTCCCAAGCCTCCACGGCTGGCTTACGCCGCCGCTTTACTGGCATGGGAACGCTCTCCTACCGCGCGATCGACTCGAAAGTCTCACGCACCCGCAGCTTCGGTGACTAGCTTGAGCCCCGTTACATTGTCCGCGCTCGAACACTTGACCAGTGAGCTGTTACGCACTCTTTCAAGGATGGCTGCCTCTGAGCCAACCTCCTGGTTGTCTATGCATTCGAACATCGTTTCCCACTTAGCTAGTACTTTGGGACCTTAGCTGGCGGTCTGGGCTGTTTCCCTTTCGACGCTGAAGTTTATCCCCCAGCAACTGACTCCCGGAGTAGACGTGATGGTCTTCGGAGTTTGCCTGAAGTCGGTAACCTGGTAGGGCCCCTAGTCCAAACAGTGCTCTACGGCCACCACGTAATTTATCCGAGGCTATACCTAAATATATTTCGGAGAGAACCAGATATCACTGAGCTTGATTAGCCTTTCACTCCGACCCACAGGTCATCCGCCCAGTTTTCAACCTAGGTCGGTTCGGCCCTCCACGAGGTCTTACCCCCGCTTCAGCCTGCCCATGGGTAGCTCGCTCAGTTTCGGGTATACCGCCTACGACTGTGTCGCCCTATTAGGACTCGCTTTCGCTACGGCTCCGCTCATCGCTTAACCTTGCCGCAGACGAGTAACTCGCCGGCTCGTTATGCAAAAAGCACGCGGTCACAGAACAAGTCTGCTCCCACCGCTTGTAGGCACGCGGTTTCAGGTACTATTTCACTCCCCTTCCGGGGTACTTTTCACCTTTCCCTCACGGTACTAGTCCGCTATCGGTCACCAAGGAGTACTTAGCCTTGGAGGGTGGTCCCCCCAGGTTCAGTCCGCGTTTCACGTGCGCGGACTTACTCAGGAACGCCTGACGGAAGGTCATACGATTTCGTCTACGGGACGCTTGCCCTCTATGGTGCGCGGTTCCACGCGCTTTGACTATCGCACGACTTTGTAACTTCCGCCGAGCCGGACATGGCTCGGAACAGACGCCCTACAACCCCCAACAGACAACGCATGTCCGCTTACATCTGCCGGGTTTGGGCTGATCCCTTTTCGCTCGCCACTACTCAGGGAGTCTCGGTTGATTTACTTTCCTCGGGGTACTGAGATGTTTCACTTCCCCCGCTTGTCTTCGCCCGGTCTATGTGTTCAACCGGGGATAACGCCGCATTACCAGCGCTGGGTTTCCCCATTCGGGAATCCACGGGTCAAAGGCTATTCAGCGCCTAACCGTGGCTTATCGCAGCCGTTCACGCCCTTCATCGACTCTTGGTGCCAAGGCATCCACCATGTGCCCTTACTATCTTGACGGTGATCTGGCCCAAAATTTCCAGAACGCCCTTTGCAAGACGTTCCAGTTATAGAGGGCCCGGTGATACCCGTTATTTATCAGCCGCCGCTTATCGATGGCGGCTGATGTGGCTTCTGTGCAGTTTTCAAGGACCGTGGAGAGGCTATAACGCTGGCTCACGACTGGCATGTGCGGGCACGATCTCTATATCGCGACTGCGCCAGACGCAAACGAGCGCCGGTCTCTCAAAACTCAACAGCATGCTGGGATAGTTTGTGGTCGCCATCGAACGGCGCTCCCAAGTAGTCAGGGGTGCCTACGAAAGTAACCATCCAGCCAGGTTCGGTCGACATGCTAGGCCCGACTCCGCTTAGACATCGTCTGATCTCAAGGATCTGACGACCGCTGGAATCGGGGCACTGTTATGTGCTCCCTAGAAAGGAGGTGATCCAGCCGCAGCTTCCGCTACGGCTACCTTGTTCACGTGGTTCCCCATGTCGCCATGAGGCGTGGACTATATCTTCATCCTGGTTGTTGGATTACCCAAAGCGGGCTACCAACAGACCGCGCTTCCTTGGATGCCAAGACCCCACGCGGGACACGAAATCCCGCTGCGAGGCAGCTGCAACATAGAACCGCCAGACCGGATGGTCTGTATTGCGGCTCGGCTGGTGCAACTTCCCACAGGCAATCCCCTCATCTTCGAGGATCGTCCGCAGGTTGACGATATCTGCTCGGTCCTTCTGCACGAACTGGATGTAAAATCTCGCATCGACATTCCTGGGAATGCCACCCTCCGCGTCGACGTAACCCCGCGCATATGCACGACGCTCTTCCGGCGTAGAGAACGAGGGCCGATCCGTCAGCCACTTCGCCGACGTCTCCAGCACCCAAAACTTACGGGTGCTGCCCTCGCGGTACATCCATGCCTTCTGTCCTCGCTCCTGCAAAAGCAAGCAAAGGACATCCAGCCATTCCACGTCTGCCTGCCCAAAACGGGCAGTCTTGTGACGTGAACTGATCGTCGCATCGTGTGCTGCTCCGAACAGATAGCTCCAAGCACCTGAAGCGCTTGTCGCCAGGAGCTCGGCGTGTAGTCTCTGAGGGGTCAATGCCTCCGCCAGGTTAGGCGAGGACACGACTTCCCTGCTGATTGTCCGCACCCCTGCATTTTCACTGATGTACCGGACGGAAAACTGCTCCAACCGGTACAACGAGTAGCAAAGGGATACTCGGAGTTTCCAGCATACAGCCGAGTTTTTCACGTGTCGTTACCGACACGGGTCGCAACTTGCTTACGACTTCACCCCAGTCACGAGCCCCACCTTCGACGGCTCCCTCCCTTGCGGGTTAGGCCACCGGCTTCGGGTGTTGCTCACTCCCGTGGTGTGACGGGCGGTGTGTACAAGGCCCGGGAACGTATTCACCGCGGCAATGCTGATCCGCGATTACTAGCAACTCCACCTTCATGCAGGCGAGTTTCAGCCTGCAATCCGAACCGAGACGTACTTTAAGGGATTCGCTCCACCTCGCGGTATCGCAGCCCTCTGTATACGCCAATGTAGCACGTGTGTAGCCCTGGACATAAGGGGCATGAGGACTTGACGTCATCCCCACCTTCCTCCGGTTTGTCACCGGCAGTCTCGCATGAGTCCCCAACTAAATGCTGGCAACATGCGACGGGGGTTGCGCTCGTTGCGGGACTTAACCCAACATCTCACGACACGAGCTGACGACAGCCATGCACCACCTGTGAACCTGCCCCGAAGGGAAGACGTGTTTCCACGCCGGTCAGGCACATGTCAAGCCCAGGTAAGGTTCTTCGCGTCGCGTCGAATTAAACCACATGCTCCGCTGCTTGTGCGGGCCCCCGTCAATTCCTTTGAGTTTTAGCCTTGCGGCCGTACTCCCCAGGCGGACAACTTAATGCGTTAGCTTCGACACGGGGGGAGTCGACACCCCCCACATCTAGTTGTCATCGTTTACAGCGTGGACTACCAGGGTATCTACATCTCTGTTACTTTCGCCCGATTTTTGCCTCTTTTTCTTCCTTTCCGGGTTACTGACCAAAATACATCTTGGCGGGTCGCTATTTCTAACGACCTCTCGCCGTTACCGACGAGGTCGGACTATGTCATATCCCGAACTAGCATTCGGGGCCAGCGTATAGTCTCTACGGGGTTCTCGATCGACGAGGAATCAACTTGTACTCGAACTCGGGGAGAATATGCGGCGCAACGATCTCCTGTATCCGCGGCATACTCTCCGCGTACACATAGACGATCCAGCTACCGCGATTCGCCCTTACGCTCGTGCGCAAGTCGTACTTCCTCCGCAGGACCGCTGCTAGGCGGTTTGTCTCTGCTCGCGTAAAGCTGTGTGTCTGAAATGTCAGCCCGGCGTAATCTGCCGCACCGTCATCCATCAACCACACCGCCAATGCCAGCGGCAACAGGTCACGAGCGATATCGACTGGAACGATCTTCCGGCGCCCTCGATAAAAGCGCCTTCTCCACGCGGAGAACTCCGCGTTTGTGCGAGTCACGAACTGAACACACGGGTAGTTGTGCCCGTTCAAACGTTGGTCGAACCTATGAGGTGGCATCGAAATAAACTCTCGAAACATCTCATACTTGAACATCGCCAACGCTTCGTGATCAGCCTTGTGCTTCACGAACAGACGAGGATACCTACCGTGAACCGGCAGACTTCCATCGCCCAGAAGCGTTCCTGTCAATACCTCTTGCTGCTCCTGCGTCAAACATCGATCCTGAACTTCCCTCGGCGTTGTCCTCATGCCCTCCATTGTCCCGGTAACACCGGATGGAAGAGTAGGAGATTCACCGATACAGCTGATTTAGGCACTGGTGTTACCACCAGAGAGGACAAGATATTCATCCTGTTTGCTCCCCACGCTTTCGCGTCTCAGCGTCAGTCACGTCCCAGCGAGCTGCCTTCGCCATTGGTGTTCCTCCTGATATCTGCGCATTTCACCGCTACACCAGGAATTCCACTCGCCCCTTCCGGACTCTAGCCCGACAGTATCCACCGGCATTCCAGGGTTGAGCCCTGGACTTTCACAGCGGACTTGTCGGGCCGCCTACACGCTCTTTACGCCCAATAATTCCGGACAACGCTTGCACCCTACGTATTACCGCGGCTGCTGGCACGTAGTTAGCCGGTGCTTCTTGTGAAGGTACCGTCACTCCGGCCGGCTATTAACCGGCGAAGCTTCGTCCCAACTGAAAGGGGTTTACAACCCGAAAGCCTTCTTCCCCCACGCGGCGTTGCTGCGTCACGCTTTCGCGCATTGCGCAAGATTCCCCACTGCTGCCTCCCGTAGGAGTCTGGGCCGTGTCTCAGTCCCAGTGTGGCTGATTGTCCTCTCAGACCAGCTACCCATCGAAGCCTTGGTGAGCCGTTACCTCACCAACAAGCTAATGGGCCGCGGGCCCATCTCAATGCGGAGGCCGAAGCTTCCTTTCCCCTTGCGGGCACATCCGGTATTAGCCCGAGTTTCCTCGGGTTGTCCCGGTCATTGAGGCAGGTAACCCACGTGTTACTCACCCGTTCGCGGCTCTGCCCCGGGGCAAGCCCCGGTTCGTCGCTCCACTTGCATGTGTTAAGCACGCCGCCAGCGTTCGTCCTGAGCCAGGATCAAACTCTCCGTGAAGAACTTCACGAAAAGCTGTCATGGAGTTGCTGGTCGCCACTTGCGTGACGGCCAGGCGGCCGGAACCTATACACCGTGGTCCCGAACCATGACGGGGTACTTCTCTACTTGACTCTTGTACCGCCACCGAAGGCGCACGAAGCGCTCCCGCTGGCGGGTCGAACCTGGACGCACACCACGATCGAGAATCGATCGTAGATGCGCATGCTGTTGAGTTTTCAAAGACCGCAGAGCCTCTTCTGAGAGGACTTCTCTTCAGAGAACCTTCCGACCCAGTGTCCGTGGACACCAGTGGGCCGACCCGGGAGTATAGCGCGCAACCACCGACGGAGCAAACACGTCATCCGCCCGCTCGGCCACCGTTGCACTCCGGTGCTGCCAGAGCACAGGTTACGCGGTCACGTGGACGGCGACCGAGCGGCTCCTGGGACGATCGTCGAAGTCGAGCAGAACGATCTGCTGCCAGGTCCCCAGTGTCAGCTCGCCGCCTATCAGCGGGATCGTGACGGATGGGCCGATCAGCGCGGCTCGCAGGTGAGCATGGGCGTTTGTATCGCCGTTGAGGCGATTGTGCGCGTAGTCGAATGCCGAGCCGGGCGTTCCGGAGTCCCGGTCTCGCTCGGTGTCTATCTTCAAACCGCCTGGTATGAGGCGATCGAGCAGCCCCTGAAGATCGACGACCGCGCCGGGCTCATACTCCATCGTGGTCACAGCGACGGTCGATCCGATGGCGAATACCGTGACCATCCCGAGATCGGTTCCCGACCGGCTGACCACCGAGCGTACGCCGTCAGTGAGGTCACTGATCTGCCCGTGTCCTTCGGTCTGAAGGCGCAGAAGTCCACTGTAGGCGGTCATCGCAGGCGGTGAGCGTTCAGCTTGCGTTCAGCCGAGCGAAACGGCGCTTGCCGGCCCGCAACACGGCCCCGTCGGCACGCTCAACCGCAACGTCATACTCGCCCGCGGCAAGCGGCACCTCCGATAGCGTCACGCCGCCCTGATCGATCATGCGCCTCGCCTGCGAGCGTGAGAGCCCGAACGCCGTGGTGATCGCCGCGGGCACGTGGACGATGCCTTCGCGCACCTCGACGACGGCCTCGGGGATCTGCTCCGGCGCCTGGCCCTTGACGACGACGCGATCAAAATGGGACTGAGCGGCGTCGGCCTGCTCGGCGGAGTGCAGCCATGCCACGATCTCGTGCGCGAGCGCACGCTTGGCCTCGCGTGGCCCGAGATCGGGATCGGGCTGGCGGCCGAGCAGCAGCCCGTAGTACTGGCCCATCGCCTCGTCCGGGATGCTCATCGTCTTGCCATACATCTCCGCTGGCGCGTCGGTGATGCCGATTTGGTTGCCATAGGACTTGGACATCTTTCGCACCCCGTCGGTGCCCACGAGGATCGGCATCGTCATGATCGCCTGCTCGGGCTTGCCGTAAGCGCGCTGGATGTCGCGACCGAGCAGGAGATTGAACTTCTGATCGGTGCCGCCCATCTCGAGGTCGGCCTCGACGACTACGGAGTCATAGCCCTGCAGCAGCGGGTACATCAGCTCGAGCATCGATATTGGCTCATTCGCCTTGAAGCGTTTTGAAAAGTCGTCACGCTCGAGCAATTGCGCGACTGTCGTGGTGCGAACAAGCGCAAGCAGATCCACCATTGGCATGTCGAGCCACTCTCCGTTGAAACGAACCTCCAGGCGCGCCGGGTCCGGGTCGAGGATCCTGAGCGCCTGCTCCTGAAAGGTCTGCGCGTTTGCGTCGATCTCCGGCCCCGAGAGCATCGGCCGCAGGCTCGATCGACCGGATGGATCTCCCACGCGCGCGGTGTAGTCGCCGATGATCAGGACGACTATGTGGCCAGCGTCTTGGAACTCGCGCAGCTTGCCGAGGACGACCGCGTGTCCGAGATGGATGTCGGGTGCGGTCGGGTCGATCCCGAGCTTCACGCGCAGCGGCCGGGCAGCCGCACGGCACTCGCGCAGCTTCTCGGTCAGCACACCCCCTGGGAGGCTGTCGACAGCGTTGCGGGCGAACCAGCCAGCATCGGTCGCGCCCTCCTGAACCGTGTTAGTCATCTCCCCGCCAATGCTAGACTCTCCTGCTTCCGTGGGTCTCAAAGCGCCGTGGCCCACCGTTCTCCCGCGTCTGAAGGCTTGGGTATGCAACTCGAGCGCAACGTATCGCGCAGCGACCCATGAGTGAGGAAGACCGCCCAGACACCATCTCCCTCCCCGGCGCCGCCACGGCAATGCTCTCCGACGACGATACCGCCGAGCTCAGGCTGCCCGTCGCTCGCAGGCGCCTGAAGAAGCTCCGTTTCCTCGCGATCCTGTTTGCGGTGATGCTGCTGGGCGTGATCTCGTTTGCGTTCGGGATGTTCATGGCCGTCGCCTCAGATCTGCCCGAGCTCGAAAACCGCTACGAATTCACCCACGCAAAGAACACCGTTCTGCTCGATGATCAAGGTCGCCCCCTCGGCGTGCTCAGTCAGCAGAACCGGATCATCCTCACGCCCAACGAAATACCGCAGATCGTCAAGGACGCGGTGATCTCAGTCGAGGACAAGCGCTTTTACTCAAACAGCGGCATCGACTTGCGCGGTATCGCTCGCGCCTTTGTGAACGACGTCTTCAAAAAAGGCGGCCTGCAGGGCGCATCGACGATCGAGCAGCAGTTCGTCAAGAACGCGCTGCGGGCACAGTCGCACCGGACAATTTTCGAGAAGCTCCGCGAGGCCGCGTTGGCTTTTCATCTCGCCCGCAAGTGGTCGAAGAACAAGATCATCACCGAGTACCTCAACACGATCTACTTCGGCAACGGCGCCTACGGGATCGAGTCCGCCGCTCGCACCTACTTCGGCCAAGACGTAAACCATCAGGGCTGCGGTCTCCCCAAAGCACCCCTGTGTGTCTCAGAGCTCGAGCCGTGGGAGGCCGCGCTGCTGGCGGGCATCATCGCCTCCCCCACCGAATACAACCCGGTCACGCATCCGCAGGTCGCCGAGAGACGCCGCAACCAGGTTCTCAAAGACATGCTTGAACAGGGATATTTGAACAAAACCGAGTACGAAGAAAGCGTCAGCCAGGCGCTTCCCGCGCCAAAGGACGTCGAGCCCCCACAGGTGGCGCCTGTCGACGGCCTGCAAACCGGATACTTCACCAGCTGGGTGCAGCAGCAGCTCGTCGAACGTTACACACCGACACTGGCGCTGGAGGGCGGTCTGAAGGTTCGCACGTCGCTCAATCTCGACCTTCAGCGAGCGGCCGAACAAGCAGTCGACGGCTACCTTCCAGGCCCGGAAGGCCCGAGTGCATCGCTCGTGGCGATCGACAACGCGACTGGAGAAGTGCGCGCGATGGTTGGTGGGCGCGACTACAACGAAAGCCCGTTCAATCTAGCCACAGAGGGAGAGCGCCAGCCCGGCTCGTCGTTCAAGGCATTCGACCTGGCGGCGGCCCTGGAGGCGGGCATTTCCCCGGACTCGGAGTGGCCGTCGAAGGAAAAGACCTTCTACGTATCTGGCCCAAACGGCGTGGAAAAGTTCGTCGTGCACAACGACGAAGGCGCCTACACGGGCGAGAACACCCTGACCGGGGCGATCGCCTACTCGGACAACTCGATTTTCGCCGAAGTCGGGCTCAGGGTTGGCACCAAACACATCGCCGACCTCGCGCATCGCATGGGCATCACGACGCCGATCTCGACCAACCCGGCGATGACGATCGGCGGGTTGAATGTCGGCGTCACGCCACTGGACATGGCCCACTCCTATGAGACGATCGCCCATGGAGGGCTGCGCGTTGGCAGCTCGCTGATCCCCGGTAATGCCGCAACCGGCATCACAGAGGTCCAAGCTCAGCACGGGCAGACGCTGCCCGACGGACGCCATCGAGACGTCAATCATCCGGTGCTCCGCCGTGTGCTTCCCGCTGGCGTCGCCGCCACCGAGACATCCATGCTCGAGACGGTGCTGCAGTACGGCACCGCCAAAGCCGCCGCGATCGGGCAGTTTGCGGCAGGCAAGACCGGCACCACGTCCAATTATGGAGACGCCTGGTTCGTTGGGTGGGATTCCAAGTACACGGTAGCCGTGTGGGTCGGGTTCCCCAACAGTCTCGTCCCGATGACCACCGAGTTCGATGGCGGCCCAGTACTGGGCGGCACGTTCCCCGCGCTGATCTGGCACAACTTCATGACCTCAGCGCTGCAAATCGAAACCGAACAGACAAACAAGTCCTCGAGCAAGAATCGCCCCGGCGAAACGAGCACAGAAATCACTTCCGGATCGTCGACGTCCTCCTCCACGCCGTCCTCAAACCCGACAACCTCATCTGGCAAGGAAGCCGGTAAAGAAAGCGGTAAGTCGCCCGCGCCCGGGGGACCCGCTGGCGAATCCAGCCCGACGCCTTCGAGCAGCAAGCCGAAAGCGTCCGCCGAACCGGAACACACCGCCGCGCCGACACCTGCGACGCCAACCCCGGAAACCCCAAGTGCTCCGTCCTCCCCCGCGCCGTCCACGCCGGTGCCCCCTTCGTCCTCACAGACGGGAGGCGTCGGCCCGGGGGGTTAGATTCAGCCGCGCGGACCTGGAGGTCGCCGAGAGATCGTAACTGCACCGAGCCGGACCGAAGTCTGGGGCGACCCCCTTACCCCGAGAGATGACCCACGGGCTCGGTCACAAGACATCGACCGCACCTTGGGCGTGCCGGCCGGCTTCATCGCTGATCTCCTTCAGACACGCTCCGCCACCTCCAACGATGGCCCGCCCAAAACAAGGCACACGTCGGTGTGACAGGAGTGTTCACCGAATCCGCCAGCCGGCTCGCGTTCCCCAACTCAGCCCATGCGGGCGGGAGCCTGCTGTGGTCCTCCGCGCGTGCTCGTGCGCTCCACCTTCTGATCGCGCTCGACATCGATCAGCCTGTCGTCGTCGAACCAGTGACCGTACTGATGCTTGCCGTCCTTGTCCACTTTCGGCACGAGGAGCACCTGGTCGCACCCCGAAATGTAAGACGTGAAGCCCGCACATCGGCCTTCGAAGCCCGATATGTAATCGCGATAGAGCCGGCCAAACTTGATCTTTGGCGCCTTCCCGTCACGTTTCCCCGCCTTCTGCGTCTTGCTCTTCAGTCCCATGTTGTTCCTTTCGGTGTGTGTATCACCTACACCGTAGGAACGCTTGGCGAAAGCATTAAGAGGTCGCGCAGCTTTGACTTAAACCCGGCACAGTTTCGTCACACTTTGTGTGGACGCGCGCTCATCTCTCGCTCACCCGCGGGCGTGAGACGCTGTCGTTGCCGGCGACGCAGAAGCGCCATGGCAACTCGACCGCCTTTGTGATCCCTATGCGGGTGCCCTCGAGCACCTTCGGCTCATGCCACGCCGGCTCACGCGGGAGAATCGCCACCGGGCCCCGCGAGAGGTCACAGCCGTTGTGGGATAGGCGGATGTCGAGCGCCTGGGTGAGCTTGCCGGGCCCCGAGCAGAGATCGGATTCGCGTGTCACGCCGCGCCGCGAATACATCTCGTCGATCCCGTCGAACGGCTCCAACGCCCGGATCAATACCGCTGCGCCGATCCCAGATGGCTCACAGACGGCGTTCAGCATCGCGTGGATGCCGTATGAGCGGTACACGTACGCCACGCCCGGCGGGCCGAACAGCGGTCGTGTCCGCGCTGTGAGCCCCACGAAGGCGTGGCATGCCGGCTCGCTGTCGTGGTAGGCCTCGGTCTCGACGATTATCCCGGATACGCCGTTGTGCTCGACGATACAGCCCAGCAGATCACGCGCCACCGCCAATACCGGGCGATCATAGAAGTCTGCGCCAAGCCCAGCCGCCGATTTCGGCTTGCTCGCCGCCGTTCTCGCTGTGGCGAGCCCGGCCGTCATTGCCGTGCGTCGTTTGGCTGCTCTAGCGTTCGTCGGGCAAGCTCGAGTTGATCCCGCACGCGGACTGTGGCCGTCCCTCCCTCAGAGATCTTCGACTCGAGCCACGACTCCCGGCGCAGGGCGGCGTAGTAGGCATCGCTGTGAGCCGCCAGTTGCTCGCTCGCGGCGGCAAGCTCCTCGCGCGTCAGCTCTGAAAGCGTTCTGCCGCTGTCCACGGCGGTGCGCACCAATCCTGCAACAACCCCATGCGCCTCGCGAAACGGAACGGCACACTGAGCGACCAGCAGATCGGCTACGTCTGTCGCCGCGAGCATCTCATCAGAGGAGGCGGCGCCCATCCGCTCGCGGGAGAATCGCACTCCTTCGATCATCCCTCGGGCGGCGGCGAGTGCGAGCTCGACGGTGTCGACGGTGTCGAACAGATGCTCCTTGTCCTCCTGCAGATCCTTGTTGTATGTCAGCGGCAGGGCGTGCATCACGCCGTGCAGCGCGGCCAGATGCCCAACCACCCTCGGCGCCTTTGCGCGCAGCAGCTCGGCCGCGTCGGGGTTCTTCTTTTGGGGCATGATCGAGGAGCCCGAGCTCCACGAGTCGGGCAGCTCGCAGAAGCCGAACTCCTCACTGGACCACAGCACCAGCTCCGCACCGAGCCGAGAGAGATGCGTCGAGCAGGTGGCCGCGGCGTTCAGATAGTCCAATACGAAGTCTCTGCCCGAGACCGCGTCGATCGAGTTGGGGACAACCTCGCGGAAGCCAAGCTCGCTAGCGACTTCGCGCCGGTCGGTGTCGAAATTGACCCCCGCGAGCGCTCCGGCTCCCAGCGGCAGGCGACCGGCCTCGTGCTCGGCGAAAGCGAAGCGTGAGCGGTCGCGGTTGAGCATCCAGAAGTAGGCCAGCAGATGATGAGCGAGATATACGGGTTGGGCTCGCTGCAGGTGGGTGTAGCCGGGCAGCGGCCAGTCGACGTGCTGCTCCGCGCGCGCCACGAGGACCTCCATGAGCTGTGTGATCGCCCTCTGCGCATCCGCGGCGTGCTCGCGTGTATACATCGCGAGATCCGTCACGACCTGGTCGTTGCGCGATCGTGCCGTGTGCAACTTTCCTCCCACCGGACCCACGAGTTCGGTCAGTCGCCGCTCGACCGCCATGTGGATGTCTTCATCGTCGTCTTGGAACGCGAAGCGCTCCTCGGCGAGCTCGCTCTCGACTTCCCCGAGACCCCGCAGCAGGGCGTCACGATCATCCGCGGTGATGATCCCCCGTGTGGCGAGCATCCCCGCATGCGCACGGGACTGCGCGAGATCCTGGGGCCAGAGCCTGCGATCGAAGTCGATCGACGTGTTCAGACGCCGAAAGTCGGGATCTTGGGGCTCATGAAAGCGCGACACTGCTGGTGGTGAGTTTACGGACGTGAGGACCGGATGGCAGTGGAAGCGCTGCGGCTTGTTCGCTCGACACTCTCGAGTGATGCCGATCCCTCGTGGATCCCGCCCCGACTAGCGCTCGAGCACCCCACGCAACGCCTCAGCGACGCGTGCAACCTGGCCCTCGCTCATCTCGGGGAAGAACGGCAGCGCCAGCGAGCGTGCGGCCACGTCCTCGCAGACCGGGAATTCCCCTTCGCGATGGCCGAACAGCTCGCGGTAGAAGCTCATCAGATGGATTGCAGGCAGGTATGGCTTGCTCTGAACTCCCCGCGCCCCAAGCGCACGAACCGTCTGATCGCGGTCCACGTCGCGCGGGAGCTGCACGACGAACACGAACCAGCCGCGCCTATCGCCAGCCTGGTCTGGGCAGGGAAGCTCGAGCCCATCGATACCCGCCAGCGCTTCGCGGTAGCGCTCCGCCACCTGGACACGCCGCGCGAGCATCGAGTCCAGCCTCGAGAGCTGGGCTACCCCCAACGCGCAGGCAATGTCAGACAGCCGGTAGTTGAAGCCGAGGCGGTCGTGATCGAGCCAGCCCATGTCCGGAGCACGCCCCTGGTTGCGCTCTGAGTCGATCCGTTTCTTCATATCCGGATCGCCGAGCGTGATCATGCCTCCCTCGCCCGTCGTGAGTTGCTTGTTGGCATAGAAGCCGAACACCGCGGGATGTCCGCGTCCACCGACCGGCTTGCCGTCGGCGTGCCTCGCTCCGAGCGCCTCACACGCGTCCTCCACGATCGCCACATCGTGCTGGACGGCGATCCGCTCGAACGCCGGAATGTCGGCCGGATAGCCGAAGATGTGCACAGGGAGGATCGCCCTCGTGTGCGGTGTGGTCGCCGCCTCGGCAGCCGCCGGGTCGAGGTTCAGCGTCACCGGATCTATGTCGGCGAACACCGGACGTGCACGCTCATAGAGCGCGGCGTTGGCCGAAGCGACAAACGAGAACGGGCTGGTGATCACCTCATCGCCCTCGCTCACACCAACCGCGCGCAACGCGAGGTGCAGGCCCGCGGTGCCGCTGCTGACCGCGCTGGCATTGTCCACGCCCAGTCGTTCGGCGAAGAGCCGCTCGAATTCGCTCACCCTCGGACCGAGCGATAGGTGCCCCGAGCGCAAGACCTCGATCACCGCTCGCTCCTCCTCCTCGCCGAGGACCGGTCGTGCGAGCGGAATCGTGCTGGCGACGCTTGCCGGCGCGAAATCTGGCTGCATCACTACGTCTTGCCGGTGGTGCTCACCGAGCTGAGTCCCCCGCTCGATCCAGATCCGAGACGTCGGCCCGGCTGCATCCCATACTCGAGCGAGTCCACGAGCGCGTCCCACGATGCGGCGATCACGTTCTCCGAGACCCCGATCGAGCCCCACACCTCTTGGCCGTCTGAGGCATCGATCAGCACACGGGTGACTGCACCTGTTCCCTTGGCCTCATCCAGAATGCGCACCTTGAAGTTCACGAGCTCGATGTCGCGCAGATGTGGGTGGATCTCACTGATCGCCTGGCGCAGAGCGTTGTCGAGCGCGTTCACCGGCCCGTTGCCCTCCGCGGTGCGCACATAGCGCTCTCCGTCGAGCCAGATCTTGATCGTCGCCTCTGTCTCGACCTTGCCGTCGGCGCGCTTCTCGACCGTGACGCGCCAGGACTCCAGGCGAAAGAGCGGCTCATAGGTACCGCCCTCTTTGCGCATCAATAGCTCAAATGACCCGTCCGCGGCCTCGAACTGGAATCCCTCGTGCTCGAGCTGCTTGACGCGATCGACCACTCGCTGCGCCAAATCCTCGTCGGCGGGGATACCGGCCTGGCGGGCCTTCTCGACGATCGTGCCCTTCCCCGAGAGCTCGGAGATCAGCACGTCGCGGTCGTTGCCGACGACTGCCGGGTCGATGTGCTCGAAGGTCTGGCTGTCCGCGCGGACTCCGGCCGCGTGGAGGCCGGCCTTGTGCGCGAAGGCGTGCTTGCCGACGTAGGGCTGCGCCGGGTCAGAGGAGCGGTTGAGCATCTCGTCGACGAAGTGCGCGGTCTCGGTCAGCCGCGCCAGGCGTTCGGGGGAGATCACCTCGCAGCCCAGCTTGAGTTGCAGGTCAGCGATCAGCGTGATCAGGTTGGCGTTGCCGGTGCGCTCGCCGATACCGTTGACTGTGCCCTGCACCTGCGTTGCGCCCGCTTCGACGGCCGTTAGCGTGTTGGCCACGGCACAGCCGGAGTCGTCGTGGCAGTGGATACCCAGAGGAAAGCCTGGCAGTGCTTCGGAGATCACGGCGAATGCCATGCGAATCTGCGGCGGCAGCGAGCCGCCGTTGGTGTCGCACAGGACGATCCGCTCCGCGCCCGCCTCAGCGGCGGCGCGCAGACAGTCCAGCGAGTAGCCGGGGTCCAGGGCGAATCCGTCGAAGAAGTGCTCGGCGTCGAGCAGCACACGCTTGCCGGCGCCGACCAGGAAGGCGACGGAGTCGGCGATCATCGCGAGGTTCTCCTCGCGCGAGACGCGCACGACCTTCTCGACGTGCAGGACCGATGCCTTGCCGACGATCGTGCAGACCGGCGCGAAGGACTCCGCGAGCACACGCAGCCCCTCGTCCTCCTCGGCCGCGCTGTCGCGTCTGCGCGTCATGCCGAAGGCGACGATCTGCGAGACCCTCAGTTCCTGATCCGCGAGCAGATCGAACAGTTGCTGCTCCTTGGGGTTGGATGCCGGGAAGCCCGCCTCGATCAGGTGTACGCCGAGCTCGTCCAGCGCGTGCACGACGCGCAGCTTCTCCTCCGCGGTGAGGGTCAGCCCGCCGCCGCCCATGCCGTCGCGGAGAGTGGCGTCATATAGCTGTATGTCGGTCATGGCGCTCCTAGCCCGCGGCTGCGGTCTGTGCGGCAGGAGCGGCGAGCTCGCCGGCTGGAGACTGCTGCTGGGGCACCACGTCTAGCCACTCGCGGTAGCGCTCTGTCCGCCCGTGGATCGCGTCGTCGTAGGCGCTCTGCAGCACTCGCGTCACCTCACCGGGCTCCCCGGCGCCGATCTTGTGATCGTCGATCTCGCGCACCGGCACTAGCTCAGCGGCGGTGCCCGACATGAAGACCTCCTCGGCCAGGTAGAGCTCGGCGCGAGCCACGTTGCGCTCGACCACCGTGTAGCCGAGGTCTCGGGCGATCTGCATCAGCGAGCGGCGGGTTATGCCGTCGAGGATCGAGTTGTGCTGTCCCGGCGTGGCGATCTCCCCGTCGCGCACGACATAGATGTTCTCGCCGGTGCCCTCACAGACGTGACCGTGCTCGTCCAGCAGGATCGCCTCTTCGTAGCCGGCCTTGAGCGACTCGACCTTGGCGAGCACGCTGTTGAGGTATTGACCGGAGGCCTTGGCATGCGGTATCAGCGAGCGCGGGCTGATGCGCTCCCACGAGGAGACCTTTGCGCGGATGCCGTGCTGCTTGCCTGCCTCGCCGAGATAGGCCCCCCACGCCCAGCAGGCGATCGTCACGTCCACCGGCGCCTCCAGCGGGTTGAGCCCCATCTGGCCGTAACCGCGATAGACGATCGGCCGGATGTAGCAGGAGCTCATGCCGTTGCGGGCAACGAGCTCGAGCGTGGCGGCGCGCAGTTCCTCGGCCGAGTAGGGCACGTCCATGTAGTAGAGAGCTGCCGATTTCAGCAGGCGCTCGACGTGATCGGCGTTGCGGAACACGGCCGGCCCGAGCTCGGTGTCATAGCAGCGCACGCCCTCGAAGACGCCGGTCCCGTAGTGCAGCCCGTGTGTCAGTACGTGGACCTTGGCATCCTCCCAGGCAACGAATTCTCCGTTCATCCATATGAGGTCGGTGGGGTCCACGTTCATTTGACTCCTATTCGAGGTGTTCGAGCACTGCCCGCGTCGCCTGTGTTGTGCTTGCATCGCCTCCCAGGTCGGGAGTGCGAAGGCCAGCCTCGAGCGCGCGGTCAACCGCCGATTCTACAGCGGCCGCCTCGCTTTCCAAGCCCAATCCGTGACGCAGCATCAGCGCCGCGGATAGGAACATCGCCAGAGGATTGGCCTTGCCTTCTCCGGCGATGTCTGGTGCTGAGCCGTGCACGGGCTCAAATAGGCCTGGTGTGGCGAGGTCGGGATGCCCCAGAGACGCGCTCGGCAGCATGCCGATCGAGCCGGTGATCATGGCGGCCTCGTCGGAGAGGATGTCTCCGAACATGTTCTCGGTCACGATCACGTCGAACTCGCGTGGTGCCGCGACGAGTTGCATCGCCGCGTTGTCTACGAGCACGTGCTCGAGCGTCACATCGGCGAACTCGCGCTGATGCAGGCCGATCACGACCTCTCGCCAGAGTCTCGATGTCTCCAGCACGTTGGCCTTGTCGACGCTTGAGACCTTCGCCTCGGGACCGCGCGCCACTGCCGCACGGAAGGCGACTCGGGCGATGCGCTCGATCTCCTCGCGGCTGTAGAGGCAGAGGTCTGACGCCGAGTCGGCGGTTCGTGTCTTCTCGCCGAAGTAGATCCCACCCGTGAGCTCGCGTACGACCAGGAGATCGGTGCCCTCGATCCGCTCGCGACGCAGCGGCGATGCTTCATACAGCGCTGGCAGCGGACGCACGGGGCGCAGGTTGGCGAACAGCCCGAGGCCCTTGCGCAGGCCGAGCAGACCCTGCTCGGGTCGCGGTGCGTTCGGATCGGTGCTGTCCCACTTGGGTCCGCCGACGGCCGCCAGCAGCACGGCATCCGCGGCTTTGCAGGCCGCCAGCACCTCGTCGGTCAGCGCCGTCTCGTGCTCGTCGATCGAGGCTCCTCCGAACAGGTGCTCCTCGTACTCGAACTCGCCCACCGCATCGAGTACCTCGAGTGCCGGAGCCATGATCTCGGGACCGATCCCGTCGCCGGGTAACGTGACGATGCGTGCGCTCACCAGGACAGCCCCTGATAGTGGGCTTGGACGCGTTCGATCAGCGAGTTCGTGTCGTACTCGTGCAACTCGCACACGCGGGTTCCGTCGTGCCAGCGGTAGGCGATTGCCACGGAGCGTACCCCCAGGTAGATTTGGTCGAGATCGAAATGTAGGTCGGGCAGCCGCTTTAGACCGAAAGCGAAGTGCTCACGCAGCCGCTCGAGGCCTTCCACGCGCCCGTCGGGAAGACCGAGCGTATCGATGATCGTCGGCGTCTGAAAGCTCACCCCGGGCGCATACAGCGCCATGATGCTGTCGAGGTCGTGGGCGTTCCATGCCGCGAGCCACTCCTCGGCCAGTGCGCGGCCCTGCTCTGGGCTCAGCGGTGCCGCGCTCACAGGGCCAGCGTGTTGGTGCCGGGTCGTGCTCGCTCGTTCTCGAACGCGACGATCCGCGACTGCTCGCCGAGCGTGACGCCGATGTCGTCGAGACCCTCCAGCAGCCGTCGGCGGATCTCCTGGTCGATCTCGAATCCTGCGCTCACCAGCTGTCCGTCGGGGCCGGCATAGCGAACCTCTTGGGCGCGCAGATCGACCTGGCCCTCTCCGGCCTGAGCCAGGGCCTGACAATGTGACTCGTCCAGCACGACCGGTAGCAGCCCGATCTTGGTGCAGTTGGAGTAGAAGATGTCGGCGAAGCTCGGTGCGAGGATCGCTCTGAAGCCGTAGTCCTGCAAACCCCACGGGGCATGCTCGCGCGAGGAGCCACAGCCGAAGTTCTTGCCGGCGACAAGGATCGGGTTTGCCGGCAGATCCCAATCGGGCTCCTTGGCCCAGTCGTAGAAGAGGAACTCACCGAAGCCGGTGCGCTCGACACGCTTGAGGAACTGCTTGGGCATGATCTGGTCGGTGTCTACATCGGCGCGGTCGAGATGGCTGACCTGTCCGGCGATCGTCTCTAACGGTTCCACTACACGTCTCCTTTCGCGGGCTTCACGCCGCCGTATATCGCCGCCTCGGCCCACTTGAAGTGCACTTCGGCCTGCTGAAAGCCGGCATCGCCAAGCCAGCGCAGCTGGTCATGAACGGTGTCGGGCTGGTCTTCGTTGTCCTCGAAGTCGACTTCCTGCGCCGTGCGGGTGCCGCCGTGCTCGTGCTCGGCGCGGACGGCGCCAGCGCGCATCTGCTCGTCGAACAGACCCAGCAACGGGCCGGCGATCGCGACGTAGTCCATGTTCACGAAGATGCCGCCCGGCTCGAGCAGCGCAAAGACCTCCGCGAACAGCGCGCGCTTGCGATCGGGGGAAAGATGGTGCAGCGCGAGGCCCGAGACGACGGCGTCATGACGGCCCGCCGGCAGGACCGTGACCCAGGTCGGCTCGGAGAGATCGCCGCACACGGCCTGCCAGCGGCCGGCGTGAGCGCTCAATTGTGAGCCCGCGTGTTCGAGCATCGGCTCGGAGAAGTCGACGAGCACGCCCGCGGAGGCTGGCTGGCAGTCCAGCACGAGCTCGCTGATCGCTCCAGCGCCGCAGCCGAGGTCGAGGAAGCGCCTGATGAGACGATCGTGGCGGTTGAGCACCTGCGTGAAGACTTCCTCCTGCAGATCGAGCAGCGGCACGAGCGCTCGCCGGCGCTCGGCGAAGCTCGCCGCCAGGTCCGGTTGCTGCCACGCGGCCTTCGCTGCGGGCGCGCTCATCGCCACTGCCTGATGTCGGTGAAGTGTCCCTCGATCGCGGCGGCCGCGGCCATCTGCGGCGAGACGAGGTGGGTGCGTCCACCGCGTCCCTGGCGACCCTCGAAGTTGCGGTTGGAGGTGGACGCGCAGCGCTCGCCGGGAGCGAGGATGTCTGGGTTCATGCCGAGACACATCGAGCAGCCGGCGACACGCCAGTCAAAGCCGGCGTCGCGGAAGACCTTGTCCAGGCCCTCGGCCTCGGCTTGCGCCTTGACCCGTTGGGAGCCGGGCACGACCATGGCGCTGACCGAGGCGGCAACCTTCTTGCCGGCGATCACCTCGGCGGCGGCGCGCAGGTCGCCGATGCGCGAGTTGGTGCACGAGCCGATGAACACACGGTCGATCGTTATCTGCTCGATGGGGGTCCCGGGCTCGAGCGCCATGTAGCGCAGCGCGCGTTCGGTGGCCTCACGGTCGGCGGGGTTCTCGAACTCCTCCAGGGCGGGTACGCGCTCAGTCACCGCGCGTACCATCCCGGGGTTGGTGCCCCAGGTGACCTGCGGGGAGATGGCTGAGGCGTCGATCACGACCTCGGCGTCGAACTGGGCGCCGTCCTCGGTGGGCAGCGCACGCCAGCGCTCGATCGCGGCGTCCAGCTCGGTGCCCGCGGGCGCCCCCGGGCGCCGCTCGTCGCGAAACCAAGCGAATGTGGTCTCGTCGGGCGCGATCATGCCAGCCCGGCCGCCGCCCTCGATCGTCATGTTGCAGACGGTCATGCGGCCCTCCATCGAGAGCGCCTCGATCGCCGGGCCGGCGTACTCGACCGCATATCCGGTCAGCCCGCCGACGCCGAGCCGCCCGAGGGTTCCGAGGATGAGATCCTTGGCGGTGACGCCGAAGCCGAGCGCCCCCTCGTAGCGGATGCGCATCGAGCGGGGTTTGTGCTGGACCATGCACTGCGTTGCGAGCACGTGCTCGACCTCGCTCGTGCCGATCCCGAAGGCCAGCGCGCCGAAGGCTCCGTGCGTCGATGTGTGAGAGTCGCCGCAGACGATCGTCATGCCCGGCTGGGTGACGCCGAGCTCGGGGCCGATCACGTGCACGATTCCCTGGCGCTCTGAGCCAAGCGAGTAGATCGGTACGCCGAATTCGGCACAGTTACGCTCCAGGGTTTCGACCTGAACGCGTGAGAGCTCGTCCTTGATGCGCGCGGCGATCGGGGTGCCGTCGGTCGGCGTGTTGTGGTCGGCGGTCGCGAGCGTGCGGTCGGGTCGGCGAACCTCGCGCCCCGCCAGGCGCAGGCCATCGAATGCCTGGGGGCTGGTGACCTCGTGGATCAGGTGCAGGTCGATATACAAGAGCCCGTCAGCCACCTCGTGGTCCTCCCAGATCTTTTCGAACAGCGTCTTGGGCATCTAGCTTCTCCTCAGTCCTGCCGAGACGACCGCCAAGAAGGCGGCCTCCGCGGCGGTCGGGTTCTCGAAATGGTGTGGCAGGTCAGCATCGAAAGTCACGCAGTCACCCTCGTGCAGATCGTGGCGCTGCCCATCGCAGACGAGCACGATCGAGCCGCGCTCGACGAGCGCCGTCTCGCGACTGCCTGGCTCGTGCATCGGCGGATCGTCGGTTGCGCCAGTTGCGCCGTGCGGTGCGAGCGTGTGTCGCGAGAGCTCGGCGCGCTGGCCGGGCTGGGCGGCGGTCATCACCTCGAAGCGGTGTCCGCGGCGGGTGTTTCCTCCGCGCTGGCGCTGGCTCGCGCGAACCACGGTCACCGAGCCGCCCTCATCCAGGCGCAACAGCTGGGAGAGGCGCAGCTCCAGGCCCGATGCGATCCGCGAGGCGACCGTGAGGGTGGGGCTCGTCTCTCCCCTCTCCACCTGTGAGAGCATCGGTGCGCTCACGCCGCTGCGCGCCGCCAGGTCGCGCAGGGACAGCCCGGATGCCTCGCGCAGCGCCTTGACACGCGCACCGATGATGACCGGATCCAGAGGATCGGCGGGCTCGTGGGTGCTGGACAGCGGAGTCGCGGCACGGACCATGGTTGTACGTTATCACAGACAAGCGTAAATAGACGTTTGTCCTGAAAGAGCACACTCAGCCCTGCGCGCGTCCTTGATCAGACGGGCACCGCGACCGGCCACGCGAAACAATCGCACCTCGGCCGCGAGCGAGCGACGATCGAAGTTGGCCTTGGCCACCCGGGCACCGGCCAACCAAGGACGACGGCTGGCCGGTCCCGTCCAGATCAGATCAGGGCGTCGCGGTCTCCGCCAGCCCGATTGTCTCCTCGGCCTGGGAGCGCGCGACCGCCACAGACAGTGCGCGGACGTAGGCCCGCGCCGCCGCGTCGATGATGTCGGTCGAGACGCCCTGACCCGCACCCGTGCAGCCGTCGACCTCGAGCACGATCGACACCTCGCCGAGCGCGTCCTGGCCCTCGGTGACCGCGCCGATGGTGAAGTCGCTGAGCTTCGCGGCGATACCGCTGGCGACGTTGATCGCTTGAAACACCGCGTCGATCGGCCCGTCGCCTACGAATGTGCCGAGGGCGGAGCCACCTTCGGGCAGCGCGACGGACACCTTGGCGTGCGGCGGTCGCAGCGAGGATGCCTCCACCTCGAACCACTCCAGGGCATAGCCTGAGATCTCCTCGCGCAGCTCGTCGGTCACCAGCGCCTCGAGGTCCATCGCGGTGATCTGTTTCTTGCGGTCGGCGATCTCCTTGAAGCGCTTGAAGGCGGTGTTCAGCGCGTGACCGTCCAGCTCGAAGCCCATCTCTTTCAGCGCGTCGCTGAGCGCGTGGCGGCCGGAGTGCTTGCCCAGCACAATCGAGTTGCTGCTCAGACCAACGGTCTTGGCATCCATGATCTCGTACGTCGTGCGCTCCTTCAGCACGCCGTCCTGATGAATCCCCGACTCGTGCGCGAACGCGTTGCGCCCAACGATCGCCTTGTTCGGCTGCACCGGGTAGCCGGTCAGGCGGGAGACCAGCCGGCTCGTGCGTGCGATCTCCTGTGTGTTGACCGTCGTATCCAGGCCGATGTCGGCACGACGGGTGCGCAGCAGCATCACGATCTCCTCGAGCGATGCGTTACCGGCGCGCTCGCCGATGCCGTTGATCGCGCACTCCACCTGTCTGGCGCCCGCCAGCACACCGGCAAACGAGTTGGCGACGGCCAGCCCCAGGTCGTCGTGGCAGTGGACCGACAGAGTGACGTTCCGCAGGTCGGGCACCAGCTCATACAAGCGCCCGAGGAAGGCGGTGAACTCGTGCGGCATCGTGTAGCCGACGGTGTCCGGGATATTGATCGTCGTGGCTCCCTCGTCAATCGCGATCTGCAGCACTTCAGCCGTGAACTCGACATCTGAGCGGGTCGCGTCCATCGGCGAGAACTCGACGTTCTCCAGATAGCCCTTGGCATGCGCGACAGCTGCCCGTGCCTGACCCATGACGTCCTCGCGCGTGCTCTGCAGCTGGTGCACGATGTGGATGTCTGACGTCGAGATGAACGTGTGGATGCACGGCCGCTGTGAGTCCTTGACCGCATTCCACGCGGCGTCGATGTCCTGGTGGGCCGTCCGTGCCAATCCACAGATGACCGGACCCTCCACCTCCTGAGCGATCGCCCGGACGGACTGGAAATCTCCCGGGGAGGCGATCGGGAAGCCCGCCTCGATCACATCGACGCCCAGCCGCGCTAGCTGGTGGGCGATCTCGAGCTTTTCCTGCTTGTTCAGTGAGATACCCGGCGATTGCTCCCCGTCGCGCAGGGTCGTGTCGAAGACCTGGACGCGGTTCGCGCCGGTGCGGCTCGTTTCAGCCGCATCACTGCTGGTCTGTGCGTCGTCGATGCTCATGTCGTTCGTGCTCCTTCTAGGTCTTTTTCGGACTTCCTCTCGGCTGGGTTTGCGGCTACGCGGCCGCCACGCGCTATTCCCCCCGAGGGGGGAGCGAAAGGAGGAGTGAAAAAGAGCACTGCAACGACATCCTCAGCGCAGGTTAGCACCCGCGCCGCGGAGCGGCAAACGGGCCTACGGAGTCAATACGACCTTGCCGACGTTACGCCGTTCGGTGATCATGTTCTGAGCGGCGCCGGCTTCCTCGAAGCTGAAGGTACCTGCGATCACCGGCTTGACGGTGCCGTCGTCGAGCATCGGGCGCAGGGGGGTGATCCACGGCGCGATCGTGCCGCGATCCTTCAGCAGCGTGAGCATGTTCAGCCCGATCACAGCCTTCGATTCGGACATCTGCTTGATCATGTTGAAACGCGGCATGCGCGCGAGCGTGCGCAGCGCGGTGAGGAAGTTTCTGCGCTCGCCAGAGACGACCGAGGATGCGCCGAAGGCGACCAGTCGCCCACCGGGGCGCAGCAGCGAGTAGCTGAGACGGAGGTTGCGCCCGCCGATCGCGTCGAGGATCACGTCGAACTGCGGCAGCCCGCGCTCCCAGCCAGAGGCGGTGTAGTCGATCGCGTGGTCGACGCCCAGCTCGAGGATGCGCTCGTGCTTGCCGGGCGAGGCCGTGCCGTAGACCTCGGCGCCCGTGCGCTTGGCGATCTGGGTGGCGGCGATGCCCACGCCGCCACCGGCCGAGTGCACCAGCACGCGCTCGCCGGCCTGCAGCACTCCGTAGCCGATCAGGCCCGCCCACGCGGTCCCGTAGTTGACCGGTATCGCCGCGCCCTGCTCGAAGGTGAGCTCGTCGGGCAGGGCGAACACGTCGGCGGCTGGCACGGTGACCTGCGAGGCGTAGCCGCCGAACACGGTCGAGCCGATCACGCGCTGGCCATGCGTGAGGGTCGGGTGGGAATCCGAAACGCCGGCACCCAGCTCGAGGATCGTGCCGGCGACCTCATAGCCGACCACGCACGGAGTCTTGGGCGCGTCGGGGTAGAAGCCCAGTCGCGCCATGATGTCGGCGAAGTTGATCCCAGCCGCGGCGACGTCGATGCGCACCTCCCCCGGCCCGAGCGCAGGGTCGGGGCGCTCCCGCACCTTCAGCACCCCGGGTCCCCCATGCTTGGTGATGACGACAGCCCGCATCGAAGGCCAGCCTAGCCGATTTGGTTAGTAGCTGCTAATAGTCGGCGAGCGAGCGAGGACGCCGGCCACTCGACGAGCTGCCGGTGAAGGTCATCGGTCGTCTCAGCCGAGATCGACAGACCAGCCGTCGACGAAGCCCTCCGAGGCGACGATCTCATCGACGACGGCACCGGGCACGGCGGCGTCGGTCGTCACGACCATCGCCGCGAGGCGCTGGCCACCTTTGGAGCGATCGTCGGGGTCGGCCTGACCGTTCGGCGTGTGGCCGACGGCGGCCGAGGAGATGTTGATCCCGTGCTTGCCGAAGATCGTGCCGACACGGCCGATCATGCCCGGCAGGTCCGTCGTAGCGGAAGATCGTCACGAACGGCTCCAGCTCAACCGTGAAGCGCCGACCCTGAACCTCGACGAGATGCGGCACGCGGTTGGGCCCGATCGCCGTGCCGGCGACCGCGACCCGCTCGCCGCCGGCGATCACGGTGACGCGGATCAGCTCGTTGAAGTCCTGCGCCTCAGAGACGGACTTCTCCTCGATCACGATCCCGCGCTCCTCGGCCATGCTCGGCGCATTGACGAGGTTGACCTCCTCCTCCGTGCGTCCGCCGAGCGCGCCGCCGATCACAGCGAGCGTGAGCAGGCGTGTGTCGAAGTCCGCGATCCGTCCCATGAACGCGGCCTCGATCCGCTCGACCGAGCTGCCCTCGGCGAGCTCCATCGCCAGACGTCCCAGGTTTTTCGCGAGTGGCAGGAACGGACCGAGCACCTCCATGTCCTCCGTGCCGACCGAGGGAATATTGACCGCCGTCGAGACGACACCGCCGGTGAGCGCCGCGACGACCTGCTCGGCGCTCTGGTAGCCGGCGCGATCGGTCGCCTCAGCGGTCGAGGCGCCGAGATGCGGCGTGACGACCACCTTCGGGTTTGCGAACAACGGATTCTCAGTCATCGGCTCGGAAGGGAAAACGTCCAGCGCAGCGCCGGCAACCTTGCCCGAATCCAGAGCGTCCTTCAGCGCCGCTTCGTCGATCAGTCCACCGCGCGCGACGTTGAGGATGCGCACACCGTCGCGCATTTGCGCAAACGCCTCGGCATTCAGCCAGTTCTGCGTCTCTGGGGTCTTCGGCAGATGGATCGTGATGAAGTCCGCCTGCGCGTAGATCTCCTCGCTGTTCTCGGCCTTCTCCACGCCCAACTCGCGGTAGCGATCAGCGCTCACGAACGGGTCGAAGGCGATCACGCGCATATTGAAGGCGCGTGCCCGTGTCGCGACGAGCTGGCCGATGCGCCCGAAGCCGAGGATGCCAAGCGTCTTCTCGTACACCTCCACGCCGGAGAACTTCGAGCGCTCCCACTTGCCGCTCGTCAGCGACGCATACGCCTGCGGGATGTTGCGCGCGAGCGCGAGAAGCAGCGCCATCGTGTGCTCGGCGGCAGTCACAACGTTCGACTGCGGCGCATTCGCCACGATGATTCCCCGCTTGGTGGCGGCCTCGACGTCGACGTTGTCCACACCCACCCCGGCACGGCCGATCGCTCGCAGGTTCGTGGCCCGGTCGATCAACTCGGCCGTCAGTTTCGTGGCGGAGCGGATCAGGATGCCCTCGTATCCAGCGATCCGCTCGGCCAGCTCCTCATCGGTCCAGTCGATACCGAGATCGACATCGAAGTGCTCCTTCAACAGGTCAACACCGGAGTCGCCGATCTTCTCCTTGACGAGAACCTTCAGGCGCTCCTCGCTGTCCGGTTTGGTCGCGCTCATGTTGAGATCCTCTCCACTACCCAGTCGATACACGCGGTGAGCGCCCGCACGTCGCTGGGCTCAACCGCTGGGAACATCCCGATCCGCAGCTGGTTTCGTCCGAGCTTGCGATATGGCTCGGTATCGAGAATCCCGTTCGCTCGCAAGGTCTTTGCGACCATCGCGGCGTCCACCTCCTCATCGAAGTCGATCGTTCCGACGACCAGAGAGCGCTTCGCGCGCTCGGCGACGAACGGCTGCGCGAACCGTGAGCGTTCAGCCCAGTCATATAGATGTCCCGAGGACTCGCTGGTCCGCGCCACGCACCAGTCGAGACCACCCTGGTCGAGCATCCAGCGAATCTGCTCGGCGAGCAGGAACAGGCTCGCCACGGCGGGGGTGTTGTAGGTCTGGTCTTTGCGTGAGTTCTCGAGCGCGGTATTCAGCGAGAGGAACTCTGGTATCCACCGCTGCGAGGAGTGCAGCGACGCGATTCTCTGCTGTGCTGCCGGGCTGAGCAGCGCGAGCCACAGGCCGCCGTCTGATGCGAATCCCTTCTGCGGCGCGAAATAGTAAGCGTCGGCCTGCGAGACATCGACCGGCAACCCGCCCGCGCCCGAGGTCGCGTCGATCAGCACGAGCGCGTCAGCGGATCCCGCCGGCCTGTGCACGGGGACCATCACCCCGGTCGAAGTCTCGTTGTGAGCCCAGGCGATCGCGTCGACGTCGGGGTCGCCGGCGGGCTCCGGAGCGTCACCCGCATCGGCTGATAGCACAATCGGATCTTCGAGAAACGGGGCGCCGGTGGTGACCTGAGAGAACTTCTGCGAGAACTCGCCGAAGGTCAGGTGCAGCGCGCGCCGCTCGATCAGCCCAAACGCCGCGGCGTCCCAGAACGCGGTGGCGCCGCCGTTGCCGAGCGCCACCTCATATCCGTCGGGCAACGCGAACAGGTCTTTCAGGCCGTTGCGGATCTCTCCGACGATCGCCTTGACCGGCTGTTGGCGATGGGAGGTACCCATTACCTCAGCCCCCGCACCCGACAGACGTTCGAGCGCCGCCGGGCGGACCTTCGACGGGCCGCAGCCGAAGCGCCCGTCGGCTGGCTTCAGATCGTTGGGGATGGCGAGTTGTGACTCGTGAATTACTTCGCTCGGCGTCATTGGGCTTCCTCGCTGTCGGACCTCAAAAGTGATTTCGATGAACTGAGGGTGCCCAGGCGCGCGGCTAAACCTAAACGTCGCTTCCCGGTGGTTTGTCCACCTCGATACGGCGCCAGTCGCGACGAGAAACGAGTGTAGCGAACCGTGCGCTGGCGGCCAGCGGCGTCGGGGGATGCCGGGACATGTCGGCGGGCATCGCCGCGCTGCACGCCCAGGCGTCGATGTGTGAGCGCAGCTCCCTGCCGAGATCTTGCACCTTGCTCACAGCCCGCTCTGCGCGCATGCGCCTGGAGTTCTCCCGCCCGGCGCGATTCTCAGCGATCCGCGCGCGCGTGGCTGTCCTGTCGGCGGAGCTCGCCGCCGCTCAGCTCGCCGTCGACGATCCGTTATCCGTCAACCACGCCACAGCACCTCGCGCGCGAGCGCCGTCGCCGTCCATCCCTGCGGCAGCCTCGCCGGCGCCAGACCGGCTGGTTCCCCACTCGTGAGCAGGCAGTACTCGGGTGCGAGCCCAAGCGTCAGGCAGCGCTGCCACAGCCCGTCGCGCTCGGGGTCGATGCCGTCGCCGAGCAGCTGCGCGAGCGCCAGCCGCTCGTGGCCGCGGGCGGCCGAGACCCACACCGCCGTCGCGGCGCGAGCGGGATCGGCGCTGCCCTCCAGCAGCCGGTACACGGCCGCCGTTTCCACGCCGGTGAGCGCTGCCGCGGCGTCGTGTGCGGTGAGGTGCCCGCGCGAGACGGCGGCCTGCTCGAGCACACCGAGCGCCGCCCAGTCGTCGATCACGTACCAGTCCTCGTAGACCGTGCCGTCCAGCCACGGGAGCTGCTCGACGCGCACGCTCGCCGAGCCGCGAAAACCGCTCGGCGGACGATGAGCCAGCGAGCGGTGAAAGTGCACCAGGGCCTGCTCGTAGTCGTCCTCTTCGACCTCAGCGGCGGGGCGGTGCCAGGAGAGATAGGCCAGCACCGCGGCGCCCCACGCTAGAACGAGGGCTTGATCCAGTCCATGTGTGAGCGCAGCTCCCTGCCGACCTCTTCCACCTTGGTCGCGGCCTGCTCTGCGCGCATACGCTTGAAGTTCTCCTGACCGGCGCGATTCTCAGCGATCCACTCGCGCGCGAAGTCGCCGGACTGAATCTCCTCGAGGATCTGGCGCATGTTGGCGCGGGTCTCCTCGGTGATCACCCGTGTGCCACGCGTGTAGTCGCCGTACTCCGCGGTATTGGAGATCGAGTAGCGCATCCCGGCGAGACCCTTCTCGTACATCAGGTCGACGATCAGCTTGAGCTCGTGCAAACACTCGAAGTAGGCCATCTCCGGGTCATAGCCAGCCTCGACAAGCGTTTGGAACCCGGCCTGCACGAGCTCTGAGGCACCGCCGCACAGCACCGCCTGCTCGCCGAACAGGTCGGTCTCGGTCTCGTCCTTGAATGTGGTCTCGATCACCCCGCCGCGTGTGCAGCCGATGCCCTTGGCGTACGCGAGGGCGAGCGCACGGGCGTTGCCCGTCGCGTCCTGCTCGACTGCAATCAGCCCAGGCACGCCCGAGCCTTCGGTGAACTGGCGACGCACGAGATGACCGGGGCCCTTCGGCGCGACCATGCCGACGTCGACGCCCGGCGGCGGGTCGATCTCTTTGTAATGGATCGAGAAGCCGTGGCCAAACAGGATCATGTTGCCCTCGGCGATGCCGTCGCGGATCTCGCTCTCCCAGATGTCGTGGTGGCGCTCGTCCGGCAGCAGGACCATCACGAGGTCGCCGCGGCTCGAGGCCTCGATTACCGAGAGAACCTCGAGGCCCTGCTCGCGTGCGGCCGCGACCGAAGCCGAGTCCTCGCGCAGCCCGACGAGAACCTCGACGCCGGAGTCCTCGAGGTTGAGTGCGTGGGCGTGACCCTGTGAGCCGTAGCCGATGATTGCGACGGTCTTGCCGTCGAGGAGGTGGAGGTCTGCGTCGTCGTCATAGATCATTGCCGGGCAGGCTATCGCGTCGGGCGTCTCAGGCGCTGGCGAGGGCGAGGACGGCACGACCTGGCAGCGCCAGCGTGCCGTCATCGCACTGAAAGCGGGCCAGCCGGGACGCGAGGGCGCGCTGGATATCGGCGATCTCGGTCTCGGGGCGATCGAGCACGCTGTCGTGGAAGCTGCGCGACGTGTCGAGCATCGTCTCCCAGAAGACATCGAAGCTCGCGTGTCGCTGGATCAGCTCGACCTCGTCTGTCAGCATCTCGGTGAACCCGCCCCGCGCGAGCAGCTCGGCCACCGCCCCGGGCTTGCCCAGCGCGAATGGACCGGGCTGGAAATCACCCGTGTCGCCCGCGGGCTGTGTCAGGCCGCGCTCGATCAGCTCGAGCGTCGGCTCCAGCGCCCATGGGTTGGCGGCGGCATCGTCCCAGACGGCGAGCCCGACACGTCCTCCCGGGCGGAGCACGCGGCGCGTCTCGATCAGCGCCGCCAGCGGATCGGTCATCAGCATGTAGCCGAAGCGGCAGAGCACCGCGTCGACGCTGGCCACGGGCAGATCGATCCATTCCGCGCCGAACTCCTCGAAGCGCACGTTCTCGAGGGCGAGCTCACGCGCTCTGGCGCGCGCCCCGTCGAGCATCGCTCGCGCCTGGTCAGAGACGATCACCTCACCGCCGGGCGCAACCAGCTCTGCTGCCAGGAAGCCCGTCTCTCCCAGCCCAGCCGCCAACTCGAGCACCGTCTCGCCCGGCTGAGGATTGATGGCCTGCACCATCCAGTGCGAGGCCGGCGCCGCGAAGTCGCGCATCATCCGCTGGCGGCGCACCCAGCCGCTCGCCGCCTCTTCCCAGGACTCGGCGCTGCGCTGACGCTGCTCGGCTGGGTCTAGACGATCGGACAGGAGCCTGTGACTGTGATCGATGGAGTCGGTTTGGCCAAGCGTGTCATTCCGTGTTCGCGCGCGGGAGCAGGCTAGAGGCTCGGCGCCGTCGAGTGTCCAATCATCACGCCTCACCCTAGCGGCCATCGCGATTGGCCGGATAGGACGCTCAGAGCTCTCGGCGCAGCAGCTTGCCAGACCGCGTCCGCGGCAGCGCCATCGTCGCGAACGTCACCTGCTTTGGCACCTTGTAGGGGGCCAGTCGCTCGGCGCAGTGCGTCCGCAGCAGCGCCTCATCACACGTCGATCCGGGGCGCAGGAGGACGATTGCCGTGACGGCCTCGCCCCACTGCTCGTCGGCGCGTCCGATGACCGCCGCCTCGAGTACCGACGGGTGCGCTTCGAGGACGGCCTCGACCTCGGTGGGAGCGACGTTCTCTCCACCGGAGACGATCGTGTCCGCCTTGCGTCCGGTTATTCGCAGGACGCCGTGCTCGTCGAGTGCACCCAGGTCGCCGGTGTGCAACCAGCCGTCGGCACTCAGCGATGCTCGCGCGACGGTCGGGCCGGCGATCAGGATCTCGCCGTCGGCTGCGAGGTCGATGCGTGTGCAGAACAGTGGCGGCCCCGCGCCTGAGGTCTGGGGATTGTCCTGTAGTGCCCGCAGTGGCGTGCTCGTCACCTGTGAGCACGCCTCCGTCAGACCGTAGGTCTGTAGCACCGGCACGCCGGCCAGCAGTGCCCGCTCCAGCAGCGCGGCGGGCACCGGCCCTCCGCCGGTCAGTGCGCAGCGCAAGGCGGGTGCTCGCTCCAGGCCCGCGTCGAGCAGCCGCTGCAGGGTGGTGGCGACCAGCGAGCAGAGCGTGATCGCCTGCTCGCGCAGGGCGTGGAGCACGCGATCGGTTTCGAAGCGCTCGTGCACCACCGCCGTGCTCTGGCCGATGACGCTGCGGATCAGGATCGACAGGCCTCCGACGTGTGACAGCGGCAGTGCGCACAGCCAGCGCTCGTCGGGGTCCGATCCGAGCGCGACCGCCGAGCCGATCGCGCTCCACAGAAAGTTCCCGTAGGTCAGCTCGACGGGCTTCGGCTCAGATGTGGTGCCCGATGTGTGGATGATCGCCAGCGTCTCAGAGAGCTCGTGCGACGCCGCCGCAAGCGCGCCGGTCGTGCGTGTCTGGAGCGGAAGCGGCTGCTCGAGCACCAGTGCCGCGCCGTCGAGGATGTGGGCACGCTCGCTCGGGCTGATACGCAGATCGATCGGCACCGCGATCGCGCCGAGCAACATGCAGGCATGCAGCGCGATCGTGAATGGCAGCCCCGGAGCCAGGGCGATGGCGACCTTCTCACCGCGGCTGACGCCCGCTGCGCGAAGCGCCGCCGAACCCGCGCGGGCGGACGCCAACAGCTCCGTGTAGGAGCTGTTTCCCTGTGGGCTCTCGATCGCGAGAGTCCCGCCTCGCGCCGCCGCCGCCCGCTCGAGCCACGCTTCGACCACCATCCGCACAGGCTAGCCTTCCTGTCCCGGCAATCGTCCATCCCCACAGGAGCGGAAGACTTTGGCAACCAACTGGATCGCCTCAGGTGACTACGAAGACATTCTCTATGAGCGGGCCGCCGAGCCTGACTCCGGCATCGCCAAGATCACGATCAACCGTCCCGAGGTGCGCAACGCGTTTCGCCCTCAGACGATCGTCGAGATCTCACAGGCGATGGAGCATGCTCGCGAGGACACACAGATAGGTGTGATCATCCTGACCGGCGCGGGACCGCTCGCGTTCTGCTCCGGTGGCGATCAACGTGTGCGTGGCGACTCCGGCTACCTCGCCGAGGACGCCTCGGGGCGTGCCGGCGTGGGCCGTTTCCACGTCACCGATCTGCACGTCCAGATTCGCCGTCTGCCCAAGCCGGTCGTCGCGATGGTCGCCGGATACGCGATCGGCGGCGGGCACGTGCTGCACCTGGTGTGCGATCTGACGATCGCCGCCGAGAACGCGCGCTTCGGCCAGGTTGGCCCCCGCGTGGGCTCTTTTGACGGGGGCTTCGGCGCTGGTCTGCTCGCCAACCAGGTGGGCCCCAAGAAGGCGAAGGAGATCTGGTTCCTCTGTCGCCAGTACTCGGCCCAGGAGGCGCTCGAGATGGGCCTCGTGAACACAGTCGTGCCGCTCGAGCGCCTCGAGGACGAGACCGTGCAGTGGTGCAGGGAGATGCTGGCGCTGTCACCCTTCTCGCTGCGGCTGCTGAAGGCGAGCTTCAACGCCGCCGAGGATGGGCTGGCGGGAATCCAGCAACTCGCACACGACGCAAATCTGCTGTTCTACGGCAGCGAGGAGGCCCAGGAGGGTCGCGATGCCTACAAGCAGAAGCGCTCACCCGACTTCTCCCGGTTCCCCAAGCGCCCCTAGCGGATGGCGACAATGAGCAGATGACGACCCCCATCTCAACTTCGCGAGCGCCCCTCACCTCGCGCGATCGCCCCAGCGCGGTGCGCATATGGCTGATGGCCGCGCGCGTCCGCACACTGCCCGCGGCGGTGGCTCCCGTGCTCGTCGGCACATCGCTGGCGCTCGGCGACGGTCATTTTGACCCGGTTGCGTTTCTGGCGGCGCTGCTGGGGGCGATCTTCATCCAGGTCGGCACCAATCTCTCCAATGATTATTCAGACGCGCGCCGCGGTGCCGACACCGAGGACCGCCTCGGTCCCGTGCGGGTGACGGCCGGTGGCCTGGTGCCGCCCAGCCAGGTGCTGATCGCGACGTACGTGACGTTCGGCCTGGCGGTGCTGTGTGGCGTGTATCTGGTCGTGGTCGCCGGCTGGGAGCTGATCGCGGTGGGAGCGGCCTCGATCCTCGCGGGGGTGCTGTACACCGGTGGACCTCGTCCTTACGGATATGAAGGACTGGGCGAGGTCTTTGTCTTCCTGTTCTTCGGCATCGTCGCCGTCGTCGGCTCATATTTCGTGCAGGTTCAATCGCTGCCGTGGCAGCCGTTTCTCTGCGCGGTGCCGGTCGGGCTGCTCGCCAGCGCGATCCTGGTCGTCAACAACGTCCGCGACCTCGACACCGATCGCCGCGCCGGCAAGCACACCCTGGCCGTGCGCCTCGGACGCTCCGCGACACGCAAGCTCTACGTCGCGATGGTCGCGGGCGCGTTTCTCTGCGCCGCCCTGCCGTGGGCCTTTGGATCGATGAGCGCCTGGCTTCTGCTGTGCTGGCTGGCGGCGCCGCTGGCTGTGTCGGTGATCGGCATCGTTCAGAGCAAGACCGACGGCCCCTCACTGAACGGAGCGCTGGCCAAGACCGGTGCGCTGCAGCTCGTTTTCTGTCTCCTCTTCTCGGCGGGGATACTCGCCAGCGGAGGGATCAGCTGATGCGGAGTGTCCGCTCTTGGAGATGACGCTCGGGCGTGTCCGGCTGAGACTCAGCAGACCACTGGAGACCTCCTACGGCACGCTGCGAGAGCGGGACATCACAACGGTCTCGCTGACCGACTCAGACGGCTCCAAAGGCCATGGAGAGGCGTCGCCGCTGGAGCCCTACGACGGCGTCAGCGTGGCGCGGGTGGAGCACGCCTTGGAGAGCTATCGGCCGGTCCTGATGCAGTCCGACGGATTTCATGGCGCGCAGCTGATCGATGCCTGTCGCCGCGTCGATGACCTGCCGCAGGCGCTCGCGGCGATCGATCTCGCGCTTTGGGATCTCGCCGGCCGCCGTGCGGGCCAGCAGGTCTGTGCGCTGATCACCGACTCGCCGGCCGCGACCGTACCGGTCAACGCAATCATCTCCGCGACCGATCGTGCTGGTGCCGCCGAGCAGGCGGCAGAGGCGGTGCGTCGGGGGTTTGACTGTTTGAAGGTGAAGGTCGGCCTCGGCGATGACGCGGGCCGGCTGGCGGCGCTGCGCGCAGCTGTCGGCGGCGAGGTCGCGCTGCGCCTGGATGCCAATGGGGCGTGGGATGTGCATCAGGCTGTGCGGTCGATCGAGGCACTCGAACCGATCGGGCTGGAGCTCGTGGAGGAGCCGACCCATGGTTTGCGGGCGATCAGGGAAGTGCGCGAGCGGGTCACAGCGCGCGTGGCGATCGACGAGACGGCCGCCGAGCACGGTGCGCTCGGGGCGGGCGTGGCGGATGCCGTGTGTTTGAAGATCTCGCGTTGCGGCGGCATTTCGGGACTCCTCGCGGCCGCCACGCTGGTACGCGCGGCAGGCGCCGAGGTGTATGTGGCGTCGAGCTTCGATGGCCCCCTCGGGATCGCCGCTGGGCTGCACGCGGCCGCGGCGCTCGCCTCGCGCGGGCCGATGCCACACTGCGGTCTGGCCACGCTCGACCTGTTCGCCGAGCTCGAGAACCCGTTTCCGGTGCAGGCCGGAGCGATAGCGCTGCCGGCTGGCGCGGGACTCGGGATCGGGCCGCTCTAGCCGGCGTAGCGGTAGGCGACCCAGATTCCGAAGAACCCGCCGAGCACGAAGAACACGATCGCCCACATCGAGAGCTGGCCGGCGCCCCACAGTTCCGGGACGAAGCTGCCGAGAAAGCCACCGATGCTGCCGCCGAGATATGTGGGTCCCTTGCGCATGGATACTGAATCGGCAGCGACCGGCGCTCTGATTAGCGCTGCGGCGCGTCACTGGCCGGCCTGCGGTGCGCCGCCGCGCAAACCCAACTCCAGCGCGCCGGCCACAGCCGCTGGGTTCTCGAGCGGCAGGCCGTGGCCTCCGGGCACGACGATCAACTCGCCGTCGGCGAGCAGCTCCACGATCCGCTCGCCGAGCGCCACGAACTTCCGGTCGCGATCTCCCACGAGCACCACGACGGGCATCTCGAGCTCACCGAGCCTGCTCCACAGCGGCTGCATCTGAGCAGTGCCGATGCCTCGCAGCACTGCCGCAAGCGCACTCGGATCGTTGCGACGCTGGTCTTCGCGCGCCAGCGCCGCCACCTCCGGCGGCTCGTCCGCGAACAGCGGCTGCTCTCGCCAGCGCTCGATGAATCGCTCGTATGGGCCGTCTTCGAGTTGGCTTGCCAGATGCTCGTCGGCGTCCGCGCGTGCCCGGCGCTCGGCGATGTCCTCGATTCCTGGGCTGCAGGCGATCAGCGTCAGTCGCGCGACGCGCTCCGGGGCTGTGAGGGCGACGTGCAACGCGACGCGAGCGCCCATCGAATAGCCGCACAGCGTGAAGCGATCTGGGCTGCGCGCCAGGACGTGCTCGACGCAGCTGGCAAAGGTGATCGGCAGCCCCACCGAGCGCTCGCTGCCGTGGCCGGGCAGGTCTAGCGCCAGTGGCCGATAGCGTGTAGAGGACAACCGCGCCGAGACCGCGTCGAAAGCTCGACGGGTACCTCCAAAGCCGTGCAGCAAGACGACGTTCTCAGGCACTCCGTCATCCTAGTCTCGATCCCATTGATTTCCTCCAGCGCCAACCACGCGAACTTCAGATGAGCTCGGCCGTGGACACGTACACGCTGCTGCGAGCTTTCGTGCAGGAGCTCGCCCGCTGCGGCATGCGGGCCGCGTGCACGTCGCCCGGGTCGCGCTGCACGCCGATCGTGCTGAGCCTCGCGAACGAGCCGGCGCTGCGCTGCTACTCACACATCGACGAGCGCTGTTCAGGCTTCTTTGCGCTGGGACTCGCCAAGGCGTCGGGGCGCCCGGTGGCGATCGCCTGCACATCGGGCACCGCGGCGGCTGAGCTGCTGCCGGCGGTGATCGAGGCGCACGAGGCGAGGGTTCCGCTGATCGTGCTGAGCGGCGACCGTCCAGCGGAGCTGCGCGAGACCGGTGCCGGACAGACGATCGACCAGATCAAGCTCTACGGCGGTGCGGCGAAGTGGTTCTTCGAGGTCGGCACGCACGACTGCAGCGAGCCGCGGCTGCGCTGGATGCGCACACTCGCCTGCCGCTCCTACTGGACGGCGCTGCAGGGACGCCCCGGTGTCGTGCACCTGAACTTTCCGCTGCGCGAGCCGTTGCTGTGCGACGAGCCGCTGGGCACTGAGGACACGGCGCGGCCCGATGGCGCGCCGTATCTGAGACGCCGATCGGCACCCGCAGCCGACGATCGGCGGCTGGACACGCTCGCGGAGGCGGTCGCATCCAGCAGGCGCGGGGTGCTGATCGCCGGTCGCCACGAGCGTGTGGATGGGATGGGACAGGCCGCCGCTGAGCTCTGCGCGACCGCGGGCTGGCCGCTGCTCGCCGACCCTCTGTCCGGTGCGCGTCGTGGCACGGCGGCGATCAGCCACTACGACGCGCTGCTGCGAGATGAGACGTTCCGCGCCGGCAATACGCCTGATCTGGTGATCCGGGTCGGGGATCTGCCCACCTCAAAGCCGCTGCGCGGGTGGCTGGCGGGAATGCCGCGGACGATCCAGGTCGGCATCGATCCGCATCGCGCCTTTCAGGATCCAGACTCGGTTCTCTGCGACTCCCTTGCACTGGAGCCCGTCGATGTGCTGAGAATGCTCGCCGAGCATCCCGCGGCGGGTGACCCGCAGTGGCTGGAGCACTGGCGGCGCTCGGATCGCCTGGCGGCCCAGGCGATCACAGCGACGCTGAGCGCAGCGGGCATCTGTGAGCCGGCGATCGCTGCCGAGCTGGGCGTGTTGCTGCCCGCCACGACGACCTTGTTTGTCGCCTCCTCGATGCCGGTGCGCGACGTGGAGAGCTTCTGGGCGGCTCGATCGGACCCGCCGCGTGTGCTCTGCAACCGCGGGGCCAACGGCATCGACGGCATCGTCTCGAGCGCCCTCGGGGCGGCCGCCCACGGCGACGGTCCAGTCGTGCTCTTGATTGGCGACGTGGCGCTGGCTCACGACATCGGCGGCCTGCTCGCCTGCAGCCGCTGCGAGGTGAACCTGACGATCGTTCTGATCGACAACGAAGGCGGCGGCATTTTTGACTTCCTGCCCGTCTCCAGCGCGCCGATCGCGCTCAGGGACGACCTCTACACCCGCCACATCGCGACTCCGACCGGGCTCGACTTCTCCAAGGCAGCCGCCCTCTACGGTTTGGCCCACGAGCGTGTCGGCGATATTCGCGCGTTTCGCGGCGCGATCGAGCGATCGCTCGCCGCGAGCGGCTCACAGATAGTCGAGGTGAGCACCGGGCGCCGGGAGAACGTGGAGATTCACAGCCGCCTGTGGCAGGCCGTGGCCCGGGCCATCGATCTCGAGAACCGACACTCCGAGCGAGCAGCCGGCTCCCTGGCAGACACGAAGTGAGCCAGTCGCGGTTGTGTCGGTGGGGCACCGCGATGGTGCGCCACCGCCGCGTGGTCCTGAGTGTCTGGGCCGTGGTGCTGATTGCCTGCGCCGCGGGCTACCCCTCTCTGCGCGGGGCGCTGGGCGCACCCGACTACCGGGTCTCCGGTTCGCAATCGGCGCGCGTGGAACAGCTGCTCGAACGGCGCTTCCCCGATGTCGGCAGTGAGGACGACGCGCTCGTCTTTCACTCCCGCGGACAGATCGCCTCGCAAGCTGCATACAGACGGTTCGTCTCATCGGTGCTCGCCGTCGTCGGTCGCGAGCAGGGGGTCGAGGACATCCTCAGCCCCTATGCCCCCGCGGCTGTCCGGCAGATCTCCTTCGACCAGCGATCCGCGGTGGCTGTGTTGGCGCTCAGCGGCAGCCCGCAACGGCGCTTTGAAACAACCGGCAGGCTGCAGAGCGCGATCGCGGTGGCCTCGAGGGCATCCACTGCCGGTGTGCAGGCGTGGCTGACAGGCTATTCGCCAGTCACCAGGGATCTCGTGCATGTGCAGAGCGTCGACGTCGAGCGGGCCGAGGCGATCGGAGTGCCGGTGGCGTTCCTGCTGCTGCTGATCGCCCTCGGCTCGCTGTGTGCGGCGCTGATCCCCCTGCTGCTCGCCGGCGCCGGGTTGCTGTTGACGTACGGCGTGCTGGGGCTGCTGATCGAGATCTCGCCGTTCGACAACTTCCTCGTCGCGATCGTGGCGATGGTGGGGGTCGGGATCGGGATCGACTACGCCCTGATCATCGTCAGCCGTTTTCGTGAGGAGCTCGCCCGCCTCCCCGACACAGACGGCGATGAGCAGGAGCGGGTAACCGAAGCTGTGGGTGCGGCGATCGCCACCGCCGGGCGCACGATCCTCTTCTCCGGTGTGATCGTGGCGCTTGCGATGCTGGCCATGCTCACCGTTAGAGCTGGCGTCTTTCACGAGATCACCGTCGGAGTGGTGGCGGTAGCCGCCTGCACCCTGCTCGCCGCCCTCACGCTCCTGCCAGCGGTCCTCGGCCAGCTCGGCTTCGCGATCAACCGAGGCGCCCTGCCGGCGCGCATGCGGCCCGCCAATGCCAGCTCCGATGGGAACGATCGGCCGGGCGGATGGGCCCGCTGGGCGATGGCTGTCATGCGCCATCCGGTGCGCGCGTTGGCGATATCGGCGGCGATCCTGCTGCTCGGCGCGACGCCCGCTCTCGGTCTGCGCTATGGCCTGAGCCTGGGCGTCCTGACGGTCTCTGAAGCGCCATCGGGCAAAGGCGAGCAGATCTTGTCCAGCTTTTTCGCCCCGGGAGCCGCGGCGCCTATGCAGATCATCCTCACATATCCGAGCAAGACCGGCCACAACTCGACCGTGATGGCGGCCAGGGCCCTCGCCGCCGACCTCGAGCGGGACACGCGCGTCGCGGGTCTCAGAGAACAGCGTGGCTCTGTCGGCGTGCTGCTGACTGTCGTCAGCTCCGTCGCGGTTGACTCTTCAGCGGCCAGCGCCCTGGTGGAGCATCTGCGCCGAGACGTCGCCCCGGCACTGCGCGCCAGGTGGGGCACCACGATCTTGGTGGGCGGCGCAACCGCAGCCCTGGTCGACCTGGCGAACGAGACGAGCACCAGGTTCCCGCTGGTGCTCGCCCTGATCATGGGCGTGTCGCTGCTGTTTCTGGCGATCGTGTTCCGCAGCCCGCTGCTGGCGATCGAGGCGGTCCTCATGAATCTGCTGTCGACCGGCGCGATGCTGGGGGTGCTCGTCTTCGTCTTCCAGAACGGCCACGGCGAACAGCTGCTGGGCTTCACCGGTACGGGCTTCATTCAGGCATTCGTCCCGTTGACCGTGTTTGCGCTCCTGTTCGGGCTCTCGATGGACTACGAGGTCTTCTTGATCCGGCGCATTCAGGAAGAGTGGAAGGTGACTCACGACAACCGGCGCTCGATCGCGATCGGTGTCGAGCACACCGCCAGACCGATAGCCGCGGCCGCCGCGATCATGGTGGCCGTGTTCGGCAGCTTCATCACCGCCAATCTCCTGGAACTCGAGCAGCTCGGTTTTGCGGTCGCGGTTGGCATTGCCGTCGATGCCACCCTGATCAGGCTCGTGCTCGTCCCGGCTTTGATGCGTCTGTTCGGCGACTGGAACTGGTGGTGGCCGCAGTTGCGCCGCGGAGGGCTCGAGGACCGCCCCGCTCGAGCGCCGCCGGCTCGACCCTAGCCCCCCGATGGTCAGCCGGCGAGCAATGGCAGCAATGCCTGCAGCTTGATCTCGGTCTCGGCGAGCTCGCTGGCGGGATCGGAGTCCCGCACGATTCCGTTGCCCGCGTAGCAGCGAGCCACGTTTGCGCGCAGCAGCGCACAGCGCAGGGCGACACAGAACTCGCCGTCTCCGGTCGCGTCTGTCCAGCCGATCGGGCCGGCGTACCAGCCGCGGTCCAGGCCCTCCAGAGCCGGGATCAAACCGAGCGCCGGCTGCGAAGGCTCGCCTCCCACGGCGGGAGTGGGATGCATCAGGCCGAGCAGCTCGATCGCGTCGATCGGGCCCGCCAGCTGTGCCCTTATCGGTGTCGCCAGGTGCTGGATGTTGGCGATTCGCACCAGCGTCGGCTCTGCGGCGGCGGCGACCCAGAGCGCGTGAGAGCGCAGCGTGCGCTCGATCCGCCGTGCGACGATCGCGTGCTCCTCGCGGTAGCTCTCATCGCGCATCAGCCGCTCGCCGAGATAGTCATCGACGGCTGGGTCGGCGCTGCGTCGCGTCGACCCGGCAAGCGCGATCGTGCTGAGGCGCTGTCCCTCTCGACGTAGGAGCAACTCGGGGCTCGCGCCGATCAGCGTGGCATCCTCGCGCCCGACGCAGAATGTGAAGCACGACGGGAAGGCGTCGCGCAGCACGCCGAGAACAGCGGCCGGGTCATAGTCGCGCGGGGCGTGAACCTGAACCTCGCGGGCAAGCACTATCTTCTGCAGCTCGCCGGCACGGATCATCTCGACCGCTCTGCTGACGGCTGCCTCGAAGTGCTCGGGCGGCATCGCGCTGGCGATGTGAAATTGCCCCGCCGGCGCGGGATCCAGCAGCGCCAGCGCGTGCTCGCGCAGCTCGGCCAGCCGGCTGCTCAGGCGTGCCAGCAGCTCGGCGGGCATGTCGTCCGGCTCGGCCAGCACGGTCAATGTGAGTCGCACTCTGGGTTGCCCGTCGCGCTGATCGCGGCTCAGCGCAACCTCGGGAACGATCAGCGATGCCTGATCGAAGCCCGCCCATTGCGGGGAGCAGCCACCGTCGGGCGCGAACGCGAACCCGCCGATCGCGATCGGGCCTCCCGCGTTTGGATCCTCGGGCGAGCCGGACGCGGCACTGCCGGCAAGCGCGCGCCAGCGATCGGCGAGCTCGTGAAAGCGCTCCGTGCCGCTGCTTCGCAGGTGCGCGGCCTGGCCGAGCGCCGCCAGGGCGCTGCGCCCACGGTTGGGCTGCTCGAAGACGAACCATGGCTCGCGCGCACGGCGAGAGGCACACACGACCGCGCTCGGATCCACAGTGCCATCCAGCGGCCGCGTCAGTGTGGCCAGCGTCGGCTTCCCGCTGCGCCGCGCCCGCCGAAGCGCCTGCTCTATGCGGGCATGAAGCTGGTCGCGCTCGCTGTCTCTCAGCGCGAACCGGTCATCCTGGCTCAGACGATCACCAACTGTCACGGGCGCTCTCGATCTCGCAGTTCAGGGCGTTCGGCTGATCCGATCAGCGCGGGGTCGCGCGAGTACTCATCAGGTCTCCGCCCGTCCCCGCGCGATCGCGATCTCGCCGGTGCGCATCATCTCGATCAGCCCAAACGGACGAACCATGTCCTCAAAAGCCTCGATCTTCTCGGTTGTGCCCGTGACCTCGATGATGACCGAGCGTTTCGTGACGTCCACGACGCTGCCGCGGAAGATCTCGGCGATCTGCATCAGCTCGCCGCGCTGGGTCCCGTCGGCGGAGATCTTGAACAGGGCGAGCTCACGCGAAACCGTCGCGTTGGGCTCGAGGTCGCGGATCTTCAGCACGTTGATGAGCTTGTGCAGTTGCTTTGTGACCTGGTCGATCGGATGGACCGCCCCGTCGACGGTGAGCGTGACGCGCGAGATCTCCTCGTGATCGGTGGGACCCACCGTGAGCGTGTCGATGTTGAATCCTCGGCGTGCGAACAGGCCAGCGATGCGCGTCAGCACCCCTGACTTGTTTTCGACGAGGATCGACAGGACGTGCTTGCGGCCGCTGCGCACCATGCCCGAGGTCTGCAGCTCCTCGAGACTCAGCACTGTGTTTGTCGTGGGCTCGCTCACGCTCATCCCACCATCTCGCGTGCCGCCTTGCCGGTGGGGATCATCGGATAGGTGTTCTCCTCGCGGGTGACACGCACATCCACGACGACGGGGCCGTCCGTCGCGATCGCTCGCTTCATGTCCTCGACGAGCGTGCCCTTGTCCTCGAAACGCATGCCGGTCGCCCCGTAGGCCTCGGCGAGCTTGACCCAATCGGGGAATTCGCCCGTGTCGACGTGTGAGTATTTGCCGTCCCAGAAGAGCTCTTGCCACTGGCGCACCATGCCGAGGTAGCCGTTGTTCATGATGAACACCTTGATCGGGATGTTGTTCTGTGCGCATGTCGCCAACTCCTGCGCGTTCATCTGCACCGAGCCGTCGCCGGCGATGCAGCACACGAGTCGCTCCGGACAGGCGACAGCGGCGCCCATCGCCGCCGGCAGGCCGAAGCCCATCGTGCCGAGGCCGCCGGAGTTGATCCAGCGTCGTGGTGCGGGAAACCCGTAGTACTGGGCCGCCCACATCTGGTGCTGGCCGACGTCGCTGGTGATGATCGCCTCGCCCGCGGTCGCCTGATGCAGTGCCTGGATCATGTACTGCGGCTTGATCTCGTTGTCCGCCGAGTCCTCGTAGCCGAGCGGGTGCTTGGCTTTCCAGCCATCGATCCTGCTCCACCACGCCTCCAGCCGCGCTGGATCGGGGCTGAGGGCGCGATACTCGATCAAGAGCTTTGCCAGCACGTGCTTGGCGTCGCCGACGATCGGGATGTGCGCAGGCACGTTCTTGGAGATCTCGGCGGGATCGACATCGATGTGAATGAACTTTGCGTGTGGCGCGAACTCAGACAGCTTGCCGGTGATGCGGTCGTCGAAGCGCGCGCCGACAGCGCAGATCAGATCGGCCTCGTCCATCGCGTAGTTCGCGGATCTGGTGCCGTGCATGCCGAGCATCCCGAGCCACTGCTCGCTGCTCGCGGGAAACGCGCCCAGCCCCATCAGGGTGCACGTCACCGGGAACCGGTCGCTGCAGGCGAACTCCCTGAGCTCATCGGCGGCGTTGGCGTTGACCACTCCGCCGCCGGCGTAGATGACGGGCCGCTGCGAGGAGGCGAGCGCCTTCGCGGCCTGGCGAATCTGCTTCTGGTTGCCCTCGAGTGTCGGCTGGTAGCCGGGCAGGCGAACGTCTGTCACGGGCTCATAGGAGATCTCCGCGCGCGAGAGATCCTGAGGAATGTCGATCAGCACGGGCCCCGGGCGCCCCGAGCGGGCGATGTGGAACGCCTCGTGTATGGCGCGGGGGATCTCTTGTGGATCTTGGATCATGAAGGAGTGCTTGACGATCGGCATCGTGATCCCGATCGTGTCGGCCTCCTGAAATCCGTCGGTGCCGAGCAGCTCGGTGCGCACCTGGCCGGTGATGAAGACGATCGGCACCGAGTCCATCATCGCGTCGCAGATCGGGGTGATCAGATTGGTTGCGCCGGGACCGCTCGTGGCGAACGCGACGCCCACTTTTCCGCTGGCCTTCGCGTAGCCCTCGGCCGCGTGTCCGCCGCCGGCCTCGTGCCGCACGAGGATGTGGCGGATGCCTCCGTTGACGAACGCATCGTAGGTGGGCAGGTTGGCGCCGCCGGGCAAGCCGAAGACGACATCGACACCCTCCGCCTTCAGACATTCCATCACGGCATCGACCGCGCGCATACGCCGACCTCCTTTCCTATCGTTGGGGACACTCGGAGCGCGAAAAGCGAGGGATCGCCTCGCACGCTCCCAAAACGAGTGTACCAGCGGGTTTTTACCCGGTATCGGCCCGCGCCGCTGAGCGGCTAAGAGGCGCCGATCGCGATGCCGATCGCAAGGACGATCGCTCCACCGACGGTCACAACCAACAGCGAGGAGCGCATCGAGACTTCGAGGAAGCGGTTGCGGATCCAGGCAATCACGAACAGCTCGACCGCGACGACGACGCCGGCGACGATCAGCGCCGTCTTGACGTCGCTGATGATGAACGGCAGCGTGTGGAAGATGCCGCCCAGCGTCGTCATCCCCCCGGTGATGGCTCCACGGACGACGGCCGATCCTCGCCCGGTCTGCTCGCCGGTGTCAGACAGCGCCTCCGACCATCCCATGCTGACTCCCGCGCCGAGGGCGGTGGCAAACCCGACGATCAGCGCGGTGTGCGAATTGGCATAGACGGCCGCCGCAAAGATCGGGGCAAGCGACGACACTGTTCCATCGATCAGGCCGACGAGCGCCGGCTGGACCACCCGCAGGATGAATTCCGACTCGTCTCTGAAGCCCGCGCGGTGTATCAGACGCGCGATCAGCGATCCGCTCGTGCTGGGCGCCTGGGCTTCACCTGCCATCAAATCACTATAGCAATCACATAAGAATAAGGATCCCCTAACTTTCGCTACACTGTTGCTTGTGACTGAGAATGTGACCGATGAGGTTCTGGTCGGCAAGCTCAGAGGGCGCGGTCAGCGAGTCACGCCTCAGCGGCTCGTGATTCATCGAGCGCTTGCGGCTCGCGATCAGCATCTGACCGCCGAGCAGCTGCTGGACGCCGTTTCGGGCAGCCTGCCCGGGACCTCGCTGCCGACGATCTATGCCACCCTCGAGCTGTTCGAGGAACTCGGCCTCGTCCGGCGCGTGAGCACCGGCAGCGGCGCATTGCTGTTCGACTCCCGCGTGACACCGCATGCCCACACGGTCTGCCGTGCCTGTGGGCTGGTGAGCGACATCGACCTTCCGCGGACGCCGCTGCAGGCGTTCGGCGGGGCGCTGGGCGCGGGCTTTCAGGCCGAACACACAGAGCTCGTGATCTGGGGCAGATGCACGGACTGCGCCGCTCCCGCCCGAAGCTAGCGCCGGGAGCACCCCGCCCGGCTGTTCGCCGAAAGACCGTCTACGGCACGAGTTGCGGGGTCGGCCGGCCGAGCTCGATGCGGCGGCGCTCGGTCGCCGCGACCATCGCGAAATGACGCGCGCACGATCCGCGGCGCAGCGACGCCGGCGTGAGGCGATTGGCGAGGCGAGCAGCGATCAGCGCGATCGCGCAGCCGCGAGCCTGGGCCGGAGTGTAGGTCAGGCCGTAGAGGTCGCGAACGCGCTGTGGCAGCGATCCGAGCATGAGCAGATCGTGAACCCGCTTGGCGGTGTGCTGCCTGGACGGCATCGGGATCTCGAAGGCCGAGGCGTAACCCATGTAGCGCGCCTCCTCGGTGAGGTGCAGGTCGGCTCCCGTCAGCTGCTGGCGATACCACTCGCGAAACTCCGTGTAGGTGGCCGGGGCATCGTCACGGGGCATTCCGAACAGCTCCGCGAAGCGCAGATAGTCGAGCCACAGTCGATCGCGCTCAGCTTCGCTGAGGGGGCGCACCAGGTGCTCGTAGAACCACTGCGCGGAGTCGGCGATCACGGCCACCGTCCACAGCATCAACTCGGGGTCAAACGCCGAATATGGGGTGCCCGCGGGATAGTGAGAGCCGGCGTCCTGCGGAAGCTCGCCAATTACGCGCTGGTGCATCTGATGCACGGTCTCGAGCACCGTGTCGGCCTGCTCGCGGGTGCCGAAGAACACCGTCTCGAACATCGTGGCGGTGTGCGTGAGCCGCCGGAACGGGGTGAGCTTGTTGTGTGTGTGCTCGCTGGTGCCCACGTAGTTCAGCGGCTTGATCGCTCCGATGCACAGGGCGCGCTGCCCGTACATCAGCCCCACCGCCCGCTCTTCGTGAACTTCTCTCAGGAGCGAGCGGCCGCGCTGAAAATAGCCATCGTCGGCCGGCATCGGCGGCGTCACAGCGAATTCATCGGCGCCGCTGGAGGTCGATGTCTGGCTCACCCCGGCGCTCGCTGCTCCCAGGATTCGGGCGCGATCGCCACGTCTGGGAAGTCGAGCTCGCACCCGCAGCGGGTGCACAACGCGTCATAGATCTTCGTCACCCGGCCGCAGCGAGGGCACTCGCGACGCAGCTCATCGCTCTCGAAGCGATACACGATCGCGGTAATCAGACCGAGAAACGGCACGAGTCCCGAGATCAGGAACCACAGCAAAAAAGAGCTGCCCTTGATCTTCCCGACGATGCCGCCGGCCAGCCCAAAGCAGACCGCGATCACGACATACGCGCCGCCCGCCATGGCTAGAGCAGAACGCGCAGCGCCCAGACGATCGCCAGGACCGCCACGATCGCGAGGATCGGGACGAACAGGGCCACCACGATCCCAACCACGAGCTTTACCACTATCCACAGGGCGATCAGCAGCACCAAGCCAGCCAGGACGTGCTTGCCGAAGCGCTCCGTGAGCGAGCTGTTCTCTGTTTGAGCCTTTGTCATACTCGCAAGCTTACTCCCTAGAGAGGCCGGCGGACGGCATTCGCCGCGAATCATCCAGCGCCGCCGTTGACCTGCCAGCGGCGCCCAGCGACCTCATGTGCCGAGCCGCTCGTTGACCAGACGTGTGACCTCGGCGCCGTCGGCGCGCCCTTTGGTCTCACGCATGATGTAGCCGACGATCGGTCCGATCGCCTTGGCGTTGCCGCCTTCCACGCGCTCCGCGGCATCGGGGTTGGCCTCCAGGGCAGCCGCGACGATCGCGGCCAGGTCTTCCCCCCCGCCGATCGCCTCGAGTCCCTCGGACGCCACGATCTCCGCGGGATCGCCTCCATCGGCCACCATCCGATCGAGCACTCGTCGCGCCGCTCCCACGTTGACGCGCTTTGCCGCCACCATGCCGGCCAAGGCCGCCAAGGCGGCTGGGGAGACACGTGAACTCGAGGGGTCCTGTCCCTCCTGCAGGCGTCCCAGCAGCTCGCTGAGAACCCAGTTGGCCAGCAGCTGGGGCGCCTGATCTGAATCCTTGGCCCCCAGGACCGCCTCGAAGTAGTCGCCCAACTCGACGCGAAAGGCAAGCCGCTCGGCGCTTTCGCGACTCAGGCCGAGATCATCGATGAACCGTGCCGCGCGGTCTCCAGGCAGCTCTGGCAGCGCGGATCGAGCGCTCTCGAGCATCTCCTCGGTGATGGCGACAGGCAGCAGGTCGGGCTCCGGGAAGTAGCGATAGTCGTGCGCCTGCTCCTTCGAGCGAAGCGATGTGATCCGCTCTGTTGAGGGATCGAAGTGCAGGGTCTCCTGCAGCACCTGACCGCCCCGCTGGACGATCTGGGTCTGACGGGCGATCTCGGCTCGGATGCCGCGTTCGATGAAGCGGAAGGAGTTCATGTTCTTCAGCTCGGTCTTGACGCCCAGCTGCTCGCTGCCGACGGGCCGCACGGAGATGTTGGCATCGCAGCGCAGCGAGCCCTCCTCCATGTTCACGTCGCTTACGCCGAGCTGGCGCATCGTCGTGCGCAGCAGCCGCAGCCACTCGCCCGCCTGCTCGGCCGAGCGGATGTCGGGCTCGGTGACGATCTCCGCCAGCGGTGTGCCACCGCGGTTGAAATCGACGATCGAGGCGTCGGAGCCGTGGATCCGCCCGGATGCTCCGACGTGGGTGAGCTTGGCGGCGTCCTCCTCCAGATGCACGCGATGGATGCGCACCTCCCCCAGTTTCCCCCCGAGACACAGCGGCTCGTCGTACTGGGAGATCTGATATCCCTTGGGGAGATCGGGGTAGAAATAGTTCTTGCGATGGAAGATCGAGCGGGCGGCCAGCTCTGAGCCGAGCGCCATGCCGATCATCAGCCCGAAACGCACGGCGCCGGCGTTGGCAACCGGCAGGCTCCCGGGCAGGCCCAGGCAAACCGGGCAGGTGTGGGTGTTGGGCGGGTCCCCGAAGGACAGTTCGCAGCCGCAGAACATCTTCGTCGCGGTCGAGAGCTGAACATGGATCTCCAGCCCGATGACCGGCTCCAGGTCCTCCTCTGGTCGAATCGCCCCCCGTTTCTCCGGTACCACGCCTTTGAAGGGATCAGACACGCGCGGCACTCCCGTCAAACTCGATCGCACGCTCCAGCGCATGAGCACCGTCGAGCAGGCGGTTCTCGCTGAACGCCGGTCCCGCTAGCTGAAAGCCGACCGGCAATCCGTCGCTCGAGCCACAGGGAATCGAGATCGCTGGTATTCCGGCTAGCGACATCGGCACTGTGCAGTAGTCGTTGAGATACATCGACAGCGGGTCGGCGGTCTTTGCTCCCAGGCGAAATGCGACAGTCGGCGCGGTCGGCGTCACGACGAAGTCAACCGTCGCGAACACGTCTCTGAAGTCCTCGGCGATCTTCGTCCGCACCTTCTGAGCGCGGGCATAGTAGGCGTCGTAGTAGCCGGAGGAGAGCGCGTAGGTGCCGAGCATGATCCTGCGCTTGACCTCGGCTCCGAAGCCGTCGTGGCGGGTGCGCGTGTACATCGTCTCGAGATCGGCGGCGCCCTCGGCGCGATGCCCGTAGCGAACACCGTCCATGCGTGCGAGGTTCGATGAGCACTCGGCTGGCGCCAGCACGTAGTAGGCCGAGAGCGCGTGGGGCGCGTGCGTCAGCTGGACGTTGTGGATCTCGGCCCCCAGCTGCTCGGCTCGTGCGAGCGTTTCGCGGAAGCAGTCGAGTACGCCCGGGTCGATGCCCTCGCCAGTCAGCTCTGCCGGCACACCCAGACGAATGCCGCGGAGATCCTCGGCGCTCGGCAGCTCGATCGACTCGGGGAACTGAAGCGAGGTTGCATCGCGGGGGTCGCGGCCAACCATGTGTTTGAGCATCAGCGCGGCGTCCGTCACGTCACGGGTCAACGGCCCGGCCTGGTCGAGCGAAGAGGCGAAGGCGATCATGCCGTAGCGCGAGAGAGCTCCGTAGGTTGGTTTCATGCCGACGATCCCACACAGTGCCGCTGGCTGACGGATCGAGCCGCCCGTGTCGGTGCCGAGCGCCCAAGGCGCGAGGCCGGCGGCGACCGCGGCGGCGCTTCCACCCGAGGACCCGCCGGGCACACGTTCACGGTCCCATGGGTTCAGCACGGGCCCAAAAGCCGAGTTCTCCGTCGAGGAGCCCATCGCAAACTCGTCCTGGTTGGTCTTGCCGAGCAACGGAGCTCCGGCCTGTTGCAGCTGCGAGACGACGGTGGCGCTGTACGGGGGGCGGTAGCCCTCGAGGATGCGGGAGCCCGACTGGCTGGGCACACCCTCCGTGCAGAACAGATCCTTGACGGCGAGGGGCACGCCTCCCAGCGGTCCGCTGGCCTGCTCTTGCGGCGCCTGCTCGGCGACCCACGTGAAGCAGTTCAGATCATCAGCGGCGGCTCGCTGACGGTAGAAGTCGAACAGCTCGGTCGCCGAGAGGGACCCCGCTGCGATCTCCTGCGCCGCTTTGGCCGCGGAGAGATGAAGGAGCTCGCCCGAACTCATGCCTGGGGACTCGGCACCAGGAAGCCGTCCTCGCTGACGTCGGGCGCCTGCTCGAGGGCGACCTCGCGCGGCAGCGACGGTCGTGGGGCGTCGTCTCTGAGCCCTCCGCTGAGCTCGACCACGTGAGTGGTGGGTGTGACGTCGTCGAGATCGAGCTCGCTGATTTTGGCGATGTGGTCGAGGACCGCGGACAGCTCGCTGGCCATCAGCTCGACCTCGTCCTCGCTCAGCTGCAGGCGCGCCAAGCGCGCCACGTGCAGCACTTCGTCTCGATCGATCACAGCCGCCAGTCTACGGGGCAGGCGGACGCCCCGTAGGCCAGCCTGCGGCTAGGACGAGGGCGGCGGGTCAGCCGGTGGATCCGCGGCCGATGAGGAGGTTGCAGGCGCGATCGGCGCAGCGCCGGACTCCGATGCAGCGCTCGAAGGTGGTGGCGGTGAGCCCTGATCGCCGGCGCCGGCAGCGCTCAGATTGCTGAGCGCATCGCTTGCCTGCTCGCGCACGTCCGCAAGCGAGGTGCCTTCGGCCTGCATGCCCAGATACCCGCCATATGTGAGCGCGGCGGCGGCAATCAGACCCAGCCAGATCCCGATCTTGATGCCGTAGGAGTAGCCCGCGCCGCCACCGCTCGGGTGATGGAGTATGCGGTAGAGGATCAGCAGCGTCGAGAGTGCACCGAGCCCCGCCACGAGTACGCCGGGCTGCACTGGACTCTCGAGCTTCAGGGCGCCCGAGGCAACGGCAACGGCTCCCAGCGCAACGATGATCGTCAGCAGCCAGATCCAGCGGCTGTCGGTGAAGACGTCCCAGCCGCTCTTGCTGACGTCGAGGTTCACTCCGCCGCCGGCCAGACCCACGTTTGCGCTGACGCCGTACCACTTGAAGAAGAACAGGAAGATGAACAGTGCGATGGCGCTTATCCCGATGATTCGATCAGAGCGACGCAAACGTCCGATGTCAAAACCCATGTTGCCAACCTCCCAGATTGATCATTCGATTAGCCCGATGTGTGCACCTTCGCCGGATCGGGCAAAGATTGCAACTCTTATTACAAGTTCCGCAAACGTCGGGACTATCCTCTGCTCGCATGGCCGCGGCCATCCTCCGCGGCGCGGGGCAAGTGCCAGCGAGCGCTACAGGGCGGGACGGCGCGGCTCGATATCGGGGGCGATGTACATCGATGTGCGTTCGTCGCGCATCGATTGCCAGGCGCCGATCAGGATCGTGAGCGCTCCGATCAGCGCGAGCCACGCTCCGTCACACAGAGCGCTCGCACCGTGCGGTCGCTCGAGGACACGCACGATTGCCGCGATGACCGCGATCATGCCCAGGAACGTCGCCCAGACGGCTCCCGCCACCGGCAGCGCGCTCGAGCGTTCGGTCAGCGTGCCGATAAAGAGGAACAGCGCGGCCGCGCAGGCCAGTATCAGGAGCACGACAGCTGGGCCGAAGGTCTGCCACGCGTCGAGGTTGCCAGAGGGGCTCTGATACCAAGACATCAGGAGCGAGACCGCGACACAGGCCGCGCCCAGGAGGGCGATCAGCTCACCGAGCCGGATTCGCCTGAGGCTCATCGATTCTGCTGCTCTCGTGCAGCCTGGAGAGTGTTGCGCAGCAGGCAGGCGATCGTCATCGGGCCGACCCCGCCTGGGACTGGGGTTATCGCGCTCGCGATCTGACTGACGGCTTGAAAGTCGACATCGCCGACCAATCCCTCGGGTAGACGGTTCATGCCCACGTCGATCACAATCGCGCCTGGCTTGACGAAGTCGTGCGCGATCAGACGAGGACTGCCCACGGCCGAAATGAGGATGTCGGCGCGTGCGCATACCGACGCGAGGCTTCGTGTGCGCGAGTGGCAGCTCGTGACGGTGGCGTTGGCGGCGAGCAGCATCTGCGCCATCGGCTTGCCGAACAGGTTCGAGCGTCCCACGACAACCGCCTCGGCCCCTTCCAAGCTGGCGTCAATGCTTGCGAGCAGCTCCATCACGCCGGACGGAGTGCAGGGCCTCAGCCCAGCTTCACCCAGAAAGAGCCGCCCCGCATTGACGGTGGTGAGCCCGTCGACGTCCTTGTCCGGGTCGATCATCGCTGTCAGGGCTTGACCGTCGAGATGGCCGGGCACCGGCAGTTGCAGCAGCACGCCACTGACGGCCGGATCATCGTTGAGATCGCGAAGCTTCTGCGAGACCTCCTGAAATGACGCATCGCCCGCCGGGCGGATGTCGAAAGGATTGATGCCGACCTCGTTGCAGGCCCGTTGCTTGGCGCCGACATATACCGCTGAGGCCGCATCATCGCCGACCAGCACGGTCGCAAGTCCGGGAGCGCGACCGGCTCGGAGGACGAAGCTCTCGACTTCGCGAGTTACCTCCTCGCGCACGCGGGCCGCGATTGCCTTGCCGTCGATTATCTGGGCAGCCATGAGATCGAGATCGTAGGCAATCCTGCGGCGAACTTGTCGGTGGGTCCTCCCTGCGCTGCACCGATCTCAGGTTTGTGTGCAGACGTCGAGGATGCGCCTGAGTTCAGCGGCGTGACACTGGAGCGAACTCCGCCATCAACTTACGCTCGCTGCCGTCTCTAGAGAAGCGGACGACGACGATCCCGCCAGGCTCGAGTCCTGTCACGACTCCGGCACCGAATGCGGCGTGCGTCACATCCTCGCCGAGGCGGAACGTCGCGACAGAGGACTCCTGGCTCATCGATGCCCAGGACTGCTGACGCCGTGGAGCACCGGAGGTCGTGTTGCCCGACCCAGAGACGCGAGCGCCAACCGATACCGGCTCATCCTCCTGATAGGTGAGCTCCCTGGGGATCTCACTCAGAAAACGGCTCGGCAAACCAAATGTCGTTGACCCGAAGATCGAGCGTCTGCGGGCATAGCTCAGATAGAGCTTGCGCATGGCGCGGGTGATCCCGACGTAGAACAGACGCCGCTCCTCCTCGAGTCCTGCTTCCTCCAGTGCCCGGGAATGCGGAAATACACCGTCCTCGCAGCCGGCGATGAATACGATCGGGTACTCGAGGCCCTTGGCGTTGTGCAGTGTCATCAGGGTTACGAGGCTGTCTTCGTCGCTGCGAGTGTCGGCGTCGGCGACCAACGCCACTTCGCTGAGGAACACGTCCAGGGTGTCCTGGCCGGGCTCGGCTGCCGCGTCGAACTCATGGGCAACCTCGACTAGCTGCTCGATGTTTTCGATGCGTCCTTCAGCTTCGAAGGTTCGCTCGTCTTCCAGCGCTTGGACGTATCCGGTTGCCGACAGCACCGCTTGGAGCAGATCGCCAACCGGGATGCCCTGCCCGACTCGCTCGCGCAGAGAACTCATCGTGTCCATGAACCTCCTCAGTGCCTTCACGGCGGCGGCTCCGAGCCCGGGCACCTGCTCGGGAGCGCTGGCGGAATCCCATACCGAGATGTCTGTGCTCAAAGCGTGGCTGGTCACCCTAGAGAGCGATGTCTGCCCGATTCCACGCCTTGGCGAGTTGACGATGCGTGTGAAGCTGATGACGTCCAGCGGATTGGCCAGGAATGTCAGGTAGGCGATCACGTCCTTGATCTCAGCGCGGTCGTAGAACTTCGTGCCGCCGACCACCTGGTAGGCGATCTCCTGGCGGACCAGCGTGTCCTCGATCACCCGGGACATCGCGTTGGTGCGATAGAAGACAGCGATCTCCGAGCGGCTCGCGCCATCGTCGATCAGCTGAGCAATCTCACCGACTACGAATCTCGCCTCGGCGTGCTCGTCGTCGAGCTCACGAATTTCGATCGGCTCGCCGTTCCCGCGATCGCTCCACAGCTCCTTTGACATGCCGCCGCGGTTGTTCGTTATCACCGCATTGGCGGCCGAGAGGATCGTCTGTGTGGAGCGGTAGTTCTGCTCGAGCTTGATCACACACGCGTCCAGAAAGTCTTTTTGGAAGTCGAGGATGTTGCGGACATCCGCTCCTCTGAAGCTATAAATCGCCTGACTATCGTCGCCCACTACCGCGAGATTACGGTGGGTCTGCACGTGTAGACGCTCGCCTGTGATGGGAGCGTCTCGTCCACCTCCTACTAGAAGCTGCAACCACCGGTATTGCGCGTGATTTGTGTCCTGGTACTCATCCACCAGCACGTGACGAAACCCGGTCGCGTACCGCTCGCGGACATCAGGAAACATCTCGAGTAGATCGACGGCCCGGACCAGCAGGTCATCGAAGTCCATCGCGTTCATCCGCTTCAGTTCGCGTTCGTAGAGCCGGTAGACCTCGGCGGCCTGTTCGAAGGACGCTCCCTCTCGTTCTCCGTAGGCAGCGGCATCGAGCAGTTTGTTCTTCGCCGCGGAGATCCTGTTGTGTATCAGCGCGGGGGTGTAGCGCTTGGGGTCGATCCCCAGCTCGTCGATGCAACGCTTCGTGAGCCTGCGCGTGTCGGCTTGGTCGTAGATCGTGAAGGCACGGGTGTAGCCGAGATACTCGGCGTTGGCGCGCAGCATCCGCACGCACGCCGAGTGAAAGGTGAGCAACCACATTCCCTGAGTTCGATGCCCCAGTAGCTGCTCGACGCGGCCACGCATCTCCTTGGCCGCCTTGTTCGTGAACGTTATTGCCAGGATCTCGCTGGTCTGCGCCTCATCGGTGAAGATCAGGTGCGCGATCCGATGCGTGAGGACCCTCGTCTTGCCGCTGCCGGCGCCAGCCAGGATCAGCAGTGGACCTTCGCCGTGGGTCACCGCCTCCCTCTGAGGCTGGTTCAGGCCCTCGAGAAGCTCATCCAGGTGCTCGGCATGGGGGCTCTTCAGCATGTGCCACAGAGGATAGAAGCGTCAGCGGCGTTCCGAAAACACCGCGAAGTACAAGACCGCCTCGTTTGCGCCACTGTCGAACGAGCGGCGCCTGCTCACGCCGATCGAGCGAACCTCCTATGTTTGAGCAGATGTCGCTCACAGATCAAGTGCGGCGCAGTTGCGCGGATATCGCCGCCCGAGCCCGCTGGGTGCACATCGATCTCGACCGCGTCGGAGAGATCGAGCCTGAAGCACCGCCGGCCCTCGACCCGGAGAGCCACTACCTGGAGGGTCCGCCTCAGGACGTCGCTGACTACCTGCTGGCGCTGGACACGATCAACTTCGGTTCTGGCTGGTTCCCGACTCTGCAAAAGCGCAGCGTGAAGGGAAGCGAGCTGTCGGGGTACTTCACGATCGCCTCGGCGCTCGCCGAGCACGTACGCGGCAGCGGACCGCCGAGGGCCGAGTGGCTTCGGCGAGTCGACACCCGGGAGATCGCCGCGATCGTTGGACAGCGCCCAGATCACGAGCTGATGAGCCTGTTTGCGCAGGCTCTACGCTCGCTCGGGCGTTTCCTCGGTGCCCGCGGAGCACTCGACCTGGTCCAGGAAAGCGGAAACTCCGCCGAGCGATTGGCGGAGATGCTCGCCCAGGGGATGGCGATGTTCGGCGACCACGGCTTCTACAAGCGTGCGCAAATCCTCGCCAATGATCTGGCGCTCGCCGGTCTGGCGGATTTCACCGATCTCGACCGGCTGACAATCTTCGCGGACAACCTCGTGCCGCATGTGCTGCGCTGTGATGGTGTGCTCGTCTATGAGCGATCGCTCGCCGAGCAGATCGATGCTCGCAGGCTCCTTGGCGCCGGTGGCGCCGAGCGCGAGATCCGGGCCTGTGCGGTGCATGCTTGCGAGCTCATCTCGCGGCGGACTGGAGTGCCGGCGCGGACACTCGACACTTGGCTGTGGAACCGCGGCCAGGAAGCGGCCTACAAGGAGCGACCGCGGCACCGCTGCCGGACGGTGTTCTATTAGCCCCCGGCGGGATTCTGGCCACGCACCGGGCGTAGCGCGGTGACTTCGGCGGGCTGCTCGGCCTGCTCCCCCGATGCCTCGCTGAGCGCCCGCTCCAGTGCGCCGATGCGACTGGCAAGCCCTTGAATCGCCTCGGCGATTGGATCCGGCAGATGGATCCAATCGGCATCTGGTCCCTCGGGCTTGCGTCCATCGACACGGACCGGATGACCGGGGTTGCCGACGACGGTTGCGTTCGGTGGCACATCGGTGATGACGACGCTGTTGGCGCCGATCTTCGCGCCGTGCCCGATCGTGATCGGTCCCAGCAGCTTCGCTCCGGATCCGATCGTGACGTTGTCCTGCACCGTCGGATGGCGCTTGCCGGTCTGAAACCCGGTGCCGCCCAGCGTGACTCCCTGGTAGATGGTCACGTCGCTGCCGATCGTGGCCGTCTCACCGATCACCACGCCAGAGCCGTGATCGATGAACAGTCCCTCGCCGATCTGTGCCTTTGGATGGATCTCGATTCCAGTCAGCGCACGGGTGAGCATCGCGATCGAGCGCGGGAGCACGGGAACCCCGGCATCGCTCAGAGCGTGAGCGACACGATGCGACAGCAGCGCCTGGATCCCGGGCCAGGTCGCGAGAATCTCACCGCCACCGACTCCGCACGCCGCGGGATCGCGATCACGGGCGGCGGCGATGTCACGTCGCAGCTCGTTCGCAACCCGTGCGACGGTGCCGAGTCCGGGCATCTGAACAGCGTAGCGAGCCAATCGGAATCTCCGCTCCGCGACCGGCGCGAGACCGTGGTGACCCTGACCGCCAGCGACGCGTGGCTTGCCTGGCGCTCGCCTCTACGGCGCGAAGAAGGCCTGCGAGACGTAACGCTCGCCGGAGTCCGGCATGATCACGACGATCCGCTGGGAGCGGGACTCGGGACGTTCGGCAATCGTCAGCGCGGCCCAGAGCGCGGCGCCGCAGGAGATGCCCGCAAGCAGTCCCTCTTTGCGCGCACAACTCCAGGCGGTGGCGATCGCGTTCTCGTCTGAAACCGCGATGACCTCGTCGAGTAGATCCCGATTGAGGATCGGCGGCACGAAACCGGCGCCGATCCCTTGGATTCGGTGGGGAGCGGCCGGCTTGCCGGAAAGCACCGCTGAGCTGAGTGGCTCGACCGCGACGATCCGCACATCTGGGTTTCGTTCGCGCAGGAACTCCCCCGTCCCGGTGATCGTTCCGCCAGTTCCCACTCCCGCCACGAGCACATCGACGCGCCCGTCGAGTGCGTCGTGGATCTCGGGGCCAGTGGTGCGGCGATGCGCCTCGGGGTTGGCCGGATTTGAAAACTGGTCGGGGAGGAACACGTCAGGCTCGCGAGCCATCATCCGAGCTGCCTGGACAGCCTCGGCCATCCCTCCGAGCGACTCTGTGATCTGCACCCGAGCCCCATAGAGCTTCAACAGGCTCTCACGCTCGCGACTCATCCCCTGGGGCAACGTCAGGATGAGGTCATAACCCTTGGCGGCGCACACGAACGCCAGCGCGATTCCGGTGTTTCCGCTGGTCGCCTCGACGATCGTCGTGCGACCCGGCTCGATCAGCCCATCGGCTTCGGCCGCGTCGATCATTGCAACGCCGATGCGATCCTTCACGCTGCCACCGGGATTCTGAGACTCGAGCTTGGCGAACAGCTCCACCCCGCGCCCAACGGCAGCCTGACTCAGCATACGAGGAAGCCCGATCATCGGTGTGTCACCTACTAGCTGCGAAATGTTGATCGGAATTGAGCCCATAAGCTCCAGAGACAATAGTGGCCGGGACGTTCAGGCGCACCGTTGCGGGCGGGATCGCGTTCGCACCAAGGCCCGGGGTGGCTCGGAATCCCTCGGATCTCTACATGAATACATCTGATGCCCGACGCGGGCGTGAGCTGTCAGTTCCTGATGCGCGCCGGGGACCACGCGAGAGGATCCCCATCGTGCTCGCCAGCAGAACTCTCAGAGCGTGCGCTCATATATGCGGTAGCGGCGCTTGATCTCGCCGCCCATGCCTTCGTAGGCGCGGTTCATCGCCTCGTTGTTCTCGAGCGTCCAGCCTCCCTCGCCGGTCTTTTGCGGTGTGCGTTCTGCCGCGTCGAAGTGCATCTGGTACAGGCGCGCGGCGACGCCCGTGTGCCTGTAGTCGGCCTTGACGCCCAACACGATGACCCGTACCGCGTCGATGTTCTTGCGCTCGCGTAGCACCTTCAGCCACCCGAATGGCAGCAGCCGCCCGTTCAGCTTGGCGAGCACCTGGTTGTAGTCGGGCAGCGTCAAGGCGGCGCCGACCACCTCGCCGGTGTCCTTGCGTTCGGCCACCATCGACCAGTTCTCATCGAGCACCGGCTTCAGGTCTTTCGCGTAGTGGCGCACCTCCTGCTCGCTGAGCGGCACGAAGCCCCAGTTGCGCTCGAGCGAGGAGTTGTAGATCTCCAGGAAGCGTGTCACCTCCTGCTGGAGTTCCCGCTTGCGAAATCCGCGGCAGACGATTCCGTGCTCTGACTCGAGTTTGTCCGCCGCCGCCCAGATCGCGGGATGAACCTTCTCGCGGCCGGTGACGTGCAGGCTCCACATGTATGCGTCCATCGCCTTGACCATGCCGAGCTCTCCCTCGAACAGACGCTGGTAATAGGGGTGATGCCAGGGGCAGAGGATGATCGGCGGATACTCGTGGCCGCCGATCAGCAGGCCGATTTCGTCGTTGGTGGTGAAGTCCATCGGGCCCACCATCCGGTCGCGCCCGCGTGCTCGCAGCCAGTCCGCGGCGGCGTCGCAGAGCGCTCGCGCCGCCTCGACGTCGTCCTCGCACTCGAAGAACCCGAACAGTCCCCATTCGTTTTCCTGGAAGCTGTTGAAGGTCTCATCGATGTGGGCGCTGATCCGGCCGATTGGACGCCCGTCGCGGTAGGCGAGGAAGTACTGCGCTTCGGCATGTTTGAAGAACGGGTTCTTCCGCTGATCCAGGCGCTTCTTTACGTCCATCAGCAGCGGGGCGATCCAGTTGGACTCATCGCGGTAGAGCCGCCACGGCAGCTTGATGAAGGTTCTCAGCTCGCGTCGCGAGCTGACGGGCCTGACCGTAACTGCCATCGGGGCCGGCACCATATCTCTTCTGCGCCGATCGCCGATGCCTAATCGAAGGCCAGCACACACCAATCGTTTCAGCCTGCGCCTCATCTGCCGCGAAGGGCCAGCGCCGGCGAACCGTCACAGTCCCGAGATCTCTTGTCTCTTAGTGCTCTGGCTCGGAAGTTCGTGCACGTATTGGGTCAGGCTGCGTGGGCGGTGGGTAGGTCGAGTCGTTGGGCGAGGCGGTCGAAGTCCAGTCCATGGTGCGCCAGCGCCCGCGTCATCGCCAGACCCGCGGGCCCAGCCCCCACCACACACGTAGAACTCATCGGCCGGCCGTCATCGTCCCGATCCCAAGCGCGATACTCGTCGAGCCGCCGATTGCGATCGATCGAGTCGTGCGTGTGCTCATCCCTGCCCTCCGCTGGAATGTGCAGGGCGGAGCATGAGCCACAACGGCGGGCTGCTCGATACGCGCAACTCCTCGATGTGCTGGAACCCGAGGCGCTCGTACAGTGCGGCGCTGCGTTCGCTCGAGGCCTCGATATAGGCGGGCAGGCCCTCCTCATCGCAACGGTCGAGCAGGGGACGCATCAGCCCGCTGCCGAGTCCGCGTCCCTGCGTGTCGGGGTGCACGCCGATGTCGCGAACGTAGTAGTGACGATGACGTATGTGACGCATGTGGTGCCATTCCATCGCGGCTCCCAGTCTCGCGGCCTTCGGTATCCGGATCCCGAAGGCGGTGCCGTGCAGCAGGGTGGTGCGCAGTGGCACGTGCCACTTGCCGGGCGGCAGTCCCAGCATGGCGCCGGCGAGATCGTCGGTCGTCCACACGTGCCCGTGCGGCAATGCGTAGTGGCGCAACTCGATCCCAAAGTAGTGACGCAAGCGCGCTCGCCGCTTGCCGTCCTCGGGTATCAGCCAACTGAAGACCGGGTCGTCAAAGAAAGCCTCCGCCAGCATCGCCTGCAGGCGTGGGATGTCCTGTGCGGCTGCCTGGCGCAGCCCGGGATCGGTGGGTCGGCTGGGAGGTGCGTCACGTTCAACTGCCGGTGCTGTCTCACGCATTCTCGACTCCTTGCTCTGTGGTTTGTGGTTTTCGCGAGGAGGTCGTTGTCTCTGGGTCGGTGATACTCGGGTTCTCGCGGGCGAGTGCTTCCAGGGCCTGGAAGATGAGCACGAGCAGGTCCCCGTAAAGCGCCTCGGGCACGGCCTGCGTATCGGCCAGCTTCTCCAACGCCAGACCATTTGCCAGTGCGTTGATGAGGATTCCCACGAGCTCGCCCGCCTCAGCGCTCAGCGGGACATCCTGCCGTGCCGCGCCGTCCAAGAACAGGCGGGCACTGGACGAGCGAAGGGCCACGAACTGTCCCGCCAGGCGGTCCTGAAGTCGTGGCTGGCGGATCGCGTAGGCCCAGAACTCGATGAACAAGGGAAAGTAGTCGGGACGCTCGCGCAGTATCGCCATCCAGTGGTCTGCAGCGCCGCGAGCCTGCTCCTCCATCGTCATCCCGTCAGCGACGATCTCGGAATAGTCGTTCACATCGGTGGCGACCCGCTCGTCGAACAGGGCGAGGAACAGATCCTCCTTGCCCGCGAAGTTCGAGTACAGCGCCCCGGTCGTCGCCCCGGCCTCGCGCGCTATCTCCTCAACCGACGCGCCATGGAAACCGCTTTTCGCGAACACCGCTTCGGCGCCGTCCAGCAAGCGCCGGCGAGTCAGAGCCTTCTGCTCATCCCGAAGCGACAATCGCCCAGACACATTCGCCATAATGAGCATTATTATAGATAACATCTATTATGTCAAGCGAATTTCGTGGACCGCCGGTCCCGCCGAGCTGGTCTCCGCTCACCGAGACCCCGGAGATGGGCGAGGACGATCCACAGGCGCTCGAGCTCGCGGCACTCGGCGGTAAGCGAGCGCGCATCAGTTTTGGGTCCTCAGTAGGGCTGTCCCACGAGCTCTCACGAGATCTTTGTCCTCCGTGCAGGTGCTCCGATCGCCCCACCGACAGACTGCTCGATTGCCCCATCACAGCCCACCGCTCGACCCAAATCCATCTCTGACTCAGCCACACACACCAGAGGTCACTGAGCTTCGCTCCGAACGCGTGAAACGGGTCTCTCCTCTTCGAGGATGCCCGGTATGTGACCAACGACGACAGGGTCCCCGACACATCGGCTCTCGAGACGATTGCCCCGCTCTTGGAGCGCTGGGATGAGCGTGTTCGCTCCGAAGTGGATCAAACACGACGCGAGCCGTAGCTCGGAGCTCGCGCGTCCATGGGTGCGCCCGAGAGGGAACCTCGAGCACACCCAAGCTCAGCAGGATCCCTCCAATCTGCCGCGACGTCCAGTCCCAAGCGCAGGACACCGGAGCACAAACACCGCTAACCCATAGAGAGCGTCTCGGCCCAGCTGTGATCGCCTCAGCGCAGCTCCAATGGAGGGTCGTCCTCGGCGCCAAGCGCCCGCTGGCAGATGGGAGCTGGTGTCAACAGTCGTCTTTCTCTTCACAGGCTCACCTGACCGCGTCAGCAGCCTTTCAGGTCCGGGCACCATGTCCCGTATCCGGCCAGTTATCCAGAGGCGACCGGCGGAGGGGCCAGCCATCGATGCTCCTGGTTTCCTGTCGCCTTTCGGCCACCGGCATTCGCTTCTCGGTCATCCGATTCCCGCCAGGGAATTGGGCCTCCCTCACGGGCGGCTTACCGGACCACAGACCCGGACCCCGACGGGGTTACCACGTTCCACACGCACGAGCTGCGACCGGGCTGGGAGCCCCCTTCACCCCGAGCACGGCGGTGCTCATCCAGGCTGGGACAGTCCCTCACCCGGCACCTGTCGCTTCCCAGCGACCAGTCCTTACACCCTGCTCCAACATCCCACCTTGCAGGGCTGCTGCTTACGAGGCATCAACAGAGGTTCACGCAATTCTCCCGTCCGGTCTTCCCCTCGCCTGTGGCCGCCGGATGGAACGGGAGCCCTTGGGCTTCTCCCCCGAGCTCCGGACCCCGCCGGCTCATCACCGACGACGCACGTCAGGGTGGGGACAGGCGATCGAGCACGGGCCTGGAACTATGCGCTCGACATCAGCCGAACCTCCAATCCGCTAGCTCACTCGAAACGTGCGACATCGTGTAGCAGGCAAGCGATACGAGTAGGACTCCGTCCGGTACTTCTCATCCTCGACCACAACGACGTGTTCGGCGATCAGCCACGCCCCGATCGAACCGTCGCACCCAGCGCGGAACGGCAAGATCTGGCCAAACGCGCGGCTGTGGTGCGCCCTGGACCTCTTGCTCACCTGCGAGACGATCCGGGATGCGCGCGACAAGACCCAAGAACGCCTAGCCAACGCGGGCGCCGATCTGACCGGCGACACACCCCAATGAGTAGAGTCAGGTCATCTGCGCGGCGCTTTGCGCTGGATCACGTACCCTGATGTGGCGAGCTTCGTCATTGCTCGCTCGTGTCGGGTTTTATCCTCTTCTCGCCATTGACTGGCTTTCTGCATATTGCGCTTAGCGAGAAACTCCCAATCTACGATCGAATCATCAGCGCGTATAGCCAAGTAGTCGCCTACGACGAGCTTGAGCGCCTCTATGTGCTCGTTGGCGTCCCGACGCACAAGCCTGCCTGCCTCTGCAGCTACCGCTAGCGCAAGCTCGACAGCTTCGTCCTCGGGAAGATCGAGCATCTCCCCCCAGAACTCACCCGACGATGGCCTCCAGACGCCGTCCTCAAACGTACTCGATGTCTTGCCCGCGGCGATCGCGTAATTCGCGCGTACGCCCTTCGTCTGGCGTGACTGTCTCAGTTGCTTCTCTGCTGCCCGGGCGTTTCGCTTCAGCGCGTTGACGATGTCGCTATTTCTCGTCACTAGACCACTCTTTAGTACATACAGGTGGTACTCCCCCGACGCTGGATCAAATCGGTCGATATCAATTCCAGCGATACCAGACTTGTGAACGTCGGCGCGACCTGTACTTGCGAGCGCCTCTATCGCCCACCCGCCCGCAGTGACGAAGTTCCGGCTGTTGTAGTCCTCCACCAGCCGATGAGCCGTATCCCTGACGTTCATCCCGTCGCACTCGATGCGGCGGACGAACGGGTTTATGCGCATGATGATCAGCTTGCGATACTCGGGGACAGCCTCGCGCACAACGCGGATGTACCAGAAGTCGAATGCCTCGACGAACGCCTCTACAGCTTGAAACAGGCGATCATCGTCTGGTCCTCGGTTAGAAGAGACGCCGCTGAGACGACGGATAGCCGCGACGATGCTCGCCTTGTTTGGGTCCGACATCGGTCACATCCTGCACGAAGTGCCAGACGTGATCTGGCCGTACCGCGCCATTCAACGTGATTGACGCCTGACCGTCGCGCTCCACAGCCCAGCCATGAGTCCCTATACGTCGGTTGGCGGACACCTGCCGCCACGGAGGAACCGGCGGCTCTGGGAACCGCTGACCTTCTAGAAACTCGAGCAGGCGGTCGCCGATCGCCCGAGCGAGCCAAGGCGGGACGGCGTTTCCTATCTGCTGATACTGCGAGCGAGGACTGCCCTCAAAGCGGACCTCTGTGGGGAAGCTCTGTAGTGCGGCACACTCGATAACCGAAAGGCAACGAGTTTCGTCGGGATGTACAAGTGCTGTGCTGGAGTGATCAGGCATGCCAAGGATAGTCGGCGCAGGACTGTCCCAGTCAAGGCGTCTCCACCATCCGCTCTTCCCTCCCTCAGCGTGGAAGGCTGCCCCCATGGTCTCCTTCTGGACCTCCGGTGGGAGAGAGCGCCAGTTACCGCCAGGTGGGATCAGGTCATAGACCTTTCTCTTACGCTCACTCAACGGCTGAACGGCGCCAAGCTCAGCGATTTTATTGATCGCGTCGCGAATAGTTCGATAGCTCGGCAAGCCAGGATGCCCGAACTCCGGCGGCGGTAGAAAGCAAGGCTCATCTGCCCGAACACCTATAACTACGGCACGCTGTCGTAGCTGTGGCACGCCATAGTCGGCAGCCTCAGCGACTCCCCAGGACACGGCGTAGCCCATTGCGACCAGTTCGCTGACCAACCATCGCAAGAATGAGCCCTTTCGCTCGTCTAGAGCCAGCGGTGGGCAATTTGAGCCGCGTTGGACTAGAGGACGATGGCGGAGGGCCGTCGAGAGCATTCCGTCTACGTTCTCGATGAGAATCGCGGTGGGCTCAAACTCCTCGACATACTCCAGGTAGGGCGGGAACGACGACGATGCCCGTCCGTCGGCTAGCGCACGTCGAAGCCCCGAGGTCGTAAATGGTTGGCACGGCGGTCCGCCCGCAAGAAGCGGAAGCTCCCCGCGCATCAGCTCTAGCTCCTCCCGCAGCGCACGAGGATCGACGTCCTCGATCCGTTTTGCGTATACCGGCACCGGTGTGTTCCTCTTACGGTTCTGACCTTCAAGCGTCTTGGCGCATGCAGCATCCATCTCGATCTGTGCAAGTGGCTGCCACCCCGCGAGCTCCAAACCTAGGTCGAGACCGCCGGCACCGGAAAAAAGCGACACGAAGAATGGCTCGCTCACCAACGAGCGACCGTTTGGAGATGTAGTAGTCGATGGTGCTGTTACGGCCATGCTGGGCTAAGTGGTGGAGCAACAACTAGATTCGCTCGATATCGTCAAGTAGTCCATCGTAGGCGGAGCACAAGACGGCAAAACTTTCACCACGATCGACCGTAAGGGGAAGCCCAACACCCAGCGCGGGATTGCCCGGTTCGTTGATGAGCTGATCGCTAGGGTATTGCCCACTGGTGCTCGATGTGACCCCAAGAAGTCGGAGGATCGATCCACGGAACGAACGCTGCCAACAGACGGCTCGCGTCCGTAATGGCCCCACTGGCCCGGTTGTTCGCAATGAGTGGGTCCGGCGAATCTGGGTAGCTGGCTTCGAGGATGAACGGGTGTGGCCCGATTACGCCCGGTGGCCGCGGCGCATCATTGGGTGCAGGCATGATCTGAAAGAGGTCGCGGTAGCGCCACGATCCAGTGACTGGTACGACAGCAAAGGCGACCTGCCGTCTGATCTTGTGTCCTACATGCACAAGAGCGCCGTTACGTATCTGGGCACCTAGTGCAACGACGTCAGCGTCTGTCAGCGCGGGACCGGGTTGGATCGAGGTGACCCGGCCGTCTTCCACGGTGATCGAGAGGGCAACCCGTTCATCTCGAAGATAGGCAAGTGTGTTTGACCCCTCGTACTGGACACGGCCAAAGTACGCAGAGACGATCGCGCCCAGCTCTTGTGGAGAGATCTCCTCCGCGTGAAGTTGCACCGCGAGCTGTGTTGCATCCATCCCGCTTGACGCTAGATGGGCGAGCGGATGCCCTAGGGAATTCGTGGACGCGGCTTTCAGCCGTCGCGGTACTGGTTCGAATCGGTGCGCGGCACATTGGGTCGGTGCGCAGCACTCACTCAAGAATCCATCGACGAACAAGTACTCACGTGCGATCAACAAAACACCAGCGATGGACCGGGCGGTCTGTCCATCGAACTCCAGCGGAACATCGCTCCCATCCACAATCCGGGCCCAACCGCTCAGTACCAGTCGGCGAAGGCTTCGGTTCGGTTGACTTTCAGGGGATGGCGGGCGAAGAACGCGAGCTCCTCGCCATCGGCTGGCGCAGTCGTGGCGGCGGAGCGGCAGGCTATTCCTGCCTCTCCCTCCTCCCAAGCACGTTGCCCGATCGGCTGACAAACACTGTGAGGGACCGTTGTTTTTTTGTCGTCCACGGGATAAGTCTTTGGCAGCCGTAGCGATGTGCATCCACGATCGGTGGTCACATCAACGTAATCGTCGTGCGGGATGGTGGTGTGGACGAGCACGGGTCCTTCGTCCGGTTGCAGGTCCTCGGGCCGGATGGCCTGGGGTTCTAGTTTGTCACGCACCTGAGCGCGCGCCACCGGAACGGACGCGTTTAGGTAAACCGCACTGAAGCTCCCAGGCGGGTTCCAGCGTCCCCCACAGTCACGTGCATACTCACCAGATAGGGGATCATCCCAGTCGCGATCCGCCACCCGTAGGTAGACAGCGCCACGACGAACGTGGTGCACTACGCCGCGGCCGCCCAGTTGAAGGCGTCGCGCAACTCATCAATAACGAGCTTCTCATCACCATCGCCGATCGCGTCGATGATCGAGCGGCCGTCATACGCCGGCGCCGCACGGCGCACGACACCAGGAATACGGTCGCGCTTGAGCTTGGCGGCGAGCAAATCGGCGATCTCCCCAAGCGTCGCGAGCTTCTCCTGGCGCTCCGCCGGCACGCCGCGCACGGCCCACTGATCGGGCGCCTGACGGGTGACACCAAACAATTTGGCGAGCTCGGTCTGATTGAGCCCAAGCACTGAAGCGATGTGATCGAGCGGCGTCTCGGTACGCGACAGCTCATCCCCGACAGCCCGGTAGAAGCGCACAACGTCGAGTTCATCAAGCGGCCAGCCCGGCAAGCGTCGGCCACGCGGCGGCTTCAGCGGCTGGGTTCCAGGCAGCGTCGCCCGCAGCGACGCCAGCACGGCAACCGCGGTGCCCTTCCCCGCGCCGAAGGTACCCACCCAGTCGCTGAAGGGAACGCTCATCGCCTCCCGCTCGAGCGCCGCCCGCACCCATGGAACGGTCTTCGATTGACGACCGGGCCGCTTCGCTTCGGCCAGCACCACGACACGATGCCGCTCGTCAAAGGAAAGGAGATCGGGCCGCGCCTGCTGGGCGGCATCCAGCATGCGGCCGGTAAGCACACGGTAGGCGTTGACGTAAACACGAACCTGGCCGCGCCGGCCCGCCAACGCCAAAGGCAAGCTCGTCTCGATATCCGCCGCCGCCCCACCGGCAATTCGCAGCGCGGCAGCAGAGACCCTACCCGGAGCGGATTGTGAGAGCAAACTGTCAGCCAAGCCAGCGGCGGTCATCGACCCAGCCTAGCACGCGTGCAAGCAAAACGCAAGCGCGACGCCGGTCAGGTGGATGAGGTCAGGCCTGCTCGGGGCCGCCGGCTTTGAGCCACGCGCGGCGGAGGTACTCGGTGCTGGGGCTCGTCTCTCCGTGGACGCGCATCCAGCGCTTCAGGCCATTTCACGAAGCAGCTCCGGTGCTTCGTCGATCGCCTTGCAAGGAACACGCCGGGCGCCGCGATGTCGACACCGAGCGCGCGCAAGGCCTCCACGTCGAAGTGCTTGTCGAAAGTCGAGATGTAATCCGCACGACCTCCCAGGTGGCCCAGTCGAGAGCGACAAATTTGCCCTCGTAACCCTCGAACTTCATCTTTTGACTCATTCGTCTCCACCGACGATGCTCTCTGCCCATCCCACTGCCGCCGCTGCCCATTTTTCTGCTTGGCCGCGATCGACGCCGCTCGGTGTGTTGGCTCCGTAGAGCTGCGCGAGTGAGAACGGCGTTAGGTGGTCGGCGTCTATGAGCTCGTCGGGCAACTCGATGCCGCTGTTCTGGGTGAACTCCATCAGTCCGTCGATGTCGTGGCTGTAGGGGCAGTCGATTTCCCGTGCGGCGAGCACCGCGTCGATCGACTTCTCGACCGCCTGCTGTGCGTGAAACCCGATCACTTGGTCGTCGATCTCATCGAGCCCGGCCACCGCCTTCAGGCCTTGCAGGTCTCCCCGAGCCTTCTCGAGCATTGCTACCGGCCTGTCAAATGACACGGTCATCACACCGCCAGGGCCCGGCCCTCGAGCATCGCCGCGTTGATCACGGTTCCGTGTACATCGCCCCAGTCCTTGGCTTCTGTCTCGCTTGCGACGATCACGTCGGCGAACACGCAGAGGCCTCGTAGCGTTCGGCGCAGCCTGACGGACTCGTCGGCTCCGTCGAGCACGCTCGGCTCGATGATCAGAAAATCGAGGTCGCTGTACTTGCCGGCGTCGCCGCGGGCGTGCGATCCGAACAGGATGACTTGGCTTCCGGCTGGTGCCGCTGCCTTCAGCCGTCTGCCTGCCTCGTTGATCGTGTCCTCGTCGAACATCGCGTGGATTTTAGCCACTTCTGCGGCTGGGCTTCACCCGTCGCTCGAGGGGAGCTCGGTGTCGCGCTCCGCCTGCGTTTGGCCACTCTCGAGAGCCGCACTGCCGTCCTCCTGCACACAATCCAGATAGGCCCAAGAATATGACTGAGATCGCGCATCCACATCTCTAAGTGCTGGTAGCCCGTCCACTGCTTCTTCAGGTAGGGGGAAGCTGGTCTGCATATCTTCAATCGAGGTACTGCTACCTACCAACAGGTGTGACCACTTCCCAACGGCCTCATTGTTTCACACTTCGTGTGGATGCTCGGCCCTCGAGTTGGGAAGGTTGGGGTTTGGAAGAACCCCCCTCAACTGCCAAAGGCAAAGGCAATCAATGAGGAGGTACACGATGCAGCGCATCTATACACAGTCGAGGAGATGTCCTCGACAGGGATTCACAGGGACCCTTCTGCGGTCTCGAGGCAGGACACGGGATGGGCATCACGCGCAGTCTGCTGTCACGTTGATCGATGTTCTGCATGGCCAGATGGCCAATGTCTCCGTCACTGAGGAGGTGCTCTCGTGACCTCAGACGATCCACTGAGGGGCACGGGAGTCGAGGTTGTGAGCATGTCAATTCTGCTCCATGACGGGGAATGGCAGCAACTACGCGATGAAGCCTCACGGTACGGAGTCTCCCTCGCAGCCATGGTCGAGAGCCACATCTCGGCGCACCTCACGAGGACCGCGGTTCCTCCCCATCGAGGGTACCCCATCAGCACCTGGCCCAGCTCGATCCGTCCTTCAGAGCGCGAGTGACCTCGAGTTCACCGCCGCGGCACACCCACTCCTCCGTGCGATGGACGACCTCATCGACTCTCTGCAGTGCCCTCCCACTGCTACCACCAGCCACCGCGACTGGAGATGGCACTGCGGGATGTTGGGGTTCCGATCACCTTTGGTCGTGTCGGCCAATGACTACCTAGCAGAGCATCCCAGAGGCTGCGCTTCGGCGCCGGTGATGCAGTAGTGCGCGACCGAGGGCGCCGAAGCGGCGGGCGGGTTGAGCTAGCGACGGTCCTCGGTCCCGGTCGCCCGTTGACTGTCGGAGGAAGTGCAGATGTCGGCCAAACCCACCAAAGCCGAGCCCTCCGAGTGGCTGCGCCTGCTGACCGGGAACCGGCTGCAGACGCAGGTATCGCGGTCTGTGGCGCTCGTCGGCGGCTCGCTTGGCGTGATGGGCGTCGACGTGGCCGTCGCCCTGATCGTCCTCGGCAACGGAGGGGCGTATGGCCTGTCGATCCTCGCGCTGTTGGCGCTCGGGGCCTCGTTCAGTCTGGCGATGCGGGCTCTGCTGCAGCCGGGGGCCAAGGACGCCGGTCCTTCCCTCGCCGCGATGCGCAGGGGTCGCGAGAGCAAAGACGCGCGCGAACTCGAAGACGCGCTGCTCGACGACCTCGAAGAAGACCTCGAGGCCAACCACCGGGCCGTCGCCCGCAAAACCCTACTGTTCGAAGGAGCGCTGAGGTTCCTGGCGTTCGCGATCCTTGTGGAGCTGGTGGGGCTGATAGTACAATGAGCCCCATGGAGCCAACCACCACCAGCCGACGCACCCGGGAGTATCCGATGACGCCCGACGGCAAATACAAGTACACGACGCAGGACGGGCGGCCGCTGCACTTCGAGCCGTATGTCATCCCCGACCTCATCGGACCGAACTTCCTGATCCCCGCGTCGGTGGCCAGGTTCTTCCGCAAGCTGTTCCGCGGCAAGGAGACCGACTGAGGCAGAGGTACTGAGCGCGGGACTTTCGGTTAGCGCGGAGGTACGGGGTGCGGTACCTTCGGGCTCCTGATCTACCTGGGGCCTCGTGGAGGTACGGGGCACGAGGGCTTTTCGGCCGTTCGGGGCTCGTGGATGCAGAGGTACCGAGGCCCTCGGGGAGAGACGACAGAGGATGGACGGTCAAGCGTGGCCGTTGTACCAAGGTCGATCGGTCGGGAGGTACAGGGCCCCTCGAGGAGGTACGGGAGAGGATCGGCGGGCCCGGATGGTCGTTGACCGTCGGAAGAAGAGATGCTATCACGATCCCTGTGACTGCGACGAAACCGGTCGAGGGCTCGTTCTCCGTGCCCTTCGGGTACGTCGATCCCAACCATCACGCAATCCTCGAACTAGCGGAATAGACCCCCTGCCCAGGCCCGGGTTCGCGGGCCTATCTTCGCCGACGCAGCCGCTCCTAGCCCACAGCAACCGCGGGTGCGTGGGGACGGTGCGCCTCCTTACTCCGCGCGTTCTGCGCGTAGTGTGGAGCGCCGGACCTTGCCGGCGTCGTCGCGCAGGGGCGCTGTTGTGAACTCGTATGTTCGGGGTGTCTTGTAGCGCACGAGACGGTCCGCGAGGTGTTCGGTCAGCGTGTACTCGTCGAGGGTCTGCGTGTCGGTCTGGACGATCGCGTGCACGCTCGCTCCGAGGTCCTCGTCGGGCAGCCCGATCGCGACGCAGTCGATCACGCTTGGGTGCGCGGCGAGGGCGGCCTCGACCTCGGCGGGGTACACATTCGCGCCACCGGTGAGGATCATGTCAGTCCGTCGGTCTGCCAGGAAGAGGTAGCCGTCGTCGTCCATCCAGCCGAGGTCTCCGGCGGTGTCCCACCCGTCGTCGCGTTCGTGTGAGTCCTCGCCTATGTACACGTATGTGCGATCGGACCCGGAAGGCCGCCGCATCCAGATCGCCCCGACCTCGCCCGCGTCCAAGGGACGACCCTCGGCGTCGAAGATCGCCATCTCACCGATCACGCAGCGGCCGACCGTGCCCGGGCGTTGCAACCACTCTCCTCCGTTGCACAGCGTGATGGCCGCCGCCTCGGTCGCGGTGTACATCTCGATGATCCGCTCGGGGCCGAGCCAGTCGATCCAGGCTCGCTTGAGCTCCGCGGGGCACGCTGCGCCGGCGTGCATCAGGATGGCGAGGCTCGAGATGTCACAGCCCTCGCGCACGGCTGCTCCCAGCCGCCAGATCCTGTTCATGTGCGTCGGGACGACCATCGCGAATGCCACTCGGTGGCGGTCGATCAACCGAAGTGTCAACTCCGCGTCAAAGCGCTCCTCGAGCACGACGTGACTTCCAGCGCTCAACCCGAGCAGCGTCCCCATGGTCCCCATGTTGTGATACAGCGGGCTGGGAAACATCACGACGCTGTCGGCCGGAACGCCGAGCGGCGAGGGTCTACCGTCAACGACCGGGACGACGGCCGCCGAGCCCGAGAGGATCACCTTGGGCCGCCCAGTGCTTCCCCCCGACGTCGGTGCCTTGTATGCCGGAGCCACCATCTCGGGCAACACGCCATCGTCGTAGCCATCGATCGACGGGCTCTCCGCGAGAACCTGGTGGCCAGGATGGCTGTCAGCATCAAAACCAACGACGAGCTTGGGCCGCGCGAGCTCGAGGATCTGAGTGAGCTCGCCGACGGGCAGACGCGATGAAACGGGCTGCGGCACAGCCCCCAGCTTCAGCGTCGCGAGCATCGACTGAACGAACGCGATGCTCGTCGGCAAACCAATCGTCACCAGATCCCCCACGCCCACCCCCAACTCCGCATAGACACGGGCCAGCCGATTCGTGGAAGACTCGAGCTCGCTCCAGCTCACAGTCGGGTCATCGCTGACCGTGAGAGCCGGACTGTCCGGGCGCTCCCGGGCATGCAGCCGCCAAGCCGCAACCATCGACATCATCCCCACGCGCTCACTCACACCCTCTATGGTGACAGCCCTACGCGTGGCGTCGCTCAGATGGCCTGCTCGCTCCCTTTCCCCGACAATCCTCGGCAAAGGTCTGATTGGCCCTTTGTCCACACGGCAGCCGGCTGGTCAGGTGCTGTTCAGCTCGTGTCAACCGGTGCCCTCGTGGCTCGTTGGTCGGGCCGGTGACTGGGTCCCTGAGGGAGCGCCCCGAAACTCTTGCGGCTCGAACGGCTCGGCGCCCAGCACGCCGATCCCCTCGCAAAGGAATCTCGCGCTGACGCCGAACGATGAGTCGAATGCGACCTCCCATCTCAGGACGTCCAGTTGACGCGCTGAGATGTCGTTCAGCTCGAGTCCAAGGAGGACGTTTTGATGATTGAAGCCGCCGAGCTCGAGCTGATCGACGCCCCTGAAATGCAGCGTGAGGAGTGTGTGGTTCTCGAGGGCGTAGTAGCCGTCGGGCGTCACGACTGACGTTATTTGGAAGACGTGGATGTCGGCTGCGAGCGATGGTGGACCTGCACAGCCCCGGTCGAGTCGGATGCCATGGACCTCTGCGTCGTGAAACGATGGCCATTGCCCGAATACCTCGGTCAGAGTCTCGCCGTTGTCTATTTGCCCGGCCTCGATATCCATCGAGGCAGTATCGGCATCTCTATGATCATTGCCAAGCGTTCTGCCGGGTCTGTCGATCTTTCCGGCACGGTATTCAATACCTGTTACCCACTATCAGGGTGATGTGGCGCGGGCGCGTACCTTTCACCGCTTCACGACGGCAGCTGCCGCTCGCATCTGACCGTTCTCGTCTGCTTACAAAGTAAACGTTGACAACGTACTTACGGGACCGTCCGACAGCAACGATCATCGGGGCGCAGCAAAGCTAGAGCGCCTTCCTCTCCGACGGCGTTCGAGCTAGCTCCGTTGTGGGGGATCCCCTCTCACACAACGGACTGTTGACCCAATCGGGCGCCGCGATCCTTCCCTGGGACCGCGGCGCCCACCCCTATGAAAACCAGTCGCATGCGCCGCGCCCGTGACCTACCGCACGCTGAGAGTACCCGACGTGATCGCTGCCGGGCCGGGTTCGAGCAACCGACAGATCGCTGACTTGGCTCAGATCAGCGATCCAGGTCAGGTGCGAGCGGACCTGCTGGAGATGTGAGCGATCCAGATGGCTTGATTTGCGGGATCGGCGTGGTACTCTCCGAGTGAGAAGGCGCCACGAGCCGCGGTCTCACCGCTGAGCCGCGAGTTGCAACTGGCGGATGTAGTGATAGTAGCTCCCGTAGCCGGTACGTAGGAAGTCATCCCTATGTCCGGTTTCCACACATCTAACGCAAGACGCCCGCGCTTTACGGCGCTCGTGCGGCGTACGTGGATCCCCATCCCTGCCAGAGCGTGCTGCTCGGCGAGCCTTATAAAGGAGGCGATTCGTGTTCTTGCGGCGTAGCGCTGCCGTGACCGTCCTGCTTGCGCTCGTGTTGGCTTCTGGCCTGGACGCGCTGATCCTCCCCACGTCGGCGAACGCTGGCACCTACCCCATGTATCAGTGCGGCGCGAACGGCAGCGACGCGACTGCGCCGGGCTGGTCGGTCTACGGCGCTGACACCAGTTCAACGACACAGCTGAGCAACACCTGCGGCTCCGGAGGCACGATCGGCGACTACGTCTACCAGGGCAGCACGGTCGGCCAGTACACCGTCACCAATCCCGGCGGTCGCCAGGTTGGACTCGCGATCGACGTCCCCGGTGGGAACCCAACCACCATCCAGGCGGTCACGGCGACCGTCACGGTCGGCTCGAGCGACGCCGCGCCGGAGGTCTTTCTCGGCTTCTATGCCAACGGCGTCCTGCTGCCCGGCTTGCAGCAGACACCGAACGGGCAGCCCACGCCGTTTCAGATGACGGGCTCGTGGACGCTTCCGTCGGGCTCCACGAACTGGACGGCATTCGTCAACTGCACCAATGACCAGTACATGCCGTGCGAGTTCCCGGACGCCACCCAGGTCCCTGCCGTCAGCGACGTCACCCTCACGCTCGCCGACTCGGTGGACCCATCTCTCTCGAACATCTCGGGCGCATTGGCCACCGCGGCGTCGGCCGCCAGCACCGTGTCCGGCACCCAGCCGGTGACGTTCACGGCCAGCGACCCCATCGCCGGCGTGAGCTCTGCTGCGATCACGCTGACCCCGCAAAACGGCGGCGGCGTGCACACACTGCCGCTGTCGTTCGCCTCGCAGTGCACCTACAGCGAATGGAACGCCTGCCCGACCACCCAATCGGGCGCGACGATAAACGTCAACACCGCGACCCTCCCCGATGGTGTCTACGACGTATCGCTAGCGCTGACAGACGCCGCGAACAACACGACGAACGCATCGCTGGGTACGATCACGACGCACAACGCGCCACACGTCACGCTCCCACCAACGATCGGCGGCGGCCCGATCCTCGGCGACACTCTGACGGCTACGGCGGCGACAGTCACCTCGCCCGCCGCCGCGGGAACGCTTAGCACCACAGACCAGTGGCTCACATGTGACAGCTCGGGCAGCAACTGTGTTGATATCCCTGGCGCCACGGGAACCTCTTATAACTCAGCCGCCGCCAACGAAGGCCACACCCTTCGCTATCGAGAAGCGATCAGCAACGGCGACGGCTCCACGACAACCGAAACGGCTGCGTTCGGGCCGATCCAACCGCCCGCAGAAACGCAGCAGGCAAAAGAAGCTCGGGAAGCCAAAGAAGCTCAGGAAGCCAAACAGTCCAAAGAAGCAGCTGAAGCCAAAAAGAGCAAAGAAGCAAACGAAGCGAAAGACAAGGAAGCGACAAACGGGTCCAACGGCACATCTCCAACCAACGGATCGAACGGCACGGGCGTCAATGGCGCCAACGGAGCCAATGGGTCCAACGGAGCCAACGGCTCGGTCGCGATACTGGTGCCGAGCTCAGATCTGGGATCGATCTTGCTGGGCAGTGACGCGAAGTGGGTGATCTCGCTGCGCGTGACGCCGCTGAAGGTACGGCGCAACTCGAAGATCAGGCTGAGCGGGATCGTGTCCACTTCGCCGCGGCCAGGCAACGGAAAGCTCGTGTACCTGCAGGCGCGCAGCGTGGGCAGCGCGTGGAAGGGCAAAGGCTCACAGCGGCGCCGGGTGAGCGTGTACGGCAAGTGGCTGACCTTCCAGGCGTTCAGGGCCAAGAGCAACGGGACGTTCGCCTCGAGCTACAGATTCAAGCTCGGAGGCAAGCACACCTACCAATTCCAAGCCGTGTCTCCCGCCGAGGGGCAGTACCGCAATCCCACGGGCTACTCGGGCAGCGTGACGGTCGAGGAGATCTGACGACGCCCACGACCCGCCGGCAGAGTCCGATCACCGCTCGACTCAGCGCTTCGACATAACAGCGGGTGATGTCAGGTGAGCGATCTGCGCACAGCCGAGAGCACACTCGGCTGGCTGTGACTCGGCCGACTCGAGAACCCGGTGCGACGCTGGTTTTGGCGGCGTTCTGGGCGCGTGGCCGGCTGGTCGGCGCTCGGAGTCGACGTGACACGAAACCACGGTCTGCGCGATACTGATCCGCGTCGGGACGGAACAGTTGGTAACAACGCGAGCAGGAGACCCGAATTCCCGGAGCGCCCACTTCGCAAGCTGCGGTAACCAACATCTCCCAACATGGCGTCTGGCTGTTGCTCGATGAGCGTGAGCTGTTCCTGCCCTTCGAGGAGTACCCGTGGTTCAAGCGCGCTACCGTCGCGGAGATCCTGCGACTCGAGCGCCCGCAACCTGGCCACCTCCACTGGCCCGACCTCGATATCGACCTATCGGTCGACTCGATCGAGCAGCCCGGGCGGTACCCGTTGAAGGCTAGGCTGTGACGCTCGACGCGGCGATATGCCAGTGAATCGATCAGCTGATCGCTCGCCGCCGGAGTGGCTGGCCGATGATCGTTGCGGGTTCCTCGCCTTCGGCGCTCAGAAGCAGAGATGCGATCATGGCTCTGTGAGGACACGTCAGCGAATCGACGAGGTGCTCGACGGGCTCCCGGAGTCAGAGCTCGAGCCGCTGCTGGAGATCATCCTCTCGCGAGTCCACAGCAGATCCCACGATAGCGGTAGCTACCCCACTGTCGTGCCGGCCTTCGCCGGGCGATCCGCCACCGCAGCGGAGTTCCAGCGGTGGCTCGAGGATCTGCCCGCCGGCGGCGAGCGCTAGATATCCGGTCACCTCAACACTCTCTCTGGGCATCGACGATGCTCGTCCGTTGAGGTGCCGTGTGCACTCGACTCCTCGTCGGACAGCGCGGCGAGTTCGGCGCGTAGCTGCTCTCGGGTTGTCATCACCTCAGGGCTCACCGGCTTCTCAGCCCGAGTTCTCACCCAGCTCGTCGCCGCACTCCACCGAAATCTCTGGCCAGTCGATTTGCTCCGCGAGCTCCGTTGGCCCGAACTCGATCAGACCGCTGCGCTCGATCGGCTCATAGGTGCCTTCGGTCAACCCGAGCCAGTGGACCGTGCGCTCGGAAGGGTCGACGATCAACACCTCGTCGACGTCGTGCGCGGCGTAGAAGGGTAGCTTCTGCCAGGTCTCATCCCCCGGATATACCACGCCGATCACGAGCATCGCCGTGGGTGTACACACATCCCATCCCGGCCCGCGGTGCAGCCCACCGTCCGGTACTCGGTAGTCGCTGTCCCACTCGCCGATACCGAACCTGCCGAGCGTCCGCAGCCCAGCTTGCCGTGCCAACGGTTCTAACGCCTTGCGCACCTCTTCTCGCACCCACGCCATTTCGCCGGTCGTAGCGAGTGGTGTTGCTGCGTGATACACGCCTTCCCACACCTCGTCGAACTTGTCTGCCCCCCAACTGCGGCGGCGCTCGAGTATCTCCTCGACGCCCGACGGCAACGGCTCGAGAAACAAGGTCCGCATCGCTCAAGCGTCGTGTTCAGTCATTTGGTTTCGCCTCGACCATCCTGCTTGCCCAGCCAACGGCGGCTGCTGCCCATCGTTGTGCCTGCCCGTGATCGACCCCGCTTGGCGTGTTGGCTCCGTAGAGCTGTGCGAGTGAGAAGGGTGTCAGGTAGTCGGCGTCTGTGAGCTCATCCGGCAGCTCGATGCCGCTGTTCTGGGTGAGCTCCATCAGTCCGTCGATGTCGTGGCTGTAGGGGCAGTCGACCTCCCGTGCCGCCAGTACCGCCTCGATCGACTTCTCCACGGCTTGCTGTGCGTGAAACCCGATGACCTGGTCATCGATCTCGCCAAGCCCCGCCAGCGCCTTCACGACTCGTAGGTCTCCCCGAGCCTTCTCGAGCATCGCCACGGGCCTGTCGAATGACACGGCCATCACGCCGCCAGCTCCCGGCCCTCGAGCATCGCCGCGTTGATCACTGTCCCGTGTACGCCGCCCCAGTCCACGGCTTCTGTCTCGCTTGCCACGATCACGTCGGCGAAGACACCGAGTCCTCGCAGCGTCCGGCGCAGCCTCACGGGCTCGCTGGCGCCCTCCGGGACACGCGGCTCGATCACCAGAAAATCCAGGTCGCTGTACCTACCGGCGTCACCGCGGGCGTGCGATCCGAACAGGATCACCCGGCTTCCGGCTGGTGCCGCCGCGCTCAGCGGGCGTCCTGCCTCGTCGATCGTGTCCTCGTCGAACATCGCCTCGACTCTAGCCGGGTCTGCGGTTGCCTCTCAACCGCGCTTGAAGGCGTGGCACGATCGTCTCTGGCGGCCGGATCGCCGACATCGCGAATGCCCTCGAGAACCGAGCGCCCGGCAACCCCTGTTGTCGCCGTCGATTGGTGGCCGCTGGGTGTAGGGTTTGCGCACGAAGACGTATTCCGATAGGGGCAACGAGCATGCTGAGACGATTGTGCGTTCGGGTGACCGCGATGGCTCCGCGGCACAGCTGGATGCCGCTGATCGTGCTCGCTGGTTGTGTCGTGGCACCGTCCGTGGCGGGCGCTGCCACGGGCGATCTCACCCAGCCCGCCGGCACGCTGGGGTGCGTGGAGTACCGCGCGGCGAGCGCGGGTGAAGAATGCCTTGAAGCCACGCCCGGCTTCGGGCTGGACGGCGCCGACGTCCTGGCGACCTACGGCTCGAGCGTGTATGTCGCCTCCCGGGAAAGCATCGAGGTACTCGAGCGCGACTCCTCAGACGCGGGGCTCAGCGACGTGCAGTGCCTGCAGCCGACCAACGCGGAAGGCTGCACCGAAGCGCAGACACTCACCGATGCCAACAACAGATCGCTGACAGTCAGCCCGGACGGCAAAACGGTCTATGTGAGCGCGGTCAGCGGAGAACACGAGATCCTCGTGTTCTCGCGCGACACGACGACCGGTGAACTGAAACCGCTCACCGGGAAAGCGGCATGCTTGTCAGACCTGGGAAACGACGCCGAAGGCAACGGCGTCGGCCTCTGTACGGCTGTGCCGACGCCCTACTCGGGCGATGACTATTACGCCGTTGGGGAAGACAACACCGTCAGCCCCAACGGCAAATACGTGTACTCCGACGGGGCCGGGGGTGGCGCGATCACGGTGTATGAACGCGACACACAGGCTGGGGCGGGGTCCGGATCGCTGACTCCGCTTCCCGCAGACTGCGCGATGGGCGCCGGCGAAGACGGCTGCACCACGCCTCTGCCGATCGCCGAAGGACCGAAAGGCCCGCTGGTATTCACGCCCGACGGGAAGTTCGTGTACTTCGAGGGCAGCAATGGGTCCATCGGCTGGATGCACGTGGACCCCTCAACAGGAGTGCTCAGCAACGCCACGAACCCCCAGGAAGACTGTGTCGAGGACGAGAGCACAAGCTTTTCGGGCTGCACGAACCCTCCGATTCACGGACTGCTGGAACCGACCGGGTCGCTCGTGCTCAGCCCGGATCAAAACGCGAGTTTCGTGTACGCGGTCTCCGGCAGAGAGGACACCCCGGGCGACGTCACGATCCTCGCGCGCAACCCGAGCACCGGCGCGCTGAGCCAGGTCCCGGGCATCAACGGCTGCGCCAGTTCGACCGGCAGCGACAACGAGGTCGCCCCGCAAACCCCGCAAGCCTGTGAAACGTTGGCGAGCATCGGCGACGCCGAGAGCGCCGTGGCGAGCCCCGACGGCCAGAACCTCTACGTGAGCACCGACTCCGCAGACGGCCAGAGCCTCGTGGAGTTGCACGTAGACCCCTTCACCGGAGCCCTCAGCGAGGAAAATGGCACGCCCGAAGACCACGACTGTTACACCAGCAGCTCAGAAAACGCCGGTGTCCCCGGCTGCGTGCCGGACTACCGCGGCATGTGGGCGATCGGAGAAGCCCTGACGGGCACGCTCGGCGTAAGTGACGACGGCTCAGAGGTCTACATCACCGGCTCCTACGTAAACGCGCTCGCGGTCTTCCAGCGCTCACTACCGCCGACATACACCGTCGCCTCTACCGCAAACCCCAGCAGCGAGGGGTCCGTTGTTGCGTCCAGCTTCTCGGCTGGCGCTCAGTGCGCCGCCACGCACTGCATGGTCTATCCAGACTCGACGGTCAACCTCGAAGCGTTGCCCACGACCGGCTACTACCTGAGCAGCTGGAGCGGCGGGTCGTGTTCGGGCACTACGAATCCATGCGCGGTGGGCCCGGTAACGACAGAAGAGACCGACACGGCCAACTTCAAAATCCAGACCTTCACGGTCACCGGCGCGGCATCGAGCGAGGAGGGAACGGTCACCGCGGAAGGCAACTCCGGCGAACCTTCGTGCGCGGGAGCGAGCTGCACAGTCAACTACGGCGGCAGCGTAACCCTGACGGCGAAGCCCAACGACAGCGAACCAGGCATCTACTGGGCCTTTGAGGGCTGGAGCCCGACCTGCCCGGACCCAAGCGGCGATACATGCGTACTCAAAGACATCACCGCTGAGACGACCGAGACCGCGATCTTCCAGCTCGCAGCGGCGAGCGCCGAAGCGATCTACGTCTCTCCGAACGGCAGCGACGCCAACTCCGGCGACGATCAGCAGCACCCGATGCACACGATCCAGAACGCGCTCGCCGCCGCCGTCGAGCAGGGACGCAGCCAGCTGCTGCTCGCTGAAGGCGAATACAACGTCCAGCCAAACCCAGCGGAACCGATCAGCGTTCCCAGCGGCATCGGGATCTACGGTGGATATAACCCCACGACCTGGCAGCGCGGGAGCAACCCGGCGAGCACCGTCATCGACGGCGCACCACAGGGCGTGCTCGTCGAAGGCGCGACCGGTGTGATCCTGCAACTGCTCACGATCCACGGTGAATCAGACACGACCCGCTCGGTCGATCCATCAGGGTCGGTGTATGGAGTACGCGCGATCAATGGTGCGAACGTGAAGCTCGAGGATGTCGACGTGACGACGGCGGACGCTCTCGCTGGCGCTCCTGGCTCCGCCGGGGGTGGCGGGTCGGCGGGCTCGGCTGGCGAAGTGGGAGGAAACGGCGAAAAGGGCAACTGCCCGGCAGAGCTCCTGGGTAATCGCTGCACATCGACCGGCGCCGATGGTCTTGGCGGCTACGGTGGCGCGGGGGCAGGCGGGGCTGGCAGCGGCGGCTGCGGCGGGAAGGGCCGTCTTCCCGGCACGAGCTTCGAATCCGAAACACTTAGCTGCGCCACCGACCGTGGCACGACTGGCGGTGGCGCCGGTGGCGGCGCAGGTGGCACAACAGGCCCCAACGAAAACACGTTGACCGGTGGCGGCGTAACCGGTGGTCCCGGCCAAGCCGGTGAAGGCGGCGGCGGCGGATCCGCCGGGTCCGGCGGTGGTGGCGGCGAAAACGAAACAGAACCGAAGACGCCCTATTGGACGGGCGGCTCCGCCGGTAAAACCGGCGGCGACGGAACCCCAGGCGGAGGCGGCGGCGGAGGGGGAGGAGGAGGCGCTCAGTACTGCGAAGCGGGCTGCATCGAGCCCGCGACCGGGGACGGTGGCGGCGGCGGTGGCGGCGGCGGCGCTGGTGGCGGGCCCGGCGGTGGCGGCGGGCCCGGCGGCGGCGCATTTGGCATCTACGCGTGTGGTGGCTCGAACGTCGAAGTCAGCCTTGGCAGCGCAATCGCGGCGGGCAGCGGCGGCAAAGGAGGGGAAGGCGGGCGCGGCGGGGAAGGCGGACTGGGAGGCGCCGGAGGCGCGGGGAACATCTATGACTCAACCGGCTACGACGGTATTGCGTTTGACCTATACCCATTCGCTGGCGGCAACGGCGGCAAAGGTGGCCAGGGGGGCTTCGGTGGCGGTGGCGGCGGAGGCGCAGGCGGCCCAAGCGACGCCGTGTTCGCAGACCCTGGCTCGTCCACCTCGCTGGCCGAAGACACAAAAGTCAGCGACGGGGGACCGGGAGCCGGCGGTGCGGTACCGCAGGGATCAAACGGGTCTGCGGGCGCCGCCGGCCCAAAGAGCTCAGTTCCTTGCAACGGAGGGGCTTGCTCGTTCACCTCCAAGCTGCCGACTTTGCCCGAGTACGCGGAAGTCAAGAGCAGCGGCGCAACCGTCTACATCGAGTGCCCTTCCGCGTGCGAAGGTACCGCAGAAGTCACCACGAGCCCGACCGTGACGACCGCACAGGCCACAGCGGCACGGACCAAATCCAAGGCCAAGGCGAAAAAGGCCGTACTGATCGGCACGGTCCGTTTCAAGCTGAAGGCGGACCACGAGACGCCGCTGCACCTGATTTTCAGCAAGGCCGGGCGCAAGCTCCTACGTCACTTGAAGACGAGCCTTGCCACACAGCTCACCGTCACAATCAAGGCGGGCAAGCACAAGCCCAAGGCCTACCACCAGAAGCTGCTGCTCGTGCGCAAGGCACCGCCGAAGGTCTGAGGAGCGCCCGGCGAGAGGCGTAGGTCTTCGACTTCGCTTTCGAGCCGGTCGATCTCCCCGTCAGTGCGCTCGTGATCGCCGCTGGCATTTACCGATGGGTTGCGTTCGGCGATCTCAACAACATCCACGGCGGCGGTGGCTCGAGCATCTCGACGTTCAGCGGTCAAAGCGAGTTCTTGCCCCCGAACATCGCCGAAGTCGACCAGAGCGCGAGAAGCAACGCGCGAGCAGAAGGAAAGCTTCATCACCTGAGCTGCCACGAAACATCGCGCACCGCGTGGAGTTGTGCGCTGCATTTCGACGGCGGCGTAACCGTGATCTATCGCGGCGTCTGGAACGAAACACGAGGGACAGTCGCCTGGTCGGTACTGAAGCGTGAGATGACTGTTCATTTCAGCGTTCCTATAAGTCAGTAGCTCGCATAGACCGCCAGGTCGTCCGGCTGGGAGCGCCTGTCACCAGCTCGCGTCCTTGGCCCCACGGCGCTCGGAGTGGGCGCCGTTGGTCGGCGCCAGTGATCGCGCCTCAAGCACCGGGAACGGGACGCCGATGGCAGAGCAAATGCCCAGTCCTCGTATGTACTCGTGCGGTGCGGTGTTCGCGGTTCTCCTGCTCGGCGGCGCCAGCGGATGCGGCGCCAGCTTTTCTCTCGAGATCGCAACGACCTCGAGCTTCACCCGAACGCCGGTCGAGGCAGCCACAGCCCAAAGGCCCGGCAGCTGCCGGATCGCGCCACCCAAGGCCCACTTCCCGACCGGCGAATGGACGGCGACGGAGACGATACTGAGCACAAGTTCGATCGATGCCTGCGCCGGGGAGCGACTGGTGCGTCCTTGGGACTTCCGAGAACTCTGCAGAGCCGGAACATGCAAGACCTATCTCCTCACCGCCAGCTACTACGGCGTGGGCGAAGCGCAGATCGCGCCAGACGGCCCGGACCGGTATGTCGCGGTCTTCCAACCGCAACCCGTCCCGTGCCCACACCGCCCGGGAGAAGACGCCGGAACCAACCAGGACTACTCGACAATCACCCTGTCGTGGTCGCCACGCACGCAGACTCTCCATGGGATTAGCCGGGAGCACCAGGTGGGCCCATGCGGCGGCGGCCCCGCCGAAACCTCTAGCTACGTGGCGACACGCACGAATCCGACCGCAAATCCCCCCGCACAGGGTCCCTAGCACTCCCGTCAACGGCGTCTAGCCGAAACACCCACCGTACCCGTCTTCCGCGGAGTCGACAGCACCCCTGGCGCTCGCCCTGAGCAGTCGCGCACCCAGCAGCGGAGGGGTTCGCGGCGGCGACGCTGTCGCCGGCGGCCTCACGTTGGGACGCTGAGCTGGGCGAGTGCATCCTCGATTGGGACGACGCGCTCGCGGCGCTGGACCCGCACGAGGCGGCGCTGAGGCTCGCGTGCTCGACGTTTCGCCATGTGTGCGCGGTGTGCGGCTGGGATGCGTTCCTGGCGGGTAGCGCCGAGGGCTCGCCGCCGCCGCTGGTCGGCGCGGGTGACTGATAGCGTCAACCGGCGATGGCCACCGCGAACATCCACGAGGGGCCGACGTACGAGCTGGCGGTGGGCCACCTGAAGGGCTGCTGGCGCGACCTCGGCCGCCAAGTGGGCACGCGCACGGTGGGCGTCCGCCGTATCGAGATCGCGGCGGATCACTTCTCCACGCCGGCGCACGATCACGGCGCGGACGAGGAGATCTTCTTCGTGCTCGACGGTGAGGGGCTGCTGTGGCAGGACGGCAAGACGTACGCGGTGGCGGCGGGCGACTGCATCGTGCACCGTCCGAGGCGCGGCGCGCACACACTGCGCGCTGGCGCGGCGGGCCTGGACGTGCTGGTGTTCGGCCAGCGGCGCGACCCGGCGCTGACAGCGCTGCCGCGCGCGGGCGTGGCGTGGTCGTTCCCGCGCTGGGTGGACCTGGCCGACGGCGAGAGCCCGTTCGCGCGCGAGGCGGCGAGCGGCCCGCCGGAGTGCCCGGAGCCGAGCGCTGAGCGACCGCGCAACGTGGTCGCACTGGAGGACGTGGAGGCGATCTTCGATGGCCGCGCGCGCCGCGTGGGCAAGGCTGCGGGCGCGGAGACGAGCGGCCTGAACCACGTGGTCCTACAGGGCGGCGGGCAGGGCGCGCCAGCGCACTGTCACTCTCTGGAGGAGGAGATTTTTTTGATCGTTAGCGGGGCTGGTGTGTTGGAGTTGTGGGCGCGTGGTTCGTCAGAGCCGCAGGAGCACCCGCTGCGGGCTGGCGACGTGGTCTCGCGTCCTGCTGGGACGGGCGTGGCGCACTCGCTGCGCGCCGGCGCCGACGGCCTCACGTATCTCGCGTACGGCACGAGCGAGCACAGCGACATGTGCTTCTACCCGCAGTCCGGCCGTGTATCGATCCGCGGTCTCGGCATCGCGCTGCGCTCGCCGGAGATCGAGTACCTGCCGGATCTGTGAAGCCCGCTGCTCCTGTGTCGCGATCAGAAGGGGCGTAGCCATGGTGAGGGTTTGGCCGCAGAAGTTGTAGTTGGCGCTTTGGGGAGGTTTGCGCCGCACTCACTGTAGGGGCCTTCGGGGATGTTGACTTCGAATGACTGGAAGGGGACGTCGGGTGTGCTTCGGAAGGCGGCGCTGGTGATGCCGGTGGCGTTGTCGATGTAGGTTTCGCCGTGGAGGTCGACGGTGACGCCGTAGCCTTGGAGGACGAGGACGGCTTCGGGGATGGTCGCCTCGCAGAACCAGACGAAGTACACGGGTCCTTGGAGGGGGACTGGGAGGACTTGGGTGTGGACGGTCGCTTGGCCATCACGTCTGCCAACGTTCGTTCGCGTCATCCCTCTTTGTGCAGCTGTGCGGAACGACCTGCCCCCTCCCACCCCACCCCCACCCCCAGCCCCAGCCCCTTTACTCGAAGCAGGCAAGACCGTACGCCAGCTTCCACTCCATGACCTCCCCAGTCTCTCTCCGACTCGCTCCAAGCGCCAGGACCCTACGGGCGGTTCCGCTTCTTGACCCGCTGTTTTCCCATCGAGCTCGCGGGACGCCAATTCTCAGACCAACCTCGAGCGATCCGGGGCGGATCAGGGGCAGATGGCACTATGCCCAGTTGGGGCTGCCGATCTGCTGATCCGAGGGGATCGCCCCCCATACGCTTTCCTTTACCTGTGCTCACTTTTCGTTGGTCGTCTCCTCGGTTAAGGAAAGCGCCTTAGCGATATCGGAGCTGTGCAGATGCAGTCTTGTCGCGATATATATGTGTCGCTGCGCTTGGGGTGTACGACGACGCAGTTCGGGGTCTTCCCTCACTTTAGGTCGAAAGGGAGGTACCAAGACGGGCGGTCAGCGCGGCGGAGGTACCAGAGGTACCGGATCCCACACAGGTGAAGGTGTCGTGCTCGTGTGGCAGCGGTGGGGGCTCCCGCGTCTGAGCGGCACAAGCCTGCGACGGTCAAGAAGCGGACGCAGACATATGGGTCAGTGAATCGACAGCTTCGTCTTGGGGCGCTTGATCGCGGCGGTCAGGATTGCCCGGCACGCTTCGCTGGCCTTGCGGAACGCGGAGCTGCGAACATCGATGCCCTTGGCCGGGAAGATCGGTCCCTTCCCAGACGTATTCGGCGCGTGCAGGGCGACTCCGTGGCTGCGCATGCACGTCGAGAACGAGACGAGCGCCGCGCGATATGTCGCGCTCCCCAGAGGGCCCGGTGATTTCGGCGCAAAGAAGATCGTAGGTGAGTCGGGTTTGGTGGGTGGGTGGGGTTTGTGGGTGTGAGCGGGTTTTCTTTGCTTGGTGCGGGGTGTGGTTGGGGGGTTGGGAGACGCGCACGGGTTTGACCGTAGGCTCGTGGGTGTTCGACGTCCCCGAGCTGGAAGGTTTCGCCCTATGCGCGTCTCGACCGTATTCTCTCGTCTGTTGTGCTTGCCGGGGGTGTGGGTCCGGTCGGTCAGTTTCGAGGCTGATCGGGTGGTTGTCACGGTCGCGTTGCGGGGTCGGCGGCTTCGTTGCCCTGAGTGCTCGTACTCGACGCGCTATCGCGAGAGCCGCCAGCATCACGACTCGGTGTGGCGCCACCTCGATCTTGGTGTCTGGCGTCTGGAGGTTCACGCGCGGCTGAGACGGCTGCGGTGCCCCGAGCACGGTGCGCGGGTGGAGGGCGTCCCGTTCGCTCGTGACGGCGCCAGGTTCACCCGCGACTTCGAGAACCTGATCGCGTGGCTGGCAACAAAGACGGACAAGACCGCGACGTGCCGGCTGACGAGGATTGACTGGCAGACGATCGGGCGGGTGATCGAGCGTGTCGCTGATGAGCACCTCAGCGAAAAGGACAGGCTCACAGACCTGTTTGAGATCTCGATTGATGAGGTCGCGTGGCGAAAGGGCCACCGCTACCTCACGTTGGTCGGTGATCACCGCCGCCGTTGCGTGGTGTGGGGCTGTGAGGGCAAGGGGCAGGCCGCCGCCGATCAGTTCTTCGCCGAGCTCGACCCGCCAGATGAGGGCCAGGACGCCGAGGACACCCTCGAACCCCCCAGGATCCAGCCGCGAGTGCCCGTCGAGGAGGGCGAGCAGAAGATCGGCGAGCGCGCGTCAAAGCTGATTGCGGTCTCGATGGACATGGGCCCGGGGTACGCCAAGTCAGCCCGAGCGCACGCGCCCCAGGCGGTGATCTGCATCGACAATTTTCACGTCGTGCAACTCGCGACCAAGGCACTGGACGAGGTCCGCCGCGAGCACTGGAACGGGCTACGCCATACCGGCGAGCTAGATGCCGCCAAGAGCTTCAAAGACAGCCGCTGGGCGCTGCTGAAGAACCCCGGCGACCTCACCGACACCCAGGCCGACACGCTCGCACGGCTGCACGCCACCGGCGGGAAGGTCCCGCGTGCCTGGGCGATGAAGGAGATGGTCCGCGCGATATTCGCCCCCGGCCTTACCGTCGACGCCGTCGATGAGCTGATCGACCGGCTCCTCGCCCGCCTGTCCCGCAGCCGCCTCAAACCGTTCGTGCGGCTCGGACGCACGATCCGCAAACACCGCGAGGGCATCCTCTCCGCCCGGCGCCTGAAACTCAGCAACGCCCGCGCCGAGGCCATGAACAACAAGGTAAAGCTAATCGTCCGCCGCGCCTACGGATTCCACTCAGCCAACGCCGCGCTCGCGCTCGTTCACCTCACCTGCGGACCAGTCACACTCACACTCCCACACGAACAAACATTCCCCTGACTTCTGGTTGGCGCATTCGCGCACTACCGCCCGGTCCCTGGCGGCGCTGGCCTCCTTCGATGACCCAGTGCCCAACTCGCGTGCGTGCACGCACGCGAGGAGCGGCCTCCCGGCGCTCCTCGGTGCCGCCTTTCGGTCGGCTTCACCCTCGCTCGTCGTCTTCGTGCTCAGTGGAACCGACCCGTGGACAGTAGTGGTCCTCGTGGCGGCGGCCGCGCTCGGAGCACTCGAGTTGCTCGACGTAGGTGACGATCCTCCGCACGCGCTCAGGCCCACGCACACCACTACCAGCGCGCACACGCCCAATGCGCCCCGGACGCCGCCCGAAGTAACCGATCTAGTCCTAGAACCCGCCATCCCAACCTCCTCACGATATTTGACCCTCTCAGGCATTCTCGCTGCTCGCGGCTCACGGTGCTTCCGCCAAGGTCAAGAAGCGGACGCGAACGTGGATGCCTGCATGGTTGTGTGCCGCTGATACGGCGGGTTAGGGGCCTTCCGCGGGGGGATCTGCGGCGGGGTGCCGTCCGTGTTGCGGACTCACTCGGGCCAGGTGGCTGCTAGCGCTTCGAGCTCCGGCAAGTACCTTGAGCCGTCGGCGCCTTCGGCCCGCAGTTCGTCGGCATATTCCCGTAGTGACTGCCGCTGTTCGGCCCGCTCAGTATCGCTGAGCCCCAAGTATGGGCGGTCTCCATTCGGCGAGTCCCCATTGTTCGAGACGTTGATGTCGTCCTCTTTCGGCACAGCCGACATTGTAGAGCGGGCACCGCTAGGGTGAAGAGGTACGGAGCGCGATCTCGGGAGGTGCCTGAATGAGCGGATGCAGGCGGGCGCCTTGCGAGGTACGGACGGAGGTAGAGGTACGGGACCGGCGGGGGCCGGGGGTTCTCAGAGCTGCAGCCTCCTGCTGAACGATGATGAGGGCATGGAGGCCTCTTGGTTGAAAGCCACCCTAAAATATGCATATGGCAGCAGACGAGAGCATCCATCTCGAGCTGGTCGTCGCCCCCGACGGGAGCATTCCCGCCGATCAGCTGAAACGCCTTGGGGTCGGTCCTGGAGCGCACCTTCGTGTAGTGCAATCGCCTGGGAGCAGCCAGGGCGACAGCCTCGCCGGCTCGCTGCCCAACTTCCCAGATTTGACGTGGGAGGACTTCGAGCGCGCCAGCCAGCTCGCCCAAGAAGACTCACTCGGGCGCCTTTAGAGGTACTGCGAGCGGGAAAGCCGTCGTGATGTTCGAGTGCCTGGCTGGAGGTATGGGGTGCCCGCCAACCCGTTCGGGGTCTTCCCTCAGTTCAGGTCGAGGTACGAGACGTACCGGATCCCCCACAGGCGCTGCGCGTGAGGAGAGGTACAACGAGGAGAGTCAGAGGTACGGAGAGGTAGCGGGCAGGAGCCGCAGGCTCATGTGGCCGCGCGCCAAGCGGGCAGTTCCGGCTGCGGTGACGAAGGGAGGTACGGAAGTGGGAGAGGTATGGAGGTAGAAGTACGGGAAGAGGCGAGGTGCGGTCAGGTGACCGAGGCGAAGGCGGGTTGGCGAGGTGCCGTGGGACGAAGGGTGCGGATGAAGGGGTAGAGCTCGAGTAGCTCCTCGAAAGGCGGATGATTTCGCTCGATCATCGCCTCGATCTCCGCAGGAAAGCGCTCCGCGTAGGCGCGGGCAAGATGCAGGTGACCATCGGTCACAAGGGGGTGGCTGGCCCGCAATGTCTCATCATCGCCCTTGTAGGAGCGAGTCATTTCGATGATCTCGAACACATCCAAGCCGCTGCCGATCGCCCAAGCACGGCGAGGGTTGCCCTCACGAAAAGCGATGCCCGGAAACAAACGCATCTTTGCGGCCTCTTCTGCGAGCTCCTCCACAACAACGCTGCGCGAGTGTCCCGAACGACGGACCTCATCAGCGACGAGCAGATCCGCCTGCCTACCGAGGCGGATCGAAAAAGGCTTTGTCTTCGCTGCTGTTTGAGGCATGAACTACAGTGTAGCAAACGTAATGTCGGGTCTTTCGAGGTACCGAAGGTACCGATACCGAGGTGCTGAGGTACTGAAGGCCGGATTTGTGTCAGGGCTTCTTCTCGATGTGCCTCCTTGGGCGGTATGGGGCGCGAGGCTGAAGAGGTACCGAGAGCGGGAAAGCCGTCGTGATGCTCGAGAGGTACCTAGCTGGAGGTACGGGGGCGATCTCGGCGGGTGCCTGGCGGGATGAGGCCGTTCCTAGAGGTACTGAGAGCGGGAGAGCCGTCGTGATCCTCGAGTATCTGCCTAGGGGCGCGTTCGTCAGCTTGCGGGTTGGGGTTGGTCATCGTGTGCGTTTTTTGGCGTGGGTTTTCTTCTTGCGCTTTGGTTTGGGGTGTTTGATGCATGAGGTACGAGTGCTGTTGAGTATCTGGCCGCGTTTGCATTTCGGGGTTTTTGTAACCTTCTTCGGAGCAGAGGTACTCGTCGGGGGAGGTACTGAGGTAGGTACTCGCGCTGCCGTGGAACGTCGCGCTCGACGGCGCCCCAAAGATCGAGGGCTCGGGTTCGGGGCCGCACGACACCCTTCCGCCGTATCACACGGCGGGCGGCACTTCGGCTTCGGCCGGGTACAGGCGAAGCCCGCTCGTGCATTCATGCGCGTCATACAACGAGTCCCCAGTTTCGATGCTCGCCCGACGACCAGATGCGCCGCGGTCAAGAAGAACACATCACCACCCGACTCGCTGGCGTCCATGAACGCCGATTCTGCGCCAGAAGTACCCGACGAGATCAACGCCACACAACCCGCACCACCACCCCCGCCACACCCAGCACTTCAAATTCGCGTTCAGGCTCAAACACCTCACTACCACCCCCGCGCCAGGCCCACAACGCGCCGTTTCGGAGCCCACACCTTCGGGCTCATACTCATACACGTCCTCCTGCGCATTACCATCCTTCGCGACCAACCCATCAAGCGAATTAAAGAACAACCGGCCACTATCAGACAAATAACGCGACTGATACACAGCATTATCGTAGGACTGCGGTGTCCACGTCGGTACGTTCGCCGCTAGCCACGTCTTCGGATACCACACCTTGAAACTGCCCACCAGCCCATTTTCAAGGCCTTCCCCATCTTCGTTACTGTATGGCTTCGCCGTGACGGACGTGCGCCCGTCGGGTTACACGACGCGCACACCAGCCGCCCACTCACCGCGTTATACAAATACACCTCCTCATCCGGTTCACCACTAACCGCATCCCGATTATCATACCCCGTCAACGACCGCTCCGACATAAACGCCAACCATTCCCCATCCGGCGAAACCCGCGCCGTCGGCGCATTCAAATAAAGCGCACCCCAGTCCGGGTCATCCATCCCCGACAGCACCGCGACCAGGCTCGTCACACCATCATGCCACACATACAAGTTACACCGCTCACCCGGCGCCTTTTCTTCTGTTGACTTCGCAGTCCCCCGGCGTCGCGCCGCGCGCCCCGCCGTCACCTAGCACCCCATTCGCGACGAAATACACGTAGGAGCCGTCTTCGCTCGCGCCCACCACGACACCCTGCACACCCGCGGCTTCCCCGCCAGCCGCAGGCGTCAAATCCGTCAGCTTACACACGGGTTTCCCCGCGGCTTCTACGATTTCACACTCATACAAGTCCGGGCTCCCGCTACTCGCGCCCAGAACCCAACGTCAACTGCTGCGTATCGGTGAAGAACACCCTTTCCCCGCCACTCGACGCGACCTGGAATTCCGCGCCGACGGCCCGCCACGCATTTGCCTTTCGCGACGCATTCCGCTTCAGGGACATCCAGCTGCAACGCTTCACCACTCGCCATATCCCGCATAAACAAGTGATGCGACGCGCTCGCCGTCCAAAACACCCGCGAACCATCATCAGAAATCGCGTGCCGATCATCAGTCGAATCCTGTTCACCAGACGCCCCGAGTGCCCCGCGCCGACGAACTCGAGCTTCCCCGCCGACCACTCATACAGCCCTTCCCCCAGCAGGCGCGTCCGCTTCTTCGGTCAGCCGTACCGGGGAATCGACCACGATATGACTCAAATCCGGTGTCGCGTCCTCAAAGAACGGGCCACAATACACAATCGGCGGGCACCCGTTTGCACCTCAGTCAGCGCCTGATTTTACCGAAGATGGTGCCGGCTGGCACGTTCGCGTGTTCTGCCACCGCCTGCGGGCACGGGCGGCCCGCTTCTTCTTCCAGCAACGACGGGCATCCCGTCACCAGCGGCGTGAACACCCCACTCGACGAGATCCTGCACCAGCGCCGTCTGTTCAGATGCCTCCGGCGAGACACACGGCTGCAGGCGCACCCTGCGCGTCCTGGCACGGCTCGAACCCGCCCGCGGGCTGCACCGCCGCACGCGAAAGATCTTCAGAGAAATACCGGTACTCCCGCGCCACGGATCAAACGCCACCCCCGTCTGCACCAACCCATTATGCGGAACCGACAAGATCCCGCGAGACCCACCCCGCGCTCGCCGCGCACAGACAACACCTGCGCGAATTCCGGGAACCCCTCGACACTCCGGCTTCGACCGGGATGTTCGTCACATAGCTAATCGCGCCGCCACCACTCGCCGCCTGGATCTCCCCACCCCCATCATAAGAACTCGCCAACGGTTCGATCGACGCGCCATGCCGATCCCGCGGCGACACCAATTCCCAGCCCGCGCATCCGGCAACCTAAACGCCCCAGACCCCTGCGTCCTCAACACCCGATCCCCGCCCACCACCGCACCCGCGCCTTCACCAAGCACACTCTCCGCCACGAACCGGTAGTGATATTCCGTGCCCAGGCTCAAGGCCCGTCAGTTCCACCGGCACATCCTGCACCCCGCCGCCCGCGCCGATATCCACCTCACCCGTACTCTGCCCATACCCCGCGCCAGTGCCATATTCCAGCCCGCACCCGCGTATCCACATTCTGCGGGTCCACTTCCGCCTCAACCCTGCCGTCGCCCGCCGTCACTTCGACACTCGACTCGCTCACCAGCACCGGCGGACCAAACACGACATCCCCACCAAACACCGGTTCCTGCGCATCATTCACATTATCCGCAACCAGACGATAATGATAAGACCTACCCGCCACCAAACCGCTGATCGTCCGCGTGCACCGCGTGTTCGCTCGAATCCACCGGGACTTCCTCGCGTCCGGGCTTTCACACGCAGCGACATGACCATACGCTTCCGTTTCGCCATATTCAAAGAAACACTTCGCTTCCAACGCCACACCCGCCGGATCCACAGACCCCTCCAACGTCGCGCCAGACGACGGACAACCCCGACGGTTTCCCCGTCACTCACACCAGGCACCGTCACAACCGCGAAACTCCCGCACTTCCCCCCGTTCCCCGCTCGTCACATACACCGGTTCTTCTTCACCCGGCCCGCTGCGACACCATGCGCTTCCAGCGAATTCCGCCGTCAGGTGGCTGTTCGTGAACGTTTCCGCGGCCGTACAACCCGAGCCTTTGAACGGCATCGAACACCCCACCACATAACGCTGCAACTGCACACGCGCCGGGACAAAGCCACTCGGTTCGTCAAGCACATACAGGTCCTTGCCGGCGGGATCCACCGCGACACCATACGTGTTGATCGGATGGGCTTCTTCGCCGGGTTCGGTGATCTGGCCTACTTCGGCGCCCGCGCCAGTGACCTCGACCACCGCCCGACCCTGAAGAAAGTATAGGTTCTCGTGCGAGTCCACCGCGACACCGAACGGCAGCGCGGACACCGGGGTCGCCCAGTCAGTCTTGAACACCCCTTCCTGCCCAAACTCAAACGTCACCCCACCAGCGACCCACAAATCCCCCGAAGCATCAACCGCGACCCCCTCGAATCGCCCCGAATTTCACGCTCGCACCATGCCAGCTCCCCGCCTTCCCCCCAACTCGAAATCAACCCGCCCACAGCATCGAACTTCGAGACCCTATCCCCCACACCATCTTCGAAATAATCACCGACATACACATCACCACTAGAAAGCCCAGACGAATTATCAACCGCGACAAACATCACCTCAGCAGGAGAACTTTCAAAGCCACCCGGCGAGGAACTCGCCGTACCAGGCTGACAGGTATCAAGCGACACCGCCGTACACACGTTCTGTTCAGCTTCACTACCAGCCGCCAACACCGCCGTCAAGTTCACCGCCTTACCAAACATCAACACGAATTCGCCTTTACTGTTGAACTCCTGCACACGATGATTAATGCCATCGGCCACATACACATCACCAGAAGCATCATCCACCGCGACCGACCACGCTTTCGCCGCAAGCGGATACGGGTCCGGCGTTGTACAACCCGCCACACCTTTTTCACAGCCAAACGACCCCTCAAACACGCGCTCTCGGGCAGCCATGGCAGGGGAGGTAGATACAGCAAAAACGGCGATCAAAGAAAGGAGCGCGGCAGAGGTACAGGTACGAAAAGCAAGGCGCCGCGGTACGGACGAAGATACCGGCCGTTGAGAGGTACAGGGGCTCGCAGGCATGCCAGCAAAGGGCTGCGGAGGCAGAGGTACGCGGCTCATGATCTTGCCAGCAAGAGGCTGCGGAGATAGAGGTACGGGCGGATGCGGCGGTACCTGGCTGGAGGTACGGGATGCGACCTCGGCAGATGCCTGGTCGGAGGCGGCGGGGCTGTCGTCGGGCTCGTGGTGGTTTGGCTGGGCGAATGCAGGCGGGCGCCTTTAAAGGTACTGGGAGCGGGAAAGCCGTTCTGATGCTCGAGTATCTGGCTGGAGGTATGGAGCGCGATCTCGGTGGATGCCTGGATGGGCGCATCCAGGCGGGTGCCTTTAGAGGTACTGAGAGCGGGAGAGCCGTCGTGATCCTCGAGTATCTGGCTGGGAGCGCGTTCGTCAGCTTGCGGGTTGGGGTTGGTCATCGTGTGCGTTTTTTGGCGTGGGTTTTCTTCTTGCGCTTTGGTTTGGGGTGTTTGATGCATGAGGTACGAGTGCTGTTGAGTATCTGGCCGCGTTTGCATTTCGGGGTTTTTGTAACCTTCTTCGGAGCAGAGGTACTCGTCGGGGGAGGTACTGAGGTAGGTATCGCGCTGCCGTGGAACGTCGCGCTCGACGGCGCGCCAAAGATCGATGGCTGCGGTTCCGGGGCCGCACGACACCCTTCCGCGGTATCACACACAGGCGGCACTTCCGCTTCCGCCGGACACGGCGACACGCTCGTGCATTCGTGGGCGTCATACAACGAGGCACCAGTTTCGATGCTCCCCGACACCAAATGCGCCGCCGTCAAAAAGAACACATCACCACCCGACGCGCTCGCGTCCATAAACGCCGATTCTTCACCAGAAGTCCCCGACGAAATCAACGCCACACAACCCGCACCACCAACCCCCGCCACACCCCCAACTTCAAACCCGCGTTCAGGCTCAAACACCTCACTACCACCCCCAGCGCCGGCCCACAAGCCGCGCCTTCCGGGCCGACACCTTCAGGCTCATACTCATACACATCCTCCTGCGCATTCCCATCCTTCGCGACCAACCCATCAAGCGAATTAAAGAACAACCGGCCACTATCAGACAAATAACGCGACTGATACACAGCATTATCGTAAGACTGCGGCGTCCACGTCGGTATGTTCGCTGCTAGCCACGTCTTCGGATACCACACCTTGAAACTCCCCACCAGCCCATTTTCAAGGCCTTCCCCATTCGGGTTACCGTATGGCTTCCCGTACGGGCGGGCGCCCGTCGGGTCACACGACGCGCACACCAGCCGCCCACTCACCGCATTATACAAAAACACCTCCTCATCCGGTTCACCACTAACCGCATCCCGATTATCATACCCCGTCAACGACCGCAACGACATAAACGCCAACCATTCCCCATCAGGCGAAACCCGCGCCGTCGGCGCATTCAAATACCGGGCACCCCAATCAGGGACATCCATCCCCGACAACACCGCTACCAAGCTCGTCACACCATCATGCCACACATACAAGTTACACCGCTCACCCGGCGCCTTTTCAGTATTCACTTCGCAGTCCCCCGGCACCGCGCCACGCGCCCCACCATCACCAAGCACCCCGTCCGCGACGAAATACACATACGAGCCATCTTCGCTCGCGCCGAGCACCACATCCTGCACACCCGCGGCTTCCCCGCCAGCCGCAGGCGTCAAATCCGTCAGCTTACACACGGGTTTCCCCGCGACTTCTTCGATTTCACACTCATACAAGTCCCGGCTCCCGCTACTCGCCCCAGAACCCAACGTCAACTGCTGCGTATCGGTGAAGAACACCCGTTCCCCGCCACTCGACGCGACCTGGAATTCCGGGCTGACCGCCCCCCCCACGCATTTGCCTTTCGCTACGCATTCCGCTTCAGGGACATCCAGCTGCAACGCTTCGCCACTAGCCATATCCCGCATAAACAAGTGATGCGACCCGCTCGCCGTCCAAAACACACGCGAACCATCATCAGAAATCGCATGCCGATCATCAGTCGAACCCTGTTCACCAACCGCCCCGAGACGCCCCACGCCGACGAACTGAAGGCTCCTTTCAGCGGCTGACCAGAGGTACAGGGCTTCTCCAGGAGGGGCACTTGCGGTCAGCCGTACCGGGGAATCCACCACGATATGACTCAAATCCGGTGTCGCGTCCTCAAAGAACGGGCCACAGTAGACGATCGGGGGACACGTCCCGCCCGTCAGCGCATTGACTTTGCCGAAGATGGTGCCGGCTGGCACGTTCGCGTGTTCTGCCACCGCCGACGCGCACGGGTGGCCGGCTTCTTCTTCCAGCAACGACGGGCAGCCCGTCACCAGCGGCGTGAACACCCCACTCGAGAGATCCTGCACCAGCGCCGTCTGTTCAGAAGCCTCCGGAGACACACACGGCTCAGGCGCGCCCTGCGCGTCCTGGCACGGCTCGAACACCCCCGCGGGCTGCACCGCCGCACGCGAGAGATCTTCAGAGAAATACCGGTACTCCCGGCCAGGATCAAACGCCACCCCCGTCTGCACCAACCCATTATGCGGAACCGACAAATCCCGCGACACCCAGCCCGCGCCACCACGCACAGACAACACCTGCGCGAATTCCGGGAACCCCTCCACCCCCGATTCGACCGGGATGTTCGTCACATAGCTAATCGCGCCACCACCACCCGCCGCCTGGATCTCCCCACCCCCATCATAAGAACTCGCCAACGGTTCGATCGACGCGCCATGCCGATCCCGCGGCGACACCAATTCCCACACCCGCCCATCCGGCAACCTAAACGCCCCAGACCCCTGCGTCCTAAACACACGATCCCCACCCACCACAGCACCCGCGCCTTCACCAAGCACGCTCTCCGCCACAAACCGATAGTGATATTCCGCCGCAGGCTCAAGACCCTGCAATTCCACCGGCACCTCCTGCACCCCGCCGCCCGCGCCGACATCCACCTCACCCGTACTCTGCCCATACCCCGCGCTCGTGCCATATTCAACCCGCACCCGCGTATCCACATTCTGCGGCTCCACTTCCGCCTCAACCCGCGCCGTGCCCGCCGTCACTTCGATACTCGACTCGCTAACCAGCACCGGCGGACCAAACACGACATCCCCACCAAACACCGGTTCCTGCGCATCATTCACATTATCCGCAACCAGACGATAATGATAAGACCTACCCGCCACCAAACCACCAACCACCGCGTGCACCGCGTGTTCGGCAGAATCCACCGGGACTTCCCCAGCATCCGGGTGTTCACACGCAACGACATGCCCATACGCTTCCGTTTCACCATATTCAAAGAGACATTCCTTCAACGCCACACCCGCCGGATCCACAGACCCCTCCAAAGTCGCGCCAGAGGAAGACAACCCCGACGGTTTGCCCGTCACCACACCAGGCACCGTCACAACCGCGAACTTCCGCACTTCCCCCCGTTCCCGACTCGTCACATACACCGGTTCTTCTTCACCCGGCCCAACCGCCACACCATGCGCTTCAGCGAATTCTTCCGTTAGATGGCTGTTTGTGAACGTTTCCGCCGCCGTACAACCCGACCCTTTTGACAGCATCGAGCACCCCACCACATAACGCTGCAACTGCACACGCGCCGGGACAAAACCCCCCGGTTCGTCAAGGACATACACATCCTTGCCAGCGGGATCCACCGCGACCCCATACGTGTTGATCGGATGGGCTTCTTCGCCGGGTTCAGTGATCTGACCCACTTCAGCGCCCGCGCCAGTGACCTCGACCACCGCCCGCCCCGAAGAAAATAGAGGTTCTCGTGCGAGTCCACCGCGACACCAAACGGCAGCGCGGAAACCGGGGTCGCCCAGTCAGTCTTGAACACCCCTTCCTGACCAAACTCAAACGTCACCCCGCTGGTGGCGACCCACAGATCCCCCGAGGCATCAACCGCGACCCCTTCGATCGTCCCGAACGGGCCCGGGCAGCAGCGGCGGCGGCGGGCTTTTCACACTCGCACCATCCAGCTCGCCGCCTTCCCCCCAACCCGAGATCAACTCGCCCGCAGCGCCGAACTTCGAGACCCTGTTCCCCACACCATCTTCGAAATAATCACCGACATACACATCGCCACTAGAAGGCCCAGACGAGTTATCAACTGCGACAAACATTACGTCCGCGGGAGAGCTTTCAAAGCCGCCCGGCGAGGAGCTCGCCGTCCCAGGCTGACAGGTATCAAGCGACACCGCCGTACAGACATTCTGTTCAGTTTCGCTACCAGCCGCCAGCACCGCTGTCAGGTTGACCGCCTTACCGAACATCAGCACGAATTCGCCTTTGCTGTTGAACTCCTGCACACGATGATTGATGCCATCCGCCACATACACATCACCGGAAGCGTCATCCACCGTGACCGACCACGGTTCCACCGCCAGCGGATACGGGTCCGGTATCGTGCAACCCACCTCACCTTTTTCACAGCCGAACGAGCCCCTCAAACACACGCTCCCGGGCAGCCATGGCAGGGGAGGTAGATACAGCAAAAACGGCGATCAAAGAAAGGAGCGCGGCAGAGGTACAGGTACGAAAAGCAAGGCGCCGCGGTACGGACGAAGATACCGGCCGTTGAGAGGTACAGGGGCTCGCAGGCATGCCAGCAAAGGGCTGCGGAGGCAGAGGTACGCGGCTCATGATCTTGCCAGCAAGAGGCTGCGGAGATAGAGGTACGGGCGGATGCGGCGGTACCTGGCTGGAGGTACGAGGGGCAAGCGCGCGAGCAAGGCGACCTGAAGGTACGGGGCCGGAAGGGACAACCGGAGGTACGGGGGTTCTCATTGGTGGCGCCTCCTGCCGAATGATGACGAGGGCACGGAGGCCCCCTGGTCTGAGGTACGGCAGGTACGGTCGGCGATCCCGGGCATTCCAAGAGCTGCGAAGGCCTTGTTTGGGGCTGAGGCGGACGCTAGAATGTATGGCATGCCCAAAGATCCCCAGTCCAACGGGTCCAGCAACGGAACCATTGACGACGCCGCCGCAGAGGAGGCCTTCGTCGCGGACCAGCGGGCCCGGATCGCCGAGGTCCGCAAAGAACTTGCAGCCGAAGGGGTCGACAGCACCAAAGAGCGCGCCATGTTGCGGGCCCGGGTCGCGGCCTGGCAGGAGTGACCCAACCTCAACCCCGGCACTTTTTGCTCGATAGCGGGGCTGTCAGCGACTTGGCAGAGGACGCCAAACTCCTCGACGCCTATTTTGATTTGGTCGAGACCGGCCACATTCGTTCCCTGCGGATCCCAAGAATCGTAAGAAGCGAGATCCACACCGGCAAACAACGCCGTGATGCCCTTGTCGAGCTCTTCATCAACAGACTCACCCGCAAAGCGGATCCTTACATTGACCTCACCCCAGAGCTCATCGACCGAGCCGGTGTTCTGCGCACAAAAGCGCTGAAGGCTTCCCCCGAACGAAAAGGGCGAGACATCACCGCAATCGATGCCTTGGTCGTCGCGATCGCTGAGAAGCTCAGCTACGGCGCTCCGGTCACGATCCTCACCACTGATCTCAAGGACATCGGAACACTGGTGACGGCCACCGGCCGAAGCAACATCACCGTCGAACGTCCCCGCTAGGAGACCATAAGGGACGCGGAGAGGTACGGGGCTCGTAAGGTCTGAACAGGCGGGTGCGGAGGTACGAGGCGCGTCAGCTTGCCGGCATGGGGCCGTGCGGGTGCCGGCGGTTGAGAGGTACGGGGGGCGATCTCGGCTGTCGTCGTGCTGGGGTGTTTGGTTGGGGTTGGTCATCGTGTGCGTTTTTTGGCGTGGGTTTTCTTCTTGCGCTTTGGTTTGGGGTGTTTGATGCATGAGGTACGAGTGCTGTTGAGTATCTGGCCGCGTTTGCATTTCGGGGTTTTTGTAACCTTCTTCGGAGCAGAGGTACTCGTCGGGGGAGGTACTGAGGTAGGTATCGCGCTGCCGTGGAACGTCGCGCTCGACGGCGCACCAAAGATCGATGGCTGCGGTTCCGGGGCCGCACGACACCCTTCCGCGGTATCACACACAGGCGGCACTTCCGCTTCCGCCGAGGCACGGCGAGCCCGTGCTGCATTCATGCGCGTCATACAACGAGGCACCAGTTTCGATGCTCCCCGACACCAGATGCGCCGCCGTCAAGAAGAACACATCACCACCCGACGCACTCGCGTCCATAAACGCCGATTCTTCACCCGAAGTCCCCGACGAAATCAACGCCACACAACCCGCACCACCAACCCCCGCCACACCCCCAACTTCAAACCCGCGTTCAGGCTCAAACACCTCACTACCACCCCCAGCGCCAGGCCCACAACGCGCGCCTTCGGGCCCACACCTTCCGGCTCATACTCATACACATCCTCCTGCGCATTCACCATCCTTCGCGACCAACCCATCAAGCGAATTAAAGAACAACCGGCCACTATCAGACAAATAACGCGACTGATACACAGCATTATCATAGGACTGCGGCGTCCACGTCGGTATGTTCGCTGCTAGCCACGTCTTCGGATACCACACCTCTGAAACTCCCCACCAGCCCGTTTTCAAGGCCTTCCCCATTCGGGTTACGTATGGCTTCCCGTATGGGCGGGCGCCCGTCGGGTCACACGACGCGCACACCAGCCGCCCACTCACCGCGTTATACAAAAACACCTCCTCATCCGGTTCACCACTAACCGCATCCCGATTATCATACCCCGTCAACGACCGCAACGACATAAACGCCAACCACTCCCCACTCGGCGAAACCCGCGCCGTAGGCGCATTCAAATAAAGCGCACCCCAGTCCGGGACATCCATACCCGACAACACCGCGACCAAGCTCGTCACACCATCATGCCACACATACAAGTTACACCGCTCACCCGGCGCCTTTTCAGTATTCACTTCGCAGTCTCCCGGCACCGCGCCACGCGCCCCACCATCACCAAGCACCCCGTTCGCGACGAAATACACATACGAGCCATCTTCACTCGCACCGACCACGACTTCCTGCACACCCGCGGATTCCCCGCCAGCAGCCGGCGTCACATCCGTCAGCTTACACATGGGCTTCCCCGCGACTTCTTCGATTTCACACTCATACAAGTCCCGGCTCCCGCTACCCGCCCCAGAACCCAACGTCAACTGCTGCGTATCCGTGAAGAACACCCGTTCCCCACCACTCGCCGCGACCTGGAATTCCGCGCTGCCGTCCCCGCCCACGCATTTGCCTTTCGCTACGCATTCCGCTTCAGGGACATCCAGCTGCAACGCTTCACCACTAGCCATATCCCGCATAAACAAGTGATGCGACCCGCTCGCCGTCCAAAACACACGCGAACCATCATCAGAAATCGCATACCGATCATCAGTCGAACCCCTTCACCAATCGCCCCGACACGCCCCACACCGACAAACTGAAGACTCCCCGCCGACCACTCATACAACCCTTCCCCCGCAGGCGCGTCCGCTTCTTCGGTCAACCGTACCGGGGAATCCACCACGATATGACTCAAGTCGGGTGTCGCGTCCTCAAAGAACGGGCCACAGTAGACGATCGGGGGACACGTGCCCACCCGTCAGCGCATAGACTTTGCCGAAGATGGTGCCGGCTGGCACGTTCGCGTGTTCTGCCACCGCCGACGCGCACGGGTGGCCGGCTTCTTCTTCCAGCAGCGACGGGCAGCCCGTCACCAGCGGCGTGAACACCCCACTCGAGAGGTCCTGCATCAGCGCCGTCTGTTCAGAAGCCGCCGGAGAGACACACGGCTCACTCGCGCCCTGCGCGTCCTGGCACGGCTCGAACACCCCCGCGGGCTGCACCGCCGCACGTGCGAGATCTTCAGAGAAATACCGGTACTCCCGGCCAGGATCAAACGCCACCCCCGTCTGCACCAACCCATTATGCGGCACCGACAAGTCCCGCGAGACCCAGCCCGCGCTACCCCGCACAGACAACACCTGCGCGAATTCCGGGAACCCATCGACACTCGGTTCGACCGGGATGTTCGTCACATAGCTAATCGCGCCACCACCACTCGCCGCCTGGATCTCCCCACCCCCATCATAAGAACTCGCCAACGGTTCGATCGACGCGCCATGCCGATCCCGCGGCGACACCAATTCCCACACCCGCGCATCCGGCAACCTAAACGCCCCAGAACCCTGCGTCCTAAACACACGATCCCCACCCACCACAGCACCCGCACCTTCACCAAGCACACTCTCCGCCACAAACCGATAGTGATATTCCGTCCCAGGCGCAAGACCCTGCAATTCCACCGGCACCTCCTGCACCCCGCCGCCCGCGCCGATATCCACCTCACCCGTACTCTGCCCATACCCCGTGCTCGTGCCATATTCAACCCGCACCCGCGTATCCACATTCTGCGGCTCCACTTCCGCCACCACGCGCGCGGTCCCCGCCGTCACTTCGATACTCGACTCGCTAACCAGCACCGGCGGACCAAACACGACATCCCCACCAAGCACCGGTTCCTGCGCATCATTCACATTATCCGCAACCAGGCGATAATGATAAGACCTACCACCGACCAAACCACCGACCACCGCGTGCACCGCGTGTTCGGCAGAATCCACCGGGACTTCCCCAGCATCCGGGTGTTCACACGCAACGACATGCCCATACGCTTCCGTTTCACCATATTCAAAGAGACATTCCTTCAACGCCACACCCGCCGGATCCACAACCCCCTCCAAAGTCGCGCCAGACGACGACAACCCCGACGGTTTGCCCGTCACCACACCAGGCACCGTCACAACCGCGAACTTCCGCACTTCCCCCCGTTCCCGACTCGTCACATACACTGGTTCTTCTTCACCCGGCCCAACCGCCACACCATGCCCTTCAGCGAATTCTTCCGTCAGGTGGCTGTTCGTGAACGTTTCCGCCGCCGTACAACCCGACCCTTTTGACAGCATCGAGCACCCCACCACATAACGCTGCAACTGCACACGCGCCGGGACAAAACTTCCCGGCCCGTCAAGTGCATACACATCCTTGCCAGCGGGATCCACCGCTACCCCATACGCGTTGATTGGATGAGCTTCTTCGCCGGGTTCGGTGATCTGGCCCACTTCAGCGCCCGCGCCAGTGACCTCGACCACCGCCCGCCCCCGGAGAAAATAAAGGTTCTCGTGCGCGTCCACCGCGACACCGAACGGGAGCGCGGGAACCGGGGTCGCCCAGTCAGTCTTGAACACCCCTTCCTGACCAAACTCAAACGTCACCCCGCTAGCGACCCACAAATCCCCCGATGCATCAACGGCGACCCCCTCAAGCGCCCCGAATTTCACGCTCGCACCATGCAGCTCCCCGCCTTCCCCCCAACTCGAGATCAACCCGCCCGCCGAGTCGAACTTCGAGACCCTGTTCCCCACACCATTTTCGAAATAGTCACCGACGTACACATCACCACTAGAAGGCCCAGACGAATTATCAACCGCGACAAACAGGACTTCGCCGTCGAAGCCGCCGGGTGAGGAGCTCGCCGTACCAGGCTGACAGGTGTCAAGCGATGCCGCCGTACATACGTTCTGTTCGGCTTCGCTACCAGCCGCCAACACCGCCGTCAAGTTCACCGCCTTACCGAACATCAACACGAATTCGCCTTTACTGTTGAACTCCTGCACACGATAATTAGCAGCGTCCGTCACATACACATCACCAGAAGCATCATCCACCGCGACCGACCACGGTTTCACCGCGAGCGGATACGGGTCCGGCATCGTACAACCCACCACACCTTTTTCACAGCCAAACGACCCCTCAAACACACGCTCCCGGCCAGCAAACGCCGGAGACACCCACACACCACACACCACCACCAGCACACCCAACAACACCAAACCACCCCGCAAACACCAACGCACCCAGCCAACCGCCCCCGCCACACCGAGCACCCCAAACACGCCCCCCCGGGAGCCACAAGGGCGCGCCGACGACCCTGTAGGCGACGGCCCCGTAGGCTTCACGAGAGCCCCCCGGGCTGGATCGATCCAGCCACGAGCACCAACCCGCCGACCCCGGCAGGCCGGGACACACCCCAACCTGCTGCCTGAACACATTGACCTCATCCCGTCTCCCGCTCCCCTCCGCCGCCACTAACACAAGCACCCCCAACATCGGAACCACGAGGCTCAGGGCGGACAGGGGCCTCACTACGAGCTTGAATACTTTCCCTGCCCACATTGCACTCCTCCCTCTCCTCATTCCCCTGCATTCCAAATTTGTACAACATGACCCCCGAACCACTGTCCTAGGGACCTTACTCGTCCTTCCGGTGAAGCTATCACACCTTGCACGTTTTTGCAACCTTTCGGCCGACCTTTCCTAACAAAGTTTTCACCACTTCTGTCCCCCTTCCGGTTCACCGCTTCTCATCCCGCGCAGAGCGCGTGCTCGATGCATTCGGGGCGATAACGATTAGGTACGCTGCCATGGCGATCGGCAAGTTGCAAAAACACAAACCTCCGGCTACTCGGCGTACTGGACTCAGATGCCGCTCCTGGGTCCACCTTTTTACGGGTGGACCCAGGGGGTCATGCGGCTCCGTGGTACTGCCAGGGTCTTACTGTGGAGACCGCTCCTGGGTCCACCTTTTTACAGGTGGACCCAGGGGGTCATGCGGCTCCGTCACCCACGGCTCTACCGGTGATGCACAATCGGATCAAACTCCCGACTGCGCATTTTTCATTCTCTTTCTATTGAGAACGGCCGGTGTAAAAACGTAAACTTTTAGGACGCCAAAAAAGGAGCTACTGTTGGCCTGTCATCGGGCCTTGCCGCTTCGCGTGGCTGCGTCCCTCTGAACGTAAAGAAGGTTTGAGTAACTACAAAACGGCACAAGAGAAAAGCCCGTGTTAGCCATCAAGACCATGGGACGTCTAACCTACGCGCCTTCGGCCTGCTTCGGCTTCTCCCGGTTGTTAAAGGCCAGTGTGATTACCAGCCTTTTTGGCAGGCGTAAAGATTGGGTTAGCCATCAAGAGGGCTGACGCCCATCAGTGACAAAGAAGCAGCAGACGTTTTATTACTGCTCGCCTGTTGGCTCGACATCACTTCCACGAGCCTTCAGGATTTGTTGTCCAGACCGACCGTCTTCGGTCGGAGGAAAGAGCTATGACCGGCAGCTATTGAAGATCCAAAGGAGAGATGCCATCATGCCTCTTGTGACTAGACCCGAAGCAATCGACGACTTCTTCTCGGTGCCCATTGGCACCGTGCCCGCCGGCGAACTCCAAGAGTCCTTCGGCGTTGGACCCGTGCCCGCCGAGGCAGCCAAATATCCCGGCAAGTGGCTCGCCCTGAGCCTCGGCAAGATCATCGCCGTCCGCGACACCCAAGCCGAGCTCGCTAAAGAGTTCGGCCACCGGCCCACGGAGGTTATGTTCTTCCATGTGCCCAGCACACCCAACGTCCTGCGCTAGCTCCCCACTCCAATGCCACGCCGGACCTTTTTGGTCAAGAGAAAGACCTTGGTTTAGCCGTCAAGAGGGCTGAATGTCATCAAGAGAAAAGCCCGTCATCTCTTTATTACTGCTCGCCTGATGGCTCGCTCGCCGGCGCCGCCGAGTAAATCATGGCTACACCCTCGACCGTAAGAGCGGATTTGATTACCGAGCGGTTGTTAAAGGCCAGTTTGATTACCAGCCTTTTTGGCAGGAGTAAAGATTGGTTTAGCCATCAAGAGGGCTGACGCCCATCAGTGACAAAGAAGCAGCACACGTTTTATTACTGCTCGCCTGATGGCTCGCTGCCCGGCACCGCCGTTAGGTAGGCAAAGCTCTTGCCATTCGGCGTTATAGGCAGGTTCGACTACCGAGCGGTTGTTAAAGGGGGCGGTCGTTAAAGGCCAGATTGATTACCGGCCTTTTTGGCAGGCGTAAAGATTGGGTTAGCCATCAAGAGGGCTGACGCCCATCAGTGACAAAGAAGCAGCAGACGTTTTATTGCTGCTCGCCTGATGGCTCGCTAATCAACTGGATCGTTGAGCGTAAGAGCAGGTCATCAAACCTTCGCGCCTTCGGCTTGCTTCGGCTTCTCTCGGTTGTTAAAGGCCAGTTTGATTACCGGCCTTTTTGGCAGGAGCAAAGATTGGGTTAGCCATCAAGACCATTACGTCTGATCAGGTGTTCGCCCTGTTGGGCTCACTTACAGGGCATCGTGCTTCCAAGACTTATGCGTACACCCGGGGAAGACCCCTTCGGCCTTCCCCGGGGCACACTGAATTTTGTTTCGCCATTAGCGCACCTCCAAAACTCGGAGGATGTCTAACGCTAAGCCAGTCCTGTCCGCTGGCCCACTGGCGTGGACGGTGGATTTGTGGTCCGCCAATCGCGACTGTACGCGGTGGTCGGTTATCCGCAAACCTGAATGTTGCGCGGTCGGGGTTTTTGTTACCCCGCAAGCCCTCTCAGCCTCGAGAAGTCTTTAACGCTACGGTCTCGTCAGGCGCCGCCACGGGCGTTCCCCAACCGAGTCGATTTCACAGGCACTGGCCGAGCTGCCGCATGATCGCGCTCTGCTATGTCGTGATGCTTTTGCTGCTTACTACCTTTGCTGCCTTTGCTTCGGTGTTGCATTCACTTCGATCCAACTTTGCTGCGGTACTCCTAACGGTTACCTTCGTCGCTGGATCGGAATTCTGGAGTCCGCCGACGTTCCTCGTTACGCGTCGTTCCCTCTGTTCCCACACTTCGAGACGAGAACTTGGCTATGAGGAGCGCTGTTGGTCTCTGCAATTCCTCTCCATCTTCGTTGGACCGTTTGTTACTGCCGTGCTGCTGGTGTTTCTTGCTGCTGCACTGCGGTAGTGATTCGGTCTCTCGAGCTCTAAAGCGCCTTCGTAACGCGTCGTTCTGTCTCTTCCCACACTTCAAGACGAGAACTTGGCTTGAATGCGCCCGCCGAACTCAGGAGTCCCGACCCTTGCCTGTCGAGCCTTCCGCACCCGAAGGTGCGTTCAGCCGCAACTGACGACAAGATCTGGAGTCACTCGAACTGATGTGCATGGGCTCGCGCGTGGCGCGCATACCCAAACATCGCCGGTGTGACGTAGTTGATTCCCCTGCTGCGTGTCCGTACTCCCTCTCCGTCTGCCACCGGTGGTGGCGCCCTATTGACCCGTCTTACTTCCCCTGCTGCGTTGTGTTCTTACTCTTGCTTCTATCGATACTAACTCATCTGCCGGACAGAAGTTTCGCTGCCGACCGCACTGCTCGGCGCATCATAAGCCGAACCTAAGGCTCCCGTCAAGTGCCAACGTGATTCTTTGTGTCGAATCTTTCGAATCCTGCCCTGGATTTGGCTCCCACACAGGGCTAAGCCTATCACATCCGGGTCGAGAAATCCACTCAAACGGGCCGTGATTTCGGCCGGTCAGACGCTCAACGGCCGCCTGTCTCGCGTCCAGACTGGCATAGCCACCACCACCGCGGGCGCTCCTGCGTCGCGCCCTCTCCGAACTGCCCGATTGAACTCGCACCGAGTTTGTGACACGTTTGTGCCGACCTTGAGGCAGGCCATCGCAGAAACGCACGGTCCCACGCCACTTATCAACGGCGTGCCAATACACCGGCGGCGGCGCTAGCGCGCCGCCTCGAAATGGGGCGCCGATGGCGCCCTCGTCGTTTGGATGACCCTCGTCTGACGTAGCGTTACCTTGTGCTGGCTCAATCGAGCCCACGTTCCGGGCCACCCCTGGTGGGAGGTCTCTGTGGCTTGGCCTGAGTGACGAATCGTTGGTCATCGCTTTCGCAAGCTAATCGCCCCTTGGGAGGGTTCCGATCGGTCTATGCCCCGGCGGTGTCGTGTACGACACCGCCGCCTCACGCCTCCCAAGCAGCTGACGCAGCAGCAAAGCGAGCCAGCCCGCCAGCATGACGACAGCAGCCACCGCCACCACGCCCAGCACCCCCAACACGCCCACCAAACCTGTACTCAGCACCCTTCCTCGCCGCATCCGCCCCCCTCCCTCTCCTCTACCCCTGCTCGACGGCCCAAAGGCCTGCTCGAGCCGCTCTTTGTTAGCACGCCCCGTACAACGGCGGCACCTTGTCTCAGTGCTTTGCGGCGAGACTCGTCATTGCTTGAACTCCACAGTCAAGGACTTGGAAAGCTTCTTACCGTTCTTGGCGTGAAGATCAGCTTTATCCTCGTCGACAGCTTTCCGGCCTTCTTCTGCTGCCGCCCTATCTCCACTAGGCGCCGACTATGCGGCTCTTCGCTCCGCGCCTGGTGTTTTGACTCATCCACGATCCATCTATCTGGCTGACACGCCGGATTCGACGTGCATTCGTCACTGAACGATTGAGCGACGCAGTGCGTCGGTTATCGAGTCCGACGGGCGTGGAAGCCCTGGAGTCGCGCGGATGCGCACACGGTCTCTCTACACCTCCAAGAGGCATTACTTCTTCCCCTTCGCCTGATGTTTCGCCTTAGCCTTGCGATCTTTCTTCCTATGCTTGGTCTTCTTCTTAGCCTTGTGAACTTTCGGCAGCCGGTGACAGCGATGTTCG
>CAVZLM010000003.1:0-524512 GCA_963776185.1 uncultured Solirubrobacterales bacterium
TCCCGCTTTCCCCTTCGCATTCCGTTCCAGCGGAGACCTTGAACCGGTATTCGTATTCAGCAAGGTATTCGTATACCAGCAAGTTCACTCAACGCGGCGTGGGGGTTCAACACCCCGTCTCTTCAAGGGTCGCGGTGGTGGCAGTGATGGAAGCCGGGTTCGCTTTGCCGGTTTCGGGGGTTTCGGGGGTTGCGGCCAGAGCCGGGGTAGTCATAAATATGAGCGCACCCAGGGTCACCAGGAGAACCGGCAGGATCAGCCGACGACCGGCCTTAGACCCACCACTCCCCCGGGCGACTTTAGACGCCCGGTCCGGTGTGCTTTCCGCTTCGACCGTCGCCGACGACGCTTCCACACCCGACACCGCAAGCACACCCAACACCACAACCACAAAGCTCAAAGCGGAAAGAGGCCTAACGACCAACTTGAATGCTGCCTTCATCTGCATCCCCTCTCCTCCCCTCTTGCCCTTACCCGATTACCTTGCGTTCTCAACTTGACCACTTACAGAGCATTTCTCAGAACCGTCAGCATCACATTTCATTGCGAAACCACTTCCATCCCGCTGACGCTGCATTCCCTCTCCCTCTCTCCCAAAACCGTGTACAAAACTTGAACTTCCCTGGGCCTCTAGGCCCGAGGATTCCTGGCCCGGTGGGCCAGATTCCTTCGTCGTTCTTTCCGTGTTCCCACGGCGTGCACGACCTGGTACTGAGTATAACAGATCAGCGGGTTTCATGCACGCCTCCGTGAAGGTTTTTTCCAATGGTTTTCACACCCAAAGCGAAACTGCTGCCTACGCTCCGGCCGACTGCGTAACGGCCTTGCGCTCCGGTGTTCAAAGAAGGGTTGAGTGCAAGCCTTTTTTGATCCAGAGTACGACACGCTCTGACCATCAGGAAAGCGTGATTCTCGATCAAGAGAACAGCCTGCTCTGGTCGTCAAGAAAGATGAGGACCGCGCGCCTTCGGCCTGCGCTTGTCCCTTACCCGTGACTGCTCCGTGGGCGAAGCCCGGAGCAGTGTGGGTCGACGCCAAAGGGTTGTTCGGTGCGGAAGCCGGCGTTACTTCTTCGGGTCGTGCGCGTAGTTGACCCGTGTCTCGACGCGGTCGAAGACCTTCCGAGTAATCGCGTGGTGGTGCACTCCCCGCACTTGCCGGAGACGCTGTACATAGTTGCCGCTCGCCCAACCCGCCGTCTCGATCCGACGTGGGCCCTTGAGTCGAGCGACCATTTCGATCGCCGGCGTTAAGTCCGTGTCGTGCGTGAACAGAATCGCGACGTCCGCCGTTTCCGTAAGCGCCGTCTCGGCCACGGCCAATGCCAGCTGTACGTCGATGCCCTTCTCGACCGGCGCTTGATTCGGCGCGTCCCGAGACGGATAGCGCAATGACCGGAGCCGCGGGATCACCAACGACCCGCCCTCCTTGACCCAGGCGGCGGCCTGCCGGCGATTCGCCCCATGACCGATCGGGTCCTTGGCAGGGCTCGGCAGCCCCCGATGAATCTCCACCCGGACCAGCTGACCCGCCTTGCCCCGTTTGTTGCCCGCGGCGAGGATCCGACCTAGCTGCAACGGGCTGAAGTTGCCCCGCTCGTTGCCCTGATCGTCCAGCTCGAAGGCCCGGCGTCCCGCCCTGTAGGCGTTCTGCCAGTCGATGAACACCGCGATCGTTGTTCTCGAGACCCCCATAAAAAGGTTCCCCGCCAACGAGGCCGAAGCCCTGCGGCGGGGAGGAATGACTGAAGTCTAGCAAATCATCCGGTCCCGTCAAGACCTTCCATCCACCTGCCACCACCACGGCGGGGCGCTGCGCGCCCCTTTCAACGGTGAGCAACAGAGCAGCTGCGCTTCCGCCCGCGCTCACCGGGCGGCTTTGCCTCGCCCGACCGCTGCGGATGTTTTCCCTTTGATTACAAGCTCTACTGGGTCGATGGAACTGCGCGAGACACCCATCAAGAAAGCGTGATTCTCGATCGAGAGAAAGGCCTGTTCTGGTCGTCAAGAAAGATGAGGACCGCGCGCCTTCGGCCTGCGCTTGTCCCTTACCCGTTTCTGTGACTGCCCCGAGGGGAAAGGCAGTCGACCCGGTTGTCCGCCGGACGCCGATCTTGTAGGTCGACGCCGAGGTCTCCCAAGGCAGGTCTATGGTTGGGCGGCGCGAGCCCGAGGTCGCCCGATTTGCTCTGCCGTCACAGGTCGTGAGTAGCGTCCGTTCGGTGCCCGTCACATCGGACCGGGTATGACCTTGACGACATATGATCCGGAGGGTATGATGCCTGTGTGGGACATCGAGTACACAGACCAATTCGCGCGCTGGTGGGAGGACCTCTCCGTGAAGGAGCAGGATTCCGTCAACGCCGCCGTCGACATGCTCCAAGGAGGAATCTGAATGCCCAGGAAAACCAAAAAGTTCAACGAGCTGCGGGAACGGCCTGACCAGAACACCCCCGAGCGACGCGCCAACGTCGCCGAGTACCGCCGCGCGATGGAAGACGCCGTCGCCCTCAACAAGCTGCGCGAATCGCGCAACGTCACCCAGGTCGACCTGGCCACCGAGCTCGGCGTCAGCCAGGGCAACGTCTCGCGGATGGAGAACCGCAGCGAGATCTACCTCTCCACCCTGCGCGACTACATCGAAGCGCTCGGCGGACGGCTGGAGATCACCGCCGTCTTCGACGACGACCGCGTCCCCGTGGCGGTCGGCGCAACCACAGAGGCAACCGGCGAGATCGTGGCCAAGGCCAGCAACGCCCGTAACAACGGGAGCGGGAGCTGAACCCTCCGAACCCGCAACACCGAAGCGTTGAAGATCTGACCCGCAGGTGGCATCATGAAAGCCATGGCCAAGGCCAAAGCGAAAGCGCAGACCAACGGGCAACTGAAGCGGCTCACTCCCGAGGAGCTCGCCGAGCTCCGCGTGCTGCCCAAGTACAAAACCGTCGAGGAACGACGGGCTGCCCTCAAACGGGCGACCAGCACCGGTCCGCCCGACGCGGTCGCCCTCGACACCGGTTTCCTCGTCGAGGCGCTGATCCCGACCGAACCGCTGCACACTCTTTACACTAACCAGTCGAGACTCGCCACTTGTCGCAAGAACCGCCCGCGACGCTAGGAAACGCTGCCCGGAACCCACAACACCGGCGGGGCGCTGCGCGCCCCTTTGAGAACCGTTGCGAGAGTCAGTTACAGATGACCGGGCTACGCCCTCTAAACTGCAAACTGAGTCATACCTCCGCGCCTTCGGCCTGCTTCGGTTCCCAGCGGTCGTTGAGTGCAGGTTTGAGCTACAGCCCTTTAGGTCAAGAGCAAAGACTGGGTTATCCGTCAAGAGGGCAATGGAAGAGCTCGAGGACCGCGCGCCTTCGGCCTGCGCTGGTCCAGTGCCCGTTTCTGTGACTGCTCCGGGGGGGAAGGCAGTTGACCCGGCCGTTTCAACCCTTACGGGCTTTATTTGTTGGTCTTCTGGAGACCGTTCGCATCCGCTCACTTCAGGCCTTCCGCCGCTATGAGCTCTTAGGTGTATGACGACCCCTCCCGGGGGGGTGACGCTCACAACTACGTTCGCTGAATCATGCGGAGCCGTCGGCATAGAGCTCTCCGCGGACGTCAGGCAATTAGATGGATGGTTGTTAGGCGATCCCCATCGATCGACGCCGGTGATACCGGACTCTGTTAGCGAGGGCGCCGATCGGCGTTTTGACTAAGCAGCGGGCGCACGCCTGTCTTGTGGGGTGGCGCGATGGGGTTGTTCGGCGTCGAGGCCGGCGCTACAATCGGGCCCATGTTCAGCGATACCGTCATAGCCGAGGCAGGCCGCCGACTGTTGAAGGCCGCGCCGGCAAGATCGCAGGTGATCCTCTTCGGCTCCCACGCGCGCGGCGAGGCCGGCGAGGACAGCGACTTGGACTTCCTCGTGATCGAGCCGACGGTTGAGCACCGCGCCAAGGAGTCCGTGCGATTGCGTAGGACGTTGAAAGGCCTCAAAGTTTCTGCCGACATCATCGTCGTAACCGAGGAAGAAGCTAAGTTCTGGGGTGACACGTACGGCACTGTCATATACGCGGCCCTGTCTGAGGGTCGCCGTCTGGCGGCGTGATGGCCACTCCGACCGATGTCGCCCGCGTCCTGCTTGCGCGCGCCGTCGACGATCACGCCATGGCTGAGGATCTGGCACCGAGCACCCGTATCCCCGATGCCGGCATTGGCTTCCACGCCCAGCGGTCGGCCGAAACCGACTCGGCCTCGAGCGACACGAACTAAATCAGTCGCGGCGTTCTTCGCCTTGTTCGTCGCTGGTCCAACACCCACCACACCGGCGGGGCGCTGCGCGCCCCTTTGAGAACCGTTGCGAGAGTCAGTTACAGATGACCGGGCTACGCCCTCTAAACTGCAAACTGAGTCATACCTCCGCGCCTTCGGCCTGCTTCGGTTCCCAGCGGTCGTTGAGTGCAGGTTTGAGCTACAGCCCTTTAGGTCAAGAGCAAAGACTGGGTTATCCGTCAAGAGGGCAATGGAAGAGCTCGAGGACCGCGCGCCTTCGGCCTGCGCTGGTCCAGTGACCGTTTCGTGACTGCACCGGGGGGAGGCAGTTGACCCGGCCGTTTAACCCTTACGGGCTTTATTTGTTGGTCTTCTGGAGACCGTTCGCATCCGCTCGGCTTCGCAGGCGTTCCAACCCCTGCGGGGTTTGTTCTTGGGCCTTCTGGAGACCGCTCGCATCCGCTCGCTCCAGGTCCTTCAGCCCTCTTTTCGCCTGGTAAACGACTCGCTTCGCTCGCTCTGTCCCTCGATGACGTGAGCAAGCTCACTCGGGCTGGCGGACAATTAGAAAGATCAATTGGGTCAATGACAGCAGGCGCGGAGCGCAACTGCGCAAAGTCCGCACCTGCTGAGTGGGCTGTCAGGCAATTAGATGGATGGTTGTTAGGCGATCCCCATCGATCGACGCCGGTGATACCGGACTCTGTTAGCGAGGGCGCCGATCGGCGTTTTGATTAAGCAGCGGGCGCAGCCTGTCATGTGGGGTGGCGCGAAGGGTTGTTGGGGGTCGAGGCTGGCGCTACAATCTGGGGCATGCCCAAAGAGGACGACATCGTCTCAAGCAACGGAGCGTCCAGCAATGGGGCTTCGCCGTATCCGTCCGTCACTCCCGAGGAATGGGCCGAGATCAACGCCCAGAGGGCTTCGTTGCGCAAAATGCACGAGGAACTGGTCGCCGAAGGTATCGACGGCACCGACCTCTTGCCTGAGCTCAGAGCCCGCGCAGCCACCTGGTCGCAGTGACCCAGCTGCAGCGCCGAGACTTTCTTCTCGACAGTGGCGCCATATCGGCTCTCGCTGAAGATCGACGTTTGCTCGACGGCTACTCGCTGCTGCTCGAAGAGGACATCGAACTTCTCGTCAGCTTTACCGGCCGTGACAACATCGATGTAGAACGTCCCCGGTAGTCGGTCTGAATCCACACCTGTCTTCGTCGCCTTCTTCACCGGTCCTACCGTTCCCACCACCACGGCGGGGCGCTGCGCGCCCCTTTCAACGACAGACCGTGGCTGATCCGCCACACAATCCGTGTCGTGGAGGTTTGAGCGTCTATCGCTTGGAAGCGGGAAGATCAGACCGTCACCATCACTCAGACCGCCACCATCACATTTCATTGCGAAACCACTTCCATCCCGCTGACGCTGCATTCCCTCTCCCTCTCTCCCAAAACCGTGTACAAAACCCGAGCGCCGGCGCTGACGCGCCGGCTGCGATCAGACTCGACGAGGGTGCTGGGTACCGTCGGCCTGCGGCCTCCAGGATTCATCCCAGTTGTGGAGGGTTGCACGGCCGCTCGCATGGCTACGCGGCCTTCTTTCACGAAGGAGCAAGGCTCCGACGCAAACGGCAACCCAGTGCCGTTCGCTGAAACAGACCGTGACCGGCCTACGGCATCTGAAGTCCAAACAGCATTCCCATCGGCCGTGCTCCACAGCCCGGCCGGGTGATCCTCGCAAGAGCAAAGACTGTTGCGAGGACCCGGGTCATCCCTCCGCGCCTTCGGCTTGCTTCGGTTCCCAGCGGTCGTTAAGGGCAGGTTTGAGCTACAACCCTTTTGGTCAAGAGCAAGGATCGGGTTAGCCATCAAGACCACTCCCGTGGACGCATGAGACAGCGCGCCTTCGGCCTGCTGCTGTCCAGATAGATCGTTACGGGAGGATGTTTTTGCGATGAACGGAGACCGTTCGCATCTGCTCACTTCAGGCCCTTCGGCCGCCCGCCGACCGTATAAACGACTCACTGCGTTCGCTCCGCTCGTCGAGGACGAGTCCACGTCGGCTTCTGCCCGGCGGGCAGTTAGATAGATGGGAGTGCCCGTATAGCCGCCGATTGCCGCCGATGATGCTCCCTCACCGGCGAGGGCGCCAATCGGGGTTATTGCTTCCATGTCTCGCTGGGACTCCAGCGACGGGGTATAGCCGCCGAAGCTTTTTGCCGAAAAATTTACCCTATGTTCCCCAACCCGACTCATTTGTTACTGCGACACCTCTTCATCGAAGCTTCCCGTGTCACTACTCAACACCTTGACTAAAAACCACTAGTTCCAAATTCATAAGTACATATTTTTACTCTGAACACCTCAGAATCACCGGCGCCTACGGCTCGACCTCACTGCCCCCATTCAACGATAAGCCAGGCTCCTCCTACAAGCCCTCCTCACCCAGAGCACAAATCGTCTCATCCGCCAGGACCATCACCTATTCAAAAGAGGGGCGCTTAGAACTGCCTATCCGAGCCTTCGAGACCAACCTGATCTCGACCCACGCTCGCGGCTACGCGTCGCTTCTCGCAACCACCGCATCCCCAAGCGTCTTGGCTCTCCACGTCCAGCTATCCCCTGATGCCGATTCGTTCTCCCTCTCTCCTGTTGACCCTACCCACACAACACAGCTCCCTAGCCAATGTTGCGGTACTGCTTCCGCTTTCACGCGGTACTCAAGCTACTGGTGGCCAGTCTATCCGCTGACGCACAGAAGTCAAGCCCGAATTGCGCCATCGCTGTGCCGCCTTGGTTTTGGCTCTCACACTAGCCTTACCGCCCCTTTAGCCCGCCTTGACGCCGAGCTTACTGTACCCAGCCTCACCCACACCCGTGCTCAAAGTCGCTACATCGAGACCACATCCCCGTGCCCCCATCACCTCGCTCGACGTACTCACCACACCCCTCGTTGCCCACCCACGCGAACCCTTTAGGACCGCCCAACCGGATCGATGCATCACGCCACGACTCTGCCCGGTCTCACCGATGCCCAACAGGCCGACAATGTCATCCACGTCCGAGGCCTGCCCACATCCTCCACCTACTCATGCCTCACCCCCACGTGAACAACGAGGGGCCGGTTGCCACCGTCCCCGAGATCTCTGGCCACGCAACCCTTGCTTTGCCCCGCTCCGCCTCAGTCAACGGCACCCATGCCGGGCCAATCCCCTCGCTGCGCCACAGCTCGTTCGTACAGCGTCTCGGGTGCCATGTCGACGCCGTTAGGCCACACGATCGTCCCGACTGCCGGGTCTACGCGTACCTTGGCGAAGTAATCGGGGTCGGCGAGGGGCGCGAATACGCGCCGCCAGTTGCGGCCGGTGAAGTCGACGTCGCCGACGACGCCGTCCTGAAAGGTGAGGCGCATCTTGTGGGGTCCGATGACCCGCACAGCGGTGACGTCCACGAGCTTGTCCATGACCCTAATGGTACCGGCTCAACCGGTCGGGGTTGTCCTTCTTCGCCCCAACGGTCGGAATCAGCCTCGAGATGCCAAACGAAACGCCACTGCCCACATCGCGTGTAGACAGGACCCTGCCATGGCTAATTGCGCTCGCGGCTATCCCCATGGTGCTCGTCACCGCTCTTTCGGGCCGCACCCCCCACCTGCCCGGTATCGCCCTTGAATCCAAGCCCTTATTTTTGATCGAGCGTGCCGGCGCCGTACTCATCGTCCTCATCCTCATCGTGACCGTCCTGAGCCGCGGGCTCAAAGGCGAACTACCCACCGGGTTCTCCGCCCTCGGAAGCTCCGTCAGGTACGCCGAGACAGTCGCCGAAGCAACCACATCATCCGAGGCCACCGCGGCGGAACTCGTGGCGAGCCTCAACAAGCAGAATGCTGAGCTTTCCCTCCAGCGCGAGCAGCTCATCGCACTTGGGGCCACCGTCGAGGAGCTCCTGGCCACGGCCCCTCCAAAGCGATCCTCGACCCCGCCAGCACCATGAGCTACGATTTGACCATGACGCCAGAACCTGACTCCTACGGACTGACCCCCGAGGCTAGGGCTCGCATACGCAAGCTTCTGAACGAAGTCAAGGCTTCCCAGGAAGGATGGGAGGCCAGAGCGCAGGAGCGCGAGAGGATGAAAATCAAATCCGAAATGGCGCTCGAACGACTCCACCGAGCCAACGTCGCTTTGCGCGCAGCCCTCCCGCACTAGTCCAACTGGATCGGTAACGGCCTCCGTCGCCTTCTTTGCCATTGACCTTCTGAAGGCCACCATAAAAAAGTACCCCGCCAGTGCGGCCAACACCGGACGGCGGGGAGGAATCACTCAAGCCTAGCGCACCGCCTGCCCGACTCCATTCACCGAAATGCCCGCGTTGCCGCTCTCATCGCATCTGCCGCATGCCTCATCCCCGCGGCCGCTGCACGGACCGCCTCCACTCCCTGTCTCTCTGCATCGGTCACTTCTTTTCTGGCCTCGTCCAGTTCCTCGGCTGTCAGCTCCGAGTACACGACCTCCCCGTTGCGTTCGACCATGACCCTGCCGTTGCGCTCGATGACGACTTTGCTCCCAGACCTCCCGTCACCGTGCACCGATACCGATCCGACGCTCGACACCTGATGATGGATTGTGCTCTTGCGCGTGAAACCCATGAGTTGGCCTCCGTCTCGATCGCTAGCGGACTGTCTGAAAGTCTAGCCAACATCCCGCACCGCGTGCTGGTATCCCCCGACACAGTCACCGAATGTCCCAGGGAGCTCGCCGCCACTGCCGGCACCACCGTCCGCCGACGGGTCGAAGACGTGCTTGGTGATTATCAACAGGACAAGTACTGATAACCGTAGAGAGGCCTTCGGCGCGAGCCTAGGCCAGACCCCGCTGCAACCACAACACCGGCGGGGCGCTGCGCGCCCCTTTCAACGACAAACCGTTGTGGATCGCTCAGGCGGCTAGACGGCCTACGGCTACCGACTCGAAGTTCGCGGCCACCGTCAGCAAAGCCTCGCGGATCACGTCCATGTCAGCCTCTTCGGCTTCCGCACGAACCCGCTGCGCTTCCGCCCGCAGTTCCTCGGGCGTCTGGTTGCTCTCCAGCATGCCCTTCTCCAGCGCCGCCGTCAGCCACTCATGATCCGGGTCCAGCGCCGGCCAAGTCAAAAGTTTCATGACCTGATTGTAACTCGCGCCGGTGACGCCCGCAACTGTCTCAGCCGCAACGGGCTGAAGTTGCCCCGCTCGTTGCCCTGGTCGTGGCCATCACCCTTGTGGCACGTACATTCAAACGCGAGCTACCGACAGGCCTTTCCACGGCCATCGCATCCGTCAAATATGCCGAGACCGTCGAGGCTGCGGCCAGCTCGACCGACGCAACCATGGCCGAGCTCAAGGCGCGCCTCGACGAGCAAGACGCGAAGGAGCTCATGCAGGATCAAAAGCTCACTACGCTCACGAACCTTCTCGCCGCTATCGCCGCTGTCGTTCGCGCCGACGAACGCCCAAATCCCCCCGGAAGATGAGTTACGATATGACCATGACCACCACGAATGCAGGCGAGCTGGATCGCATTCGTGCCGAGCTCGCCGTGTTGGGCGCCCGCTGGAAGCAAGAATCGGAAGCCGCAGCCGAGAGGCGCCTCCGCCTGCGCATCAAATCCGAGATCGCCCTCGAGCAACACCATAAAGCTGTCGACGCTCTCAAAGCCGCCCGATCCAGGATCAGCCAGTAACACTACACCGGCCGCCGCCACGGCGGGGCGCTGCGACGAACCGTCGTGTGAAGTTGCTTGTCGGTCACCGAAGTCCATCAGCCATTAAGCCTTGTACACCGGATATACGCTGGTATCGCTGTCTTCCCAGGACTGTGACGTCTTGGTGTACCGGAACAGTCGCCGAAGCAACCACATCCTCTGAGAACGCCGCAGCGGAGCTCGTAGAGCGCCTGCACAAGCACGACGCGGCCCTTGCCGAGCAGGACGACAGGCTTGACGACTTGGCCCAGAGAATCGTCGCGATCCCAGCGTTGGTGACGTTCAAGCAACCCCCAGATCCACCAGGAAGATGAGCTAGGATTCCACCATGACCCCAGAAGAGACTCGCGCCTACGTACTCGAGATCGCAGATAAACTTCCCGTGTGGAAGGCAGAAGCAGCGGCCAGCAAGGCCGAGCGCGAGCGCCTGAAGCTCGAATCCCACCTTGCGCTCGAGCGACTGCACCGGGCCAACGTCGCTCTGCGCGCAGCGCTGCCGCGCTAGTCCAACTGAATCGGTAGCGTGCTGCCGCCATGTCCCCGCCAGGGCCAACCCGCTATCACCACCGCGTGCGGGACCCGGGCGCGGCTACACTTTTGACCATGGAAGATCTCTTCGATCCATCTATCAACTGCATACCCACTCACCATCAGCCACCCGATCAGGATGAATTACGTGCCTTAATCGAACACGTCCGTATCACCGAAGCCCTCAGACAACTCGACCTTCAACAACACCAGGGCTCCACACCCAAGCCACACGCAAGCCTCCCCAAGTCCGACACCACGCCTGACTGACCCAGAAACACCTCCCGACACGGTACCCCGGCCAGAACCATCAGCATCACATTTCATTGCGAAAATCACTCGGGGCGCTGCGCGCCCCTTCGATCCTGCTAGCACAGCCCTTGCGGGCTCTCAGTGACCGCGCCGCGCTTCGCTGGCGCTCTCATGGCGCCTGCTACCGCAGGCCCCATCCTTCTCATCTTTTGACGTCAAGAGGGGCAATCACTCTCCCTAAGGCCCCTTCGGTCGTACCTTTGTCGAAACTGGGCGTCGAGTACGACCTGGTATTCCTGGCGATCGACTTTTCGCCTGCGCGCTTCTCGCGGCTTCGCCTCGCTCGAGCGCTCCGGAAACCCTCTCCCTTTGATTACAAGCCTTTTCTATCAAGAGAACAGCCTGCTCTGCCCATCAAGAAAGCGTTTACGGCGACGAGCAGCTTCGCATGTCTACGTCCGCGATCGCTCGTGTGCGCAGCACACCTCGCTCACCGCGTCCTTGACCTACTCACTGCTCGCCGCCGTATCAATCAACTGAAGATCTAGATCCGGTGCGCCGTTGGCGCCTCTTGCACTGGACCCACCTTCTTCACCCGTTTTCGCCGTTTTCACCGTTCCTGCCTTCCGGACCCGTTGCGCCGTTGGCGCCCATTGCACCAGCCGGACCCTGTGCCCCCGCCGGACCCGTAGGGCCCGCCGCACCAGTAGCCCCGGTAGCACCCGTAGCGCCCTTGGGACCCGCGGGACCAGCCTTGCCCTTCAAAGCGGACAAGACCGAGGGCTTTATCTGCTTCGTTGAGGTGATCAGGTAGTGGGAGGCCGCGTAGGCACCACCGGTCATAGCAAAGACAAGCGCCAAGCAGGCGATGACCGTAGCGGGATTCAAATGGGTTCTCAGGCGTTTCATCGTTTATCTTCTCCTAAAGAACAGAGGGGTTACCCCTCGTTGGTTGATTGATTTACTGCTCATTACTTGTTCAGCACCCGCCTCGTTGCCGTTCTTATTCGCCTAATGACCTGTTCGTAGACACGTCCGTCAGGCAGACCCGGGGCGGCAGAAAACTTCGGAGGCCCTTCAATCGTGGCGTAGGCTTGAGCTGCACTAACCGGTATCACCAAGGCTCCGATACTTCCGATCGACAAGACCATCCAACGGCTGATTTTGGACGCACCAGTCCCTTTGACACGCAGGAAGCCACAGAGCATCGCGAAGAGACCGGTCTTCGGCAGGAGGGACGTGAGTCTGTCGAGTGCCTTACTCATTCGTGTGCCTTTCCTTGGTGAGGTGGTGTTCATGCTGCAGGTGTTCTCAACCAGCCCTGCTCCTCCAGACGCGCAGGCATCAGCTTCGAGATCTGGCCCTGGTCATTGACCCCGGCATGCTCAGAGATCTCACGGTTGCTCGGACCAACGTATATAGAGGGATTCACTGTTTCCCCGGAGGACTGCAAACCCCTAGTTCTCAACAGGACCGCCAGCATCACATTTCATCGCGAAAATTTCGTGGCGTCGCTTACGCGCCGCATCACTCCCAGCCAAACTGGGGTTTGTTTTTTTGGGTTTCAGGAGACCGTTCGCATCCGCTCACTTCAGGCCCTCCAACCTCCGACGTCCCGTGTGACACGACTCGCTACGCTCGCTCGAAGCCCCCAGCGGGGGCACCACAGACGTCTCTGGTCTGTCGGGCAATTAGATGGGTGGGGGAGTCCGTACCCCAACCGTTCGGGACCGATGATGACCCACAATGCAACCGAGGGCCCCGATCGGGCATATCCCTTCTTTCGTTCGTTGTGACCGTCGACCGTTCATTCCCTCACGACTGCCACGTAGGGGAATTCATAGCTGCCCGCTTCCCCTCCGCTTTCGGGTTCAACACACCCTTCAACGTCGCCGTGGTAGCCGTGACCTCGGTCGCTTCCACCGTTTCCGGCGTTTCCGGAGCCGCAGCCAAAGCCGGCCTAACCGCATCCTTGAACGGAGGACTCACCAGCTCATACGCACGACAGTCCGGGAGCTGTGCCGAGCGAACTTCCTCACGCAGCTGTTCGTTCGGACACGCACCCTCATTGGCATCACCAGCAGCCAACGCAGACGCAGCTGCAAGCACCAACACACCCAACACCACAACCACAAAGCTCAAAGCGGAAAGAGGCCTAACGACCAACTTGAATGCTGCCTTCATCTGCATCCCCTCTCCTCCTCTTGCCCTTACCCGATTACCTTGCGTTCTCAACTTGACCACTTACAAAGCATTTCTACAGAACCGTCAGCATCACATTTCATCGCGAAAATTTCGTGGCGTCGCTTACGCGCCGCATCAATCCCAGCCAAGCTGGGGTTTTTTTAGGTTTACGGAGACCGTTCGCATCCGCTCACTTCAGGCCCTCCAACCTCCGACGTCCCGTGTGACACGACTCGCTACGCTCGCTCAAAGCCCGCAGCGCGGGCACCACACACGTCTCTGGTCTGTCGGGCAATTACATGGATGCGGGTGCCCGCACACCAACCGATCAGCGCCAATGATGAACCACCTCAGCTACCGAGGGCGCCATCGGGCACCTCCTCACCCATCGACCCGGTCGACCCACGTCTTGCCCTTCAAGTGCCCCAGGACACTCGGCTTGATCTGCTTGGTGGAGGTGATCAGGTAGTGCGAGGCCGCGTAGGCCCCGCCAGACATCGCAAAGATCAGCGCCAAAGTCGCCACTACAGTCGAGGCGTTTACATGACCTCGGAATCTTGAAAGCATTCTGTTTCCTTTCGAATTTGGTTGATTCATAGAAGACGACTCACGTCGCAGAGAGAGACATCAGAGAGACAGAGAGACGTGTCAGCACTGCCGACGCATCTAGCTTTACACTCACCAGAACCCACCTTTATTACCTGTTGCCCAATACACAGCACTTCTCAACAGAACCGCCAGCATCACATTTCATTTCGGGGCGGCGCTCCGCGCCGCATCGATCCCAGCCAAGCTGGAGTCTTTTTAGGCGTAGGGAGACCGTTCGCATCCGCTCACTTCAGGCCCTCCAACCTCCGACGTCCCGTGTGACACGACTCGCTACGCTCGCTCAAAGCCCGCAGCGCGGGCACCACAGACATCTCCGGTCTGTCGGGCAATTACATGGATGGGGGTGCAGTACTCCCAACCGTTCGGGACCGACGACATCGCACAATGCAACAGAGGGCCCCGACCGGGCATAGCCTTTCAATCGCCACTTCTCTTCTGAGGGTCACTGACGACACTGGCTGCGTGGGAAAGCTTCCCTGAAAAACTACCGTCGGCGCCGGTGAGTAGAGCCGCCCCGCTACCGAGGGCGCCGACCGTCGAAGCAGAACAAACTAGGCGTATGCACCGATCCGCATGCTGCATCCCCATTCCCTCTCCTCCTCATGCCCCCTCCCCGAAAGGAAAGAGCCCTTTTCATCGGTGCGGTCGCACCGACCCAATAAACCTTGCGGCACCCTCAACGACGAGGGCTACGCACCAACTCATACGCACGACAATCAGCAGGTCCGCAGACGGACCTTGACGGAACTGTTCGTTCGGACATCCACCTTCCTTCGCATCCCCCGCAGCCAACGCCGGAGCAGCCGCCGCGAGCGCCCCCACGGCCACCGCCCCGAACATGGGCACCACGAGGCTCAACGCGGACAAGGGCCTTAGCACCAGCTTGAATGCTCTCCATGCCATCCCCCTCTCCTCTACCTGTTGCCCAGTACGTAGCATTTCTCAGAACCGTCAGCATCACATTTCATCGTGGGGCGGCGCTACGCGCCGCCCCATCCTAATTGGCGACCACAAGGCTCACTACGAAGTTACCGAAGCCCTTCGGGCTTCCCAATTCATCCCACTCATTGACAGCAGCACGGGCGCTCGCATCGCTACGCGCCCCGTTGATGCCAGCGGGCCCAAGGCCCGAATAGCACTCGCTTCGCGCGTGCTAGAAAACAGCGGCACGGGCGCTCGCGTAACGTCGCGCCCCTTTTTTAGAACCGACCCACGGTCGGACGCGAGCGGCGACCAAGCGCCGTTCGCTGAAACAGCAGATAGACACGCTGCTCGCTTCGACTCGCCGCTCTGAAGACGCCCAGAACGCAAACCGACCCTGCGGTTCGCTGAAAAAAACAGCAGCACGGGCGCTCGCGCAGCATCCCTCCCCGTTGATGCCAGCGGGCCCAAGGCCCGAATAGCACTCGCTTCGCGCGTGCTAAAAAACAGCGGCACGGGCGCTCGCGTAACGTCGCGCCCCTCTTCTAAAACGGAGCAATGCTCCGACGCAAACGGCGACCCAACACCGTTCGCTAGGACAAAAGGTAGCCAGGCCGCTGGCTGCGCCTCACGACCCTCGAGACATTCTGCTCGCAAACCGCCTCCGCGGTTCGCCCCAACGCCATGTACCTCGGGGCAAGCCCCGGTAATGACCGGCGTTCCGCCTCTGCCCGCGCGGCGCGTGAGCGCGCCGACTCCCGACGCGGCCTCAGTTGCGCCCCGCAACCTCAAGAGTACCCGCGGCTTGGGAGGGAACACTCGCGCCGAGCGGGAGCTGATCGGGCTTCTGCACGTGTGCGCGCGTGAACTCGTGCACATGGTTGAGATCGTCGTGCAAACGGCCTACGCCGTTCACGGAGGTACGGTGAGTTACCTGAAGGGAGACCGGCGACTCACCACCTCTGCACGCGCGACGCTCGGACACATCCGAACTCGCGCCAAGGGCAAACGTTGATGCCGAGGACACCCCAGCATCAACACACACGATACGCCCACCTTGAGACGAAACAGTCGCGTCAACAGGAGCAACAACAGGAGCGGCAGAACCGGAGCTGGATCCACCGATGACCCGGCCATCACAGAACCGAAACCACCGACACAACACCGCTCGCGGAGACAGCCTTTAAGGTTGTCGAAGATAGACCATCAATGGTCTCAAATTGGGCTCTGTTGAGCCAAATCGGGCGCAAATCGTGGAGTAGGATTCCCATAGGAAATGCGCCTGCCACCGCCCCCGAACAGCCAGCATGGGACGCCGATCGAAAGACCCGGGCGAGATGCCCGCCAAGCCTCACACGCCGGTGTACTGAGTCCGCGAGCCGCCCGGCTCCGTGCGGCCCTCACCGACACCGTCGCCGAACACGGCTACACCGCGACAACCATCCAGGACATCGTGACCCGCGCCGGCGTCTCACGTCGTTTCTTCGACCTTGAGTACACCACCAAGGAACGCTGCCTCACCGCAACGTTCGACTGCTTCACACAACAGACCTACGCACGGCTCGTGTCCGCGTACCGCCGGAACCCAAACCACGAGACCGACCCGATAGCAGCCTTCCATACATCGATCGAAACGCTGATGCACATGCTCGCGAGCCGCCAAGCACACAGCTGGCTCTGCGCGGTCGAGGCACGCAGCGCCGGACCTACGGCCGCAGACCACTGCGAAACCGCCGAAAACTACCTCGCGCACGTGCTGGCGACCGGCTTCCCCACTTCCGACAATCACCCGATTGCACCAGGTACCGCAGCCGCGATCGTCGCCGGCATTTGGCACATCACCTACACGAACCTCGTCGACAACACCGCCAGCCAGCTGCCAGACCTCACAGACCAGATCGTGCAATGGGCTCTCAGCTACATGCACCAAAACCCACAAGCGCCGGATGGCAAGAGCGATACCTCGTCTGAGGGCAACCGGAGCACAAAACGGGCAGTGACCGCTGATGAGACGCCGCCGAAAAACGCCAAACACGACGAAATACTCGCCGCCATCGCAACGATCATCAGCCACCACGGATACCGCGACACAACGGTCCGCGACATCGCAGACCACCTTGGGATCAGCACCAGCAGCTTCTACCGCCGCTTCCCCACCAAGAACGACGCCATACTCACCGCCAGCCAACACTTCTCACAACAGATGACCAACGCCGCAGCCGACGCATACGCCGGCGGCATGTTACCCGCGACTGGCATCCGCGACGCCATCGGGAGCCTTCTCCGATCCGTACAAGAAGACCCCGACGCAGCGCACCTGCTGATGGTCGACAGCCTCGAGCTCGGATCACCAGCACGCCACATCCACGACCAAGCAATCCAATCACTGGCGAACCTCTACTCCGCGGCCTTCGACGCACCAGCGACCAACACGTGTCTTCAAGCGACCACCGGCGCAGTCTGGAGCACCCTTCGCACATACATACGACACATCCACGACCAGCCAGAGATGGGTCTCAGTGGCGACGAACTCATGTTCATCGCCCTAGCCCCTTGCGTCGGCCCAGACGCCGCCGCAACCGTCGCCGGAGACGGTCCGCCAGCACACCACCCGGAGTAGCCGGGGCCAGGGCGAGCCTTCTACCCACCGCCACCGTCGCGAGACCTGAGGAGTCACGAGCAACAGCCCGGGGGTCTGATCTTGGGCACCTCCTCCGTTCAGCATGAAAGGAGGTACCAGATGCAAACCATCATGTTGATCCCAATGCTCCTACTCATCGCCGTCATCCTCGAACGGTAGACAGGGCTGGGCCGGGCAGCTGCCCGGCCATCGGTTTACAGATTCGCCCGGGGGTCCGTGGTCGCACTAGATGATGCCGTTGGTCTCGAGCGTGTATTGAACCCCACGGCTGCCCGGTCTGGGATCGCACTGGACTCAAAGCTACTATTCCTGATCGAGCGTGGCACCGCAGTCCGTCGCCCTCATTGAAAAATGTCAGCGCCCGCTATCGCTCGTGCACGGGCTTCGGCGGGGCTTCAGATGATTCGCTTTTCGCGTCGCCCAGCGCGAACCTGGCTGGGTGCGGGAGGTTGGCCGTCGTCGGCCCATACCCGCTCAACATAGGCGGGCCCACTGATACGTGGACGATCGGTAACTCCCTCCTCCTGCGCTACACGAGCACAGGCCTCTTTCAGCGTGACGCCAGTCGCGAGCAGCTCATCCACTCGTCGACGGAGCACTTCAACACGTTGCACTGACATTTCTGCTTCGACACTACCAGGCATGCGACACCCAAGGACCACAACCGCCTGCGGCGGCAAGGCGAGCTGAACGCAAGAACCAGCGCCAGCCGCAAGCGACGCGCGACGATCGTCGTCCGGTACCCGCAAGAGTGAGCTGGCGGTAACGGCGGCTACCCGGATGCTGTGCCCTGGCCAGGGACGCGTTGTGGGGCGTTCACCGCACTCGTGTCGCGCTCAGGCCATACAATCAGAGGATCCTTTAGCAACCTCTGACTTGGAGTCGAACATGCCCGGACCCGTGTTGTTCTGCTTTGACGGCTCACCAGGATCAGCCGCGGCCATGACAGCAGCCGCCGACCTCGTCGCGCATCCTGCTCCCGCGGTGATCCTGACAGTCTGGCAGCCAACGGCGGTACTGCTCGCTCGCGCCGGTGGATTCGGCGTCAACTACCTCAGCAACGAGGACGAGATCGACCAAAAACAGGCACAACTAGCCGCCCAGATCGCACAAGACGGGGCTACACGAGCCCGAGCACATGGCTACCAGGCCACCGCAGAAGCCAAGAAGGCTGACCAGAGCGCCGGCCGCACGATCATCGAGACCGCCACCGAGATCGACGCCCGCCTCATCGTTTGCGGGCGCCGTGGACTCGGCGCCATCGCATCGACATTCCTCGGCAGCGTCTCGCACGAGGTACTCACTCACGCCGGCAGGCCCGTGCTGATCGCTCCAGAGCCCTGACCAGAACTTCCCTTCTGTGGGCCTCCCTCACCGCCTCGCCATCCTTACTTCGCCGCGCGGCACCCAGCCCAATGCCATCGGACTCACGATTGACCGGTTTTCACTGTTTCGTCACATACAAGTTCCGTAGATATACAACCCCGGATTCGCCTGAGCGTTCTTTGGCCTGAGCACTGCAGATGGCCTGCGAGGGGCGTTCGGCGAGCCGCTCCCAGCGGCCAGGGGCGACTGCTCGGGTACGATGTCCTCGGGTGTCGTGAGTCCGCGAGCTTGCCAGGGCCGCCTCGATATTTGAAACGGGGAATTCCGGCGATGCTCGATCGGCCGGGCACCCGAGGCGCCTACCCAGACATGTGAGAGAGGTTCCGCTCGGGTCGGCGAGGACACGGTGGAATGCCTGTGGTGGAGCCAATTCGCGAGCGAGAATGCGCACGACTCGGCCGCCCAGCCGACACCTTCTGAGACCTCTGAGCATCAAAGCCTCCGTCATCCGCGTCTCATGCGAGACGATAACTCGTCGGAGACCATCACGAGCGCCGTGCGGAGCGGACAGTACACACAGCAGAAACCGTTGCAAGTGACGACAGACGCTGCCAGCTCGACCCAACGAGAGACAGTCGCCCCGCTCAAAGAGGGCGGCAGCTGGTACCGAATGGCCCGCTGATACGGGCCATTCGGCTGTTCGGCTTCGCAGTGCGAGCTCTTTCGCCAGATGGCTTGTTGGGAGTCGGAGCCGGCGCTAGACTGTGGGTCATGATGGTGCCTCCAAGGACGTTTCCAATGGAGCCGATCCACACCGACTTTGCGGGTTACGAGGGCAAGTACGTGGCCCTCGACTGGCGCACGGGCGAGATCGTGCTCGCCGATCAGGATCCGCAGGTGGTCCTGAGGGAAGCAAAGGATCGCAACCATGTCGTCGTGCAAGGCCGGGTCCCGCACCCGGATGAGCCAACTCGGATCTACTAACTCAGATGTGCCCCTCTTCTACCCCGGTCTTGGCCGAGCACGAGCGACAGCCCTGGCTGTACCCCTACCGGCGGGACGCACAGCTCGGCTGGCACGGTGAGCAGGTGCTGCGTCCGCTGCTTCCGGTCTCGTTGGCGAATGGAGATCGCGGGACGCCGCGGCTGGCCGGCCTCGTGGCTAGTGGCGCCGATCTGACTCTCGTGAGTGAGGTGCTCGCCGAGCAGCTGGGGTTCGATCTCGAGGACAACGAGGGCGAAGGTGTTCATCGGGTTGGGATTGGTGTGGCGAAGGCCCGCTACAAGACGATCGACCTACGTCTGCACTCCCCCGATGCTGCGGAGACTGGGTATCGCGAGTGGCGGTCCAAGATCGGCTTCGTGGAGACCTGCTGGTACAGCGACGGTCTCGTCCTGCTCGGGAGCATCGGATTCTTGGATCACTTCGCCGTCAGCGCCAGTCGATCCGCCCAGGCCGTCGCCGTCGAAGAGTGTGGCGCTTTTGACGAGCGTTTCGGCATGGTCATCGCCCGCTGAATCCGCGGCGGCTAGCTCTTCTGTCCTCCACGATGACCTCATCCACCGACGTCACCATCGGATATGACGATCCGGACGAGGACGGCTGGATCGTCGCCCGCATCCTCGACGTCCCCGGCGCCCTCAGCCAGGGACGGACCCACGACGAAGCCCGTCTAAATGTGCTCGACGCCCTCCGCACTCTCCAAATCACCGACCACCACGGCCTCCAGCTGACTCCCCCGATGCACGTCGTGTGGACCGGTCCTCAGAGTCAGCTCGCCACCGTGCCTCAGCACGAGGACATCGGGCCAGGCCTCACGCGCGCAATCTGTAAACAGTTGAATATTCCGCTGCCGCAGTAGTCCCGTAGACCGCACCGGTGATGGAGGCATCGTGTCATGCCGACCGCGATCGTGAGTTATTTTGCGCTTCGTGGGACCCGCGAATCGCCTAGCCGCGGTACACGCCAAGCCACACGCGCGTCGATCCGCACCGCGAGCCCATCTGCTCCTGCCCTCGCAATGGCAACGCTGAGTCGCTCAGCACGAAGTGAACGCGCTGTGATCGGGAATGCGAATTCCTCGGTCCAATAATCCGCGCGGCCGTCTCGTTCCTCGCTGCCGGAACTGAAAAACCTCCCGCCGCTTGGGCGCCATCGGGCAAAGAAAGCGAGGAGCGCGGCCAGTGACTCGTGGACGACCCAGAATCTGTGGCGATCGACCACGGGGCCAGACAACTCGCTCGGCGCTGGACGGTCCAGGCGCCCCTGTGTTCCAGCGGGCAAGCTGCCCACCGGCTTTGCCGGCGATGGCAGCGCGATACGCGCTAGGAGATAGCTCGCAAGGTTGCCCGCAAGAGCGGCCGGTGGCCCGCCGCTCGAGAATGGCGTCCGCTCGGTTGCCGTGCCCGGCCGGCCACCAGCATGACCGCAACCGTTGAGGAGCACCATCCCTGCCAATAGGAGACCGAGCCCAATCAGCCGTGAATAGACCACCCGCCTCGCGGGCACACCCTCAGGAGACAGTCTCGTATCGCGCAATCCCAACCCGCGACAGTGTAGTCCCTCTCGGCGGCTTTGGAGAGCGTGCGGTCAATACATGCCAACAAGGCCGGCGGTCACTAGTCCGCAGATGATCGATGCGGCCTGATGTGTCGACGGGCAGGGCGGCACAGCGACCCCGAACCGGTGCCCTGCTTCAACGGGCTATCTGGGTGTTTGGCGCAGCCGCAGTGTGGCGGCCACCAGCACAAGGGGTGCAGCCGCGATTGCCCAAGAGGTGGGGACAGTTGTAACCACACGGGGTCCGGCCGTCAACTTTGAGATCTCGAAACCCGCCAAGACGATTACGCAAGCGATCGCCAAACGCGGGTCGGCCGGTAGCACCAGCAATCCGGCACACAGGATCGCCATCAGCAGCACGTCGGTGGGGCCCACCCCAACATCAGGATGCGAGCGCATCGCGACCACGACCAGGATCGCTCCAGCCAGCCACACAACCCGTCTCGGGTTGAGGATCCTCGGTCGCGGCGAGAGGATCATCACGATGTACCCCACGAAGGGCACGAATAGCACCGCGAGCTCATGCACTCCCAGCGCAGGCACCTGCAGATGCCTGCCAAAGTTCGAGTCCTCCGCCGCGAGAACCTCAAAGAGATAGACCATCCACCCGAGGCCGCATAAACCGGCGATCCGGTCGTATCCGAGCAACGCAAACGCAATCGTCACTCCGATCAGCGTTAGATAGCCCAATTCCGTGAAGTCGGGTGACCGCCGCACGGCCATGAAGAGCCACATCGAGGAGGTGAGAGACAGCGCTCCCCACACCGTCGCGGCTTGGGCACAAACATCCGCTGCCAGTCGCTTGGCACCGACCTGCGTGTTGAGTCTCACACGCGTGCGCAGCCCGGCACGCACTAGAGCCAGACTCTCCCGCGCCAACACCCACGCGGATCCGTTGCTGATGTCGAGCACCGTGTCGAGCATCTCCGCGCCACTGGAGAGACGCACATCACGGGGATAGGCCAGCAGTGCGACGGCGGCGATCCGCGCGCGTCTCATACGGTGATAGCCTCGGTTGTCGCACGCAACCGGCGCGAAACGGTTTCGGCGGCCTTTGCGAGTCGCTTGGCCTCGGCTCCCAGCGCGGTCCTGCCGGCTGGTGTCAGCGTGTAGTCGCGCCGCTTGCGTCCACCCTCGAGATACGGCTCACCGGCGGTTACGAGACCGTCCTGCACCGCGCGTTCCAGCAGTGCATACAGAGTCCCAGTCGACAGACGCACACCACCGTCGGAGAGCTCCGCCGCGCGACGTACGATCGCATAGCCGTGCAACGGCCCATCGATCAGCGCCGCGAGCGCGTAATAGCTTGGCGGACGAAACTCCACACACCCCAGAATATGTCGTCCATCGACCTATTGTCAAGACCGCCACACCGGTTCGGGGGCGACCACCTCACCCTGAACGGGGTCCCTGCAAGCCCGGCCAGCTCACGCTGAACCGCAAGTGCATCGAACTATGTGAAGCGGTCGAATTCAAAGGCGTACCGTGCGAATGATTTCCTCGATCGCTTGGCCCGTGGCCTGGAAGGCGACCGTCACCCGCAGATGCGGGCGGACCAGCCGGCGCAGCAGCCGCAAACCTGTCTCGCTCGGCTTCAGTACGAGCGTCACGTCGCCGGGACCCGTCGTGGCCTTCCCGACAAGGTCATAGGCGAACCGCGAGATGCCGGGCCCGAGGGCGAGCGCGCTCGTCTGCGCGAGACTCCCGAACGCGTGCGTTGCGATCACGGCGACTCTCCCGGCACCGGGGACTTTGAGCACGACTCTCAACCGGCGCCGGTGGACCACGGTGATGCTCACGATTGTGAACTTCCCGGGACTCGCCGTGACTCCCTCGGGACTCACCGTGTAGGTGGCGCTGATCGTCGTCTTCTGTCCGTCCTTGCTGGTGGCGGTCACGCTGAAGGTGTGAGAGCCTGGTGTGGAGGTGTCGATCGGGGCGCCGTTCTGGACGGTCCCTATACATGAGGCGATCCCGCTGGCACCGGCCGAGTCGCTGCATGAGAAGCTGGCGTCAACCACCTGATTGGCGCTCAGCACCGCTCCGTTTACGGGCTCTGAGATACTGGCGGTTGGTGGGGCGGGTGTCGCGACGGTGAAGCATTCTCCAGCGCCGGTGTCCGCCGAGCTCGCGTAGTTTGCGTCACCTGAGTATTCGGTGCGCACACACCATGTCCCCGGAACACTCACGGCGAGGTTCGGCGAGGTGGCGTTGGCGGTGTCCGCGCCGGAGCTCATGAGCTCGATCGGTTCGCCTACCTGTGTCCCCGATCCCTCAGCGCAGCCGCTTGCGGCGGTGAGCGGGCCACAGAGGAAGAAGGTCACCGTCCCAGTAGGAATGGCGCCGGACGCGTTACCGCTTACGTGGAACGTGTAGCTATCGCCGCTGGCGAGAGTGGCGGTCGCACTCGCTGGACCGGAGTTCGCGCTGGCCGTGGCCTTGGTGACGGTGAAGCACTCGGCCGAGCTTGCGTCGCTCGACTCCTGGTAGTCCGGGCCTCCGCCATAGACCGCGTCAAAGCACCAGGTCCCGGCGCTGGTCGGAGTGAAGGCCGAGGAGTTGGCAGTCGACTCCTCGCCGGACCCGGCCATCAATGCCACCGCGCCACTCCCGACTACCGTACCCGTCCCCTGTGGACAGCCGGTGGCACCCGATAGCGGACCGCATATCGAGAAGTTCACCTGACCGCTCGGCGGCCCACCGGTGGCGTTGCCGCTCACCACCGCTTCGTCGGTGACGCTTGAGCCCAATACCAGCGAGGCGCTCGACGGTTTGGAGGAGGAGACGCTGCTGCTCGCTGTCACCGCGAAGCACTCGCCAGCGGATCCGTCGGCGCCCGAGTTGTAGTTGACATCGCCCGCGTAAGCGGCCCTTACGCAGTACGTGCCAGCTCCGTCGGATGGTGTGAAGCTTTCCGAGGTGGCGCTCGATTCGTTGTTTGAGCCGGCTCGCAAGGCCGTCGCGGCGCCGATCCGGGCGCCGCCGGAAGAGCACGATCCCGCGCCCGGGGCGCAGAGGAAGAATTCAACAGAACCCGAGGGTGATCCGCCCGTCCCGTTCCCGGTTACGGTCACGGCATCGGTCTCTGACTCACCTAGAACGATCGTCCCAGAAGGAGTCGATTTCACGGTCGCCGTGGCCTTGCCGACGGTGAAGCACTCCCCTGCCGAGGCATCGGAGCCGGCGTTGTAGTTCGCGTCGCCTGCATATTCGGTGCGCAGACAGTAGGTGCCCGGGCCTTCGGTTGGGGTAACGGCTGTAGAGGTCGCGCTCGACGCGTTGCCCGCATCGGCTGCCAGGGTTACGGCGCTAGCGATCTGCGTTCCGCCCGCGCCGCACGGTCCGCTGCCTACCGAGCAGATGAAGAACTCGACAGAGCCAGATGGGGATCCGCCCGTGCCGTTGCCTTGCACCGTCACTTGGTCGGTCTCACCGCCGCCGAGAGCTATCGAACCAGAGGGTGTCGATTCCACAGTGGCGGTGGCCTTGCCGACGGTGAAGCACTCCCCTGCCGAGGCATCGGACCCGGCGTTGTAGTTGGAGTCGCCTTCGTACTCAGCGCGCAGGCAGTAGGTGCCGGGGCCTTCAGCGGGGATGAAACTTTCCGAGGCGGCGCTCGACCGATTGCCCGACCCGGCTTTCAGCGCTATCGTCGCGCCAATCTTGGTGCCACCCGAGGAGCACGGGTTGGTGCCAACGGTGCACACGGAGAACTCGACCGATCCGGACGGCGAACCGCCCGTGCCATTGCCTTGCACGCTCACCTGATCGGTCTCCGAGCCACCCACGTCGATCGCCCCAGACGGAGTCGATTTCACCGTCGGCGTCGCCTTGCCAACCACAAAGCACTCGCCAGCGGATTCGTCGGAGCCGGCTTTGTAGTTGGCGTCGCCTTCGTATTCAGAGCGCATGCAGTAGGTGCCGGGGCCTTCAGCGGGGATGAAACTTTCCGAGGCGGCGCTCGACTGATTGCCCGACCCGGCTTTCAGCGTTACGGTCGCGCCAATCTTGGCGCCACCCGAGGAACAGGGATTCGTTCCCCTGGCGCAGAGGAGGAACTCGACCGATCCGGACGGCGAACCGCCCGTGCCATTGCCTTGCACGCTCACCTGATCGGTCTCCGAGCCACCCACGTCGATCGCCCCAGACGGAGTCGATTTCACCGTCGGCGTCGCCTTGCCAACCACAAAGCACTCGCCAGCGGATTCGTCGGAGCCCGCGTTGTAGTTGGCGTCGCCGGTGTACTGCGCGCGCCAGCAGTAGGCGCCCGGGCCTTCGGTGGGCATGAAGCTTGCCGAGGTCGCCGTCGATTCGTTATCGGAGCCCGCTTTCAGGCTGACTGCGGCGCCAATCTGCGTGCCGCCGGAGCTACACGGGCTCGTACCCTTCGCGCACACCAGGAACTTGACCAGTCCTGAGGGACTGTTGCCCGTGCCGTTGCCCGTCACCGACACCTCGTCTGTCTCAGAGCCACCCACGTCGATCGCCCCAGAGGGGGTCGATTCCACCGTCGGCGTCGCCTTGCCAACCACAAAGCACTCGCCGGCGGATTCGTCGGAGCCCGCGTTGTAGTTGGCGTCGCCGGTGTACTGCGCGCGCCAGCAGTAGGCGCCCGGGCCTTCGGTGGGCATGAAGCTTGCCGAGGTCGCCGTCGATTCGTTATCGGAGCCCGCTTTCAGGCTGACTGCGGCGCCAATCTGCGTGCCGCCGGAGCTACACGGGCTCGTACCCTTCGCGCACACCAGGAACTTGACCAGTCCTGAGGGACTGTTGCCACTCGGGTTGCCCGTGACCGTCACGCCGTCGGTCTCTGAGCCACCGACCACGATACTTCCGGACGGCGTCGATTTCACCGTCGGCGTGGCCTTACCGACCGTGAAGCACTCATCAGCTGAGCCATCACTGGAGGTCGCGTAGTTGCCGTCACCTTCGTATTCAGCACGGAAACAGTAGATGCCTGGGCCTTCGGATGGTGTGAGATTTTCCGAGGAGGCACTCGACTGATTGCCCGAACCGGCCACGAGACTGACTGCGCTCCCGGTTTGGCTGCCACCGCTGGAGCACGGATCGGTGCCCTTGGCACAGAGAACAAATTTCACCGAGCCCGTCGGGCTTTTACCCGTCGAGTTGCCCGTGACCGTGACGCCATCGGTCTCCGCGCCGCCGACAACGATCGACCCGGACGGCGTCGATTCCACCGCCGGCGTCGCCTTACCGACCGTGAAACACTCAACGGCGGAACCATCAGAGCCAGCGCTGTAGTTAGCGTCGCCTTCATATTCAGCACGGAAACAGTAGGTGCCCGGACCTTCACTCGGGGTGAGACTTTCAGAGGTCGCGGTCGCCGTATTTCCCGCTCCGGCACTGAGCGATACCGTAGAACCGACCTGGATGCCACCCGAGGAACACGGATTTGTGCCCTTCGCACACACCAGAAACTTCGCTTTACCCGTCGGGCTTTTACCCGTCGAGTTGCCCGTGACCGTGACGCCATCGGTCTCCGCGCCGCCGACGACGATCGACCCGGACGGCGTCGATTTCACCGCCGGCGTCGCCTTACCGACCGTGAAACACTCATCGGCAGAGCCATCGCTCGAGGTCGCGTAGTTGCTGTCACCTTCGTATTCAGCACGGAAACAGTACGTGCCAGAGCCTTCGGATGGTGTGAGGCTTTCCGACGTGGTACTCGATTCGTCGCTGGAGCCGGCGGTGAGTGTCACTGCGTTGCCGACCTGGCTACCGCCCGAGGAACACGGATCGGTCCCGACGGTGCACACGAAGAACTCAACTGACCCGGATGGTGACCCATTCGTTGCGTTTCCCTGCACGCTCACGTGATCGGTCTCTGAGCCACCGAGGACGATCGCACCCGAGGGAGTCGATTTCACCGTAGCCGTGGTCTTGGTGACCGTGAAGCACTCGCCAGCCGATTCATCCACGCCGCTGGCGTAATTGGCGTCGCCTTCGTATTCGCTGCGGAAGCAATAAGTCCCAGGTCCTTCGGTGGGAGTGAAGCCTTCTGAGGTCGCACCGGCCGTGTTCCCGGTACCGGCGCTCAGCGACAACGCACTCCCGATCTGGGTGCCACCAGAGGAGCAAGGGCTCGTGCCCTTCACACACGCGAAGAACTCGACTTTGCCCGTCGGGCTTTTACCCGTCGCGTTGCCGGTGACCGTGACCTGATCGGTCTCCGAACCACCAACCACAATCGCGCCCGACGGTGTCGATTCCACGACCGGTGTCGCCTGACCGACCGTGAAGCACTCACCAACAGAGCCGTCCGATGCCGCGTTGTAGTTACTGTCGCCTTCGTATTCCCCTCGGAAACAGTAGGTGCCCGGCCCTTCAGTGGGGGTGAAGGCTTCGGATGTCGCGGCTGGGGTGTTGGCCAGATTGACTTTCAAGGCGACGGCGCTGCCGACCTGAGTGCCACCGCTGCCGCACGGTTCTGCGCCGACGCTGCACACGAAGAACTTGACGGAGCCCGATGGAATGGCCCCACCTACTCCGAGGACGGTCATCTGATCCTCGGCGCTTTCGCCGACCGTGAGCGCTTCCGAAGAAGGCTCGGATTCGACGGTCGGGGTTGCCTTGCCGACGGTGAAGCACTCGCCGGCCGACCCATCCGAGCCGGCGCTGTAGTTGGCGTCGCCTTCGTATTCGGCGCGGAAGCAGTAGGTGCCCGGGCCTTCAGTCGGGACGAGACTTTCAGAGGTCGCGGACGCTGTGTTGCCAGCTCCGGCGGTCAGATTCATCGTGGCACCGACCTGGCTGCCGCCCGAGGAGCACGGGCTCGTACCCTTCGCACAGGCGAAGAACTTCGCTTTACCCGTCGGGCTTTTACCGGTCGCGTTGCCAGTGATCGTGACCCCGTCGGTCTCAGAACCACCAACCACAATCGACCCAGACGGAGTCGATTTCACCGTCGGAGACGCCTTGCCGACCGTGAAGCACTCGCCCGCTGTCCCGTCGGACGCCACATTGTAGTTCGAGTCGCCCTGATATTCAGCGCGCAAGCAGTACGTGCCCGGCCCTTCAGTCGGGGTGAATCCTTCCGAGGTCACGCTCGAGGCGTTGCCTGAGCCAGCTGTGAGCGTGACCACAGCACCAACCTGGGTGCCACCCGAGGAGCACGGGCTCGCACCCTTCGCACAGGCGAAGAACTTCGCTTTACCGGTCGGGCTTTTACCGGTCGAGTTGCCCGTAACAGTCACACCGTCGGTCTCGGCGCCCCCGACTACAATACCTCCAGACGGTGCCGATTTCACCGTCGGTGTGGCCTTGCCAACGGTGAAGCACTCGCCAGCCAGTGCGTCGGTGGACCCGGCGTAGTTGATGTCTCCTTCGTATTTGGCGCGAAAGCAATATGTCCCCGGTCCTTCGGTCGGCGTGACGCTGGCCGATGTCGCGGTCGCCGTATTGCCCGCCCCAGCCGTCAGGGCCACGGCGCTACCGATCTGGGTGCCGCCCGAGCCGCAGGGGCTGGTGCCCTTGGCGCAGATGTCGAAGATGACGTTGCCTGTCGGCGACCCAAATTCCCCGTTTCCGGTGACCACCACTTTGTCTGTCTCAGAGCCGCCGACGACGATACTTCCCGACGGGGTCGAGACCGTGGTCGTTGGTTCTTCAAGCGATCCTTCACATGCCACGGGATCTTCTTCACAGAGTTGTTCTTCTTCTTCGCGTAGTTTCGCGGCTTCTTCTTCGGTTTTGGTCTCGGTGTAGCTGATGGTCACCTTGCCGCCTTCGCTGAAACCGCCGCCGGCGACCCCGCTTTTGTAGGTGGTTCCGGCAGGGCCGTGTGAGGATCCGCCGCCGCCTGCACCGCAGCCGTTCCCGCCCGCCGCCGAGCCACCGCCACCGCCACCGAAGAGACCGCCGCCACCGCCGCCGGCGGAGCATCCGGCCGCGGCACCCTTACCGCCCTTGTTGGCTTTGCCGCCTTCGCCGCTGCCCGCTCCTGGACCGACACCGCCGCCTCCACCGCCGCCACCGGCACCCTGCGTTCCGCCACCGCCGCCTTTACCGCCGTTTTCGAGGTTTCCCGATCCGCCTGTGCCTCCGCTTTCGCCGCCTCCGACACCGCCGGTTGCGGAGGTGGAGGAGTGGCCTCCGCCTCCGGCGCCAATCACGATCGCCGCGCTTGCGGGACAGTTGGGGACGCTGGCGCATGAGCCACTGCGCACGTCGCTCTCGCCCCCGCCGCCGTAGGCGCCGTTGCCCGCGCCGCCACCGCCGTTGAAACCGCCGCCACCATTTTCGCTGAGTGCGGTTGAGCCGTTGCCGCCGATCACGACCTCGAGATCGCTGCCCGGGGTACTCGAGACGGTGGCGATCGCCTCGCCACCGAGGGCTCCGGTGTTGGATTCGTTTCCACCTCTTGCGCCGATCGCTTCTATCGTGACGCTCGTCACTTCGGCTGGCACTTCAAACTGTTGTGGCGATTCTAAGGTGCCTTCGAAGGTTCGTGAGACTATCGTCGCGGACGAGCTGGCGGGCAGCGCCAAGGCGGCGAGACAGGTCAACAGCAGTAGACCAGCCGGTCGATGCCGGCGGTGGCCCTGGGCAGCGGTACCCAAATGATCAGCACCCCGCACGATTTGTGGATTGGTTACCAACTCGTTGTGTGGGTATGTGTATGTATGAGTAGATGTGACGTCTTTGATCATGGGACGTCCTTGATCGATTTTGGGTGCGAGGCACCGGCAGCGATACCCGGCGGCGAGCCTTCTCATGCACTGGGTGTTTTTCCAGTGCACGGATAACAAGATTTGCCTGTTATCTGTGAGCGATGCCGGAGATCCGACCGGCGGAGCGTATCCCGTGATGCGGACAGACAGTCGTGGTGAGCTCAGGGGTGGACACCGTAAGTGTTACATGCACCACTGCGAGCGGTGGTGGTTGCATGTGCGCGCATCTCGGCCGAAGCGCTTGTCCAGCTGGGTCTGGGCTCTATGCGCCGCTGCCTGGCCGTATCTGGTCCGATGCCGCGGCCAGCTGCACATATGAGCTCGCGGGGCTTGCTGTCTGGCTGGGCATCTCGCCCACCGTGTGTGCCGCGTGTGCGAGTCGTTCGAGTACATCTGGAATCGCGCTCTCGGGGATGCTCGTGACGTGCGCACCGCGGTAGTTGCTGAGGATTGAGCCGATGGCCTCGGGCAGCCGGCGACCGTCGACGTTGCCGTCGATGTCCAGGTAGGGCAGGTGCCATGTCCGGGGATCGCCGGCGTCGCCGACACAGGCAAAACAGCGGGCCTTCAGCGGGTGCAGTTGTGTGGGTGTGTTGCCGTCGGATCTACACGGTAAGCTCGCGGCATGCGCTCTGATCTGAGCTTCGCCAAGTCCTGCGTGTGGGTGAGCAGCCACGGGAAAAGACCTTCGGCTTTGATCGCTGGCGCGGCCGCCACCATCCTCCTGGCGACTTCGATCTCCCAGTACCACTACCTAGACGCAATCAGCGCGGTATTGCTGATGCTCTGGTCGATCGCCCAGTGGCATGTCGCGCCCGCTGAAAGCACCGAGCCCCTCGACGAGGCGACTCTCAAGCGGTTCATGAAACGTGACTTCTCAGAGTACGCCCGAGCGAAAAAGCCCGTCGCCTGGCTTGGTGTGGCAGTCGGCGCGTTGTGGCTGACCGTATCGGTAGCAGGCGGCTATGAAGTGTACGGCATTGTTGCCGCGGCATCGATGCTTTCGTCGCTTATCCAGTGGTACGCACCGCCAGTTCCAGCTCGCAGAGCCCACACGGTCTATCTACTATCCGTGATCACGACCGGCACCGAAACACTGGCCGATATCAACACCAGTACTGAGACCCGGCGCAGGCACCGCCCAAAGCCGTAACGCCGGCGAATGACTCCCCCTGCACCGAGCATCCCCGGTATTGCTGAGAGCAGATGAGTTCGCCTCAGGGCCCTGCCGCCGAGAAACAGACACGCGCCGGAGGTGGGCTAGCGGATCGCCGGGTAGAAGAGATGTACGAGCTCTACCAGCAGGGAGCCACCCTCGCTGAGGTCGGCGAGCGATTCGGCGTCAGCGAGTCACGCGTCAGCCAGCTCTTCAAATTAGCCGGTCTACGCGGGCGGAACTCCAAGGATCACCCGGTCCACGAGATGTACGCCGCCTATGAACAGGGGGCCACGCTCGAGCAGGTCGGTGAGCAATTCGGCCTCAGCGGCAACCGCGTCGGGACCCTCTTCAAGAATGCCGGGCTGCAGACGCGAAGCCATCCTGAGTACCCTCCAGCCGCAGAGATGTACGCGGTCTATGAACAGGGCCTATCACTGAAGGCCGTCGCCGAGCAGTTCGGACTCTCCTCAAAGACACGGGTCGGCGAAATCTTCACGGCCGCCGGCCTGAAGGTCCGCACACACTACGAAGCGTTCGCCGCCAAACCAAAACGGCTGCCGGTGCAGGAGATGCACGACCTCTACCAGCAGGGAGCCAGCCAGAGAGAGGTCGGCGAAAAATACGGCGTCAGCGAAGGATACGTCGGTGAGCTCTTCAAAAAGGCCGGCCTGCCGACGCGTCAAGGCTCCGAGCACCCGGTCCAGGAGATGTACGCCCTCTACCAACAGGGAGCCACCGTCGCAGAGGTCGGCAAGCAATTCGCGATCAGCCAATCGCGCGTCACTGGGCTCTTTCAACAGGCCGGCTTGCCCACGCGTAGCCCTCGCCCAAGCCAGGCGAACCATCGGGTTCAGGAGATGTACGCGCTCTACGAGCAGGGGTCCACACTCGAAGAGGTCGGCGAGCAATTCGGGCTCTCCGGCGCGCGCGTCGGATTCTTCTTCAAAATCGCCGGCCTGCAAACACGACCTCTCAGTGGGTCAGGCGATCGCCGCCGAGTGGAGGAAATGTACGCCCTCTATGAGCAGGGAGCCAGCCAGAAAGAGGTGGGCGAACGATTCGGGATCACCCAATCGCGCGTTGGTGTCCTCTTCCAACGCGCCGGCCTTCCAGCGCGTCACGGCATCGATTACCCAGTCGAGGAAATGTACGAGTTCTACCAGCAGGGAGCCACATTTGCCGATGTCGGCGAGCGATTCGGGGTCAACCAATCGCACGTCGGTGTCCTCTTCAAACGCGCCGGCCTATCAGCGCGTCACGGCTCGGACTACCCAATCGAGGAGATGCACGCGGTCTACCAGCAGGGAGCCACATTTGCCGAGGTCGGCGAACAATTCGGGCTTTCCGGCGCGTACGTCGGCCGCCTCTTCAGAGATGCCGACCTGCAGACACGAGGTCGCGGCGGCCGACCCAAGCCGAACAGCCAGACCGGCGAAACGGATTGAGTAGCAAGCCCACGGCGTAGTCTCGCGCCTGGATCTCAACCGCCGGCGAGAGGGCACCAGTGCCTGTCGATTCCGGCTGCCACGACACCGTGGCACACCGCGGCGAGTCCCTCACCGAGCTGGTGAGGAGCTTGCCGAACCGTCGCCGCGGTCAGCGTGAGCAGTGACCCTCAGGGAACCTTCGCCCATGTCACCGAACCTGACCGATATCACAGCCCAATAGCGTAAGTTACGCCTGCCAGCGGACGTTGTAGGATGCATAAGAACAGATTTTTATGGCCCATCGAGGCTCCCTATAAGAAACTCGCTGAGCCCACTGGGAGGGCCCGGACACTGCTGCGGACAGCTGATCGATAGGCCCATATTTAGCTCTACCGAGCGGATTTCGAGGCGCATTGATCCCTATTCTTCAGCCAGGGAATGCGCGGTCAACCCGCCCTGAGAGCCAGCGTCAACCACCGATGGATCAGCCCCGACCGCAAACCCCCTCTGCGCCGCGCCCGGACCCCCTGAGGCGCCTGCGACTTCAAGCGGCAACCGCCGATGCCGTCGCCGAACGTGGATACGACGCAACGACCATCGAGCAGATCATCAAACGCGCCGGCGTCTCTGATCGATCGTTCCGCAGCCAATTCGCCAGCAAGGAGCAGTGTTTTCTGGCCGCGTTTGACGCCTTTTCCCAACACGTGTACGCGCGGATCGTCTCCTCCTACCGCCGCGCGGCCTGCGACTCCACGACCTCGACAGAGTCTCTGCACTCGGCGATCGAGACGCTGATGCAGATAGTCGCGACTCGGCAGGCGCACAGCTGGTTGTGCCTTGTCGAGGCCCGGAGCGCCGGCCGGTTCGGGATAGAGCATTGCGAGTCCACCGAATCGTATTTCGCCCACTTGCTCACCACAGCGCTGCCATCTGTCGAGGGCGATCCGACCATCAACCCCGACACAGCAATCGCGATCGTCGGCGGAATCTGGCATGTCGCCTATGCTCACCTGACTACTGATAGCAGCGATCGTCTGCCAGCCTTGAGCGGCCAGATCGTTACCTGGATCTCGGCCTATACGGGTCATCTCTTTTGTCACTTCACAGGCAACGGGCATCCGCCTCCCAGGGCGCGATCCACATTCTCGGCCCACCGGAGCACACGGCCGACAACGACGGATGGTGTTGCCCTGCGGATCCCCGAGCCACTCGTGCCACGACCCGAAACCAAACGGGAGGAGATCCTTCGCGGCCTCGCCTCGACAGTCCGCACGCACGGATATCGCGGGGGCACCGTTCGTGAAGTGGCTCGACGTGCCGGCATCAGCACAACCACCTTTTACCGTTACTTTCCGAGTAAGGATCAGGCGATACTGGACGCCTGTGATCTATGGACGCAACGCGTGATGAAATTGGCCACCGAGTCGTGTGCGCGTGCGAATACGCCCGCCGGCGGTATTCGCGATGCCATTGCAAGCTTCGTCCGCTGCATTCACGATGACCTGGACATGGCCCACCTGGTGATGGTCGACAGCCTGGAGCTCGGCTCGCATGCGCGTGCGTTCCACGACCGGACCATTCTCGGCCTCGCGGATTTGTGCACCTCAGCTTTCGAGGTCTCGCTGACTGACGAGGTGACGCTCCAGGCCACCTCCGGGGCGGCCTGGAGCCGCTTGCGCTCCTACGCCGTGCGATTGGACGCTCGCCCACAACCGGACCCCACCGCCGCGCTCGCCTTCATCGCTCTTGCTCCCTTTATTGGATTAGACGCCGCGGCCTCTCATGCTCACGGCGGCTGCTCGGAGCCGGAGCACCCCGGAGCCTGAATCCCGGGATCCACTCGTGGGTGTACCCACGAGTTTCGCGGTCCGCGGGAACCCATCGCAGGACAACCGCCGTGGCCCCGCGCAACCGCACGCCAGTCGTTCTCGCCCCCGATGACCCTCAGAAGCGGGCCAGCGGCTTCGAGCCCAGGCCGCGCACTGTGGGCTCGCGCATGTGGATGAGTGTGAAGAGATGAGCAGAAAAACCCACTATTTAGCATAAAAACGTGTATTTATCACCTAAAACACTCTTCCCTCTCCACTGAGTGGCTCTGGAGAGCTATCGCATCGAGAGACCTCGGTATCGTGCGACCCGCGTGTCCTCCAGAAAGTCCACGCCCGCTCCGCGCAGGGTGCCCGGGAAGTTAGCCCCTGGGCACCGATTGCCCCAAGAGCAGGTGGCCGCCAATCAACGTGAGCGGCTGCTGGCTGCGATCATCGATGTCACGCACGAATACGGATATCCAGCCATCAAGATTACCGACGTCCTAAAACGCTCATCGGTCTCTCGTACCGCATTCTATGAGCTGTTCGACAATCGGGAGCACTGCTTCCTCTCAGCCTACGACACCCAGGTGGCGCAGGCACAGGCAGAGATTCTCTCCGCCTATCGCGCTCCGGATCTGAGTGGCTCTGAGCGGCTCGCGGCCGCTCTCGCGCGCCTCTTTGAGCTTGTCGTGTCATGGCCCGCCGCGGCACGCCTGTGCACGAGCGAGATAGATACCGCGGGAGCCATCGGCTCGCGACTCAGTCACCAAACCGCCGATCTCAGCGCGCAAGCGCTTGACGTCGCGTTGAGCCAGATCTCCGAGAGCACGGTCGCTCCGGCCATCGCCAGCGCGATCGTCGGCGGGCTTCGTCACCTCATATACAGCCGCGTGCGCGATGGACGTGAGCACGAGCTGCTCGATATGACAGGCGATCTCATCGACTGGATGTCTGCCTACTGCTCACCTCACCCCATCGTAGATCCACCGCCCCGATCTCCCCTTCCTCTCGCCGAGGCGCTCACGCTGCCGGCGCTCCTCTCCGCGTCAGCCTCAGCCACGGCAATCGAGCACGCCGACCAGCGAACCCAAGCACACCGGGCTCAGATCCTCACGGGCGTTGCCCAAGTTACGGCAGAGAAGGGCTATCGAGCCATGGGTTACCGCGACATCGCGGCCGCCGCCCAGATCTCGCTGACGACGTTCTATAACTATTTCACCAGTAAGCAAGAGGCGTTCCTTGCCCTGTTCGACATCATCAGCGGCCACTACTCGCAGGTCGTCACACGCGCCTTTCGAGGGACACCCGATCCGCCCGCGGCGCTACGCGACGCGATCACAGCCCTGCTTCAGGCCGTCGCCAGCGACCCCGCGGGCGCGCGGCTGGCGACATCGGAGATCTTCCTCACCGGCCGGCCCGGCATGCAGCGCGTTGACAACATTCTCCAACACGTTCAAACGAGCCTCGAGTATTACCTTCGGTCGAGCTCCGACAAAAAGGGATTCGTGTACGAACTGATAGTGGGAGCGATCGGCGAAATCGTACGCAGGAACGTGATCGAAGATCAGCTGGCAGAGTTACCGCAACTTGCGCCGATGCTGTCCTATATCGCGTTGGTGCCGCTCGTCGGCTCCGATCGAGCTCGCGAACTCGCCGCCTGCCCACCGGCAAACCCGGCATAACCCGTTTGAGCACGCCTCACCGTCGAGGCGCACGTGCTCGGCGCTGCGCCGCCGGCCTCCCTCTGCGCGCAGCCGATGTCGTCTTGGTGGCGCGCACACCCTTGGGGACAGCGGCGATACTCGCCTCACCACCGGCAGCGACCCAGGCGCCGTAGACAGATCGAGCGGAGGGCGAGTCGCCCTGAATGTGAAGCCATTTGCGGATCGGCTCGTGGACGGACACGAGATCGCCATTGGCCGCCAGCCAAGCATTGAAGACGACGCTGGCCATGGAGCTGCTGCCGTGAATCCGCAGCCAGGCTTTGATCGGCTCGCGGACGAGCTCGACATCGCCACCGGCATCCAACCAAGACCTGTATGTGAACCTCGTCGATTCTTTGGCTCGATGACACCCGAGCCATTCAGAGATCGGCTTGCGGAGGAGCTCGAGCTCTCCTTCTGCCCGGGTCCATGCCTCGAAGACGAAGGTCGCCTGCTTGGTGGTGCCGTGCCTCTCTAACCATTTGCGCATCGGCTCGCGCACGAGCTCGAGCTCACCACCGGCATCCGTCCACGCTTTGTAGACAAACCCGGCCGTGTGCTCAGAGCAATGAACGTCCAGCCACTTTCCCAACGGCTCACGCACGAGCTCGAGATCACCTTTGCGCTCGAGCCAACTCCTATATACGAAGGTGCCCAGCAACAGACAGCCGTGGCGGGCAAACCAGCCGCTCATGCGGTCACGAACTATCCGCAGATCGCCTCCGGCACGCAGCCAGGACTGATAGAGAAACCGGGTGTCTTGCGCGTTGCCGTGACTCTCGAGCCATCTGCTCAGCGGCTCACGGACCATATCGGGCTCACCTTTGGCATCCAGCCATGCCGTATACGCGTATCCCGCCGAGCGAGTGCCGGCATGGGCACCGAGCCAGTCGCGCAACGGCTCACGCACCAGGTCGAGCTCGCCTTTGGCCACGAGCCACGGCTTGTAGATGGACTTGACGATCCCATCCTCATGGGCGTTTTTGGTGAGCCATCGGCGCAGCGGCTCACGAATCACATCCAGATCGCCATCGGCCCTCAACCACACCCTGTACATGTGCCGGGCCTGCGGGCCCTCGCCGTGATGTGAGAGCCACGTGATCACCGCCTCGGAGACCAGGTCGTTCTCGCCGCCCGCCCCCAGCCAGGCCGAGACTACGTATCTCGTTGTTGACAGCTCGGCATGGACGCCACACCAGGCCTTCAGTGAGCCTGCTACCAACCGTGGCTCGCCGTCGGCACGCAGCCAGGAACGGTAGACAGAATGCGCTATGTAGGTGGTGGCGTGGCATTTCAGCCACCCACGGATCGGCTCACGCACCAGGTCGAGCTCGCCCTTCGCTTTTAGCCACGCAACGCAGAGAGACTGGGCGACTTTGGAGTCGCCGTGGCGCTCGAGCCATCGGCGAATCGGCTCACGCACGAGCTCCAGCTCGCCTTGGGACTCCAGCCAGGCGATGCAGACGAACTCGGCGGCCTGGGTTTCGCAGTGTCCGGCGAGCCAGCCATGGATCGGTTTTCTGAGAAGCTCGAGCTCGCCGCCGGCCTTGAGCCACGCCTTGTATATGAAGTGCGCGGGCGCCGCGCCACTGTGACTGTCGAGCCATTTTCTGATCGGCTCACGGACCAACTCCAGTCCGCCCTGCGCGCGAAGCCATGATGCGTAGAGGAGGTGGGCATCCCTCAGGTCGCCGTGATTTTCAAGCCAGGTCAGGGTCTGCTCGAGAATCAGCTGCGGCTCGCTGCCAGCGTCCAGCCAGGCCTTCAGAACGAGTTGGGCATCCGCGTATGCGCAGGCATGATTTGAAAGCCAGTCGGCGAGTGGCCGGCGCACCAAGTCGGGCTCGCCTTTGGCATCCAGCCAGGCCTCGTAGACCGAGCCGGCGCTTGCCTGAGAGGTGTGAGCGGCAAGCCAGGCGGCCATCGGCGCACGAATCACATCCAGCTCTCCGCTGGCCGCCAGCCACGAGCGATAGATGAACTCATCAGCGCCGCTGTCGCTGTTGGAGATGAGCGCTCTGGGGAGGAGCTCGCGAACCAGATCGAGCTCTCCGCCCGCGCTCAACCAAGATCGGTAGAGCCATCTGGCATCGGAGTCGGTGTAGGAGTGTGAGTGTGAGTGCAGCCAGAGTTCCAGCGGCTCCCTGACCACGTCGGGCTCGCCACCCGCATCGAGCCATGTCGCGCAGAGCAGGCCGGCGCCCGCGGCGGTGGCGGCGTGCTCGGCAAGCCAGGTTCCGAGCGCCGCCCAGATCAGCTCCAGCTCGCCTTCCGCGTCCATCCACGCCTTGCAAACTGAGCCGGCGCCGGCCGTGTCGGCGTGCACGCCAAGCCACGCGCGGATCGCCTCGCGAACCGAGTCGAGCTCTCCCGTGGCCTTCAGCCATTCCGCACACACGGCTCCGGTGGAGGTGCGCTCGGCGCTGTCCCCGACCAACAGCCGCAGCGCCTCGCGAGCGCGATCGAGCTCGCCGCTCACAATCAGAGCGGCCACTTCTGAGTCGAGCACTCGGCTCACTCTCGCTGAGGCGCAGACCGACACTTGCTCACTCCGACGCGAGCGGCGCTAGCGGGACCTGTCGCTCAACCAATTCTCCATGCCCGGACTCTCGTGCGGTCGATCGACGACTCCGAGGCACTCGGGTGCGGCGGCGGCTATGGCGGCGGCGAGCCGGCCGATCTCTGCCAGCAGCTGTGCGGGCTCCTGTTCTAAGCCGAGCGACAGGACGTCGATCTCATACCCGTGGCGCTTGACCTCGACGTGTCGGTGGGCTCCACATCGGTCGTCCGCGTAGATCAGCTGCCCACGCCGGACGCCATAGCCGATGCAGTAGGCAAGCATCTGGTAGATGTCCTCGTTGGGTGGCGAGCCTCCACGTCCCAGCGCCTTGTACTTCGAGTCGATCACCGAGCGGACGGCGCCGTGCCTGTACCAGACGATGTCGGCTCGCAGCGGTACCCCCTGGGCCGTGTCGAGGGACCCCGGAGCCTGTCGCCCGACCACGCCCCCAAAGGCGTGCAGCGACTCTTTCAGCGCCGTGAAAAGGAAACTCTCGAACACCTCGTTCATGTCAAAGAGGAAGCTCGCTGACATGATCGGTCCGCGTTCCAGACGAAGCGACATTCCATCCAGGATCAGCTTCCCGAGAACTAGCGCCGCTCCGTAGCGCTGGTTGAGTCGCGTCGTGGCCGGCAGCTCGACTCGCCGAAGATCCGGGAGCACGCTGACGTGCTCCAGTGCCGCCCTCAGGCCATGCAATCGGGCTCGAGCGGGCGGCGGTACACGCGCCAGCGACAACAGTCGCTCGATAGCGCTGCGCAGCAGGCGGTTCTCCGGAATGTCAGCCGTGAAGTCGTCGTAGGAGACCTCGACGGGAAGCGGCAGGCCGGCCAGTCGTCCGAGCTGATCCGCGAATCTCACTCGGCCGCGCGGATCGTGGCGCCGCTCGTGCACCATCAGATATCCGCGCAGCAGACCCTGACCGACGACGCGCTCGGCGTGCACGCAGAACCCATGCGCGAGCGCCTGGACCACATCCGTCTCGCTGGCCATCCCGCTGAGTGCTCCTTCCCACCCCTCGGGCGCCAGTGAGTAGGTGAGCAGGAAGAGCAGCTTGGAGATCTCGATGTGCGGGCGGATGCACAGCTCCCATCCGTCGCCAACGAGCAGGCCGACGTGTGAGTCGGCCTCGATCCGCCAGCGCCGCGGCGGGCGAACGGGGATCACCTTCACGACAGCACTCGCCGCAAGCGCCGCAGCCACCTCCAGCGGCAGGTCGCGCTCCTCGCTTCCCCATGCCCTGATGGGCTCTATTTCGAGAAGACCAGCGATAGCGGATCTCCGTCGACTTGCACGCCTGGGTCGGGTGAGGCATCACTGCCGCCAAGCAGCGCTCTGATTGCGTCCAGACCGAACTCACGCTCGAGCTCCTCGGGTCGACGCAGTCCATAGAATCGCTCCTCGAGCAGCGGCCGTATCGCGTGGTGCCAGATGCGCTCGATGTTGGGCGGCCCTTCCTTGGGCATGAAGTAGGAGGGTCCGACCGCGAACTGCTCATCTGGAAGTGCCCTTCGAAGCGCCTCGTTGAGCGCCTCCAAGAGGCGCGAAGCCTCCGTGTCATAGCCCTTCTCAGCGAGCCACCGGTTGAGGACCTCGCGCACAGGCGATTGGTGGGGAAGCAGCGCAAAGAAGTAAAAACGTCTGCGCAGCGCGCTGTCCACGAGGGCGATCGACCGGTCGGCGGTGTTCATCGTGCCGATCAGAAAGAGGTTCTTGGGCAGCTCGAACGGCTGCTCTGGGGAGTACTGCAGCCGTATCGGCCGATCGCGGTACTCGAGCAGAAAATACAGCTCCCCGAAGATCTTCGCGATATTGCCACGGTTGATCTCATCGATGATCAGCAGGTACGGCCGTTCGGGATTCGCCACCGCCTGCTCGGCCAGCAGACGCAGAGGCCCACCGCGCAAATCGAACTGCAGTGCGCCACCCTGATCGCGCTTTGACGGACGGTATCCCTCGAAGAAATCCTCGTAGCTGTAGGCGGGGTGAAACTGAACGAGCTGCCAGTCTCCACCCGCACAGCGCACGTGCTCGCCAAGCGCCTGCGCCACAAACGTCTTGCCGGTGCCCGGCGGCCCGTACAGGATCAGCTGGCGTTTCTCGCCCAGGAGATCGATCGCGTGCTGAAGCCAAGCGCGTGGCAAGTAGAGACTGTCGGCGAGCTGGTCTGTGACCGCTGGCAGCACACAGTCGCACACCATCTTCTCCTCGACGGGCGCCGGCGTTGGGTCGCCCAGCGTCTCCAGCTCTGAGGCGGCGGGCGGCGGCTCGCGCACAACCTCGGGCATCGCGGGATCCTCGCCCGAAGATTGCTCGTCTCGATTGTCCATCAGCCGGTTGACCGCCTCGGCGTCGTCCTTGAGGTCACAGACGGTCGACAGTGTCTGCAGCCGCGCGTACAGACTCGGGGCCGACCGTTTCAGGCCGGCACGGCTCGCCGGCGAGTCACGATTCAGCCACTCGACCGGCCGTCGCAGACAGGAGGCGTCATCACCCTCGTTCCAGTACGGCTGGGCGCTCGCGCGTGCGACATACAGCTTGTCGGCATCCGGGGTCAGGATCAGGTCACCCGGATCGATCGTGAGGAACCGCTTGATGATCGCGGCACCATGCCGAATCGGCCCCGGCGGAGACTCCGGCGCGGCGCGGGAGAGCTCGAGTCGGATCTGCTCCTGCGAGGCCGCCATGTCAAATCGTCTCAGGTTCTTCCAGCCCGATGACACAAACTCTTCGTCGAACCACTGCGAGAGCATGTTCGTACCCTGGTTGCTGACGGCGCGCACCAGCCACGCCTTGCGATCTCCCGGAGTCCTGGTGCGCTCGCGCTCCCAGCGAGCACGTACTTCCGGATCCTCGAAGCTGAAACGGTCCCCGTACTCTCGCGTGAGCTCCCGGCGAATCTGTGCGATGCGCCGGTCGATCGAGATGGACTGATCTGTGCTGTATTCGCCGAACGCCTTGACGATCTTGCGCTTGCTCTCAGCCGAGATGATCGGCTCGAAGTCTTCGGGAAAGACCATGTGCAGCAGCGCCTCGACCTGTGAGGACGCCGCCTTGCGTGGCAGCGAGAAGATCAGTGCGCGAAAGCGCTCGGCGTCCAGCAGGATCGCGTTTCGTTCACGCAACGGCCGCTGTGTCCAAGCGTGAACGAACTCCACCAGAAAAACGTATTGCGCGAAGCGCTGGGAAAGCGCGGGCCCGTAGGAGGCGATTCCATGTGTGAGCGCGTCGGAGAGAGAATCCGGCAGAGCGACTGCCGGCGCCGACAGATTCAACACCGCAGCGACGTGCTCTCGCTTTGTCGCGGGACGCGTGTCCTGTGCCAGCAGCAGGACATACAGCACCTCGGCAGCGAGTTGCACAACGTCCTCACTGCCACCGGCGAGCGGCCCGCGAAGCCTCTGCAGGAAGTCGACCCCTTTGGCTGCGTCCCGGTTCTGAGTGACGCGCTTGTGGAGGTCGCCCGCGCAGACCTCAGACCAGATCGAACGTTCAGCAGTGAACAGCGATCCTTCCCGGCGCAGACAGTCATCGACGAAGCGGGCGACCGCGTCATAGCAGGCGTCATCGGCGAGCGGGGAGCGCGTCATCACCGGAGATCCGATCTCGATCGGTGACCCGCCGCCGGTGAGCGCGGCCGTCCCGCCCAGGGGAATGCCTCGAGATGCCGCTCGGGGAACGTCGGCGATCGCCGCCGTGCGCCGGCGCGCGCACCCTCGTGGAACCTACAGAGCCTTCCCTGATCGCTCGCCGGGCTGGCGCCCATGATCTTCTCCTACAGAGGTTTCCAAGCCAAGACGCAGATGATGACGCTGGCTTGAGACTCTTCGGAGGCGCCGAGGGTGAGGGCCACTTCTCGCGACGACGCGTGCCCTCATTCAGAGGTGGGCTCGCTGGGCGGCCCGCCCGCTCCTATCCGGTTCTGGTGAAGCGTCCTAGCGCTCGACCGCCACGCTTCCCTGCTGGGATGAGCAGTCCCGCAGCGGCGGCAGCTTGACCGGCGTTCCGCTCATCGCGCGCAGCCGCACGTCCTTCCACGAGAGTCCCTCCTTGAGGAGCGCCGGCATCCCCATGATCACGGCGGTGACGATCTCGACCGCTTGGAGCACTATCCCGTAGGCCAGTGCGTCTGGAGTCGACACGTGGTAGGCGCCGGCGAGCACCGCCACACACGCCGCCTGAAAGACGCCGATGTTCGACGGCGTTGCCGGCACCACGGCGGTGACGTTCACTGTGAAGAGCACCGCCGCGGCACCGCCGACACCGGCACGGCCGGCAAGACCCAGCGCCATCAGCAGCAGGTAACAGGACATCAACTGCAGCCCCCAGGCGGCCAGCTGCGTGGTTGTGGCGATCGCCGCCTTGCGTGGGTCGCGGAACACGAACAGACCCTCTCGCACTCGCATCAGCGACGTTTTCGCGCTCGACAGCAGGCTTTGAAGTCGCGCCGAGCGCGAGACAGCGGCGCGAGGCAGGAGCACCGGTGCCACCAGCACCGCCAGCAGCGCGCCCACCGGCGCGAGCGCGAGCGCCAGCAGCGCCTTCTCGTGCCCGTCGAGCAGCGGCACGCTCGAAAACATGACCGCGCCGAGGATCGCCAGCGCGAGTAGATTGAGCAGCGTCTGCGAGACCATCGTGCCGAGCACCACCGGCAGCGTCTCGCGCGCCCTGCCCAGGCGCCGGGCGACGATCAGGGCGCGCGAGGGCTCTCCAAGGCGAGCCGGCAGGGTGGCGCTCATCAGCACGCCGATGAAAGTTCCCTGCATTGCGTCTCGGCGTTTGGCCTTGCGCCATGTCGGCGCTGCGCTGAGAATCGCGTGCCAGGCGATGGCCCGCACCGCCATCGAGGCGCACATCAGCCCAAGACCAGCGGCGACCAGGCCTGGGCTCGAGGCCACGAGACTGGTGAGTACTCGGGCGACACCGATGCGCATCAAGGCGACGGTTGCGAGCGCGAGCGCCGCCAGCGACATCCCGACAAATCCGAGGCGCACACCGACACGCAGCGCGCGCCTGCCGGCGGAGCGCGCGGGAGCCGGTTGAAGACTCGCCAGACGCTTTGCCCGTATCCGCGGTTCGCGGTCCGCGGAAGCGAAGCCGTGGCGCAATGCCACGACCGCGAGCTTGGAAGTTGGCTGCTCGACGCTGAGCGCCTGCTCGTAGGTATCCATCACTTCGCTGGCAACCCGCGGCCAGGAGAAGCGCTCGGCACGCTCCCGCGCACGCACGGCCATCCTCCGGCGCAAATCGCCATCCAGCGCCAGGCGTCGCAGCGCTTGCGCCAGCTCGAGCGGATCTTCGCGTGCGACCAGCAGACCGTCGATCCCGTCGCGCACGACGTCACGGTACCCGGGTATGTCAGATGCGATCACCGGCGTGCAGGCGGCAAAGGCCTCTGTCAGGACCATGCCGAAGCTCTCGCCGTGCAGCGACGGGGCACACAGCACCTGCGCGTGCTCGAGCTCTGCGAGCTTCTCGGCCTCGGAGACCTTGCCGAGCGCGCGCACGCCGCGATCGTCGAGCATCATGTGGGCGACCTCCTCGGGACTCGCGCCGACGAGGGTGAGCGTGGCGGGCACCTGCTCGCGCAGCGCCTCGAACGCGCTCAGCAGCAGGGGCAGGCCCTTGCGTGCGACGGCCTGCCCGATGAACAGAATGCGCAGTGGTGTCCGCTGCTCCATGGTCTCGGGACTCTCGGGCTGCACATCGCCGCGGAGCTCGACACCGTTGGGGATGACACGGTAGCGGCCACCGTAGAACCGCCTCGCCGTCCAGCTCGCCGCCTCGGAGACGGCGATGCGTGCGTGAAGATGGTTCATCCGCCGCCGCCCGCCCAGCGGGATAGCCGCGATGCCGTTGGTGAGGGCGTTCTCTGAGAAGGTGTGGAAGGTCCCGACGAGCGGCACTTTCGTGGTGGAGCACATCGCGTCCCAGCTGATCAGCGGCGCGACCGGCTCGTGGATGTGGACCACGTCATAGCCGCCGCAGCGCAGCTCGCGGCGAAGCGCGCTCACCGCCGCCGGGCTCAGCGCGAGATTCGAGATCGCGCCGTTGGCGGGTAGTCCGATCGTGCGGCCGAGCGCAATCAGATTCTCCGGCAGATCGCGGATCTGTGGGCGAGCGCCACGATGAAGCCTGCGCGCCAACGCGTCGTCGGGATCAAACGGCGCGAGGATACGGGCGTCGTGGCCCATCCGCGCAAACTCCGCGGAGAGCGCCTCGATGTGGCGGGTCACGCCACCCGGATAGGTCCACGAGTACGGCGACACGAGCGCGATTCGCACCCCTCAACTGTAACCGCTCGGGAGGAGAACTCCAGCGAAAGTGCGCTCTTTGAGCCAAAGCGAGGCACGTATACTCAAACGGCCCCGAACTTCGACCCCTTCACCGCGAGCGATGAGCGACCGTCATTTCGTCAAGTACACCTTCCTGAAGCTCGATCCGGCGTGGCGGCGCCTGGACGCCGATACGCGCGCGCGGCACAAGCTCGAGTTCCTGGCGGGGTGCGAGGACTTCTCCGACGGCCATCAGCTACAGGCATTTTCGCTGATCGGCACCCGTGGCGACGCAGAGCTGCTGCTGATCTCCGAGGCTGAGAATCTCGACCGCATCCACGAGTTCCACGTCGTGCTGGCGCAGAGCGGCATCATGGGCTGGGCGCACACCCCCTACTCGTTCCTCGGCATGCGCAAGAGCTCTGAATACTCAGAGGACGAGCGTGTCGTGTCGCGCGGATTCCGCGGCAAGTACGTGTTCGTCTACCCGTTCGTGAAGTCCCGTGAGTGGTATGGCCTGCCCGCCGATGAGCGTTGGCGGATAATGCAGGGGCATATAACGGTGGGGCGCGAATACCCGGGAGTGGACAATCACACGACCTACTCCTTCGGCCTCGATGACCAGGAGTTCGTCGTCGCCTTCGACACCGACGACATCGGCACGTTTCTCGATTTGGTGCAGCGCCTGCGCACAACCGAGGCCTCCCGCTACACCGTCAGGGACACCCCCAGCTTCACCTGCCTGGCGATGTCGCTGGAGCGCGCCCTGAACGCGCTCGACGGAGATCGGCTGGCGCTGGGCGCGGGCGCGACCGAAGCGATCGCGTAGAACACCGTGGCCAGCAGCGCTCCGGCAAGCAGCAGGAAGGCCGCGCCAGGCAAACGCCCGGCAACGGTCAAGCTGCCGGTCTCCGAGCGAACCGCGCTGAAGCATCTACGCGATGCGGACCCGATCCTCGCGGAGATCATCAAGTCGGTCGGCAAGCTCGGGAATGCGAGCGACGGGCGCCCCAGCGACCACTACGGGGCGCTCGTACGAGCGATCGTCGGCCAGCAGCTATCGACCAAGGCGGCGCGCAGCATCTTTGCGCGTCTGACGACGCGCTTCGATGGCCGTACGCCAACGCCACAGGAGGTGCTCGCCGACGAGCCCGAAGAGCTGCGTGCGGCGGCGGGACTCTCACGCGCGAAGGTCGGCTTCCTGCGCTCGCTGGCCGAGCACGTCCTCGCGGGCGAGCTCGAGCTCGAGCGTTTGGACGAGCTTCCCGACGAGCTGGTGATAGAGGAGCTGGTGGCGGTCAAGGGCATCGGCCTCTGGAGCGCGCACATGTTCCTGATGTTCCACCTGCACCGCCCCGACATCCTGCCGGTCGGCGATCTCGGCATTCGCCGCGCGATCGAACGCGCGTATGACCTCGACGCCCTGCCAAGCCCGGCGGCGATGGCGGAGATCTCAGAGCCGTGGCGCCCGCACCGCACCCTCGCGTGCCGCTACCTGTGGCGCTCGCTGGACAACGAACCGGCATAGGCGGTGTCTGGCGATCCGTCGCCACGTGGCCTCTGAAGCCAACGCCGGTCGACCGTGGTTGGGCGGCCAGGGCGTGCGCCGTGAGCACCCGCGCCGGGACTTGAGCACTCGCCCAGAGAAGTAGAACATCCGCTGATGGCTCGCGCACGCGCCTTCAAAGTCGACGTCCCGGTGTCGAGACAGCGCAAATGGCCCGCCGGCGCAACGCCCGTCCACGCGCAAAGCCTCGAGCGCGGCGATGAAGGCAGTGTTGGGGAGGAAAAAATCGGTCGCGAAAGGCTCCCACAGCGCGCACGACAAGCGCGCCAAGGAGCACAAGAAGAAGCATCACAACAAGAACGAGAAGCACCACAAGAGCCACAACAAGCACAAGCACGCCGTGGCAAAGCCGCACGGCACCCTCCCGCTCACTCTGCCGAGCGCTCCGGCCACACCACCGGCACCCTCGAGTGCACCGGTCGGCGCGCTCAGCGCACCGATCACTCTCCCCCAGGCAAACCGACTGCTGTGGCGCGCGGGCTTCGGGCCTCAGCCAGGCCAGGCGCAGGCGCTGGTCGGCCAGCCGCTGCAGCAGGTCGTCTACAGCCTCACCCGCCCATCGGGGCCAGCGGTCCTGACCGGGCCCGAACCGGTCGATGAAGAAGGCCATCCGCTGGATCCCGCGGATGAGTGGGGACAGGATCACTGCTGGTGGCTGGATCGCATGCTCCGCTCCAATCAGCAGCTGGTGGAGCGCATGACGTTCATCTGGCACGACTGGTTCGCCAACTCCAACGAAAAGGTCGACGACCAGCAGGCGATGCTCGACCAAAACGAACTCTTCCGTTCGATGGCGCTCGGCAGCTTCCACGACCTGTTCGCGGCGGTCACGAGCAACCCGGCGATGCTGGTCTTTCTCGACGGCATCTACAACGACAAGGACGAAACGAACGAGAACTATGCGCGCGAGATGATGGAGCTGTTCTCGCTCGGAGCCGATCGCGGCGCCTACACCGAGGACGACGTCAAGGAAATGGCCCGCACACTCACCGGCTGGCGTGCCGAATGGTCAGAAGACATCGGTCTGCACAACTTCCATTTCGACCCGACCCACCACGACACAGGGGAAAAGACCGTGTTCGGGCAGACCGGAGACTGGAACTACGAAGACGCCGTGCGCCTCTGCGTCGAACACCCGCTTCACGCCTCGTTCTTCGTGACGAAGCTGTGGAGCTATTTCATCCCAAGTCCTCCGGATGAAGGGACGCTCGCCTCGCTCCAGGGCCTGTACGCGACATCCGCCTACAACATCCAGGCGGTCGTCGAGGCGATCCTCCAGCATCCTGACTTCTACGAAGGCCCAGAGCTCGTCACGCCGCCGGTCGTCTACAACGCGGGTCTGCTTCGCTCGATCGGCCGCTACATCGACACGACCGCATGGGCGTGGCTGTCCTCGCAGGCCGGCCAGCAGCTGTTCTACCCGCCGAACGTCTCCGGCTGGGACTTCGCCAGTTGGCTCGACACCTCGACCGTGAAGGCCCGTTGGGAACTCGCCAGCTACGTCACCGACAAGACCTACCAGAACCCATGGCCACAGGAAGGCGAAGCGCAGTACAGCAAAACCGAGAACCCCGCCGAAGCACTCGCGAACGCAATCGCCTACTGGGCCAACCCGATCCTGTCCGCCGAATCGACGCAGTGCATCGCCAGCTTCGCACAAACGTGTCCGGTGGGCTCATCGGAAACTGAATGGGAGCAGAGCCCCTACCGGGCGATGCGCCAGAACGCCCTGCGAATGCTGATCGCGACCTCCCCCGACCTGCAGGTGAGCTGACCGTGGCCAGGAGCTGCTCGTGCAACGACTTCAACCGAGCCCAGTTGCTGCGTCGTGGCGCCGCGACCGCGGGAAAGGGGCTGCCCTCGATCGAGCCGGGGATGCCGCTGCCGGCTGGCACGGGACTCGACCGGCGCACGTTCCTGCTGGCGAGTGCGGGCACGGCCCTGTCGGTGTATGGCTCCTCGATGCTCAGCCCGCGCCACTTCGAGGAGGGCATCGCTCAGGCCTCGGCCGCCTCGCCCAACCAGCCGGTGCTCGTCTCGATCTTCATGGAAGGCGGCTGGGATGCGCTATCGGTGCTGGCACCCGTAGGCGAAGCGCTCTACCACGAACTGCGACCCACTCTCGGTCTGCACGAAGGCGAAGGCAAGACCTTCACCGAGGACGAAACGCTGATGTGGCATCCGTCGGCCACCGGTCTCGCCGAACTCCACGGCCAGGGCAAGGTCACGGTGTTCCCCGCGATCGGATACGAGCCTCAGGACGAGAGTCACTTCACCAGTCGTCACTACTGGGAGGTCGGCCAGCTCGACACCAATGCCCGCACAGGCTGGATGGGACGCTACCTCGATCTCGCCGGGGAACCCAACAATCCGCTCCAGGGCCTGTCGCTCGACTACTCGCTGGCGCCTGCGCTCGCCACCGAAAAGATGCCGGTGGCCGCGGTTTCTCTACCCGCCGACTACACGATGGAAGCGAACGGTCTGGGCGAACCGGTGAGCGGCCCGGCCCTCGAGACCTTCGGTGCGCTGGGGGCGCTCGCGGCCCCGTCACCCGCGTTCGCGCAAGCGCGCAACGGCTCGTATGACACGGCGCTCGTGCTCGACAAGATGGCCGACTTCGTCGAGTCCGAGAAGCAATCGGGCGATCACTCGCAGGCCACCTACCCGACGGGAGAATTCGCCGAACGGCTCGCGGCGCTCGCCGCGATGCTCCACACCGGGCTACCGATCAAATGCGCTTCGCTGAATGCCGTCGGCTCTTATGACACGCACTCCGATGAGGTCGACACGCTCGCCACGAACCTCAAACAGACCGTTGAAGCGGTGGTCTCCTTCCAGCAAGACATCGAAGCACGCGGGCTCGATCAGCGCGTTCTGATCCAGCTGTGGAGCGAGTTCGGCCGCCGGCCCAGGGAAAACGGCTCCGGCACAGATCATGGCGCTGGCGGCGTGGCATTCCTGATCGGGACTCAGGCGGCCGGCAAAATGATCGGCGAGTTCCCGGGGCTCAGCAACCTCGACGAAAACGAAAACGTCCTCAGGACATCGGATTTTCGCTCCATGTACTGCTCGCTGCTCGAACAGTGGTTCCAGACCGAAGCCGGCTTGGTGATCCCCGAAGCGGCGTCGTTCGAACGACCGCAGCTGATCAAGAGCTGATGGGACGCGCGGCGAGATCCGTGCTCGGAGCCAGCGTGCTGTCACTGGCGTGTGGGGCGCTGACCGCGGTCGCGCTGGCGGCCAGCGGAGCAGGCACGCGTCACCATCACCCCCTCCACACGGCGCGGGTCTGCCATCGCTCCAAGCATCGCGATTGCCCAAAGCGCAAGGCCGGGAGGACTCATCCCGAGCACACGCGGAGCGCGCGCTCGACGCCGACACCGCAGGGCGTTTCCGGGGGCTCGGGCTCGGCCGCGGCGCCGACCACAGCCCCCGCTCCGATCGTCCCCGGCTCGAGCACCACCGGCGCGGAGGTCGCTCCCAGCGTTCCGGCTGCAGGCACCGCCCCGGCGCAAACCCCCACCGGCCCTGCCCACGTGCAGGTGACGGCCGAGGACACGGAAGGCTACCGGTTCGTCCTCTCGCGTTCGAGTGTGCCCGCCGGTCCGGTGATCATCGAATTCGTCAACCACGGCCAGGACGAACACAACCTGCACGCGATCGAACCGGCCTCGGGCTCCGAAGCGGGTTCGCTGCCGAACACGTTGCCGGGGGCGCACCCGCAGCTGAAACTCGACCTGAGCGCGGGCAGTTACACGCTTTTCTGCTCGTTGCCCGGACACGAGGCAAAAGGCATGAAAGCCACGCTCATCGTGAATTGAGCAGCGCCCTCAGGCAACGCGCCGCACCACAACAGTGCGATCGGACTCGGCGACGATCTCCCAGCCACTGTCTGCGCCAGCCCCGCGAAAGTGACGCGAGACGACGGCGCTCGGGCCGGGGAGGCCACGCCCGCCGGGCTCATCGACACGGGCGTCGTGGAAGACGATCCTGCCGCCGGGTGCCACGAACGGCGACCAGCAGGACCAGTCGACCTCGCAGCCCTCCTCGGAATGATCACCGTCGATGAACACCACGTCCACCGGGTCGCTCCAGCCGGCGGCCACGTCCCGGGAGAGCGCGACGTGCCAGTGCACACACGGGGCGCCTGAACCTCGGCGCCGCAGCGCGCGAGCGAGAGTACGGCGGGTCGCCCACTCGCTCGCGCCCCACCCGCTCGGCAGCGCGTCGGGATGCTTGCCGAACGGATCGATCAAATGAAGCTCGGCAGCGGCTGTGAGTACGTCGCACAACGCCACTGCCGAGGATCCCTCATACACGCCGATCTCGACGACCCGGCGTGCGCCACGGACGGCTCCGAGCAGGGTGCTCGCGTCATCGGCCGAGTGCATCGTCCGCGGCGGGATCAGGCCGAGGCCCACCGCGAGGGAGCGCAAGCGAACATCGTCGCGCAGCCGCGCCGGGGTCAGACTGCGTAGCCGTTGAGGCAGGATTCCCATCACCGCAAGCCTATGCGCAGCCGGCTTGGGGGGTTGGTGGCGGCTGCCCCGCCGCCCGCGCCCGCGCCCATGCGAGCCACAGCGAGTAGGTCGGGTAGAGATGGGTGAGATCGGCGCTGATGAGCCCGACCGGGAAGGCCGGGTCCTCACGGAAGGTGTATTGAAAGACGGCGCCGACCCGTGGGTCCGCATACCAGCCGATCAGCTGGTTTGAGAGCGCCACGCAACCTTCGTGTTCGGCGGCGGCCCCGGTCCTCCTCGGCTGGCCCGCGCGCGGCGCGCCGGCACCGGTCTCGGTCACCCATATGGGTGCCCTGGCTCCGCATCGGCCGCGCGCATCCAGCGCCGCCTCCAGCGAGCCGACGGGATCCCGGGTGCTCTGAGCGGAGCCGTAGGTGGCGTAGTCGTGGAGCGAGAAGACGTCCGCGAGGCAGATCACAGCCGTGGGCAGGGCGCCGATGAACTCGGCGATGCTCGTGGTGTGTGGCGAGTACCGCTCGAAGCTCGCGAGTTCGCCGATGATCATGTGGTGCACACCGCCAAACCCGTGCAGCTCGCTGGCCATCGCCGATGCGAGCTCGGCGTAGATGCCCGGTGCCAGCGGCGGGGAGTCAGCGTCACAGGCCGAGTGCTGCGGGCTGATGAAGCGAGGGCTGTTGGGCTCATTCCATGGGCTCCACCATTCCAGCGCCACGCCGTGCGAGGCGGCGAGCTCGAGCAGCGATCCGATCAGCGCCCGATAGCTGGCGATCGCATCAGCGCGCAACGGCCGTGAGAAATAGGTGGTCCCTCCCAGTTCGCAGCCCGAGGGTTCCAGCGCGGCCCACGCGGGCGCGCCATAGATGTCGATCACGACCTGGAAGCCGTCCTGCCCGGCGGCACGCTGGGAGCGCTGCTCGGAAGCGATCGCGGCAAGCTCGTCGCCGATGCCCCTGTAGGCGCCGCACGGGCCCACCTGGCGAGCACAGCCGTTACCGGGAGCCTGCAGCTCGGGCGGACTGCCGGGCTGTGGCTGCAGGGTCGCCCAGTCGATCAGCAGGCGCAGGTAGGTGGGGTTCAGAGCCCTCAGCTCGGCTGCCGCTGCCTGGAACGGGGCGGGCGGCTGTTGGGTCCCCGATGGGCTCCAGAGCAGATTCGGGTTGTCCTCGGTCAGCCCGAACGCGGGGCCGCGCACGGCGGCGAGCGGCGAGCGGACCGTCCGCGGCGCGTATGCAGAGCCGCCCGCACCGCATCCGGATGCGCCGAGGAGCAGCGATCCGGCGAGCGCCACCCCGAGCGCCACCCAGACCAGACGCCCGATCTGTCGGCACTTGGCCTTCCGAGCAGTATCCCGAGAGCCGCGGCTTCCCATCAGCTCATCACGCTGGCAGATCAACTCTCGTGCAAAGTGATCCACGCGGCGAGGAAAGGCTCGGCGATAGACGCTGCCGATAGGCGCTGCTCAGCGGGTGCCCGGGCTGCTCGGCCGCCAGAGCTTGCAGCACCATCCGCTGAGAGACCGCGACTTCAACACAATATTTGCTACCTATATCGACATTGTCCGGTCGGACATGATCGCCGGCGAGTCGGCGGATCAGACGGCTGAGACCTGCTCTTCCTCGGCCACCCGGAAGGATGAGCCACAGCCGCAGGCCGCGACGACGTTGGGGTTGTTGACCTTGAAGCCAGCGCCCTGCAGGCTTTCCTCGTAGTCGATCGTCGAGCCGCTGACGAACTGCAGGCTCTCGCTGTCGACCAGGAGCTTCAGCCCGTGACTCTCGAACACGACATCGCCGTCGCGCTGCTCGTCGAAGGCCAGCTGATACTGAAATCCTGAGCAGCCGCCGCCGCGCACACCAACCCGCAGACCGGCCATGCTGACATCGCCCTCTTGGGAGGCGAGGAAGTCATGCACCTTCTCGGCACCCTTGTCGCTGATCGTGATCATTGCTCTGCTCCTCTGGAGGCTTCCAAGACTTTCCAAAGTATAGCGGCCGTCTGTTCTAATCTAGAGTGAGCTCATGCCCACAGCCGAGGACATCAAGCAGCGAATCGAGACGGCGATTCCGGGCGCCAGCGCCGAGGTCGAGGACTACACCGGCGGCGGCGACCACTTCCGTGCGACCGTCACCGCGCAGGCGTTCGCCGGGCGTAACCGCGTCGAGCAGCACCGCCTCGTGTACGAGGTGTTCGGGGCGGAGATCGGCGGTCCGATTCACGCACTGTCCCTGAAAACCAAGATCGACTAGTCCCAAGGAGCCTTCCATGTCCGCAAGCGAGCCCAACCCGATCGCCGACGCGATCACCCAGGCCATCTCCGAGCACCAGATCATCCTCTTCATGAAGGGCACTCCGGAGGCGCCCGCGTGTGGTTTCTCGGCTCGCACGGTCGCGGCGCTGCAGGCGCTCGATGCGCCGTTCGCCGCGGTCGACATCCTGCCCGACCCGCGCATTCGCCAGGAGCTCTCGGCGATCTCCGACTGGCCGACGATCCCGCAGCTGTTCGTCGGCGGCGAGTTCGTCGGCGGCTGCGACATCGTCTGTGAGATGTATGAGTCCGGTGAGCTGGCGGCGGAGCTGGGACTGGGACTATCTGACGCGCCGCCACCGGCACAGGCGCTGGCCGCCGGCGCGCCGTCGTCCGGCGGATTCACGCAGATCGAGAACCGGCTCTAGCTGATCCCGAGGCCGCGCAGCAGCGAGCCGGTCTGTCGCAGCGCAAAGCCGCCCACACGCAGCGGCAGCGTGTGGTGCTCGGCACCCAGCGGCGACAGGCGCCGCTCGTCTTCGCGGTACCACTCGATCGTGCTCACGAGCGTATCCTCGTGATGGCTCGGTGAGTAGCCGAGCTCGCGCTTTGCCTTGTTGGAGCGGTATGCCCACCAGAGCCCGCCGACGCGCACCTCATCGGTGGTTATCAGCGGCGGCCCCGGCAGTTGTTCAGCCATGCGTGCGATCGCCAGCGCGGCGATCAGCGGCAGCTTCAGCGGCGGCGGCTCGATGCCGCTCAGACGCGCGAGGTCGCCGAACAGGCGGTCCATCGTGAAGTTTCGATTGCCGAGGATGTATCGCTCCCCGACCACGCCGTGCTCGTCGGCCAGCAGGTGCCCGCGAGCCACGTCCTCGACATCGACGATGTTCACCGCGCCGTTGACGTAGGCGGGTATCTCTCGGCGCAAGAAGCGCCTGACGATCTCCGTCGATGAGCGATAGAAGTCTCCCGCGCCCAGTACGAACGCCGGGTTGACGATCACGACCGGCAGTCCCCTGGCCGCCAGACGCAACGCCTGCACCTCGGCCTCGTGCTTGGCGTTGATGTACGGGATACCGTGGCCGCCGCCGGCGAACAGCTGACGCTCGTCGGCAACCGCTCCGTGCGCCGCGGGGCCGATCGCGGCGACCGAGGAGGTGTGCACGACGCGCTCGACGCCCGCTCGCAGCGCCTCCTCCAGAACGATCCGCGTCCCTTCGGCGTTGAGCTCGAAGAGCCTCGCCGCCGACGCGCGAAAGCTGGCGTGCCCAGCTGTGTGAAAAACGCGATCGACTCCCTTCATCGCTCTGCGCACGGCCGTGCGATCGAGGATGTCGCAGAGCACCGGCTCGTGGCCGAAGTCGAGATTCTCGGTGCGAGTCTGCTCACGGACGGTCAATCTGACACTGTCGCCTCTCGCGGCGAGCAGACGTGCCACTTGCGAACCGATCAAACCCGCTCCGCCAGTTAGGAGAGTGGTGGGCACCTCAGCCCAGTGTAGCCATCCGCCTCGGCGCCCCCTCGCCGCCGGGCATCGTCCGCCACCCCGTTCGCGGCGCGAGCGATGCTGTTAGGGTCCGCGCCCAATGTCCAGCGTCGCGATCGTCTCTGATTCAACCAACTACCTCCCGGCCGCGCTTGCCAAGGAGCGGGGGATACACCAAGTCAGCCTGTACGTTGGCTGGAGCGGACAGCCCGAGCGTGAGCTCGAGATGGCCAGTTTCGATCCGTTCTACGAGCGCCTGAGCCGAGACCCAGAGCTGCCAACGACCTCACAGCCGTCGATCGGCGACTTCCTCGCGGTCTGGGAACCGCTGCTGGACTCCGGCAGGAGCATCGTCTCGGTCCACCTCGCAGGTGGCATCTCCGGAACCTGCGAGGCGGCTCGTCAGGCACGTGAGCTGCTCGCCGAGCGGGGCCTCGGCGATCGCATCGAGGTGCTCGACGGCGAAACCGGCTGCGGCGGAACCGGTCTGCTGCTGCTCGCGGCCTGCGCGGCGGCTGAGCGGGGCGCCGACAAAGACGCCGTCGTGGCGAGTGTGCGCGAGGCACGCAGGACCCTGAAAATCTGGTTCTGCATCGACACGCTCGATTTCCTGCGGCGCGGCGGGCGCATCGGCAAGGCGCAGGCGTGGCTCGGCGGCACGTTGCGGATCAAGCCGATCCTCTCGCTGGAATACGAGATCACACCGGTCGAGCGGGTGCGTACGGCCGGGCGCGCGTTCGAGCGCATGGTCCAATACGCGCAGGAGCTTCACGACGCGGGGGCGGATGGCTGGGTCGTCCAACACATCCAGGCTCGCGAGCAGGCCCAGCGTCTGATCGATCGCTGCCGTGAGATCTTTGATTCTGAGCCGGTCTTCACCTCGGAGGTGGGGCCGGTGATAGGCACCTACACCGGCCCGGGGTTGATCGGCGTCGGCGCGATACCGCGCACGCTGCTTTAACTGAGCGCCGCGCTGACGGCTCAGCGCCGCCGGCGGCGGAACAGCCCGCCGAAGGCGGCGATACCGCCACCGATCACAAAGCCGGCGACGGCGGCGCCAACGAGCACCTCGCGCTGGTGGCGGTTGATCTGCGCCCGCCAGTCGGTCAGCTCCGTGACCTCCCCACGCAAACGCTCGAGCGATACCCCGAACTCGGCGCGGTTGGCCTCGATCGAGCTACGTATCTCGGCGGCCGAGCGCTGTGCCATCAACCTGCTCCTTTTTCTCTGGGGTCGGGGGGGCGCTGACCGTCTCGCGAATCTTGCGGGCCTCGTCGATCGCCATGCTGGGGACCGGCGGCGAGCTGGCTTTGAAGGCCTTTGCGGCAAGGAAACCGGCGAGCGCGCCGAGTACCAGCAAGATCAGGGCCATCGCGAAGAAGCCCCAGAAGTAGGTGAGTTCGTTGCCGATCGGCAACTCGTAATACAGCAGGTAGGCGCAGCCGATCAGCACGAAGAACAGCGCCGTGAGCACGAAGACACCGGCGGCGATACCGACGACGGCGCCCTTGAGCAGCTTGCTCGCCTTCTCGGCGACCTCGGCCTTGGCCAGTTCGATCTCCTCGCGGATCAGCAGGCTGGCGCGCTCGGATACCTCGGTGACCGCCGCGGCGATGTTCTGTGGCTGATCTTTCTCTGGGGAGCCTGAGGGCATGGTCAGGAACGCACCCGCCGCAGAAGCTTCGCAAACAGCAGTCCTCCCGCGAACGCGGCCGCGACCGCCTTCTCAGGTCGCTCTGAGCTTCTCGGCTCTACGGCGCCGGCCGATGAGGAGAAAGCGCTCTCCTGCACGGGCGCCACCGGCTGAAGGACGGGTATCGACTCCGTTATCTGCTGATCGGTGTCGGCCTCGTTCACTCAGGCGGCTCCTCGTCGAAGATCTGCCGCCAGATCATCACCGCGACCCGCTGGGCGATGAGGCTCGACAGAGCGCCCACCCCGGCCAGCACGCCAGACCACATCAGTCGCTTGACTATGTCGTTATCCATTCGCGAGAGTCTATTGATAGCTCGGGCGAGCATCCAGCCTCGCTGAGCGAGCGCGGGCGAGCGGTCGCCGGGCTCATCGCTCGAGGCCTCCACAGACGGTCTCGAGAACCAGCTTCTTGGCACGCTCGAAGTACTCATCACCCTCGGGCAGCAAGCCAAAGATCCAGCCGGTCAGAACCTGCTCGATCGCGCCGTAGAAAGACATCGCGGCGAACTCGGCGTCGATGTCGTCCTTGAAGACGCCCTCCTGCTGTGCCTGGATGACGATCTCACCGATCAGCCGGTAGGCCTCACGGATCTGGCCGAGATGCGTCTGCCCGAACGAGTTCGCCGCGCGCGTCACCTCGACGATGATGACCTTCATCAGATCGGGGTCGTGGCGGTAGCTGTCGATGATGAACGAGGCGATCGCGGCGAGCTTCTCGCGCACCGGAATAGATTGCTCGTCGACCTCTGTGATCGTCTGCAGCATCACGTTCCAGCGCTCCAGGAAGAGCGTGTCGAGGATCTCATCCTTGGAGTCGAAGTAGTGGTAGACGAGGCCATAGGCGACGCCCGCCTCATCGGCGATGTCCGACACGCGGCAGGCGTGAAAGCCCTGGCGGGCGAACACTCGCACCGCGGCGTCGAGGATCGCGCGCTGCTTGTCGAGAGCGGCCTTTGCCCGCGGTGCGCTCATCGGCTCACCGCTTCGGGCCACTCGTATGTGTCGGCGCGGCGGTTGGCCAGCGAGGGCAGCTGGCGGCGGATCTCGGCCAAGCGCTCGAGCTCCAGCTCGCAGGCGATGTGGCCCTCGCTGTCCGGGGCGGTCGCGAGCACGACGCCCCAGGGGTCGACGATCATCGAGCGGCCCCCCGATCTGTGCCCGCCGGGATGAGCGCCGATCTGGTTGGCGGCCACCACGAAGCACTGATTCTCTATCGCCCTGGCTCGCAGCAGCGTCTCCCAGTGGTCGCGCGTCGTTGCCAGCGTGAACGCGGCCGGCAGCACGATCACGCTGGCGCCCCTGAGCGCAAGGATGCGGTAGAGCTCGGGGAAGCGCAGGTCGTAGCAGATCGACATTCCGAGGTCGACACCGTCGGTGGTCTCGCTGAGGACCACCTCATCGCCGGCCTCCTCGGCCGCGGACTCCTCGTAGGCTCGCCCGTCGACTTCCACGTCGAACATGTGGATCTTCCGGTAGATCGCGCGCAGCTCGCCGGAGCTGTCGATGTGCACAGAGGTGTTCGACAGCTTCTCGTGGCCGCGGCGGGACTCGGTGATGGACCCGGCGATCATTTCTATCTCGAGCTCACGGGCGATCTCACGCGCCCAGGTGAGCGCCTCGCCGTCGAGTTCCTCGGCGGCGGCGCGCAGCTCGGGCTCGGTGCCCATCGCCGTCCACTTCTCGGGGAGTACGATCAGGCGGGCGCCATCCGCGGCGGCGGCGCGCGTGAGGCGATCCGCCGACGCGAGGTTCGCGGCCTTGTCGGCTGTGGAGTTGAGCTGGACCGCCGCGACTCTCAAGATGCGTTCCTCTCGCAGGCTATTCCCTCTCGAGCAGAATAGATTGACCAGTCAGTCAACAATGTCAAGCATATCGCCCGCCAGTGCCCAGCCGCCGTTCGGGACGCCGCTGTTTGCCGCCGCGCGGCCACTGAAGCGCTGGCGCTATGTCGCGATCTTCAGCGAGCAGATGATGGCCTGCGCCGCTCAGGTCCAACTCGGGCCGCTGCGCCAGAGCTTCTGGGCGGTGCTGTGGCGAGCGCAGAGCGATCTGCGCCAGCAGACCCGCATGCTTCGTCCGCGCCGGGCAGTGCAGATGGGAGCACGCCGGCTTTCGGTCTGTGACGGCGGGGTCCTGCTCGACGTCGCGCTGGCGGAAAACGAGGGCATCCAGGCGCTCTGTCCCGATGGCGGCGGGCAGGTCTGGACGCGCAAGCAGGCGGGTGTCCGTGCGCACGGCACCCTCGCGATCGACGGTGGCCAGCCGCGCGAGGTCGAGGCGCTCGCGGTGATCGACGACACCGCCGGCTATCACGCTCGCCTGACCGAGTGGTGGTGGAGCGCCGGCGTCGGCAGTGCTCCGGATGGCAACCCTCTCGCGTGGAATCTGGTCGAGGGAGTCAACGACACGCCGAGCGGCTCAGAGCGCGCGGTGTGGATCTCGGGTGAGCCCCACGAGGTCGCCCCGGTCAGCTTCGCCCGCGATCTCTCGGGCATCTCGGCTGGAGACGGATCGACGCTCGCCTTCCAGGCGGAGGCCCAGCGCAGTCGCAGGGAGAATCTGCTGATCGTCTCCAGCGACTACCGGGCACCGTTCGGCAGCTTCTCGGGGATGCTCCCAGGCGGTGTCGAGCTCGCTCACGGTCTCGGCGTGGTCGAGCATCATCGCGCGAAGTGGTGAGCTACAGCGCACGGTGGCGCAACCGGAAGCCGAGGGTATCCAGCCCGCCCGTGCCTGTGAGCGGCGCGTCGATGCCGCACCTCTCATAGCTCCGCCCGTCGCCCAGGACGATGTCGACCCGCTCGATGTTCGCGGGCCGGATCTCGCTTCCAGGCGGCCCGGGGCGCAGGCGTGAAGCCAACCACCGCAAGGTCTCCTCGAACGCCGGGTCCAGCGGCCCCGCGAACCTCGCTGTCGTCTCGGCGCGAGGTCGCGTGGTTCGATACGCCCCAGCGCTGCCTGGAACACGCACCACCACCGGGCGCTGAGCGAAGCGAAAAACGACCGTGACCTCCTCGCAGAGGACAGTCTGACCGCGTAGCGCTCGACCGTGGAACTCTTCCTCGAGTAGCGACTGCACTACCTATTTAATGTTCGAGACCCCCGATTTGTGACAGGGCTCAGTCGCGGCGCACGCGCTGACGGTGCAACTCGGCGAGCAGATGTGGATCTCCCGTGTGCCACAGGAGGCAGGACCGGTGTCCGCCACCGACCCGCTCCAGCCCCTTGCGATGGTGGCCGTACCAGCCAGCTGTGTCTCCAGCGGCTACCGCCGTCGTGGCACCCTGCGCTCCGGTGGTGAGATGCGGGTATCGCCTGCCGGACTGGCGAGCTGGCGCTCCAAGGCCGTGATGATCTCGGAGGCCTCAAAGGCACGGTTGCGTCGACCTACGGAGACCTGCCGAAGGACGCCCGCCGAGACGAGTCGCGTGATCGCCTCGTTGGTCTGAACGAAGCTTTTGTCGATCAGGTTGGCCGCACTCCTGACAGTGACGACGGGGGCTCCGAGGAGACGTCGCAGAAGCAAGTCGACTGAGGATCGAGCGCGAACCGTCCCGAGACGATCTCGCCAGGCTTCTTCGATGGCGAGCGCGCGGCGCTCGAAAGACCGAGCGTCCCGCGCAGCTCGTTTGCTGGCGCCGGCGAAGCGTCCGATCCAGAGATTGATGGCGTCGTGAGCCTCACGACCGCTCGCTTCACCTCGGTAGCGGGTGGCCACGAGACCGCCAACATAGTCCTTCGCCCAGGTGGCGAGGATCGATGAGACAGGCACTAGAACCCGAGCCGCTACTCCTCGCCGACGGAGAATGAGATGGACGAGCGCTCTGCCTGTTCTCCCATTTCCGTCGATAAAGGGATGGATGGTCTCGAACTGTGCGTGCGCAATCGCCGCTTGAGCGACGGCGGGCAGCGAGTCTCCATTGCAGAAGAGAACGAGGTCATCGATCAGATCCCCGACGAACTCTGGAGGAGGGGGCACGAAGGCAGCACTGCACGGGTTGTAGTCGCTGCCGCCGATCCAGTTCTGGACGTCCCTGAAGCGCCCTCCGTGGGTTTGCAGGCGGGATCCGGCAAGCAGGCGTCGGTGGATCTCCAGCAAGAGATCTACCGTGATTGGATCACCCTCGCCGACGCTCTGGATCCCAAGCATCATGGCGTCGATGTTTCCCAGAACCTCAGTTGCGGTGACATCAGCGCCCGACTCGCCGAGCTCACGTGCCAGCTCGGCCCGTAGCAATCTGCTGGCCCCGATCTCGAGGCCCTCGATCCGTGACGATGCGACGGACTCGGCACGCAACAGGATCCGGGCCAGAGCCTCCGTATCGATCAGAGCAGGTGTTTCCACGTTGAGCTGGGCTATTGCCCTCTCAGCGTCGGTGACATCGGCCGCGACGTCACCATCAAGCGTGAACTTTCGACCCACGAGGGGGTCGGGAAGATACGCCTCGTACTCGCAGGACAGGTTGCCCTTGCGAGATGGCGCTGAGTGATCGCTGATCCAGTGACGACGGATGAACCGAGACACATCGGCCTCCTTATTTAGGTTTATTATACAAGCCTAAATAAGATTGGTACACATTCAGTGTTGTGGACTTCTGACAGGGCTCAGTCGCGGCGCTCGCGCTGGCGATGTAGCTCTGCCAGCAGCAGCTTGGAGTGCATCGCGCCGATCAGCTCTCGCAACGGCTCGGTACCGGCCGCGACGATCTCCATAGCCCGCTCTATCTCGACCTCGCCCGCCAGCCGTTTGAGTAGCGCCCGCACCTCCTCGGCAACGAGCGGCTCGAGCGCCTCGCGGTAGCGCAGCGTGTCGTAGACGGTGAATCCGAGCTCCTCCTCGTAGCCGCCGGCGCGGAAGCTTGCGATCGCCTCGATGATCTTCACGTCGTCCGGCCCGTAGCCGCTGGCCGATCCCCGCCCGGAGGGCGTGAGCACCCCGATCTCCGCGAGTCGCTCGAGCACGTTCAGCGGGATCTCGTAACGCTCGAGGATCGCCTTGCGCGAGGTCAGGCGCTGCTCGTCGGCGGCCAGCGCCCGCTCGAGAATGCGGTCCTCGAGCTCGATCAGCGCACGTGCACGCTCGGGATCCTCGTCCATGACCTCCTTGATCACTCGCAGCGGCATGAAGCGCTGCTCCTGCAGGCGCTTGATCAGCTCGATCCGCTCCACGTACTGCGGCGGGTAGTAGGCCATGTTGCGGCTGGTGCGCCTGATGTCCTCACCGGCTCCCAGCAGCCCCTCGCGCAGATAGTGCTTGATCGTGCCGGGGCTCACACCGGAAAGCTCGGACAGCTCGCTCATCTTCAGCAGACTGTCAGCGCCCTCGCCGCTCATGCCATGAACGTGTCTTGCCGGGAGTCGGTCCTCTGCGCGACCGCCCCGTTTCTCAGCAGCTCCTCGATCTCGGTCTGCGAGTAGCCGGCGGCGCTCAGCACCGCGACCGTGTGCTCGCCGAGGGCCGGTCCCGGGAGCTGTGCGTGATCGCCGGGTGTGCGGCTCAGCTTCACCGGTATGCCGAGCTGGCGCACCGGTTTCTCCACCCCAGGCTGATCGATCTCGACGACCATGCCACGCGCTTGCACCAGCTCCGAGGAGAGCGCCTCGTCGAGCTCGAGCACCGGCTCCAGACAGCAGTCGTGCTCGGCCGCGAACGCCTGCCAATCCGATCGTGAGCGGCCCATGAAGATCTCGCTCGCCTGCTCGTGCGCGACCGATCCCGACCCTTCGAACTGCCGCTCGATCAGATCCTCGCGGCCCACGCCGCGGCACCAGGCCTGCCAGAACTTCGGCTCGAGCGCTCCCAGCGTGACCCAGCCATCAGCGCACTCATACGGCCGGTAGCAGACGAGCGATCCCGCCAGCGGCAGATCGCCGCGCTTGGGCACGGCGCCGTCGGCGAAGTATCCAGCGGCGACCATCGCCAGCCAGGAGAGTGCCCCATCGGCCATCGAGGCGTCGACCAGTTGGCCCTTGCCCGAGCCCGGGTGACCCGGAGAGCCGTCGCGCTCGCGCAGCGCCGCCATGATCCCGAAGGCGGCCATCAGCGCCCCTCCGCCGAGGTCGGCGATCTGGCCTGCGGCCTGGACGGGCTCGCCGCCCCTCTCGCCGGTCAGCCCGAGCAGGCCGACGAGTCCGAGGTAGTTCATGTCGTGCCCGGATCTATCGCGGTTGGGGCCATCCTGGCCGTAGCCGGAGATTGCGCAGTAGACGATCCCTGGGTTGACCTCGCGCATCCGCTCGTAGCCGACACCGAGGCGGTCGAGCACACCCGGGCGGAATGACTCGAGCACGACGTCGTGTTCGCGCACGAGCTCGAGCAGCACCTCGCGGCCGCGCTCGCTCTTCAGGTCGATGCGGATCGAGCGCTTGTTGCGATTCAGCGACAGGAACAGCGCAGACTTCGTGCTGTCCTCCCCGCCCTCGTAGTACGGGGGCGCCCAGCGTATGTAGTCGCCGGCGGCGGTGTCCTCGACCTTCAGGACGTCGGCGCCGAAGTCCGCCAGCAGCAGCGAGCAGAAGCCTCCCGGCAGCAGACGGGACAGGTCGAGAACCCGGATGCCCGCGAGCGCTCCGCTCATCGGGTGATGCCCAGCAGAGAGCGAGCCTCGGACACACTCGCCGCTCGGCGCCCGACGTCTTCGGTCATGCGCCGCGCCTGGGCGATCAGATCTCCGTTGGAGCGGGCCATCTCACCGCTGGGCAGGTAGAGGTTGTCCTCCACGCCAGCGCGGATCGAGCCGCCGAGTGTGAGCGCGGTGGCGATCAGCATCCACTGGTCACGGCTGATGCCGATCACACCCCAGTGCGATCCCGCGGGGATGTTCTCGACCATCGCCGCCAGGTTGCGCGGCTTCGGCGGGATGCCGCCGAGCACGCCCATCACGCAGTCGACGTGCAGCGGCGCATGGAGGATGCCCATGTCGATCAGCGGCTCGAGCGAGCCCACGTGCCCGAGGTCGAAGCACTCGTGCTCGGGCTTTATGCCCAGCTCGTTCATAGCCACAAGTAGCTCGATGATCTCCTCGAATGGGTTCTGGAAGACCATCTGAAAGACGAATTCTTTGCGCGTGCGTGAGTACTTGGCGTAGTTCATCGAGCCCATGTTGAGCGCGGCCACCTCGGGGCGGCAGGCGCGCAGATACTCGACGCGCTTGGCCACGGGCACACCGACTGTGCCGGTCGAGTAGTTGATGATCACGTCGTCCACCGCGCCGCGGATCGCCTCGGTGATCGCTTTGAAGTCCTCGATCTCATAGCTCGGTGTGCCATCGGGCTTGCGCGCGTGGATGTGGATCATCGAAGCTCCCTCTTCGACCGCGCGCCGCGCCTCGGCGCCGTACTCCTCGGGCGTGTAGGGGATCGCTGGGCACTGCTCGCGATTGGCGATCACGCCGCTGATCGAGCAGGTGATCACAACGGGGTCCTGGAGGCTCATACGGGCACGACTCCTTGCTTCTTGTAGGGGCGCTCGATCTTCTTGCCCTCGGCCAACTCCAGCCCGCGGCAGATCGTCTGGCGCGTCTCACGCGGATCGATCACATCGTCGATCAGGTCGTTGCCGGCGGCGATGTACACGTCGAACATCTTCCTGAAGTTCTCCACCAGCTCGGCCTTCTTGGCCACCGGGTCCTCGGCGGCGTCGACGACCTTGCGGAACGCGATCTCGACAACGCCCTCGGCTCCCATCACGCTGATCTCAGCCGACGGCCACGCGACGATCAGGTCGGGCTCGTACGCGCGCCCACACATCACGTAGTACCCGGCGCCGTAGGCCTTGCGTGTGATGACCGTGATCTTCGGCACGGTCGCGTTGGCGACGGCGTAGAGCATCTTCGCGCCGTGGCGGATGATGCCGGCGGCCTCGACCTTTGTGCCGACCATGAAGCCCGGCACATCCTGGATGAACACGAGCGGGACGCCGAACGCGTTGCAGAGGTTCACGAAACGCGCCGCCTTGTCCGCGGAGTCGTTGTCGAGGATGCCGCCGAGCTGCTTGGGCTGGTTGGCGACGATTCCCGCGGGGCGCCCGCCGAAGCGCGCGAAGCAGGTGATGATCGTCTTGGCCCACTGGCTCTTCATGTCGAAGATCTCGCCGTCGTCGACAATCCGCTCGATCACCTCGTACATGTCATATGGCTTGCGGTTGGACTCGGGCAGCACATCGAGCAGCGCCTCCTCGGCGCGGTCGACCGGATCGGATCCGGGCCCGGCCGCCCGCATCGGCACGGGCGACTCGCAGTTCTGCGGCATGAACGAGAGGTAGGCCTTGATCGCGTCGATGCACTCCTCGTCGGAGGCGACCTCCATGTCACCGACGCCCGACTTGCGGCAGTGCACACGCGAGCCACCGAGTTCCTCCTGGGTGACGTCCTCGCCGATCGCGGCCCTGACGAGGTGGGGCCCGGCAAGGGCCATCGATCCGCGGCCCTTGACCATCGGCACGAAGTCCGCCAACCCGGGGATGTAGGCGGTCCCTGCCGCGCACGGCCCCAACAGCGCGGCGACCTGCGGGATCACGCCGCTCATGATCACCTCCTCGCGGAACAGGTGCCCGGAGCCCGCGAACATCGCGCCCGCGGCCTCCTGCACGCGCGCGCCGGCGGAGTCCAGCAGCCACACGAACGGGATGCGCTTGCTCAGCGCCAGCTCGCGCAGGCGCGTGACCTTGAACTCACCGGTCATCCCCATCGAGCCGGCCATCACGGTGAAGTCGTACGCACACACGGCCGTCAGGCGCCCTTCGACCTTGCCGTAACCGGTGATGACGCCGTCGGCCGGGGCATCGACGCCGTCCATCGCGCGCTGGGAGGTGTGCGGCTTGGCCTGGATCCCGAGCTCGGTGAACGTGCCCTGCTCGACGAGCAGAGCGATCCGCTCCCGCGCGGTCAGCGCGCCCTTCTCGTGCTGGCGGTCGATCTTCTCCTGCCCGCCGCCGAGGCGGATCTGCGCGCGGCGGGCTTCGAGGTCCTCGACGAGCGGGCGCAGCAGCGAGGTGGCCGGCTCAGGCGGAGCGGCTGGTGAGGGCGTGGGCTCCTTGGACGCAGCCGAAGCGGCGTCGCGCTTGGCGCTGTCTTTGCCGGCGCTTCCTCGCCGACGGGCGGCAAGCTCATTCTCCCCATAATCGTCGCGCGCGCCCATCAGCGGCCCTTCCACTGCGGCTCGCGCTTCTCGAAGAACGCGGTGACCCCCTCGACGATGTCCTCCGTGGAGAGCGCGAGCGTCAGCTGGGAGCGCAGGTAGTCCAGGGCATCCTCCAGCGGCATGTCGAGCTGGCGGCGCATCGCTTCCTTGCCGAGGCGCATGATCAGCGGCGAGGTCCCGGCAAGCTTGCCGGCCCACGCGGCGACGGCGGCGTCGAGGTCGTCTTTGGCCACGACCTTGTTGACGATCCCCGCCGCGAGGGCCTCCTGGGCGCTCCAGCGCTCGCCGAGCAGCAGCAGCTCGTTGGCCTTCTTGCGTGGAACGTTGCGGTAGATCAGCGCCATGATCATGAATGGGAACGCCCCGACGTTGATCTCGGGCGTGCCGAAGCTCGCGTCCTCGGAGGCGATCACGAGATCGCACGCGAGCGCGATCCCGAGCGCACCGGCGAGCACGTGCCCGTCGGCGACGACGATCGTCGGCTTGGGCAGGGAGACGATCAGCTCGAACAACTCGACGAAGCGCTGCGAGCCGAAGTGCTTGTGCACGAGCGCGGCGTCGCCGGCGAAGCCACCGAGATTGGCGCCCGAGGAGAAGGTCTTCTCGTGCGAGGAGGCGAGCGCCACACAACGAACCCGCTCGTCGTCGCGAGCGCTCTCAAACGCGGCGATCAGGCCTTCCAGCAGCGCCGGCGAGAGCGCGTTGCGCGTCTCGGGGTCGTTCAGCGTGATCGTTGCCACGCCCGTCTCGGCGACATCCAGGAGGACCGACTCGCTAGCCACGGGCCCATCCTACCCGCTTCTCGGCAATGTAGGAAGTAGGAAGTTCTACTATCCACTCGTGGACGGGTCTACCGTCGCTCGCTCAGCTCGTGCAGCTGTCCCTCGCCGATCGTCGTTCGCGGCGCGGGAGCATGGACCGAGACCGGGGTGTTGATCTGAAGGACTTCTGTCGTCACGGCAATCGTGCCGCCTTGCACCCCGATGATCACGCTGGTGCGAACCGGCAGCCCGTTGGCGGCGATGAACAGCTCGAGCGTGGCGTTCTCGACACCTACGCCCTGGAGCTTGTGCACGAGCGTGGCGCCGAAAGTCGAGAAGAACTTTTCGAGATCGATGGTCGCGCTGAACACGGTCGTCGCCTGCCCATCCACCGTTGCGGAGGCGACCTGCTGGACTTCTTCGGCGGAGGAGTTGACGAGTTCAAAGGAAGCCGACAGATCGTGCGGCGCGGCGGCGAAGTCGACTCCGCTCTGTTCGCTGATCTCGCTTTCAGAGACCCGCACCCACGGGCGCCCGCCGTCGCGGCGTGCGATCCCCGGGACCTGGAGATAGAGAGCGTGGCCGATCTGGCGAACGACGATGCGCTGCGAGCCGACCGTCTCTTTTATTTCTGAGACGGCGGGCGAGGAGACGCGGCCCACGCCCGTGGCGTTGATCACGGTTTCCTTGCCGGTCGGCGGTTTGACCGCGAACTGCATCGAGAAGCGCTCGGATTCGATGTGCAGCTGTTGGGCCTGGACCTCCAGGCGCTGGAGTTCGGGGGGCAGCGTCGCCTGTGCCTCGGCCATCGATGGCGCCAGCAGCGCGGCCGCTGTCACGCTTGCCGTCAACCAGGCCACTGCCAGCGATCTCATCGACGTTCCCGTCGGTCGCCGCTCACGCGATCTTTGAGGCATTGCCGCCAGGCGGACGGATCGGGGCGTTTCGCGAGGGTCACGTGGCCTCGCGGTTCCCCATCGCCGGCGGGAAGTAGAAAGTCCTACTGTTTACTTTTGGTTCTTCGTGCGCTAGCTTCGACCGGGCAAACGAGACGGCGCACGATCTGTCGATCTTCGTCGCTCCCGCCATCGCAGAACGAGGAGACAACCTATGGCCGCCACCGCCGAGAGCGTCTTGAAGCCTGACTTCAAGAGCCAGCGCAAGCACTTCATCTTCACCGACGAGCACGAAGCGCTGCGTGAGTCGATCCGAAACTTCGCCGTCAAAGAGCTCGCCCCCCACGCCGAGGAATGGGAGCAGACCACGTTCCCCGACTCGATCTTCCCGCGCATGGGCGAACTGGGCTTCCTCGGCCTGGACAAGCCCGAGGCCTACGGCGGCCAGGGCGGCGACTACTACAGCGCGCTGGTCCTGGCGGAGGAGATCACCAACGCCAACTCCGGCGGCCTGGCGATGGGGCTGGCGGTACACACCGACATGGCGATGCCGCCGATCCTCGCGTTCGGCAGCGAGGAGCAGAAGCAGGAATGGGTCGTGCCGGCGATCAAGGGCGAGAAGATCCTGTGCCTGGGCATCACCGAGCCGGACGCCGGCTCAGACGTGAAAGGGATCAAGACGCGCGCCGTCGAGGACGGCGACGGGTACGTGATCAACGGTTCGAAGACCTACATCACCAATGGCCACCGCGCCGACGTGATCGTGCTCGTGACCAAGACCGACCCGGATGCGGGATACGACGGCTTCACGCTGTTCCTCGTGCCGATGGACGCGCCCGGCGTGATCCGCGAGAAGAAGCTCGAGAAGCTCGGCATGCACGCATCCGATACCGCGCTGCTGGCCTTTCAGGATGTGCGGGTGCCGGCCGCCGCGGTCCTCGGACAGGTCGGCAAGGGCTTCTACCACATCATGTGGGAGCTCCAGGGCGAGCGCCTGATCGGCGCCGCCGGCATGGTCGCTGGCGCCCAGAAGTGCTTCGAGCGCACACTGCAGTACGCGCACGAGCGCAAGGCGTTCGGCCGCGAAATCGGCAAGTTCCAGGTGATCCGCCACAAGTTCGCGGAGATGGCAACCAAAATCGAGTCGGCGCGGCAGATGACCTACATCACCGCGTGGCGCTTCAACAACGGCGAGTACCCCGTGCGCGAGATCTCGATGGCGAAGCTGCACGCCTCGCGCGTGCTCTGCGAAGTGGCCGACGAATGCATCCAGATCCACGGCGGCGCGGGCTACATGCGCGAGTACGGGGTCGAGCGTGTGTGGCGCGACGCGCGCCTGAACCGCATCGGCGCCGGCACCGACGAGATCATGCTCGACGTCATCGGCCGCTCGTACGGTCTCTAGATCAGTTGCCGGCAACGCCGCCATTCACCGAGGAGCACGAGCAGCTGCGGGCTTCGGTCCGCGGTTTCCTCGAGCGCGAGCTGACGCCTCATGCTCAGGAATGGGAGCAGGCGGAATGGTTCCCCAACGAGGTGTTCGGGAAGCTCGCTGCCCAGGGTCTGCTCGGCCTGAAGTACCCCGAGGTCTACGGCGGGCAGGGCGGCGATCACCTGCACGACGCGGTACTCGTCGAGGAGCTCGCGCGGATCGGCTCCGGCGGCACCGCTGCGGGCATCGGCGCGCACGTCAGCATCGCCACGCCGCCGATCTGGAAGTTCGGCACCGAGGACCACAAGCAGCGTTATCTGGTGCCGGCGATCAGGGGCGAGAAGATCGGCGCGCTCGGCATCACCGAGCCCGACACCGGCTCAGACGTGGCCGCGTTGCGCACCCAGGCCACGCCCGTCGACGGCGGCTGGATCGTCAGCGGCGAGAAGACCTACATCACCAACGGTGTGCGGGCGGACTTCATCGTGACCGCCGTGAAGACGACCCCCGAGGGTGGCCACCACGGCATCTCCTTCCTGATCGTCGACCGCCAGGATGGTGTGCGCTCGGCCAAGCTGCAGAAGCTCGGCTGGCACGCCTCGGACACGGCGAGCATCTCCTTCGAGGACGTCTTCGTGCCGGCTGAGAATCTGCTCGGGACGGAGCACGAGGGCTTCAAGCTGATCATGGCCAACTTCCAGTGGGAGCGCCTGGCAATGGCGCTCGGGGCAGTCGGCGCGATGGACCTCGCGTGGGAGCGCACGGCCTCCTTCGCGCGCGAGCGCGAGGCGTTCGGCAAGCGACTCTCCGGCCACCAGACGATCCGCCACAAGCTCGCCGACATGGCCACGAGTGTCTACACCTGCCGCTGTGTCACCTACGACGCGCTGCGCCGCTTCATGGCCGGAGAGGAGCCGATGCGTGAGGTCACGATGGCCAAGCTCCTGACTCAGCGCTCCTCCTTTGAGCTGATGGACGACTGCCTGCAGATCCACGGCGGCGCTGGCTACATGAAGGAGTACTGGGTCGAGCGCGCCGTGCGCGACTCCCGTCTCGGGCCGATCGGCGGCGGCTCTGATGAGATCATGCGTGAGATCCTCGGGCGCATACTCGGGCTCTAGCGGGCGCCACTGCGCGGCCCTTGCATCAAGACGTGCAAACGAGCACCTCCGGCGCCGCGCCGCCGATAGGCGAGGTGCGCCCGGCAGTGCCCTCCGCTGAGACGGCGCTCAAGGTCCAAACCCCTGCCTGAAGCTCACGCTCCAGGCAGCGCGGGTCGATGCCCGTGGTGTGAATCACCTGCGCCGGACCATCCGAGCAGCGTCGGCTGGCATCTGTCTGTGCGCCGGTGTGTGCCTGCCGGGGGCAGGCGCGCTTGCCTCACCTCCCTCACACGAGGTCATCGTCACGGAAGGCAAGCCACACGGCTCGCTGCGCCCGATCGCGATTCAAGCCGCCGCGTGCCCTGGGTCAGAACTGAAACCAGAACCGGAAAACCTGGGAAGCATCCGCATCGCGACTCTGTGCCTGGTCAATCAGGAGCGTGCTCTGCACGGTGAGCGCGCGCTCACCGCCAACGGCAAGCTCGAGCAGGCCGCTCAGCGGCACACCGACGAAATGGTGGCCGAGGACTACTTCGAACACGTCGGGCCGCACGGCGACACACCGCTCAGCCGCATTGCCGCCAGTGGCTACATCTACAGCTCGCGTGTGGGCTTTCAGATCGGCGAGAACATAGCCTGCGGCACACGGCAGCTGGCCACCCCAAACGCCATCGTCAAAGGCTGGATCGCCTCGCCATCGCATCTCGCGAACATCCTCAACAGCCAGTTCCGCGACACCGCGATCGGTGTCGCCACAAAGGTGCCATCCTCACTGTCGGAGGGTCAGGCCGGAGCCACCTACACGCAGGACTTCGGCGTCATCATCGCGGGCTGATCCGCTGCCCGTCGGGTCCGTCGCTGCGCGAAGGCGGCGGCGCAGAAGCCACCATCGGATGCCGGTGCTTCGGAGCCCCGTGGCCGACCGCCCGCCCTGGCATCCATCACAGCCCTATATAACTTCGGCTCCACGATTAACAAGGAGACACAACGACTATGGGAGTACTCGACGGCAAGTCGGCAATCGTCACAGGCTCGGCGCGCGGCATCGGACGCGCCACCGCGGAGATGCTCGCCGCACACGGAGCGCAGGTTCTGATCAACGACCTCGACGGCGACGTCGCCGAGCAGGCGGCCGGGGAGATTCAGGGCGAGACAGCTGTGTTCTCCGGTGATCTGACCAAGGGCAACGCGCCCGAGCAGCTGGTGGCCAAGGCGATCGATTCGTTCGGGAAGATCGACATCATCGTCAACAACGCCGGCTACACGCTCGACGCGCCGATCCACAAGATGACCGACGAGCATTTCCAGGCGATGATCGACATCCACACCGTGGTCCCCTTCCGCGTGCTCCGCGCGGCCGCTCCGCACCTGCGCGAGCCAGCCAAGAAGGAGCGCGAGGAAGGCAGGGAGGTATTCCGCAAGATCGTCAACGTCTCCTCCACCTCGGGCACGTTCGGCAACGCCGGGCAGGCCAACTACTCCGCCGGCAAGGCAGCCGTCGTCGGGTTGACGAAAACCGTCGCCAAGGAGTGGGGCCAGTTCAAGATCAACGTCAACGCGGTCGCGTTCGGCTTCATCGACACGCGCCTGACTCAGGCGAAGGTCGACGAGAACAACATGGAGATCGGCGGCGAGAAGGTGCAGCTCGGAATCCCCGAGCAGATGCGCCAGATGGCCTCGATGCTGATTCCTCTGGGCCGTCCCGCGACGCCCGAGGAGGCGGCCGGCGGCGTGTTCTTCCTGTGCTCACCGTGGTCGAACTACGTGCACGGGCAGACGCTGCACATCACCGGCGGCCTGTTCGGAGGGATGTCCGGCTGAGAGGCTAGATGCCGCCCAGATCCAGGCGGCATCCGGAGAAGTAGGCGCCCGCGGGCGAGGCGAGATAGGCCATCAGGCAAGCTACCTCGCTCGCGGCGCTCTGAGCCCCGGGGACGATTGTCACGGCCGTGACTTCGTGACGGGCCCACTCGACCGACAGCGTGCGGCTGAGGTTCTCGAGAGCCGCGCCTGCGGCGTTTGAGAATTCGCCGTCCGCGCTCGACGGCGCGAGGTAGACGATGCGCCCACCAGCCGCTGCGAGGAACGCGAGGTTCACGACCGCGCGGGTCACGTTCCAGGAGCAGTCCAGACACCTGCGCAGCGCCGCGTGCCCATCGCCACCTTCGCTCAGCCCGCCGGCAAACAGACCGCCACCGTCGATGACGAGCACGTCGATCGCGCCGGCGCCGGCCACCTCGGCGTCGAGGCGGTCCTGCTCGAGCGCCTGCGGCTCACAGCGCCGCACGCTCGCGCCGAGCGCCTCGCAGACCTCGGCTGCAGCGGTGCCGAGAACTCCAGCGGGCGAGTCCGCGGGTTCCCCCGCGAGCATCACACTGACACCCTCCAGGAGGTTGGCGCGCAGCAGCTCGGATGCATCGGTCGGGACCACAGACGCGGTCAGCCTAGTGCGTTGATCAGCCTGGGGGCCTGAACGCGCGCCGCGGACCGTCTAGAGGCCGCCGGGGCCCGGCAGTTCAGAGCCGCTGCCGCGCTCGCCCGAGGAGCCTCGCAGTTCGAAGTAGAGCACCGCGGCAGCGAGCGAGGAGATCGGAGCGGTGAGAACGCCGACGATCACCCTGACGACGATGCCCGCACTGGTCCCGGCAGACGCGCCGATCGCGTCGATCACGAAGCTGACCACGCCGACGACGATCACCAGCAGCAGGATCACGGCGAACACGTTCCAGCCGTTGCCCCGCACGAGCTCGCGGCTGCGCCCGAGCGCGCCCAGGCCAGCGGGGCGCTCGAGCACGACGACGGGCGCAGCCACTGCCCAGATCGTCAGCAGGATCAGGCCAGGGACGATGATCACGACGAAGCCGATAACGATGCCGATGCCGGCGACGACGCCGACCAGGATGAGGCTGCCGATCACGGGCGAGGTCGCCCGTAGCAGCTGACCGGGGCTCGAGTCGCGTCTGCCGTCCTGCACATCGGCGACGAGCTCGACGATCATGCCGGTGAACAGCGTGGTCGCGATGAGACTGATGATCAGGGCCAGCAGCGCGAGCGCCGCGGACGCAGCGATCAGCAGCTGGCCGATGATCCCACTGATCACGAACACGACGGCCGCCGCGGGCATCAACACAGACGCCTGGTCCACGTAGATCTGAAACACGCGGTTGATGACCGCGCCGACATCTAACTTCCCGCCCATCTCATCCTCCCGTCGAGGTCCATGCTCGCGCGCTCGGCGCAGCCGGACAGATGTCGTCACCTACGCAGTCAACAATACGCGCTGACGCCGACTGAAAACGTGCGACGGCACGAGTGCCGGCTCAGGCGACCGCGGTGCTCTCATCGGATGAGCGCCCTGTGCGACGCTGATCGCGAAGGTGCTTGAGAATCCCCTTGCGCCCGTGCTCCTCGAGGCCCGCGTAGAGGCTGCGGATCTCGCGCAGAACCTCATCCGCCACCGCCTGCTGCTGCTCGCGAGTCGGCTGCTCGATGCGCTCCCAGCGCATCGGCTCCCCGTACTGGACGGTCGTCTTGGGAAACTGCAGGCGCTTCCAGTTACGGATGCGCGAGGAGCCGTGAATCGCTATCGGCACGACCGGGGCACCGGTCTCGAGCGCCAGACGGCCGATGCCGCGCTTGGCCTGCTCGGCCACTTTGCCGGTACGCGAGCGTCCTCCCTCGCAGTACATCGTGATCGCTCCGCCGCGCCCGAGGATCGTCTCGGCGGTGATGAACATCTCCTCGTCGCGCGCGCCGCGACGCACGGGGAAAACGCCGCCGTGGGTGTAGACGAACTGCATCGGGCCCGGTTTGAAGAGCTGCGACTTGGCCATGAAACGGACCTTGCGCCGGATGTAGCAGCCCATCAGGAAGTGGTCCATGAAGGAGAAGTGGTTTGGCGCGAGAATCACCGCGCCGGCGCCAGGCGTGTTCTCGGGGGAGATCGCCCTGACGCGCAGGAAGGTGTAGGCATACAGCGAGGTCACCAGACGCGTCAGCTCATAGCACCAATCCGGTTCGCGTGTGCGGGCACGCTCGTGAAAACGGTCGAAGTGCTCCTTCGGCCGCGGGTCGCTGTAGACCTGCTCGCGCATCGAGGACAGCTCGCTCATCTAAAGCGGTCTACCTCAGCGACGCGACAAAGTTACTCACCTCTCGCGAGAACGCGCTCGAGAGAGCGCCTCACTCCAGCCCGCCAGGAGACCGTCGCGCTGATCGGCGCTCATCCTCGGCTCGTAGCGCGCGCCCTGCCGCCAACCGTCGCGCACGTCGGACACCGTCCACGCGCCCACACCCACGCCCGCGAGGTAGGCGGCGCCGAGCGCGGTCGTCTCGGCGATCTCGGGCACGACCACGGGCACATCGAGCACGTCGGCCTGGAACTGCATCAGCCACGCGTTGGCGGTGGCGCCACCGTCGGCGCGCAGCTCGCGCAGCGGCTCCTTCGAGGACTCGCCCATCGCTCGCAGCGCGTCAACGCTCTGGTAGGCGATCGCCTCGAGCGTCGCGCGGGCCAGGTGCGCGCGACCCGTGCCGCGCGTGAGCCCCACGATCGTGCCGCGCGCGCGGGGGTCCCAGTGCGGCGAGCCCAAGCCGGTGAGCGCAGGCACGAAGTACACGCCGTCGTTGCCCTGGAGCGAGGCGGCAAGTGCCTCGGTGTCCGATGCGCGCTCGATCACGCCCAGGCCATCGCGCAGCCACTGCACGGCGGCGCCGGTCACGAAGATCGACGCCTCCAGCGCATATGCGAGCGAGCCCTGCATCGCGGGCACAGGCGCGGATCGGTGAGCGGGCGTAGTCGAGGGAGTCGCGGCGGGCTCGGTATGGCCCGCAGCGGTAAGCCCGCCCACCTTCCACGCGACGGTGCTCAGCAAGCCGGGCTCCGGGGGCGGCGGCGCAAAGCCCGTGTTGAGCAGCACAAACGAGCCCGTGCCATACGTGTTCTTGCCCATGCCCGGGTCCACGCACGCCTGGCCGAACAGAGCCGCCTGCTGGTCGCCGGCGACGCCCGCCACCGGCACGGCATGACCGTGCAACGCGTCGGGGCGCGTGGTCGCGAGCACGCCCGCGCTCGCCCCCACCCGAGGGAGCGCGCGCTCGGGGATGTCGAGCAGCGCCAGCAGCTCGGGGTCCCATCGGCCCGTGGCGATGTCATACAGCATCGTGCGCGACGCGTTCGAGGGGTCGGTGAGGTGCTCGCCACACAGCTTGAAGATCAACCACGCGTCGATCGTGCCGAACACGGCGCGGCCCTCGCGCGCGCGCTCACGCAGGCCATCGACGTTGCTTAGCAGCCACTCGATCTTCGTGCCTGAGAAATACGGGTCGAGCACGAGCCCCGTGCGCTCGCGTACGAGCTTTTCGTGGCCTTCGGCGCGCAGCTGCTCGCAGCGTTCGGCGGTGCGGCGGTCCTGCCACACGATCGCCCGATGCAGCGGCTGGCCCGTGGAGGGATCCCACACGCACACCGTCTCGCGCTGGTTGGTGATGCCCACGGCAACCAGCTCCCCCGGGCGCACTTCCCCATCCGCCAGCGCCTCGCCCGCCACGGCCTGCGTCACCTCCCAGATCTCTTGCGCGTCGTGCTCCACCCAGCCGGGCTCGGGGAAGTGCTGGGCGAACTCGCGATAGGCGCGCCCCACCGGCTCGGCCCGCTCATCGAACACGATGCAGGTGGTGCCCGTGGTGCCTTGGTCGATCGCGAGGATCATCCGTCGCGGCCTCCTGAGCACAGACCCTCAGCGGTCTGGCTTCTGGCTGTTCTCCGAGCCGACATCTCTCGCGAGCCTACCTGCGCGCGAGATACACGCACACGAAGTCCAGTAGCTGGCGCCCACGGTGGATGAACCCGCCGAGCGTGCGACCCGTGGCGCGGTGGTGCAGGTCCAGCTCGACCTCTCCCACGCGCGCGCCCGCGCGCGTCGCGTCGATCGTCATACCGATCTCCATGCCGAAGCCGTGTGCGAACGGGAGCACCTGCGCGAGCGTCTGCGCCCGCAGCGCGCGCTGCCCGGAGATTGGCGCCCGCAGCTCCAGGCCGCAGCGCCGGCGAATCGCCCAGGCGGCGAAGCCGACCGCCAACCCGAACCCGCCGCCGACGCGCTTGGCAAACGCCGCCACGGCAAGGTCGGCCTCCCCCCCGCGCACGGCCTCCACGAGCGGGCCGAGCAGCGCCGCCGACTCGCCCAGGTCGCCGTCGCACAGCAGCGCGATCGATCCTTGCGCCGTCGGCGCCGAGCGAACCGCGAGCGCCCGCGATCCCCCTGATGCCAGTGCCTCACGTGCCGCGAGCGTGACCGCCCCGCCCTTTCCGACCACCCGCTCGCTGCGCACCACGGTGGCGCCGGCCGCTTCGGCGATTGCCGCGGTGCCGTCGGTCGAGCCGTCGTCGGCAACCCACACTGGCGCGCCCGGAAACGCGCGTGAGAGCGCGGCTAGCGTCATCGCGATACGGTCGGCCTCGTTGTAGGCGGCGACGATCGCAAACACGTCGGGGTTCGCATTTGTCGGTTGGGAATCGGAGGCCATCTGCAGGAGCGCTCGCGATCGTCATCGATCGCCGGCGACGGCTATTGTCCACCACCGTTATCCCGTCGGCGTCCCCGGAGGTTCAGCGTGACTGAGGTAGAGGCTCACATCACCGGCACGGTGTGGAAGATCGAGTGCGCCGTCGGCGACAAGGTCGAGGAGGGCGACACGGTGGCGATCCTCGAGTCGATGAAGATGGAGATGCCGGTCGAGGCCGAAGACGCCGGCACGGTCGTCGAGATCCTCTGCGAGGAGGGCCAGGCGGTCAACGAGGGCGACACACTCGTCGTGCTGGAGTAGAGATCTGTCTGATCCTTCTGGCATGCGCAGAACCTGAGCAGCCCGCGCATGCAGTGCCCCTGCAACCGCGGCGAGCGCTTACGCGAACCACGCCAGATGACACATAGGCGACCTGCGGGCGACTTCTCAGCTGGCGAGGGCCCGAGCGTGTGTGCCTTCCACGAACGTTGACCACGAAACCTGGGCCACAGTCCTGCTCCAGTACTCAGGTTCGGAGCCCTGAGACGGCGTTGTCTACGGGGAGGCGCTCGAGCTCCTCTGCGATGACAGTCGCGCCGTTGCTGCGGGCGAGGGCTTTGGCCATCGCGCCGGCACCCTGTTTGATCGACTGGTCCTCGAGGGCCCTCGAGATCACCTTGCGCATCTTGCTTGGGGAGCTTTTCTTGCTGACCCTGACGCCGGCGTTTACGAAGAGAACGCGAGCAGCGTTATCGGGCTGGTCGCGCGCATCGGGGATGCAGACGAGCGGAACACCATCGGCGAGCGCCGCGTTGACCGTCTGCCATCCGGCGTGGGTGATGACGAGCGACGCGTGCGGGAGCACAGTTCGATGTGGGACGAAAGACACGCTGCACGCGTTGGCGGGGATGCGGAGGTGAGCAGTGTCGAGCGCGGGGCCCGCGGTCAGCAGCGCACGGACACGAAGAGGAGAGACCGCATCGAGCACTCGCTGGGCGAGCTCGCCCTGGTCCATGTAGCTGGTGCTGAAGCTGATGAGCACCAGCGGATCGGTGTTCTCCTGCGGCCACGGCGACTCCCAGTCCTTCTCGAAGGGCTCGAACGCGGGGCCGACGTAGTGGACGTTCGCGGGGAGCTCGGCTTTGCTCGAGAAGTCGAGCTCTGGGGCGGTCATCACATAGATCGCGTGCACACCGAGGAGCTGATCCTCCCAGTTCTCCAGCGGCGTCAGCCCATACTCCGCGCGGACGCGGTTGAGTACCGGCAGTCCAGCAGCCGAGAAGCGCCGGTTCATGCCGTCGAACAGACGATCGCGCGCGGCGCCCACAGGACCCGCCATCGGCTTCAGGCCACTGAACAGCGGCGGCACGCCGCGCGCCGGGAGTGGATAGGGACAGTGAACCAGGGCGACCGCCGGCAGACCCGTGAGCTCGGCAGCGATGGGCGCGCCGTTGAAGAGCCAATCGAACACGACCACATCGGCGCTCCAGTCGCCGAGCAGCTGGGTCATCTCCCGGGTCGCGTCCGCCAGCGGCGCGATCAACGCGTCGCGCATTCGTTTCGCTCCGCCAAGCGGCGTGCGCGCCTCCCAGTCACGCACCGAATCCGTCTCCCGCCGCGTGATGTCGAGGTCGGGCAACGATCCCGTCCGCCGGAACTCCACGAACTCGGCCCCGGTACGCTCGATCCGCTCGCGTGCGGCGCGGTGGGCGAGTACCCGCACCTCGTGACCCCGGTCGACTAGCTCCCGTGTGAGCGCAAGCTGTGGTGGAGCATTGCCGCTGAACGCCAGGAGCGTCTGGAAGACCCGCATATACTTCATCTTAGTATGACCAAGATGAAAAAGTCAATCACCCCTCCCAAACAGCGCACCTACCGGATGTCCGCCCGCGCCGATACTGCCGCTGCAACGGGCGAGCGGCTGCTCGCCTCGGCGTGGAGTCATTTCGGCACGCGAGCCTACGAGGAGGTCCGCCTGCGCGAGATCGCCACCGACGCGCTGGTCACCGAACAGACGCTTCTCGCCCGCTTCCATTCCAAGGACGAGCTGCTCACCGCCGCCTACCGGTGGTGGGCGATGAGCGAGAAATCACGCCGCGACGCCGCCCCCGTCGGCCGTTTCCCCGAGGCCGTCGCCAACGTGTTCGACCACTACGAGGCGCACGGAGCCGCAATCCTGCGCATGCTCTCCCAGGAGGACCGCATCCCGGCGGTCCGCGACCTGACTGACAGGGGAAGGGACTACCACCGTGATTGGGCGAGCAGGGTCTTCCAGCCGCTACTCGCTGGCCTGCCGCACGCATCCAGAGAGCGCCGGCTCACAGCTCTCGTCATCGCGACCGATGTGCTCGTGTGGAAGCTCCTGCGACTCGACATGCAGCGCAGCCGTGCCCAAGCGGAAAAGACCGTCCTCGAGATGGTCGAGCCCCACACCAACAATCCTGGTCCTACCGACAGTACCCCGTGCGGGACTTGAACCCGCCCAACCGGATCAAAAGTGCTCCTTCGGCGTGTCTCTCCGTGCCGAGGCATCGGCAATTTGCCTCTAGAGAAACGAATTGGCGCTGCCGCGTATACCTCGTTTGGTGTCCAGTGGTGTGGGGCAGGTTTGCACTTTGTTAGCACTTTTGATGTCGCCGACGACCCAAAAACCACATGGTCCCTCGATGGTAGCCCCACAGGACAATCTCACCTATTTTGCTGTTAGACCCTCGACTAATTGCTCGACATCGATCAGGTCGATCCGCGAATCGCTCTCTGCCGCCACCTTCAGTGGCTTACTGAACCCATTGCGAGCGAACAAGAGGATTCGGGGGCTCCCGTCGGGCGGCCCTTTGAGGTCTTTGCTGCGCAGGATCGCCGGAAGCTTGTGATCTCGTAGGTCACTCAGAACCGACGACGGCACCTCAGAGGTGGTCCACTTGCACTCGCCAATGATCTGCACGCGCTTGTTCTTCAAGCCAACGATGTCGATCTCCTCCTGGGTTCTATCCCCGCGACCGGGCGCTGAGTCGCCCCACCAGCCACCAACGCGCTGCGCGTAATTGCCGTAGTGGCGGCGGGTATAGACGCGGCAGAGATCCTCGAAGGTCTGCGCGGTGTGCTCAGAAAGCGCATCCTTGATCTCTCCGTGCCACAAGTCGACTGGATCGAGGCCGCTCTGCAGGTCCTCCTGGTAGGGAAAAACGAAGCGAAACCAGAAGCGAATGAAGCCGTCATGCAGCCGGTACTTATGCTTGCGGCTCTTTTCCGCGGCGCCCATCGGCTGGTGTCTGGAGATCAGTCGCATCTCGAAGAGGGTCCGTAGATAGCTCGTGAGCGCGGGACTGTCGGTGCGAAGGACGTTGTTCAGGTGCTCGACTCCGACCTCCCCACGCGAGAGCTCTTGCAGGAGCGAGAAGTACGTGGCCGGCTCGCGAAGCTCGCGCTCGAGAACGAGCCGGGGGTCATTGAACAGCGGCGATCGGCGGTCCAGTACGCGGGTGCACACGAGCGACTGCAGCGATCCGCCTCTCCCGATCTCGGCGAGGTAACGTGCCATCCCGCCAGTAACGGAGTAGCGGGTTATTGTCTCAGCCGCCGAGTCGCTGGGGTGGAGCATCTCGCGGGCCTCGCTGAAGGTGAGTGGATGAATATCGAGCGGTTGCAAGCGCCCGTGCAGTGGACTCGATGTCGCGAGCAGGCTCTCCATCTGCGCAATGATCGATCCGCACAGCACTAGCTTTGTCTGCGAGTCATCGCGCTCTTCCTCCATCACGGTCGCAACTGCGGTCAAGATCTCACGCTTGGCGGCTCCCTTAGGAAGCAGCCACGGCAGCTCGTCCACAACCGCGAGCAGCTTACGGTCACGCCCCAACCGGTACAGGACGCGAATCAGATCAGCGGCATTCTCAATCACCGGAGCAACCCCCAGCGTGCCCTGGATCTGCTCAGCAAAGTGCTTGAATTGCGGTCCCGGCGCGATCTCATTGGAGACCAGAATCAAAGCCTCCTTGCCGTCCGCGAAACGGCGAAAGAGCCACGACTTGCCGACACGCCGGCGACCGTAGATACACAGCGCGTCGCGGGTCCCGTCCTCCCACCAGTGAGCTAGCCGATCAAGATCATCGACCCGGTTGACGAACTGCTCACGAGGCGCAAACTCGAAGACTGCCATAGTCGGAACTAGATTATACTAATCTAGAATATGTTAGACGACTACCCTTGGGCCAGGACTCCGAGCGTCGTCTGAGCCGGCCGCCCCTTCCTCGCGAAGCCTCCCCTGCTCAAGCGCCCAGGCAAGCACGATCGACCGCTGAAAGCGCCGGGTTCGTCTCCCCGATGTCACTGATGGCATCTCTTCCCCGACCATCCGATCAATCATCGCGACGCTGACACCCTGACCAAACCCGAGGAGCCAAGCCAATACCGTCGCAGGTCGGCCTACCATCCAGTTGAGCCGAGGAAAAACTCTGAGATGGCTGATCTACGCTGAATTCAGCGCTAGTGCATGCAGGAACGCAATGTCTTGAATGCTGGGCCGCACGGACCCGCCGTGGGCCAAACGCATCGCTTCTCAGAACTGCAGCTGCGACGATGCGAGCGGAATGCTGGCGAAGCGATCGTCTAGTGGTACCGGCCCACGCAAACGAACGAAGTACGGTGCAACGAGCGCTGCGCGGAGCGCTACGGGGTACTCCCCGCCGGCTTGCCCGGTGGTGTCCGCTCGATATACGACAGCGGTGACCTGCGAGGCGCCGAGCGGGGCGCCGCTGCGAAGGTTGCGCAGCGCCCCAAAGCTCAGCTGCCCGGCGTTGTCGATCTCAAGCGGTTCGGTTGAGGAGCACACGAGCGCGTAGTGCGCCGCTGCTGGACGGGCAGGGTCCCACCGGCTGGTGACATTGGCGTCTTCGGGCAACTCGAACATATCTCCCGACTGCGCCTCGGCCAACGTCCACCGTGCTACGTAGGCTGGCGCAATATCGACCTGACGAGGTCGACTCTTGATCGGGCTGAACAAGACCTCAGGTCGACCAACACGCCGCACGAGCTCAGCGACGGCAGGCGCGACAGAATTGCCGATACCCCAAAAAAAGATGCCACCATTTGCTCGACGCTCAGCCTCCTTGCGCGCGACGATAAATCTGATCAAACTCGCGGAGCGGTCGGGGACGGTTTTGCACAACGTCTGAGACAGCGTTAAGCGCCGCGCGCAGGTCGATCTCGTCAGTCATGGCTCTAGCGTAGAGCGAACGTGTCCTTGGCGCGTGGGTGCACAAGCTAGCTCGGAGAGATCAGCGGGCATCTCAAGAGCCTGCGCATACGCTGGCGCGCACTCCGGTAAATCTGACTTGATGGAGCCAAATGACCAATACTTTGAAAACCGGCAGACGGACAACCCTCGCCTCAAGAGTTCGAATCTCCCCGTGTGTTCATCGCAATCTTCGTACGAAGACGATCGTCGAACCGGAGCCTAGGTGACGGCGGATGAAACGCGATGTTCGCACTTTTGCCCCTAGCGCCACTTTGTGCCGTAAGGCACAAGCAGAGCACGCCTGCAAACCCACAGCTTTTTTTCAGTACCCCGTGCGGGACTTGAACCCGCCCCACCGGATTAAAAGTCCGGCGCTCTACCAGATGAGCTAACGGGGCTCACGGGCTCGACAGTCTAGCTGCACGCCCCATCTCGGCTGGGATCATCTCGTAAAGCCCTGTAAAACTACACTTCTGTTCGACGTCAGACCCTCGACTAATTGCTCGACATCGGGTCTGTGGTGCTGGGCTTGATTGCGCCGTGCCGGTTCCAGTGGCGCTCAGGGATGCTGTCGGGGTTCTTGTACCAGTACCAGATGCAGGGGTCTTTGGCATAGTCATCGGGCGGATCGGACGGATACAGCGGGTAGCCCGACCACTGGATCGGCAGTGACTCGTTCATGAAGCTGCAGTGGGTGCAATAAAGCGGGAAGCCCTTGCGACCGTAGGACCAGTCGTGCGCTTCGCGCGTACCGCCGCCATCGGGTAAACCCTCATACGCGCCGTTACGCACGAGCCGTTGCCCCGACCCGCACGGGTTCATCGTGAACGTCACCTTCTCATCGTCCTCTGTGATCGTGAAGCTGCCCGGGTTGGGACCCACCCCAGAGGTGGAGTGCGCACGCCACGTCGCAGCGAGCAAACCCACGAGATCGCGTCGGTCGAGCGCCACGATCGCGTCGTGGTGCTGGCGCCACCCACGGCCCATGCTCTGCGTCCATGCCTCGGCGACACCCTCATCGCCCAACCGCTGCTGGATGAACGAAACGAGGTCCAGCACACCGGCCGCCATCAAATCGTGCAGCATCTGCCACTCGTGCTTCATCTCACCACACAGCCGCCTCGCCTCACCCAACTCGCCCGCATCGATCGCCTCAATCGCGCGATCCATCGTCGGGCGCGAGAGCTGCGCGAGTTCCTGCTCGGAAAACCAGCGGTCTGTCATCCTTCCCTCCTTCAATGGTGATCGGGACTGCATTGTGACCGACAGACCCAAGGCGCTTGTCACAGGAGCAGCGCGCGGGATCGGCGCCGCGATCACCGAGCGCCTCACCAACGACGGCTTTCAAGTTGTCACGCTCGATCTAAAGGACGGGTGCGACATCGCGCTCGACGTCGCCCGAGACCCATTCCCGCCACTAAACGATGTCGACGTGTGCGTCGCCAACGCAGGAATCACAACAACGATCGCGCCGGCACACAGAATGACCGCCGAGCAATGGCAACGCGACATCGACGTCAACCTGACCGGGGCGTTCCGCACCGTACAAGCATGCATCAGCGGGATGCGCGAGCGGCGCTACGGCCGGATCGTCGTGATCTCGAGTTTCGCCGCGCTGGGCGGACTGCCCGGACAGGTCGCCTACGCCGCGTCCAAGGCCGGACAGCTCGGAATGGTCCGCACACTAGCCAGCGAGAACGCCGCACACGGGATCACAGTCAACGCGATCCTGCCCGGCCTCGTCGCGACCGAGCAGGTACTCGCAATGCCACACGAAGTGCGCGAGCGGATACTCGCCGCCCTGCCAACGGGAAGAGCCGTCGAGCCCTCGGAAATAGCGGCCGCAGTCGCGTTCCTGGCGTCCGAGGAGGCCGCCCAGATCAACGGACAATCGATCGCCATCGACGGCGCCGCCTCCCTCACCCAACTATCACTCGGCAGCGAACGCCGCTGAACACGCACACGACCGCACATCCGCACGCATCCCGGATCTGTCTTCCCGCGCAAAGCAGCTGTCCGCACCCACCACAGGCACATCAGACCGCGGGCGGTGAGCGCCGACAGTCACTCCGCTTAGCGGCGGCAGAGCAGCAGTACGATGGGCAGGACGCTCGGGATGGGTGATCCATGGTTTGGCTGCCACGGTAGCCGTGCTCTGACGGGAGCTCGACATCGAAGCGCGCGACGGTGCGAAGCCCGGCAGGTCCCGGCCCTGGGATCTGCGGGACCCAGCATCTGAGGCGCGAGGAGTCAGTCGCTTGTGCGGCTGGCCGGTTTGCGTTTCGTGGTCGGGCGAAGCTGTTTGGTGGCCCAGCGTGTGATTCTGGTGTGGGGCGAAATGTTGTGGTGGGAGGCGATCGAGTCGTCGTACGCGATCTTCGTGATGCGGGCGTCGCCATCGCCGAGCATTCCCGCACGAAGCGAGAGCAGCGAGACCGTGCCGAGCTGATCGATCATGCTCTCACCATGCTGGAAGCGCTCAGCGAGTCGCTGGAACGCTTGGACGGTGTCTGGGTGGCCGTCCTCGATGAGTCGGTCGAACGCGCCGAATCCGGCACGCAGATGCCCGAGACCGACCAGCGCCATTGCCGCGGTGACTTCTGCCATCGCCGCATGCCGACGTAGGTCGCGGTCGTCGGTGTCGCCGATCCGCGTCAGCAGCGCTCGACTGACGTACAGCGCTTGGCGGGCTCTCACTCGCTGCTGCACGAGAGATCGCGGGATGATCGACTCGCCGACACTTCGAAGCGGCTGTGATCCCGCAAGGGGCGCGGGCAGCAGTTGGTGGCGCATCACCATCGCCGCAGCGGCGTTGATTGCCTCCCCTGAGGCGTTGACGAGTACACCGACGACAAACCAGGCGATCTCGGAGAGACCGGGCCCGCCGACACGCAGCAGGAGCATGATGTGAGCGTTGACGTATTGGCAGACGATCTGGAGCGACTCCGCTGTCTCCTCCGCGAGCCGATCCACGAGCCGTCGACTGACCCCGATGGCATCATCGATACGACCGTCGTCAATGAGCACCCGAGCCTCGTGCTGCAGTGCCCACGCGACCCAGTGACGAAGCTCCGTCTCTTCTGCCGGACCGAACCGCGCGATCATCTCCTCGTCGCAGGCAACCGCGTCATCGCAGCGCTCCATGGACGTCAGCGCGCGTGCCTTGACCCCCAGCGCCTGCGCGATCACGAGCTGAGTCGCCGTGGTCTGATCCCGGCCGTCACAGAGCTCGATCAAAACCGCAACCGCCTCGACTGCCTCACGATGACGACCGGCGTGATTCAGATCCCGCGCCTTGCTGAGCCACGCTTCAAACGCGATCGACGGCACCGCGACCAGAGGCTCCTCCCCGAACCGCACGATCTGCTCATCCCATACAGCCACGGCATCCTCGTACCGGCCCAGCTCCCTCAGCGCCTGACCCTTGCGAGCCAGCGCGTCACCTACACGGCGAGAGGCGACCGGATCCAGGGAGTCGCCATCCTCCAGGAGAACCGAGTCGCTGGACTCGATCACCGACAACAGGCGTTCCCTCACCGACGCATCCACACAACAAAGCTTCCCACGATCCAGATCCCCCCATCGCGATCGTGGGACGAGACGCCACGAGTTGGCAGCTCCGCGAGCTACTGAGTGAGCAGGTTCGCGGGCGCCACACAGAGTGCCTGCCCGACCTCGACCGCGATTGTCGTGGTTGAGTTGTAATCGAACCGGGTATGCCTACCGACATGACAATAGGAACCTCAATACTCCTGATAGCGGCGGGCGCGATTCTGCGCTACGCGGTCACAGCAACCGTCTCCGGTGTTTCGTTGACGAACATCGGGCTGATCCTGATGATCGTTGGGATCCTCGGACTGCTTCTCTCGATCATGTACACGCTGGCCTGGGCTCCCCGCCGAGGGCAGGTAGTGCGCGATCGCGTGATCGAACGCGAACCCTAGGCGAAGAAGACACTTCACTGGCGGTCGCGGCCGGAGTGATCGCCTTCGAGGTGGCGCCGCAAGCAGCCAGGGGCTCGCGCTTCACCGTTTAACTGATTGCGCGGTTTGCGCGCCCTGCCCCAGGGTAGTTGTGCCGCGTCTCATTGATCATCTACATGTGAAAGGAACATGCTCCTATGGATCTGCTTCTGCTTCTCATTCTCGCGCTAATCGTTCTGAGCGTCGCCGGCGGGGCGTTCGTCAACCCGCTAGCGCTACTTCTGTTGATCCTGGTGGTGATGTTGTTCGCCGGCCCTTACCGCGGGCGCCGCAGCCGCCTATGAGGATCAAGACTCAGCAAGCCTTCGTCTCAACGGCGCGGGCACGTGGTGAACAACTGAGCCGAAAGGATGATGTCTCGTGAGCAGGAATAAGAATGTCGACGAGGGCGCGGGTCGCCTCGAGGAGGCGGCAGGCAGCCTGACCGCTGATGATGACCTCACGCACGAGGGGTCGGCCGATCGAGCGAGGGCACCATCGAGGACAAGGTCGACCACGCCGCAGAGCAGGCCAAGTACCTCCTCGACCACGACGACAATCGATTTTGCCGGCGTGGAAGCTCGCATGCGCGATGAATCGTTGGAAATGCTCGGCGTCGCCTAGCAGCTGACCGTGCCCGAAGGCTTTGCTGTCGGCGGCATAGATTGGTCTATCTGATGCGCCGGGGCATCAAGTGACAGTCGATTTGTGTCGATTTCAAGTATCAGATGTCAAAGTCCAAGCCCAACAGCGGCGTCGCATACGCCGCTATCGAGCCGAATGGCGCGTCTGCTGCGGCTGTGGTCGAGCCCGGTGAGGATCTTCGTCGTCTCGGAGAGGCGCTGAAGGCTCGCGTGGGGGACGTATTGGACGGGACGGTATCCCGAACCCAAGCATCCCATCATTCGCTCAACGTTGCCGTCGAGGAGAGCTTCGAGCGTATCGGCATGGCCTCGACCACGGCTGTGGCGGGCTGGATGGCGGGACAGAGCCTCGAGGAGGCTCGCGAGGTCGGGATGGAAACGTGGCACATCTTTGGGCAACTGGCCGCTGACCGGGTCGCGCCTTTGAACGAGGTCATCAAGCGGTGCGTGCGCTGGCGTGACGCCGCTGGTGACGTGCTGCGCGACAGCGCACGGGAGTTGGGTGTGCCGGCCGATGTGCTCACGCTCGCGCTTGCCGCGATACAGCAAACGCTAGACATCACGCTGATCCAGGTGGGCGAGTTCTTCGAGTCAGAGCGCCACCGCGCGGATGAGGAGCTCGCGTTCATGGCAACCCATGACGGCTTGACTGGTCTGCCGAACCGCACGTTGATACTGGATCGCGTGGAGCAGATGCTGGTGCGCTCACGCCGTCATCACACCCCAGTTGCGGCTCTGTTCATCGACCTGGACAACTTCAAGTCGATCAACGATACGCTCGGCCACGGCGCCGGAGACGAGCTGCTGAAGGCCGTCGCCGCGAGACTGGATGCGGTCGTGCGGGCCAGCGATGCTTTGGGGCGTCTCGGCGGTGATGAGTTCGTTGTGATCGCCGAGGATCTCTCGCTGGAGGTTGGTCCCGACATGATCGCCGAGCGTTTGCTCGAAGCGCTCAAAGAGCCTTTTGCGCTCCCAGGGGTAGATACCCGTCTGACTGTGCCCGCGAGTATCGGGATCGCGATGGGCGATCGGGCGTCTGCTGATGATCTCTTGCGTGACGCCGATATCGCGATGTATCGCGCGAAGTGGGAGGGCAAGAACCGGTACGTCATATTCGAGTCAAAGATGCAGGACGCGGTACAGACCCGCATGGCCCTCGAGATGGACCTGCGTGAAGCGATCCAAAGCGACCAGTTCTTCCTCGTCTACCAGCCCACCTTCGATCTCAGGGACATGGCCCCCACCGGAGTGGAGGCCCTGATCCGCTGGAAACATCCGAAACGCGGCATCGTTCAACCCAATGATTTCATCCCGTTGCTCGAGGACACAGGCCTGATCGTCGAGGTGGGCAAATGGGTCCTCTGTGAGGCGTGTCGTCAAGGTGCCCAGTGGCGCGAGTCCGGGTACCCGATCCGCGTGGCGGTCAACGTCTCAGCACGCCAGCTCGACACCGACGACCTGCTCAACGACGTCAGAGACGCACTCACGAAAAGCGGCCTGCAGCCGGCTGCTCTCACGCTCGAGATCACCGAGACCACTCTGATGCGCAATGTCGATGAAACCGCTAAGCGGCTCGTCGAGATCAAGGATCTCGGCGTGCGCATAGCGATAGACGACTTCGGCACCGGCTACTCCTCCCTCGGCCACCTCCAACGATTCCCTGTCGACGCACTGAAGATCGACCGGTCATTCATCTCCCGCCTCACACAAAACCCCGAGGACGAGACCGTCATCCACACACTCGTACAACTCGGCAAGGCCCTCTCGATCGAGACCCTCGCGGAGGGCATCGAGCAACCACAAGAGCTATCGCTCCTACAAAACGAGCAATGCGACTCAGGCCAGGGCTTCCTCTACTCACGCCCGCTCGAAGTCCACGACTGCCAAACCTTCCTCGACGAGCACTGGGCAAAGACCACCACCACCTGACACACAGCCCGCAAAGCAGGCTGACACGGCCGGGAGGTGCCGGCTGCCCCGGTAGACTTTCGCCATCAACGGGGAGCGGATCGTCGCACTGCAATGCGGTGGCTTTAGGTGCTTTGACTGTGGTCTCGTCATGGCCGAGCGCGTGGAGCGCTGCCCGCTGTGTCTGCATTTTCAGCGCATCGAACGGGACGTCGTGCTGCGGTCCGCCATGAAGGAGGCCGACAAGAAGCGCAGGCAAATATCGTCGGTCAAACGCGAACAAATCCACACGCGCGACGGCCAGCGTTGCCTGGCGTGCGGATCGACCGAACGGCTGACACTCGACCACATCATCCCGCTCTGCCAGGGTGGCACGAATCACGAAAACAATCCGCAGACTCTCTGTGTGAAGTGCAACACGGCCGAGAAGGGCGGGAAAACCATCGACTACCGGACACCACTGTCCATGTAGTTTCCGTGCTCGCACCGCGGTGGTGTCCTGCAACGCGAGGCCAAGGAAGAGCACGGCGATTGCAACCTCACGATGAGACGACCCAAGCTGAAGGATGAGGCCCGCAAAGTAGCTGGTCCTGTGGACTGATTCATGTCGAACGGGACCCAGTTATCGTGCTGGCCGTGCACGATGAGCAAAGCGAGCCGCGCAACGACGAACTTGCTGTGATCGGGCGTCACCGTCTCGTCCCGATGGCGACGAAGGTCCCGGAGATCACCGTGATGTTCTGGGTGCTGAAGCTGCTGAGCACTGGGATGGGTGAGGTGATGTCCGACTTCCTCGGCGACAAAACCGAACCCTTCGCCGTGGCGATCGGAATCGGCGGCCTGGTGTTAGCGCTCTGGCTGCAGTTGCGCCAGGGCCGGTACCGGGCTCCGTTCTACTGGTTCGTCGTGATGATGGTGGCGATCTTTGGTACCGAGATTGCCGACGAAATTCACATCGGTGCAAGCGTCCCATACGCGATCACGACTCCTGTGTTCGCCCTGATCGTCGGCGCGATCTTCTTCTTCTGGTATCGCAGCGAGGGGACCCTGTCGATTCACAGCATCACAACGCGTCGTCGCGAGTGCTTCTACTGGGCGGCGGTACTGGCGACCTTCGCGCTCGGCACCGCCGCGGGCGACCTCGTGGCGACGCCGCTGAACCTCGGCTACTGGCCCGCCGCCCTGGTGTTTGCCGCACTGATCACGCTCCCAGCGGTCGGCTGGTGGCGCTACGGTCTGAACCCGATTGTCGCTTTCTGGTTCGCCTACATCATCACGAGGCCGATCGGCGCCTCGATGGCCGACGGTCTCAGCAAGAACGAAGGCGGCGGACTGGCGCTCGGCGACGGTCCCATCGCCGGCATCGCACTGGTCGTCTTCATCGCGCTCGTCGCCTACGTGACTGTCACGAAGTCCGATATCCAGGACGCCTCCCACGCCGAGCATCTCCACCTTCACCCGGAACCTCACGTGATGGAGCTCGCCACGGAGCCCGAGTGAGTCGTGGCGGGCGCATCGAGTGTCGACGTCTCGCTCTGCGCAAGCGCACGCGCGCTGTCGGATGCGGGAGGCCGGCGGCGGACCGTGGAGGCGAGCCCGGCACGACGGGCCGCCGCCTCTAGCCGGAATCCACACTCGCCGAAACTCAACGGACCAACGGCGGGCCGACGGTCTGCCGCAACCCGGCCACCCGTGGGAGCCCGGGTACGAGGTGAGATCTTATGGAGCAGACGCATACTCATTAGGGCACCCTAAGTGTAGCGTGAGAGCGCTACGAGTCCGACACAGAACCGCCGCCGTAAGCCCGTTGGATTGCGAAAGACTGGACCATCTCTATATCAGTTCTGTTATTCTTGCTATATGCGTGCGCGTGACATCATCGTCATCGCCCGCCGCCGCGCGGGCCTCACCCAGCAGGAGCTCGGAGGGCGTCTGGGCACCTCGCAGGTGACAGTCGCACGATGGGAGAGCGGCGCGACTGAGCCCAAGTTTCAGACCGTGCAAGAGGCCGTGACTGCATGTGGGCTGGATTTGACGCACGGGTTCGCGAACGCCGATGAAGGGTCGTGGAACTCGCTCATCTACGACCAGCTGCAGCGGACGCCCGCAGAGCGGGTCAGGCAGCTGAGCCGAGGTGGCTTCGATCGCGTCGCGGCACTCGAGCTGCTTGGCTGCGCAAACGCACGCACGATCGTCGTCGGTGAAACGGCCGGCGCGCTGCACGGCTGGCCTCTGATCCTCGGCGAGCCAGGTGAGGTCGAGCTGCTCGTACACCCCAACGACCGGGCTGCGGTCGAAGAGGTGATCCACAACCCTGCGGAGGATCCTGAGCCGATCCGGCTGCTCGATGGGCTGCCCGGTTCGTGGGGCTATGCCGATCTGGCGCGCGGGGCCAAGACAATGGACGTCGAGGGAGTCGAGGTACGGGCCGCCGCACTGGTCGATCTGCTGCGGGTCGCGCTCAGTGAGAACGGGCGCTTCAGTCTCAGGTTCGCATTCGCATACGACGAGACGCTGCAATTGACCGAACGGCTGCGATGCGGTGCTGTCGATATCGAGCCACGCAAGAGAACAGAACAAGAGGCACGAGAAGAGGCTGAGAGGTGGCTGGCCAGACAAGCCGCCGCATAGATCCCGGGCGCGAAGCGCTGCTGCGCGAATTGCGCGACGGCGACGTGCGCTTCATCCTGATCGGCGGGGCCGCGATCGAAAGCCACGGACAGAGCCCTACGCCACCCAAGACATTGACGTCACCCCCGACCGCGAACGCGAGAACCTCGAGCGACTCGCCGAAGTGCTCAACCGACTCGGATGCCAGCTCGAGATCGACCCCGACCAACCCGACACCGCGATCACGTTGCCGCGCGACTACTTCACCGCCGACACTCTCCGACGAGCGACCGTCTGGAACCTACGCACCATCCATGGCAAGCTCGACTTGGCGATTGAACCAGCCGGCTTTCCCGACGGCTACGCGCAGCTCGCACCAAGAGCACGGGAGGCTCGTGTCAGCTTGACCCGGGTGGAGGTGGCGATAGCCAGCCTCGCCGATGTCGAGCACTCCAAGCGAGTCGCCAACCGGGGAAAGGACCGCGACTACCTGGAAGACGTTGGGCGGCTCGATCCGCCTCATCCGCACTGGCAAGCCTGGCCTCGCAGCGCAGCCGCCACTACGTTGCCGAGCAGTCGTGCTGGCGCTCAGCCGACGTCGGGCGTGTGTGTTGGTTGTTGTGGGCTCTGCGCGCTGCCCGGTAGACGCCCCGCCCACCACTCCAGGGGCACGATCCGCAGAGCGAGCCGCGTCGTGGCACCGTCGAGCGTCTCGGCCAGTTGGGCGATCGCCACGAGGAAGTCCGTCAGCTTGTCGTCATCGAAGTCGTCCTGGAACTGGACCACGGGACTGCTGCGGCCCCAACGCCGGCGTCTTGGGTCATCGTCGATCGGCTCGCGGTGGTCGAGCAGGCTGCCCACCCAGGCGATGCGGCTGTAGAGCTCGACGTGGCGATCGATGATCTCGGCGTATGCGCCCGAGTTGAGCATCACGCCCGCCCAGCGCCCGAGCAGGTCATCGCTGCTGCCCATCAGCCGCTCGATCAGCTGGTGCAGCTGTTGGCGGCGGTCGCGGTCGGCGAGCAGCTCCCGTAGCGCTCCGACCACGCGAGGCGTGTCGCGCACAGCCTGTGCGCTCGCATCGAGCGTCGCCTCGGTTTCGTTACCAGCCGGCATCAGGCCCAACAGCTCCATCAGCCCGGTCCAGGTGACCCGAGCGTGGCGGACGAGCTGGAAGAGCACGTACTGCGCGAGCACACTCCAGCGCCGGCGCTGCCGGCGCTCCAGCGCCTCGTTGACGACCGCCACCGAAAGCCCGACCACAAGCAGGCTTGCAACGAGATCGGTGAGCAGTGCATGACGATCCCAGAACCGCTCGTCCATCTGGTCAAGCAAAATCGCCGCGACGAGCGTGAACGCCGCGACGGCTCCGATGAATCGGGTCTGCCACACATAGCTCTCGACCGAAGTCGATCTCCGCGGACCAAGCTCACGCATCCCGGCGAGCTTACGCCGTAATCAGGGCGTGAGGATGACCCGGCCGAACGCTTTGCGACTCTCGGCGTATTCGTGTGCCGCGGCTGCTTCTGCGAGCGGGAACGATCGATCGATCTGTACGTGTAGCTCGTTGTTTGCGACGCGCCCGAGCATGTCGCCGATCATGGGATGCACGCGGGCGTACTCGGACAGGAGCGCTCCGCCGAGAAATACGCCGTGCAGCGCGTTGTTGCGTGCCCACAGTGACCGTGCCTCGATCTGCGAGCCCTGCCGGGCAGCCACACCAACGCTGACGAGCCTCCCCCGATAGGCGAGCACGGCGATGCTGTCGGTCAGGTTCTGGCCGCCGATCGAGTCGAGGACGACCTCGACGCCGTGTGAGTCGGTCAATTGGCTGGTGCGCTCGACAAAGCTCTCGGTCGCGTAATTGATCGGGTGGTCGAGCCCGAGCGCCTTCAGCCGCTCTAGCTTCTCGTCACTGGACGCGGTCGCGATCACGGTTGCGCCGGCGCGCTTGGCGAGCTGGATCGCTGCCATCCCGACGCCGCCGGCTCCCGCGTGGATTAGGACGGCATCGCCCTCGGCGAGGTCTCCAGCGGTGAACAGGCACTCGTGCGCGGTTCCGAACGCGACCGGCACGCACGCGGCGCGGGCCGCATCCAGCCCAGCGGGGATCGGCCACGTCATCGCCGCGGGTACAGCCCGCTTGGTGGCGTGCGAACCGGCTGCGTTCAACGCGACCACCCGGTCGCCGACCGCGCGTCCATCGACCCCGGCCGCGACCTCGCTGATCGTGCCGGCGCTCAGATATCCGACGATGTGAGGCGTCGTGGCCAGTTCCCCTGCCGCGCGCGCGAGCAGATCGCCTCCCTCGATGCTGATCGCCTCGGCATCGATGACCACGCAGCCCGCCGGGCACTCCGGATCGGGCACGTCCTCGTAGCGAAGTACCTCGGGGGCGCCGTTGTCATAGATCACCGCTGCCTTCATCTGCAGCATCCTCTCGCTTTCGACGGCACTCCGTCGCCAGGCGCAGTCGGCGTCGTGCTCGGGCCTCCAACCACTTCCTGTAGCGGCCAAGTGCGCGGCGTTGCACGAGCTGGTCGCGTATGAGCGCGTACAGCGGGTGGATCCTGTCCGTTGGATCCTTGCGGCGCGTGATGCGACGCATCTGATGGCGGGCGAGTGCCGTGTCGGCAGCCGAGGCGATCGTCTTGTCAGACCACGTGACGGGAACGAGCCGCTCGGTTGCCTCGAGGTCTTCCTGCCAGCGGCTGGGGAGGTCGGGGGTGATCGTCATCGCGCTCGTCATGCCGATCAGCGCGACGCCGCTCGCGAGAACCTGCTCGGCGGTCTCGCGGCTCCCGATACCGCCGGTCAGCATCGGTGGCAGTGGGCTGGCCTCGGCGGGCTTCCGAGAAAGAGCGTTCCATGAGATTCGCTCGTTTCCGAGTTGGTCGGAGGCCCTCAAAGCCGTGGGGCTGGCGGAGTAGGCGAGGCGAGCTTCGCTAGCCGTTTCGCTGGCTAGAGCCTCATAGGAGAATCAGTCTGCTCGACCCCACAGCGACACGGCGTGACCCATGAGCTCGACCTTACGAGCGTTGGCGAGTGCCTGCTCAAACCACCGACGTCGAGGCCCCCGCTGTTCAGCCTCGCTCACCGCGGGCTTGGAGGTCGTCGTAGGAGGCGCCTGGATGTCCGTCTGCTGCGGTAGCGTCAGCGCGCTCATCGCCCTCTCAGACCAAAGGAATTCTCATGGCACTGACACAAACACAACTCACCAGCGCCGTAGCCGAACGCGCCGACACCACCAAAAGCGACGCCAAGCGCATACTCGACGCTCTCGAGGAAGTCATCCTCGAGGAGATCTCAAACGCCCAAAAGGTCAAAATCGGCGGCCTCGTACAACTGACCGTACGATTGAAGCCCGCCAGCAAAGCACGCAAAGGCCGCAACCCAGCCACCGGCGAAGAGATCACGATCGCCGCGAAACCCGCCAGCGTCGACATCAAAGCGCGACCCCTGGCCAAGGCCAAGGCCGCTCTGCCCTCGATACAAAAGGCACGCAAAAGACTCGCCGCCTGACTTTTTTCTCCGAGTTGCGGGTTCTCTCCTGTTGAGGCCCTTGCGTTCGATGGCGGGCGTTTCTATGTTCATCTCCGACGCGGACCTGAGTCGTAAAGAGCGAGGCCATCAGAGGTGTGAGGCCGCGCCACCCGAACCGAAGCGCCGAAAGGCACAGCGGGGAAGGGTCCCTCGAACGACCCAGGACCGCGTCTTTTCGTCCCAGATCCCGAGGGTGGCGCGGTGATCGAGCGCCCCCGATCGTCCCGTCGCACAATCCCCTGACCGCGGCAACCGGGCATCGTGCCGGGATGCTTCGGCGGTAACGCAGAAGACGACGGCCGATCGAGCGTCAGTGAGCTTGCGCTGACAGACCACGACACGGCCCAGAGCAATACCGCACGGCAACGAGAGACAGGTGGGCGTGAAGTAGCGGTTGTCGGCACACCTAATGCATTCAGGCCAGTCTGTCGAATATCTCTGTAGATGGCAGCCGTCCCAGCTAGCTCAACCACAGCCGCCGCCAGCGTCGATGACCTCGAGACACTGGTCCTCTCCTACCACCCGCTGATCGTCATCGACACAGTCGAGGAGGAACGCGTCCACACGCTGCTCGAAAGCCTCGCAAAGCGCCTCTCCGTGCCGCTGATGCAATGGTCGGTGACAGCCGGCTTGAAGCTCGACGGGTCCCAGAAAGCCGTGTACGGCACCCCAGACCCCCATCAGCTGCTCGCCTACATCGCCGAATCGAACAACGAAGCGATCTACTGGTTGAAGGACTTCGCCTCCACCCTGAACACGCCGCAGTTGGTGCGACTGCTCAAGGACGTCAGCAGCCGCATCGGCGAGTCGCGGGCGCACACCACTCTGATCGTCACCGGCGCCGACGTGAAGCTGCCGGAGGAGGTGATGGCGGAAGTCGCCTGCTACGAGCTGCCCCGTCCCACCCAGGGTGAATACCGCCAGGTGGTCGACGGGGTGATTGCCTCGCTCGCCTGGCGCGACGGGCAACGCATCGACACCACTGGCCTCGATCAAGAGCAGCTGACCCGAGCGCTCAGCGGCATGACGCTCAACCAGGCGCGTCAAGCGATCGCCCAGGCAGCGCTCGAGGACGGGCGACTCGACCAGGGCGACCTGCCAGCAATAGTGCAGAGCAAGGCCAAGGCGATCTCCGAGGGCGGACTGCTCGAATACTTCCCACCGCAGGACAGTACGCACGAGCTCGGCGGCTTCGACGGGCTCAAGCGCTGGCTCTCAGACGCCCAGATGGGCTTCTCCGAGCAGGCACAGGCGATGAACCTCGAGCCGCCGAAGGGGATCTTGATCGTCGGCGTGCAGGGCTGCGGCAAGTCGCTGGCGGCACGCGTGATCGCACGGCAGTGGAATCTGCCGCTATTGAAGCTCGACGCCGGGCGCATCTACGACAGCCTCATCGGCCAGTCCGAGAAGAACTTCCGCAAGGCGACCTCGATGGCCGAGTCCCTCGCACCAGACGTGCTGTGGATCGACGAGATCGAGAAGGGCTTCGCTCCCACCAGCGGCGATGCCGACGCCGGCCTCTCTCAGCGCATCTTCGGCGCCTTCCTCACCTGGCTACAAGAGAAGCAGCGCGACGTGTTCGTGCTCGCCACCGCCAACGACCTGACCAAGCTGCCACCGGAGCTGCAGCGCAAGGGGCGCTTCGACGAGGTGTTCTTCGTCGATCTGCCGAACGCCGCAGAACGCCTGGAGATCTGGCAGATCCATCTGCGCATCAGAAACCAGGACTCCTCCACCTTCGCCCTCGAAGAGCTCGTAGTGGCAAGCGACGGTTTCACCGGCGCTGAGATCGAGCAGTGCGTGATCAGCGCGCTGTATGGGGCGCTACACGAGCACACGCCGCTCAGCACCCAGCTGCTGCTGGAAGGACTGAAGGCAACCGTGCCGCTGTCGGTCAGTCGCCGCGCTGACATCGAAGCACTGCGGGCACAGGCACGGGACTTCGTCGCGGTCAGCTGAGAACCGATCGTCACGCGGCCGAGCGAGTGGGATCCAGCCTCGAAGAGCCTTTGGAGTCCTCGGACTCCGACGGCGTTTACCTGTGGTTGTGGACCTCCAGAGAGCCCCCGACACGCAACATGCCAGCCTGTCCCGGCGGACCGGGCGCTAGTCACCCCACCAGTCGCGCTGACCCTCCACGTCTTCGCGCGGGTTCTCGCCGAGATTGGGCGCCCCGAAGACGAGGATCTCGAGGCCCTCCGGCCCTGCCTCATAGCCCCGCCACATACCGGGCGGAACACGAACCACATCCCACTCCTTCACACCAACGATCTCGTCGTCGAGCTTCATCCGCCCACTCCCACCCACCACCACGTACAACTCCTCCTGCTCCTTGTGCGTGTGACCGAACGGGAAGCGATAGCCGGGCGGAATGCGCTGATAGCAAAGACCAGACTGCTCGAGCCCCAACGCCTTGCTCGCGTGGCGAAACTCCAAGTCCGGCGCGCCACCGAAATTGGACCCGAAATCCTCCAGATCCTCCTTGAGATTGCTGAGCGTAAACGGCACGACCCCGACCCTATTGCAATCTTCAGCCGCCGGGCCCAACCCGACGCCGATCGACCAAGACGCCGGATCCAGCCGTGTGCTTCGCGGATGGCCCGGCCCATGACGGTGTCGCGCAGCGCCACGATATCTTCCGCGATCACCTCGAGCTCCGCATCGTCCAGCCCGTCTAATCCAGCGGCGTCTTCGTCGGCTCTGGCCAGCGGTCTCCTCGGCCAGACGGCTATCCTGCGAACCGTGCCGAGCGCGCTCATATCCTCGCCGCTGCCACTCCCGGTCGTGAGTTGGGAGGTTTTTTGTGGTTGAGGTTGAGGCTCACATCACCGGCACCGTATGGAAAATCGAGTGCGCGATAGGCGACAAGATCCAGGAGGGCGACACCGTCGCGATCCTCGAGTCCATGAAGATGGAGATGCCAGTAGAAGCCGAAGACTCCGGCACAGTCACAGAGATCCACTGCCAAGAGGGCCAAGCCGTCAACGAGGGCGACCCACTCGTGACACTGGAATAGAGGCAGTGCCGGCCGAGCTTCACACGCGCGAGCTTGCCGACGGCAAGCTGTTGATCGACGAGCCCTCAGCGGGAGTGCTCCGTCTGACCATCTCAAACCCCTCCAAGCGCAACGCGCTCGACCACCCGATCCTCGACGCGATCACCGCGACACTCGCCGAGGCCTCCGGCGTCTCCGCACAAACACGCTGCCTGATCATCACCGGCGCCCACGGAATGTTCTCGGCCGGATATGACATCGGCGAGATCCCCGATGAGGAGTTCGAAGAGCGCGCCGAGCGCCTGGTCGCCCATCCCTTCACCGAAGCGATCGACGCGCTCCAGGCCTTCCCCTTTCCCACGCTCGCGGCACTTCCAGGCCACACAATCGGCGGCGGCCTCGAGCTGGCGCTGGCATGCGATCTGCGAGTGGCCAGGCAGGACATCGAGCTCGGCATGCCACCGGCCAAGCTCGGCCTGGTCTACTCACACACCGGTTTGCGGCGGTTCATCGACACGATCGGGGCGTCACGCACCCGCGAGCTGTTCCTGCTCGGAAGCTACATCGAAGCTCCGACGGCACTCGCGTGGGGGCTCGTGAACCGTCTCGTCGACACGGAGGGGCTCGAGGCGCTCACGCTCGAGCTGGCCGGCGAGCTCGCTCACAACGCGCCGCTCTCGCAGGTCGGCAACAAGCGTGTGATCGCCGCCCTGTTGCGTTACGAGGGCACGGTTCCGAGCGATGTCGAGGAGGAACTGGTCGAGCTGCGCCGCGCGTCGTTTGCCTCCAAGGACATGCGCGAGGGGATGCGCGCCTTCGCCGAGAAGCGCACCCCGAACTGGCGCGGCGAATAGCGCTGCTCACCCCGCACGTGCGATCCTGAAAGCTCACAGCGACAGACCGGCTGCGGGCCTCTGACCCACCGGCGCCGCTAACGTCCGCCAGCGCCCATAACGTGCACCGTCAACCACCATCGGAGGTCGTGCTTCACATGCCGCCGCTCATCACCCGCGAAGAAGCCCTCCGCTTGGGCGAGATCGAGGATCACGAGGAGATTCACGCGCTTGTGCAGCGCGCCTGGGAAGCGCGAGTCGAGCGTTTCGGCGACTCCACCGACATGTGTTCGCTGGTGAACGCGAAGTCCGGTGGCTGTGCCGAGGACTGCGGTTTCTGCGCCCAGTCACGCTTCGCCGAGGCCGAGACGCCGATGCACGCGATGATGGAGCCCGAGCAGATCCTCGAGCACGCACGCGCCGCCGAGCAGGCTGGCGCACATCGCTTCTGCATGGTCACCCAGGGGCAGGGACTGTCAAAGCGTGACTTTCAGAACATCCTGCAGGGCGCTCGTCTGGTCGCCGAGCACACGAACCTCAAGCGCTGCGCCTCGATCGGTCACATGTCGAAGGATCGCGCGGCGGCGCTGCGAGAGGCCGGCATCCAGCGTGTCCATCACAACGTCGAGACAGCCGAGAGCTACTACGACGAAGTCTCGAGCACCGTGCGCTATGAGGGCCGCCTGCGCACGATCGAGGCGGTTCGCGAGGCTGGCCTGGAGACCTGCGTCGGCGGGATCCTGAACCTCGGGGAGAGTCGTTCCCAGCGGGTGGAGATGGCGTTCGAGCTCGCCGCGATCGACCCCACGAGCGTACCCATAAACCTGCTCAACCCACGCGCCGGCACCAAGTTCGGCGACCGCGAACTGATCGAGCCCTGGGAGGCCGTGAAGTGGATCGCGATTTTCCGCCTGATCATGCCCGAAGCCCTCTTCCGGCTGTGTGGCGGGCGCGTAGAGAACCTCGGCGAGCTGCAGGGCCTGGCGGTCAAGGCCGGCCTCAACGGCGTGATGATGGGCAACTTCCTGACGACGCTCGGCTCAGAGCCCGAGGAAGACCGAGCGATGTTCGAAGAGCTAGGCCTGAACGTCGCCCGCCAGGCCGACAACGGCGCCAACCCACGCCCGGACAATCGCTCAGGCCACCTGCAGGGAGAAACTCCCAACGTGCTCGAGGAGTACCTCACGGCGGCGCCAGCCGCCGTGAGTGACGACAGCGCCGACCTGCAGATACGCCTCTGGGATCCATCTACACAGCTGCGATACAGCGCCAAGCGCTCCGTCCCGCCACGACCCGACGGAGCCCCGAACAGAGCTCCCGCCGGATGGTGGAAGACCCCGTCGGCGGCCTCTCCCGAACCGGAGCGCGCCGCTGACTCGATGGCCGTCGGGGCGGACTGAGAAGCAACCACGACAGTGAGCCGACGGAGGCACAGATGAGCGAGATCGAAGAACGCCTGGACGACCTGGAGCGACTCGGTCTGCAGCGCCGCCTGCGAATGGTCTCCGGGCCTCAGGGACCGCGCATCCTGCTCGACGGCAAGCCGGTGCTGCTGCTCTGCTCGAACAACTATCTCGGGCTCGCCGATCATCCACGCGTGCGGAAGGCCGCCGCCGACGCCGCGATGCGGTGGGGCGTCGGTGCCGGAGCCTCGCGGCTGGTGTCGGGAACGATGACGATCCACCGTCGCCTGGAGGAGTATCTGGCCACGTTCAAGCACAGCGAGGCCTGCGTCCTGTTCGGATCGGGCTATCTGGCGAACCTCGGTGTGCTCGGCGCGCTCGCCGGCCCCGGCGACACGATCTTCTCCGATGAGCTCAACCACGCCTCGATCATCGACGGCTGCCGCGCAAGCCGAGCACAGGTCGTCGTCTACCGTCACCTCGACAGCGAGCACCTGGCCTGGAACATGCAACGCCACCGCGGCCAGGAGCGGCGGGTGATCGTCACCGACTCCGTGTTCTCGATGGACGGAGACCTCGCGCCGCTCGCGGAGATCGTCGAGCTCGCCGACGAGTATGACGCGCGTGTGGTGGTCGACGAGGCGCACGCCACCGGTGTGATCGGACCCGGAGGACGTGGCGCCGTCGCCCAAGCGGGCCTGCAGGAAGAGGTCGATGTGATCATCGGCACGCTCGGCAAGGCGCTCGGCGCCTACGGCGCCTACGTCTGCGCCAGCGAGACGATGGTGCGCTTCCTGATCAACACGGCACGCTCGCTGATCTACTCGACCGCACCCAGCCCACCGGCGGTCGCGGGAGCACTGGCGGCGCTCGAGCTGCTCGGCGAGCGCCCGCATCGTGTCGATCGCCTGAAGTCGGCGGCACGCACGATGCGCCGGGAGCTCGCCGAGGAGGGTTTCGCGGTGAAGGACAGCGACATGCACATCGTTCCGCTGATCGTCGGAGACGAGCGCGCAGCGACGCGCATGTGCCAGGACGCCATCGAGCACGGCGTCTTCGTGCAGGCGATTCGCCCACCCACCGTGGCAGCGGGAACCTCGCGTCTGCGTCTCACGGTGATGGCCTCACACACCGAGCGTGAGCTGTCCAAGGCGGCACATGTACTTGCCCAGGCCGCTCGCCGCGCCGAGCTCGACACATCCGCGATCGGTGAGCGCCGCGCCCAGCGGGCCGCTGTCGAGCACGATGACGAGGGACACCGGCTCCCGGTCTCCGCGGAGGGTGGCGCGGGTGTGCTGTTCGACGTCGAGCGCGAGGGCTCCGTCGCCCGCGCCGCGTAAAGCGCGCCCGCCGACCCTCAGCGCAAATGCGCGGGCTGTTCATCACCGCCACCGATACCGGCGTCGGCAAGACGATTCTCAGCGCCGCGCTGCTGGCCGCGATGGTGGCCGAGGGTGAGCGGGTGCGCGCCCACAAGCCCGTCATCACGGGCCTGGATGAGCCGCCGGATGAGTGGCCGATGGATCACGAGCTGCTGGCAAGCGTGACGGGCGCCGCGGCGCATGAAGTTGCGCCACTGGGCTTTGGACCAGCCGTCTCGCCCCATCTCGCGGCGGCTCTGCAGGGAACGCCGATCGACACCTCAGAGGTTCTCAGCCGGGCCCGGGAGGCGGGGGCCGGCGATGTGACCCTGCTCGTCGAGGGCGTCGGCGGCCTGCTCGTACCGCTGAGCGGACGCTACATGATCTGCGATCTCGCTCGCGATCTCGGGCTTGGGATCCTGATCGCCGCTCGCCCCGGGCTCGGCACGATCAACCACACGCTTCTGAGCCTTCGTGCGGCCAGAGACGAGGGGCTCGAGGTGCGCGCCGTGGTGCTGACTCCATGGCCGGCCGAGCCCTCTGTGCTCGAGCTGTCAAACCGCGAGACGATCGGCGAGCTGGGAGAGGTCGAAGTGCAGACACTGCAACTCCTCGACGCGAACGACGCGGCCTCCATGGCTCGCGCCGGTGCACGGCTGCCCTGGCGGCGCTGGCTGCGCTCGGGCTGAGGGGAGGGGCGTCTGGATCGTCTCGCGCATCATCTCCGCGACATACAACGAAAGGCAGACGACGATGACTGAGCAGTTTGCGATGGCCGAGCACACGATCGTGATCGAACGGGAGCTCGACGCCCCGCGCGAGCTCGTGTGGAGAGCCTGGACCAACCCTGACGAGGTGACGAAGTGGTGGGGACCGGAGCATTTCACGACGCCCCGCGAGATGATCGAGTTCGATCTGCGGCCGGGCGGCGTCTGCCGGCTGACGATGGTCGGACCCGACGGCGAGCAGTACCCGAGCGATGGCCACTTCGGGATCGTCGAGCCGCCTGAGCGGCTGTCGTTCGGCGAGCAGAGCACCGATCACCCGATGATCGAGTCCGGCGAGACGACCGTCGAGTTCCTCGACCTCGGCGAGAACCGGACCAGGATCGTCATAACCTCCCGCATGATCTGCGCTGAGGAGCTGATCGTCATGGCGCGAGCCGGCTGGGGCAGCCAGCTCGACAAGCTCCAGGCTCTGCTCAGGAGCTGAGCGGAGCGCGCGGCGCCGACACCGGCCACCGCCGACGGGCATGGCGCCTCATCGTGCCCCCGCGCGGACCGCCGCCAGGACACCGCCGCCGAGGATCGCGAGATCGTCCTGCTCCATCACATACGCGGGCATCGTGTAGATGAGGTCGCGAAAGGGACGCAGCCAGACGCCCGCGTCCAGTGCCGCGGCGGTGGCGGCGGCCACATCGACCTCGCGCTCCAGCTGCACGACTCCGATCGCCCCGAGCACGCGCACGTCGATCACCCCGGGGAACCCGCGAGCGGGCTCGAGGCTCGCCCGCAGATGGCGCTCGATGAAGCCGACCTGGCGCGCCCAGTGTCCGTCGGCGAGCAGATCGAGCGAGGCGAGCGCCACGGAGCACGCGAGCGGGTTCGCCATGTAGGTCGGGCCGTGCATCAGCCCGCCGCCCTCTCCCTCGCAAATCGCGGATGCCACCTCGGAGGTGCACAGCGTTGCCGCAAGGCTCATATAGCCGCCCGTCAGAGCCTTGCCGACACACATCACATCCGCCGCCACACCGGCGTGCTCGCTCGCGAACATCACACCGGTGCGCCCGAAGCCGGTGGCGATCTCGTCGAGCACCAGCAGCAGGCCGTGCTCGTCGCACAGCCGCCGCAGCAGGGCCACGCACTCGGGCGCATAGAAGCGCATCCCTCCCGCGCCCTGCACGACCGGCTCGACGATCACGGCGGCCAGCTCGTGGACGTGCCGCTCGATCAGCTCGCTGAGCGCCCGCGCCCAGTCATCCGCCAGACCCGCATCAAAGCCAGCCGGCGGGCGTTCGGCAAAGACGTGCTCGGCGAGCACGCCCGTGAACAGGCTGTGCATCCCGCCGATCGGATCGCAGACGGCCATCGCGCCGAACGTGTCGCCGTGGTAGCCGCCGCGCACGGTCAGCAGCCGTGTGCGGCGCGGATGACCCCGGCCGCGCTGGGCCTGCAGGCACATCTTGATCGCGACCTCCACGGAGACCGAACCAGAGTCGGCGAAGAAGACGTGCCGAAGCCCGCTGGGAGTCAGGTCCACCAGCCGCTCGGCCAGACGCACCGCCGGCTCGTGGGTGAGGCCGCCGAACATCACGTGCGCCATCTGTGCGAGCTGCTCGCGGATCGCGTGATCGAGCACCGGATGACGGTAGCCGTGGATCGCACACCACCACGAGGACATGCCGTCGATCGGCTCGCGCCCGTCCGCCAAGCGCAGTCGCACCCCCTCGGCCGAGAGCACCGGCAACGACGGCAGATCGGCTGGGAGGGCGCCGTACGGATGCCAGACGTGCTCGCGGTCGAGCGCGAGCAGTGCCTCGGGGTCGGTCAGAGGGTCAATCCTCGTAGAGAACGAAGTCCCGCTTGCGCGCTCCGCACACCGGGCAGAACCAAGTATCGGGGATGTCCTCGAAGGCGGTGCCGGCGGGGATACCCCCGTCCGGGTCGCCGTCCTCCGGGTCATAGATGTAGCCGCAGGACTCGCAGATCCAACGTTGCAGGGTTTGGGTTGCGCTCATGCACGTAAGACTACCTGGCGGTAGGGTCTCAGGATGAGCACCTCGACCTCGCCCGGCCCGCAGGATCCCTCGGGTAGTCAGCCTCGCGACGGCCAGCTGGAGCCCGGTCAGGAGCTCAACCTCGATGTCCACTCAGGACCCGGTCAGCGGCTCAACGCCAGTGAGGTCACTCCCCCACGCCAGGCCGCCACGGTGATCCTGCTGCGCGGGGGCGATACGTCACTCGAGCTGCTGCTCGTCAAGCGCACTGAGCAGGCGCGCTTCATGGGCGGCGTGTGGGTGTTCCCGGGGGGCGCGGTGGACGAGCACGAAGGCGAGGCTGCCCACCGGAGCGCCGCCGTGCGCGAGCTACGGGAGGAGGCCGGTATCGTGCTCCCCGGCCCCGACGCTCTGATCGAGTTCTCGCGCTGGATCACCCCCGCGGAGGTCACGGTGCGCTTCGACACCCGCTTCTTTCTGGCCGAGCTGCCCGACGGGCAGGAACCCGAGGTCGACGGCGAGGAGTGCGTCGAGCAGGGCTGGTTCACACCGCGGGGCGCGCTCGACGCCCACGCGCGCGGGGAGATCCTGCTGGTGTTCCCCACGATCAAGCACCTGGAGCAGCTTGGCGCGTTCGCGAGCGTCGCCGAGCTGCTGCGCTACGCGAGCGGTCGCGACGTGATGCCGGTACAGCCGAAGGTGTGGTTCGACGGGGAGGTTGCGCGTGTGCTGCTGCCCGGAGAGCCCGGCTACGGCTGAGCGCCGAGGTTTCCGGGAGGCGAGCAAGCAGATGGCCAAGCACAAGGCTCTGACGGTAGCGGTCACGGGGCCGACCGGGGAGATCGGCCGCTCGGTGATCGCGGCGCTCGAGCGCTCGCCGCGCGTGGCTCGCATACTCGGCATGGCTCGCGGGAGCTTTGATCCTGCGACGCGGGGGTGGAAGAAGGTGATCTACCGCCGCGGCGATGTGCTCGACCCCGTGGCGGTCGCGAGCCTCGTGGCCGACGCCGACGTGGTCGTGCATCTGGCGTTCATCATCATGGGCAGCGCGCGCGAGACCCACGCGGTCAACCTCCGAGGCTCACGAAACGTCTTTGCCGCTACCGCCTCGGCGAGGATCAAACGTCTCGTCTATGCCTCGTCGGTCGCCGCGTATGGCTTTCACAAAGACAACCGGCTGCCGCTGAGGGAGGACACTCCCGCACGCGGCAGCGCCAGCCACTACTACTCCGCCCAGAAGGCCGAGGTGGAGACGGTCCTCAGCGAGGAGCTCGCGAGCTCTGAGACCGCCGCCTATGTCTTTCGGCCCTGCATCGTCGCCGGCCCCGACGCGCCGATGCTGATCAACAGCCTCCCCTACACGCAGATCGCCGCGCGCCTGCCGCGCGTCCTGACACGCACCCTCGGGACACTGCCTCTGATCAGGCCGGTCCTGCCCGATCCAGGCGTGCGCCTGCAGCTCGTCCACCACGACGATGTCGCTCGAGCGATGCTCGCGGCGGTCCTCGGCAAGGGCTCGGCGGGCCCCTACAACCTCGCCGGCCCAGGCGAGCTGACGATCGGCCAGATCGCCTCCGAGCTTCACTGGCACTCGATTCCGCTGCCCGGGCTGGCGGTCGATGCGCTCGCGCAGGCGGCGGCCGCGCTGCCGTTCCTACCGGCGCAGCTGCAGTGGGTCGCGGCTCTGAGCGAGCCGGTCATCATGGACACCGCAAAGGCCAGGCGAGAGCTCGGCTGGCGTCCGGCAAGCGACGCGCTGCAGACGCTGCGCGCGACGATCGCCGCGGTCGGTCGCTAGGACTGCTGAGCGTCGATCACGTGGGTGACGGCGTTTATCAGAGCGAGGTGTGTGAAGGCCTGCGGGAAGTTCCCCAGCATCCGTCCCGATGAGGCCTCGAGCTCCTCGGCGTAGAGCTGCAGGGGCGAGGCGTATGACAGCAGCCGCTCGCAGAGGTGCTCGGCGTCGCGGTCGTGGCCGATTTCTGACAGCGCGGACACCAGCCAGAAAGAGCAGATCAGGAACGTGCCCTCCTCCCCGCTCTGACCGTCGTCCGTTTCGCCGGTTCGGTAGCGCAGCACGAGGCCGTTCTCGGTCAGCTCCTCGCGGATCGCGAGCACCGTGGCGCACACCCGCTCATCAGAGGCGGGCAGGAAGCGCACTATCGGGATCAGCAGGTTCGAGGCGTCGAGCGCCTCGGTGTCGTAGTGCTGACGAAAGACCCCGCGCTGATCGACACCCTTCTCGAGCAGCTCCGCGCTGATCTCGTCGGCGACGGCCTGCCACTTGCTGGCGTCATCCTCGTGGCCCCGTCGTTCGGCCAGCCGCGCGCCGCGGTCCATCGCCACCCAGCACATCAGCTTCGATGAGACATAGTGCTGGGGCTCGCCGCGTGCCTCCCAGATGCCCTGGTCGGGTTCCTTCCAGACCCTGGCCGCGCATTCGATCTGGTCGCATAGCACCGGCCACAGGCGATCGGGGATGTGGTCGCGCTTCTTCGAGTGCAGATAGACCGAGTCGAGCACGGCGCCGTAGACGTCGTTCTGGCGCTGGTTGTAGGCGCCGTTGCCGATCCGCACGGGCCGCGCGTTCTCATATCCCTTGAGGTACTCGAGCGTCGACTCCTTCAGGTCCATGTCGCCCTTGATGCCATACATGATCTGCAACGACCCGTCCTCGTTGCGCTCGAGGTCGGCCAGGAACTGCACGAAGTCATCGGCCTCCCAGTCGAGGCCGAGGGCGTGCAGCCCCCACAGCGCGAAGGTCGCGTCGCGCATCCAGCAGTAGCGGTAGTCCCAGTTGCGTTCGCCCTGGGGGGTCTCGGGCAGCGAGGTCGTCGGCGCGGCGAGCAGCGCGCCGGTTGGCATGAACGTCAGTCCCTTGAGCGCGAGCGCCGAGCGCTGCAGGTGATACCGCCAGGGATGGTCGGGATAGGTGCCTTCGGCGAGCCACTCTCGCCAGAAGTGGTTGGTGCGCTCGAGGTGCAGTTCCGCTTCCTCCACGGTCCGTGGGCCGGCAAGCGACTCCGTCCAGGACATCGCACAGAAGCGCTTCTCGCCCTCGGCCAGCGTGTGGCGCGCGTGCACACGGTTGCCCTCGATGCCCATCCGCAGGTCTGAGAACAGGCGAAAGACGCTCTCGCCATTGGTCGCGTCGAGCGCGCCGGGGACATCCTCGACCTCACTCCAGCGCGCGGCGGTGGCACCGTAGTCGAGCATCGGCTCGCAGACCATCTCGACCTGCACCTGACCCTGGATGCATTCGATCAAACGCACGAGCAGGTGATCGGCGTCATAGTCGGTCGGCGGGCGCGTGTGGCTGGATCCCTCCTGGTTGTCGTGCCAGGCTCCGATCGCCAACGCGTCGATCACCCGCATCCATCCCTGCGGGGTCATCCACGTCGTCTCGATCACGTTGGTGCCCGGGATGTAGCGGCGGCCGGCGGGAACGTAGACCCCATACGGGCCGACGCGAAAGCTCCCGGCGCCCCGGTCGAGCATCGCCGCGAACACGCTGGGCGAGTCGAAGTGCGGCAGGCACATCCACTCGACCGAGCCGTCAGAGGCGACGAGCGCTCCGGTGTGACAGTCCGACAGGTAGCCGTAGTCGGCGATCGGCGGGAACGGTGAGTTGGCGGACGACGCACCGGGGAACGCGGGCCTGCCCTCGACCTCAGAGCCCGCGACGGAGCCTTTCTGCTGAGGTGTGGAGGAGGCCATTGTGCAGAGAACGGTAGCGAGATAGGCTGACGAGGTGTCAACCACCCCCTTTGCGCTGCATCCCGTGGACGCGCGGCTGCTGGTCGGGCGCCGCGCGCTCGTCACCGGTGGAGACTCGGGGATCGGCCAGGGCGTGTGCTACGAGCTGGCGGCCCACGGCGCGGCGGTGGCGATCAACTATGTCGGCGAGCCCGACCAGGCCGAGCGGATGGCGCTGGAGATCAAGCAGGCGGGTGTCGAGGCGATCGCGGTCGCGATGGATGTCTCCAGCGAGTCGGACGTCAAGCGTGCCTTTGCCGAGGCCTCGAGCGCTTTCGGCGGCGTCGACCTGCTCGTCAACAACGCAGGCCTGGAGCACCCCTTCCTGCTGGTGGACATGCCACTGGAGAAGTGGCGGCAGGTGATCGACGTCAATCTCACCGGCGCGTTCCTGTGTGCACGCGAGGCGGCGCGCTCGATGCGCGACAGCGCCTGCAAGGGCACGATCGTGAACATGTCGAGCGTGCACGAGCAGATCCCCTGGGAGCAGTTCTCCCACTACTGCGCATCCAAGGGCGGTATGAGGATGTTCATGCAGTCGATCGCCAAGGAGCTCGCGCCGCTCGGCATCAGGGTCGTCAACGTCGCCCCTGGTGCGGTGGACACCCCAATCAACAAAGGTGTCCTGGCCGATGCGCAGGCGAGCGCCGCCGTCCTCGCCGAGATCCCGATGGGACGCTGGGGACACGTTCAGGACATTGCGCGCGCGGTGGCCTGGTTGGCCTCAGAGCAGGCCAGCTACGTGACGGGCTCGACGCTGTTCGTCGACGGCGGCATGACGGCCTACCCGCGCTTCATTTGAGCGCCGATCACCAAGACGGTCGCTCTACACCAGCAGGCAACCTGCCCTCCTCCTCGAGCTTGTCCAGGTGAGCGGCGAGCGTGATCGCGGCGGCACCGCGCAGCTGCTCGGGAACATCCGACCAGGCCGCGTCGAGCATCTGCGACACCGAGCGTCCTCCCGCGGCAATCGCCGCGAGTAATTTACGCTCGCGCTCCAGACGATGGTCGATGTATTCGCCGAGCTTTGCGCGAGGCTCCCAGATCGGGGGTCCGTGCCCCGGACACAGCACATCCAGGTCACGCTCGCGCATCTTCTCTAGGCCATCGAGATAGCCCGCGAGCGCCCCGGGGTCGGGGGCGATGAACACGCTGCCTTCCCCGAGCACCGCATCGCCGGTGAAACACACCCGGCCACAGATCAACGCGAAGTGATCGGGCGCGTGGCCGGGTGTGGCGAGCGCCTCGAAAGGCCCGAAGCGAGTCTCTTCGGCGAGCTCGACATCGACCTCTCCGCGCCCCGCCGCGAGCGGCGCCGGCAGTCGCTCACGCAGTAGCGGCACCGCCTCCGAGTGATCGTGGTGATCGTGGGTCAGCGCGATGCCACCGAGACCTCCTCGTTGTGCGATCAGCGCGACCAGCGAATCGATGTGCTCGACGAGCGCGGGACCGGGGTCGATCACCCATGTCGGATCGCGCCCAACTATCCAGGTGTTGGTGCCCGAGAGCGTCAGCAACCCGGGATTTTCGCCCCGCACACACACCACCCCGCATCTCGCCAGCCGTTGCTCTTCAGCGTTGTCCCCGGTGCTCACGGTCGCGACGTTAGCTATTCGCGGGCGCCGGTAGAGCCCTCGGTGCCCTTCAACGCGATCGCGAAGGTGCCGACGGGATCCTTGCGCGCACCCGGGCGATGAGCAGCGCCCTCAGATCGGGACCCGCGACTCACCGTGGAGAACCGGGCCGCGATCCAATACGCGTCGGCTCCCTCTCGACGACACCTCGCGGCGCTTGGCGGTGTTTTGCCACAGACCACATCGACCACCTCGGCCGATCTGTTCTCGAGTGCTCCTCCAGAGCTTTGCGGAAAGGCGCCTGGAGCTCGCGGAACGCGGCTAAATGAGCCACCAGGCGACATCACGCCCGCGTCACACCGGGTGCCCTGTCCGGCAGCCGCCGAATACTCCTAGCCTCAGGCGGGTAGTCGCTGTTTGAGAGGGATTTGTCATCAGGGCTACGAGCGAGGAGTAGTGAGCAGTGGCCATCAGCCTCAGGTTCGAGCAGGAAGAGTCCGACGCGGCAGCCACAGAAGCCGCGCGGATCGGCGGTCTCGTCGGTGAGGTGGGTGTCGATCCCGCACAACGCGCGGTCATCGAGGCCGGCGGCGGTGTATCTGAGGGCTTCGAGCAGGCAGAACTCGCATTGATCGACCATGCCTCTCATGGTGACCAGCGGGCCGCCCACGCGATCCTTCACGATCGGGGCAGACCGGAGGAGCAGAGCGTCATGCGAGAGGACTCCGACTCAGATCACGCCCACAGCAGCGAGCTCACCGAACCGGACTGAGGCGAGCTCCCGCTTCCTCCACGAGCTGGCGGGCCGGAGCACTGGAGTCCCACGAGGCTGGCGAAAGCACCACCTCGCCGGGCACGTGCGGTTTGGCTCGCGCTCCTCGACGTTCAGACATCTGAAGGGAGCGTCGAGGATCCATCCGCTTACCCTCGAAGAACAGCGCCAAAGACGACAATCAATCACAATCGGAAACAGTGACGCTCCACTGGCCATCGGGGAGCATCTACCACTCTGGAATCATCACAACCGGCTCCTTGCGCCACGACAATCGCCGTTGCTGGACTCGCCGGCTCAGCTGCCCCCAACAGCCCCATCAGCGCTGCCTCACAAGGGGCCGCGCTATTTATCTGAAACGAACGCGGACACGCCGGCTCAGGCAATGATCGGGAGGACTCGGCGATGTAAGGGTTACTCGGCGCATCCTGAAGCGTCGCCGCACCGAAGGCGATCGATGTTCTCGTTTGATTGTCGTCGTATTGGGTAGAGGTTTGTATACAAATAACCACCTTTTCCCACCTATAGCGGATGGCTCTTGTGACATCTGAATTGCACGGAAAGCGCACGCGCGAGGGTCCATGGGTCTTCCGCGTTCTTCAATGGGATCAATCAGACAGTCGAAACTGGCACCGGCGACGGTAGACGCGAACCGCGATCTGTTCCGCCGAGCCTTCTCCCTTATCACCGCTTTGCCGTGACGGGTGTTTGCACATTTACGTTTGATGATGGGCCAGACCCGATCTGGACTCCACGTGTGCTGGCTGAGCTCGATCGGTGCGACGTCCGGGCTACGTTCTTCATGATCGGCGAGCGCATCGCTCTCAACTGCGCCTTGGCCCGCGCCGTCGTCGAGGCGGGCCACGACGTCGAGCTTCACTGCAACCGGCACATAGCCCACACCGACCTCACTCACCGTCAGCTCGAATCGGACACGCGAGCCGCATTCAGCGCATTCAGAGAAGCCGGTCTACCTCAGCCTGAGCGCTGGCGCCCGCCATGGGGGCTGCGTACCGAGGCGACGGGACGCGTCTCGAGCAGACACTCACTGGAGCTGGTGCACTGGACGATCGACACACACGATTGGCGCGGCGATACCAGTGCCGAGATGCTCGAGGCGGCCCACACCAGCCTTCACGACAGGGCGGTCTTTCTGATGCACGACGCACTCGGCCCCGGCGCTCAGCGCGCGGGCTGCCGCGAGACAGTCGAGCTGATCGAGCCACTGTCCGCGGCGGCGAAGGAGCGTGGCTTGCACATCAGGCCACTGTCACAGACAGGCACTCCGCGAGGCTGATCGACGCGATCCGCACACGAAGCTCCAGCGCTATCGGGCCTCTCCGAGGAGGTCGTAGTGCTGAACATCTGGCTGCTCAGCGACATGTGGTGCGCCAGGCGATCCGATTCGATCAGCCGCAGGTTGGAGGAAGGATCCTCGATCTCGCGCAGAGCACTGAGCGCCCCGCTGGTCGGCTAGGAGAACGGCTCGACGCTGCGCGCCCTGCTGCGAGGAGGATGAACTGTGCCGCCACCTCGGTAGCAGCGAGGCTCAGGCGAGGAAGTCGGCGATCTCCTCGGCGAGTCGTTCTGGCTGGTCCTCGGGGGTGCGAGGCACTTCGAGCCCGCGAAACCGTCGCGACTCCGCACTGCAGCCTTTCAGGTTTCGATCGTGACGAGCGTCCCGATCGGCGTGTAGGGCCAGACCTCAGCCGAGGCGGCGAGCGGCAACTCGACACAGCCGAGGCTCTGCGGAGTGCCGAACGAGGCGCGATCGAAGTTGTGCAGCGCATCCCCGCCATTGAAATAGCTGACCCATTTGATGCCCGGGTCTTTGTAGGGAGTGCCGTCGGGGTTGGTTCCGGTCATCGTGGTTTCGGGCAGGTGCTCGAATACCGGAAACGTCCCGAGTTCGGTTTCCGCACCGGAGATGCCGGTGTTCGCCGCCGAGCTCAGCACGGTGCGCCCGGCGCTCCAGAGTGTCATCGTCTCGGGAATTTCGCGGTGCACATAGACGTAGCTGTAGCCTTCATCCAAGCGCTTGCCGGCGATCGCGTCGCTGAGCAGCAGATGCCACACCGTTGCTCCCGCAAGGCCGTCGACGGTGACGTCGTTCGTGTTCTCGAACTTCATGATCGCGCCGCGGGTTATCACGCTCGTCTGGTCGGGGCTCCACATCGCCTGGAGTTGTTGCGGCGTGTTCGGATAGCGCCAGCTGAAGCTGCCGGCCGGCGGATCGACCGCCGCTTTCGCCTCGGCGCTCGGTGTGCGCGCCACATCGGCGCCCGCGGGCTGCCAGTCGACCGGCAGATAACCCGCCTGAGCGAGAAGCTGCTGCAAACGCAGCGTGGAACCAGCCGGCACGGTCCATTCGATGTCGCTGGTGGCGCGCAGACCGCCACCCGAGTTGGCTGTCACCGCCACAGCACGAGGAAGCTGGACCTGCAGACGGGAGCCCATCGCCAACCCGAAGCCACTCGGGGTGAATGTGAGGGTGTGACTGTTGGGCTGACGCCAGTGACCCGGGGTGCTCGGCTGCAGTCGCGGGCGAGCCGATCCGAGCACTTCGGATACGGGCCTCGAGAACGTCAGGTCGAGTTTCGTCGTGGGAGCTATCTGAGAGCCTGAAGCGGGCACCGTGACCATCACCGGAGAACGCGATGGCGGAAACCAGCTGATCTGCGTGGGGGTTCCGACCCGCTCCCACGGACGCGGCGCGGCGGCGATCTCGGTGGCTCCCGTCTCCGATTGTGTCCCGAGCGAGAACGTGCTCCGCATCGAGCTCAGAGCGTGGGCCGTCAGAGCACCCGCACTCCCGTAGGCAACCGTGCTAACCGGTTGATCGAAGCTCACACGAACATCCGATCCGGCCGCGACCGTCAGCCAGTGCTCGGCCACCTGCGCAACCGGGGCGCGCAGCGTCAGCTGCTCGTGCCGGCTCTTCCCCAACAGCCAGCCGAGCCACCCGGGTCGACGAACCACCACCTCGACCGAAACTCGCTCGCCCGGAGTCAGGCGCCTTTGCGGAGTCAGGCGCCCGCCGTGGACCGCGATCGGGATCCTCTTACCGTCCGGGCCGAACGCCTGGACGCGCTCGATCTTGCCGCCCAGAGGCTGCACCGCCACTCTGGCGAGCGCGGTCGAGTCTTCCGCGAGAGTCACACCTGACCACACCAGCACCGCCAACACGACCGCAGCGACCACGACGACCACGGCTACGCCCGCACCGAACAGCGCGCGCGTGCCACGTCCCCCAGACACCAAGGCGCCACCATGAGCTGACCCAACTGCCATCACCTGAGAATAGAACCCCAGGTGATCATCAGCGCCGACATCCCTCTCAGATCAGCCACCTTGCATCGCTGATTGCAATCTCAACGGGGCTCGCCGTAACTCCCCCGGCGCCACCCCCGGAGCTCTGTGGGCAAGAATCCAGCCCTGTGACCACTTCAGCGGGAAGCCTGTAGTCCCGCTCGCCCGCAGTCCTGAAACCAAATCACCGACCAACGTTCTGCCGGTGTCAACAGACGCTCGCTGATAAGCTCGCGCACGTCATCCGGGGGACCAGCCGAGGCCGTCGCTCGCCTTGCTGATGCCGCTGCGGTCCACCGAACGCGGGCAGGGACTCGGCATGGACATCGTCCAGCACGGCGAGGAGGCCTACGCTACCGGCGAGGGCGCGATCCTGGTTTCCACCGATATCGGGCTCGAGGATCCGGTCGCGCAGCTCTGACGTGGCGCGATCTGATTTGGTGAACGAGACTCACTCAGGGCGGCGGTGAGCCTGGCGGCGAACACGCGTGAGGTTCTTCAACTGGGCGTGGATGATGATCTGTCTGCAATCGGTGTACTCGGCGGCGTAGCCCGGCAGATGCCGTGCGGCGTAGCGAAGGCCCGCCTGGCTGTACTTTCCAGAGATCGCACCACGATCAAGGCACTGCGCGATCGCGCGAGCACCTTCGTGATCGATGCGCTGCTCGGGTCTCAGCCACGGTGTCTGTTGGCGATCCGCGCGCCCATGACGATGCCCGCGGGTGACGCTCGCGTGCACGGCCGGGCGCGGCGTGAAGCCGCTGGCGATCACCAGCCCGGGGTTCGTCCCCGGTATGACCATCAGCACCCCGGTCGTCACGGTCGCGGCGCCGAGCACTGACACCAGGGCGCTGAGGACACCCTTCGTTCCAGCCTTGCCGGCCAGCGAGCGCCGGCTGAAGCTCGTGCCCAAGCGGCGCATGCCCGCGATGATCGGCAGGGCAACCGAGCGCCAAGGCGAGGAGACCGAACCGGCGAGACCACGACGCGCGCGGTGAATCAGCGTCTTGACGGCCGAGATCGTCGTGTGCTGGAGCATCGCGATCTCGGCGTAGCTGCGGCCCTCGAAGGCGTGCCCCAGCAGCGCCTCTCGCTGACGTGCGGGAAGATCCCCGATCGCCCCCATCAGCCAGTCCATCCACTCGCGCTGCTCGAGCAGTGCTGAGGTGCTTTGACTGACGGCCGGCCCGTGATGATCCTCGAGCGGAACAGTCGCCCGCGCCGCGCGCTTTGTGTTGACAGCGCAGTTGCGCACCAACGTGAACAGCCACGCTTTGATGTTCTGTGGCGTGGCTCCCGCCGCGATCGCCCGATAGGCGTTCAGCATCGCGTCCTGCACGACGTCCTCTGCCAGATGAGCATCTCCAGCCAGCTGACGAGCAGCGAATCGCCGCAGCGCCGGGGAGTGAGGCTCGACCAGGCACGCGAAAGCGTCCCGGTCTCCCCTCCTCACACGGCTCATCAGCGCTGTCTCGGCAGACGCCATCAAACTCGCCGTCCCGAGGCCGGGGACGCATGGACTGAGAATGTGATCGGCATGAGATTCCTGGGGTTGGGGTCAGTATCGAGCTTCGAGCCATAGACGTGCTCCCGGCACAAAGGTTGCGCACTCGCCGCCGCGATCCCGGCGCCCTCGGGACATTCTCCCAACACCTTGCTCTCCACCGATGCTCTCGGCGAAGCCAGCATCGTCGCGATCGCGCCGCAATGTGCTGGCGGACTTGCGCTGTCTCACCGCGCTGAGAGGAGGCGAGAGGAGCGCTCACCGGTGCGCTGGGCGCACTCGACCTCGATGGCGAATTGGCGGCCGCCAACGTGAGCAGCCGGGCAACCGCGCTAGCGGTGGCTGCCCGAGCTTGCCAGGACCGCGGCTGGTGTGCCGACCGGGCTCTCCGCCGCCAGCAGCGGCGCGGACACCGGCGACTCAGCCGGCTGCGCGTTCACCAGCGCAGCACACACACGGTCGCGTCCGGACCGCTTGGCCTCATACAACGCGGCATCGGCTTGGGCGAAGACCGTGGCGTAATCAAAGATCGTCCCATTGGCGGACGCGCTGACTCCGAAGCTCATGCTCACGTTCTGACCGCCGGCCGGAGCGCTGGCCACCTCTAGGCGCAGTTGCTCGGCCATCTTCTTGGTCTGCTCGATGCCGGCTCCTGGCAGCAGCACGAGGAACTCCTCTCCGCCGAGCCGGTAGGCGAGGTCAAAGGCACGCAGTTGCTTTCGCATCGCGTAGGCCACATCGGTGAGCACGGCGTCACCGACGCTGTGCCCGTGGGTGTCATTGACCGCCTTGAAGTGATCGAGGTCTCCGACGATGATGCCGATCGACTGGCCGGACACCTCTGATTGCTGGGCGAGCTCTCTCGTGCGACCCGCGAGCGCGTGACGATTCAGCATCCCCGTGAGCTGATCGATGACGGCTTCTGAGCGATGTTCGATATCGGAGTGCATCAGCGCGGTCGACAGCATCGCCACAGCGATGATCAGCGCGGCCGGAGCGATCACGAGCGGCGGGTCGTGGATGACGGTCTGCGCGCCCGTCGCGAGCGCGACGGTGATCAGCAATCCGAGGGCCGTCGTGACGCCCAGCACGACGCCTCGCACCGAGAAGCGGGCGCTCAACGTGACGACGGGGATCGCGAACCATCCGAGGGTCGCGTTGCGCGGGCCTCCGGTCAGCGCAACGCTGGCCGCGATGATCACCTCGGAGGTGGCCCACGCGGTAAACATCGCGTACTCCGGGCGCGCGACATGCTTGGTCTGTTTGTCGGCGAGCATGAAGATCCCACTCGCGAGCAGCAACGGGACGATCGTCCAGTAACCCAGCCACGGACCACAGGCGAGTAGCGCTATGGCCAACACCACGAAGGCCATCCGCCGGACGGGCATGAGCCGCAGATCCATGTCGAGCATTCGCTCGCGATCGACGCCGTCGCGGCACAACCAGGACCGTGCCTCTTTCGCGCGCTTCTCCATAACATTGTCATATCGGCACCAGAGGGCGCAGGCTGTACCCAAATGAGCCAAAAGTAATCATCCGTGTATCACGACGGCTCTGACGGAGATCCTGGCGCCGTGCGGCTTTGCGCCCGCTGTGCACGATTCACGGCCGGTTGACCTCGCGCCACGCGCAAAGACCTCGAACGCCGCTATCGCGAGCGCCGCGCGGGCATACCGCGCCCACAGCTCCGCTCCCCTCTTCGCCAGGCGAAATCCGCGGACGAACCGCTAGCCGCGCCGATCAGACAGCCCGCGATGCTCAGTCGTATGGCTTCCCGTTGCTAATCTAACGATCGTATGATACGATCGTTTGTATTATGCACGGGACCAACGCGGAAATGGCTGCACCCGAGGCGTCCCGAGGCACCACCGGCGGTTCTGAGCGAGGAGTGAGTGGCGATGAGACACATGGGAGGGTCGACACGCAGGGCGAGAGGCGGCGTGGGCAGGATCGGCGCGGCGATCGGCCCTCACAGGGCGCGGATGTTCGTGCTCGCGGTGATCGCTGGGACGTGCCTGACCGTCGTCGCGGTCGCCTGGGCGTCGGAGACATTCACGATCACGTCGTACTTCACGCCGGACAAGCTAGGCGCTCCAGCCAACCTCTCCGCGAAAACGGTATTCGCGCTGAACGGCGCCACCGTGCCGACTCCGGTGGGACACGTGCTCGCATACGGTCCCGCGGGTCTGAAGGTCAACGTTGCCGGCGCCGGCACCTGCCAGAAGCAGCTGCTGGAAGAAAAGGGTCCCAGCGGCTGCCCCGCCGACTCCCGCATTGGCTTCGGTGGCGGTCTCGGACTCGTCGAAATCGCCAAAGAATTCATCAAAGAGCCATACACCCTCAACTTCTTCCTCGCCCCCAAGGAAAACGGGCATATCGCGTTCCTCGTCTACGCCCAGGGAATCAGCCCCGTCTCCGTGGAACTCGTGATCCTCGCCAAAGAAATTCAAGGCACCAAGCCCTATGGTTTCGGAGTCGAATTCGACATACCGCCGATCCCGACGCTTCCCGGCGCCGCGTATGCTTCGATCGAAACGAACTACTTCACCGTCGGCAGCCAGAAGGTCGCTTACTATCACCAGGTGCACGGCAAGAACCAACTCGTCCACGTGAAGGGGCTGATCGTCCCCAAGACCTGCCCGAAAGGCGGTTTTCCCTTCTTGGTGACGATCAACTTTCTCGACGGCACTCAGGCCACCGACAACTACACGGCGCCGTGCCCGAGGAAGTAGGCAGCGCCCCCAGGGCCGACGCCAGGGGTGAGCAAACCAAGGCCGCTCTGCTGCAAGCGGCCAAGCGACTGATCAGGGAGCGCGGCTACGCCGCCACGAGCGTGCGCGACTTGGCGGCGGCGTCGGGTGCGAACCTCGCCGCCGTCAACTATCACTTCGGCTCCCGGGAGAAACTGCTCACCGAGGCGATCCTCGGCTCCTTTGTGGAGTGGGCCGAGAGTGTCGCCGAGAGTGGTCCCGTCGATCCACAGGCGGGTCCGCACCAGCAGCTGGCCTCGCGCGCGCGCCCGACAGTCGACGGTATTCACGCGATGGCGCCGCTGTTCATGGTGGCCCTGGAGGCGATCCTCCATGCCCAGCGCTCACCTGAGCTCAAGCACCGGCTGGCCCAGCACTACGCCGAGAATCGCCAGCGCGCGATCGACAGCATGCGCGCGGCGGGCAGTCCCCTGCCGGATCGCATGCTGGAGGTCGGCGCCTCCTACATGCTCGCCGTGATCGATGGGCTGCAACTGCAGGCGCTGCTCGATCCGGACGTGATCCCGACCGGCGAGGAGCTGGCCTTCATGTATGAAGCGCTCGCGACGGTCGCCAGAGCCGAAGGTGCGGCGGCCGCGAGCTCCGACGGCGACTGCCCATGAAACCGACAGTCCGCCTCCGCGGTGCCACCGCCAGCTCGCGGCCACGATCGCCCTCCCCGCGCCAGCGCCTTCGTCGTGTGGGTCGGGCCAGTGCGCTCACCGTGCTCGCGCTCGCCGCCTGCTCGGCCACCGCCACGGCGACTTCGATATCGCTGGACCCGGCTCCCCCGCAACCCATACAGCCGACGTCGGCGACGATCACACCGTCGCTATCCCCCGACCGGCTCGGCGCGAGGGCCGCCCTCACCATCACGATCCGCTACGCCGGCGGCGAATTCGGCGTGCCCTCGCCGGTGCGCCGCTCGGTGCTGGCGCTCCCCGCCGGGATGAGCCTCGACGTGCCCAGCCTGCGTGGGTGCTCGGCCGGGCAACTGCGCGCGCACGGACCGAGCGGCTGCCCCGCGCCTTCGCAGCTCGGCGACGGACACGCGCTCGTCGAGACTCACGCCGGCGCCCAGACGATCACCGAGAACGTGACACTGCACGCGTTCCTCGGCTCGCCGGAGAACCTCGAGCCCACCTTTGACATTCTCGCGCAGGGCTACACCCCGCTCGATGAGCGAGTCGTGTTCGGCGGGTCGGTGCGGGCGGGCCGGGCTCCCTACGGCGAAGAGCTCATCGTGTCGATCCCCCCGGTCCCCTCGCTGCCGCTGGAGCCCGATGCCTCGATCCTCACGTTCTCGCTGACCGTCGGCGCGAGCACGGGCCACCGCGCAGGTGATCAAAACGCGGTGCGCGTGCCCTCGAAGTGTCCCCCCGGCGGATTCCCCCTCGACGGCGAATTCACCTATGCCGACGGCTCTGTTGCCAGCGTACCCGCGAGGATCCCATGCCCGTCGTGAGCAACCCGCGGAAGTTTGACGGAACCTCCAGGTTCGTGTTACCGTTGGTAAAATGAATATGAGGAGAGAGACACCATCCAAACACCGACCGGCGAGAGCGCTCGTGGAGCTCGCCGGGGTCCTGACAGCGGCTGCCCTCGCCCTGGCGGCACCGATCGCCAGTGGCGCGTCCGGCGCCAGCTCGGCGCATGGGCACGCGGCACGATCGATCTCGCTGAACGAGACGGGCCATTTGCGTCTCACGAGCAAACACAACTACACGTTGAACGAGCAGGGATCGGCATCGGGGACGGCTCCCGGCGCGATCTATGTCCATCTGACAGCCGTGTCCAGTAGCCAAGTGACCGCCGAAGTCAACATCTATCCACACGGCGGCTCGATTTCGGGCAGGGGAACAGCGAGTTATCACCGCACGGGTCAGACGGCCGGCTTCTCCGGCTCACTGTCGATCGGCCGTGGCACCGGGAGCTTCGCCGACGCCCACGGGTCAGGCTTGAGCTTCTCGGGGACGATCTCAGAATCGGACCACGACGCCATCACGGTACACGTGAGCGGCAGGGTTTCAGATTGACCGCGCCGGATCGGCTGGCGCACCCGGAAGGGAAAATACGGTGCTCGAGCTGCGCAATCTCGTAAAGCACTACCCCACAGTCGGCGGGGAGCTCGTGCGCGCGGTCGACGGTGTGTCGTTCGAGGTACGTCCGGGTGAGCTGGTCGCGGTGTATGGGCCCAGCGGCTCAGGCAAGAGCACACTGCTGTTGATCGTCGCCGCGCTGCTGGCGCCGACCTCCGGCGCGGTTCTGATCGGCGGGCGCGACGTATCCTCGCTCTCAGAGCGTGAGGCGTCGCGCTTCAGACTCTCAGAACTCGGGTTCATCCGTCAGAGCTTTGACCTGCTGGCAGGTGTCAGCACGATCGACAACGCGATCCTCAAGCTGCTCGCGGGCATGCGCCGCCGCGACGCGCGGCGGCAGATCGCGCCGCTGCTCGAGCGGCTCGGGCTCGGCGGGCGTCTCGAGCATCGCTCAGAGACTCTGTCGATGGGCGAGCGTCAGCGCGTGATGATCGCGCGCGCTCTCTCGACTGAACCCAGCCTGCTCCTGGCCGATGAGCCGACGGGCAGCCTCGACTCCCACCGCGGCCGCGAAGTGCTCGAGCTACTCGCGGAACTGTGCCGCGAGCGTGGCGTCGCGACTGTGGTTGTGAGTCACGACCCGCAGGCCGCGCAGTACGCGGACCGCGTGCTCGCCTTGCGCGACGGGCTGCTGTGCGAGCATTCCCCGGAGCTTCCCTCGGCGGCGCTGTCGGCCGGCGGATAGCGCTCCGAAGGTCGCGGATGAGACTCGGGAGCGTCCTCGACCTGTATCGCATGCGCATCCGCGCGCGCCTCTTGCAAGAGTGCTTCGCGCTCGTCGGTCTCGCCGCCGGGGTCGCCCTGCTGTTCGCGGCGCAGGTGGCCAACGAGAGCCTGCAAAGCTCTGTCGCTGAGCTCTCGCGCGGGATCGCCGGTCACGCGACGCTGCAGCTCGTGGCCCGCGGCCCGGATGGCTTTCCCCAGACAGTGCTCGCGCGCGTACGCCAGATTCCGGGCGTGTACGCCGCGGCGCCGGTGCTGGAAACCGGCGCGAACGCACGCGGCCCGAAGGGCTCGAAGGCAGTCGAGCTGATCGGCGCCGATTCCAGCCTGGCCACGCTTGGCGGCTCGCTCGTGCGCCACACCGCGCTGAAGCCGTTCCTGGGCGTCAGTGCTGTCGTTCTACCGGCGCCGCTCGCAAACGCCATCGGCGTGAGCAAGTTCGGCCAGGAAGTTGTCTTCCAGCTCGACGGCCACACCGCCGAGGCGCCGTTCTACGCTCAGCTCCACAAACGCCAGATAGGACCGCTGGTCTCGAGCCCCGTCGCGATCGTACCTCTGAGCGGCGCCCAGCAAATGGCCGGCCTCGAGGGTCGCGTGAGCCGCATCCTGATACAGCCCGCCCCCGGCTCAGAACGAGCCGTCAGAGCAGGCTTGCGGGCGCTTGCCTCAGGCCGTTTGGACGTCGAGGGAATCGACCACGAAGAAACGCTGTTCGCCAAGGCGGCCGCGGCGAACAACCAGTCGACCGCGTTGTTCGCCGCGATCAGCGCGATCGTGGGGTTTCTGTTCGCGTTCAACGCGATGCTCCTGACAGTCCCGCAGCGAAGGCGGCTGATCGCCGACCTGCGCCGCGACGGCTACACCCCCCGTGCCGTGATCGCTGTGCTGTTGACGGACGCCTTCGCGCTCGGGCTGCTCGCGTGCGCGCTCGGCCTGGCGCTCGGCGAGGTGCTCTCGATCTACGCCCTGCACTCCAACCCCGCGTTCCTGTCGCTCGCGTTCGCGCTCGGCCCACAGCGCACCGTCAGCTGGCAGAGCGTCGCGATCGCCGTCTGCGGAGGGATGCTCGCCGCAATCGTGGCGGTGCTGAGCCCGCTGCGGGACGTGATCTCTCAGAACCCGCTGGCCGCGATCACCGCGAAGGACGGCTCCAGCGCCACTGGCGCCCGCAGTGGCTGGCGAGCGCTCGCGACGATCGCCTGTCTGGCCGCGGCGACTGTGATCCTGCGCTCGGCGCCCGACGACGCGATTCCCGCCATGGTGCTGCTGATCGCCGCTCTGATCCTCGCGCTCCCGCTGGCGTTGAGCGCGACGCTCGCGCTGGTCGAGTGGCTTGCGGGAACAGTGAGGAGCGCGGTCCCCCACGTAGCGGTGGCGGAGTTGCGTGCTGGCGGCGCCCGTGCCGTGGCGATCTCCGCGACGGGGGCGATCGCCGTGTTTGGCAGCGTCGCTATCCAGGGCGCGCATCGCGACCTGCTCGCCGGCCTGGAAGGAGCCGCGCGAGAAACGAACGCGTCCAGCCAGATATGGGTGCGCCCCGCGGGCTCCTACGACCTGCTGCAGACAACCCCGTTCCCGGCGCTGCAACAGGCGACACTCCAACGCATGCCAGATGTGCGTTCCGTACGCATCTATCGCGGCGGGCTGCTCGACTATGGCCAGCGCCGCGCGCTCGTGATCGCTCCGCCGCCAGGAGCCACCCCATTGCTACCCGCCAGACAGCTCGTGCAGGGCAACCTTCGCCGGAGCACCGAACGCGTGCGCGCCGGCGGCTGGCTGATCCTCTCCGAAGCGATCGCCACCGAACACCACCTGCACATCGGCCAGAGCGTCACGCTGCCCAGCCCCCACCCAACCGCCTTCCGCGTAGCGGCGCTGTCGACCAACCTCGGTTGGGCTCCCGGTGCGATCATCATGAACGCCACCGACTTCGCTCGTGCATGGGAAAGCCAGGACGCCAGCGTTTACGGCATCCTGCTCGCCCGCACCACTTCGCCTGCGGCCGCCGCCACACGCATCGCGCAAGCGCTGGGCACGAACTCGGGCCTCAGCGTCGAAACCAGCGAACAGCACACCGCCCGTCAGAACGCGATCAGCCGCGAAGCGCTCGCGCGGCTCAGCGCAATCGCCACCCTGATCCCGATAGTCGCGGTGCTGGCGATGGCCGCGGCGATCGGCGCGATGATCTGGCAGCGCCGACCACGCCTGGCCAAGCTGAGACTCGACGGACTGCCGCGCGCGACACTGCTTGGGACGATCCTGCTCGAGGGCGCGATGCTGACCGGCGCCGGTAGCCTCACTGGCGCCACGTTCGGCCTATACGCCCAGCAACTGACCGACCGAGCCCTCGCGAAGACGATCAACTTCCCCATTCACCACACCTTCACCGCGATACCCGCCATCGCAAGCCTCACGCTCGCGATCCTGCCGACACTCGCGATCCTGGCGCTCCCCGGCTACCTCGCGACCCGCGTCCAGCCAGCGCTCGCGCTCGCGGACTGACGGAACCTCGTCGCTCACCGGGTCAAGCCGTCACGGGCCCAGGATGCAGGATCTCAGGATCATGGCCTGGTATGACGGTGAGGCCGGCGTCACGCATGGCACGCAGACGGTCCGCGGAGCGTCCCTGCTGCTCATGATCGTCAGCGAAGATCGGGAACCGGTGATCGTCCAGACCCGATGCGAAGTGAGCGACATCGGCACCCAGTACCAGGTCGCCGATACGGATCGACTGGTGCCCAGGGGTGTGCCCCGGGGTGAGCAGAAGCTCGATACTGCCGTCGCCCAGAAGATCACAGTCGCCGTCGATCAGGAGTACTTCGCGGCCATCCTCGGCGTAGTCGCGCCTCATGAAGAAGTTGCGCTGCGCCGCCGCATCGTCGTGTCCGGCCTGCCACTCGGCGCGCTGTACCACGACGGGCACGGATTGGGGAATAAGGCCCAAACCGCCGACGTGATCCCAGTGCAGGTGTGTCAGCACGACCTTGGTCAGCGTGTCCACGTCGATCTGCTCGGCGACGCTCTGCTCCTGCTCGAGGGTGACTACGGCGAACGCATCCGGCCGATCGTAATAGGCGACCGGATCGGCGATCGCGCCAGGGTTCAGTCCCGTGTCAATCAAGATCCGCTCGGCCGCCGTCTCGATCAGATAGGCGGGCACTGGATAGCGAATCGTTCGATCCAAGTCATCTCCGGCACGGAAAACCCCGGCCGGTGCGGTGAACCACCCGGCATTCAGCATTTCTATCTTCATCGGTCTCTCCTCGTGGGTCGCGGGGCAGTAAATGGCTCGGGCGTGTTGCTCAGCTCGCGGTTGACGACGCCGGCCGAGGGGCCGAGCGATAAGACTCGGCCAACAGGTTTTCCGGCTCGTTCTGGCTCGTTACTCGGATCGTGTCGGGTAGCCGCCCGCACGTTTGAGTCGCCTTCGCCAGCAGACTCGATATGCAGGTCGTCCTCTCTCATCAACTCGAGATCTCGATGGTTCCGAGCAGTCGCGCGAACGCCGCCTCGGCATGATCCAGCGCGCGATCGTCTCCAAAGAGCTGACGCTGCCAGTTGGCTGCCAGACCGATCGCATTGAGCTCAAACGCGATCTGTTCCGCCGCCCCGGTGCTTGGAGCTCCCGCCTGGCGGGCAAGCTGCGCCAGCCATACCAGCCACTCGCTCATGACCTCGAGGACACGGTCGCGCACGGGACCTGGCCGCCCGTCGAACTCCAGCGACGCCGCTTGAAAGAAGCACCCTCCCGGGAACACGTCGCGGCGAAAATAGTCGAGCCAGTCGGCGAGTGTCGCGCGAAGCCGTGGCAGACCCTCGGCAGCCGACAGCGCGGGCTTGATCACCTCGTTGGCGAACACGACGCGCGCCGCTCCGATCGTTGCGAGTTGCAACTCCCGCTTGCTGCCGAAATGAGCGAACAGACCGCTCTTGCTGACACCAGCACACGCCGCCAGACGCCCGATCGTAAGCGCCTCCAGTCCCTCACGTGAACCCAGATCGACGGCTGTGCTGAGGATCTCGTGGTGCGTTCGCTGACCGCGCTGGCGCCGGCCGTCAGGTCTTGCAGACCGCTCGAGGAGCTCATCACCCATCGCGTAGCGCCCCACGCCGCAGCAACAGTGACGAGCGGCGGCGCGACTGGTGACGGTGGATCAGCAATCGAACAGTTCTGTAATCAGCTTTGCGGCCCTGCAGAGTCTCGGCCGTGGCCATCGGAACCGGACCTCTCCTCGTAGTTACAACGGCGCCACTTCACCGCTTCCTGAGACTTATAACACGATCGTGCTAATAGTTCAATCCAGAGATCGACACGCGGATCTCTTCGCTGAAGCCGCTCCCTGACCCGCAATGGCGCGGCGAGACGCAACGACGCGCTCGACCAGCGCCTTACAGAAACGATGGCGCATTCGATGGAGCATCTCGGCGGCGGGTTTGCGTTCACCGACTCGCGGGGCGATCTACACCCGCCAGCGCATATGGGTGGTTCGGGCCACCCTGGCGATCAGCCCGGGCAGTCGATCCAGCGGTACATCAGCCCGTCGCGAACCTCGTGGTAGGAGGGAGGAGCCGGTGGCGGGTCCACGGAGAGCCGAGCAATCACCTCACCAGCACCGTGCAGATGCTCCTCGACCGCTGTAGTCCAATGAACGTCGTGATGGAGCAGGCCGCGCAGGCGCTTCCAGTCGCGACGCTCGATCGCATCGAGCACATCGCATACCGCTGGCACCTGCTCCGCCACCCACAGAACTGTAAGGGGAAGCGTTCCGCTCCACTGCCTGGAAGGTGCTGGCGCCGAGACGCTCTGCATTCAACGAGATCGCCGGGGAGCCGGTGAACCATGCGGGCGCCCGAGCACGTCGGGCGATTGTGAGCGGCTCTGCCTGCAGCAGCATTGCGGAGACTCTCGGCAGAGCTAGCGAGGAGACAGTTGAACGATCGGGATCACGCGTCCGGCCTTCCCGGCCCAGTTGCGATATTCCGCGAACGGCGGGAAGACACGATCGGCGAGATCCCAAAGCCGTTCGCGCTCGGCCTCATCCTCGACGATCTCCGCGCGGAACGGCAGCCCGCCGAAAACCACATCGGGATGCTCGCGGAGGTTGTAGTACCAGGTGGGATTTGTCGGCGATCCCCGCTTGGAGGCAATGATCGTCACCCGCTCACCGTCGTGGAAGTAGAGGGTGGCATTCCGACGCAGCTGACCTGTCCGTGCACCTCGAGACTCCAGTAGCGCTGAGGCAACCGGGCCCGTCGAGCGGAGCCGACCTCCGGTGAGCTTGAGCAGATACGGGTCGAGCTTCCAGGCAAACGTTTCGGAGAGCCACAAGCCCAACTTCGTCGTGGCGAACCGCGCCACCGCGAGATACAGGCGACCTCGTCGCCGATACGGATCCACATAGCGCAGTTTGGGAGTGTCGACCATGACGAGATCAGATGGTTCTTTCGGTCGGCGGGATGGTGGCGTTTCCGCTTGCCCTATCGTTCAGAGGGAACTGTACTCAGCGTGCTCGGCCCGCTGAAATCAGCTGATGCACCGCCACCGGGAGATCGTCCGGCGAGGCGCCAGCGACGGCCCACTGGCTGCTTGTGAAACCACCTGTGCTTGCGCGGTGACGTTCGTGAAGCGTCGTGCCTCACGCCATCGCGGAGCCGCTCCCACTGTCATGCTTTGCCGTATGCCGTCGGCGCTCAGCGACTCGCCTCACTTCCACGGCTCGCACCTGCACAGCCACCTCCACACGGGACCACATAGGCATCTCAGGCACATCTGGCGCTCTGGATCCGTCACTGACAGCGCATACCAGCACGATCATTCACAACACGAGCATTGCCACTCCCACGGCCTCGTAGACGACAGTGTCAAGCGCTCCCAGGAGGGCATCCGTGCCGTCTCACTTTCGCTCGCGGTCCTCGGACTCGCCGCGATCGCACAGACTGCCGTTTTCATCGCTACCGACAGCATCACTCTGTTGGCCGATCTGATCCACAATTTCGGCGATGCCCTAACCGCCGTACCGCTGGGGATCGCGTTCGCGCTGCGCTCCCAACTGGCGGAGCGACGCGCCGGCCTGGCTGTCGTGGCTGCCATCTTCATCAGCGCTTGCGTGGCCGGCGTCGAGGCCATCCTACGCCTGATTGAACCCTCGACCCCGACCCATCTAGCGGCGCTCGCCCTCGCCGGGGCGATCGGCTACGCAGGCAACCTCATCGCGGCTCGTGTCCGTTTGAGCGCCGGGCGACGACTGGAAAGCCCCGCGCTGATAGCCGACGGGAACCACGCCCAGGCAGATGCCTACGTTAGCCTGGCTGTGATCGCCTGCGCAATCGTAGTGGCGCTCGGAGTCCCGATCGCCGACCCGCTCATCGGTATCGGGATCACAATCATCATTCTCCGCATCACCTGGCGGTCGTGGGGAGCGCTGCGCGGACATCGCTCCCCATGACTGTCCAAGACTGTGTTCTGCCTTCAGCGGACGAGCCACGCGCATAGAAGCGCCAATCCACTGTCGAGGGCTCCCAGCAGGTCACCAATACCAGGACTCCGCGACCTTACGACCCCCACCGGTGGTGGCGTCGTTGAGCCGTTGCATGTCGTGCTGGTCGGCCAACGGAGCACTCGCGCGTCTACGCCAATCCTTGCCAGACTAGCCCTTCGTGGGTATACCCGGTGCCGAAGACGTCACCATCATCCGGCATGCGGCCTACATTTCTGCGATGCCTGACCGAACGCGCAGCTACGGCAAGGTCTTCGAGCGCGTCGCCGAAGAGTATGACCGTCACCGCCCCACATACCCTGACGAGCTGCTGGATCACGTCTGCGATCTCGCGGCTCTCGGCGTTGGCGATCGAGTACTCGAGATCGGCTGCGGGACCGGGCAGCTGACGCGGAAGCTCCTCGCACGTGGCCTGCGCGTTTTGGCGATCGAGCCCGGCGATCGGCTGATCGCGATCGCGAGGCGGAACCTCCAGGACATCGGCGATGTGAAGTTCGTGAACGCCCGCCTAGAGGACGCGTCGCTCCCCCGCGAGTGCTTCCAAGCCGTGTTCTCGGCTTCGGCGATGCACTGGATCGATCCCGATCTCGGCTGGCACAAGGCTGCCGAGATACTCGTGCCCGGCGGAACGCTGGCGCTCGTGCAGTACTTCGGTTGCAGCGAGCCGTGCAGTGCCGATGACCAGCAGGCGCTGCTGAGCGTGGTAGCGAAGATAGCGCCGGAGCTAGCCGCGGACTGGCCGAGCTACAGGGAACTCGAAGTGATGCTCGCGGGCGTGCACGAGCGCCGCGGGAACATCTCAGACGTGTGGGCCTGGCTTGGCAGCCACGAGGTGGCGCGCGACTACGTGACCGGCCTGTTCGACGAGACGCAGATAGCCGCCGTGCCGATGCTGGTCGAGCACACGGCCGAAGAACTCAACGCGCTGCTCGGCACGATGTCGTTCTGGTCGCGACTCTCGCCGAAGCAGCGCGCAGCCGTCGAGCGGGACAACCGGACACTCTACGAGCGGCTCGGCCGGCCGATTCGCTCGAGCATCGTCGCCTGTGCCGTGACAGCTCGTCGGCCGCATGTGGTCGAGCGCGCGATGCACCATGGGTGTGTTGTCGCCGAGTCCTGAGCACATCGAGTGCGCCCTGAGGACGGGTAGAAGTCGCCCGTCGTGGAGCGATCTACGCAAAGCGTGCGGCACACGCGCAGCTTCCGCCAGCGAACCGGGGATATACACAGGCACGATGTGCGGTAAAGCGCGACTATGGAATCAAAGCCAACAAGGGAGGTCAGCGTGAGCACCATCGACCAGCAGATGGTCATTGCCCATTTCATCGTTTCAGACGATGTCGAGCGCTCCCGGCGTTTCTACACCGATGTGCTCGGCGGCAGGACAGTCATCTCCGGTGAGGGGGATGACGAGGTGACGTACGTAGCGCTGGCCAACAGCTGGATCATCATTAACGTCGGAGGCGCTCCGACCGACGACAAGCCGACCGTAACGCTCGAGACACCCCCCGACCCAGACAGGGTGAACAGCTTCCTCAACATCCGGGTTGCGGATATCCAAGCGGTGTACGAGGAGTGGAGCAGGCGGGGCGCCAAATTCCTCACGCCGCCGAAGAAGCAGGCGACCGAGATCCGCTGCTATATCCGTGATCCTGATGGCTACCTGATCGAGGTGGGCCAAACGACCCTGGCCAGAGGTTGGCGTCCACCGTCTTGATCAGATCCATGCAGAAGCCGCTCGCGGCGGCATCATGGAGATCCCAAACGACCGATCGAAGGCTAGAGATGCCAACCCCCCCAATCCGCCAAGCCCACCCCCAGGACCGCGAGGCCGTGCTGGCAACCGTCACAGCGGCGTTCGCGCAGGATCCGGGCTGGGCGTTTCTGATGGGCGAGGAGTATGAGCGGCTCGCGCCTGAGTTTGTCGGAGCCCTGTTTGATTTGAGGGCTCCCGGTCAGAACGTCTGGGTCAGCGACGACCTGGCGACCGTCGCGATGTGGGAAAGCCCGGGCGGCGATGACGATGAGCAGTGGACGCGGACCAAAAAAGCTTGGGCGCGCTACCGAGATCGTCTCGTTTCGAACTGAGACGCACCAGCAAGTCCGAGGATGGCCGCGCGTGCCTGGTCAGATCCATGCAGACAACAGTACGCAGTCCCTACGACGGTTCAGTTGATCGCGGCCGTGATCGCGGCTCAACTCCGTCTTTACTGGCGATAACGCCGAAAACTTGATCCGATATCTAAAGATCTATAAAGAATCTAAAAGAATCTAAAAGAAAGCTATGCTGGAGCCCATGCCGGCAAACCCCTTCAAGCCCAGCTTCGGGGTCAGCCCTCCAGTGCTCGTGGGTCGCGACGGCCTGATCGAGGAGTTTGTGGAGGGTCTTGAGGACGGGCCGGGTGCGGCTGCCAGGGCGACGATCTATACGGGCGCGCGCGGCTCTGGGAAGACGGTGATGTTGAACGCGGTCGAAGACCGCGCGAGGGAGCTCGGCTGGCTCGTCGTGAGCGAGACCGCCTCGCCCGGGTTCGTCGATCGAATCGCCCGTCAGGAGCTGCCGAGGCTACTCGAGGGCTTCGATCCGAAGGCTGTTCGCCGCCGTTTGACGGGGATCACGGGGCCGATGGGATCGGGTGGCGTGACGTGGAGAACCACGGAGAACCACGCTCCCGAGGCGACGCTTCGCAGTCAGGTCGAGCTGATCACCGATCTGCTGGCCGAGAACGAGACGGGGCTGCTGATCACGCTCGACGAGATCCATCACAACCAGATCGCCGAGCTGCGCCAGCTCGCCACGACGGTACAGCACGCTTTCAGAGAGGAACGGCAGCTGGCGTTTGTCGGGGCGGGCCTGGCCTCGGCGATCACCGATGTCGTCAACGACGAAGTGCTCACCTTCCTGCGCAGGGCGGAGAGACATGCTTTGGGATCGGTCGTCGGCGAGGATGTCGCGCGTGCGATCAGAACCCCCGTGGAGGAGAGTGGGCGCACCGTGGCCGAGGATGTGCTCGACGTGATGGTCAAAGGCACGCGCGGCTACCCCTTCCTGATCCAGCTGGTCGGCTCGCAGGTATGGCGTCTGCGTAAGTCCGAGCGCGAGATCTCGATGGAAAACGCGCGGGAGGGCGTATCGGACGCTCTACGTCGGCTCGGACGGCTCGTCTATGAGCCGGCGCTTGCCGATGCCTCGGACATCGACAAGTCCTTCCTGCTCGCGATGGCCAAGGACGACGGCCCGTCGAGAATGAAAGACATCCAGCAGCGTCTCGAGATCGACGCCAACTTCGCAAGCCAGTACCGGCTTCGGCTGATCGCCTCAGAGCTGATCGAGTCCACAGGCCATGGTTACGTCGACTTCGCGCTTCCCTACCTCCGCGACTACCTCCGCGAACACGCCGCAGCCGCCGGACTCGGGCCCTGACATCTCCTCGAGACCGTCAGCGGCCTTTGCCGAGGACCGGAACCGCCGCTTCTACGAACGAAGGGGCTTCGAGCAGGCAGGAGAGATCATCCTGAGGGGCGGCCCAGATACGTGGTGGCTACGTAGGGATCCAAAGGGTATGGCCGCTAAGTGAGTTGGGGATGGGGAACAAACAAAACAAGTACACGAGGTACCAGCGGCGGGTGAAAGGACGCTCTGCCTGGTATGTGGGCAGAGCGCCTCATGCACGGCGATACTCGCCCAACACTCAGGCTAGATATCGCCCGAACCTAGACGTATTCCCAGGTGCAGTCTTTGCCGTTGTGTTCTCCCCAGTGGTCACACGGAGCAAACGTGTCGTCCTCCGTGACCTTGTCCTTGACGCCATTCTTTTGCGTACATTGGACTTCGCCCGTCTTGGGCACTGTGTCCCCCGGCTTATACGTTTCAGCCATCCTTCCTCCTTAGGTAGTGGAAGAATGAGTCCTAACAGGCAGAAGTTATCGAGACAGTCGGCGCGTTTTCGGGGTGCCGAAAAGCCTAGAACTTGGACGCCGGTCTCCCAACCCACACTTAGATATGAGGACGTGCGTGGGCAACAGACGCCCTTGACGAGCGCGTGTCGCCGCTGGGCGCTCTGTTGTACGGCGGCGTGCGTTCTAATCCGTCTCAGCCGGTCTGTAGATGCTTGTCTTCGGGACACGACAAAGCGTCTTTGAGTTCGGACAGACAAGCCATTTGAGATTCTGAGTCATCGCACTCTGCTCTTCCTCCTCGAGGAGCACGCCGAAATCACGGAAAGATCGAACCGCCCGAGGATTGCGTCCAGCCGGAGGAACAATCAGCCGCTGAGGCGTCGATCGAGACGAGCCCATCCACCGGGCGCGTGAGGCGTCCGGTGACCCCAGCGCCGAGATCGACCTCCCTGGAAAGCAGCCCTCGAGTCTCGACCTACTACGCTCGCCTGGAGGGAGGGGATTCCTCGATGCCGTGCGAAGCGTGTATACCTCGGAGCATCTTCTCCACGTGCTTACGTTCTTGCGCCCCGAGCGGGAGGTCCCCGGTACGCGCCAGGAGGGTCTCGATGTCGACGAGACCAGCGCTCACAGCTTCCCTGGCGTAGATCCAGTCTCGTTCGCGGCCGGCCGCACACTTCGAGAGGATCAGATCGTGAATCTCGAGACACCAGGCGACTGCCGTGTGCTTGCTGGCTACGCGCCCGGGGATCTCGCGTCGGATCAGGCGGTCCTGCCATCCCGCCGGCGCCTTCGCAGTCGATGGCCCCACGCCGTGAGCGTAGTAGCCGAAGCTGCTGTGGAAAGGCGAGCCGTCGCCCAAAGAGCCGTCGATCTGAATGGCAGCCTCGGGTACATGCCGAGGATAGATGTCGAGGTCCATCGAGACGAGCAGCGCGGGCGGCGGCGACGCTACGCTTCCAAGGATTGCCTGGCTTCCGACCACCACGAACTCCTCCTCACCCGTTACCGCCGCCGCAGCGGCCAGGATGTGCTCGAACTCCTCCGACTTCACCTACCCCACCTCCGCGAGGACTCGACGACGCTCAGGCTCGGTGAGTACTCCTGCGAAAGGCGAGTTCTGACGAAGGTCATCAGCGTCCGTACCGACAGCAGTGATCGCCTCGCGGATGCCTTTCAACGGCATCGAGAGGATGTGATCCCATCGCTGCACGTACAGCAGGTCGATACGCCCCTGCTCACGCCAGCGATAAAGGGCGTACCTCGCATCCGCGACCGTCTGCTTGCTCAGCCTCCCGGCTACGGCTTGGTGATAGGCGAGGCCGCGCTGATGTGTGCGGTCCTCTGGGTCCACGAGGTAATCGTGAGGCGGCCAGTCAAGACTCAAACGGGCAGCAGCGTCTCGCTGGCTTCCGATCGCGGCGGCAAGCGGACGCCGGACAGGCGCGTCAGCGTTACTTGACCGGACAGCCTCGTAGAGCTCAGCCAGCGACGTGACGGGAACCTCCTGACGACCCGTCGGCGTGAACACCAACGGCACGTCACCCCGCTTGATCCACCGTTCCAGAGCGGTGTGACTGACACCGAGAAGCCTCGCTGCAAGCCGCCGCGACACGGTCTCCCCCAACTCCCGTTCGAGGCGCAGACGAACCGCAGCCAGATCTTCGTTCCCAGGTATGAGACGCCCAACACGTCGAAGCCGCGCGATGTCCTCGAACAGCTCCTGCTTGCGGTCCACAATCGCCATATCGACAGATTAGCACTACATTGCCAAAAAGCGATATAACTGGCAATCAACTCCTCGAACTGGATAGCGAGCTATCTCGAGCCGCGCCAGGCCCAAACATCGTCACGCCCGACACTGGGTTCGCCCTGCTATCGACGTCACTGCTCGCCATCCACACCACCGTTCACACCTCGTGCCCTGAGCCCACTCACACTCCATTCACGTCAAGACCCAAGCGCTCCTTCAACGCGAGTCCGGACAGCCGCGCTGGGTGCTCGTCGTCGCTCGCCCGGTAAGCCTCCGCAGCTTGCCGTATCGCTTGGACAAAGACCGAGAGGAGGGTTTCCGCGCCGTCACAGTGCGACAGCGCCCGGGTTGTGAGCGCAAAGCGGTCACGCTCGCGCGCCCCGAGCTCGCTCGGTATGTCGATTGCGAGCTGCCCCACTGAAACGGCCCGCCTCGTGTCCGAGTCGGCAAGTGCGCGCTGCACAGCCTCTATTACAGGCCACTCGCCGTCTCGATCGAACGCCACAAACACCTCGTCGAGCAGCCACCTATGCTCCAGGGCCCATGACCGGCCCCCGTTTTTTGGTCCAGCCGGACCGAACCAAAGGGGTCAGGCCAGTCGTTGACAGCCGAGGTCGCCGCTACCGCCGGCGCGAGCAACCCCGGTCGAACCGCTCGATCAACATGCACCTGTTCCTGCTCGCTCAAATCCTGGACGTCGCGGTCGATCGCGAGCTCATACCGAACAACCCCGCGCGAGGTAAGCGACGACGACTCAAGGTCTCAAAGCCACGCCCCGTGTACTTGGACAGCGCAGAGCACATCGCAGTGATGCTCGAGGCCGCGGGCGATCCGGACTGCGACCCGCAGTCAAGGACGACGGGCCGGCGCGCAGCGATCGCTGTGCTGATGCTCGGCGGGCCGCGCGCCTCTGCCGCCGGCGCACTGCTGGGACGCGACCAGGACCTTGCCAATGGCCGGATCGAGGTCGGGCGCGACAAGACGGACGCCGGAATGCGCGAGATCGACATGCTGCCCCTGCTACGCGAGATCTTGACCGAGCACAAGGCCGCCAGTGCGCGGACCGGCCCCGACGACCCGATCCTCACAACACGTGGCGGCAAGCCGCGTGACCGCCACAATCTGCGCTAGCGTGTCGTCGCCCCGGTGGTGACAAGAGCAGAACAGCTGCTCGCCGAGCGCGATGGCCGGCCGCTGCCCAACAGGATCACTCCGCACAAACTGCGGCACACGTTCGCGTCGGTGCTGTTCGCGATCGGCAAGGACCCGAGGTACGTGATGGAGCAACTCGGGCACGCCGACCCGGCATTCACGCTGCGCGTGTACGCGCACATGATGCGCCGCAGCCCAGAGGAGCGCGAGCGGCTGCGCCCGCTCGTCGAAGGGCACAACGACTGATCAGTTTCACGCAGGATTTATCCCGCAGCCTACGGCGACCCGCATCAAACTGTGATGCGGTACGATGATGGATATGACTCGCACCACTGTTGACATCGACCAAGATGCCGTTGATCTGGCAAGCGCGGAGCTAGGGACGAAAGGCCTGAGCGCAACGGTCAATGCCGCGTTGCGTGAGATCGGGCGGCGGCGCTTGCTTGCGGGTTTCGACGTCACACGCGATGTCGACGGCACACCCCAAGAGGTGCAAGCCAACCGCGAGGAGCGATTCTCTGAGCCCAGCAGCTGAGGCCGAGCCTCCAAACCTCGACGGACCCGCCTTATTTGACACAGGCGTGTGGACCTGGGCGCGGGACCGGCGCTTCCCGCAGCTCGCAGCCTGGTTTAACGCTCAAGTCGCGGCCGGCCAAGTGCTCGTCTGCGACATCGTGATCCTCGAGCTCATTCGCTTGAGCCCCAACGAGGCGCGAGCGAAGCAGGTAGCGCAACGACTCGACGCCTTCAAGTCCGTACCGATGCCCACAACCCTGTGGCATCGCGCGCGCGAGCTGCAACTGCTGCTAGCCACCAGCGGAGATCATCGCCGGGTGCCACCTGTCGACCTCCTGATCGGCAGCGCCGCAGAGGCAGCGGACGTACCCCTTGTGCACTATGACCGCGACTATGAACGCCTCGCCAAAGTCTGCGCACTCGAGCATCACTGGCTCCTGCCCGACGGCACGCTGGCATAGCTAGCCCTTCTTGCTCGGAGCCCTCATCTCCGAAGCGGCGGGCGCCCGGCGCGGCCTCTCTGAAATAGTGGCCCAGCAGACGGGGCACTGCACCACGATCTCGCTGCCGGACAGCCGATCCATATGTCGGTAAGCCTCGACACGCCCGCAGACGACGAGCGGCATCTAGATCTACCCGCCGACAGGCTCGCCGATCGCCTTGCGGCCCGGCTCTCACTCGCCACCGGGCGCCCCGAAGCGTTGATCGACGCAAGCGAGGTCGCGCGCATCACAGGCAAGACACGCGCATGGGTGTACGACCACGCGGGCGACCTCGGCGCCGTGCGACTCGGCTCCGGACGACGCCCCCGACTCGGCTGCCACCGACCAGCCTCGTGTTCCTCGAGCCAGCCCCGCCGACGCGTGTACTCCCACCACTCCTCGATCGTCTCCCGGGATGCCCGACCCTCGAGGCGCCGATCTGCCATCCCAGTCAGTTCGTCGAGCGACACCGCGCGCGCGTCCCTCATCTCATCTGTCAGAAGAACGTCCAGATACCGCAGCACCCAACGACGCTCACGCGGGTCCGATCGCTTGCGGGCCTGTTCCTCAGCCACCGATGCCGCGCGTGGACGATCAGGAGCAATCGGACGCTTCATGGCGATCATCATCGCGCGGTCGCCAGACGCGCCTCTCCACAAAGCCACACCGCCAAGGGGTGTTTTTGAGTGTAGTTAGTGGTAAGGTTAGACAGTAAGATCAGTAGACCAACCATAAGGAGCATCAGATGGCCGTCTTGACCGCGCCCCAATCAGACCTCTTGGATCGCGAGGCGAGCACCCTCTCCATGGGCGAGGTCGCCGCCTACCTGCAGGATCGGCTCGGCCAGCGGATGACGGCCTTCCTGGTGGGTCTGTCTGACGTGAAGCAGATCGGCCGCTACGCCCGCGCGGATGGCCCTGAGCCTCGTGCCGCGATCGCGCAGCGTCTGCGCCACGGCTACAAGGTGGTGCGCATGATCAGCGACGCCTACGACGCCGAAACCGCCAAGGCATGGCTGTTCGGCACGAACACCCGTCTGGACGATGAAGCCCCGATCGAGGTACTGCGCACCGCCGAGAAGCCGGAGCAGTTCACGGCGGTCATCCGCGCGGCTCGCCAGCTGGCAAGCTTCCAGGAGTGAGCGAGGATCCAGCGCACCGCTCCTACTGGCGGGTCGGCCACAGCGGGGACCCGCTGGCCTTCGTGCCGCTGGAGATCTGTGAATACAGCCATCGCTTCGATGACCTGCGCCACCGCTTCCGTACGGTCTACGTCGCCGAGCTGGCCGAGACATGTCTGCGCGAGACCCTCGCTGACTTTCGCCCCAAGCTGTCCACAATCCGCTTCTTTCAACGCGAGATGGGCGCTGCGGCCGCGGCCGATCTACCCGACTGGCCGATCACTGCCGCATGGCGACGCGAACACGTACTCGCACCCCTCCGCTTGACACTGGACGGACCGATCTACGACCTGACCGACATCGCTCAGCGCCGGAGCATCGAGCAACGCCACACCGAGCTCTTGCTCGAGCACGACATGCAACACCTCGATCTACACGAGATCACGACGACTCGACGCGCCATCACGCAGACGATCGCAGGAGACCTATACGACGACGGGGTCGCCGCGATTCGCTTCCCGTCCCACTTGGACGGCAACCCCTGCATTGCCGTGTTCGAGGGACGCGGGACGCTCCATCTCGATGGCACGATCGTCGCGCTCACCGACCCAGCTGGACATGGCGAGCGGCGTCATCGACTGGCCCAAGGACGACGAGCCGCGAGACATCGTGATGAGCCCAACTCTGCACAGCCATCTGGAGCTCATGCCCAGGATCAGCGAGGAGATCGTCTTCCCTACTCCTCGCGGCGGTTACATGCGGCGCAGTACTCCTCGTCGGGGTCCGGCAGCGGCCGCTGGATCACTCGCCCGCGGGCACGATCGCGCCCGTCGAGCGTCAGACGGATGTCCCAGATCTGCTGCAGCCACTGCTGCGCCTCCGTGACCGGACTCAGCACGCGGACGCCCGGATTGAACGGGTCTGTCCACTCCAGGTAGCCGGCGGCGCGAGCGAGCAGCAGCTCGCGCGCGAACGTCCTGCAGTCATGGTCCCAGTCGACCGTTTGGCCCTGGCTGGCTGCCTGCATCAGCTGCCAGCCGCTCGATAGCTGCCCAGACTGCTCGCCCTCGAACTCGTCGATCAGGTGAAGGAGCTGGAGATCATCCCAACGCATCGCCACAGCTTCTCAGGAGCGGCCGATGCCGAGTTGCTGGCTGTCCTGGTCGTGCACGGCGCAGATACGCGGACGTCAAGTCGGATCTATGAAGAGGATGCGGGCCGGTGGATCTTTGGGATCGTCATGTCGGAGGCGACGTCGCATGTCGGCGATCCGCGCGCGCCGGTGTTGGAAGTGATCAGGGATGGTCTTCCCCGCCAGCTTCGCATCGAGGCTGGTGATGAGGGCTTGGCTGGCGATGTGCTCGGCGAAGAGCGCGACGCTGTCGACGGTCCCTGGCCACGCCGCCACACGCAGCCCGAGAAGACCGACACCGTCAGAGAACTCCTCGGCGAGATCCCGCTCCAATACCCCTGAGCGACAGCGTGCCTCCTTGCCTGCGAGACCCGGGTTGGGCTCAAGGGCGAGCGCTTAGCGACCGACAACTGGGTAAAGTCTGCCATGTCTTCCATCTCCGCTATCTTGATATTGTGCTCCACGTCTTCTATCGTGGTCGCTGAGTGAAAGGAGTCATCGAGATGACTGAGTTGATGCAGGTCAGGGCGGCCGCCCGGGAGCTCGGGGTCAGCGAGAACACGCTTCGGCGCTGGGAGCAGCGTGGTCTGCTGCACGCCGTCAGGCTGCCGAGCGGCGTGCGGCGCTTTCGCCCCGAGGACATCGCGGCGATGCGTGCCCAGATGTTCAGCGGCTTCCCCGCCCTGGGCGAGAACGATGACGTCGTCGCGGTGACCCGCGCGCGGTCGATCGACTGACCACGCGCCACCACTCGTACTGATACCCGTAGGGTTCGGGTCCGCGACGATGGGACCTGGAGAGCACCGCCCATATGACCACGACTACTGGACCCTGCCGTGGTCGACCGGGCTGTTCGCCGGCGACCTGTTCGAGGCGATCCCGTTCACCGAGCAGCCGACCGTACTGCTGGCCGAGGAGGATGAGCACGACGTCGCAAAGCACTTCGTCGGACCGGTCTCATATGGCTACGGGCTGCTGATCACCCCGACCTGCGACATGGCCGACCAGCATGCCGCGGGCGGGACGGCACACCCGTTTCGCACGCTCGTACCGGTGCTGCCGCTCGCGCTCGTGCTCGAGCACACCCACGGGCTCGCCGACAACGCCGCGCTGTTGCGCGGCCGTGACACGATCTACCCCTACATGTACCTGCCGCCGCTGGCGGGAGTGCTCGAGGAGGAGTCAGTCGCGTGCCTGTTTCGCCCGAGCCTCGTCTCAGACGATCTGCTCGCCGACCCACCGCGCCGCGCCGCGCAGCTGAAGCCCGAGGCGCGCCGTCACCTGAAGGTCAAGCTCGCCGCATACTGGGGCCGCGTCGCGGTTGACCCCAACGAGCTGCCGCTCACCGAGCGCGACGAAGAGCAAATGCGAGCCGATGGCTGGCCGCCAAGCCGATACGACGACCCCGCCGGCTCGCCCGTGGAGTCCCAAGGCGGCTCGATCCCCTGAGCTGGCCCGCACGTCCACCGGGCGCCGTCTAGGGCGCCCGCCACCGGACGATGTTTGCACGAGAGTTTCGCGCCTATCGGCCGCGCTGCGAGTCAGTCGCTGGAGCGGATCACCCACCGTTATGAGGACCTGGAAGGCAACCCGCCGTCGCCTCCCAATGTCTCACCATGTCCGGAACATCCGACATTTTCGAGCACCGCAACCGCCGCGCCAAACCCGAGAAGAGGTCGCGGCCCGGGCAGGTCGCCCGGCTTCGCTTGGTCGACGAGCGACTACTCGACGAATTCGCCCAACGACTGGCCGACAAGCTCGCGCCACTGCTTATCGAGCGGCTCGCCGGCCAGCCCGGGCTGACTCGCGAGCAGCTCGCTGAGGGGCTCGGCGGCCCGACTGCCGAGGAGCCTGAGGGGCTGGTCGACACACGCGAGATCGCGCGAAGGACAGGCCGCTCGCGCTGGTGGGTCTACGAGCACGCCGGCGAGCTCGGCGCGGTCAGACTCGGGGCCGGGTCAAGACCCCGGCTCGGGTTCTGGCCATCGCGCGTAGACGAGTACTTGCAAGCCGGCGCAGAGCTGCGCCAGCCACTATCCGCGCCCGCGCGAGCCACGCCGCAGCGCCGTCGGCGCGCCCGGCGTACCTCGACGGGTGTGGAGCTACTACCGATCCGGGGCCACGATGCGTAGACCGCACCGTGTTCTGGTTCGCAGTGCGCCATGGCAAACAGGCGGGGCTGCATACTGGCTCTCATGCCCGTTCGAGCTGCCAGGAGACCGCCGGTCGCTGGCCCTGACGGGCAGGCCGCGCTGATGGGTGGGCGCCCGGCGACCGGGCAGGTGCTGAAGCCCGGCAAGGGGCAGCGCAGCTTCGCGTTGCGGGTCTGGGCCTACGGCAAGCGCGAGTACATCACGCTCGGGCGCCCCGAGGACGGCTTGACCCTACGCCAGGCCGAGCGCGAGCTAGCAGTCGTGTTGCGCGACATCGACCTCGGCGTCTGGAAACCCAGCCGGCCAGAGCCCGCCCGGGTGGAGAACGACCCTCTGTTTCACGAGTTCGCCTCCGAGTGGTTCGCCGCCAAGCAGCCCGAGCTCGCGCCGAACACCGCGCGCAGCTACCGCAACGATCTCACCAAACATCTGTTGCCGTTCTTCGCCGAGCACACGCTCTCGCAGATCACGATCAGCGAGGTCGACCGCTACCGCCAGGAGAAGGTCCACGAAGCAGCGCGCCTGACCGCGGCCGCCGAGGAAGGCAAGACGCGAACCGTCGTGGTCGTCGACCGGCGCGGCCGCAGCTACAAGCGCAGCGAGCGGCCGCTGTCGAACCGCTCGATCAACATGCACATCGACGTGCTCTCGCAGATCCTCGCGCTGGCGGACGATCACGGCCACATCCCCAGCAACCCGGCGCGCGGCAAGCGCCGGCGGTTGAAGGTCACCAAAGCGCGGCCCGTGTATCTGGATAGCGCCGAGCACATCGCGGTGATGCTCGAGGCCGCCGGCGAGCTCGACCGCGACCCGAAATCACGAACCAAGGGACGCCGCGCCGCGATCGCGCTGTTGATGCTCGGCGGCCCCAGGGCGTCCTCGGCCGGGGCGCTGATCGGCCGCGACCAGGACCTTGCGAACGGCCGGATCGAGATCGCGGTGCCCGGGAGCGCTCCATATAAGCCCCCACGACGTACTCCGCAAGCGCAATGCACCTGGGCGGCAACAAGCGATCTCCACAGACTAGAGCGACGGCGCGGAGGCAGGATCGGTGTGATGGTGGGAGGTGGCATCGGTGGTGGCACACGGAAAGCGCCACTGATTGCACTCGAGCAAGATCTGTCGCCACCCTCGGATTGTGGTGGTGTGCTATCGCGTAGGATCGATCTGGAGTCCCGCGCCGATCCCGATCCGGAGTAAACGCGATGTTGACAAACGCACGACAGTTCAGATTCCTCTGCACACTATTCATCGCTTGCCTGGCCGGAGTATGTGCGGGCGTGGCGCTCGCCGGTGGCGCGCAGGCATCGGGCTCGGGTGCCGTCGGGACGCTTGCGGTGGTCGCCGGCAACGGAGAAAGCGGCGCCGCGACCCCAGGCCCAGCGACCAGTTCAGCGCTCCGCGCGCCCATCGATGTTGCCGCGGACGCCGCCGGTGACTTCTATATCGCGGACGGCACCTCGATGGAGATCGACAAGGTCACGCCAGGCGGCACGCTGTCGTTGATCGCCGGCGATGGTCAAGCGGGACCGCCGACACCGGGACCCGCGACGAGCAGCGATCTGTCGTTTCCGACGGCTGTCGCCGTCGATAACCAGGGCAACATTTACATAGCCGACTCCATGAACGACGTCGTCGAGAAGGTGACCCCGTCAGGGACGCTGTCGATCATCGCCGGGAAGGTCGGGCAGACGGCGCCGCCGACGCCTGGACCGGCTACGAGCAGCGACATCTCACCGTGGGGCCTTGCGGTCGACAGCGCCGGGAACGTCTACATCACCGACAACATCGAGACCAATACGAGCACTGCCGCGTACGTCCTCAAGGTCACGCCGGGCGGAACCCTGTCGATCTTCGCCGGCACCGGGTTAATCGGCTCACCTACCCCGGGTCCCGCGACGAGCAGCGAGTTCAACTTCCCCGCCGGCTTGGCGGTCGACGCCTCGGGGAATCTCTACATCTCCGACACGTACGCGAACGTCATCTCGAAGGTCACACCGTCGGGGACGCTGTCGATCCTCGCCGGCAACGGGATGATGGCCGCGCCGGTACCAGGACCCGCCACGAGCAGTCCGCTGAACAACCCCGCGGGAATAGCCGTCGACGGCAACGGTGAGCTCTACATCGCTAACGAGGGCAGCAACGACGTCCTGGCAGTCAACCCTAGTGGCACTCTGTCGGTCCTCGCCGGCACCGGCACCCCGGGTCCGCCGACCCCCGGACCCGCGAGCAGCAGCGAGCTCAGCAGCCCGGCTGGCGTCGCCGCCGACGGTTTCGGCAACGTCTACATCGCCGACATCGGAAACTCCGAGGTGGAGGAGGTCTTCTCCGGCCTCGGCGAAGGCAGCGGCGCGGGGACGACGACTGGCACCAACACCAACACCGCCACGACGACGAGCACCACAGCCCCGCAGGCGCCGATCGCTACTCCTACCACCGTGCCGAGGAGCACTCCGAAGGTACTCTTGCCGTCCGCCGCCTTCAGCCTGCCGTCGACGAAGCAATGCGTGAGCAAACGCAAGTTTACGATCCACGTTCACGATTTGCCCAGGCTCACATGGGCCAGCGCGGTTATCAAGATCAACCAGAAGCGCATCAAGACCTTGGGAGGCACCCACATCACTGCGCTCGTAAACCTCACAGGACTTCCGAAGGGCACGTTCGTCCTCTCGATCACCGCGAAAGCCACAAACGGGCAGACGGTGACAGAGAAACGGACCTATCACACCTGCGTGCCGAAACGCAAAGGCCGCTGAAGGACCGCCGCACGGCGCGGCAGCTTCGACGCGACCGCCAAGCAACCGATGGACGAGAACGACGGCTAGGCCGCGGCGACGGACTCAGCGGTTGTGGCTGACGTCCTGGGACTCACCAACTCGACGCGCTCCCCTGTCGGTAGTCTCGCCTCTAGCGCGATGCCCATCGCGGCCATCAGACGAAATGCGTTATCGGTCGTCGGGTTAACGGTCGCTGAGGTCAGCAGCCGCCTGACGCTGGAGGTCTCCAAGCCAGCGCGGCACCAAACAGCGTGAGCACAGGAGCAGCCTGGCGGTGAATACCGTCCTTACTGGTCTGGAGCGCGCCGAGAGGAGACTAGGTGGACGCTGAGCGTTAGCCGCTGACGCCGGGCGGCGCGAGGGCGGTAGCGATCAGTTGTGTGTCGCAATACTCGGTCAGCTCGCGGAGCTTCCCGTCGGCGAGACGGCAGACGTAGCAGTAGTTGTTGTTGTATGGCATCCCGGACTTGGTGGTGACGTGGCCGCGGCATTGGATGACGACGTGTTCGCCCCCGGCGATAAAGCGATCCGCGGTGTTTGTGTACCGGTCGGCGAATTGCGAGAAGAGTGGCCCCATCAGGTCGCTGAGCACGGCTTGCTTTCCCGCGTAGGTTCCTGACCAGGTCGTGGTGCCGATGATGGTCCAGCAGAAATCGTCGGCCATCGCGTCACGGAAAGGCTCGCTGTTGCCCCTCGAGAGCTCGCGGAAGATCTGCTGCATCAAGCGCTTGTTCTCGGCTGTGCTGATGAGGAAGACTCTATCGAGCACCGCCCGGCGGTAGGGGCGGCTACTGAAGTGGACGGTCTCGGACGGCTGCTGAGACGCATCGCCGCGTGGGCGGTCGTCCTCGAGTTTCGTGGGCGTCCCTTGGGCGGTCCGCGTCAAAACACGAACTCTCGGACATCAAGCCCCATCTAGCCCAAAGCCCGCAAAAACCGCTCTAGAATGCGGTATCTGTGAGCTTCTGAGGGCTTGGGTCGGCTTCTGCTGCCAGCGCCATTTATATCGGGGCGGTTGGTTCAAAGCCCAGCAAACGTGGCCGTTCCGGCCTCGGCAAACGTCTCGCAAACTTGTGGCCGTCGTGCGGGATGAGATGTGGACGCCGCCGCGTTGGAGTGACGCTAAGTCGCGCTAACGAACGCTTTGCGTTGGACTGCTCTATATGGCGTCTATGGCTGGGCTTCCCGACGCACTCATTTCTCAAGGGCGCTACTGGATGAGCTCGGCCGAAGCTGCCGAGCTCACTGGCGTGGCGCCCGCGCACGTGTATCCGGGGCTCCAGCGCTTGCGCCGCCGTGGCGTGCTACCGGCACGCGGTCCGATCGATCCCCGCTGGAACCTGCAGGTAAACAGCGGTGTGGAGCCTGATCTGTGATCGATCGCCCTGCGCTGCTCGGCGCTCATAAGCCCATGGGGCGTCACCTCGATCAGTCGCGTCCTCTCGCCGCTGAGCACACCTGACAATTGATGCGCCAGACCGCGCGCGAGCGTGGTCTTCCCTGTGCCAGGGGGGCCTACCAGTGCGATCAGGCCATGCACGGCCGTCGTCTCGAACGCAAAAGCGCCACGAAGCTGGAGCGCTAGCAGCGTGTGGTTGATCAGCTTCGTCTTGATCTGCTCATCAACGATCACGGCAGCCCAAAGGGGAGCCAAGCGCTCGCTTGGGCACTCAGTAGTGCGGACTGACTCGCTGACCGCGACGCTGCTCACAGCAAGCCACCCCTGGAATCTCCAGCCAGCCACGGCGCAACGCTCTTGCCGACGGCAACGGTCCCAGTGATCTTTGACTGCGCGTTCTCTGACGCCATGCCGTGTCCTCCTGTCTTTCTTCTCCCGCCGCACCTATGGTGCCAGCGACTTGACCGAACAGATTATAGCATTAAAATCATGTCTGCGCATTTTTGTTGCGTCAAATACGATATAGTCAACATAATGGCTTATTTTAATCGCTTTGGACGACGTCAATCCGCATACATGTTCAACGCCGTGGGGTACTCTGGCTCTCGCTTGCTTCTATGCGCATTTTTGGCGATACTGACGCCGTGACACCGGAGGCCGAGAGCACAGAGCGGGGCCAAGGCCCTTCAATGCTGCTCGCGTTTCGGGCCGAGAACGTTCGCTCGTTCCAGGGTTCAGTCGAGATGTCGCTGCTCGCGACTCGCTTCGCGGAGAAGGGGGTTCCGCGAGAGATTCCCTGGCGCGAGGGCGGCAGACCGATCTCGGTGCTACCCGCTGCGGGTATCTTCGGCGCCAACGCCTCAGGCAAGTCGAACCTGCTGATGGCGATGGCGGACATGCGCATGTTCGTGCTGCAGTCCTTCCGACAGGGCAAGCCCGGTGGCAGGGTACCTACTAGTCCGTTCCGGCTCGGCGAGGACGAGGGGAGCGCCCCGTCCACCTACGAGGTCGAGTTGGTACTCGACGGTGTCCGCTACGAATACGGCTTTCGTATCGACGCGGAGCGCATCCAGGAGGAGTGGGCCCGCGGCTACCCCCACGGCCGCCCGACGCTGCTGCTTCAGCGCGACAAAGATTCCGTCCAACTCGGGACCCAGCAGCGCGCCAAAGGGCGAGCCACCGAAGAGATCCTTCGTTCAAACGCACTGTTCCTGTCCACCGCTGCCGCCACAAACCATCCGCTGTTTATGCCGCTATATGAATGGTTCCAGCGCAATCTCCTATACGCGGACGTCCGCACACGCGGAGCCAGGCAGGCCCTGACCGCGAAGTTACTAGAGCAAGAGGATCGCCGACAGCAGATACTCGGGCTGCTACGCGAGGCCGACCTCGGAGTGACGGACGTCAGCCGCCGCGATCTGGACCCCGAGTTCAGGGAGAAACTCGAGAAGGTTTTCGACATCTTTCGCGGCGAGGACCCCGACGAAGACCTCGAGGGACTTGAGCTCAACGATTTCGAGGTGCGCCTGAAACATCGCGCAGGCGAGCGCGAGGTAGACCTCTCCGTCGACCAGGAGTCGTGGGGAACAATGATCTGGTTCGGGATGATCGGCCTCATCGTGGACGCCCTTCACGACGGCTCGGTACTGCTCGTCGACGAGCTGGAGGCGAGCCTGCACCCAGCCCTTGTAGCGGTGCTCGTCGATCTCTTTCAGTCTGAGCAGAGCAACCCGCGCCGTGCCCAACTGATCTTCAACTCCCACGAGGTCACGCTGATGGGTGACTCCGGGGAGCGCCCACTCGGCCGAGACCAGATCTGGCTCACCGAGAAGGACGAGGACGGCAGCACCCGCCTCTACCCACTGGTCGACCTTGCCCCTCGCCGCGAGGAGGCGATCGCGCGGCGCTATCTGGCCGGTCGCTACGGCGGCACACCGATCTTCTCACGCCGGCGCCTGGAGCGCATCGCTGAACCGGTTGGCGACGCCGACGGCTAATGCCAGGGCCGCGACGAACGGTTGCGGCGCGGCCGAGTCGGCGCGAGCTGCTCGTCTTTGCCGAGGGGGCGGTGACGGAGGAGACTTATCTGAAGTACTGGCATCGTCGCTTCCGCGGCCAGGTCAACGTTGAGATCCATGAGTTTCACGGCACGCCACTGGCGCTCGTTACACGCGCCGCCAAGACAAAGGCAGTCAATGAGCGCGCGGAGCGCAAAGGTCGTGGCCGCGCACACGACGAGGTCTGGTGCGTTTTCGACGTCGACGAACACCCCTACTTACGGGAGGCGATCGAGCTAGCAGCCGCTCGCGGCATAGGCCTCGCGATCTCGAATCCCTGCATAGAGCTCTGGTTCCTTTTGCACTTTGCCGACCAAACCGCACACATCGATCGCCACGCCGCACAGACCCAAGCCAAGGCACACCTGAACTGCGGCAAGGATCTCGACGAGGACGCGCTCGACCTGCTCGCGGCGCACTTCTCGAACGCTAAGGCGCGTGCTGTGCTCCTCGACGCGAAACACGACGGAGATGGAACCCCTGCTCCGGGAAATCCCAGCAGTAGCACGTGGCAGGTCGTCGAGGCGATCGTCAAGCCGCCTGGCTAGCGACTCGTAGCGGACTTGGTGTTGCTCGACCCCACAGGCCCGCTCGCAGGCGAGAGATCGCGCGCTCGAAACCCGCCACGCACCGATTGCCTTTGGTCTGCAATCGGCCGAGGTGGTCGCCTGACGCTGGATGCACCCAGGCCCGCACGACTGGCGATGGCCCGCTTGGTGATGCCCTGCTTCTCGCGGGTCGTCTCAAGGATCGTCAGCATGGCGGTTGTGGGCTTGCACGGCCTGCTGACGCCTACGTCCCGTCTGCGTCCCATTTCGGGTTGCGCTGCGTCCCGTTTGCGTCCCATAGACCCTCCAACAGCCCGGACACCCGCTCGGCCAATGACCATATCTACAGGTTTTTTGCTGCTCAACACGACTTTTTGCGGAATTTGAACCAGGGACAAGCAGCAGGTTCAAAAGAACAGACGACCGACACGACAAAAGTCCTGCAAAATCGAGGACTTTTATCGCGAACTACACGGCCGTTGCAGACAAAACCTTATCGGGGCGATCGGTTCAGATCGGCTTGGGAATGCGGTTTTTCGGCCGTCTGCAACGGATTTGCAACGGTCATACCGGGCTGATGCCGGGCTCTGCACCGGCCCAGGCCGGGTGTATGCCATGTTGAACAGACGTGCACTGGCACGCCATAAATTTGTGCTACCATGACACCATGACTAAGAACCTGACCGTGCGGTTGGATGACGACCTTGCGTCCGACACCGAGGCGCTTGCACGCGCTGAAGGCAAGAGCCTCAACGAGACCGTCAAGCACGCCCTCGCCGAGGCCGTCCAGCGACGCCGCGAAGACCCCGAGTTCAAGACGCGCATACGCCGCATCATCGAAGAAGACCGCGAGCTGCTAGAGCGACTCGCCAAGTGAGCATCCGCTACATCGAGCTCACCGACTACCTCGCCATCGCCGCCGAGATCACCGGACTCGACCCCGCCACCCTCACAAGAGTCACCAAGCTCGGGCTCGCCGAGTCAGCACTGCACGCCCCATCAGCCGGCTTCGGCGAGACGGAGTTCTATCCAGACTTCATCGACAAGGCCGCCGTCCTCGTCGTGCACCTAGCAAAGAACCATCCCCTGCCCGATGGCAACAAGCGAGCAGCGTGGGTAGCACTCCGCCTATTCATCGAGACCAACGAATGGACATGGCACATCACACCAACCATCGATGACGCCGAGCAAGCAGTACTCGCAATCGCCGCCGGCACCTGGAACCAAGACGACACAAGCACATGGCTACGACACCACCTCACGCCAAATCAACCCTCGCCGCATACATAGCGAGGAGACACCCTCCAGATCGACAAAGGCCACTGATGAGCTAGAACGACCCACAGGCTCTGTCAGACCGCTGCGCTAACCCTCACGAAGACCGCAAGACCGGCATTTGTCGAACGTTGTGAGAGCAGAGTCAATGTGATCGGCCATCTCTGCGATGAGCCGATCGCAGAGTGTCGCTGCGGCCTCGGTGTTCTCCTGGGCGACGAAACGCCAGAGCTCAGTGCGCTCATTCGGCCCATCTTTGCGCCAGCACTCAAGCTCAAACGCACCATGTAGCTTCAGCTGATCACCCGCGATTGCCTGTACGGCGACTGACGCAACGAAGGTCACGCTGTAGCGAGGCAGACTCTCAACGACACAGATGACGCCCTCTTGGTAGTCGGCCAAGTACTTCGGGACACCTGGTGCTCGCCGTCGTTCGGCCGGCGGGATAGCCGTAGCACGATCGTGTAGGGCTACCTCAACAGCCGTGAGCCTCGCTGCCTGCTCTGCGATCTGTTGCATGAAGTGCCGAAGCTCAGCAACTATGGGGGCAGCAAGTCGCTCTCCGTGTGCAGACGCTCGTTCGGCTTGGGCTTCTGCCTCAGCGAGTTCCTGCACGCGATCCTCAAACGGGCCTTTGCGTTCATGGGTGACGGGTTCGCGTGGAGACGGAGCGACCAGTGGCATGACGTGTAGCCAACGATTGAAGAACCGCACCTGCTTGACGTCGAGGTCGAACCGGGATGCAAGGTGATGAACGGCATCGAGACGCACCTCCGGGAAAGCGTCGCCTAGCACAATGCCTGTGAGCGCATCGGAGACGTCCACATAGACTGAAGACGGCTCTGGGTTGAAAAACACCCAGCGATGCTCGGCCTCACTCGCCCAGTCCGAGTGCTTTTCAAAGAACAATTCGCGGTGGTAGCGCTCGATGTATCGCGAGACGACAGCGTCGAGCCCAAACTCGTAAATCTGCTCCACGTCGAGACCAATCGCTTGCGCGGTGGCCGACATCTCAGTGCGATACTCGACAGCTCCCTCAAACAGCAAGCCCCGCGACGACAGCTGAGCACGAATGCACGAGTCGAGGGCACAACGACTGAACCGCAGGCAGACACCAGTATGACCTGCGGCATAGTGCGCCCAAAGCGCGGGGTGAGCATACCCGCGCAGAGCCGCAGGATCGAGAACTGACTCTGGTAGTTCATAGTCTCGCGTAAAGCACCCGACCTTTGCGGCTCGTCGCAGGAGTCGATCCGCGTCCTCCATCACAGTCATTCCAGGACCCGGAACGCCATCGGCAATCGACAGATTTGGATACCGCGGGCGCGACTCACGCGGATCATTCATCAACTCAACTAGGCCTAGCCTGAATTGCATTTGGGGCACGATGCTGTCGAGTCCGACGCCTGATGAGGTGTAGTGGTAGAGGTCGTCGGTCAGCGTAGGAATTAGGTTCACACGTGGGACGCTAGCGAGTGGGAGCACGATGACGACGACTGCTCTTGAGATCGCGTCCGAGCTCTGCTCTGATCGGCAGCCATGAACTACGAACGCTCAAAACAACCCGAGCCCTGGGTAACGAAGCAACAGCTCGCCGACCACCTGTCCGTCACGCGACGCTGGATCGAGTCTCAGCAGCAAGTCGGCCTCCCCCACCTACACACTGGCGGAATGAACCGCTACCGCATCTCCGAAGTCGAGACCTGGCTACACGAACGCTATGACTCGTCCCCAAGAAACGTCTTAGGCCATTGACTTCCATCAATACTGCGTTAGGGAGTTCGCGTCTGTTCGCCCTGATGCGCTCCCATTCGCATCAGTTCGCAGACAACTGTCATATCGGGGCGCCCGGATTCGAACCGGGGACCTCACCGACCCGAACGGTGCGCGCTACCAGGCTGCGCCACGCCCCGATGTAGCCGCCAGTATCTCACACCGCTATCGTCGCTGGAGTGTGTGCGGCACTCAACGACATCATCACTGAGGTGTCTGGTCTACTCCAACCCCAGCGCTTCGAGGACTACTGCCCGAACGGATTGCAGGTGCCAGGTCGAGCGGAGGTGGCCAAGATCGCCACCGGCGTCAGCGCAAATGTCGAGCTGTTTGAGCTTGCCCGTGAGCATCAAGCTGACCTCCTGCTTGTTCATCACGGCATTTTCTGGGGTTCAGGGCCATTGGTCCTCGACGCGGCCCTCAAGCACCGGATGCGGATCCTCTTCGACGCTGACATCTCTCTTGCCGCCTATCATCTTCCACTCGACGCGCACCCGGAGATCGGGAACAATGCACTTGTTGCACGCTCTCTCGGCGGATCAGAGCTCACGCAGTTTGCCCGACATCACGGCGAGCCGATCGGCTGTCTTGCTGGCTTTGATGGTCCTGGGCTCTCAGCGGCTGACCTGTTCGGACGTATCGGCAAGATCACCGCCCGTGAGCCCCTCGTGTTCGAGTACGGGCCAAGACAGATACGCACGCTGGCGATCGTCACCGGAGCGGGTTCCCACTACCTTGCTGACGCCGTCGCTGCGGGTGCCGACGCTTTCCTGACAGGCGAGCCGTCCGAGAGGGTCATGGCACAGGCTCAAGAGGCGGGCATACACTTCGTCGCCGCTGGGCATTACGCCACAGAGACCCTGGGGATACAGCGCCTCGGGGAGCATTTGGCCAGCAGCTTCGCGCTCGATCACGTCTTCCTCGACGTGCCCAACCCCGTCTAGCTCGGCGCCGTCGGGACAGCCGGCTCGGGACGTCTGTGTGCCAGCGCATGAGACTGACTACTTTGAGCACATTGCGGGCACCAACTATTGAGTTCGTCCGCGCACATAGGTATATGTACGGATGAAGACCCCAATCGACAGGAGGAACTCCCCGATGGCCAACCACCTGACGCCCACCGAACTCGCCGACGAGGCCGGTATTGGACGCAAAGAAGTGCTCGTGAAATGCATCGAAATGGGGGTTCCGATCTTCAAGGGGCGAATAGACAAGAGCCTCTTCCTGGCCAGCATTCGCCAGAACTCGGGCGCCAAGCGTCCCGCCGCGTTGAACGGCTGAGAGGCGACCAGCGACCGGGCGCTCCTGATGATCTGAGATCGGGCGCAACTGGCACACCCGACGCTGTCCGAGCTGGCGCGCGAAACGGGCACCGAGCGCAGAGAAGTCCTGTCCAAGCGCCCCGAAGCCGGCGTTCGGATCTTTGCGGGCCGCATCGACAAGCCCTGTCTGGCCACTGTCGGTGCCTCCCCGCCCACAGAGCGGCGCATGGCGGTGCTGGATTGGCTAGCGCCGGGCGGCTGCGTTCTGCATGAGCGCCAGATAGCCGTGGGCAGCCAGTCCGCCTAGTTCTCGCCCCAGGGTCTTCGGGGTCCATCGCTGCGGCGAGGCCAGCATCGTGCGTATGCCGCCTTCGCCGATGCTCAGCAGCGTCTGGCCGACGAATTGAGCGGTCCCATCGAGCTGCGAGGCGGGGATCCTGTGCTCGAGCCAGGTCCGTGAGAGCAATTCGATCCCGGCCAGGTGCCGTTCGCGCCCTCGACGCACACGTGCGTCAATCGCGCCGTCCAGATCGCCGCTGCCCAGGAGCGTCATCCTGTAGGACTCTGGAGCGTTGGTCACCGCTTGCAGCAGGGCTGTGAATGCAGCGATCAGCGTCGTCTCCAGGTCATCGCCTTGGGTCCCCGCCCTGAGCACCTCCCCCAGCTCCTCGAGCATGCGCTGCTCCTCACGATCCAGCAGCGCGAGGAAGAGCTCTGACTTGCTGGGAAAGCACGAGTAGATGACGGGCTTGGTCACACCCACGGCACGCGCGATCGCGTCCATTGAGGTCGCCTTGTAGCCGTGCTCGAGGAACAGCCCGAACGCGACATCCAGGATCATGGGTCGCCTGCGCTCAGGGCCGAGATGCGCCGCCCTGAGCCGCGCCGGCCGCTCGCTTGTCGTTGACGCCATCTTCTTACTTATGGTAGCTTTTTCCTACTCGAGTAGATTGTAGACTCAGTATGGACGTCGGCCTCACGACGCCCATGCTGAACTAAGATTCATGATGCTCATTCGAGCATGGTCTAGTCAGCCTCATCGAGGAGGGGCACAATGAACGTCAGCACTGTGGAGTCGGCTACAGGATCACACACCATCGCCGATCTGATACCGCGCACCGCCGCGGAGCACGCGGACAGTACAGCTGTGCGCTTCAAGCGCGACGGAGCCTGGCACGATGTCAGCTACGCCGAGCTCGCCACGATCGTCCGGGAGGTTGCTCTGGGGCTGATAGATCTCGGGATCGAGTCGGGCGAGCGTGTTTGCATCCTCGCCAACACACGTCCCGAGTGGTCATATGCCGACCTGGCGGCGACCGCCGCGGGTGCCGTCGTCGTACCGATCTACCAGACGAACTCGCCCGAAGAGTGCCTCTGGGTGATCTCGGACTCCGGTGCCTGCGCGATCGTCTGCGAGAACGACGAGCAGCTCGCGAAGATCGCCGAGATCCGCGATCGCCTACCCAACCTTCGCACCGTGATCGTGATCGACTCCCCAACCGGGGAACACTCGCCGGTTGCCCGAGCACTGGACGCGATCTCTCTCGAGGAGGTCCGGGAGCGTGGATCCTCCCACTCCCAGGACGAGCTCGACGCGCGACGCGCCGGGATCCGCCCAGAGGATCCCTACACCTTCATCTACACCTCGGGCACCACCGGTCCGCCAAAGGGCTGCGTGCTCACCCACGGCAACTACTGCGCGATCATGGGCATGGTCCGTGATATCGGGCAGATCCGTGAAGACGACGTCACCTATCTGTATCTGCCGCTCGCCCATTCCTATGCGCTGCTGATCCAGCTGATCGTGTTCGACCTGGGCACCACGCTCGCCTACTTCGGCGGCGACACCAAGCAGATCGTGGGCGAGCTGATGGAGGTCAAACCAACGTACCTGCCCTCGGTGCCGCGCGTGTTCGAGAAGGTCTACACGCTCGCTCACGGCGCGATCGAGGCGCAGCCACCGGAGGAACAGGAGCGCTCGCAAGCCGCGATCGAGCTGGGCGCAAAGGTGCGCAGCATGATGCTTCGCGACGAGCCGATCCCCGCCGAGATGCAGAAGGCCTTCGACGAGGCCGACGAGAAACTCTTCAAAAACGTGCGCGCGATCTTCGGCGGGCGGGTGCGCCAAGCCACCAGCGGCGCCGCGCCGATCGCCGGCGAGATCCTCAAGTTCTTCTGGGCCTGTGGCGTACCGGTGCTCGAGGGCTACGGCATGACCGAGACCGCCACGGCCGCCACCGTCTCGACAGTCGAGGATCATCGCTTCGGAACCGTCGGGCGCGCCCTGCCTGGAGTGGAGCTGAAGATCGCCGAGGACGGCGAGATCCTGATCAAAGGCGCGAACATCTTCGCGGGCTACCACAACCGCGGTGAAGAGAGCTTCGGGGCGGTCGAGAACGGGTGGATGCACACCGGCGATCTCGGCTCGCTCGACGCGGACGGCTACCTCTCGATCACGGGGCGCAAGAAGGACATCATCATCACCGCCGGAGGCAAGAACCTGACCCCCGCCAACCTCGAGAACGACCTCAAGCAGTGCCGTTGGATCTCCCAGGCCGTGATGCACGGCGACCAGCGCCCCTACCCGGTCGTGCTGATCACCCTCGACGAGGAGGAGATCCCGGTCTTCGCTCGCGACCACGGCCTGTCCGAGGATGTCGCCTCGCTCTGCGGCCACCCCGCCGTCCACGAGCTCATCCAGCAGGAGGTCGACCGCGCGAATGCCAAATACGCTCAGGTCGAGCAGGTCAAGAAGTTCGCGATCCTCGACCACGATCTCTCTCAGGCGACCGGTGAGCTGACCCCGACGCTGAAGGTCAAGCGCAACGTCGTCGAGCAGAAATACGCCGACATCCTGGACGGGCTCTACGCGCGCTAGCGTGTAGGGAGACCAAGAGGAGCACTAGGCAGATGCGCACCGACCCCAGTGACAACGGCGGACTGTTCGCGGGGCGCCGTCCCGGCACCGCTCCGATCCGCTTTCGCGTACTGCCAAAACTCAAAGGCAGCAAACGCCAGCGCTTCGACGGCAGCCTGGCCAATGCGCTGTTCGCCGCGATGATCGTGCTCAGCCTGCTCTGCTGGGGACCGATCCCGATCGCCTGTCTGTGGGTCGGCTCGCAGGCCGATTACATAACGGGCAGTGTCAGCGTCGGCATCCTCGTGTCGTTCGCCGGCCTGTTCGTGCTGCTGTTCGGCGCGCTGATGATCCTCCGCAGAATCGATCTCGCCTGGATCCTCGTGCGGCGCGCCGCCGGTCACGACCAGCGCGGCGGAGCGCTCGGCCGGATCTTCGCTGTCACGGCGGCGATCGCCGCGGCAATCTTCACGGTCTGGTTCCTGATCATTCACGGCCCTGGATCCAACGAATTCTCCGGCGGAGGCGTGTGAGCCAGACCGGCGACACCGGACGGCCCCGGAGCCTAGAGCCGAGCGCCTGAGCGGTGGGTCTGCTCGATTATTACAAGCAGTTTGAAGGTCTCTCTGAGGAGGAGGTCAACGCCGGCCTGCGTGCCGAAGCTGACGAGCGCAAACGTAAAGCGCTCACCCAGGTGCAGAAGCTCGACCTGTCGCAGACCACCTGGCCCGAACTGCCCCACGCGAACATCGCCAACGCGATCACCTTCGCCGCCCGTCGTGGACTGCAGCGCTACCCGCATCTGCGCGGCTCGGAGCTGCGCGAGGAGCTCGCCGAGCGCCATGGTGTCGAGTCCGCATGCCTGATTCTCGGTAACGGCGCCGGAGATCTGCTCAGCGCCGCCACGCGCGCGCTGATCGAACCTGGACAGGAGCTGCTTACGTCCTGGCCGTCCTATCCCCTGTTTCCGATCATGGCCCGCCGCGCTCACGGTCAGGCGGTGCCGATCAGCGGCGGTGTCGATGCGCTGCTCGATGCGGTCCCTCGACACAACACACGCGTCGTAGCGCTCGCCAACCCCAACGACCCGACGGGCGAGCTGCTGGCGATCGACGAGCTGCAGCGGCTGCTCGACGGTCTGCCCGACGGCGTGGCGATGCTGCTGGACGAGTCGCTGATCGAGTTCGTCGATGTCCAGCCGATCGACGCCTCGCTCGCGCTGTTGAAAGACCACCCAGGCCTGTTCATCTTCCGCAGCTTCTCCAAGGCCTGGGGCCTGGCGGGATTGCGGATCGGCTACGCGCTCGGCGGGCCCGGCTCGGAGAACCTGCTGGCTGAGCTCGCGCCTGACCTGGGTGTCAACGACCTCTCGCAGGCGGGCGCCCTGGAAGCTCTGCGCACCGCGTCCGACCTGCTCGAGCGCCATGTGCGCACTGTCGCGGTCGAGCGAAGCCAGTTGACTTCCGCGCTGCGCAAACGCGGCATCGAGGTGACCGACAGCCAGGCCAACTTCCTGTGGGCCGCCCACCCTTCGATGGACGGTGGCGCACTGGCGGCGCGCCTGGAACAGGCGGGAGTGCTGGTCGCTTCGGGAGAGGCGCTCGGCGAGCCACGCTATGTGCGCATCAGCGTGCGCAACTCGGCAGCTTCCGATCGTCTGCTGAGAGCCATCGACGCCACCCTGCAGGCGGCCCCAGATCCGGACGTCGAGTCCGACTCAGACGAGTCTCAGAACCCCGCCGAATCAGCGGCCAGCGAACCTGCCGCCGAGGTTGAGGAATCCGCTCAGCTCGCCAGACCAGACTGACGCAGAAGCGCCCCGGTGGTGCCCTCGAGGATCTTGCGCCAAGCGCTCACCGATTCGCGCTCGGCATCGAAGTGTTCGACCACCCCGCGAACCCGCGTGGCCGATATCTCGAGCCCGTGACGCTTTGCGACTTCGCTGTAGCGCTCGTACTCCCCAAGCAGGTGGTAGGTCACGGATTGAAAGCCGTGGCGTGCGATCTCGATACGTGAGGAGAAGCTCATCATCGAGGTCTGGAACATCAGCTCGTCGGTCGGTTCCGGCTCGAGCAGCACGATGTCCACGCCGGGATAGCGCTCCTCCCATTGCTTGGCCATCTCGTGCAGGCGCTGATGGGCCACCAGCTTGAACGCCTGGTAGCCGATCTGCGGAAAGCCCATGTCTGAGACCCGGCGCGCGCGCTTGCCGCGCATCGTCCGGATCTCCTTGTCGAAGTCGTTGATGTAGGGGACGATCGGATTGACCACGATCACGAGCTTGGCCCCAGCCTCGACAGCGATATCGAGATTGGTCGTCGAAACGATCCCGCCATCGATCAGCTCCCGCCCCTTCACGAGCACCGGCGCGTAGACCATCGGCAGTGCCCCGGAGGCGCGAACCGCGGTGGAGATCGGGACATCGTCTTCGCCCTCGCCACCGAACACGATCCGCTCGCAGGTGTCCAGGTCGGTGGCGGTCAGATACAGCTCCCTCTGCAGCTCACGAAAATCGTCGGTGCGATCCGGATCGCTCAGAACCTTGCGCAGATAGCTCTCGATGCCGGCTCCGGTATACAGGCCCGACGGCAGGCCCTCGGCCAGCCCCATCAGCAGATCCATCGCTGAGGCCTGGCCGAGCTGTGAGACGAGCTGGCGCGCGAGCCCCGCCGCGCGCCATGGCATCAGCGCGCCCTTGCGCACTATCTCACCGAGATTTGGGCGCAGCAGATCGCCGACATCGATGTCCCGGAAGGGCAGCGGACCCTGACGCGTGATGACACGCATCATCTCCTCGGGGGTCACACCGTTGGCACACAGCGCCGCGATGAAGGCTCCCGCAGAGGTTCCCACATAGATATCGAAGTTGTTGACCGTGCTGTTGACGGCGAGCAGGTCCAGCGCGCGCAGCGCCCCGATCTCATAGACCCCTCCGGTGAAGCCTCCCCCGCCGAGCACCAGGGCTGTCTTGTGGGGTCGCGGACGCCGCCGGACGGAGGATCTACTCTTGGCACCGCTCCGCTTGGCGGCCGGCCGTGTTCCAGGGGCGGACTTCCTCGCTGTGAGACCTTCGAACTCGACAACCTTGCCCATTGCTACACATTGTACGTTCGCGTGAACGGGAACCGCGCTCGACGGCCGCTCCCGCGCTACGCGCTGTCGCTGCTGGCGCTGCTGGCGCTCTCAGCGAGCCCGCCGGCGAGCGCTGAAACGCTGCACCAGCACCTGGCCCACGAGCTCTCACGCTCCGGCTCGCACTCGGGCGGCTACGTCTATGACATCACCGCCAAACAGGTTCTCTTCTCAGAACGCGCCGCCACGGCACGCCCGCCCGCTTCGGTCGAGAAGCTCTACACCGCGACCACCGCCCTCGAGCGTCTCGGTGCAACGACGCGCCTGCAGACAGACGTGCTCGGTGCCGGACAGCTCTCGCCTGCGGGTGTCTGGGAAGGCAACCTGTATCTGCGCGGCGGCGGCGATCCCACGTTCGGCTCCGAGGCCTTCATTCGCAGTCACTACGGGGGAGTCGGCACCTCGGTGTCGGCGCTGGCGGCGAAGCTCCAGCAGGCGGGAATTCGCGAGGTCCGCGGCAACGTCGAGGGCGATGAGTCCTACTTCGACTCTCTGCGCGGCGAGCCCTCCAGCGACTATCAGCCGGATCCGTTCCTCGAAGGCACGCTCAGTGCGCTGGCCTTCAACCGCGGCGAAGTCGGCTCCGAGCGCGGCTCCCATGCTCCCGCCGCCTTCGCCGCCCACGAGCTCGTGGTCGCGCTGCAAGCCCTCCACATAAGAGTCTCGGGCGCAAGCGGCGCGGCGAACACGCCCGTTGACGCGAGCCTGCTGGCCAGCGCTCAGTCGCCGACTGTCGCAGAACTGCTGGGGCTGACGCTGCCGCCGTCTGACAACTTCTTCGCCGAGACCCTCGTGAAGGACATCGGTGCTCGCTTTGGCGCCGCCGGAACCACCGCGGCGGGCGCCTCCGTGGTCACACAGACCGTCGCCGCGGTACTGGGCCTTCACCCCCATGTGGTGGACGGGTCTGGCCTCTCCGAAGAGGACAAAACCTCACCGTATGAAGTCACCGACTTGCTCGTCGAGCTGCAGCCGACCCCGGTTGGCCGCGTTCTTCGCGGCGATCTCGCTGTCGCCGGGCAGACGGGCACGCTCGCGGAACGGATGCGGGGAACGCCGGCGGCCGGACACTGCGAGGGCAAGACGGGCACACTCACGGGTGTCTCGAATCTCGCCGGCTACTGTCAGGCCGCCGACGGGCATCTGCTCGCCTTCGCGTTCTTCAACGATGGCATCTCGACCGATTTCGCCCACGAACTGCAGGACAACATGACGATCTCGCTCGCCGCTTATTGAGTGGCGCTTCTCATCCGCGGCTGACTCGGTCGAAGCCCTACTCTGTGCAGATGTTCAGCAACGCAAGCCCCCCTCGCGCGCTCCGGGCCCTGCTCGCGTGCCTGCTCGCGGCCGTCATCGCAACGGGAGCCCTCGGCTGCGGCGGCAGCTCCACGAGCAACCAGGCGCCCTCCGGTGAAGAATCACACGAAGCCGCCTCTGAAGAAGTCAAGCAGCTCTTCGGAGAAAGCGAAGGCGGTGAAGAATCACACGAATCCACCGGCGAAGAAGGAAGCGAAGAAGCCGAAGCGGCTCCGCGGGAAGCACCGGGCGGCGGTGAAGAAGCCAAAGAAGTCTGAGCTATGGCGCCGGCCGGCCCAACAGCGCCCGCAGCCCGTCCTCGTCAACGATCGCGATTTCCAATCGCTTTGCCTTCTCGAGCTTCGACCCAGCGGCCTCGCCGGCGACGAGCAGATCGGTGCTTTTCGACACCGAGCTCGAGACCCTGCCGCCCGCCTGCTGGATCAGCTCGGTCGCCTGCTCACGCGAGAGCGTGGGCAGCGTACCGGTGATAACGATCGCTTTCTCGGCCAGCGGGCCTTCGGAGGGCAGCGCGCCCTCTTCCTCGAAGCGCAGCTCGAATTCGCGCAGTTCGGCGATCAGTTTCCGCATCCGCTCGTCAGCCAGCTGCGCGTGGATCGATGCCGCCATCTTCTCGCCGATCCCCGGTGTGATCGAGATCTCCTCGGCGGAGGCGCCGAGCAGGGCGTCGATGTCACCGAAGCGCTGGGCGAGGTTGCGAGCGGTGATCTCCCCCACCTCCTCGATCCCCAGCGCGAACAGCACTCGTGCGAACGGCCGCTGCTTGGAGGTATCGATCGCCTGCAGCAGCCGGCCCACCGAGGTCTCGCCGAACCCGTCGAGTTCGAGCAGCCTGTCCCTGTGGCTCTGCAGGCGATAGAAGTCCGCGGCCGTCTGGACGAGCTCGCAATTCTGTAGCAGCCGAACCTGCTTCTCGCCGAGCCCATCGATGTCCATCGCGCCTCGCGAGACGAAGTGCTTGAGCAGATGCCAGGCGCGCTCGGGGCAGTCGCGGTTCGGGCACTGCGTGAACACGGCGTCGGCCGGCTTGATCGTCGCGGTGCCACAGAAGGGACAGCGCTCAGGCGGGTGCGTCGGCGGCGGACGATGCTCGTGCTCGGCCACGTGCGGCGCCGGGGATAGGACCTGGGGGATCACGTCGCCCGCCCGCAGCACGATGACATCCTCGCCCGCGCGGATGTCCTTGCGCACGATGTCCTCCTCGTTGTGCAGGGTCGCCAGCTTGATCGTCACTCCGCCCACCGCAACCGGCTCGAGCACTGCATAGGGACGCAGGTCGCCGAACTTGCCGACGTTCCACTCGATCGAGTTCAGGCGTGTGAGCGCGGTGGTTGGCGGGAACTTCCAGGCGATCGCCCAGCGCGGCTCGCGGCCGACCGAGCCGAGGCGGCGCTGCAGCTCGAGGTCTGACACCTTGATCACGACACCGTCGATCTCGAAGTCGAGTCCGCCGCGGCGCTCCTGCCATTGCAGGCACTGTGCGATCACCTCCTCGGGGCTGTCGAGCAGCTTGATGTCGCTGTTGACCCTGAAGCGATGCTGGCCGAGCCAGACAAGCGCCTCCCAGTGGGTCTTGAAGGACAGCCCCTCGGTGACCCCGACCTGGTAGGCCCACATCGACAGCGGACGCTTCGCCGCGTCGGCGGGATCGAGCTGGCGCACCGTGCCCGCCGCCGAGTTGCGCGGGTTCATGAACGTCGACAGACCGGCCTCCGCGCGGCGTTCGTTCAGCGAGGTGAAGTCGGCGAGTGACATGTAGACCTCGCCGCGCACCTCGAGCAAGGCGGGAGCGTCTGTGACCCGCAGCGGAATCTGTCCGATCGTGCGCAGGTTGTGTGTGACGTCCTCACCGATCTCCCCGTTGCCGCGGGTCGCGCCCCGCTCAAAGACGCCGTCGCGGTAGAGCAGGCTGATAGCGAGGCCGTCGATCTTCGGCTCGACCACGAACTGGAATGGCGGATCGGAGATCCCCTCGCGTGCCAGGTGGTTGCGCATCCGCTCGACCCAGGCGAGGAACTCCTCCTCCGAGCGAGCGTTCGCGAGCGACAGCATCTGCTCCAGATGGGTTACCTTCTCGAGTCTCCCGACCGGCTCCGCCCCGACACGCTGCGTCGGCGAGTCGGGCGTGCGCAGCGAGGGGTATTTGGCCTCCAGGCCACGCAGCTCATCCAGCAGCGCGTCGTATGCGTCGTCGGTGATCTGCGGGTCATCCAGCGCGTAGTAGAGGTGCGCGTGGCGGGAGAGCTCGTCCCGCAGCTCAGCCGCGCGCACGAGCGCAGTCGGTGGCGCGCTCTCGCTCACCGCTCCAGCCTCACGACACCCGCGGCGTCAGCAGGTCTTGCAGATCGAAGCCACGCAGGGCCTCGAGGCCGGCGCGATCGGTCAAGTCGAAGTGGATCGGCGTCACCGCGATGCGCCCCGCGGCGACCGCGGCGAGGTCTGTCCCAGGCTCGTCGTGGAAGCCCGGGTCAGAGCCATAGATCCAGTAGCGCCGGCGATGCTCCTCCTCGACCTCGAGCTTGAGCTCGTCTTGGTAGATGCGCTTGCCGAGTCGCGTCACCTCCACCGCGGTCGGCTCGGCCGCCGGGACGTTGATGTTCAGCAGCGTGCTCGCCGGCAGCGGCAGCTCCTCGATGCGCTCCACCAGCCTCGCCAGAAAACCAGCCGCCACGTCAAACTTGAAGCCGCCGTCGAAGCGGAAGTCCAGCGCCCGCGCACCCGACTGCTGGGAGATCGCAATGCTCGGCAGCCCCAGCACGACTCCCTCGAGCGCCGCCGCGACCGTCCCCGAATAGGTGATGTCGTCCCCCAGGTTCGCGCCGTGGTTGATGCCGGCGAGCACCAGATCGGGCTTGAATCCCTCGACCAGCCCGAGGCTCGCCAGACGGACACAGTCGACGGGCGTGCCGTCGGTCGCGTAGCCCACGGTACCGTCTGAGAAGGGAACCTCCGCGACCCACAGCGGGCGGCGCGTCGTGATCGAGCGCGCCATCGCCGAGCGGTTGCCATCTGGAGCGATCACCGCCAGGCGCACGTTCTCCAGACCGGCGAGCACGTGCCGCAGGCTCTGAATGCCATCGGCGTCGATTCCGTCGTCGTTGGTCAAGAGGACGTTGAGCATCGACCTCCAGGATACGGACCGGCTCGGTCTCGCGAGACTCGCTCCTCGTCGTTGCTCTAACCTCGGGATATGTCCGCCGACCATTCAGCGGCGATCCACAGCGCCTTCTCCACGCAGGCCTGCGCGTTTGAGGATCCGCGCTTGAACCGTGTCTTCACACTCGACGCCGAGTGGCTGTTTGAGCGCCTGGAGCTTCGCGCGCAGGACATGCTGCTCGACGTCGCCGCCGGCACCGGCCACGCATCGCGGTCGCTCGCGCCATCGGTCCGCTGCGTGGTGGCACTCGACGTGACCGAGGCGATGCTCACGCAGGGACGCTTGCAGGCAAAGCGGGGCGGCCTTGCCAACATTCTCTTCGCGCGCGGCGACGCCAGCGCCCTGCCGTTCCTGGATGAGTCCTTCGATGTCGTGCTCTCGCGCTTTGCGATTCACCACTTCGAGCGGCCCGAGGTCCAGGTCTCTGAGATGTCGCGCTGCCTGAGGAGCGCGGGACGGATCGCCCTCGCGGATATGGTCGCCGACGATCGGCCGCAGCGGGCGCTGGCGCAGAATCATCTCGAGCGGCTGCGCGACCCTTCCCACACACGGATGCTCAGCGCGCCCGAGCTGATCGAGCTCGCACGCAACGCGGGCCTGAAGGATGCCTCTATCGAGGTTCGCGCTCTCGAGCGGCCACTGCAGCCCTGGCTCGAGCAGGCAAAGACAGACCCATCCGCGGTCGCGGAGATCACAGCGGCGCTGCACGACGAGCTGGATGGCGGCGCGGAGAGCGGCTTCCGTCCGCGCGAACACGACGGCGAGCTTCACTTTACGCAGAGCTTCGCCAGCGTGATCGCCGGTAAGCCGTGAGGGTCTGAGCAGCGGCTGTCCGCGATTCTTCCTGCTACTCGTAGGACACGCTGGCGAGCGCCAGGCCGTGCGCGGGCGCGGTCGAACCGGCCAGCGAACGCGGGCGGCCCTGCAGCAACGCCCTGAAGTCGTCGATGTCACGGCGGTCGGAGGCGACTTCGAGCATCGTGCCGACCAGCACACGATTCATGTGGCGCATGAACGTGTCCGCCTCGATCCAGAACTCCAGATGGTCTGCGTCAAAGCGCCAAGAGGCGCTGAGCACTGTGCGCTGGAAGTGGGTGTGTTCGGTCTCTGTCGGGGTGAACGCGGTGAAGTCGTGGCTGCCGACGATCGCCGTCGCGCACTCCGCAAGCGCGTCACGATCCAGCGGGCGCGGCCACCACAACGCGCTGCGAGCGCTGAACGGGCTGCGTGTGCGGCGGTTGAGGATGCGGTAGCAGTAGATCCTGCTGTGAGCGTCGCGACGGGCGTCGAAGCCGGGTGCTCGAGGCTCGCAGGCGAGCACCGCCAGATCCTCCGCCAGCAGCGAGTTCAGGCGCAGTGGATCGAGCGCCTCGTGCGCGTAGCTTGCCACCTGCCCCCAGGCATGCACACCCCGGTCCGTGCGCCCGGCGACGGTCAGCCGCAGCGGCGATCCATCGACTGCCTGATCGCCGAGGATCGTGTGCAGCGCACGCTCGAGCTCCTCCTGCACCGAGCGCTCGGCGGGTTGACGTGCCCAGCCGCAGAAACGGCCGCCGTCGTACTCGATCGTGAGCTTGCTGACGAGGTCTCCCATGACGGCTGTCATTGTGAGGCAACCGCCGCCCACGTGGGCGATCAGCCCATGTGCGAGTGCCCGCCAGGCGCGCGGCGGCTACCCGGCCGCGGGGTCTATACGAGCTCGAGGAAGACCATCTCGGTCGCGTCTGAGGGACGCGCTCCGAGCTTGAGGATGCGGGTGTAGCCGCCCGCGCGAGTGTTGTAGCGCGGTGCGACCTCCTCGAACAGCTTGTAGACCGCCGACTTGTCCTGCCCGAGCGCCGACAGTGCCTGGCGGCGCGCGTGCAGATCCCCGCGCTTGGCGAGCGTGATCAGCTTCTCGATCTCGGGCTTGACCGCCTTGGCCTTGGCCTCGGTCGTTTTGATCCGCTCGTGCTCGAGAACCTCCTTGGTGAGGTTCATGAGCAGCGCCTTGCGGTGCGCCGAGTCGCGGCTGAGCTTTTTGCGAGTCTTTTGATGTCTCATGGCAGATGAGCGCGGAGCGTGGAGACTGTCGGGCAGTCTAGTCCTGGCGCAGGTTCAGGCCTCTCGCGTGCAGTGTTTCGATGACCTCGTCGATCGACTTCTTGCCGAAGTTGGGGATAGCGTTGAGCTCCGACTCGGACTTCGAGATCAGATCGCCGACGGTCTGGATGCCGGCGCGCTTGAGGCAATTGTATGAGCGCACCCCGAGCTCGAGCTCCTCGATCAAGATGCTCCACTCCTCGCCCTGCAGGGCAGCCGGCCCGCCGCCCGCGGCACCGGCTCCGTGCCCATCGAGCGCTCCCGCCGGTCCGGCGCGCAGCTCCTGGATACGATCGGCGTCGGTGAAGATCGCCAGCTGGCTGATCAACAGCTCGGCGGCCTCGCGCAACGCTGCCTGCGGGTCGATCGAGCCGTCCGTCTCGATGTCCAGGGTGAGCTTGTCGAAGTCCGTCTTCTGCCCGACGCGTGCCTGCTCGACCGCGTAGGCGACGCGGCGCACCGGTGAGAAGATCGAGTCGATCGGGATCACGCCGATCGGCTGGTCGGAGGACTTGTTCTCCTCGGCCGGCCGGTAGCCGCGGCCGCGGCCGATCGTCATGTACAGCTCGAGCTTGGTTTTCTTCTCCAGCGTCGCGATGTGCACCTCGGGGTTGAGGATCTCGACACCGGCGGGCAGGTCGATGTCCTTCGCGCTGATCTCGCCGGGACCGGTCACGACGAGCGGCGCCTCGACCTCGGTCGCGTCGGAGTGCATCCGGCAGACGATGCCCTTCAGGTTCAGCACGATGTCGGTCACGTCCTCCTTGACGCCAGTGATCGTCGAGAACTCGTGTGAGACGCCCTCGATGCGCACGCTCGTCACCGCGGCGCCCGCCAGCGATGAGAGCAGCACACGGCGCAGCGAGTTGCCGAACGTGTAGCCGAATCCGCGGTCGAGCGGCTCAATGATGAACGTGCCGCGGTTCTGCTCCACGGAGTCGCTTGTGATCCGGGGGATTTGAAAGTCGAGCATCGGGGTCCTAACGTCGATTTGGTGTCGGACAGGGCGCCCTTCGTCGAGCGCCGGCTCCGGGCCACCGCAATGGCGGACCCCGGAGATGAAAGTGAGCCTTTACTTCGAGTACAGCTCGACGATGAGCTGCTCCTGCACCGGCGCGGCAACCTCGCGTCGCACCGGCTTGCGCAACACCTTTGCGGTGAGCGACTCGTGGTCGGCCTGCAACCACGCTGGGATCTGACCGGTGAGCTCGGTGGCGTCTCTGATCACCTGTGTGGCCGGTGTGTCGGCCTTGATCGCGATCACGTCACCGGGGCGCACCTGATAGCTGGGGATGTTCACGCGCCGCCCGTTGACCGTCCAGTGCCCGTGCAGGATCAGCTGGCGCGCCTGGCGGCGCGAGGCGGCGAAGCCCAGACGCACGAGCACGTTGTCGAAGCGGCACTCCAAGATCGCGAGCAGGTTCTCGCCGGTGATGCCGGGTTGGCGCGATGCTTTCTCGTAATAGCCGCGGAACTGCTTCTCCAGCACGCCGTAGTAGCGCCGTGCCTTCTGCTTCTCGCGCAGCTGGATCCGGTACTCGCTCTGTTTCATGCGCCCGCGGCCGTGCTCGCCCGGAGGATAGTTGCGGCGCTCGACGCCGCACTTGTCAGTCAGGCAGCGCTCGCCCTTGAGGAACAGCTTCTGGCCCTCGCGGCGGCACTGCTTGCATTGGGGGGTTGTGTCTCTTGCCATTGCTTTGCGCTCTTCTATAGGTAACGGTCTATGGGTTCTTCGGTTACACGCGCCGGCGCTTGCGCGGGCGGCAGCCGTTGTGTGCCTGCGGGGTGACGTCCTTCACGCCGGTCACCTCTAGACCGGCGGCCTGCAGCGAGCGGATCGCGGTCTCGCGCCCCGAGCCGGGGCCCTTGACGTAGACCTCGACCTTTTGAAGTCCCTGCTCGAGGCCCTTGCGCGCGGCGGCATCGGCGGTCACCTGCGCGGCGAACGGGGTCGACTTGCGCGAGCCCTTGAAGCCCGCTCCGCCGGCGGACTCCCAGGCGATCACGTTGCCGGTCGTGTCGGTCAGCGAGACGATCGTGTTGTTGAACGAGGTCTTGATGTGCGCCTGTCCGATCGGGATGTTCTTTTTTGGCTTGCGCCGTCCGCGAGCGCGCTTGGGGGCTGGCATTACTTCTTACCGGCTTTCTTCTTGCCCGCGATCTGCATCCGCTTCGGGCCCTTGCGCGTGCGGGCGTTGGTCTTGGTCTTCTGTCCGCGCACCGGCAGCCCGCGACGGTGGCGCAGCCCGCGGTAGCAGCCGATTTCCTGCAGGCGCTTGATGTCCTGCAAGCGTTCGCGCTTGAGATCGCCCTCGACGGTGAGGTCGGTGTCGATCGCGTCGCGTAGCTTCGAGACCTCGTCCTCGGTGAGGTCGCGGATGTAGGTGTCGGGGCTGACACCGGTCTCCGCGAGAATCTTGTTCGACGTCGCGCGGCCGATCCCGTAGACATAGGTCAGCCCGATCTCCGAGCGCTTGTTCAGGGGCAGGTTGACCCCGGCGATGCGTGCCATTCAGCCGATCCCCTAGCCCTGACGCTGCTTGTGGCGCTTGTTCTGGCAGATCACCAGCACCGCTCCATGGCGGCGGATGATCTTGCACTTCTCGCACATCGGCTTGACCGACGGTCTTACCTTCATGATCCCTTTCAAGCGGCTCTGTTCCGGCGACTCGGCTCTGGCTGCCGCTTCAGGCTGCCGCTACCGGGTCGTGGATATGCTGGCAGCGCAAATCGCTTCGCACTGAGCAGGACTGCTGATGGTAGCAACTCGCGGCGCGAGAGCGAGTTGCGGTCGCTGTTTGGTTCGCTCTAGGCGCGTGTGGTGGCGCTCTTGGAGAGCTCGTTTGCGTCGCTCCCGTTCGAGCCGAGATGCCACGGTGTGAGTACTCTGGGGCCCTCCGCGGTCACCGCGACCGTGAACTCGAAGTGCGCCGCCAGCGAGTCGTCCTGGGAGAGGATCGCCCAGCCGTCGGCGGCGACGCGCACCGCCGGCCCGCCCGCGGTCGTCATCGGCTCGATCGCCAGCACCATCCCCTCTGCCAGCGCCGGGCCCTTCCCGGGCTTTCCGTAGTTCGGCACCTGCGGGTCCTCGTGCATGCTCTTGCCGACCCCGTGCCCAACGAGCGAGCGCACGACGGCCAGCCCCGCGTCCTCGGCGACTCGCTGGATCGCATGGGAAACATCGCCGACGCGATTGCCGGTCCTGCACTGCTCAACGCCGGCGTAAAGCGAGGCCTCGGTGGCGCTCAGCAGGTTCTCCACATCCGCTCCGACCTCTCCGACCGGAAAGGTGCGCGCGGCGTCGGCAACCCAGCCGTCGAGTGTGACGCCGACATCGATCGAGATGATGTCTGAGCCCTTCAGCTTGTAAGGACCGGGGATCCCGTGCACGATCATCGAGTTCGGCGACGCGCAGATCGATCCCGGGAAGCCGCGGTAGCCCTTGAACGACGGTGTCGCGCCCTGGGAGCGGATGAACCGCTCGGCGGCCTGATCGAGTTCCGCGGTGCTGATACCGGGGCGAACCTTGCCCTTCAGCAGCTCGAGTGTCGCAACCAGAATCGTCCCCGCTTGGGCCATCTTTTCGATCTCGGCGGGGGTCTTCTTGATGATCACGAAGGGCAGCTTAGCTGGCCGGGAAGTGAAGCCGGGCGCTTGAAGCTCAGAAGTTCTCCTCCATGCGCAGCGTGGCGAGCGTGGCGCGGATGCGACGGTGAACCTCATCGGCGTTTCGCAGACCGTCGAAGCGGCGCAGCAGTCCGGCCTCGTCGTAGTAGTCGATCAGCGGCGCGGTCTGCGCGTGGTAGACCTCCAGGCGCCGGCGGATCGTCTCCTCGGCGTCGTCATCGCGCTGGATCAACCGCGCTCCGTCCTGGTCGCAGATGCCCTCGCGCTTTGGCGGGTCGAGCTCGACGTGATAGATGTGGCTGGGGTTCTTTACGCACACGCGCCGCCCAGCCAGGCGCCGAATGATTTCCTCGTCTGGCACCTCGATCAGCAGAACCGAGCTCAGCGTGCGCTCCAGATCCTCGAGCGCCCGCCCCAGCGCGTCGGCCTGCTCGGCGTTGCGCGGGAAGCCGTCGAGTAGGAAGCCGTCACGGGCGTCATCGCGGCCGATGCGCTCGGTGATCATCGAGATGATCACCTCGTCGGGCACCAGCTCGCCGGCGTTCATGAAGCGCTTGGCCTCGACACCGAGCTCGGTCCCCTCGCTGACCTGGGCGCGCAGCATGTCTCCGGTGGAGACGTGCGGCAGCCTGAAGTCCGCCTGCAGGCGATCGGCCTGGGTTCCCTTGCCGGCACCGGGTGGTCCAAGCAAGATGAGGTTCAGTTCAGACACGGATTCGATCTACTCCCTGTGCGGCGGCGAAAATAGGGTCTCTCGCCGCGTCGCCTTCCTCGATCCCCGCTCAGCGAGGGTTCCGCTGCGACTGCACAGAGTATCCGACCACGCAAGCGGGAGGGCGATCCTCCGCCACCGAGGGCGGCTGAGCGCTTTTGCCGGCTGGCGGGCCGCCGGGTCTCGGGCACCACCCTACGGTTCTCGGGCAGCCCCACCGGCGACCCGCGTCACTTCAGGAAACCCTCGTAACTTCGCATCATCAGTTGCGCCTCGAGCTGCTTCATCGTTTCCAGCGCCACGCCGATCACGATCAGGATCGAGGTGCCGCCGAGCGGGATGTTCTCGTGTGTGCGGTCGATCAGGATCGTCGGCAGCGCCGCCACGAGCGCCAGGAACAGCGCGCCGGGGAACGTCAGTCGCGCGAGGATCCGGTCGAGGAATTCAGCGGTCGGGCGCCCGGGTCTGACGCCCGGGATAAATCCGCCGTACTTCTTCAGGTTGTCGGCCTGATCGACCGGGTTGAACGTGACGGCCGTGTAGAAGTACGTGAAGAGAACGATCATCAGCGACTCGCCGACCAGGTAGTGCCAGCCGTTGGTGGCGAAGAAGTCCGCGAGCTTCGTCCCCCAGTGGGTTTTCACGAGCTGCCCCACGGTCGGCGGGAACGCCATGATGCTCGCGGCGAAGATCACCGGGATCACGCCGGCCATGTTCACGCGCAGCGGCAGGTAGGTCTGGCCGCCCTCGGACATGCGCCGTCCGATCACGCGCTTGGCGTACTGCACCGGGATGCGCCGCTGGCCTTCCTGCACGAACACGACGCCCGCGACCACGGCGAGCACGAGGAACGGCAGCATCACCTTGAACGCCTGGTTCTCGCTGCCCCACCACAGTGAGACGCCCGATGGCAGACGCGAGACGATCGAGGCGAAGATCAACAGCGATATGCCGTTGCCGATCCCGCGCTGGGTGATCAGCTCGCCGATCCACATCAGCAGCACGCAGCCGGCAGTCAGGCAGATCACGATCAGGAAGATGTGCGGCGTGTCGAAGTGCTTGACAACCGATTCTCCGGTGGACGCCTGCAGCGAGTGAAACAGGAACACGTAGCCGACCGACTGCGCGAACGCGAGGCCGACCGCCAGGTAGCGCGTGTACTGGGTGATGCGCGCCTGTCCGACTTCGCCTTCCTTGGAGAGCTTCTCCAGCGACGGCACCGCGAACTGCAGCAGCTGGAAGATGATCGAGGAGGTGATGTACGGCATGATCCCCAGCGCGAAGATCGCGAGTTTGGACAGGCTGCCGCCGGAGAGAAGGTTCAGCACGCCCAGGATGTTCGAGCCTCCGAAGGACTTCTGGATGTTGTCGACGGCGGTCAGGTTGACGCCCGGAACGGGGACGTGCGAGCCAAAGCGGTAGATCAGCAGCATCCCCGCCGTGAACAGGATCTTCTTGCGGATGTCCGCGACTTGGAAGGCGCTGAGGATTGTCGAGAGCATGGCGTTGTGTCCGGCGGCGGCGCAGGCGGGCTGACTCGCCTAGTCCGGCTCCCCCGATTCTAGCTCTCGAAGATGTGACAGGTGCCGCCGGCCGCCTCGATGCGCTCCCGCGCGGTGGCGCTGAAAGCGTGAGCGGTGACGGTCAGCGCCTTGGAGATCTCGCCCTTGGCGAGGATCTTGATCGGGATGTCCTTGCGGGTGCCGAGGCCGTTGGCCTTCAGCAGCTCGATCGTCACCTCTGTGCCCGCCTGAAAACGGCTCTCCAGATCGGCGATGTTGACCGGTTGTGTGTGCGTGCGAAACGGCTCGAACGGCATCGACTTCTTCATGTGCGGCCCGCGCAGCTTTCGCATGCGCATGTGAATCGGCATCTGCCCGCCCTCGAAAGCCGCGCGTCGTTTGGAGCCCGAGCGCGAGCCCGCGCCCTTCTGCCCACGGCCTGAGGTCTTGCCGGTGCCCGAGCCTTCACCGCGTCCGATGCGCTTGCGCGGCCGGCGGCTGCCGGGCGCGGGGGCGAGGTTGTGCAGCCCGATGCGCTCCGTTTTCTCCTCCGTGGCTTTGGCGGAGCTCACTTGCTCTCCTCGGAGACCTCGATCAGATGGCGCACGGCGTGCAGCATGCCACGTGCCTGCTCTGTGTCCTTGACCTGCACGGTGTGGCCGATTCGGCGCAGGCCGAGCGAGCGCAGCGTGTCGAGCTGTTTGCTGTTGGAGCCGTTGCTCGACTTGCGTTGGGTGACGGTGAAAGCGCCCATCAGGCCGGCGTCTCCTCAGCCTCGACCGCGGGCGCCGCGGGCTCGGTGCTCTCCGCGGCAGGCAGTGCCTCGGCGGCGGTCTCGGTGTCGGCGGGCGTCGTGCTCGCGTCGGCAGCCTCACCGCCGGGCGCTTCGCCCTCACCGGCAGGCTCGGAGCCATCGATCACCTCGCTGGCCACCTCTCGCTTGTCGGTGAGGCCCAGCACCTTCGCGATCGACAGGCCGCGCAGCTCGGCGACCTCCTCGGGAGTGCGCAGGCCGCGCAGTCCGGCGACGGTCGCCTTGACGAGGTTGATCGGGTTCTGCGTGCCGAGGCTCTTGGAGAGGATGTCGTGGATGCCGGCGAGCTCGAGTACCGCGCGCACGCCACCGCCGGCGATCACCCCGGTACCGGGTGAGGCGGGCTTCAGGAAGACGCGTCCGGCGCCGAACACACCCGTCGTCTGGTGCGTGATCGTCGAGCCGTGCTTGGGCACCTTGAAGAGATCCTTCTTGGCGCGCTCTGCGCCCTTCTGGATCGCCAGCGGCACCTCGTTGGCCTTGCCGTAACCGACGCCGACGACTTCGCGTTCGTCGCCGACGACGACGAGCGCGGTGAACGAGAAGCGCCGGCCGCCCTTGACGACCTTGGCGACGCGGTTGATCTCGACCACGCGCTCCTGGAGGTCGAGCGTACCTGCGTTGACTGAGCGATCTGAAGGCATAGGGATGAGTGAGGGGTTAGAAGGTCAGGCCGGCTTCGCGGATGGTTTCGGCGAAGATCCGGACGTGCCCGTGGTATTGGTAGCCGCCACGGTCAAATACGACTTCGGTGATGCCTGCTGCTTTGGCACGCTCGGCGAGGATCGTCCCTGAGCGCTTGGTGCGCTCGGACTTGCTCACGCCACGCAGGTCGGGCTCGAACCAGTTTACAGCGGCGAGCGTGCGGCCGGCTTTGTCGTCGATCAGCTGAGCGCAGATGCCCTGGTTTGAGCGGAACACCGAGATCCGCGGACGCGTCTCGGTGCCCGAGACCTTCGCTCTCACGCGACGGCGCCGTTTGAGGCGGCGCTGACCCTTGGTTATAACGCTCATTCCTATGCCCTCTTTCCGACCTTGCGCTGGACGTACTCGCCCTCGTAGCGGATCCCCTTGCCCTTGTAGGGCTCCGGCGGGCGCTGCTTGCGGATCAGCGCGGCGGTCTCCCCCACGAGCTGCTTGGAGATCCCCTTGACCACTACGCGCGTCGGCTGGGGCACTTCGAATTCGATTCCGCTCGGGGCCTCGATCGGAACCGGGTGTGAGTAGCCGACCGCGAGCTCGAGGTTCTTGCCCTTCAGCTGTGCGCGGTAGCCGACGCCCTGGATCTCCAGGCGCTTCTCATAGCCGGCGGTTACGCCTTGAACCATGTTCGCCACGAGCGTGCGTGTCAGGCCGTGCAGCGCGCGGTGTTCGCCGCGGTCTGTCGGGCGCGTGACGAGCAGCTGCTCTCCCTCCTGGACGACTTCGATGTCACGAGCTATGCGCTCTGAGAGCTCGCCTTTGGGGCCGTTCACGCGCACCGACTCGGGCTCGATCGCAACGGTCACGCCGGCGGGCACGGGGATTGGTTGTCTACCGATTCTCGACATCGTTACCAGACCTGCGCGAGAACCTCGCCGCCGACGCCAGCGGCGCGTGCGTCGTGGCCGCTCATCACGCCGTGCGAGGTCGAGACGATCGCCGTGCCCATCCCGCCGAGCACCTTCGGGATGTGCTTGGAGTCGACGTATGTGCGCTGACCCGGGCGCGATACCCGCCGCAGCCCGGAGATCGCCGAGCGGCGGTCGCTTGTGTACTTCAACCGGATTTCGATGACCTCTCCGGCGCCGCCGTCCGGGGCTGGTGACACCGACCAGTTTTCGATGTAGCCCTGCTCGGTGAGGATGCGTGCCATCTCGCCCTTGAGCTTGGAGGCGGGCATCTCCACGGTCTCGTGCGCGGCGTGAATCGCGTTGCGGATTCGCGTCAGGAAGTCAGCTATGGGATCGGTCATTGACATGGTGAAAGGGATCCTGTCGTGGGCCTACCAGGAGGACTTCGTCATCCCGGGTATGTGGCCGTTGTGGGCGAGGTCGCGCAGGCAGATGCGGCACACCCCGAACTTCTTGTAGACCGCGCGCGGGCGTCCGCAGCGGTTGCAGCGAGTATAGGCACGTGTCTTGAACTTTGGCGGGCGGGCCTGCTTGACGCGCATCGATGTCTTGGCCATCAGTCCGTCTCCTTCTCAGCGGTGTCGGTGGTCTCTTCCGCGCTTGGTGGGGTGTCTTTGACAGCCGTCTTGGGGTCGGCGGGATCGGCGGGCGCCTCATCGGCCACCTCGGGCTCGGCTGCCTCGGGCTCGGCGGCTGGCGCCTCGGCCTCGGTCTCTGATGCCTCTGCAGTCTCGGCCTCGGGCTCGGCGGCTGGCGCCTCGGCCTCGGTCTCTGATGCCTCTGCAGTCTCGGCCTCGGGCTCGGCCGTCTCCTCGGCGGCGGGTTCCTCGGCGGCTTCGGCTGCCTCACGTCCGGCGGCGGCTTTCATCTTGTCGGCTTTGCGGGTCGTCTTGGGCGCGGGGGGATCGGTGTCTTGATCCGAGCCGAACAGCTCGCGGAAGTCTTTCGGGCGTCCCTGGCGCGCGAACGGCATACCGAGCGCCTGCAGCAGCGCGAACGCCTCGGCGTCGCTGGAGGCGGTCGTCGTGATCGTGATGTCCATGCCGCGCACCTGACCGCCCATGCCGTAATCGATCTCCGGGAAGATGATCTGCTCTTTGACGCCCATCGAGTAGTTGCCGCGACCGTCGAACGAGCGCGGGTTCAGCCCGCGGAAGTCGCGGATACGCGGGATCGCGATCGATGTCAGACGGTCCAGGAACTCATAGCCGCGCTCTCCGCGCAGCGTCACGGAGACGCCGACCGTCATCCCCTCGCGCAGTTTGAACGCGGCGATCGACTTGCGCGCGATGCGCAGGCTGGGGCGCTGCCCGGCGATCGCGGCCAGCTGGTTCTGCGCGGATTTGACGGCGTTCGAGTCGTTCTTGGCGTCGCCGACGCCTGTGTTCAGCGTTATCTTCTCGATCTTCGGCGCCTGCATCACCGAGGTGTAGCCGAAGCGGTCGATCAGCGCTGGGCGGATCTCCTCGAGATAGCGCGTCTTCAGTCTTGCTGTGGGTGTGGTTGGCGTCATTGCTCTCTGTGTCAGTCGAGTCTTTTGCCGGTCTTCTTGGCGACGCGATAGCGCTTGCCGCCCTCGCGCTCGATGCCGACGCGGGTGGGCTTTTCGTCCTTGGGGTCGAGCAGCATCACGTTTGAGACGTGAATCGGGCCCTCGCGCTCGATCACGCCGCCGAGCTGCTGTTCGGTGCTCGCGCCAGCAACCTGTGATGGGCGGGTGTGGCGCTTGATCATGTTCAGGCCCTCGACGAACAGACGCTCGTTCCTGGGCTCGGTGCGCAGCACCTTGCCGCTCTTGCCGCGGTCCTTGCCGGCGATCACCGTGACACGGTCGCCGGAGCGGATCTTCATCGGACGTACCTTGGTCAGCTTGGCGCGGGCAGCCATCACAGCACCTCGGGCGCTAGCGAGACGATCTTCATGAAGTTGCGCTCGCGCAGCTCACGCGCGACCGGCCCGAACACGCGCGTGCCGCGCGGTTCGTTTTTGTCGTCGATGATCACGGCGGCGTTCTCGTCGAAGGCGATGTAGGTGCCGTCGTTGCGTCCGAAAGACTTCTTCGTGCGCACAACCACGGCGGTCACCACATCGCCCTTTTTGACGGTGCCCTGCGGGTTTGCGTGCTTGACGGTCGCGGTGATCACATCGCCGACGAACGCGTAGCGTCGCTTGGAGCCGCCCTTCACGCGGATGCAGAGGATCTCGCGCGCGCCGGAGTTGTCGGCGACACGCAGCCGGGTCTCGTTCTGGATCATCGCGCACGCTCCACCACGTCGACGAGCTTCCAGCGCTTGGTCCGCGACAGCGGCCGGCTCTCCACGACCCGCACCACATCGCCCTCGTGGGCATCGTTGTTCTCATCGTGCGCGTGCAGCGTCGAGGAGCTCCGCACGATCTTCTCGTAGCGGCGGTGCTGGCGGGCGGTGTCGATTCGCACGGTGATCGTCTTCTGCCCCTTGTCCGAGACGACGATTCCCTGACGCACGGCGCGACGGCCCTCGACCGGTGCATGCACGGGAGCGAGCGGCTCTGGCGCAGGCGCGGAGGCACGGCGCTCGGCGGCTTTGGCGCGTTCTGCTAGGCGGCGTGTGCGGCGACGCGTGGCCTTGAGCTTGCGCTCGGCAATGCGCTCGGCGTGACGATCCTCGGGTGAGCGTGTCTTTCCGGCCTCGCCGGAGTGAGTCGATCGCGCCTTGCGGCGGCGCTCCTTCGATGAGAGCTGCTCCTCGGGCTCCACGGGGGCGGCCGGCGCAGCTGCCTCGGGGGCCTCCTCCGCTACAGGCTCCTCGGCAGGAGCCTGTACGGCGGCGGGCTCGGCCTCAGCCTGCGGGGTCGCCTCAGCCTCGGGGGCCTCGACGGCAGGCGTCTCGGCAGCCTCAGCCTCGGGGCCCTGTGGAGCCTCTGCCTCCGGAGTCTCGTTCTCGGGTGTCTCGTTGTCTGTCTCGTCAGCCATGTCTCGTCAGTCTCTTCTAGCTATTTTCAGTTGCTCGCCACGTGGGATGCCCCCGCGAGGGACCTCTCACGAGCGACTGTCAGTGCCCGCGCGAGGTCGCGCTTGGCGTGGCCCAGTCCTGCCGTGTTGTCGAGTTCTCCGGTCGCGTTCGCGAACCGCAGGCCGAACAGCTCTTTACGCAGCTCCGCCACCCGTTTTGCGAGTTCGCTGTCGTCGAGGTCCCGTATCTCTTTGGCGTCCATCGCTAGTCCTCCCTCAACACGAACTTGGACTTCACGGGAAGCTTGTGTGCGGCCAGGCGGATCGCGTCTCGCGCCAGCGGCTCGGGTACCCCGGCCAGCTCGAACATCACGCGCCCGGGCTTGACCACCGCGACCCAACCCTCGGGCGAGCCCTTGCCGGAGCCCATCCGCGTCTCGGCCGGCTTCTTGGTGACGGGCTTGTCGGGGAACACGTTGATCCAAACCTTGCCGCCACGCTTGATCTTGCGCGTCATCGCGATACGAGCCGCCTCGATCTGGCGGTTTGTCAGCCAGCCCTCCTCGAGTGCCTTCAGCCCGTACTCGCCGAACTGCACTTTGACCTGGCCGCGCGAGAGCCCGCGGCGGCGCCCACGGTGCTGCTTGCGGTGCTTTACACGCTTGGGAGAGAGCATCAGCGGGTCACCTCGGGCGAGCCGCTACGACCGCCGCCTGGACCGCCGGGTCCACGACCTCCGCCGGGACCACCGGGACCACGACCTCCGCCCGGGCCACCGGGTCCACGACCTCCGCCGGGACCGCCCGGACCACGACCTCCGCCCGGGCCGCCCGGTCCACGACCGCCACCGGGACCGCCCGGACCACGACCTCCGCCCGGACCGCCACCGCGTCCACGACCGCCGCCAGGGCCACCGGGACCACGCCCGCCACCGGGACCGCCCCCGGAGCCGCCTCGTCCACGCCCACGCCCGTCACGCCCATCGCGTCCGCCGCGACCATCGCGGTCGTTGCCGGGAGGCGCCGGTGCGCTCATGTCGGTGAGGTCGGCGCCGATATAGCCCTCGGGCATGATCTCGCCCTTGTTCACCCAGCACTTCACGCCGATCCGCCCGAATGTCGTGCGCGCCTCGTAGAAGCCGTAGTCGATGTCCGCGCGCATCGTGTGCAGCGGCACGCGCCCGTCCGAGTAGCTTTCGACGCGAGCCATCTCCGCGCCACCGAGCCGGCCGGAAACCTGGACCTTGACGCCCTTCGCGCCCGAGCGCATCGCGCTCGTGAGCGCGCGCTTCATCGCGCGGCGGAACGCGACGCGGTTCTGCAGCTGCTCGGCGATCGACTGCGCGACGAGCTTGGCGTCGAGCTCTGGACGCTTGATCTCCAAGATGTTGACCTTGATCTGCTTTTTGGTCATGCGGTGCAGGTCGCGGCGCAGCGCATCGACTTCTGAGCCGGACTTGCCGATCACGATGCCGGGACGCGCCGTGTGGATGTTGACCTCGAGTTCCGCGGCGTCCTTGCGGATCGTGATGTCCGACAGGCCGGCGTGTGCGAGCTTGCCGATGATGTGCTCGCGCACCTTGATGTCCTCGTCTAGGTACTCCGCGAAGTTTTTCTCGCTGAACCAGTTTGACTTCCAGTCGTGGATGTAGCCCACGCGCATAGCCTCTGGATGAACCTTCTGTCCCATTTCTCAGTCTCTCAGCCGTGTTTCTTGGATGTCCCGGGCTCTGGCCTCGGGGTCAATGTGATCGTCAGGTGGCTCGTGCGCTTGAGGATAGGCCGTCCAGACGACCGGCTATTCGCCCGGAAGCGCTTGATCGTCGGCCCTTCGTCGGCGAACGCGTCACGCACGACGAGGTCTTCCTCGAGCAACTCGTGGTTGTTCTCGGCGTTCGCTATCGCCGACTCCAGCAGCTTGCTCCAGTCACGCGCCACCGCACGGGGCGTGAAGGCGAGGATAGCGCGTGCCTCGTCAACGGACTTTCCCCGCAGATGCCCGCACACCATCCGCGCCTTGCGCGCCGAGGTCCGTACGTAGCGCGCATGGGCGCGCACGGCCCGACGAGTTGGCGGGCCTTTCACGCTGGCGGCTGCGCTACTAGAAGGTTTCTTGGAGGGCTTTGCCGCATCGTCGGCTTTGGCTACCTCTTTGGCCTCGGCGACAGGCTCTTTCGCGGCAGGCGCTTTTTTGGCGGCCTCTTTAGCAGCAGGCGCTTTCGCCGGAGTTTTTTTCGCAGCCGGCTTCTTCGACTCGCCGCCGGCCTCTTTCTCAGCAGCGGGCTTCTGCTCGGAATCCTCTGTCTTCTCGGCCGCTACCGGGGTCTCTACGGCGTCTTTTTTTGCGGCGGGAGCTTTTTTCGCAGCCGGTTTTTTGGCTGTTTTCTCCTCGCTGGCCTCGGAGCCGGCGGGCACCTCGACGTCCTTCTCCTCGTCGGCCATCGCTAGCGGACCTTCCCCGACCCGGCGTGACCGCGGAAGTGGCGGGTGGGCGCGAACTCGCCGAGCTTGTGACCGACCATCGACTCGCTCACGAATACGGGAATGTGTTTTTTCCCGTCGTGCACGGCGATCGTGTGACCGACCATGTCCGGGAAGATCGTCGATGCACGCGACCAGGTTCTGATCATCTGCTTGGTGTTCTGGGCATTCAGCGCTTCGATGCGGCTCATCAAGCGCTCTTCGACCCACGGGCCCTTCTTGCTCGAGCGGCTCACCTGCTCCTGCCCTTCCCGCGGCGACGGCCGCGCACGATGTACTTGTTCGAAGGCTTGTTCTTCTTGCGCGTGCGATAGCCGAGCGTCGGCACGCCCCACGGCGTGACCGGATGACGCCCCGCGGTGGTCGAGCCCTCGCCGCCGCCGTGCGGGTGGTCGACGGGGTTCATCGCGACGCCGCGCGTCTGCGGGCGCACGCCCATGTGGCGCTTGCGCCCGGCCTTGCCGACCTTCACGTTCTGGTGCTCCGCGTTGCCGATCGTCCCCACCGTCGCGCGACACTCGGCCCTGACCAAACGCATCTCTCCCGAGGGCAGGCGCAGCGTCGCCATGTCGCCGTCCTTGGCCATCAGCTGGATCGAGGCGCCGGCCGAGCGTGCCATCTGCCCACCCTTGCCGGGTGAGAGCTCGACGTTGTGCACGACCGTGCCGACCGGCATGCTGGCGAGCTCCATGCAATTGCCGACCACGATATCGGCTCCCTCGCCGGAGGCGACGGTCATACCCACAGTCAGACGTTGGGGCGCAAGGATGTAGCGCTTCTCGCCGTCGGCGTAGTGCAGCAGCGCGATGTAGGCGGAGCGGTTGGGGTCGTACTCGATCGCAGCGACTCGCGCCGGAACGCCGTCCTTGCGGCGCTTGAAGTCCACGCGCCGGTACAGGCGCTTGGCGCCACCGCCGCGATGGCGTGAGGTCTTGCGCCCGTGGGCGTTGCGTCCGCCGCTCTTCTTCAGCCCTTCGACGAGCGTCTTCTCGGGCTTGTCCTTCGTGATCTCGGCGAAGTCCGGGTAGGACACGAATCGCATCCCCGGGCTCGTCGGCTTTGGCTTGCGAACCGGCATCAGCTGTCGAGCCCGTCTAGTCCCTGGAAGATCGGGATGCTCTCGCCTGGGCGCACCTGCACGATCGCCTTCTTCCAAGCGCGCGTCCGTCCCTGTGGCGTCGAGCCGCGACGCTTGGGCTTCGACTTGACGCTCAGCGTTCTGACCTCGACGACGTGCACGCCGAACAGCGCCTCGACCGCCTGGCGGATCTGTGTCTTGTGCGCGTCTGAGTGCACGCGGAAGGTGTACTTCTGCGCCGCGGAGAGCACGTAGCTCTTCTCGGAGACGACGGGACGGATCAGAACCTGCGTGTGCTCCATCAGCTGTTCTCCTCGCCGGCGGTGGCATCGCCCTCGTCGCCGCCCTGTGTCTCATCGGCGGGCTTCTCCTCGGCTGCGGCAGCCGGCGTCTCTGCGGCTGGCTCATCCGCGACCGGCTTGGCCTCCACGACGGCGGGCTCGTTGGCCTTCGCCTTGGTGGCCTTGGGAGCGGACGCGGTCGCGGCACCCTCACCTCGTGATGAGCTCGTGGCGCGGGCGCTGAGGGCGGTGAGCGCGTCGTGGGAGATCAACAGCGAAGCCGCGGCGAGGAGATCGGCGACGCCGACGTTCTCGTGGCTCAGCACCGCCACACCCGCCAGGTTGCGGAACGACAGCGCGGCGAGATCCTCCTCTGCTGAGAGCACGACGAGCGTCGGGCCGGCCTGGCCCCAATCCTCGAGTAGCTCCAGTGCCTGTTTGGTCCTCGGGGCGGCGAAGACCGAGGCGTCGAGGATCGCCAGCGAGTCGCGCTCAGCGTGCAGCGACAGCGCGCAACGCAACGCGGCGCGCTGCTCCTTGCGGTTGACCTTGAAGGTGTAGGAGCGCGGTTTGGGTCCGAACACGGTGCCGCCGCCGGTCCAGATGGGAGAGCGGTTGGAGCCCGCACGCGCGCGGCCGCTGCCCTTCTGACGCCACGGCTTTGCGCCTCCGCCGGAGATCATCCCGCGTGTTTTCGTCGCCGCGGTCCCGCGTCGGCGCGCGGCCTGCTCGGCGCGCACGCTCTGGTGCACGAGCGGGCCGTTGAAGTTGGCGGCGAAGGCGCTCTGATCGAGCTCGACCTTCTTTGCGCTGGGTGGGTGGGCACCCAAAACTGGGGCGTCAGGCATCGCTGCGCACCTCAACCACGGCGCCGCGCGGACCCGGCACCGAGCCACGGACCATCAGCAGGTTCTCCTTCGCGTCCACGCTGACGATCTCCAGGCCCTTCTGCGTGGCGCGCTTGTTGCCCATCTGCCCGGGGCCGCGGATACCCTTCATCACGCGCGCCGGCCAAGCGGAGGCGCCGATCGATCCGGGGGCGCGGACGTTGTGCGAGCCGTGCGACTTGGGGCCCGATGCGAAGTTGTGGCGCTTGATCGTGCCCTGGAAGCCCTTGCCCTTGGACACGCCGGCGATCTTCACGCGCGCGCCGGCCTCGAAGGACTCGACCGTCACGTTCTCTCCGATTTGCAGCTCGCCGGCCTCGCCACGAAACTCAACCAGGTGGCGCATCGGTGGCGCGTCGGCCTTCTTCAGGTGACCGAGCTCGGCTTTTGTGAGGTGCTTCTCCTTCGTGGCACCGAACGCAAGCTGCACAGCTTCGTAGCCGTCGCGCTCGTTTGTGCGGATCGCCGTCACCGGGCACGGCCCGGCCTCGAGCACGGTCACGCGCGCGACGCGGCCGTCCTCCTGGAAGACCTGGGTCATGCCTAGCTTCTTGGCGAGGATCGCGGGCATCGATCAGGTCGCGAGACGAATCTCGATGTCGACGCCGGCCGGCAGGTGATCCAACCGCTGCAGCGAGTCGACCGTCTTGGGAGTCGGCTGGTGGATGTCGATCAGCCGCTTGTGCGTGCGAATCTCGAAGTGCTCGCGCGAGTCCTTGTCCTTGAACGGCGAGCGGATCACGCAATACACGTTCTTCTCGGTCGGCAGCGGCACGGGCCCCGAGACAGTCGCGCCCGTGCGTGTCGCTGTCTCGACGATCTCCTTGGCAGCAGACTCGATTGCCGAGGTGTCATAGGCCTTGAGTCGGATGCGGATCTTGTTTTGGGCTGCTGGCGCCATGGAAGCGTGTCTCTCGTGCTCGTCTTTTTTAGTGGGGTGAATCTGCTGCTGATCGTTTGAGGGCAACGCGAAGTTTTCCCTCGAGCCCATCCGGTGTTGCGTGGCGAAGGAACGAATCCCAGCTTGGGAATCCGCCCCATACCGCGCCTGACCGGCGGAGCCTTGTTAGTCGTATCTGCCTGTGGATGACGCGGCGCCCCCGAAACACGGAGGCGCCAGCGGTGCTACTCGATGATCTCCGTGACTACGCCCGAGCCGACCGTGCGCCCACCCTCGCGGATGGCGAAGCGCAACCCCTGGTCCATTGCGATCGGCTGGATCAGCTCGATCTCCATCTGGACGTTGTCTCCTGGCATGACCATCTCGACGCCGTCGGGCAACTTCGCCACGCCGGTCACGTCGGTTGTGCGGAAATAGAACTGCGGCCTGTAGCCCGTGAAGAACGGCGTGTGACGGCCGCCCTCCTCCTTCTTGAGCACGTAGACCTCAGCCTTGTACTTGGTGTGCGGTGTGATCGACCCCGGCTTGCACAGCACCTGTCCGCGCTCGATCTCCTCGCGCTTGGTGCCTCGCAGCAGGCAGCCGACGTTGTCGCCCGCGCGGCCCTCGTCGAGGATCTTGCGGAACATCTCAACGCCCGTGACGACAGTCGAGGTGCTCGCGTGCACGCCGACGATTTCGACGGTGTCGCCGGTGTTGACGATCCCCTGCTCGATGCGTCCGGTCGCCACCGTGCCGCGGCCGGTGATCGAGAAGACGTCCTCGACGGGCATCAAAAACGGCTTCTCGAGCTCGCGAACCGGTTCCGGGATGTAGGAGTCCAGTGCCGCGGACAGCTCGACGATCTTCTCCTTGTATGCCTCGTCGCCTTCCAGCGCCTTCAGCGCCGAGCCGGTGATGAAGGGGATGTCATCGCCCGGGAAGTCGTATTCGGAGAGCAGCTCGCGGACCTCCACCTCGACCAGTTCGAGCAGCTCCTCGTCGTCGACCATGTCGGCCTTGTTGAGGAACACGACGATGTAGGGCACGCCGACCTGGCGCGCGAGCAGGATGTGCTCACGCGTCTGCGGCATCGGCCCATCGGCCGCGGAGACCACGAGGATCGCGCCGTCCATCTGCGCGGCGCCCGTGATCATGTTCTTCACGTAATCCGCGTGACCAGGGCAGTCGACGTGCGCGTAGTGACGGTTCTCGGTCTGGTACTCGACGTGCGATGTGGCGATCGTGATCCCACGCTCCTTCTCCTCGGGAGCGTTGTCGATCTCCTCGAAGCTGCGGGCTTCGCCGCCCATCTTCTCCGCCAGCACCGTGGTGATGGCAGCTGTCAGCGTCGTCTTTCCATGGTCGATGTGACCGATGGTCCCGACGTTGACGTGCGGCTTGTCGCGCTCGAACTTCTCCTTTGCCACTTTGTGTCTGCTCCTGTAATCGACTTGTATGTTCGCCGCTAGTAGGGCGAACCTGGGAAATCTATCTAAATAAGAGTTCTGGTGAGTTCTGGTTACCGCGGGCTTGCGTCTACGCAGGCACCGGCTCCCCCGTCCGCGCTTCGATGATCTTCTCCGCGATGTTCGGCGGAACCTCCTCGTAGCCCTCGAACTGCATCGTGTAGTTGGCTCGTCCCTGCGTGTTGGAGCGCAGGTCGGTGGCGTAGCCGAACATCTCCGAGAGCGGAACCTGCGCGTGGATCGCGTGAGCGTTGCCGACCTGCTCTGAGCCTTCCAGTTGTCCGCGCCGGCGTGAGAGGTCGCCCATCACGTCGCCCATGAACTCCTCGGGCGTGACCACCTCCACAGCGAAGACCGGCTCCAGCAGCACCGGCTTGCAGCGCTTGGCGGCCTCCTTGCAGGCGAGCGATCCGGCGACTTTGTAGGCGATCTCCGAGGAGTCCACGTCGTGGTACTTGCCGTCGGTCAGCGTGACCTTCACGTCGACCATCGGGTAGCCGGCCTTGACGCCGTTCACGAGCGCCTCCTCGACGCCCTTCTCGACGGCCGGGATGTACTCGGTCGGGATGTTCCCGCCCTTGATTTTGTTGACGAACTCGAAGCCCTCGCCCGGATTGGGCTCCATGTTGATGTAGACCACGCCGTACTGGCCCGAGCCGCCCGATTGGCGCACGAACTTCCCCTCGATCTTCTCAGCGGTGCCACGAATCGTCTCGCGGTAGGACACCTGCGGGCGTCCCACGTTGGCCTCGACGCCGAACTCGCGCTTCATGCGGTCGACCAGCACTTCGAGGTGCAGCTCGCCCATGCCCGAGATCTCGGTCTGGCCGGTCTCTTCGTTGGTGCGCACCTGGAACGTCGGGTCCTCCTCCGCGAGGCGGCCGAGCGCGACCGACATCTTCTCCTGGTCGGCCTTCGTCTTCGGCTCCACGGCGACCTTGATGACGGGCTCGGGGAAGGTGATGTTCTCGAGCTTGATCGGATGGCCGGGGTCGGCGAGCGTGTCGCCGGTCACGACCTGCTTGATGCCAACCGCGGCGGCGATGTCGCCGGCGTAGACCTCGGCGACCTCCTCGCGGTCGTTGGCGTGCATCATCAGAATGCGCCCGATCCGCTCGGTGCGCCCGGAGCCGACGTTCAGCACCTTCGAGCCCGCCTCGAGTTTGCCCGAGTACACGCGGAAATATGTGAGCTTGCCGACGTAGGGGTCGGCGGCGATCTTGAACGCGAGCGCCGTAAACGGCTCTGAGTCATCGGCGTGGCGCTCCACCTCGCGCTCCTCGTCCTGTCCCTTGACGAGTTCGGTGCCGAGCACCGCCGGCACGTCCAGCGGCGAGGGCAGGTAGTCGATCACGGCGTCGAGCAGCGGCTGCACGCCCTTGTTCTTGAAGGAGGATCCGCACAGCACGGGCGTGAACTTGATCTCCAGACACGCCTTGCGGATCGCGCGCTTGAGGATCTCCACGGGAACCTCGCCCTCCTCGAGGATCAGCTCGAGCAGCTCGTCGTCGTAGTGGGAGGCCTCCTCGAGCAGGTGTTCGCGCGCGGCCTGTGCCGCTTCGGCGAGGTTCTCGGGGATCTCGAGTTCGTCCTGTTCCTTGCCGAGCTCGTCTTTGTAGACGATCGCCTTCATCGTGACCAGGTCGATCACGCCTTGGAAGTCCCCCTCAGCGCCGATCGGCAGCTGGATCGGCACGGGGTTGGCGGCGAGACGATCGATCATCGTCTCGATGCCTTTGTCGAAGTCCGCGCCGGTGCGGTCCATCTTGTTGATGTAGGCGATCCGCGGCACGTGGTACTTGTCGGCCTGACGCCAGACGGTCTCAGACTGCGGCTCGACGCCGGCGACCGAGTCGAACAGCGCGATTGCGCCGTCGAGTACGCGCAGCGAGCGCTCGACCTCGACCGTGAAGTCGACGTGGCCGGGCGTGTCGATGATGTTGATGCGGTGGTCCTTCCACTGCGCGGTGGTGGCGGCGGAGGTGATCGTGATGCCGCGTTCCTGCTCCTGCTCCATCCAGTCCATCACCGCGGCGCCCTCGTGCACCTCGCCGATCTTGTATGTGCGCCCGGTGTAGTAGAGGATGCGCTCGGTCGTCGTCGTCTTGCCGGCGTCGATGTGCGCCATGATCCCGATGTTTCGGGTCTTTTCTAGTGTGAACTTACGTGGCATGACTCAGGTTCCAAGGGGTGAGAAGGACTGGTTTTGAGCAAAAAAATAGGCCCCCCGGGCCCACGCACGCTGCTGGTCCACTTGGACCTGTCCGCGTCGCTATCTGCTCGAGTTCTCCATTTCTAGCGTCTCGCTACGCGGCTGGCATGGTCGCAGGACTGCACCTGACCGCGAGGCGGAATTTGACTATAGCAGAGCCACGAGGATTCGCCGGTGGCTCATCCGGCCGTTTCCGGCGACTCGATCGAGGCGTCGGGCTGAGGGCAGGCGGCCTCCCCGGCACCCTCTGCGAACAGGCTGTGGAGACGGTCGAGCACCGCGGTCGCGGCCCGCAGTTCATCGATCTCGATGCCCTGCAGCGCCTGCTCCCAGCGAGCCTGCCAGAGCTCACGCTTGGCGTTGATCTTGCGTTGTCCGGAGGGTGTCAGGCGCGATACGACCACGCGCCGGTCGACCTCTGAGCGACTACGCTGCACGTGACCGGACTCCGCCAGGTGGTCGAGCATCTGCGTGACCGTGCCCGGCGTCAGGCGCGCGGCCGCCGCGAGCTCTCCAGCCTGCAGCTCGCCGCGCTCCTGGAGCTCCAGCAGCAGCTCGAACTGGGCGTGGCTGAGCTCCCCTCCCGCGAGGTGTGTGTCGCGGCCTCGCAGCCGGCTGACACTGCGGAACACGCGGCGGAAGGCGCTGCCGAGCTCGCTCAGCTCTGCCGCCCACTCCTCAGCGAGGAGCCTCGGTGCGGTCGGAGTGCTCATCTGAAGGCGTCTCTAGGCGCCGAGCGGCTCGACGGCCGCCTCGGCTTTGGTGGCGTCGCGGCTGAGTCGGGCCCGCGGGTTCTCGGCGCGCAGCAGCACCAGGCATGGGATCAGCGAAGCCACGCAGATCCCGACCGACCACCAGTAGGCCTGATCGAAAGCGTGGGCGAGATGCCCGGGGGTGTGCACGGCTCCGGTGGCACGCTGCAGCACCACCGCCAGCACCGCCGTGCCGATCGCTCCGCCGATGCGCTGCAGCACGTTCAGCTGCGGCGTGGCATCGGAGAGCTGCTCGGGGCGCATAGACGCGAACGCGGCGCTCATCGCCGGCACGAAGGCAAAGCCGATTCCCACACCACGCGCCAGCAGCACCAGCGAGATCGAGGCGATCGATGTGCTCGCGGACACGAACGCCAGCGGGACGCTCATCAGCGAAAGGATCAAGACTCCTACCAGCGCGACCCGCCCGCCGCCAAAGCGCTCGGTCAAGCGTCCGGTCATCGGCATCACCAGCAGCATCCCGAGGCCCTGCGGCCCGGTCAAGAGACCGGTCACGATCACGCTCTCGTGCCGGACTTCCTGGTAATAGAGGGGCACCAGGATCATCGCCCCAAAGAGGGCGGCCCCGAGGCCGAACGTTGTCAGCGAAGCGGCCCCGAAAACCCGGTTCGCGTACAGACGGATATCGAGCAGCGGGCGCTCGATGCGCAACGCATGCCAGCAGAAGACGCTCGACAGGACGAAACCTGCGACGATCGGCCACACCACCGCTGGCGCTGTCAGGCTGCTGTGAGTGGCGAGCTGGGCCAGGCCGTAGACGGTCGCGGTCGACGCGGTGGAGAGCAGACCAAGCCCGAGCACGTCCAGGCGTCCGGCCTCGCCGGAGTCGGTATCGGGCAGCATCCGCCAGGCCAGCGTGAAGGCGAGCACGCCGACCGGGACGTTCACGAGGAAGATCCACGACCAGTGCAGGCCCTCGAGGATCGCCCCGCCGACGACCGGGCCGAGGATCGGCGCGAGCATCGCCGGCATCGAGACGATCCCCATCACCCGGCCCATCCGCTTGGGCCCGGCGACCTGGGCCATGATCAGCTGCCCCAGCGGCATGATCATGCCGCCGCCCACGCCTTGCAGCACGCGGAAGATCACAAGCGTCGTGATCGAGCCTGCCACCGCGCACAGCGCGGAGCCGGCGGTGAACAGCACGAGCGAGGTCATGTAGACGCGCTTGGCGCCGAAGCGACGCGCCGCCCACCCGGTGACCGGGATCACAGCGGCCAGCGACAGCAGATAGCCGGTGATCACCCACTGCACCTGAGCGATCGAGCTGTGCAGATCGCGGTGCAGCGTGTCGAGCGCGACGTTGACGATCGTCGTGTCGAGGATCGACATGATCATCCCCAGGATCACGACCCCGGCGACGACCCAGACGTGGCGCTCTATGCGATCTGAGGCATCGGGGTGGAAACCGGGATCAGATGAAGACGAAGAAGACATTCGGTACCGAAAGTTTAGGTACCGAACCTTTACGTTTCAAGGGATCTGTGAGCCATCGCACACATGAGATCCGGGGCAGATCTTGCGTGGCCACGAGCGGATGACGGGATGACTCATTGGCGCTGCCGGCGCCGCCGGAGCATGTCGTGGCAGGATGGATCCAGATCCAAAACGATCCCAGCTGACCCAAAATTTGGAGCCCGCACTAAATCCAAGAACTTGGAGTAATTTGGATCACTTGGAACGTGTCGGCTCGCCTCACTTTTGGTCTGCCACGAGGAACGAGCGCTGCACAGCCGACATCTCTGAGTCGCTCGCCATGTCGTGGCCGAGCTTGGCCCACTTGCGCCTCAGCGTCGCGTCGGCGTGCCAGAAGTCCACACCGTCGCCGATTCCGCCGCGGGTGTGATGCATGACGGTGAGATCCTCGACGTGGACTCGCCGGCCGGCGGCGCGCGCCTGCAGGCAGAAGTCGACGTCGTAGCCGTGGAATCCATGAAAGCGGTCTGCGTCGAAGCGCAGATTGCGCACTGCCCAAGGAGACAGAACCATGAGCAGACCGTCAACCGTGTCCACCTCCCAGCATCCGGCTCCGTGGTCGATCAATCCGCGTGTCTCGAGCACACGACCGCGCATGGTTCCCTCCCACCAGCACAGGCTGCGAACACCGCTGGCGCCGATCACACCGATCACACCGATCGATGGGTCTCGCAGGCGCTCGCGCAGCTTCGCGCAGAACGCGGCGTCGAAGATCTCGACGTCCTCGTGCAGCAGCACCAGCGCCTCCAGATCGGTGCGGGTGGCAAAGCTCTCGAGCGCCTCGTTGTACCCGGCGAAGATCGAGTCGCTGTCGATTTCAACGAGCACCGAGTCGGGCTCGCCGTGGCGTGCGATACCGGCGCGCGCATAGCACTCAAAAGTCTGCTGCTCACCCACGCATGCGGCGAAAGCGATCATGTCGCCGCGAGTGCGTGACCCTCGAGCACCGCGTCGGGGTGCTTGGCGAGGAACATCTCACGATCGCTGAGGATCTGGGTGCGGATCCAAGCGCTCAGCTCCGGGTCTTCGCTTGCGACGGTCTCGGAGAGTCCATGGCGGATGCGCGATCGCTCGACCAGCACGGGCGCAAGGGCGGCCTGGCGAAGACGGTGCAGCAGGTCCGTGTCCTGATACCAGACCACGAGCGAGGGGTCGAAGAACTCGCCCGGAGCGTGCGCGAACCGTGCGACGTTCTCGCTCCCCATCGCAAAGCACCAGGCGGCGAAGTCGCGGCGCATCGGTCCATCGACGGTCAGCGGGAAGGCGACGGCGGCTCCGGCGTCGAGCGCGGCACGCAGAGGTGCCCACCAGTCCTCCAGCGGTTCGACGTCGTCGTTCATGACGACCACGTAGGGGGTTCTGGCGGCGCGCAGACCGGCGTTGACCGGCGCGGAGAAGCCCTGCGGCGGACAGCCGTTGTCGACGATCACGATCTCGTGGGGGTGTGTGGCGGTCGTGGCCTGCACCGCTGCCACGCAGGCGCGCAGGCGCTCTGAAGCAGCGTCGAGCGTGGGGATGACTATCGTCAGCTCCGGTGCCTGTCCCGGTGCTCGGCGAGCGCCCGCGGTACGGGCTCCGGGCGGGCCGATCACGCTTGCCCTGACCGGGATGACCCGTCTTCCCCGCTCAGCAGCCGACAGTGCGAGTTGCGCGAACGCCAGCTGCTCCGAGGCGCTCGGCGCGCCGTCGGCGAGCAGCTCCTCGCGGCGGGCCGCGAGCGCCCAGGCCTCGAGCGGGCTCGTATCTGACTCGCCGAGCGTGGTGCTGCTCGCCAGGCCAACGGTCGGATCTTGCAGCGCGGCCGTGAGCGGCTGCAGCCATTCCTGCTGTGGCACCGCGGCGTCGCGAACAAGCACAACGATCTCTCCTCGGGCGTGCTCAGCCGCGAGTCGCACGGCGCCGTAGAACCCGACGCGACGCTCGCTGCGGATCACCTCCACGTCTCCCTGCAGGCGCGCCAGCACGGGCTCCAGCGAAACCGACGCGTCGTCGACCACGATCACCTCATACAGCGGATCGTCGGCTTGTGCGGCGATGCCCTCGAAGCAGCGCATTGCCTGGATCGGGCTACCGACCAGCGGCACGATGATCGACGCCACGGGAGTGTTATCCGTCGGTGTTGAGCTCATTGGTTCATGTTTACGTAGCCGGTTGCTTCTGTGGGGTGTGCATGTTCGCCGCGATCTCGTTTTCGTAGTTGCCCTCGATTGCCTGGATGTTCCGGTTGGGCAGCACGTCCTCGACGATCCCCACGTGTTCTGCGCCGAAGACGATCGGGTCGCTGGGCTGGGGCACCACACCTGGCCCGTTCGGTATCGCCCGCCCGGTGCTCTGCGCCCACGACCAAGATCTCCGACACCGAGCCCGGGCCTTCGCTCTGAGCGCCGATTGGCTCTCCCGCCTGGCGCGCCGGCCCATTGCCTGTGTGCCCTGCGTTGGGTTCAAGGCACCACAGATATCTGTGCTTGGCAGCTCGGAGGCGGCGTAGGCGGTCGGCGTCTGCGTCGGCTGCTCGAGGGTGCCTTCGATCGACATCATCCCCGATATCGGCACATCGACCTCGAGTTTGAGTGCGGCGGACCAGATCTCAGGCGTCGGCGAAGAACTCGCGGACACCCGCAATCACACGATCGGCGTCCTGATCGGACAGATGCGGGCCCATCGGCAGGCTCAGCACCTCGGCCGCGAGCCTGTCGCTGATCGGCAGGTGGGCTTTGGCGGCTGGGCTGTTTACGAACGCCTCTTGGCGGTGGCAGGGGATCGGGTAGTGGATGGCGGTCTGCACCCCGCGGGTGCTCAGCGCCGCTTGCAGCTCCTCACGTTCAGCGCTGCGGATCACATAGAGATGAAAGACGTGGGCCGCCCCGGCATCCGCGCGATCGCCGGTGGCGGGGAGCAGCAGCGGCAGATCGGCCAGTGCGGCCGAGTAACGCTCGGCCAGCGCGCGGCGGCGGGCGTTCCAGACACTTAGCCGGGGCAGCTTGCAGCTCAACAGAGCGGCCTGAAGCTCGTCGAGGCGGCTGTTGGCGCCCTGCTCGAGATGCACGTACTTCTCCTCGGAGCCATAGTTGCGAAGCCGTCGCAGACGTGCGCTGAGGGCGGCGTCGTTGCTCGTCACGGCGCCACCGTCACCGAGCGCACCGAGATTCTTTGAGGGGTAGAAGCTCCACGCGGTCGCATCGGTGTGAGCGCCAAGTGGCCTGCCTTCCAGACGCGCACCGTGCGCTTGGGCGGCATCGTCGACGAGCGCGAGGTTGGCTTGCTCGGCGATCGTGCGCAGCTCACCGAGTCCGACCGGCTCGCCGTAGAGATGGACCGGAACGATCGCCGCGGTGCGCGGGCCGATCGCCGCCCTCACCGCGGCGGGGTCGAGATTGAAGCCGCTGGGGAGGGGCTCGACCGGCACCGGCACGGCGCCGATGCGCGTGACCGCGAGCCACGTCGCGATAAAGGTGTGTCCGGGCACGATGACCTCGTCGCCGGCGCCCACGCCGCGCGCCAAGAGAGCCAGGGCAAGGGCGTCCAGACCACTGCCGACACCAACGCAATGCGCGGCGCCAACTTCCTCGGCGAAGGCCGCCTCGAAGCGCTCGAGCTCGGGGCCAAGCACATATATCCCACGCGCGATCACCCCGCAAGCGGCGCGCTCGAGCTCACCGGCGAGCTCAGCGTGAGCGGCGGGCAGATCGAGGAAGCGGACGCTAGGCGTCGCGTTCGAACGCCGGGCCGGCGGCGAGAAACTCGTCGTAGTCACGATAGTAGTCACTCTCGTCGTAGTGGCGGGAGGCCATCACCAGGCACACGCTGCCCGAGGAGAACTCGTCGATCTCTCGCCATACCATTCGCGGTATGTAGAGCCCGTAGTAAGAGCGGTTCAGGAAAAACCGCTCTGTGTGCACGCCATCGTTGACGAGCACCTCAAAGCTGCCCGCGGCGGCAATCACGAACTGCTCGAGTTCGCGGTGAGCGTGACCGCCGCGCGACTCGCCACCCGGCACGTCATAAAGGTAATAGACCCGTTCTATGGCGAACGGGATCGTGTCCCGCGCCTCGACGAACGTGAGGTTGCCGCGCGGATCGGTGACGCGTGGCAGATCGATGAGCCGACAGCCCGTGTGCCCGCCGGGGACACCGCCAAGCAGATCGGTCGAGCGCCGCCCACCGGGATGTCGATGCTGTTCGGCCGGACGCCTCACCAGCGGTGTGCCGTCCGGCGGACTGAGCTTGGCTGGCTCTGCCACGGCTGAGGACTGCGCCTGTGTTTGCGATCGCGTCAGAGACATCTGCCACCGTTCATCGGCACCAGTGAGGACTCCTTGAGGCGCGCGTGTTCGCACGAGGCACCGCGGGCGCGCTCAATCCCGCGGATCGCCTGCCGATAACCGGAACGGCCGATTGCTCCCGATGAACGACACAGTGAGCGACTCTCCGCTGTTCTCGAGCTCGACGGCTGACCGCCGTACGATGGCCGCTGCTCGTGGCGCGATCGCGCACAACCGAGCTGAGTTTGCCGCGCTGGAAAGTGCCGCCCTGGCCTGCGAGGATCCCCTGGAGGCGGTCGCGCTCGCACGTATGGCCTACGAGTACGCGATGTTCAACCACCCCGGGCTGCTCACCAGCGTCCGCCTCGAGAGCCTGTTACACGACTTCGGCCGCCTCGTGCCAGGCACCATCCGGGCGTGCGCCTCCGAGACAGGCACAGAGCGCGTCCTTCACGTGGCGAGTGAGATGTATGAGTCAGGCGGCCATGGGCGTGTGCTCGAGCGGTGGATCGAGCACGATCGTGAGCGTGTCCCAACCGTTCTGTTCCTCAACGGGGACAATCCCGTCCCAGACTCTGTCGTGCGGGCTGTGGCCAGCCGCAACGGATGCTTTGCCCGGGTCTCGCGCAACGCCGACAGCTTCAGCCGTGCCGCGGAGCTTCGGCTGCTCGCCGCGCGCCACGATCTGATCGTGCTGCACATCCACAACCACGAGGTGATCGCCGCGATCGCACTCGCCGATCCGGCCGCCCGGCCACCGTGCATCCTCGTCAATCACGCCTCGCACCTGATGTGGGCCGGGGTGGGGTGCGCGGACGTCGTTGTGAACTTCAGCGATCTGGAGGCCGCCACCAGCGTCGCTCGCCGTGGGGTGCCACCGCAGCGCAGCCTGGTGCTGCCCCTGCCGGCGGCGCTGAAAGACCTGCCCAGTCGCGCACAGGCCCGTGCCGCGCTGGGGCTCGAGCCAGACGCTTTCGTGATGCTCACGATGGCCGCCTCCTACAAGCTGCGCCCGGTATTCGATGTGTCCTACAGGGAGATCGCCGATGCGGCGCTGGAGGCGCTTCCCGACGCGACGCTGCTGCTCGTGGGACCGTGCTCAGAGGATGCGGTCGTGAGATCCGATCCACGAGTTCGAGTGCTGGGCGGGGTCAGCGATCCATCCCCGCTACTGGCGGCGGCCGACATCCTGATCGACTCCTGGCCGCTCACCGGCGGCACAACGGTGACCGACGCCGCAGCGGCCGGGCTCCCGATCCTCGCGTTCGCTGACCCGCCGCGGCCGATCCTCTCGATACCCGAATCGCGGCTCGACGGCACAGTCGTGCGGGCCGCTGATCTGGACGCTTTCGGCACTCGCCTGAGGGAGCTGTGGGAAAACCCTGATCTTCGCGCCAAGCTTGGGGAGCGAGCACGAGCGGCGATCGAAACTCAGCACATCGCCGGCTGGTCGCAGGCGATGGAGAGTGTGCTCGTCACGGCCCGCCGACACCATGGATCGGCCGCACCACCGGTCGCCAGCCAACCGGGGCAGATCACCGAGTGGGAGGCCGTGATCGAGGCGCAGCGGGCAAGCGACACGCAGAACTGGACGCTGGCGAACGTGTACGCGCGCAACATCCAGATGCTGCCCGCGAGCAGGCGCCCCGGGTCGATGGACGAGGTGCAGGCACGCATCGAGACAATCCGCGGACAGGCCCCGCGGCCACCGCGCGTGCTCGCGGCACCGCGCGTCGATCGGCAGCAGATCGAACGAACGCTCGTGCGGATGCGTGAGCTGATCGCCGATGGCTCCGCGGCCTCTGGGGTGATCCTCGTGGCGGCTGAGCTCGTCGACGAGGCGATCGCGCTGATCGAGCCCGCGATGAGCGAGGGCGTCGAGATCGATATCGAGCTTCAGGTGGGCGACGATCCCCATGCCGGCGCGGCACCCGCCGATATCGTCCTCTCGAGCGACGATCAAATTCTCGCGCCCACCTAGCCGCCGCTCTGCTCACATCAACGGTGAGACCGATGCTGCCGCGAGGCTCGGTGACCGCCTCGCGGGCATCGACAGACCCCGACCCGGCTCGACGCGCTGGAGAGGCCTCAAGAAGCCGCCCCTGGAGTCGATCACTCATATATTCACGTTCTCAGCAGATAGACACCGATGACCGACCTTTACGATCCAGCCGGCTCCGGCGAGATCGCCGCACATCGCCTGGCCCCGACGCTCGCCCAGGGTGAGCCGCTGATGTCCATGCCGGGACTCGCGAGCGAGAGCTGGATGACCCTGTTCAACGAGGACCGTTTTCACGCCTTGAACCTCCGCGACGGACAGCGAGTCGTGCGCGCCGAGGTTCACGACGACGACGGCCGCGTGATCGGATCTCTCGGCGGGGTTCTCGAGGGAGTCGAGCTCACCTGCGGCTACAGCGCGCCCTTTGGCGGCCTGGACCTCGCACGCGAGCGTGAGACACCAGCCAACGTTGCGCGAGTGCTCCAGGAGGCGCTGGAGCGCCTGTCTGAGCACGGTGTGCGCACGCTGCGCGTCAAGCTGCCGCCCGCCTGCTACGGCGAGAGCGAGCCGCTCGTACAGTTCACCCTGCTCAACGCGGGCTTTCACCTGGAGCGCTGTGAGCTCAATCAGCACGTCGACCTGCGGGCGCTGGGCGATATCGACGCCTATGTCGAGCGGCTCAAGTCGCCGGCGCGCCGGGCGCTGGGAAAGCTGCTCGCGGCAGAGTTCTGCTTCCGCCGCGCCGAAACCGAGGCCGAATGGGATCGCGCGTACGCGACACTCAGCGCCAACCGCACGATCAAGGGTCGTACCCTGGCCCTGTCACGCGACTACCTCGCACGTGCGCGCGCGAACCTGGGTGAGTCCGTGAGGATGTATGAGCTCTCCAGCGCGGAGCGTCCGATCGCCGCCGCGCTGGTGTATCGCGTTCGCCCGCGGTGCGATCTAGTCGTCGCCTGGGGCGATCGCGAGCATCGGCTCGAGCGTTCGCCGATGAATCTCCTCGCCTACCGCGTGATCGAGAGCTCGCTCGCGGACGGCGTGCGGACACTCGACCTCGGCATCTCAAACGAGCACACGCAGGGGACAGACGGGGCGCTCCAGCCAAATGCCGGACTCGTGCAGTTCAAGCAGAGTGTGCTCGGCAAGATCCAGCCACGCTTCACGCTCGTTCGGGAGCTCGCCTCGTGAGCGCGACAGACTACGCCGATACGTACGATCCAGACACCGACTTCGACCGCCACTACACGCTCGCCACGGCGCGGCGGATCCGCGAGCGGCTCGCCCCCGGCGCACAGGTACTCGAGCTCGGCTGTGCCACTGGGCTGATGACGAGCGTGATCGCGAATGGAACCGTGAACGTGCTCGGCATCGACCGCTCGAGCGAGTACCTGGAGCGAGCGAGCGCTCGAGGGCTCCCCGGCGCCAGCTTTCTCAGCGGCGATCTGGAGGATCTGCCCGAGATGAGCGAGCGTTTTGACCACATCCTCGCAACCAACGTTCTGCACGAGTTGAGAGACCCGCTCGCCTTCCTCAGGGCCTGCCGTCAGTGTCTTGCGCCAGCGGGCCACGTTCACCTCACGCTGCAGAATCCCCGCTCGATTCATCGGCTGTGCGCGCTCGAGCTCGGGGTGATCGAGTCGCTGACAGAGATCTCAGAGCGCGGCGCTCAGTGGGGCACGCGTGGGCTCTGGAGTGCCGAGGAGCTCGAGGCGCTGGCCTCAGAGGCCGGTCTCCAGACCGTGGCCCACGAGGGCATCATGCTCAAGCCGCTGCCGAACGCCCAGATGGCCGAGCTCTCCGAGGAGATCCTCGAGGGCTTCGCCCGCGCCGCGCGCCACCTGCCCGAGCATTGCGCGATGAACTACCTGCTGCTGGTCGATGGCTGAGCACGTCGTCGTGGGAGGATCGATTGCGGCGCTCACCGCCGCCGACGCGCTCCTCGCGCGCGGTGAGCGGGTCCGCCTGCTGCTCCCTGAGCGGGGTATCGGCGGCGGGTTTGCGCCGATCCACCGCGAGGGCCGTGTGCTCGAGCTCGGGGTCAGGCTGCTCGAGCTAGCCTACGAGGGCGCCGCGGCCGCAGTCCCGCCGCTGACCGAGTATCGAGCCTCGCTTGGCGCCCACCGTCCATATGCGCCGCTGATCGACCGCTGGATCCGCGGACTTCTCGCCGGTCGCGTGATCGAGGTGGGGCGACCGCAGATGTTCTTTGATGGGCGCGTCGTGGAGGATCTCTACTTCACGACCGACGCGCTGGCGCTGCGTGAAGCCCTCGGCGCCGAGGAGCTCGCCGCAATCGCCAGCGAGGCCGGCTCCGCACAGCGGGCGCTGGGTGCCGAGGCCGGCCTACTCGACCCGAGTCACAGCGATGTGCTCGGCTCGTTGAGCGCCAACGAGGCCTCGATACAAAACCACGGGCAGGCATTTCACGATCGCTTCATCGCCCCGATCGCTGAGAAGATCGTGCCGGGAGGCGGCGAGCACGTGCTTGCCACGATGCGCCGCAAGATCTGGATTCCGCTGTTCTGGCCCGCGACTCTCGTGCAGGCCTGCGGCACCGGCGAGGTCGCGTTTCGCCCCGAGCGCCCATTTCACACGGTGACCCCGGACGGTTGCGGCGGTCTGCTCGAGGCATTGCTCGCGCGAATCGAGTCTGGCGGCGCGAGCATCGAGAGCACTGGTCGACTCGAAGGCGTGGCTCGGACTCGCAGCGGAGAGGTCGAGCTGACGCTCTCATCCAGCGAGACGGTTCGTGCGCGGCGCCCGGTGCTCGGCTCGGCGCCCGCGGAGCTGTTCGCCGCCGCCGGCGCGGACTACGCCCCCGTCAACGCCCGCTCGGTGATCTGCTGGCTCGAGGTTCCCGTTGAGCAGTGCACCAAGGTTCCGAGCCTGCTCAACATCGTTGATCCCGAGCTTCCCGCTTTTCGTGTGTCCCGCGGTGGACGCGGCGCCGCCGGCACGCAGCTGCTCACCGTCGAGCTGCGCCACGACCTCCCCGAGGAGCAGATCGCTGAGGCCGCCACCACGGCGCTGGCGCACACCCGTCTGGTCTCGAGCAGCGTCGAGGCACACGTGGTGATGAGCGCCGCGGCGCAAACCTTTCCCCTGCCGACGCGTGAGAACGCCGAACGGTTCGCTAGAGCGCGAGCGGCGCTCGATGACCTGCAACTGGATGCCGAGATCCTCGGCGGAGCGCTCGATTTTGGTGCCGACGCCCTCGGCGAGCAGGTAATCCAGGGGCTGCGGGCCGCCGAGGTGCTCCTCGCATGACGCTGACTCCACAGGCGCTGGACGCCTACGCCGACACCTATTATCTCAATAGCGAGATCGATGACGTAGACATCGAGGAGCTGGGCCAGCGCCTCTCCATCGGCCGGACGATCCAGGCCATCGGCCAAGCTCGACGTGTGCTCGAGATGGGCTATGGCACCGGCCTCGTAACCTCAGAGTTGATTGAGCGCGGCGTGCCGATCGAGGTGCTCGAGGGCTCGCCCAAGCTGTGCGCGGTCGCACGCGAGCGCCACGGGCCCTCCGGCCTGGTGGTGCACGAGGCGCTGTTTGAGGAGTTCGCAGCCCCAGAGCCATACGAAGCGGTGCTCGCGATGCACATCGCCGAGCACGTCGACGATCCTGTCGGCCTGTTTGAGATCGTCGCGAGATGGCTCGCTCCCGGTGGCTCGATCATTGTGGTCGTCCCCAACGCGCAGTCCCTGCACCGCCGGCTGGCGGTCCGCATGGGGCTGCAGCGGCGGTTGGACGATCTCAGTCCCCGCGACCTGCTGGTCGGCCATCAGCGCGTCTATGACCTGGGCGGTTTGCGAGCCGACCTCGCCGCCGCCGGCTTCACTACCCAGCAGGAGTTCGGCTACCAGCTGAAGACGGTGCCCAATTCGATGATGGCCGACTGGCCGCAGGAGCTGCTCGCGGCGCTGATCGACATCAGCGGCGAGATACCCCCGAGATGCTCGCCAACATCGGCGTGCGAGCCACCCACGTCTAGAAGGATCGAAGAAGTCACCGAGACTTCTTTCTGGCGGGAACAGCGGGCGCGCGATGACCAGGCCGACAGCGATCGAGGACATGTTGTCGCACCGCTCAGCCGCGTGCTCGACGTCCGGTTTCGTGCTCGCGGGGTCCGCTGTATTGGCATGTCTCCATTTGCATGCACGTCATCAGGAGGTCGGGGCCTGCTCGTTGAACTGGTAGTCCAGACGGATCCGGCCGTCGACGTCGAGGAGCAGGAACTGGGTGCCGAGCGAGTCGACCTCACCATCCTCGCCGGTGACCATCTCCCACTTGAACTGGACCGCGCCGTGGTGGCTGACGGGGTCCTCGCGCGGCCTGAACAGGAATCCGCGTGACCCGAACAGGTCATGTGAGCGCTGGACGGCCGCTTCGATACCGGAGTGCCCGTGATATTCCTTGATCCTGTTGAACAGACTGGCCCGCTCAGACCACGTGCCAGCGATCCATGGCTTGCGCACATCGGCGTTCGCCTCGTTCCAGACAGCAACGTATTGCGTGATGAACTCATCGAGATCGGTCATGGTGCCTTCCTTGCTGGTAATAGACGGGTGAGCGCGGCAACCCCCAGGAGGAGTGCTGCAAGCTCAGCGAGGCTGAGCACGAACGCGTGAGCGAAGCCGCTGTGCAGGGCGCCGAAGAAGATCGCGCCCGTGATGGCCACACCGAGGGCGTTGCCGAACTGCTGCATGGTCGACAAAACGCCGGCGGCCGCACCCGCGCGCTCGGGTTCGATGTTCGAGAGCACCGTCGCCGTGATCGGCGTGATGCAAAGACCTTGCCCTGCGCCGACGAGCAGCAGCCCGGGCACGAGTATGACCACAGAGCCTCCCGTGCCGAACACCGAGACACAGCTCGCCAGCAGCAGATCCCCGACGGCTAGGATCACGGCGCCCGCGGCGATCAGCCGCCGGCCGTAGCGCACCATCCATCGCGGCGCGCGCATCGACGTCGCCACGAACGCCACCGCGAGGATGCTGAACACGAGGCCCGCCAGCAGCGGGTCGAGGTGCCTGCCCTGCTGCAGATACAGCGAGAGGACCAGGAAGAACGACGCTTGGCCGCACCACAGCGCCAGCTGCGTCGCCAGCCCAGCGGAGAATGCCCGCTCTCCAAACAGCTCCAGCGGCAGTAGCGGCGAGCCGCCGCGGCTGGCGAGCCGGCGCTGATGAGCCGCGAAGACGCCCAGCACGACCGGCGCCGCGGCAAGCGACAGCCACGCCCAGACCGGCCAGCCGTCCTGACGCCCGGCCGTCAACGGCAGCACCAGCGCGACCAGGCCGACGGTGACCAGCAGCGCCCCAACCAAGTCCAGACGAACCGGGTTCTCGGCACGCGACTCTGGCACGAGCCGGGACGCCAGCACGAGCCCTATGAGACCGATCGGCACGTTGATCAAGAACACGCTCCGCCAGCCCAGGCCGACGATGTCCGCTCCGATCAGCAGCCCGCCGAGGATCTGTCCGCCAACCGCTCCCAGCCCCATCACGACCCCGTAGAAGCTGAGCGCACGAACGCGGTCGGCACCCAGGTACTGCACGCCGATGATCGAGAGTACCTGCGGACTGACGAGCGCCGCCGCCAAGCCCTGCACCAGCCGCGCGAGGTTCAGCGCGCCCGCGGTCTGTGCCGCCGCGCACGCCACCGAAGCCAGCGTGAACAGAGCCAGGCCGAGCGAGAACACGCGGCGGCGACCGAACCGGTCCCCGAGCCGTCCGGCCGTGATCAGCCCAGCTGCGAACGTGAGCCCGTAGCCGGCGACGAACCACTCGGCGGCAGCGTGGCTGGCGTGTAGGTCGGCCTGCATCGAGGGCAGCGCCACGTTCACGATGAAGAAGTCCAGAACGATCATGAACGTACCCGCCAGCAGCACCGCCAGGGCCGCCCAATGATCGTCCTCGAGCCGCGCCCACCACGATCGGGGGGCGGGCAGCCGCGGCACGGCAGGGACCGGGGAAGCAGCGCTCATCGTCTCGCTCGCGTCACGCCGAGATCGCCGCGAAGGCCTTGCCCAGGGTTGCTCGCTCGGCGAGCGCGACCGACGCGGGACGCCCCGCAGAGATGCCGCCATCGACCGCCAGATCCTGCCCGGTGACGAAGCTCGAAGCGTCGCTTGCGAGCCACACGGCGGCAGGCGCCACATACTCGCTGATCCCCGCCCGGCGGATCGGCTGATGGCTCTCGAGCGCCTCCAGAAACGCCGGCTCGAGCGCCGCCGCCGTACGGTCCGCCGCCGCCGGGTCCATGCCCGCTCCCTTGCCGAAGATGCCGGTCAGGATCGGCCCGGGGGAGATGCTGTTGACACGCACCGCGTGCTCGCCCAGTTCGACCGCGGCACAACGCGTGAGATGGATCACGGCGGCCTTCGCCGAGGAATAATCAAGGCCCGACCAGCCCGCCAGGCGGCCGTTGATGCTCGCGATATTGATGATGCTCCCGGCCTGTTGGTCGAGCATCACGCGCGCTGCGTACTTCATGCCGAGCAGGACTCCACCGACGTGCAGCGCGAAGGTCTGCTGGAAGCGGTCGAGGTCGACGTCGGTGACCCCGCCGGCGCCGCCGGCCGCACCCGCGTTGTTGACCATCACGTCGAGCCGACCGAACCGCTCAACCGCATACCCCACCAGCGCCTCGACATCCGACTCGACGGTCACGTCGGTCGCGAAGAACGCCGCGCCAATCCTCTCGGCGAGCTCCTCCCCCTCCTTGCGCCGCCGCCCAGCGATCACGACATCGGCCCCTTCGGCGGCGAACAACGCCGCCATTGCGCCACCAATCCCGCTCGTGGCTCCCGTGATCACGGCCACCTTCTGCTCCAACACGCCCATCTCGATCTCCGTTCTCGGTGTACCGACACACCAGGTAGACAGAATGTGCGGTCTACCGTAACACAGATGTAGACCGAACAGTTGATCTACCACCTGAGATGTGTCACACTCGGGCGCATGGGCACAGCTTCGAAGCCCGGTCCACGTGAGCGCCTACTGCACAGCACCCGCGAGCTGACCTACAGCCAAGGCGTCGCGGTGGCGCTCGACGCGATCCTCGACGACGCCGGGGTGGCGCGTCGCTCGCTCTACCACCACTTCGGCGGAAAGGCCGAGCTCATAGCCGAGGCACTGCGCGTAAGCGCCGACGCGGACGTCGAGCGCTACGAAACGGCGCTCGAGTCCGGCGGGAAGGACCCACGTCAACGGTTGCTCGCGGTCTTCGATGTGTTGCAGGCAACCACGGAGTCCGAGCGCTTCCACGGCTGCCGCTACACCGCGGCGGAGCTGTCGCTCGTCGACCCCGACCATCCGGCCCACATCCAGACCCGCGCTTACAAGGACCGCCTGCACGCCCTGTTCACGAGCGAGCTGGCAGCGCTCGGCCACCCCCACCCCGAGCACGCCGCCGACCAGCTCCTGCTCTTGATCGACGGTGTACTCGTCGGTGCCGTAACGCGGCCCGAGACGCACCCCGCCAAGGCCGCACGCGAGATGGCCGAAAGAGTCCTCGACGCCGCCCCGGCGGACGCTGCCCTCGCTGCGGAGGCGACCTAGGTTGCGCGTCGCAGGTCAGACGGCGTGACCAGGACACCCTCTGCGGCCGCACGAGTCTCGCCGCACGAAGTGGTCCAGGCAGGCAATCCACCGGCGCCGACAAAGCCATTCCAGCCGTTGATCGAGGCGATCGGGAACCCGTGCTGATCCAGCGGCTCCCGCTCGAGAGATGCGGCGGCTCGTCCTTGGCGAGCGCCGCCTGCGCGAGACCGGATTCGTCGCGCACGATGAGGAACTGCATCCGTTTTTGATCGCGCAGCGCGTTGACCCAGCCGCGAACGGTGCCCGGCTCGCCGACCTTCTCGTGCAGGTCTGCTGTGAGCGTCCTCTCTCCATTACCCAAGCACCCTGTCCGGGCAACGTCTGCGGAGGTCGGGGCAGGACGCGCCAACCGGGTTGAGTTATGGCCGATCGCGCTCGTCGGCGAACTCAACCTCGACGGACAGCTCCACGTCCTCTTCGGTGTCCAGCCGTGCAATCGAGCCGGCGGCCGTGAGGTCGTCCTGCCCGAGCGCGAGCGCGGCTAGGCGCTCGGTGGTATCGCAGACGAGCACGCGCTCGACGGGCGCTCGCATAGGCGCGCGCGCGTTGGACTTGGCCTTGCGCACTTCGCGCAGCACGTCCGCGGTGACCTCCAGCGCGAGATCCTCGTTGGCGGCACCGTCATTCGCCGCGCCGGCGGTGGCGAACATCTGCGCGAGCTGCGCGGCGTCCGGCCAGAGCGCGCGGTGGATGGAGCCGGCCTGCCACCACGACCAGACCTCCTCGCTGACGAACGGCAGGAACGGCGCGAAGAGGCGCTGGAGGACCGACAGGGAGGTGCGCAGGGCGAGGCTGACGGGGGCGCTGACGCGCGGGTCGGGGTCGTAGCGGCGGCCCTTGACGAGCTCGACGTAGTAGTCGCAGTACCACCAGAAGAAGCGCTCGGCGCGCTCGAGCGCGCGAGCGTAGTCGTAGCGGTCGAAGCTGTCGGTGGCGCCGATGACAACGTCGGCGAGGCGGGCGATGAGCGCACGATCGAGCGGATGCTCGAGCGCGTCGCCTGGCGCGGGCAGGCCGGCGAGCGCGAACTTGGAGGCGTTGAGCAGCTTGATGGCCAGCCGCCGGCCGTCCTTCATCTGCTTGACGTCGAAGGCGGTGTCGGTGCCGGGGCGCCCGCAGGCGGCCCAGTAGCGCGCGGCGTCGGCGCCGTACTCTTGAAGTAGGCGCATGGGCGTGACGACGTTGCCCTTGGACTTGGACATCTTCTTGCGGTCCGGGTCGAGCACCCAGCCGGAGATGGCGGCGTGGGCCCAGGGCAGCACATCGTGGTCGAGGTGCGAGCGCAGGACGGTTGTGAACAGCCAGGTGCGTATGATGTCGTGGGCCTGGGGGCGCAGGTCCATGGGGAAGACCTTCGCGAACAGCCCCTCGGGGAGCCCGTCGAGCCCACTCTGGCCGCCCACCTGCGGCGTGAGCGAGGAGGTTGCCCAGGTGTCCATCACGTCCGGGTCGCCGACGAAACCGCCGGGCTGCCCGCGCTGGGCCGCGTCGTAGCCGTCAGGCACGTCCGTGGAGGGGTCCACGGGCAGGCGCTCGACGGTGGGCGTGAGCGGCTGGTCGTACAGCACCGCACCGGTCTCATCGAGCCGATACCACACGGGAAACGGCACGCCGAAGAAGCGCTGGCGGCTGACGCACCAGTCGCCGTTGAGCCCGTTGACCCAGTCCTCGAAGCGCGCGCGCATGTAGGACGGGTGCCAGTGCAGCTGACGGCCGCGCTCGATCAGCTGCGCGCGGTGCTCGCGCGTGCGGATGAACCACTGGCGGCTGGTGACGATCTCGACCGGGCGCTCGCCCTTCTCGAAGAACTTGACCGCACGGTTGACTGGCTGTGGCTCGCCGATCAGATCGCCGGACTCGGTGAGCAGCTCGACCATGCGCCTGCGTGCCTGGTTGATCGTACTGCCGGTCAGCTCCCCGTAGCTCCTGCGCGCGCGCTCGGGGTCGACGGACTCCCACCCGGGTGCGCCCCAGGGGACGTCCAGCAGGCGCCCGTCGGCGCCTAGCACCGCCCGCACAGGCAGGCCGAGCTCGCGCCACCACGTGACGTCGGTGAGGTCGCCGAACGTGCACACCATCACGAGGCCAGTGCCCTTGTCGCGCTCGACCTGCTCGTGGGTGAGCACGGGCACGCGCGTGCCGAACAGCGGCGTGAGCACGTCGGTGCCGACGAGTGCGCGGTGGCGCTCGTCCTCAGGGTGTGCGAGTAGCGCCACACACGCGGCGATGAGCTCGGGGCGGGTGGTCTCGATGAGAGCCTCCGCTCCGGGGGTGCTGCGGCTGGGCGGCGTTCGCAGTTGCTCACCATTGCCGGCGGGACCGCCGGGCGCGAAGCGCACGCGGTGCATCGCACCGGGACGCTCGCGGTCCTCGAGCTCGGCCTGGGCGACGGCGGTCTGGAAGTCGACGTCCCACAGCGTGGGCGCCTCCAGCTGGTAGGCCTGCCCACGGTCGAGCAGACCGAGGAAGGAGCGCTGGGATATGCGCTGGGCGAGCTTGCCGATGGTGGTGTAGGTCATCGACCAGTCGACCGACAGCCCGAGCGTGCGCCAAAGCTGCTCGAAGGCCCGCTCGTCGCTCTCGGTCAGCGTCAGGCACAGCTCGACGAAGTTGGGGCGCGAGATCGAGACGGGCTCCTTCTCGGAAGGATCCACCGGCGGGGTGAAACTCGGGTTGTAGGGGACGGCCGGGTCGCAGCGGACGCCGTAGTGATTCTGCACGCGCCGCTCGGTCGGCAGGCCGTTGTCATCCCAGCCCATCGGGTAGAAGACCTCTTTGCCGCACATGCGCTGGTAGCGGGCGATGGTGTCGGTGTGGGTGAAGGAGAACACGTGCCCGACGTGCAGCGAACCGCTGACCGTCGGCGGTGGTGTGTCGATCGAGTAGATGCGCTCGCGCGGCGCGGAGGGATCGAAGCTGTAGATCCCCTCTCGCTCCCACAGCTCGCCCCACTTCGCCTCCAGGCCCTCGAGGCTGGGGCGCTCGGGCACACGCGCATCCGCACCCGCCAGCCCATCGGGGTCGCTCTCGCTCGAGGATGTCTGAAGCTGAGTCAAGGCCGCTGATCGTACCCTGACATCAGCTCATTTCGACGTACCCGGTGGCTTCGGTCGGCGTGCGCACGTTTGCCGCGACCTTGTTTTCGTAGTTGCCCTCGATCGTCTGGATCTGCCCGTTTGCCAACACGTCCCTGACGATGCCCACGTGTTCGTCGCCGAAGACGATCAGATCGCCAGGCTTCGGCACCACGCCCGGCCCGTTGACGATCGCGCGTCCCGTGCTCTGCGCCCACGACCACACCTCCGAGACCGCCCCCGCGCCCTGACCGTCTTCGCCGATCGGCTCACCGGCCTGCCGGGCGACCCATGAGGCGAAGTAGGCGCACCATGGCGCACCCGGGATCGCGCCGGCCGTCGCGGTGCGGTACTGGGCGATCGCCGGCGATTCGTTTGACCCCGGCGGTTGCTCGGTCTGACCGAGCTGGCCTTCGGCGACCGCCACGATCTCACTTCCAGTCCCGCCGGCCGGGAGCCCGGAGGACCCAGCGACCCCATCGATGCTCTGCAGCGGGTAGGCGCCGGCGCCGAGACCAGAACTGAAGGCCGGGGAGTTGAGGCTGGCGGCGGTAGCGCCGGCCGGCGGGGTGCCCAGTTCAGTGCTCGTGGGCGTCGCCGCCGCGTTGGAGGTTCCATAAGCGCCACTGGCCTGTTCCAGAACGCTGGCGAAAGAGGAGAAGCCGCTACCGCCAGCTTGCGCCGGGGCTTCGGTGCCACCGCTCGAGGCGATCAACGTCGCGGGGTCGAGCATCGTCTGGCGGATGGCGGCGATTTGCTCGAGGGTGGATTCGATCGACATCTCCCCCCGGTAATCGGCAGCACTTGGCTGGCGTTGAGGGGCAAAAAGTCGGGGCGGGCAGCCGTAACCACCCGCCCCGTTCGCGCCGTTCCCTCGATGAATCGGCGGATGTGCCTTCGAGAGCCTTTCCCGGACCCCGCGAAGATTTGGCCGCATCCTGTCGCCCGGGCCGGTTTGTGACCGGCCCGGCGATCAGAACGCGGGCTTCACCGTAGTGGTGGCGACCGCAGCCGCCACCCCACAGCTAGGTGTTTTGTTCCTACTGGCCGGTGACGAGTTTCAGAACTGTCTGTGGCAGCGCGTTGGCCTGCGAGAGAATCGACACACCAGCCTGCTGGAGCACCTGCTCCTTGGTGAAGTTCGTCATTTCCGCAGCCATGTTCGCGTCCACGATCCCGCTGACAGCGGAGGACAGGTTCTGGCTATAGACTTCGAGGTTGCTCTGCGTGTATTGAATGCGGTCCTGCACCGAACCGTATTCGCCGGCCGCCGCGGAGACCTTGTTGATCGCTTCGTCGATGCCCGTGATGTTGGCGAGGCTGATCGTGCCGACCGAGGTCGACAGTGTGATCGTTTTGACGGCGATGGTTTCGCCGCCGTTCGCACCAACCTGGAAGGTGATCGTCGCGCCCCCGTTGAGCAGGGCAACGCCGTTGAACTTGGTCGTTTCACCGACACGGTCGATCTCGGACACCAGCTGGTTGACCTCAGACTGAATTGCTTCCTGGTCAGACGTGGAGGTCGTGCCGTTGGCGTACTGCACGGCGAGCTCGCGGATGCGCTGAAGCATCTGCGTGACGTCGTTGATCGAGCCCTCAGCCGTCTGCGTCAGTGCGACCGCATCCTGGATGTTCTGGCCCGCCTGGTTGAGGCCGTTGACCTGGCCCTGGAGGCGCTGGCTGATGGCGTAGCCGGCGACATCGTCGGCGGCTGAGTTGATGCGCAGGCCCGAAGACAGCCTCTGCATCGACGTGGACAGCATGCTTTCTGTGTTGTTCAGGTTCCTCTGGGCATTCATCGCCTCGAGGTTTGTATTGATCGATAGGGACATGCGTTCATCTCCTTGATGACGGTTTGTTGATCGGTCCCGAGCCGACTCCATGTCGACTCATGCCGGTATATCGCCAGCACACGGGGAAACTTGAGGATGTTTTCTCCTTGCCAGAGAGATTCCTCCCAAGAGCAAGATTTCCTGCACGCCCGGGATGTTTTTTGCGGGCCGCGATCGGACAGGGCGGGCGGCGTTTAGACGCGCACGTCGATGTGCGGGTTGCCCTCGTCGTCGCGGTAGCTCTGCCCCGGCTGCGCTTCGCGTTTTGCGTCGCGACGCGCCTGCTGCTGGCGCTGCTTGGAGGGTCGATCGCGCTCACGGCTGATGCGCTCGAGCCGCTCGACCGGCGCAGGCCCCACCGGAGGTATCGCTGGCGGGCCTGGCGCGAGTGGATGGATTGGGTCCATCGCCGGCTGTGAGCCTCAGGAGACCCTCGCCCGGCTCTGCTCGGCGGACGGCACCGAGGCAGCGGGCAACTGGGATTGTGCGTGTGTGACGAGCTTCTGCTCTCTGCCCTTGAGCTCGAGTATCACCAGACGACGCCAGATGAACACGGCCGCGGCCCAGGCAACGAGGTAGCAAACCACTCCGGCCTCGAGCGCGCGCAGGGCGGTACCGGCGAACGTGCTGGTGGGCAGCGAGAGGTAGCCGCCGAGCAAAAAGCCGCCCAGACCACCCCATCCCTTCGAGCGCGCGACCGCGCGTGCCGCACGCGGGTGCGCCGCGACGCTCGGTCCCTGCGCCCCGGCTCCGTCGTCCGCGTCGCTCTTTTGGCCCTTCTTCTGCTTGCCCTTGGCATCCTTCTCCTTACCCTTCACGGCCGCGGCTTTCACAGCGGGCTCGACGGCCACGACCGCGGTCGGCGCCGGGGGATCGGGATCGATCTGGGGTTGGACTTCAGTCGCCACGGGCGTCGCCCACCTCCAGGCCACGACGTCGCTCGGCGCGCTGGCACTCGAATATGAACTTGACCAGACGGCGGCGGTCGAGGTCTGAGATCTTGCTGAATGAGATCGCCCGGTGGCCTTTGACGTCGCTGCGCACGACCGCGCCCACCCCCACGATCGGCGCGCTGGCGGAATCGAGCGTCAGCTGGAACTGAACCTCCTCGCCGATCTCGAGCATGTCGGGCCCGGCGATCAGCAGACCGCCGCCAGAGAGATCGACCGTGTAGCTCTGGACCGGCAGGTTGTTGGCGCCGAGATAGACGAGCACCGGCCGGTTGGCCCTGACGCGCACATACTCCCGCTGCTGGAGGACTTCGGGCGAGTGCAGTTCGCTGAACCGCAGCAGGTCGCGGTCCTCGACGGTGACCGTCCCACACAGCCGCACCAGGCCGCGGGGGCTGGGAAACTCGAGGACGAGCTTCTCCAGCTCGCTCTCACTCAGCGGCTCGATCGGGAACATGATCAGCACCACGAGCATGTTGGGGCCTCGCTCCGCGACCCGCGCGGGGATCTGTTCTCCCCCGCTGCGCAGCAGCGTCACGACCTCCGATCGCTGTGGCAGAACGATCGGCTTGGCCGCCTGGCTCTTTCCCCGCCCGAGCTTCATTGCAATAGTTTCGCGGCCAGCCCAGTCGGATCGATGCGGCTCAGCCGCCATCCGCCGGAGCGGGCGCGATCGAGCATGTATTCGGGCGCGAGGCGAAATCTGCAGGCGGCCTCGACGACGACGCCGATCTGGTCGGTCTCATCGGCGTGGGTCACCGCCAGCGCGGTGGCCCCGAGCGGCGCGAGCGCTCCCAGCAGTTGCGCGGCCGCCGTCGCGCCGAGCGTGGCGGGGAGCGCCACCACGACCCGCTCGGGCTGAAGCTCGGCCAGCAACGCCGAGAGCTTGCGGATGCCCGAGCGATCGCCGGGTGAGAGCGGTGGCGTGTCGATTACGAGCAGGCCCTCGCTCCTGGCTTTGCTCAATGCCCGGATCGCGCGAGAGGTGTCGATCGGTGTCGGGCGCATGACATGCGGGCTCAGCAGCATCTGCAGCTCACCCCGCTCTCCCGCCCGAATCAGCGTGGCGCAGTTCGCCGGCAGCATCGCGCTTCTGCGGTAGGCGCCCAGCAGCGCCGCGCAGCAACTCGTCTTGCCGGCGCCACCGGGGCCGACCAGCGTGATCGCCGCTCCGCGCGCGGGCAGCGGCGCCACGACCGGTATCTGTTGCGCGAGCGTGCTCCGCACCGCGGCGAGCAGACCGGCGCGCGGCGCGAGCGGCAGGACATGGGCGGCGGCCATGTCGATCAGATCGTCGGCGAACTGCTCTGAGATCCCGTAGCCGAGCAGCTTCTGCGTAATGTTCGCGTGCGTGCGCCCGCGAACATTACGCGCGCGAAGCTCGCCCCCCAGCGGCCGTCGCGGGGCGCCACGGCTTTGCGCCTCTTCCAGCGCGGTGGCCAGCGAGTCAGAGAAATCGATCGGCTCGAGCTCCTGGAAGTCCGGCGAGCGCCGTTTGGCCATCGGCGGCCGCGCGGGCTCGACGCGCGGCGGGCCTGCTCGTGCGAGTTCCGCGAGACGCTCGCTGACGCTCTCTGAGCTGGGGCGCGAGGGCTCGCGTGAATAAAACGGCGCGGCGGTCGGTCGCGGCGCGGGGCCGGCATCCCGTGTGGCGCTCTGCGGTGGCGCGGCGGGAGGCTCGAGCGGTTCGTCATAGACGTCCAGGCGCGCGCTCCGGGGGATCGCTTGCACCTCGAGGATCTCGGTCTTGAAGAACCCGTGCCAGCCACCGACGTGCCCTTCGCGTTCGCGCAGGATGATCGCGTCCTCGCCCAACTCCCGCCTGACGCTGGCACGCACTTTCCTGGTCCGCCCACGGTAGGTGCGAGCGACGGCCGCGGGGTCCTGGGGAGCGGCCCCGGTAGTCGGCGGCGATGTGTCACGTGGCGTGTCAGACAAGGCGGGAAGATCCTTCAATCTGGAGAGTTCCGGCGCGGGCGGCTTCTCGGCGAGCGGGACTCTGCTCATGCGTGGATGACTCCGATGGTTTCGACGTTGATTCCCGGTGCGATCTCGTTGTAGGAGCAGACAGGAAGGTGAGGCTGGGCCTGGGCGATCAGCCTACGCAAATGGCGGCGCACTCGCGCGGAGCAGAGCAGCACCGGGCGTATGCCAAGTCCGCTCGCGTGGTCGACCTGGGCCCGCAGCGCGCTGACGATCGCCTGCGCTCGCGGCGGGTCCATCGCCAGGTACTCACCATCGGTTGTCTGGGTTATCGAGGTCGCAACCTCCTGCTCAATAGCTGGGTCCAGAGTGATCGCACGCAGGCGCAGATCCTCATCGAGATGAGGTGCCGTGATCGCACGGCCCAGCGCCTGGCGCGCGTACTCCGATAGTAGGTTCGTGTCTCGTGTTATTCGCGCCTTGTCGCCGATTGCCTCCACGATTGTGCCGAGATCGCGGATCGCCACTCCCTCTGAGAGCAGCAGTTGCAGCACGCGCTGGATCTCGCCCAGCGACAGCGCCTCGGGCACGACCTCTTCGACGACGGCGGCATTGGTCTCCTTGAGCTTGTCGAGCAGCGCCCTGACGTCTTGGCGGCTGAGCAGCTCGGCGGCATGTGAGCGGATCGTCTCGGTCAGGTGTGTGACGATCACCGACTCCGCGTCCACGACGGTGTAGCCGAGCGCCTCGGCCTCGGCGCGGGCGGACTCGTGCACCCACATCGCGGCGAGCCCGAAGGCCGGCTCGCGGGTGGGGATTCCCTGCAGCGTGCCGCTCGCGTCGCCGGGATCCATCGCCAGCAGGTGCCCGGGCATGATCCGCCCCCGCGTCACCTCTGAGCCGCGCACCTTCAGCACGTACTCGTGCGATTCCATGCCGAGCTCGTCATGGATGCGCACCGGCGGTATGACGATGCCGAGATCTCCCGCCATCTGGCGGCGGATCATGCTCACCCTGCGCAGCAGCGAGCCGCTGGAGCCGCCGTCCACGAGCGGCACGAGACCGAACCCGATCGCGAGCTCGAGCACGTCCACCCCGACTTCCGAGAGCGGCTCGGAGACCGGCGCGGGCAGCGAGACCTTGGCGGCCGCGTCCTCGGTCGCGCTCATCCCGTTGCGCACGGCCCATCCGACGGCGCCGAAGATCCCGGCGATCAGCAGGAACGGCAGCTTCGGCAGACCGGGTATCAGCGCGAACATGCCGATCGCGCCGGCGGCCACCATCGGCGCCTTGCGCTGGGTCAGGATCTGGTGGGCTATGTCCGAGCCGAGGTCTCGGTCTGAGGCGGCGCGCGTGACGATGATGCCGGTGGCGACCGAGATCAGCAGCGCCGGTATCTGTGCGGACAGGCCATCACCGACGGTCAGCAGCGAATACTGCTGGGTGGCTTCGCTGAAGCCGAGGTGGCGCTGCAGCACGCCGACGATGATGCCGCCGACGAGGTTGATCGCGGTGATGATCACAGCAGCCATGGCGTCGCCTTTGACGAACTTCGAAGCGCCGTCCATGGCGCCGTAGAAGTCGGCCTCACGAGCGATTTCCGAGCGCCGCCCGCGAGCCACCTCGTCGGTGATCAGACCGGCGTTGAGATCGGCGTCGATCGCCATCTGCTTGCCCGGCATCGCATCCAGCGTGAAACGCGCGCCGACCTCCGCCACGCGTCCGGCGCCGTTGGTGACGACGACGAACTGGATCACGACGAGGATCAGAAAGATCACCAGACCGACGACCACGTTGCCGCCGACGACGAACGACCCGAATGCCTTGACGACGCTGCCGGCGTTTCCGGTGGTGAGGATCAGGCGTGTGACCGACACGTTGATCGCCAGGCGGAACATCGTGGTCAACAGCAACAGGCTCGGGAACGACGCGAAGTCGAGCGCCTTGCCGAGATACATCGTCGCGGCCACCACGGTCAGCGCAAAGGAGATGTTGAGGGTGATGAGCAGGTCGAGCAGCGCCGCGGGCAGCGGTACCACGAGCATCGTCACGACCATCACGACGGCGACCGCGGCGAGCAGGTCGGTGTGACGCAACAGCCGCTTCAGAGTCGGGCTGTTCACGAGGCGAGCCTCCGCCGCGAAGCCAGGCCGTAGACGAAGGCCAGCACCCGCGCGACCGCTTCATACAGTTCCTGCGGGATGATCTGTCCGATCTCCGTCGAGGAGTGAAGCGAACGCGCCAGCGGCGGATCGGCGACGATCGGCACGTCGTTCTCCTCGGCCACCCGCCTGATCTGCGCGGCGATCAGGTCCTTGCCCTTGGCGATGACTTCCGGGGCGGAGCGCGAGCCGTCGTAGGAGAGCGCGACGGCGTAGTGGGTCGGGTTGGTGATGACCACGTCGGCCTCGGGTACCGCGGCCATCATGCGTACGCGGGCGGCCTGCATCTGACGGCGGCGCAGCGCCGCCTTGACCTCGCCCGAGACCCCATACTGGCGCTGCTCGTCTTTGACCTGCTGCTTGGTCATCTTCAGCTGCTGCTCGTGGCGGTGGCGCTTCCAGGCGTAGTCGAGCAGCCCGATCCCGACATAGGCGAAGGCGGTGTGCTGAGCGATGCTGAGCGCCCGTTCACCGAACAGCAGGCCGAGCGCGCTGGGAGATATGCCGACCTTGGCCGCGAGACCGGTCAGCCCGGGCAGCAGCGCCAGGCCCGCCACAACGCCGACCACGGCGACCTTGGCAAGCGCCTTGAACGCTTCGAAGATGGTGTTTGGTCCCAGCAGGTTCTTCAACCCGGACGCCGGATTGATTCTGCGGAAGTCCGGTTTCAGCGCGTGCGTGCTCGGCCTGAAGCCGACCTGCGCGACACTCGCCAACACACCGGTGAGGATGCACGTCGCCGCGACCGGCGCGACGGCGAGCGTGATCGTCGAGAGCGCGGAGTGCATCAATTCGCCCAACCCCGCCGCGTTGGTGGCCTGTGCGGGGTGGGCGATGTCCCCGAGGATCTCGCGGAAGCTCTGGGCGCCGGCTTCCACGATCCGCGGGCCCGTGATGCTGATCGCCAGCAGACCGGCGATCAGCACGAACGAGCCGCCGAGGTCGGTGCTGCGCGCGACCTGCCCCTTCTCCCGCGCTCGTTTGCGGTGTTTGGCGGTCGGTTTCTCGGTGCGCTCGTCGGTGGCCATCGCTCACGCCACATGCAGCGCGCCGAGCGCCGCACCCACGCTCACCGAGAGCTGTTCGGAGATCCAATTGGCGGCGAACGGCAGCGACGCGCCGACGACGAGCAGCGCGACGGCCACCTTCACCGGGAAGCCGACGGCGAACACGTTCAGCTGCGGCACGACGCGCGAGACGATGCCGAAAGCGACATCGGTGACCAGCAGAGCCACCAGCACCGGTGCCGCGATCTCCAGCGCCGCGGTGAATACCTGGCCGAAGACGTTCTCGGCGCCGCCCACGAGCGAGGAGATACGGGGCGCGCTGGCGAGCGGGACGAGCTGGAATGTGCGTCCCAGCCCGCGCAGCGTCCAGGCTTCCCCGCCGATCACCACGAAGATGAGCGTGCCGACGAGCGAATAGAAGCGTGCGATCACGGCGCTCTGCTCGCCGTTCATGGGATTGATCAGCTGGCCGTAGGAGAAGCCCGAGACGACGTCGATCATTGCGCCCGCCGATTCGATCGCCGCCATCAGCACCGCCAGCGCGAAGGCGAAGCCGAGTCCGACCAGCAGAGCCTCGATCACGAGCTCCGCGAGCGGGAGTGGAGCGGCCGGCACCGACTGGCCGTGCATCGCGATCGGCGTGAGACCGAGCGCGATCGCCACCGCGATGATCCCGCGCACCCGCGGCGGGATCATCGCCGAGGAGAACAGCGGGGCGATGAAGAACAGCGGCGTGACCCGCGCGAGCACGAGGATGAAACCGGCGAGCTCGTTGCCCGCCAGCTTTGAGAGCAGTTCGCTCACGAACCGACCATCGTCGGGATCGACGTGTACAGCGCGGTCGTGTAGGACACCAACTGCCCGAGCATCCACGGCCCGAGTATGACGATGACCACGGCGATGCCGATGATCTTGGGGATCAGCGTGAGGCTCTGCTCCTGGATCTGAGTGACGGCTTGAAAGACGCTGATCACGAGGCCGACCACCAGGCCGACGAGCAGCAGCGGACCGGCGATCTTCAGTGCCAGGCTCATGGCCTGCGAGGCGAGACTGACAACGGTGTCCTGGTTCATTTCTGAGATCGGCTCCTTTTCAGTGGAAGCTCTGCACGAGCGCCTTGATGACCAGGTCCCAGCCGTCGACCAGGACAAACAGCAGGATCTTGAAAGGCAGCGAGATGAACGTCGGCGGCAGCATGATCATGCCCATGCTCATCAGCGTCGCGGAGACGATCAGGTCGATGATCAGGAACGGCAGAAAGATCAAGAATCCGATCTGGAACGCCGTCTTCAGCTCCGAGACGATGAACGCCGGGATCAGCACCTCGGTCGGGACTTCCGCGCGGGTGTGCGGTTTCTTGGCATGCGCGAGATTCACGAACAGCGTGATGTCCTCGATGCGCGTCTGGCGGAACATGAATTCGCGCAGCGGCTGCTCGGCGCGCACGAGCGCGGTGGTGGTGCTGATCTTGTTCGCGCTCAGCGGTTCGACGGCGTCCTTCTTGATTGCGCTGACGGTCGGCGCCATCACGAAGATCGTCAGGAACAGCGCGATGCCCACCAGCACCTGGTTGGGCGGCGTCGTGGTGGTGCCGACGGCGGTCCTGATGAAGCCGAGGACGATCAATATCCGGCTGAAGCCGGTGACCGTGAAGAGCACCGCCGGCAGCAGCGTCAGCCCGCCGACGAGCAGCAGGATCTGGACCGCGTTGGAGGAGTTGACGCTCAGGGCCGAAGCGGCGACGATATTCAACGGCGAACCGTCCATTCGCGCAGCTTGTCGAGCACGTTCCCCGACGGTCCTGGGGCGCGCATCGGGTCGGTTCGGTAGCCCACTGCCGGGCTGTGCTCGTAGCTTTCCTCGCGCGCCGGAGACAGCAACTGGCCCGCCATCGCGACGATCCGGGAGCGTTCGGGCTGGGGCTCATCGAGTGCCAGCAGGCCCGCCTCTCGTGCCTGCTCGGCGGTGTAGCGCTGGATTGGAACCACGCCGTGCTCGGCGCTGCCAAGCAGGACATAGTCCTCGCCCACTCGCACGAGATGCACCGCTCGCCCGGTGCTGAGCGTGAGCGCCGCCACGCTCTGAAGGCCGGCGGTCGGGGTCTGTGGATCGCGGCCCGCCTTGACCTGGCGCAGAATCCAGGCGAGACCCCAGATCACGGCGATCACGATCGCGAGGCCCACGATCGTGCGCACGATGCTCGCTCCGCCGGTGGGGCTCGCGTGCGATCCGCTCGTGACCGGAGGCAGGTTCAGCGGAGTGTTTTCGCCGCCCGGAGCCTTGGAGATAGATTTGAAAGCCGCGGCCGGGCAGGCAAAGGCAAGCAGGCAGAAGCCCGTGATCGCGACCACCTTTGTGGACGCACGGGAAAGCGCAATCAGCTTGGTCATCGGACGACTCCGAGGGAGAGTCGCCCCGGGTTATCGGCCCTGGAGCGGAGGTCTTGAGGTCGATTCTGAGATCGGCCGGTTTTGGAGCCTCTAGATGAGCTCGCCGACCTGCACGCCCCAAGCGCCGTCCCCGGTGACGACGAGGCTGCCGCTGGCGAAACACAGCCCGTTGACGAACAGCTCGACCGGCGCCTCGGCCGATTGATCGAGCTCCACCACGCTGCCGGGCGCGAGCTCGAGCGCGTGTCTCAGCTGGACGTGAGTTCTGCCGAGCTCGGCCCAGACCCGCACGAAGATGCTGCGCAGGATCGCCGGGCCGTCAGAGCTCTCACGCTCGGCCTCCTTCTGCGAGCGCGCGCGCTGAAGCTCGGCCCGTCCGAGCTTCGCGTAGGTGTCGGCGCGAATCGGCGGTTCGCTGGTGGACTGGAGCTTGATCGCCCGTCGCGCCCCGGAGCGCCCCGGGCGGCCGCGGCCGAGCGAGACTCCCTCGGCGAACAGCAGCACACCGTCCTCGGCGCTGCCGTCGAGTGCCACGAGGGTGCCGGGCGCGAGCTCGAGCATCCGCTCGATTCCCATCTGGGAGGATCCGACCTCCGCCCGCAGCAGCACCCGGGCGCCGGCCAGCCCGCGGCGCAGGGCGTCGGGACCGTGAACGTCGGCGAGCAGCGGATGCCCTCCAGCGCCGCGGATGCTCTCGGCGACCGGCTCGATCGCCGCCCAGGGAATCAGCAGCGACATGCTCGAGGACTGGCCGTCGATCTCGCTGCTCAGCGTGACTGACAGAGTCGGTTCGCCCACCGGCGTCAGTACCCCGGCGTCGCCCTCCATGTCGATCTCCCCGCGCGTGAGCTGCGGGACGCCGAGTTCACCCCACGCGCTCGAGAGCGCCCCGACGACCGCATCGAGCAGGCCCCTGGTGAGCACCCAGTCGACCTCGGTCAGGTGGCGCACGGCCGGTGCCCGAGCCGCCTCTCCGCCAAGCAGGCATTCGAGCGCCTGCAGCACGAGCGCGGGCTCGACGCTGAGCAGCATGTGCCGCTCGATCGACTCTGGCACCACGGCTACCGCGACGGCGTCCGCCGAGAGCCGCGCCTTGGCGGCCGCCCACGTGTGCTGCTCGACGTCCGCCACCGCAAGCGTGACATCGGTGCTCAGCTCACTCGCGAGCCAGCCTGCCAGCGCCTCGCAGAAAGGATCCAGGGCGCCGACGATCCGGCGCCGCAACTCGGTCGTGAACTTCGTCGGCTGGGAGAAGTCGAGCGTGCGGATCTGCTCGACGGCCTCGATCGAGGACTCCTCGGCGATCGCCTGCTCGGCCTCCTCCACCTCGGTCGCGTCGCTGCGCTCGTCGCTCTGGCCCACCGCCATGCGCCGGTCAATCCTCCCCGGGATCCGGGTCCTCGCTCTGCACGGCGGCCTCCTCGACGGTCGTGGTCGCGGCACTGCGATCGGCACGGGGGAACTCGGCCTCCTGTTGGGTATCGAGAATCTCCGTGACGCGTAGACCGTACTGTTCGTCGACGACGACCACCTCACCGCGGGCGATGGGAGTGCCGTTGACCAGCAGATCGACCGCCTCGCCGGCGAGCCGCTCGAGTGTCACGACCGAGCCGATACGCAGATCGAGTGTCTGACCGACGGTCATGTGCGTGCGGCCGATCTCCACGCTCAGCTCCATCGGGATATCGCTGAGACGGCTGAGGTCCGCCTCTGAGCCGGGGGCCTGCGCTGCCTGAGTGGCCTGATCGAACTGCTCGTACTCGATTGTCTCGGCCACGCTTCCTCCTATTGGACGGCGGATCTGGGCTTATCGCAGGATGAAATCTGCACCTTCCGCCGGACGGCTCGATCCTGGACCTATTGGACGGTGAAATCCGGAAACAACACTGCTTCGACTTTGATGTCGGTCTGCCGTTTGATCGCGGCCAGGATCGCGTGCTGGATAGCGTGCCGGCCGTTCTCGTTGATCAGGGTTTCGCCGCTTTGGCCTGTCACCGCGTTCGTCACGATTTCGCGGATGGCGGGTTCCTCGGAAAGCGTTCCGGCCGCGCCTTCAGAGCCCGAGGTGCTCGCGGCGGTGGCGCCGTCGCTTTGCCCGGGTGCCAGCTGGAGCGCGACCGAGAGCTTCGCGTAGCGGCCATCTGAGAGGTTGAGCAGAAACGTCTGGGGCATCACGTAGATGGTTCCCGCGATCTTCGGCTTGACGACATTTGGTTTGGGCTTGGTCATCGTATAGCCGACGAACAACAGTATCGGAAGCACCACGATGAACATCTTCTTGTTCTTGAGCATTGTCAGGGTTCACCTTCGCCTTCGGCTTCGCTTGAGTGGATCCGCCGCATGACGATCTCCACACGGCGGTTGCGCGCACGTCCGGCGGCGGTGGCGTCGCTGGCGACTGGGCGCTGATCGGCGTTGCCGGATGCCGTCAGCCTGCTCGGGGCGACCGCGTGTTCGGCGAGGAAGCGCACGACCGTGCTGGCTCGCGCGGTCGACAGCTCCCAGTTGCTCGGGTACAGCGAGCTGTGGATCGGCACGTTGTCGGTGTTGCCTTCGACGTCGATCGGGTGGGTTTCGTCGATGTTCAGCAGATTCGCGATCTCACTGAGCAGGCCGTCGGCACGGCTGTCGAGCGTCGCCTGTCCGGAGGCGAACAGGAGGTCGTCGGTGAGCACCTTGATGTCCAGGCCGCGCTTTTCGATCGTCGTCTGCACCTGCGAGGCGAAGCCGTGCTTGGCGGCGTAGAGGTCCAGCTCGTGCTTGATCTGAGCGAACTCGTTGGCCTCGCTCTGCGACGCGGCCTGCTGCGCGGCGGCCGCCGCCGCGCTCTGCGAGGTGCTCGCGCCGGTCTGCGGCCCGGCGGCGGGGCTGAGCGCCGTCACGGGCGTGACCGCCTGCATGTCGGCGCTCGAGGGCACGTGGCTTGCGTTGGCGGTCGCGCCCTGCTGCTCGAGCGCCTTGCCGCCGGGCAGGATGTTGCCCGAGAAGGCCGCCTTCAGCGAGTGCTGCAGAACCTGGTACTTGGAGATGTTGACCGAGGAGATCGAGAACAGGACCATGAACAGCGCCATCAGCAGCGTGATCATGTCCGCGTAGGTCAGCAGCCAGCGCTCGCCTGACTCCTCGTGCTTCGCGCCGCCGCGACGGTGCCGGTGACCGCCTGCCCGGGCCATGCTCAAGCCGCCCTGGACTCGACGTCGAGTTGTGTCACGGACCCCTCGTCCTCGGAGGAGCGATCGGCGGGCGGCAGATAGGACATCAGCTTTTCGGAGACCAGCCGCGGGTTGTCGCCCGCCTGGATCGAGAGGATCCCCTCGAGCGTCATCATCCGCAGCTCCACCTCTTCGGCTGAGATCGCCTTCAACCGGTTTGCGATCGGCAGGAAGATCACGTTTGCCGAACCCACGCCCATCAGGGTGGCGATGAACGCGGCGGAGATCGACGGCCCGAGCGTCGACGGCGCCGCGAGGTTCTGCAGCACGTGCACGAGGCCCAGCACCGTGCCGATGATGCCCATCGTCGGAGCGAAGCCGCCGGCCTTCTCGAACGGGCTGGCTGAGGCCTCGTGGCGCGCGGCCATCCCATCCACCTCGGCCTCGAGGATCGCGTGCACCATCTCTGGGTCGGTCCCGTCGACCACCAGTTGCAGGGCGTTGCGGGTGAACGGCTCCTCGATCTCCGAGAGCTGCGCGTCGAGCGCCAGCAGGCCCTCGCGGCGCGCCTTGTCAGCGAGCGAGACCAGTTGGTCGAGCGCTCCGCGCATGTCGGGCGCTTCGGCCGAGAAGACCATCTTGTAGAGGCTCGGCACGCGCTTCATCGACTCCATGCCGACGCTCGCCATCGTGACGCCGCCCGTGCCGCCGAGGATGATGATGAGCGCGGGGATGTTGATGAAGGAAGCGGGACTCGTCCCGTCCATCATCGAGCTCAGCAGCAGGGCACCGAAGGCCACACCTATTCCGATGGCCGTTGAAGCCTTCATTGTGTTCTGTCATCGGCGGGCGCGAAAAATCCTTCAGTCTTCGCAAGATGTTGTGCACATTGCGTCGATTTGTGCCGATTCCCACCAACACGCTCTCAGGTGTCGTGGTCCTCCACCGCGGAAAGCCGTGTCGTATCGCCGCGGTGCGAGGGAGCCTGCGCGAACGGGCGCTTGGAGGCACGGCGCGCCAGCGCCTCGGCCAGCATCTCGGCGCGATAATCCGCGACGGAGGCGCTTACCTGCTCGGGCGTCTCCGCGACCACCACCTTTGCGCCGGTCGCAAGCGTGATGACGGTGTCGGGGGTCGACTCGATCGTCACGATCATGTCCGGATTCAGTTGGAAAGGCTCGTCTGAGTGCCCGAGCCTGTTGAGCGTGATCATCACCGCACCCCCGTCGATTCAAATTTAGCTCCGGGGCGGGACGGCATTGGTGCGCGTCCCACCCCGAGGCCCCTCGGAGCTGTCCTCTTGCCTGCAGACCTCCTTTACGGCGTTTTTTTTAAAGATTTCGCGATCCGCTCCGCTCGAACGTCCGGTCTGCGAAGAAAGGGCAGCCGGCTACTGCATCGTCACGAGCGTCCCCAACATTTCATCGGCGGTCGAGATCACACGCGAGTTGGCCTGGTAGCCGCGCTCCGCTGTGATCATGTTTGTCATCTCCGTGGCGAGATCGACGTTTGACTGCTCGAGCTCCCCGCCGACCGTCAGGCCGAAGCCCGGGGTCTCGGGTGTGCCGACGCTCGGCGCGCCCGAGTTGGCGGTCGCCCCCCACAGTGAGCCACCGAGGCGTTCCAGGCCCGCTTCGTTGGGGAACGCCGCGATCGAGACGAATCCCGAGGTGACTCGCTGCTGGTAGTTTTTCGAGGTCGGTTCGTTGTCCGTGTAGCTGACCGAGCCGTTCTGGCCGATCGATATGTTCGTCGATCCGGGCGGGATCCGCAGGTAGGAGTCTTCTTTGCCGGGGGCGTAGGTGGTGCCCGCTTCGCCGGTCGTGGCGACAGCGTTGCGGCCGATCACGTACTCACCCGATTCGGTCGTCAGGAAGCCCATCGAGTTGGTTGTCAGGTCTCCCGCCCGCGTGTACTGCATGCTCGCCGGCAGACCGCTCGTGTACGGTTCTTTCGCTGGCGGAGTGCCTTCCCCGACGCGCAGGAAGCCGCCGCCCTCGATCGCGATGTCCAGCGGGTTGTTGGTGGATTGGAAGGAGCCCTCGGTCATTTCGTTGCGGGTTCCCGAGACCTGCACGCCGAGCCCGATCTGAACCGGGTTCGAGCCACCGTTCGTGGCCGTTGGCCCGGAGGCCCCGCGCGTCAGTTGTGTCAGCGAGTCCGCGAACGTGATACTCGAGGCCTTGTAGCCGACGGTGTTTACGTTTGCTAGGTCGTTTGCGGTGTCGTTGAGCATCGCCTGGTTTACGTCTAGGCCGCTGATCGCGGCATACATTCCAGCCATCATCGTGACTGCCCTCTCTTTCGCGGCGTCCTCGGGGAGGTCCGGCCGCTGTTGTGTGTTGTGGCCGCTCTGTTCATGCGATCACGGCACTGTCGATGTTGGTGAACACGTTGTCCTTCATTTGCTGCTGTCCCACAGCCGTTATCACGGTGCGGTTGCTGACAGACACCACGAACGCGGTGCCGTCGACAAGAACGAGAGAGTCGCGCGAGCCCTTGCTGGCGGCGCGCGCGACGCCTTGAGAGAGCCTTCCGAGCGTGGACGGGTCGAGCTCGATCCCACGGCGCTGCACACGCGCGAGCGCGTGTTTGGAGAACTGCAGCGGTTCAGATCCGCCCGCCTGTCTGAGGGCGTCGGCGAACGACGGGGCTTCCTGTCCCGCCGGCGCCGGTTTGCGCGCGGCGTCTTTGCTCGCGCTGGCTGGCGCGCCGAGACCGCCGGGCGGGATCAGCGCGGGGTTGTTGGGGATCGTGCTCAATTGACTTCCGTGATGGCCGAGAGCTTGACGCCGGCGACGCCTTCGACGGTCACCGTCGTGCCCGCGGAGCTCGATTGGACGCTCTGGACCGTGCCGGTCGCGGCTTCGCCCGAGGCGTTGTCGTAGGAGACCGAGCGCCCGATCAGCTGGACCGCGCCGGAGAGCTCTGAGGCGCTGGCGAGATTGGTCGTCTGCTCGACTTGGGTGAACTGCGCGAGCTCGTTGACATATTCGTTGCTGTTGCCCGGTTCGAGCGGATTCTGCGCCTGGAGCTGGGCGATCATCAGTTTGAGAAAGTCGTTTTGGTTGAGAATGCCGTTTGGGTTTTCGGTGCTGGCGGCGGCGCCCGGCGTGGTCGCGCCCGGGGTCGAGGCGGGTGTCGCGGCGGCGGGGAGTGCTGTTGGGGTGACGGTGGTCATGAGGATGCTTTTCCTTTCGTGTCGGTCAGGCGAGGACGTCGAGGAGTTCTCCGAGTGGAGCTCCGCGGGGCTGGCTCGAGCCGTCGATCTCGCCAACGGCCGCGTCGCTGTCCTGCTCCTCGGAGTTCGCGGATGCCTTGGCGGTGTTGGTTTTTTGTGAGTTCTGAGCCGAGCGGTCTTCGCGCTCGCGCGAACCGGACGCGCCGACGTCCAGTCGCAGCAGCGTGAGATTGAGCGAGCTCAGCGACTGGTGTAGCTCAGCGCGCGCGCCCGCCAGCGCTTGCGCGGCGGCGGGGGTGTCGGCGGTGACCCGGGCGAGCAGCCCTTCGCTGGTCTGACTGAGGTGGATGCTGATGTGACCGAGCTCTTCCGGCTCCAGCGCGATGCGTGCCTGGGTGCTTCCCGCTCGCGCCGCGATCTCGACGGTGGCGCGGATCGCGTCGATCATGTCCTGCATCGGCACACCCGCCGCGATCTCTGGGGCTGGGCTGGCCGCGCTCGGCGCGCTCGGCGTTGGCACCCCGGTTTCCGCCGCCGGCGCCGTGGTGGCGTCGGCGCTCGTCGCGATCGCCGCCACGGGTGTGCTCGACGGCGTGTTGGCGCCCGAGGCTCCGTGGCCCGCCGGGTTCTCTGCGGGCGTCGCGCTCTGGGCTTCGGCCTGGCTCGGGGTGCTCGAGGAGGCAGACGTGTCGGCGGAGGCGGGAGAGCTTCCCGGCAGACTGCTCGTCGATCTGGTGTCTGAGCCCTGCTGTGTGGGGGACGCGTTCGCGGGTGGGCGATCTGACGGCGGGTCGCTGGCCGTCATCGCGACCGGCGTCTGGGCGACTTCTGTTTCGGCGGGAGCGGGGGAAGCTGGGGCGCCGTTCGCGGAGCCCGGGCTTTGCAGGGCGGGATCCTGCGCCGCGGTGCTGGGCTCAGCTGGCGTGGACGTCGCCGCGATCGCGGGCGCGTCGCTAACAAGCGCGGGGCTCCCCTTGGCCGCGGTGCTGGGCTCAGCTGGCGTGGACGTCGCCGCGATCGCGGGCGCGTCGCTAACAAGCGCGGGGCTCCCCTTGGCCGCGGAGGCCGGTTGCGCGCCTGCGAGGAGAGCCGGCTGCAGCGCCGCGGACTGAGCGTTCGCAGCGGGAGCTTCGGCGCCTGCTCGAGCGTTCGCCTGAGAGGTGGGGTCGCCTGAGACCGTCCCGGGTTCGCGCGCGGCGGCCGGTGCGGCGTCTGCGGCGGCGGCGAGGGCGGCACTCGCTTCATACACCGCCGCCGTCGCGCTGCTGGCAGGCAGACCGCTGCAGGCCACGGACGGCTGTTCGATGCTGCTCTGCGCCGGAGCGCCGCTCACCGCGCCAGGGGCTTGCGCGACGGACTCGGCGCTCGCGACGCTCCCGACGGTCGCTTCTGCGGGCGAGCTCGAGTGCTTCGGGCTTGCGCCCTCGCGGCCCGCTTGTGGGCTCTGCTTCTGTTGGCCTTCCGCGTTTGCGGTCCGGGCCCAGTGTTTGGCGAGCGCGCTGTCAAAGGCCGGCGCGCCCGGTGGAGCTCCCGGTGGAGCCGCACCCGAGCTCGGCGGCGCCGAGGAGCTCGGCGGTGGTGGCAGGGCCGCGATCACGCTCACGCGCCCACCCCGGTCGGGCTGATGCTCGTTTGGCTCTGCCGGTAGGTTTCGGCGTAGCCGAGCACTTTGGAGACGTAGCTCTGAGTTTCCGCGTACGGGGGCACGCCGCCGTATTGCTCGACGGCTCCGGGACCGGCGTTGTAGGCAGCCAGAGCATCCGCCGTGTTCCCGCCGAACTGAGTCATCAGCTGGCTCAGGTAGCGTGCGCCGCCTTCGATCGATTCGCTGGGATCGAGCGGGTTGAGGACCCCCATCGAGCTGGCGGTGCCGGGCATCAGCTGGGTCAAGCCGGACGCCCCGGCGCTGCTCGTAGCGCTCGGATCGAAACCGGACTCCTGCTCGATCAGGCCGTGCAGAACGGCGGGGTCCAGACCATTGCGCGAGGCCGCCTGGTCGATCAGCGCTTCGTATTCGCCGCCTGATTCGCCGCCGGCCGCGCTCGAGACGGCCGGCTGGTAGCTGGCGCCGAGCACCCCGGAGGCGCTCGCCGTGTCGGCGGTGCTGGCCGCCTGCAGCGCGGCGGCGAAGCTGGCCGGCTGAGCTTCGGCGGAGCCGCTGGCGGGAACGGCGGTTGGCGTGGCTCCCGAGGCCGTCTGGCGCGTCTGTTCGATCAGCACCTGCAGCTGACGTACACGCTGTGAGGTCTGGAGCTCGCCTTCGGACATTCCCGTGGTGGCGGCGGTGACCGATTCGGTGCTCATGCGGGGCTCCGGTAAAAACGGGACGAGGCGATCTCATCGAGCGCCCCCTGTTCCTGACGAGCGGCCTCGCGTGTGTGCTCTGAGCGGTCGCGCTCCCTCAGGCGATTGAGCATCTCGTGCTCGCCGGCGGCCACGGTCAGTGCCGCGTCGCGATCGGCGACCTCGCCCGTGCGTTGCTCGAGCTCTTGCACTCGAGCGTGGCGTTGAGCCTCGACGCGCTCGAGGAAGGCCTGGCGCTCGCGTAGCTCAGCCGCGCTCAGAGTCTCAGATCGAGCGGATACGGCTCGCTGTTCGATGTGCGCCTGCTCCAGATGAGCCTCGATGGTGCGCAGGTCCGCCTCCGTGCTGGACAGCCGCGACAGCGCTTTCGCGAGCTCCTGCTTGGCGAGTTTCTCTTTGCGCTCACGTACCGAGCGCACACGCTCGAGGCGGAAACGAAACGCAGATCCGGTCACCGCCCGTTTATCGGACGCGCGCTCCCGTTCTTTAGCGGCTCGATCGGAGCTCCGGTCAAATGCTCAATCCGAGCGCCGGTATCGCGGGCAACTCGACGCCACCGTGCAAGGCTCCCTCGAGGACGCTTTCGGGTGTCTCGGCGGGCACCTCCTCGGCGTCGGGGATATCCTCGCCCGACCGATCGATGTGTCCCTCGAGCGAGGCCGCGAGCGCCAGCAGCCGGGCGTCGGTGTCCTGCGGCTCGCTGCGCTCATCCACCGGCTGGCGCAGGAAGCGCTCGATTTCGCCGCGGTGGGAGAGCGCCGTGTCGAGCGCCGGATCGCTGCCCGGCTGATAGGCCCCGATCGCGACGAGGTCTTCCTTCTCGCGCAGGACAGCGAGCGCCGCGCGCAGACGCTGCCCGGCCTGCTCGACATCTGGGCAGACGATCTCTGAGACCAGGCGCGAGACGCTCTGCAGAACGTCGATCGCCGGATAGTGGCCGGCGTGCGCAAGCGAGCGCGAGAGAACGACGTGACCGTCGAGGATCGACCGCACCGCGTCCGCGACCGGCTCGTTCATGTCATCGCCGTCGACCAGCACCGTGTACAGGGCGGTGATCGACCCGCTCGTGCTCATGCCGGCACGCTCGAGCAGGCGTGGCAGCAGCGCGAATACGCTGGGGGTGTAGCCGCGGGTGGCGGGCGGCTCACCGATCGCCAGGCCCACCTCCCGCTGAGCCATCGCAAAACGCGTGACCGAATCCATCATCAGCATCACGTCCAGGCCCTGATCGCGGAAGTGCTCCGCGATCGTGGTCGCCGTGAAGGCCGCCTTGATCCGCACCAGCGCCGGCTGATCCGAGGTCGCAACGACAACCACCGAGCGCTCCAGCGCATCGCCGAGATCGCGCTCGATGAACTCGCGCACCTCGCGTCCGCGCTCGCCGACGAGCGCGATCACGTTCACCTGTGCGCTCGTGGATCTGGCGATCATGCCCAGCAGCGAGGACTTCCCGACACCCGAGCCGGCGAAGATGCCGAGTCGCTGCCCGCGTCCGCAGGGCACCAGACCATCCAGAGCGCGCACGCCGAGTCCAACGCGCTCTGAGATCCGTGGCCGCGACAGCGCGCCGGGAGGCGCGGCGATCGTCGAGCGCGCGACGCCGGCAGGCGCTGGCCGCTCGTCGTCGGGGATCCCCAACCCGTCGACGATCCGCCCGAGCAGGCCATTGCCCACCGTGACGCGAAACGGCGCACCGCTCGCCAGCACCCGGGTGCCGGGACCGATCCCGTGCAACTCGCCAAGCGGCATCAGCAGCGTGCGCCCGTCACGGAAGCCGACCACCTCAGCGGACACCGCCGCGCGATTGCGGTCGGTGCCCACGAGGCACACCTCGCCGACCTCAGCCTGCAGGCCCGTCGCCTCGATTATCAGCCCGATCAGGTTGCTCACAAAGCCGTGCCGCCTGGCGAGGTCGGCCTCGCGGATCGCCCGGGTCGCCCGCGCCAGCATCGCGCCCGCGGTGGCGGGCGCCGCCGTGTCGCTCACGCGGCCCGCCCGTCGGTCTGCAGCTCGGTGAAGACCACCTCGCGAGCCCGTTCCAGCTGTGTCTGCACACTGGCGTCGACCTCGCCCTCGGCGGTCCGCACGATCGCGCTGCCGACCCCGACGCGCTCCTCTGACTGCACCTCGCAGAGCTCGATGCCGCTCCCCTGCCCGGCGATCTCGCCGATCGCCGATCGGACCGTCTCGAGGTCGGCGGGGTTGACCAGGACGGTTATCCGCCGGCGATCTGAAATCCGCCGCAGCGCGCCCTGGGCCAGCTCGACGATCAGCTCCGGGCGTGCCTGCAGCGTGCCCTGGAGGATCTTTCCGGCGACCTCGAGCGCAAGCTCGATCGCGTCGCGTTCGACAGCCTCGACGGTGGCCGTGCGCAGCGACTGGACCTCCTGCAGCGCCTGCCCAAGCGCGAGCGCGGCGCAGGCGATCTCGGCGGAGCCGTCTTCGTGCCCGGCGCGGCGGCCGTCTGCGTGACCTTCGGCGCGGGCCTGCTCGCGTATCTGCTCGGCCTCGGCGGCCGCCTGGGCGATCATTCGCGCGGGAGCGTCGCGGGGCAGCGGATCGGAAGGCTCGAGTTGCTCGAAGTCGTAGCTGATCGCTGTCTCAGACAACCGCTTCGCTCTCCTCGTCCTCTCCGCCCGCGATCACGATCGTGCCGGCTTCCTCGAGCTTGCGCACGACCGCCACCACCCGGCTCTGGGCTTCATCCACGTCGCGTTTGCGCTGCGGCTGCTGGATCTCCATCTCCTCCTTCAGCATCGCGGCGCCGCGCTCGGACATGTTGGCCAGCACAACCGCCATCACCTCCTCCGGCGCGCCACGCAGCGCGAGCACCAGATCCTTCTGGTCGACCTCCCGCAGAACCTGCTGGATGGCACGCTCGTCGAGCTTGACGATGTCCTCGAAGACGAACAGCATGCCGCGCACTTCCTCCGCGAGGGCCTCGTCGGTGGTCGCGAGATTCTCGAGAATGTTGCGCTCGGTGGAGCGATCCGCGTGGTTGAGTATTCCGGCCAGCGCCTTGGCGCCTCCGGTGGCGGAATACTCCTGCTCGACCACCGCCCCGAGCTTGTTGCGGATGACCTCCTCGACCTGCTGGATGACGCGTGTGCTGGCCACTCCCATGCGCGCGATCCTCAGACCGATATCGGGCTGCTCGGACTCGGGCAGGCGTGCGAGCACGGCCGCCGCGAGATTTGTGTGCAGGCTGGCGAGGACCAGAGCGATCGTCTGAGAGGACTCTCCGCGCAGGAGCGCCGCGATCCGCTCGGGTGTGATCCGGCGCAGGAACTCGAACGGACGCGACTCGCCGCCGCTGGACAGCCGGCCGAGGAGGTCGGCGGCGCGCTCGGGCCCGAGCGCACGCTCGATCACATCGCGTGCGAAGTCCAGACCGCCGCTGACGCTGCTGGCGGCGCTGCCCGCGACCTCGGTGAGCTCCTGGAAGATCGACTCGGTTGTCTCGGCCGCGACAGAGTTCAGCCGCGCCATCTCCATCGAGAGGCTCTCGATCTCCTCCTCACCGAGCTTCTGCATCACGTTCGCCGCACGCTCCGATCCGAGGGCAGCCATCAGGACAGCCGCCTTGCGCGTGCCGGGGAGACGCTCGGAGCGGGCCACCCCCAGCGCGGGAACGGTCTCCGGGAGAGACTCGCCGGACACTGGAGCTAGCTCTCCTGCATCCAGGTGCGCAGCTGCTGTGCGACCTGATCGGGATCGCTGTCCGCGAGCTGCTCGACCTGCCGGCGCAGCGGACCGCCGCTGCCATTGGCGTTGCCGGCAGCGGGCGCGGCGCTCGACATCGGGGGGGCCGGCCGCGGCGTTGTCTCGCGTTCCAGCTCGGCGAGTCGCATCGGAGTCTCGAGCTCACGCAGCCAGATCGGCTCCTCGATCGCTCCCCCTTCGTGCTTGCGCAGGGAACGGGTGGTGAAGAACAGAAACACCATCGCGGCGACACCGAGCAGCGCGTACTTGGCATAGCCGAGCGGGCTGGCGGCCGCGGTGGTGGCGGCGGCGGGCTTGGCGAACGCGATCTGGGCGACCGAGATGGTGTCTCCGCGTTTGGTCTGGATACCGGCCGCGTTGGTGATCGCTTCCTTGATCGCCGGCAGCGAGGCGGCGGGAACCGAGTGGTCGAGCAGCACCGAAACGTGTTGGCTTTCGACCGCTCCGGGCGCAACCGTCTGGTGGGTCACGGTCTTTGAGACGCCGAGCGAGGTGTTCGACGTTTCATGCTTGTAGTTCGACTTGCCGCCGACGGCTCCGGCGGCGGCGGTGAGGTTCGCGGTGCCGGTCGCGCCGCCCGTGCCGGTGCCTGTGCCCGCGAGCGTCTCGGTGCTCTTTTCCTGCGTCAGGGGGACGCCGGCCTTGCTGTATTCGAGCGCTTCCTTGGTCGTCTGATCGACGTTCATGTTGGCGTACACGAGCACCTGCGCCTTGCCCGGGCCGAGGATCTGGGTGAGTGTCGCGTCGAGTGTTGCCTGCATGTTCTGGTCATATCGCTGCTCGGCTTCCTGCAGGTTCGTGCCCGAGCCGCCCGCGCCGCCACCGGCGGCAGGCCACAAGAGTTCACCCGAGGCGTCGGTGATCGTCACTTTGCTCAGCTCCAGACCGGGGACGCTGGAGGACACCAGTTGAGCGATCCCCTTGACCGATCCGGCGGCCAGGGATGTCGTCCCGCTCAGCAGCACCGCGGCCGAGGAGACCCCCTGGCTTTCGCCGAACACCTGGTTCTGGGAGCTCGGCAGCACGAGCTCGACCTGTGCCCCTGAGACGCCCTGGACCGAGTCGATGGTCTGTTCGAGCTGGCCCTGCAGGGCGCGCTGATAGGTGACCTGCTGCTGGAACGTGCTTTCGCCCAGTTTGCTTTTTTCGAAGAGTTTGAGGCCTTCTTCGGTGCCGTCGAGCTCGTTGGCACCGGCCAGCGCCACCCGCGCGGCGGAGCTTTGGTTGGACTGGACGGCAAGCGCCGTGCCGTTGTTCTGCAGCTCGTAGCCGATGCCCTTCTCGCTGAGGGTGCTCGTCATCTTCCCCGTCTGCGAGGGGTCCAGGCCGCTGACGAGCGTGGAGTAGCTCGGCTGGGAGACCATGTGCAGGAACAGGTAGAAGAAGACGATCGCGGCGGCGGCCGCGCCACCGGCGATCAGCCATGCGCGGGGGGTCAGACGGGATGCGAGCTGGGCGATGGGCATCGATCAGACCTGGGTGCTGAAGATGTTCTGGGCCGCTTCTGTCGCCTTCGTGCGGATCTCCGAAGCGAGGTCCATCGCCATCTGGGCATCCTCGACCGTAACCACCGCGCTCTCCGGGTCCTTCGCCGTCCCCATGGCAAGTGATTGCGAGGCCGCATCGGCGCTTGTCTGTGTGCTCTCGAGCGAGGAGATCGCGCCGGACAGCGCGCTGCTGAAGTTCGAGGATTCGCCTCCGGTGAGCCCTTCTGAGCCGCCGGTCGAGCCCTGCGGCAACGCTTCGGCGCCGGTGAGAGATTCCGCTCCCTTGGCGAGGCCGTGAGATCCTCCGAGTGAGAGTTCGCTGGCCAGGCCACCGATCGCGGGGATGATCATTTCAATACTCCGAGCGTCGAAGTGAACATCGCCTTGGCGGTCTGCATCGCGGTCACATCGGACTGGTAGGACTGCTGCTCGGAGATCAGATCGGTCATTTCGGTGACCGTGCTGACGTTCGGCATCTTGACGTAGCCCTGAGCGTCGGCTTCCGGGTTACTCGGGTCATAGACCTGCTGGTCGGGAGTGTTGTCGGCGACGATCCCGGTGACCTGGACGCCAGCGGCGGGCGCCCCGGCTTCGGATTGCTGGATCGCGCCCGACAACGCTCCTGAGAAGCTGCCGGAGCCGACCTGGGAGAGCTCCACCTCCTGGCGCTGATATGGCTGGCCGTTCGCCGCTTTGGTCGTGTCGGCGTTGGCGAGGTTCTCAGCCGTCACATCCATTCGGATGCGCTCGGCGGTCAACCCCGTGCCGGCGATGCCGATCGCTTCGAAGAGCCCCATCAGGCGATGCCGATAGCGGCGCTCATGATGCTGTTGCGGGCGCTGAGCACTTGCGTGAGAGCTTGATAGTCCAGGCCGTTTTCGGCGAGCTTCGCGGATTCCTGATCGACGCTTACGCCGGCTCCGTTCGGGCCTGCTTCCGGCGAGAGCGTTTCGTTCTGGAATTCGACCTGGCTCGGCGGCTGACCACCGGTCATGGCCTTCGCCAGCGTCGACTCGAAGTTGACTTCCTGGGGTTTGTAGCCCGGCGTATCGGCGTTGGCGATGTTGTTCGTCAGTGCGGTCTGGCGCTGCCAGGAGCCGCGCATGGCGGCCTCCAGCAATTGCTGAGTCGGGTCCACGAGAGACATGGTGAAGAGACTTGCCTTTCCGCCCTCCCTGGGCTGAACCGACGCTCTCCATGAGGTCGTTTGCTGATGATCATCGAGGGGTGTTCAGGTGATCGGCCGCGCGCCGCAGACCTTTAGAGATCCGTCCAGAAGAAATCAGAATAAGTCGAAGCAGCTGAGGAAGCTCGCGCTTGGCAGACGGAAACAGTGACCTCGTTTCGATGAGGAGATCAGAATCTCTTGTGCGTCATTTTCTGCGATCGCCATCGTCGTGGGCACATCGATGACAATGGCTGACACCTGCGCCGGATCACATGTTCTGTTACGCCCAAGCTGCCGATGGATCAGCGCAGCCACGATCCCAATCACTCCTGATCTCGCGAGTTTGCCAAACCGGCTACGCGGTGCGATCCAAGCGGGTGCGGCGAGGCAGCTGGCTGCCGTAGCCGTCCGCGGCGCGTCTGACGTGTGTGGTGGAGGAGATTTCAGCCAGCAGGCTCTCGCGCAGGCGGATCAGCTCGATGTGGGTGCGCTCGTGTATGAGGCGCGCCTGTGCGAGCAGCTTGGCCGCCCGGGCAGGCGGACGCGTGGGCAGACGACGCGTCAGGTCCTCCCAGCGAGCCGCTAGCTCGAGGAGGCGATCGATCTCTCCCCGCCCAGCGAGCTCCAGTTCCAGCTCGGCGTGCTCGTGAATCGCCTCGTAGGGACGCAGCGAGGCATCGACCTCGGCAGCGAGCGTCGCGTCGCTCACTCGCCGGCGACCTCGGCCGCGACTTGGGCCCAGGCCTCGCGCAGCTCCCCGAGCAGATCGCTGACCTCCTCGAGCTTCGCCGCGTCCTGGTTCAGGCGCGCGCTGTTCAGGTGAGCCAGACAGAACTGATAGATCGAGTGCAGGCGCTCTGGCAGCTGCCCCTGATCGAAGTCGAGCGTTCCGTCGAGGTGCGCGATGATCAGCTCGCTGCGGCGCAGCGTGTTGTGCGCCCGCTCGACCTCTCCCGCACGCATCGCGATCGAGGCCTGACGCAGGAATCGCCGCGCACCGTCGTAGAGCATCACCACTAGTTGCCCTGGGGTCGCCGCGAGTACAGCGCCCTGACGGTATGCGTCTGGTGTGGCGATACTCATTGCATATTCAGTGATCGGCGCGATTGAGTCAAAGTTGAGAGTTGCGGTCGCCTAGATGCCTGAGGACTGGAGTTGCTTTTCCTGGCTTGTCAGGTAGTTGCCCTGCGCGGTGTTCTGCGAGATCACGCTTTCCAGCTTGGCGTATGTCTCCTGCAGCGCTTTTTCGCGCTGGGCGAGTACTTCGTTCATGCTGGCGATCTGTTCGGTGAGTTCAGTGACCTGGCTGGCGTCACCGGTGATTCTCGCTTCGATCGTGCCGCTGACCGGTTCGGCGACCCCGTTCAGGATGCCCTGGAGACTCTGCGACCAGCTCTGGAGCATCGTCTCGACGCCCGCTGGGTTGCTCTTGACGGCTTCGGAGAGCTTCGCGGTGTTGAGCGTGAGCTGGCCTTCGAGGGTCGATACCGAGGTGACTCCGCCGCCCGACGGCGCTCCCGTGCTGATGCCCACGTCCGCCGGGCTCGACATTCCCGCTTCGAGTCCCGCGATCGGTTCGTACATCGCCTCGCGGGTCTTGTCGAGCAGGCTGGTGAGTTCGAAGTCCCCGAACAGGCTGCCGGTGCCGAGTTCGCTCGTGTTCTGCGGTTTTTCGACGGGCTTGGTGTTGAGCTGGGTCTGGATCGAGGAGATCGTCGAGTTGTAGAGCTTCACGAACGACTGCACCTGCGCTTCGATGCTGCTCACGCTCGGCCCCGGCGGCTGGACATCGATCGTTACCGGGCCAGCCGTGGTGGTCAGCCCGGTGAAGGTCAGGGTGACGCCTGCGATCGCGTCGGTGACGATATTGGACGCCGATTTACCGGCGACGCCGTCCACCGTGTATTCGGCGTCCTTGCCTTCTTTTGCGCTTTCCGCTACTTCGGTCAGCGTCCCGCCGGCGTCGGCCACTTTGATGAATTCCGTTCCAGTGTTGCCAGTCGCGCGGTCCGAGAGCACGATCGTCCCGCTTTCCAAGACGGCGGCGTAGACGGTGCCTTTGCTGTCGGAGTTGATGGCATTGGCCAGTTCCTTCGCGCTGCCGCCGGCCTTGACGGTGTATTCGTTGCCGTCGATCGTGAGTTTGTCTTCGGCGGTCGGGCTGGTGAACGTGAACGAGCGCTGAGCGGAGTTGGCGAGCTGGGTGACTTCCACCTCGTGGCCGCCGATGGCCGCCCCGGAGCTCGTCGCCGCGCTGACCCGTGTCGGTTCGCTCGAGGTCGCCGTCTGAGATGTTTCAAACAGCGACGGCAGGGTGAATTCGGAGGCCTCGAGCGCCAGTTGCTGGAGACTGCCCTGGATCGTCTTGAGGGTGGTCTGCTGCGCCTGCAGCTTGGTCTGCTCGTCGGTCAGGTGTGTGACGGGCAGACGTTCAACGCCCATCAGCGCCGAGATGATCGAGCTCGTGTTCAGCCCGGAGGCGAGCCCCGAGATCGTGATCGGAGAGCCGGCCGAGCCGCCGACAGTGAGCCCAGAGCTGGACATCTGACTTCTCTACCTCACAGGCTTTCCGGCTGCGACATCCAGCACCTCGGCGATCGACATGGTTCTCACGGTGTTTCCACTGCGATCCTGCAGCTCGGCCGCGACCTCGCCGCCCTCCCGCGTGGAGAAGCGCACTTCATGTCCACTTTCGAGAAGCTGCTCGTGGATCCTGCCTGCGGCCTGCATCTGATCGAGAACCTCGGCTGGCGGCCCACCGCGAGCAGCCTCGATCCTCAGATTACTGGCGATCAGCTCAGAGACGAACGTCGTCTCATCGTTTGCGGCGGTCCGTACGCTGGACGTCGGAGTTGCTGGACCCGGAGGTCCCTTTATGGGTGTGATCGGCGAGCTCATATTGCGTTTTCTCCCTGAAAACATGTGACGCGGTCCAGTCCCTGGGCCGCCTCGCGCTTTTGTCTTACTCGGAGTGATCGACGCTCTTGGCGGAAACTTTATTTATAAACCGCAATATCGTCGGTTCCAATCCGCTGCCGCCGCGAATCGGCCGGCTCGAGCGGTGCGATGGCTCAGGTGCAAGCAAAGTTTCACTACCCGGTCAGCCGCGAACCATTCCTCACCGCAGCCAGACGCGTGGGTCCGCGTGCCCGCCAGACGCTACGCCGCCTGAGAGCGCGCGAGCAGGCTTGCCGCAGGCTCGTTGTCGGGATCGATCGACAGAACCGCGGCCGCGAAATCGCTCGCCTCCCGGGTCATTCCCCTGACGGCGGCGACGCGCGCCAGACCCAGCAGCGCGCGGCTGTCGGGCTGCTGCTCGCAGACGGCCATCCATTCTTCGGCGGCGGAGGTCGCGAATCCGCGCCGCAGGTACATCTCGGCGAGCATCTCGCGCCGCTCGCGCGCTGGCAGAGGCGTGTGCTCCAAGAGGCCCAGGAGCACCTCGAAGACCTCGAAGTCCTGGACTCGCAGCAGCGCCTCGAGCATGACCGCGAGCAGCGGCACCGACTGCCCGGACAGCGTGGTCGCGGATTGCCCACCGAAGACGAGCCGATGCCAGGCAACGAACAGGTCGAGCTCCTCGGCGGGCATTCCGGCGACACGGGCCCGATCGAGCGCGGCCGTCGCCGAAACCGCGTCGGCCCCGGCGATGTCTGCGAACAACTCGGTCCTGCAGGCCATGACGGCAAGCGGATCGTCGCTCGAGAGCTCGCCCGCGACCTCTGCCGCCTCGCTGTAGCGGCGCTGGGCCAGCAGCGCCTCACCAAGTGCGACGCGCGCCCGGCTGGAGCGCGGCTGGCGCTCCAGCACGGCCCGGAACTGGGCCTCGCCCGCGGCTGTCGCGCCGGCCTCATACAGGGCGGTGCCGAGCATGAAGCGAGCGGCGGGCGAGGGATTCGGCGTGTGCCTCTCGAGCTCCACGACCACCTCGGCGGGGTCGACTCCGTTCCCGAGCAGCGCGGTCGCGTATGGAAGCACCGAGCCGACGAACTGGGGATGCTCGCGCAGGCAGCTCTCGATCAACTCGATCGCCTGCTCGATTTCCCCGCGGGCTTCTCTGAGCTCCGCCAGGCAGATCCGCGGCAGGTAGGTGCCGCCGCCGACGATCGCGGTATAGCGACGCGGCGCGTCGCCCATCTGCAGGCAACGCTCCAGCAGCTCGATCGCACGGTCGCCATCTCCGAGCGCGATCACGGCAAACGCCTGCTCGAGAACCAGATCGGTGAACTGCGGAAACCGCTCGAGTCCCTCCTGTGCTCGCGCGAATGCGTCCTGCGGCCGGCCGCAGGCGCGCAGTGCCTTCACCAGCCGGCTCATCAGCGCCGGCGCGAACTCGTAGCTATCGCCGTCTGGCAGGCTCTGCAGCAGCTTCCAGGAGCACTCGAACTCGGCGAGCGCCGCCGGCGGGTCGCCCGCGGCCGCGTACTCCGAGCCGAGGTTGTAGTGGAGAAACGGCGTGGGAGGACTTTCGGCCTGCTGCATCCGCAAGAGCTCGATGTTGCGACGCGACTTCTCCCGGCTGTCGCGCACGACCCCGAGATAGCCGTAGTGCTCGATGCGCACGCTGCTCGCCTCCAGGCGCTCCGGCAGATAGCCGGGCAGCCGGTTTGCGATCTGCTCGTGCAGGCGCCCCTCGAAGCGGTACTCAGGGCGGTTGCGGAACATCCGCAGCGCGTTGTGCGTGACGGCGGTTCCGTCGTCCAGATCACCCGTATAGTTGGTCTCAGACAGGTAGAACGCCTCACGCCAGGTGCGCCCCGTCAGCGATCGCAGGAGCTTCGCGTCCTCCGTCACGAGAACCTCGTCCGCGTCCAGATATATCAGCCAGTCGCCGCTCGCCGCCTCGAAGGAGACGTTGCGAGCCTCGGCAAAGGATCCCGTCCATTGGTGTGAGAGCACACGTGCGCCGAAGGACTCGGCGATCTGCACCGTGCGGTCGGTCGAGCCGGTATCGACGATCACCATCTCATCGACCGCGTCGGCGACGGCGGCCAGGCAACGCGGAAGCATCTCCTCCTCGTCGCGCACGATCATGCACAGGCTCAATCGCAGATCCTCGGCGGGCTGCGCGCGGGCGGCGATCTCCACACCGCGGCGCGCTAGATCGGGAAGCGTCGAATGCAGCGGGGCTCGCTGCCTGGAGCCGCGCGTCAGCCGCCGCCGGGCGGCCACCCCGCGCAGGTTGCGATCCACCTGCTCGAGCTGCGGATCCAGGCGCTTGGCCGCCTTGAACATCGCCTGAGCGGCGTCGAGGCTCCACAGCTCATACAGCGCGACGCCGGCATAGTTGAGCAGCTTCGGCTCAGCCGGCTCGCGCTCGAGCACTTCCAGCGCTCCGCCGGCGAGGGCCGCGAAAAGCTCTGGCAGCAGCGCTGGTTTCGTGCTGGCGGCCGCCGCGAGCCCCTGCTCCACCACACCGACGCTTGCCCAGTAGCGCCGGTGCGGATCCTCGATCAACTCGGTCCGCTCGAAACACTCGCGATAGGAGTCGATGTCCCCGAGCGCCAACAGCTGCTGCGCGCGGGGCGGCAGACCGATCGCCAAAACGGTGCGCTCGCTGGGCGCCGTGCTTGAGAAGCGTAGGGCCATTTCCAGGCATGGTCATCGACCGCATCCGCCGATATCTGAGCGACGCGGGAGATCTCTGTGGCGCGGGCGGCCGCGAGCCGATCCAGGTGCCCGGTGGCCGCTGGCGGCTCCAGCAAACGATTACGACCGACGCGGCCTATACGGTTCGCGCCTTAAACACTTGCAAATCACGAACTTCACCGCACCATCGCTTCACAGCAGGCGGGGTAGTCCCCTGTCAGTTCCCTCGAAATCGGAGCAGACAAATGGAAACGATCGGAAAACGCGCTGTGAGGATCTCGGCCGCGGAGGTTCTCGCGGCCTGGCGCGAATATCAGCTGACAGGCCAGCCCCGATCGCGAGACAAGCTGATCTTCATGTTCACCCCGATGGTTCGCTACATCGTCTATCGCAAGGTGCGCGAGGTGCCGGTGCAGTGCGACGTCGAGGACTTTCTATCGTGCGGCCTGGAGGCTCTGATCCGCTCGATCGAGCGCTATGACCCAGACAAGGGCGCGTCGCTCGAGCAGTACGCGTGGACGAGGATCCACGGGGCGGTGCTCGACGAGTTGCGCCGCCACGACTGGGCTCCGCGGTCGCTCAGACGCGACGAGCGCGCGATCAACAATGCACGCGAGGCTTTCCTCTCCACGCACGACCGTCAACCCAGCCGTGAGGAGCTCGCAGCGAAGGTCGGGATGGACCCAATCCAGCTGATCGGCCGTCTGGATGACGTGGCGCTAGCCGAGGTCGGCTCACTGAACCGCACGGTCCGCTCCGATGAAAGCCTCACGATCGAGCGGATAGACACGCTCGAAAGCGCCGACTCCGAGAGCGATCCGACAGCCAGCGCCGAGCGCCGCGAAGCCAAGCAGCGTTTTCGCGAGGCGTTCGCGCAGCTGCCCACGCAGGAGCGCGAAGTGGCGGTGCTGCTGTATGTGGAGGACTGGACGCTGCGCGATATCGGCGAGCGACTCGGCGTCTCAGAGAGCCGCATCTCCCAGATACACACCCAGTTGCGCCGCCGCCTCTACGATCAGCTCTCGGGCGAGCTCTCGCTGTTCAGCGCAGTTGGCTGAGTAATCGCCGCCCGCGATTGGGTCACCGCTCGTGGCTCAAGATTCTCCCTCCGCGGTCGAACAACTAAAGAGCAATGGATGTGGGCCTTCAGATCGCCGCCACCGGGATGCTTGCCGAGCAGACACGGCAGAATCAGCTCTCCAACGATCTCGCCAACGCCTCGACCCCCGGCTATAAGCCCGACGAGTCCCCTCAGCACAGCTTCGGTGATGTGCTGCTGGCGAACACCGAGGGCGGAGCGGCGGTCGGGTCGCTCGACGCCGGCGTCGCCCTGGGCAAGACCTACACCGATATGACGCCGGGCGCGATGCAGGAAACGGGCGAACCGCTCGACTTCGCGATCGAGGGCAGTGGCTTCTTCGCCGTGAAGAGCGCCCAGGGAGTCCGCTACACCCGTGATGGGCAGTTCACGACCACGGCTCAGGGCGTGCTGAGCGACACGAACGGCAACCCGGTGCTGGGACCGGGCGGAGAACCGATCAAGGTCGGCACGAGCGGCACCGTCCCGGTCTCCGCACTCGGTGTTTTTGAAGTGCCGAACGCGGCCAAGCAGGGCGAAAATCTCTATACGGGGACGGCCAAGGGCAAGGCCAGCACACCCATCCGGCAGGGCGCCCTCGAGGCCTCCGGCGTAGACGCGGCCAAGGTGATGGTCGAAATGATCGACTCGCTGCGCTCCTTCCAGTCCGGTCAGCAGGCGATTCAGGCAATCGGCCAGACACTGCAGGAGGCGGCCTCTCAGGTCGGCTCGCTGAACTCCACCTCCTAGAGGCGCTCAAGTCCGCCGAACGTCGGCCGATCACCTGACGTGAGAAGACTGAGCGGCTCGGCTGGACCGCCATGCGGAAAGCCGAGCCCTTCGACGACCACGATCACAGGACGGGCTGATGCTCGAAGGTCTCTATTCCGCAGCGGCAGGCATGGCAGCACAGCAGGAACAACTCAACGCGATCGGCAACGATCTCGCGAACGTCTCAACCGACGGCTATCAGTCCGAGCGCGTCGCTTTCAGCGATCTGCTCTACAACGCGGTCGATATGGGCGGAACCGAAACCACCGCCGGATCCGGCGCGGAGGCCCAGGTGATTGGCCGCAGCCAGTCTCAGGGCCCGATCCAGGAAACGGGCAACCCGCTCGATCTGGCGATCGAAGGCGAAGGCTACTTTCAGCTCAAGCGCCCCGACGGCAGCACGGCGCTCAGTCGCGGCGGGGCGTTCGGCGTTGACGCGAGCGGTACGATCACAAACGCCGAAGGCAACCGCCTGGAGCCACCGATCAAACTGCCCGCCGGCGTCTCCGCAAGCGAAGTGAAGATCGCTCCCGACGGGACCGTGACCGCCGGCAAGAGCACGCTCGGCCAGATCAAGCTCGTCACCGTGACTTCCCCCGATCACATGCTGGCCAACGGTTCCGGGGAGCTGACGCCAAACGCCGCCAGCGGCTCGCCGTTCCCCGCCAGCGCCGCCAAGCTCCACCAGGGCGCGCTCGAGCAGTCGAATGTCGACATGGCCAAGGAGATGGGGATGATGGTCGCCACGCAACGCAACTTCCAGCTCGCGAGCAGCGCGATCCAGGACGAGAGCCAGATGATGTCGATCGCCAACCAACTGCGCCCGTCATGAGCGTCGGCATCCAGAGCTCCGCGCTGACGGCGACCGGCCTTCCCGTGGTCAACCAGGCACTCGAGCCGACCTGGGTGCGCGATGGCTCGCAGTCCACGAAGAATGCCTATGACACGGCGCTCACGTTTGAACAGATGCTCGTCGAACAGCTCTCGAAGTCGATGGCGGCGACCAGCGGCCTCGGCGGCGAATCCTCAGAAGAAGGGGAATCCGGCTCTGAAGAAAGCTCCCTGCCGGCGATCGGCGGCCAGAGCACCGAGCTCTCTTCGATGCTGCCGCAAGCGCTCTCCTCCGGCGTGATGAGTGCCGGCGGACTCGGGCTGGCGGCGCAGATGACCAGCCAGCTGCAAGACCCCTCGGGCGTCTCGCAGACCCCCTCCAGCGTCGCGGCGAAGAGCCCCGCGACCGCCGTGGGCACCACCGGAGGCAGCGGCTCATGAACGCGGCGACGCTGACGGCGCCCTCGAGCACTGCGCACGACAGCGCGCTCGCCGCCGATGTGCTCGCCCATCTCGATGCGCAGATCAGATCGGCACGGGCGCTGCTCGCGGTCGTCCTCGAGCAGGGCGTCGCGATCCGCGCGCGCGATGTGCACACAGTGGTCCGCCTGGCCGGCATCCTGCGCGGTGAGATGGGCCGCCGCGAGCTGCTGGAGGAGGAGCGATCCCGTCTGCTGGCACGCAGCGGCGAGCGGCTGGGGATCGCAGCACAAGCGGTCACGCTGGGCCAGCTGAACACCCTGATGAGCATCGCCTGCGCCCAGCAGGCGAGCGAGCTCAGCGCCCAGCTGAGGGGCCTCTTGCACGAGCTTCAGCGTGAGCACACCTGCAACCGCACCCTGATGGGGATCGAGCTCGGTTTTCTCGAGCACCTGATGGGAATGCTCTCACTCGACGGGGTCAACGGCTACGACACCCGCGGCTCGTCCACGCCGATCACGCGAGCCCGCCCGCACGGCGCTCTGCACGTACTCGACCTGCACGCCTAGAGCGATGTCGATTCCCACTCTACAAGGCCTGCAAACCGCGCTCAGCGGCTTGATCGCCGAGCAGCAGGCGCTCGATACGACCGCCAACAACATCGCCAACGCCAACACCGAAGGCTATACGCGCGAGCAGGCGGTCCTGCAGACCAACAGGCCGATCGTGATCCCGGCGACCAACCCGGTGACCGGCGAAGGCGCACAGCTCGGCACCGGGGTGAACGTCGGGACCATCTCACGCATCCGCAACAGCTACCTCGACTCGCAGTACCGCACCCAGAACAGCGCGTTGAGCGATGCGAGCACCCAGTCAGAAGAGCTGACGCAGGCACAGGCCGCGTTCAACGAACCGTCGAGCTCCGGCACAGCCGCGCAGCTGTCGGCTTTCTGGAGCTCCTGGAGCAGCCTCACCAAGGAACCCAGCAGCCTGCCCGTCAAGCAGGGGGTCGTGGAAGCCGGCCAGCAGCTGGCCACTTCGCTGAACGAGCTCAGCAGACAGCTCTCGACACTCACAAGCCAAACCGAAGAACAGTACGAAGCGATCACCGGGCCCTCCGGGGAAGTCGCCGCCCACGCCAGCCAGATCGCGGAACTCAACCAGCAGATCAAGCTCTCCGAAGAAGCCGGGCAGCAACCCAACGAGATGCTCGACCGTCGCGACACGCTCATCGACCAACTGTCCAGCCTGGCACAGGTCACGGTCACCGAACAGTCAAACCACATGGACACCGTGACCTTCGGTAACGCCGCGAAACCGCTGGTCGAAGGAACCAAAGTCAACTGGCCGCAAACGCTCACCGAAGCCGCCGGCGGCAAGCTCGGCGCGCTGCTCGGCCTGACCGGCCCCAAAGGTGCACTCACCTCCTATCAGGCGTCCTTGAACAGCGTGGCCAGCTCGCTGGCGAGCAGCGTCAACGCGCTGCACACCTCGACCCCGTTCTTCTCGGGCACCACGGCCGCCACCATCGCGGTAGCCGTAACCGCTGCCCAGGTCCAGACCTCTTCGACCGGTGAGCCGGGCGGCAACGACGTGGCGCTGGCGATTTCCGAACTACGCGGGCAGGAAGCCGAACAGGGCTACGCGGCGCTCGTCGAGCAGGTCGGCGCCAACCTTCAGAGCGCTCGCAACGACCAGACCAATCTGCAGACGACGCTGACCGCCATCAGCAGCCAGCGCGAGGGCGTCTCGGGGGTCTCCCTCGACGAAGAAATGACCAACCTGATCAGCTTCCAGCGCGGCTACCAGGCGTCCGCGCGTACTCTGACGGCGATGGACAGCATGCTCGAAACGTTGATCGAGCACACCGGAACGGTAGGGCTGTAGAGATGAGCGAGCGCATCACGCCAGCGATGGTCACCGCCACCACGCTGAACAATCTCAACTCCTCCCTGGCGAGCCTCGAGCGCAGCTCAGACGAACTTTCCTCGGGCAAGAAGATCCTCGAACCGTCGGATAACCCCTATGGCGCGAGCCAGATCATCGACCTGCAGAGCCAGCTCGACGGACTCAGCTCCTACCAGAGCAGCGCACAGGACGGGATCTCCTGGCAGACCACCGCCTCGAGCGCGATGTCGAGCATGAACACGATCACCGAGCGCGTGCGCGAACTGCTCGTGCAGGCCTCCAGCGGCACCAACAACCAGAGCGACCTGAACAACATCGCCTCCGAGGTCGATCAGCTCACCGAAGCCGTCAAGCAGGACGCCGACACCCAGTACGACGGCCAGTACGTCTTCTCGGGAACGACGACCACGACAGTGCCCTACAAGCTCGGCGCAGACGACGAATACCAGGGCAACAGCGGCACGATCGCGCGCTCGGTCGGCCCCGGCGTGTCGGTAACTGTCAACACGGCGATCTCTTCGCTGCTCGGCAACGGCAAGAGCTCCGGCGACGGCAAGTTGCTCGACACGCTGCGCACGATCTCCGAACACCTGACCGGGGGCACCGCAGAAGACATGAACGCGCTCGGCTCCACTGACCTGAAAAACCTCGACGCGAACATCGAAACCCTCAGCCAGCTACAGGCGACCGCGGGAGGCGTCACCGATCAACTGCAGACGGCGCTCAGCCGCAGCGAAGACCTCCAGAACTCGATCACCACGAGCCTGTCCAACACCGAGGACGCGAACATCGCCGAAGTCTCGATCGCCTACTCCAACGAGCAGGCCGCCTATGAGGCCGCGCTGCACGCTGGCGCGACAATCATTCAGGAATCTCTGCTCAACTTCCTCCAATAGACGAACCCAAGGAGAGCCCCGTCCATGTCCCTGACATTCGAGAGCATCCGCTTCGGAACGGTTGAGATCCCGCAAGAGGACGCGATCGAATTTCCCCTCGGGCTGATCGGCCTCGGGGGTCTGCGCTACGCGCTGCTCGATCGCAACCCCGGCACCGGGTTCTTCTGGCTGCACTCGCTCGAGGATCCGGCGCTGGCGCTGCTGGTCGTGGACCCGCGGCGGTTCTTCTCCGCTTTTACGCTGGAGCTCTCCGAGGAGGACCGCGAGCGGACCGGGGTCGAGGATCCCGCCGAGGGGGAGCTGTGGGTGACCGTGCGCGCCACTCCCGATCCGCTGGACATCATGGTGAACCTGCGTGCCCCGCTGATCGTCTCTCAGGGACGCGGACACCAGGTGATCAACAGGGCCGAGCACGCGCCGCTGCAGGCTCCCCTGTTCGTGATGTCGACTCAGTCCCCCACGACATCCGACGCGGCATAGAGACTCCCCGGGAATGATCGACGACACCCGGGTCTCGCCAATCCTTTTCCAGCCGCTTCACGATCACGGCCGATGCTGATACTCACGCGCCGTACCGGGGAGCGCGTCGTGATCGGCGACGACGTCCTGGTGACCGTCATGGCAATCAGCGGCAGCACGGTTCGCCTGGGGATCGCGGCGCCCGACGGGGTGTCCATCTACCGCGAGGAGATCTGGCTCGCCGTCAAGGACGAGAACCGCGCCGCGGCGGCCGCCGCCGACGTCGGCGCCGTGCCCCAAACCCCGATCGAGCCCGCCCCGGGCCCCTGAGCGAGCAGGCATCCTCCTGCCATGAATGCCACGGCCTGCCCAATCGAGCAATGGTGGTCTGAAGGGCAGCGCCGTACGCTCCCGATCGGTGGCGTCGCGCGCGGCATTTTCGTGCGCCGGATGGGAGCGGGTCCGCCGATGACGCTGCTGCACGGCTTCCCGAGCTCCTCCCACGACTGGGCCAAGGTGGCTGGGGCTTTGGCTGAGAATCACACGCTGCTGCTGCCGGACTTCCTCGGGTTCGGGGCCTCAGAGAAGCCCGCGCAGCACGACTATTCGATCGGCGAGCAGGCCGACCTCGTGCAGGCCCTGTGGGCCAGCGAGAACGTCGACTCCACGGTGCTGGTGGCGCACGACTATGCCGTGTCGGTCACCCAGGAGCTGCTGTCCCGTCGGGCCGCCGGGCAGCTGAGCGTCGAGCTGAGGAAGGTCCACCTGCTGAATGGGGGGCTGTATCCAGACGTGTATCGGCCCCAGCCTGGGCAGCTCGCGCTGTTGGATCCAGAGCAGGGGCCTCAGATCAGCGCCAACATCAACGAGGAGCTGTGGAGCGCGGCGCTGCGACCGACGTTCGCCGAGGACTTCGCGGCAGACGACGCTCTCGCCGATATCTGGCGCTCGATGAGTCGCGAGGATGGACACCGGATCGTCCACCGCCTGATCCGCTACATGGACGACCGCAGCACTCACGCCGAGCGCTGGGTGCACGCGCTGCAGACCACCGACGTGCCCCTCTCGTTCGTGTGGGGGATGCTCGACCCGATCTCCGGCGCACACATGGCGCGGCGCATCCGAGAGCGTCTTCCGGACGCGCCGTTGCTGGCGCTAGAGGACGTTTCACATTGGCTGTCACTGGAAGCTCCACAACGCATTGCCGCCGCGATCTTGGCCGCCTGACCGGCGGTGTATCAGTTTGAGCTTGAGCCCGGCTTGGGAGCAAGGATGGCTTCGGGCCAGTTGCTGCCGCATGCATCGGTGCGTGATCTCCGCCGCAGTTGGGAAAGCGCGTGGGCGGATACATCGATGTCCTTCCCCATCTGGCGAGCGCGATTGAGCAAATGGCGCTCATACCAGGCTGCCGTCTTGCTCTCGATGATTGCGTGGCGCGCCGCCCCGGAGATGAGATCAGCCATCTGAATAAACGGATGCAGCCTACTGTCGTGAAGCACAGAGCCGCCGATGATCCATGGCTTACCCGGCATTACGTATGGACGACAGCGTGGAAACCGCCGATAAAAGCGGTGCGCAACGAGGTCTTGTGCGCTACGAAAGGCCAGGTCTTGCCCATCGATGACGCTCATCGGAAGTCGAGGATGAGGGGCTTTTTGCGGCTCCACCAGCAGCATGTAAACCATCCAGAACCACAGTCTGTACACGTCAGTCGCCTGCTTACGGGGTAACGCAATCGAGAGGACGCGGAGCTCTTGGATACCCGCGATGTGCTCTAGAGCTTCACGGTACACACGCCGGCCAGCGGACCTTGCGCTCATCCCGTTGACGCCTTCTTCCCCTAGGACGCGTTGGGCATGGATCGCTACGCCCTTTCCGGCACGAAGCTCACGGCTCTTGACCTCGGCGTTACCAGAGCGGCTTCCAAGCCTATTAGCGACGAAATCCATCCAACGGCGCTCCGCGGAGCGCAGCCATCGCGCCGGAATGAGCACTCCCGAAACTACGTACAGGTCGGTGCTCCCCGACTCACCCGACTCGTCCAGGAACGCAACGTAATCCTCGTTCCTCAAGCCCGCCATGGAGCGGAAGTCTCGCATTTTGCGTCCAAAAGGCACCGAGCCCGTCATAGACGGGCTCGGTGGCGCCCAGTCCGCGATCCCTCTACCGGGGGCCGACTGAGCAATACGAGAAGTATAGGTGCCTATCGGTCGGTTTGACAACCTGTCTTTACATCTGGCTTGCAAGTTGCCGATGGCCCTTCCCGCCCGCTCACGCAAGGTTCCACGTGACCCCAATCAGCTCGCCAACTCCTACCGCGCACCCCGCGATGGCGGCTGGCGTGGCTGATGGGCAGCCATCAGAGAATCAGCGGGCTCGTCGGCGACCCTTGTGATGTGTATGTACGCGCGAGGGATCTCAAGCGCGCGGGCGAGACGAAGGCGGCTTCAACGAAGCCGTACTGGCGCGCCTAAGCGAAAGAGGCCGGCGGGCAGAAACCCAGCCGAACCCTTAGACCGGCTCGCTGCGGCCAGGAGCGACCTACCAGCGGTAGTGCGCGAAGGCCTTGTTGGCCTGCGCCATGCGGTAGATGTCGTCCTTGCGCTTGTAGGCGCCGCCCTGCTGGGACTGAGCATCGAGCAGCTCGTTTGTGAGGCGCTGAGCCATCGTCTTCTCACGGCGCTGACGGGCGAACTGCACGAGCCAGCGAACCGCCAGCGTGCGCGCGCGCCTCGAGGCGACCTCGACCGGCACCTGGTAGGTGGCTCCGCCGACGCGCCTGGATTTGACCTCGAGCGACGGTGTCAGCGCCTTGATCGCGGCTTCCAGCGCCTCGACCGGGTCTTTCTCCGAACGCTCGCCGAGCAGCGCCATCGCGTCGTAGACGATCCGCTCAGCCACCGACTTCTTGCCGTCGAGCATCACCTTGTTGATGACCTGCTGCACGAGCTTCGAGCGGTAGACGGGATCCACCTCGACTGGGCGGATTTGAGCGGCTGCGCGGCGGGGCATGACTTATTTTTTCTTTGCCCCGTACTGCGAGCGAGCCTTCTTGCGGTCGTTCACGCCGGCGGCGTCGAGCGTGCCGCGCACAACCTTGTAGCGAACACCGGGAAGATCCTTGACGCGGCCACCGCGCACGAGCACGACTGAGTGCTCCTGCAGGTTGTGACCCTCGCCGGGAATGTAGGCGGTCACCTCGATCGAGCCGGAGATCCGCACACGCGCGACCTTGCGCAGCGCTGAGTTGGGCTTCTTCGGGGTTGTCGTATAGACACGGGTGCAGACGCCGCGGCGCTGTGGGGCGGCGGTCTTCTTCTTGCGTCCCTTACCGGACTTCAGGCCTGGGGTGGCGAGCTTCTTCTTCGGCGCCACGCGGCCCTTGCGCACTAGTTGGGAGGTTGTCGGCATTCGGTCGCAGATCCTAGCAGCGTGAGCGCAAAGTGGCTTCTCGAGCTAGGCGGCGGCTACGACACCGGCGGAGCGAACCGGTGCTGGCATCAGTGCCGCGGCGACGATCACGAGTACAAACGCCAGCGACTGCAGGACCACGCCGAGCGGGCTCGCCGACATCGGGTCACCGAACACGAGGATCCCGCCGGCGATGCCGGCGATGTTCGCGGCCGTCCCGGTCACGGCGATCACGGGCACCGCCTCACCGTCCTGCAGGCCACGCGCGGAGGCGTAGAAGGCGACTATCGACGCGAGTACGGCGACCGCTAGCCAGGGGCTCGTCAGGACTCCGATCGCGCCATGAGCGCCAACGATGCCGGTGAGCGCCTTGATCGCGGTGTCAGAGACGCCGAAGAGGATGCCCGCGGCCCCGCCGAGCATGACGCCGTGATGCTCGACCCGGCCGCCCATGCGCGGGCCCATGATCAACAGCGCGCCGAGCCCGAACAGCCCGGCCTCGAAGGAGATCATCGCCGCCTGGGAGAAGTGCGAGTCCGCGCCGTGCATCGCCGGCAGCGTGAGACCAAGCAGGACGAGGCCAGTGGCGGTCAGCGACAGCCCGATCCACTGACGTTTGCCGACCTCGAAGCCGAACATGCGATCGGCCATCACCGCGATGAACACGACTCCGGCGGCAAGCGAGACCTGGATCACCGACATCGGCGCGAGCGCGAGCGCGGCGACGTGCAGGCCCCAGCCGCCGGTCGCGGTGATCATGCCGATCGTGAACCACTTGTTGGCGAACAGCTCGCGTCCAGAGCGCAGCGGATGAAGAACGGCCACCTTGGGGACCGAGTTGGCGCCCCGGTACTTGTAGAAGAAGCCGAGGTTGGCCACGAATGCGCAGGCCAGAGCTAAAAGGATGCCGAAGTCTAGGGTCATATTTTCTGAGGGTGTGCCGGGGTTACGCAGCCAGTTCTTTGGCTGTTGGCTGCGGCGCCGCTCATCTTGGCCAACATCGACGACGCCCGTGAGTTGCTTTACTAACCAACTCCGACCTCGGCAGATTAGCGGGACTAACCTGTGTAGATGCTAAAGACGGCCCGCTTAATAGGCTCTTAACAACTGTGCGACAAATGCCTCTAGGGAGCTCTGAGCGCCTTCCCCTGCCGGACAGCGGCCCGTCTGAGCCCCGCGCGCCCGTGCCGGCCGTCCCGCGAGAGAAGCCGCTGCTTCTGATCGACATCGATGGTGTCATCTCGCTGTTTGGATTTGACCTCAAGCGGCCTCCAGCGGGCTCTTTCCACTCGATCGACGGCATCCCCCACTACCTTTCCACCAAGGCCGGCGAGCACCTGCTCGCGCTCGGAGACGCATTCGATCTTGTCTGGTGCAGCGGCTGGGAGGAGAAGGCCAACGAACATCTCCCCCACCTGCTTGGATTGCCGGCCGGGCTGCCGTACTTGCGCTTCGAGCGTTCCCCGGGCAGGACCAACGCGCATTGGAAGCTCGCGGCGATCGACTCCTACGCGCCAGACCGGCCGCTGGCGTGGATCGACGACGCCTTCAACGAGGCCTGTCATGCCTGGGCCGAGGAGCGCCTGGCGCCGACGCTGCTCGTCCAGACCGCGCCAAAGCGTGGGCTGACCCACCAAGAGGCAGAGACGCTCGAGAGCTGGGCGCTCGAGCTTCGACGGGTCACACAGCAGGCCAGCTCCTGCCGCTGATGCCAGATCCATCGCCCTCAGTGCTTTCAGTCGTCCAAGAACTAAGCCCGGGCTATGTGCAACCAGGCACCGTGAACGGCTAGATGATTTTTTCGTTGCCCATGCTGGAACGCATGATAGTCGTTATCGGTGCGTCCTCTGCTTCCTAGCGGCTTTCAACGAGCGTTTCTTTCAGGACATGCTGCGCGTGGCAGGACAGAGGATTGGTACCGATGCTGCCGAGAGCGACGAGAACTCTACGCCAGCACGGCCCGGAGTCAGTTGACTGCGTATATCTTGGGCCTCGTCACCCAACAAAAAAGCGGCCGAGTTATCCGGCCACGCCTCGAGGACTGCGCGATGGGGCGTCAGGATCGTGGTCAGCGAGAATCCGAAGCGCCTCGCCGTGTTCGGCGACGACACGCTCGCCGATGTCTCGGATGCGCTCGCGGACCTTCTCGGTCGAGGTGATCCGCAGATCTCCGCCCGGAAGTCCCTCCACCAGCACGGAGGAGCCCGGGGCATAGCCGTGGCCCTCGAACTCCCTGGGGATCGAGATCACGTTGCTGTTGCCGACACGACGAACCTTCACGATCTTCACGCACACAGTATATACATGAATATCCGGCTCGAGATCTCGAGGAGGCTCCCGGCAGACGTCGATCCCTGTCGGGGACCGGTCCCGGTTTGTCCACCTTCAAAGAAGCGCGGCCGGGCATAGACCCGACCGCGCGTGAAACCCTGAGCCTGCGGGGACCTCGTCCCGCGGGAATCACTCCACCGCCGGCTCGTCTGGGACCTCGAGATCCGCCAGCTCCTCGACGAACCCGGGGTCAGAGTCGCCAGCGCCGATCTTCTCGAGCGACGCGAGGTCGGAGGCGAACTCCTGTCCGTAGTCGCCGAAGCCATCGCCGTCGGCGAGGCCGAGCTCGGCGGCGATCTCGTCCTGGTTGAGCAGCCCGACATCGTCGATCGCCCGCGGCAGCGGTTCTGAGGGCTCGATCTCGATCCGCCGGTAGCGCTTCAGGCCCGTGGCGGCCGGGATCAGCTTGCCGATGATCACGTTCTCCTTGAGGCCGTTCAGGCGGTCGGTCTTGCCCTCCAGAGCGGCGTCGGTCAGAACCTTCGTCGTCTCCTGGAAGGAGGCGGCCGACAGGAACGAGTCGGTGTTCAGCGACGCCTTCGTGATGCCGAGGATGATGTCCTCGAACTGTGCCGTTTCCCCGCCCTTGGCGACGATGTCCTCGTTGATTTTCGTGAATTCGAAGCGATCGACGAACTGCCCCGGCAGGTAGTCGGTGTCGCCCTTCTGGTCGACCCGCACCTTCTTCAGCATCTGCCGGACGATCAGCTCGATGTGCTTGTCGTTGATGTCCACGCCCTGGGACTTGTAGACCTCCTGCACCTCCTTGACCAGATACTGCTCGGTCTCGGTGCGCCCACGAATCGCCAGCAGCTCGTGCGGGTAGACCGACCCCTCGTTGAGCTGGCGTCCGGCGGTGATCTTCTCGTTCGCCGCGACGAACAGCCGCGTGCGCCGCGGGAAGGCGTGGCGGTGCTCTTCGCCGGCCTCGTCGGTGATGACCACCGTCAGGGCCTTGTCGGACTCTTCGATCGAGACGACGCCATCCTGCTCGGCGATCTTCGCGAGACCTTTCGGTTTACGCGCCTCGAACAGCTCGACGACGCGCGGCAGGCCGTGCGTGATGTCCGCCCCGGCGACGCCGCCGGTGTGGAAGGTGCGCATCGTCAGCTGCGTGCCGGGCTCGCCTATCGACTGTGCCGCGACGATCCCGACCGCGTCGCCGATCTGCGCGAGCGCGCCTGTCGCCATCGCCCGGCCGTAGCAGGCCTGGCAGACACCGCTGACCGCCTGGCACTTCAGTACCGAGCGCACCGGAGCGGTGATCGCCACACCCTTGTCGTGATCGTCCTGGAAGGCCTCGACCATATCCGCGAACTCGGCGCGGCCGATCTCAGCTCCCTGCTCGACGAGCACGCGACCGCGCTTGGTCGCGATCTCCTTGGCGGCGATCCGCCCGACGAGATCGTCGTTGGGGTCTCCGCCGTCCTTGAACGCGGGCATCTCGATGTAGTCCTCGGCGCCGCAGTCGGGCTCGCGGATGATCACGTCCTGGGCGACGTCGACCAGACGCCTGGTCAGGTAGCCCGAGTCCGCGGTGCGCAGAGCGGTGTCGGCCAGTCCCTTTCGCGCGCCGTGCGTGGAGATGAAGTACTCCAGCACCGACAATCCCTCCATGAAGTTGGCCTTGATCGGGCGCTCGATGATTTCACCCTTCGGGTTTGCCATCAGGCCGCGCATTCCCGCCAGCTGGCGGATCTGCTTGAACGAGCCACGCGCACCCGAGCTCGCCATCATGAAGATCGGGTTGAGGATGTCGAGGTTCTCGATCATCGCCTCGGCGACCTCGTCGGTCGCGGCGTTCCACTTCTCCACGACCGCCTCGTGGCGCTCCTCCTGTGTGATCAGGCCCATGTCGTACTGGTCTGAGATCTCGGCCACCAGATCCTCGTACTTCTTGATGATCTCGCCCTTCCTCGGCGGGATCACGACGTCGTTCTTGGAGATCGTGATGCCCGCCTGAGTGGCGTACTTGAACCCGAGGTCCTTGAACGCGTCGAGCACCAGCGAGATCGCGCTCGCGCCGTAGGCTTGCACGAGCGCGTCGATCACGCGCGTCGTGTCGCGCTTCTTCATCGACTGGTTGACGAACACGTACGTCGCGGGGTCGAACTCGTCTCCCAGCGCCTCCGCCAGCGCCCGCTCGATGCGGTCGTTGTAGATGATCCGTCCGATCGTCGTGAGCACGTGGCCGCCGTCGCGCCCCATCGGACGGAACTCCGCCACGTCGTGCAGCTTGACGACGCCGCCCTCGTAGGAGAGCTCCGCCTCCTGCGCGGTGCGGAACACGTGCGGCCTCGGGTCGTGCGTGGCGCGGTCGATCTTCGCCAGCTCCTCGGCCTCCGGACCGTAGGTCAGGTAGTAGGCGCCGAGGATCATGTCCTGCGTCGGCGTCGCCAGCGGCGCGCCGTGCGCGGGGGACAGGATGTTGTTGGAGGACAGCATCAGGATGCGCGCCTCGGCCTGCGCCTCCGCTGAGAGCGGCAGATGCACGGCCATCTGGTCGCCGTCGAAGTCGGCGTTGAAGGCGTGGCAGACGAGCGGGTGCACCTGGATCGCCTTGCCCTCGACCAGCAGCGGCTCGAACGCCTGGATGCCGAGACGGTGAAGCGTCGGTGCGCGGTTCAGCAGCACGGGGTGCTCGTGGATGACTTCCTCGAGCACGTCCCAGACCTCGCCGATCATCGAGTCGACCATCTTCTTGGCGGCCTTGATGTTCTGCGCGGACTTGCGCTCGACCAGCCGCGCCATGATGAACGGCTTGAACAGCTCGAGCGCCATCAGCTTCGGCAGCCCGCACTGGTGCAGCTTCAGGTACGGGCCGGCGACGATCACCGAGCGCCCTGAGTAGTCCACGCGCTTGCCGAGCAGGTTCTGGCGGAAGCGGCCCTGCTTGCCCTTGAGCATGTCGCTGAGACTCTTCAGGGGCCGGTTACCGGGTCCTGTGACGGGACGCCCGCGGCGGCCGTTGTCGAACAGCGCGTCGACGGCCTCCTGCAGCATCCGCTTCTCGTTGTTGACGATGATCTCCGGCGCACCGAGGTCGAGCAGCCGCTTGAGGCGGTTGTTGCGGTTGATCACGCGCCGGTACAGGTCGTTGAGGTCGGAGGTCGCGAAGCGCCCGCCGTCGAGTTGCACCATCGGGCGCAGCTCAGGCGGGATCACCGGCACGGCGTCGAGCACCATCTGCTCGGGCTTGTTGCCCGACTGCAGGAACGCCGAGACGACCTTCAGGCGCTTGACCGCACGCGCCTGCTTCTGGCCTTTGCCGGTCTTCACCTGGTCTTCGAGCTCCACGCGTTCGGCCTCCAGGTCAACCTGCTGCAGCAGATCCCGGACCGCCTCGGCGCCCATGCCGCCGCGGAAGTACTCGCCGAAGCCGTAGGAGGAACCGAAGCGCTCCTTGAGCTCGCGGAAGGTCGTCTCGTCGTGCTCGATCTGCTTCGTTTCCATCGACTTGAAGATGTCCCACACGTGGCGCATCCGCTCGGCGGCGTCCTCGATGTAGGCCTCGGTGTCGGCGATGTCTGCCTCGAAGGTCTTCTTCAGCTCCTTGATCAGCTTCTCGCGATCCTCGTCGGAGATCTTCTGCAGGTTGATGTCCAGCGAGTCCGCCCACAGGTGGTCTTCGTCTGAGAAGTTGGTCTGCTTGCCGCTGGTCAGGTACTTCTCGCGGCGCTCCAGCGACTCGCGCAGCTCCAGCACACGCTCCTCGCGCTCGGCGGCGTAGGCGTCGAGAACCTCGTTGACTTTCTTCTCCAGCGTGTCGAGATCCTTGGCGCGCGCCTCGTCATCGACCCACGTGACGATCGACGCGGCGAAGTACAGAACCTTCTCGAGCTCCTTCGGCGCCATGTCGAGCAGGTAGCCGATCCGCGACGGCACGCCCTTGAAGAACCAGATGTGGCTGACGGGCGCGGCCAGGTCGACGTGGCCCATGCGCTCGCGGCGCACCTTCGAGCGTGTGACCTCGACGCCGCAGCGCTCACACACGATGCCCTTGTAGCGCACGCGCTTGTACTTGCCGCAGTAGCACTCCCAGTCCTTCGTCGGGCCGAAGATCCGCTCGCAGAAGAGGCCGTCCTTCTCGGGCTTCAGGGTGCGGTAGTTGATGGTCTCGGGCTTGGTCACCTCGCCGGAGCTCCAGCTGCGAATCTGCTTGGAGGAGGCGAGTGAGATCTCGATGGCGTCAAAGTTGTTGATGTCGATCATCTGGTGCGCTTTCGCTCGCGGGTCAATCAGGAATCAGGTCGCGGTTCTCGTGTGACTGGGCCGCTCGAACCGTTGAGCGGTGAAGGGGGCCGCCGGTGCCGAGCGGCGACCCCTTTCGAGTTGCGTCTACGTCTCGGCGTCCTCGACGAGGACGTCCTCGAGGACATCGTCGAGCTCGGCTCCGTTCACATCAGCCAGGATCTCGTCGTCGAGCGCCACAACGGCCTCGTCGGCGTCCTCACCATCCTCTGCGGCGGCGCCCTCAACAGACGCCTCGGTGTCGGCTGCATCGGGGTCCTCCTCACCGTCGATTGCCTCGTCGGCGGCGCCGTTCGGGGCTCCGCGCACACCTGAGAGGTCGATGCCGAGCTCCTCGGCGGCGCGCAGCAGGTCGTCGTCTTCGTCGCGCATCTCCGTGCGCTGCCCCTCTTCGGAGACAACGTTGACGTCGAGCGCCAGCGACTGCATCTCCTTGAGCAGCACCTTGAAGGACTCGGGGATCGACGGCTCGGCGATGTTCTCGCCCTTGACGATCGCCTCGTAGGCCTTGACGCGCCCGACGGTGTCGTCGGACTTGATCGTCAGCATCTCCTGCAGCGTGTAGGCGGCGCCGTAAGCCTCCAGCGCCCAAACCTCCATCTCGCCGAAGCGCTGGCCGCCGAACTGCGCCTTGCCGCCCAGCGGCTGCTGGGTGACGAGCGAGTAAGGGCCGGTCGAGCGGGCGTGGATCTTGTCGTCGACGAGGTGCAGGAGCTTGAGGATGTACATGTAGCCAACGGTCACCTGTTCCTCGAACGGCTCGCCGGAGCGCCCGTTGTAGAGCGTCATCTTGCCCGAGGCCTGCTCGCCCTCACGCCGTGACTTGTCGACATCCATGCGGATGCGCCCCTTGTGTTCGTCCTGCCACTTGACCAGGGCGTTGTCCACGTCGGAGACGGTCGCGCCATCGAACACGGGCGTCGCCACATACACGCGACCCGTGCCGCCGTTTGCGTGGGCTTCCTTGTAGGCGTCGGTGCCGTCGTCGAACCAGCCCTGCGCCGCGGCCCAGCCGAGGTGCGTCTCGAGGATCTGCCCGACGTTCATGCGCGAGGGCACGCCCAGCGGGTTGAGGATCACGTCGACCGGTGTGCCGTCCTCGAGGAACGGCATGTCCTGGATGTCGACGATCTTCGAGATCACACCCTTGTTGCCGTGGCGGCCCGCGAGCTTGTCGCCCTCGGAGATCTTGCGCTTCTTGGCCACGAACACGCGTACGAGGTCGTTGACCCCGGGCGGCAGATCGTCGCCGGCGTCGCGGTGGAAGGTCTTCACGTCGATCACGACGCCGCCCTCGCCGTGCGGGACCTTCAGCGAGGTGTCGCGGACCTCGCGCGCCTTCTCCTTGAAGATCGCGCGGATCAGCTTCTCCTCGGCCGTCAGCTCGGTCTCACCCTTGGGCGTGACCTTGCCGACGAGCAGATCGCCGGAGATCACCTCGGCACCGACACGCACGATGCCGCGGTCGTCGAGGTTGCGCAGCGACTCCTCCGAGCGGTTGGGGATGTCGCGCGTGATCTCCTCCTCGCCGAGCTTGGTGGTGCGCGCGTCGATCTCGTACTCCTCGATGTGGATCGAGGTCAGCTCGTCGTCCTGCACGAGGCGCTTGGAGAGGATGATCGCGTCCTCGAAGTTGTAGCCCTCCCAGGACATGAACGCCACCATCAGGTTCTTGCCGAGGGCCATCTCGCCCTTGTCGGTCGAGGACCCGTCGGCCAGCACATCGCCCGCCTTGACCTTCTGGTCAGAGCGAACGCGCGGCTTCTGGTGGATCAGCGTGCCCTGGTTTGAGCGCATGAACTTCTGCAACTCGTACTCGTCTTTCTGGCCGTCCTCGCGCTGAACGATGATCTGCGTCGCGTCGACGTGCTCGATCGTGCCGGTGTTCTCGGCGAGCAGCACATCCCCGGTGTCGAGCGCCGCGCGGCGCTCCATGCCGGTCCCGACCAGCGGCGCGTCGGCCTTCAAGAGCGGCACCGCCTGGCGCTGCATGTTCGAGCCCATCAAGGCGCGGTTGGCGTCGTCGTGCTCGAGGAACGGGATCATCGCCGTGGCGACCGACCAGATCTGCTCGGGCGAGACATCGACGAGGTCGACGTCCTTCGGGCCGACCGTCACGTACTGGCCGGCCTGGGTGCGGCAGATGATCTCCGGGCCCTTCAGTTTGCCGGTCTTCTGATCGATCGGCGTGTTTGCCTGGGCGATCAGCTGCTCCTCTTCCTGGGTTGCGTCGAGGCGCACGACCTCGTCCGTCAGCACACCGTCCTTGACGACGCGGTAGGGGGTCGTCACGAACCCGTACTCGGATACCTCGGCGAACGAGGACAGCGAGCCGATCAGGCCGATGTTCGGACCCTCAGGCGTCTCGATCGGACACATGCGCCCATAGTGGGTGGGGTGCACGTCGCGGACCTCGATCGGCGCGCGCTCGCGCGTCAGGCCTCCGGCGCCCAGCGCCGACAGGCGCCGGCGGTGGGTCAGCCCGGCGAGCGAGTTCGTCTGGTCCATGAACTGCGAGAGCTGCGAGGAGCCGAAGAACTCCTTCAGCGCGGCGACGACGGGGCGGATGTTGATGATCGTCTGCGGCGTGATCGTGTCGGCGTCCTCGGTCGTCAGGCGCTCGCGCACGACGCGCTCCATGCGGTAGAGGCCGATGCGGAAGGCCTCCTGGATCAGCTCGCCGACGGTGCGCAGGCGGCGGTTGCCGAAGTGCTCGTACTCGTCGAGGTGCTCTGCCACCGGCTCACGCGGCATGCTCGCCGCCTCGGCCGCGTAGTCCTTGATTTCGATCTCCGGCTCCTCGGGCATGCCGAGGATCTTCGGCAGCGAGACGAGCTCACGCACCAGCGCGAGGATGTCGTCGTGCGTCAGCGTGCGCGTGTCGATGTCGATGTCGAGACCGAGCCGCGAGTTGAGCTTGTAGCGCCCGACGCGCGTCAGGTCATAGCGCTTGGGATCGAAGAACAGCTGGTTGAGCAGCGCCTTGGCGTTGTCCACGCTCGGCGGCTCGCCGGGGCGCTGCTTCTTGAACAGCTCGATCAGCGCGCCCTCTTCGGTGCGCGTGACCTCGGTGTCGGCTTCGACGGTGTTGGCGATGTAGTGGGAGTTCTCGAACTGCTTGAGGATCTCCTCGTCGGTCGCGTAGCCCATCGCGCGCAGCAGCACCGTCACCGGCAGCTTGCGCTTGCGGTCGATGCGCACGAAGACCTTGCCCTTCTTGTCGATCTCCAGCTCCAGCCACGACCCGCGGGCGGGCATCAGGTTGGCGATGAAGACCTGCTTCTCGGGATCCTTGGGCTCCATCAGGTAGGCGCCCGGGGAGCGCACGAGCTGCGTGACGACCACGCGCTCGGTGCCGTTGATCACGAACGTGCCGCGCTCGGTCATCCACGGGAAGTCGCCCATGAACACGGACTGCTCGCGGATCTCGCCGGTCTCGCGGTTGATGAACGCGACGGTCACGGTCAGCGGACGCGCGTAGGTCAGGTCCTTCTCGCGGCACTGCTCGAGGTTGGCGACGGGTTCGTCGAACACGAACTCGCCGAACTGCACGGCGAGGTTGCCGGTGTAGTCCTCGATCGGCGAGATGTCGTCGATCGTCTCACGCAGCCCACCCTTCTCGGGGTCGGTCAGCCACTTGAACGAGCGGCGCTGGATGTCGATCAGGTTCGGGACGTCTACGGTCTTGTCGAGACGCGCGAAAGTGCGGCGCGTCCGGAGAGCATCAACAGCAGCCAAGAAACGACTCCTTCGGAGGCATGAGACGGGCAGAGGAGGGCGCACGAAGCGCGACCAGCAAAGATAGCACAGGTCATCGATGCCCTTAAGTGGGGCTGCCAGCTCTCACGGACCCCGCCCCCTCGATCGACGCGTATGTGGCGCGAGATCGTCTGCTGAGAGCGGCTACGGCTATTGGCCAGCGCACGGGACTTTACCGGAAAAAGCGGCCAATTGTTAGCGATTTCTAAAGACCCCGACCTCAGGTCGCGATGGCGCAGCGAGGCCCGCCCCTGCTCGCTGCGAGGCAGAGCGCCAGCAAGCCGCGCCCTTCGTGTCCACCCCGGGAGCTCTCGCGCCTGTGGCAATCGGGCGCCGGCCTGCTCGCTGACCAACGGCCGTCTGCTCTGCGAAGGGCCCGGTCCCCCGCGGCGCGGCTCGCCCGCACGTCGATCGGCTGCATCGAGAAGGACCCGCCCGGCACACGAGCCGCCGAGCCCGCTCCCACGATCGGACCTCAGTCCCCTTGTGTTGCTGGCCTCTCCCCCTGCTCCAGGCCGCCGTGTTCCTCTGGCGGCGCCGTGTCCGCGCCGTTTCGCGAGGCGTCGAGGCTGTTGGCGCGGGCGGCGTCGAACAGGGCTCGTCCCTGAGAGATCATGCTGGCCGTGACACGGGCCAAGCCGTCGGCGCCGTCGAGCATCGTGATGTTGGCGTTGGCGAGCCCCTTGCTCGCTCTCTCGACGATCTCCGGGAGCTGTTCGATCAGCCGAAGGTCGAGCGACACCCGGTCGTTCGACGCGGCCGCCTCGGCTCTCACTCTGGTGGCATCGGCGTCGGCCTCCGCTTCTATCTTCGTCTTCTGGGCCTGCGCCTCGGCGGGCTTGACGACCTCGGACTGAAGCTGCTGCTGACGCAGGTCCGCCTTGTTCTGCGCGAGCTCTGTCTGCGATTCGGTGACGCCTTTCTGAGCCTCGGCTTCCGCCAGTGGCCCAGCCTGCGCAGCTTCAGCCTCCGCCTTGGTTTCTTCGCCCTTGGTCTTCGCTTTGAGCAGCGTCGTGTCGCGTTGGTATTCGGCCTGTTTGCGCTCGGACTCCTGCTGCGCCTTGGCGGATTCCTGATCGGCTTCGGCCTGGGCGATATTGGCCGACCGCTGGATGGCCGCGTTGTGGGGGGCAGCCATCGCGGTGATGTAGCCGGAGCCCATATCGTCCACGGAGGAGATCTGGAAGGAGTCGACGAGCAGGCCCAGCTTGCCCATCTCCTCCTTGGACGCTTCGAGCACCTGCGAGGCGAGCGCCTGGCGTTGGGTGATGATTTCCTCGATCGTCATCGCCCCGATGATCGAGCGCAGGTGGCCGGCGAAGATCCGGCCGGTGAGTGTCGCCATCGAGTCCTGATCGGATAGGAACCGCTGCGCCGCATTGACGATCGCGTCGGTCTCCGGGCCGACCTTGAAGGCACAGACGGCTTGTACCCGCAGCGTGATGCCCTGCTTGGTCACGCACTGCTCGGTGACTTCGGACTCCTGCATCGACAGGCTGAGGAAGCTCACGCGCCTCAGCCCGGGAACGACCCAGGCTCCTCTCCCGGTGACAACCTTGAAGGGAGCGTGGTCGCTCCCGGGTTTGGCCCCGGCGATGAGCATCGCTTGGTCGGGGTCTGGCACGTGATAGAAGAACATGCTGCTCCTAGCTCACTCGTTCGACATTGACCTTGCGACCGCCAAAGAGGTCGTAGATCACGACCTGGACACCCTGATCGATAGGCTCATCTGAATAGGCGATGAAGGTCGTCGAAGCGCCGTTCAGCTCCACCTGTACCTCTCCGGGTCCCGCCTTGCCGCGGGTGGCGATGGTCAGGAAGCCCCGGCTGCCGATAGCGAGCGGGCGGTCGCTGTCCACATCCTTGAATTTCTTCCTGAGTCTCGCCAACACCACTGTGATTATGCCGAGTGGCGCGGAGACTGTAGTTCAGCCGACGGCAACAGCTTCGCGAGCTGACGCCCCGGCGCGATGCGCACGACACCCCACACGGCCCCAAGCGCCACGGCGGGAGAGGGAGAGTGCGGACCCCACAGCAGCGGGGCCCGCCAACCCTCGATCGAGCGCTACTTGACCTCGACGGAGGCTCCCGCCTCCTCGAGTTCTGCCTTGAGCTTCTCGGCCTCGTCCTTCTCGATGCCCTCCTTGACGGGCTTGGGGGCCTCGTCGACGAGCGCCTTGGCCTCCTTCAGGCCAAGCCCGGTCGCGGCACGCACGACCTTGATGACCTGGATCTTCTTGTCGCCCGCAGCGAGGAGGATCACATCGAAGGTGCTCTGCTCTTCCTCTTCGGCGGCGCCATCGCCTCCGCCTCCAGCGGCGGGCGCGGCAGCGGGCGCAGCCATCGCGGCCGCGGAGACACCGAACTCCTCCTCGAGTGCCTTGATGCGCTCCGCGAGCTCGAGCACCGAAATGCCCTTGAGCTCCTCAATCCACTTCTCTGTGCTGGTGGCTGTAGCCATTGCCTTCAGTCCTCCTTGGTTGCTTCGGCGGTCTCAGGCTGCTCATCAGCCGAAGCCTCCGTCTGGTTGTCGTTTTGTGCCGGCTCGTCGGACTCCGGCTCAGTCTCGTGCTCCGCGGTCGCCTCGGCGGCGGGCTCCTGCGCGGCTGGCGCCTCGGCCTCGGCCTGCGGCTCTGAGGGAGCTGGCGTCTGCGCCGCGGGCTCCTCAGCCGCCGGGGCATCGGCCTCGGCCGGCGCGGTCTCCTCCTGCTCGCCAGCCGGCGCGTCGGCCGCTGCCTGCTCGACCGCGGGCGCCTCGCCTGCGGGGATCTCGCCGGACTCCTTCTTGGCCTGCACCTGCCCGAGGGCAACCGCGAGTCCGCCGATCAGCCCACCGAGGCTCCGTACCAGGCCGCTGATGGGCGAGGCGACGACGCCGACGAGTTGCCCGTAGAGCACTTCGCGCGAGGGCAGTTTGGAGATCGAGCGGATCTGGTTGGCGTCGAGCAGGTCGCCGCGCATCACCCCGCCCTTGAACGGCAGCAGCTGCGTCGTGCGGGCGTAGTCGGCGATCACCTTGGCGGCCATGGCGAGGTCGCCGCGCACGAACGTCAGGGCGGTTGGCCCCGACAGGAAATCCTTCAGCGCCGGGGTCCCGACCTGGTCGGCGGCGCGCTCGGTCAGCGAGTTCTTGACGACCTTGAACGTGGCGTCACCGTCGCGCAGCTTGGAGCGCAGCTCAGCGACCTGGGCGACGGTGATGCCCCGGTAGTCGACAGCGAAGATCGCCTCTGAAGCCTGGATGTCGGCGGCGAGCGCATCGATCGTGGCCGCCTTCTGCTCTCGGTTCATTTTTTCCTTCGCTCTCGGAAAGTTCGTGCTCGCCACCTGCAGGCAAACGAGAGAGCGCGGGATCAGCCGCTTCCGTCTCGCTCCAACCTGCCCCGGTCTTCTCCGCTGTCGCGGTGCCGGGGGTCTCGGGCGGTGCGCTTGAGTCAGTCAGTGTAGAGAGTCACGACGCCTTGCGCGTGGTGAGCGGGCGCTTTCCCCCCAACGAGTTCGCGGGGTCCGCGTCGGGCTGACGGTGCGGCGTGGCTGTGAGGGTGGCGGTCATGCCCACAGCCCGCTGACGGGGACTGCCCACAGCCGGTCGCCGAGGGGAAGCGTCTGTTCGCCTGAGTGGATGACCAACCCGGCGATGAACTGCTCGCCGAGGGAGTCCCTGAGCTTGACGAGGACCGACGCGTCGCTGCGCGAGAGGGTCGCTTTGGCCTTGGTCTCGATCGCGACGACGCGCCCGGATCGGTCCTCGAGCACGAGATCGACCTCGCCGCCCCAGGCGTCGCGGAAGTGGTAGATCCGTGGATCGACCTCGCTCCAGCTGGCGTGCTTCATCACCTCCGTGGCGACGAACGTCTCTAGCGCGATGCCGGTCACGCGGTCGTCGCTTGCGATGCGTTGCTCGTCGGCGCCGAGCAGGTGCGTGAGCAGGCCGCTGTCGGTGATGTAGACCTTCGGGGCGTGCACTACCCGCGATAGGAAGCTCGGTCTCCACGCGGGGAGCGTCTGCACGAGGAAGATCGCCTCTAGCACTCCGATGTAGCTCTTGACGGTTTTCTGGTTGATTTCCAGAGCGTCGGCGACGCTGGAGTACCGCAGGAGGCTGGCCGAACGTGTGGCGAGCACCGACAGCAGCCGCCGCATTTCGTGGGCCTTCTGCAGGTCGGCGATCGCCTGGATGTCGCGCTCGAAGGTGGTCGTCAGGTAGCTCCGAAACCAGCGATCCCGGCGGCGGGGATCACGTGCTTGGGCCTCGGGGTATCCGCCTTCGGCGACCCTCCGGGCGAATGCGGCGTGCCCGATCGGGGCTTTGCTGACGCGAGGCACCCGGCCATCGAACAGTGCGTCGATGAGATTCCCGGCGGTGCCTTCGAGCTCGGCCTGCGTGAACGGCCACAGTCGCAGGAGTTCGATTCGGCCGGTGAGAGACTCTTGAACCTTGCGTGAGGTCAGGATGTTCGCCGACCCTGAGAGCAGGAACTGCCCTGGCTGCTGGTCTCGATCGACCACCTGCTTGATCGCGAGGATCAGGTCCGGGGCTCGTTGGACCTCGTCGATGAACACCGCGCCGGTGAACGCCGCAAGGAACCCGGCCGGGTCTGCCTGGGCGGTCTCGCGGTTGGCCCGCTCGTCCATGCTCACCATCTCCGCCGGATGCTCGCCTTCGGCGATCCCCTCGCAGAGCGTGCTCTTGCCGACCTGGCGCGCACCCTGCACCATCACGACGCGGGTATCCCCCAGCGCCTCAACGACGCGTGGGCGTATCTGACGCTCGATCATCCTCACAAGGCTACAACGCCAGCCGGATAATCTGCAAAGTCTGGCCGGATAACTCGCAACTTGCGGCCGGATAACTCGCACTGAACCGCCCGCCGTCGTCCGCGGCTGGGTACCTCCGGTGTTCCTGCTTTCCGTGCGAGGTATGGGCGCCGTCGTCGTTCAGTGCGGCGGGGGGCTGAGTTCGTTCAGCCTCACCGTGGATCGTGATGGCGTAGCCGTCCGGGTCACTGAGCGTGAACGTCCGGCCGAAGTGACCATCGACCGGCTCAGTGGCGCCGCAACATCGAGTTCGTCAGGGGCACTGAGGCACCGATCCGGCCGCTGATCGACCAGCTCAGCTTCATCGAGGACAAGCACCGCTGGGGATACACGTTCCGGTTCGGCATATTGAAGATCCCACCAGAAGACTTCGCGGTGATCTCACGAGCGATGGCAGCCGAGAACCCGAGTAGCCAACGTGCCGCAAGACGATCATGATCCCGCCGGCGGGCGACCCGCGTGGCCGAGGAGCAGGCTACCTCCCGGATCGACCCCAGATCCGCCAAGAACGGAGGCTCCAACCACTGCCCCCCTCAGCGGCAACCCGACAGCTAGCGGATCTCACCGCTGCTCCGAGGACAAGCGACGTTCCAGCGACCTATCGCCAACGCCGCGAATCGACAAGCCACTTCAGGAACGCTGCGCTAGGTGGAAGCGGGCTCGGCGAGCGCGATGTCGCGGGTGCGGCTCGGATCCACCTTGATTCCGGGACCCATCGTCGAGGTCATCGTGATCGACTCCAGATAGCGGCCCTTGGCGGCCGAGGGCTTGGCGCGCATCAACTCTTCGATCACGGCCGCATAGTTCTCCAAGAGCTGGCGCTCGTCGAAGCTCGCCTTGCCGATCACCATGTGGACGATCCCGGTGCGGTCGGTGCGGTACTCGACCTTGCCGGACTTCGACTCGCTGACGGCCTTGGCGACATCCATCGTGACGGTGCCGACTTTCGGGTTTGGCATCTTGCCCGACGGGCCGAGGATGCGACCGAGGCGGCCGACGACGGGCATCATGTCCGGGGTCGCGATCGCGACATCGAAGTCATCGAAGCCCTCCTCGATCTGCTTCGCGAGATCCTCGGCGCCAACGACGTCGGCGCCCGCCTCCTGTGCTTCACGAGCCTTGTCGCCCTGCGCAAAGACGGCGATCTTGACTTCCTTGCCGAGGCCGTGAGGCAGCGCGATCGTGCCGCGCAGCTGCTCGTCGGCATGGCGAACGTTCAGGCCGGTGCGGACGTGGACCTCGACAGACTCGTCGAACTTCGCCTTGGCGAGGTTCTTGAGCAGCCCGACCGCGGCGAGCGGCTCATACTCGTGCTCGCGATCGACCTTCCCCAGCGCCTCCTGGTGACGTCGTCCGTGGCTCATGCCTCCACCTCCACGCCCATCGAGCGGGCGGTGCCCGCGATGATCTTGATCGCCTGGTCGACATCGTGCGCGTTCAGATCGTTCAGCTTGCGCTCGGCTATCTCGCGCAGCTGACTCTGGCTGATCTTGCCGACCTTGTTGCGGTTGGGCTCGCCGGAGCCCTTCTCCAGGCCAAGTGTCTGGCGGATCAGCACGGCGGCCGGCGGCGTCTTGGTGATGAACGTGAACGAGCGATCCTCATAGACGGTGATCACGACCGGGATCACGGTCCCGGTTTCGCTGACGGTCTGCGCGTTGAAGGCCTTGCAGAACTCCATGATGTTGATGCCGTGCTGGCCCAGCGCGGGGCCAACCGGAGGGGCCGGAGTCGCCTGCCCGCCCCGTGCTTGCAGCTTGATGGTTGTCAGTACCTTCTTGGCCATTTAGATCTTCTTCACTTGGTCGAAGCCTACCTCGACCGGTGTCTCCCGGCCGAAGATTGATACCAGCACCTTGAGCTTGGCGGCGTCGTCGTTGATCTCGGAGATCTCCCCAGAGAAGTCCGACAGCGGCCCGGAGACGACCTTCACGGTTTCGCCGATCGCGAACTGGGCGCGTGTGCGTGGCGCGGTCGCGACGTCCGTCTTGTGCAGCAGACGATCGACCTCCATCTGAGTGAGCGGCACCGGCTCCTGGGAGGCGCCGACGAAACCGGTCACCCCCGGGGTGCCCTTGACCACCTGCCAGGAATCCTCGTTGAGCTCCATGTTGACGAGCACGTAGCCGGGCATCGTGCGCTTCTCGACGGGGGACTTCTGGTTGTCCTTCATCTCCATGACCGTTTCGGTCGGAACTACGACCTGCCGCACGGCGCGCTGCTGGCCGAGCGAGATCACCCGGTGCTCGAGATTGTGCTTGACCTTGTTCTCATGGCCAGAGTAGGTGTTGACTACATACCAACGAAACATAGATTCCTGACGTGTTCAGTTTGGGAACAGAGAAGATTTGACGCGACGGCTCGACTAAAGGATGAGGTTGACGATCTTCTGCGCGACCCAGTCAGCCGCTCCCAGGTAAGCGCCGGCGATCACGACGAAGCCCAGCACCACCGCGGTGGCCTGGGTGACCTGAGGACGATCCGGCCACTGCACGCGCTGGAGCTCCGCCCAGCTCGCCCGCAGGAACCCGATCGCACGGTTGCCTTCGCGCCGAGGAGGTGGCGAGGGACGAGCGACCGGGCCGTCCTCACCGTCGTCGCCGCCACCACCACCGCCGCTTCCGGGTTTCTGGGCAGACCCACCGCCCGAGTCGGAGTCCGGCTGGCGCAGCGCGTCCTCGGCCTCTGCCTCGAACTCGTGCTTGTCCTCCTCGCTGGTGAGCGGTGCGCCGTCGGCGCCTTGCAGCAGCGCCGCGTCGAATTCCCGCGTGCCACGCATGCCTTTGGCGAGAGCACCGGCACCGGCGAAGTCGTTGCCAGCGAGACTGTCGGGCGTGTCGCGCACGGGCTGACCGTCGACGACCGGCTCCTCGGGCAGGCTCGCGGACGTGCCATCGCCGCCGGTGGCGGGACGGGCGGCGCGCCGGGCACCGGCGGCGCCACGCTGACGGCGTTGCTTTGCGCGTTTGCGATCACGAGCCACAACGGCGCTCCCGCGCTAACGGGTCTCCCTGTGGCTGGTGTGCTTGCGGCACCAGCGACAGTACTTGCGCAGCGTCACCCGGTCCGGGTTGTTGCGCTTGCTCTTATTCGTTTGGTAGTTGCGGTGCTTGCAGTCCTCGCATGCGAGGGTGATAGCGATCCGCACGTCTCCGCGGGCCATGTGAGAAATCCCTGCGTGGTTGTTAGATAAACGGCCTTGGGCGAAGAAAAACCCCGCCCAGGCGCGAGGTACCGATCAGTCTAGCGCGCCCACGCGCCAAGCGTACCTACGGTGCTTTGCCCGAGAACCGCGGTCAGGCGCCCGCCGGGCAATACCGCCCACAGCAGCGCCACTGCCGGCACTTGACCGATGCTCGCTCGATGAGGGGCCGGGCGGCGCTTTGCACCCCACCTTGACGGCAGGCCGGCGAGCGGCGAAGCTCCCGAGCGGAGAACCGCCGAGCACGCCGACCGATCAAATTAGGAGACCTTCACCATGCACCTGCCAGAGCCAATTCCCCCGGTAGTCCACGACGAGTCCTTTGCGGGCGTGACCTACCACATCCGTGGCGAACTCGTGCCGGAGCTGCAGATCGATGTCGGCGCTCAGGGCGTGATGTTCGAGCACCACGTCCTGTTGTGGAAGGAGACCCAGCTGAACATCGAGCTGAAGAAACTGCCGGGCGCGATCAAGCGCAAGATCGCGGGTCTCGAGTTCTTCGTGACGAAGACCTCCGGCAGCGGGCAGATCGCCTTCTCGCGCGACTCGCCAGGTCAGTGCATCCCGCTGCACCTGAGTCAAGGAGAGGGGCTGGATGTGCGCGAGCACCAGTTCATCGCGGCGACCGACAACCTCGACTACAGCTTCGAACGGATCAAGGGCGTGCAGAACATGCTGCTCGGCGGCTCGGGCTTCTTCATGGACAAGTTCCGCGCCACCAATGGCGACGCGATCGTCTGGCTGCACGGCCACGGCAACGTCTTCGTGGTCCAGCTCGAGGAGGGCGAGCAGATCGACGTGGAGGCCGGTGGCTGGCTCTTCAAGGATCCGACCGTCAAGCTCGAAGCGGTCACGATGGGCTTGAAGACGGGCATCTTCGGCGGCGGCGGAAAGCTCACCTGGAACCGCTTCACGGGCCCCGGCCGCCTCGCGATCCAGACGATGTTCATAGCGCCGCTGGAGGGCGCGGAGAGCAACACCAGCGCGGCGGCCACTGGCGGGGTGGCCGGAGCGCTGATCAGCGGGCTCGCGGGTCGCTGATCGGCGAGCGCCGCGAGAATCCCCTACCGGCGGGCAGCGAACGCTCGCCGGTGGAAAGCTCGCGTCAGTGGCGCTTTGAGTGGTGGTGGCGCTTGTGCTTTTTCTTCTTCGGCTTCTTCGCCTCGGAGAAGCGCACGCCGTGGAAGATGAACAGGAACGGGCCGCTCGCCGTGGCCTCGCTGCCGAGCACCAGCGAGGGCATCGCGTGAAAGCGCTTGAGCAGCCCGAGGCCCGTCTTGTTCAACTTCAGCTGGATTGTCGTGGTGGAACCACCGGCGAGCGAGAAGGGAGCTTCGGCGATTTTCACCGGAATCTTGTCGGGCACATTCCCGTGGTGGACTTCGGAGCTGACGGCGACGATCTTCTTGCCGTTGTCCTTCAGCGTCTCGGCGGTGGTGATCTCAGCTCCCCCGGAGCAGATCTGCGCGCTCGTGCCCTTGCAGCTCAGCTTCAACGCAACGCTGTTGGCTTTCACCTTGATGCTCACGAACTGAGTCAGCCCGGGTACCGGTTTGGCGATGCCGAGCGGCGCGCACGGCGGTACCGCGAGCTGCGATGTCGTGAACTCATCGGCGCCCATGTCGACCACCTTCGGCACTTCGACACAGGCGAGGCGGCCCGCAAGGATTCTCGTGTTGCCGAACGCGTCTGTGGCCAAGCCTGCCGGCACCAGCGCGTTTGAGCCCGCATCGATCGTCGGGCTCGCGGCCGTCTCGTGCACATCGAAGGACTGGGGATTGCCATTGTCGGCGAGCAGCGGATTGACGCAGAGGTTTCCCGTGCCCGCAAGTGGCGAGGTGCCACTGCATACATCCGAGTAGGTGGCGGTCAACGACCCACCTTCACCGGTGAACCCTCCAAGCTCCGCGCCACCAACGTCGCCCTCGACGATCGAGTTTTCGAGCGCTAGGTGATCCTGCGGGTGCCCGTCGATGCCCGCGATGCCGCCGCTTGTGACCGTGTTCTCTGTCACCGTCGAGTCGCGAACGATGAGGTGGTTGGGATTCGTTTCGGAGAGCCCGCAACCGATGTAGATGCCGGCGCCGCCGTCGTTCGCCGCTTCGCCACCTTCCATCTTGTTGGCCGCGACGACGGCGTTCGTGACCACGCTTTCAGTGGCGGCATGATCGCAGGCGCTGTTGAGGATGCCGAGGCCACCGCCCCAGCTCCACTTTTTCGCGCCGCTGGCGCCGGAGACAGAGTTGCGCGAGAAACGGTCGTCCAGACTCGTCAGGTCCGCTCCCTGGACCCACTCGCCGCCGCCACCGTAGGAACCTTCGCCGGCGCTCTTCACTATCCGGTTGGAGTCGAACACGTCGTTGGTCTGCATCAACACGGGCGGCCCTGTCAAAGGCAGCGCCGCGAACTCCAGGCCACCGCCCAGGTAATCGAAGGATGCGCTCGGTTCGAGTGTATTTTCGCTGAAAGTGTCGCCCTGCAGCACGGCTGCAGCGGTTGGACAGTCCTGCAGGATCGACGCACCGCCGCCACCGCTATCCGCTCCGGTCGACTTGTTCTCGCGGAACGTGCTGTCGAGGATCTTGAGAGCCAGCGGCCCATCCTCCGCGCACGCGGTCATCCCCGAGCCGACGAGGATGAACGCACCGCCGCCATCGGCGTCTTCCACCGTGTTTTCGAAGAAGTTGTCGCCGCTGAGGGTCGCGCGCACAGCTTGAAGTCGCAGGCCTGCGCCATTTTTTTCCTTGGTCGCGTGGCCGTGTTCGAATGTGAGGTTCGAGATCGTGATCGAGCCGGCGGTCGTACCTTCGACGTTACTGAGCAGCGCCGCGCTCGTGCTGGTGCCGTCAAAGCCGGCGCCCTTGCCGGGCGTGCCTTCCAGCGTGAAGCTCGCTTCGCTGGGGATTTCGAACGAGCCGGTCGACTCTTTGCACATTTCCGCCAGCACGATCGTCACGTCTTCGCCGTGGTTGGGGGCGGCGGCCGCGGCGTTGAGCTGCGACTGGAGTGTTTCGCACGTCGCCGGCAGCGTTTCAGCCGAGGCAGACACCGTGGTCCAAGTCAAACTCACCAGCAAAGACGCCAAGGCGCTGAGTAGGAGCCGGTGGCTCCTCAATCTGAACGAACGCGACATCACTGCTCCCTCCTCCGGTGACCGTACTCACCGACGAGTCTACCGCGACCGACCGCGATCAATAGACCCCTGCCGGCGGAGCGCAAGCCCTGCGGAGCGGCTGCAATGCCCTACTCGTACAGGGTCAGCGCACCGAGGATCACATACAGAGCGACCAGCGCCCAGCCCTCGAACTCGGCCGCCTCGCCATCTCCGGTGATCTGCGCGAGCACGAGCACCGTCAGCGCCAGGGCGCCGATGTAGACCGGGGCCAGCGCGAACGTGAGCGTGGTGGAAAGCGCAAAGGAGACAAGCACGAGCAGCGGGAAGAGGAACGCGGCGATCTGCGCGACAGAGTTTTTCACGACAGAGATCGCGAGATCTGAGCGGCCCTTGTAGGCGAGCACCAGCCCGGCGGTGTTCTCCACGGCGTTGCCGGCGATCGCGACGATCACGAGGCCAGCGAACGCCTGAGAGATGTGGAGTTGGACGATCGCCGGCTCGAGGCCGTTGATGAACCAGTCTGAGACGAACGCCGAGGCGGTGCCGGCAAGGACCAGCAGCACGAGGGTCACGCCCAGGGAAATGCGCGGTTCGTGGGCAGCCGAGCCCCCCGTCTGCGAAGGCTCGACACCGTGCGTCTCATCGGCGCTGGCCGGCTCGGTCTCGCTCCCGGGGGCGACATCCGAGCGCAGGTAGGGAACGACCCACGATACGTAGACGCCAAGCAGACAGATTGCGCCGACGATCGAGATGCTCTTCACGTGATGACTGGCCGGATCGTGAGCGCCGAGGGACAGGCCGAGCAGCACGATGATGAAGACCGTCACCTGAAGCAGCGTCGCGGTGTCTCTGGGCAGGCGCCTGGAGAAGCGCATCACGCCATCCGGCGCGACCCGCGCGCCCACCACGATAACCAGGCCGAGCACCAGCAGAGCGTTCGCGAAGATCGACCCGATCAGCGCTGTCTGGGCGACCACCAGCTCGCCCTTCTGCAGGGCGAAGATCACGACGAACAGCTCCGGCAGGTTGCCGAGGGTCGACTGCATCATCCCGGTCATGCCGGGCCCAAAACGCTCGCCCAGCTGCTCGGTGGCGAACGAGACGACCCAGGCCAGGCCGGCGAGCGCCAGGGTGGCGACGGCAAACCGGGGAATCGCGGGCCAGGCCTGGTAGTTGGCCAAACCGGCGAGAACCGTCAGTACGGTGATCAAGAGCAGCGTGGAGCGCTCCTCTGAGCTGAGCCCCTTCATCGCCCCGAGCATATTGGCCCGTATCGAGGGGAGCTCGCGTGCTCGCACAAATATCTGTGCTATCTTGATATCAAGCTCGATATCAAGACTTCCTGGAGCGTTTACCGTGACCGCCGTCCCCCAACCACCTGAGCGCCGCCTCTCGCGCGGCAGGCAGAGCCCCACCGCGGCACTGTTCGTGAGGATCCCGACCGAGCAGGCCAAGCGCCTGGATCGTGCGGCATTCGAGCTGCAGCTGCCCAAGCAAACACTCATCTCGGGCCTGCTCGAGCGCTACCTCGACGATTCCCCAGAGTCGCCGCAAGCACCGGCCGATCCCCTGACTCGCCGCCGTGTGACCGTCGAGACGCTCGACTCGTCGGGGATCGCGGTCGGCCATCACTCCTTCCGCCCGCGGGAGCCCGAGGTGCTCACGACCGAGGAGGTCGCCGAGCTCCTGCAAGTCGACGTGCAGACTGTGCTCGAGCTGAGCGGCTCCGGCGAGATTCCCGCTCGGAGGCTGGGCGGAGAGTGGCGTTTCGCCAAGACCGCCGTGCTCGGCTGGCTCGCCGGGGGGGACGCTGGCGCGGCCAGCACGGGCGGCGGCGAGCAGGAACGATAGGGTTGACGCGACGATGCCACTGATCCCAATGGTCATAGAGCGCACCGCGCGCGGTGAACGCGAGTTCGACATCTACTCGCGCCTGCTCAACGAGCGGATCATCTTTCTCGGCACGCCGATCGACGACCAGGTGGCAAACCTCGTCGTCGCCCAGCTCCTGCATCTGGAGTCCGAGGATCCCGAGAAGGACATCTCGATCTACATCAACTCGCCCGGCGGGTCGATCTACTCCGGTCTTGCTATCTACGACACGATGAACTTCGTCAAGCCCGATGTGCACACGATGTGCGTGGGCGTGGCGATGTCGATGGGGTCGCTGCTACTGGCGGCTGGCACCAAAGGCAAGCGGGCCGCCCTGCCGAACTCGAGGATCCTGATCCATCAGCCCTCCGCCGGCTTTGAGGGCCAGTCCACCGACATCGAGATCCACGCGCGCGAGATCCTCTCGCTGCGGGCGAGCATCGACGCGATCTACGCCGAGCACACCGGCAATCCCGAAGAGCAGGTGCGCTCAGACATGGAGCGCGACCGCTTCTTCAGTGCCGAGCAGGCGCTCGAGTATGGCCTGATCGATCGCGTGCTCGAGAGTCACTGAGCCACGCTCCCGCCCGAGTGGCCGGATCGCCTGCAGGACCGGCGTGGCCCGATGGTCAGCCGGCGCCCGCTCGACGCTGCAGCCAGGCGAGCATCGAACGCACGACGAGCACGTGGCCGCGGCTGCCGATGACGAGCGCCCGGTATGCGCGCCCGCTGAGCCCGGGAAACACGGCCCAGGTCTCCGCTCGCACGCTGCAGCCAGACGCGCCGAGATCCTCGAGCACGAACACCAGCCTGTAGCGAGAGAAGCGATGGCGCCCCTCGAGCGCGAGCGTCCGCTCGGAATCCGCCACGGCCACGCGGAATCCCGGCACCGTGGCCCCAACCCTCGACAGACCGACGCCGCTGCCGCGTGCGGGCTCACATCCGAGCAGCGACGTGAGGACCGCAACGGGCCAGCGATCGAAGCTGCCGGCCACGACGTGCTGCAGCGCGACCCAAGTTCTGGCCGGGGCCGCGTCTACGAGGACCGAGTGTGCGTCGACGAAGGGGATCGAGTCGCTCTCCATTAGAACGATCATACTAGAATGATTGTTCTAATGGCACGCTCCACCCATCAGACCCAGCAGATCCTCGACGCGGCCCGCGAGCTGCTGCTCTGCGGAGGAGCTCGCGGCGCGAGCGTCGCGGCGATCGCCAAGGCCAGTGGCGCCCCGGTCGGCAGCCTCTACCACCGCTTCGACTCACGCGACGCTTTGCTCGGCGAGGTCTGGCTGCGAGCGCTCGAGCGCTTTCAGAGCAGTTTCCTGACAGCCGCGCTGCAGACCGATCCGACGCTCGCGGCCACCGCGATGGCGGCGAGCGTGATCGGCTTCGCGCGTGAGCACCCGAGCGACTCGCGGCTGCTGCTGACGCTGCGTACGCGTGATCTGCTCGACGGCGAGCCCGCCCGCGAGCTGCGCGCGCGGCGCGAGGCGATGAACGAGCAATTGGACGCGGCGATTGCGCGACTCGCGCGGGCGCGTTACGGGCGGGCTGACAGAAGGACGATCGAACGGGTTCGCTTCGCGGTCATCGATCTGCCGGCGGCCGCGCTGCGCCGCCACGCCGACTCCTCGATGGAGCTCCCCTCCTGGCTCGAGGCTGAGGTCGCGAGCGCCGCCGGCGCCATTCTCGCCTGAGCCGCCCATCTCGATACGGACACGGACACCGACCGAGCACCCGTGATCGCCGCTGCTGCCAGCTCACCGCGGCCAGCGGGCCGCAAAGCCATATCCGGTCGGTTGTGTAATACTTAAGTCAATGCTTAACCATCACGTCGCCGACGAGATCCCCGTCGAGCTCCTCTTCGGAGCGCTGGCCGACCCGACCCGCAGACAGATGATCGACCGCCTGAGCCAAAGCCCCGCGTCGGTCAGCGAGCTGGCCAAGCCGTTTGACATGTCGCTGGCGGCCGTCGTCCAGCACCTGCACGTGCTCGAGCACAGCGGCCTGGTCCGCTCGGAAAAGGTCGGGCGGGTTCGCACCTGCGCCATCCAGCCCGACGCGATGCGCACGGCCGAGCAATGGATATCGCAGCGGCGCACGTTCTGGGAGCACCGCCTCGATCGTCTCGGTGAATACCTGGCCGAGAACCCCGATTCACCCAACAGCAAAGGAGCAGGCAGTGAGCGATAGGTCCACAGCACATTCGACGTTCGTGATCGAGCGAACCTATGAAGCCGAGCCCGCGCGCGTGTTCGGAGCATGGGCTGATCCTGTCGCGAAGGCACGCTGGTTCGGTCCGCCGCAGAAGCCCGAGGCTGCATACTCGCTGGACTTCCGGGTCGGCGGGCGCGAGCACTTGAGGATCGAGCAGACCGCTGGCCCGACCTACTCCTTCGACGCCGTCTATCGAGACATCGTGCCCGGGCAGCGAATCGTCTACACCTACGAGATGCACCGCGACGCGGCGCGCATCTCGGTGTCCGTCGCGACGGTCGAGATCGACGCGCTCGGCGCCGGCACCCGGCTGATCCTCACCGAGCAGGGCGTGTTTCTCGACGGCCTCGACACCCCAGCTGAGCGCGAGCACGGCACGAACGCGCTGATGGACACGCTCGGCACCTTTCTGCAGAGATCCTGAGGCCGTGTCCCACCACCTCACTTCGACCGCCGGTGAAGCGATCAGTCTCGCCGCATCGAGCGCTCTGCGCCTCCACACCCCGACCATTCAGGAGAAAGACAGATGAGCACCACCGAGTCCGATCGCAGCCGCTGGCTCGCCCTCTATGTGCTGTGTGCGGGCGTGTTGATGATCGTCCTGGACGTGACGATCGTCAACGTCGCGCTCCCTTCGATCCAGAGCGACCTCGGCTTCTCGACCTCGAGCCTCGCCTGGGTCGTCAACGCTTACCTGATCGCCTTCGGCGGCCTGCTGCTGCTGGCTGGACGCCTCGGAGACCTGATCGGCCGGCGCAGGATCCTGCTGGCCGGTCTGGGCATCTTCACGAGCGCTTCGCTGCTGTGTGGGCTCGCCGACAGCCAGGGTCTGTTGGTCGGCGCGCGGTTTCTGCAAGGCATCGGAGGCGCGATGACCTCGGCGGTGATCCTCGGAATGATCGTCACGATGTTCCCCGGGCCGCGTGAGCAGGCCAAGGCGATCGGCGTGTACGCGTTCGTCGCCTCGGCCGGCGGTGCCGTCGGACTGCTGGCCGGCGGGGTGCTGACGCAGGCGATCAACTGGCACTGGATCTTCTTCGTCAACGTGCCGATCGGCATCGTCACGGCCATGCTGATCGTCCGCCTGCTCGACCGCGACGAGGGCTCGGGGCTGCGTGAAGGAGCGGACGTACCGGGCGCCGTCCTGATCACGAGCGCGCTGATGCTCGGCGTCTACACGATCGTCAAGCCGGCCGCCGAGAAAGGTTGGGGAGCAAGCGGGACACTCGAGCTGGGGGCGCTCTCGCTGCTGCTGCTCGTGGCCTTCGTGGCTCGTGAGCTGACCGCCTCGAAGCCGCTCGTGCCGCTGCGGATCTTTCGCTCGCGCAACGTCAGCGGCGCCAACCTGGTCCAGATCCTGTCGGTCCCGGGGATGTTCGGCACGTTCTTCCTGGGTGCGCTGTATCTGCGGCGGGTGCTCGGCTACGACGCCCTTCAGATTGGCCTGGCCTTCCTGCCGGTGACGGTCCTGATGGGAACGTTCTCGGTTCGCTACTCCGAGCGGCTGATCACACGCTTCGGCGCGAGAACCGTGATGCTCCCCGGACTCGCGTTGATCGTCGCGGGGCTGGCGCTGTTCGCAAGGGTGCCCGCGCACGGCAGTTACGTGAGCGACATCCTGCCAGTGATGGTGCTGTTCGGGATCGGCGCCGGCACCTGCTTCCCGGCGCTGATGACGCTCGCGATGACGGGTGCGACGCCGAGCGACGCGGGTCTGGCCTCGGGTCTGGTCAACACGACCGCGCAGGTCGGCGGAGCGCTCGGGCTGGCCGTGCTCGCGACGCTGTCCGCCTCACACAGCAAGCATCTGCTCGCGGCGGGCAAGCCGACCGACGTGGCTCTGACCGACGGCTATCACCTGGCGTTCTGGATCGCCGCGGCGATGGTCGTGGCAGCGATCGTCGTGGTGCTCACGGTGCTGCGCTCAGCGGAGGGCGCGCAAACGCTCGATCAGCCCTCCGAGGAGGACCTCGCCGAGTATTCGCGGGCGGCGTAGATCTGGGCTCTGATCCGCCGGGCAGTCAAGCGACCGGGTGCTCGATGTAGCCCAGGCGCTCGATCTCGATCCGCACGAGATCCCCTGAGCAGAGGAAGCTCGGCGGGTTCAGCCCGATACCGACGCCGCTGGGTGTACCCGTGAGAATCAGATCGCCGGCCTGCAGGGTGCAGGTCTGTGCGATGAAGTCCACCAGCTCTCCCACCTTGAAGATCAGCTGAGAGGTCGAGGACCGCTGGCGCAGCTCGCCGTTGACCCACGTGCGCAGGTCGAGCGTGTGCGGATCGGCGATCTCATCGGCGGTCGTGATCCATGGGCCATAGGGGCAGAAGCCGTCGGCTCCCTTGGCGCGCGTCCACTGGGGCTCGCGGCCCTGCAGATCGCGTGCGCTCACGTCATCGGCCACGGCGTAGCCGGCCACCTCTCCCCCGGCTCCCATCACGACCGCGAGCTCTCCCTCGTAGTCCAAGCGCCGGACGACCGGCGGACAGACAACGGGCGCGTTCGGTGGGGCCGCCGAGGACGGCAGCTTCATGAACACGATCGGGAACTCGGGAGCCTCGCCGCCGGTCTCGGCGATGTGGTCGGCGTAATTCAGGCCGATGCCGAAGATCGCTCGTGGCTGTGGGACCGGCGCAAGTAGTGTCACCTCCTCCAGCGCCCAGGAGACATCCCCGCAGCGCGCCAGATTCGGGTTCTCCAGGCACTCGAGGACGGTGAGCGACGGCTCGGCGAAGGCATGCACCCGCTCACCGCGGACCTGCCCGGCCCACGGTGCTGATTCATCCGGCGGGAGGAAGGTGCTCAGGCGCATCGTCGCTAAGGGTAGCGGCGCGCGGGCAGCCGGGCGGTGCGTCAGATGTTGACCCCGCGCATTGCCTCCGGGGGATAGCGATCGCCGGCGGCAGGCGGGATCTCATCGGCTATGCGCGCGACCTCCTCGGCGCTCAGCTGCACATCGCTGGCGGCGAGGTTCTCCTCCAGGTATGAGCGGCGCTTGGTTCCGGGAATCGGCACGATCCGATCGGAGCGGTGCAGCACCCACGCCAGCGCCAGCTGCCCGGGCGTGATCCCCTTCTCGGCGGCGAGCTCCTTCACGCGCTCGGCGAGCTTCAGGTTCTGCTCGAGGTTCTCGCCGGTGAAGCGCGGGCCATAGCGGCGGAAGTCACCCTCGTCGAGCTCCTCCGGCGAGGAGAAGCGGCCTGAGAGGAAGCCGCGCCCGAGCGGCGAGTAGGCGACGAGCGCGATCCCGAGCTCCTCCAGCAGCGGCAGGATCTCGGCGTCCAGATCGCGCGTCCACAGCGAGTACTCGCTTTGCACGGCGGTGATCGGGTGCACGGCGTGGGCTCTGCGGATCGTCTCCGCGCCAGCCTCCGAGAGCCCGATGTGGCGCACCTTGCCCTCGCGGACGAGCTCCGCCATCGCGCCGACGGTCTCCTCGATCGGCGTGTTCGGATCGACACGATGCTGGTAGTAGAGATCGATGTGATCGACGCCGAGGCGCTGCAGCGAGGCCTCGCAGGCCGCGCGCACATAACCGGGGCTGCCGTCGACCGAGCGGACCGGGGGGCCGCCCGCCTCTGCCGGCTCGATCTTGATGCCGAACTTGGTGGCCAGCACGACCTCCTCGCGCCTGCCGGCGATCGCGCCGCCCACGAGGCGCTCGTTGGTGTGTGGCCCATACATGTCCGAGGTGTCCAGGAAGTTGCAGCCGAGCTCCAGCGCACGATGGATCGTGGCCACCGCCTCGCCCTCGTCGGTGGCGCCATAGAAGGCGGACATCCCCATACAGCCGAGACCGATCTCCGCGACCTCGGGGCCATCGTTGCCGAGAATGCGTCTGTTCATGGCTCCTGCTCCTCTCCAGATGACGTGTGTGGAGCACCATCTCTATCAGCCGCGGCTCCGCGCTCCGGCCCGCTCGGCGCGCCGTCGCGAGCACACGGGCAATAATGGCAGTGGAAATCTCGCTGGCCAAGCCGATCGGATCGAGCAGTCGTGTTCCCGCTGAACCTCCCCAACATCCTCACAGTCCTTCGCATCATGCTCGTGCCGGTGCTCGTCGTCGCGCTGCTGGGCAACACCTCCTCGGGAGACGTGCTGGCCGCGATCGTGTTCGCGCTGGCCTCGCTGACGGACTTCGTTGACGGCTACATCGCGCGTGCCAGGGGCAACATCACGACGTTCGGGAAGCTGATGGACCCGCTCGCCGACAAGCTCCTGATCGTCGCCGCGCTGATCTCGCTCGTCTCCCTGCACCGGCTGGCGGGATGGGTCGCGATGGTCATCATCACCCGCGAGTTCGCCGTCACCGTGCTGCGCATGGCGGCAACCCAGGCCGGGGTCGTGATCGAAGCGAGCATGTTCGGCAAGGTCAAGACGTGCGTGCAGATCGCCGCGATCCTCGCCGTGATCGCCGTGCATCACCAACCGCTGTGGGTGTCGCTGCTGATCTACGCGACGGTGCTGATCACCGTGCTCTCGGGCCTGGACTTCTTCTTCGGGCTGCGACGGCGGATGCACGAAGCGGAGCTCCGGGGCCCGCGGGAGCAGACCCCGCCGCCGGGCCTCGAGTCAAGCTGACCGGCTGGAGTCGAGCCACTCGCGCATCGTTGTGTGATGGCTGACGAGCTGACCGGAGTCGATCTCCTCGCGCAGCTCCGAGAGCAGGCCGTGACGCTCGGCGAGCACGTTGTGCTGGTGGATCGTCTCGAGGTTCTCCTGGCGCGCCGAGATGAAGCTCGCTCCGTCGAGTGCCGGGAAGCTGGTGAGGACGCCGCCGATCATCTCGCGCACGCAGTCCTCGACGAAGCGCGGACGGCGGTGGGCCTTTTCCACGACCTCGACCTCGTCGGAGCGCTTCATCAGCTCGTAGATCTCAGAGGACATCGAGCCCTCGACGATCGCCAGCAGAGTCGCGGCTTCGATCTCCGCGTCGCACTCCTCGATGCAGCCGATCTGCAGCGTCCCGAGCCCCCGCTGGTTGTGGGTGGCGACGGGAACGTGCTCGAAGATGCGCTCGATCTGCTCCTCAGAGAAGTCGTCGTCTGCCAGGCGCTCGCGCGCGCGCGCCGCGACGAGCTCCTGGGCGCATGGGCATGCGGTCATGCCTGTCGCCGTGACGCCGATCATGCGCCTGGTTCCGAGCTCGGAGGCGATCGCCCCGCCCAGCAGGGTGTAGATCTCCTGTGTCTGGACGCCCGAGACCGGCGCGGGCTTGTGCTCCGGGTAGCGCGCGGCGATCGTGACCTCGGCCCGCAGCGCGCCCTGACGCTCACGCACCAGCTCGGCGATGTGTTTGGCGAGGGTCTCGGCGCGGAAAGCGGACCCGCTGAGGACGACCTCGCCGATCGCCTCGTTGACGACCTCCTCGAAGCGCGACATGTGCGCGCCCTTCTGCTCTGGACCCAGATCGATGAAGCACTCCAGGCGCGCGAAGAACAGCTCGTCGCGGATCCGGATGACCTTCTCGACACCCGTCACGCCGACTCGTGAGAGCCCGACGGGAACGCTTGGCGCGCGTGCCTGGACATCCGGCGATTGCGGCTGTGAGGTGGGTACCCGCACGCTCTGCACTGTCCGCCAAGCCTAGCGCGCCGCGTCCGTGGGCAGTCGCGCAGAGGGCCCCGCGGCGAGTCTTCAGAGAAGCGTCGTCGAGGCATGTACGCCTACGACCGGCGATTCTGGTATCACTCCGCACTTACTTTGGTGGGGAGTCGGATGGATCCTGGGGGTTCCTAGTTGAGCAACAACGCTGAAGTCTTGCTGGACGCCGAGCAGAATCGCCCTCCTGCTGATATCGATGAGGTCGCGGCGATCATCGCCGAGGGGCGCGAGCGCGGGTTCGTCACGCTCGATTCGATCTCCGCGCTGTCAGAGGAAGCCGACATATCGCGTGAGCAGATCGAGGATCTGCATGCGTACCTGGAGGAGCACGGCGTCGAGATCGTCCGCTCGGAAGAGACCGGGACGTCGGCGAGTGACGGCGAGGACTCGGTGGAGCGTGAGGTGGGACCGCTCGAGAGCCAGGACGCCGTGCAGGCGCTTCGCGGCCGTCTGGGACCGCTGAAGAAGGTGGAGATGGATCTGAGCGTCGAGCCGAGCACCGACTCGCTGCGCTTGTATCTGCGAACGATCGGACGGGTGCCGCTGCTCAACGCCGAAGAGGAGGTGTGCCTGGCCAAGCGCATCGAGCGCGGCGACATGGCCGCCAAGCAGCACATGGTCGAGGCCAACCTGCGCCTGGTCGTGTCCATCGCCAAGGGCTATCTCGGCCGCGGCCTGACTTTCCTCGACCTGATCCAAGAGGGCTCGCTGGGATTGATCCGCGCGGTCGAGAAGTTCGACTACCGCCGCGGCTACAAGTTCTCGACGTATGCCACCTGGTGGATCCGCCAGGCCGTGACCAGGGCGATCGCCGACAAGGGGCGCACGATCCGCATACCGGTGCACATGGTCGAGAAGCTCAACAAAGTGGTGCACACCGAGCGAGCATTGACTCAGCAGCTCGGTCGCGAGCCGAGCCCGGCCGAGATCGCCGCGGACCTGCAGATCTCGGCTCTCGAGGTTCGCGAGGTTCAGCGCATGGCACAGCAGCCGATCTCTCTCGAGAAGCCGATGGGCGAGGAGGACGACTCGGCGCTGGCCGACTTCATCGAGGACAGCACCGCGGAATCGCCCTTTGAGGTTGCATCGGAGGCTGTGCGCAAGGAGAACATCTATCGCGTGCTCTCCTCGTTGCCGACACGTGAGCGCGAGGTCATCGAACTGCGCTACGGGCTCACCGGGGAGCGCTCACGCACTCTCGAGGAAGTTGGACAGGCGTTCAACATCACTCGTGAGCGTGTCCGCCAGATCGAGAACCGTACGCTGAAGAAGCTGCAGACTTTGCCTGACGCCCAGCGGTTGCGCGAGGCGTCCTAAAGCCGCCCGGAGAGGGTCTAAGGGCAGGGGCGGGACCTTATGGGGATTGGTCCCGCCCCAAACTTGATGTCAACTTCTCGGCCCACGACGGCATAGCCGTATTTTCTGTCCGGCGTCGAACGTATGTTCGTTCCATGCAGCGAATGTCGCCGAGGAAGCAGGGTGATCTGGGCGAGCTTTCGGCAATCGACTGGCTCGGCGAGCAGGGATGCACGATCTATGTGCCCATCGGACACAGTCCCGATTGCGATCTGGTCGCTGATGACGGCCAGCTCCTGTAGTAAGTGCAGGTCAAGACCAGCACTTACTACAGGAACAAGCGATGGGAAGTAATGCTGTGCACAAAGGGTGGCAACCAGAGCTGGAATGGTGTCGCCAAGCTATTCAGTGCGTCGCGCTGCGACAGCCTGTTCGTGCTCGTAGCCGACGGACGTCGATGGTTCATCCCAGCCCATTCTGTCGAGGCTACGACCCGTCTCGCGCTCGGTGGTCCCAAGTACGCTGAGTACGAGGTTGAGCCGGGCAGGCCGTTGGCATCGTCGAACCCCGGCTGCCCGCTATCATCCTCGTCCCTGGTGGGGTGTCCGAGTGGTTAAAGGAGATGGGCTGTAAACCCATTGGCTCTGCCTACGCAGGTTCGAATCCTGCCCCCACCATAGAAATCCTGTTGGTATCACGAGACAACAGTGAGCCTCCGAAAGCCTCAACATCCGGCTCTGGAAAAACGGATTTCACGGTAGGGAGGCCCGACTTCGTCAGCCCGCAAAAGTTCCCAGATTTGACGCGCACCGCCCACGAAAGTCCAGGCTGACCGCCCACGGCGATGATTACCGGTTTGCTCTTCGCGTCTCGCCCCCGCTAGCGACTGGGGCAATCACACCCATCACTGTGTCGGCACTGGTTCCGCGAGGATGAACGCGCTCCCGTCTTCCGTCTCGTTGCTCCTGTGTGTACAGACGAACAGACTGTCCGTGGCACCCTGGGTCGTGATGCTCATCTCGTGGACTGTGCTTGGTCCATGGAAATCTGCCTGATAGAGCACGATCGAGTGCCAGATCTGCCCCGACGCCACGCAGACCTTGCCCGGTCCGACCAACGGTGCTACCGATATAGCCATGGCCAAGATCAGCGTCAGCCTCGAGGACGATCTGTATCAGCGGGTCCGTGATGCTGCTGGCACTGCCGGTGTGTCCAGCTGGCTTGCCGACGCGGCAGCCGCCCGACTTCGTTCCGAGTTACTCTCCGCGGTCGCCGACGACGTCGCTGCCGAAACCGGTGGCCCGTTCACCGAGGACGAGCTGAGCGAGGCTCGGAGATGGCTGCCCTCGTCTTCGACGCCGGCGCACTGATCGCGCTAGATCGCCGCGATCGCGACCTCTACGCGTTGGTCGCGCTCGCCGCGCAGCAGGGCATTGAGGCGATCACCTCATCGGCAATCGTTGCCCAGGTTTGGCGCGATCCAGCGCGGCAGGCCAGGCTCACCACAGCACTTCAAGGGTTCAAGGAGTTCGCTGTCGATCAGCTCGCCGCACGCCGCTGCGGTCTGCTGCTCGCCGACACGTACACCAGCGACATCGCGGACGCGGCACTTGTCCTACTCGTGCACGATGGGGACACCGTTCTCACGAGCGATCCCGGGGACATCCAGCGCCTGCTCGACTCCGCGAAGGTCAACGCGCTCGTCCACGTTGTCTGAGCGGCACCCCTGCCGCCTTTCCGATCGGTCTGCTCTCAGCCGCGAGCAGACCCCTCCCCCAAGCCAATCCTCCGCTGGATTTGCGACAGACACAGCCATGTTCCACCACCGCTCATCGAACATTCGCGCAGAGCCCTTGACACCTCCCCGGCACGGTGATTGCCTCTAGGGGTGGCGCCTCGTCCGGAGCCAACACTCGGCACCAAGCCAGCTGGCGGCCTCCCCCGCTGGTATGACGCCAGCGCCCGAGTGAAACGAAGCACCGACGCCGGGGCGCGCAAGCGCTCCGGCGTCGTCAGTTCATCACGCACGTTGGCGCCGCACTCCGATGCACACCCGAACCGGAGGGCTCGTTCGCCCGACGGAGACGGCAGACCAACCCGGTCCTGCGACCATTGCTCGAAGCGGTGGGCAAGATCTTCGTCGCCCTTGGAGACACTCCCCCGCCCTCGGCGTAGCTGGCTCGGACTTTAGGTTGACCATGCGCGGTCGCCACGACTCGACAGTCTCGAAGTAGGCATCCCGAAGCCCGGCGAACGCCGCCTGGTGCGACTCACCGAGCAGCGGCTCCTCAAGCTCGATCCTCACCTCGCAAAGCGACTTGTGACGGACGGTATCCGTCCTCACTCAGCCATCCCGTATCTGCACGTCGATGTCGGTGCCGGCTATGACTCCGGCCGCCTCGAGACGATCGGCCAGGGCGTGCGCCCACTGCTCGATCTGTTGATCGGTCAGGTCTGATCTGCTGGCCTCGATCTGCAGGTATGTGCTCTCGGCGATCCGCACCCGACTGGACGGGTCGAAGTAGGAGGCTCGCGCCGCGGCGAGGTCGCGTGCCCACTCGTGGTCGACCTCGGGGGCGAGCACCATCGAGACGAAGACCCGGCGCGGTAGTCCCTGCTCAGAAGACGTGAGGTTGGCGACGTCGCGGAAGTCGTCGGTGCGACCGGCAGCGAGCTTCATGCGGACGAGGTCGTTCTTGCCGGCGACATGGACCCGCTGACCGTTGATTTTGGTCTCGAGGCTGCGCTGCTTGATCTTCGGATAACTGTCGCTGCCGTCGGGCCGGTACAGGATGTCGAGCTTGCCGTATCGCGTGCGGAACATCACCGTCGGATGCGGATCGCCCGCGGCAGGGTCCACGCCACCCTGCTCGGATGACAGCAGCACGGCGCCAAGCTGCTCGAGCGCACCCTGCAGAGCACGCTTGTTGGCCTCATCTCCGATCGGGACCATCACGTCAACGTCGCTGGTTGCACGCACCTCCGAGTGCACGCCAACGGCCATCGCGCCGATCACCACGAAGTCGACTCCGTGCGCAGACAGCGTGCCGAGCAGCCCAGCAGGGTCAAGCACGCCGTCAGGCACTCGAGCTCGCCTTCATTTCGGCCATCACGTTGTGCAGCGCCGCCGCGCTCTGCATCCGCTCCTGCGGGCTCATCGCCAGCTGATCGGCCAATGCCCCGCGGTCGCTGCGCCGAGGCAGCGGCTCTACCCGCATCCGCAGCTGATAGCCGAGACAGTTCATCAGGTGCTCCGCCTGGCCCAACGTCGGTATGACCTCCCCCGCCTCCACCCGCGAGACATACGACTGACTCGTCCCAGCGCGCAACGCCAGCGCATCCTGGCTCAGCCGGCCCTTCCGCAGTCGCCGCAACATCTCACCGAACAAGTCCACACCAGAAGTAGTATCCATGCCAGAAATGGTATCACGGTGTGCGCTCGCGCCGGTCAAGCCACACCGCCCGAGCAGCGCACCGAGGCATGGAGCTGCCGTGACCCGCCGTACACAGGCCACGGCACACTCCGTAAGAGCCAGGCAGTGGGTACTTGCCAGGCCCTCCCTAGAGGGACAGGGGAGCGGCGCTCAAAGCTCTATAGCTGGGAACGAGAGCGTGATAGAGAAGAAAGAGAGAAGACCTCTCCTTGTTCTTTTACTTGCCACGGTGCCGCCGAGCCAAAACACTCCCCAAGCCGGAATATTTGCGCTGGGAACATCCTCCCATGCCTTCCTGGAGTTCGACCTTCTAACGGACGCGGCGCCCCGGGATCTCCTCTCAGCGCTCGCGGGGCTCCGCGAGCCACGCACGACGATCGGAGGCGTGAACCTGGTGATCGGATTCCGCCCCGAGTTGTGGAGGGACACGCTCGATGCCAGCGCGCCGCTCGGGCTCACCGGCTTCACGGAGCCGGTCGTTGGCACCGAAGGCTTCGTGATGCCGGCAACCCAGCACGACGCGTTCCTCTGGCTATCAGGCAGCGCCTACGACGTCATATTCGATGTGGCCCGAGGAGCAATTTCTGCCGTCAGCGGGCTTGCCTGCGTAGCCAGCGAGATCTCGAGTTGGCCGTACCGGCACGATCGCGATCTCACGGGCTTCGTCGATGGGAGCGAGAATCCGAGCCTCGCCGAAGCGCCGGGGGTGGCGCTCGTCCCGCCAGGCCTGCCTGGTGCCGGCGGCTCGATTCTCCTGTTGCAGCAGTGGACACACCACGCGGCGGCCTGGGAAGCACTCACCAATGAGCGCCAGGAAGCCATCATCGGACGCACGAAGCCCGACTCGGTGGAGCTCGAGAACAAGCCGTCGAGCTCCCATGTGACACGGACCGACCAAGACGAGATGGGAAAGATCTTTCGCCGCAACATGCCGTACGGCACCGTCACAGACCACGGCACGATGTTCGTCGGATTCGCCTCCGGGCAGCAGCCGTTGCAGCGGATGCTCGAAAGCATGGCTGGACTCAGCGGCTCACGTGACGAGTTGACCAGATACACGACTCCACTATCGGGTTCCTACTACTTCGTTCCCTCCGTGGACGCGCTGGCCGAGCGCGCACCGCGAGCCTCGACCTGAGGTGCGGGGACATCTCGAAGAGAGCTCGATCGCCACCGGAGGAGGACTTGCCCAGGAAGCGAATGATCCCCTCCAAGCCAAGTCAACTCGGTCAAAGCTACGCCAGTCGAGAGCTCGAGGAGGTAGTTCCGTGGTGTGGTGACCAACGTCGTCCGGTCCGCGGAGCTGTCGCGGCCTGCGGGCCCGAGCCCTACTGACGCCGAAAAACCACACGCCCGCCTAAAGAGAACGATCCAACTAGCCGAATAGGCAGTTGTGACGACACCTCTGAATCAGGAGGAGCGACGTGTGCTCCGCCAAAAGGCCCAAGCTGCTGTGCTCGCCGCACTACGAGCATTTGGAGGCGAAGCTCATCGCAACGAAATCGTCGCCCGCACACTCGCTGACGGCGACTTCACCGAGCGAGAGCTTCTACAACCGGCGCCCGACGAGACGTCCGGACTGGTCGCATACAAGCTTTCCTTCGCGCTCGGTGACCTAAAGCACAACGGTCTTCTCGACAATCCAACACGGGGCACATGGGTGCTGACAGACGTAGCAGCCGAGGCAGCGCGACCCGCCACCAAGGGCGAGGCCACCGCTGAGCGGCTCACCGAGCTTCGCTCTATGCCGTACCGCCGATATCTCCAGACACCGGAGTGGAGGCGGACCCGCGCGGCCGCACTGCTTCGCGCTGGTGGCGCGTGCTCGATGGACATCACTCACACCGAAGGCTTGGAGGTTCACCACCGTACCTATGACCGTCGCGGAGCAGAGCTGGCCAGCGACATCGTGGTCCTCTGCCACGCCTGCCATCGACTCCACCACAACGAGTACGGTCGCCCACGCCGCCAACGGAAGACCGCGACCCCAGCGCTTCCGGCACTGTCGGGCGCTGTAAGCGTCGATCCAGCGGTCAGACACCACAAGCCCTCACTGATTCAACGACTGCTGCGGGCTCTTCGCCCAGGAGCCGCGCTTGAATCGACGGACGCAAATTGACGGCGGCACATGGCTGGTGCGTACCGGGTGAACCTCCACATCGAGCGTGACGATCCCACGGTCGCCTGGGCCGCCCAGCGCGAGAGGGAAGTCACAGCACGGCGCCCAGCCGCCTGTAGCTGAATTGCTTCTCGCGGGCTGATGCTCGCTTCTAGGCTGTGGGGCCATGGTCGCCCTCGTCGAACATCAGCTAGTGCAACTCGCACGGCCCGCCGACAAGGATGAGGTGCTGACCTGAGGACCCGATGAGCCGAGAGGCATCGGACAGTGGCCGTGGGGACCAGGGACGCCGTCGGCATGAACAGCCGAGGCTAGGCGAATGCCTCGGCGATGCCGTAGGCGTCCGCAGCCTGCAAAGAGGTGACCATGCGAGTTTTGATCGGATCGTGCTCATACGCCTCGGCATGAGCGAATTCGGCGATTGCCTCTGCGAGATGCTCGTCCTTGCGGTAGCGACGCAGCAAATCGCTCGTGCCGGTGAGATCGTGCTCGAGCAGGAGCGCCTCTGCCTGGAGCTCACGCGCAAGCATGTCCTCGGCAAGCCTGTTCTTGGAAACGCCGTAGCGCCGGGCCAGCAGGCCGAGGATCTCGCTGTTCTTGGGGTCGCGAAAGCAGAGCGTGAACTTAGGCGTGGTGGCGATGCTCATGGGAACCCCATCAGTCCCATCCACAATAGACGATCACTGGGAGTGCCATAGTCAGGTCTTATACCTGCCGTCACCTTATGACTTTAGATGGAAGCGCCACGTGTGCCGCGTCACGATCCTTGCCGTGCGAATCGCATGCGGCTAGAGCCTGCTGAACGATCCCGGCGTCTGCTCGAGCCTGATCGTGGTGTTCTCGGTCACTTCGAGGTTGTCGTCGTCCTCTGGAAGCGGCACGTCGTCGAATTTCCGGACACCGAATTCTTCGCCGCCCCCGCCGGGTTCGAGCGGGAACCGGTATTCAAGGCCGTTGTCTTGCAGGGAATGGATATTCAGTTCGAGTTCGCTCTCGTGCGCCTTCCCCCAGTCGGCCCACCACGTGAGCAGGGATACCTGCTGGGTGAGATCCTTGCCTTCACATTCCGGTTCCTCTTTGATTTCGACGTTCTCAGAGGGTTGGCCCAAGGCGAAGGTCACATTTGCGGGTCCCGACGCCGCCCCGACACCGCCGGGCACTGTGAGGTTGGTGACCTTGAGTGGGACTCCTGTCCCACTCACCTCCTTGGAGGTCGTCTTGACTTCGTGTTCCTTGCATTCTTCTTTGGACACCGTTTCGCCTTCGACGACTTCGTACTTTCCGGCGCCTTCACCCGTCAGCGGGAAGGTTGACGTGTTCGTGGTGACTGGCTTGACCTTCACGTTCGCGACATATTCGTTTGTGTAGTCGCCCTTCGGATCGTCCTGCTCAGCCCCAATGAAGTGGTCTTCCATCTTGGACTTGAATTCGAGTGTGAAGTTCTCGCAGGAGAGGAGCTGTTCGAAGGACGGTTCACTGCCGCCGAGCAGCACATAGTTGCGCGTCCATTCGAAGACCTTTTCGATCTTTGTGAGGTCGTGTTCGGTGCGGCACTTTTCCTGGTTTCGGTCGTATGCCTGGCCGGCCAGTTTGCGCGCGGGTGCAAAGATCTTCGTTTCTTCCCAGTTGCTGCCGTAGATCTTGGACATCCCTTCAGCCTTGTTGATCACCTCACCGTCGATGACCTTTTCGCCAGAATCACCCAGCAGCAGCGCGCCCGCGCGACCCCACGCACAGAGTTCCTTGATCGCTCCTTCGGCGGCTTCGTCTTCGGCTTCACCCGCCGGTATCTTCTGAAGTTCGATCTCTTCATACCAGCTTTCGAGGGTGTCCTCGAGTTCCATCCGTAGCTGGGATCCTTCTTCGCCGAGTTCGTCGTTGGCCTGGGTGGCTGGACGGCTCTGGAGCGCTTCCGCGAGTTCGTTTTCGTAGGAGGCCTGCCCAGAGGGAACGCCATCCGGGTGTGCGAGCCGATCGGCAAACGCCGACGCTGGACCCTTGTCGCGGGGAACCACCAGCTTTTTGATCGTTGCCCCGGTGAAGAGCGCGTACCCTCCGCCACCGGACACCGGAAGAATGAACCCGCTGCCCCTCTGCACGAAGGGCGTCGCGTGCAGTTCTTGGCCGCTGCCGGTGAACCTCACGGCCTCGCGCCCGCTTTCAGAGATCGAACTCGGCGGCGTGATGATCAGATACGCGTCACGCGCGAAGAGCGTGCTCGCCGGTTCGATGTCAACCCCACCGACCATCGTTCCGCTCGCCCCCGTGACCGCAGTGATCGGTGTCAGCGTGACGTGGATTTCCGGCTCGGCGGCTTCGGCCACATACACCAGCTTGTACCTCGTGCCTTCGACGCCCTCGGCGGTGATCCCGCCTTCCTTGCCCTTTTCGATCTCGTGTTCGACGGGCTTCCCCGGTTCGAGGTGTTCTTCTTCGGGTTTGCTGTGTTCTTTCGGTTCTTCTTTGCCCTTCGGTTCTTCTTTGCCCTTGGGTTCTTCGCCGCTTTTGGCGGGAGTGCCACTGGTGTTAGCCGTCGCCACCAGCGATCCCCCGAGTTTCGGGGAAGCACTCGACTGTGAGGAGGAGATCGAGGTCGAACCCTTGGACGCGGTGCACTTCAGGTGCCGTGCCTTGCCGGTGCAGACGAGCACGTAGTAGGAGCCGGCCTTTACGCTGGATGAGATCTCGAGCTTGAGCTTGCCGTGCTTGACCTTGAGCCGTCCGAGAGAGACATCGCCCTTGGCGGGCTTGCGCGCCGGGCTCAGGTACACGCTCAACGTTCCTTGCGCGCCCTTCACGCTGACAGTGAAGCCAGTTCCGGCGTGAGCGGGTGGGTTGCCCACGCTCAGCGCGTCGGCCGCGGCTGGCATCGCCACCGCCGCAAGCGCCAACCAGGCCACGATCGCCGCGATCCGGCCGGTCATCCGTGTCCGGATCCTCCAACGCATAGAGCGAAATATACAGCAGCCGCGTCGATCATCTAACGGGCCGCGGCGCTGCTCGAGGTACGAGGGGGGCGAGATCTCCGGCATCGAGCTCCGCAGGTAGGCAGGCACGAGGCGACGGCCTGCTCGAGGTACGAACAGATGCCACCTCAGTTCCGTCTGGTGGGCATTCGCAAAGGGAGAGTTTGCGCTACAGGCCCGCGAGCCAAGCGCGTGTTCTCCCTACATCTGTAGTTCTGCCGCTTCGAGGACTTGTGCACCTCCTTCACCGGTTATCCAGGCGGCGGTGAAGCTATCGGCGGCAGCGGCTAGCACGGGGCTGTGGGCGTCTCCCGAGACTGCCATCGTGGCGGGCTGCCAAGAGTGGCCGACAGAGAGTACGGAGCTGGCAATGCCGAGTGCTTGTGAGCTTTCTTCGTGTTCATTTGCTTGCGCGTAGCCTGCCCAGATCGCCATCGTGGTTCCGTGGCTGTCCTGTGCGAGCGCAGGCCCAGCACTCCAATGGCCCTTCGTGGTGATCGCTGGAGGAAATGGCGCCGGCCTGCTCCAGTGTCCGTGCGCGGCCCTGCTCGCAATCTGCACCGTGAATACTCCGCCCTCACCGGCATCACCCGCGGAGGGCGACCAGCCCCATCACCTGTCCGAACAGTGCCTGGGTGACGTAGCGACCGCCCAACTGGCTGCGAGTGGCGATCGGTAGCTGTAGATCTCTGCTCATCTTGTTCTCTTCGGTCAAAGTCGTGATGGTCGGACAGACATGCCGTTAGACTCACAGTCGATGTCGGAAATCTCCCCCGCGATGTACAGGGCTGGGTCTGGTGAGCCGGTGGTGCTGCTGCATGGCTTCACCGCGGCGTGGCGGATCTGGCATCCGATCCTGGCGGACCTCGTTGCCCGCTACGAGGTGATCGCGCCGACGCTCCCAGGTCACCACGGCGGTCCCTCTTATCCCGCCGATCAGCCGATCACCTTCGAGCGCTCCACCGACGCGGTCGAAGAACTGCTGGACGGGCTTGGTGTCGGCATGGCGCACCTCGTCGGCAACTCCATGGGAGGCGGCATCGCACTCGAGCTTGCCAAGCGCGGCCGTGCGCGGTCGGTCGTCGCGCTGGCCCCCGCCGGCGGCTGGAGCCGGGGCGACGGGGAGGGTCCGCGCATCGGGAACTTCTTCTCCAAGCAGATCAAGATGATCAAGCGAACTCACGCCTGGAGTGAGCGGATCATGAGACGTCCCGGGACCCGTCGCCTGGCGTTCAGGGAAATCATGCGCCATGGGGAGCTCGTATCTCCGGCGGACGCAGCCTCGATTTCCCAGGCGGCGCTCGAGTGCTCCATCGGCCAGCGAGCGATCCAAGCACTGCTGGCCGACGAGGCTGAGCTCACGATCGGGGATCTCGATCGGATCAGCTGCCCGGTGCTGCTGGCCACCCCGCAGTTCGACCGTGTACTGCCGGGTCCTCGCCATGCCCCTCGCTACCTTCGCGAGATACCGGGGGTCAAGGCGATCACACTCTCAGACTGCGGTCACGTGCCGGTGTGGGACGACGCCAAGCTCGTGACGAAGTTGATCGTGGAGCAGGTCGACGAGAACCTTGGGGGCGATGCCCAGCGTGGCTGGCCTACTCAGAAGATGCCCGATGCGGTCGGGGAGCCAGTAGGTGGCAATGGCCTGCCCGACGATCCAGCTGGTGGGGACAGGACCCCAATAGCGACTGTCGTCGGAGTCCCCGCGATGTCGCCCATCACGAACCAGTGGCCGGGCGGGATCTCGATCGGCGTGGGGAAGTTGCACTCCGAGCTGTTGCCACGGGCTTTGATGTAGGAGTCCTTCTCTCTAACGAACCGGCTCATGCCAGCGGCGCGACGGTAGACGTGGCCTTCTTCGACGTACATCTCCTCGCCTGGGCTGCACCTACACGGTGCCTTGTGAGCTGGTCGCTGCTCGCGCTGTGCTGTTGGGGCGATTGCTCTCGGCGTGTCGGAAGAGCCAGGCTATGAACGCCGTACCGCCAAGCAACCAGATGCCATCGAGACCTGAGGACAACACCGAGTGCGATTCGCCTCCGAAGTTTATCGCGAGAAACCCGAGCCAGAATGCCTCCCCGGCAATCGCCCTTCCCTTGTTCGTGCGCAAATCAGCGAAAGCGATCACACTCACGACCAGGGCCGTCGTGATGAACTGAGCGGTGCCGAGACTCTTGGACTCGAGTGCCAGAGTCGGAGCCACTACGGCTAGGACGATCAGTCGCGTTTGAGAGCGTCTCATCGCCTCGAATAGTAGCCGAAAGGGCCCGCGAGCGGTCTAGGTTTCGGGGGTTGGATCCGGACGAAGTCACGCGACCCTGCACTGGTTCTGCGTCGCCACGCTGACGGGCGTGTGGCTACGCAGCTACGCCGACAGCTTGTGCGCCTCGGCGCGGTTGTAGAGCAGGGAGAGCACTCGTTGCTCGGTGGCGGCGGGATTGCGCGGTGAGCTCGTGACTTTGAGGAAGATCTCGTGTGGACCGGAGGAGAATCCGAGAACGTCGTCATAGTAGGGCTGGCGGTTTGATGTGTTGGTCATATTGGCGGCCAGGCTCGCGCTCGCGCGCATCCCCTGAATCTGAAGGCCGGCGATCTGAACGTGCAGCGGGGACACCTTTACTGCAGTGAAGAATGGTTCTTGGTGTCCTGATTCGCTGGTCACTTGTGCGGTCCCGAGAAAGGACTGCCTCAGACAGGCCTGACCGACTGTGCCTGTGGCGAGGGCAACCGCGTGGGCCGCAAGTGTTGAGCTTGTGGTCGTGTAGACGGCGGAGCGGACCGATTCCAGGGGATAGATGCTGAGGATGCCGAGGATGCCGGACCCCTTGGACCGCTTCCCGTGTTCCAGGTTCTCTGCGAAGACTTGCGAAGGGATCCCAATCGCTTCGTCACTACCCGCGGGTCTCTCGCAGCGCTCGAGGAACGTCCCCGTCCCTTCCTTCCGCCGGGCATCGGGGACCAGTCCCGGTACGTCAGCCGGGCGCAGATTGACAGCGCGAGCGTATGCGACGGCTCGTGGGTTGGCGATCGGCTCGTCCGCGCCAGTGCTGGCCACAGAGCTTGGTCCATTGCCTTCGTCTGGTGCGTAACCAGGTCCCAACTTGCGAATGGCTTCGACAAACTTTTCTCGACATTCTCTGTTAGCAGCCCTGAACCGGACGCTTTTCGTGTTGACTCCGTTAGCGTTGAACAGTTGTTGTTCGACGTTCTTTGTAGCGGTGACGTGGAAGCCGTGTTCCCGTAGGCACGTGACTTGCTTTACAAGTTCCCGTTCCACCACAATGCGCTTGGCCGAACTGGTAGGGCCGGCCCGCTCCAAGCCCGAAAACGTGCCTCCCCGAACCCCGCACTTCTCGAGTGCCACGACGAACTGCTTTGGACTCACCGCGGACGTCGGCTTCACCGCACCCGTGCTACTAACCACAACTCCTTGGCTACGCAAGCACGTATCAATCTTGGCCGACTTGCCCTGCGAGCTACTGGATGATCCGCCACATGCGGTCAGGCCGGCGCACGTCGTCGCCGCGAGTACGACGCACGCGAGTGTCTTGAAGATCGCGTGCCGGTCAGCCATCGGCAACGAGAAACCGGAGGGCCAATCAGTGCTAGGCACTGTGTGCCTCCGCGCGGCCGTGGAGCAGGGCGAGAAGCCGTCGCCCAAGCGCCGCGGGGAACGGGTGGGTTTTGCCGATGGCGGTGAGCGTGATCACGGCATCGCCCTTCACGAAGCTCAGGAAGTCCGTGTATGCCTCAGATCTGCCGTGACCGTCGAGGGACGGGTGGGTCGCGAGGCGCAGCCCGTACCCACGCGCCCCGCTCAAAGGTACGGGGATCGGCACGACTTGCGCGTCAGTGAACACGGGCTCCGCGACCTTCGAGCCTTCGCGAGTTCCCGCCTTGGCTCCGTCGGCGGCAACGGTCTCGACGCAGGCAGCAAACCGAGGGCTCTGGGCGACTGTGAGGTACTCGCGTGCGAGGGCTTCGCTCTTGAAGTAGTAGACCCCGGATCCCACGCCCTCCAGCGGCGAGCCGAGGTGGACGAAACGCTGTGAGGTGATTCCGAAGAGCACCCCGGCGCGAGCCGCCGCACTCTCGCACCCATCCATTGCGGCTCCAAACGGCCCATCCGAGGTTTCGGCTCTGGGCTTGAGACGGGCTGCTTGGAGCCCCGGCACGTCAGCAGCGCGCAGGTTGACCGCGTCAGCGTACGCGACGGCATGCGCACCCGGGATCGGTTTGTCCGCGCCCGCGGGTCCGGCGATAGAGGTAGCACGGGTACTGCCGCCGCAGCCGGCTAGCAGCATCACGGTCGCGGACAGGGCGAGCGTCGCGTTGGTGGTCCGACCCATGGTTTGGATCATCTCAGGTTCATGGGCTAGCCTCACGTCCGGAATGTGGGAAGGCCGTGCTGAGCGTCTCGAGGGACAGTTGGTTGTGCTGGAGCCCTTGGCGGCCCCAATCTATTGCTCCGCGTCCGCCACCTGCTGGCGCAACAACACGGCACCACGAGTGTCGCCCGGCATCAGCTTGCCCAACCGTGAATGCGAAGAGCGTTCCGGAACGTCCCATACGTCCTACACGTCACTTTCAGACGCCACTCTAGCTGGGTTCCAATGCGACGAGCGAGACAGGACTTTCTCCTTAGATCCGTGCTGAGTGCTCGCGGCACACGCCAAGGTCCGAGATGACGATGAGTCGGTGGGTAGGAGAAAATGCGAACGTGAGGCGGGAGAACCGCGGCGGAACGTACGAGGAGGTCGGCGCGTCAGGTGCGCGTTACGTCTAGGACGGGGACTTCGTACTGCTTGATGTCCCCATCGGCGGTCGCGAGCGTCATTCCCTCAGCGAGCGCTTGCGCTATCAACATGCGGTCGAACGGATCACGATGCAGCATCGGCAGCCTGCCCGCCTCGCGTGCGTGCTCAAAGTCGATGGCTATGCGCTCGAACCCCGATTCACTGGCAAGCTCAGCCAGGCGCTCCGGGGCCTTCACCTTGCCTAACGCCCGCTTGATCTCGATCTCCCAGATCGTGGCTGCGCTGATAGACACGTCGTCTGCTGCTTCCACCGCTGCCTGCGTGTCTGCGCTCAGACGTTCGTCGATCGCCCAGATGAACGTGTGAGTATCGAGCAGCAGCCTCAATCGCCCTCGCCTTCGAAGTATTTCTGTATCTCTCCCGGCAGCGGATCGTCGAAATCCTCGCTCATCCAGATCTCGCCCTTGGCAAGCCCGAACTTCACTGCTTTGCGCTTCGCTATCGGAACAAGCTTGGCAAGCGGCCGCCCGTTGCGCGCAATCACGATCTCCTCACCGCCCGCAGCTCGCTCGGCAAGCCTGGAGAGATTGGTCTTGGCGTCATGCATGTTATGAACCTCAGACATGGTTAGTCCAGCTTAGCAGGCAGTGCGCGCGCCGTCTGTTCTATAGGTAGGAGAACCGACGCTACGCCCCGTCGGGGACAAACGTACGAGGATCGCCGCATAGCATTCCTTCCCATCCGCCCCGGGGCGTTGGTACGCTGGATCTATGACCACGGCTGAACTAACCCAGTTTCAAGAGGCCGAGGAAGCGCTGAGCGACTCGCTGGCAAAATACGTCGGTCGCTGGGTGGCCGTCCGCGACCACGAAGTCATCGCCGACGCCGCGACGCCAACGGACTTGCTCGAGCTCGTACAAGGCGAGAAGTACGAGGCGATGTTCGAAGTGCTCGAGTACGGCGAGGGCGGCTGTTTCTTCTGAAGATCTGGAGCCCGAGGTCTTCAGCTATCGAAGACTCGCCCAACCTGGTCCTTTGATGCCGGTGTTGCCGGTGACCCTGGTAGGCCCGGGGGGCGAATCGCCGCCGTTGATGGCATGAGTCGACCGCGGCGCGGATAGCTCCCTGTTTCCAGTCCAACTCGCACCCTTGATCGGCATCGACGTGACCCGCTGTCAACAGGTGAGCGGGATGCCAGCAGGCGGCAGGGCCAACCACTACATCTGGGCGGGACGGCGTTGTGGCAACCATCCTGGGACGAGAAGTGCGGCTACGTGGCGCGCTCGGTGCATGTCCAGTGATCCTGCTGGGCCGCGGGGATTTCTTCGATACCTTCAAAGTCGAGTTCAACGAGCGTGCGAAGACCTTCTCCCTCGATCCATACTGATCTGGGTGAGGTCGTGAGCCGTGTTCCATAGGTACGAGAGCGGCGGTCGCTGAGGTAGGTGATGCCCGATCGGCAGGTGCGGGGCAAAGACCAAGCCCGAAGCCACGAGAGCCGCTGTACTGGCTATCGAGATCTCAGAGTCACTGAGATCGCTGCGCCGACGGCGAGCGTCTTGCCACTCTTCGCGCTCTGCTCGGTAACGACGAGCGGCTTGTGATGCCCGCGAGGCTTTGAGACCTTGCCGAGCTTGCAGCGTGCCTTGCTCAGTGCACTTCGTGCGGCACCGAGGGAATCGCCTTTCAGCGAAGGTACGAGGCAGGCGCCCACGGATGCTTGCTTTGCGAGGAGTTCGCGCTCTGCCGCTTCGCGACCGGCTCGTTCGCCGGCTTCGCGAATTTCGCGGTCCTTGGCGGCGCGTGCGGCGGCTTCCTTGGCCGGGCGTTCCGCTTCTTCTTTCGCCTTGGCTTCTTCTTCGGCTCCGATTCTCGGAGCTTCGTCGGCCTCCCTCTGGGCGCCTTCCTGATTCCAGGATTCCGCTTTGAATTCCGCCGGTTTGCTGCCGCAACCGTCAGGGCAGCCGGCCGGAGGAGGAGGCGAACCAGTTGTGAAGGTCCCTGGGTAGCTGCGTACTGTGCCGTCCGTGTTCGACGCGATCACTTCAAATATGTACGAGCCTTCCCATTCAAGGAAAGTCAAAGGGACGTTGACTTCCTCTTCTAAGCGGCGCTGCTGCGTCGGTGGGCGGTGCTCGGTGGCACCCCGCAGTATCAACTGTGGGCGGGTCGCCCTGACCGTGACTGGCGCGCACACAGCCTCAACCCTGGACCTCGCACCCGAACTGTTCCTGATCGGCGCCGGCGCGGGGCTGTCGATGGGGCAGCTGTTCGACTTCATCCTCGCCGCCGTCGGGATGGACGAAGTCGGCTCCGCCTCTGGCGTGCTCGAGGCGGTACAGCAACTCTCGAGCGCGGTCGGCGTCGCCGCCTGGGAACGATCTTCTTCTCGGCCTTCGCCAACCATCCCCCGACGCACGCACTCGCGATCACCGCCTGGGCGTGTCTGGTCCCGGTCGCCGCCGCCTTTGCGCTCATCTTCCGGCTGCCGATGCACGCCCACGTACAGGTCGCCTAACAGCCGACACAGCGAGACACCCGCATCGCCGGCAGCTCCCAAACTCGCGCCACGCCCGACATACGCCGCCCAGCCCCCTGCTGTTCTGTCAATTCGCTCTGTTGGGACTCGGGTCACAAACGACCTGCGAGCACCGACTGGGCGACGCGCTTGCGTTGCCACGCGAAACGTGGCGTCCGCTCCCGGCGCGCCGCCCTTCTTCTAGCGCGTGCCGAGCGCATTCACGCCGAGCGCGCATGCGACTGCGGGCTTCAGGCGCAGGGACTGGACCCGCACCTCGGAGAATCCCGCACACTCAAGAGTTTTAGCGATCTCCCGGCCCTTCGCCGCCGACGCCTCATCGCTCGCTCCACGACCGCGCGGCTGGTGAGCAATCGCGATCACACCACCCGGGCGCAACAGCCGACGCAGCTCCGCAAGGCGCGCGTCGGGGTCATCCCAGAACAACAGCGCGTTGACAGCCAGAATCCTGTCGAACGGTGCGTCGAAAGCAGGCAGCTCCTCGACGGAGCCCGAGCGCAGGTCGAGCAACTCCACGGCGGATACCACTCGCGTTGCGCCTGCTGGCCTGGCGAAGCATCACCTCTGAATGGTCGATCCCGCACACGTAGCCCTCATAGGCGATACGACTCAGCTCGAGGATCGCTAGGCCCGGCCCGAAGCCGACCTCCAACACGCGATCGTCAGGCTGCACGTCGAGCAGGGACACCACCCAAGCGTTTCGCCTGCGGTTCGAGGAGCGATGGGCCAGCAGCACGCCGGCCGCGCGTCCCCCGACGCCGTGAGGGCGCCCGAACTGGGCGCGGACGGCGCCGCCAACCCTCTGACCCAGCTTCACTGGCTTGACCTCCCGCGCATGAATGTCGATCATCCAAGTTGAACCGCACTTCAAGTCAAGGGGGACATTCATGGCGCATGAGAACCTGCTGGCGATCGGGGAGCTGGCTCGCCGCACAGGCCTCGCGACATCGGCACTCCGCTACTACGAGCGGGTTGGCCTGCTGCCAGCACCCGAGCGTGTCGGCCAACGAAGGCACTACCCGCAATCCAGCGCACAGCGCGTCGCGCTCATTCGCCTCTGCCAGGACGCCGGCTTCACGCTCGCGGAGATCAGCGATGTCCTCGCCGCCAAGAAACGCGGACCTCAAGGCTGGACCGATCTAGCCGAACGCAAGATCGCACAGCTCGACGCGCGCATCCTCGACGCACGACGAGCGAAGAAGATGATCCGCCACGCAATCGAGTGCCCACACCACGATCTTCTCGCCTGCCCCCACTTCCGCTCCACACTCCAGAGACAACTCGAGCACGCCCAGTAAAGGCCACAGCGCCCACATGCCGCTCGACAACATCCCCTAAAGACGCCAACCCGCGTCCGCCTCGACGGTCTTCCTCGGACACTCCCATAACGCCTCCTGGAGGGTTTTCGGTCATTGGGTGCAGACATCTGAGTCGCCTGGAGCGCTCAGCAGCGTCTTCACCGCACCTGGACACGACTGGAAGCACGCTCCAAGCGCCGCACGATCATCGCGGTCGCTGCCGCGCGCGAGCTCACCGGCTTCTGCTGGGCGGTCACCCAAATCGAGTAAACGCCCCCGCCTACAACAGCTATCCCGTCGGCTGGGTCGGTGGCGGCCCGGCAACGCGCGGGGAACCCGCGACCCAACTATGAGCAACCCGCCCCCAACAGGGCTGGCCACGCCCGATCCTAGACAGCGGCTCCCCACGACGAACCATGGTCCTGCGGCCCCAAGATCCGCGTATATCAGTCTGACCGCGCGTCGCGCACAGCCTGTCGGACCGCCACCCACCCAGCCGACCACACCCCCAACCACACCAACGCAAAATGCGACAAATCACCAACCCCCACTTGACAAAACACTCCCCATATCAGCTCAGAGCATTCAGCGCCTGTACCCTGACGGCGCGTGCATACTGACTACTGCCCTTGTAGAGCATCCGGAGCATTAGATGGTGCTCGTGAAAGCGATGCCCCAGGCGCAGGACGGCGTGAAAGCGACCCTTCACGATGGGCACGGAGACCCTGACTCGGTGCCCTGCGACTTCGACAGTGAGTGTGAGATCCCCCATCACCGCGGGCGTGAGATGGCCCGAGATAACAAGCTCCGAGTGGATGTGCCTGACCCTGCCCAGATGAATCTTCACGGGCACCGGCGTGATCTTTGAGCTCCCAGACCCAGTCGACCCAGTCGATGTGCTGGGCGATCCAGAACCGGTGCTTTGCCCAGCGCCCGTGCCGCTCGAACCGCCACTCATAGTGCCAGACCCCCCCGATCCGCCTGTATTCGAGCCCCCAGACGAGGATCCACCGCCACCACTGCCGCCACCGCCCTGTTTTGAGGTGACATTTTCCACGTCGACGGTGAAAGGAGCCGAGAAGCCTTCGTCGTGTGCAGCGTTGGTTGCCTCCACGCGAAGCTGATCGTCTCCATTGGGAAGCTTGGTGGTATCGACCGGGATCGCGAGATCTTCTACGTTGGTCGGTCACAGGAGTGGTGAAGCTGTAGTTGCATGGGTCGGAGCGGCATACCGGCCCCCCGACGACTTCGCTTGCACCGTTCACGACGCTGAGCGAGAGCAGCCCTGAGGTTGTGTCTTGCGCGGATCCTAGAATAGATACCGTGCCGTGTTGCTCGCCAGAGGAAGCGTCAGCTCCGGATACCACGCGTCGGCGCAATAGGTCATTGATCGTGACGGTGGCATAATCGAAGTTCTGCCCGGACTTCGTGAATGGTGCCTCCACGTGGACAATTGTTATAACTATTCGAAGTACACACAAGCCCAACCGAACCGCCCGGCACTTAAACCCGGCATTTGGAATAGCCCACCTCACATCACAGAAGACTGCTAGGGTCAATTGATGACGCAAGTCTCGACGACCTGCACTTCGTTATGATCATTTTCGCTCTGCAGATAAACATCCCAGCTCATTATCCGCCTTCATTAAAAAGATCTTCGCCGTACGACTTCGGTTATAGTCGGTCCCCGTAGGTGCCGTTAATTTCCACAGGCTCCAGCGGCGCCGACAGGCACATCAGGAAGACCTAGGATCTCGCCTACAGCAAGGTTCCGAAGTTTCGCCGAAGCCACAGGTCGGCGACGATTCTCCACATTTATCGCTCGCTTCGATGTAGGCTGGATTGTCAGTCACGAACTTCCACGAATTGTTGGCATATCCCACCGCTCCCGTGCACGCGCTCACTTCGTAGGTGCCTGCAAGCGATAAGTCCGGATACGCGCACAGGACAGCGAAGACACCACCAACCACAAGCAGGGCTAAGCCTAGTCCACCTAGCCATAACACAAGCGTAGCGCCAGTTCCAAGCGCTGCGGATGCTAACGACAAAAATACTAGTCGGGTGCCTGTGCCCACTCAACGTCCAGATCGGGCTCGATGTCACGGCATCTTCCTGAGATTCGACCATCACCCATCGCGAAACGGACTCCCGGAACCCACCCACGTAGCGTATATCAAGACGAAGAGCGGCTTGAATCGGCAGCCCAGACGAGTCGACAGAACGCTGCGCGTTAGACGCCATCGTGTCCCACGCCCGCGTCTAACAAGCAGCCGTGCTTGCAACCGACATCCCATTGGTCTGTCACGCACCCCAAGACGAGGTCTCCATCGTGGCGAACAACACGCGCAGTCTTTGGCGGAGAGCATTTGAATCGAGACCCCGATCCCGCGTCCGAGGATCGGAGGAAGGACTAGATAAAGGAGTGCCTCTACGCGGCTCATTGATAGCGCGCACGCTCCCAGTGGCTCTGACTCTCCTGCGCTGGACTTCTGCCGGACTTCGTGGCTCACGCACTGCGGGGATCCTCTAGATGCGGCCTGTTCAGCGGTCTGTCCCTCGCTCACGACCCGCGAAAGACCACAAGCATCGAATGCTGCCGCAGACATCTATCGAGAGACTTATCGGTCGTCGAGGTGAGGCATTCTTCGGCCTGGGCAGCTGTGAACTGGGGAGCGTACGCACGGATCGAGGCGAGTACGGCAGAGACAATCGCCGACGCCTGACTGCTACCTGATCCGACGGCCGGACTTCCGTCGTCCTCGAAGGCACCTTCAAGGCCACCCGTCTGGCTGTCACAGCCCGGCGCAATCACGTCGAGGCCTTCTCCCCGAGAGGCAAATGAGCAGAGAGCTCCCAGGCTCGCACCCCGCTTCGCCAGCACCAACGGCAAGATACTGGCGGGTACGCCGCCGGATAGAGGACAGGGCCACCTTCATTACCTGCGGCCGCTACGACGTCTGAGCCACTGTCTGCGCGAGGCTGACATATCGAATTTCCAGGCCAGTGCAGTTCCGTGCCGCCAGGCGCCACAAAGCCGCCAAGCGACAAATTGATGACGGTCATTGATGGAGTAAGTCGATTGCACGAAGTCGTTGGCATTCATCGATCGCCGTCGACGTAGTAACCGAATGGAAACGTGGTTTCGTCCTTTTGGCAGCGCCTTCATGTTGTAGACACGTACCGATGTAGGCGCGATACCAACCATCCCCCAGCCGTTGATTGGCGCGGCCATCATCATTGCCATCAGCGTGCCGTGTCCATCCGGATGATTCCCAGGCTGGACATGCGGCTCGAGCTGTGCGATTTCATCGAGCGTGTCCGTTTCGGGGGCTATTGCCTGTCCTCCGATCACGGCGGCTTCGGTGTCTGGGTTCGGATCTACCCCTGAGTCGACCATGCACACGATCCCCGGATGTTCCGGCGGAGGTGTGTAGGCGAGCCAGGTAGCGTCAGCGGCTACCGCCTGGACCGTCGGTGTCGGAGCCCCTACCTCGGCGTTGGCGCTGCCGCACGCCACGACCAGCGTGAACAGCAACGCCAACGCACTCGCACCGATCGGCATGGAGCCTATCCCGACCGGGCTAGCCTGATCGGGACACGTCCGTCTTCGGATCTGGGATGTCTCACACGAGAGCATCTGCCTAGCTGGTCTTGCTTGCCTGCCAGTGAACGGCCACTCGCTGTGCGGACAGCTCGCTGTCGTAGTAGGCGTAGTGGCTGAAGGAGCCCGGTACCCCTCCTACATATGTTCCGGCGGTGAGACCGAAGTATTGCGGGCTGCTGTCGAAGGGGCCGTATTCGACGCCATCGATGTAGATGTGCGTGAACCCATCTTCCCCGTGGGTCATCACGATGTAGTGCCAGTTCGTGTCGGTGAACTTGTACCCGGTCTCGACGATAGATACCGGTTTGCTGGGGCTCTGCCACATGAAGATGAGGCAGTTACCCGGGAACTCGTCGTACTCAGCTGTGCATCCCGCTAGGCCGAGCCAGAGCCAGCCCTCCTGGTTGGCAAAGATGTTTTCGATGTAGTCTCCGGCGACGTCGCCGGGCGACGCTTTGAACCAGATTTCCGCGGTGAACACGGTCGGGCTGTCCAGCGGGGTTCCGCTGTGGGTCATCGGTCCAGCGGTCAGTTCCATGGCCGTCCCAGAGCCGGCGAATGGCCCCGGAATCGCGAAGGTCTTGGTTCCGCCGCTGAGCGCGCCCCAGCCGGCGGAGTCCGCGGCGCTGGTGGAGCCTGCGGGATCGTTGAAGGTCCAGTCGGCGACCGGGTGGTCGGCTTCGACGGCCTGCATGTAGGTGGCGTTGACGGCGACTGGTGCGACGTTCACGGTCGCGCTGCCGGCCGTGTTCGTGGCTGTGACGAGCGTCGACAGATAGAGACCCTGATCGCTAGCGGCTGGTGTGTAGGTGGTTTCGACGGCGCCTGTGATGTTTGTGCAACTGGATAGGCTCGTGCTGGCGCAGTCGCGCCACTGGTAGGACAGCGTTGGCGTTGGGCTGCCACTGACGGAGAGATCGGCCAGGCCAATGCTCGTGCCCTGGGCTGGTGTCGCGGTAAAGGTCGGTATCGAAGCGAATGCGGGCGTCGGACTCATGGTCACGGGATTCGTGGGCGTAGTGGCGATAGGTGTGCTGCCGACGCTGTTCGTCGCTGTCACGACTGCCACCAACGTGTGGCCGATGTCAGACGCTGTCGGTGTGTAGCTCGAGTTGATTGCTCTGGAGATCGGTGTGCAGGACTGCCCATGGGTGTCGCAGTCCTGCCACTGGTAGCTATAGGCAGAGACGCTTGGGTAGCCGCCCCAGGTGCCGGTGCTCACGCTGAGCGCGGTCCCTTCAGACGGCGCCTCAGTCGAGAGTTCAGGCGTGAGCGTGTTGATGGGCGCAGCGGCCACTATGCCGCTCACCGCCGAGCTAGCTGTGGCCTGCCCGGCTGTGTTGGTTGCGGTGACCTGGGCCTGCAGGGTGGAGCCGCCGTCGGCTTGTGTTGGCGTGTAGGAGGAAGCGCTGGCCCCGGAGATGGTCATGCAACTCGTTCCGAGGCTGGTGCACCGCAGCCACTGATAGACGTAGGTAAAAACGGCTGGGTAGCCGCTCCAGGTTCCAGTGGTTACGCTCAGCGCGCTACCGGCTGTTGGGCTCCCGGAGGACAGGGTCGGGGCGGCCGTGTTGACTGGCGGCTTCTGCACCGCGCCACTGGCGGCGCTCGTCGCCACTTCTCCGGGTCCGCTCGCGTTGGCTGCGGTGACCTGCGCTACCAGTCTGTGTTCCACATCAGCATCGGTTGGTAAATAGCTGGCGGAGGTTGCACCGGCAATTTTGGAGCAGCCTCCGCCGAAGCTGTTGCAGCGCTCCCACTGATAGGCATAGCTGGTGGGACTGTTCGTCCATGCTCCGGTGGAGACGGACAGGCTGATGCCGTCGATCGGTGCGTTGCTGGACAGCGCTGGCAGGCCGGTGTTCGCCGGCACCGCTGAGCGGATCTTGCCGACAGCGCGGGAGGTCACGGTCGCCGATCCGCTGCCATTGGCCGCCGTCACCACTACCCGGATGTAGTCCCCGAGGTAGGCCGATGTCGGGATATACGTCGCACCACCGGCGCCCGCGATAGTCCCACAGGGATTTTCACCGAGCTCACACCATTCCCACTGGTATGAATAGCTCGTCGGGCTACCCGTCCACGTGCCGGTACTCGCACTCAAAGGCACGCCTTCCTCAAACGCGCTACCCGTGACCGCGGGTAATACCGTGTTCTGCGGCCTCGAGGGAAGCACCGGGTTGCTGGTGGCGGTCGACGCGGTCGCGCTGCCGCTCGCATTGACCGCCGTGACCTTGGCAACCAGCGTGTCGCCGATGTTCCCAGCGACGGGCGTATATGAGGAGGATGTCGCGCCAGCGATCGCCGAACAGTCGGCTCCCGCGCTGTTGCACAGCTCCCATTGATAGGCGAAGCTAGTTGGGATGTTCGCCCATGATCCTTCGGAGACCGACAGGCTGGTGGCATCGATCGGTGTAACCGTCGACAACACCGGAGGTGATGCACTGACGGGCGGAGGCGGTGAGATCTTGCCCACGGCGCTGGAGGTCGCGGTCGCCGATCCGCTGCCGTTGGCCGCCGACACGACGACCCGGATGTAGTCCCCGAGGTAGGCCGATGTCGGGGCATACGTCGCGCCACTGGCGCCCGCGATCGTCCCACAGGGATTTTCACCGAGCTCACACCATTCCCACTGGTACGAATAGCTCGTTGGGCTACCCGTCCACGTGCCAGTGCTCGCGCTCAAAGACACCCCCTGCTCGAGCGCGCTGCCCGTAACGGCCGGCAGCACCGTGATTTTGGGCTTTGCCGGCAAGACGGATTTGCTTACCTGGCTACTTGCGTTGGCATGCCCGACCGCGTTGTAGGCAGTCACTTCCACGAGCAGTGTGTCCCCGACGTCGTTTTCCGGAGGGGCGTATTCAGAGGTGCTGGCGCCGCTTATGATCGTGCAGTTCTCACCGGTGCTGTCGCAAAGCTTCCATTGATAGTCATAGCCGGTCGGGCTGTCCGTCCAAGACCCCGTCGACACGGCGACAGCGGACTGCGCGGTCGGCGTACCCAGGAACAACGGCAACGACACATTCACCGGCGGCGGTGGAGACACCGGGCCCACAGAGGGCGAGATCGCGGCTCGTTCGCCGCCAGCATTGCGCGCCGTCACCACCACCCGTATGTAGCGACGCACGTCAGTCGTAATCGGGGTGTAGGTGGGAGCGGTCGCCCCTCCGATATCACCGCAAACGTTTTCAATCGAGACGCAGAACTGCCACTGATAGGAGAAACCACTCGGGTTCTCCGTCCAGCCACCGGTACTCGCACTCAACACCACGCCTTCCTCGACAGCACTACCGCTGACGGCCGGGAGCTCGGTGTTACCCGGGGCTGTGGGAAGCACAGCGTCGCTGGCGATGCTTCTCGAAGACGACTCGCCGGCCGTGCCGATCGCGGTGACGTCGACCCGCAGCTCATCGCCGAGATCTCCTTCCACCGGTGTATAAGACGAAGAGGCGGCGCCCGCGATCACCTCACAGCTGGTTTCGCTCGCTCGACAGAGTTCCCATTGATAGGAAAATGAGGATGGGCTGCCGGACCACGTGCCATTCGAGGCTCCGAGAGGGGCGCCTTGCTGAGCGGCGCTAGTCGACAATGCTGGGCGTGTGAGGCTCTCGGGCAGATCGTTGCCTTGTGCGAATCCGGCGGTGGCGGTGAAGATGACTTCTCCGCCGCTGTAGCTGCCGACTGCCTGATTGGCGGGCAGGTTCAGCTGGTATTGCCAGTCGAGTTCTGATGTGCCCGGGCTCGCTTCGGCAAGCAACGTATCGCTCGACCCACTCATCGGCAACGGACAGTCATCGGCAGCTTCCTGACCCGCGCTTACCACGCAGCCCGCCAAACCACCGTCGAGCCGGCCGCCAGCAGCGTCCGTGACACCGATGTTCACATCCGACAACGGCAACGTGTGGCCGGCGCTCATCATGTCCTGCAGCCCCTGAGCCGTCACTGACGCGAGACCGGTATTCGCCGTCACGCACCCTACCCAAACGTGTTCACCGCTCGGACCCGTGCTGCTCAATGTATGCGGAGCCGCATCGAAGAACCCAAGGACCGCAGAGTTCGCATTTGGGGCGAGCGCGCCGAAATCATTCGTCTGGATGTTCTCCTCACAGCCGTTGGCGCTCCCCCACGCCACCTCAGATTCGATGCTCGCCGCCGTTTCCTGCCCTGAGGTCGAGCCTGCGGCAATCACACGCGGAGCCAGCAGCGACAACCCGAGACAGACCACGACCGCCAGAGCAGCCGCGAGACCCCTGCGCAGCGCGGAAAACCTCACCGCGTGATCCAGAAACTAGAAATGTGCTCGCCGGACATGAGAAAACTTCCCCCACGCACCGACTACGGGAGCATCGAATGTGGCTGCGCTCATGCCTTCGAAACAGACGGCTGCCCGCCGCTTGCGAAGCTCACGGAGTGTATACCTCGAGCCTCTGTCCGGCAACTGTTTAGCTGTCAGATTTGGTCGTGTTCACGAGAGCGAGCCCGGCGAGCACGTGATCGTGATCACGAGAGCCACGCTGGCCGGCATGGAGCGCGGCGGCGGTGCCTCCGACGAGCACAGTGCCGGGCACGAACGCCCGTAGTTGCGCGGCCTTCTGGGGCACCTCGTCCAGCGAAGGTTCCACAGACAACGATGGGAGGACACCCACGGCGAACCAGGCGGCACCGAGATCGACGGTAACCACACGTCGAACCGCTGACAACGACTGAAACCTCAATCGTGAGTGACGACACGCGCCGTCGGGAGCTTCACGTCCCAGATGTAGGCGCAGAGGCCAATTGGACCTTTGACACGTACTGGACCCCACTGGCCGCGGGGATGCTCGCGCTACGCTAGCCCCACAACGCGCAGATCGGTAGCGCGATGATTCGATCGTCCAGCTCGTAAGCGCGTGGTCCGGTGTGGAGCACGACGCCGCGGGCGAACCTGTCTCCCAGCTGCTCCCGCAGCCACGTGAGGTGTCGCGCTGCGTGGAGGTCGGCCGCTCCCGCCTTCACCTCGAAGGCCACGAGCTTTCCGGCTCCGAGCTCCGCGAGGAGGTCCACCTCGTGGCGTCCGTGTTCCTCTCGCAGGTGGTAGAGACGGGGCCGTGACGCGCAGAGGGGCAACTCCGCCCTGATCTGGGCCACGACGAAGCTCTCCAGTATCCGGCCCAGCAGATCGCCGTCACGAAGTACCCCGCCCGCGTCCAGTGGAGGATCGACGCGATCAGCGCCGGATCGACGAGGTGACGCTTGCGGGCCTTGGAGAGGCGCTTCAGCCGATTCGAGCTCCATGCCGGAAGCGCGTCCACGACGAACAGGTTCGTGAGCAGCCGCTCGTATGCCACGGCAGTCCTGCGGTCCACGCCGGCGAACTCAATCAGCGTCGCGTCGGCCGCGATGCCCGCCGTGTTGAGTGCGTACGCCTCGAGGTAGCGGCCAAGACGCGCCGGGTCGCGGCCCTGATCGACACTGGCCGCGTCACTGGTCAGCAGCTGCTCCACATACCCATCCAGCCATCGCCTCCGTGCGCGTTCGGTCATGCGCAGCGCGGGGTCGGGGAAACCGCCCCGCAGAGCGAGCTCCACGTAACCCCGCAGGTCCGGTGGATCGCGGGGCACGCCCGGAACATCTCCAGCCGCGAGCACGTCGAGCAGCGTCGGACCCTCCGCGCGTCCGAGCTGCTCGCGCACCGTCATCCCGTACATCGCGACTCGCACCACCCGTCCGGTGCCGGGCCACGTCGCGGCGTCGAGTTCCGCGCGGACCGAGCCCGTGAGCAGGAATCGGCCGGGTCGAGGATCGGAGTCGACCGCCCGCTTGACCGCCCCGAGGACGCCCGGCTGCTCCTGCCACTCATCGAGCAGGATCGGCTCCTCGTACTCCCGCAGCGCCACGTCCGGATCGGCTCGGAAGGCTTCCGCCTCGAGCACGCGGTCGAGGCGGACCACGCTCGCCGCGTGGCGTGCCGCGGTGGTCGTCTTGCCGCCGGCTCGCGGCCCTGTCACCATCACCGCCGGCAGCTCAGCGAGCAGCTCAGCGAGCAGTCCATCGAGCATACGACTGCGGTAACGCGTCTCGACCACAGCATCAGACTACCGTATTTCGACAGTCCTCAGTACTCGTTTTCGCCACCTTTTGATGCCGTCTTTCGCCGGGGCCGGCTACTGCAGCCGGACGCGGCGCACCAGTGCCTTCGTGGCCGATCAGCTCGAACTCGAGCTCTTGGCCTCGTAGCGCCAGCGCGGGCGGGGTCCCACTACGTGTCTAAGGTCCGACACCCCTGAGCGGCAACACCAGACGCCACCGGCTCAGATCTCCTTCACCGTTGAGATGGCGGAGCTACCCGTGGGATTGCGGTACTGACCCTCGGCAGGCGCGACCGCCCTGAACTCGTAAGTGTGCCTGCCACCCAGCCGAAACGTATAGGTCGATGAGAACGAGCCGTTGCTCTTCGCGCGAAAGATCTGAAACGACGTCCATTTCCCATACACGACCACTCGGTGCCGGCGGTGCCCGCTGCCTTTGAAGACTGTGGCGACGCTGCGTGCCTGTAGGTAGATCAGCTTCCCCTCCGCTGGGCGAGGAGTGGTCGAGACCAGTCCGGACAACTTGATCTTGGTGTGCCGGCGAACCTGCCGTGGAGAGACGCGTAGGGACACACTCCAGCTCGACGCGCTGCCGAGCTGCACGGTCCCTTGGTTGAGGTTGGACGGCAGCACGACTGTGACACCGCCGCCTGTTCCGCCGGCACCACTCGTCCCGCCTGTGCTCGTCCCGCCTGTGCTCGTCCCGCCTGTGCCGTTGGCGTCGCTCCCTGAATCGCCAACTCCGCTCCCACCACCATTGCTCCCAGTCCCGCCGGCGGGGACGGTGACCGCCACGGTCGGCTGTGAGTCAGACATCGTTGACCCGTCGCTGTCTGCGACTAAGTTCTGGTAAACCAGGTAGTACCCGATGTCTTCGGTGGTCGGCGCGTAGGTTGGGCCGGTGGCATTGCTAATCGGCGAGCAGTGCATTGCCATAGCGTCGCTACAGCGCAGCCACTGCCCGGACACAGCCGACAACGTGCCTGCGCCAGCCGGGGCTTGGAAGGTCCCGGCACTTGCAGTCACACTCGCGCCTACCTGAGCCTGCCCAGAGATGTAGGGGGCAGCGACGACCGTAGGGGCGTTCTTGGTTTCGATCTGGGAGGAATACACCGAGGACTGGTTGCCGGCCGCGTCGGTAACGCTCACCTTCAGTTCATGGGTTCCGTCGTGAACAACCGCGGTATTTATCGATACAGCCACAGGCTCAGAGAGCTTGCAGGGCTCTGGAGAGGTGAACTCGTTGGCGCCCCCGTAGGTGCCGACCGGCACGCACAGACCACTGTTGTCATCGGGCGTGGCGTCGTAGACTGTTTGCCCGTCGAGCGTGGCCGTCACGTTGTAGACCCCGCTGCCGCCAGGGTCAGTGGCCTGGAAGTTCAGGTCGGCGACGCCGGAAATCTTTCCGGTTGAGGTCAGCTGCCCCGCGAATCCAGAGCCCGCCGGGATCGCGCGATTGGAGAGCTCGATAATCGCTTGCGAGAGGCTTATTGACGCGTCGACCCCGTAGGCGCCGTGGCCAGCGGGACATCCTTCGCCCTGATTTTCACCGACGCAGTTGGCATACATCCAGATGTTCTGACCACCGGTGTGGTCGGGGTTGGTTATCGGGAACGTGCCACTCAGGCCACCGTCATGGGGACCACATTCCAAATTGAACTGGCAGTTGGCGATCGCATTGGCGCTTGCGTAAGAGTCTTGCGGACTCAGAAATGCGGCAGTTCCACCCGGCGTATACAAAGAGCCTGTCAACTGCCCGCCTGCGATCGTGAACCCAGTGGGGGCCGTGTAGACCCATTGGACTCCGAATCCACGTTCCTGCGGCCACTGGTTCCCAATCGATGCACTTAGTGAGCCGTTGGCCTCAGCACACGTGTTGCCCGGCCCCGAGTCGTTCATCGGCCCGCCAATCCAGCTCGAGGCCCAGCCTTCAGTCGGGGCGGGGCCCCCGCCCGGGATTTGGCAGGACACAACGGCAATCGTCCCCGCACGCGCCGACCCGACGAATACCGCAGAGCCGACCATACATGCGGCCGCTAGCAGGCATGACAGCCGCGCGAGCGAGTACTTGGTGTAAGAACGCATCGATGCTCTCCTTTTTGAAACTACTAGGCCCAATTCGCCTCTGTGTGCGTGTCGCCGAATCTCAACCGTGCAGCTGACTGGCTCCACTTAATCGGATACCGACCTGCCACAGAGCGCCGGGACACGCCACCGCGTGCCGTGGGCCTCGACGGGCTATCGGTTCGTGCTCGGGACATTTCGCGCGTGTCCGGTCAGCCTTCGAAGGTCGTGACACTGCCGTTTGTACCGGCAGCGACGCAGAGCGAGGCGGACGAGCACGAGACGCTCGTGAGATCTACGCCGAGCGCGTACTGTTTAGTCCAGGTTGCGCCGGCATTGACCGATAGGAAGACGTTCCCGACTGTGTCGACGGCAGCGCAGGTCGAGCTTCCCGTACAGGCAACCGCGGTCAGGTCGTTCGTGCCGTCGATGTCGTGCTTGGATACAGTCGCGGCGCCTTCGCTGTTGATCGTGAGGGCTAAGGCATCCCCCGTGTCGTCGACGGCGACGCAGGAGGTAGTCGACATGCACGCGACGCCATCCAGCGCAGTGCTGCTATCGACATCCGTGCCTTTCCAGCCAGACGCTATCTTGATATCCGCTTCGGTGACGGCGATGTAAGCCTCTCCGGCGCTGTCGACAGCAGCACAGAAGGAGGAAGAGACACAGGAGACTCCGGTCACGTTGTTTGACCCTGCGACGAGCACGGCGTTCCACGCAGCCGAGGCGGGAACAGTCGAGTAGCGGATGTAGCCGCCGCTTTCGCCCTGCCCGTCGATGCAGAACGATGAAGAGGCGCACGTCAGGGCATCAACTCTATAACTGGGGCTGAACGCTTCCGTCCAACTGCCACCAAGTGAGGTTGCGTAGTAGACGTTGCCTCCGTCGGCGATCGTGCACAGCGAGGTGCTCGGGCAGGCAAGCGCCTCGCTAGCTGAGGCCGAGGGTCCTGTCCACGAGTTCCATGTGGCTGTACCGGTGACTTTCGCAGTGGTCGAGTAGTAGGCGTTTCCTTTGTTGTCGCTGACTACGCAGTCGGTGCTCGAGGGGACGCAGGACGTGGCCTCGAGCGCATTGGCGTCGATGGTCTGGGTAAAGTCTGCGCCCCCCACAACTCCGGTCTGCGTAGAGGTGGCTTTGGTGGACCCTGCGGCATTGGTTGCGGTCACTTCGATGCGCAGGGTGTGCCCGGCGTCTTCGGTGGTCTCGGTGCGGCTGGCGCTGGTCGCGCCGGAGATAATGGAGCATTCCGCGCCCACGCTGTTGCACCGCTCCCACTGGTATTTGTAGGAGGTCGGTTCGTTGCTCCAGGTGCCGGTTGAGGCGGTTAGTTTTTCATCTACTTTGGCGGTCCCGGTGATCGCGGGCAGCGCGGTGTTCACGGGGGCGGCTGAGGCGACCCGCGCGGTGTCGGTAGATGTGGCTGTGGTGGAGCCGGTGCTGTTGGTGGCGGTCACCACCACCCGGATGGTGTGCCCCACGTCCGTGGAGGCGACGGTGTAGCTCGAGGTGGTCGCACCCGAGATGTTTGTGCAGGCTTCGCCGGTGCTGTTGCAGTCCTCCCACTGGTAGGTGTAGGAGGTCGGCTCGTTGCTCCAGGTGCCGGTCGATGACGTCAGTACCTGTGCGACGACGGGGGAGCCGGTAATTGCGGGCAGCACGGTGTCGACGGGCGGCGCGAGCTTCACGATGCCGGTTTGGGTGGTGGTGACTTTGACTGATCCGTCGCTGTTTGTGACGGTTATGACGACGCGGAGAGTGTGCCCGATATCGGCGGACGCAGGTTCGTATTCCGCTCCGGTCGCACCGGAGATGTTCGAGCAGCTTTCACCAGCCGCGTTGCAGTCCTCCCACTGGTAGGTGTAGGAGGTCGGTTCGTTGGCCCAGACGCCGTCTGCCGCTTCGAACTGATCAGCGGTGTAGGGTTCGGAGAGGGTGCCCGGTCCCGAGTCTTCTATGGCTGGGACCGCGGTGTTTACCGGAGCTCCCCCGACCAGGCTCTGGCTAGAGGTTGCTGTGCCGGACCCTACGGCGTTGGTCGCGGTGACTTCGATGCGCAGGGTGTGCCCGGCGTCTTCGGTGGTCTCGGTGCGGCTGGCGCTGGTCGCGCCGGAGATGCTGGAGCATTCCGCGCCAATGCTGTTGCATCGCTGCCACTGGTAGGTGTAGGAGGTCGGGCTGTTGGTCCATGTGCCGCTGGACCCTTTCAGGGTGGTGACGGCCGCCCCGGAGTACACGGCGTCCTGCCCGGAGTTGTCAACGATCACGCAGAACGTGGTGGAGTAGCAGGACGCCCCTGTCAGGTCCGACGCCCCGGACCCGGTCAGGCTCCAGCTCGAGGCTTCTGCCGGTGTCCGGGAGATGAGCACGTTCCCGGCGTTGTCAACCGCCATGCACAACGAGGTGGAGGCGCACGACACTGAGGTGATCGTGTGTGCACCGTCGATGGTTGAGGTGGTCCATGTGCCGGCCGGGTCCGTTGTGACGGCGATCCTGCCGGCGGTGCCGACATCTACGCATAGACCGCTCGTCGAGGTGGTGCCTGGTGCGCATGAGAGCGCCTCTCCCGTGCCTCCGGTGAGCGTCACGCCGCTGGTTGCTGTCCATGCGGCGATCGTCTTCGGGGTGGTTGTGTAGACGACCCCGGCGCTGCTGTCGATGTGGGCGCAGAACGTTTCTGAGGTGCAGGACACTCCCGCGAAGCTGCTTGCGTTGGCGGAGTTCTCCGTCCAGGTGACTGCGGTGCCGCTCACGGCACCGATGTTGGTATACCCGCCTGCGACAGCGACACAGAACGCTGTGTTGGCGCAGGCGATGCCGCCGGGGGGCGCCGAGCCCATGAAACTCGCGGATTCCACCCAGTCCGCCGCGCCGCCGGTGGGGTCGGTCGCGAGGTATGCGTGCTCACTGGTGGTGGTCGCAGCGCACAGCCCCGAGGTGGATGTTGTCCCTGGGGCGCAGGACACCGCGACGAATGCGGGGGTGCCGCTGATCGCTGTCACAGTCCAACTCGAGCCGCTGTTGGTGGTGGTGAGCACGTTCCCCGAGGAGTCCACCGCGACACAGACTCCAGATGATGGGCAGGAGACGGCGGTTGTGTCGTTTGTGCCATCGGCGGTGTTCAGCGCACCGAGCCCACCTGTTCGGGATTCCGTGATCGCCGGCAGCACGGTATTGGTGGGCTTGCCGAGAACTGTGGCGGTCGCCGCGGTCTCCGCATGCCCGGATCCTCCGCTGTTGGTGGCGGTCACTTCGACGCGCAGCGTGTGCCCAGCATCGGCTTCCACCGGCGTATAGCTCGAGGATGTCGCTCCCGAAATGTTTGAGCAGGATTCGCCGGCGCTGTTGCAGTCCTGCCACTGATAGGCGTAGGACGTCGGACTATTCGACCACGTGCCAGTCGTTGTGCTCTCGGCGACACCCTGCCTAGGCGAAGACGGTGAGATCACGGGGAGGACCGAATTCGTCGGCGCGGGCGGCACGACAGCCACCGTCGGTTCCGCAACAGCACTCCCCGAGCCACCGGCATTACTAGCCGTGACCTTGACCCTCAGCCTGTCGCCAACGTCTCCAGCCGCTGGGGTGTAGCTGGATGATGTAGCGCCAGAAATATTCAGGCAGCTTTCACCCAGACTGTTGCAGTCCTCCCACTGATAGGCATAGGAGGTGGGGCTGTTCGACCACGTGCCGTTAGTAGTCGACTCCACTACACCCTGCTGCGGCGAAGACGGCGAGATCGCAGGCAACACCGAATCCGTGGGTGCTGGAGGCACCACAACAGCGGTCGGTTCAGACGTCGCATTCCCAGACCCACCAGCATTCGTGGCCGTGACCTTCACCCTCAACTTGTCGCCGACATCACTCGCGACCGGCGTATAAGAAGACGACGTGGCCCCGGAGATGCTCGTGCAGCTTTCACCGGCCGTATTGCAGTCCTCCCACTGATACGTGTAGGAGGTGGGGCTGTTCGACCACGTGCCATTGGTTGTGCTCTCCACCACACCCTGCTGCGGCGAGGACGGCGAGATCACAGGCAACACCGAATCCGCGGGTGCTGGAGGCACCACAACAGCCGTCGGTTCAGACGTCGCATTCCCAGACCCACCAGCATTCGTGGCCGTGACCTTCACCCTCAACTTGTCGCCGACATCGGTAGCAGCCGGCGTGTATGAGGACGACGAGGCTCCGGAGATATTTAGACAGCCTTCGCCGAGACTGTTGCAGTCCTCCCACTGGTAGGAGTAGGCGGTCGGGCTGTTCGACCACGTGCCGGTGGTCGCGGACTCGATGACTCCTTGCTTGGGCGAGGACGGCGAGATCACAGGCAACACCGAATTCACCGGCGCGGGCGGCACGACAACCGCCGTCGGTTCGGAGGTGGCGATCCCAGACCCACCCGCGTTTGTGGCGGTGACCTTGACCCTCAACTTGTCGCCCACATCACTGGAGGCCGGTGTGTAGTTCGAGGAAGTTGCCCCCGAGATGTTCGAGCACGATTCGCCGGCGCTGTTGCAGTCCTCCCACTGATAGGCATAGGAGGTCGGACTGTGAGACCACGTACCGTTAGTAGTCGACTCCACCACACCCTGCTGCGGCGAAGACGGCGAGATCACAGGCAACACCGAATCCGTGGGTGCTGGCGGCACGACAACCGCGGTCGGTTCAGACGTCGCATTCCCAGACCCACCAGCATTCGTGGCCGTGACCTTGACCCTCAACTTGTGCCCAACGTCGGCTTCCACGGGCGTGTAGCCCGAGCTGGTAGCCCCAGAGATGTTCGAGCACGATTCGCCGGCGCTGTTGCAGTCCTCCCACTGGTACGCGTAACTCGTTGGGCTGTTAGACCACGTTCCATTGGTTGTGCTCTCCGCGACACCCTGCTGCGGCGAAGACGGCGAAATGCCAGGCAACACCGAGTTCACCGGCGCGGGCGGCACGACAACCGCCGTCGGTTCGAGACGTCGCATTCCCAGAGCCACCAGCATTCGTGGCAGTGACCTTGACCCTCAACTTGTCGCCCACATCGGTGGAGACCGGCGTATAAGAAGACGACGTGGCCCCGGAGATGCTCGTGCAGCTTTCACCGGCCGTATTGCAGTCCTGCCACTGATACGTGTAGGAGGTGGGGCTGTTCGACCACGTGCCATTGGTTGTGCTCTCCACCACACCCTGCTGCGGCGAAGACGACGAGATCACAGGCAACACCGAATCCGCGGGTGCTGGAGGCACCGACAACAGCGGTCGGTTCAGACGTCGCATTCCCAGAGCCACCAGCATTCGTGGCCGTGACCTTCACCCTCAACTTGTCGCCCACATCACTCGCGGCCGGCGTATAGGAGGACGACGTGGCACCAGAGATGTTCGAGCACGATTCGCCAGCGCTGTTGCAATCCTCCCACTGGTAGGCGTAGGAGTTGGGACTATTCGACCACGTACCGGTCGTAGTCGACTCCGCAACACCCTGCTGCGCCGAGGACGGCGAGATCACAGGCAACACAGAATCCGTGGGTGCTGGAGGCACCACAACAGCCGTCGGTTCAGACGTCGCATTCCCAGACCCGCCAGCGTTCGTCGCCGTGACCTTGACCCTCAACTTGTGCCCGGCGTCGCCTTCCACGGGCGTGTAGCTCGAGCTGGTAGCCCCGGAGATGCTCGTGCAGCTTTCACCGGCCGTATTGCAGTCCTCCCACTGATACACGTAGCCGGTCGGGCTATTCGACCACGTACCAGTGCTCGTCGACTCCGCAACACCCTGCCGGGGAGAAGACGGCGAGATCACAGGCAACACCGAATCCGCGGGTGCCGGAGGCACGACGACAGCGGTCGGTTCCGACGTCGCATTCCCGGACCCACCCGCGTTGCTAGCCGTGACCTTGACCCTCAACTCATGCCCGACATCGCCTTCCACTGGGGTGTAGCTGGAGGAGTTTGCGCCGGATATGTTCGTGCAGTTTTCTCCGGCGCTGTTGCAGTCCTCCCACTGGTAGGAGTAGGACACCGGGTTGTGTGACCACGTACCGGTGGATACAGAGTCAGAAATGCCCTGCTGGGGCGCGGTGTTCGCGATCACGGGCGCTGAGGTGTTGCTGGGTGCCAGCGGCAGCACCACGCCGGTTGTGTTCGTGTTTGCCGAAGATGACCCCAGCGAGTTGGTGGCGGTCACTTGCGCCTGCAGCTTGTGAGCGACGTCGCCTTCGACCGGGGTGTAGCTGGATGATGTGGCGCCGGTGATGTTGACGCAGCTTTCGCCTGAGCTGTTGCAACGCAGCCACTGGTAGGAGTAGGTAGGTAGCGGGTAGCCATGCCATGCCCCGGTGGAGATGCTCAGTGGTGTGCCTTCGACGGGTGCGGAGGAGGGCAGGCTGGGCGCTTGTGTGTTGGCGGGAGCGCCGGTCACGATGTTGCTGGCCGGTGTCGTCGCGCTCGAGCTGCCGGTCGAGTTTGAGGCTTTGACGACCGCTTGGATGGTCTGTGAGACGTCCGCTGCCACGGGGGTGTAGCTCGAGCTCGTGGCGCCGGAGATGTTGGCGCATTCACCCGCGAACGCGTTACAGCGCTGCCACTGATAGGTGTACGTCGGCGCGGGGTAACCAGCCCATGTTCCAGTGGACACACTCAGCGACACCCCTTCGCTGGGGCTGTTCGTAGACAGCGCCGGCGGCACGGTCTCCGAGGGTGTCTGGGTGACCTGGTTGGTGTGTTTGGAGACCGCCACAGCCGAGCTTCCACCCGTGTTGCTGGCGATGACATCGACAACCAGAGTGTGTCCGGCGTCGCTGGCCTGCGGCGTGTAGCTCGACGCGGTCGCACCGGAAATGCTCGAGCAGCCTTCGCCCGTGCTGTTGCAGTCCAGCCACTGGTAGGAATAGCCGCTCGGGCTGTTCGTCCAACTACCCGTGCTCGCCGACTCGAGCGCCCCAACGGCCGGATTTTCACTGGAGATGGCTGGCGCCGCGGTGTTTACGGGCACCGCCGGCAACACCGCCACGGTGGCTTTGGAGAGAGCCGTCCCCGAACCACCGACGTTCGTCGCGATCACGTCGACTCTCAGGGCGTGCCCGACATCGCCCGCGAGGGGTGTGTAGCTGCTCGACGTCGCGCCAGAGATGTTCGTGCAGCTTTCGCCTGAGCTGTTGCAGTCCTCCCATTGATAGGTGTAGGACGTCGGGCTGTTGGACCACGTGCCGGTGGTTGTCGACTCGGCCACACCCTGCTGCGGTGAAGTGGGCGAGATGGTCGGTCCCGTCAAACTGCCTGGGACCGAGACGGTGACGGCGCTGGTGGCCGCCGATGTCGCGGTGCCCGAACCGCCGGCGTTGCTCGCGGTCACGATCACTCGCAGGGTGTAGCCGACATCGCCGGTGACCGGCGTGTAGGTCGAGCTCGTGGCGCCTGAGATGTTCAGACAGCTTTCACCCAGGCTGTTGCAGTCCTCCCATTGGTAGGTGTAGGCGGTGGGGCTGTTGGTCCACGTGCCGGTCGCGGCGGTCACGGTTCTGCCGACTGTCGGCGGGCCTTTGAATGCCGAGATGATCGCGGCATTGCCTGCGTAGCTGGAGATTGGTTCTTCCCAGGTTCCCTTGACGGTGGCGCCTTTGGCGTCGACTAGGTACTCGGCATCGGTGAAGGTGGGGGGGCTGGCGCTGTAGAAGCTCGTAAATCCAGGCGCGACTTTGTGTGTCGAGCCGAACCCCGTGACATCGCCCACAATGATCAGCTCGCCGGCGCTCGCCAGAGATATTTCCGCTGTGGCGAGGGGCGTGGCGCTGCCTTCATAGGCCCCGGTGCTGTCAAGCGCTTCTTTTGCCGCAACCCCCGACCACTCACTGAGCGCGAGGCCCGGCGCCGCGCCCAGCGTCCCCGTGACCTGGACTTCTCTTGTTCCTTCGCCGCCTGAGCTGTTTTCGCCGTACCAGATCGCGCAGTCCTTTCCGCCGTTCTGCAGCGCGCGCCTCCATGTCACTCCGCCGCCGGTGACCGCCGTGGTTTCCGTTGATGTCTGGCAGACGACGAGTACCAGTAAATCGCTTGCTGTGACGTTTTTCCCGAGCGTCACGGTGCCCGCGCTGGTCGACTCGGCCTGCTGTACGAGGGCGATGCTCGGGCTCGTCGTGGGCAGCGCCGAGTTCACCGGTGCCGGTGGAACGACCACGCTGCTCGCGCTGGTGCTGACCGCGGATGAGCCCACGGAGTTCGTCGCGGTCACCTTGGCCCGCAGCGTGTGAGTCACGTCGACGCTGACCGGCGTATATGAGGAAGAGGTGGCTCCGGTGATGTTGACGCAGCTTTCGCCTGAGCTGTTGCAACGCAGCCACTGGTAGGAGTAGGTCGGCACCGGGTAGCCTCGCCACGTGCCGGCGGTGACGCTGACCGCCGTGCCTTCCACCGGCGCGCTGGATGACAGTTCCGGCGCGAGCTCATCCGCGGGGGCGCCCGTCACGATGTTGCTCACCGCGGTGCTCGCGCTGGAGCTGCCGGCGGAGTTGGACGCTTTGACGACCACTTGGATCGTTTCGGCGACGTCCGCCGCAACGGGCGTGTAGCTCGAGTTGGTGGCGCCAGAGATGTTCAAGCAGCTTGCGCCCAGGCTGTTGCAGCGCTGCCATTGATAGGTGAACGTGGGTGGTGGGTAGCCGGTCCAGGTTCCGTTGGAGACACTCAGCGCCACCCCTTCGGTGGGGCTCGAGGTGGAAAGAGTCGGCGGCGCCGTCTCCGCGGGCGCCTGCGTAACCGCGCTTGAGTGTTTGGAGACCGCGGCAGCCGAGCTTCCACCCGCATTGCTCCCAACCACATCGACGAGCAGGGTGTGCCCCGCGTCGCTGGCCTGCGGCGTGTAGCTCGACGCGGTGGCGCCCGCGATGCTCGAGCAGCCTTCGCCTTCGCTGTTGCAGTCCTGCCACTGGTAGGTGAAGCTCGTCGGGCTGTTCGACCAGGTACCGGTGCTCACCGAGTCCAGCACCCCGACGGCCGGGCTTTCGCTGGAGATCACCGGTGCGGCGGTGTTCACGGGCACCGCCGGCAACACCACATCGCTAGCTGAGGAGGATGCGAAACCAGAGCCGGCTGTGTTGGTGGCGGTCACTTCGACGATCAGCGTGTCGCCGACATCTTCGCTGCCCGGTGTGTATTTCGAGCCGCTGGCGCCCGCGATCGGCAGGCAGCCGGTCCCTAGTTCGTTACACCGCTCCCATTGATAGGCGTAGGAGGTCGGGCTCTCAGTCCACGTCCCGGTGCTAGCGCTCTCTGCCACGCCCTGCCGCGCGGCGGCTGGGGTTGTGCTCGGTGGCATGCGGTTCAGCGGCACGCCGGCCAGCACCTCGTCGCTCGTTTCGCTGAGCACGCTGGTCATGCCGGCGCTGTTGGTCGCGGTCACACGGGCGATCAGCGTGTGTGCGACGTCCGCCGCGAGGGGTGTGTAGGAGGCCGCTTCAGCACCGGCGATGTCCGCGCAGTGTTCGCCCGCGGTGTCGCATCTCAGCCACTGGTAGGTGTAGGTGAAGCTTTCCGGGGTGCCGGACCAGGTGCCGCTCGAGACGCTCAGTTGTTCGCCTTCGACCGGCTGCTCGGCGGAGAGGACCGGTGCGTGAACGTTCTGCGGCGATTCGCCGACGGCACCGCTGGTGTTGCTGAGCGCGCTTGCGGTGCCGTCTTCACCGCTGGCCGTGACTTCGACGCGAAGCGTGTGAGCGGCGTCTGTGCTGAGTGGCGTGTAGGAGGCCGAGGTCGCGCCGCCTATGTCCACGCATCCTTCGCCAGAGCTTTCACACAGCTGCCACTGGTAGGCGAAGGCGGTTGGGCTTTCCGTCCAGGTGCCCGTGCTCACGCTGTCTTGCACCCCGACGACCGGGGTCGAGCTCGCCAGCGCGGGTGCTTCGGTGTTGATCGGCGGACCGCTGATCGTGGTGGTGGCTTGTGAGCTCTCGCTCGCGGAGCCCGCCGCGTTGCTGGCCGTGACCTGCACGAGCAGCCTGTGGCCCACGTCGGTTGAGCCCAGTGTGTACGTGGACTGCGTCGCGTGTTCGATGTCCGTGCAGTGTTCGCCGTTTTCGTCGCAGGTCTGCCACTGATAGGCGTATGTGCTGACGGCGCCTGCGCCGAAGGTCCCGTTGGTGGTGGAGAGTGTGTGGCCCTGCGCCGTGGTGCCGCTGATCAGTGGGGGTGGTGTGCTGGCGATGGGGGGCGCGAGTGCCACGACTTCGCTGGGAGAGGCGCTCGCGGTTGCCGATCCGCCGGAGTTGGTGGCAGTGACCGTCGCGGCGAGGGTGTGGCCGACATCCGCCGCCACGGGAAGGTATTCGGCTTCGCTGGCGCCTTCGATCTCAGTGCAGTTTTCTCCGTGTTCGTCGCAGCGCTGCCATTCGTAGGAGTAGCTGGTGGGGCTGTTTGTCCAGGTCCCCGTGGTGAGATGCTCGACGACTCCTTCTTCTGGGTGGGGAGGGGAGATGCTGGGCCGCAGTGTGTTGGCGGGCACGGCGGCCTGCACCGGTTCGCTGAGCGCCGATTCGGCGCTCGCTTCCCCGCCGCTGTTGGCGGCGGTGACCCGTACTCGCAGTCGTTCGCCGACGTCGGTGGCGGTGGGCGTGTATTGCGCTGTGGTCGCGCCGCTTATCTCGCTGCAGTTTTCGCCCGCTTGGTTGCAGCGTTCCCATTGGTAGGCATACGTTGCTGGGCTGTTTGACCACGTTCCTTCTGTGGCAGTGGCGGCGCTGCCCTGTTTGGGAGTCTGGGGGGAGATCTCAGGGATCGTGCTGTTCACGGGCGCAGACAGAACTTCGGGTGGGCTGGCGGTGGCTGTGAAGACGACTTCGCCGCCTCTGTAGGCGCCGGGGGGCTGGCCGGCCGGGAGGCTCAGTTGATACTGCCAGTCCAGTTCGGTGGTTCCCGCCGGCTGTTCGCCGACCAATGGGCGCACGGTGCTGGCGTCGGCTGGGAGGGTGCACGATCCGGAGCCCGGCTGACCGGGTGTGATCCCGCAGTTCGTTGAGGGCTTGCCGCCGGGTGTGTTGGTGATCCCGATCGCGACGTCCGCCAGCGGCAGGGTGTCTCCCGCGGTGTTGTGCATGTTCTGGATGCCCTGCGCGACGACCGACACGAGCGGTCCGTTGGAGGTGACGCAGCCGACCCAGACGTGATTGCCCTCGTGGTCGACGCTGGCCGATGATTGCGGCGTCGCGTCAAACACACCGGCCAGTGAACCCGAGACTTGCGGAGTGAGGTCTCCGAAGTTGTTGGTCTGGATGTTCTGGATGCATCCGCCTGCCGATCCCCAGGAGACCTGCGAGGTGACATCCGCGCCGACTCCCTGTTCGGGGGGATCCTGTTCGGCCCCGCCAGAGGCTGGGCTGCCTGCCAGCAGAATCACTCCGAAGAGAGCGAGCAGGCCGAGCATGAGCCATTCGCATACGGCCCGCAGCGCTCTGCTCATCGCTGACCTCGTCGAGAGGACGGCCGCCTCGGGTTGCGCTGAGGAGTGGATCGGCGTGAGGGCTCACGCTTGGCATACGTTCGTGAGCTCGGCGGCCGAGTTCGGCTCAGCGACGGTCCCGCGTGCGCATAGCGCCTTGATATGTGTCTACCGGACATGGGGTGGAGTTCCCTACGTACCGGTTACGGGAGCGACAGAAGCACCAACGCAAAGCGAATTGGAAAGCCCGCGATGGGCTCACCCCGACTTCACGGATACTACTCGGATGGCACGATCAAATCAAGCCCCAATAAAGTAAACATATCTGTTTACCTGAAAGGTCTCGGCTGGTGGCCCCCAGGCTCAGAGGGCCACCAGCACAAGCATGAACCGGGATCATCAGATCTCGGTGACCAAAACCGGGAGAGAGGTGCCGGTTGGGTTTCGATATTGGCCCTCGGCGGGTGCGACGGCCTGGAACTGGTAGGCGTGGCGACCGCCGAGTTTGAACGTGTATGTCGAGGAGAAGGTGCCGCTGGCCTTTGCACGAAACTCCTGGAAAGTCAACCATTTGCCGAATACGCTCACCCTGTGCCGGGCGCGTCCGTGGCCCTTCCAGCGGCTGCCGACGCTGCGCGCCTGTAGGAAAACCAGCTTGCCCTCACTCGGTCTCGGAGTGCTCGATACCAAACCGGTGAGCCTCACCTTGGTGTGTTGACGCACGCGAGCCGGAGAGACGCGAAGCGACACCCGCCACTTTGCCGTGCTGCCCAACGCGACCAGCCCCTGGTTGACGCCGGAACCCAGCACATCCACAGTCGCCGAGGAGCCAGCGCCCGCGGCCCCGTTGGCTCCATCGGCCCCGTTGGACCCGTTGGAGCCGTTGGAGCCTTTTGCTTCCTCGGCTTCTCTGGCTTCCCGTGCTTCACGAGCTTCTCTGGCTTCCTTGGTTTCTTCGGGAGCTTGAATCGGACCGAAGGCTTCTGATTCCGTTGCGTTTGAGCCGTCGTTGTTTGTAGCCGTTTCCTGATATCGGAGTGTGTGATCCAGGTCTTCAGAGCTGACGCTATAGGAGGTCCCGGTGGCGCTGGCGATCACGCTGCAACTGTCCCCGCTCGCGTCGCAGCGAAGCCACCGGCCGCTGGTTTTGAGGCTGCCGGCGGCTGGGTCGGAGCTGACCTGCCCGGGCTTGCTTCTCAGCGTCTGTCCAACAGCGGGCGATCCGGATATCGCCGGCGGAGAGGCAAAGCTTGGGCTGTTGCTGGTTGTAATGGCATGGTCGCCGACGATAGTGGTGTCGCCAGCGGCATTTGAGATCTGGAGCTCGATCTCGTGCGCGCCGTTTGGAACCCCCGCGGTATCCCACGAGAGAGACCCCGGCTCGCTGGCCGGGCAGGGCTGGAAGTTGGTAAACGAGCAGCTGCCCGCGTAACTATTTGTCGCGACCACCTCTCCGTCCACCAGCAACTGCACAGAGTCGACACCGGCGAGCGAGTCGTTTGCGGTGTAGGAGATCGATTGCGTACCGCTGGCCGGGCCATTCCCGTCCAGACCGCCGCCAGTCAGACCGCCCGTGGGCGCAGTTGGGTCTGAGACGGTTATCGCGGAACCGAACAGCTGCAAGTCCGGGGTTTCTTCGCCGTTACCGAGCTTGCACGGTGTCTGCGCGTCATCGTTCGAGCAGTTTGTCTGGAGCACGAGACTCGTGGTGCCCGCGGGCAAGGTGTCGATTTCGGGGGTGTAGCGATGGTCGGTCGGGTTGAACGCCTGCCCAATTAGCGAGCCGTTGGCGAACACCACCGCGTAGGTGTGAGCACCCGAAATCGACTGGGGGTCATACCAATAGATTTCGCTGGACACAAGAGCCAGCCCGCTCGGCGCCGAGATGCTCACCCCATCGCCAGAGTTCGGTGACATTTCCCCACCGAGTGGTCCGATGAAATCGCCCAGGCCCAACGCACATGATGTCTTGTCGGACTTTGGTCCGCCGTAGACCGACCACGGGCCGGCGTTGTCGTTAGGTATAGGCGCCGAGGGACAGTCATAGATGGTGTACGTTCCCGCCCGGGCGCTGCTTGCGATCGACAGACTCATCAGTGCTGCCGCGGCACCGAGCCCAAGCCTACGAGCCATCCCGGCCCTTGATTGCACCGCTAGATCTCCTTGACCGTAATCGTCTTGGACGTGCCGGTGGGGTTGCGATACTGACCCTCGGCGGGTGCCACGGCCTGGAACTGGTAGGTGTGATCGCCGCCGAGGCGGAACGTGTAGGACGAGGAGAAGGTTCCGCCGGCCTTCGCCCGGAAAGCCTGGAACGTCACCCACTTGCCGAACACGTTGACTCTATGGCGGGAGCGTCCGCTTCCCTTCCACTTGCTCGTGACGCTTCGCGCCTGCAGGTAGATCAGCTTTCCCTCGGTGGGGCGAGGTGAGGTGCTGACCAAGCCACTCAGCTTGATCTTGGTGCCGCGGTGCACGTGCAGTGGGTTGACGTGCAGCGACACGACCCAACTGGCCGCTGAGCCCAGCTCAACCGAACCCAGGTTTGAGCCGGGCAGATTGATCGTCACGCCGCCCTCACCGCTGGAGGAACTGGAGCCCGCCGCGCCGCTGGATCCCGTGGCACCGGTCGCGCCAGTCTGTCCTTTTTCGGCTTTTTCCTTTTCGGCTTTTTCCTTTTCGGCCTTTTCCCGTTCTGTCTTTTCCCGTTCGGCGCTGCTGGGTGTGACGGGCCCCAGCGGCGCGGACTCGCCGACCGCGCTGCCGGCGTTGTTGCCGACGGTCTCTTGATAGCGGATCGCGTGTTCGATGTCGGCCTGCGTGACTGTGTAGGAGGTGCCCGTGAAGCCAGCGATCGGCGTACAGTTTTCGCCCGCGCTGTCGCAGCGCAGCCACTGTCCCGTCGTGGTGAGGCTCCCGGCTTCCGGATTGGACGAAGTCGATCCGGGAACGGCGGCCAGCGTCTGCCCGACGGCGGCAATACCGCTGATCGCTGGCGTGGAGGAGAGCGTCGGCGAGTTGTCGGTCTTGACGGTGCCGAGCGATTCGCTGGCTGTATTCCCGGCGGCGTCTGTGATCGACAGCGCAACGGCGTACGTGCCGTCCTTCAAGGTCGCCGTCGGCACGGCGAGCGGCCCCACATTCTGAGCGAGAGGGCAGGCGTTCCAGGATTCATACGTGCACTGCGCGGAGAAGTTCGTTGTCTTGGTGTAGCCGGTTCCCGAGCCCTCCGGTGTCAGGGTGAGCGTCGTGGAGAGCACGCCGCTGTCCGCGTCTTTGCCTGTAAAGCCAATGGTCTGTGAGCCGCTCACCGTCGAGCTTGCCCGCGCAGCGGTGGACAGGGTGCCGGCGACCCCTGAGAGCGTCGGCGCGACGCTGTCGTCGAGCATCACCGTGACGTTCTGCACGGCTGGCACGGCGGCTGGGTCAGCGAACGTGCACGCGGGCTGTGACATATCCGTGCTGCACTCAACGGTGATGCTGAACGTGGTCGCGCCTTGCGGCAGCGTCCATGTGTTCGTCTCGCTGTACGGCGATCCAGTGCCGTAGGGCAATGTCACCAGGGGGAATTCCGTGGTGCCGGACTTCTCTCCGAGGTAGGCGGTGTCGCCGGTGTTCTGCGACACGACTACACCAGCACTCACGGACGCAATCGTGATGTCGGGGCCGCCCGAGGCGGTCAGGTTCAAGGCCGACACGCCGCCACTTCCCGGCGCGCCCTGCCCGAGCACACCCTGCTGGGCGCCGAACACGTCGACGCCGAGCGTGCCGCCCTGCGAGCAGCTGTTTGCGAGCTGGACATTCGACCCGCTGAACGCGCCGACAGACCAGCCAGTGGCGACGTTGGGGTGCCCTGCGCCGCATTGATACATCGGGTAGGTGCCGGCCTGCGCCATCACCGGCGCCTGCAGCGCCACAATCGCCGCCGTGAGGACGAGCAGGGCAAGTGGCGAAAATCGCCTTGAGGTGCGCCCGATTGACTGCTTTGTGACCCGAGACATTGATGATCTCCTTCTCTGGAAGCCTGTTTCACTGTTGTGTCGCGTGAGGCTCACTGATGCCACCCCCCTGTCCTCGATGTCGGTACTGATAGGCGATCTGCGGGTGTAGGGGCGGCATGGTGGTCGTGCCGGGCCGGACACGACCACCAATGCCCCTGATGTGCACTGCGCCGATGCGACAGGGGGAGTACCATCGTCGGCGCGTCGCTCCTCAGCTCTCTTTTACTAGGGTCGTCGGTGAGTTGTTTGCGAGGTAGGGGTAGTCCTGCTCGAAGCGTGAGACGGCGCGTATGCGATAACGCGCCGGGCCGGCGAACCTGAAGCGATAGGACGCCTTGAACCTGCCGCTCTTGGAGGTGCGCACGACATTGAACGTCTGCCATTTGGCTCCCCGCACCCCGACAGCCAGAGCCTGCAGCACGATCTGCTTGCCATCGGCCGGGATCGGGGCCGGCACAGACCCGGTCATCGCTATCCTCGAACCCCGCCGCACGGTCCTCGGCGTGACCTTCAGCGAGATCGGCACGGGCACCTCCACGCTCAACGACGCCTCCGCCGCCAAGCTCAGGTCATTCACATGGCTCTTGTACTCAAACTCGAGCGTTCTCGAGGACCGCCGATCACGCGTGTCGAACACAAACGTCCCATCCGCGGCTGTCGTCACCGACCCTTCGGCGTAAGAGGCGAGACCCGGACTCGACGGAACACCAACCACCTGCAGGACCGCACCAGCAATCGGCTGGCCACCGCTGCCCACCAGACGACCTTCTGCGCGGGCGTTGCGTGTATAGGACACTTTCACGCTCGAAGCCGATGCGCTGGCGACCCAATGCACGGCGATGCTCGCCTGATCGGACGCCGGCGATCCGTTCGCCGCGCCACGAGCCACCAACAACGCCTCGTTGCTCAGACTTTCAGCTGAGGAATTGTTCGTCGTGGAGTTGTTAGTGGTAGTTGTCGACGTGCCTCCGCCAGCGCCGTTGCACCGGTTCCGTGCGCCATTTCCGCCGTTCCCGCCGTTTCCTCCCGCGCACAACCCGGTTCAGTGGCACAACCGCCAGACGCCGGGGCGTCGGCACGCCGATGGTCGGTGCGGATGTCGATCTCGCCTGGTGTTTCTCGGTGTCTTCGACGGAGCTCTGATACTCGATCGTGTAGCTCTTGTCGGCGACGACGAGCGTGTAGGTCGGAGGCGCTGGCTCCGATATCGCAGCAGCAGCCAGTGCCCGGACCACTGCAGCGCAGCCATTGGCTCTTGATCGGCTCCCAGCGGCGCCCAGTCCGCTTCTGCTTGAAATACAGCCGGCGTGCCGGTTAGGATCGACCCGACCTGCGCGTGCCCGAGATCAGCGGAGCGGAACTCGTCACCGGCGCGTTTTCCGTGGTGATCGTGCTGTCGAAGACAGTCGATGTGTTACCGGCCGCGTCGGTGATCAGCGATCTGTCAGTGTGTGGCTACCGTCGGCGAGATCCCGTGTTCACGGTACGTCGATGTCTCGGTCGGCTTGCAGGGCTGGCACCAGGTAGTTGAAATGACCGCTGTCGTCGCGGTTTCGGCGATCGCCACACAGCGACCGCCGTTGCGTGTTGGCGATCCGCGAAGCGCGACAATACCGTCGATCTCCAGCGGCCACCGATAGACGCCCGGCCCACCCGCGTCGGTCGCGGTGAAGCCGCACTCGCGGTCCCGGAGGCGTTCGGCGCACGAGCGAGTCCACCGAAGTTGCCGGCCGCGGGAGATGAGCTGTTGGCTAGCAGCAGGTCAGCCCAGCCGACCCAGTAGTCGACCTAGGCTTCGGCGGAGGACCGTGCGGAGCAGACCATCCGGCTTCGCCTCCGCACCAGCCCCGAGATAGAGGTTGCGCCTCGGTTTGGTTTCGAGTCCCACTTCGCCGGGCTGTTGGTGCTGCCCTCGCAAGCGTTTGCATTCCGCCACGGTTGAAAGAGGACGTGGCCGTTGTATCCGTCGTCGGGATCGTACAGTGCTACGACGGCACGAGCGTTACACTGGAGGTCACGTACATCCCGACGCTCAGGTTCCGCCAACGAGTGTCGAGCCGCTGGGCGGCGTGAAGTCGAGGATCTCGGCGGTGCCCGGCCAATGGCGTGCTGCGAGCAGACCAGCCCGTACATCGGCTGACCGGGTGAGCACGCGGTCCCGCACCAGATCCGACCCCGCCGCCTCTGGCTTTGGTCGCCCATCCTTCGCTCGGGGCGGCGGACTGATTCGGATTGACACGAGCAGACCTCGACGTGGTAGTTGGCGTACGCACTCGGCGGCTGATCACCGAGATCCCACAGCTCGCGAGCGTGAGCAGAACGACGACCAAGGGAAGACATCTTGGTCACCGATGCACCCGGATCGCCGAGCGACGATTGGCGCCCGTGTTGCCCGGCGATAGCAGCGAGCGCACGTCAGACCTCACTTATCGTCGTTGTGCTCGAGACACCGGTGGGATTTCGGTACTGCCCCTCCGCGGGCGCCACCGCCCGGAACTGGTAGGTGTGATGGCCGCCCAGCTTGAACGTGTAGGTCGAGGTGAAGGTGCCGTTGCTCTTGGCGCGAAAGATCTGGAAGGAGACCCACTTTCCATACACCGTCACGCGGTGACGCTTGGCGCCGTTGCCCTTCCAAACCGATCCGACACTGCGCGCCTGTAGATAAACGAGCTTGCCCTCGTTGGGGCGAGGTGAGGTGGACACCAGACCGGTCAGCTTGACCTTCGTGTGACGTCGCACGCGCCGCGGGGAGACCCTGAGCGAGACCGCCCACTTCGCGGCCGATCCGAGCAAGCACGGTCCCCTGGTTTGCGTTCGAGCCCAGGGGGACTGGGCAGGACGACCGTCACCCCGCTGCTGCAGCCATCTGAGCCGCCGCTCGAAGCCCGAGGAGCACGCTCGAGCCCGATCCATTCGACCCATCGCTCCCGTTTGAGCCGTTACTCCCGTTACTTCCGTTGGATCCGCCGTTACCGTTCTGCGAGCAGGACCCACGCGCAACTGCCGGTGGCCGGGGAGCTTCGGTGACTTCGAGTGTCGGCTCTGAGTCCGGGACGGTGTTTGTAGGCGTCGTTGGCGATCGTGTTCTGGTAGACGATCGTGTAGCCCAGTCTTCGGCGACCGTGTAGGTCGAGCCCGTCGCCCCCTGATAGTCGCGCAGCTCGTGCCGGCGGCGTTGCAGCGCAGCCACTGCCCCGCGACCGCGCACAGCGCCCCCGCGCCCGCGGCGCGTCGAAGTCCCGTTCGTCGCGCTCAGCTTGTCCGCGACGACGGTCGGAGCCCGAGGTATTCGGAGATCGTCACGACGCGGAGCGTTGTTGGTGCTGAAGGTCCATGCCTTGAGCCACGTCTTCGTTGCTCGCGGCGTCGTGATGTCACCGTGACGCGTGACTACCGTCCGAGAGCGAGCGCCGTGTTCAGCTGGAAATCGACGCCCGCTGACTGCTTAGGGGCAGGGTTCGGGTGAAGGAAGGAACGCAGTCCGTCGTCTGTCGCACCGAGGTTCTGGCAGGCACCCCCGTTGTTGTTGATGACGGTGGGGCCCAGACCGTGTTTCCGTCGACGACTATCCAGGCGCTGTAGACACCGCTGCCGCCGTCGGAGGCGTGGAAGAGGACTTCCTGCGAGCCGCCGACAGTTCGCCGCGGGAGACAGTGACTTCGCTGGCCGACGGTGGAGTCGGGTCTTGGCCAGCAGAACATCGATCGAGTAGATGTCCTCTTCGGTGTTCGGCCCGTTGGACGGCTCCTTTCGCGGGTCCGTATCGCTGCAGACCGCCGTCCACTGATGTAGGTCATTCCGCTCAGGCCTCCGCGGGAGAGCTCATTGGCGTTCGCAAGGTGGGAGCTCTGGGTGACCGCGGCGCAGCCGCCTTCCCAGTCACGGAATTCGACTGGCGTGGAACCGCTCGAGTTGCCGTAGTAGATGGTCGCGACGGAGGCGGCGAAGGGTTGTGTCGGCCCGATCTGCTCGTAGTGCCAGAGCGTGAAGCCCGCGATCGACAGCCCCGTTGGCGCGTTGAAGCTCGCGTACTCCCCGGAGCCGACGGCCGGGTGTTCGACTTCGCCGTCGAGTCTGGGTCGAACATCGCGCCGCCCGCGCCTTCGCAGGCCGAACCGCCCTGGCTGTAGGAGCCGTTGGTCGAATAGGTGACGTCGTCGGTGGGCGCCGCCGAGCCGGCATTGGGCCCTAGGGAATCTCGCAAAGAAAGGCGTGGTAGTCCTTTGCCTGGGCCGAAATGGGCATTGCCAGCAGCCAAGACAGCGCAAGAGCGGCTGTCAGACCGTGGTCAAAAAGCCCTTGAGACATGAAGCTGAAGCGCATCTGGTCGTCTCCTTCGATCGGACTCCCCTGGGCAATCGCCCACGTGCCCCGTGTCGCGAAAAGCGACGGCGCCCCCACCTCCCTGACCCGACTTCGTCGCTACGGCGGGCTGGCGAGAGAGCGAGCGCTCCGGCCAGCGGTGTGGTGCTGACCGTGCCGCGACGATCGGTGTGGCTCACAGGCCGGCGGAGGGGGCTGTCCGTTGCCGGTTAGGGGGCATGTCGCATGTGAGGTGGAGATCGTGTGCGACATGACTCGAGTGCTTTGTTGAGAGATTTGCGTGTGTGGGTGTCATCAAGATTGCTGTCGTCCGCCGCGGCGGCGGCACTCCTGCAGGCCGCTGTGCCTCGTGACAGTCGCCGCTACCCGTCGCTCGGCCAGCCCCAGCAAGTGGAGAGGACCGGCGAGCGACGAGTGGCGAGCGAGTGGCGACGTGCGCCCAGCAGGGGCTTAGGCGGTCGCCGTGAAGGTAACTAGACCCCCGGTGTAGCTACCAACAGGCTGGTTGGCTGGCAGGTTCAGCTGATACTGCCAGTTCAATTCAGTCGTTCCTTCTTCTGCGCCGGTGACGAGCGTCTGCCCCGAACCGCCGGTTGCCAGCGTGCAGGTACCGAGTTCTGCTTGATTTGCGCTCACTTCGCACCCGGCTGTGCCTCCGTGGATTTTGCCGCCTTCGGCATTGGTTATCCCGATGCCAACATCCGACAGCGGCAGCGTGTTCCGATCCGTTGCTCATGTCTGTCGGTGCCCGCCGCTTCGACCGACGCCAGTGTTTCGTTGGTCGTCACGCAGCCCACCCACACGTGGCTTCCGGCGAGGGTAGTGCTGGCCGTGCCATGCGGCAGAGCGTCAAACGTTCCCAGTTCGTTTGTTGTCGCACTCGGGACGAGTTCCCCGAAGTTGTTGGTCTCGATGTTCTGTTCGCAGCCATTTGCCGACCCCCAGGACACCTGCGAGTTGATCGTCGCTTCCAATTCCTGGGTTACTTTGGCTTCGGGTGGTGGACTTCCACCAACGGCCCCGGCCTGCGCGCTCACCGCCCCGAACGCCATCAGCGCAGCTGCCGCCGCGGCCAACAGTGCCCCGAGTACCGACCCCCGTTTACTGCCTACTGTGCCAAACATCGCCTTCGATCTCCCTTGTTGTCTTTGATTTGGTCCTCCCGGATACATCGCTACACACCCTGCTCCCCGGGAGAGGCACAGGTTGCTGGTAGATCCTCAACTGACGAGGATCGACGACTGTTCTGTTCTGGTTCTGCGACTGTCACGCGGTACTCGGGACCGCTGCCCGTGGGCAGGACGGCTTGGAGCTTGAGCGCACCCCTGGCGCTCGCGGCTGGCAGGTTGAAGTTGATCGACTCGCGATACACGGTTGGCGGCGGCACCGCGTGAGTGCCGTCGGCTCGTGGCCGATCCAATTGCACGGTCGCCACCGGCTGATGCGGCGCGCCTTCGGCGTCGAGCAGTTGATACTCGGGTTCGTTGATCGTCACGCCGCTGCTGAGAGCACGGATCGCGGCCGGGACATCGACGCGTACGCTCCCGCCGGACCGGCAGACACTCGCGGCATGGATGGCTATCCGCGCACGACTCAAGACGAAGTTCTCGCCGAGGCTGACCAGATGCAGTTGCGGATCCATGCTCGGAGCGACCGCTCGCCCGATCGTGCTGGCTGGCCGCGCCGTTGCGCTGTTTGTCTGCAATCGCGGCGGGGTCTCATGCGTCAGCAACGGGTACAGAAACAGCCCCCCTGCCGCGAGGACCATGCTCGCGGCCAGTAGCACGCCGTGAGCGCGCCGCGGTTTCATCGGCTCGATCTGCAGCGCCTGTGGTGAGATCGCCGGTAGCGTCGTCTGTCTGATCGGGAACCCTTGGCGCCCTCCGATCACGCTCGCCGCCGGCGATCCCACCACGGCGCCGAACAGCGCCCCGCCAAATGCCACTAGGAAGTAACTAGTTGCTGGCGGCAGAAGCCGTGAGGCTCCCACCGCCAGCAGCATCGCTCCCGTAGCGATACGCCATGCTCGTTCCCGATCCATCAGAGGCTCCCAACAGCCACATCTGATCGATGAGACGAGTTACGCTTCAGACCCCGGCGGTGACGCTGGCGCCTGTAAACCTGGACCGCGAGCATCAGCAGGATGAGACCGAGCAGCTGATACAGCGGGAACGCAAAGATTGAGGCCGACGCCGAGAGGCGCACGTTGCCCCCGAGGTTGAGGTGAAGGTGCGCGGTGCTCGCGCCGAGCAGCGGCGGATCGTTCCAGCCGTAGCTGAGGACCCGCTTGGCTCCGGGCAGCAGCAGGCCCACCAGGGGAAACGTCTGCCGGGCGACCTGGATCGCGCTGCCGCTGTTGGCGCCGTTGAAGTCGAGCACCGTGTCTCCGGTGTTCACCACGGTCGCGTGTATCGCGACGCCGTTGCCAAAGGTCAGCGACGGGGCTGTGAACTGTGTGATCTTGGCACCCGGCTGCAGCTTGCCGGGTACGCGGACGATGACGCGGATGCCGACGGCCTCGACGACCCCGAGATTGCCGTTGGAGCTCGCCGGCAGCTCCTGCACCGAGATCGCGGCCACGTGGTCCCCGGGGCTGGCGTTTGAGGGCACCGATATCGCATAGTCAACCGATTGCGGCTGGCGGGCCCCCGTGAAGCCGCTCGGAAGTATGTCCACCCATTCGGCGGCTGAGTGCTGCTCGGTCGTGAAGGTGAATGCGCCGGCCGGGGTCTCCCCCAGATCCTGCGCCTCTATGCGGAAGTGACGGCCGACGCTATCTGAGCTGATCACCTCAAAGGAGCCGCGGGTGATCACGCCTGGCCTGCCGGACAGCTGAATGTCCGCGGGGGACACTGTCCAACCGAAGGCTGGCGGGGCGGCAGAGAGGCTCATCGTGCCCGCCGCGAGAAGCAGGATGAGAGGTGCGCGTCGCGCACGCTTGTGGAATTTGTGGTCACCGGGCATGGGAAAAGTCCCTTGCGTACCGGTTACGGGAGCGACCGAATCAGTTATCTCAATGAGCTTTTAGCAAGGCCCCCCTCGGGCTCGGCTGCAGCTCGTTGAGCAATGCGCGGCGCAGACTATCACCCACCTGTCAGAAAAATCAAGGGGTTCCCAAAAGAAATAAAAATTCCGACTGGCTGATCATTTTGGAGGTCGTAAACATCAATGTCTCCGGTTTCAGTAAACACCGATAGCTACGACTAGAGCACTGTGGTTTCAGTCAGCATTGAGCCGCGTTGCAAGCTCTTGCGCGGCTTCGGTGCTGACGAGCACGCGTTGCAGTGTGCGGCCGTCGTGCACGGAAAAAGACAATGCCGGCACACCCCGTCGCACGAGGAACGCCTGATCCAGGCGAATCGTGCGACACACGTAGTACAGCCACGGGATCCGGAGCCCTGCCTTCATGCCGGCTCGCACGACCTCCCTGATCGGGTCCTCGATGACCCGCACCTCGCTCACGTCGGCGCGGCGGACACGAATGTCTCCCATCAATCCGAGCACCTTCTGCCACCGAGCGAGGACGACTTCGAGACTGTCCTCTGAGAGCTGTACGCGCACGCTCGACAGGCTAATGACCGGTGCCACGGAAAAACGAGCAGCGCCCGGTGAGGACCCAGCGCCCTCAAAAGCAGCTCGTTCTCGCATCGCCGGCACTCGCCAGCGGCTTTCCTCTAGGACTGGCGTCGCAAGCTCGGGCGTGCGATCATGGAGCGACAAACAGCATGAAAGGAGTTCCAGTCATGGAGTCCTCCAATCCCGTCCGTGTACTCGTGGTGGCACACAAGACCGCCGCCACTCAACCTCTGCTCGATGCGGTCAGCGAGCGCTCACGACGAGGCCCGTGCGTGTTCACGCTGCTCGTCCCAAACGCCACTCATGGACTGCACAAGCTCGTGGATCCCGAGGAACAGGGTGCCAGCGAGGCGCAGGCCGTGTTGGCTCAGGCTCTGCCGCTGCTCAGCGACGCCAGCGCCTCGCAAGTCGAGGGCATCGTCGGCGATCCCGATCCGGTGGCCGCCGTGCACGACGCGATCAACCTGCGCGGTTTCGACGAGGTGATCGTCTCGACCCTGCCGAAGACGCTCTCACGCTGGCTGAAGCTCGACCTGCCCAGCAAGGTCTCCGGTATGGGCCTGCCGGTAACGACGGTCACCGCCCAGGAGGCAGTCGAGACACTGATCAGCTGACCATCGCCTGAGATGCTGCCGCGAACTCGCTCCCGATCGGGAGCTCTCGTCCCTGCATCGCCCAAAACACCCTGAAGCCGAGTATGAGACTCGAACTCATGACCCCCTCCTTACCATGGAGGTGCTCTACCAACTGAGCTAACTCGGCGCAGCGATAGATCGTAGCGATAACGCCGCCGGTCCAGAGGATCGGGCCATAGCCGGGCGCGATCGGCAGTCCTCGAGCCGCGGCGACCCGTCTCAGCGCGGACACAGACCCCGTGCCCAGCGCGGGCGATCGGCGGCGGATAGCTGCAGGACTCCTTGCAGGCCACCGAGATCTCACAACCACACAGGCCGTTTGACTAGGCTCCAGCTCACCGAACTCGGCGCGTCTTCTGGGCAAATCCCGGGATCCGCGAAGGGCCCGGAAGCCGCGTGCGCACACTGTCGTGAGTAGGTTGCGTAGTGGGTTGCGCACAGAGCGTGAGGACCCGGATCTAGTCGTCCCGGGTCCTCATTCCTTTGGCGGTCCAAAGCCTCCGACGTCCAGGCGCGCGATCCCATCGCCCGGCGCTCCCGCCCACCGTCGGCGCCCGGCGCAAGCTCTACATCACGCTTTGGCAGCTCGCGGCGCGTAGCGGCTGTGCAGCATCAAGGCATTGCCGTCCGGGTCAGTGAAGAACGCCATGTGACACACGCCGGTGTCGAAGGTGTCCATCGAGAACTCGACTCCTCGCTCCTGCAGCGTGGCGCGGGCGGCGGCGACATCGTCCACGTGCAAGGCGATCACGGTGTGGCTGACGTGATGCTCCATGCCCATCTTTTCGGCGTTCATGACTCCCAGAGTCAGGTTGCCTGCATCGAACTCGGCGAAGTTGCGCTCGGGTATGTGAACTTCGATCGGCAGGCCCAGGGTCGTGCCGTAGAACTCGACCGACGCCGACAAATCGCGCGTTGGCACCGAGACGAAATCGACGCCTGTGATCAGCTGTGGGGCGTTCGTCATGTTGTGGCTCCTGAAGTCCTTCGTTTGCAGTGGAAAGACAAGCGGCGGGGACCTTACCAAGCCGCCGATCGCTAAACGAGCAGGTCCGTTTTGCCATCGACCTCGACCAGAAGGTGAGTGTTCTGGGCTGATTCCAACGGGCGGCGCGAGGCGCCGATCGACTTGCGGTGGCGAATTTGCGCCGCTCAGCCGGCCCAGAGCGGTCGTCGTGTCTCGAGCACAACGAGCTCCGGGATATTTTCATGACAAAACATGAAAGTGTCATTATTAGATGTGTTAGATTCAAGTTTCTCGGAAGATTCGGGGTGAGGACGACGATCTTTCAGACGCCGCCCGTGAACTTTGAAGAGGTCGCGGCGCGGGAAAAGATCGATGAGCTGTGGCGGAAACTCAGGTTTCAGATCGCCGGGTCGCGACCCTGGGTGAACCGAGCCGGCCGCGTTCTGAGCGCCCGCGCGATCCAGGGGTCGAACAGCATCGAGGGCCGTCACGTGTCGGTGGAGGACGTGCTCGCGACCGCCCGCGGCGAACAGCCCACCGGCGTGAGTGTGGAGGACTGGAACGCGCTATCGGGCCACCGGCGAGCGATGGCCTACGTGCTCCAGCTGGCTCAGGACGCGCACTTCCAATACACGCCACAGGTTCTGCGCAGCCTGCAGTTCATGATCGCGGAGCGCACGACCGATGCCCGTCCCGGGTTGTGGCGCACGGGACCGGGCTGGATTCGCGAGGACTCGACAGGCGAGGTCGTCTACGAGGGCCCGCCTCACGAGGAGATTCCAGGACTGATCGAGGAGCTGACCAGCTACCTCTCGGCGGACGACCAGGCGCCGGTGATCGTGCGGGCCGCGATGGCGCACCTGAACCTCGTCGCGATCCACCCGTTCAACGCTGCCAACGGACGCATGTCTCGATGTCTACAGACGCTCGTGCTCGCACGCGATCAGATCCTCGACGCGCAGTTTTTGAGCATCGAGGAGTATCTGGGTCAGAACACGCGGTCGTATTTCAGGGCGCTGGGTGAGGTGGGGGGCGAAAACTGGCAGCCACGAGCAGACGCCCGGCCGTGGGTGCGGTTCTGCCTGGAGGCGCACTTCATACAGGCGAGCAGCGTTTTGCGACGCGTCGAGGAGTCTGAGACGATCTGGCGGAGACTCGAAGCGATCCGCACCGAGAAGCGCCTGCCATCGCGGATGACCAACGCGCTGTTCGACGCGACCGTGGGGATGCGAGTGCGCAACGCCTCCTATCGAACGGCGCTGAAGGCCGCAGACCGGGAGATCTCCAATCAGAGCGTCACGGACGACCTGCGGGCGATGGTCGACGCGGGGCTTCTTCAGCGCTTCGGGTCAAGACGTGGAACCTATTACCAGGCCGCCGACCCGCTCAGGGCGCTGCGGCTGCAGATTCGCAAGAGCCGCACGCCGATCGATTCGAGCTCACTGTTCGCGATCACAGACTGACCAGCGCGGCTCGGCTGGCGATCTTCGCCCGCGCTCTATCCGCGGCGGTAGTGGCCGGGCCAGGTCTCATATGGGATGCGAGCGATTTCACGCAGCGGGCCGATCTCGCTCCACTGATCGCCGCCCAGACGCGCCAGCGGCGCCAGCAGCTCGATCGCCGGGTAGCCGTCCTTCATGACGGCCTCGTCGATCGCGGCGTTGACGACACGACCGAGGACTACTGTCGAGATGCCGATCGTCGAAGTGCTGTGCAGAACACACTCCAGTGCCACCGGAGAGCGTGCCACTCGCGCCGGGACGACGAGCAGGCTCGGTTCGCGCTGCACACCGACGGCGTCGAACTCGCTCTGCTCCGGCGGGAACGCGGTGCCACTGGCGTTGATCTGCTCGAACATCGATGTCGGCGCGAGGTTGACGACGAACTCCCCGGTCGCCTGCACGTTGCGCAGCGAGTCCTTGCTCCCGACGGAGGTGAACTGCACGACTGGCGGATCGATCGCCGCGACCGTGAAGAACGAATGCGGCGCAAGGTTCTCGACGCCATCCGCCGAGATCGAGGAGACCCAGGCGATCGGCCGCGGCACAACGACAGAGGTCAGCAGTTTGTAGAAGGCCGGCTCGCCGACCGCCGCCGGATCGATATCGACGCGCGTCACGCTCAGGAACCTTAGTGCTCTGACTTAGTGCTCTGACGTTCGGCGACGTGTTCGACGGACGGACCCGCTCGCTCTTGACGACCAGCAGGCGCCGAGACACAGAGCTGCTTGCCGCGCGGAGCGCGGCCGCCGACCAGTGGCGCCGGAGGCCCGTCCTGATCCGGAAGCAGGTCCAGTCGTGCGGGCGGACGGGATCGTGACATTCAGTCATCCGCGTCGGCGGAGGCGTGGTGTCCGAGCTTCGCCCGGGTTCTCAGTCCTCGGTCAACGGGCCAGCGAATAGAACTGAAGCCGGCTGCTTGCCATCTCTCAGCGCAGCCCGCTGCCGCAGCCAGGCCGCACGCGCGCTCTCGAGTCGGTCGACGGAGTCCTCTCCCTCGGCTGCTGCGGCGAGAGCCTGAGCGACCACCTGCCCGCAGAGCTCTCGGATGAAAGGCTCACAGTTCGCAATCACCTGAGGGACGGTCTGGGCTCCGTGCACGACGGCGTTGCGCTGGCGGATCGTGCGGGCCAGCAGACGCCTGAACCGTCCATCGAGCTCCTCTATGTGGGCGTCCACCGCGCTCGCGCTAGACACCCAATTCGCTGCCTCAGCGACCATCCGGTGCTGCATCGTCAACTCATCGAGCCCGCTGAGTACCTCGGCGATGCGCTCCATGAACATCCTCGGCTTGAACGCGAACGAGAGGTCGCCAGTCGACGGCAAGATCGCGTTGCGGAGCTCCGTGCGGTCGCGCGAGGCACCCGGCCGAAGCGCCGAACCGGTGCCGTAATAGGCGGCATCGCGCAGCTGTCCGTGCAGCGTGCCCATGCTCCACGTCTCCATCAGTCGGGCGTGTCCAATGCCGGACAGCCATCGCGGATCGCGGTCAGCGGTAGGTCGCCGTTGAAGAACTGCACCGTTCCCATGCGGAGAAACGCCGCGCGCAGATCCGCGTGGCCAAAGACCATCCAGACGATCGAATGCTCCTCGACCGGCGCATCGCTGACCACTGCTCGACACAGCTCGATTCTTCGCTCCAGCGTGAGACCGGCCGGATCGTTGAGGTTCTCGTTGGTGACCTCGACATCGACCGCACCCGCCTCTGCGATGTAGTGAAGCCGGTCGCTCAACACGCCCGCGAGGCGGCTCTCGACGGCATCCCAGTTCTGACCACGCCGAACCGAGATCTCGCGAAGCTGGGCGATGCGAACGGTGCACGTCTCAAACGGCGCAGGGGTCTCAAACGCCTGCACCACCGCGTCCCACGCCGCGCGCGACGTGCGTGGGAGCAGGAGCTCAGCGATCAGGGCCTTGGCCGAGCTCCGGGCGCGCCGGGCGCCATCTACATCCGCCAGGAGCCGAGGGAGCCGGTGCAAATCATCAGACTGAAACGCGCGCAACACCGCGCCACTGACCTTCTGAACGGCTGGGCCGAGACTCTTCAGGCTCGCCGAGACGTCCTTCTGCAGCGACACGCGGTCCGCCTCGTGTATCTGGCTGTGGCCGCTGGCCACAGATCTAGCCGTCGCCATCACCTCATCCAAGGCTGCAATGGGCGTCAGAAGATGCGGTGAGGCCTCCTTCCCTCCTTTGCCCAGCTCACGAATCAGAGTGACCACCCACGTTGGCAGAGCCTCCTGTCCGTGGAAGATCGCATCCCCGGGGCGCATGGCTATCCGGCTGCCAGCAGAGCTTCGACGAACTCGTTGACGGCCGCTACTGCCAGCGCGCGGTTCTCGTCCCGCAAGGCCGATGGATCGGCGCGCGCCGATTCGGCCGCGAAACCCTTGGGCCCCGGACTGGTGACCGAATAGAAACGTTCGCGCACCTCCAAGAATGTTGAGCGCAAGGCCGGCAGCCTGGCGGCCAGCTTGCCGTCGAGCAGTTGCCGTGCCGCAGCGCTAGGGCCGCCGGCACGGTTGTGAATGAGCACGAACACAAGGTCGTAGTGGTCCTTGTCCTTGCCGCGGTAGCGGACAGCGACACACTTCGTCAGCAGATAGCCCTGGAGACCGGCGAACCGCACACGCACGGTCCTCGGCCCCAGCCCTGGGAGATCGGCGGTCAGCTCTCGCACTGTCCAGTCCGCCGCGACGTAGCCAGTACCGCGAAGATTGTTGGCACGCAGGATCTGACAACCGGGGACCCTGACGATGCCTTCAGGCTCGGTGTCAAGGTCACAGAGGAACTCGAGCTTCACCGCGAAGCCGTCGACGATGCCACGCCACCGCCAACCGTTCTCGCCGGGCTCTGCGCGAAATCCAGCGCGCTCGAGCGCGGCCTCGATACGTCTGAAATCCTCGGCCTGTTCGAGATGAGTCACCAATAGCATGTCCACGTCGGTTGTGCCGAGGTGCAGTGGTCCGGTCTCCCGGCCCTCGGTGAGGATCTCCGGCATCAATCCGCCGAGGACGATCAAGGGGACGTCGTCGCCGGAGATGTGTGCCGCAAGCGTGCACAGCGCTCGCTCCGCGCGCCCTCTAGCCGCCGGCGAACGCTCCTCGTCGACCATCGGATCAGCCACGGGTCTGACTCCGGCCTCGTTCGAGCATGTTGGCGATCTCCGTCGCGTACAGCGATCCTGGCGGGTCAAATAGCCCGAAGACCTCAAACAGCGACGAGACCAGCGCACGGACCACGCTTGGGAGATTCTGGTCGATCTCCTCCGGGCTCGTGGTCACGAACGTCGCGATGCTGTCGTCGTGGGCGACGCGGCCGGGCTCGAAGTCCCAGCGATCGGTCGTCGTCACGGTTCTCAGCTCCCGGTTCGCTAGGCCGTCCCACCGCGCGAAGAATCCGATCTTCTCGGCGTTCACGTAATGGGCCATCCGGGCAGAGTGCAGCAACGACTCGGCCATCCGCCAGATTGGAAGCACCGGGTCAAGCGTTGAGCCGGGAGTCCCTGTGATGCCATCCTCCTGGTAGCCGCGCAGCAGGAACAGCTTGAGTTCGGGCTCGGCACGCCAGAAGTCGGAGTGCTCATAGTTGCGCACCGCATCGTCGCGAAACCAGCACTCGAGCGCACCGTCTCGGATCTCGGGCTGGATGTCCTCTCGCGTTGGCACCCACCACGGGGGCCAACCGGTCTCACGTCCCTCGATCGCAACCAAGGCTTCGCGCAGCTGCCCCAAGGACAGAGTGACCTCAGGGATCCAGTAGGAGACCGACCAAGTCCCGCTGGCGTACACAGTGCCGATGTCGCCGAGATCCTCGGCGATACGCTTTTTTAGCTGTTTGCGGCAGCGTTTATCCCATTTATCCATCTCGGCAGAGGTGGCTCTTGTCTGGCCCGTGCGCAGGTTCTTGAGGATGACCTCCTCGCGCAGATGCATGGCTGCATCCTCGCCACGTCCGCCGAGCGCCTGTAGGTCGGCGAAGACACGGGGCGCAGTCGCTATAGGAATGCCATTGCGCCGCGCCGCGAGCTTCAGCAGATGCGAATCGGCGCTACGAAACTCGACGCGCCCGCCGGACTCCACCTCGCGAACCGGGATGTCCTGCATCGCCAGGCTCAACGGCCCCCGCAGGGCGCGCTCCTCGATATAGACCTGCAAGGCTGGGACGGAGGCCGCCAACGGTGCGAGCCGCTCGGCGGCGGCCCAGCCGGTAACCGCCCAACCGATGCCATGCTTATCCAGAACCGGAGCAAGCTCGTCCACGAGGAACTGCATCGGGTCGTTGAAGATGCGCTCGGCGAAGCGGCGCTCGTGCTTGACAGCCGACACCTCCTCGGCCCAGGCCGCTAGCATCCTTGCGCCGTCGGCGACCTCGCGACTTGCGCCCGGGCCTCGTCGCGGGCCCCACTTTGTCGTCCAGCCCTCGGCATCGAACGCGCCCAGGACCTGTGAGATTTGCGGTGTAGACCAGCCTGTGAGCTTCGCCAGCTCGGTCGCACGGACGCCGTACGGCGACTTACGGTTCAGGAGCGCCTCAGCGATCGAGACGGCGGACGGCGACCAAGAGAAGGCTCGTCGGTCAGCGCCAGATTGCCGCTTAGCCTCGCGCATGACCAACAGATCGCCTGCGACGATGTGTGCGTCACCGCTGCCGTCGGCCCAGCTCGCGCCCCTGCGCTCGAGAATTTCCCGCGAGCCGGCAGAAAGTCTCCGTGCCACTACGACAAGATCCGCAGGCCACCCTTCGCCGAGATGGCGGATCACCCGATCGACGTCCGCCGGCCACCCGGCGCCAGCCCAGAGCGCGCGCAGGCGATAGCTACGCGTGCGGCCGCAGATCAGCACTCGCGCCACGTCGTCCTTGGTCTCAACAGCCTCGACGACCGCCAGTCCGTCCAGCGCGCGATCAAGCGCCAGCCGAATCTGGTTATTCGTTGATCTGGCCATATTCGCTCGCCTAGAAAATAACACGTTGCGAGCAAACAAGGCGGGGTCGCTCGCCTCTGCCCGGCTTGCCGTTCACGCGATGATTCGCCATTCGCTCTCGGGAGTCCGCCGAGCTCGCTATCGCTATGTCGGTTTTGCACTCGCCCAGCGCGAGCGGAGTCGACCACCGCGATACCCGCGAAATCACCAAAGCAGGACGCAACCGGGTCGGCGCACCTAGTCCCGAGATTCGCCAAAAGCAGGCATGTGCTCGGACCCAGACGAGACGCATGCTTGGGACGACAGGCAGCCCTTTCTCTCGGCGCCAGCCGGGCGCCTGGTTGCCGTCAAGAGCGAGCGCGTCCGTCCGTCGAATACGTCGCCGAACCTCCGAGCCAGAGCACTTAGCGATCCGCCGAGCGACCCAGAACCCGGCCGCGACGCCTCATCTGGAGCGAGTGCTCCGGCACCAGCTGTCGCTGACGCGCCAGGTTCAGGACGGTTGCTTGAATTCCCGCCGCCCGCCCGTATGCTCAGGCGCAATGGGCGCATCCGGCAAGAAGCTTCAGGGACACGGCCAGCGGCGCAAGAGCACGAGCCCAGCCGCCTCGGTCAGCGACGGGCGCTATGGCGCAGCACCCCACCCGATCTGTGCTCGCACGGGCCAGAAGTACTGGCCTCTCTCGGGTGCGCGCCGGCGAGCCTTCGTCGTGCAGAGCGTCGGCGCCGACGGGCTGGTCAAGGCACGCCGCGTCGACGGCAAGCGAGAGCACCTCAAGGCGACCGCCGAGCGGATAACCGCGAGGACCGCCGAGGGCCGCGGTCGCTACTACAGCTTCCTGGCCTGGGTACCGCGCCGCTACCGCACCTGGGCGACGGTGATGAGCCTCGGCGAGAGCCAGACGACGATCGTGTTGCCGGAGTGGCACCCGGGGCGCCCGATCAGCTTCCCGACGCGACTGCTGCCCGAGCAGGCACGCATTTGCGGCGCCTGGCTGACACTGCAGGCCGATCTCTCGGTCGCGGCCGGCGGACAGCTCAATCCGTCTCACCTGCGCTGTTGCGAGGAGCCGGGGTTGGGCCTGTGCCCGCGCCCGACCTGGGCGCCGCCGTGAGGTCTGCAAGCACGATCACGCGATTCGGCGCTCGCGAATGAGCGGGACCCGGGCGCGCCGGTGCCAGATTCAAACCGTCTCGCCGCCAGTCCAGCGCAAGAGCCTAAACGACGCCCTAACCGGGTAAATCACTTCGCCTTGGACTTCTGATCCTGTCGCTGCTGTGCCTCGAGCTTCAGCTGGGCCTGCTTGCCAGCTATCTCGGCGGTCCGCTGAGCTTGGCGCTCCTGAGCGATGCTGCGTGACTTGACGCCCTCAGCGATCCGGCGCTTGCGGTCTTGTCCTTGATCCATGTCGCCTCCTAGTGTGACACCCACTCTAGAGCCATCCGCTCTCTGAGCGCCGCCGGCGGCACACCGCAGGTCGCGAGGTCGCTCTCTTTAGCGAGCGTCTCTGCGTGCTTTGACGGCCCGCACGAGTTCATCGAGCACCGCCAGCGTCTGCTCCCAGGACATGCAGGCATCGGTCACCGACTGCCCGTAGGTGAGCGTTCTCCCGGCGCCGAGATCCTGGCGGCCAGCGAGCAGGAACGACTCGAGCATCACACCCACGATCGCCTCCTCACCGCCCGCCACCTGCGCGGCGACATCGCCGATCACGAGCGGCTGGCGAGCGGGATCCTTGCCGCTGTTGTCGTGGGAGGCGTCGATCACGACCCGCTCGGGCAGCCCCGCCGCGCGGATCCCAGCCAGCGCCCCGGCGACCGACACGGAGTCGTAGTTGGGCGCTCCGCGTCCCCCGCGCAGGATGATGTGGCAGTCCTCGTTGCCGCGCGTGTGGAGGATCGCCGAGGCCCCGTCGACGTCGATTCCCGCGAAGGCGTGCGGAGCGGCCGCCGCGCGGACCGCGTCGACGGCCACCTGCACGTCGCCGTCGGTGCGGTTCTTGAACCCGACCGGCATCGACAGGCCGGACGCCAGCTGGCGGTGAATCTGACTCTCGGTGGTACGCGCGCCGATCGCCCCCCAGGAGACGGCGTCGGCGATGTACTGCGGTGTGATTGGGTCGAGAAACTCACAGCCGACCGGCAGACCCAGATCGAGCACCTCCAGCAGCAGCTTGCGGGCGATCCGCAGTCCCGCGTTCACGTCACCGGATCCATCGAGGTGGGGGTCGTTGATGAGGCCCTTCCAGCCCGTCGTGGTTCGCGGCTTCTCGAAGTAGACACGCATCGCGATGCAGAGGTCCTCGCCGAGCTTCACGGCCTGGGCGCTCAGGAGCCTGGCGTAGTCGAGCGCCGCAGCGGGATCGTGCACGCTACAGGGACCGACGATCACGAGCAGACGATCGTCCTCACGGTTGAGAATCTGCGCCGTCTCTGAGCGCCCACGCAGCACGACCTCCGCTGGTGCGCCGACGAGATGCAACTCGCTGAATATCAGCGACGGCGCCACCAGCGGTACGACCTGCTCGATCCGCTGATCGCGCACGTGATCCACTTGTTTGGCGGAGCCCACGGCCACCCGGCTCATACTACCGGCGGGGCTGAGCTCAACGCCCGGCTGAAAGGCGCCCACTGAGCACACCGCAGAGCCGTGTATCACGCGGCCGCCGCGGCCCCACAACCGGAACGCGTTCAGACACGCCTGGCGGCTCGTGTGTCCCCTTGATCTGAGATCGAGATCCCTCGGTGCTGCTCGAGCCACCGCTTCAGCTCACAGACATCGAACCTGACGTATGCGCCCAACTGGTAGTGGGGGATCTGACCAAGGCGCGCGAGACCGAGCAGCCAGGATGGCGAGACGCTCAGCAGCCGTCCCGCCGCGTCCGCGTCGATCAACGAGAGCAGGGCGCGCGGGTCGTGGGTGTTGCGCAGCCGGATCGCCTGCCTGACCTGCTGCAGGCGAGTCGGCGCGCCGTGGCGGGCGTTCGTCAGGGTCCTAACGGTGAGCATGCGCGGCCGCCTCGCGGATCACTTCGCTGCGCCCATCGTGCACGCGCGCCAACCACGCCGCTGCCGCGGCTCTCGACGCCCGATTGAGAGCTTGCGGCTCAGGACGCTGCATGCGGCGGATGTGACAGGCACGAACACATAGAGCAGGATTGCAACCCGCCCAGATAGATCCTCTTGCGGCTTTTCAGCCGGTGCCGTTGATCGTCGCCGTCAGCTCTTGGCGCAGCGGGCACTCACGAGCACCGTCTCATAGCGCATCTCGAATGATCCGCCGAGCGCCTCGATCGCTTCGCCGACCTCGGCCATCAGCCGCTCACGCCGTGGCAGTGTCTGGTGGTCGCTGTGTGTGAGAAGAAAGTCGAGCCATGCCGCTGTCTCATAGCTGGCTCTGAGCGTCGGAATGCTCGGCATGGAGGTCAGCTCGAGGTGGCGCCTTCCGCTGTCAGGTGGCTCGGCGCCGCGCCGGCGCGGGCATCCCCGGAGGTGAACTCGGCGGCGGTCGCCCGTGCCGTGTCGCGTGCCCAGGTGGTAGTCGTCAGCAGGCCGATGACGAGGATCGTGAGACCGAGCAGAGAGATGATCCACCAAGCCGGATGAGTCGCGGTGGCAAACGAGGCGCCGAAGGTCTGGGTGGCACCCGCGCCAGCGCCCGCGACAGCTCCGAGCACGGCGATTCCCAGCGTCTGGCCGACCTGGCGGCTGGTCGAGGCGACCGCAGCGGCGACGCCGGCCTGTGCCGCCGGCATGCCCGACACGGCGGTGTCCGTGATCGGCGGATTGATCATGCCGAAGCCAGTGCCGAACAGGAAGTAGGAGCCCAGCAACAGTGCGATTGGAGTCTTCGGGTCGAGGCCGGTCAGCAGCAGCGGGCTGATGCTCAGCGTGAGGCCGGCCACCAGCAGCGGCCCGCGCGAACCGCGACGTCCGACGATCCGCCCCGAGACCGGGGCGAGGATCAGCGCCATGACCGCTATCGGCAGCGTGTAGAGACCCGCGTGGAAGGCGGACAGGTGACGTACCTCCTGCAGGTAGAGCGTGTTGAGGAACAGGTACCCACCCAGCGCGGCGAAGGCGCATACGGCGATCGCGCTGGCGCCCGAGAACGGGGCGCTGCGGAAGAAGCGGACCTCGATCAGGGGCTCGAAGCGGCGCAGCTCGTGACGGACCAGCGTGATCGTGGAGACGAGCGCGACACCGAACAGACCCAGGATCTCCGGCGATGTCCAGCCTCTGGGCTGGCCCTCGATGATCGCGTAGACGAGCGAGCCCAGGCCGACGATCACGAGCAGCTGGCCGACGGGGTCAAACCGGCGGGCGCGCTCGGCCCGCGATTCGGGGACGAAGACCTTCGTCAGCCCCAGCGCCGCGAGGCCGATCGGGACATTGACGAGAAACACGAAGCGCCAGCCGATCGTGTCGACGAGGCCACCACCGACGACCGGCCCGAGTGCCAGGCTGATGCCGACCATCGCCCCCCACACGCCGATCGCCTGCGCCCGCTCGCGGTGGTCCTCGAAGACATTGCGAATGATCCCCATCGCGACCGGGATTGAGCATCGAGCCGCCCACCGCCTGCAGGGCACGCGCCGCGATCAGGACGCCCAGGCTCGGGGCCGCCGCGCATAGGGCCGAGCCGAGCGTGAAGACGACCAGCCCAACGCTGAAGATGCGCTTGCGCCCGACCCTGTCCCCGGTTGACCCCGCCAGCATCAGCAGGCTCGCGATCACGAGCGTGTAGGCGTCGATCGTCCACTGCAGCCCTGACAGGGGCGCATGCAGGGAACGATGAATCGCCGGCAGGGCGACGTTGACGATCGTCGTGTCCAGGCTGACGATCAAAACGCTCATCGAGCAGATGCCCAGGATCAACAGACGCCGCGAACGCGTCAGCGGCTGTGCCGCGGAGTCTTCGATACCAGTGCTCATTGCGCTCCCGTGCCCTGCCTTGCGATGTCCGAAACAGCCATGACCACCACTCCATACCAGCACTTTCGGCGAGTCTGAAGGGTAGGGAGAGTTCCGGCGTCCCGAGGGGCGGGCTGCGCTACGCTTGGGCGAGTTGTTTCTTTGACCAGTGAGACAGAGGCATGGTCCGAGCACTGCACGAGGGGGACTGGGAGGCATGGAGTGAGCTCTGGGCTGGCTATCTGCGCTTCTACCGTGGGCAGATCACTGAGGAGACGACGCGCAAGAGCTTCCTGCGTCTGTGTCAGCGCTCCGACGGGATGTTCGGCCTGATAGCCGAGAGCGAGAGCGGCTCGGCAGTCGGTCTGGCGCACGCCGTGGTCCATCCGTCGACCTGGAGCGACACCGTCTACTGCTACCTGGAGGATCTGTTCGTCGCTGAGGAGGCACGTGGCGCCAGGCACGGGCGCGAGCTGATCGAGGCGGTATTCCGCGAATCAGATGCGCTTGGCGCCTCGCGGGTCTATTGGCATACGCAGGAGTTCAACGGCGCCGCCCGCTCGCTGTATGACCAAGTCGGTCATCGCACCTCCTTTATCGTCTACAAGCGCTAGTGACCGACAGCCGTCCGCTCGAGATGATGGCGGCTCCTCTGCCCGAAAGGAAGTGAGCACCGCGATGGACTTTCAGGAGATTCGTTATGAGCTCGACGGTCATCTGTTGACGATCACGCTCGATCGCCCGGAGCGCCTGAACGCCTTCACGCCGCGCATGGCCAGCGAGCTGATCGAGGCGTTCGACCGCGCTGACGCAGACGATGAAGTTCGCGCCGTGATCGTCACCGGTGCGGGAAGGGGATTCTGCGCGGGAGCCGATCTGGCGGGCGGTGGGGAGACCTTCGACTGGCGTGAGCGCGCAAAGGACGGGGAGATCCCGCGCGACGGCGGCGGGCGCGTGACGCTGCGCATCTTTGACTGCACCAAGCCGGTGATCGCCGCCATCAACGGCCCGGCCGTGGGCGTCGGCATAACGATGACGTTGCCGATGGACATCAGGCTGGTCGCGCAGGGCGCGCGCATCGGCTTCGTGTTCGCCCGTCGCGGGATCGTGCCGGAGGCGTGCTCCAGCTGGTTCTTGCCGCGCATCGTGGGGATCAGCCAGGCGATGGAGTGGGTGGCTACTGGACGGGTCTTCTCGGCGCAGGAGGCGCACGCCGGGGGACTGGTGCGCAGCGTGCATCCCGAGGGCGATCTGTTGAATGTCGCCCGCGCTCTGGCGAGCGAGATCTCTGAGAACTCGGCTCCCGTGTCGGTGGCGCTCGCCCGCAAGCTGATGTGGCGAATGCTCGGCGCCGAGCATCCGATGGCCGCTCACCGTGCGGACTCGCGCGCGATGTTCTCGCGGGGACAGTCAGATGACGCGCGCGAGGGTGTCACCTCGTTCCTGGAGAAGCGCGAGCCCGACTTCACCGATCGTGTCAGCGATGGGCTGCCGGAGCTCTTTCCCGCAGCGCAGGAGCCGCAATTTTCTTGAAAGACGCCCGGGTCGCCGGCGCCGTCGCGCGTGTCAGGTGATCTGGTAGAGCGGGCCGTCGCCGCCCTCGGGCACAGTCAACCGGCCGCCCTTCGCGGTGATCGCACCACACTGCACACAGTTCGTGTAGTTCACGATCACGTCGACCTCGCCGTGCTCCGGCGCATCCTCCGGGATCTCATACACTCCCGCCGGACACATCCAGCGCCACGTCTCGGCAATCTCACGCGGCACACGATTCTGCACGCGAATGTGGTTGGGGGCATCATCACGCGTCGCGTTGCCCGTGATGAACACCGAGGAGAGCTTGTCGAATGTGTATTTCCCATCCGGCTTGGGATAGCTGTCCCTGGTCTTGCCGATGAACACCGGCTTTGCGTCGTTGCGCTGCAGTGGCCAGCGCCCGCCGGGGAAGCGTCCTTTCGTGAGGATCATCAGGTTGACGAGCGGACCGCCCCTGATCAGGCCTTTCTGGAACGGCTGGCGCGTGTTGCGCTGTTCCCACAGGTCTTTGCCGATGATCGACTCCTCGACGAGTCGCTCGTAGGTCTCGAAGGTGCTCTCCCCGCGCTTCAGGGCCGCGTAGATCGACTCGGCTGCGAGGATCCCGGACTGGATCGCGTAGTGGACGCCCTTCAGAGATGCGAGGTTCATGATGCCGGCGGCGTCGCCGAGGATCACGGCGCCCGGCATCGACAGCTTGGGCATCGCCCAGTAACCACCCGCTGGCAGCGCCTTGGCGCCCCAGGCGACGCGTTCGCCGCCGTCGAGGATGTTTTTGAAGAGCGGGTGCAGCTTGATCTGCTGGAGCAGGTCGTGCGCCGAGGTGGTGGCGTCGGCGTAGTCGAGGTCGATGATGAAGCCGATGCTGACGAGATCCTCGCCGGTCTTCTCGTTCTTCATCGGATAGATCCAGGAGCCGCCGATCTGCCCGTACTTCGCGGAGATCTTCAAAGGCCAGCCGGCGACGGTGTGGATCACCCGGTCGAGCGGCCGATTGACCTTCCAGACCTCCTTCACGCCCAGCTCCCATGTCTGCGGTTCGCGGCCCTTGGCGAGGTCGAACTCCTCGATCGCGGCGCCCGTCAGCTGCCCCCAGCAGCCGTCGGCGAGCACCGTCGCCTGCGCCTTGATGTCGGTGCCGGGCTCGAAGTTGCCGAGCTCCTGACCGTCCTTGCCGCGGCCCTTGTCACCGGAGCGCACTCCCACGACCCGGGTGGGCGGGCCATCATCCACGATCAGCCGCGTGGCAGAGGTCTCGGTCAATACATAGGCGCCGGCGGCTTCGGCTTGGCGCTGCTGAAAGCGCGCCATCGCCGACACCGAGATCACCTCGTTGCCGTGGTTGCGCTGCGGCGGCGGTGGCGGGATGCGGACCTTCCTCCTGGCGTTCGGCAGCAAGTAGATCGCCTCCTTGAGAACCTCGCCGAACGCGAAGCCCTCCCTGCGCCAGTCCTCTCGGGTCATCTCTGGGAACAGCTCCAGCAGTGGCCCCGGGCGCATGACGGCACCGGACAGGTTCTGCCCGCCGCACGTCTTTGCCTTCTCGATCACCGCAACCGGCACCTCGCCGAGACGCTCCATCACCTGTGGATCGCCGGCCAGCAACTGCAAGAGCCGATTCGCGCACGCGAGACCCGCCGTGCCGCCTCCCACGATCGCCACCCCAACCTCGATCAGCTCGTCCTCGCCGTCGAGCCCGCGCTTGACGAACTCCTTGCGCGGGTCGACCGCGGGCGGGTAGTCCGCGGGCACGACTCCGCCGTTGTGAGAACCGCCCGAGGCGCTCATCATCGAGGTGTGAAACTCGCCGGGAACAGGATCACGAGCTCACAGTCTGATGCACCGATGATCCTCACCTCGCCAATATCGCGCATGGCAATCCGCCTGACGTTGTTTGCTCGGGGCAACGTACCTCTCGACTGGCCCTGATCAAAGTGCCAGTTCGAAGGCATATGAGAGAACCAGTCAAGCCGAAAACAAGGCAGTCACGGCAGCTGTGTCTGACACTCTCGAGCGGCTGCCGGGCAACGTCGGCACCAGCAACGTCTCATCGGTAACCACGCTGCTGAGCAACGAATGCCGCCAGCGCTCGCCCGGTCAGACGAGCACACGCCATCGACGCGGCTCTCGTTCTGTAGGCGCTCAGCTGGCGGGCGGCTTGTTGCGCCGCGGGAAGATCGAGTAGCTGCCCAGTGCGGTGACGAGCAGTCTGCCGTCTTCGTGGCGGCACTCGCTTCTCATCACGGCGATCGTGCGGTTGCGCCGATCGAGCGTGGTGTGGCAGACGACTTCGCCCTCGATCGCGGTCTGGATGTAGTTGATCGAGATGTTCAGAGTCGCGATCCGCTCCTCGCGGGTGATCTGCGCCCACAGCGTGGAGCCCATGCAGTAGTCCACCAGCGCATAGGTCACGACTCCCGAGAGCAGCCCACCGGCGTTGATCAGCTCGGGCCTGATCCGCAGTCTCACCGTCTCAGGGTCATCCCAGCGAAGGCCCATGAAATCACTGACGCCGTCAAGCGATCGCGGTCCGTCTGCACCAGCGCGAGCGGAGTCGCCCGCGCTCTGCTGACGCTCGGCACGCTGGCCCTCGGGGGGATCGCTCATCGCCGCAGAGGCTACGGCAGCTCGAGCCGCGATGACCGTCCGGGCTCGAGCAAGCCGCCTTTGGGCGGGCCTGATCTCCTCCCCCGCTCGAGCCTTTTCGCGTGCAAGCGGCGACTCTGCTCGCGATCGCGACGGCGATCGAAAACGCGCTCGGTCGCTGGACGGATGTTTTGCGACCGAGAAGCACAAAATGTACCCAATCAGCGCCAAAAAAATATTAGACAATGCTCACATAAGCAATATGCGAACCCCAGCCGATACGTCTCTCCAGGCGCCACTATCGTCGCCATCAGATATGCCAAGGCAACCGTCTCAGAAGCGCACCCAGCCGCTTTACCCCAAGCTGCCGTCCGGTCGCAGCGCACGCTCCTCGGAGGACATCGCCGCCAACCAGCTGGAGCGCCTGAAGGGGGGGATGATTCATGCGATCTCCAATCGCGGCTACCACAACACGACAGTGGCCGAAATCATCGCCCTGGCGGGGGTCGCACGGCGCACCTTCTACCAGCATTTCGACAGCAAGGAGGAGTGCTTCCTGGCCGCGTACGACGCTGCGCTGGAGCAGATCCTGAGCAGTGTCGCCGATGTCTACGCGATGCCCGGCAGCTGGGGAGAAAAGCTACAGACGGCGTTTCTGGCACTGGCGCAGGAGGTCATATCGAATCCCGAGGCCGCTGAACTGCTCTTGCTTCATTCCGCGAGCGCCGGCGAGGCGTCGATCCAGCGGCGCAATCGTGCGGTGATCACGTTCGAGTCATTGCTGCGCGACGGCCTCGACCAGGTCGAGGAGTATCGCGGGCTCTCGGACACGACCGTCAAGACGATCGTCGGAGGAGCGCGCCAGCTCGTCTACAGCCGTCTGCGCCACGGGCGCGCGATCGAGCTGCCAGACCACGTCGCCGAGTTTCTCGCCTGGGCGCGCAGCTATCGCGATCCTGTGGCACTGGAGAAACCGCCCCGCACAGCCGGCAAGCGGGCCCCAGTGAGAGTGCCCGCCGCGACCGGCGGCTCGGAAAAGCTCTCGCGCGGCCGCCACAACCTCTCGCGCGGCTTCATCATCCACAACCAGCGCACGCGAATCCTCAACGCGGTCGCGAGCATCTGCGCCGGCAATGGGTACTCAGATTTGACGGTGCCCGAGATCGCCCATGCCGCAGGTGTCTCCCACAAGACCTTCTATGAGCACTTCGCCAACAAGGATCAGGCATTCGCGGCCACCTTGGAGCTCGTCGGCCAGCGCGCGCTGAACGCGACCGCGGTTGCGTATGCCTCGCAGTCAGACTGGCCGCGCTCGGTCCACACCGGTCTGCACGGCCTCCTCCACTATCTCCGCAGCGAGCCGTCCCTTGCCCGCACGGGGCTGGTCGAGGTGCTGGCGGGCGGACCGGCGGCGCTGGCCCAGCGCGACCAGATCCTGCAGGGCTTCTCGGTGCTCTTGACAGCCGGCCATGGCTACTCCAAGGGCGCCTACGTCCCACCGGCGATCGCGCCCGAGATGATCAGCGGAGGGATCCTCGAGGTTCTCTATTTCGAGATCTCAAACGGCCGTGTCGCCGATCTGCCGGGGCTGCTTCCAGAACTGACCTACGTGGCCCTGACACCGTTCATCGGCACCGAGCAGGCGGCGAAGATCGCCTCTGAGCCGATCGCCGACCTGAAACCGGCAGGCTGAGAGTCCCGTCCCGAGCGGCGCTGCGCTCCTCTCATGATCTGTGGGCGAACCAGCGCCCGCTGTGGAGGTCGTGGTAGAGGATGAGGTTTCGCCCGTCGACGCTCAACAGCTCCCAGTAGCGGCGAGAAAGCGGCTGCTCTGTCCACCAGCGATCCTCGACCAGCCACGACTCGCGCACAGACTCGATCCGCCGGCCGTTGACCGCCAGCGGGACACCGTCCTCCCCCTGGCGGACATCAGCTGGACGGGGCGTGCTCAGAGCCCGGTATTGCCCATCGCTCATACCGGGAAGGGCGTGAGCACCGCGCGGCGCTCGGGCACGCTGGAGTCCGGGTCGATCCAGACGACGCGCAGAGCCGCGTGCGGGCCCGCGAGCACCCGCGTCTGTGTGACGGCCTCCCGCAGGCGGGTCATTCTCACCGCCTTGCTGTCTTGGAGCATCGAGGTCTGCTCCGCGGCTCGCGGCCCGAAGGACTCGATGCTCAGCCACAGCGAATTGGCGGGAGCGGGCAGTTTCATCAGGCGCAGCGACAGGGCCAGTCCGATGCGCCCGCGATCGCTGAGCCCCTGGCGAAAGACGATGTGCTCACGCCACGTCCCGCCCCCCACCAGGCGAGCGCCGAGCACGACCGCGCGCAGGCTGCGTCCTTCTCTCTCTGGACGCGCGAGCAGACGATCGACGAGCACCACGAGCGTCCGTTCGAGCATCTGCCCGTTTGCCGACTCGACGAGCTCGAGCGACTCCCACACCCGGTCCTCGACGCGACGCGGCACGAGCGGGGTGTCGATGCCACGGGCCAGATCGTGGGCGAGCACTCCGGGTGAGCCAAAGCGATCGGCCACGGCGGCGCGAGACAGCGCGGCGAGATCCCCCAGCGTGCTGATGCCCAGACGTTCAAAAGACTTGACCAGCGGACCGGTCTGTGGGCGGCAGTGAAGCAGCGCGACCGGCTGGCAAGAGAGGTAGCGGCGCGGCGCGGCGCTCACCACCACCGCCCGGCGTATGCGCGCACGATGCGACGCCGCCAGCGCACAGAAGCGAGTCGGCGCGGCGCCCAGGCGCACGGAGCGATCGACTGCCTGGCGGGTGAGGCGCACCACACCCTCGAGTCCCCCGTGCAGCCGGTAGAGCTCCTCGGCCTGGAAATAGGCGATGCCCGCGCGCTCGAGTTCGGGACGGGCGCCGATCCCCTCCAGGGCACGGGCCACCCGCTCCCACTCCGCGGCGACCGCCATCGGGTCCGCCGCCACGAGCTTGAGATCCGGCGCCCGGGCCAGCGCCTCTCCCAGCTGCATGCCGCTGCGCACACCCAGCGCTTCGGCCGTTCCGGAGGTTTCGCCGATCCTCGATGCCTGCCCGGGCAGGGGCGCCAGCGCCAGGGGTTTGCCGACCAGCGCACCCGCTCCGCCGGTGGCCGCCTGAAGCTCAAAACGAGGAATGTGAACACAGATCACCATACCCGAACACATGTTCGCATACGCCTCGGCTGGAGCTCCAGGGGCGCTTGGCGCCCGCTCACACAGAGGCGGGCTGTGTGAGCGTCCAAGCCCCACAAAACTGGACCCCAAATACTCGACCTCTTGTCCGGGAGACGCGCTCCGTGCTCCAGATCTCCCCGCTATTGCCGATGTTGGGACCATGCGACTCAGACCTCCGCGGCTGAGCCTGACCATGAAGGTCGCGCTCCTGAGTCTCATCCCGATCGTCGCGATGGGGTTCATCTTGGCGCGGGTGCTGCAGGCGCAAATCGTTTCTCGCGCGCTGACTGCCGCGGACGAGTCCGCGCAGCTGATCGCACGCATCGCGATCCAGCCGGACCTGACGCCGCGAGACTTGAGCCGGGGCCTGAGCCCCAAGAGCATGCACGAACTGGATCAGCAGCTGAGCACCAGATCGGTGACACGAGATCTGGCGCGGATCAAGATCTGGAACACCCTTCACGAGGTGATCTATTCCGATGATCACAAGCTGATTGGCCGGACGATCGCTCCCAGCGACGACCTGCTGCATGCTCTCGCCGGCAGGCCGGACAACGCCGCGATCGTCACGCCCAGCCTGCACACCGAGACAGCCAGCGAGGTCGGCCTCGGCCAGCTCGTCGAGGTGTATGTGCCGCTGCGCTTCACCCCCAAGGGCCCCCCGGCCGGCGCCTTTGAGATCTACCTCAGCTACAAGCCGATCGCCGCGGCGATCAGTCACGACAAGCGGACGATCGCGCTGTTGGTGTTCACCGGCCTGGCGCTGCTGTGGGGGATGCTGTTTCGCATCGTGGCCGGCGCCGCGCGGACACTGCGCCGCCAGGCCGAGGAGAACGACCATCTGGCTCGCTACGACCAGCTGACCGGGCTGCCAAACCGCACGCTGTTCATCGAGCAGACCGCTGAGTCTCTGGAGCGCCGGCAGAGCGACTCCGGGGAGGCCGTCGCGGTGCTGCTGATCGACCTCGACGGCTTCAAGGAGATCAACGACACCCTCGGGCATGCCAACGGCGATGTCCTGCTCTGCGAGATAGCCCGGCGCCTGCGTGCACAGCTCGATCCGGACACGCTCGTGGCCCGTATCGGCGGAGACGAATACGGGGTCGTGCATCCGCGGGCCAGGGACGGCTCAGAGGCCCTGCTGATCGCCGCGCGCGTGCAGTCGAGCCTCGAGGAGCCGATCACGCTCGACGGTGTCGCCCTGAGCATCGAAGCGAGCATCGGGATCGCCGTGGTGCCAGAGCATGCGGAGGATCTCAACGAGCTGCTGCAGCACGCCGATGTCGCACTCGACCGGGCGAAGTCCAACCGCAGCCGCGTCGAGGTGTACTCCAGCGAGCACGATCACTTCAATACCGATCGCCTGGCGCTACTCGCGCAGATCCGCCCCGCCCTGGAGCGAGGTGAGTTCGTCCTTCACTACCAGCCCAAGGCCGATCTGCGCACGGGCCACACGACGAGCGTCGAGGCGCTCGTGCGCTGGAATCATCCCGAGCATGGCCTGATACCGCCGGTCCAGTTCATCCCGTTGATCGAACAGACGGCGCTCGTGGGACCGGTCGCGCTGTATGTGATCGACCAGGCACTGGCCCAGAACGCCAGGTGGCGCGAGCTGGGACTGCACATCTCGATGGCGGTGAACCTCTCCGCGCGCAACCTCTTGGATCCCGAGCTGCCCCACAAGATCCAGTCCCTGCTGAACCGGCACGCGACCGAGCCGGGCTCGCTCGTGGTGGAGGTCACTGAGAGCGCCACGATGGCCGACCCCGAGCGAGCCGTCGGAGTCCTCAGCGCCCTGCGGAGCATGGGCGTGGGGGTCTCGATCGACGACTACGGCACCGGCCACGCCTCTTTCACTTATCTCACGACGCTGCCGGCCAACGAGATCAAGATCGACCGCTCGTTCGTCACCGGTATGTGTGAGAGCGCTCGCGATGAGGCGATCGTGCGCTCGACGATCGACATCGCGCGCCATCTCGACCTGCACGTCGTCGCCGAGGGCATCGAGACTCGTGAGGTCTGGGAGCGCCTGGAGGCGCTTGGATGCGCCACCGGTCAGGGGTATCTGATCTCAAAGCCAGTCGATGGCGATGCACTCACAGAATGGCTGCTGCGGCATGCCGATGTGTCGCTGGCCGCGGCGCCGCTCACCTGAGCATCTTGCGTGCAGCTCGTGGCTCGGCACACGCCTCAGCTGTCCCTGAGCGGCACTAGCAATCCCGGTGCTGTGAGCTTCGCTCCTGCATCAGCAAGACACGTACACGTTCTCAACCCGATGCCCTACCCTGAGGCTCGCTTGTCGAGCGCGGGCCCAGCGCAGCCGATCGTCGCTTTTCTGGGATATACTTCTCTGTAATGCGAACGTCAGTGCCTTCGCTCCTGCCCATTTTTCGTTCTGAGATGCAGATCGATCTGCTCGGTCTCTTGCTGTTGCAGCCGGAGCGCAGCTGGACACTCCAGGATCTCGCGAATACTCTAGGTGCTCCCGTGTCGTCAGTTCATCGCGAGCTTCAGAGAGCAGAGGCCGCCGGGATCATTCGCCGCGATGACGCCGCGCGGCCTCATCGGTTCTCGGCCGCGACTGATGATTCGTCATATGGGCCGCTGGCGGATTTGTTGCGCCGTTCGGTCGGCGTGGAGAACGACCTTCGGGCGTGCCTCGATCGCCCTGACGTCCATGCGGCAGCCATCCACGGCTCCTGGGCGGATGGCAACCGCCGACCTGACAGCGACATCGATGTCGTCGTCGTCGGCGACGCCAACCTCGGCGAGCTGCGTCGGCTACTGCGCAAGATCGGCAAGAGCGCCGGACGGACCGTGGATCTCACTGTGATGCGAGATGACGAGTTCCGCCAATTGCTAACCGATGACTCCAGCTTCGCCCAACGCTTGATGGAAGGGCCGGTCAAGGCCCTCGTGGGTGATTTGGCGAAGCTGGGAACCCCATGACCGAAGCTCGTGTCGAAAACGTCCATGCAAGTCGACTGGACGCACGAACATTCCTGTCACAGGCTGAGAAATTCCAGAAGGACGCAGACGTGCCAGAGCTCAGTGCCGAATCGAAGTCCGTACTGCTCCACAATGCTGTGATCTCCGCATGCGACGCAATCCTGCAGGTATCCGGTCTGCGCGTGAGCTCAGGCGATGGCTCTCACGTGCTTCGACTGGAGACCGCACTCGAACAGATCGAGCAGGGCACAGACGATCTCTTCGAGCGCCTTGACGCCTCCCGGTCGAGGAGAAGCGAAGCGTCATACGCTGCTGGGTTCGTGGCACAGACGAGTGTTGAGGAAGCCCGAGAGGCAACGGCCGAACTCATCGAGCCCGCACGGCCTCTCGTAACCTGAGCCGCGGCGCCTCTGAGCCGTGTGGGCCACGTCTCGCTCGGCGTAGTAGCGCTGTGAGTCGTCCAGCTTCACGGCGCCAGGCTAGGTGCAAACGCGGACGGGCTCGAGAAGCGGACGGCCTCGGATTCTCAGTCAGGGCAGGAGGCCCTGGGCTCGCTCGAGTGTGTCGAGTTGCGCCGGAGGAGTCGTGGGCTTTCCAAGCTCGACCGTGTCGACGGGCACGCCGAACATCTCGCGCGTGCGACGCTCGACCGAGTCCAACAGCACCTTGCGACGGCCCGTTGGGCTCATATAGCCGTTGAGAATGCCGCTGTCAAACCACGCCCGCACGGTGTTCTCATGCACACCCAGACGAGCCGCCGCGGCCTTGATCGAGATCGTGGGTGGAGCGAGAACGGTGCTCATGGTGGAGTTATTGTGGCTTTTATAGATGTCGTAGTCAATGTAGATCTTGCTGATCGCGACGCGACGTGGCGAACACGCCCTGAAACACTAAGGACACACTCGCCTCGAGGATGCGTTAGTTGCGTAGCCTCAACCGTGTCGGTTCTTTGCGATGAGACGCTCCTCGAGTCGAGGCAGCAGAGAACGCCATGCTTCGTGCTGTTTGACGCCTGCTTGGTCGTGGAAGCCGGCATCGGTCGGAGTCAGCTCGACGGTGAGGATCGTCTCAGCGCCGCCGGTGCCGGGTTGCCGGTCATCCACGTGAGTTCGCGAGCCGCCGGCGATCGCACGCTGGCCTTCTACACCGCGATCGGCGCGCACACGCCAGACCCATCCTGAAGTCAGGTGCTGCAGGTGGCCGGTGTGATCCGGTAGATGGCAAACCCTCCGGCGTGTGCCGGTTTGATGTGCAGTGTTGCCAGCACTCCCGGCAGATCTCTCACCGTGTGTTCTCGCAGCAGGATCGTCCCGGTGTGGGTTTTCGTGATGAACGCGCACAAACGCCGTCTGGTGTGCAGATGTGGCGGATGGCCGGTGAGAACCTCGATGATCGTCAGTTCGCGATACAGCCGCGGCAGCGCCCAGGAGACGTACCCGCCAGCGAGGCGGAAGCGGAAGTTCGCCTGCACCTGCCAGTACATCGAGTCGCCGGCGCTTGCGAACGGCAGCGCCAGCACCGTACTGTTCTGCGGTATGTAGCGCGACAGCTCATGGCTGGTCATCAGCCGTGGTTCATCTACGCGAGTCCCCCACGGCAGACCCGTGAGGTTGGGCAGCAGGGTCACGCCGAGAAGACATGCCGCCAGCCAGCGGCCGGAGCGAAACCATGGGCGCTGCAGCCAGAGGGCGAGCGCGACCGCGGCGGCGAGCCACAGGTAGACCAGGAAGCGCGCGGGCGTGGCGTATGTGAGCGCCGGCAGCCGCCTGAGCAGATTCCATGGCAGTGGCACTCCGGTCGCGTTTCCGTCGAGCACCAGATGGCTGCCGAGGCTCACCAGCAGGACGGCGAGCATGAACCACACCAGGAAGCGCCCGAGCTGCTGGCCCCTGAACTCGATCGCGAAGATCACCATCACCACCAGCCCGACCGGGCCGAGATAGCCGAGCTGCTCTGTGAGGTTGCCAGCCAGATGCCCGGCGGCGCCGCCCAGGGCGCCTCCTAGATTCAGCCAGGTGACCCGGGTTGGTATCAGGAGGTTCGCCAGGTCCGCACCAACGAAACGGGTTGCGGGGTAGCCGCTCAGGGGGTCTGGGCTGGTGAGCGCGTAGTAGAGATACGGAGCGCCGATGGCGAGCGCGAGCACTGCGGCGAGCACCATCTCCGGGGCGACTCGCCGGGCGGCTTCCCGCAGCTGGGGCCCACCCGCCCAGCAGGCGATCGGCAAAGCAATCAGGGCGAACAGGCCCATCGAGGCCAAGAGCTCGGTGGACGTCCACAGCTGCACGCCCAGGATCAGCCCGAGCCCGAGCACAAACCTCGCGCGCGAGGTCACGCCTGTCAAACGGCGTATGAGCAGAAGCACGGCCAGCGGGAGGAGGGCAGTCAGGGCGAGGTTGAGGTGATTGACGGTCTCCGCTGCCTCATATGTGCCGAACCCGAACAACAGGCCGCCGGCGAGTGCCGGGCCGTAGCGGACCCTCAGCTGACGGCACAGCAGGAACGTGCCCCAGGCAGCGGTCGCCGGCGCCAGGATCGCGAGGATGTTGAACATCGCCACCGCCCCGATCAGGCTGGTCAGCGGCGCCAGCAGAAGCGATGGCCCGAGCATGCTGGCCGCCCACGCGAGGTTGTAGCCGGCGGGCGCGTAGACCTCGTGGGTCAGGAACGGATTCTGCAGGTGCGCGGCGGCGTGGGCGCCCCAGGCCAGAAACCAGACGTAGGCACCCTGATCGCTGCCATAGAAGGCGTTGCTCTGCCCGGAGCCGACAACGACGTGCTGGATGTCTCCCAGAGCTTGGCGGCCGAAGATCGCCGCCGACAGGCACGTGTAGGCGAACAGCGTGACGAGCGCCACCGCTCGCTGGCTTCTCAACAGCGGAGCGCCTCCACGCGCCTGCCTATTCGACCCCACTCGTGATGTCTCCGGTGTGACCCATCAAAACCCCATCAACTTGGATTTCTGGGGTCGTTGCGGCGGATTTGCGGTGACAATGCTGCCGCTTTCCGGCGTTTCTACTGCTGTGATGCCCCGCGTATGCCATATCGAACGCACGCACCTTGAGGCTCGTGGAGGGATCGCCACTCTATCCATTGACGTCGTCCTCGATGTTGACTGGCTCGGCGACCCCTCCACGCGCGCGGATCGCGACGAGCGGGTTTACAACCGCCCAGCGGTCGGTGCGACGTAACAGCCCCGCCAAGCGCAAGCGGGCCAGCACCTTGCTGATCATCTCCTGTGGCGTAGCGCGGCCTCGTTGAGCGGCGCCGTATGGTTGCTGTGCACATGCGATCTGGATGAGCACCTGGCCGCCCAGTCGGTGTAGCGAGCGCGCGTGCTGGACAGCGCGAGCGGCCAGTCCATCGTCGTGGGCGGCCAGCTCCTCCAGCACATCCTCGGGGCGCGATGGCCATCCCCCGTTGGCCAGTTTGAGCGTCACGAGCGCAAGCAGCATCGTCTGTGGATGACCACCCGTGAGCACCGCGAGCTCCCGCGCCATGCGTCTCGAGACGCCAAGCTGGCCTGCCACCTCGCGCCATATAGATGGCCCTGGAGTATCGAGAGATAGCCACTGACCCTGCTGGTGAAAAGCTGCTCGTGGAGCGACGAGCTCATCCTCGATCCCCGCTCTGGCCGACACCATCACACGCACACGCTCCTGACGCTGGCTCAGCTCACGGATACCCCAAAGCAGCCGATCGGTCCTGATCGGATGGCGGGGCGTCAGACGGGGCGCCTGAACGTGGTCGACCCACAGGATGAGATCCCGATGCTCAGCCAGCGCTTCCACTCCGTGCAGAGCTGCCAGGGAGCTGTAACGGGCTGGTCGATCGGAAATGGCGTAGCTTGCAACGCCACAACCCCAACAATAGCATCGCTTGCATTGCAAATCTAGCCTTGACCATCGCGATATTCCCAGCAAACTGGCCCGCTACGTCGCAGACATCCGATGTAACCGACGTGGGATGTCGGTTACACTCGATGTATGTTCATCAACCGCTCGATGGAGCTGCGCAGGCTGGGAGAATGGTGGGAGGAGTCGCCCGGGGGACGTGTTGCGCTCGTGTGGGGGCGACGACGGGTGGGCAAGACCGCGCTGCTGAGCGCGTTTGCCGAGGGTCGTCGCACGGTCTTCCACACGGGGGTGGGGCGGCCCGTCGGTGACGAGCTCGGGGTACTGAGCCGGACCGTCCAGGCCGTCACGGCGGGAGGAGTACGCGATTTCGCCGCGCGACCGTTCGTGGATTGGGACGACGCGCTGGAGAGCTTCGCGGCGCTCGCTGTCGAGGAACCGTTGCTGCTCGTGCTTGACGAGTTCCCCGAGCTGCTGCGCGTCTCCCCGGAGCTGCCGGGAGTACTGCGCGCCTTCTGGGACCGCGCGCGCGAGCGCACACAGCTGCGGATCCTGCTCTGCGGATCGGCCATCAGGACGATGCGGGCGATCCAGGAGGAGCGGGCGCCCCTGTATGGGCGGATCGACCTGTCGCTGCCGCTGCACCCGTTCGCGCCGCACGAGGCGGCCGCGATGTTGCGCAAGCTCTCGCCCGCCGATCGAGCGCTCGTGTGGGGGATCCTCGGCGGCATCCCGCTATACCTGACCTGGTGGGATCAGGAGCGCAGCGTGCGCGAGAACCTCGCGCGGCTGATCTGCATCCCAGGCGGGCAGCTGCTCGACGAGGGCAGGCTCGTACTGGCGACAGAAGGCGGCGGAGGAGACCTCGGCCAGCTCGTGCTGCGCGCGATCGCCGCAGGCCGGACCAAGCATGGGGAGATCGAGCAGGCCGTGCGGGCCGAGCCGGCGCGCACGCTCGAGCGGCTGATCGAGCTGCGCCTTGTCGAGCGCGTCGTCCCGGTGACGGAGGCCGGCTCCCGCACGCGCCGGCGCAGCTACCGGATCGCCGATAACTTCCTCGCCTTCTGGCTCGGCATCGTCGAGCCATACCGGGCGGAGATCGAACGGGGTCTCGGCGCGAGCATCCTCACGCCGATGCTCGCGCGACTCGACGATCACATGGGCGCCCCTTGGGAGGAGGCATTCCGCTCCCACCTGCGGCGCCTCGCCACCGACGGCGCCCTCCCACCCGAGATCGTACGAGTAGGACCATTCTGGTCGGAGCGCCCCGCCATCGAGATCGACGCCGTCGCGCTCGCCGGCCGGCGCGAGGACGCGGTCGTGGTCGGCGAGGCAAAGTGGGCACGCCGCGCCGACGGCGGGCGCATCGTCCACGAGCTCGAACGCAAGGCAAGCGCGCTACCCCGAGTCCAGCCCGACCTCCGCTACATCGCCTGCGCGCGCGAGCACCTCACGAACATGCCATCCACCGCCCTCGCCGTCACTGCCGCGGACATCTTCGCCTGAGACAACCGCGCATCCAGTCCACCTACCGGGCCCGTTACCTCCACATCGCCGGGGTACCGCCATGTCGTCAGGAATCAGTGCCTCCAACGCCTCGCAAGCCGTGACGGGTGCGCATCGCTGTACACCTGCTCGTCGCGATGCGCTGACTCCCTATACACCAATTTCGATGAATGATACACCGATATTGGTGTATAGTAGGGGATGTGGCCCGGCAGCGCAGCAGCGACCTCTTCCCCACCGACAGCCCGATCCCGACAAGCCAAATGATCGGGCGGGCCGACGACGTGCGCGAGATCACCACTTCTCTCTCCGGTGGCTCGAGCGTCGTACTGGCCGGCGCACGACGGACCGGCAAGACCAGTGTCTGCGACGCGGTCCTCGGCAAGCTGCAAGCCGAAGGCCTCTACACGATCGCTGTCGATCTATTCCGGATCGCCACGGTCGCCGAGCTTGCCGAGGCGCTCGTGGCTGGCACCCTGTCCAATCGCTCCGGGCTGAGACGCGTACTGCACCAGACTCGCCGGGCGGGACGCTTCGTCGCCGACACGCTCCAGAGCACCGCGGTACTGAAGTCGAAGACCCAACTGGGCGAGGAGCTCGAGATCGCTTTTGCCCCTGGCCTGGCCGCCCGAGACCCCGAGCGCTATCTCGACTATGCGCTCGAGCTTCCCGCTCGCATAGCCGCCGCCGACAGCAAGAACGTCGTCCTGTTCTTCGACGAGTTTCAGGAGGTCGCTGGACCCCATCACCCCTACGGCGACCCAGATCGCCTGACCAAGCGCATGCGCGCGATCTTCCAGCGCTCCACCGACGTCTCCTATCTGTTCGCCGGGAGCCTCGAGCACCTGATGCGCGATCTCTTCACCCCCTCGCATCGAGCGCTGCACCAGTTCGGAGGTTTCCACGATCTGCGCCCAATCGATCCCGATGCCTGGACCTCCGGGCTGACCGAGCGTTTCGACGCCGACGACTGCAGCCTTCAGCCCGGAGCCCTGGAGCGCATCCTCGACTACGGCGAGCACCACCCACGGACCACGATGCTGATCGCGCAGAAGACACACCTCACCACGATCGAACTCGACACACACGACGTCGACCTCTCGACCGTCGAGCAGGGCCTGCTCACCGCCCTATCTGCCGATCGAGTCAGTCACGAGCAGACAGTCGAGCGAATCCGGCGACTGCACAAACTGGGACTGACGATCGCCCAGCGAGTGGCACGCGGAGAGTCTCTTTATCCCGGACTCCCCCGGGGCGCAGTCGGCCGGGCTTTGGAAGCGCTGCGTGAAGCGGCGATCATCGAAAGCCGCGGCCGCGGCAACTGGCGATTCTCCAATCCGCTGCTGCGACGTTTCCTGGCGAACATGATCCCCTTCGATCAAACGTAGACCCCACCAGCATCCCTATATACACCGAATCCGATGCATCATACATCTATATCGGTGTAATGGGGACCTTTCAGCCATTCGCGCAGACGTAGATCCATTTCTCGGGAGGCCGGTTGACGGTGCCCGAGGGCGGCGTCCCCTCCGCTGAGTCAAGGTCTATCAGGAGCGAAAGCGCTCCGCGCCCGCTGGAATCCTCGATAGGCACCGTCATCACGTCTGCCGGTGGGCCCAGTGGTCCAAGACGAACTGCTTTGCCTGCTCGGCGTCGAGTGTTTCGATCTGCTCCGCGGTCATGTGCAGCTCGCTTGTGAGAACCGCGAGGACCCACGCCTCGTGCTCGACCTGCTGCTCTGTGTCCACGGGCGCGGGCCGTGCGACGGGTTCACCCGAGGAGAGCGCCTCCCAGAACTGCGCCCGTGAGACTTTGATCTGCTGACGCAGGATCACGCCGAATCGTCCGGACGAGGGCCCGCCACGACGGGAATGGGAAATGTGTGTCTGCAGCAGCTCCCCGCTGTCGAGGAGCTTCTCGAAGAAAATGTGATTCTCGCTAGATCCACCACGACTGGATGCAGGCAGCCTCCTCCAGCCATCGGCCTGCAGGAACTTCTCCATTTCGCCCCACGTAGGGGCGCTCGGCGTCATGCCCCTGGGAGGTGCTCGGGCACGCCGATCAGCAAAGCACGGCGATCAGCCTCGGGCGTGAGGATCAGCCGCAAGAGCCACGGCATCTGCTTGGCCCTGTCGGTCTGCGCGTAGAAGTGCAAGCGCTCGAAATACCGCTCGGCGTAGGTGACCGCGAGGTCCTCCAGCTCCGAGCCGGCCTGCTCGAACGTGTCGCCACCGGCAACCAGACCGAGCTCCTCCTGTCGCAACACGAACTCCCCATCAGAAACGCTCGAAAGGGTGTGGAAGGAGAAGTGGTCGAGCAGCCGCCCCATGTCGGAAAGCCCGAGCAGCAGCATCGCCTCCTTACCACCATGACGCTCGATCACCGTCGGCTGATGATCATGCACCACCCCAGACATCACCTCCGAAAGCGCAGCCTTGGCCTCGGACAGACCGCGAGTGGGAAGCCTGACGGTAGCCATGAGCACAGACTAGACCAGTTGGTCAATCTAGTCAAGGGCGGGATTGAGTGCCCGCCCGCCCCGAACCGCCGGGGTCAGGGAGCCGCGCTCACGGAAGATAGGCGGCTAGCTAGTTCTCGAATGATGGGGGTTGGCCTGGTCAGGAGCGTCTGAGGCCCGAGGCGCTTATGGGCTGTGACCGCTACACGTAGCGTGTGGCCAAGGTCTTCTGTTCCAAACATGTATTCGGGACTAGTTGCACCTTCAATGCCCGGATGAGGGTTCGGCCTTGGTCCTCTCACCGACTTCGTTGTAGGAGTAGGTCTCACCGCCGCCTTTTTCGAGCTCGTCACCTTCGTTATACGTGCTTTCGCTTGAGCCCTCCTTTGTCGGGTTACTTGCAGCGTCGTATTTGTATTCGGTGCTGCCGTCTTTCGTGAGACGATTATTTTCGTCGTACGTGTCTTCTGTGACTTCAGCCCCCGGCAACCCTTTGCTCGTCGCCTTCGTGACCAGCCCGTCTTTGTCCCGAGCGTAGACAATCGATGCCAGCGTTTCCGAACCCTTAGCCATCTTTACTTCGCTCATCGCGTCAGCTTCGTCATAGGCGTAAGTGTCTTCATCGCCAATACCGCTCGGAAAAGTCGTGGCCGTCAGATCAGAGTCAGCGTCATAGGAGAATTTGGTCGCGTTCCCGAGCCAGTCCGTCACGCGCTTTAGCCCGCCGGCATCGTCGTATTCTCGAGTGACGGCTTTGCCGTTGGGGTACGTGATCTTCGTCTGCTCACCTCCAAGGTTGTATTCGTAGCCAGTCGTATCACCATGGCCGTCTTTCACCTGGGTCAGTCGGTCGAGCTGGTCGTATTCGTAGGTGGTCGTGCCTGTGCCATCGACCATCTTTGTGCGGTCTCCGTCACCGTTGTATTCGTATCTCACGGTAGGGGTTTTCCCGTCGGAGTAGCTTACTTCGATGAGATGCTCGTCGGCATCGTATTTGTAGACTGTGGTATGACCGGCGGCATCCTTTAGCGACGTGAGGTTGCCGGCTCCGTCGTATTCCTTGACCGTCTTGTGTCCAAGCGGGTCGACGATTTCTTCTACCTGCTCCAGCACGATCCACGAGCAAGCTCTTATGCCCGAAACGGACACCCCAATCTTTACCGGCGTCGCCGACTTTCTTTCCATCGCTTATTTATCAAACCACTACGGCACCAGCACCAATCCCAAAGGCCAACCCGACAAGAAAGCCGAAACTATCACCCACTTCCACTGTCGCCGCCACAAAGACAACAAATACCAAGGACTCTTCCGAATAGCTGACGGGGTGAGGCGCGCCCCACGCGCAGCAATGCAGGGATTCCGGACTCTCATCACGTCAGTTATCAAGAAGAGACGCCCAACGTCTCGGGCAAAGAATATGGCCACCGCAAACCCTTTGGTCGCCTGTCAAACATGCCTCTCGAATGAGACGATCCATTCATAGTCCTTCTTCAACCCTTTCCTTGAGGATTTTCACGGCTTCCGCACCACTTCCGTCAGCCAGTTATTTGTATCAGAGATTTAGGTTTTGGTTTGTTTCTCTGGATCTGCCAGTTGACCAGGTTTCCGGCCGCGTTGTATTCTTGGAGCCATATCTGTCCGGGCGGGTACCATCATCGATGGGATTAGCGTACCCACGCTTCTACAGGTACCGAAGACTATGCCGCCAAACGCCCAGCCTCCGATTACGTCGGTTAGATAGTGTACCTGGAGCGCGACGAAGAGAAGCCCAAACAACACCGTAAGTGCACAGCCAGCCAGTACGGTAATTGTCTTGGTCCGCCGTTTCGATGCACAACCCGCAAACGCCATTGCGATAGCAACGAAAACGACACAAAGGGCTGAAGTGCTCGACGGGAAGGAGAAGCCACCCGCATGCACAAGTGCGCCAGAAGGTCGTGGCCGAGCGATCGAGACCTTTGCCACATGGGCCCCCAAGTCGCAGGCCGCTAGGCCGGCAACGATTGCGGCCACGTCCCGCCGGGCTCCTACGAGCCAGAGTACAACAACGGCGCTAAACGTCGCGACGGCCACAAGCACCTCGCCAGCGACGACAGTGGATGCCACGACCCGGGTCACGGCGCCATGACGCGGCAGCGCGAGAACCGCGAACCCAAAACGATCGACTTTGGTTTCGCCACGGACTCCAGCTAGAAGCCATGTCGCTACAAATACCGTCGCCGCAGTAATTACGATGCAGCCACTCACCGCAAGGTCCACGCTTGGCCCGCCGTCACGAGAACGTCGATACCCATTCATCACGCAATCAAGTGTCTCGGCTAGAACGGAGCACGTTGGGCCACATCTGAGATCTACGTGCTAAATGCCCCGCCAAGTGCTGCCGCTGCGAGCGCTGTGCGTGCCGCGCGGGCCCTCGCCGCGAGGAGCACGGCAGCTGCCAGCGGCACGAAGGCAAGCAGCGCCGCGAACACAGTCCCCACGACGACCGCGAGGCCTGTCCGCCGCGAACCTTCGAGTTCCCCCACCGCGAGGATCACAACAACAGGTCCACCGGGCAACGCTAGCGTCGCAATCATCTTCTCCCGAGCAGTCCACACCCTCGATGTCCATACAAGCAATATCGTCGGCAGCCAACCTGCGAACGGCACCACACCTCCAACCGGTAGCAGCAATACGGCCGCCCAATCAAGAAAGTGCGGGCATCCCCGGCTAAGCACCACACTTCCCTTCGAGCCCGCACGCACCGAGCGTTCCTCTCGTAGCCACCACGTGCCCAGCGCGCACGCGACCAGAGCTAGGCCCAGCGCACTGACCCAAAACCCCCACAGCCCAAACAAAAATATATGTGCTTGCGGCCTCTCCGCATCCTTGGCACCGATCAGGCCTCCTACCACTCCGGCCGCAATCATCGCCAAGCCGGTCCCGAACCAGATCCACTCCCTCACCGCAAGCATATGACGGCCACGCATGAACAGTCCCGCCGCAACACAGCCCGAGATCACACTCGCCGTCAACATGGCCTAACAATAGCAGCCAAACTCGAACATTTCTTCAGCTGGTACGCATCAAGCGCACGCCGCTCGTCCGTCCACTCATATCTGTTTCCCGATGGCTTCCTCAACGTTGCTCCCCGGGTTGCAGGCCGATAGAAGCTCGTTTACCATGCTCTCCGCGGGCCTCCATGTATCAAGATCCCATGTGCCCTTTGTCACACCAATCTCCGTGTGACACTTGAACTGATCGTAAATGGACTTACTAAGCTGACTCGGCGGGCCACCCAGTTTATCTCCGCCTGTTCGCTCTGCATGCGCTGTAACGGCCGCCTGCACTTGATTCCACGCGTCGCCCAACGACCCAGGTTGCCAACAAATGGCCCGACACACAAGCGTTGGATGCACCACAAGCGTCCATCCGTATACCTCGTGCCCGTGTTCGTGTCGAAGTGGCGTTTGACGCCAGCTAATACCTTCAATGTATTCAGGTGTCAGTATCCCAAGACCTGATGGATCGTATGCATTGATGGGATCATCGCCCGCATAGTTGTATGGCGCAAGCGTTGTTTCGACCTCCGGATCTACGCTGAGGAACCCTCCTGTGCCGGGGTCGTACTCTCTCGCACGCAGGTAGATGAGCCCAGTATCGGCTTCCGTGTATTGGCCGTCGTAGCCGAGTGGTGTTGTGGCTGTCCCAGTTTTACCGGTGACATCGCCGTACGCGCCGAAGGTGATGCTGCCGGTGATGGTGCCGGCACCGCCTGTGAGTAGGCGGATCGAGCCCTGCTCGTCGTGATGGAGATATGTGACTGTGCCTTCGCTGTTGATCTGCTCGACTGGATAACCGCTGGGCCCGTAGATGTAGCTGTTGGTCCCGTCGTCGAGAATCAGTGGAAGTTCTTCGGTCGTGTCCCAAGCGAAGTAGCTGGTCGTGCCAGAGATCCTCTGCGAGGCTCGCAGCCCGTCGCCGTTGTAGGCGTAGGTGTCTTCGATCTTCGAGACTGATTCTTTTTCTGGGCGGTCGACCGATATCAGGCTCCCAGCCTGGTCGTATTCATAGCTGGTCGCTGCTCCTATTTCTGGCGTGGCTTTGGTGCGCTCTCCTAGGTCGTCGTACGAATAGCTCACGCCGGCGCCTTTTTGGATCTCGTCGTCTTCGTTGTATGTGTTTTCGCTCGAACCCTCCTTCGTCGCATTGTTCGCCGCGTCATACTTGTATTCAGTGCCGCCATATTTCGTGAGACGATTATTTTCGTCGTACGTGTCTTCTGTGACTTCAGCCGCCCGGCAACCCTTTGCTCGTCGCCTTCGTGACCAGCCCGTCTTTGTCCCGAGCGTAGACAATCGATGCCAGCGTTTCCGAACCCTTAGCCATCTTTACTTCGCTCATCGCGTCAGCTTCGTCATAGGCGTAAGTGTCTTCATCGCCAGTACCGCTCGGAAAAGTCGTGGCCGTCAGATCAGAGTCAGCGTCATAGGAGAATTTGGTCGTGTTCCCAAGCCAATCCGTCAAATTCTTCAGCCTGCCAGCCTCGTCGTATTCTCGAGTGACGGCTTTGCCGTTCGGGTACGTGATCTTTGTTTGCTCCCCGGCAAGGTTGTATTCGTAGCCAGTCGTATCACCGTGGCCGTCCTCGACCTCCGTCAGCCGGTCGAGCTGATCGTATTCGTAGGTGCTCGTGCCTGTGCCATCGACCATCTTTGTGCGGTCTCCGTCACCGTTGTATTCGTATTTCACGGTAGGGGTTTTCCCGTCGGAGTAGCTGACTTCGACGGGATGATTGTCGGCGTCGTATTTGTAGGTCGTGGTTGTCCGATGGCATCCCAGAGCGGCTTGGTTGACCATAGACGAAGACATCACGCGCACGGATCGATAGCGATGAGAGCAGACAAGCCACGACACACGTCCAAGTGGAGCAGGTCGCGAGGACGCTATTTTCGGACCTTCGCCCTAAGTTGAGGGGCTAATCAGGCCAGCATGCAAGGAATGGCTAAAGGAACATAGCGCGGGTGTCGATCCGATCTCCTGAATCTTGACCCGCGCGCGCACGATGCGATACACCAGCGAGCCCATATGAGGCAATCCATAAATAGATCCCGATTCATCGTCGCGACCGCGACTGTAGCGATCATCGCGTTCGGTGGTGGCTGCGGCACCTCTGATCCCGACAGGCCAACACTGGTTAAAACTCTTATGTCCACTCCCGCCGCACAGCCGACCCATCGGTGGCAGGCCTCCTCGCTAGCGGGTTTCCGCGTTGTGTCGTGTCGCTCACCTCGAGGACGGGCCATGCGATGCTTTGATCGGCTGCCTTCTCACGATTATCGGCAGCGCGAATTCGAACTACTAATCACGCATCTGGGCCTAAAGGTGAGTTCCCCGGTGAACTGCATCCAGCCGTCTCGACCAAAGCAGCGATCGTTCGTCACTGAGTTCTGCGAAGGCGGCGGCCTGGGAGCTGGGAACCTTTATGCGGTCTTTCTCACGTCGGCTCTCGTTTGGCGCCACGGCAAGCTCGTTGGAACGAGCGCACGCCCTATTGAGACGCCGCCAGGTTCGTACCTGCGGTTGCACCGGCTTACTCCGATCACCCCCGCGACCTGAACGGCTTGTACAGCCCTTTTGCGTGCGCTATATGTTCGAACAACGACGCCGCTTCGTTTAGCACATCGGTCCAGTTACCTACGTCCTCCGCCTTGTCAAGCACGGCAAAGTCACGGAAAATCTTGGCGTACAGTCGTGCTCCAGATCTATTGACTATTTCTGCGGCCTTCGACTGCAGACCCCCCACAGTTTGTTCTCCCTGTAGCGTCAGGTTGTACAAACCGAGCCAGCGGTAGTAATCGGCCACTTCGCTAAATTCGTCGATGTATTTATCCGAGTATCCCTGTTGCGTGAGCGCTGCAGTTGCGTGGTTGACATCCTGCTCCCAGTGATAGCTGAATTCCCGTTCGGCTGAACCCCAGCCTTCATCACCTGTCGGGTCGCTGTCCGCGAGTGGGTTATCCTGCGCGTAGCCGTATATCGTCCTTGTCACTTCTGCTTTTGGATCGATACTTAGAAACTGTGCTGTTGCTGGGTCGTACTCTCTTGCTCGTAGGTATATGAGCCCGGTATCGTTGTCTGTGTATTGGGCGCCGTACCCGAGCGGACTAGTAGCGCTCCCAGTTTTGCCGATGACGTTGCCGTAGGCGTCGTAGGTAGTGCTTCCAACGTTTCCGCCCGCCGCGTTGGTCAGCAGCCTCGTTGAGCCCTGTTGGTCATGATGCAGATACGTGACCGTGCCACCACTCGAGATCTGCTCTACGGGGAGTCCACCTGGTCCGTAGATATAGCTGTTCGTCCCATCGTTGAGAAGAAGCGGTAGTTGTTCGGCCGTATCCCATGTCACATAGCTGATTGTGCCGGAGATCGTCTGTGAGGCTCGTAGTCCGTCGCCGTTGTAGGCATAGGCGTCTTCGATCTTTGGTTTGCTTTCCCCTTCGGGCCGTTCAACGGAGGTCAGGTTCCCGGCCTGGTCGTATTCATAGCTGGTCGCTGCTCCTATTTCTGGCGTGGCTTTGGTACGCTCGCCGACTTCGTTGTAGACGTACGTCTCCACGCTGCCTTTTTCGAGCTCGTCACCCTCGTTATACGTGTCTTCGCTCACGCCCTCCTTCGTTGGGTCGTTCGCAGCGTCGTATTTGTATTCCGTGCCGCCATCTTTTCTCACGTCGGAAGGACTCGCAGCAAGAATATGCCTGATGTGTTGGTATTCGGAAGTGGTCGGGTTGTGGGTGAGATGCCGTGTGGGCCCACTAACACTAGAGACTCAGCCATAGCCGTGACGTGGGCTCCATCGACCGCCGTGGTCCCCTCGCAGCGCTCGACGCGAAAGCGTGGTGTCGATGGGTACTTGGCTGGTACTAGGCATGAGATCTTGTTGTCTGCGAGAACGAGTCCGGCGGCAGCGGCTGCAGACCAAAACGAATGAGCAGTCAGTACGAGAGATTTGCCTCGTCCATAGCATCGGCTGCCAGAGTAGATGACCGCGTCGAACCGTGGGCAAGTGATTGGCGAGAAGCCGCCAGGGGCGTGAAACTTAAGCTTGGTCGCCGCCGTCGTCGTATCGCTACTCCCGCATCCTGCTGTTCCGAGCGCGAGTGCGAGCAGACAAAGCAGCGCGGTTCGATCGACTAGAGACCGAGACTTCATGCGCCCGGATTCAGGACTTTGAAACATCGCAGCCATTATCGGCGGGGTATGTGGTCGCTTTAGCCACTAGCGGGCGCACCGCTGTCACTCGTTTGCGCGCCGGGCGTAAGCCCGCCACCGAACCATGCTTGCGGAGCATCGGCCATCAACGAACGCAGGTGCGGGCGAAGGGTGCGCTGGACGACACCGGCGGCTGTTGACGTATAAAGCGTACGTCGTTCGCTTGGCCTGACCATTAGCTAAGTATCGGTCGATTTCTGTGCTTGCGTGAGACGCTCGCAGTCCGTTGCCGTCGTAGGCCTAGGTGTCTTTGATTTCTGTGGCTTCGCCTTCTTTAGGAAATTCGACGTGATCAACCCCATATGTCCGCCGGTTCCCCGAGCAACTCCAAGCCTGAGCGCGCCACCCCACCAGAACTTGATGAACGTTGGACAGCCGCACGCTAGTCGGTCCTGAGGCGAGCTCAAGCCGGCGGCATCGGCCCACCGTTTGCGACACCGTACCAAGCCACCTTCACATAGACCTCCACACCATCGGTGAGCGTTCCCTGCTTATTAGAGTCCCTTACACTCCGTATCCGCCAAAGCCCGGCGTCCTGGACCGGCTGTTCAAGCAGACCCATATCGCCCGGACAGCTAAACCGCACCACCTTATCTCGATACTTGGACGGCGCGCCACGGTTCGTTTCGCACCGTGTCCCTGAGGTGAGTTCCAGACCCCACGGAAGCGGACCTCCTTCGGCTGGTCCGCCTCGTGAGAGAACCCCTTCAACTCTAACTTCGCTAACTTCATGCAGCCACGGTTTGAGCAGACAGTAAACAGAACGCCTCTGACGACTCGGCCAACACGGCTGATAGATTTGGCTCCCCGTGCTGCACTCATAGACTTCAGCTGTCACGAGCGACGATCCAGGATGGCACACTCCAGCTCTAGTGGCCACGATCCGATACTCGGGTGTCAGTTCGCCGGCCGTCGTCGTAGGCCGGACACGTACTATCAGCGTACGATGGACACCTAGCTTTCGGCGCAAACCCTCGGTCGCACCGCTGCCACTTCGGGACTTCTCCATGCCTGATCGGAATTCGCCGTGCGTCGTCTCGACGCCGTGCGCGGCCGTCCTCTGCCTGCCTGCCTGCCCGCACGACGCGAGGCCGGTAGTCAGCAAACCGATACAAACGCCCGTCGTCCACGCCCGGGCTCTGAGTCCCTTGCGGCGTATTGCAAATCTAACCGAACTCATTATATACCTGGACTGCGTAGTTTTCTCGGTTTTCTAGTTGCGGATATCCAGCGCCCTCATATTCGCGCTCGAACGCCACAGCTGCTTGTCGCGATCCCCTTGTATCCTTGAGCGCGCTCAGGGCACCTGAGTAGTCGGTGTGAAGCTCGTGCACAATGAATTCTGCTTGCAACTCGATGTTGTCAGGCTTGCTATTTTTCTTTGCCGCGAAGGCAAGCAATTGCGACCATCGCGCCGGTTCCCATTGGCCGATGCCCATCGCGCTTCCACCTTGTTGGTGCTCAGATGGGCTCAGCGTGTAGTCAGACTCAACTATGAGATTGCCAATGATTCCTGCCGTTTGCGCTGACGAAAGATGCAAGGTCGCTCTAAAATACCGAAATAGATACTTCTCATTGCCGAAATATGATTCGGCTTCATGTGGACCTAGTGGCATCAATCCAGACGGATCCTCCGAACTCACTGGATCGTCTGCCGCGTAACCGTAGGGCTCGCGTGTCTCCATAACCTGTGGATCGATACTTAGGAACTGTGCTGTGACTGGGTCGTACTCTCTTGCCCGTAGGTATATGAGTCCGGTGTCGCTATCTGTGTACTGGGCGTCGTACCCGAGCGGACTGGTGGCGCTCCCGGTTTTCCCGATGACATTGCCGTAGGCATCGTAAGTAAAAGTGCCGGTGCTCGTACCTGTGGAACCCGTGAGCAGGCGCGTTGAGCCTTGTTGGTCGTGGTGAAGATAAGTGGCCGTGCCGCCACTTGAGATCTGCTCTACGGGGAGTCCGCCTAGTCCGTAGATATAGCTGTTCGTCCCGTCGTTGAGAAGAAGCGGTAGTTGTTCGGCCGTATCCCATGTCACATAGCTGGTTGTGCCTGAGATCGTCTGTGAAGCTCGCAGCCCGTCGCCGTTGTAGGCGTAGGTGTCTTCGATCTTTGGTGTGCTTTCTCCTTCGGGCCGTTCAACGGAGGTCAGGTTCCCGGCCTGGTCGTAGCCGTAGGTGGTGGCTGGCCCGGATGAGGGTTCGGCCTTGGTCCTCTCACCGACTTCGTTGTAGGAGTAGGTCTCACCGCCGCCTTTTTCGAGCTCGTCACCTTCGTTATACGTGCTTTCGCTTGAGCCCTCCTTTGTCGGGTTACTTGCAGCGTCATACTTGTATTCAGTGCCGCCATATTTCGTGAGACGATTATTTTCGTCGTACGTGTCTTCTGTGACTTCAGCCCCCGGCAACCCTTTGCTCGTCGCCTTCGTGACCAGCCCGTCTTTGTCCCGAGCGTAGACAATCGATGCCAGCGTTTCCGAACCCTTAGCCATCTTTACTTCGCTCATCGCGTCAGCTTCGTCATAGGCGTAAGTGTCTTCATCGCCAGTACCGCTCGGAAAAGTCGTGGCCGTCAGATCAGAGTCAGCGTCATAGGAGAATTTGGTCGCGTTCCCGAGCCAGTCCGTCACGCGCTTTAGCCCGCCGGCATCGTCGTATTCTCGAGTGACGGCTTTGCCGTTGGGGTACGTGATCTTCGTCTGCTCACCTCCAAGGTTGTATTCGTAGCCAGTCGTGTCACCATGGCCGTCTTTCACCTGGGTCAGTCGGTCGAGCTGGTCGTATTCGTAGGTGGTCGTGCCTGTGCCATCGACCATCTTTGTGCGGTCTCCGTCACCGTTGTATTCGTATCTCACGGTAGGGGTTTTCCCGTCGGAGTAGCTGACTTCGATGAGATGCTCGTCGGCATCGTATTTGTAGACTGTGGTATGACCGGCGGCATCCTTTAGCGACGTGAGGTTGCCGGCTCCGTCGTATTCCTTGACCGTCTTGTGTCCAAGCGGGTCGACGATTTCTTCTACCTGCTCCAGCACGTTTCGCGTATACGTGGTCGAGTGCCCGTTGCCGTCCGTCTGCTTGATCGGCTGTCCGGCTCCATCGTATTCGGTCTTGACGATGTCTTTGTTTGGTTCTTCTGTTTCCGTGAGCTCGTTATCCGCGTCATAGACGTATTTCGTGATGTTTCCTTCAGAATCGGTCTTCTTGACTAGGTTGCCGTCGCCGTCGTATTCCTCGAGCGTTTCGTGTTTCAGCGGCGCCACGATCTTCACTGGCAGGCCCCGGGTGTCGCGTTCTGTTGTGGTCGTGAACAGCGATTCTTCGGCACCCATGACATGCCCTCGCGGGCTGACCGTCGACGTTTCCTGAGAGTCTTCGTTGTAGCCCCAGGTCCGCTTGTCGCCTTCCGGATCGATTTCCGCGGTCTTATCACCCGCGCTGTCGTATTCGTATTTCCATTCGTCGCCGAGCGGGTTGGTCATGCTTTCCACTTCGCCGTGGCTGCCGTATTTGTATTTCGTGACCTGAGTTGTTTCGCCCGGCCCCGGTCGTTCGACCGCGGTCACGTTTCCGTGTTCTTCGCGTTTGTATGTCGTCGTCTCGCCATCCGGCTTCGTTTCGCTCGCGACATCGTGCTCCGCATCGTATGTCCATTTCGTTTTGTGACCTTCGGCGTCTTCCATCAGAATACGATTTCCATCGCCGTCGTATTCGTAGGTCGTGGTGTGACCGTCTCCATCGGTATGGCTAGTCTCGTCTCCCGCCGTGTCGTACGTGAACGTTTCCGTGGTCGCGTTTGGGGTCCCATGCCCATGAACCGCTTCCGCGACCTGGCCGCTGCTCGTTAGGTAGTCAACCGTCACGGCGCCAGTCGCTTCGTTGGTGATCGTCGCGAATGTGTTGGCATATTCGTAGGCGGTAGTATCGCCATGGCCGTCTTTGACTTGGGTCAGTCGGTCGAGCTGATCGTATTCGTAGGTGCTCGTGCCTGTGCCATCGACCATCTTTGTACGGTCCCCGTCACCGTTGTATTCGTATTTGACGGTAGGGGTTTTCCCATCAGAGTAGCTGACTTCGATGGGACGCTCGTCGGCATCGTATTTGTAGGCCGCGACTCGTCGCATAGCGGCGTCTCGGCGCACCGGGCACTAGGATTGCTCGCTCGATCACGGTGCCAGAGCGGCAGGGACTGCGTATATAATCGGAAGCGCAATCGGTGAGGTGACGCGCCAGTTACCACCTTCTCGGATCACACTCAACGCGTGTTGCTCGAGACCAGTCGCGGCGGTCGTGAACACGACGTACCCCTCACCCCTCTTCAAACGGACCTCCTTCGCACCCACTACCGTGAACTGCGAGCGCTCATTGCGCTCCCCGATCGTCTTCGCAAGTATTTCACCGAGCCTCTTAGCACAACTACGCTCATTGGCGTTGCCGTGCCCGCCTCGCGTCCTGGCTACCGCAGCGCGGGCGTTTCGCGAAAGCAGCGAGCATCCACGTTCAAAGTGCCCTTCCGAGATGGCACTGTAGTAGCTATACAGCACGCCACTGATCGCAGCGCGCTCGCTGGTACTCGCACCCTCGCCGAACGCCGCAAACGCGGCCGCTCGTTGGGCTTCACGTATCGCCAATTCGGGAGCATGTGTCGTCCTCCTGGAACCACTGATCGTGGCCTGGTTACCGGTATCCCCACAGCCCAGCAATCCCATAACGCTGGCTCCAACCGTTGCGATGATCGCACTCCGCTGCCTCGCGCCCATAACGTTGTCCTCTCGTTACTTATACATCTAGATCCGATACAATTACCATGCTACAACGTTCGCACGTGCTCTTATCTTCGTATACTCGCCTACGGGATGGATAAGCCGCTATCCATTGGTCGCGTTGCGACGCAGGCCACAGTTGCACGCTCGCTGGCTCGGCTACGGGACATTAGGGTTCTCTTTCCACTGCCATCCATAGCGCCCAGCCCAGAAGCGCTCGGCGCCGCTCTTGTTGCTGCCCCGGTACCAGCTATACGCGGTGCCAAACTTTGTGGGCAAAGTAAGACCACCGACTTCGTAGCCTCGCTCCGTTACATAGTACGCGTCCGCTGCTCCGGTGCGCCCCCGCGCCAAGCTTGCGGCCACCTTTTCGAAATAGAGCCCCCATTTCAACAGAAAATCTGCGTATGCTCCTGGGGTAATACCGAGCACCTCTCCAGCCTCCTTGAACCCAGCCGTCACTGCAGCCTCCCCCAGGTAGAAATACCCGGACAGTTCCCGCAGGCCCCTACCAAGCACGACCAGTTCCTGTGCTCCGATAATGGCTGTGCCTAGCGGTTTGGTGCCCACCAGTTCGGTACCTGTCGGGTCGCTGTCCGCAAGTGGGTCGTCCTTTGCATATTCGTAGACTGCGTTCGTCTCTTCCATCTTTGGATCGACACTTAGGAACTGTGCCGTTGCTGGGTCGTACTCTCTTGCTCGTAGGTATATGAGCCCGGTGTCGCTGTCTGTGTACTGGGCATCGTACCCGAGCGGACTGGTAGCGGTCCCGGTTTTCCCGATGACATTGCCGTAGGCATCGTAAGTAAAAGTGCCGGTGCTCGTACCTGTGGAACCCGTGAGTAGGCGTGTTGAGCCTTGCTGGTCGTGGTGTAGGTACGTGGGCGCGCCTTCGCTGTTGATCTGCTCTACGGGGAGGCCGCCAGGGCCGTAGATGTAGCTGTTGGTCCCGTCGTTGAGAATAAGGGCCTGTAGATAAATAACATTTCATTTTGACGTTCACGTCAATGGCATTTTTTACCCGCGTGGCGCGATCACGTAGTTCCACTCGGGATGGAAATCCTTGCCGTGAATGTTGACGTCGTCCAGTTCGGCGTCTGTGACCTTGATTTTGGCTGGGTAGGTGCCTTCGTCGAGACGGGCGTACACCTCCAGGCCGCTGGTGGTCCTGGTCGCACCGATCAGGTTGATGATCGTCTCCAGCGAGACGAGCGGCTTACCGCGCCAGTTCATTGTGATGAAGCTGAACAGGCGGTGCTCGATCTTGTTCCACTTTGAGGTTCCAGGTGGAAGGTGACAGACCTTGATCTCCAGGCCGGTCTCGTCGGCCAGCCCCTGCAGCTCCACCTTCCACAGCCTCGTACGGTTGCCGTTTGATCCGCCACAATCGGCGGTGATCTGAAGAGAGGGGGCGTTCGCGTAGCGCTCGGCGCCGAGGTGTTCCCACCAAGCGCGGATCGAGTTCACTGCGAACGCCGCCGTGTCGTGATCGATGCCGACGTTCACCCATCCCTGATCGGCGCCAATGTCGTAGACCCCGTAAGGGTTCGCCTTGCCCAGCTGCTTGTCCTTGAAATCATGCACGCGCACCAGCTCGGGTTCCCCCTTGGGACGCCACTCACGGCCTGCGTTCTTGAAGTCCCCAACCAGCTCCTTCTTCTTCGCGTCTACAGAAATGACAGGAAGGCCAGCGGTCACGGCCGCCTTCGCGACCCGGTTGATGTGACGGAACTGCGCATCACGGTCGGGGTGCTGTTTTCCCTCCCTCGTCTTGACGTTCGCTTGCAGGCTGTACCCCAGTGAACGCAGCAACTGCGCCACGGTCGTGAAGTGCGCCTGATGGCCCAGCTCGTGCAACCCCCCGGCCAAATGACGCACGCTCTTGGAGGTCCAGAGCAGAAGCGACTCCGGATCACCACGCGAACTCTCCTCCACGAGCCGCTCCAGATCCTTGAGCAGTGTCACATCGACCTCGGTCAACGGCTTGCGGCCAGCACCCTCCCGTCTGACGCGCCCGACCTGAAGATGCTCGTTCGCTTCCAGTTCCGCGATGCCCTTACGGATCGTAGGTACGCTCACCCCGGTCTGGCGCGCGACCGCCGTTACACCGCCCCATCCCGCCGCACGCGCCTCGGCCGCCACATAAAGGCGACGCTGACGCTCGTTGAGCTCACCCGCCAGCGACCTGAACCGCTCACCGATCGCACACTCATCGACCATGCCTCTTTATTCCACACAAGTGAGGCGAAACCTGCAACATTATTTATCTACGAGCCCTAAGCGGCAGCTGTTCGGCTGTATCCCACGCGAGATAGCTGGTTGTGCCGGAGATGGTCTGCGACGTGCGCAGTCCATCTCCATTGTAGGCATAGGCGTCTTCGATCTTTGGTTTGCTTTCCCCTTCGGGCCGTTCGACGGAGGTCAGGTTCCCGGCCTGGTCGTAGCCGTAGGTCGTCGCGGGACCGCTCGATGGGGCTGCCTTCGTGCGCTCGCCATCTTCGTTGTAGGAGTAGGTCTCACCGCCGCCTTTTTCGAGCTCGTCACCTTCGTTATACGTGCTTTCGCTTGAGCCCTCCTTTGTCGGGTTACTTGCAGCGTCATACTTGTATTCAGTGCTGCCATATTTCGTGAGACGATTATTTTCGTCGTAGTCTGCTTCTGTGACTTCAGCCCCCGGCAACCCTTTGCTCGTCGCCTTCGTGACCAGCCCGTCTTTGTCCCGAGCGTAGACAATCGATGCCAGCGTTTCCGAACCCTTAGCCCAGATCTTGCAGTAAGCCTGCGGGGGTGGGTTTCGGCGGTTTTTTTCGGGGGTGGTGGGGTGTTGGTGTTGGGTGTGGGTTTGGTGAGGGTCTGCGGGGGCGTTTGACGGTCTATTTGGGCTGGTTTCTGTGACGCTGAGGCGATCCCGGGCAGCGGTGAGCGGCGCGCTGGCGAGAGAGGGCGCGCTCTGGACTGCTGGTGCTGGCGGGGTTACCCGGCGGGGATTGGTAGGGCGTCGAGGCGGGCGCAGGCGTCGGCGAGGTGTTGTGCCCAGGGCCAGTGGTGGGCGAGACGGAGTTTGGTTTGGCGGCCGGAGCGGGCGAGCCGTCCGGCTTGGTGCAGGAGGCGGTAGCGAAGTGTGTGTGGTTTAGCGCGTGCGAGATCACCCGTCAGCGTCAAGGCCTTGGCGTGCGCGAGGAGGTCTTGCGCGCAGAGCACGAGTTGCATCCATGCCTCGTTCATCTGGAAGGAGCGGAATGGCAGCTTTGCTAGGCCGAGGGCGTGTGAGTCTTCGATGCGCGCCTCGACGTGAGCGTGCGCACGGTGAAGACGGTCGAGCTCAGCGAGATCATGATCGGGCTGGTCGGTCAGGAATGCTTGGTGGCGCCAACCGTCGGTATCGATCAAAGATAGTTGCGCGCCCGGGTGAGCACGCTCACGACGCACGAGAAGCCGTGCGCCGGGCCCCCACCCGGAGAGATCCAGAAGGCCGGTCAGCTCAGCGACATACGCTTTGCGGGGACGGGTCGGATGCTCCGTCACGGGCTTCCCGTCTTGTGAAACTGCTGGGACCCACGCAGTCTCGGGGAGCTTCCTGATCGCCTGGCGTACCTCGCTGTTGAGGTCGTGCCCGACGGAGAACCGCATCCGGGCATCACGACAGAAATCGATGAGGTCGTGCACGCACGCGGCGGAGTCGCCACGCATGAGCATCTTCTCGGTCATGCAGTCCTCGGGTAGTTGCTGCATGGCGAGCTCGACAGCCCGGGTTTGGTCAGCACCGGTGTTCGACCCGGCGTTACCCGGCCGGAGGATCCCATCGAGTGCTCCGTCTGTGCCGTCGAGGTAGCAGAGCATCGGGTGAAACCCAAAACCATGCTTGTAGTTGCCCGCAGCCTGCTCCTTATCGGAGTGAGAACCAACCAATGTCGCGTCAACATCAAGGATCAGCTTCTCCGGGCGAGCACCCAACCCGAACGCCTGCTCTCGCGCCATCTTGCGGGCAGCACGCACGCCTTCGAGCTCCTCTGGCCCGATCCGCTCTATCAGCCTGAAAGCGGTCGAGTCTGACGCGACCGTCCCGAACAGGTCGGGCTGGTCACGAAGCGCAGCCAAGTCCGAGAGATGCTCGCCGCCTGCGACCAACGTGACGATCAGATCACGCAGAACCGCACCATCATCATGCACAGAACGACGCTGACGAGTCCCCGACAACGCTTCTGAGAGCCCTTTGGTCAGGCCCAGCCTGTCAGCCAGATTGACCAGCAAAAGCGCACCCGCGTGCGAGCAGAAGCCCTCACCGTCCGCCGTGACATCTACGGTTTCCACGCAACCTGTAGGGGTTTTCCCGTCGGAGTAGCTGACTTCGATGAGATGCTCGTCGGCCTCGTATTGGGTCGTACCGACGGGGTCCCTGTGAAGTGGTCCGATCACCTGGGCCACCCACAGGGACCCCATCACGAGCGGCTCACTTCGCCGTCTTGACCTATCGATTCTCTGGCACAATCACGCTTCAACCCGCAAAAATGATCGTATGTTCGCCTAGCCACACGACCGGCTTCATTCAACGCCAGCGCTGCGATCATGCCAGCAAAGTGCACTACGGGCACTGAGATCTCAACATATGGTCAATGGAACGCCCGCTTGATAAAGGAGCGTGCGTAACGGTCGATACTCGCTACATGGAGGTCGGCGACCACTCCCACTCGATAGGCCAGCCGCGCCGGATCATCGGCCTTGTTGTGTTAGGGATGTGTTGCGCCCTGATTGGGTGGTCCATCTTTCACGCCACCCGCACCGTACACGGATTCCTGCACGAATTCTTCGGGCATCCCTACGCCCCGCTGCCAACCTCTGTACATGTCCCTCGTGGGCTCACGAGAATGACCTGTCCTGCGTTTCGGAGCCCTGGTCTCTGCTTCACCCGGACCCGTTCGCTGATCCTTGATCCGCACTCAGCCGCCAACTTGGCGAGTGCTGCCGGGGTGCCTGTGACACCAAGTGTGGTCCAATGTCTATTCGCTCATCGTAGAGTTCGAACACCACGGCAGCTCGCCAATAGCTGTCGAGTAACAGCTGAACTTTCCAACGTAAAGGTGATTGTGTGGATCACATCCGTCTTTCTGGTTGGCCCACAGACCGAGTCGTCTGTGACCGACAGAACCGGATTACTTCCCGGCACAGCACGGTCACTTCCGTCCTTTTGGGTCGCGATTCAAAGCTTCGGCAAGGGACCATGCCAGACATACAGTCTACGCACTTGCTCAGTCAAATAGCCGCAGCTAAGCGTGGCGTCCTTCTGCCATATAGTTACTTCCAAACAGTACGCGTGGATGAGGCTGACCTTTTAGATCTTAATGCCCACAAGCCCGAGGCCCAGTTTTACTAGATCTTTGATGGCTCCGTTTACACTGTTTACCGTCTCAAGACCCTCGAGCTCTACCAATTTAGCAAAGACGATCTTGTTTACAATCTGCTGTTGCTGGTACAACTGGATGTACCGCGTTCTCTCAAGTTCCTCATCCTGCGTACGGTCGTACAGACCCACCTCGAATTCGTACACCTTTAGCTCCTGCAGATCTTCGCTTAGCGAAGTGGGCAGATAAGCGAACTGCTCCTTCTCCAGGCGGGTCCACTTACGCAGGAACGCGTGCGCGAACTCGCTTTCCTGTGCGTTTGTTTCGTATTCGCCCGTAGGATCGCTACCAGTAAGCGGGTTATCCTGCGCGTAGCCGTATATCGTCCTTGTCACTTCTGCTTTTGGATGGATACTTAGAAACTGTGCTGTTGCTGGGTCGTACTCTCTTGCTCGTAGGTATATGAACCCGGTGTCGCTGTCTGTGTACTGAGCGTCGTACCCGAGCCGGGTAGTGACGGTCCCGGTTTTGCCTATGACATTGCCGTAAGCGTCGTAGGTGGTGGTTCCAACACTTTCGCCTGACGCATTGGTCAGCAGCCTCGTTGAGCCCTGTTGGTCATGATGCAGATACGTGACCGTGCCACCACTCGAAGATCTCCCTCTCTGTCAAGGTGGGGTGAGACAGATTCTTGTGTTTGTTTACTGAGCCTTGAGGGCGAGAACGGAGCTGTAGTGATGTTGGAGCCCATGCAGACTGTGAAGACGGAGGAGACGCTTGGGGCCGGGTGTTTCGTGGAGGGAGCCGTAGGCGAGGGGAACGGAATGCCCGGCGAGCATGTCGCGGCCGAGGGGTCTCGGCCGGACCCGGAGCTGGCTGAGCGTCCGCGGCGTCGGCGGTTCACTGGCGAGTACAAGCTGCGGGTCTTGCGTGAGGCGGCCGGGGTCACGCGGCCTGGGGAGATCGCGGTGTTGTTGCGTCGTGAGGGGTTGTATTCGTCGCATTTGGCGGCGTGGCGTAAACAGCAGGACGCTGGGGCGCTCGAGGGGTTGGCGCCGCGTAAGCGCGGGCCGCGTGCCCCGAGCCCCGAGCAGCTCGAGTTGCGGGCGGTGCGTGCCCGGTTGGAGCGCGCGGAGGCTGATCTGTTGACGGCGCGTCGGGTGATCGAGGTGCAGGGAAACGTCTCAGCGCTCTTGGAGGATCTGCTGGCGCCCAAGAGCGCGACCGTTCCCAACGCGCTAGGGCCCGAGCGATGATCGAGCAGGCCGTCAGTCAGGTCGAGCCACTCGTGGGCACGTTGCCCGCGTGCCGGGTGCTCGGCGCGAGTCGGGCGTCTGTGTATCGCTGGCGCTCTGGGCCGAGGGTGCGCGTGGCGCGGGCGCCGGTGGTGTCGCCTCGGGCGCTGTCCGGGGCCGAGCGCGCCACGGTGCTGGCACGGTTGCACGAGGAGCGGTTCGTTGACTGCTCTCCCGCGCACGTGTATGCCACGCTGCTCGACGAGGGGACCTATCTCGCGTCAGAGCGCACGATGTACCGGCTGCTCGCCGCCAAGCATGGCGGGGTGCGTGAGCGTCGTGACCAGCTCACCCACCCGCCCTATGCTCGGCCAGAGCTACTCGCTAGCGAACCGAACCAGGTTTGGTCGTGGGATATAACGAAGCTGCTCGGCCCGGCGACGTGGACGTACTTCTACTTGTTCGTGATTCTCGATATCTATAGCCGCTACGTCGTTGGCTGGACCGTGCAGCACCAAGAGACCGCGCTGCTCGCGGAGCGGCTGATCGCCGAGACACTCGCCAAGCAGCAGATCCCACGCGACCAGCTGACGATCCACGCCGATCGTGGGTCAGCGATGCGCTCAAAGCCAGTAGCATTTCTGCTCTCAGACCTCGGGGTCGTCAAGACACACAGCCGGCCGTACACCTCGACTGATAACCCCTACAGCGAGGCGCACTTCAAGACACTGAAGTACCGGCCCGGGTTTCCCGCCAGGTTCACCTCGATCCTCGAGGCCCGCGCGTTCTGCCGGCATTTCTTCCCGTGGTACAACAATCAGCATCGTCACTCCGGGATCGGGCTCATGACACCCGCGACCGTCCACCACGGCCTCGCCGAGCAAACCCACACTGCACGAGCAATCGTCCTCGACGCCGCCTACGCCGCGACCCCGAACCGGTTCGTCCGCCGGCCACCACGACCACCCGCGCTACCGACCAGCGCGTGGATCAACAAACCCGCCACAAAGGAGGCTACTCACTAAATACCCAGCCAAACTGTCTCACCGAGCTTGACAGGCTCCGTCTGCTCTACGGGGAGTCCACCTGGTCCGTAGATATAGCTGTTCGTCCCGTCGTCGAGAATCAGTGGAAGTTCTTCGGTCGTGTCCCAAGCGAAGTAGCTGGTCGTGCCAGAGATCCTCTGCGAGGCTCGCAGCCCGTCGCCGTTGTAGGCGTAGGTGTCTTCGATCTTCGAGACTGATTCTTTTTCTGGGCGGTCGACCGATATCAGGCTCCCAGCCTGGTCGTATTCATAGCTGGTCGCTGCTCCTATTTCTGGCGTGGCTTTGGTGCGCTCTCCTAGGTCGTCGTACGAATAGCTCACGCCGGCGCCTTTTTGGATCTCGTCGTCTTCGTTGTATGTGTTTTCGCTCGAACCCTCCTTCGTCGCATTGTTCGCCGCGTCATACTTGTATTCAGTGCTGCCGTATTTCGTGAGCCGATTGTTTTCGTCGTAGGCGTCTTCGGTGACTTCACCGCCGGGCAGACCTTTGCTTGTTGCCGTCGTGACTTGTCCATCTTTGTTCCGAGCGTATACGGCAGATACAAGCGTTTCCGAGCCCTTGGCCATCTTGACTTCACATAGCGTCAGCTTCATCATACGCGTAGGTGTCATCGTCTTTGGATTCGGTCGGGAAAAGCGTGGTCGCCAGGTCCGAATCCGGGTCATACGAGAACTTAGTTTCCTTTGAGTTCCAGTCGGTGATCTTTTCCAGGCGGCCGTCTTTAGCACCCCTTCCGCCTCGCGATCACCACTCGCGGCAAGCTCCGACACCCCGGCCGAGATCGCAACCGGTGCCTGCCAGTCCCCTGCCCCGGTGCTTATTGAAGCTTCAATCTTGCCGAGTTGAATAACGGCTTCTGTGCTTCGAAAGGGTGCGTTGGCCCAGACCGCCATGGTCTCGTTCCCCGCGGGAGAGGAAGCGATCTGTGGAGCGAAGGTCGAACCGCCGACTGCGGGGGCAACCCCAGCAGGGTGCGTCCAAACCCCATTGCGCCGATGGCTAACGGCTCGACAGTTGAGGTTGCACAGTCACAGGGGCGACACCAGGGGACAGCCCCGTACCGGGCTCTTCTGGCTGTGTGTCGAGGATCCGCGTAAAGAGAACCGCAGCATTGCCATTCGGCTCGATCGCGGCCGTCGGTTCCACATCATGGCCCCGCGAAACCATCACAGCACCCGTAAAGCGCGCACCCGAAGCCCGTGTAGCCACTTCAATCGGCCTACGCTTCACTCCCGCCTGACCCGCACAAACCCAGTCCAATAAAACGGGGCCAGATCAGGACTGAACAAAAGGGGTCAGGCCAATCCAAAAAGACTCCCGATCACCGAACCACATACCCCTAATTCGGGGATGATGCACCGCATTCGGTGTATTAGCCCCAATTCCGGGACACCGACGCACCCACTGAACTTCGATTGCCTTGCTAGCATCGCAGCCGCGACGCAAGCAAATGCAGGTACCTAAAGAGAAGAAATATTTAGGACATCGCCGACGCTTCAGAGTGCTGGCCGGCCGACGTAGCAAGGTTTGACAAGGATTGTGACGATGAGTAGTCGACTCTCGGCTTTGGTGAGACGTTGGTCGCGGTGGAGCTGGTGGCCATCAAAGCCGGGGCAGATCAAAGCCTCCGTCGAACAGGATGGCTCAGCGACGCCTCGCAGCGTAGCGACGTCGCTCGTCGCCGACGTAACCTCGCGTGTGGCCCAGAGATCTACCCGGAGCCCCGGGCGGGCATCCGGCCGGCGACGGCTTCGTTGGCCGTCAGCGTCGTGTAGCAGGCGAGGTTGGCGGCACGATAGGTGGCGCTGCCGGCCTCCAGTGCTTTGAGCAGCCGCAGCGCGCTCGTGCGGGCGGGAACGTACTTTACGCCGTGCGCGTGCATGCAGACGACATAGCGAGCGAAGGCCCTCTTGACGCCCGGTCTGTCCAGCACGGGCGCCGCGCCCTGACCCGCGTGCGTAGCGGCCGCGGCCGACCGCGACGCGAGCGCCTGCGAGGAGGTCGTCGGCGTCGAGCCTCCGCAGCCCGCAAGCAACAGGGCGGCCACTAGAAGCGCTGCAGAAGACACTCTCACTTCAGGTAGACCCAGCCTTCCTTGCCGCACCAGAACTGCTCCTCGCCCGATCGGTTCGCCCCCTCGTACCAAGCATAAGCTTCTTTAAACTTGAGCGGCAGCGCGATGTGCGTCCCGGGCAGCGTCACACTCCATTCGCGCACGAGAAAACCGATCGCGCCGTTCTTCTTGCGATGTTCGAGGCTGTTTGCAACGGCTTCGAAGCGAGCCGCCTTCTGCACCAAGAACTTCGCGTACTCGGCCGGCGGGATCGAGAGGTAGTCATCGGCCACAGCGGCCGCCAGAAGCGCCGAGTTGGCGGCCAGCGAGCGTAGCCTGTTGGCGTCCGACACCAGTTCGTACCCGCCAAAGATCTCTTTGTATTCGGAGACCTCACCCGTCGGGTCGCTGTTCGTGAGCGGGTCGTCCTTCGCGTATTCGTAGACCGCGTTAGTTTCTTCGACCTTCGGGTCCACGCTCAAGAATTGCGCCGTGGCTGGGTCATACTCGCGAGCTCGCAGGTAGATGAGCCCTGTATCAGCATTGGTGTATTGCCCGTCGTAGCCCACCGGGGTAGTGCTCGTCCCGGTTTTGCCGATGACATTGCCGTAGGCGTCGTAGGTAGTGCTGCCAACATTTTCGCCTGCCGCGTTGGTCAGCAGCCTCGTCGAGCCTTGTTGGTCGTGATGCAGATACGTGACCGTGCCACCACTCGAGATCTGCTCTACGGGGAGTCCACCTGGTCCGTAGATATAGCTGTTCGTCCCATCGTTGAGAAGAAGCGGTAGTTGTTCGGCCGTATCCCATGTCACATAGCTGGTCGTGCCAGAGATCCTCTGCGAGGCTCGCAGCCCGTCGCCGTTGTAGGCGTAGGTGTCTTCGATCTTTGGTTTGCTTTCCCCTTCGGGCCGTTCAACGAAGGTCAGGTTCCCGGCCTGGTCGTAGCCGTAGGTGGTGGCTGGCCCGGATGAGGGTTCGGCCTTGGTCCTCTCACCGACTTCGTTGTAGGAGTAGGTCTCACCGCCGCCTTTTTCGAGCTCGTCACCTTCGTTATACGTGCTTTCGCTTGAGCCCTCCTTTGTCGGGTTACTTGCAGCGTCGTACTTGTATTCAGTGCTGCCGTATTTCGTGAGACGATTATTTTCGTCGTAGCCTGCTTCTGTGACTTCAGCCCCCGGCAACCCTTTGCTCGTCGCCTTCGTGACCAACCCGTCTTTGTCCCGAGCGTAGACAATCGATGCCAGCGTTTCCGACCCCTTAGCCATCTTTACTTCGCTCATCGCGTCAGCTTCGTCATAGGCGTAAGTGTCTTCATCGCCAGTACCGCTCGGAAACGAGGTGGCCCTCAAATTGGAGTCCTGGTCGTAGCCGAATTTAGTCGTGTTTCCAAGCCAGTCCGCGACCCCAACTTGGTCTCGGCAACCGGTCATGGGACCATCTATCGTCCATGGCCCACGCTCCATGGTCAAGCATTCGTATCAGTCAGTCGATGAGAATGAAGGACATGCCACGACAACCGTACGCAGTCTTACGAATCCGCCGGCTTTCTACTTGCGCTTTGGCGTCAGCCATCGCACTAGCGGTGGCCGCCTGCGGCTCTAGCCGGCCTCAAACGACTGGCGCAGGCGCCCACATCGCTTCTACACTACCTCTGCGCGCACCGAACGGATTCTCACGTACGTCCTGTCCGCCCGTATATTCGTTTCCCGGGAACGTCTGCTACAAGCGACCGGTCTCATTCCTTCTTTCGCCCCGGACCTTCTCCCAACTCGCCTCGGCGATCGGACTTTCCCTCAATAGCAAAAGTATCTGGTGCTTGCCTCAATCGCAACCGTCGACCCCCCGGCCTCGCATCGAGAACTGCCACGGGGCCGGTGTCCTAGATGGCGCCCGGATCGCAGCCGCTGCGATATCTGTTGTGACTATGGGGCCGCATGGCGCAACCACGACCACCCGCCCGCTTCCTCGCCGCCACACGCCAGTGCTCTTCGTGCTGAGTCCGCTAGCGACGTGAAAGAGACAGACGGGTTCGTGATTCGCTAGTTAACAGTGTGAGGATGTAGTTCAAGTCGCCGCGGACATACCACTAAAGAAGCGATGCTCGATCTATGTTCCACTTACTTGTGCATGCGAGATTAGCTAGTTGTGCTTGAGGCGGCCCGCCGTGTGCCTGGTCCGTCGTCGTTGCATCCGTGGCCCAACGACAGGATCTCGATCTTAAACCGGGCCGATCTCCAGTTAGCGCCATCTTGGCGCTAACCCCGTTTACGGCTGCTCCGCTATTGTGTCCCCCGGGTCACGCTTGTCACAGTCGAGGTGCTAGCTCATCCCCCATCCAGCATGACATCGAGCACGCTGTTCTTGAACTGGCCCAGCGGCCCACCCCCACCAGGGCCAACCAAACTCGACGCTCTGCTCCACCCGGTCCGCTATTGGTGGCTCCCGAAGCGATGGTCATCGCCAGGGGCACAGAAAGCCTCCAGGCGGCCACACCGACTCCTGCGGTCAAGGTGACCCCCAGCCCACGTATCGGCACGCCCGCCGCTTGAGATACCAAAAAGACCATGGAGCATCAGGACCGCAGGGCGCCAGCACGACGGCCTCACCAGTTTAACTCAAGACCTCCCTCAAGGCCACGTTCTCCAGCTCCTTGTCCGCCACGAGACGCACTTGACCGCTTTACTTCGTCTACCCTCGTAGCACCGAACTATACACACCAACGGTGCCGCCTCGTCATCAAACCTCTATGTCTCGCCACAGTCAATGACGTGAAACCCAGACAAGTCGTCCTGATATTACTTCACGTTACGTGAACTATATTTTCTTGGCTATTCCAACAAGCTTCTGCAAAAACGATTTCGCGCTCGAAATTTCTTTCGAAACCTTGAATATCGCTTTCACTGCTGCTTTTGCACTGCTTATATTGTCAAGCTCGTCAAGCTTGGCGAGCTGGGTAAAGATCAGCTTTTCCAAGATCGACTTCTGTTCAGCTGCAATCCGTTCTCTTGGGCCTCTCAAGCCTGTGTCTACCGACAGTTCTTGTAGCCCAAGGTCGAATCCGTAAAGCAAGACCTCTTGAGTAATTATACATTCATGTTCTGATTCTCGAGGAGCAACCTTGGCTTCCCAGTGTCCTATTTCCTTCTCAAATGCTCGCGCAAATTCTATTTCTGTCGCGTTTGTTTCGTATTCACCCGTCGGATCGCTATCCGCAAGCGGATCGTCTTGCGCGTAGCTGTATATCGCCCTTGTCACTTCTGCTTTTGGATCGACGCTCAAAAACTGGACTGTTGCTGGGTCGTACTCTCTTGCACGTAGGTATATGAGCCCGGTGTCGCCGTCTGTGTACTGAGCGTCGTACCCGAGCCGGGTAGTGACGGTCCCGGTTTTGCCTATGACATTGCCGTAAGCGTCGTAGGTGGTGGTTCCAACACTTTCGCCTGACGCGTTGGTCAGCAGCCTCGTTGAGCCCTGTTGGTCATGATGCAGATACGTGACCGTGCCACCACTCGAGATCTGCTCTACGGGGAGTCCACCTGGTCCGTAGATATAGCTGTTCGTCCCATCGTTGAGAAGAAGCGGTAGTTGTTCGGCCGTATCCCATGTCACATAGCTGGTTGTGCCGGAGATCGTCTGTGAGGCTCGTAGTCCGTCGCCGTTGTAGGCATAGGCGTCTTCGATCTTTGGTTTGCTTTCCCCTTCGGGCCGTTCGACGGAGGTCAGGTTTCCGGCCTGGTCGTAGCCGTAGGTGGTGGCTGGCCCGGATGAGGGTTCGGCCTTGGTCCTCTCACCGACTTCGTTGTAGGAGTAGGTCTCACCGCCGCCTTTTTCGAGCTCGTCACCTTCGTTATACGTGCTTTCGCTTGAGCCCTCCTTTGTCGGGTTACTTGCAGCGTCATACTTGTATTCAGTGCTGCCATATTTCGTGAGACGATTATTTTCGTCGTACGTGTCTTCTGTGACTTCAGCCCCCGGCAACCCTTTGCTCGTCGCCTTCGTGACCAACCCGTCTTTGTCCCGAGCGTAGACAATCGATGCCAGCGTTTCCGAACCCTTAGCCATCTTTACTTCGCTCATCGCGTCAGCTTCGTCATAGGCGTAAGTGTCTTCATCGCCAGTACCGCTCGGAAAAGTCGTGGCCGTCAGATCAGAGTCAGCGTCATAGGAGAATTTGGTCGTGTTCCCAAGCCAATCCGTCAAATTCTTCAGCCTGCCAGCCTCGTCGTATTCTCGAGTGACGGCTTTGCCGTTCGGGTACGTGATCTTTGTTTGCTCCCCGGCAAGGTTGTATTCGTAGCCAGTCGTATCACCGTGGCCGTCCTCGACCTCCGTCAGCCGGTCGAGCTGATCGTATTCGTAGGTGCTCGTGCCTGTGCCATCGACCATCTTTGTGCGGTCTCCGTCACCGTTGTATTCGTATTTCACGGTAGGGGTTTTCCCGTCGGAGTAGCTGACTTCGATGAGATGCTCGTCGGCCTCGTATTTGTAGACTGTGGTATGACCGGCGGCATCCTTTAGCGACGTGAGGTTGCCGGCTCCGTCGTATTCCTTGACCGTTTTGTGTCCGAGCGGGTCGACGATTTCTTCTACCTGCTCCAGCACGTTTCGCGTATACGTGGTCGAGTGCCCGTTCCCGTCTGTCTGCTTGATCGGCTGTCCGGCTCCATCGTATTCGGTCTTGACGATGTCTTTGTTTGGTTCTTCTGTTTCCGTGAGCTCGTTATCCGCGTCATAGACGTATTTCGTGATGTTTCCTTCGGGATCCGTCTTCTCGACTAGGTTGCCGTCGCCGTCGTATTCCTCGAGCGTTTCGTGTTTCAGCGGCGCCACGATCTTGACTGGCAGGCCCCGGGTGTCGCGTTCTGTTGTGGTCGTGAACAGCGATTCTTCGGCACCCATGACATGTCCTCGCGGGCTGACCGTCGACGTTTCCTGAGAGTCTTCGTTGTAGCCCCAGGTCCGCTTGTCGCCTTCCGGGTCGATTTCCGCTGTCTTGTCGCCGTAGCTGTCGTATTCGTATTTCCATTCGAGACCGAGCGGGTTGGTCATGCTTTCCACTTCGCCGTGGCTGCCGTATTTGTATTTCGTGGCCTGAGTCGTTTCGTCCGGCGCCGGTCGTTCGACCGCGGTCACGTTTCCGTGTTCGTCGCGTTTGTATGTCGTCGTCTCGCCATCCGGCTTCGTTTCGCTCGCGACATCGTGCTCCGCATCGTATGTCCATTTCGTCTTGTGACCTTCGGCGTCTTCCATCAGAATACGATTTCCATCGCCGTCGTATTCGTAGGTCGTGGTGTGACCATCTCCATCGGTATGGCTAGTCTCGTCTCCCGCCGTGTCATACGTGAACGTTTCCGTGGTGGCGTTTGGGGTCCCATGCCCATGAACCGCTTCCGCGACTTGGCCGCTGCTCGTCAGGTACTCCAGCGTCACGGCTCCAGTCGCCTCGTTGGTGATCTTCGCAAACGTGTTGGCATATTCATAGGCTGTGGTGCGGCCCATCGGATCAGTCTTGGAGACAACCCTGTGAGATTCGTTGTATTTGTAGGTCGTTTTACCGCCACGACCATCGACCATTTCCGCTAGCTGGCCTGCCCCTTCGTATTTGAACTGCCAACGCAGTGCTGTTTCCCCTGGCTGCGTCACGCTCTTTAGGTTCCCAGCTTCGTACGTATATTTTACGACATGTTTCATCGGGTCTTCGGCGCTTTCGACCAAGCCTTCGCCGTTATAGGAGAATTTTATGAAACGACCGGCCGGATCGGTCACCTTTTCCACTTGACCGGCTTCATCGTAGCTGAGCGTCGTTGCGTTGCCATTGCGATCCGTGATGCTCTCCAGCCTTCCCGAAGACCCGGCGAACTCATAGACATCCTGGTTTTCGAGCGCGAGCGTGAAGCCTTTTGATTCGCTTCCGTGAAGGACATCTGGCGACCCTTCGGGACCTTTCCATGATTCGTCAGATCCTTCTGTGAACTGCACGGTGCTCCCATTTTCCTGCACCAATGTTACGAGGTGATGGAAGACGATTGTGAATTCTTCGCTTTCCCCGCCGACTGCAACTGGTTCTTCGATCGTTTCGACTTCCAGATGCTCGCTGTAGGGGAACGTCCAGCCGTTGCCGAAAGCGCTTTTGGCGCCGTCCTGCGCCGCTTGCGAGTTATATGTGCGAGTGAGGTTCAGCCCGACGCCACCGCCGCCGACGGCAAAATCGGTCTGCGATTCCGAGAGGTCTCCGCTCTCGGTACACACCCCTTCTTCGCTGGCGATTTCTCGTTTGGGAAACGACGGGTTTTCTTCGCTACAGCCCCACGAGCTGCTGCCACTTTCCGTGAATTTGAGGAATGTGATTTCGCCGTATGTCTTGCCCCAGTTTTCGAATGGCACGTCGACCTTGGTCCAAAAGTCTTCCCCCTCGTTAGTTTTCGGTCCTTGCAAATGTTCCGGTGTTCACGATCTTTGGCGCGGGCCCGCCGCCACCTTCCACGATCGTGTACTCCCATGGCGAGCAGTACCATGCGGGTGAGATGTCTAAGAATTTACCGTTGTTGTTGATCTGGGCGTCGTTCGACATCACCATCGATCCACCAGTGTTAGCGGTGGTACCTAGAATCACGGTCCCATTGTTTACAAACGTGCGCCTTGCGAGGTGTACACCGTCGCACCAGTTTGGTCCTTCCGTCAAGATCGACCCAGAGGCACCGCCCTCGAGGACAGTCTTGCCCGTGCCAGACATAGTGCCTTCAAACTCCCAGTTCAACCCCGAAAGGATATTGAGAGTACCCGCGCCAGTCACGGTGGCTTTTTCGAACGACAAGCTGTTGACCGTGGCCGTATCGCCGCTCAGGATGCTCAAGCTGCCAGATCCCGTTAGCGTTAGATCGGCACCAGCGCCAAGAAAGCTTCCGGCGGTGGCGTTCGCTCCCACGAGGCCAACTCTGCCTTTCAGGACGCTCGCGCTGTTCAGGGTGACCGGGACCGGGCCGAAGCCCAGGGCGCTCGCTTTGCCATCGAATGTCCCGTCGTTTTCAAATGGGACATTTACCGTAGTTGTGATGCCATCGGAGCGGCTTTCGGTCTCATCGAATGTGCCGGTGTTGATGATTTTCGGTTCGACTTTGCTTCCCGCGCCCTGCACGATTGTCGCGAAAAAGGGAGTGCAGTGCGCTGGCTCTGGGTTGTCGTGGAATATACCCATGTTTTCCAACCGTGCGCCTTCTGACATTGCCAGCGAACCATCAGAGCTCGACGCACCAAAGGTCAATACTCCTTCGTTGACGAAGGTTCGTTCGATCAGACGAACGCCTTCGCAGCCGTCTTCTCCTGGGAGTAGCACGGCGGACGTCCCTGACTCCAAAACGGTCTTGCCTGTCCCTGACATCGTAGATTCGTTGCCCCAGTTCAAAGAACCTGACACATCAAGAGTGCCAGCGCCTGTGAGAGTGGTGCTTGAATACATTTCCAGGGCTCCCACGTTTGATGGCGTTGAGGCATCGGTGAGGGTCAACGTGCTGCCACCACTCCACAGCAGCAGCGTTGCCGTCGGCGCTTGAATGTCCGGTGCCTGCACGTCGCCGCCTGCGAGATATATGGCGCCCGACATTTCCACGCCCGAGCCCAACGAGAACGACCCATTGGAAAAGGCCATCGAGGCGCCTTCCTCCGCATGCCAAGATCCAGACCCAGTGCTGGAAGCATGACTGCCGCCGCTGAGGATGATCTGGCCGGTGTTTGCTTCGACCACGCCTTCGTTATCGATCTGGAACTGGATCTGGGTCGATTCAGATCCAGCGGTCTTCTTCACAGTGCCTGTGTTCTTGAGCCAAACATTCGACCCGTCGCTGTTCAGAAGCCCGAACGCCCACCACTCCCACCATGAATATCCAGAGGCTTGAGCGTTCGTTATCAGCGTCCCGCTGTTGTTGAGCTCCGCGTTTGAGCGGCCTTCCACAGAACCCGAACTCCACGTCAACGTCCCGTCATTGACGAACTCCCGTTCAGTCAATGCCACCGCATTTTCAGCGCCGGGATCGATCGACGCGGTGGCCCCTGATTGCACGACCGTCTTTCCTGAGCCGATCATCGACCCGCCGGTCCACGACAGTTCTTCAGATACGTCGATCTCGTTCGCCCCGCCAAGTGTCCCGCCGGATACTTTTAGGGTCGCCGCGGTCGAGGCTACATCGCTGTTTGTGACTTCGAACGTGCCGCCGGAGATGTTGAGGCTGCCTTCGCCTTCGATCCAGCTGGCTGCGTTTGCGCCGCTCGAGATGTTTACCGTGGCGCCCGACCCGATGCAGACCACGTCGCTCGAGGTGGGCGGCGCTTCGGTTGACCAGTTGCCCGCCGATTGCCACGATCCGTCGCCGGCGTCACCAGTCCAAGTGTCGGTGCAGCTCGGCTCGGTGGTTCCCGAGTTGTCGAAGTGCGCGGCGATCGCAGGTGTGGCATATGAGTGGCCCGCGTGGTCGGTGATCGTCGCGCGCAGCTGGTAGGCGCCATCTGAGAGCGTTGTGGTATCGAATGAGCAGCCGTATTCCGCACCTTCGATCGGGAGCGTCAGGGGGAGACACGCTTGCTCCCACGAGCTGTTATCGGCCGGCGCGATTTCTAGCGTCCAGCTCGCCACACCAGAGATCGCGTCACTGGCTGTGCCGCGGATGTCGACGGTCCCGCTGGAGGTGCGCGGCAGTGAATCGAGCACCCCTGTTGGCGGCGTGTTGTCGATCGTGATGGTCTGTGTGCTCGTGTCATAGACGTTGCCCGTGTTGTCCCTCACCTCGGCACGGATCTTGTATTCGCCGTCTGTCAACGTCGTGGTGTTGAGACTGCAGCCGTAAGTCGACCCTGTGATTGGTGTGGTCTGTTCTGAGCACACATCAGCCCATGTGCCGCCGCCCACCGGCTCGACCTGCGGCGTCCAGCTCGCCACACCAGACCCTGTGTCGGCTGCTGTGCCCTGAAGACTGATAGTCCCATAGGTGTATTCGCCTTCGGCGACCGTATCCAGCGAGCCCGTTGGGGGTGTGTTGTCGATCGACGTGTCGACAACCGAAGTGGTGTAGCCGTTTCCTGCCCTGTCGGTGATGACAGCGCGCAACTGGTAGCTGCCGTCGGAGAAGCCGGTCGTGTTGACGTCGCAGGCGTAGGTTGTCCCGGACGTTGGTGTGGTTTGTTCGGGACAGGCGCTCGCCCATTCCGATGACCCTTCCGCGGCTATCTGCAGCTGCCAAGACGCGACCCCAGAGCCACTGTCCTCGGCGGTCCCCGAGATCGAGCTGGTACCGCCAATGTAGGAGGGCGCAGTCAGCGAGCCCGTCGGCGCGGTGTTGTCCACCAGGACCGTGATCGTCGCGGTAGGTGCGGTCGCGGGAGGTTCCGAGGCGTCGCTGAGCTGAGCACGGAGTTGGTAGCTGCCGTCAGGATAGAACCCCGAAGCCGTATTCCAAGAGCAGCTGTATTCGCCGGTAAGCCCGGGGCTGACCAGCCCACACAAGGTATGCCATTCGCTTTCTCCCGCCGGTGTGACTTCGATCGTGGCACTCGAGAATCCAGTTCCCACGCTCGCGCCACGGCCGGAGATCGTCACGACGCCGGAGGCATACGGATGCGGTTCAAGATGTCCTTTAGGTGGTCCCGAGGTCGGCTCTCTTTCAACTGTTGCGCCGCTGACTTCGACGGCTGACAGGTCAACGTCTTCGCCGATCAGGAACGTCCCACCGCTGAGCACGATGTGGGCGCCGCTCTGCACCGCCCACGAGCCGGCGGCGGTTTCTTCTGGGATCCCGCCATCGCTGAAATCGAGCGTCCCGGTCTCAGCTTCGACAACTTCCTGGTTGCTGAAGTTGACCGCGACGGTGCTGGTGCCGCCACCGGATGTCTTCTCAAAGATGCCCTCATTCAAGATCGACGGCGCCGTGCTGCTCCCGTAGGCCACCTGGATCTGCGGCCCATAGCAGGAGGCTTCCGAGTTGTCATTGAACGTCCCCCCGTTTTCCAAGCGAGCGCCATCGGACATGAACCACGCGCCAGACCCGAACGTCGTTGTGCCCTCGTTGACTAACCCACGTTCAACCAGATCCACCGACCCGCACCACGACGACGCTTCGACGGCCCCAGTGGCACCTGACTCAACAACCGTCTTCCCCGAACCGGTCATCGACCCACCCGTCCACGACAGTTCTTTGACCACATCGAGTGTTCCCGCGCCGGTAAGCACGGCGCCTGATTGGACGTCCAGCGTACCGACGTGCGAAGCCGTCGAGGTGCCTGTCAGGTCGAGTTCGGTGCCCGCGACACTCGCCAGCCCAACCGTAGCTTCTGATCCCTGGATGTCTTCGGCCTGGATCTGCGCCCCGACCAGCCACATGTTGCCGGTCATCCCCACCCCGGAGCCGAAGGTGTAGGACCCCACGAATACGATGGTGCCGCCTCCTACTCCGGACCACGATCCATCCCCAACCGCGCCCGGATGATCTCCGCCAGTGATCTGGATCTGGTTGTCTTTCGATTCGATCGAACCGTCGTTGTCGATCTGCCACTGAATCTGCTCGCATTCACCGGCCGATGTCTTCTTCACCGTACCCGTGTTCCGAAACCACACATTCGACCCATCCTTGTTCAACAACCCATGTGTCGACCATTCCGCACAAGACACTCCCGCGTTCGCCCAAAACGTCCCACTGTTATCGATCTCCGCGTCAGAGCGCCCTTCCACCGACCCAGAGCTCCACGTCAACGTGCCTTCATTCACAAGCTCACGTTCAGTCAACGACACCGCATTGTAAAAACCCGGATCGATCGAGCCCGTAGCGCCCGACTCAACGACCGTTTTCCCCGAGCCTGTCATCGACCCGCCCGTCCAAGCCAACGACCCGGCTATGTCCAGTTCGCCTGCACCCGTGAGCGTCCCGCCGCTTTCGATGTTCAGTGTGCCCAGGTGCGAGGCCGTCGAAGTGCTCGTCAGATCGAGTTCGCTCCCAGCAACGGTCGACAGCGAGATTGTGGCTTCAGGTCCCTGGATATCTTCGACCTGAATCTGCGCGCCAATGAGCGCTATAAGTCCCGCCATTTCCACGTCGGACCCAAGGACATAAGACCCTACGAACACGATGATCCCGCCTTCGACTCCGGACCACGAACCATGTCCAACCACGCCCGGATGATCACCGCCCGTGATCTGGATCTGATTGCTTTTCGATTCGACGGTTCCTTCGTTGTCGATCTGCCACTGAATCTGCTCGCATTCACCGGCCGATGTCTTCTTCATCGTGCCCGTGTTGCGCAACCACACATTCGACCCATCGCTTTTCAACAACCCATGAGTCGACCATTCCGCACAAGACACTCCCGCGTTCGCCCAAAACGTCCCACTGTTATCGATCTCCGCGTCAGAGCGACCTTCCACCGACCCAGAGCTCCACGTCAACGTGCCTTCATTTACAAGCTCACGTTCAGTCAAAGCAACCGCATTACCAACACCAGCATCGATAGAACCCGTCGCGCCGGGCTCGACAACCGTCTTTCCCGAGCCGGTCATCGACCCAGCGGTCCACAACAACGAGCCAGAGACATCCACCGTGCCAGCACCAGTCAGAGTCGTCGTCTCGGCGGCCGCCTGGACAGACAGTTCTTTCAGGTGCGACGCGGTCGAGGCGTCAGTCAGATCAAGCGTGCTGTCATTTGCCCACAACAAGATATGCGCGCTTGGCCCCTGTATATCGCCTGCCTGGATACTTCCCCCGGCCATCCAGATTTCCCCCGCCATTTTCACACCCGATCCGAGCAGAAAGGTCCCTCCACTAAACGCGAGCGATCCTGTTTCCTCGGCGTCCCAGCTCCCGGTCGCGGCGTTGGAACCGTGACTCCCGCCCTGAAAGACGATCTGCCCGGTTTCGCCCTCGACCGTGCCTTCGTTATCGATTTGAAACTGGATCCCCGTGTATTCACTTCCAACGCTCTTCTTCAACGTGCCGGTGTTCTCAAACCACACATCCGACCCGTCCCCGTTCACCAGGCCGCGATACGACAACTCCCAAGGAGCCTCATCCGCATTGGCTTCAAAGGTTCCACTGTTATCAATCTCCGCGTCAGAGCGCCCTTCTACCGACCCCGAACTCCAAGTCAATGCTCCTTCATTTATGAGCTTGCGTTCGGTCAACGCGACAGAGCCTTCCGCCGCTGGATCGATCGACCCAGTCGCATCCGGCTCCAGCGTGGTCGCCCCGGCGCCCGTCATCGACCCACCTGTCCAAGAAAGCGACCCGGACACCTCGAGCGTGTCCGCACCCGTCAATGTCCCACTGCTAAGCGTCAGCGATTCCACACTGGATGCTTCGGTAGAGCTCGCCAGTTCGAGCGAGCCGCCGGAGATTTCTAGAATCCCTTCGTCGCTCAGCACACCGGCTTGGTCGGCGCCCCCGGTGACCCGAACCGTCACTCCCGACCCAATGCAGACCACATCGCTCGAGTCCGGCACCGCAGAAGTCGACCAGTTTTCCGCCGTCCGCCAAAGCCCATCCCCGGCCGCACCGGTCCAGCTGTCCGTACAAGTCGGATCGGCAGCCGTCCTGCCTGGAACTAGAATCAACATGCCGAGAAGCACCACGGTCAACAGACCGACGCCGGACGCTCCCAACACACGCCGGTGAGACAGAGTCGCTCCGCCTCCGTGGCGCTCAGACTCTGATTTGCCGAACCTCGCCCCGTGCATGCCGCCTCCCAATGTCCTGGGCGCCTAGCGATGACCAGGCACCCGACAATGGCCCACCAGTTTCGGCCGCTGAGATGGTCGCTGTTGGGCTTCCAGAAGCCTTATACACCCATACTTGACGATCCGCAAGTCCCGGCTACCCGAAAGACACGATTCAGTCGTCAAGTATGCGAGCCCCATTTCGCGTCCGATCATCAGTCAGGTGATCGGAATACGCGCGTATGCAGCACATTTGCGATTCTGGCCATCGTGAGCCTTCCGCAGCGGAGACGACGACCACCTCCTCACGATGTCGATGCCTCAACGTATGTACGAGCATGAGGACGACCAAGCCTGGCGCTCTACGACATTGCGAGGCGGGCGGGCAACCGCCGGGGACGGCTCTACCCTGCGCTGGCCGGGTGCGCCGGCAACTTGACGAGGCCAAGGAAGAACTCGTCGATCTGGTGAACGACGCTCTTGAACCGCTCGAAGTCCACCGGCTTGGTGACATACGCGTTGGCATGGTGCTGGTAGGAGCGCAGCACATCCTCCTGCGCTTCGGAGGTGGTCAGCACAACCACCGCGATCGTCGACAGGCGCGGGTCGCTCTTCAGCTCCGCGAGCACCTCAGAACCGCTCTTTCTCGGCAGATTCAGATCGAGCAACACAAGCCCTGGTCGCCGCGCCTGCCCATACTCGCCTTCGCGGCGCAGGAATTCGAGTGCCTGCACGCCGTCGCTGACGACCGACAAGGCGCTGGCGACCTTGTGCTCAGCGAGTGCCTCACGGACCAGCATCACATCCCCGGGATCGTCCTCGACGAGCAGAACCGAGACGAGATCAGCGTTCATTCAGTAGCTCTCCTTGACGATCGGTAACGTGAGTACAAAACGGGTCCCATCGGCGTGCTCGGGATCCAACCAGATGCGCCCACCGTGATATTCGACGATCTTGCGACACAGCGCCAGCCCGATCCCGGTGCCATCGTACGCATCCCTGCCGTGAAGACGCTGGAAGATCTGAAAGATGCGCTCCGCATACTCCACCTCGATCCCGATGCCGTTGTCGGTGAACGACAGTTGCCAGACATCGTCTACCCGCTCACAGCCAACGCGAACCACAGGCGGCTGCTCGCTCCTGAACTTGATCGTGTTGCCGATCAGGTTCTGAAACAGCGATATCAGCAGCGTCTGCTCACCGATGACCGCCGGCAGTGCCTCGGCCAGCACTCTCGCCCCCGACGCCTCGATCTCGCCGGCAAGCGACGCCTGCGCCGCGGCGAGGACATCTGAGAGCTCGACCCGTGTGCGCTGTGAGCCGCTGCGGCCGACCCGCGACAGCGCCAGCAACGCGTTGATCAGCACCTGCATCCGCTTGGCGCCGTCGACCGCGAACTCGATGTACTGGTCCGCTCGCTCGTCGAGCTGTCCCTGATAGCGCAGCTGCAGCGCCTGGCAGAAGCTCGCGACCTTTCGCAGCGGCTCCTGCAGGTCGTGTGAGGCGACGTAGGCGAACTGCTCGAGCTCAGCGTTCGAGCGGGTCAGATCGGCCGCCTGCTCGGCCAGCTCCAGCTGGGCACGGCGCACCGTGTCGAGCTCTTGAACTATGCGCTCGCGCATCGCCTCCATCTCGCCCGCCACCTCGACGATCTCGCGAGGGCCGGCAACCGGCGCAAGTGGGGCGCTGAACTCACCACCGGCGACTCGCCTGGCGTCCGCGCCCAACCCGCTCAGCGGGCGGCTGATGAACTGGCGCAGGAACAGGCCGGCGGCCAAGACGCCCCCCACGATCAGGACGGCCGCCACGATCAGCAGCGCCTCGAGTGTCGCCGCGGCGCTCTGCAGTTCGTTGCGTACCTGCGTGTCCCTGCGTTCCAGTGTGTTTTGCAGAACTCCGAGCGAGGCCCGCAGCGCGTCGAACTGCGTCTTGCCCGCGAGGTCGCTGCCGATCGCCCGGCGAGCGGTCAGCCGGGGATCGGCGAGCGCCGGCTCGACAAACCGCGCTCGCCACGCCAGGATTCGCTCGTGCACCGCAGCCAGGTCGACCGCGAGCGCGGGACCGACGGCCCGCTCGTGTGAGCGGAGTTCCGCGAAGGCGCTCTGTTCTTCGCGCAGACCGCTGTCGTAGGGTTCCAGCGAGCGTGGGTTGGCGGTGATCACGTAGCCGCGCACACCCGTCTCCTCGTTGACGAGGTCCGTTACGAGCGTCAGCGAGCTGCGCCGCGCGGGTCCGATCTGGTTCAACAGGAAATTGCGGGTGCGCGTCTGTTCGCCGTCCGCCAGCAGCGCCAGGCCGATCCCGATCACAGCCAGCACGAGCAGCACACCGATCGTCAGGGCCAGGGACTGCCCGACTCGCAGGCGCGCGACCCAGCGCGAGAGAGTTCCGCGCTGGGTATTCACCGGGTTCATCTCACCTCGGCGGAGACGGTTGGCGCGCCGACGAGCACCATCGCGATGTCGTCGTTGAGGGCCGAGCCGTTGAGTCGTTCCGCGCTCGCCACCAGCCCATCCAGCAGAGCGGCGGGCTGCGCACGCCAGTCGGGGTGCTCGGCGACGTGCTCGGCGATCAGCTCGTGCAGTCCTTCCTCGCCGAGCCGCTTGGGACCGGCACCGACGCGCCCCTCGATGATGCCGTCGGTGTAGAGGAGGATCGCCCAATCTGCCGGCAGCTCGATCAGCGCTTGTGACCAGCCGGCCGTGCCGATGCCGAGCGGCGGCTCGCTGCGGATCTCGGCCAAGCGGGACACCGACCCGTTTGCGATCAACACCGGTGGCGGATGCCCGGCCTGGATCAGCTTGGTGGTTGCGCCAGCCGCGTCGATCTCGAGCTGGCAGAGCGTCGCGAACAGACTGGGTATGTGCCGTTCGTGCTCAAAGACGCGCTGCAGCGTTTGCAGGATCAGAGGGGGCTCCTCTACCGACAGAGCAAGCGCGCGCCAGGCGCTGCGTAGACACACACCGATCGCGGCCTCTTCGGCGCCGTGACCGCAGACGTCACCGACCACGAGTCGAAGCCTGCCGTCGGACGTCTCGACCGCGTCGTAGAAGTCGCCGCCGAGCAGGGCGCGGCTGCGCCCCGCCAGATAGCGGGAAGCGACCCATGCCAGGTGGTCGACGATCAGCGGCTGTGGCGCGAGACCCCGTTCCAAGCGTGCCACTTCCGTGGCCTGCGACTGGGCCAGCAGCAGCTCGCGCTCGGTCTCCTCGATCTGATGGCGCCCGATCGCGTAGCGAATCGAGCGTGCCAGCGCACCGCCGCCGACCGTGCCCTTCACCAGGTAGTCCTGCGCACCGGCCTGCACCGCCGCGACTCCCGCCGCTTCGGTGTCGAGACCCGTCAGCACGATCAGCGGAATCGAAGGCGCACTGGAGCGAACCGTCTGCACCGCGGCGAGCCCGCTCGCGTCGGGCAGTCTCAGGTCGAGCAGCACACAGTCGATCTCCGCGGTCAGGGCGAGGCGCGCCTCCGCCAGCGTGCGACTGCGGGCCACCGTGGCCCCCGGGAGATCTTCGGCCAACTGGTCTTCGACCAGTACGGCGTCGCCCTCGTCGTCCTCCACGAGCAGCAACCGGATCCTCTCATGCCCGCGACTCTCGGCCTCTGGCCGTGTCGCTGAGGGCACCTCGCGGCCGTGATCCTGCGGCGCAGCGTCAGGAGGGCCGGGCGGCGAGTTCTCGATCTCCTCGTCGTGGCTCATCGCGCGCCTATGCTGACGGATTTGCGGTCCTCGCGGCAGCGCGAGCGCATCAGGATGGGGCGGAGCTGCGCCAGAGCCTTGCTCCGATGTTCGCTCGCGCCAGGAATCGCGAGTTGCTATCGCTGCTGGCTGGTCATCAGCGGTAGCTGGTGCGCTGGCTAGCAGTCCGGCCACGTCCGCGCGGTGGAACACCGGCGTAGGCATGCACCCCTGGGCGAAGCTCGTGACGGCTGGCGCCACCGCGTTGTGCGACGGCAGATCCGGTGTCGTGTGCAGTCCGGTCACGTTGTCGCTGTCGTTCGGTGAGACCTCAGGATCTCGCGTTCTATTGCTGACCGCTACCCGCGGTTGGGGTTAGCCGACTGCGATGAGATCTGGAATACCCTGCAGGGCGTCGTTGTCTAGGCCGGGGATCTCATCGGCGAAACCCACAACGAGGTGAGTGTCTAGGGCGGCGGCAAGCCGCCGAAGGGTCTGCACGGTCGTGGGATGTTGTCCGCTCTCGATCCGCGAGATCGCTGAGTAACTTGTGCCCATCCGTTGGGCGAGCTCTGCTTGGCTCAGGCCGAGTTGCCCGCGGCGTCGGATGACGATTCGTGCGAGGGCCTCATAGGGGGCCAGTCGTTCGAGCTCGGCTCTGTACTCGGGGTTGCGGGCGCGGCGACGCATCGACTCCTCGTGCGTTATTCCGACCGGTGAAATGTGCTTGTCTGATCTGGCCATATCGAGGTCTCAGCTTCCTGTTCCGACTTTACTGACGCTGCTACCACACTGCCCCGACTTTACCAGAATTGGTAAACGCTTTGTTGGTTATGGCGCGTCGTGTCCCGCTGCTCGTGGTGGTCGTCGGGCCTACGAACTCGAGGTCGACATCTACTACTTGGGGCCTCTGTGGGCTCGAGAGCGGGCATCTGCAGGAGCTGGACGAGCGCTGCTTGGATCTTGGGGCTATCGCACCCCACCAACACTCCTCCAACCACCTACCAAAGTTACTACTACATACCTTGACAAGTATATTCCCAATCAGGCATACTGAGAGCCATGGCTTCGACCTTCGAGGTGCTCGCCGAGCCGAACCGGCGCCAGATCATGGATCTCCTGCTCGCCGACGAGCGCCACGTCGGCGATCTGGTCGCGGGCACCTCGTTGAGCCAGCCATCGATCTCAAAGCACCTGCGGGTGCTGCGCGACGCCGGGCTGGTGCAGGTGCGAGCAGACGCCCAGCGCCGCGTGTATCGCGTGCGGGCCGAGCCGCTGCGCGCGATCGACGATTGGCTGGAGCCCTACCGGAAGCTGTGGGACTCGCGACTGGATGCGCTCGAGCAGCACTTGGAGAAAATGCAAAACGACGAAAGCCGACCGAGGAGCTGAGCAGATGACCGACACCGCCGAACAAGACCAGGGACAGCTCGAGCGCGGCGAGGATCAGCCGCGGCTCAGGTTCACACGCCGCTTGGCGCATCCGCCCGCGAGGGTGTGGCGTGCCCTGACCGAGCCCGAGCATCTGGCCGCGTGGTTTCCCACGACGATCGAGGGAGCGCGTGTCGTGGGCGCGCCGCTGCGCTTCGAGCACACAGACAACGCGTCCCCGCCGATGGAGGGTGAGATGCTCGCGTTCGAGCCGCCTTCGCTTTTGGAACTGCGCTGGGGCGGGGAAGACATCCTGCGATTCGAGCTGCGGGCAGACGGGCAGGATGGCTGCCTGCTGCTCTTCACGGCGACCTTCGAGGAGCTCGGCAAGGCGGCTCGCGACGGCGCCGGATGGCACGCGTGCCTGGATCTACTCGGCTACCGGCTGGACGACCAGGATGCCCCCTGGTCCTCGGCGGACCGCTGGAGGCAGGTGCGCGGCGGCTACATCGAGCGCTTCGGCGCCGACGCGTCGAGGATCGGGCCACCCGAGGACTGGGAGCGCGCGCACGGCTCCGCAGCTTGAGCGCGTGAGCCGCCGATCCCATAGCGGGGGAGCGATATGGGCCCATCAGCGACTCGGTGATATGGGTGGAGCAGGTTCTATGTGGTGGTGGCGCAGGTGAAGAGATCCTCTGGCTTGCGCCAGGCTGATGCGTTCCGTAGGGATATCCTCGTTCGGCGCGGGGAGTCGATGTACCGGATCACGGAGGTTCGCAGGCTACCGTGAGATCATCGCGCGCCGATCGCGAATATGTACCGTAGACGGTTGCGAAACTGTTCTATAGAGAACTGCGTAATGGTATAGTACAGTGATGCTCGATGGTGCGAGGCAGAACCTAGACGCCCCTGCCAGCCGCTACCGGCGCCGTATCGTTGACGACGAACTCGACGAGCTGATCGCCGGCCTGCCCGCGATAGCGCTCGAGGGTCCAAAGGCTGTCGGCAAGACCGCTACTGCGCTGCGACGCGCAGCGACCGTGTACCGCCTCGACAATGAGGCTGAGCGCTCTATCGCCCAGGCTGACTCGTCACGCCTTCTGGAGGGCGAGCGGCCCGTGTTGATCGATGAGTGGCAGCGCCTCCCCGAGGCCTTCGACCGCGTACGCCGCGCGGTCGATGCCGGCGCCCAAGCTGGAAGCTTCCTGCTCACTGGCTCGGCATCCCCAACGGAGCCACCTACCCATTCCGGGGCAGGCAGGATCGTACAGGTGCGTCTGCGGCCAATGACACTCGCCGAGCGCGACATTGACGCTCCGACCGTGAGCCTCAGAGCACTTCTTCAAGGAGGCGGGAAGGGCCTTGCTCCGATCACAGGGCGCACCGAGGTCAACCTGGAGCGCTATGTCCACGAGATCCTCGCATCCGGGTTTCCGGGGCTCCGCGGACTTTCCGACCGCTTGGCGCGCGCACAACTCGACGGCTACATCGACCGAATCATCGACCGCGACTTCGACGAGCTCGGCCGCCAGGTACGGCGACCGGGCACATTGCGAAGGTGGATGCAGGCGTACGCGGCGGCCACCGCAACGAGCGCCTCTTACGAGAAGATCCGGGATGCCGCGACGAGCGGCCAAGGCGAGAAGCCAACCAGAGCCACGACACAGCCCTACCGCGATATCCTCGAGCGACTGTGGATCCTCGATCCAGTTCCCGCATGGTTGCCCACGCGCAGCCGGTTGGCACGCCTCTCGGCGCCTCCCAAGCACCACCTCGCGGATCCAGCGCTTGCAGCCCGCCTGCTCGGCGTTGACGGCGCGACTCTGCTGCATGCCCAGCCGACTGGCCCTCCGATCACTCGCGAGGGGACGCTGCTAGGAGCCCTCTTCGAGTCGCTGGTCACGCTCAGCGTCCGCGTCTACGCTCAGGCAGCAGAGGCGCGTACCGCTCACCTGCGCACCTGGAGCGGCGACCGCGAGATCGATCTCATCGTCGAGAACGGCCGAGGAATCGTGGCGATCGAGGTCAAGCTCGGCCAGACACCCGACGAACGGGACGTGCGACATCTCCTCTGGCTCCGCAACGAGCTCGGCGACGATCTGACAGACGCGATTGTTATCACCACCGGTCAGGCCGCATACCGGCGACCCGACGGAATCGCAGTAATACCGGCATCCCTGCTCGGACCATGAGCTGCCTGCACTACCTCACCCCTACCGCAATCACTCCTTGGTCGGGTCTTCACATAGATAGCGGGGGCGCGATCCGTCCGGCCGTGATCCTACCGTCAGTGGTGCTCGAGTGCGTGGTCCGGCGGGCCACCACAAGCGTCGTGAAAACAGGAGATGACCATGGCCGAGGTGGGACGCAACACTCCCTGTCCTTGCGGTAGCGGGATGAAGTACAAGCGGTGCTGTCTTCGCCGGGGAGATGACGTCGCGCTCGACGCGCTGGAGGCAGAGCGGGTCTGGGGTCGGATGCAGCGCTGGGCGCGGGACCGATTCGACGATGAGCTGGGCGACGCCCTGAAAGAGCACATGGACGCGCGCGGCGTGGGCGACCGAGAGCGTCCAGCCAACGAGGACGATCTCTCGCTGGGGCTGTGCTGGCTGTTGATCGATCGAGAGCTCGCAGGCGGAGGCACGCCGGCGCGGCTCTACTCGCAACTGCCCGAGCTGGCGGCGAGCGAGCGCGAGATGGCCGAACGCATCGCGGCCTGCCGGCTCGGCGTGTACCGGGTCAGAGATGCCGAGCCGGGCGCGTGGATCGAGCTCGACAACGTGCTTGGTGGGGCAAGCGTGCGCGTCGTGAGTCAGAACGTCTCACGTGAGACCGTGCTGTGGCATGTGCTTCTCTGCCGGGTGATGGAGGGCGGTCCGACGCTGTCGCTGTGGGGTGCGGCCGCGTTCTACGAGCCGGCCGAGGAGGCCGAGCTGGTGGCCGAGCTGCGGCGCATCGCCGACGCTCGTGACCTCGGCGCCGGTCGCGCGGGGCTGGAGGCTTCCCTGAGAGTGGGCGCGCGCGAGCTCGTGTGCTTCGTCCCGCCCAGTCGGCGCGCCGAGCGTGTCCCGTATACGCTCGAGGGCGACCCGGTGGTGATCGCCGAGGCCACCTGGCGGGTGCGCGAGCCCGGTGCTGCGTTGCTCGTTCTGCGTGCCGCGGATGAGCTCGCATGGACAGGCCGGACCGAGGACGGCGAGGGCGTGACGTTCGACTGGTTGACCTTGCGCCGAGAGCTGCTCGCGCACCAGCCAGCACTGCCTCTGGGGGCGATCTGCATGGAGGGCGGCCCCGTATCGGTAAACGGCCAGCCTGGCCTGGAGGACGTGACCTCACTGGGCACGTTCACGCTGCACAGCGACCGCTTGGAGTTCTTCGGGCTATCCGAAGAGCGCCTGGACGGCGCGATCGCACTGATCGAACAGAATCTCGGACGTATCGCCGGTCCGCCCAGGCGAGATGTGACGTCTGTGCAGGAGGCCCGTGCGCAGCGGGCTGCCGCGCACGCGGAGCGAGAGCCAGTTCGGGTGGGTCGAGCATCCGGCCCGCGCGCGGCATCCCCGGGACGGAACGAGGCGTCTGTCGCGCCCGACGCGCGCCTGCGAGATTTGACATACCGGCGCTGGATCGATGATCCAAGCCAGCGTTTCGGCGGTGCCACTCCCCGCGAAGCCGCCACCCGAGGCGATTACACGGAGGAGATCGAGCGCCAGCTGCGCAGCATGGAGTACCACGATGTGCAAGACCGCGCCGATCGAAGACCACGGGCGCTATTCACGCAACTCCGCAGCGAACTCGGACTCGACACCGAGCGGCTGGCGGCCTGATCGACACCAACAGGACTGTCTCGAGTGGCCAGCCTCAGTGCACTGACGAGGAGGCCCCGATTGACTGATTCGCGGAGTGTCCTCCCTACCGCCGCAGCGTGAGCAGTGTGCCCAGTCGTGCGGGCCGGTCTGTGTGTCGTGAGTGCTCGATCGCGGAGGCGACGATCTCGGGTAACAGATCGTTTGGCTCGGCGGAAAGTATGCGCCCCACGCCGCGGATCTCGTGGCGGTCCAGGTCTTTGAGTAGGAATGCGTACACGAGCGCGGCGGAGAAGAAGTGCCGGCGTCCGGCGATCCGGTACGCGGGCAGAAGTCCGCTTTCCTCCCAGGTACGAACCTGCTTTGCACTGGTGCCGGTGATGCGGGCGACCTCGCCGGTGTTCAGTGGGTACCGCCGTCGGCGGGCTCCGCCTAACACAGTCCAGGGTTCGCGGATCATGCGAATCTGCTCGGCGTCGAGGCGCGCGTACAGCCCTAGGTCGATCGCCAGCGGCATGTCACGCTCCGCGTTTTCGATCGCGCCTTTGACTAGCTGGCGTTCGGTGTCGGACGGGCCCGGGTCGGGTTGCGCCAGGATTCGCTTCTGCTCGTCCTGCAGGGCGTTGGGTGTGTAGGACTCGGCCCATTCGGCTAGCGCTCGGCGACTACGGGCGTCGATGTTGGTGCGGTCGGCGAAGCCCTCGACGTAATCGCCGTCGAGTATGTACCCGGCGCGGTCAGCGCGAAGCTGGGGACGGCCGTCGAGGGTGAGTTGCTCGGCGGGGATGTTGGAATCGTCGGACGACATCATTCAGGCTGCCTTTGGCAGGGCAGTATATCGCACTAGGGGCCTGGTTATGAGCGGGGTGGCAGGTACACGCCTGGCGAGTACATCCATCTTTCTTGCTCGAGGGCGGCCCATCCGATGACCTGGCGGCGCACGTTCAGCTCGGTGTTTACCGGCGCCGAATACCGCCATGCGTGCTCGCTGACGCGCTCGAACGTCAGCGGACCGTCGACGAACACGACAGCGGCCTGCACCCGCTCGATGTCGCGGGTGCCATCGAACAGGGCATTCAGCAGCTCTTCAGGACGGAGCGCCCCGGGTTGAGCCGTGGTGACGTACAGGCCGGGGGTCTTGGGATGACGGTCGCCGATCTCGTATATGCCGGCGCTGAAGATCGCCAGCGCCGCGTCGGGATCGGTGTAGTGGAACCAGAACCGCGCGTCCGAGCGGTTCCAGGCCAGGTCGGCCGGGTCCAGCGCAACGAGCTCGCTCGCGTCGTCGGTGCCGCGCGCTCTTGGCACGGCGCTTGTCCTTGTCGGAAGCGCTCACGCGTCCGGCCTAGTCGAAGGCCGGGGATAGCTCGCGCGAGCCGCGCCATCGTCGCCAGGTAGTCGGTGGACGCCAATCACCCCCAGATCGGACCAAAGAGCACGAGGCAGAGCCGGTCATCTCCCCGTCCTACCCAAACACCGGCCCACCATCAACCCCCATCGCACAATCGGCACAACCCCGGCGCAAACTTGGTGCATTTCCTCGCCACCAATCCCCACCTACCGCGTGCCGCAGGCGGTTTCGCACCATGCACGGAACAGTTGGGCTGGTGCTCGTGGTTGCGAGCACTGTGGATTCTCTCACCTGCCGTTGCGCGACTTCTCTCGAGGCACCTCGAGCAGCTAAACTCGAGTGTCTTGACCGCTCCTCCAAACACTCACTCGAGCCTGGTGCCGGCCTCGGTGCAGCGGCGCCACGCCGGCGACCCCACGTCCACCCTTCGGCGCGCGCAAATGAAGTCGTGACGAGCAAGGAACGCCTACATCAGATGCTCCTCGACCTGAGCGAGGATGAGGCAGAGATCGTCTGGGAGATCTACTCCTCACGCCCCCGCCAGGAAGACGTGGGGGACGCGATCGGCCGCGGACTCGTCGAGGTGTTCCGACGCCGGCGCACCCCGCAGGGCGCGACCAACGCATAGAACCCGCACGGCAGTGTGGCTATCCGCGGCGCGGGAGGACCATCTCAGCGCAGATAGTCCGCTCCCGCTCTCGTGCGGTCCGGCCGGCCTGAGGCCTTTCTAACTGCTCGCGCAGGACGCGAGCGCCGTCTGCTTCTCGGCTGCCGGGATCGGCGCGGCGTTGATCACTTCCTTGCACACTTCTTTGGCGGCCGCTTTGGCGGCGTTGATGTCGCCGTGTGAGGCTTTGCTGCAGATCCCTTCGACCTTGCTCTTCAGGCTCGCCGAGATATCGGGCTCCTTTTCGATCACCGACTTGCACACCGCCAGCGCCTCCGCCTGGCTGACGGAGCTGCTCGGTGTAGAGGCGGGTGTCGAGCTAGTCGCTGGCGTCGTGGCGCTGACAGACGATGTCGAGGTCGTGCTCGCGGACGCGGTGCTGCTGGTCGCGGGCGTGCTGGTCGAGGTCGAGGTCGAGTTGGAGCTCGAGCTGCTGCCGCAGCCGGCGAGTAGCGCACCGGTGAGTAGCGCGAGAAGCAGAAGTGGGAATCGCTTGGCGATCATTGGCCCCCCATGGGATCGAAAGAACGCGCAGGGTTTGCGCGCGGCGAGTGTCGCGGCAACACTATCCGAGCCACACACGCTTATCCAGTGGCGAGATGCGACCGCGCAAGCGGGGATGATCGGCTGAGGTACTCGGTGATAGCCGCGGCCATCGCCCTGGCGGCCAGGCGCTGAAAGGAGCTCTCCTCGAGCAGCGCGGCGTCCGTTGCGTTGCGCATGTTGCCGCACTCGATCAGAACCTTTGGCACCGTCGTCAGGTTCAGTCCGGCGAGGTTGTCACGGAGGGCGATTCCCTCGCTGCCGTCGTAGGTGCTCGTGGGCATACCGGTCATCTCGCGGAAGCGTTCGCGCAGATCGCGCCCGAAGAGTTTCGATGCGCCGATGACGTGATCGTTGCGCCCGTCTGCCACCGGCTCGAGGATCGCAAAGCCGCGTCCGCCGGGGGGACCGCCATCGGCGTGGATGTCGATCGCGACATCGGCGTGAGCGCGATTGATGATTTCCGAGCGCTCGGTGACACACGGTCCGATGCCGGTGTTGGTCGTCCTGCTGAGAACGACCTTCGCTCCCTCGCTGCGCAGATCGGCGCTCAGATAGCGCGCCACGTTGAAGTTGAATCGCGCCTCGGTGTAGCCGCCGTCGGTCTCGGTGCCCGTGGTGTCGCAGGTCTCCTGTTCGCGCCCGTTCCACACGAGATGGTTGATGTATGAGGGGTCGGTGTAGTTGTCGCCGTTGTGACCCGGGTCGATCCCAACGACCTTTCCGGCGAGCGGGAGCGAGGAACTCGTTGCGGCCTGGCTCGTTGGGAGCGGGTCGCTGTCCGTGACCGATGTGCCGCTGGACACCGGCATGCCCGCAGTTCCGTACCTCGCCGCGACGGGCGGCGCGGGCCGGGTCGACGTCCCCGCGGCGCTTCCCGAGTTCGCGCAGCTCGCGAGCGCCACCGCCAGAGCCGCGCTCAGCGCAACGACCGCGACGCGACCGCAGGTGCTGGTGATCGAGGATCCACGCGGATACATCTCAGACGACGCTAGAGCCGAACACATCGGCGGGTTGGTGGCGTAGGCACGCCGGCCGCCGTCTCACTGGAGAGCAAGCCAGCGCCCGCGAAACTGAGCTTGTGGTCTTCTCACGAGTCTCCCTGTCTTCTCTTGCCCAGACTACTCTCCGCAGACGTTGCGCGAGCTGACCGAGCCGGGGCCTCGTTTGCACATCCCGATTGCGCTGAGCAGCCGGCGCGGCTCTGCCCGTCAGCCGCTGATCCGACGAGACTCCGTCCCGCGATACCGTCATTACCGTAGAACCACGAACAGGAGGATTGAAATGGCCGAGACGACGAGCACGACCCGTATCACCCAAGTGGGGACCGTGATCGTCCCCGTCAGCGACCAGGACGCGGCGATCGCTTTCTACACAGAGAAGCTGGGCTTCGAGAAGCGCGCGGATGTGCCTTTCGGTCACGGCGATCGCTGGGTCGAAGTGGCGCCGGCGGGCGCGAGCACAACCGTCGCGATCGTGCACCCGCCGGAGGGCTCGCCGATCGGCGTCGAGACGGGTCTGGCGTTCTCGACGCGGGACGTGGACGCCGACCACGCCGATCTGAAAGCCCGTGGCGTCGACGTCGACCCCGAGGTGATGCGTATGGGCGATCCCGTGCCGCCGATGTTCTTCTTCCGCGATCAGGACGCGAACAAGCTGCTGATAGTCCAGACGAGCTGATCAGCGCCCGGCGGGGCCGCCGCGACATCGTCTTCGCGGCGGCCCCGAGCCGGTCACGGGCGGGCTCTGTGCGCGATCGCGCCGCCGCTATCCCGAGGGTCGGTGGGTCTCGCTCTGAGCGACGGATGCTCCGTCGGGAAATGTGGCCGTGCTCATCGCCACCTCGCCGAGGATCACCGATTCGTGGGGCGCGTGAGCTGACGGGCCAGCCTGATTGATGTAGCGGACCCGGAACGACTCACTTGCTGCGCACGCGGGCGTGTAGACAAACCGGCCCAGCGAGTCGGTCTTGATCGCTTCGTAGCGCTTGACGTCTCGTTCCAGACCCCAGGCGGTTTCGGGACGTCCCCCCACCTTGCATTTCGCGATCGCTTCGATCTCGTAGTCGGTGGCGGCGCTCGTGACCGTGTAGGGCGCCGTGAACGCGACCTGGCCCTTGTAACAGGGATACCTCAGGAAGGCTGCGTCACATTCGGAGTGTGACTGCGCAAGCAGCGTCAGGTGAACCGGAGCGTGCAGGCTGCGCGTCGGGTCAAACCAGCGGCGGGGAACGACCACGCGCCGCATCGGGCAGCGCTGGTGCACCGGAGCGCCGGAGCCCTGCGAGCACAGGTTCCCGCCGAAGCGGAACGTCACCGCGCTGACGATCGCCGCGAAGCGGGGATTGACGGCGAGGAGCACATCGACGGACCTCGCGTTAGCCTGCCCGTCATCGAGCCACCGACGTTGTCGAAGCTGGGCGCGGAGCCGGCGGGCTCGACGATCAGGAATGCGCCATCGGGGCCGCTGACCGGGGTGGTGCGCAGACCCGCCGGCGTGCGATAGGTGACGCTCACCGCGTGAGGGCCAAGCAGCCCGTAGGAGAGAGCCCTCAGGTTCTGAGTGGGCGGGACGCCGCTCGGCTTGGCTGCAATACCCGGGTGCTTGACGGGGCGATGCTCGAACTCCGCGGGCAGCAGGCGCACCGCGCTGCGGTCCGCGGCCGCGTCTTCGAAGATCATCGTCTGCCCAGCTGGTGAGCATTCGACCTGGCCCGCGGCGCCACCGTAGCCGGGCGGCAGGACATCCGCGGGCAGGACATGGAAGCGTCCGTCATCACCGAAGGCGCCGTCGATTCCCAGCTCGCCGAGCTGGCCATCAGCGACACGGCCGACCTGGACACAGACCTGCCCGCGGGTGGTGGGCAGGATCCGCATACCCCAGGGCAGGCCGCCCTGGGGGTCGGCGACACGAAGCACCATCCGGTGTGCGGCGCCCCCGACCGGAAGGCCGTTCCCGGCGATCGGGTTGAGCGTCACTTCGGGCGAGACCGGACTGCCGTTCAGCAGCCCCGTTGCGGCCAGGGCGATGGCTGCGGTGGCGAACACGAGCGCGAGTGCCACGAGGAGGACGCGCAGCCGCGGGAGCGAGCCGGCTGGCTGGCGTCCTAGCCCATAGGAGAGCACCCGCAGCCTCAGGCGGCCAAGTCCTCGACGACGTCCTGCCCTGACCAGATCCTCACCGAACCTGTCCACAGCGTCCATCTCTAGGCCTCCTTCATCCTCGTGCGCAGCTCGGCGAGCCCGCGACTCACGCGCTTGCGAATGACCGCCTCTGAGCACCTCAGACGGCTGGCCAACGCCTCGTAGTGCTCTTCCTCCAATACCCGGCCTTTGATCGCCACGCGCTGCTCGGTCGAGAGCCGCTCCAGCGCCTGTAGCGCCGAGTCACCGGCCGCCGCCGTGGCGCGCCGCTCGACCAGCTCGATGTCCTCGTCGCTGAACTGAAGCGGCTCCAGGCCCAGACGTCTGCGGGCGCGATCCTCCACCTGCCCGCGGCGGATCGAGTCGACCATCTTGCGATGAGCGATCGTGAACAGCCAGGCGAGCGCGGGGCTGCGATCCGGCCGGTAGCGCCCGAGCGCGGCGAGCGCCGCCGCGAACGTCTCCGCCGTCAGGTCCGCCGCGAGCTCGCGGTCGCCTGTGCGCCGCAGGAAGAAGGCAAGGACGGCATCCACCCGCCGGCGATAGAAGACGCCAAACGCCTCGGAGTCGCGTCTGCCCGCGACGAGCAGCACCTCATCCGCACGATCATCATCCACACTCACACCTATTACATCGTGGAGGCACAAAACTTGTGACACGCCGGGACCCAGCAAGGCGGCGCGATCTCCCCGTCAGTCCGCACGCTCGCAGGCCAGGGCCCCGGCGCGGCCCTCCGCTTCTCTGCGCACAGCCTCCCGATGCTTCGACGCTTCGCCCGTCGATGCCCGGGAGCCACGGGTCCGCTGTGCGGTATCCGTCGAGCCTCACGCCGCTGCCTTGCGACCTCGAAACGAGCCGAAGCCGTATTCGGGCTCAATCACCACATCCTCGATTCCCGCGTCGGCCAACCAGCGCCGGAGGTCCGTCGGATCCGGAGGCAGCGGCAGCCCGCGCCGGGCGTCGATGTTGAAGAGAAACCGCTGACGAGCGCTGCCACCGGCTAGGAACGTGCAGCCCACCACCTCGCCACCGGGCTTCAGAGCGCGGCCGATCTCCGCGACGGCTGATTGTGGGTTCTCGATCATGTGAAGGCCGCTGAAGGAGAGAAACAGGTCCGCCTGATCGTCGGCGATGGGCAGCGCGGTCATGTCGCCTCTCAGCACTTCGATGCGAGCCAGCGAGGCCCGCTCGGCCCGTCGCCTTGCACGAGCCAGCATCTTCTCGGAGATGTCAGCCGCGATGTAGCGCTGGACGCAGCGCACGAAACGCGACGCCACCACCGCAGGGCGCATCGATGATCGTGGAGCCGTCAGCGAGCAGACCGACAGGCTCCATGCTTCGGTAGAGGATCGAAGCGTCGATCCCCCAGACCACGCGGCCGATGAGCGACATCAGCCATCGCCGCTCGATGTAGAAGTCATACACCGCGCCAAACGGACCCGCGCAGATGTTGGGCGCCTCTGCCATCGCCGACATTCTCGCCGAAAGTGACCGGCACACGAAACGAGAGGTTGTCCCGCTTACCGCTCGACCTGCTCGTAGGCGCCCAGCGCGAAGTCGTAGTCCTTATCGAACGCCTTCACCGTGGACCCTCCACGTGAGGGACCACACGCCACGAGGAAGTGCCTGACGTCGCCGTTTGCGCTCATTCGGATGATCCTTTGGTCTGTGGCTGCAGAGCAGTCTTCAGAGCCCTACTTGGAGATGGATGCCTTTGGCTCCATTCGATGAGCCGGCTCGAAGTCACCGTGCAACACGAGAGGGTCGAGGTCGGCAGGTCGGCACCGTTGGGCCATACGACCGTTCCGAGTTTGTCGTCCACCCGAACTTGCGCGAAGTAGTCGGGGTCCGCGAGTGCCTCGAACATCGGACCATGCAGCTCCCCCGCTAGGTTGACATCGCGGGAGCTGCCATCACTGAAACCGAGCCGCAGTCGATAGTGACCGAGAACTTGCACCGAAGTAACGTTCACGTACAGTTTCGATACAGAGATGCAACAAAGTACGCATAGCATTAAGACAATCGCCTCTGGACTCCGCTGTGTGAGTTGGGTAGCCGGATACTTATCGTCTCAGGGCTTTGAGGTTGTTGGTTCCTTCTTTGCGGTCCCTTTCCTGGTTCTTTCATTCCGTTCTTTGTCACCCTTGAAAGCTCTTGCCTGCCAGAACTCACGTCCGCCTATATCGGTAATCTTTGTGTATGGTCACCTCACCAGAGGAGCTTGCCCTGGATCTCTCACGTGCGTCGCTGAAGCAGGACGAGAACCAGTTGCGCGAGAAGGCGACCGCTGTGCTGGCGGCGGCGTCGATCGTCGTGCCCGTGTCTGCATTGGCTGTTGGTCATGGGCCGGCGGTTGTCGCGATTCCGTTTGGTGTGGCTGCAATAGCCTATGTTCTGTGCGTGCGCGAGTCTGGCGCCGCACTGTTGCCGCAGAGCGTCCGCTTTGGCCTTCTTGGCGGCGATCTACGCGAGGCCACCAGACAAAGCGCTGTGGATCTTGGCCAGATGCAGGAGGCTGCAGCTACCTACCTCGATGACGGATACAGGCACAACCATGCCATTCTCGAGATCGCCATAACGCGTGTCGGTCGCGCGATCGGCTGGCTGACGGTCGAGGTTCTCGCATTGGTCCTCGCCCTGGTCGCTATACTTGTGAGCTAGAGATGAACAAAAGAATATTCTCTAAATCCAAAAAGGTGCCTTCATCATCCGAGCCCAAATCATCGCTCGAGCCCACGATGCCACCTGAACCCATCTCGTCAACCAATCCGATGCCGCGCAAGCCGCCTCCGAATGTGATCGCGTGGGGTTTCGGCGGGCCACCCAAGCCGGACCGCTGATCTCAGCTCCAGACGCGCCAATCGCCGGTTGCAGCTCTACCGAACCGGCGCGGAGGTCCGGATCAGCCACCTCGAGCGTCGCTACGTGATGGGCCGCAGCCGCCTGAAGGGCAGCGAGGGCCAGGAGATCTGGACTGAGTGGGCGATCCTGGTCTACAACGCCGACACGCTCGCTGTCCGGGGACGGTGAAACACTGCCAACCGTCCCTTCGACAAGAGCAACCACTGACCACGAACGGCCGCGCGAGATCACTCCGCGGCCGTTCGTCATCCCACAGAGTTTTTCCCAGCAAGTAGCTAGGAGCGGCCATACCAGCGACGCCCGCCACCGTCGGGCACTGCGCCCACGAAGAAGCCGGCGAGCCACACGACAACGGCCACGATCAGCACGAGCCAGAGGACGTGTGCGGCAAAGCCGAGTCCCCCTAGGATGGCGAGAATGAGTAGAAGCGCTATTAGAGCAACCATGTTCAAACCTCCATTGGCTCACGGCCAGCGTCTATCCACCGGCTCTGTCGCTACTGATACCCGGCTTTCGAACTGCTCAACCCTGTGCCGTGCCCCAGCACCAATGACGATCGCGGCTGCCGGCCATCGACGCGGGAGCCTGTGAAGACAATGCCCGCTCAGAGCAGGCTCGCGGAGTACGAGGGCAAACGCGACTTCAAGCGCACCCCGGAGCCACCGGGCGCCAAAGCCAAACCGCGTAAGAGACGCCGCCCTCGCTTTGTGGTGCACGAGCACCACGCACGCCGGCTGCACTGGGATCTGCGCCTGGAACACGACGGGGCGCTGATGTCCTGGGCTGTGCCCAACGGCATCCCCGAGGACCCCGAGCACAACCGCAAGGCGATCCACGTCGAGGACCATCCTCTTTCCTACATCGATTTCGAGGGGGAGATACCGGCCGGCAGCTATGGCGCGGGCAAGGTTCTGATCTGGGATCACGGAACCTATGACTGCGAGAAGCTCGAGGAAAAGAAGCTCATCGTCGTCTTTCACGGCGAGCGTCTGCGGGGACGCTACGCCCTGTTTCAGAGCAGCGGCAAGGACTGGATGATCCACCGCATGGACCCTGTCGAGCATCAGCGAGACGCACTGCCCGAGCACCTCTCGCCGATGCTCGCAAAGGCCGGCCGCCTGCCCACCGAGGAGGGGGACTGGGCCTATGAGATCAAGTGGGATGGCGTGCGGGCGATGCTCCACTCACAGCCGGGGCGCATGCGGATCGAGACCCGCAACCTCAACGAGGTCAGCTCGCGCTACCCGGAGCTGCGTGCGCTCGGCGCGGAGCTCGGCTCACACGAGGTGCTCCTCGACGGTGAGATCGTCGCCTTCGAGCAGGGCCAGCCGAGCTTCGCGGCACTGCAGAAGCGCATGCACCTGAGCTCACCGAGCGCGATCCGCAGGCGCGCCCAGGAGGCACCGGTCAACTACGTGATCTTCGATCTGCTGCATCTCGACGGCACCGACACGATGGGCCTGCCCTACCGCGAGCGGCGCGCCCTGCTCGAGCAACTCGAGCTGAGCGGTCCTCACTGGCAGACCCCCGCCTACCACGTGGGTCAGGGACGCGAGCTCCTGACGGCGGTGAGCGAACAGCGCCTCGAGGGGATCGTGGCCAAGCGCCTGGATTCCCCCTACCGTCCGGGCGAGCGCACCAGCGACTGGCTGAAGATCAAGACCCACAACCGCCAGGAGCTCGTGATCGGCGGCTGGCTGGCGGGTCAGGGAAACCGTGCCGGTCGCATCGGCGCGCTGCTGATGGGCTACTACGACGAGCCCACCGGAGATCGTCAGCTCCCGCTCCGCTACGCCGGCCGCGTGGGTAGCGGATTTGACGACGAGCAGCTCGATCTCCTGGCCCGTGAGCTGAGCAGCCGCGCACGCGAGACGACTCCCTTCTCAGGTACCCAGCCGCCGCGCAACGCCCATTTTGTCGAACCGTCGCTCGTTGCCGAGATCGAGTTCGCGCACTGGACGCACGACCGGATACTCCGCCACTCCTCCTACAAGGGGCTGCGCGACGACAAGCCGCCAGAGGCTGTGCGCCTGGAGATTCCCTCGCAGACGGAGACCGAGCCCCCGCGCCAACAGTCCAGCCAGCGCTTGTACGAGGTCGTTCACGAGACCCCGCGGACGGCGGAAATAGAGGTGCAGGGGCGTCGCCTGAAGCTGTCGAATAGGGACAAGATCCTCTACCCGCACAGCGGTTTCTCCAAGGGAAGGCTGATCGACTACTACGCCTCGGTCGCGCCCGTCCTTTTGCCTCATCTCGCTGGCCGGCCGTTGACGTTCAAGCGCTACCCAGATGGCGTTCAGGGCAAGTTCTTCTATGAGAAGCGCTGCCCGCGCCACCGCCCGGAGTGGGTGGCGACCGCCGCGATCCCAAGCGGCCGAGTCGGAACGATCGACTACTGCGTGATCGAAGAGGTACCGACACTGATCTGGGCGGCGAACCTCGCGAGCATCGAGCTGCACACAAGCCTCTCGCGCGCGAGCGACATGGACAGGCCGAGCGCGATGGTCTTCGATCTCGACCCTGGAGCGCCGGCGGGTCTGCGTGAGTGCGCTCAGGTGGCGCTGGCGATCAGGGATCTGCTGGGAGAACTCGAGCTGCAGAGCACTGTCAAGACCTCGGGCTCCAAGGGCATACAGGTGTACGTGCCGCTGAACACCGAGGTGACCTACGAGCAGACCAAGCCCTTCGCGCACGCCATCGCCAAGCTCCTGGAGGCACGCCACCCCAGGCGAATCACCTCCCGCATGGGCAGGGATCTACGCACCGGCAGGGTACTGATCGACTGGAGTCAGAACGACCGTCACAAGACGACCGTCAGCGTCTACTCGTTGCGTGCCCGCGAGCAGCCGACGATCTCCACACCGCTGCACTGGGACGAGGTGCGCAAGGCGGCGCGCACCCGCAGGGAGCTTGCGCTCAGCGCCGAGCCCGCTGAGATGCTCGAGCGAGTAGCCGAGCACGGTGATGCGTTTGCCGCGCTGAACTCACTCACCCAAAAGCTGCCCGATCTGTCCAGCGGATCCGAGCAAGAGCGGTTTGACGCGGGAGCCGAGAAGGGCGGTTCCCGTAAAACGACCTCGAGTTCGGGCACCGGAGGGTCGAGCATGCCGCCAAGTGCGGTCAAGAAAAACAGCAAGCGCGGACGTCAGTGATCGGCGCAGTCGCGGAGCTGCCACAGCCGAGTACACCACACAGCCTCCGAGCATCAGCGTGCACGAGCCCCCGACATCGCCACTGACGTGGCACGCGCTCTACTTGCGCTTCTTGGTCTTTGTCTTCGTCTCGGCGGGCGCGCCTTTGCGCGCGAGCAGGACGGTGCTCGTGTATGTCTTGGGCTTCTTTGAATTACCGAGCTTGACCGCCAGCTTCTGCGTGAGCGGGAGGACTTTGTCCTTGCGCAGCAACCGCAGTCCGATCGTGCCGACGCGCACCTTCAGCTCGATCCGCTTTCCCGCCTTGCCCGCGAACTTGGATTTGCCCACCGGCTTGCCGGCGTCGGCCACCGCCACGAAGGCCAGCGGTTTGGTTTTTACTTTGACGTGTTTCTGAACGATGCCGCTGACGCTCAGCGTGAGAGTCCCAGAGCAGTTCTCAGAGCAGACGATGACCGTGATGATCGATTCGCCGACGAGGTAAACGACCGGGCTGCTCAGCACCGGCAGCGATGCGTTCTTCGCACAGGCGCCCGAGCAGTTGCTCGTCGTCCCTTCGGCTGCGCGGGTCACGACCGTCGGGCTGCCTCCAGCGCCTCCGGTAGCACCGCCAGCGCCCGGACTGCCGTGGCTGAGCTGAGTGCCTTCGGCTTCTTCGACCTTTGAGCCGCTGTCGGTATAAACGGCATCGCTGGGGCCACCGGCGCCCCCGCCTCCGCCTCCTCCGGGGCCCCCACCACCGCCGGAGCCGCCATTGCCACCTGCGCCGAGTTCGCCAGCTTTCTTGGTGTTCCCCGCCCCGCCGGCACCGCCTTTGCCGCCGGCTCCACCGTTGCCACCGTTGCCTCCGGTGCCGCCGCTGCCTGCCGAGATCGACGTTCCGAGATCCACAATCGCCTTGGAGTTTGCGGTTACGAACAGGCCGAACGCCCCACCGCCACCCTGGCCTCCTCTGCCCCCGGTGCCGCCGGTTCCGCCACTGCCGCCACCGCCGCCGCCGTCACCGACCGGGTTGAGCCAGCTGTTGCCGTAGTTGTGCCCGGAGCCTCCGCCACCGCCTCCTCCGCCACCTCCGGCGGACCCTGTCTGCCCTTCGCCACCGACACCGATCGCGCCGGTCCATTCGGTGATCGCGGCCGGGGCGTGTTCGGCGGTCCCGCTTGGTCCTGGCCCACCGGTAGCGCCACTGTTACCGGGAGCCCCGGACCCGCCATTGCGGACTTTTTCGCCTCCGGGCCCCTCGTAACTGCCCTGTTCACCACCTCCGCCACCTGCAGTGGCCGCAGCCTTGCAGTTGGGCTGGATGCAGCCAATTCCGATTCCACCTTTGGAACCCTTGCTCTGAGCCACCACGAATGGCTGTTCGTAGTAGCCCTTGTAGAAGCCGCCGGGGACGAGTTCCGGGTCGGGCCCGCACTCACCGGATGCCGACACCGATGCGGGCAGCGCTTCGCCCGGCCTATCGCAGATCTCTTTGAACGCGATCCCGCATGTCTGGCCCGTCGCCTCGTAAAAGCAGCCATAGACTTCCCCGCCCAGATCACCGGGATCGGTGGTCGCTGCCTCACCTCTGGTGGGGTCAAAGCCGTATCCACCGATCCCGCCGTCACCTGGCTGCTGGTATTCGGGGTTTGGACTGCCGTAGATGCGACACCTGCCGGAACCCGGTTCGGGGCACGGCGCGTCGCTGTATTCGGTCCCATCCAGCGTCCCGTTCGGGCCATAGCCCCCAGTGCCACCGGGTGTGCTGGATGTGGCCCCAAACAGTTCGAAGGCGTTGGCCGAGGTCTCACCGGCATCTCCTTCGTAGCCGTATACGCCTTCAGCTCCAGTGGCCCCGGCGGCTCCGGCGGCTCCTTCCAGCGCGCTGGCGCTCGAGATGTGATCGTCGGCGAGCGTCACCGTGGATTGATCGACGATCCGCACCCCATACACCGAGCCGGAGGAGCCGGCCTGCTCAGAGGCCGTAGCGTCGAGCGTGAGCTGTTGCAGCCTCACGGTCGAGTGCTCGACCAGGAGCGCCTGTGGAGAGCCGGAGATCGTGGTCGTCCCGCCGTCCGGCTTGAATTCGGTGGTCAGTCCGCCGTAGATCGCCAGCTGCGGGAACGAACCGAACGCGGCTCCTTCGTAATTGCCTTCCGCGAGCAGGATCTGGGACACCTGTTCGGCGACTCCGTGCGCTTCGCGTGCAGAGACCTGTTCGGCGAATTCCATCGCCCGAGGCAAGGTCCTGAACGGCTGGCTCGGGGTGGTGCCGGAGTTGCCGTCGTTACCTGTCCTTTCAGAGACGTAGAGCACCACCGTCCCGCTCGGTGGCGGCGGTGGCCCGAGGACGAAGTTGGCCTCGTAGGCTTCGCTGCCTTGGACGTCGGCGATCGTGCAGGTGCTGGCCTGGGCGCACGCTTTACCCCCGGTCCAGCCGGTGAAGATGAAACCTTCGGTTGGGGTTGCGCTCAGCTCTACCTTGGCCCCTGGCTTGACCGTGCAGCTGGCGTGTTCGCAGGCAGCGCCTTGCGTGGATGCCGTGACCGTGCCTCCGGTGCCGTTGGCCGAGACCGTGTATTCCCTGCTCGGCTCGTAGGCGCCGATCGTGCACGGCTGCGGACGCGTGACCCCGAGCTGATCGAGTTGCGGGCATTCGCTTTGATGCCTGAGGTTGTCTTCGGGACCTGCCGCGTTGGGAGTTCCCGCGCCGATCGCGGCGCTAGATGCACTCACCGCGATTGTTTCTGTGAGGCCGCCGTTCTTGGCGAGTGTCTGCAGGTCGAGGTTGGGAGAGTCTGAGATGTCTCCGATCAGCCCCATCGACCCCAATTCGCAGCTGCCGTCGTCGTCGGCGTCGAAGCCACTTTCGGCGAGAAATGCCGTCGAAGTCGCCGGTGGCGCGGCGCAATCGTGGCCGCTTGGATCATCGGCGATGAGCGTGTTCACGGCCCACAGCCCCGAGCCCTCGTAGATGCCGCCGCCTTCGCCGGCCGAGTCATCGGCGATCGTCGAGTTGACGATCAGCAGATCGGCGTTGTTGTAGAGGCCGCCGCCCTTCTCGATGGCTTTGTTTTCGGCGATCGTGCTGTTGGTGACCCTCGCTTCTCCTTCGGTCTGGAGTTCACCACGGCCGTCGAAGTTATAGATCCCGCCGCCTTCCACGCTCGCGCTGTTGTGGGAGATCGTGCTGTCGAGGATCTCGAAACGCCCCCGCGCGTAGACACCCCCGCCGGAGACCGCTTCGTTGCCCTTCACTTCGCTGTCCATGAGGTGCAGCTGTGTGCCTTCTTCTCCAAATTCTCCTTCTTCTACGAAGATCCCTCCGCCGAATTCCGAGTACGGTTCGGCGCTGGCGATGGCTTTGCCGCCGGTTATGGTGACATCGGAGATCGTGACCACGCCCGACTTGCCGATTGCGCCGATCTCAAAGACCCGGCTGTCGTCCTTGGCCTGCACTGTCGAATCGTTGCCGGCGAGCGTGATTTCCTTGGTGGTAGTGCTCGGTAGCACCTCGAGCTGACCGTCGGTGAGTTCGTAAGCGCTGGGTCCGAGCAGCTTGACTTCGACTTCGGTGTCACTCGATGCGTTGGCTTTGGCGATTGCCTGACGCAGCGAGCATGCGACCTGCGCGCCGGTGCATGCGCTTTCGTGCCCCGATCCGGCGAGGCTGTCGCTCGCGACCGTGGCTGTGAACGTGATTTTGGACGCAAACGCGCCAGCGGGCTGCAGGACGCAGAGCACGAGCGCCGCGATGATCGCCACAGATCCCACCACCAGCGAGCGGACACCACACAGCGCGCGTGTCCGCGCTCCACACATCGATCCCTCCCCGTGAGTCCCCGCGCCAGTCAGACCGTGGATCCCCGGCCTGCTCTGCCATCCCCCTCTGAACCCCGGCGACATGAGATTGTGAACACTATCGGGTGACGCGAGGGGCGCAACCGCGGGCGTGCGGAACGCTGAGGGTTACACCACGAGCGCGTGGTCGAATCCCGTGAGCCGCACCGCCTCAGCCCTTGCGTTTGCTCTTGGCCTTGTTCCTGGTCTCCGCCGACTCGTACTTCAACTGCAGATGGAGAACTCGAGTGACCGTGGTCCGCGCCGGACCGATTTCGCGATCGACCGCGAGCTGAGCAAACCACAGACTCCGGTGGCCAGCACCTCGCTGCCAATCCCTATTGATTGCACACGCAACTAAATTGGGTTATGCTACGCCGATGGAGCTGGGACTCGCCACATTCGCCGACCTCGCCGGGGGAGTCAGTCCGGCTCAACGGATGCGCGAGCTGATGGAGGAGGCCGAACTCGCCGACCAACTGGGTCTCGACGTGTTCGCGATCGGCGAGCATCACCGCCCGGACTTCCTCGTCTCATCGCCAGCGGTCGTACTCGGAGCGGTCGCCGTGAGGACGGAGAGGATCCGCCTCTCGAGTGCCGTCACTGTGCTCAGCTCCGACGATCCCGTGCGCGTCTTTCAGGACTTCGCCGAGGTCGACCTGCTCTCAAACGGACGTGCGGAGATCATGGCCGGGCGCGGCTCGTTCACCGAGTCCTTCCCACTGTTCGGCTATGACCTCGAAGACTACGACGAGCTCTACGCCGAGAAGCTGGAGCTGCTGCTGGCGATCCGCGAGAAGGAGCACGTCACGTGGTCGGGAAGACTGCGGCCCTCCCTCACCGACGCGGGGGTGTGGCCGAGGCCAGCACAGGAGCGCCTGCCGATCTGGGTCGCCGTCGGCGGCTCACCGGAGTCGGTGATCAGAGCCGGAGGACTCGGCCTGCCTCTCACCCTCGCGATCATCGGTGGGCAGCCGGGCCGGTTCGCGCCGCTGGTGGAGCTCTATCGACGCTCGGCCGAGCAGGCCGGTCACGACAGAGCACGGTGCCGTGTGGCGATCAACACGCACGCGTTTCTCGCCGACACATCCGCCCAGGCGGACTCTGCCTTCGCCGCTTCCTACCTCGCGGTGATGAACCGCATCGGGCGCGAGCGCGGCTGGCCGCCGTCAGGGCGGCGTGAGTATGAAGCCCTGCGCGCACCCGACGGCGCGTTGGCGGTGGGCTCATCCGAGCAGGTCGCCGAGAAGCTCCTGTATGAGCACGAGCTCTTTCACCACGACCGCTACATCGCGCAGATGAGCGTGGGCGCGGTGGCTCACAAGGACGTTCTTCACTCGATGGAGCTGTTCGGCACGAAGGTCGCGCCGCTTGTGCGCGAGGAGGTCGCAAGACGCGAAGCGAGCAGCGACACCCCCGCGAGCGCCCACGAGAACACCAACGAAGGCCGAACCGCCAGTCGGAGCGGGGAGCTCGACCCGGAGCGCAGCTGAGCTGTTTTCGCTCGAGCCTCGCGCGCGAGTGACCGAGATCGAGCGCAAATACTTCCGCAGGCGCCAATTCCTCAACCCCTGCGCCACCGAGGGGTGCGCACGCCGGCTATCGGGCGGTCCGCAAAGCCGCACACGCGTCCCGTGCGGTGTCGAGCACTCGGCGTCTCACCTCACAGGCGGCGGTGTTCCCTCAGCGCTCGCGAGCAGCGCCGGATCCCAGGCGCAGACCACGCAGGCGTGACGGAATGCCGAGTGGCAGAACTCCAGGGCAGCCGAGTGCGAGTCGGTGGCGGAGCGGACGTCATCCCAGTCCAGGACGTACTCGCCGAGTGACTGCACCCAGCGTGCGCCTGCCGGCGAGAGGTCCGCAGCGGCAAAACCGTCCGGCGCCGGATGCGCGTAGGCGTAGAACGCGGCTCGCTCATAACGGGCATCCCCCGGCCACCAGCCGACTGCGACCTCCTGGGAGTCCATCGCGTTGCGCATGATGAAGTCACTCGACGGCGGGTCCGCCGGCAGACCGGAGAAGAGACTCACCGCCAGATCGAAAGAGCCCCACCAGGCGTTGACGGGTGTCGAGCGCCCGCGGTAAGGAGCGCGAAATTCCGCCAGCACGAGTGCCGCGCGGGTCGCACCAGCAAAGTAGCGGGCAACCTGGTCGGGGTCATAGCTCGAGTGTTCGGTGTCCTCGTCGAGCGGCACGCTCCACGAGACCTCCTGCGGCGTGGGGTCGATCTCCACAGCACCGACGAGATCGCCGACCATCCCGAGCACCTCGCGCGTAACCTCGCCGACTGGCCTGTCGGGTGTCAATGCGGCGCGCCGCACGCGACCGTCGCTGTGCTCGATGACGGCCTCGTGGGTCCGCAGGTCGAGCGCGACGACGAGCGCCCCCGAGCCGTCGGGTGCCGGCAGAGGCAGCGTCTCCCAGCCACGTGCGCTCAGACGCAATGCCGCGTGCTGCAGCTGCGGCTCGGGCGGGGCGAGCACGACCGCCAGCTTGCCGAGCAGCTGAGTGTGGGCATGCAGCGTGTCGCACGTCTCGCTCCACTGCGCGTAGGAGAGCGCGGGCCAGCCAGAAGACATGCCGAGAACGTTATCGGTCTTGCGTGCAAGCGCCGCTCAACTGTGTAGCGCTGGCTACGGGCTGCGGTGCGAGCGGCTCCAGTGCCTCCACGACTCCTGCGCGCTGCGAGTCCAGGTGAGCAATTGATCGTGCCGCTCACGATGCTCACCTGGATCGTCGATGCAGGTCGCTCAGGCGGTGATTGCGCGGATGTCGAGCTTGGCGACGAGCTCAGGATCGTTGAACACATCGATCGCCAGCGCGCGGTCGCCGAGCACCGTGAACGCCAGCACCGCGAAGGGCCGCTCGCCGTCGAACGCGACCACGCCGGCGGCGCCGTTGACCAACGCCGGACGGACGTGCGGCGCGAACCGGCGTGCCATCATCGCGCCGCGCGCGACCCGCTCGGCTCCATGTAGCTCGATCGGGTCTCCGTCGCGACGGTGCGAGCGGAGCACGACGCCCGGGTCGAGCACGGCCACCAGCGCCTCGATGTCGCCCTCGCGGGAGGCAGCGAAGTAGGCGTCGACGACGGCCCGCTGACGGCTCAGGTCGGGATCCGGCGCGGGTGCCGCGTCACGTACGCGGTGGCGAGCGCGACTGGCGAGCTGCCGGGTCGCCTGCGGTGAGCGGTCGACCATTGCCGCGATCTCCTCGAACGGCACGGCGAACATGTCGTGCAGCACGAACGCGAGTCGCTCGGCCGGGCTGAGCGTGTCCAGCACGACCTGCAGCGCGATCCCCACCGAGTCCGCGAGCAGCGCCTCGTGCTCGGGATCGGTTCCGGCCGGGTCGTCGATGATCGGCTCCGGCCGCAGACCGTCGAGTGGCTGCTCGCCACGCGTTCGGCGCGAGCGGAGCACGTTCAGGCAGATCCGTGCGACGACCGTCGTCAGCCATCGCTCGAGACTGTCGATCTGCCCGGCGTCGCTCCGCGCCACGCGCAGCCACGCCTCCTGCACGGCGTCGTCAGCCTCGCTGAGGGAGCCGAGGATCCTGTAGGCAACCGCCCGTAGCCGCGGGCGCTGGCTGTCGAAGGTGTTGGCAAGCTCGAGTTCGTCCATCGCTGTCACATCGTCCAGGGCTCGCGGGTCATACCCAGTAGACCCCCAAACCCCAACAGATGTGACAGGAGAGCGCAGATGGCACGAATTCAAGGAGTACCACAAGGCCAAGCGGGGCCGATCGTGAAACTCGTCTACTGGTTCATGCGCAAAGGCATGAAGAAAATGACCGGACGCCAGGCCGCACGCGGCAGCGGGATCGAGCCCGTTGAGATCTGGGCCCATCAACCGAAGATGATGAGCGCGATGGGCAAGTTCCAAGCTGTGAGAAAGGGAAACAGCGTCGATGAGCGACTCAAGAATTTGGTCGAGCTGAAGGGCGCGCAGATGATCGGCTGCGAGTTCTGCGTCGACCTCGGCTCCCAGATATGTCGCAACTCGGGCTTCTCCGACGATGAACTGCTCGCGCTGCCGCGCTACCGCGAAAGCGATCTGTTCACTGAGCGCGAGAAGCTCGCGCTGGACTACGCGGTCGGCGTGATGCGAACGCCGGTCGAAGTCACCGACGAACTGTTCGCCGCAATGAAGGAGCACTTCAACGACAAGCAACTGGTCGAGATCACCGCGCTGCTGACGGTCGTCAACCTCGACCGGTTCAATGCGGCCTTCGGGGTCGGCTCGGCTGGCTTCTCCGAGGGGATGGTCTGCGTGGCACCCGATCGCCCGGTCAAGAACACGGCGCCGCCCGCAGGGAGCGTGGCTCGGCAAGCGTCAGCCACTGCACCGAGTTGACGTTTGCCGCCTTGGTGGTCCGGCCGAGGAGGCGCCGTCATCAACGAATCCTGATGATCGTCTTGCCCTGTGTGGAGCGTTCGGGGTTTTGCTCAAAGACTGCAAGCGCGTCCTCGAGGCGGACCTCCCGCTGTATGTCGGCCCGCAGGCGCCCCGCGTCGATCTCGGTGGTGAGCTCCTCGAGCAGAGCCACGTTCCCATGACGATTGGGCAGGTCGAGGTTCACGACGTCGATCGAGCCACTACAGAGCAGTTCGGCGCTCGCGGCGTATCTAGTGGAGATGGCATGTCCACCCTCCCTGAGAAACTCGAGATTCGTCGCGAAGCGCTCGCTGTCGCTTGCGAGATCCAGCAGAGCATCGACCCCGACCGGCGCGATCTGCGCAAGTTGCTCACCGAGGTCAGCGCTCTGGTAGTCGATGCAGACGCTTGCGCCGAGCCGCTCCAGCCGCGAGAAGGACTGCGGTTTGCAGCTCGCTATGACCCGCGCTCCGCGGGCCGCCGCGAGCTGTGCGGCAAAGGAGCCGATCCCCCCGCCGGCGCCGACGATCAGCACATTCTGCCCGCGACCGATCGCCGCCAGCTGCACCAGCGCGAGAGGGGGCATGCAGAAAGACCCCATACACAGGATCACCCACCGCGAAACGACTCACCTCCTCCCCCACCTGCTCGACGACGCCGGCGCCATCGACCCCCAGGACGAGCGGAAAGACGTGCGGTGCGCGAGCGGCGACCCAGCCCTGGGCGATCGTCCAATCGAACGGGTTGACCGCGGCGGCCCACAGGGCGACGAGCACCTCGTCGGCCGCAGGGCTCGGCACGGGTAGCTCGACCATTTCGAGCGGCGCCCCGAACTCTCTAACCGCGAGCGCCCGCATCACAGACGGCTCGTCACCAGTCGAGAGCGTGCTCATCGTCGCGGCAAACGAGCGGGGTCGTATTCCTCGAGTATCCCGGCCGCGGTTGGCGCTCTGACGCTGAAGACCTCGAACATCCCCGCCGCCGAGAGCACCGGGATGGCGTCGCGCGGATCCGCCAGCGCCTGCCCATACTCGGCGCTGTCCGCGTCTGCCCGCTCGAGCGTCAGCGCGTTGTGCGCAAACGCCGCGACCGTTCCCTTGCGCACATGCGCGCCATTTATGTCCACCCCGTCCAGATCGTCCGTGATCAGATCCTCTGCCTGCACGAGCCACCTCCAATAGAAGTAGTTGTTAGATGCGTTCTGAACGTATCATAAGAAGGATGCGTTTACAACGCAGCTAATATCGCCGCATGACCAAGAGGGAGACACTGCGCGGCCAGGTCGAGGAGCGGCTGCTCGCGGTGATCCTCAGCGCGAACCGTGCCCGCATCTATGACGAGCTGCTGCGCGGCGCCAACGTGAACATCGACCGGGCGCTCTACCCCGTGCTCAGCGCCACCGCCGCGATCGGACCGGCGCGCATCTCCGAGGTGGCCGAGATCCTCGCGATCAACCCGACGACCACGAGCCGACATCTCAGCTCCCTGGAACGAGCGGGTCTCATCAGCCGCACTCCGGATGAGACCGATGCCCGAGCGGCGTTTGTGGAGCTCACCGAGGCGGGAACGCGTGCTGTCCACCAGCTCCGCGAAACCCGCAGAGCGCTGTTCGTGAAACTCCTGGCCGACTTCGACAGTGGTGAGCTGAAGAGCTTCAACGACTACCTGGGCCGCCTGATCGACGCCTTCACCGAGCAGCCCTGACATCCACGTCGATGGAGCTCGATCACAAGCGGACCTACAGCCGCGGGTCCACCGGCTCGCTCTCCATCGCGAGGACACCGAATACACATTCGTGCACGCGGTAGAGCGGCTCACGGCGCACGAATCGCTCCAGCGCCTCGATTCCCAGCCCGAACTCTCGGACGGCCAGGGAACGCTTGCGACCCAAGCTGCGTGATCGCAGCCGCTCGATCTGCGACGGCTCGGGATACTCGGGCCCGTAGATGATGCGCAGGTACTCGCGCCCACGGCACTTGATGGCAGGCTGCACTATGCCCTTGCGTCCACGCGCGACGAAGCTCGCCGGCTTTACGACCATCCCCTCGCCCCCGCCGGCCGTCAGCTGCTCCCACCATGCGACGCCTCTCGCCTCGTCCTCGGGGTTGGTGACATCGATCTCGATCCGCTCCGTGCGCTGAAGCCAACCGGGGTCGCCGGCGAGAAGCCGGTCGCAGCAATCGAGGTGCCACGTGTGGTCGCGATCCACGAAGACACCGCTCTCCGCGGCGAGGATGTGGAACGGGGCGAGACGCAGGTCTGCGACGCCCGCGACCGGCCAGACATAGCGACGGTAAGCATCCACGTAGCAATCGATGTGCTCGATCCTCCGCTTTTGCTGGCCGAGGAGCTCCTTGACGTCGAGCCCCCGATGCTGTGCGGTTTCGAGGGCCGCGACGGTGCCGGTGAGCCCGGCGTGCGCCGCCGCGCCAACGGCCGCGTACTGGCTCCTGATCAGCTCCATGGCCTTCGCCGACCAGGGCATCAGCTCGCAGTCGAGCGCGAGCCAGTCTGTGCCCAACTCGCCCCAGAGATCGGCTGCATCGGCCGCGTCGCGAACGCGGCCCAGTGCCGCCTCGGTGTCCTCCAGGCAATCCAGGAATGGGCGCCCGGTCCGGGTATAGATCGCTCCGGTCTCGCCGCTGTCGACGCCGAAGCGTGCCTTGGCGACTCCTGCGTCGCGACAGACGATGACGATCGCGCGCGAACCCATGTGCTTCTCCTCGCAGATCACGTGGGGAACGCCCGCGGAGCGGTATTCGGCGAAGGCGCTGTCGGGGTGCTCGAGCAGATCCAGGCGCGTGGAGGTCGCGGTCGGGGCCATCGTCGGCGGCAGATAGACGAGCCATCTCGGGTCCATCGCGAACCGGCTCATCACCTCGAGCGCCGCGGCCGCGTTCTCCTCGCGCACCGTGACAGTTCGGAGGAGACGGGTCTGGATGATGCGCTTGCCCGCGACATCGTCGAGGTCGAGCAGAAATGCCGGGCGGTCTTCCGCTGGCGGCGCGGCGTCCTCGGAAGCGAGGAACGGCTTGGCGGGCTCGTAGTAGGTGTGGCTCGCGGGAACAGACACGAGTTCACGCTCCGGCCAGCGCAGCGCCGTCAACCGCCCGCCGAAGACACAGCCGGTATCGATGTTGATCGTGTTGTTCAGCCAATCCGCCTCGGCGACTGGAGTGTGCCCGTAGACGACGGCCGCGTTACCACGGTAGTCGGCCGCCCACTGAACGCGGACCGGCAGACCGAACTCGTCGGTCTCACCTGTCGTCTCTCCGAAGAGCGCGAACTCGCGCACCCTTCCGGAGGATCGGCCCTGGTAGGACTCCTTCATGCCGGCATGCGCGACCACCAGCTTGCCGTCGTCGAGCACCACGTGGCTGACGAGCGCGTTGAGGAACTCCTGGGCACGCACGCGGAACTCCTCGGGCTCGGCCTGCAGCTGCTCGAGTGTCTCCGCGAGCCCATGCGTGATTTGAACATCCCGGCCCTTGAGCTTGCGCACGAGCTTCATGTCGTGGTTGCCGGGCAGACAAATCGCGGCGCCCGCCTCGGCCATCGACATGACGAGCTTCAGCACCTTGGGGGTGTCGGGACCGCGGTCTCCATAGTCGCCGACAAATACCGCGCGACGTCCGTCGGGCGGCGTGGCTTTGATGCCGTCTGTGTCCAGGCGATATCCCAGCTCGCGCAGCAGCTCGGCGAGCTCGGCATGGCAGCCGTGGATGTCGCCGATGATGTCGAACGGTCCGTGATCGACCCGGCGATCGGTCCAGAGCGGCGCGCGCGCCACCTCGACACGATCGACCTCCTCGGGCGAGCTCAATACCCAAACACGGTGGAAACCCTCGCGCCGCAGGCGCTTCAGCGCTTTGTGCAGCTGAGAGCGCTGCTGGCGGACGACGTGGGAGCCGAAATCACGGTCCGGTCGGGACCGGTTGCGTTCTCGGCAGATCGCTTCGGGCAGGTCGAGCACGATCGCGACCGCAAAGAGGTCGTGTTGCTTGGCGAGCTCGATGAGCCCCCGACGCGACTCACGCTGGACACTCGTCGCGTCGATCACCGTGAGGCGCGGTTGGGCGAGCCGTCGAGCGGCGATGAAGTGCAGAACGGCGAATGCGTCGGTGCTCGCGCTCTGGGCGTTCTCGTCGTCTGCGACCAGGCCACGGCAGAAATCTGAGGAGATCACCTCGGTCGAGGCGAAGTGCTTGCGCGCAAAAGAGCTCTTGCCCGACCCGGATGGGCCGATCAGGACAACGAGGCTGGGATCTGGCAGATCGATCTTCACCGGCTGAACACCGCCATCTGTGTCGGTGAGCCGACCTCGCCGTCCTGCGGCCCCACGGGCAGATAGCGGACCTCGTATCGATGGCGGGCGGCGACGGCGTCCGCCCACGCGGCGAACTGCTCGCGGGTCCACTCGAAGCGGTGGTCCGGGTGGCGAAACTGGCCCGCCGGCAACGTCTCCCAGCGCACGTTGTACTCGGCGTTGGGGGTGGTGATGAGAACCGTTGACGGTCGCGCTGAGCCGAAGATGTTCTGCTCGAGGGCAGCCAGGCGCGGTGGGTCGAGGTGCTCGATCACCTCCACCAGCGCCGCCGCGTCAAATCCAGCCAAGCGCCTGTCTCGATATGTCAGCGGGCTGTGCAGCAGGATGATGCGCTGACGCTGCCCGTCGTGCATGTTCTCGAGCTTGAGTCGTCTCGCGGCCTGTTCGAGGGATCTGACGCTCACGTCGACTCCGACGAGCATCTCGTAGTCCTCCTTGATCAAGCGCGCCAGCAGCGCCCCCGATCCGCAGCCGAGATCCAGAACACGTTTGGCGCCGGATGCCCTGAGTACCGACTGGACGGTGCCCAGACGTTCATCGCGCAGCGGGACACGCTCCTCGAGCTGCTCCTGAGGTGCAGGCTCAGCTGAATCCTCGCTCGGGGAAGCCGTCTCATCGAGCTGTGCGAGCGCGGGGAAGTAGAGCCGTGATTGCTTCTTGAGATAACGGCGTACGATCAGATCACGCTCGGGGTGCGTGGCGAGCCAGCCCTCACCTCGTCGCATGAGCTTCTCGATCTCGGCCTCGTCGACCCAGTAGTGCTTGTCGTCGTCGAGCACCGGAAGCAGCACGTAGAGGTGGTTGAGCAGGTCCGCCAGGCGCTTCTCTGTAGACAGGTGCAGCGCGACGTGACGGCTCCCCCATTCGGGGAACATCCGATCCAGAGGGATCGCGGTCACATTCACGGTGTAGTCGAGCGGCTCGAACAGCCGCCGCACGAGCGACTCGCCTCCGCGAGCCGGGACTGCTGGCAGCCTGGCTTCCAGGGGGATGCTCGAGGAGGCGAGCTCCTCGTGTCCCGCGCAGGCCCCTGCCATGGCGCTCTTGAAGACATTTACGAGCGCGACCGAGAGAAACGAGGACGCCACGTAGGGACGATCGTTGACGTACTCAGCGAGCGCGAAGCTGTTTGCACCTCGGCCCCTGCGAACGAGTCCGACGGGATCGATTTCCAGCAGCAGCGCCGCGGTGCATCGCTGCGGCGTGGCCTCCGGGTAAAACACGTGAGCCTCGCCGAACGGCACTTGGAAAGTCTGCAGACGGTCGGGGTGCTTGTGCAGGAGAAAACCGAGCTCGGTCGCCGGGTGATGTGTGGTTGTAATGGTGAGCAGCACGCAAGCTGAGGCTACCCGCCACACGGTGAGGAGGGTCGGTCGGTCTCGCCAACTGACTTACCGAGCTCGGGGCGGTAACTGTCGCGTCGGCTCGAGCTAGCCGCTCACCGTGAGCGGCCTGGCCGGGTCTCACCTCACAGGCGGCGGTGTTCCCTCGGCGCTCGCGAGCGGCGCGCAGGGCTCCATGGATGCCTCCACAGTGTCGTGCGGTTAGCACAGGGAAATGGTGAGCTGTTTTATCCGCAGACGTCGAGCGAGTAGACAGCTCTGTTGGTGGTGAAGGGCGCGGGCTCGAGACGCCAAAGGCAACTCAAGCGCTATCCGGTGATCGGACCGCCGCCGATGATTCCTTCTCCACGAGCAACATGCGCTCGTTTCCCAGTACACCATCGACCGATGCCGGCAGGAGACCCTGCAGCACTGATTCATTGGGCCGATAGCCTCGGCGCTCGCGAATCAACAGCTCCAGCTTCCTGATCTCGTTCAGATCCCGCGTGAGCGTCTTGTCGGTCTTGTTGTTGTATGCCTTCGCAAGCTTGGGCGTCAGCCAGCGCATATCTCCTCTCGCCACCGGCTCGCCGGTTTCACGCGTGGCTTGCGAGACATCCAGAACGAGTCGAAGTCGGCGACGATCCGCCTCGCTGACGAGCCCACCGAACTGCTGGTAGACGTACTGCTCCCAGCGATCCTCGCGCTGCCAAGCGAAGATCAGGTCGAGTTGTTCGGCGAGGCCGTCGACGAAGCCGCGCAGCGCATACGTCACAAACGGGATCGGGTCGCCGCTGCGGCTCGCGGCATTCAGCTGCCTGTAGTACTCAGATCGAGTTTGGTTGTAGTGGTTGCTGAGCAGCTGCGTCGCGGGTGTCGGGAAACCCGCCGATAGCAGGATCTGCAACTCGAGTAGCCTCGCTGTCCGTCCGTTGCCGTCACCAAACGGATGAATCCAGACGAGATAGAGGTGGGCGACGATCGCCTTCACGATGATGAGCGGAGCACCCAACTCCGGGCACCCATCCGGGGCCTTGAAATCCTCGCCGCCCAGCCAGTCGCAGAGACACTGCATGAGGAACTCGACGTCTGCCCAGGCAGGCGCCCGGTAGCTTCCGACTACCACGCTGTTTTCACGAAACGTCCCGGGTTCAACACCGTCTTCGACCTCGAGACCATCGAGAATCAACGCGTTCCAGCGCTTGAAGTGCTCGGGCGTGAGCTTGGCCTCAGGAGCGTCCAGAGCCGCGTTCACGACCTCGTTGTACGCTGCGATGACGTTGCGAACCTCCCGGGCTAGATACTGCTTCGACGGAGGCAGCTCCGCTCGATTCTCGATTACGCCGCGCACCTGATCCTCTGAGAGCGTGTTGCCCTCGATGGCCGTGGTGGCAAGAACGCCCTTCGTCAGAAACACCTGCATGAGCTCGTGGCTGCGATCAGGATGCAACAGTGTCCGCGCGATATGCGCGGACTTGGACTTCGCCTCCCCGAGAAGAAGCCAGAGCGCCACATTCGGCTTGTCCAATCTGAGCTTGAAGTCGATGTAGGAGTGGGTGCTCTCGTAGTCTCGCCTATCTCTGGCTCTAGCCACACGCACCTCGTATCATTTCGCGCCTCTAAATGTCCCCTACGACTGTCCACACTATAGGACCCTTGGGAAGGGATGCAACGGCCGACCACTTCGAGAGCATCTGAACCGACTCCTTGGACGCGTGTTCCATGAGCTGAAAGATGATCGCTGGGCGTCGATCGCCGCACCAGCGGGCGCTACGGGTGCCAGCACGATTGGCACGGCAAGCGAACTTCCGCTGGGCAGCCTCGTGGTGGGCGGTGGGCAGCCGATTGACTTCTACCGGTTGGACGGTTGCGCTTCCGAGCACCGAAGAAGTGCGGGAAACTTGGAGAGGAGAGGATGCGCATTCTACGGATGCTCGTGGAGTCCACGGGGCCGGGCCGGCAAGGCCGATAGCGCTGGGGATTGTCCATCAACCGCAGACGCGGGCTATCCGTTCAGGAGCCTCCCAGTCCATGCCGGGCGGCGTAGTTGATCGCCGCAGCGCGATCGCGAGCATCGATCTTCGCGAACAGATGGTTGATGTGAGTCTTCACGGTCGCCTCGGAGACGACGAGTCGCCCAGAGATCTCGCGATTGGTCAAACCGGCGGCAATCAGAGCAAGCACCTCTGCCTCTCGTGCTGTGAGGCCGTCCGGCAACTCGGGCCGCCGAGGCGGCGGCGCGGACGTGGCGAGCAGACGAGCCTGGAGCGGCGCGGCGAGCGTCATGTGGCCCGCCGCGGCCTGGTGAAGCGCACGCGAGATCTCCTCGTGGCCCGCGTCCTTGGTCAGGACTCCCCGAGCGCCGACACGCAACGCCTCCAGCGCATCGTCGTCCTCACCGAACGTGGTGAGGATCAGCACCGCGACGGACGGGTACTCGGCGACTATCCGCCGCGTTGCTCGCACCCCGTCGAGGACCGGCATGTGTAGATCCATCAGCACCACATCGGGGCGCTCTCGAGCGATCAGCTCGAGAGCCTCGGCGCCGTTGCTGGCGCTGCCGATGACGCTCACGTCCGCGAGCAGGTCGAGGATCGTGACGAGTCCCTCACGCACGATCTGCTGATCGTCGACGACGATCACGCGCAGCGTGGAGCTCACTCGGGGACCTCCGCGCTGACCGTCCAGCCCGCGGGGCTCGGCCCTGCCACGAGGCTTCCGCCGGTGAGCTCGAGACGCTCGCGCATACCCGTCAGGCCGTAGCCGCCGGTGGAGCGGGCACCCGCCGTTGATGGCGCCCTTGTCGCTGCGTCGTTGGTGACGATCACGCTCGTGCTGGAGGGCGCGTAGATCAGGCGCACGGACACCGCCGAGCCGGGCGCGTGACGGCGCGCGTTCGTCAGCGCCTCTTGAACGGCGCGCATCAACGCGAGCGCCGCCTCCGGGGAGAGTGTCCGCGTCGCGCCCTCGATGACGAGCTCGCCCTGGCCGTCCTGCTCGCGATGGGATGCCACCAGCCCGGTGAGGCTCTCCGTCAGCGGCGGCGCGTCGCTGCGGAGAGCGGCGACCGCGCGGCGCGCCTCCTCGAGTCCCTCGCTCGCCGTCTGCCGGCAGCTGCGGATCCGCTGCAGCGCGCCGTCGAGGTCGCTCGCGCTCGGTCAGCAGCAGCTCGGCGGCCTGCAACTGAACCGTCAGACCGCCCAGCGCGTGAGCCAGAACATCGTGAATCTCGCGCGCGATGCGTGTGCGCTCGTCGAGGGCGGCGGCACGACGGCTCGCCGCCTCCGTGCGGCGTGTTTGCGCGACGAGCGCCGCGGCGGCACGCCCCTGTGCGACGTATTGGCGGCGGGTCAGGCCGACCAGCGCCGCTCCCAGCAGAATCGCGGGATAACCGAGCGCCGCACTGGCGCTCAGCCTCGCCGCGAGAACACCCGCCTCGAGCGCCACGAGCGCCACGGCAGCGACCGCCAGCGCATCCAGCAGCGACCCGTCGGCCACCGCTTGAAGGACAGCGACTCCCGGAAACGCGAGCGCGGCACTGCCGTGCTGAAGCGCCCCGAGCAGGCCGCCGGCGAGCGCCATCAGGGCGAGCGCACTCCTCTGTGGGAGAGCGCCGCGTGGGCGCCCGGACAGCCATACCAGCGCGGCTGCGCTCGCGAGCACCCCAAGGATGTACAGCAGGGCAGTCGGGCCGGTGTTGCGCCGGTTGAGCGCGATCTCGACATCGACGAGGACGAGCCCCGCCAGCCGTGCCAGTGGGAGCACCCGAGTCGACCCGAGCGCCGTGCCCGGGTGGAGAGGTGGGTGGAGAGGCTGGGGAAGTTCCACCCACAGATCCTCCCACGCTCCGATGACACGGCCCCGACCGGATGCGACTGTGAGTTCAGCAAGACGAGCCCACTAGAGAAAGAGTCGCAAATGCCCACCAGCGCCATCATCCTCACCGCCGTGATCCTCATCGGCGTGTTCGCCTCAGACCTCGGTCGCCGCGGCCTCACCACACATCGTCTCCTGCGCCCGCTGATGATCGCGGCAAGCGCCGGCGCGTTCTACATCACCGCATTCGCTACCAGCGGCGCGGGTCTGGCACTCGAGCTCGGATGCGCCGGCACCGGCGCCCTGCTGGGCCTGCTCGCCGCCAGCTTCATGCGCATCGAGCACGACCCGCAGAGCGGCAAGGCGTTCACGCGCGCGGGCATCGGCTACGCACTCATCTGGATCGCGACCGCCGCCGCACGACTCGCGTTCATCTACGGCTCATCGCACTGGTTCTCCGCAAGCCTCGACAGCTGGATGCTGACCAACCACATCACCGCCAACGCGCTCACCGACGCACTCGTGCTGCTGGCTCTCGCAATGACGGTCACTCGCACGCTCAGCCTCCTCGCCCGCCGCACCACCAGCGCCAATGGCGGCGTGTTCAACGCTGTCAGGAGCGCGGCATGACCTTCGCCACCGTCGCGATCTATCTCGCCCTGATCGTCTACATCCTCGCCGGCAGGGTCAAAGGCAAGCTAATCGAATCGCCCAAGAAGCTCTTCGCCCTGCCAATCATCCTCACGGTCATCGGCTACGGAGACCTCACCCATGGAACGATGACGCCTGTCGAGATCACCGTCACCGTGATCGGAGCCGCCCTCTCACTCGGGCTCGGCATGCTGCGCGGCAGGGCCGACAAGCTCTCGGTCAGAGACGGGATGCCGTTCGTGCAGTGGGGTGCCGCGTCACTGATGCTGTTCGTGGGCAATCTGGTGGCGAAGCTGGCGATCGATCTGATCGGGGTCGCGGCGGGCGCGAGCACCGCGGCGGCGGGAAAGTCGCTTCTCTTCAGCTTCGGTCTGACGTTGCTCGGTGAGGCGCTCGTCCTGGGGTTTCGCTCACAGGCGGGCGGCCTTCGCAACTCGCCAAGGCCCGCTACACCATCTCGCTGAAAGAAACGATCGGAGATGAATGGTGAATCCGCGAGCAGGAGTGGCCCGGTGCGACATCGGCGCGTTTGCCCCCTGATGTCAGCTCAACGGCTCAGGCAGCACACGCTGCATCAGCGCGCCTGCCGGGCGGTCTTCGATACTGGGGCGAAGATCGCGCCGGTAGGCGATCAGCGCGAGGCTCGGGACGATCATGAAGTCGGCGACGTTCAGCTGCTCGCCGCCCAGCACACCGGCGGCGATCCACGCGTCGATCCGATCGAGCATTCCCGGCAGCGCCGCGAGCATCTCCGGCTCCTGGGCGATGCTCGCCTTGAACAGCGAGCGCGCGCCGCGGGAAACGAACACGCGAACCGGGTCGCTGTGCGCGAGCAGCGGACCGAGGCGGCCCGTGGCGGCACGGGCGTGAAACCCCTCGAGGCCACCTGCCGAGGCGGCGAGCGCAATCCTCCGGGCGGCCATCTGCAGCTCTCGATCACCCCACCGCTCGGCGTCCTGCACCCGTTCGCGAAGCTCTGTGTCGGCCGGCAGAAGCGGTGGGTCTGGCTGGCGAGAATCGAGGAAGCGCGCGATCTCGTGATTGGTCTGTATCCGCTCTTTGCCGATGCGCAGCGCGGGCACCGTGCCCGCACGGTCCATCATCGCCAGCCGGGGATACGTGGCGCCCTCGACATGTCTGATCGGGATCTGGTTGCCGGGGAAGCCGCGCAGGCGAACGCTGAAGGGATGGGGACCGGTGAGCAGCCGGACGCAGTCGTAGGCGATGTGCTTGTGGTCGAGCATCAGCATCGCGCTGCGACACGCGTGCGAGCCGGCGATCACATACAGCTTTGCTCGGCGTTCAGTGTGTGAGTCGCTCATGCACCAGGCCCCCCGCCCGGCGATCTCGAAAAGACACACTCGTACATGTCCCGATTATGCAGCCGGGAGGACAGCAATGCGATCTGCACGGCCCACGCGGAGCGCCGGGGAGTGCAGGAGGTCGGGTTTCTCCCGCCCGCGCTCACAGAGAGTAGTGTGAGTGAGATGAATGACGATGCCACGATGGACGACGATGCCATTCGTGCTCTGGTCAGCCGTCTCGCGCGTCCTCACCCATCCGGCGGCGAGGTAATCGAGCGCGCCGCGATCCTCGCCGAGGGCGCCGATTTCGCGGCCGTGATGAGCTGGATTCTCGCCCACTCAGGCATACCGGAGAGTGCTGCCGCGCCAGCTGGGCAGGGTTTGCACGGCTCGCGGCTCACCTATGGCGGGCGCGCGGCACCCCAGGCTCCGGTGCGATTCATATTGCCGCGGACGCAGCTGGCCTGAAGCTCCAGCCTGGTCGCTGTGGGCGCACGGTTGCCATCGTCCCGCGTTGAGCCTGTGGACCGGAGTGGTATTCGACCTGCCCGTGGTCGATCTGCGCGGTACAGTGAGCAGATGGAGGACGAGATGCCTTGGCAGGATCGCGACGAGCGCGCCGCCCGCCACAGTGAGGAGCGCCGGGCTGTCGAGGAGGCGGGAGGAGGAGAGGCCGAGGGCTTTGAGCTCGCCGAGCAGGAACTGATCGAGCACACCTCCCACGGCGATCAACACAGACCATCTCGCATCATGCGTGACGCCGGACCCTCAGAGGAGCCCAGCGAGTCGGTCTATGGAGAGGGCGATCAGGAGCACACGCCAGACTGAAGTTCTCGCGCAGGCGATGTTCAGATCGCATCCCACGACCGCGTCGAGAAGTGCCTACGAGATCGCTCCGAGGCCTCGCACGCGACCTTGCAGTCGCTGACATCTTGGATGCAGACTCGCCCATGCGAATCACCCCGCGAAGCGACGGCCGATACTGTTCGCTGGTGGCATGATCGCGAGGACACTCTGAGTACTGACGGCTCCAGCGATCGGCGCTCAGCACGCCCGCACGGCAAGCGGCCAAAGCAGGTCGCGCTGCGTCACTTGACACTGCACGGGAACCGCTACGCCTATCGCCAGCTGGGATCGGGCCCGGTGATCGCGCTGATCCACGGCATCACCTCGGACTCGACGACCTGGGCGAAGGTCATGCCGGGTCTCGCCGAGCGATTCACGGTCATCGCTCCTGATCTGCTCGGCCATGGCAGGTCCGCCAAGCCGACCGGCGATTACTCGCTGGGCGCCCACGCGAGCATCGTGCGCGACCTGCTGGTCGAACTCGGCCACGACCGGGCGACGTTCGTCGGTCATTCACTGGGCGGCGGCATCGCGATGCAGATCGCCTACCAGTTCCCCGAGCGCTGCGAGCGCCTTGTTCTGGTTGACAGTGGCGGCCTCGGCCGAGAGGTCAGCATCCTGCTTCGCGCGGCGACACTGCCCGGTTCGGAGTATGTGCTGCCGATCCTCACCAACGGCCGGATCCTGGATGCCGGACGGCTCGCGGGGCGGGTGCTTGGAGCGGTCGGCCTGGGCCCCGGTACGGATCTGCGCGAGAGCGCGCGGGGCCATGCGACACTCGCCGACAAGGTGACCCGCGACGCGTTCCTTCGAACCATCCGTTCGGTCGTCGAGCCGAGCGGTCAACGGGTCGATGCCACCGACCGCCTGTATCTGGCGGAGCGGGCGCCAATGCTGTTCATGTGGGGAGCGCACGACTCGCTGATTCCCGTGTCCCACGCACACACTGCGCACCGGCAGGCGCAGAGCAGCCGCCTGGAGATCTTCTCCGACTCGGGACACTTTCCCCAACTCGATGAGCCGGAGCGATTCGTCGATGTGCTGAGCGACTTCATCGACTCGAGCGAGCCCGCTGAGGTCGACGCCGCGCGGTGGCGCGCGATGCTCAACGAGCGCTAGACACGGCTGGTCGAGCGCCAGCGCGAACGTGAGTGCCCAGCGCTAGTGTCCTGCGTCGTAAGTTCGTTGCTTAAGTTTGGTATGCTGTGGCATGCCAAGAACTGGACGGCCCAAGCAGGTGTTGGAGCTGACTGACGCCGAGCGCGATCAGTTAGTGCGGTGGGAGCGACGCAGGAAGTCTTCACAGGCGTTGGCGTTGCGCTCACGGATCGTTTTGCGGTGCGCTGAGGGGCACTCGAATAAGGATGTGGCGGTGGCATGTGGGGTGTCAACACCGACGGTCGGGAAGTGGCGTAGGCGGTTTTGTGAGCTGCGGTTGGACGGCCTCTCGGATGATCCGCGGCCGGGCCGCCCGGCGAGTATCACTGCCGAGCAGGTCGAGGACGTGGTGGTGGCGACGTTGGAGTCCACGCCACAGAACGCGACGCATTGGTCGCGCGCGAAGATGGCCGAGCGCTCGGGATTGTCAAAGTCGACGATCGGCAGGATCTGGCGAGCGTTCGAGCTCAAGCCGCATCGGGCGGACACGTTCAAGCTGTCAACCGATCCGTTGTTCGTGGAGAAGGTGTATGACGTGGTCGGCCTGTACCTGAACCCACCCGAGGCAGCGGTCGTTTTATGTGTTGACGAGAAGAGCCAGGTGCAAGCCTTGGCGCGCTCGCAGCCAGCGTTTCCGATGATGCCCGGCATGCCGGAGAAGCGCACCCACGACTACCTGCGTCACGGCACCACGACCCTGTTTGCCGCGTTCAACACTCAAGACGGGACCGTGATCAGCTCGACTCATCGCCGTCACCGCACGATCGAGTTCAAGAAGTTTCTGGTCAAGATCGACAGTCAGGTACCCGAGCACCTGACCGTGCACCTCATCTGCGACAACTACGGCACCCACAAGAGCCCCGCGATCCAGCGCTGGCTCGAAGCTCACCCACGGTTTCACATGCACTACACCCCGACGTACTCCAGCTGGATCAACCAGGTCGAGCGATGGTTCGCCTACCTCACCGACGATCTACTCAGACGTTCTGATCACCGCTCGGTCCACGCGCTGGAGAAAGACATCCGCAACTGGGTCACGGCATGGAACGAGAACCCCAAACCATTCATCTGGGTCAAGACCGCCGAGCAAATCCTCAACTCCATATCACGACTTCTAAAACGAATTAACGGCGCGGGACACTAGCTTGGGCGACGGGAAATGGCTCTCTGCGGCCGTTAGGATGGGTAACGGATGTCGCTCTACGCATTGAACCTCTTCGACTTGGAGGACAACGAGGACTATCTCGCCTACTCGCGTCGATCTCATCAGGCGGTGCTGAGCCACGGTGGGACCGTCCTAGCCTTGGGCCGACATGCGCCGCACCCCGCGGAGCTCGGAAGCGAGCCCGCTCGCGGAGTGCTCGTGCTCGTCGAGTGGCGCGACCACGCGGCCTTCGATGCTTTCCTGAGCGATCCCGAGCTCTCCGATCTGCACCCGCTGCGAGAGAACGGCACCCGCCGTTACATCTGGTGGACCTACGAACGCCTCGAGGACCTCAGACCCCTGCTCAAGCGGTAGTCAACGCCAGCCACACATCCAGCTCACCTCTGTGCCGCTTGTTGCTTCGTAGTTGTTACGGCAAGGCTCGAGACGGTGATCAGAGAGACGGGCGTGTCGCTGTGGTCATCGGCAGCACCCGTCCGACCCGGATCTGCGCAGGCATCGCCGAGTGGATCAGGCACGCGGCTCAGGAGGAAGGGCCCACTGCAATACGAGCTGATCGACCTGGCCGAGATCAACCTTCCATTTCTGGACGAGCCGCTGAAGGCCGGGCTTCGCCAATACGAGCACGAGCACACCCGCGCGTGGAGTGAGCTCATCAGCGGCTACGACGGCTTCCTGTTCGTCTTCCCTCAATACAACTGGGGCTATCCCGCGCCACCGAAGAATGCGCTCGACTTCCTCTACTACGAGTAGCGCGACCGGCCCGCCACGTCTGTCACCTACGGAACCCGTGGTGGCAACAAGGGCGCCGCGCAGTTTCACGGCGTCCTGGAAGGGCTTCACATGAGGCCTCCGAAAGACCGCCTCGAGATCGTCATCACCGATCACGGCCTAGATCGGGACTGGCAGTTGCGGGACCTCCAGGCAACCCTCCACCCCTATCTAGTGGACCGTCCAGGATTGTTCGACCGGCCTCGAGCGCCCGAATCTCTGTGCCAGAGCGGGCTCTCGGTCCTGGTTTCGGGTGGAACGTTTGTGGACGACCCACTAGGGCAGGTCAGGGACCTCGACGCTCAGCTCATCGAGGCGCTCGAGGGCACTCGGGCAAGTGGGCTGTTGGACGCTTGATCGAAGGCCCCTCTGATGACCTCATAGGAGGTTCTTCTCGGTCGTTGCAAAGGGCAGACCTGCGTCAGGAGGGCATGTAGGGGCCCGGCTTTGGACGCGGCTCACCTCCCGGGAACGCCAGGCGCAGGATCGTGCGATGCACGGTGCCGAGCTGCTTGCTCAGCGGCCCGGTGTTGTAGGGGAGCCCATAGCGATGGCAGATGTCCCGCACCCGCGGCGCGATCTCCGCATAACGACTGGATGGCATGTCGGGGTAGAGGTGGTGCTCGACCTGGAAGCTCAGGTTGCCCGCCAGCAGGTGAAACAGCGGCCCGCCGTCGATGTTCGCCGACCCGAGCAGCTGCCTGACGTACCAGCCACCGCGCGTCTCCTCAGCGACCTCCTCCTGACTGAAGGTGTAGGTCTGATCGGGGAAGTGCCCGCAGAAGATGATCGAGTAGGCCCACACGTTGCGCACGATGTTGGCGGTGAAGTTCGCCGCGAGCGTCGAGGAGAACGCGCGACGAGCGGATTTCCGCCCTCCCGTGGCGGCGGCAGCGACGGCCGACAGAGCGGGGAAGGCCACGTAGTCCTTGACGACCTGCGAACGAGCCTTGGCGCCGATCGCCTTCAGCTCCTGCACGACCTGCTTCTTTGACTTCTCGCCAGCGTGAATCGCGTCGAAGTTGAGGTCGTGCAGCGCCACACCCCACTCGAAGAAACCCATCAGCAGCAGGTTGTAGAAGGGCTGCAACAGGTAAACCGGGTTCCACGGCTGATGCGGGTCGATGCGCATGATCTCATAGCCCAGGTCACGGTCCTTGCCACGAATATTGGTGAACGTGTGGTGCTCGTAGTTGTGTGAGTGCCGCCACGCGTCAGCTGGTGAGGCGGTATCCCAATCCCAGTTCTGAGAGTTGATGTCCGGGTCGTTCATCCAGTCCCACTGGCCGTGCATCACGTTGTGGCCGATCTCCATGTTCTCGAGGATCTTCGCGATCGACAGAGACGCCGTGCCGGCGAGCCATGCTGGCTTGTAGCGCGAGCCACTCAGCAGAGCGCGGGCGGCCAGGACCAGCTCACGGTGCAGCTTGATCGTCGAGCGTATGTAGCGAGAGTCGCGGTCGCCGAGGTCGGCCTTGACCTCGTCGTGGATCGCGTCGAACTCGCGGCCGAGCTGCTCGATCTGCTCGGCGGTCAGTCTCGCGAGCGGGCTCTCGAGCTCCTCGAAGCGAGCGTTGGCTGCAGGCGTGCCGGGGGCCTCCTGCGATGAGTTGCGCGGCGGCGGGCCCTGGACCTCGTTGAGTCTTTCGGCCACTGGGCGGCTGATCTGGTTTGTTGCCATGTTGGATCCTCAGTTTGTGGGGAGTTTGGCGGAGCTTTCGGAGTTCTTTTGGGGAAGTTCTCGGCAGTAGAAGATTGGCGAGGCACGATTAGAGCTCGATCTCGACGGTCCCCTCGGGGGCGTTGACGCAGGTGCGCGTCATTTCCCCGACCTGGCCGTGGACCTGACCGGTGCGCAGGTCACGAACCCGCCCTGAGCACAGTCGCCCCACGCAGGTGTGGCAGATGCCCATGCGACAGCCGTAGGGCAGCTTCGCGCCGGCGCTCTCGCCGGCCAGCAGGATCGGCTGCTCGCCGTCGCTGTAGGCCTCGATGTCGCTCTTGGTGAAGCGGATCGTGCCGCCGACGCCGCGCTCGCCGTCGCCGACACGGGAGTCGGGCTGGAAGTGCTCGATGTGCAGGCGCGCGGGGTCTCCGTCGGTCTGCCAGCGCTCGCTCATCGCCTCGAGCAGCCCCGCCGGTCCACACACGAACGCCTCGCGCTCGCGCCAGTCGCCACACAGACCGTCGAGCTGCTCCGGCGTGACGCGCCCCTGCTCGCCGGTGATGCGCGCATGCAGACGGTAGCCGGGGTGTCGCTCCTTCAGCTGCGCCAGTTCGCGGGAGAAGATCACGCCCTCTGAGCTGCGTGAGCAGTGGATGTGCACGACATCTGACAGCGCCCCGTCACGGGCCAGGCTGCGCAGCATGCTCATGACCGGCGTGATGCCGCTGCCGGCGCTGATGAACAGTATCTTCGCCGGCAGGGGGTCGGGCAGCACGAACGTGCCTTCGACCCCGCCGAGGCGGACGATCGTCCCGGGAAGCACGCGGCGAAAGAGGAATGGCGAGACCTTGCCGTCCCGCACGAGCTTGGGCGTGATCGAGATGCAACCGTCTGAGCGAGCCGGATCGGAGGTCAGCGAGTAGGCGCGCCAGTGGTGCACCCCGTCGACCTCGATGCCGAGCCGCAGATACTGCCCTGGACGGTGCCCCTCCCACTCCCAGCCCGGCTTGATCAGCACGGTGACCGCTTCGGGAGTCTCGCGCTCGACGCGCTCGACGCGGCCGCGCAGCTCACGCGTGGACCACAGCGGGTTGATCAGCTCCAGATAGTCGTCTGGCAGGAGCGGCGAGGTGAACGATCTGATCAAGCGCAGCGCTTTGCGCGTGGTCTCCGAAACGCGTGGAGGCGCGCCGCGCTCAGTCATTGGCGGGACCTGCCGGTTGTTTGCGAGCAGAGAGATTCATATCGACCTGAGCTTATGTTACCTCAAATGAGGTTACGTCAAACATGGTATCCTCAAATGAGCGATGGCGGCGTCACGCACCGACACAGTCGATCTACCCGTTGAGGGAGGGAAAGGATCATCCGGCTTTGAGCTGACGATCGAGCAGCTCGCCGGCGAGGTCGGCATGTCGGTGCGCAACATCCGCAATCACCAGTCGCGAGGCCTCCTGCCGGCCCCCGAGGTTCGCGCCCGCGTCGGCTACTACGGCGCCGACCACGTCGCACGGCTGCGGCTGATCATCGACCTGCAGGCCGACGGCTTCAACCTGACGGCGATCGAGCGGCTGCTGAGCGGATCCGACGGCTTGGCCGAGCGGCTGCTCGGTTTGCGTAAGGCGGTCACTGCGCCGTTCGAGGCGGAGTCGCCCGAACTGATCACAGCAGAGGAGCTGCTCAAGCGCTTTGGCGAGGTCGACGCAAAGGACGCGGAGCGGATTCGCAAGCTGCGACTTCTGGTGGCATTGGGGGACGGCCGTTTCGAGGTCCCAAGCCCGGCCCTGCTGCAAGCCGCGGAGGAAGTCCTCGGTCTCGGTATATCGCTGCACGCCGCGCTGTCGCTGGTCGAACGGGTCAGCCGCGACTGCGAGTCGATCTCGCGGGCGTTCACGAAGCTGTTCCTCAAAGAGGTGTGGGAGCCCTTCGAGCAGGCCGGCCAGCCCGACGAGCACTGGGATGAGATCATCTCCGCCGTCAACTCGCTGCGGCCGCTCGCCTCAGAGGCGCTGCTCGCGCTCTTCAAGCAGCGGATGACGACACAGCTCGAGGACGCCTTCGGCAAAGTCCTCGAACACCAGGCCAAGCGCGGGCGCTGAGCACCGTGGCGCCCGGCACGGCCGCCGAGGCGAGAGCTCGGGCGACCACCCCACAGAGTTCTCCAGGCGTGGAGCCGATCTCGCCAAGGATGCTGGAGGAGCGCCAGTATCCTCCGGCAGGATGAACTCACAGCCAAAGACGGTGCTCGTGACGGGCGGGTCTGGATACCTAGGCGGCTGGTGTGTGGTCGAGCTCCTGGAGCGTGGCTACCGGGTGCGCGCGACGGTGCGCGACCTCTCTCGCGAGCAGGCGCTGCGGGCCGCGATCGGGTCGAAGGTACCCGCTGAGGAGAACCTCTCGTTGTTCGCCGCCGATCTGCGCAGCGATGAGGGCTGGGAGCGAGCGGTCGAGGGATGTGACTACGTCCTACATGTCGCTTCCCCGTTTCCCCCAGCCCAGCCGAAGGACCCGGATGAGTTGATCGTGCCGGCCCGCGAGGGGACGCTGCGGGTCCTTCAGACGGCACTGGACGCTGGCGTCGAACGCGTTGTCGTCACGTCCTCGGTGGCCGCGGTCGGAGGAGGCACGGTGTCCAGCTCACCCTTGAGCGAGCAGGACTGGACCGATCTCGCCAACCCGAAGCTGAGCCCCTATGTGCGCTCCAAGACGATCGCCGAGCAGGCCGCCTGGGAGTTCGTCGGTGAGGCCGCGAACAAGGAGCGCCTGGCGGTCGTCAACCCGGGTGCGATCCTCGGCCCGGCGCTGAGCGGGGATCGCTCGTTCTCTCTGGAGCTGATCGAACGGCTGCTGAAAGGTATGCCTGGTGTGCCACGTATCGGGTTCAGCATCGTCGACGTGCGTGACGTGGCAGACCTTCACATCAAGGCTATGCTCGCCCCCGAGGCCGGCGGCGAGCGCCTCATCGCGGTCGCTCGGTTCCTGTGGATGTCCCAGGTCGCGGATGTTCTCCGTGACCGCCTCGGCGAGGCCGCCGCGAAGGTGCCCAAGCGCACAGCGCCCGACCTGATCGTGAGAGCGATCGGGCTGTTCGACCCCGCGGTGAGATCTATCGCCGGTCAGTTGGGCAAGCCATCGGCCTACTCCAGCCAGAAGGCCGAGAGCCTGCTCGGATGGTCGCCTCGCGCAGTGCAGGACACGATCGTCGACTGCGCCCAGAGCATCATCGATCTCGGCTCCAGCTAGGGCGAGCTTCAGTCGCTCACGCGTTGCGAGGCGACCTCGAGGAGGATCGCGTCGTCCTCCTAAACGGATCCCGTGCTCATCAGAGACGTCTTCTGCCAGCGTCACTTTTGGTGACAGCCGGCTTCATCCCACCAGCATCCCAGGCCTCGGCCTCGAGTGGCATGGTGTTTACACTCCTGAGCCATGCGGACTCGGAGGCGTCTGGCGGGGGCGATCGCTTTTGCCCTGCTGTGCTGCGCGTTGGTGGTGGTCGGTTCGGGGCTGGCGGCCGCGAGCCACGTATCGACGGACCGCAGGAGATGCGTTCGCGAGCTGTCCCGCGAGTTCAAAGAGCTGTCTCATCCGCGGTCGCTGAGTGGCTCACCGCCGGCCGCGCTGACGTCGATACTCGAAGTGCTGAGGCGCCCTGCGAGCAGCGGCGATCAGCTGCCCGCTCAGCTCGGACCCCGGTTTGGCTATACGGGCGTGTGGGTTGGGCATGTGCGTTTGCTGGCGAAGAGCCCCGAGGAAACCAGCTACTTCATCGTTCCCGGCGTCGATGCGCTGCGGTTGCCCGCGGCGTGTCTGAGCGAGCTCTCGAAGAGCAGCCGTCGCCGCTATCTGAAGAAAGCGCGTGAACAGCGCAGGGGCTCGGTGGAGATCGATGCATACAACCAGACCGGCGGCTCGCTGAGCACCGCCTTCACCCCGTCGGAAATACAGGCCGGCAAGGCGATCCTCGTCCTACCGGGCGCTTCGGCAAAAGGCGAGGTCTCCGGTCTGGTGCCAGACGGTGTCGCCTCGGTGACGCTCACGTCGCCGCAGGGCACATCTGAGACGGTGCCGGTCGCCAACAACCTGTTTCTCGCCCCTGTGAGCGAGATCGGGGCCACGATCGTTCCCGAGAACATCGGCCAGGGGGAATCGCCCTCCGCAGCGCTGTCCGCCACCGTGCAATGGCACAGCGCGAGCGGTGCTGTGATCAGAACGTTCAGGATCCCCAACAGCACGTTGACCGCGCCGCTGGAAGCCGGTGCGCCTGCGGCGCTGTCGCTCCCGGTGCCGCCCGCCGTGGAACAGGCCGGCGGTGAGCAGCTCGCCGAGTTCGAGCTGGGGAGCGCGATCGTCGCGCAATCCGGCTGCCTGGCGTGTCACCGCATCGGGGACTCCGGCAACAATGGTCCCGGGCAGCCCCTGACGCACATCGGGTCGACCCTGACCGAGGCCCAGATCGAGCACGCACTGATCAGCCCCCGCGCGCCGATGCCATCGTTCGAGAACCTGCCCGCGGCAAAGCTCGAAGCTGTAATCAGGTTCCTCTCGCTGCTGCGCTGAGACTCGAGCGCCTCGAGCAAGACGTGCTCGCCCGGCCGATCCCCGGCGAGTCGCACCTGATGGTGAGCAAGCCGCCACGCCTAAACTCTTTTCATGGCGCAAGACAGCCTCGCCGAGTTCGATCCGGCCCGTTGCCGGACCTTTCACCTACTCGGCCACACCTACGATCCCGTCACGGCGACGGTCACGCTGTCCTACGCACTCGATGACGATCTGCGCTTCGATGAGCTCATAAGGCTCCCAGCGGGCGCTCCGCAGCCGACCGGGGAGCGCGCCCTGGCACTGCAGCGGGTGCTCGGGCTGCTCCACGTGGTGGCCGGTGTCAGCTACTACAAGGCGGCAGCCCCACCGGAGGTCGTGCTGTCCGCAGATATCGGCCCCGCGACCGCATCGCTGCTGAATGCTCTCTACACCCTCGGTCTCGGCGAGTTCGCCTACCGCAACGGACTCGAGCACCCTGTGAGCCCCGGCTTCACGGCGTCCGGCGACTTCCGGGCGGACCCGGTGAGCGTTACCGCGGGCGCGGGCAGCCTCGTGCCGATCGGCGGCGGCAAGGACTCGATCGTGGCACTGGAGATCGCGCGCGCCGCCGCGCCCGTCACGCTGTTCTCAGTCGGTGAGCGCCCGCCGATCGCGCGCACCGCCCAGGTCAGCGGTCTCCCCCACCTGATCGCCGAGCGCAGGATCTCACCGCTGCTGCTCGAGTTGAACGAGGCCGGCGCGCTCAACGGCCACGTGCCGGTCACGGCGATCGTCTCGTTGATCGCCGTTGCCAGCGCGATCCTCCACGGCCACGACCGGGTGGTGATGGCCAACGAGCGATCGGCTTCTGAGGGCAACCTGAGCTGGCGTGGCATCGAGGTCAACCACCAGTGGAGCAAGAGCGCCGCCTTCGAGGACGCGTTGCGCGCCGTCCTCACCGAGGAGATCGTGGTTGGCATCGATTACTTCTCGCTGCTGCGAGCGACCGGCGAGCTGTCGATCGCCAGGGCGTTCGCCGGGCTGCCCGCCTACCACTCGGCGTTCACTAGCTGCAACTCGGTGTTTCGCCTGAGCGGCCCGGGCGAGAGCTGGTGCCGGGACTGCCCCAAGTGCCGCTTCGTGTTCCTCGCGCTCGCTCCCTTCATGGCGCCCGCTGAGCTGATCGGGATCTTCGGCGGCGACCTGCTCGATCAGGAGGCGCAGATCCCCGGCTTCATGGCGCTGTGTGGGTTTGCGGCCGACAAGCCGTTTGAGTGCGTCGGCGAGCACGAGGAGTCCCTCGCGGCATTTCGCCTGCTTGCCGACTCACCGCTGTGGAGCGAGCACACCGTGGTCCGCCACGCGCGCGAGACAATGTTGAGGTCGGCCGATTCCTCACTCGGAGCGCCCGAGCGGCTGCTCGAGCTCGCGGGTCCGCATCACGTCCCCGAACCGTTGCTCGGTGCCCTGCGTGAACGCCTGCGAGCTTGAGGGACGCATGGTAGGGCTGTGGGGGGCGGGCCGGGAGGCGGCCTCCGCCTACCGTGCCCTGTCGAGCGCCTATCCGCCTCGCGCGTTCCTCGTATTCAGCGACACCCCGGTCTCGGAGGCCGAGCGGGCGGAGTTCACAGGCGGCGCCGCGGTGCGCTTCGCGGACGGGCCCGACGGCATCTCTGAGCTGGCGAGCTGCGAGGTGGTGATTCGCTCACCCGGGATCAGCCGCTATCGCCCCGAGCTCGATGACCTGCGCAAGGCCGGGGTGCGCCTGAGCACCGCCACGAACCTGTGGATGGCCGAGCACACCGACGAGCGTGTTCTGGCGGTTACCGGCACAAAGGGCAAGAGCACGACGGCCTCGCTGCTGGCTCACCTCGCGAGGGCCGAAGGGACGAGGACGGTGCTGGCCGGCAACATCGGCGAGCCGCTGCTGGACCATCTGACCCCTTCACAGCCGGTCGATCTGTGGGTGCTCGAGCTCTCCAGCTACCAGGCGGCGGACCTCGAGCGCTCGCCGCTGGCCGCGGTGGTGCTCAACCTCTATCCGGAGCACATCGACTGGCACGGCTCGCACGAGCGCTACTACGCAGACAAGCTGAACGTGCTCCGCGACCGCGACCGTGTGCTCGGTGTCCTCAACGCGCGCGATCCGCGGCTGCGCGCGTTGCGAGCACCGGCCAAAACCGTCTGGTTCGGCGGCGAGGACTCCTATGACACACGGGACGGGGCGATCGTGCTCGATGGCGAGACGGTGCTGAGCGCCGACGCGAGTCCCCTGCGCGGTGAGCACAACGCGCTGAACATCTGTGCCGCGCTGAGCGCCCTCGCGGCACTGGAGATGCCGGTGTCGGATCCGGCGCGGGCACTGGCGGGTTTTCGGTCGCTGGCGCATCGCCTGCAGCAGATCGCCGTGGCCGATGGTCTGCGCTATTTCGATGACGGCATCTCGACGACGCCACAGTCGACGATCGCCGCGCTGCGCGCGCTCAGCGGCGAGCGGGTCGCGTTGATCGCCGGGGGATTTGACCGCGTCCAGGACTACGCACAACTGGCGCAGGTGATCCTCGAGGAGAACCTCGCGGCGGTGATCGGGCTGCCCGACACCGGAGAGCGGCTGCTGGCGGCGATCGACCACAGCGCAGGCGAGAATGGAGCGCTCGCGCCGCGGCTGCAGTTGGCCGAGAGCATCGAGCAGGCCGTGCAGCTCGCCGCGGGCTCGCTGACCGATGGAGGGGTGGTGCTGCTCTCGCCGGCCGCTCCGAGCTACGGCGCGTTTCGCAACTTCGAAGAACGCAGCCAGCGCTTCCTGGACGCGGTCACGCGGCGCGGCACGGCCAGCTGATTCGAGGACTCGACGACACAAATTCGCTCGCGGCCTCCGTGAAAGCCAGCGGAGCCCTGCATCGACGGCCACAGTTTGATCGAGTCGTGCCGGAGCTCACGCCGATGCGTGCTCACCGGCCCACGTCCAGCACGGAACCTCGCGCAACGGGTGGAGTTCGGCGTCGGTTTCCGCGTGGGAGTTCTGCATCGCGACACGGGTGCCGAACTCGACGTGTTCGCGCAGCGCGGCGCGAAACGGCTCGTCCCGGGGCATGTCCGCGAGATCGAGTGCCGCCATGTAGAGCTCGATGAAGCGCTCGCGTTGGGCTTCGGTGATCTGCAGTCCACGGTGCACGTCGATCAGGTGCTGGAAGCCGAGCTCGCGGGTGAAGCGGTCGGGACCGCCGAATGTCTCGGCGGTGAACATCGTCAGGTGATCGACGTGCCGTGACTGACCCTCCCCGAACAGCGGCTGAAGCAGTCGATCCTCGAGCACGCTGTCGTAGAACAGCTGCTCGAGCCGGTGGAGGGCCTCCTCACCGCCAGCGTGCTCGAACAGACTCGGCATCCCGCGATGCTAGCGCCAGCGAGCGGTGGACATGCGGCGTGCAAATTTCGTCTCGGCTTGGAGTGGGCGCCTCCTGTCACGCGCGAGTGGCGCCCGGTTGTGTCATCTTGAGCGCATCTTGACCGCGGAAGTCGGATCCTTTTAGCCGTGGCCGCCATGGATCCACGGGCGCTCAGGGCCGCGATCGCCGGCGTGGTGCAAGGCGTCGGCTTTCGCCAGGCAACACTGCGACGGGCACACGAGCTCGGCGTGATGGGCTGGGTGCGCAACGTCGATGACGGCACGGTGGCGGTGCACGCGGAGGGCCGCTCGGAGGCACTCGACGCGCTCGAGACGTTTCTGCGCACGGGGCCGCCGGGGGCGGCGGTCACGGAGCTGACGTTGACACGAGCGCGCGTGGAGGGCCATGAGCAGTTCGCGATCCGCGGCGTGAGCGCGGGCGTGTTCGTGGTGCAGCAGCACGCCGCGACGACACGCCACTTCGACCTGCGCCTTGAGGTTGGCGGCGCGATGCGCTCGTGGGCGCTGCCGAAGGGCCCATCGTTGGACCCGGCGGTGAGGCGTCTGGCGGTGCAGGTGGAGGACCACGAGCTGTCACACAACGCATTCGAGGGGCCGACCGAGCACGGCGCTGTGATCGTGTGGGATCGCGGCAGCTACGAGCAGGGCGGCAGGGTTTCGTGGCCACAGGCGCTGGACCGCGGTCACGCGGTGTTCGTGCTGCACGGCGAGAAGCTGCGCGGCGGCTTCGCGCTGCAACGCACGCGCCCGGGCGAGAAGCCGCAGTGGATGCTGATCAAGCGCCGCGACCAGGAGGCGCAAGACGGCTCGGACGTCGTCGCCGAACGGCCTTTGTCGGTGTCGAGCGGCCGCACGCTGGATGAGTTGCTGAGCGGCTCATAGCTCGAGCAAACGAACGCCCCGTTCTCCGGGGTCTCTGAGCTGCCCACAACCACGACAGTCAACTCGAGATGAACTGGAACCGGGCTTTTTGACAACGGTCCGCTGGGGGGGGCTTTGGAGCTTTCGCGACCCCGCCCCAGCGCACATCCAATCACGCAAATGCGCCCGCCGGGTCTCCGATTCATCGCTCAGAACGGGCAGGCGGGCGCGTCCTCACAGTTCACTCTGTAACACGAGCGAACCAGAGGCACGCGGCTTGCAGCCGCTGTAGATCCCTCGAGCGCCGCATGTGCGGGCGTGAGAAAGCGCCGTCACGGGCACTGAAGATCCGGCTCGTCAGAGCGCTGTGCGCGAGTTTCAGGGCGTCTAGCGGAAATCAATGAGCTTAAGGAAACCAGTGCGCACGCCGACGTGTTGTGTGAGATGACGACGATTCCACATGCCAATTCGCAGACGGCGCAGATACGGGTTCCCCTGCCACCGGTTCTGCTGAGCGAGCAGTCCTGCTCGGACCTGAAGCGTCTCAGCGAGGGACTGAGAGCGCGCGCGGCCGATGTGCTGAAGCTGACCGTCTCGCGCACCACAGGATCGGGGCACACGGTCGACGCGCTCGTCCAAGACAGCTTTGAGCGGCTGTGCACCTCTTCCACGATCGCGGTGGCGCGATGGATGACGGGCGAGGATCTGGAGGTTGTTCGCGAAGCCGGTGAGGAAACGTGGCGCATATTCGGCGAGCTGGCGGCCCATCGCGCGGCCTCGCTGAACGAGGTGACCAGACGCTGCCTGTGCTGGCGCGACTCGATGGCCGAGGTGCTGCGTGAGATCGCCCCGCAGCTAGACGTTGGCCCCGAAACGCTCTCGGAAGCCCTGAACATGCTGCAGCTGAGCCTCGAGTTCAGCCTCGTGCGAATGTGTGAGTGCTTTGAGCAAGAGCGCAAGCAGACAGACGAAGAGCTCACTCGGCGCGAGGAGGAGCTCGCCTTCCTCGCGACTCACGACGCGCTGACAGGTCTGCCGAACCGGACTCTGATCCTCGATCGTGTCGTGCAGATGCTCGCGCGCTCGCGCCGCAGCCAGACGCCTGTGGCGGCGCTGTTCATCGATCTCGACAACTTCAAGTCCATCAATGACACGCTCGGGCACTCCGTCGGCGACGAGCTCCTGCGCGCTGTCGCGGCGAGGCTCGATGGCGTCGTGCGCAACTCCGACGCATTGGGGCGTCTCGGCGGAGACGAGTTCGTCGTGGTCTCCGAGGAGATCTCGATGGCCAATGGGCCGGAGCTGGTCGCCGAGCGTCTGCTCGATGCGCTCAAGCAGCCCTTCAAGCTCGGAGCCGACAAGGAGACGCGCCTGACCGTGACGGCGAGCATCGGGATCGCGGTGGGAGACCGCACCTCCGCGGAGGAGCTGCTGCGCGACGCCGACATCGCGATGTACCGGGCGAAGTGGGACGGCAAGAACGGCTACGTGGTCTTTGAGACCAGCATGCAGGACACGGTGCAGAACCGTATGGAGCTGGAGATGGATCTGCGTGAGGCGCTCGCCAACGACGAGTTCTTCCTCGCCTACCAGCCCACATTCGACCTGAGCGACATGAGCCCGACCGGCGTGGAGGCGTTGATCCGCTGGAATCATCCCGTGCGGGGCATCGTGCAACCCGACGATTTCATCCCGCTGCTCGAGGAGACGGGCCTGATCGTCGAAGTCGGCAAGTGGGTGCTCGATGAGGCCTGCCGCCAGGGCGCGGCGTGGCGCGAAGCCGGATACCCGATCGGCATGGCGATCAACGTCTCCGGACGCCAACTCGACACCGACCAACTCGTGGCCGACGTCGAGGGCGCGCTCAAGCAGAGCGGTCTGCAGGCGGATGCTCTGACGATCGAGATCACCGAGACGACGCTGATGCGCAACGTCGACGAGACAGCGCTGCGGCTGGCGGCGGTCAAGGATCTCGGCGTGCGCATCGCGATCGACGACTTCGGCACCGGCTACTCCTCACTCGCCCACCTCCAGCGCTTCCCGGTCGACGCCCTGAAGATCGACCGCAGCTTCATTTCTGGGCTGAGGCACAACCAGGAGGGCGAGACGCTGATCCACACGCTCGTGCAGCTCGGCAAGGCGCTCTCGATCGAGACGTTCGCCGAGGGCATCGAGCTACAACGAGAGCTCTCCCTGCTACGAGACGAGAACTGCGACTCAGGCCAGGGATTCCTGTTCGCCCGGCCCCTCGACGTAGCCGCCACCGAGCTGTTCCTGAAGGACTGGATCAAGAGCGGTGCCCGGACACTCTTGGCAGACCAGACCGCCACGCCGCTCCGCGCCGGTTAGCCGACGGACAACCCGCGGGAAGGTCCCAGCGCCTTCAGTCAGCGAAACGCCATCTGGCGGCGCTCCTTTCCCAAGCCCGGGGCGTGAGCTCGATGGCGGTGGCCTGCAGTTCACACCAGGACGATGCGGCGCGCGGCCCCGACACGTGGCACTCCCAGCCACTACAGTCCATCTCAGACACGGAGGGAACTCGCCCTCTTTCCATGTTCAGACTCCGGCGCGGGGCACCAACCCGCGCCGGGGTCGCTAAATGTGAGCCGAGCCGCGGCGCAAGCACTGCTGGGTGAACAGCGAGAGTTGTGAGACCTCTTCGGATCAACCCAGGTGCGCGTGCCGCCGCCAACCTCGCCGGTGGCGCGCTCGTCACCGGGGCGGGCGGTGGGCTCGGGCTGGAGATCTCGAGGCGGCTGGCAGCCCGAGGGCTCTCGGTTCACCTCACCGACATCGACGCGGACAAGGCCGCTCGCGCGGCTGAGGACATCGGCTCGGGGGCGTGGGCTTCGCGACTCGACGTCCGCGACGCGGATGACTGCCGGCGAGCGGCGCAGGAGACCGTGACACGCGCCGGATCGCTAGAGGTCTGGGTCAACAACGCCGGCATTCTCCCCACGGGCCACGTGTGGGATCACCCCGAGCCACTGCGCCGGCTGACCTTTGAGGTCAACACGCTCGGCACGATCAACGGCACGCTCGCGGCGCTGAGCGTGATGCGCGAAGCCAACCGTGGCCACATCATCAACGTCGTCTCGCTCGCGGGCCTGGTTGCCGCCCCCGGTGAGGCGCTCTACTCGGCCACCAAGCACGCTGCCCTCGCGTTCAGCATCGGCGCGCTGGCGGACCTGCGGCGCGCCGGCGTGAGCAGCGTTCACGTCAGCGCGCTTTGCCCCGACGGGATCTGGACGCCGATGCTCCACGAGAAGGTCCGCGACCCCGAGGCGGCGCTGTCGTGGTCGGGGGTGATGCTCGACCCTGGGCGGGTCGCGGAGTGCGCGATCGGCCTGCTCGACAAACCGAGGCCGGTCCTTGCCGTTCCCCGCTGGCGAGGGTGGGCGGTCCGCGTGTTTGACGCGACCCCGCGCCTGGCGCTGGGCGTGCTGCCGCTGGTGATGGCCCTCGCTCGCCGCAAACAGAGGGCCTTCGCTCGCACAGCTCGAGCCAAGGTTTGACCCGGTGCTCCGCGCCCTTGAAGCGACCGCGGGCGAAACGCTCGTCGGTGACTCGGGCAGAGGCCCACTGGAGGCAAAAAAAACGACGCGGCCCGGGCCGCTCGAGGAACCCTCGGCCTCACGCCTTTCAGCGCTCAGATCTGGGTGGCGCGGCCTCACACCTCTAATGGCCTCGCTCTTTGCGGCTCGGTTCCGCGTCTGAATTCAACATAGAAACAGCGATCGCCAAATGCAAGAGACCAGCGCCGGCAAACCCGCAACTTGCGGAAAAATTTGGCGCGTGAGCCTGGCTGGAATGGCTTGGCGCACATGGGGCCCACGAGGAGCGCTGATCGCCATCGAGGCGCGGGGTCATCATCGATATTTTTCGTTCGACCTCACGTTTGGCCTCCGTCTGTCGTTTAGCTGCCATGAACAGATCAGACTGCAGCTTCACGTCGGACACGGAGTCGTGTGCAGCATGGTTTTACCCCGCCGCGACCAGCGCTCACCTCGCGCCGGTCGTGGTGATGGCTCATGGCCTGTCGGGAACTCGCCGTGACGGTCTGGGGCCGTTCGCGGAGCGCTTCGCGGCGGCCGGCGTCCACGCCCTCCTGTTCGACCACCGCGGCTTCGGAGACAGCGCGGGAGAGCCCGACCTCTTCGATCCCGCACGCCAGCTGGAAGACTGGCGCGCGGCGATCGCATTCGCTCGATCGCTGCCCGGCATCGACCCAGATCGTGTGGCGAGCTTCGGATCCTCGATGGGCGCAGGAAACGCGCTTGCCGCCGCGGCTGAGGATTCGCGGGTGGCGGCCGCAATCAGCCAAGTTCCGTTTCTGGACATCGTGCGCCAGGCCCATCGATCCTCGCCGCTGGTGGTTCTGCGGATACTGCTCGCGGCGATCCTCGACCGGCATCTTCCCGCCGTGGGAGCACCGGACGAGCCCGCTTTCATCAACGCGCCCGACGCCGAGAGCGGCTGGCGTCACGTGGTCTCGATCGGCGAGGATTCACGGTGGCGCAACCGTGCCTCGGCGCGCTGGATCCTCGGCGCGCCCTATCGACCGGCCCGCCACGCGAAGCGATTGCACTGCCCGTGGCTCGTCTGCGTCGGCGAGGACGACCGCACAGCGAAGCCCGGCCCCGCGATCGCCGCAGCCCGCCGAGCACCGCGGGGAGAGCTGCGAACCTACCCGGGAGTCGACCATTTCGATGTCTATGACGGCCCCCAGTACGAGGCCGTCGTCGCCGATCAGCTCGCATTCCTCGAGCGGCACCTGCTTTCTGGAGACGGCGCACGCGGCACGTCTCCATCCGGTGCCGCTAGCGCTGGTCTGGCGCCGGTCGCCGATTAGACCGTGCTGTGCCTTCTGGTAGCGTGGCGGGCGTGAGCCGTCCACGGGTTCGTTGATGGCACCGACGAGGACTTCTACGGTCATCGATCACTCCCACCGCGGACATGCCTGAGGACTCGCCCGAGCAGACTCCCGGGCGGCTGTTCGTGACCGGCGCGCTCGGCTTCATCGGACGGGCGCTGATGGAGCGCTGCCGCGTGAGCGGCTGGGAGGTTCGTGGCGTTGACCGTGTCGCTGAGCCCACCCTTGACGTCGTGGCGGGTGACATCTCAAAACCCGGAGAGTGGCAGCGCCACATGCAGGGCTGTGAGACGGTGATTCACACCGCCGCGATCGTCTCGCTGCGATCTGGCCTGGAGGACTTTCAGCGGGTCAACGTGCGCGGCACTCACAACGTGCTCACAGCCGCGAAGCGCGCTGGAGCGCGGCGCTTCATCCAGCTCTCCTCAGTGACGGTGTTCGGTAACGACTTCCCCGACGGGGTTGACGAGTCCCATCCGGTGAGATTGCTCGGCGTGCCCTACGTTGACACGAAGATCGCCGGCGAGCAGGTGGTGCTGCAGGCGCACGCGGCCGCGGAGATCGCGGTCACGGTGATCAGACCGGGCGATGTCTACGGTCCCGGATCGCGGCCCTGGGTCGTCCTGCCGCTGGCAGAGATCAAGCGCCGGCGGGTCATCCTGCCGGCGTGGGGACGCGGCATCCACAGTCCGGTCTACATCGAGGACCTCGTCGATGGCATCCTCGCGGCGAACCTGACCGACGCGGCGTCGGGACAGGTGATCACGCTTTCGGGCGGGCACGGCGTCACCACGCGCGAGTACTTCGGGCGCATCGCGGCAATGATCGGCCAGCGGCGTGTGCCGTGTGCTCCCACCGTTCCGCTGCTCGTGCTCGCGGGAGCCCAAGCGGCGATCGAGCGTCTCACCGGCACTGCGGGGGAGGTCAACCCCAACGCGATCCGCTATCTCACGCGCTCGGGCACCTACTCGATCGAGAAGGCCCGCGGGCTGCTCGGCTTCGCGCCCAAGGTCGGCTTGCAGGAGGGGATGCGCCGCAGCGAAAGCTGGCTGCGCGAAGAAGGGATGATCTGAGGAGCCATCCGCTGCCGTGAGCGTCCGCACGGCTCGTGGCTCAACGAAAGCGACGCGGTCCTGGGCCGTTTGAGGAACCCTTCCCGTCGTGCCTTGCGGCTCTTCGGTTCAGGTGGCGCGGCCTCACACCTCTGATGGCCTCGCTCTTTACGACTCAGTCCCGCGTCAGAAATCAACATAGAAACACCAGCCGTCAAATGCAAGAGTCCAACACCGCCGAACCCGCAACTTGCGAAAAAATGGTGGACCGCAATCGATCGTTTCGGAAGCAGCGCCGGATCGACCGGTGTGCGGCACCAAGGTCGGCCCGCGGCGGCCGGCCGGCTCTCCTCGATGACCGGACTTCCAGGCGTCGCGAGCGGCTCAGAGGCGCCAACTGGACGTGCCTGCAAAGATTCCCAGATGGCCGAGAACCCAACGCTGTTCGTGTGCCACGGCGATGACGGCGGCCCCAAGATCCACCCGTGCCGCCGCGTGCAGGAGGCTCTCCGCGCCGCTCACATCGAGTACGACAGGGTGATCGCCGGGCACGGCAGCCCGATCCCGTTCTTGCGCAAAGGCTCCCGTGAGGAGCTCCGCAACAAGACGGGAACGATCAAGCTGCCGACTCTCCAGCTGCCCGACGGAACGGTCATCAGCGGCTCTGGCGCCATCCGCTCCTGGATCGCACAGCAGAGCTGACCGCCACACCGGGCGACGCTGCCGGCCTTCACAGGCGGCGCTCTGTCCAGGCCGCGAGGAAGACTGGTGGTGCGCCGTCGAAGAGACCCTGTCACCTGCGTGTGCGACACGTGCTTGCCCAGGAGCACGTGTCGCTGCAAGCGCTGCGGCTCGCGTCGCTGAGCAGCGACCCGGAGGCATTCGGCTCCACCCACGCCCGCGAGCTCGCGCAGACTCGGGACTGGTGGGAACAATGGGCCGCCCGATCCCAGGACGGCCGAACACAGCGCACCTTCGTGCTCGTCGACGATCAGGATCGCTGGCTAGGTCTGGCGCTGGTGCGCATCGACGACGACAGACTGACCACCGCGGCGCTGAACGCGATGTGGGTCTCGCCGGTAGCCCGTGGCCGTGGCGGCAGCGGCATGCTGTGTGATGCGTGCGTGGCTTGGGCGATCGAGCACGTGCTTCGCGAGCTGACCCTCACGGTTGTGATCGCCAACGAGCGGGCACGGCGCGCCTACGAGGCAGCTGGGTTTTTCATCTGTGGACAGACCACACGGTCTCGCGACGGACGAACATTGGAGGAGTTCGTGATGTCGCGTGCGCTGTGAGCGTGCGCGATCGAGGACTCCAGAGAGCGCCCGCAGTGCTCACGGCGAGCGTCTATCCTCGGTCTGATCCGACAGTGAGGTGAGCGATGCCCAAGGCAGTGCGGTTCTCTGAGTATGGCGGCGTCGAGGTGCTGCACATCGTCGAGGTTCCCGAGCTACGGCCAGCGAGGGGACAGGCGCGGATCGCGGTGCGAGCGGCTGGCGTCAATCCGGTCGACTGGAAGGTCATGCACGGCAACTTTTCCGGCGGTGAGGCGCTCGCGTCACCAACGGGCCTGGGCAGTGACGTCGCTGGCGTGATCGAGGAGCTCGGCGAGGGTGTCGAGGCGCTGAAAGTCGGGGATCAAGTGCTTGGACGAGCATCGACGCCCGCATACGCCGAGCAGGCGCTGTGTGATGTCGTGAACCTCGTGGTGAAGCCCGCGGCGATGGCTTGGGACATCGCCGGGGGCTTGACGGTTGTCAGCGGCACCGCATACAAGCTGCTGAAGCTGCTCGAGGTGAGCGACGGCGAGACGCTGCTCATACACGCGGCTGCCGGCGGAGTCGGCATGATGGCCGCGCAGCTGGCGGTGCGGCGCGGCGCCAGCGTGATCGGCACGGCAAGCGTGGCCAATCACGACTTCCTGCGCTCGCTCGGCGTGATCCCCGTGGCTTACGGTGAGGGATTGGCCGAGCGTGTGCGAGCACTCGCCCCCAGTGGGGTTGACGCGGTGCTCGACGCCTCAGGCCGAGGCGAGCTTGCGATGTCAGTCGAGCTTGCCGGCGGGGCCGACCGTGTGATCACGATCGCCGCGGGCGACGCGGCCGCGCACGGCGTCGAGTTTCACGGCGGCGGCGGTGGCGAGGACACCATCCCAGCGCTCGAAGAAGTGACCGCGCTGATCGCCGATGGCCAGCTGCAATTCCCAATTTGGCGGACCTACCCCCTCTCGCAGACAGCTGAGGCGCTTGCCGAGAGCGAGTCCGGTCACGCACGCGGCAAGATCGTGCTCACGGCCGACTGAAACGGGACGCGGGCAGGCACCACCCGCGTGGTGTCTGAGGATCACGCCCACGCACTCACACATTTCGAACTCCTGTCCGATGTTGAGGTCGTGGATGCTCTAGCGCCGCGCATGCCCAAAACAAGCACAGCGTGGTCGCGTGGCCGCCGCGGGTATCTGATTGTGTCTGTGCTGTGGCTGGCGCTGGGCGTCGCGGTCTTCACGGCCAGCGATCGCGAGACCACGACCTCGGGCGAAGCGCCGCGACGGGTGTACTCGTATGAACCGTGGGTGCTCGCGGGCCTGCGGGTGCCTTCGAGTTTTCACCGCCTCCACAACTGTCCTCCCGCCGAAGAACGCCAAGTCGACTGCTTCCTGGGGCGCGACTCCGCCGTGCTCGATCAGGCCGAGGTGAGCAGCTTCATCGCCGCGACCGGCGCGAAGCCACGACCATCGTTCCTCGGCCCCTGCCGCAGCCCCCGGCTCAGGCACGGCTGGGGTGTTGCTTTCTGCTCCATGCTCGGGGCGATAGGCAAAGAAGAAATGTGGTTCTTTGCCGAACAGCCAGTCGTGCTGAGCGCAAAGACGGTGCTCGCCAGCCCGCGAGAGATCGAGGGCGTCCCCGCCGGTGTACACATCGAAGTCAAAAGCTTCGGCACCTGCGTGAAGTACTGCAACTCGTAGGCGACACGAACGAGAGCGCCGTGCATCCCCGTTGCGGGGGCACACTTTGTTCGGCAGATGGGCGCACTCGCACCAGCGAGCAAACTCACTTCGTCTCCAAGCACTAAGCTCCGCGTGATCAGATGGAGCCCTGATGCGTGAGCCCGAGAGGAGACTCACCGAACCGCCCACCTCCACAAAGGGCTGATGGCTACTTTCGCAAACTAATCTCACGCGAGAGGAGTGCCAGAGATGCCCGCAAGAGCACTGCCGGATTTCCACAAACATGAGCTGCTGGCGATCTTCCTCGGGGGAGCCACCGGCGGACTGTTGCGGGTCTGGTTGAGCCGCTCGTTCGCCAGCGGCGCGACGGACTGGCCGTGGGCGATCTTCGCAATCAACGTCTCCGGTACGTTCACGCTCGCCTGCATCGCGACCTGGTTCAGGGAGCGCCCGCCGGAATCGAGATTCCATCACCCGCTGTGGACCGTCGGCTTCTGCGGCACGTATACGACCTTCTCGACGATGCAGCTGGAGATCTTCGTGCTGCTCCGACACGGTCGCTACGCGCTCGCGGCTGGGTATGGGTTCGCGAGCATCCTCGCCGGCTACCTGGCAATCCGGCTCGGCACGCAACTGGTGCGAAGCGAGCGCGGGGAAACCGTATGAGCATCTGGCTTTGGATCGGCGTCGCACTGCTCAGCGGGACCGCCGCGCTCGCGCGATTCCTGATCGTCGCGCTGCTCAGCGCGCGGGCCGCGCGCCCTTTTCCGGTTGGCACGTTCGTCGTCAACATCAGCGGCGCACTGCTGCTGGGTCTAATAGCTGGGCTCGCTGTCGACGGCGATGCGCTCGTCCTCGTCGGGTCGGCGACGCTTGGCTCCTACACGACCTTCTCGACCTGGATGCTCGAGTCAGAGCGCCTGGTGGAGAACGACCGGGCGCGGCTGGCGCTGCTCAATGTGCTGGCGAGTCTCGCGCTCGGCGTCGGCGCCGTGGCAGTGGGCCGCCTGATCGGCTCGCACCTCTGAGGCGGTTCGTTCCTTCAGCTCGATAGCAGCACGGGGGCCGAGCGACCGAGGGTCTGCCCGTTGTCGTGGATCGCCTGGGCGACGAACCACGGCCCGGTCGCTCGTGTGTGCAGGACGCTCTCGAAGTCACGCGAGGCCGTCTCGGAGACGACATCCAGATCCTCTTGTTGTGCTCCAGCGAGCAGACTCCAGTGGTGTACGTCGGTCGCTCCGTTCCAGCTCGCGTACGCGGTCACTTTCCCACTGCCTGCCTTCAGCGCGAGCGCGGGAGCCTCGGCCGGCAACCCCGTCCAGGGCATGCGGAAGGCCCTGTATGACTGGTAATCCTCGCCGAGTATCGCGTCGAACAGCAGCCGCCCGGAGCTGTCGAACTCCGAGACGCGAGGAGTTTCTCCCCAGCCGACGAAGACATTGCCGCCGGGCAGCAGCTGCACGCTGCCCTGGCTGCCGGAGAGGATCCGCGGATGGGTGTACTGGGCCAGCAGCGTCGCGCTCATCGCCTGCTCATCGAGGTTGAGAATCAGGCCGCGTGAGCGCTTCTCCACCGCAGGGGTGGCTCCGTTGTCGAACAGCGTCAGCGTCCCGTCTGCGTGGCGGCGCGCGTCGTGCTGCCAGGCGAAGTTGCTGCCGCCGCCCATGCTGAAGTCGCTGCTCTTGCCACCGAGGCGCCAGCGGATCTTCCCATCGCGGTCGATCTTGTAGACGGTGTGTGTACTGCGAGCGGATATGAGCAGGCCGCCGTCGTCGTCGAGTGCCACCGAGTTGATGTGAAAGTAGTCCCAGTCAGCGCTCACCGGCGAGTAGGACTCGCTCAGCGGAATGTGATCGAGGCTGTGCCATTCCATCAGGACCCGGCCGCTCGCCAGATCGAGCTCCTGGAAGATCGCGTCTTGGATCGTCCCTGTGCGGGAACCGCCGACGCTCGAGAGATCCGCCTGCCTGACCACGTAGCTCGTCAGCAGCGCCGTGTCGCGCGGCGTGATCACGAACTCGTGCAGATCGCCGCGCAGGCCGTTGCCCGCCTGCACACGACGAACGGTGCGGTAGCTCGAGTCAGCGATGACGTATCCGCCGACGCCGTGCCCGAGTTCGATGCTCCCCTCCCACCAGGTCAGCACCGGTGAGCCACGATAGCTCTGCACCTGGAAGTTCGCGGTCACCTTGTCGTCGATCGGGTTCTCCCAGATCGGCTGGCCGCTGTTGTCGACGATCACCGCGCCCTGTTGCCCGTGGGGGTTGTTGTAGGGGGCGATGAAGATCGGGGCGGCGGCTGTGCCCGGCTCGTTGCGGGTGACCGTCAGCGCCGGGATCTGTAGATCTGGCCGGCTGTGCCATTTCGGTGGCTTGGGCTGGCTCAGACGCGGCGCGGCCAGGGCGCCGGAGGCGATCTCTCTCAAGCCGCCTGCGCACGCCAGCCCAGCCGTGATGAGACCGCCGCGGCGAAGCAGCTCTCGGCGGGTTACGGTCTGTGTCGCGCTGGCCATTCCTACCTCAATGAGAGCAGGTCTGCGCAAAGGTCTCCTGAGTTTCCGCTCAAGCCGAGCTCAAGAGCGCCGAAGAAGTATCCGCAAGGGCGGTCCGCAGATCGGCTGCCACGGCTCCATGCAACCTTCTATGGGATGCTGACCGACACGTCCTGACGGACCGTCTCGCCCGCGGGGATAGTCACGCTCTCAGGGAGAGACTGCATGTGCTGGCCGTTGCTGATGGCGTTTGCGAATGTGCCAAGGATCGTGTATGTGCCCGCGGGCAGCGGGATCGTGGCGAGTTGCCCAGCAGCGACGCTCTCGCGTGCGAGGATCGCGCCACTGACCGGATCGGTCAGCGTGATCGTCCCCGCGCTCGGCGTTCCAGAGATCGAGGCGCACCGCGGGACTGATCTGAAGACGTGCGGCCCTCCGTCGAGATACAGGCCGCTGCGCAATGCGGTCGGGCCCGGCCTGCGGAGCGGCTCTCCTTGCGGAGGCCCAGCGGCGGCAGATCCGGAGCAGAGAGGGTTCACCCAGATCGTGATTACTCCGCGCTGCCGGCCTGGGAGTGAGCTTTGTCGACCGATCGTTTGAATTTCAGGTCGTTGCACCGGCGCGCCCAAAAGCAGTATGCGGCAACCCGCCTGCACGGCCCGTTTGCGGGCCACCGTGACTCGCAGCCCCGTCAGGCGGGGCACGCGGCACCCGGCCGCCCTTCCCGCGGCTGGCGCCGGCCGGTGCGGGCTCGATCGGGCTGCCACTTCGACAGCGCCGAAAACAAGCGACAGCCCGAGCGTGGAAAGCAGCGCGAGGCGCAACGCCGACCAATCGCCCGGCACGCGACCACGATGCAGGCTGGATGGCGGACGCACGTCCACATCGTGGCACTCAAAGCGCTTTGGAGCAAGTCGCGGAACCTCTCGCGGGCGGCCCTACACCGCCTGACTGGGCCGCATGAGCCCGCGGTCCCAGAGCCAGCGACAGCGCGCTTGTGCGCAGGCCAGCTCCGATCCCGGGTGTCCAGATCTCAAAGATCGTGGTGGCCGTCGCCAGGCGCCCTCACCGGTCATCCTCCGGGCTCGCCGTCGTCGGGCCCGTAGCCGCCGAGCACCGTGGCCTCGGCGACGCGCAGAAGACCAAGGATCGCATGCGGCCGTGCGTCGCTGTTGCGCACACGCACGTGCGAACCATGCGGACCGACGATCTCGACGATCGTGCACACATCGCCGATCTCGCTGTCCTCGCCGTAGTCGGCTTCCAGCGCCTCCATCTGTTCTGCGACGACCTTCCCAACCTTGCTCTGATCAAGCGCCATCTCGGGCGGACCTCCTCTTGAAATGGTCTATCGACTCCTCCAGCAGCGGCGCGCCAGATAAAGCCACCTCGCCAAACAGGCCAGCCAAATGCCACGTTGCGTAAGGCTCACGAAGAGGATACTGCGCCCGTAACCGTCGAGCCTATCGCCGGTAACGAGCGGGCGGGAAGTAGACCCAGTCCCTCCCGTGAGCGTGGCTGAAGCGGCGGTCTGAGTCCTCGCCGCAGGGATCCCAGGCCATGTCCCGCGGCTTGACCGCCAACTGGCAGTTTGTTACCAAAACGCCACAGCTCTCTGTCATGTTGCACCACCTAGCGATCCCTCCCAAGGACGGCCTAGCTTGGAAGGCCTTGGTTGATCAAATTAGGAGGAACGATAAATGGATGACCTCAACCAGGTTGCCATAGCGGGGAGACTCACGAGGGATCCACAGTTGCGCACGACGCGCAATGGAACCCAGATTTGTAACCTGCGCATTGCCTGCAACAAGATGTTTTTCAATGTCAAGATTTGGGGAGAGCCGGGGCAGCAGCTTGCGGCGAACGCCTCCAAGGGTGACATCGTGCAAGTCGAGGGCCGTTTGGACTGGAATGAGTGGAGCCCAGGGGATGGACCCAGGCGCGAGTTTGTGGGGGTAGTCGCAAACGACGCTCCCGGCGCTGTTCGTTGTATAGCCTCATCCGGCGGGCCCCCAGTAGCGATGGGACAGCAGTTCGCGCCTCAGAACGCGCTCGCCGCCGGGGCAATTACTCCACCGGGGATGCCCTCGGCATTTGCGACTCAGAGCATGGGCGGCGATTTCAGCCTGAGTGCCCAGCCACAGGCGAACTTCGCCGCAGTTCAGCCGCTGGCTGCGGCGCCTCCCGCAGCCGCCATCCCACCACTTGGCGCGCCGGGGTTCCCGCCAGCCGCCTCGGCCGAGCCTCGACCGCAGGCCCCAGCGCCTCCTGCGATGGCCCCCTCCTCGCCACAGGCTCCCCCAGCGATCATGCAGCAGGGTTTCCCGCCAAATGCGCCGCTGATGGCACCAAATCCGGGGGCGCAGGATTTGTCGCAGGGGATCGGGGCGGGCGATGCCCCCGCGGTCGCGGCAGTCCAGCCAGGCGGATTCGGCGAGCCCGAGCCGTCGCTCGGCGGTCAGTATCCAGCACCAGTGCCAGTGGGGGTCGGCGCTGAGAGCACCGGCGCGATCGAGGAAGACAGCCGCTTCATGTGAAGCGGCTGTCCTGTCGGGGCGTCTCGGGGCATGTAGTCGAGTGTTCTGAGCGCTGTTCCAATCGGTGGGTGCAGGGGATCCGCGAGACCTCCTGCACCCCCAATCGTTAGGCGGAGAAATGATTGTTAGACGGCCTATTTTTTGTGCGCAGAGTCGTGGTGTCAGATACTGCGAGCCGACGCGCCGGGAGTTCTTTGAGACTCTCTCGTGGGAGCGATGGAAGTGTGGTGGGCGCTTGGCGCGGATGCGGCCTTGCAGAATGCACACCAAATGAGCACCTATGTGTCAGCCAGGCACGTGCGTGATCTCAGCCGGATCCTCTCAGAACGTGACATTGAAATCCTCCAAACCGTCGCCCAGCTGCGGTTTGTCTCAGGCTCCCAGGTGCGCCGATTGCACGTGAGCGGCGGCACACCGCTCGGCAACGAACGGGTGACCCGCCGGCTGCTGGCGCGCCTCGTCGAGCTCCGCGTACTGGAGCGCCTGGAGCGCCGTATCGGCTCGACGCCGGGAGGATCGGACGGCTACGTCTATCTATTGGCCAACGGCGGACAGCGCCTGGCTTCTGGAGCAGACATCTCGCGAGCTCGCCGTCGTCGCGGCGCTGTCCCTGGACAATTGTTTGTCAGGCACGCATTGATGGTTGCCGAGCTGCACACGAGGCTGGTCGAGGCCGAGCGCGCGAAATCCCTCCTCTGCCTGGTCCGCCAGCCCGAGCCACTGTGCTGGAGACGCTTCTCGGGCCCAGATGGGGTCGAATCGATCCTCAAGCCAGACAGTCTGCTGTGCATCTCAGACGGTGTGCGGGAGCGTGATTTTTTTATTGATATCGACCGCGGCACCGAGGGAAGTCGCACACTCGAGCGTCGGATGCAGACCTACCAGCTCTACCGGTCCCATGGATCGGACTACTCGCATGTGGATTTCCCACGAGTTCTCTGGTTGGCCCGCACCGAGCGGCGCGTGAGGGTGATCGCGGATGTCGTCGAGCACATGCCGGGCGAGTCCCGTGCGATCTTCGATATCGCCCAGTTCGATCAGGCCATCGAGGTCATCGGGCGGCTAATATAAGGATGTGTGCCGGCTGGGACGAGTCGGCTGCCGCCCTCCGTGGCATCCGATGAGACGACTATCCGAGCGCTTCTCGGAGCGACTCTGAGATAGCAGTGTCGCGCACGCCTTCTCCCGCGAGCGAGTCGCCCCGCCAACAGGGCCTGCTCGACGAGAGCGGGGCGCTGCGACGAGGACCGAAGCAGCAGACACGTGAGCACGTCGAGGAGGTCCAGCGCGAGCGCCTGCTGACTGCGACCGTCGAAACGGTAGGCGACGTCGGCTATGCCGGGCTGACGGTGGCCCAGGTCATCGACCGCGCCGGTGTCTCTCGCCGCACCTTCTACGAGCTCTTCAAGGACTGCGACGAGTGCTTCCTTGCGACCTTCGAAGCGGGTGTCGAGCAGTTGAGCGATCTCGTGATCGAGTCCTACCTGGAAGAGTCCTCGTGGCACGACGGGGTCCGCGCCGGCCTTCAGACGATGCTCAGCTTCCTCGACATCGAGCAGACGTGGGCACGGCTATTGGTCGTCGAGTCGCTCTGCGCCGGGGAGCGGGTGATCACGGCCCGGGTGGCAATACTCGAGCGTCTGTCGAGCGAGCTCGATGCACGACGCCCTCGCGAGGACCAGAGAAATGCTCCCCTGCCCCTAGCCGCCAAGGCGATCGTCGGTGGCAGCGCATGGATCATCTACTCTCATCTGCTGAGCCCCCAGTCGCGATCGCTGATGAGCCTTAGGGCTCCCATCATGGCGTTGATCGTGCTCGCATATCGGGGCGAGCACGAGGCGCGCGAGGAGTTGGCGGATATCGGCTGATGAACGCATCTGTCCCCGTCACTCGCACCCGGTCGGTAGATCTCGAATGGAGGCCGCAATCGAAGGTCTGGCGACCGGGGCGCTGTTGGGGCTCGCGGTCTCGGCTGCCCCCGGCCTCAATAGCGTGCTGTGCGTGGGACTGGCTCGGTCAGGTGCGCGCCGAGCCCATCCGGTAATCCTCACAGCCGCGCTCACAGACTGCGTATACTGCCTCCTGAGCTCACTTGGGCTGCTAGCCGCGCCACAACTCGATGTCAGGGTGCTGCGCTGGGTTTCAATCGTGTTCTTGGCGCTCGCAGCGGTGGCGATCTGGCCGAGCCGCCCTCGTGACGCTAGAACCATGGCGCTAGTGGCTTCAAATCCCGGCACCATGGCGATTTGGCTAGGCATCCGCTCTATCGACGGTGGTCTCGGGCAGCACGATCCCCAGGCGATCGGCGCGATGGCACTAGGGGCGCTGCTTGCCACCGGATGCTGGTTTGGGGGACTCGCGTGCCTCAGCGCCAGACTCGGCGAGTGCGCGGCTTGGTTCACAGACCAACAGGTCGCGCGGGCGTTTTCTCTCGCGCTCGCCATACTGGCACTCTCGCGGGGATTTACCCTGTCGGTTCGCTGATCTAGGCATTCCGCGACCGGCGCGACGTACAGTGCACCCATTCCCGATGTGCATACCAATCCCACACTTCCCTAAAGTCGAGGTCTCACACTTCCCGCCTGGGCACCGACCTCAGATACGAGCCCACCACGGGCACCAATGCCCGTGGTGGTGAGATTGCCGCTTTGTAATCTGCTCTTGCGCGGCGGTCCGCGCTTGCGATTGGACTGGTCTGTCATCGAGCCATAGTGGGCTGTCCCAAGCGCGGACTAACCTGTAGAGGATGCCTAATCACACTACGACGGAGTCCCGTGCCACTCGGTGATCGTGGTTTCGTGGGGCAGTTGCAGGCCGGCACGGAGGAGCCACCTTCTGGCCCGTGGTCGTCCCGGCTGCCCCGCGGACGTAGACAAATCGGCGCTGTCCGTGCGCTATGCAGAGAGATGCGGGGCGCCCGCTGGGATCCGGTGCAGCTATCGGCCTTGCGGGCTCCGCGTTTCTGCGTTGCCTCGACGCTCGCCAAACAGGGTGCGGCGGCCGTGCGGCAGCGTGCCCTGGGCCCACCGCCAATCGGTGATACCGGCTGTTTGCCAAGTCCGAGTCCACGCAGCGGACGTATACGAAGACGACTTGGGTTTGTGCATTGCTCTGAGTGTGTCATTTTGCCTACCTGTAGCCGAAGATGAGTGGGACGGTCTTGGTTACTGCGAGGCCACCCCGGGGGGTGTAGCTCAAGCGAATATGTGCACGTATACGCCCGTGCCTGCGCACGGCACCAGCAGCTTTGCCATTGAGATCGACTTCGAGGGTCGTGCGACCACCCTTGCGGGCAGTCGTCTTTGCGTTTTTGATCTCGCTCCCGCTCGCGCTGATCCTTCCCGCTGTTGGCACCTCGAGGTAGAAGACCCCCGTCGAGCCACGGGCAACGCGATCGAGAACCTGAAACGTGGTTCGATCGTGCACACGTTGTGTTTTTAGTGTTCCCTGAGTCTTAGCCTTTACATTGATCATGCGATCACGGTAAAGGCTGCTTGCGACGGTTTAGTCCGTTCCGATCGCACTTCGGTATGGAACGTCAGCCAGATCCTCGCTGGGCGAGTGTTCTTGGGTCACAGGCACAACCAAGCGTCAACTGGGCCGCCGTGCAATCGACCCGCGTGCGTGTGGGCGAAGTTGGCGCATCTCCGCCAACCGGGCGAGTCCGTGACACTGTCCACGATGCTTTCAGGCCGTCACCCGGAGAGAATGCCGACATCGAAGCCGTCCGTTTCAGCCTCGTCTATTCGCCTATCCGAGCCACTCCGTTCACATCCTCGCCCGCGACGAGGAAGAGATCCCCCGTCGTGCCGGCCTGCCGGCTGTTCCGGTACGGACGGTACTCCTCGCTCTCATAGAACTCATCGGCGGCCTCTTTGGACGGCCAGTCGATCAGCAGGAAGCCCTGAGGCGCCCGCTCACCCTCGATATTCTCGATCTGAGCAGTCCGTGCCAGGTAGCGTCCGCCTCGGCGTTCTACCATTGTCGTGACGTTTGCCACGTAGTCCCCGATCCAGCTCGGATCGGTGATGTCTATCTCGGCGATCGCGTAGTACCTCACAGCATCCCCCAACTATGCTCGCGGGGCATACCGGTTCGACTGGCCCCGGTCTTCGAGCTCACAATATGAGGGTGCCGTGGCCGGAGGTGCACAAGCCACGGCCCCCTCGGAGACCGGGTCCGATTGGGGGAGCACCCGGTCTCCCCTAGGCGCCACCGGAGAGGTAGTGAGCAGCGCCCAAGCCTCGCCAGCGTCACCATTCGAGTAGCTATTGGACTCGGCAGCGCTAGCCATGTTGGTAGCTAGACAATCAATGACTCCAAGAAACCATCTCCCTCACACGCCTAGCGCGCATGCCTCGCGAATCTACGGCAGCGGCACGCTCTGGGAGGGCCGCCCACATGTAATTGCGGCAGACCGAAGTATAGCCACCTGGGAGCAGAAGAGCACCAACTATGAGGGGCTCGTTCTCGCTGACCGCCTTCTCCGCGTGTCACGTCATTCCGAGCCGCGGGCGCAGTAGAGGACCGTCCACACAGACCAGAACCGCCCCGTGCGATGTCAGACGCTCGACGACACACGTATGGCTGGGGATGGCCAGAGCCCAACCCGCACCAGACAAGCGACGTGTGTGCTGTCACCCGCTCCGCAAGCCGAGGCGATCAAGCCGCCCGCCTCGACTCGAGACATCCAGTCCCCGACACACCGACACCAATCGCCGCTCAACATCGGGAATGTGCGCGAGCGAAGTCAGCCTAGCTTCCAAGCCGTCCTGCGACGCGCACGGAAGCGAGTTTGCAGCAGGTGTGCTCGTGCGAAGCCTCGAAAGTCTTTGAGATTGCGGCGGCGCTCGCCGACTTGGGGGCCTTGCGTAGTGTCGCTCGGTTCGTCCATGCATCGCGAGGCCAGAGTAGGGGGCGCTTGGGACGAAATCGCAGCGTGTGTATCGCGACATTCATCGGCCCCACCAATCCTCCTCGTTTCTGAGGCCGGTCAGTGCCGATCGGAACCCCGACGATGTCTCACGATTCCCGAGCCGACTCAAGCTGATAACCGTCGCTCAGTCGACAGGTGATACCGAGCCTGAAAGGGGCGCCGCGACCGATGGTTGCTGTCGAGATCAAACGACTGACGTGCGACGCGCCCACGACACCGCGCCACTGTTCACGCACTCCTGTGCCGTTCAACAAACCCACATCATCGTATGTTGTGTGATTCTCGTCGAGCTTCTCCCCGGAACGAGACCCAGATCGTCTCCAAGAGAACGCGAGCGCGCGTCAGAGGTCGGCGTTATGTCCTCGAGTTCCACATGCACAAAGCCCCGGTGCGCTGCACATGCGCCTGCGGATCCTTCTGCGAGCACTTAGGTCTCGCCATCGCCCTCATCGAGCACATCGTGCGACCTCACAGTGGGCACCACCGTATCCGCGCCCAGGGACATTGCGTCTAGCTCAGAAGACTCCGAGACGATGAGAGGCACCCTTTCCCTGGGACATCCGTGTCCACAGGAAGAGGGCCGCGGCTGTCGTTCTCAGCCCGGGTTGACCGCCCTCTTCCCTTGACATGGCCAACCAAGTAGCAAGAAACAGAGGGCCGGCAGACAAGATCCATGGAACCCTGCCCGACGTTTTCAAGAAGACTACAAATACATGAGTAAGAGGCTACGCACAGCTTGCGACGGGAGCGGCGCTCGGTCTAGCAGAACCTAAACCCGACCCACTATGCGGCAAGATTCCGGGATCACTCGTTGGTCTGACAGTGGTGGTTTGAAGTTCCGCCCGCCGAATTGCCATCCTGGTTGGAACGCGTACGGCGGTGCGCTACCGCCGACCCGGCACGCACTCGAACCGACTTGCGACGACTCCCCTGTTTGATTCGAAACTGGTGTCGTCACGCTACGCTACCACAGCCTCGCCAGTTACTGACGCGGTGTGTGCAATCTTCCCGAGTCGCGTATGGATGACGTCGATGGCGGCCCGGTTGCTGTCGATCAGCAGATAGTGGCGGCCCAATGCCGCTGCCACCGCGCCGACGGTGCCGCTTCCGGCGAAGAAATCGAGACACCAGTCGCCCGGCTTAGTCGACGCCTGGACCATCCGCCGGATGATGCCTTCCGGCTTCTGCGTCGGGTAACCGGTCTTCTCGCGGCCGTTGGTCGGCACGATCGTGTGCCACCACACGTCTGTCGGCAGCTTTCCCTTGGCAGCCTTCTCCGGGCCGACCAGTCCTGGTGACATGTATGGCTCGCGGTCGACCGCCTCGGCGTCGTAGTAGTAGCGGTCCGGGTCCTTGACGTAAACGAGGATCGTGTCGTGCTTTGCCGGCCAGCGACTCTTCGATCGCGCCCCATAGTCATACGCCCAGATAATCTCATTCAAAAAGCAGTCCCTACCAAAAATCTCATCCAACAGCAGCTTGCAGTAATGCGCCTCTCGAAAATCAATGTGAAAGTAAAACGTGCCCTCCCGCTTGAGCAGTCTGTGCGCCTCCTCCAAGCGTGGTGCCAGAAACGCGAGATAGTCATCAAAAGCGTCGTGATAGGAGGACTCCGCGAGCAACCGCGTCTTATAACGCCGACCCCCAAAGCCTGTGCGATCACCGCCCAGATCCGAGACCGTCTCAAGGGTCCTGCGGGCCTGCACCTTGCCCGTGTTGAACGGCGGATCGATGTAGATCAGCTGGAACGCCTCACCCTGGAGCCCAGGCAAAACATCCATGTTGTCGGCCAGCCAGACAGCATCACTGTCTGGCAGTAGATCGTCCCCTGGTCTAGTGAGCATCGACTACGACGTTAGCGAGCGGGTCGGATGTCGTCAGTGGCTTCCGACGGCAGGACCACCCGTTGCAGTGAGAATGCGTTGAGGCTATCCGGGCTACCGGTGCTTGGTCTTCTCCCGAATCGCACGTAGCAGGAGCCCTGGCTTGGGTGTGACGATAGGACGGTTGCCTCCTTATAGCTGTCTGCTGACCCAAACTGGCCCTCGCGACTGCCAAGCTCGCGGAAATCTCGTAGTGGTGCGCCGAGCCTTCCGACCGGGCCAGTGCCGGAGCGGTGCTGTCGGCTTCACACCGCGGAGTTCAAGGGGAAAAGGTTGATGAGTCGGCCTCATCCTTGCTGTTCTTCCGCTTGCCCCAGACCGGGACTACATGCGTTTTCGCGAACGCGTGTCTGTGAAGCGTTTCCGCTAAACACCCCCAGCCACGTTCAGCGTCGTGGCTGCCCTTCCCGGGAACGCCCCAGAACGTCACCTTCGCACCAGTGATCCCAGCACTCTCGGGAACCTCGCTCGCGCTCAGATTCACTCCCCGATCTTCCCCGGAGCCGCTGCGGACAGTCGTGGTCAGCAACACCGGCACGTCGACCCGCGGCACGAGAAACCCGAATCGCGCCGGTTCGCCGACATTCGGTTCGACGTTGAACAGCGGCACCTCATAGCTGCTCTGATCGGCGCTGACCGTTACTACACCGAGCCCTGTCGCCGCGGGACATTGGTCTTCTTCGGTGCTCGGCAACCCTTCCGCCGCATACGGCCGCACAAACTTTTTATACTAGCAGCGCGCAAACGGCGTGATGTTCGCGATCAAACCCACCGGCAGCCGCGTCACCACATCCCGCGCCAGCACCGGCGAGGGGGTGGGCGGGGATCCCATCCATCCCTGGTTGAAGTCGATTGTGCCGGTGATCTGGTAGGGATGCGACCCTGCCTGGGTGACCGCCATCCCTCCTTCGGCTTCCGCGGCCAGTTCGTAGTTCAGAGCGGTTCGGCGAGCGCGGGCGAGGCGAAGGCAAGGCCAGCCGCTAAAGCCGCCGCGAGTAGCGCGCCACACGCGTCGCTGCGTCGCCTGGCAAACCGCTTGACCTCTGCCGTTCCCATCGGACCCTCCACTGCTGCTCGACCCGTCCGTAGCTGTCGCTCAAGCGTACCCGATCCAAGGCAACTGGGGGACGCGACCGACTTACTTTTGGGAAGTTCGGTCGGGGTGCTGTTGGGGTTGCGAGCATTTATGACGTTTGTGGGAAATCACACCCCCAGCGAGCGAGGAGGTGGGGGGACGCGATTGACTACTACACTTGGTTGGTGGATGACCGGGGGGCGACTCTGCGTCGCCCGGCACCCTCCGAGGTCACTCTGGGTACCGGCCATGACAAGATATGACGTGCACCGCCGCCCGGCCAGAACGAGTCACTAACTGTAAAGTCGGTGTATCAATTATCCGGGATTCACTCAAACATCCCATGGTCTTGATATATTAGTGAAGGTTTCTTTACATTGATCTGCAGAGAACCACACAGGTACTCCACAGGTTTTGCGTTTACATTGAGCATGCTGAGCCTGGATGAGTAAAGGGCAAATGCCCGAAGACGTTCGGTAGACAAGCCACGCAAAAGACCCGCGGAGACGTCCTGGGGGCCTTTTGTGTTTAAGGATGCGGCGACAGAGCCGCCGCGCCGGTTTCGCTCATTGCGGCGTTTAACTGTTTGCAGTGTCGGTTGTGAGAAACCGGTCGGCTAGCGCCACAAGCCGTGGGGCGCAGGACCGGTAGCTCACGCTCCACGACGTCCCACACTAGACTCAGGTCCACCCCGAAGTAATCGTGGGTCAGCTTGTCACGCATGCCGGCAATCTGACGCCACGGGATCGACGGGCCGCGGGACCGCGGACCTGCAAATTCAGTGTGCCTGCGGGTGGGGGGCTTCGGCCGAAGCTGGTCCACACGGCAGCATGGTGTCCAGAAATGAGACAGGCCAATCGTACACTTGAGCTCTGGAGATGTCGAGCGGAGCAGCCCTTTGGTCGTTCGGTCGCCGTAGGTCGGTGGGCGAAGCCGTGGGCGCCGTCAGGCGAAGAGGCGAGCTACCGGGACGGTGAAGCCGGGGACGGCGTCGCTCAGGTCCAGGGTGTCCTGATCGCCATAGACGTGCGCGTCGCCTCCACTGCGGTAGACGGTCGCCGTGCGCTTGGGCGGATCGAGCACGAGCACGATGATCGTGCCGGCCGCAAGCCACTCCAGCGCCTTATCCTGCACCTCGTGGAAGGTGTCCTTCGGGGAGATGACCTCCGCGGCGAAGTCAGGCGCACCGGGCCAGTACTTATCCGTGTCGCCGACCGCCTCGAAGCGCTCCCTGGAGACAAACGCGGCGTCTGGCGCACGAACCGTGTCCGGGTCGCGAGAGATCAAGAAGCCAGTCTCAGCGCCAAACGCAACGCCGCAGGCGGTCTTGCGTTCATGCTCGAACAGCAAGCCGCCGACCTTGACCGCAAGGCGCCCATGCCTGGCACCCGCCGGGGTCATCACGAGCAGCTCTCCACGAACGAGCTCGTAGCGCATGCCGTCGTCGGGCATCTGCAGCAGCTCGTCAGCGGTGGTGAGAAGGGAAGTCGCAACGGTCACGGCCACAATGCTACGCCGCCCTTGCGCTTTGCGCAAGCACCCCGGGAGGCTGGTGTCTGGGTGAGTCCCATGGTCGGCGGAGCCTCGCAGCGCGGCGACGGGGAGAGCCGATGGCCGCGCGTGGGGAGATCTGGTGGCCAGCTGGGAGAGCCGATGGCCGCCGCAAGCTTCGGTCGTTCGGTCGTGGGCCACCCCCATCCTCGGCGCCGGCAGCTGGCTGTTGTTGCCGCTCGCCCCCTGGGCACGGGACCCTGCTGCGTTTCGCGGGCGGGGTTTCTGTTCCCCGAACGACCGCCGCCTTGACGAGGCCGTGGACTCTTCCCATCCCGCCGGGCGCGGGCGCACCACGGTCCCAGGCTTCGAGATGGCTCCTCCGTGCCGATCAAGATCGCAGGGGGATCCCCTGAGCGTCCGTGCACGGGCAAGCTTGCCACGCGGGCAGGTGTTCAGGCGTGGTGCTTGCTGGGTGCGGAGTACTTCTTCTCAGCTTGGCGCTTGCAACTTGGCCGCTGGTTCTTTGGCTTGCGCTCGCAGACCTTCAATGCCTTCGCAAGCTTCTGGGAGCTCGTGAGCGGCTTAGGCGGTTTCGGAAGAGCCTTGTTCTGGCATCCCGGAGGCCACGTTGTTGGTTGGCAGACCACGCCCGGTGTCGATGAGGACGATGAGGGTCCCGACGCGGCGGGCTGATCGGCGCCGGCCGAACCCGCGGGCTGACCGCTCCCGCCGGAAGCCACGGGCGGGCCGGTGCCGGATTGGGTCGAGACGCTCGGAGCCGGCGGGTTGAGGACGGCCGGGATCAGCGTCTGCCACGGGGACTCGATGTGTCCCCCCGTGCTGGTCGCACTGAGCGCGTATTCGTACACGCCCGGCGCCAAACTCACGCCGACGCTGTTCAGATCGAGACTGACCGCCTGGTCCGCGAACGATCCGAGCAGCAGGCCGCTCGGCAAGGGGATGCCTTTATAGCCGATGCATTCCGAATACGGGCAGAGATTAATCCTCAGCTCGAACTGGTAGATCGTCGACAGCCCCTCGGTGTCGATCCGCGCTTCAAGGGTTGCGTCGGTCGAGGTCAGCTGCGAGAGCGACACGGATTCAATCACGGGCGCAGTGGGAGCGGTGCTAGCCGGGGGCGTCGTGAACGTGGCGTCCTCGCCTTTCGCTTCACCCCGGCGGTTTGTCGCAATGAATCGATAGTGGTAGGTGGTCCCGGCCTCCAGTCCAGTCAGGTTCACACTGACGTACCTGGGGGTTTCTTCAGGTTCGCACTCCAGTCCGCACGAAACCCAGCTGATCGTTGCGGGTGGAGTCGGAGCGCTCGCCCCATAGGACGTGGTGGCGCCGTATTCGACGAAGTACGTAAGCTCGGCTCCGCTCTCAGGCCGGATCTCCGCTTCCAACGTCGCGTCGTGTTCGGTGACGTTCGACACGGACTCGCTTTCGATCGTCGGTGGTAGCGCTCCGGGGGTGAAGTTGACGAGCCCCCCTTCGACGGTGCCGTCCGCGTTACTTGCGACGAGGTAGTACCAATACCTTTCCGATCCCCCTGACCCTGAGAGGCCCGTGACTTCGACGGCGGGCACTTCCTGTGCGGTGTCGCCCGTGAGCGGCCCGCCCGTCGCGGTCCTCGATGGAGTGCAGCCTTCGTCGCACGTGTCGCGGGCGTATACGAAGTAGTAGGTCGTCGGCAGGCCGCCCGGGTTCAGCTTGCCCTTGAGCTTGGCCCCACCCGGGATCACTTCAGCCGGTTCGGTCTGGACTTCGCTTGGCGAGGCGGCCGCGAGCGCCGCGGAAGGCAGGACGGCGACAGCCAGGGCGGCGCCGATCGTGGCAAGCAAGGCGAGCAGGCCAAGTGCAGGCCATCCGTTACAACGCCGCTGGATCAGTTGAGAATGCCGCATGACCCTGTCCTCACAATCCCGTAAAATACCAGGCTCGTATTGTACACCCTGAGGCTTGCGGTTGCGGCTGATCAGCAGCATCGCCCCAAGTCCGGGGATCAGGACGAGGACCACCCCGCCGGCGATGTAGCGCAGGGTGTGGTGGACGGCTTTTGGCGTGCGGATCGTTGTTGTCGCCGTAGCGGTCCCAGGCGGTGCCGTGGCGGCAGTGTTCGGCAGCGTCGTGCCCCTTGGAATGCGGCGCCGTGGTGGCGGTGTGCGGTGCTGTCGTGTGAGCTGGGGTAGCGGTTGTCGAATGCGGCGCCGTAGGAGTGGTGTGTGGCCGGCTCGTGTGAGGGACGTCGTGGAGGTGCGGAGCGCAGTTGTCGCCGTCGAAGGCGGCGCGGTCGTAGACCCAGGTTTCTCGCAGAAGTGGTTTTGAGTCGGCCCGTTTGCTGAGTCGCGACCATCGTCGCGGCGTGCTGAGCAGCGACAAGCGCCGTCAAAGGAGGGCGGACGAGCTACACGTAAACCCCACGTTCGCCCGTCCGATGGAGTGTTTCAAATGAAGCGTACCGACTGTACAAAAAAGCTGGGGACGTGTCGAGGGTCTGCTACCGCGTCTCGGTTTTGCGGAAGTACTCCTGGTCCTTGGGTCGGTTGGCTTGGCGCTTTGACTCATGGACATCCTCGAGCGCCGCGATCGACACGACGATCGTAGTTTCCGCGAGCACTCGCCGGGTCGCACGCGGGGCCAGGTCGCTGTAGCCACCAGAAAAGCCAGTAGGTGTAAAGCTCAGGTCGAGCAGGCCGTGACGGGTGGCGAGGTTCCATACGCTCGCGGCGAGCAGGCTGCGCGGTGTGAAGTAGTCCGGTGGCAGCGCGACCCAGCTCGCGGTGTCTGCCGGGTCGGTGACCAGCCGGCAGTCGAGCTCGTTCAGCGCGTCGGCGAGCCGGATCAAATTATCTGGGTCGGTGTCCGGTGTGAGGTCGATGTCCTGGGTGTCGTAGCGGCGCCCGTGCGATTGGATCGCGGCGCCGCCGATCAACACGAACACCACACGATGGCGCATCAGCACGCCGAGGAGCGCCTGTCGATCGGGATCTACGGGACCGGAGTCTGACGGCTCAACCATGCCGCGACCTTCTCCTCGTCACCGCGATCGTCAGGGGCGCCGGCGTGCAGCCGCGCGTGCTGCACATCCAGGACCGCTTGATAGGCCAAGGCCTGGCGCCTGGAGTCCGGGGCCGGAGAGGCATCGGCGATCCGCAGGAGATCGCGCACGCCCGCCACCCGAATCTCTGCGCCGTCGATCTCGACAGTCTCGGCGTCGCGCGCCAGGTCACCGAAGCCGGTCGTGCCGGGCGGCAGCACCGTGACGAGCAGCCCCCCACGCGAGGGCAGCTCGTTCAGCGCGTCCTCGCCCTGCGCGCATACCTCGACCGTAGCGCCGCCGAGCACGAGCGGTGAACCGTGCAACGCACCAGCAACGTCGCCGAGGACGATTGCGGGCACGTCGCTGTCAGCCAGCGCCTCCAGGACCGAGACGGCATCGAACGCTCCCGGCGGGGTCAGCCGGCGCACACGCTGCAGCGGGACATGGTCCAGCTGGATCGCGATCTGCGGCCACCACGAGCAGTCCTCCCGAGCGAGATGAGCGTCGAGTTGCAGAGCACATGCCCGCGCAACGGCCTGGACCTCGTCATAGGAGGGGTGACGATCACCACGCTCCCAGCGCGCGATCGTGGCCTGCCGGCACCCCATCCGCTCCGCGAGCTCGCGTTGAGTCAAGCCCGCCCGGCGACGAGACATCAAAACCAGATCAGCACCCGTCATACCAAAATGGTATCACGATACCGGGCGTGGAGAGAGCGGATGGCCGCGGGTGGGGGCAGTTCAAGCGTCCACATCCCCGGGGGGGTCAATTGTTAGCCGGCGCCAGACTGCTGAGCTCGTTGCGCGGAGGCTTTGGTCGTTCGGTCGTCAACCACCCCCAGCTTCGGCGCCGGCGGCTGAGGTGTTCTTGCCGCTCGCCCCCCATGTGCGGGACTGTGCTGGTTGCGCAAGCGAGGCTTTTCGTGCCTCGAACGACCGCCGCCCGCTCTCAGGCGAAGATCTTCGCCGAAGGCTCGCGCTCGGCGATCATCGTGAAACTAGCGAACGGCAGATCGAGCTCGGTCGCCTTCCGGCGAAGTGCCTGTTCAAGCTCGCCGGCGCGATCAAGATCCCACGTATCGCCATCGGGGTCGGTCAGGAGCAGCTCGACACGCAACACCGGCTCGCCTTCACGGTTCTCATCCAGACGAGCTTTCGCCTGACGAACGCTCAAACCGGTCGTCGACCAGCCCTTCGCGAACTCAATGAACTCGGCGACAGCGGCATCCTCCGGCGTATCCCAAGGCTGAAAGCCATTGGCTATGGAGTTCTTCGTAGCAGCCATCGATCCAGCGTATCAACGCACGAGGCAGATGAAAAGGGGCAGCTGCAGCACCCCGGGGGACCGGCGCTGATCGAGGCGTACGATATAGCGGAAGGCCCCGGAACGGTCCCTGTGCAGTCCCTCTCGAGGGACAGGCCAAACCGCCGGGGTTTCGTTGTTCCAGCCCGATAAGCGCTCCGCCCAAGGCCTCCCGGGTCGAATCCCAGCAGTTGACGTACGGGACGGCTTGGCCGATAACGACTGCGGAGGCTTTGCGGGCTTAGCCCCAATACCGTTTACTTTAGGAACGAAACAGCAGGAACGGAGCTGGCGCGCCCCCAAAACACGGGGCCCGGAGCCAAGCCGGCCGACTTATCTTTACGGTATTGGGCTTAGCCCGCATTGCCTTTTCTTTTGCCTGCCGTCAGCGTGGCGACCGCCAGCGCCGGCAGCTGATGTGTTGTTGCCGCTCGCCCTCAGGGGAAGGACTGTGCTGCGTTTCGCGGGCGGGGCTTTTGGCTGCCCCGAACGACCGCCGCCTTGGCGGGGCCGTGGGCTCTTCCCATCCCGCCCGGCGCGGTGGCACCGCGATCCCAGGCTTGGTACTGGCTGACCATTGCCTACCAGGACGTGGCTGGCAAGGACTGGATCACGCAGGCGCACTACTCTGCTGATGACGAACGGTACGAGGACGTGACGTTCAACACGCAGGCGGACGGGCCGTACGGGCTGAAGAAAGACACAGATCTCGTCAAACCGGTCTTGTCGCCGGACAACTGAAAGGTGGCCGGTGATCATGAACGAGCAGCCACAACATTGGGTGTGGGTCGCCAGACCTGATTACTACCTTGATGACGACGACGCTGATCGCCGAGACCTCGAGCGAGGCGGCGGCTACCAACCCGGCGCCTGGTGGACATGCGACAAAGACACCAGGGATGGAGATCTCGTCCTTCTCTATCGGTCGCGACTGCGGCAAGACATTGCGTATCGCATTCAGGCCCGCTCAGATGCTTATGAGCTCAACGATGCTGACGCAATTCGCGAAGGGTGGGACTACCGGTGCCCTTTCAACGTCTGACCCTGTCCCAGTTTTTACCTGATTCGGGCGGAGGTTTCAAGCAGACAGTTGTCTGCATCGCCGATCCGACCGCGGGGACGCCGCACAGCCGTCGATGACCGGGGAACCACGGAAGAAACGAACCAAACGAAGCAAGGGTCAGGGGACGGCTGTGAGGAGAAGGGGGTCGACGCGATCAGCGGGGAAACGACGGTTTGGCCGGTTCGGTGGCAAAGCTGGGAATCGGTGGTTTTGACCGATTTGGAGCTAAAGCAAGGAATCGACCGGTTTGCCGGTAAATCGGAGATCGCCGAAGGGCGTTCCGATTTAGGGGAATCGGTGATTCGAAACGATTTGCTGGTAGGCGGTCCTCACAGAACTGACGGGAGCGAGCTGCTGGCGCGGCTGCCCAAGCGTGCTGCGTGAAGCTGAAGCTGGGTGCTGCGTGAAGCTGGGTGCTGCGACGTTGCAGATGCTGCGGCGGTGGTCCGTGTCCCGTTCCCGTTCGACTGCTCGAGCCGACCCCGTGGGTGCCCCCGAATGTTGGGGCATACCTGCATTGTACGGCAAAGCAATCGGGTGATCCAAAGATGCAGGCAGCTGTGCTGTTCTGTCCGCTTGCCCCCAGGGTCAGGACTGACGGTTCTGTCGGCGCGGGTCAATCTTCAGGTGGCGGTGATTGCTCGTCAGCGCTCCCGAGCTCCTCCAAGCGCAACGCGACCTCGAGCTCGACCAAGCACGAATCCAAGTTACGCCCGAGGTGTTCCTGGGCGGTGGCGAGGCGGTTTTCGACCGTATGCCGTTTCACGCCGAGCGGGATGGCCGCCTTGGAGGCGTTGCACCCACTGGCGAGATACTCGCGCAGCGTCTGGATCGAGGTTGTCCCACCGTCGCGCTGGCTCGTGAGGGGCGAGAGAAAGGTCTGCTTCAGCGATTGGCTCAGCATCTCGTCGCGCAGCGCAGCCGAGAGCAGCATGTCCTCGGCATAGCGCGTACGCAGGCGAGGCTTGTGCAGGGCGACGAGCCGCGCCGCTTGCGCCTGCTGGTGCGTGAGGCGCCAGCCGTCGAGCCCTCTCCCCGGCTCCCCGATCGCCAGCGAGACGCCTTGACCATGCTCGGCGGGTATGAGGCGCTCGAGATCGAAGACCTCTAGCCTGCGCTTTCCACCCAGCCAGGCCCACGCGGTGTCCTCGGCGTGGGAGACGGATAGCAACTGGCGGTCGGCGCTTGCCGCAATGCCACGGAGGGCCGGGGCCGTGTCGGCGCCCGTTGCGATCACGCCGATGTGCCAGGCGTCGAGGGTATAGCCCAGCTTGGCGGTGTCGAAGTGCTCACCGGCGAGCAACCTGCGCACGAGTTGCGCGTGGCGTTGGCCGGGAGAGCGGCGCACGCGCGCCAGCTCACGTTTGTGCTCGATCGAGATCGTGGCCATGAGACGCTCGACCAATACCGCCTGCATGTCGAGCACCGGACCCAACGCCTTGGTTGGGAGGCCGTCGGCGTCGGTGATGACGAAGCCGGTGAGGACGCGGTGGCCGGCGGCGCAGTGAAGCAGAACCGTCTCCAGATCGACGCCGCTGCGGGCCGCACGATGCGCTTGGGCCACCACCTCCGACGGGATCGTTCCGGACCAATCGTCGCCGAGCTGGGTGCCCCTGAGGATGTAGTCCAGAGCCGCCGCGGCAGCCGCGCGGAGGCCCACCTGATAGTCAGCGTCGTGTGTCGAATCGGAGGAGGCGCACAGGTGAGCAACGATCGCCTGCTCAATCTCCGAGCGCCGGGAGCGCAGCCTCCGCAGCAGGCCGGCACGGTCTTGCTGGAGCGAGACAGCTCGACCGTTGTCGCTCTGACCGTTGCCGTTGCTCCGGCCGGCCGAACCTCGATGTCCCCTGACAGCGCTGCTGACCGTCTCCACCCCTGCTACCCCTCTCCGGGTGCTGCTTGACCCTCGTACCACACATGACGCTGCTGTTCGATTATAGGGGGTTTGACAGGAGCTTTGTGGGGCCAGCTCAAGCGTCTACATCCTGAGGTCACGAAGCAGGCGCAAAGATCCGAAGCTGCTTGGTGAGCGCGGCCCTCGGTGACTGAGTGCCCACCCACCCCTGCCTACGGAAGCTCCGCACCTCTGCTCACGATGGCCGCCGATCGGGGAAAGCCGATGCCCACGGGTGGGTAGAGGCTGCGCGCGCCCACCGGTGTCCAATGACGCTGAACTCGTCGGTCTTGGTGGACCGAGCGAGACCTTAGCGTCCTTCGCCAGCCCCGAGAGCGATGCGTGGTCGGTCAGCCCTAGCGCCAGCTAGAGTCGTCTGGCGCTTTAGCTTTCGGCGTCCTTGTGCCCCAGACCGTGGACCGAGATCCTACGTATTTCACTTAATTATTTTTCCCGCTTTGTTTTGGTGAAGTTGGCGCGTTATCGCTCTTAGTTTCACTATAATGTCCGGACCGGCGGGTATATTAGTGAAGGTTCTTTACATTGATCTGCAGGGAACCAAACAGAGAAGTGCTCCGGTTCTTGCTTTGCATTGATCAAGCTGGACCGAGATGAGTAACGGGTTAGACGCTGAAGACGTTTGGCGCCTAGCCCACCCGAAAGGCCCCCAGAGACGTCCTGGGGGTCTTTTGTGTTTAAGGATGCGGCGACAGAGCCGCCGCCCAGGCTTCACTCATTGCGGCGTTTAACTGTTTGCAGTGTCGGTTGTGAGAAACCGGTCGGCTAGCGCCACAAGTCGTGGGCGCAGGACCGGCAGCTCACGCTCCACGACGTCCCACACTAGACTCAGGTCCACCCCGAAGTAATCGTGGATCAGCTTGTCACGCATGCCGGCAATCTGACGCCACGGGATGGCCGGGTCAAGAGCCCGCGTGCTCTGGTCGACCCCCTTCACCGCCTGCCCGATGATCTCCACGTTGCGGATTACGGCGTCTTGGGTCTTGGCATCCTTGAAGAACTCATCGGAGCCGTCGGCAGTGTAGGCCAAGATCGAATCGATGGCGTCGATCGCGTGAAGCAGATAAACACGCTGGTCTTTCACAACGGGACGGCGTCGGCGTAGATTTGCTCCCGCAAGTGCGGGCTGAGGCCAGCATCGCTGAGTACATCTACACTCCTGCCGAGCAGATCCTCCAGATCCTGCCAGAGCCCGACTAGGTCGAGCAGGCTACGACCGTGATCCATCTCGACAAGCAGATCCACGTCGCTATCCGGCGCGGCGTGACCGGTCACAGTCGAGCCGAAGACACGCACGTTGTGCGCGCCGTGTTCCGCAGCGCATCCCACGATCGCGCGGCGGTGCTCACGCAGCCAGCGAAGGTCGTTCCGGGTACTGATGTTCGTCGGCACCAAAGGCATAGGCTGCAGGGTACCAACTGCGCTGGCCGAGATAAACAAGAACAAGCAGAGCGGCCGTTGAGTAGTTCCGGTCGCCGTGCTGACGGACGGGGACTATCGGCTCTGTGGCGCCTTCCTCGAATCCGGGCCGGAACGGGTTATTGGCCATCGCTCAGAGCCCTCATCACACAGCACCATACTAGAGCTAGTACGGTTCTGTACGGTTCGGGCGAGATTCTTGCCGCTTGCCCTCAGGGGTAGGACTGTACGTCGGTTTCGCGGGCGGGGCTTTTGGCTGCCCCGAACGACCGCCGCCTTAGCGGGGCCGTGAGCTCTTCCCATCCCGCCCGGCACGGCGGCGCCGCAGTCCCAGGCTTGGAGATGGCTCCGTGCCGATCACGATCGCGGGGAGAATCCCCTGAGCGTCCGTGCACGGGCAAGCTTGCTATCGGTGATCGTCGACTAGACCCTTGTGCTTCACCCCCTCCGTCGCTTCAACGTCTGGCTCTCTCCTAGTTTTTAGCTGATTCGGGCAGAGGTTTCAAGTAGACAGTTGTCTGCATTGCCGGTGCGGGCGCTCACTCAAATTCCCAGTTCTGCTCACGATGGCCGAAGATCAAATCCCTCAGCCAGGAGGGTCCCGGGGAGAGCCGATGGCCGCCTGTGGAGAGTTCCGATGGCCGCCGGAGGGGAGAACTGATGGCCGCCGACAAGCTGCGACTACTTCGGAACACTTCGACCGGGAACGGGACGTTTGTGGCCGATTTGACCGTAAAGCCCGATTTCGGTGATTCCGGACCGATTTGGCGATAAAGCCGGAAATGGACGGTCTTGACCGATTTTGCGGTAAAGCGGGGGATCGACCGAGTTGCCGGTAAATCGGAGATCGCCGAAGGGCGTTCCGATTTATGGCAATCGGTGATTTCGGCCGATTCGCCGGTAAAGCGGGAATTGGTGCTGCGGGTAGCGTAAAGCTGGGAGCTGTGGTGCGACGTGAAGCTTGGTGCTGCGGAGCTGCGGGTGCTGCGTGGTCTGGTCTTGGTCCCGTTCCTGGGCCGCTTCTCGAGTGGCCACCGAGGGTGCTCAACCAAACACCGCCGTCCAAGATACGGATCGGCTGGGACGGAATGATGTGTTTGGTTACCCGCGCTTGTAAAATGTAAGGGGTAAGGGACCGTTTTTACGGGATATTTGCCCCGGATCCACCGGTGACGGAACAATCGCGCCGAGGCCCGAAGCTGGCGCGCTTACGATCGCCGAGCCGCGAAGCTGGCGCGGATCTGTAGGAGATCCGCACAATCGGACGTCCGCGATCGACACGGCGAGCGGAGCTGCGACAAGTGCCGTGGGGGGCTTCGGCCGAGGCTGGTCCCCACTGCTGCATGCCGTCAAACGAAACGAAGCACTGATCAGATGAACCACGCCGATTGTACAAAACGGCTTGGGAGATGTCGAGGGCTGGATGAACGACGTGGAGCTGATGCCTAGGCTACGAAGGAACGAACTACACGAAGCGATCGGGAGCTAGAGCGCCTTGGCAGGTCGCGGCTGTGAGCATCCTGGCTGACGTACACCAGCCAAGTCTGGTTCAGGCATCGCGGCGAGCGCGTCAGCGGTGGGACGGAGGCTTCAGGCGGACAGCGATTCGGCCTCGGCGAACTCGGCCTCGGTGAACGGCACCCAGGCCGGGTCGATGCCCTCGCTGCGCAGGAGCTCGTCTTCGACCGCCAAGACGTCCGTGATCCGCTGGTTTTTGCCCAGAACGTATCCGCCTGGGTCACTTACTGGGTCCATCCGGTCACTCTCATCACCAGCGTGTAGATCTCGTCGCTTAGCCATTCTGGCTGCCCAACTTCGTCGCGGCGGCGCCTGCCGATCAGCATTGCGTAGATCTCAGCCACCACCTCATGGGTGTATTCCTTAGGAGGATACTGCGCTGCGCGGATGTTCTCCCGGACACCCTCCGGGGCCAGCTCCAGCAGTCGACGCCCGGCAGCGACATCCTCGGGCGAGCAGCGGTCAAGACTGAGAGCGTGGCCCCACTCGTGCCATGCCAGCCGTGCGATCACACGCTCGAGTGTCGGCCGATCCAGACCTTCGAGCTCTGAGAGTCGGCATTCAGGATCTGCGGATCTTCGAGCCAGCTTTCCGCCGGCGCGGCTGCGGCTATGACCGGTGCGAACTGCGCGTCGATCGTGTTGCGCAGCAGCACCTCGACGTGGTGCAGCGTCTCCACGCAGGCGGCAGACACCTGAGCGTTCCAGACGTATAGTGCTACCGCGTGTTCGTGATCGCCTTCCGCCTCCGTCAGGTACGGCTCGAAGCGAGCGTCGGTGAGCCATGTCGTAGCTTGCGAAGAGTTCACGGGACCGCTTGAAAAGATACGAGTATCCCGCTACGCTTGCAAGCGTATGCCCCAGGTAAGGCTCTCCCGCTTCGGCGGTGATCCCCCTGGGGCTCCGTTCGTTCTGGAGTCTCTCGCAGATGACCCACGTGCTTGCCGCCAAGCGCCACGGACCATCTCCCGGCCAGCTGGGGTGTTCTTGCCGCTTGCCCCCCATGTGTGGGACTTTGCTGGTTTCGCGGGCGGGGCTTTTGCTTGCCTCGAACGACCGCCGCCTTGGCGGTGGCAAGTTGAGCGCGACTACGGTGTGCTCAGTGGGCGGACCATAAAGCCGGTCGCCCTTCCCGATCGTGATCGACAGTGCCCGTGTGCGAGCGGCAGCACATTCGCGGCTTGTTGTGCCGGGCGGATGAGTACCTTCGGCTCTGCATAGAGCGTCTCCACAGAGAAGCGTGTTACTTGATTATTCTTACTCTATCTGTTTTAGTGAACTTGGCGTGTTATCGCTCTGTTTCTTACTGAAATGTCTCAGGCCCCGTGTAGTATTTATGATAGGTTCTTTCCCATAAATTAGAGAGAACCGCAAGACATACTCCTTGGTTCTTTACATTGATCTGTTAGACCGAGATGAGTAGAGTCGGCGCTGAAGACGTTTGGTGGCCGGCTCGAGCGGAGGGCCCCCAGAGACGTCCTGGGGGCCTTTTGTGTTTAACACTTATTATGTTTTGGTTCCGGTCGCGTCGTTGTCGGGTGTTACGAATCGCCGTTGTAGAGCGGAGCTCGTTGCGGGACTCGCTTTGAGACGGCCCGTTTGCTGGGCTGTTGTGTCCGCTTGCCCCCCAGCTGTGGGACTTTGCTTCGTTTCGCGGGCGAGACTGTGGGACTCGTTCGCAAAAGACGTGGGGTCGCCCCGGCCGAGGCGACCCCACTAATCCGTCCATCAAAACCCCTGAACGGAGTCGTTCATCAAACCCCTGAATGGAGTGATTCACAATGAGACCTATGGATCGTCGCACATTGCCTCACGGACGTCCACCGACAACTGTCGCTTGCCGCCTGGGTCGGCCACTCGGTCAATCGGGCTTGGTGAAGCCCTCGGCGGACTCTTCGAGGATGCCTAACCAGTGCTCCGTTCGAGGCTTCACGCCCCAGTCGCTGATCAGGTTCCGCACCACGAGCTCCAGTGGCAGCCGGGCGGTGGCAATGTGGACCCGGGCAAGCGGCGCACCATCGGCGAAGAAGCCATTGACGTGCACATGGGCCCGTGGATACGCATACTCCGCGCGCGGCGGCTCACGAACATACTCCCAGCGAATCAGCCATGACCCCGGCGACGCGTCAGCCTGCAATCGATACGAGTAGGACTCCGTCCGGCACTTCTCATCCTCGACCACAACGACGTGTTCGGCGAACAGCCAAGCGGTCTGTCCATCCATCTCCAGCGGAACATCGCTCCCGTCCACGATCCGGGCCAATCTGAACGCATCGGGGTAGCCGGCGATCGGCCTCACCGACAGGCGCGAGTCGGTGACGGTGCGATTCAGCGCGCCGTTGAGATGATCGGCAAGACCCTGCGCGACGCTACGCGGCAGCTCGATGTCCGTTCTGGCCGATACGTAGCAAACCGACGAGATGGTCAACGGCCATATCCCCATCCTCGAGCTCGCCGGCCAGATAGGCCTTCGTGAACTCCGCGACCGACATGCCGATCGCAGCCTGGGTTTCGCGCTCCAAGTACGCCTCGTACTCCTCATCGGTCAGCTCGACCACGGGCGTCCCGGCGGCTGTCTCAGTTACCTGCATAACACCAGCATATCACGGGTCCTGGGGAGCAGAAAGCCCTGCAAGACGGGGTCGGACCAGGTGCTTTCGCGGCGGGAAAGCGTCGGTGAATGCAATAGTTACACGCGCGCGTGAGACCCCGATACAACAAGCGGCCCCGCGCCCGCTCGAGCGCCTCACACGCCAGACACTCCGCAAACGCGTCATGCGCCGGCGAGACGCACACGATCGTCCAGCGGGGCGCCGTATGCGCGATCAGCAAATCGGCCGCCCGGGCGACCAACCCCCAACAGCGACGCGAACACGCCCCGCAGCGCCAACCACGCTCCATGGGCTCGCAACCAGGATCCGCCCGCAGCTGCTCGCGCGTAAAAACACCCCCGCAGACATAACACGCGCGCGCGCCAGCGACCTGCTGGTTGTGATCGGGAAGATCACCGGGATACAGTCCATCCCGCAAAGCTAACGCGAACGCTCGTTCGCCTCAAGGCTTTCTGTTCGCCTCAAGAGCTTCCGGGCAATCGGCGGACTTTTAGCGCGCACTCGCCAAGTGGACGGGCAAGCCTTTGTCAGCCGACGAAACGAACTAAACGAAGTCCGACGTCGCGATTCAGTGTGTAACATCTATGTGTTAACTGCCTAGATGTAACTAAAACGTCCGGGGCATATGGTACCTTAATAGGTGGTTCTTTACATTGATCTGAAAGAGAACCAAACCGAGGAAGTACCACCCAGGCCAGTCTTTGCATTGATCTGTAAGACCCAGTCTGAGTGCGTTGACCGGCCCCGGAGACGTCCAGGGCCGGTTCTGTTTGAGGTGGCGGTCTGCCTGATGTTTTGACCCCACCAATTTTGCGACGTGCGGTTTCGGTTAATCTGACCAGCGTCGTATTCCGGCCGGTGTGCTGTGGGAACTTCGCGATCAGCGCCCTAGACCCAAGTTTCTCGTCAGAGCGGATTTGAGTCGGCGCGTTTGCCCAAGCCAGTCGCGGGGAGCCGGGCAGCGACAAGTGCCGTGCGGGGCTTCGGCCGAAGCTGGTCCGCACGACGGCATGCCGTCAAAAATGAGGCCCCCCGATCGTACACAAGCGCTTGGGAGATGTCGAGACGTAAGAGGGACGCCGCCGGCGGGGGGTCGGGCGTTGCGGGGCGCGGACCTTTGGTCGTTCGGTCGTGCCCCATCCTCACCGCTGACGTCAGGTGGTGGCGGTGTAGCGAGGCTCCATGTAGGCCGCCCACTCCGCTGAGGCCGCCTCAAAGCCTTCGCGGTGCTTGTGGACGCACTGCGGACAGACTTCGTAGACGCGGGGAGCGAAACTGCCGTGCTCTTCCCAGTCGCTGATCGGGGTGAGCCGATCAGTCTTTTTGCACCACTCGCATGGCGCGTGCCAGGAGCCGGGATTGACCTCCAGCCCGACGCCGAGTCGGAGTGGGGTATCGGGCCGGAATGGCGGGTCGCCACGTCGCTGCGCTTCATTGTCCGGCCAGACGAGCCGCTGACGCTCGATGACTACTGGCGTCAGTACCGCCGCCCCTTGTTGGGCTTCGTGATGTTCGCGTCGAATCGGCCAGACGATCTTCGGCGCGAGAGCTACTACAACCCGAGGAAGAAACAGGAGATCGTCCTGTTGCACGCTGACCGCAAGACCTACGACTACGAGTGGCGACCCAATTACGGGCACTACCTCTTCAAGGCTGAGAACATTCCGAGCGAGGTTGAGGTCATCCAGCGCTGGATGGACGCGTGGCGGAAAGCCGATCCGGCGCTCGGCTACTTTGGCGAATACATACAGTCCGGCAACACGTACTCGCCGGATCGCTTCTTGGCGCTATTCAAGGCGGCCGAAAACTACTGGCGGCGCGTGACTGGCGAAAGCAACTGGAAACTTCCAAAGCTTCGCTCTCGCGCGAACATCCAAGACTCCGTCAGCCACTGCGACAAGAAGGCTCTTGAGCTGATGGGCCGGCTACGTAAGGGCCTGTGGATAAATAACATTTCATTTTGACGTTCACGTCAATGGCATTTTTTACCCGCGTGGCGCGATCACGTAGTTCCACTCGGGATGGAAATCCTTGCCGTGAATGTTGACGTCGTCCAGTTCGGCGTCTGTGACCTTGATTTTGGCTGGGTAGGTGCCTTCGTCGAGACGGGCGTACACCTCCAGGCCGCTGGTGGTCCTGGTCGCACCGATCAGGTTGATGATCGTCTCCAGCGAGACGAGCGGCTTACCGCGCCAGTTCATTGTGATGAAGCTGAACAGGCGGTGCTCGATCTTGTTCCACTTTGAGGTTCCAGGTGGAAGGTGACAGACCTTGATCTCCAGGCCGGTCTCGTCGGCCAGCCCCTGCAGCTCCACCTTCCACAGCCTCGTACGGTTGCCGTTTGATCCGCCACAATCGGCGGTGATCTGAAGAGAGGGGGCGTTCGCGTAGCGCTCGGCGCCGAGGTGTTCCCACCAAGCGCGGATCGAGTTCACTGCGAACGCCGCCGTGTCGTGATCGATGCCGACGTTCACCCATCCCTGATCGGCGCCAATGTCGTAGACCCCGTAAGGGTTCGCCTTGCCCAGCTGCTTGTCCTTGAAATCATGCACGCGCACCAGCTCGGGTTCCCCCTTGGGACGCCACTCACGGCCTGCGTTCTTGAAGTCCCCAACCAGCTCCTTCTTCTTCGCGTCTACAGAAATGACAGGAAGGCCAGCGGTCACGGCCGCCTTCGCGACCCGGTTGATGTGACGGAACTGCGCATCACGGTCGGGGTGCTGTTTTCCCTCCCTCGTCTTGACGTTCGCTTGCAGGCTGTACCCCAGTGAACGCAGCAACTGCGCCACGGTCGTGAAGTGCGCCTGATGGCCCAGCTCGTGCAACCCCCCGGCCAAATGACGCACGCTCTTGGAGGTCCAGAGCAGAAGCGACTCCGGATCACCACGCGAACTCTCCTCCACGAGCCGCTCCAGATCCTTGAGCAGTGTCACATCGACCTCGGTCAACGGCTTGCGGCCAGCACCCTCCCGTCTGACGCGCCCGACCTGAAGATGCTCGTTCGCTTCCAGTTCCGCGATGCCCTTACGGATCGTAGGTACGCTCACCCCGGTCTGGCGCGCGACCGCCGTTACACCGCCCCATCCCGCCGCACGCGCCTCGGCCGCCACATAAAGGCGACGCTGACGCTCGTTGAGCTCACCCGCCAGCGACCTGAACCGCTCACCGATCGCACACTCATCGACCATGCCTCTTTATTCCACACAAGTGAGGCGAAACCTGCAACGTTATTTATCTACGAGCCCTAAGTACCATGGGCATTTGGGCGACCAGGAGTTGACGCCTGAGGAAATTTCGGACGGCACGTTCGATTCGACACGGCGACTGTACGTCCTCATGCAAGCCTGTTTGTTGCGAGAGATCGGCTTGGACACCGCCGAAGTCGAATCGCTGATCGCAACTCACTACTTGTCTTGGCCGATTCCCTAATGGCTCAGATGATCGGGTGTAGCTCTTGGGCCAGATCGGCGTCGGGGATCAGCAGGTCCCGATTCGATGGCAGCCTCTTCCGGCAGAAGTGGTTGTGATACTCAGACGCCCACCGGTACTTCTCCCACACGCGGCTTTTGTCCCGATACATCTCCAGCTTAGTGGTCAAGGCATCGTGGTGTGCTTGCAGCCGTGGCTCGGGATCTCCTGTTTCCTCGAGCAGGCCCTCGAGATAGTTGAGAAACGCGCGGCCGTCGCGATCGCCCAGCAGCAACGTGGTATTCGGCTCTCCCTTGCGTGCCACGTAGGCCTTAAGGTTCTGACGTTGCGCGTCTTGCACCTCCTCGGACAGGATCACACGTGGATGAATCGCGTCTTTGCGCTCAAGGTCATATGCCTCCACAAGAGCCGGGCCATAAGCGAGGTCGTCGCGAAGGTAGAAGTCGCCGAGCGTGATCGCGCCGCGCGCGAAGAAGCCCCGCTCAGCCAAGCTCATCTGCAGCCAAGCCGCCTGCAGGAGCAAGTTAGCGATTGCGTGCTCGTCGTCGCCGAATAGGTCAGTGGGAGATGCCATCACGAGCGTGTCCGAGAACACGGCCGCTGGAAAGGCCGATTCTGGATCCAAGAGACCTTTCAGCGGACTCCGAAGCGCTTGCTCGAGCTCGATGAGATTCTGCTGGGCCTGCGGGCCAGTCGCCATCTTCCTGACGCCGAGCAAATCGAGAAACAGCAACGCGCAGCGCGCTAACTGCGGAGAGCCATCCTCAGCGAGAAAGACGCGATCAACGTAACGATCCGCTGGCGTGCTCACGTCATGTGGGCGGAGCAGTTGGCTTTAGGCCGGTATCAGCCGACTATGGCCACGATCGGTCACGGCGAGCCGCCGTGGACCGCGCATGCCCTCATCCTGACGCTCAACCAAGCCGCGCCACTCGGCGGACGCCAGCCAGCGAGGCGCGGCGGCACGCGTGCGGGGGTCTGCGATGTGAGTCATAAAGCCGTCGAAGGTCGCCGGCCCAACGTCATCCAAGAGCGGCAGAAGCTTCGAGTCCAAGCTCTCGTACGCCCGCAGATGCTCAGGGTAGCTGCGCCCATCGAGCGTGCGGGGCGTGTCGGTATTGAGCGTGGCCTGATCAATCGCCATGTATCCATTGTTGCAGACCGGGCCGCTGGATCCAAGCAATCGGTGGCGAAGAGTCCGATCGCCGCGGTTGCGCACCGGCCGCAGTTCGTGGGCCCATCCTCGATCAGAACGGCGTCGAGAGGCGGCGGACGGTCGTACGCGTCACCATCACGGGGATGCCGATGGCGGCGTAGGTAGGGATCTTTACTGGAAGCCGCCAGCGCCGGGCTGCTGGCTGTAGAACGGACTCGCAGAGCGCTCGGCGACCGGCGTCGACTCGCCAACCGGGCGGACGATCACGGTGATGTTGTCCGGCTCGAAGCGGCAGCACAACACCTCGTAGATCGGCTGCTTATCCGGTTCGTCCACCCGCAGTTGGTCGCCGTGATTGGGCAACGCCCAGGTCACCATCGATCCAACGCGTGTGCCGTCCTCCAACGCTACGTCGAACTCAACCGTATGCTGGGCAACGTTCATGCCACCAGACTACAGCGCCCGCGACGGGCAAACCGCCACGCTCCAGCGACAGCGATAACTTCCACGTCGATGATGTCGCCCCGCAATATCGCTGACGAGCCCGACTGGGAAGCGATCACGACGCTGCCGCTGTTCCGCGAGCGGGTGGGCGGTCAGTTTGGGGTCATCGTCATTCAGGACGATGCAGGCGAGCAGCCCATCGCTCACGACCGCGCATGCTCGTTCCTCGCCATCATCACGGTCACGCAACAACCACACCACACCCTCACCAGAAGACAAGCCCTTCTTCACCCGCGACGGAAAGTCCTCCTCGACCTCGCCGAGCAGACGCTTGACATGACCAAGAGCAGACCCCTTACGAGAAACAGCCGAATCGCCGATAAGAACGGCGAACTCGTTGGGGTAGTGGCGGGTCGCCTCCACCTCAAACCACGCACCACCCCCAACCTGCGCACCATACGCAACCAGCAACTGGACGAGCACCGCAACGGGGTCCGCCTCCGTGTGAGGCGCGATCGCCCAGACAATCTCGCCCGCCAAACCATGATAGGCAGCCGCACCAGGAGGCTCAGGCCAACCCGATGGGACAGGCAATATCTCTCTGATCGCCGTCATCCTCAAAAACCTACGGCACGCTTGGGACGGTACGCGTGCCAGGACATCCACGGCAACCGAACAACGGTTATTCCATGCACATTGCAGCCGCTGAAGTTCCTGCGCCCCGATCGCCCGCAGGATCCCCTCGTGGCCTATCGCACATGGCCAAGTCGCTGGATTTCTGGGTGGCGTTCTAGTAGTACTTTGGCGGGTTGCCCAGATCGCCGGATCGTCGGGATTTCTATCCAGCAGATTTGGCTCTGCAGAACCAATGCAGGAGTTTTGTCGCCGACGTCGTGGCGGGCATGTTTTGCCCAAAAAGAGCGATGTACCAAAGCACTACTAGCTGGGCTCGTCGTTTTGCTCTTTGGGTTGTCGCCACTGAAGGATCGGTGTTCGTTTGATCTGTAGCGCTTCATTGCGTCGTTTCATCCACGCGAGACGATCCGGGTCAGTGGACGCTGACGTGTCGAGCGGAACTCCGGCTTCGATAAGGCTGCATATGGCCTGGACTGCAGCCGCGAGCGATTCAGCCTGTACCGTCGGCCCATCCGGAAAGCTTGCGTCGACAACGATGCCCTGTAGGGGCTCGCCGAGCTCCACGGCTGACTGGTTCCAGCTTGAGTGCGTGATCGGCAGCCAAGACGCAGACCACTGCCACAGCTCACAGTCATCGCGCAAAAGGTCGCGGTGCTTGACAGCCTCACTCGCGGCTAGCAGCGGTCCGCTTTCGAGGAGAGGCCACCCGAGCCGATCGTCTTGACCGTTGTGCCAGCGGTATAGAAGCTCGACCTCGTCAATCAACTCATAAGGGTCGAGGGACGCTCGAAGCGCCTCGATCTCTGAGTCCGTCGCCGGGGGATTCAGGCTCTCGGCGAACTCGCGCTCGTCAGCTATCAAGAGCACGTCGAGACGGGCCAGAACCTCCCTAAACTGCGCGATATCCGCGTGTCGCACGAGGAGAGGAAGCATAGAACGGCGCACCGCCGTATGCAAGGCAATGATGGTGATCCCTCAAGCACAGCAGCATTGTCCGCGGCTCGCCGGATTCTCTCATCTCGCTAGTTGCACAGCCGAGTCGTCGGGATTTCCAGTGGTGGTCTGGCTGGGCTCGCCAAGAACGCATAGTCTGTGGCGCTTCGCGCGGCCATACCGCACGCTGACACAAAGCCGGAGTATTTGCTGCCCTGTTTAGAGTTGTCTTCTTCGTTGACCCACTTCAAACTAGGCTCTGGCGAGTCTTCTGGCCCACCTTGCTGGGTAGCGTAAAACGGATACTCATCGCACGACGATTCTGCCGGTTTCGTCCCCGAACATCCGCCCAACCCGGTATACCAAGTCCTCGATACTTTGCCTTCTTTTGCGGCTGAACTTTCGTAGTTGAGCTTGATCCAGGCTGGATACCCATCGAGAGCTTCGATGTCGTGTTGGGTCGCGGTGGGCACCTCGTCGCCGGAGATGAAGATCGGTAGTGTCTCGCATTCGCTGATTGCGGTGGCTTGTGTTTGTTCGTCGAGCATGAGGTCTTGGATGCATTGTCGGGCGATTCGGCGGGCCTTTAGTATTTGGGCGGCTTCGTCTTCTTCTTCGTTGGCTTCGAAGGCTTTTTCGTTTTTTGTGATGAGTTTTTCTGCTAGTTCGTTGGCGACGGTTGGTTTCGGGTTGATGGTGATCTTGATGGTTTGGCTTTCTTCTGCGTAGTCGCCTTCGCCTGGGGTGGTGTTGACGACATGTTCGGGTTCTACGTCTAGGTCCGCCGTCTTCCAGGTTAGTTCTTCGACTTCTGGGGTGGCGGTGAACCCCGCTACGGCGAGTTTCGTTTTGCATTCCGTCGCGGTAGCGCCGAAACAAGATGGCACTTCTGCCGTACCCGGGATCACCGCTAGCTTCGAGCCGATCTTTGCGTGCTCGCCTCCATCGATGAGCCCAATCCCGTCTTCGTTCGGGTCGTCTTTCAAGGCTTCCGCGGTGCCGGTGATCGCCTTCGTGACACCTTCCGCCCCGGTAATCAAATCGCCTCCGACGTTCACGTAGGTGCCGCTTTCGTGTAGCCCGGCTTTAGGGAACGACAGATGCATCTGCGATGGTCTGCGGACAAGTACCACCGGCGAGTCATACGATTTGACACGCACAAGGCTTTCGCCTGCGACACACTCTTCGTCGAATTCTCCCCACGCACCTTCGAGCAACTCGGCGCGATCGTGTATCACGAGACCGAGCGGCGGGTACCCAGCGATCGACGGTTCCCATGCGTTCCCAGTCGTCCATTTGCAGCCCTCTGCCGCTGCGACATCTTGAGAATCCGCGCTCGCTTGAGCTGAGGTGGCAGCTTGGAAGTCCCCGGTCCACCACTCGCCTTCGACCTCCTCTTGCAAGAAGAAATATGAATGTGCCGGTTGCCACGACCCAAAGTCAGCTTCGTTGCAAGCGGATCGACAGACCCACCCCACCGCGTGCGCACCATCCTCGCTACACACTGCCATTTCCGAGCACTCCGGAAAGTAGCCGAGCCCGGTTTCACGATGCCATTTCGCGAGCTCGTAAGAGAATAGGCATTCACTGAGGTACATCCCGTCGCTGCACCCTTCGGCATGGGCTGGCAGGGCGATGTACCGAGAGTTTTCTGCCGGCTTTGTGTACGACGCGTCGGGTTCAGAACCCGACGGTGCTTCATCACCATCGATCCACTCGCTGATCGGGTTGCTGCCCGTGGTGATGTCTAGATAGGTGAGTGTCCCCAAGCCCGCCACCAGCGCACCGATGCCGCTCACCTCGGCGATCGTTCCCGCCTACCGTGCCCGCACCACCAGCCGCTGACCACAATCCCGTCAGGCCACCGCCCGCAGCAGCCTCCACCGAGCCGCCTGCGCCAGTACTGACGGTACTCTCGACATCACCAGCCAGGGTATCAATCGCGGCCTCATTGGTTGACCCATCGATGCTTCCTTCTACACCAGAGATCGATTCAGCAAGAAACGTCGTAGCTTCCGTGTCAGAGGAAAGCCCAAGCGCCGTCGCGACATCGCCGCCGGTTACGCCCCCGTACTCATAATCGATCACGCGAAAGTCAGCCAGGGCACGATCTATCGTGAGGCGCTCAGCATTAGTCATCGAGCCGCCGTAGTGGGCGATCACATCATCAATGCTGCCGCCGTCTTCGCCTACTTCGCCCGACAGCTTCGACACCGCCTGCGCGAAAGTTTCGCTGCTAGTCAGAGTAGGTTCCGCCGAAGCACTGCCAGCCGCCAAGATGAGCCAGCCGACCAACAGTACAACGGCAAGGCATCCAACAGCGACGCTGGGAGTCTTCCGTACTGGCGATACGCCTGCCAGCGACAGCCTTGGCATAGAGACCAGCCTCCTGAAGATCTGGACTAGTACACCGGTGCCACACACTCCAGCATCGACGCCTGATCCGCAGAGTTCTAATATCCGGGCCTACCGCAGTCAAGGGCATCCATGGTCAGCCACCAACCAAACACCGCAAATAGCGCACAAAACGTGAAATGAGGCATCCGCCCCGACCGCAATGCCCGTAAGCCCAGACTCAGCCAGCCCCCGGCCACCGATCTTCTTTTGTGCCGGGAGAGAACGACACATTCATTCGCGTGGCGTCGACAGCGTAAGGCGCCCTCCTGGTGACTGCCAGCTGTGATGCATTTGGGGCATCCTAGCCACGCCTTCGCCCACCGAGCCCAGCGCGAGCACCGAGCACGTCGCGATTCAGTGTGTGACATCTATGTGTTAAATGCCTAGATGTCACCAAAATGTCTTAGGCATATGGTACCTTAATAGGTGGTTCTTTACATTGATCTGCAGGGAACCAAACAGAGAAGCGCTCCGGTTCTTGCTTTGCATTGATCAAGCTGGACCGCGATGAGTGAGAGCAGGCTCCAAAGACGTTTGGACACCTGCTCGGCCAGGAGGCCCCGAAGACGTTCGGGGCCTTTTGTGTTTAACGAGCGCGCCGCACCAGGTTCATCGCCTGTCCGCCCTTTGCTTGCGGTCACGGTGTCACCTTAACTTTTGTGCGTTCCGGCCGGTGTGCTGTGGGAACTTCGCGATCAGCGCCCTAGACCCAAGTTTCTCGTCAGAGCGGATTTGAGTCGGCGCGTTTGCCCAAGCCAGTCGCGGGGAGCCGGGCAGCGACAAGTGCCGTGCGGGGCTTCGGCCGAAGCTGGTCCGCACGACGGCATGCCGTCAAAAATGAGGCCCCCCATCGTACACAAGCGCTTGGGAGATGTCGAGACGTAAGAGGGACGCCGCCGGCGGGGGGTCGGGCGTTGCGGGGCGCGGACCTTTGGTCGTTCGGTCGTGCCCCATCCTCACCGCTGACGTCAGGTGGTGGCGGTGTAGCGGGGCTCCATGTAGGCCGCCCACTCCGCTGAGGCCGCCTCGAAGCCTTGGCGGTGTTTCTCGACGCATAGCGGGCAGACCTGGTACTCGCGAGGGGCGAAGCTGCCGTGCTCTTCCCAGTCGCGGATCAGGGTGAGCCGATCAGTGTTTTTGCACCACTCGCATGGTCCGATCGTGGCGGCGGTGATTGGGTCGACGGCCATGCCCAAAAGCTCTCCGGCGGTCAGTGGGACGGGTGGTCGAAGGCCTCTGCGGACTGCTTGAGGATTGCTTCCCAGTCGTTGGTTCGCGGTTTCACGCCCCAATCGCTGATCAAGTTGCGCAACACGAGCTCCAGCGACACGCGCGCGGTGGCGATGTGCTTGGGGCTCGCCGGCTTCCCGTCGGCGAAGGTCCCATTGACGTGCACGTGCGCCCGCGGATAGAGATATTTCGCCCGCGGCGGGTCGCGGCGGTACTCCCAGCGAACGAGAGTCGAGCGCGCCGACTGGTCGGCCTGAAGGCGATAGAGATAAGACTCCGTGCGGCATTGATCATCCTCGACAACGACGACCTGCTGCACGAACAACCGCGCCGTCGTGCCATCCAGCTCCAGCGGCACATCGTCTTCTTCGACGACCCGCGTCAATTTGAAGGTGTCGGGTTCGCCGGGGATCGGCGCTACGACCAAGCGGGAGTCGCTGACCGTCCTGTTCAGGACGCCATTCAGATGATCCGCGAAGCGCTGCGCAGCCCTACGCGGCAGCGCTGTGCCCGTTCTGTCCGATGCGCAACAGACTCACGACATAGTCGGCCGCCACATCTGAGTCGTCGAGCTCACCAGCGGCATAGGCCCGCTTGAACTCCGCGACGGACATGCCCATTTCGCGCTGCACCTGGCGCTCCAAGTACGCGGCGTACTCCTCCGGAGTCCGGTCGATCACCGGGGTACCAGCGTCTGTGTACGTGACCTGCATGAGGACAGGGTACCACGGGCCGCGTGGAGCAGAAAGCCCTGCAGGGAACCTCCGGGAGCCAGGGAAACCGGGTCCCGCTCACGGACGCACCCCAGTTCTGCTCACCCGCATTCCCCACTTCTGCTCACGATGACCGCCGGCGGGGAGAACCGATGGCCGGCGCGGGTGGGGCCAGTTCAGGCGTCGAACCCCGGGGGCAATTCTCGGCCGGCGCCGAACTGCTGAGTTCGTGGCGGGCAAGCTTCGGCTATGCAGCTTCCCCCGCAGGGGTCAGGTCGATCACGGGGGTGCCGGCAGCTGTATGGGTCACGATCATGGTGCTTATGATCATATCGGCTGCCCGTAGGAATGCCAAAGGCTGCGATCCGATGGCCACGGTCATGCCTGTCGGCGATCGGCATGGAACAACGTAGGTGGGGCCAGTTGAAGCGTCGACTCCGCCCCGGGGGGGGTCAAATCTCAGCCGGCGCCGCAGTGGTGCTGAGCTCGTTGCGCGCGGGCTTTGGTCGTTAAGTCACTAATTGTGACGTGTTTGTGTTAACTGCCCTGAATTTCACTAAAACGTCCCAGGCGCATTGTATATTAATAGGTGGTTCTTTACATTGATCTGAAGGGAACCAAACAGAGAAGTGCCCTTGGTTCTTGCTTTGCAGTATCACTTGAACCGAGATGAGTAAGGGCTACTCCCCCGAAGACGTTCGGTAGGCGAGCCCGCCTTGCCGGCCTCGGAGACGTCTGGGGCCGGTTTGCTTTAAGGGCGCCGGAGGCGCCTGGCTTTTCACTGTGTGATCGTTTGGCGCGGGGCCGTGGCGATGTAGCCTTGCTGCGCTCACGGTGTGTCGGTTAACGTTACTTACTGCGGCCCGGCCATCGACGACCGTCGCGGCGGCCTGAGCAGCGACAAGTGCGGTGGGGGGCTTCGGCCGAAGATGGTCCCCACGGCAGCATGCCGTCATCAACGGAGGCGGACGAACCACGGGCGAAGTGAAGTCCCATGTTTCACATGTTCGCCCGCCCGATGGAGCAACCAACAATGAGACGGACCGATTGTACAAAAAAGTCGGGAAGATTTCGAGAGGAGCAGACCTTTGGTCGTTCGGTCGTCCCCCACCCCCCCATCCTCACCGCTGACGTCAGGGTGCGATCGTGCCGGGACTAAGCTGCGGGTGCCAGGGCCTTGGAGGCTTCGGTCACGATGTCGCCGAGCCCAAGTTCGTTCAAGCGATACAGGGCCTCGCCGAGCTGGCCGCCGACCTCTAGCAGGTCGGTTTCCTGCGGAGCGACGTCAACAACGGTGTGAGTTCGACCGCCGGGCCCCTTGAAGTGTGCACGTCGCCCGCCCTGGATCGGACCGAGCTCGGCCGCGGCGTAGCAGGCCTGCTTGACCGCGTCGACCAGCAGCGCCGGACGATCGTGGAACCCTTCCAACTGGCTCAACTCGAATAGCTGGGCGCTTAGATGCTGACCCCGAGCGAATGCGGCCTCGGAATCGCCGATCGGCTTGGTGTTCGTCCCTCCCACACCAACCGAGTCCAGCGCTCGAGCTGCCCACTGCACTCCCACAGTGAGCGCTGTCCACGCCTCTTCGCGCTGAGCGAAGAGATCCTCATCTCCACGGCTCAGAAGAGGATCCAGGCGCGCCGTGGCGGTCATATCGTCCCGCGTGGCGGCCGCAATCAAGTGGCCACCCAGTGTGCCACCGTAGAAGATGGGCTCTACCGCCATAGCCGCATTGTACTCTGGCCAGGTGCTGTTAGCCACAAAACCATTCTGGACCGACTACGTCGGCGCATTCGGAGCCATCGTCGGCATCTTGGTCGCCGCCGGCGCCTTCGTCGTAGCGCTTTGGAGCGCGCGTGATTCCCGCCGCAGCGCCGACGCCGCGGAGAAGACCGCGACCAGCGCTCACGAGCAACTCATGCTTGCCCGGAGCGAGCACGAGCAAAGAGAAGTAGAGCGCGAGAACGTGTGCGCTCTCAGTGCTAACTCGGGAGGAGCGTAGGGCCGCGCTGCGGCAAACCCGTAGCCGTCCGTCTGAACGTCGGCACCAGCAGTGGGAAGCTCCTGGCGGGGACCTCTCCTCCAAAATCCCCGTCGGAGCACGAGTTTACTGTTGGCCTGCGATACGTCGCTGCCCGCTACCGATTTGACCGGCTTCGACACCTTGGGGTCTTGGAGCAGCTTGCCTGCTTTGGATGCATCCTTTTTGCTCGTGGTCATGGCTTCACCTCCTTCCCATCATCTGGACCGGCCGCACACAGCCATCGATCAGTAATAGATCAAGCATACGACAAGAGTGGCACCGTGACGAGACGGAACGGTGATGTGCTCTGCCCGTGGTTTCTAGACTTGCAGCGGATCACGGACCGAAGCGGTCCCACGCGCCCTGCTTGCTTATCCGCAGGCGGGCGCCGATGTCCTCCCACGTCAGGCCGCGCGCGCGGTCGAAAGCAACCGCGGCTTTCATCAGTGCGTCGATGTTCTGGGAGACCCCGTCGACGAGTTCACAAGCCGCGTGTTCGAGGTCATCGACATCGTCCAGCTCCTCCAACGGGCGATTCACCTGGGCCAACGCATCCAAGAGGTCGCGCCGAGTGCGGTTCTCGGGCGTATCTTGATCCGCGGCTTCGGCCGCCAAGTCAACCTGAATGTCGTGCAGATCATTTCGATCCATAGGTCAACCCTACCTTGACGAGATACATCTGTCAAGGCCCGCTTGACGAGTCTGGAAACCTTGGGCTAGACGGCGCTAGACGGGCTAGACGACGCTAGACTGCCTCGTGTGACGCGAACGGAAAATCCTTATCGTCCCGGTTTCAACGAGCCTCCAAAGGAGCTCGCGGGCCGCGAGGCGGTGCTCGAAGACCTGCATGACGCGGTCGAGGTCGCGGCGCTCGACGGTCGCACACCCAGGCCGACGATGATCGTGGGCGCGCGCGGCGTAGGCAAGACCGTGCTGCTCGCGCAGGCCGCGGCGATCGCAGGGTCGGAGTTTGGATGGCCCCGTGTGCACACCGAGTTGAGACCCGATACGCCTTTCATCCCAGACCTGATCGATGCGATCGGGCGCGCGCGGGATCTGGTCGAGCAGCCGCCCTCCAAGCGCGCGCTAAAAACGGAGTCGGTTACCGTGCGCGCCGGTGTGCCCGGGATCGGCGGCGAGGTTCGCTTCGCTCGCGCCGCAGACTCCGCAGAGGATCCCACACCCGTCTTGCGCCCCGTGCTCACCGAGCTTGCCGAGCTCGCGATCGCACGCGAGACCGGCTTCGTGCTGACCCTGGACGAGGCGCACCTCGCCACGCGTCGTGAGCTTGCCGCGCTCGCCGCCCTGCTGCAGGAGGGCACCGGCGAGCGCTGGCCTGTGGTCGTGGTGATCGCCGGCCTGCCGCTGATGCGCGCCCCCGAGCATTCCGTCACCTACCTCGAGCGCGGCACGTGGCACGAGCTGGGCCTGCTCAGCAGCGAGGAGACGGTACGGGCGCTGCGCCTCCCCGCCGAGGCGGCCGGGAGACCGATGGACGAGGACGCGGCGATCGTCCTCGCCGATGCCTCGGGTGGCTACCCCTACGCGATCCAGCTCTACGGTCATCACGCCTGGCGTGCCTCAAGCGGCCACAACAGAATCGACCTCGCGGCGGCACAGGCTGCTCTTCCCCGAGCCCAGCAGGAGCTCGAAAGCGGACTCTACGCCGCCCGCTGGAGCGCGGCGAGCCCAACCCAGAAGCGCTACCTCACAGCCCTCGCGACCATCGCCGGCACTACAAACCCCACAACCGCCCGAGCCCTCGCCGACGAGCTCGGCAGCACACCGAAACAGCTCTCGAGCGTGCGCGATGACCTCATCAAAGCGGGAACTCTCACCGTCGACGGCGACGAGCTCCGCTTCACGATCCCCGGGATGGGCGCCTACATACGCGCACAGTGATTCGAGTACGTGCCGGACCAGGCCATCGGTGCTGTTCTTGCCGCTTGCCCCCATGTGCGGGACTGTGGTGCGTTTCGCGGGCGGGGCTTTTGCTTGCCCCGAACGACCGCCGCCGTGGCGGGGCCGTGGACTCATTTCGTCTCGCCCGGCGCGGGCGCGCCGCGGTCCCAGCCTGGGATGACTCCGCCCTGGACACGCCAGGCGCGGGACGAGCTTGCTATTGGCGGTCGTCGACTAGACCCTGGTGCTTCACCCCCTCCCCTACCGCGTTTGCGTCTGGCTCTCTCGACATCCGGGGCCTGATTGGGCCGCATGACGGTGTCGCGAAGAGAGCCTCTCAGGCCTCGTGCTGCGCCTTTTTCACTTTTACCAGATTTTCCCCGAGCTTGTCAAGAAGACGATTGTCTTCGTTGCCGGCCGGTCTCCGGGGAGTGCGGGCGCAGTCAGTCGCTGCGGCGGCCGTCAGTTGTGGAAGGTCTTTTCGGACTCCTCGAGGATCGCTTTCCAGTCGTCCTTTTCGGACTTCACGCCGCGGTCTGCGATCAGGTAGCGGATGATCTCCTCCAGAGGGATTGGATGACCCCGCCCACCCGCCGGGATGTGCTCGCGGTCGATGCTCGCTCCGTCAGGGGACGTTCCGCGGACATGCAGGTGCCCCAGCGCGTAGGGATAGTCGGGGGCCGGCGGCTCACGATGATATTCCCAGCGCCTCAGCCAGGACTTTGGCGACTCGTCGGCCTGGAACCGATAGGCGTAGGAGACCGTTCGGCAACGCCCGTCGACGACAACGACGGCTAGGCGCACCAACAGACGCGCCGTGGTGCCACGTAGCTGAAGCGGAACATTCTGACGCTCGACGAGCCGCGCCAGCTGGAACTTCTCGCCATCGCCGGCGAGCGGCGAGACAGACAGGTGCGAGTCGCTGACGGTCAGGTTCAGGACACGGTTGAGATGCTGGGCGAGGCTCTGCGCCACGCCTTCCTCGGCGCTACGCGACAGCGCTGTGCCCGTTCTGGCTGATATCCAGGAGCCCGGTGACGTAGAAGACGTCCATGTCCCCGGCGTCGAGCTCGCCGGCGGCGAAGGCCCGCCTGAACTCGGCGACCGACATGCCCACTTCGCGCTGCACCTCGCGCTCAAGGTAGGCAGCCCACTGCTTCGGCGTGAAGCGGACGATCGGCGCCACGGTCGTGTCCCGGCGAGCTTTGGTCCGGCTCGACGCGACGGCTTTCGACGTCGGACGGGCTTTGGCCCGGGTCACGGGCTTCGCAGCGGTGGTCGGGCGTTTCTTGGTGGTGGCCATGGGTCCAGCGTAGCAATCGACGAGGCCGGTGGAAAGGGGACGGCCCCGACGGCCTATGCGGCCGGGGTCCGGCGCCTGCCATGGTCGGGCATTCGAGAAGATCCGAGCCGGCTTTGGGACGAGCTACGCAACGGGGCTGGGTGGTCACCGGCGCGTGCTTGCTGGCCGGCCCGTGCGTGGTTCGACCCAACGGTCGTGCAAGCATGGCCGGGTCTAGAGCTGACGAACAACCAAGGGACACGGGAGACCGACCTCCTCATTTCCACCGGTGCGAAGGTCACGATCTTTGAGTGCAAGGCTCAGGCCAGCTCGATGCACGACAAGGACGCGAAGGAACTCGTGCATTTGGCACGCGACCTGGAAGCGATACCCACCGCCGCCGCCCTTGATGGCGAGTTTCAGCCGTCGGTCCGCAAGATCGTGGAAGCGGGTGGTGGTAACTGCCTTGAACATAGCCATCTGCTCGAAGCGCCCTGACGCGACAGTCGCAACGCCCCATCCGTGTTCTGCTCGGAAGCTCTGTGGGGGCGGTCGCTCTGACGGTCTGGGTGAGAAGCCAGTTCGCGGGAGCCAGAAGGCGCCGAACCTGTGCGCGCCGGCAGCTGTGTTCAGCGCTTGGGGACTTGACGTATTCACTTAATTATCTTTCCTACTTTATTTTGGTGAAGTTGGCGCGTTATCGCTCTTATTCTTACTAAAACGTCCCAAGGGTCTTGTAGTATTTATGACAGGTTCTTCACTTTGATTGAAGGACCACCAGAAAATACTCCCGAGGTTCTTTACATTGATCTGTTTGGACCGAGATGAGTACGGGTTTGATATCGGAGACGTTCGGTAGACGGCCCGCCCAATGGGCCCCGGAGACGTTCGGGGTCTTTTGTGTTTATGGGGCGCCGCAACGAGGCAGCGCCTGTGTCATTTGCCCTGAACACGAATGTCACCTTAACCCTTTTGTGGCTGCCGTGATGTTCCGGCCGGTGTGCTGTGGGAACTCCGCGATCGGCGTCGTAGACCCAAGTTTTTGGTCAGAGCGGATTTGAGTCGGCGCGTTTGCCCGAGCCAGTCGCGACGTGAGCAGCGACAAGTGCCGGCCCGCGGCGAGCTGGGCGGCGACAAGTGCCGTGCGGGGCTTCGGCCGAAGCTGGTCCGCACGACGGCATGCCGTCCAAAAATGAGGCACGCCAAGGGTACAGGAGAGCTTGGGAGATGTCGAGGCGAATGAGGGACAAGCCGGGGACGGCCGCTGGCGAGACCTTAGCGATCTCCATATCCGATGGTCACGAATCTCGGCACGACCACCTCCTCAACGGTCGTGGCGAAGCAAGCTCTCGCGTAAGGTCGCCGATGGTGGGGCCGCATGCCGAATCGCATCGAACGCAGAGCAGCGAACCTGGTCGCTGCGCAGTTCAATCGTCCTGCTGACCACGACCGAGTTCCTGGCCCTCAGCGGTGCGATGTCACCCGGCCGGCCCTACTCCGGCCTGTCCGTGATTACTGCCTCGTTGGTCGCGGCGAGCATCATGAGCGTCGCTGGGGGCGCACTCGCGGATCTAGCTGATCGGCGGACACGTTGATTGCCAGCGCTTCGCCGCCACGGGATCGGCGGTTTTGTGATCAGGGTCTGTCGAGGATGGTGTCCAGTAGTTCTTTGAGTTGCTCGTTGTTGCCGTTGAGACTCTGCACGTTCGCCGGGAAGCTCTGCTTGTGATCGAGGTGCTCCCAATCCACCCGGTGCCCGGCCGCCGCGGCGAGCTGGCTCAGGAACGCGCGCAGGCTGCGTGTGTTGCCCTCCCGGAAGGGATGGACCGCGTACATCTCAGCGTGGTAGTGCGTCAGTCGATCCAGGAACGTTTGACGATCGAGACCGACCAAATGCCGCTCCTCCCCGAGCTTGGCGAAGACGCCCCGCGCGTAACCGGCGATATGCTCCGGGCGGGCGTAGAAAGCATTGGGCTTGGCGATCTGGACCGTACGCAACTCGCCCGCCCACGGATACAGCGCAGCGAAGATGCGACGGTGAAAGGCCTGCCAATGCGCCAAATCGTAGTCGCCCGAAAGCGGCTCGTCGACCAGGGCGCGGAGAGCGAGACCCACGATGTCGGCCTCAGCCTGCGAGAGCTCTGTGGGATCGCGCATCTCGAGGTTGTTGCGCAAGGTACCCGTGCCCGGATAGACATACGGATCCTCCGCCATCAGAAACGCCGAGAAGCTATCGGACGGCGGCAGTCGCGAGACGCTGGCGCACAAGCTCTAGGCCAAGCCGCTGGAGCTCCGCGCCATCTATCTCACCGGCCACCCAGCGGGCAGAAAGCGCCTGGTGCTCGGGGCTCATCTGAAGACCCTCGGCACGCAACAGACCATCAGCGTTCGCCGCGGCCTGTTTACGGCTCACTTTGACCGCAGCCGGAACTGCACCGTTGGATGTCACCGCATGTTTGGGCACACCTTCATTGTACGGCAAAGCGATCGGGCGATCCAGAGATGCAGGCAGCTGAGGTGTTCTTGCCGCTCGCCCCCCGTGTGCGGGACTGTGGTGCGTTTCGCGGGCGAGGCTTTTCGTGCCTCGAACGACCCTGCTCGGCGGCGGGGCCGTGAGCCCTTGCCGTCTGGTCAAGCGCGGTGGCACCGCGATCCCCGACCGAGACGGCTTCCATGCTGGCGACCGGGCCCAAGGGGCATCCCCGAGACCGTCCCTCCATGGACGAGCTTGATATCGGCGGTCGTCGACTACATCCTGGTGCTACACCCCCTCCCTCGCTTCAACGTCTTGCCCTGTCTCAGTTTTTACCTGATTCGGACGGAGATTTCAAGCAGACAATTGTCTGCATCGTTCAGTCGTGGCTTTAGGCGAATGGGTCGCTCGAGCGGTCCGGGCCCGATCGGCGAGGCCCTGCGCGGCTCTACGCGGCAGCTTTGTTTCCGTTCTGGCCGATACGCAGCAAACCGACCATCTCGTCGACGGCCACGTCGCCATCTTCGAGCTCGCCAGCCGTGTAGGCCCGGACGAACTCGGCGACCGACATGCCCATAGCGCTCTGCACTTCGCGCTCGAGGTACGCGGCGTGCTCCGCAGGAGTAAGCTCGATCACAGGGGTGCCGGCAGCTGTATGGGTCACGATCATGGTGCTCACGATCATATCGGCCGCCGCCGGGAATGCCAAAAGGCCGGCAATCAAGTGGCGCGGGGATTGAGTGCCTGCCCACCCTGCTCACGGAAGCGCCCCACTTCTGCTCACGGTGACCAGCGGTGGGGAGAGCCGATGGCCGCCCGTGGGGAGATCTGGTGGCCGCGGGTAGGGCCAGTTCAAGCGTCGAAAGCGCCGGGGTGGTCAAATCTCGGCCGGCGCTGTGGTGGTGCCGAGCTCGTTGGGCGCGACTCTTCGGTCGTTCGGTCGTCAACCACCCCCAGCTTCGGCGCCGGCAGCTGGGCTGTTGTCGCCGCTTGCCCCCCGGGTGTGGGACTGTGCTCGTTTCGCGGGCGGGGCTTTTGCTTGCCTCGAACGACCGCCGCCTTGGCGGGGCCGTGGGCTCTTCCCATCCCGCCCGGCGCGGTGCTCCGCGGTCCCAGGCTTGGAGATGGCTCCGTACCGGTCACGATCGCGGGGAGGATCCCCCCTCCGTGCACGGGCGAGCTTGATATCGATGGTCGGTCGGCTAGACCTTGGTGCGTCACCCCCTCCCCTGCCCGTTTGCGTCTGGCTCTCTCGACATCCGGGGCCTGCGACCACATGACGGTGTCTTTAAGAGAGCCCTTGGCCGGCTACTGTGGCCTGCCCAGTTTTTACCTGATTTGGGCGATGCTTGTCAACGCGACAGTTGTCTGCACCGCCGACTGGTGGCGTTGGGCGAAATGGGTCGCTCGAGCGGTTCGGGCCCGATCAGCGGATCAACGGGAAATCGACCGGTTTGCCGGTAAATCGGAGACCGCCGACGGGCGTTCCGATTTACGGGAAGCGGTGATTCGGTGGCTGCTGGCGATATGGCGATTTGGCGGTAAAGCTGGGAATCGACGGTTTTCGCGATTCGGCGAGAAAGCCGGGATCCGGTGGCTTCACCCGGTTTGGCAGATTCGGCGCTAAAGCTGGATCCGACGGTTTTGGGCGATCCGGTGGGAAAGCGGGGAAACGGTGGTTTTGGGCGATTTGGCGCTAAAGGGGGAATCGACCGGTTTGCCGGTAAATCGGAGATCGCCGAAGGGCGTTCCGATTTACGGGAATCGGTGATTCGAAACGATTTGCTGGTAGGCGGTCATCAAAGAACCGATCGGAGCGAGCTGCTGGTAGCGCTGTGCGCGCTCCTGGGTTCTGCGACAGGCTAAAAGCTGGGGGCTACGGGTGCGACGTGAAGCTGGGTGCTGCGGGTACGACGTGTTGCGGGTGCTGCTGGTGGAGCGATGCTTCTGATGAGATGGTCGTGGTCCCGTTCCTGGGCCGCTTCTCGAGGGGCCACCGTGGGTGCTCAACCGATCACTGGCATCCAAGATACGAATCGGCTGGGACGGAATGATGTGTTTGGTTACCCGCGCTTGTAACTTTAGTGCGTAAGGGCCCGTTTTTACGGGGCATCTGCCCCAGATCCGCTGGTGACGGAACGATCGCCCCCGGGATCGAAGTTGGCGTGATCGTGATCGCCGAGGCGCGAAGCTGGCGCGAAACCGTGGTGGATCCGCACGACGTCCACGATCGACCGGTTGCGAGGCGAGCGGAGCTGCGAATTCAGTGTGCCGCGGGTGTGGGGCTATACCGGAGTCGTATGTCGGGGGCGGGATTTTGGGGGACAGGCCGCAGCTGGGGCCTGGTGGCGGAGGAAACTGGCCGGTAGGCCGGGTTTGGCGGCATTTGGCCGAGCTGCCTTGGGGGAAGGGCGGAACTGCGGGCTCTGCGGGCTCAGGCACGAACTGGACACCATCCTTGGAACTTCAATAACGACGGGTTATCTGCCTCTCGGGGCCTTTCGTGGCTGGTGGCTCCCCATTTTTCGTTTTTCTAAAGGAAAGCGTATTAAGTTCCTATCGAGTGTTGCTTCTCGTGCGTTCCTGCGGTCTGTCTCAGATGATTGTGGAGAGCATGAAGGCTCTTCGGGGATTGTGGAGAGTATGAAGGCTCAGGCGATTAGGTGATCAAATCTCGAGGATTGATGGCCCACCCAGCCCGCACCCACCTCGCACCCGATCAGAGCTCGAGGATTGATGGCCCACCCAGCGTGCAGCCACCGTGCCGAGGGGTGCATGCGTTTTTCGGCTGCATCGCGTACGTGCGTGAGGGCTCCCGGAGTTTGTCGGGGAAGCCTGTCGAGTTTTGGAAGTTTGGTGAGGGCCGGTTGGCGAGGAGGTTTGCGAGTTCAGGTGATCAAGTCCCTGATGATTGGGTGGATGGTCAGAGCCCTCCGAAGAGATCGGGTCGCTCAGCCGCGAGGGTGGCGGGAGGGTGGGGAGGGTCCCCTCGAGGCGAGGTTTGTCGAGGGATTGATGGCCCACCCACCCGGCGGTGCCTGAAAGGGCCCCTCGGAGTTTTTTCAAAACCCCCCGAGGTCTGCAGACGGGCCCATCGCTCAGGGGTTCGTGAGGTTTGCAGCATTTAGCAAATGGGCACTGTGGTGATTGATGTCCCCACCCACCCCTAGTGCTCGTCTGCTGAACGAGAGGGGTTCTCCCCTTCGAGCCGGAGATCTGTTGAGCGGACAGATGACGGCTAGTGGCGATTTTTTGAAACCTTTGACCGATTGGTGCCCTCTCTAACGAGAGGCTTCATCACCGGCACCAATCGGCTGGAGGGCGTGCACCCCCATCCATCTAACTGCACGACACGACGTAACGAGCTCGCCGACATCACCGATGAGTTTTGAGCGAGGCCTCTGGCCGAGTCGGGTCACAAGGCGAGCGGAGTCGTGGAGTGCCTGGAGGGGCGCGGATGCGGCCCGGTCTCCATGACTACGAAAAAGGAACAAACCCCATAGGGGTTTGCAGTGATGTGGGGTTGTTAGCTCTACGAGAGCCGCCGGAGCGTGAGGACTCTGGAGCGAGCGGAGGCGAGCGGTCTCCAGATATCAAATACAAAAAAACACCCGATAGGGTGGTGGAGGCGTTTGGGGATTCTGCGAACGTTGGGGCAATCGGTCAGCTATAAGACAGCAACCTTCGGTGAGTTAGCGCTGAATGCGGGTGGGGGTTATGAGCTGGTCGACATCAACTCACGCCGCCCACCGCCACGCTCCAGCCACGCCGCCACGCCCGGCGGCACCGCCGACACCAACGCCTGCCGCACAGCCCGGCGATGCACCCCATGACGCTTCGCCAGCGCCCTGACCGACAACCCTTCCCGCGCGTAATCGCGCCTGATCTGCTCGAACTGCTCCATTCTGGTCACTCCTCCCGGCTCCTCGCATCGCGCTCAACCAAGCGCCAAGCGTCAGCCGCAGGTCGGACAGAGGTGGGGCCACTTCAAGCGTCCACAGTGGGGCCAGTTCAGACGTCTACACCCAGGTGCTGCGGTGGCCGGTCCGAGTCCCGTTCCCGTCCTGCTTCTCGAGCAGTCGCCGTGGGTGCTGGGATCGACTGAGCAGATCAAAGCAGACGGCGGCGATGGCCGGGGCGATTTTCGGGGCGAAAGTTTCGAGCGCCCAGTGTTTTCGGGGGTTCGCGGCGGAAACCTGGCGCGTTGCCGCTCATCGGCGGTGGCGGCGATGGGCGAAGCTGGCGGCGGCAGGATGCGGGCGGAATGGCGAGAGCTGTGCGGAGGCCGCCGACAGAAGTTGGCGACTGGCCGGCCCGCTGCGCGGTCGCCGCTCGGCGAACTTCGGCCTGCGACCGAGGAGACTCGGCGGGCTTCAGCGAGTTGGGAAGGCTTCAGCGCATTGGGAAAGCTTCACCGAATTGGGGGAGGTTCATCGCGATGTCGGCATACCGGGGTGGTATGCCGGAAGCGGGATTCACCGGAATGCTGAACCCGGCAGCGGTCCCGATGATTTTTGCGTTCTGGGCGGCTCGCTTCGTTGCCGCCCGTTGGACGGGGCGCGCCCTGAGAACCGGGGCCCTTCGTCAAAAGCCAGCCGGCCGGGCCGGGCTGGGTTTTCTGCCGTCAACCGCTCGGGAGTTCGCGAAGCGGCGAGCCGAACAGGACGGAAAAACTCAGCGGGGGCGGGGGTTCTGGGGGTGAGGGCACACTTCCGGCGCAAAGGCCGAAGCTGCTGTTGGCTGGCTGCGGCGCGGCGGCGGAGCTGGGGCGGCGGCGCAGAGTTGGCGGAATTGGCCGAGCTGCTTTCAAAAAACTGCAGTAAAGGCTGGTTCGGCTAGAAGCGCTGTTTTTCGCTGAAAGGATGGAGTTGTTGTTGGTAAAGGCTACTTGTGGCGTTTAGCCTTCTTTGTGCCATAACGGCTCCTGAGCAGCCTTTTCGCAGGAGGAACGCTTAGAGCCCTTCTTTTTGTGGCAAGCCTTCAGCGCAGCAGCGAGCTTCGCAGCTCGCAGCTGCGCAGCGGTCTTCGCCTTCGGGCAGCCACTCACGCTGATCGGCGTGCTCTGATGGATCACCGCGCCGTTCTGGCCAACAAATTCTGTGGGCATCTTCAAACCACCCTTGACCGTGCACAAATTCGCGTTAGCGGTCAACGCACTGTACTTGCCCTGGGGCAACGTCAGTTCGAAGGAGCTGACCGGAGCATCAGGGACATGGGCAAACGTTGAGGAAGTTATCCCGGACTTGGCTTATGAACGTATCGCCAACCAGATCAATTGTTATTCCGTAACCCTGCAATACCAGAATCAATTGTGGAAAGGCTTCGTTTCCATGACTGACGAAGTAGGCGGGCCTTCGAGTGGGAACGGGCAGGATAGGAGTGATCGCCTTGGCAGAGGCAACTACTGAAGCTGCGGGACAACCGGCTGGATTGGCATCGAACTGGGCGGATGTGCATGCCTTCTGCAACGTAGTCAACCTCGATGGGAGCTGCTTGGGGAGGTCTACCTTGACACGAGAGATGTTTGCTTCCTCGGTTTGAGCTGATAGATCCCGAGGTACTCCCCGAGGTCCCAGTCCCAGTCCCCGAGGCATTCGTAGCGCCAGTCGATTGTGGACCCTCATGCGGTGGCACAAGCTTTACGTGCCTGCTTTTCCTTTTTCTTTGTGGTTCCTCGTTTTGCTTAAGGCTGTTGCTTGCGATGGTTTGAAGTCTGTTGCAGTTCGTGACCTGGAAGGGGCTCGAGACAGGTACGGTAGCCCCTTCGACGCCCGTCCCCGTCCCCGTGATCGCCATCGGTTCGCAGTTGGTCGGGTTGAACGTGAAGCCCGGGACGATCGATATCCACGTTTGACGTGCCCGATTAGGAACGGTACCCCATCGAGGATGTACGGGAACAGGTCAGAGGTATCAGTCACCTGCGGGGCATGCCAGTCGATACAGATAGCTGCTCTAAGGACAACGTTGCCGAGGTTGAACTGACACCGCCTTCGCGGGTACAGGTAGTGACAGACCGAACGGAGCACCCTTGTAGGGACCGGCCAGGGCTACGAGGAAACTAACTAAACGAATAACGGCCGGGCCGGCAAGCAGTAACGACGAGGCTGGCGGAGAAACTAACTAAACGAAGCAACGGTCAGGCGGCGCGGGTCAGGACGGGCCGGCCGCTGCGCTGAGGTGTGGTGGCTGGCTCAGGTGTAATGGCTGTCCAGAGCTCGGCGGGCCGGCCGCCTTTCGGATTCTTCTTCTTCCGACATTCGGCTCGTCCGGCTTTCTCCAGCGCTTCGAGCGCTTCTTTGATTTCCGCCGCGGTACGATTGTTATGCATCAGTCCGTGCAACTGGGTGAGCGTGAGGCCACCGGGATTATCTTGCATGTGGCGATGGATCTGCTCGGCGAACGGGTCACCCGTCGCGTCCCCGAGCGCCCACACAGCACTCCGAGCGGCATAGTCCCACAACGCGAGCGCGGCCTTGAGATGCTCAATCTGGATCGAGCGCGCACCGTCCAGCAGCGCGTAGATCAACGCCAACCGCATGCTGTGCGCTTCAGCGCGCGCGGTCAACGCGCCCGTAACACCGTCCATCGACCGCTCCGACATCTCTTTATAGCTAGTCGTCCAATGCTTCTTCGCGCCAGCATGAAAACGAAGCTCACCAGCACCCCGAGCATGCTCGAGCGCCTGCGCAAGCCGGTCCTTCAGCCCGGTGTTCGCGAGAGGATACTCATCCCCGCCGTGGGGCAGCAGCTGTGTGCGGCGACACGCGACGAAAAGAAAACGATTGAGCAGACCATTCGCGATACTGAGCGTGGTCGAGCAATGACGCAGCTCCGTCGCGGTGATATGACCGATCAAAGCAAGATGAGCGTCGGTCGCGCGCAATGGCGAGTTACGCGTCAACGTTTTCAGATCTTCGCCGTCCCACGCTTCACGCAACACCGGTGAAAGCGAGGCCAGTTCCCGGCCGCTCAACACCCTGGAGAACTCGGGCTCCGTCACAAGCAGTCGACGATCCGGCGCGCCGGCGTCCTTGCCCTCAGGGTCACGCAACAACCACACCACGCCCTCACCGGAGGACAGGCCCTTCTCCACCCGTGACGGAAAGTCCTCCTCGACTTCGCCGAGCAGCTGCTTGACATGACCAAGAGCAGACCCCTTACGAGAAACAGCCGAATCGCCGACAAGAACGGCGAACTCGTTGGGGTAGTGGCGCGTCGCCTCCACCTTAAACCAGGCGCCACCCCCGATCAACGCACCATACGCAACCAGCAGCTGCACGAGCACCGCGACGGGATCGGCCTCGGTGTGTGGCGCGATCGCCTACACGATCTCGCCCGCGAGACCGTGGTAGGCAGCCGAGTCGGGAGGCTCAGGCCAACCCGATGGGACCGGCAATGTCTTTCTGATTGAGGTCCTTCTGATTGAAGTCATCCTCAAAACGTAGGGCCCGCTTGGGACGGTACTCGTGCGGAGACATCCACGGGCAGCGCAAAACCGCTTTCCCGTGCGCGTTGCGGCAGCTGAAGTTCTTGCGCCCCGATCGCCCGCGGGCACCCCTCACGCTCTGCCGCGCACACATCCGCAGCCATTGGAGCGCCCGCGGTGCCAGCAATCAGCAGATCCGCCGCCCAGGCAGCCAAGCCCCAACGGCGACGCGAACACGCCCCACAGCGCCAACCATGCTCCGTGGGCTCCCAACCAAGTCCCACCCGCAGTTGCTCGCGCGTGAAGATACCCGCGCAGACACAGCACGCGCGGGAAGCGCCAAGCTGCTGATTGTGATCGGGAAGATCGGTGGGATAGACATCCATCCCTCGAAGCTAACAGAACACCCGTTCGCCCCAAGGGCTCTTTAGGCAATCGGCTCACTTTTGACACACTTGGGTCGAAGTTGTTGCATTTGGCCCAGTGTTTGCGGGGTTTAGTTCAGTACTACTGACGCCGGCTTGCGGCCTTGGGTCCAGTAAATGGTGCTGCGGGGTCCGTCCGACCCGTCTGACACTCTGGATGAAAGCCGAAATCCTAGACAGGAGTCGCGATGCCAAATCACCCACGTCTTTCGATCCGACACGCCGTCACAAGCGATGAGGGGCTACCGTTCATCGACTATCTCAGTCGACTCGCCGGCGAAAGAGGAGTCCTGCGCCAGCGCCAGCTGGCGTTCATCAACGAATGGGACTGCCTCGCTGACGACCTTCACCGCCGCCCCACAGCAGCGGACTACGCCGAGCGGTGGAAAATGCCCCGATCCACTGTCTATTCCCTACTCACAGAGTTCCGCCAGCTTTTCCCTGGCCAGACGGATCCGACAGATCTGTGCCGTGAGATCTGGGACGGTGTGGGCGCCCAACAACACGAAGCCCCACTCGGAATGGTCGATTGGGAGCAGGTCAGGGTAGTGCCCCTCGCCGCGTAACCCGGCGGGAGGCAGAGACAACCGCAAGTGGAGCCTATGCGGGCTCGGGCTGAGTACCTTGAAGATCGGAAGACGGACCCTTCGCGGCCTCCTCGGCAAGTCGGGCAGGATCCCACACCTGCTCAGCCAGAGCACGGTATAGCTGTTGTCGCGCATCGAGATCTGCCTTTGCGAAGTCGGTGCTGGCAGCGAACGGCAGCGAGCTCTCGTGCACGAAGCGAACAAATCCAGGATTGTGGTCGTAGGCCGCCTCATGCAAGCTGCGTGCCAGCAGGTTCTGGCTGTCGTAGTGCGCGCAGCTTCTCCTCGTAGGGCAGGTCGCCGTAGCTCGCGTTGAAGCTCTTCGGCAGGAGCAGCAGGCCGCCGATTCGGTTGCGGTACTCGGCGAACTCGCTCGGATGGGCGAACTCGTCGTCGTGGCGCTCAGTAGTGATCGGCCCAGATGTGCTCGATCTCGAACCCGTCCGCCACCGCGCTTCGCGTACTCGACGTAGTGCGAGGGCATGCCGGACCGTGTCTCGATGAACTCCGTCATTCGTGCGAGCAGCCGATGAATCTGACGTCCGTTCATCCCGTGCAGGCGGAAGTGATGGTTGCTGAGGAACGTCTCGGTATCCGACATCGAGCCGCTGGCGCAGGAGGCTGACCAGTTCGGCGGTCATCTTGCCGCGGATGTCGCGCATGACGATGAACATGGCGTACTGCATCGTCGAGTAGTCGATGGCGCGCCAGTTCCAGATCCGCCGGTGGATCAGGATGTCGAGGAAAGCGGCGGTGACCCGGATCTTGCGCAGGAGTCGTCCTCGGAGTCCTGCGACGCGCAGCGGCGAGAGCAGAACCGGATACTGCAGCGTGAAGTTGTGCTCGGCGTTGAAGTAGACGCACTCGAGTCCTGGCGTCAGCGAGTCGGCGGCATTTCGGAGTCGCTCGTACCAGTGGCCGTAGAAGGCGAAGTCCCGATCGATGAAGCGGACGAAGTCGCTGCTCTTCTCCAGGCCGAGGCGATCCTCGTGGTCGCGCACCCAGCGATGGAACTCGGTTCCGATGCAGGTCGAAGTCCTCCGGCGCAGCACCACGCTTGCGCTCGCGGATCGTGTCGGCGTACTGGCTTCGCAGCCACGACTTGATGCCGTCGGCGTCTTCGTCCTTGCCGAGCGTCCATGAGAGCGCTGATCCGCTCCTTCCAGACCTTCCGGCGTGCACTCGGTCGTCCGCATCGGTGATGTTGGCCAGCAGGTACCCCTTGAGCATGTCGGCGGGCGTGAGCGAGAGGCCACGATCGTTCATCGTCTCGAAGATCGTGTAGGCGTCGCTCGTCGGAGTAGGCGGTGATCTCGACGAGGTGGACGTTCTCGATCAGCCAGTCCACGAAGTACGGGAGAGCGCCGTCTCGAAGCTCTTCGGGGAAGAACTCGTCGATGTCGGCAGTAGCGGCCAAGGATGTTGGCGATCGACTCGGGAGGTCGTGAGCGACGCAGTCCTTGCCGGTGTAGAGCGCTTCCATGCAGGCCGTGCGCTCAGGGATGTCCAGGTTGAAGGAGCGCTTGCCGAACTTCTGAGAGAAGATCAGATCCGCGAGCTGACCTCTCTGCTCGGCATCTTCGAGCTGGTGCTGCAGGTAGATCAGCAGCAGGGTCAGCGTCGTCAGCCGCTGCTGACCGTCGATGATGAACTTCTGGCCGTCCTTGTCGCTGACGATGATCGAGCCGAGGAAGTAGTGCCCGTACTCGGCCACGGCAGCCCGCTCGTGGCCGGGCTCGTAGCTCTCCAGGAACTTGGCCGACGAGGTCGTCGATCAGCTCGGCGACCTGCTTGGTCTGCCACTTGTACTCGCGCTGGTAGTAGTCGATCGAGTACTTCCGACCGGCGAGCAGCTCGCGGACCGTCGTCCCTTGCCGTCGATCTCCCGCGAGGGTGCGCCCGACGTGCTCACGGAGTCGGCGCTTTGTCGGGGCTAGGCCGTGCCGACTCTGCGCCTTCGTGGAGAGGATGCCAGCACTGAATCACGAGATCAGCTTACTCGAAGCGCACGAGGGGCAGGAATGCACTCTGAACGTCCGGACCGGGCGAACTTGGCGCGGATCGGTGGCGGATAGTTCTGAGGGCGCCGTTAGGGATCGGTCCGCTCAAGGTCGTGGAAGGCGTCGTCGGGGAGATCGACGGCCGGCTCTCCCCCCAGCTCCCTCAGATGCTCCATGAGGACCTGGATGTGCTCGTAGGCGCATCCCCTTGGGTCGTACGTGGGGTTCAGGTCGCTCGTGGGGGTGGTCCTCGGCGTGGATCGCGGGGCGCTCGCCGGGCGGGCCGAGCGTGAGATGGGTGACGTGGGTGTCGACTCCTTTGTGGCCGACGAACGTCGAGGTCAGCTGGAACACGACGCCGTGGTCGGGCAGCACCGTGACGATCGTCAGCACGTCCGGTCCCGCGCAGATCGCGGTCGTCTCGCTGGTCACACGGTCTCCCGTCGAGCCTGACGCCGAGATCGATACGCGCGTCTCTGCTCGCTCATCGTCCCACCGTACCGCGCGCGCCGGACGGCTGTCCGCGCACGCCGCGCTCGACGCTCCGGAGGCGGCAGGGCCGCCGGCGTGAGCCGGGGTGTTCCGGGACAGGGGATCGGGCGGCGCCCCGAGAGTGGGGGCGCCGCCGATGGCGTGGCCTACTCGGCGGACCTCCGGGGTGAACGCCGCGAGGTACTCGAACTCGCCGTTCAGCAGTGGCACCTGCTCTGGGTATCTCGCCGCCCAGGCCGCGCACTGCTCCAGCGAGAGCTCGCCGTTGCGCATCGCCGCGATGCGTTGGCTCACCGTCATCTCCACAACTCCTCGAGCCGTGCCCTACGAGCCTCCAGAGCCGTGATCGTCTGCTCGTCGAGCGTCTCCTGTCGCTGCGCTTTCTTACCTGAGCTTGTCATTATCGCTACTCCTTTGTGGTCGGGGGGTGCTAGGCACGCCGCCCCCGCCGCCGAAGGCGGCGATAATTGGCAAGTAACGACGCACCCCCGACCCAAGGGAGCCTTGGTGAGGCACAGTGGCCTTTCCGCTATAGGAGAAGCAAGATCACTAATTGTGACGTCTATGTGTTAATCGGCTCGCCCTCACTAAAACCTCCCAAGCTCGGTGTATTTAGTGAAGGTTCTTTCCGTGGATCTGCAGGGAACCAAACAGAGAAGTGCTCCGCGGTTCTTGCTTGATGTTTATCACAGGAACCGAGATGAGTGAGAGTTTGATTCCAAAGACGTTTGGCGATCAGCTCGACCGGGAGGCCTTAGAGACGTCTAGGGCCTTTTGTGTTTAACGGTTACCCTTTGCTTGCGGTCGCCGTGATGTCTCAGGCTACTTCCGCTGGCCTCTGGGTGGAAACAATGAGAGCCGGCGACTGTGCGTCATCGTTCCCGCTCGCCGTGACTGGCCGCGACATGAACTGCTGAATCTGGGCAACCATTCCCCCTTCTATCTGATCGTGGCACTCGTGCTCTATGTCCGCGAGCCGCCCCATCTTGCTCGTCCATGCGCGGACTGAGTTGTCGCGCCACATGGGTCGCATCGGCACGACTGTCACCGTAGATGGCGATCTTCTCAACGCCCGGAATGTGATCGCCGTCGTCACATTGCTCATACCCCTGCGACGCAAACAGCTTTTCCAAGGCGCTTACGGAGAACCAGGCCGGTATCTCGGGATCGGTCGGCCAGTAGTATCCGCCAAGCTGTTTTGCGTCGAAGCCGGCGACCGGCTCCCACCAGCGGGTGTCATCCCCCGCGACCCAAGCAACACAGTTGTATCCCTTGGTCGAGCCACTTGTAACTCGGTAGGAGGTACCGCTCAGCGCGGGGCTTGCTTCCTCCAGCTTCTTGGCCTCTTGCGTCGCGTTGAACGGACAGCGGGAGTAATGAGTTATCCCCTTACCCGGCCGACTCACCAAGATAGCCTTTGCGACGGCCCCAATCGAGCCAAGCTTCGGCGGCGCTGTCCAGCGTCTCAGCACCCTCGGCTGGATCTTCTCCGGCAATGGCCGCAAGCGCCCAGAACCAGTCGTCTGCTTCCTGCTCGAGCTCAGCCAAGATCAGCGGCAGCACATCAGGACCAAGGCCGATGATCTGCTGGTAAGCCCAGTTCATCGCCCTCCGATTGACGGAGGACTCAAGTGCTGTTTCGCTACGCCATTGCGTCACAAGGTCGTTGAATCGCTGCCGCGGCACAGTCCTGGGCATCGCATGATGTGTGGCTACGTAACTCCTATATGTTGTGGCAACTGCCAAAGCCTCGTTTTGCCTGAGGTGCTCGAGTGCACGCGAAACCTCATCGATGGTCGCGAATTCGTCAGAGCCCTCAACAGTCGGTGTACCCAGCCATCCGATGCTTATTGCTCTGTGTCTCAGCTGCTCGAGCCCCGCAGTTCCTTCAGGAGAAATAGGAGTCATCCCCATCTGCACAGCTCCGGCTGCTGAGAAGCTCAGAGTCCTGTCCGTCGGTGGCCAGTGGGCAGCGCCGATCTGACCCGTTGTATCGACGTGTTCGATATCGCCTGCAACGGAGATCAGCCATCGTGATGGCACCGACGGGACGACGCTCGTGAGTCGCGCTTTGGCGGCTATCGCCTCCTTCGTCGCCTTCGTATATGTAATGAGGTCAAGGCTAGGCGTCTCCATCACCAGCACCCTCTTTAATCTCTACAAGAGCAACCCTGAGCTGCTCAAGCTTAGCTAGCATGTACTCAAGATCATCAAGATCGGTTACAAATACCGAGACTTCACGGTCAGGCGCAAAGGGGTTATCGGTCGCTCGCTCAGACGTGATATTGATTAGCGCACGAGGCGCAGCGCCAAGCTCTGCCTCCGTTTCCGGAAAGCTGTCCTGCTCGTTGACCAATACCTCCCAGTTCATGGTTGTAAGAACATGAACTCCAGACGTCTGACGCAAACGTGCCCTCTGCTTCAGGTCAGTGGCCGAAAACGCCGCTGCGGCAGCCTCGAACTTCGCGCGTGAGATCGCCTCATCCTCGGTCTCTGGAAATTGTGGTCGCGGGGCTGACCGCATTCCGATGAAATCCTCCACGGTCACGTTGGCCAGAAGCGCAGCGAGGGTGTCTTGGACATCGGCGTACAGTCCCTCGCCGGGTGCCGGCACGTCAGGCGCCTCATTGTCTATCTCCAGAGCCGCCGGCCCTTGAGGGGACATGACGATCCGCAGCAGACGTTCGCGGCGCATCTCAGAGAGCCGTCCAACCGCCTCCGTGAATCTGTCGAGCGTGACGTACATTATGCGTGTCGGCGAGGGATCGTGAGCAGCGCCAAAGCGATAGGCGTGGCGCCGACGGTGCTCAGGTGCGGAGGCGAGAGATCCATGGTCCTAGTCTACTTCGGCAACCCTTCCCAGAGCTAAAGCACAAGCCGCTCCAGCCAGCATAGTTTAGAGCAGCTGGAGCTGTCCATAGGCGCTCGTCCGCTGCCAACCCTAGTCCCGAGCGCTACCGGCCTACGGCCTGCAGGTCCGGCGTACGGGCTGCATAGATCCTGCAGGCTACTTCAGATGTCCCGGAGATGTTGCGATATTCGTTCGTTGTCCCATTTCTATAGCACCTTCTGGAACGATCACCGGGCGTTCAACACAGATGCTGGCATTCAAGATACCGATTGACTGGGATAGACTCCAGACTGTTAGATGGGCGCACATGTGATCGACGAACTAGCCTTACCGCTGTTCCAGCGCCACCCGAAACGTGTCCACGGCCGGCTCACAGACGTCGATGTTGGCGCGGTAGCGCTCGGCCACCACCACCTTTGAGCCTCCCAGGCCGCTCCGATCGCCGTGCTGACGGACGGGGACGATCGGCTCTGTGCCGCCGTCCTCAACTGATAAGTGGCGATGAGTCGGCCCATTTGACGCGTACGCGCGCCGGCAGCCAATGCTGTTGTTGCCGCTCGCCCCCCGTGTGCGGGACTGTGGTGCGTTTCGCGGGCGAGGCTTTTCGTGCCTCGAACGACCCTGCTCGGCGGCGGGGCCGTGAGCCCTTGCCGTCTGGTCAAGCGCGGTGGCACCGCGATCCCCGACCGAGACGGCTTCCATGCTGGCGACCGGGCCCAAGGGGCATCCCCGAGACCGTCCCTCCATGGACGAGCTTGATATCGGCGGTCGTCGACTACATCCTGGTGCTACACCCCCTCCCTCGCTTCAACGTCTTGCCCTGTCTCAGTTTTTACCTGATTCGGACGGAGATTTCAAGCAGACAATTGTCTGCATGGTTCAGTCGTGGCTTTAGGCGAATGGGTCGCTCGAGCGGTCCGGGCCCGATCGGCGATCAGCGGGGAATCGACCGGTTTGCCGGTAAATCGGAGATCGCCGAAGGGCGTTCCGATTTACGGGAATCGGTGATTCGAAACGATTTGCTGGTAGGCGGTCATCAAAGAACCGATCGGAGCGAGCTGCTGGTAGCGCTGTGCGCGCTCCTGGGTTCTGCGACAGGCTAAAAGCTGGGGGCTACGGGTGCGACGTGAAGCTGGGTGCTGCGGGTACGACGTGTTGCGGGTGCTGCTGGTGGAGCGATGCTTCTGATGAGATGGTCGTGGTCCCGTTCCTGGGCCGCTTCTCGAGGGGCCACCGTGGGTGCTCAACCGATCACTGGCATCCAAGATACGAATCGGCTGGGACGGAATGATGTGTTTGGTTACCCGCGCTTGTAACTTTAGTGCGTAAGGGCCCGTTTTTACGGGGCATCTGCCCCAGATCCGCTGGTGACGGAACGATCGCCCCCGGGATCGAAGTTGGCGTGATCGTGATCGCCGAGGCGCGAAGCTGGCGCGAAACCGTGGTGGATCCGCACGACGTCCACGATCGACCGGTTGCGAGGCGAGCGGAGCTGCGAATTCAGTGTGCCGCGGGTGTGGGGCTATACCGGAGTCGTATGTCGGGGGCGGGATTTTGGGGGACAGGCCGCAGCTGGGGCCTGGTGGCGGAGGAAACTGGCCGGTAGGCCGGGTTTGGCGGCATTTGGCCGAGCTGCCTTGGGGGAAGGGCGGAACTGCGGGCTCTGCGGGCTCAGGCACGAACTGGACACCATCCTTGGAACTTCAATAACGACGGGTTATCTGCCTCTCGGGGCCTTTCGTGGCTGGTGGCTCCCCATTTTTCGTTTTTCTAAAGGAAAGCGTATTAAGTTCCTATCGAGTGTTGCTTCTCGTGCGTTCCTGCGGTCTGTCTCAGATGATTGTGGAGAGCATGAAGGCTCTTCGGGGATTGGAGAGTATGAAGGCAGGCGATTAGGTGATCAAATCTCGAGGATTGATGGCCCACCCAGCCCGCACCCACCTCGCACCCGATCAGAGCTCGAGGATTAATGGCCCACCCAGCGTGCAGCCACCGTGCCGAGGGGTGCATGCGTTTTTCGGCTGCATCGCGTACGTGCGTGAGGGCTCCCGGAGTTTGTCGGGGAAGCCTGTCGAGTTTTGGAAGTTTGGTGAGGGCCGGTTGGCGAGGAGGTTTGGGGATTCCTGATTCCCTGACGGGAATAGTTTTAGATGATTAATGGCCCGCCCACCCCGACCGCTCACATCCGTTCGCTCTAGGTCCTTCGACAAGGCCTCAACCACTACGTGGTTTGTTTTTTGTTGGTGATTAATGACCCCTCCCCGCCCTAGACCGTTCGCCTCCGCTCACAGGCTTCATCTCCTGCGGAGATTGTTTGCGGGGTTCTGGAGACCGCTCGCATCCGCTCACTTCAGGCTCTTCACGGCAGATGATTGATGGCCCTCGGCCGGGAGGGTGCGCCGTGTAACCGGCTCACAACTACGTTCGCTTCAAGGATGTCAGCATGCTGCCGACGCCGTGGCGAGCAATTAGAAAATCGATGGAGTCAATGACAGCAGGCGGGAAGCCCAACTGGGCATAGTCCCCGCCTGCTGAAGGGAGGAGGTTTGGCGGAAGGGGTTGGTTGGGGGTTGGCGCCCTTCTGCAAGCGATTGGAGAGAAGGGGCGTCAATGGATCAGGACTCTGCCGAGGGGTGCCTACGGGGTTTCCCCCACTCTGGAACATCCAGCCCCGAGGCGACCTCGGTAGCGATATTCGTTATCACCGTCGCCGAGGGATGGTTGACAAGGCCTCAACCACTACGTGGTTTGTTTTTTGTTGGTGATTAATGACCCCTCCCCGCCCTAGACCGTTCGCGTCCGCTCACTTCAGGCTCTTCACGGCAGATGATTGAGGGCCCGAGGGACCCATCCCACCAGTGGGTCCAGCCGGACCTTCCCGACCAGGAGGGCCTTCCGGACCGGGAGGGCCTTCTTTCCCTGCACCCGACGAGGACGCCGGACCAAAGATGATGACTTCTCCCCCTTCTGCGCCGGCAGAGGCATAGACGTCACCTTCGTGACCGCTTGCATCACTCACAGCGACACCGATGGATTCACTCGACAGAGCCCGCGCCGAATTCTTCAAAATTCTTCAGATGAATCACGTCCTGTATGACGATGACTGTGTGATGACTAGGACTCTGCCTAGGACCGAGCCCGGGAGACACTCGCCTCTGACCGAGCCCGGGAGACACTCGCCTCTGACTCGCATCCCCGTTTCGGCCAGCATCCCCGTTTCGGCCAGCATCCCCGTTTTGGCCAGCATTCCTGTTTACCGATCGTGATGTACCCACTCGTCGTCGGCGAGTAGATGCAGCCATCCACACCGGCCGCTTTCACCGGAGATGATTGAAGACCTCGACGATGGGGTGCCCACCCACCGGGTGCGCGAACGACGCGAACTTACCCGTCAGGTGGTGTTCGGCCATGGCCGGGAGGATTCACCCCAACACCAACCTCGCCGCCGCCACGCCTCAGCCGCTCACCCGACCACCGACCCTACGCCTCCTTACGCTTCATCACCTCAGCGCAGCCCGCCACACGCCGCCACACTCCAGCCGCCTCAGGCCCAACGCCTCACACTACGCTCAGCCACGCCACGCCGCCCGACGCCTCACACTACGCTCAGCCACGCCACGCCGCCCGACGCCGATCCCGACCGTGCCGACCGTATCGAGGCCGCCCCACGCCTCGCCGACGGCACTACTCCTGCGGAGTCTTTTGAGATCTGTCTGGAGACCGCTCACATCCGTTCGCTCTAGGCCTTTCAGGCGCCAACCGGACCTCATAAACGACTCGCTTCGCTCGCTCCACTCTTCGAGGATTGCACCCTGCCGGTCTCTGCCTGGCAGGCAGTTAGATGGATGGTAGTTAGGGCTCATCCATCGATCGACGCCGATGACAAAGACGAGGACCGAGGGCATCGATCGGCAATGTTTTCTATCGCCAGAGTTGTTATACCCCCGGAGGGGATTGCATCCCCCGGGGGTGCTTTCAGTTAGCGCCGAAGTAGGTGGGTTGGTGCCATCCATCTAACCGAGGACTCTCCCTACGCCTACTTCCTCTTCTTGACCTTCCGGTGATGCTTCTTAGCCTTGTGCTTCGCCTTATGAGCCTTCGGACAACCCGTAACTTCTATGTGGGTGTTCTGGTTGAGGACGGCGCCGTTCTGGCCGATGAATTCGGTCGGCATCGTCAGGGTCGTGGGCTTGGTCTCCTTGACATTACGGGTCACGGTCCGCTTACGACCGTGGACCCTGACAGTCACCTTCTTCTTGACCGTCACCGTCTTCGTCAGGGCACACAAATTGGCATTTGCGGTCAGCGCAGAGAACTTCCCCTGCGGCAACGTCAGTTCGAAGCTCGAGACTGGGGCGTCGGGGACATGGGCAAACGTTGAGGAAGTTATCCCGGACTTGGATATGAACGTATCGCCAACCAGATCAATCGTTATTCCGTAACCCTGGAGGACCAGAATCAATTGTGGAAAGGCTTCGTTGCCATGGCTCACGAAATAAGCTGGGCCTTCCAATGGCACCGGGAGGATCGGGGTGATTGCCTTGGCGTAGGCAACTATCGATGCTGTGGGACATCCAGCTGGATTGGAATCGAACTGAGCGGACGTGCAAGCCTTTTGCAACGTTGTCAACCTGGAGGGGAGTTGCACCGGGAGTTCGACCTTGACACGAGAGATGTTTGCTTCCTCGGTTTGAGCTGACAGATCCGAGGTACTCCCCGAGGTCCCAGTCCCAGTCCCCGAGGCATTCCCAGGAGTCGTCGATTGAGGACCCTCATGCGGTGCTGTGAGCTTCACATGCAGGCTAGCCCCGTTAGCTTTGCTCGTCTTACCTTGGGTCGACGCCGAGAACTGCGGCTCGAACGGCAGCGCCGCGCAGTTCGTCACCTGGAAGCGACTCGACACCGCAGCACTAGCCCCTTCGGCGCTCGTGATCGTCCCCGTGATGCTCATCGGGTTGCAGTTGGTGGGGTTGAACGTGAACCCGGGACGGTTGACGTTTAGTTGACGTGCTGGATCTGCAGTGGGATGCCGTCGATGATGTGCGTGATCGGATCGGAAGTCGTCGTGTTGACCGTGACCTGCGCGGTGTAGGGGTTGATATCGATCTTCACCCTGACGACGACAGTACCGAGGTCGAACGGGCCCGCCTTCACCGGGTTGACGATCGAGAGGCCGAACGGGCCACCGTTATACGGGCCGGTCAGATACACCTTCCCACCGGTGACCGTGAACGGGTCGCCGCCCAACACCAAAGCCTTTGCCCCAATCGCCTATGCCCCTACGCCTGCTTCCGCTCCATGACCTCACCAGACTCCCGCCACAACGCCTCACCCCACCACCGCACGCCTCACCTCGCCGCCGCCCATCGCGCCCCGCTCAACCAGCGCCCCCCAGCTGACCCCCTCCCTACGCCACCAGCCGCTCCTCGGCCACCGCGTCAACGCGCTCGCGCCCGCCTGGCTGCAGGTCTCCTCCACCCCCGCAGCGGAAAAGGAGGGGCGCTGGTACCACCTCGCACAGACCGTCATGCGCCACCCGATCCCGATCGCGCTCGCCGCCACCGCCGTCCTGCTCGCAATCGCGTCTCCCGCCCTGCACATCAAACTCACGACCGCAAGCGCGGGCACGCTGCCTCACAACGCGAGCCCCCGCCAACTCAGCGACGCGCTGCACAGCGACTTCCGCACAGACCCCTCGCAGAACATCGCGATCCTGACCAGCGGCGCCCGCACTCCAGCCCTACGGCGCTACGAGGCGCAGCTCGCCAAGCTCCCCGACGTCGCGATCCTCGCCCCGCCCCGGCGGCTGTCGCCCACCCTCGACCTGCTCGAACTCACGCCCGCCGCGACCGCGCTGACACCCCCCACCAAGCGGCTCGCGCGCCGCATCGAAAGCCTCCACCCACCGTTCGCCACGACGCTGACCGGGCAGACCGCCGGCTTTCTCGACCTCGAGCACAGCCTCGCCGCGCGCCTGCCGCTCGCTGTGGGCATCGTCATCGCCGTGACGATGATCGCGATCTTCCTGATGACCGGCTCGGCGATCCTGCCCATCAAGACACTGCTGATGAACGCGCTGACCGTCGGCGCGGCCTACGGCATCATGGTGTTCGTCTTCCAGGACGGGCGCCTGCAAGGCCTGCTCGGCTACGAAAGCGCGCACGCGATCGACATCACCCAACCACTGGTGATGCTCGCCGTCGTGCTCGGCCTCTCGACCGACTACGGCGTGTTCCTGCTCGACCGCATCCGCGAGCTGCACAAGACCGGCCTGCCCAACCAGCAGGCGGTCGCGCTCGGCCTGCAACGCACCGGACGCGTCATCACCAGCGCCGCGCTGCTGCTGTGCGTCGCGATCGGCAGCATCGCCACCTCAGAACTCGTCGAAGTCAAGGAGGTCGCCTTCGGCATCGCCGCCGCGATCCTGCTCGACGCCACAATCGTCCGCTGCCTACTCGTACCCGCCCTCATGCGCCTGCTCGGAGACTGGAACTGGTGGCGCCCCCGGCTCACCCGGCGCTGACGGGGCCGGCACCCGGTCCCGGATGCGGCTGGATGTCGTGGGCGCGTAAGGGTTCTCCGCATACAGAGCAGGTCAGCACCGGGATGGTGTCGGCGTTGCAGGGGATATGCCGCAGGAGCAGCGGTGGGCCTTCGGGGCCGGCGAGGTGAACGTCAGCCCACTGCATCAGCGCGACGATCGCCGGATACAGCTCCATCCCGGCTCGGGTGAGCCGGTATTCGTAATGGTCGGGCTCTGTGCGGTAGCGGTGGCGCTCCATCACGCCGGCGTCGACGAGGCGACGCAATCGCACGCTGAGGATCGTGCGCGAGCACCCGAGGTTGCGCGCGAGCTCGCCGTAACGGCGCACGCCGAAGAAGCTCTCGCGCAGGATCAGAAAGGTCCAGCGGTCGGCGAGCACCTCGAGCGCGCGGTCGACCGAGCACGCTTCGAAGCGGTGCGCGTTCGCATCTGATATTGATTCGATACTGGTATCCATTCGAGACCACAGTCTAGGAGATGGCATGACGGATGACGCGAGGACGCCGGTGCGGGCTCTGAACTCATTTACGCAGCTCGCCTACCGCGAGGACGGGCCAGTCGCACGGATCACGCTCTCACGCCCAGAAGTGCGCAACGCGCTGTCGATCAAGCTCTCGCAAGAGCTGCGAGACGCAATCGGACTGACACGCCAGTCGCGTTCGCTGCGGGTGGTCGTGATCGACGGAGCGGGCGAAACATTCTGCGCAGGCGACGACATCACGGAGATGCCGGATTGGGGAGATGCCAACGACGTCGTACGTCGCGTCCATTCCTATCAGCAGATGGCAAACGAGCTCGAGGAGCTCGACAAGATCACGATCGCCGCGGTCGATGGCTATGCCGTCGGCGGGGGCCTGGAGATCACGATGGCGTGCGACTTCGTGATCGCGACCGAGCGCGCGCGCTGGGGAATGCCCGAGGTCGACTCGGGGATCACGCCCGGATGGGGCGGCACGACGCGGCTCTCGCGTCTCATCGGGCGGCGTATGAGCAAGGAGATCAACCTCATCGGGGCGCTCTACCCGGCGCGCCGCGCCGTCGAGCTCGGGCTTTGGAACCGCGTCGTTGCGAATGAGGACCTCGAGATGGAGGCCAGCCGGCTGTGCGAGGTGCTGTGCTCGAAGAACCAACAGGCACTGCGTCAACTGAAGCTGATCATCAACAAGGGCGCCGAGGGCGACCTCCACACCGCCCAGGGGTTCGAGCTGCTCTCCGCCGGCTTCGGCGCGGCCGTCAACGGCGCCTGGCAGATCGATGATTGCGACGCCGGCGACGGCATTCGCGACTTCGCTGCCAAGGGCGCCCTGTGGAGCGCGCGCCGCGAGCTCGCGCGGGACTTCTGGGCGAGCTGATGCGCCGGCTGCTGTTCATCGAGCCCGGACGGCTCGAGTGGGAGGGGGCTCCCGAGCCCGAGCTGCAGGGTCAAGGCGAGGCGATCGTGCGGCCGATCGCGGCCTCCAACTGCGACCTGGACACCGCGATCGTGCGTGGCGATGCTCCGTTGCCGGGTCCGTTCGCGATCGGTCACGAGTTCGTGGCCGAGGTAGTCGAAGTCTCAGACGGCGTCACGAGCTTCGCGCCGGGTGACGTGGTGATCGTGCCGTGGAAGATCTCCTGCGGCGCGTGCGCGCCCTGTCTGCGTGGCGTGACGGCGGGCTGCACGGCCGTTGCGCCGCTGGCGATGTACGGACTGCCGATCGGCGGGGAGTGGGGCAGCGCGCTGGCCGACGCGGTGCGCGTGCCGTTCGCCGACCAGATGCTCGTGGCGCTCCCACCGTCGGCCGCGCCGCTCGTGCTCGCGTCCGGGAGCGACAACCTCCCGGATGCCTGGCGCTGTGTCGCGCCATACCTCTCGGAGCAGCCCGGCGCCGACGTGCTGATCCTCGGCGGCGGTACTCGCAGCACCGGGCTCTACGCGGCGGGCCTGGCCAAGGCCCTCGGCGCCGAGCGCGTCGACTATCTCGACCGCGACTCCGCCCGGCTTCAGGTCGCGGTGGCCTACGGCGCGAACCCGATCGAGGCTCGCGTGCCACCTGAGCGCCTCGGCCCCTACCAGATCGTGGTCGACGCCAGCGCGACAGGAGCGGGATTGCGCTGCGCGCTGCGCTCGACCGCGATCGGAGGCCACTGCACCAGCACCGGCATCTACTTCGAGGAGCAACCGATTCCGCTGTATGAGATGTACCTGTCGTGCGTCACCTACCACGCGGGACCGTGCCAGGCCAGGCCCCTGCTTCCCGCCGTGCTCGAGCTGATCGCGACCGGGCGCTTCGACCCCCAGCCGGTCACCAGCGCGATCGTCGACTGGGAGGACGCCCCCGCCGCCTACGCCCAGCTGACCACGAAGACGGTCATCGTCCGCGACCCAGTGTGCGGGCCAACATCAGCGCAAGCATGACCGGCGTCAAGCCGCGGTCGCGGCTGCTGCCTGCACGCGCGCCCCGGCGCGCCTGTCGAGGATCCGCACGCGTGCGCCGCCGCGCGGCGCGAGGGTGACGCCGCGCGGCGCGGGACGCGC
>CAVZLM010000004.1:0-791746 GCA_963776185.1 uncultured Solirubrobacterales bacterium
CCCCTCCTTACCATGGAAGCCGTCTCAGCCTGGGACCGCGGCGCCGCCGCGCAGGGCGAGACGGAGTGAGCCCACGGCCCCGCCGAGGTGGCGGTCGTTCGAGGAACAGAAACCACGCCCGCGAAACCAGCACAGTCTTCCCCCGCAGGGCAAGCGGCAACAAGAGCTCAGCCGCCGGCGCCCTTCAGCTCGCTACCCAGGTGGTGGGTCAGTTTGGATCTCGGCGTTTGCGCAAAGTCAGCACGATGGCTCTGAGCGATAGCAGGAGGAATACGCCTACGAACGCGGTCGTGAAGGCGACGATGAGGCCTGTTCGGTCGCTTGGGAGGAGTAGGACCGCGACTATGCAGGCCAACGGCAAGCCAAAGCCGGACCCAAACGAAAAGAGCCACAAGCGGCGCGACTGCGGTGTCGCTTCAGCCCAGTCTCGGCGCGCGATCACCCACCTTCCGTGCCAGTCCGTCGTCTGCCACTCCGATTGCCCAGCCCGCACAGTCAAAGGGTACCCCTCGAGCGAGCAGCCCTGCGGCACCGGTGGGGGTTCGACGCTCGAGCTTGGCCCCACCCGCGCTGGCCATCGGCTCTCCTCACGGGCGGGACGCTGAAGCCAGACCCCGGTGGATGCTTCTATGCGAAAATCCGCATATAGCTACATATAGTCGCATAGAAGTACATGCGTCTGGACCCTAGTCGCAGTCTGCGCCGCCGTCTATCTAGGCGACCACTCTGTGTACGCGCTGGTCTTGGCTGGGTGGGCGCTCCTCGCAACGCCGATCGTGTCGCTCCGGCGCGTGAGAACCCGACGTCGTCTCTTCGATCCCGCCCGCCGTACCGATCGTCCAACAGGTGTGACCATCGAACACCCCACCGCCGGTGGCGGCGCTGCGCAGGACTCGCGGTGGACCGGAGCAGCCGATGTTCCAATGTCATTCGGGCGTGTCAACGCAACGAATCCGCTCGGCGTTCTAGAACTCCGCGACACCACGCTGGTCTTCCAAATCCGCGCGGCCAGACTCGTCAAATGGCAGATGGGCGTAGAGCCCTTGATCGTCACTCCATCGCCGGTTGCAGCTATCTAACCGGCCCGCAGCCTTGTTCGCACTCCCGCAATCGCCATCCGGCCGCTTCACGGGCCGCCTCACTATCTCCTCACGGCATTGGGACGCTTGCGCTGGTACGCCGGGCCCTGGAGCTGGGACCGCGCCGCGATCCTCGCCGCCATCGAAGCCGCCGGCTTTCCAGTCGAATGGGACGAGCGCACATTCTCCCGATCCTGACAAAGGGCCGCTGTAAGTCGTTCAAAGAAATCCCACGATGATAAGAGCGGCCAACACGCTCCGAGAGAACTTGAATTGGCAGTTGATTGACATACGAGCCGCTGAGACCCGACAGGGATCCAGACAGGCGGTGGGTCCATACAACGCAGCCAGACTGTGAATCTCGGTTGGGCCTTTCAGCGACCGGGATAGAGCAATGATCGCGGGATCCCCGGTGCTCTGCGCGTGAATATCCTTACGGGCGTAGCATGCCACGTTCCATGGGCGAACCTCCTCAGCTTGCCGGCGTTCGACACGAGTACGTGGACACTGGCGGCGTGCGCATTCACGTTGCGCTCGCCGGCCCGGAGGATGGCCCTCCGGTAGTGCTCCTCCATGGCTGGCCGCAGAATTGGTGGGCGTGGCGCGAGGTTATTCCGGAGATCGCCAAAGACTTCAGGGTGATAGCGCCCGATCTGCGTGGGCACGGCTGGAGCGAGGCGCCGGCCGGCGGCTACGCGAAGGAGCAGTTGACCTCGGACATGCTGGCGACGCTCGACGCCCTCGGAGTGGGCCGGGTTACGTGGATCGGCCACGACTGGGGTGCATGGATCGGCTTCCTGGCAGCCTTGCGGGAGCCTCAACGGATCGAGCGGATGCTGGCGATCGGTTTGCCGCACATGTGGATTCCGCCGCATCCCCGCAGCCTCCGGCTCCTGACCTACCAAGGGCCCCTCAGCCTCCCGTTCGTCGGTCCGCGTGTGGCGGACCGGATGGTGCGCGCGATCCTGCAGGCGGGCCGTGGCAGTGAACGCTTGTCCGCCGCTGATGTGAACCTGTTCGCCGAGCACATTCCGAGTGCGGTTACGGTCGCCATGTACCGGACTTTTCTCATGCGCGAGGTGCCGGCGGTCGCTCGTGGGCTTTACGCCCGCCGCACGCTCGAAGTGCCCACGACAACCCTCGTTGGGGCTCGAGATCTAGTGACGAGGGGGATGTCGAGCGGTGCCGTACCCTCCCAGCCAGATCTGACCGTCGAGATTCTCGACGGGGTCGCTCACTGGATACCCGAGCAGCGGCCCCAGAGAATCATCGACTGGGCGAACGGGGCGTAAGCGTCAGGGCAGCTCGTGTCTGTCGGCTGTGTGTGGATTGATCGTGGCCCGATGAGTTTCCGGTCTCAGAACCGTCTCTGCTTGTAATGTTGAAAAAGCGTTTCACCGCACAGTTGCAAAGCATCCCCAGCAAGGGGGGGCTGGACCTGCGTGGTCTGGGCGCAATCGGCGGAGTTCTTTGACACTCGTGGCCTCGTGAAGGTTGCGGGCACCGTCGACGGTCACCCGTTTCGCAGCCAGCCATTCGCCTTCAAACCCACAGAGTCTCCGGTGCACACACCCTGACAGCAGCGACTGCTGCTGTCCCCTCGGGGGCGGCCGTTCAGCCTCTTGCGGGGTAGGCGGACACCGGCACGACGACATCGCCAGCCAGCTTGTCGTGCCAGCACTGCTTCTCCTTGTCCCACAGCATCCAGAAGAAACCCAGGAAGATCACGATCGTCGACAGCAGGCCGCCGATCCAACGGATGAACGCGCGGCCGTAGCCGATCGACCCGGATCCGTCGAAGCTGATCACGCGGATGCCGAGTGCGCTCATGCCCGGGGTCTGGCCTCGCGCGGAGCCGACAAAGGCGGTGAAGTAGACGAGCGACACGAGCAGCGACAAACCGCTCGCGGCGCCTTTGGATATGACGCGCAGAACGATGTCGACCACCAGGAGAATGATTCCGTCTACAAACGACCCAGCGAAGCGCCGCCAGAATCCAGCTCGCGGACCGGATGCGTTGCCATATGTGTTCGGCTCGTCCTGAGCCGGGCTCATCGAAGCCATACGCTCACCCTCCCGATCGATTGACGCGTGATCGCGTCGCGTGCAACCTATCCCAAACGCGGTAGGTCTAACAAGGGGCTCTAACGTTTGGACTTGGCCAGCGCGAGGGCCTCGAGGAAGGCTTCGGGTTCGATCGTGGTTGGCGCTCCAGCGACCTTTGCCCGCAGACCTTGCTCCAGGCGGTGCGCGAGTTCCACGCGAGCGCGCCTGTCGAGGCTCTCGCGCCGCTCGAGAAATCGCCGGATCGCGACGAGCTCCCCGGTGCTCACAGCGCTCACGTCCCAGCCGCTGGAGTCGATCGTCTCGCCCGCGGTGGGCGAAGCTGTCGGTGTGCCGCGCGCGCTTGCGTCGCGGATCACGAGCGTGCCGGCCGCCAGATCGCCGAGCCGCTGATTGCGCTTGGTCAGCAGGACCGACATCAGGCCCACCAGGTAGGCGCCGGGGAGCAGGTCGATCACTCGCAGCAGGTTGCGGATCGCGCTGGCGGGCAGATCGACGGGATTGCCATGCTCGCGAACGACACGCAGATGGGTCAACCGCTTGCCCGGCGTGCGGCCGGCGGCGAGCACCTCGAAGGCCACGTCATACACGTAGAGCGTCACAAACACGGCGATCGCGAGCAGCGCTTCTCCGATACCGCCTCCGATCAGATCGATCGTGACGAGGGCGGCTAGTAGGATCAGCAGCACCTGCAGAGCGAAGTCGACGATCGCGGCGATGGAGCGCGAGCCGGCACCCGCCAGCACGAGCTGCAGCTCGATCCCCTCCGGAGTGGCGATAGTGATGCGATCCTCCAGTTCCACGCCATGAACCTAGAGGCTTTTCTACGCGAAGGCTCGCCGACCTGGAGTGAGCTCGATGCGCTGCTGAGCAGCGCGGGCCGCCGGCCCGAGCGTCTGGGCCCGGATGGGGTGCTGCAGCTCGGGCGCCTCTACCGCGCGCTGGTGGCCGACATCGCGCTCGCTCGCCGCTGTTTCCCTGCTGATCCGGTGCTCGACCGGCTCGAGCCGCTTGCGCTGAGAGCGCGCCAGGCCGTCTATGGCGAGCGCACGCGTGTCGCCTCGCTGCGTGAGTTCCTGCTCGCTGGCTACTGGCGCGACGTGCGCGCTCACCGCGCGCTGCTGGCCGTGTCGCTGATCGCGACCTTCGCGCCGGCGTTGCTGGCCGCGGCCTGGGCCGTCCACGATCCTGGCGCCGCGGTCGGTCTGATCCCGACCGCCGATCGCGCCGCCGTCGCTCCACACGTGCGTCATCTGCCGGCCGCGCTGTCAACCCAGACGGCGTTCGCGAGCTCGATCTACACACACAACATCACGGTCACGTTCGTGGCGTTCGCGGGTGGTTTGACGCTGGGCTTGGGTACCCTGCTGCTGTTGGCCCTCAACGGCCTCTTGCTGGGCGCGATCGCGGGCCTCAGCATCCAGGCGGGGACCTTCTCGACGTTCGTGCGCCTGATCGTGCCGCACGGCCTACTCGAGCTGTCGTGCATCTCGATCGCGGGTGTGGCTGGTCTGCGGCTGGCTGCAGCGCTGATCGACCCGGGGGTTCGCTCCCGCGGCGAGGCGCTGCGATCCGACGCGCGCGGTGCGGTCCTGATGGTGCTCGGCACCGCTCCGTGGCTCGTCGTGGCGGGTCTGAGCGAGGGCCTGGTCACTCCCAGGTTTCTGCCCGTGCCCGCGGCGCTGCTCTACGGCTGCTTGCTCGCGACGCTCTACTGGGGTCTCGTGCTGGGGCTCGGGCGCCGCCGGGCGGGGTCGAGAGGCGCTTCTCCATAGGCGGATGCGGACCCTGGCACACACGACTGAGCGGGCCGGGCAGAGCACCGAGGTCATTTGTCCTCTGCCGGGCTGCACCGTGCTGCGCCACGGCGTGCGTCGGCTGCTGGTGGGACCCGGACATCGGCGGCGGGCGGTCTCTAGAGGCGGGTGCGAGCCTTCGCGCGCACATAGGCCTGCACGCAACGCTCGGGCAGCAGACCTGCGGGCGCCAACACCACTTCGGCCCCGAGGCGACGGATGTGAGTGACCGCGCTGTCGCGTGCACGCAGCACACTGAGGGCGGCGATCGCACGGGGCGCATCCTCCTCCCAGGCCGCGGCGGCGAGCTCGAGCGCGGGATCGCTGACGCTCGCGACCACGACAGCGTGGCGTCGCGTGAGCATCGGCGTGGCGCGCACCAGCGAGCGCGCGGCCTGCTCATCGATCAGATCGGTGAACACGAGCACGAGGCTCCGCCGCGAGCCGCCGACCGCCAAGAAGGCCCGCTCGAAGTCCGAGTCCTCGAGCGTGGCCTGCAGATCGAACAGTGCGCGCACCACCTGACGGGCGCCCTGGCGGCTCGGCTGCAGCGTCCTGCGAATGTCCGCGTCGAACGCGATCGCTCCACAGCGGTCGCCCAGCTCGTCGGCTGCCAGCGCGACCGCGGTGCTCGCGTCCAGCGCCGCGTCGAGCAGCGTTCCCTTTGCGAGCGGTGCCGCCATCAGCCGGCCGCTGTCGAGAAGACAGACCACGTCGTGATCCTGCTCGATCCGGTACTGGTTGCTCATCGGCCTGCCCAGCCGCGAGCTCGCGCGCCAGTTGACCTGGCGGATGTCGTCATCCGGGGCGTAGTCGCGAATCGCCTCGAAGTCCGTCCCGAGTCCCAGCGGCCCGCGGCGCAGCCGGCCCTCCGGCGCCGCGCGACCCTGGCGCAGGCGCAGCGCGAGTCGCCTCGCGTTCGGCAGATCGGGGTAGACGAGCAACTCCACAGGCTCACCGTCGCGGTGATGCCAGCGTGCGAGGCCCAGCGGGCCCAGGCTTGCCGCGGCGACGCCCGGAAGCTCGTGGCGGCCGCGCCGCAGCGGCACGATCTCACCACGCAGATCGTGGACGCCGGCGCGGGCGTGGACCTCGATCTCTGGGGTCGCCGGCTGGCGCAGCAGGACCCGGCGGGCATCGCCCGCGACCGCGTCGACCGAGAGGGCACTGGCCACGCCGCGCGAGAGCACCTCAGCGATGCTGCGCTGCGTGTGTGGGGCGTGACGAACAGACAGCCCGTCCGCGAGCGTCGCGGCGAGCACGACCAGAGCCCCCGCGATCGCCAGCCAGCTGGGCACGAGCAGACCCGCCACCGCCACCGCCGCGAGCAGCCAGGCACTGCGGGTCGTCGGCGTCACACACGCCCCCGCTCACAACCGGATGGGAATCCTGTTCGCTGCAAGCTGCGGTGGTCCAGGCGAGCCAAGTGAAGGTCCCGCGCGAGTCCCCTCAGCGAGGGATCGGCACCTCGGCCAGCGCCGTGCGCAGCGCGTCCTCGGGCCCGTAGCGCTCGAGCTCTGCGTCGGGGGTCATGAGCAGACGGTGGGTCAGCACAGCGGGCGCCATGCCGGCGACATCATCTGGTGTCACGAACGCGCGCCCGTGCATACGGGCTGCCGCCTTGGCGCTTGCCAACAGATGCACGGCGGCGCGCGGCGAGCCGCCCAGCAGCACGCTCGGCAGCTCGCGCGTACGGCGCACGAGCGCGACCACATAACCGGCGACCTCCTCGCTCACCGTCGTCGTCTGTGCCTCGCGCACCATCGCGCCGATCTCACCCGCGTCCACGACTGCCCCAATCCGCGACAGGCCGGCCGGATCGACCCCGTCACGATCGAGCCTCAGCATCTCGAGCTCCCGCTCGGCGCTCGGGTAGCCGACGTGAACCTGCAGCAGGAAGCGGTCCAGCTGCGCCTCGGGCAGCGGGTAGGTGCCCTCGTACTCGATCGGGTTCTGGGTCGCGATCACCAGGAACGGCGCCGTCAGCTCGTGTGCCTCGCCATCGATCGTGACCTGCGCCTCCTGCATCGCCTCGAGCAGCGCCGCCTGGGTCTTCGGGGGCGTGCGGTTGATCTCATCGGCGAGCAGCACGTTCGTGAAGATCGGGCCGGGGCGGAAAACGAGCTCTGCGCCTCTGAGGGTCATCGTGCCCGTCAGGTCAGAGGGCAGCATGTCGGGAGTGAACTGCACACGGCGCATGCCGACGCCGAGCGTCGCCGCCAGGGCGCGTGCGAGCAGCGTCTTGGCGACCCCGGGGACGCCCTGGAGCAGCACGTGGCCCCGGCATGCCAGCGCGATCAGCATCAGCTCGATCGCCTCGTCCTGCCCGACGACGACCGGCCGTATCTTCTCGAGGACCCGCCCGCGCAGCTCCTCCGCGACGCTCGACGCAGGCACCGCTGAGGGATCCGCTGGCTCTGCTGGCTGCGGCGACACGTCTTTCATCATCGTCGATCTCGCAGACGTGTGAGCGTCCGTGTCAGCTCGGCGGGGTCCTTTGTGCGGCGCAGCAGCAGCGAGATCGCATGCACGTAAGCGGCGCGCGGCGGCTGGGCGGTGGCGCCGGCCGGCTCGGCTGCTCCCAGGCGGCGGCCGCGCGCCAGGATCCACAGCAGCCCGGCGAGCGCGAGCCCCGCGAACGCGACCCACCAGCCGCCGGGGAGAGCGGCGAGGCCGCGGCTCTGACCGAAGCCGTGCACGGACTCGACGAACACCACCGGCCGTTCATCACCGGCCAGGTTGAGCGCGAACCGAGCGTTGTCGGCGCTCGCGAGCAGCCTGTTCTGAAGCGGAGATGCGTCGGCCAGCAGCTCCAGACGCCCCCGGCCGAGCGTCCGCTCGAGCAGCAGCGCCCCGCCGGCGGAGCTGTGCAGCGGCGCGCTGTAGCCGGCGGTGTCGGTCCATTCCCCTTCGCCCGAGGTGCGAACTTCGCTTACGTGGGCGGCGGTCGCGCCGCCGCTATCGGTCGGGAACTCGCGCGTGTCTGCGGCATCGCTCCATTCGGGGGTGCTTGCAAACAGCGCGGGCAGCTGGTTGTGGCCTTCGCTGCCGCCGATGACGAGCCGTCCGCCGGCGCGGACGAACGCGAGCAGCCGCAGGCCCTCGGAGTGAAGCAGCGCGTTGGGGTCGAGCACGACCATCGTGTCAGCGGGGTCGAGCCGGGCGCGCCCGAGCGGCACCCGCGACTGCAGCACCGTGTGCCCATCGTGGCTCAGTAACTCAGCCCAGGCCGCGAGACCGTTCGCGTTGGTGGCGTAGGAGGAGGAGACCGGGCCCTGCGGCCCGCCGCCAAAAGCCTCGCTCAACACGGCCAAGACAAGGGCCACCGCGGCTATACCCGCGAGCAGCTCGAGCCAGCCTCGTTTGATCGTGGCCGGTTTCATCCTCGCGCTCACGACCGGCTCCGACCGCGACACATCGGTCGCGTTCACCGGCTGTCCCTCGAGTTCAACAGCTCAGCCCACTCGACGCGGGAGATGCGCACATCATCCTCGAGAGCTGGACGGCCACCGTAGACGATCTCATCGAACCGCCGGGCGAGCTCGTCGAATCGTCTCGAGCCAAGCGCCCGCGACACCTCGACGTTCAGCATCGAGGGAGCCACCAGCTGCTTCTCGGCCAGCTGCATCAATCCCGCGCGGAAGCGCAGACGCACCGCCTCGGCGTGGTGGCCCTCGCGCTCGGCGGCCAGCGCTGAGCGCTCGAGGGCTGCCGCGCTCAGCGGGCGAGCGCCGGTGGCGGTCCCCGCGCTCGTGTCACGGTCACGCAGCGAGCGACGCGCGCCGTGTGTGGCCAGCAGCGCGCTCAGGCCCAGGAGGATCACAGCCAGAACCGCCCACACCACGATCGTGCCGCCTGGGGTGATCGTGCCCAATTTCTCGACGAGTTCATTGAGCGCTTCGAGCGGGGATTCGAGCGCCCTGCCCACATCGCTGAGCAGGCCGTGCAGAGGGCGCGGGATCGGGCCGCTGCGAAAACGGCGTTCGGTGAGGATCGACTGCGCCTGATGGCGTGCCAGCGCAGCGGGTTCGCCGGCTGTGCTCGTGCTACTCGCCATCGACGCCCGGCGCCTGCGGCGGTGGGCTCCAGCCCGGCGGCGGCGGCCAGAAGGGGGGACCGCCCGGCTGTCCGGCCGCCTCCGGTCCCGGGTTCCTCAGAACACCGGCGGGCAGCGCGGCCGGCTCGATGCCGAGCTGCTCGGCGAGCAACTCGACGTCATAGCCCTCGTGGCGCACACGCAGGTCGTAGTAGAGGATCGTTGTGACTGCGGCTTGAAACGGGCGTGTGAGAATGGCTGAGACTGCGCCGGCGAATGACACAACGCTCACCGTCAACACAACCGATCCCCTGCCTCCGGCGAGCAGGATCGCGACCAGGACGCCCGTGATCGCACCCGATACGACCGCGATCAGGATATTGCTCAGCAGCCGCACCCCCGCCGTCGGCCACCAACGTCCACGGACGAGCCGAAACGACCGGCCAAGCGCGCTGGGACCGCGGCGACCCTCGATAAGCAGCGCTGGTGTGGCAACCGACCACGCCGCATACAGCCAGATACCCGGGATCACGAGCGCCACGAACGCCAGGCTCAACCCAACGATCACAATCACCTCGACCCAGAACAGCGAGCCGAGCCGTCGCAACGCGAAGCGCAGCGAGGAGCGGACATCGGCTGACTGATCCAGGTAGATGTCGCTGACAGCCTTCACGCATGCCGCGGTTGTCAGCAACCCGATCAGCACGCCAGTCACTTGCAGGATCGCGGTTGCGCCCAGCGAGGCGGCGTGATCACCTGTGCGCGCCGTTAGCGTCGGGAAGCTGCCCGGCACCTGGCTGCCGTTGGAGACGCTGGAGAGCAGCACGATCGCGCTCAGCACCTGGAACGGCACGACTACGACGGCGGTCAGGCCCATCAGCGTGCGGGCGTTCTTCAGATACACCTTGATCCCCGCGTCGAGGATCTCCCCGACCCGCATCGGCCGCAGCGCAGGGACGCTCATGCCGGGGACCGTAGCAAGCGCACAGGTCGTGCATCAGCCGGTGGACTACTTCAAGACCGTTCTCGAACACCTATCTTAGTGCAAGATATATTATGATGCAATAAGATCACATGTAATACGCTGTGTGTGTGGAATTTCTGGATCGTATCGACGAGCTGGCCGCGCTCGAGGACAATTGGACGGCGCGGGACGCCAGGTTTTATGTGCTGTGGGGACGGCGTCGCGTGGGCAAGACCGAGTTGCTCAGTCATTTTGTGGAGGGCAAGCGGTCGCTTTACTTCGAGGCGACCGATGCCGCCAGGCAGGACCAGCTGCGCGATCTCTCACGAGAGCTGGCGCGCGTATGGGGTAACGAGCTGCTCGCACAACAGCCGCTGAGCAGCTGGGAGGCCGCGCTGACCGCGATCGAGCAGTACGCGTCCTCGGAACGCACTGTCGTGGTCCTCGACGAGTTTCAGTACCTCGCGGCTCAGGATCGCGAGCTTGCCAGCCTGTTGAATCGGTGGTGGCGAGTAGCCGGACGGCACCTGGAGTTGGTGCTGATCCTCGCTGGCAGCGAGGTCTCCTTCTTCGAGCGAGAGATCCTGGCAGGCTCGATGTATGGGCGGCGTACGGGCCAGTGGCAGCTGACACCGTTCGACTACCGCTCGGCGGCCCTGTTCGCGCCCCGGTATTCGACCGCGGAGAAGGTGCGCACGTATGCGGTCTGCGGTGGCATGCCCTACTACCTGGAGCGCTTCCGCGACGATGTTCCGCTCGCTGAGAACATCCTTCGCCACATCCTCTATCGCGACGGCTTTCTGCACGAGGAGGCCGAGTTGCTCCTGCGCCAAGAGCTCAGCGATCCTCACAATTACTTCTCGACGTTGCGCGCGATCGCTGCCGGCAAGACCCGCAACAGCGAGATCGCGAATTGGACCGGCTTGGATTCCGCCCAGGTTCGTCAGATCACGAGCGTCTTGGAACGGCTGATGCTGGTCGAGCAGCGCCGGCCCGTCACTGCCGCTTCGCGCTCCAAGAAGACCACCTATGCCATCGTCGATGGTTTCCTGAACTTCTACTTCCGTTTCGTGGATCCGTACCGGTCGCTGCTGCGCACCCGCGAGGGGGCGGAGCGTCATCTGCGCCAGACTGTGCTGCCGGCCCTCGATCACTTTGTCTCCAAGCCCGCGTTCGAGGATATCTGCCGCTCACACATGCAGCAGGCCGAGCAAGCCGGGCCGGTTGGGGCTTGGTGGGGTCCTGTGCCGACGGGAGAGGGCCGGCACACCGAGCAGCGCGAGGTGGACGCCGTCGCGCTCGACGAGCAGGCCAGCGTGCTTGCCGTCGGAAGCTGCAAGTGGACCGCCGCCGCCGTGAGCGCCGACGAGGAGGCCCTGCTCACGCGCCTGCAGTCGCACATCCCCAAAGCCGACCGAGTTCAGCGCCACTACTTCTACGCCCGCTCGGGCTTCAAGGACTCACTCCTGCGCCTGGCCGAGAGCGACCCCGAGCGCTACCGGCTGCTCACACCCGAGGATCTGTACGCATAGCGAATCCTGCCCGCCCGTGCGTGTTGGCGCGCCTCACGAGGTGGCCTGACCCCGTTGGTTCGGTCCGGTGCGGTTGGTGCCCGGGATTCAGACCGAATACACCGAATCCGGTGCATGATCCACCGGATTCGGTGTATGCGGCTTGACGATCGGGGAGTCTTTTTGGATCGTGTGCCCAGCCACAATCCGATGATCATGGCGGGGAGATACTGCTTGGGTCGCAGAAATCAAAGGCACCAACAGCCACGTCTATGGCTGAGCCGGACTGTGGTCATCGAGCAGACCTGGAGTGGAGGCACCGTCTGTGTGGGGAGGCTGCCGGGCAACACCCTGAAGCGGCACGACTACGACGGCGGTCGAGCCCCTTCAGTGTGCGGGCGGTTTTCAGATAGGTCTTGGTTCCCTCGTCGAGGATCGCCCCGCCTCCCAACAGCCGCAGTGCAGCGACGCTCATGCTGGGGACGGTAGCGAGTGCCCAGGTGGGATCGGCCGCGGCGCTCCTCTACGCCGCGTGGCTCAGATCACGTTCGGGTGCGATCTTCCATCGCTTTGCGACTTCCTCGAGCTCGCCATCCATCACCCAGCGATCAGGTAGCGGTTCGCCATCGAATTCGACACTGGCTCCCTTGAGCGTCATCGAGCCGCTGTTGTCGCCGATCGCGCGCAGCTCGGCCAGCTCTGTCTCGCTGAGCAGGATATCGGCCGGCAGCGCGGCCAACTCGCGGCGCTTGTCCTCGACATGCCGGGCGTCCGGCCCGCTCTCCTGAATCAGGGTGGGGGCCACACAGCGCACAGCCGGATGGGCGAGATTCCACTGGCAGGCCAGCTGCAGTAGCGAGAGGTTGTGGCGCTCGGCGTAGGGGCGCATCAGCTCGAGCTTGCCCACGCCGTTCTGCACCCAGCCGTCTGGGCGGAACTTGCGGTGGTCGTAGGTCGCGAACTCGTGCCCGGGGCGAACGTCGTCATGGAATAGGCCGCCGTAGTCCACAACACGCGTGATCAGCTGCACATCGTGCGCCTCTGCGGCGTCGAGGACTAACTCACCCGGCCATGGCTCCATCGGGCTCAGGATCACCATTGCCCAGTCGATCAGACCGCCGAAGCGCTCGATGCAGTCGATCAGATCGAGCGTGAAGCCGTTTGCCGGTCCCGGTGCCACACCCAACCTGCGTGTCAGGCCGGCGTCTCGCAGCGCCGCCATCCCCTCCCACACAGCCTGACTCGTGTAGCCGGTGCGGTCGGGATTGTGCAACAGCAGCAGATCGAACTGCTCGGCTCCGATGCGCTGCAGGCTCCGCTCTGTGGCCATGCGGATGTAGTCGGCGTAGTCGCCCTCGCCGCGCAGGCGAGGATCGGTGAAGCGGGGAAAGCCCTTGGCGCCCTCACGCTGACCCTCATAGAAATCGTGGCCGATCGCCCCGATCAGGCAGTAGTCCGCGCGATCGACGCCCGCAAGCGCCTGGCCGAGCACCCGGTCGGCCTCCCCGGCTCCATATGCGTCGGCGGTGAGGACCGTGTCGATCCCCTCACCCGGTCGCAAGAGCGCCCGCAGGCGCGCATCGTCCAAGGGCTCGCCGAAGTGCATGAAGCGCCCGCCGCTCCATGTGCCGATCGCGCTGTGGGTCGGATCCATCGTGGACTGAACTCTACGACCTGGGTGCCGCGTGCGGCGTTCGTTGGGCAACCGAGCCCATCGCTCACTGGTCTGGTGGGCTCGTTTGGATTTCGAGTGTTGCTCGCGCCGCTCAGCCGCGGCGGGCGATCCGCTGCCGGCATCGCGCCGGTTGTTGAACGGCTCTGTGACTAATCGCCAAACCCGATCGCCGTGCGCGCGCGCAGTGCGGCCTCGAGGCGTCCGAGCGCGTGGCGCACGATCTCCTCAGAAGGTTCCGCGTTCAGAGGCGGGAGCGTCGCGCTCGAGGCCTGCGCGACCTCTGGATAGAGACCGCGCATCTCCTCGATCCGCGGCGCCAGATCGGCTCGCTGCTCAGCGTCGAGCTCCGCCAGAGCGGCCGTATAGGCGGGCTCGAGGCCAAGCGCCGCGTGGGCCAGGCGTCCTCTGTCTAAGTCCAGGCGGCAACGCAGTGTCAGCTCCTCGCAGATGAGTGCCTGCCCGCGAGCGCCGATCAGCACCGCAACGCGCTCCTGGGGACGCAGCACCGTTGCGCGTCGTTGTTTGCGGCCGCTGCCGAGGATCAGCTCACGGGCGTCGCTCCACTGGGCGTCCGCTACCTGCTCGCCCTCGCCGAAGCCCGCCCTGATCACGAGCGCCTGTGCTGGTGAGACCTCGTGCAGATCCGGGTCGGCGCTTGCGATGCGATGCGCGAACAGAACACGATCGAGTATCGCGGCGGCGGTCTCGATCTCACGTTCGACGTCCAATTCGGACAGCCACGCGCGAGCCTGTGTCTCGCTCGCGACGGGCACCGGGTCGATCACGGTTACCCGTGTGGTTGGCACCTCCGCCGGCTCACGATTCACCTTCGAACGGCTGATCCTGGTTCTCCTGGGCGCTCGTTGTGGCGCGCTGAGCGTGTTCAGCACGATCACACGCTCAGGATCTCCGCCCTGCTCCGCGCGCATCAGGTAGCGACCGTCGGGCGGACCGAGATCCCACGGAAACTCCATCTGCACGAAGAGGAACAGCTGCCGTGGCATCAGCGCAGCGTATTCTCTCTGATCAGTCTTCGACGAACGCGAGGAGCATCAGATGTCCGATGGTAGTGCAACCAGGGGCCTGCGAGGGCGTTTGACCGACAGCGCCGAGGATCGCCTCGGCAAGGCGCTCACAGAGCTGCTGGAGAACCCGCTGCTAACCGGTGCGATCGGACGCGCGTTCGACGCACGTGAGCGGGCCGCTCAGGCACAGGAGGTCGCGATGGGTGCCCTGAACATCCCGTCGGCCGCAGACATCGAGCGCCTCACACGTCGTCTGCGCTCCGTGTCACAGCGTCTGGAGGGCATCGAGGACGGTGTGCACCGGCTGGACACAGCGCCATCGGACCCCGCGCTCGACACACGCCTGGGAGCGATCGAGGAGCAGTTGCGAGTCCTCACACGCGCAATCGGCGAGGTGCGCGAGAGTCTGCCGGGAACGAGAACCACGGTGTCCCATGCCCAGGAGCGCCTGCCCGTCGAGCACACCACCTCGTCCCCGGCGCCGGCGAAACGATCGAGCGGCAAACCGCGGAAGTCCGCAGCCAAGACACGCAAGCCGGTCGCCAGCAAGCACTGAGACACGCCGAGATCGCCGGCCGCGAGAGCTCCCATCCACCGCATGCAATCGGTGCGAGGCGGCAGCGTCAGCGCGCACTGGACGACTAGGATCGCCATGTGAGCAATCGGACGCGGTTGTCGCGGATCTTGCTGTCCACGATCGTCGTGGCTGTGGCGGTGATCCTCGCGACAGAGTTGCTGGCTCCCCGGCTATTCGTCGCGGTGGTTGTGTTGCTCGTTGTGATAGCGGCACGGAGTGCTCCACTGGTGATGCGCAGAATGGGTGAAGGCTCACGTCGCTCTCTGCGAAGCAGACGCTGAGCGGCAGACGGTTGCTTGGTCGCCACTCTCAACAGCACATCGGCGTGGCACCGATTGGGAAATCAGCATCCGAGAACCTGGTCCTCCGATATGTCTGCGAGCGTCCAGAGTATCCGGCGAGGTAGCGCTCAAAAGCGCTCGACGGTCTGTGGTGCGGCTTGGCTGCACCCTCAGCAGGCCAGTGCCGCGAGAGCCACGTGTCCCATCTTCTCAGCGGCCTCCAGCAGCCGCTCCTGCTCGATCCGCTCACGTCCCTCGCCGGTCAGTAGATCGGAGACGACCAGCGCGCAGGCGACCGGCACATTCGTCCTCGCGCCGAGCGCAAACAGGGTGGCGGCCTCCATCTCGACAGCAACGGCTCCCGCCGCCCTCCACTGTCCGTTGCGTCCCCGATCGGGGTCATAGAACAGGTCGGTGCTGACGACCGTGGCGGCCTCGCTGCGCGCGGAGAGCCCGAGCGCCGCTGTGAGACCCCCATCCGCGCGGATGCGCTCGCCGGCGCCGAGTGAGCGGCTCGCGCCATCGGCGGCGATCGCCTCGCCCGCGACGAGCAGATCGCCGAGTTCCAGGCGCCCGTCCAGCGCGCCGCAGGTGCCGACGCGGATCGCGCGACGGGCCCCCAGCACGACCAGCTCCTGCAGCACGATCGCGGCGCTCGGACCGCCCATCCCCGTGCTCTGGATCGTGAGCGGCTCACCATCTGTGACGGTGTCGCCGGTATATCCCCACAGGCCGCGGTGGTGGTTGAACATCAACGGCTTGACGAGCAGCCACTGGGCGAGCTCCAGTGCCCGCCCGGGGTCCCCCGGCAGCAGCACCCGCTCGGCAAGCGCAGCCGTTGGACGCAGATGAATGGTTTCTTGGCGGGTCACTGTGCAGACCCTAGACGGAAGGCGTCGACGCCACCGTTGTACGGCGCTTCTGGACTACGGTTTTGCACGCTTACCTGTCATTGGGCGAGCAGGCGCCCGGCGCGCTCGATGACGTATCGCGTAAGCGGCGAGTCTGCCCCCAGCTCGACGGACGCCTCGTGTAGCCGTTCGGCTGTCTCGGTCACGACCTTGCGCGCTCGCTCCCGCGGGTGACGCCAGGCACCGGCCTCGTCGAGCAGGTGCTCGACGGTGATCGATCCCAGATCCCAACGCCCGGCAATGCTCATCGCGCCGCGTTTGCGCAGCTTCGGCCAGAGCACGGTCGGGACGGTGTCATACAGTGGCGCCAACTCGACGGCCTCGCGGGTCGGGTGCAGCAGAGCCAGGTTCTTTCCATGAGCGTCGGCGTTGCCGATCAGCACCGTGAATGTGACGGTCGCGAGCAGCCGGTCGAGTTGCTCTTGGGGTTTTTCTGAATAGAGGTCCAGCAGACGCGCCGCCTCTCGCAACGAGGGCCCGCCGGCGTCCTGATACTTGCCACGACCACGCGCCGCGTTGGGGTCGCGCGCCAGCGCCTGGCAGATGTCCTCCTGATGAATCCGTCTCACCGTGGTGCCGTCCGGGTCGATCTGGCGATCGAAGCGCGACACGACCAGGCAGGGCCGCTCCGCGATCGTGTCGAGCTCGACCTCGACGTTCGTCAGCCCCACGCGGGCCGCGAGCCTCAAGCATTCGGCCTCAGCCATCACGAGGCCAGGGTGCAAGGCGTCGTCCACCTTGAGGATGTGGCTCGAAGGGTACCCGTGTGCCGGTCGCCCCCAGCCCCCGTCGGGCATCCGCACGAGCAGCAACTTGTCCTGGAGCCCCGCGATCGACAGCTCGCTGTCGTCGTGGATCGCGAGCGGGCGATCGGGAAGGTCGATTACCTCCTGCTCCAGCGACCCGTGGGCGTATGGGATCGCCTCGGGCCTGCGCGCCGAAGGCTCCTCGGTGGCGATCACCAGCGCTCCGGCGACATCGCGGCCGAAGCGTCGCAGCAGCGAGTAGACGTCGTTTGATGCCACCTTCAGGTCGGCGCTCAGCGCATGTCTGTGCTGTCCCTCTGCCAGCAGGCCGTCGGCGAACACGCTTGCGTTCATCGGAGCCTTCCGCAGAGGCAGCGAGCAGGAGAGCACGGGGGAGAGTCTTCGCCAGCGCGCGAGTGCCTCGTCGGTGTACGTGCAGTGCAGCTCCCCCCGACGGCGCGGCTTCAATTCGGCGACGAGCAGACCGTCCAACCACACACCGAGTGGATCAGGCTTCGCCATCGTCTTCCTCTGGCAGGCTCACCGTCACCGTGGCGCCCGAGCGACGAAGCGTTCGCATCACGTGATCGAGTGACCTCGAAGTGCGGCCTGCCTCCAGGTGCGCGAGATAGTCCCGGCTCAGGCCCGACTGCTCGGCGAGCTGTGCCTGTGTCAAGCCTTGCCGGCGGCGCATGTCGGCGATGGCTCTGCCGAAATCGGCGCCCGAATGGATGGTCCAGCGAACCACGTAACGCTCCTTTGTTTGCGACGTATTAGTCGCAAATTGATTCAATGATTACTTGTGACAATATTATCACAGCAGCATGAGTCTACATCTGCGACACTATTGTCGCAATGAATAGACGGATGGCGCTGAGGGTTCGCGGACCTCGGTGCTTTACGAGCGCTGGTCCCACTTGCCCGAAGGTGCGCCTCTTACACTTCAAGCATGAGCACGCCGTTCTCATCCCCGCGGGAGTTCAAGGAGGTCATGGATCGCCTGTTCACGCTGATGAGCGAGGATCCCGAAATGGGCCCGGCGCTGCGCGATGCCGACGTGCCCCAGCGCTTCGAGTTCGAGGACCTGGACCTCGTGGTCAACATCCGAGCCGGTCAGCCCGGAGAGGACGCGAACCTTCACTGGGAGTGGTCTGACGAGGTCGACTGGAAGTCGAAGGTGCACATGAAGACGTCCTCGCAGATCGCCAACAGTTACTTCCAGGGCAAGGAGAACATCCCCCTGGCGATCGCCCGCCGGCGGCTCAAGACGGGCGGGGACATCAAGGTCGCACTCGCGCTGATCCCGATCACCAAGCCGATCTACGCGCGCTACCGGGCGCTCCTAGCCGAGAGTTACCCCCACCTGAGCATTCCGTGAGCGCCGAGCCAGCGTCCGAGGAGCCCGGGGCCGTGACGCTCAGCCAGGTCGCCGCGGGCGCCGGGACCTCTCCCGCCACCGTACGGCGCTGGGTGAAAGAGGGGCTCGTGCCCCAGTACGAGGGCGCCTGGAACACGGTCGCCGCCACACAGGTGCGGATCATCGCGCGCCTGCGTGCCCGCGGGCACTCGATCGAGGAGATCCGCAACGCCAGCGACAGCGGCGCGCTCGCCGGCTACATCGACGACCTGCTGGCCCCACCGCAGGGCGGCTACACCCTCGAGCAGGCCGCGCGAGCCGTGAACCTCGAGCCGGCGCTGGTGCAGCGCATCTACACCACGATCGGCTTCTCGACACTCGCGATGGACGCCTTCTCCGAGGAGGATCTCGTCGTCCTTCGCTACGCCTCCGAGGCGCTGGCCGCGGGGCTGCCGCTGGTCGCGCTGCTGCAGATGCTGCGCGTCTACGGACAGGCACTCGCGCAGATCGCCGACGCCGAGGTGCGCCTGTTTCACATCTACGTACACGAACCGCTGATGCGCGAAGGGGTGCCGGCTCTGCAGATCGCCGAGGAGATGAGCGGCCTCGTTCGCCAGCTGTTGCCATTCGCCTCGCCGTTCATGAACTTCGCGCACGAGCGCTTCCTCGGGCACTTCATCGAACAGGACGTGATCGGTCACATGGAGACCGACATGGAGCAGGAGCTGCAAGAGGGACGGCTGCGCGTGAGCATCGCCTTCGCCGACCTCGCCGGCTACACGCGCCTGACAGAGGAGCGCGGCGATGAGGAGGCCGTCAGCGCGGTCGAGCGTTTCGTGGAGGCCGTCGATCAGACACTGCCGGCTGACGCGCGTGTGATCAAGACACTCGGCGACGAGGTGATGGTCGTCGGCTCGGACCCGGTCGCGCTGACCGAATGGGCCGTGGATTTCCAGTCGCTCGAGCTCCCCGATACCCCCGCGCCGCGGATCGGCGTGCACTACGGGGCGGCGCTCTACCGCGATGGCGACTACTACGGGCGCGAGGTCAACCAGGCCGCGCGCGTCGTCGCGCGGGCAGCCGGCGGCGAGGTGCTCGTCACCCGTCCAGTGGCCGACGCCGCCGGCGGGGTCGAACGATTGCAGATCGAGCTGATCGGCCAGATCCGGTTGAAGGGCTTCTCCGAGGCCACCGAGCTGTTCGTGGCATCCGCGCGAGCATGAGCGACGTCGCGATCGAGGATGTTCTCGCGGCGGTCCGCGCGAGCGGCCTGCTCGGCGGCGATCGCCCGGTGCTCGCGATGCTCTCCGGCGGGCGCGACTCGGTGTGCCTGCTGGACGCGTGCGTGACTGTGCTCGGCGCCGGGGCCGTGCGGGCGCTGCACGTCAACTATGGGCTGCGCCCCGAGGCCCGTGAGGATGAGACCCACTGCCGGGAGCTGTGTCGGGGACTGGGGGTGGAGCTCGACGTGCTCGCAGCGCCAGAGCCTGAAGGCAGCGGCAATCTGCAGGCCTGGGCCCGCGATGTCCGCTATCGCGAGGGGGAGCGGATCGCCGCCCCGATCGACGCGCTGCTCGCGACCGGGCACACAGCCAGCGATCAGGTCGAGAGCATCCTCTACCGTTTGGCCGCCTCGCCCGGGCGCCGCGCGCTGCTGGGGATGGTGGCCGCCGAGGGACGCCTCGTGCGCCCACTGCTGAATGCCAGCCGCGAGCAGACCACCGCCTACTGTCAGGCGCGGGGCCTGTCATGGCGCGAGGATCAGACCAACGACACAGACACCTACGCGCGCGGGCGTGTGCGTGGGAGGCTGGTGCCCGCGCTGCGAGCGATTCATCCGGCGGCGGAGGCCAACGTGCTGCGCACGGCGAAGCTGCTGCGAGCGGAGACCGAGCTGCTGGACTCGCTCGTCACCGCCGAGTTGGCAGGCGAGTCGCGCATCGCGCTGGCGCGCCTGGCCGAGCTCCCAGAGGCACTCGCGCGCCTGGTCGTCGTGCGCCTGGCTGAGCAGAGGGCTCACGGCTTCGTGCCCCAGGCAGGGGAGCGGGTCGAGGAGATTCTCGCCCTCGCTGCCCGCGGCGGGCGGGCCGAACTTCACGTCGGCGGGCTCGTCAGCGCCGTCGTGAGAGACGGCGAGCTGAGCATGATCGCGATCCAGGCACACTACCCGGCCGCGGGCGGGGACTAGACTCCCAGTTGCTGATGCCCGAGCCCGTCGAGCCCGCCCATGCCCACGGTGCTCAGAACACCGATCCAGCGATCGGCGAAGTGCTGATCAGCGCCGAGGAACTGCAACGCCGCGTCGCTGAACTCGGCCAGGCGATCTCGCGTGACTACAGCGGCAGGCGTCTGCTGCTCGTGGGAGTGCTGAAGGGCGCCGTGTTTTTCCTCTCGGACCTGATGCGCCACGTCGACATTCCCGTCGAGGTGGACTTCATGGCCGTCGCCTCCTACGGCTCGGCGACCGACTCCTCGGGCGTGGTGCGGATCCTCAAGGATCTCGATATCGCGATCGAGGGACGCGACGTGCTGATCGTCGAGGACATCGTCGACTCGGGCCTGACGCTGCAGTATCTGCTGCGCAACCTCGGCTCGCGCAATCCCGCGACACTCGAAGTCTGCGCGCTGCTGGTGAAGCCCGAGCGGCGCAAGGTGGATCTGCCCACGAAGTACGTCGGCTTCGAGGTGCCAGACAAGTTCGTCATCGGATACGGGCTCGACCACGCCGAGCGCTACCGCAACCTGCCCTACGTCGCCGTGCTGGCGACGTGAATCGGCGCTCGCCAGAAGCGAGCGAATCCGCTCGCCCGTGGTACGCTAGGGGACTGCTGGCCATGACTTCAGCTGCCGTTTTGACCAATAGGATCCTCTCATGAGCCGTTTTTTCAAGAGCGCAGCTTTCCCGATCCTGCTGGTGGTCGTGTTGGCCTTGTTCTTCACGAAGCTGACCACGACGGGCTCCAGCCACGGTCGCTCGCACAGCTATGAGACGCTGGTCTCCAAAGAACTCCCGAACGGTGAAGTCAAGTCCGTCGAGTTCAAGAACCGCGGCAAAGTCCTCGAAGTCAAGCTCAACGCCAAGGGCAAAAAAGAAACCTGGGAAGGCGGCTACATCGAGCAGGCCGCACCCGAACTACTGGCGCAACTGAAAGCGGCCGGCGTCGCCTACAACGTCGAATCGGAAAAGAGCAACACGCTCCTGAGCCTGCTCACCTACATCCTCCCGTTCCTGCTGTTTTTCGGGTTCTGGATTTTCTTGATGAACCAGGTGCAGGGTGGTGGGTCGAAAGTGATGTCGTTTGGGAAGTCGCGTGCTAAGCGGATGTCGGCTGATTCGCCGAAGATTACGTTTAGGGATGTGGCTGGGGTGGATGAGGCTGTTGAGGAGTTGCATGAGATCAAGGAGTTTTTGGAGAATCCGAAGAAGTTTCAGGCGTTGGGGGCCAGGATTCCTACGGGTGTGTTGTTGTATGGGCCGCCTGGTACGGGGAAGACGTTGTTGGCTCGTGCTGTTGCGGGTGAGGCGGGTGTCCCGTTTTTTTCGATTTCGGGGTCTGATTTTGTTGAGATGTTTGTTGGTGTTGGTGCTTCTCGCGTGAGGGATTTGTTTGAGCAGGCTAAGCAGAACAGTCCGTGCATCATTTTTATGGATGAGATCGATGCTGTTGGTCGTCATCGTGGTGCGGGGATGGGTGGTGGTCACGATGAGCGTGAGCAGACTTTGAATCAGTTGTTGGTTGAGATGGATGGGTTTGAGGCGAAGGACAACATCATCATGATCGCGGCGACGAACCGGCCGGATATTTTGGATCCGGCTTTGTTGCGTCCTGGGCGTTTTGATCGTCAGATCGCGGTGGATCGTCCTGACCGGAAGGGTCGCGCGAGGATTCTCGAGGTGCACACGCGGGGTAAGCCGTTGGCGAAGGTGATCGATATCGATGCGTTGGCTGGTCAGACCCCGGGTTTTACGGGGGCTGATCTCTCGAACCTGATCAACGAGGCGGCGTTGTTGAGTGCGCGTACGGGGAAGCGTGAGGTTGGGCAGGATGAGTTGGAGGAGGGGATCATGCGGGTGATTGCTGGCCCGGAGAAGAAGACGCGGGTGATGTCGGAGAAGGAGCGTGCGATCACGGCTTATCACGAGATGGGTCACGCGATCGTGGGGCATTATTTGGAGCATTCTGATCCGGTGCACAAGATCAGTGTGATTTCTCGTGGGCAGGCGTTGGGGTATACGATCAGTATGCCTCAGGAGGACCGGTTTTTGACGACGCGGGCTGAGTTGAATGACACGATGGCGATGACGTTGGGTGGGCGTGCTGCTGAGGAGATCGTGTTTGAGGAGATCACGACTGGGGCTAGTAATGATCTGGAGAAGGTGACGGCGACTGCTAAGCAGATGGTGATGCGGTTCGGGATGTCGGAGAAGCTTGGTCCGCGGGTGTTTGGTCATGATCATGGTCAGCCTTTTTTGGGTCGCGAGTTTCAGACTGAGCCTGATTATTCGGATGAAATCGCGCGTGAGATCGATGATGAGGTCAGGCGGATCATCGAGTCGGCGCACAAGCGTGCGACAGAACTTCTCACCGAGCATCGTGAGCGGTTGACGATGCTCTCGGAGGTGTTGTTGAAGCGTGAGACGATCGAGAAGGAAGAGTTTTTGGGTTTGCTCGAGGGCAAGAGCGAGGTCGAGGTGTTCGGTCCTGACGAGCCCGTCAAGCCCGACCTGCCAGCAGGGTCCACGGTCCCCGTTGATCGCCCAGAGCGAGAGGCACCACGCCCGCTACCCCGGCCAGGCCTCGCGAGCGGCACCACCGACATCCGCACCACCAACCCAAAACAACCAAAACCAGCGTAGATGGCAGTCGAGCTCCATCGTTGCTCGACGATGTGGGTCGAGGGGCCAGAGCTCCGCTGGCAGGTGCAGAGAACGCTAGGCGAGCACGGTGTCGATCATCGCGTCCTACGCCACCCGCCGTTTCCCCGCCCTCGGCGCAACGACCACATCGCGCTGACCGAGCAAAAGCTGTGCCCCGCGATCGAGCTCGAGGACGGGACGGTCCCGCACGAACAGCCCAAGAGCCTCGTGGCGGCTATCCACGACGGCCGTAGCTGCGCTTGAGCCCCGCCGTCGCCGCCGGCCGTCACTTCCGGCTGATGGGCATCATCAACGTGACGCCCGACTCCTTCTCCGACGGAGGAGAGTTCCTGGACCCGCGCACCGCGATCGCACACGGCCTGCAACTGGCGGCGCAGGGCGCGCAGATCCTCGATGTCGGGGGAGAATCGACCCGGCCGGGTGCGGCGCCGGTCAGCGCGCGGGAGGAGCTCGAGCGCGTCATACCGGTAATCGAAGAGCTGGCTCGGCGATCGCCCGACACACAGATCTCGATCGACACCTCAAAGGCGGCGGTGGCGAGCGCCGCGCTGCAAGCCGGCGCCAGCCTGATCAACGACGTCACCGCGCTGCGCGGAGACCGAGAGATGGCGAGCACGGTGGCTGACAGCGACGCCGACTGCTGCCTGATGCACATGCAGGGCGAGCCTCGCACGATGCAGGAGAACCCGAGCTACGCGGATGTCGTGGACGACGTCAAGGCGTTCCTGGAAGAGCGGCTCGCCTTCGCGGTGGCGGCCGGCATCTGCGAGCAGCGCATACTGCTCGACCCCGGCATCGGGTTCGGCAAGACGGATGCGCAGAACCTGCAACTGCTGGCGCGCCTGGATGAGCTCACCAGCCTCGGAGCGCCGATCCTGATCGGCACCTCACGCAAGGGCTTCATCGGGCGGATTCTCACCGGCGCCCGGGGCGAGCAGGCCCCCGTCGGCGTTCAGGAGCGCCTGGCGGGGGGACTGGCCACCTGCGTGATGGCGTATGAGCGCGGCGCCAGTGTGTTCCGTGTGCACGACGTCACCGCCACCGCCGACGCGCTTGCCCTCGCGGCTGCTACGTTGAGCGCCTGATGGACGCCGAGCACTCAGAGGAGCCCGAGGAGCACCCGCGGGAGGAGAGCTTCGATTTCGAGGCGAGCGGGGTATCCGGGCGTCGGGGCGGCGATTCTGAGGGCGCCGAGGACGAGGACTCAGACGAGCACGAGCTCGAGGGGGACGACCTCGACGAGGACGAGCACGAAGGGGCGGCTGAGTCCGTCACGATCGAGATCACCGGTCTGTCCCTGTACACCCACCACGGTGTCAGCGAGGCCGAGCGGGAGGTCGGCCAGCGGCTCGTCCTGGATCTGCGTCTGGATGTCGGTGAATCCGACGCGACCGTAACCGACTCGATCGAGGATACGGTCGACTATGGCGAGGTCTGCCAGCTGGTCGCGCTGATCGCCCAGCAGCGCTCACACAAGACGCTCGAGCGGCTGTGCTCGACGATCGCGGACAGGCTGCTGGCGGACTACGAGCTCGAGGGTGTGTGGGTCAAGGCGACCAAGCCCGAGCCGCCGATCGCCCTTGCGGTCGACGAGGTCTCCGTCGAGATCTGGCGCGAAGCCACCGAGCAGTAGAGCAAGTGCCGGATCCTCTCGGACTGCTGGGCCTCGGGTCAAACGTCGGCGAGCGGCGCGAGCATCTGCAGGGCGCCGTGGACGCGCTCGCCGGGGCCGGTATCGAGGTGCTCGCCTGCTCCTCGGTGTATGACACCGATCCAGTCGGCGAGATCACCGACCAGCCGAGCTTTCTCAACGCCTGTGTGCGGGTGAGGACCCGCCTGCAGCCACTGCAGCTGCTCGACGCCGTCAAGCAGATCGAGCGGGATCTCGGCCGCGCGGCCGGGGGCCCGAGGCACGGACCGCGCGCGATCGACATCGACATCCTGCTGCTCGGCGAGCTCGAGTACCGCGGTGAGCGCATCGCGATCCCCCACAGCCAGGTGCTCAGCCGCCGCTTCGTCCTGATCCCCGCACTGGAGCTCGACTTCGAGCTGGCCGTGCCGGACGGAAGACGGCTCGCCGACGCGCTTGCCGCGCTGCCGATCAGCGAAGGCGTGCGCTGGGCCGGACCGCCGCTGCGCGCGTCCTGACGGTCTGGATCACGAGCCGCTCACGGGGGCTCGGCGCAACCACCACGTCGGTGGGCCGTCCGCGAGCGGAACCTCCGTCGCCTCGGTGAAGCCACGGCGCTCGTAGAAGCGCCGGTTGGCCTCGGTCGAGGTCTCCAGACAGCACGCCATGCCGTCGCGGTCGGCCTCGCCGAGCACGGGCCTCAGCACAGCGGTCGCGAGACCTTCGCCCTGACGCGCGGGATCGGTCGCCAGCACACCCAGGTACCAATACGGATCTGCCGGGCAGACGGCGGCGAGAGCGGTTTTGTAGGCAACGAGTCGCTCATGGGCCTGCTCGCCGGCGATCGAGACGTAGCGCGCCCACGCGTTCCCGGTCTCCTGCCGATCGTGATCGCCGCTCGGGCTTTCCCACATCGCGACCGTCGCCAGGTCGTCGCTGACCCAGACTTTCCCGCCGGCAGCACGCAAATCAAACAGCGCTCCGGCGAACTCGGGCGCAAGCCGCTCATATCGCTCGCCCATCAGAAACGCCCACGCCGGATCCTCCCGGAAAGCCGCCGTGACGGTCGCGATCACCCCGCCTCGCTCCGCTGGTGACGCTCGTCGAATCACGGGAGCCGAGGTCATATCTCACGCCTCGAGCATCGCCCAGTTGAAGTTCTCGCGCTCACGATCGCGAAATATGATCGCGCATGCCAATCACACGCGCGGGACGGCAGGAGCTCTGGCGTCGATCGTCAGTGAACGATGATCTTGCCCTTCATGCCCTCGGCGACGTGGATCGTGCAGTCATAGCTGAAGGTCCCGGGCTTCTCGAAGCGGATCGTGTACGAGCCGTGCGACTGGGTCTTCGAGTGCATCCCCTTGAAGGTGACGTTGTGTTCGGTTTCTCCGTCCTCCCACACCCACTTGACGCTTTCGCCGCGTTTGATCGAGAGCGTGCCGGGGTGAAAAGCGATGTTCTCGAGCGTCACGGTGTGGGTCGAAGCGGCTTTCGCGCCGGCGAAGGCGACCGTCGGGATCAGGGCCAGGGCCGCCACGGCCAGTGCCACAAGCGCGCCACGTGTCTTGGTCTTCATCTGGGCTCCGTTTCTCTGCGTGTGAGGGTGTGCTCTGTAAGATCCCTCGCCGCGAGGAACCTTTCCGTGTTGTGGGGATCGACCCGCCGAAATCTTCTCTACGCAGCCTGCTGATCGTTCCAGCTGGCCAGTCGCAGCAGCGTCGCGTCGCTCACACGATGGCCTGAGATGACGCACTGATCGCCAGCTCTTCTCCATATCACCGACGCGATGCCGTTGCTGCGCAACAGCGTGAACCACACCCCGCCTCGACTGACGACGGTGCCGCCACGGGGGCTTTCGCCCGTGCCGTTGAGGATTGCGTAGCCGATCCGCTGGTCGCTCGGGTTTTCATAGAAGACGGTCGTGACGGTGTGCTGAGCGATGTGATCGACACGCGCGCCCGTCGCGCGCCAGCCGAAGCGCTCCCCCCAATACGGGAATGGCACGCTTTGCGCAGAGACAGCGAGCTGGGTGCTGTGAGTGGCGCTCTCCGCGGGCGCGGCCATCGTCGCAGGGGCGAGCGTCAGCGCTGAGACCCGGGCCAGGCTCAGCTGCCGGTTAGTGCCCGGCGAGGACACGATCAGCAGCGCCACGACGAGCACCGCCACACAGGCCAGCGCGCCGCCGGCCAGCAGGCGCGGTCTCAGTGCCCGGGCCGCTGGAGCCGAGGTGCTCAGAGCCGCGATGCGTGCATGCAGCTCGGCGGGCGCCCGCACATCGACCGCGCGAGTCATCGCCACGGCCCGCTGCTGCTGAGCGAGGTCGTTTGAGAGCTCGGGCGATTGACGCACCCGTGCGAGCAGCCGCTCGCGGCGTTGCGCTGAGATCGAGCCGTCCGCGAGTGCGGCCAGCTCTGCCTCGGTGGGTGAATGACGTTCGCTCATGGTTCCTCTGTACTGAACAAGACTCCGCCAGAGGCCTGGTCTTCCCGCAACAGTGCCGCCGTCTGCTTCGCTGGCCTGGACTGCGCCGAGGAGCCGGTACGCTCCGCTGCCGGCGGCGGTGGCGGTGAGACCTTTTCGACCACCTGCTTGCGAGCCCGGAACAACCTCGTTGTGATCGTCGCCTCGCGCGTGCGCAGAGCGCGCGCGGCTTCGCGGTAGGAGAGCCCCAGGACATCGACGGCCACAATCGCCAGGCGGAAGTCCTCAGAGAGCTCGCCGATCGCGCTGTAGAGCACCTGCACGTCGAGCGCATGCTCGGGTTGCCCCGTCGGCCTGGGGTCGGGCGCGGCGACGTCATCGAGGGTGGCGACGCTCACCGGCCGTCGCTCGGCCGTGCGACGCGAGGTCAGGAATGTGTTGCGAAGCACCCCCATCAGGTAGGCGAGATCGTTCTCCGAGCGCAGCAGACGAGGGCGTGCCAGCACCCGTGCGAACGTCTCCTGCACGAGATCCTCGGCGTCCTCGCGCGACCCACACAGCGCCCACGCCGCCCTGTAGAGACGGTCGACGTGCTGTGAAAGCGACTGCGGATCGAGGGTTCGCATTTTTTCGGAAACAGCGACTGTTCTGCGCTGGGAGATCGACAGATCTCTCTGGGCGACTGTAGCGCTGGCGGCCGATCGGCCGCTCCGCGGGAAGGAATGGGGAGACGCTGCGTCTTAGCTTCAGTGGAGGCTCAGCGGGCCCGACGGGTTTCGCGCCGGTCATTTCAACAACCAGAAAAGGCAGGGTTCAATCGTGAGTTTGCGCAAGCGCCACCTTCTGTTCGCGGTCGTCCTCGGCGCCTGCGTAGCCGCTCCGAGCGCCCTGGCAGCGCCCTCGGAAGTCAAGCTCGAAGTGAACGAAAACTGCGTCGAGCCCGACTGGCCGTGTTGGGCGACCGCGGGATCCAATCAACCGGCCGCGAAGGTCACGATCGCGAGCGGGGGGAAGATCACATTCGTCGACCATGGCGAAAAAGCGAATATCGCTTGGATCGGTACCGCGCCCGAATGCGAACCGTCGGTGGCGGTGGCGCCGGCGCCGGCGAAGACCGGCTGGGAAGGCAAGTGCACCTTCGCGACGCCGGGCACCTACAACTTTGAAAGCTCGACCATGTTCGTCGGGGACGGTCTCAACTACACCAAATACGAAGTGGCGGTCGAAGGCGCGGCCCCGACCGCACCCCCCACCGGCCCGACTGGCGGAGGCGGCTCGACCCCGGGTCCCACCGCGCCGAGCCCCGCGCCGAGCGGCGAAAGCCCCGCCGGATCCCCGTTCGCCGGTGCTCCCACGATCCACGCAAGCCAGCGCGGCAGCACCGTGGAGGGGGCGCTCGAGATCTCCAAGTCCGGCACTGGCGATCGCCTCGAGGTCGAACTGCTCGCCACCACCGCGTCGCTGGCGAAGACCGGACACACAGCACAGGTCGGGCGGTTCGTCAGCGCTTCGGTGAGCGCCGGTCAGCAGTCCTTCTCCGTGAAGCTCGACGCGAAGGCGAGGCGGGCGCTCAAACGCCGCCATCGCCTCGCGTTGAAGGTGAAGATCACACTCACCCCGGTCCACGGGGAAGCGACGAGCCTCACCAGATCCGTGACTCTGCACGCGTGAGCGCCAACACAGCCAACGGTCATCCACACGCGGAAGGATCGTCCCCAGTTGGGGTCTGTAAGAGGCAGGTGGTCCAGCACCGGGACCACGGGATGACGAGAGAAAGGCGGTTGAGACCGTGAGACTGCGCATGCTGTTGCTGTTTGCTTTTGCCGCTCTGCTGGGAGCCACGGCTGCCGTCCCCTCAGCGTTGGCCGTACCCTCGGAAGTCGAGCTGGAAGTGAACCAAAATTGTGTGGATCCCGACTGGCCGTGCTGGACCTCCGAAGGGGCGGCGTCGAGACCGCAACCCGCGCTGAGAGTCACGATCACCGAAGGCGGCAAAGTCGAATTCGTCGACCACGATCCGAGCAGGACAGCCAGCGTGGTCTGGACTGGAGGTCCGGCCACGCCCTCGTGCCCCGGGGTCCCAACCACAACCACGGTGAGTACGGGCTGGGAAGGCACGTGCAGCTTCACGACAGCGGGCACCTACGACTTCGAAAGCTCCACCTTGTTCAAGGAATCTGGCCTGTACGGAACAAACGACTACACGAAATACGAAGTGGTGGTCGCGGGGCCGCCGACACCGACCGCGACCACCCAACAAGCCACCGCAGTCGCCGAAACCGAAGCCACGCTCAACGGCAACGTGAATCCGGAAGGACAGGCGACGTCCTACTACTTCGAGTACGGCGCCACCGAAAGCTACGGGACCAAGACTGCTGAAGTGTCGGCCGGCAGCGGCAGCACGAGCCAGGAATTCCACTTCACGTGGAGCGGGCTTTCGCCCAACACCACCTACTACTTCCAGTTGGTGGCGGTCTACGGCGCAGGCAAAACCAAGGTGGACGGCGGCAACATGACCTTCAAAACCGCTGCTGCACCCGGCGCGCCCACGGCGAGCACCGAACAGGCCACCAAAGTCAGCGAAGCAGAAGCGACCCTCAAAGGCGCGGTCGATCCAGAAGGACAGATGACCAGCTACTTCTTCCAGTGGGGCACGAGCGAAAGCTACGAACACAACACGAGCGAAGCGCAAGCGGGATCTGACCACTCGAGCCACGTCGAGACGGCCGCCTTGAGCGAACTGAAAGCCGGGACCGTCTACCACTTCCGGATAGTCGCGAAAAACCAAACAGAGACGGTCATGGGATCTGATCAGACCTTCACGACCGCCTCTCCGCCGCCGCCAAACACACCCTCCCCAATAACGTCGCCTATCGGGAGCAACCCGATAGTCACCACTGCAACACCGTCCCCGGCTTCCTCGCAGGGCTCCACGGGCACCCCGACGACCGCGACGAACACAGAAACAGAGACCAAGGACAAGCCTCTGACTCGCGCCCAGAAGCTCGCGATGGCCCTCGAGCAGTGCAAGAAACAACCAAAGAGGAAGCGGGGGAAATGCGAAGCCAAAGCGAAGAAGCTCTACCGCCCCAAGCACAAGAGCCACAAGAAGTGAGCGACCCGCTGCGCTGCGCCATCGGGGCGCTCAGCGCCCGAGCGCCCCGATCAGCGATGTGAAAGCAGCGAGCGCATCCGCCTGCTCTTGCAGAGATGAATCGAAGGCTCACCGCCGCCTCACACCGACGGTGGAAATCACGCTAGGACCGCGCATCATCAGGCGCTGAAGCTCACGCGCGCCTCCTATCGGCCCGCAGCGCTCAGCGCCGCAGACCGGCCAGCAGACGCCCGAAAGAGGCCGTTGCCTCGGTGTATGCGGAGGCTTGGTCATCGGCGCGCGCGACGAGCAGAGCGAGCTCATCGATCGCGCCCATCAGCATGTGGGCGAGCATCCCCACCGGCTGCTCCTCCAGCTCACCTGTCTCGATCGCCGCGGCCAGCACGCCTTCGATCAGGCCCAGCCCATAGCGCGAGCCGACCTCCCGCCACCTCTCCCAACCCAGCACCGCCGGGGCGTCGAGCAGGGCGATCCGCTGCACCTCCGGCTCGCCGCAGGCCGATAGGAAGCGCGCCGCACCCATCTCCAGCGCTTCCCACGGACTCTCCGCGATGCCCGGGAGAAGGACGCCATCGGCGCCGGCAGCGCCATCCACCATCTGGGCTATCTGGGTGGTGAGATCGCTCTCCACCTGTTCGTAGACCGCGAGAAACAGATCCTCCTTGTCGCGGAAGTGATGGTAGAGGGCACCGCGCGTGAGGTTCGCGCCACGCACGATCTCCTCGATGCCCACCGCGACGAAGCCCCGCTCGGCAAACAGTCGCCGTGCGCTGGCGATCAGCTTGGCCCGAGTCTCGCTCGAGCGCGCCGCGTGGCGGCTGTGATGGGCATCTGTGTCGGTCCCTGTGAACCCTCGCTGATCGGCACTCATACAATCGGTATGATAAATGCATACCGATTGTATGTGAGGCGCGACGGCCGAAGCCGCCGGCGAGAGCCCGTCAGCCCAACTCGACTCCAGGAGCGACAAATGAGCCCGACAAGCGCATCGCCTGCCCACGCTGACTCTGTGCAGCGCGCCGCCGAGGAGATGAAAGAGCTGAGCCTGGCGCAGGGCACGATCCGCTATCGCGACAGCGGCGACGGCCAGCCGATCGTGTTCGTCCACGGGCTGCTGGTCAACGGTCTGCTGTGGCGCAAGGTCACGCCGCTGCTGCAGGGAGAATTCCGCTGCGTGGTGCCGGACTGGCCACTGGGCTCACACAGCCCTGCCTTGAACGAGAGCGGCGATCCCTCGCCGCGCGGCATGGCTCACCTGATCGCAGACTTCCTCGCGGAGATGAACCTCGAGGGTGTGACGATCGTCGCCAACGACACCGGCGGCGCGATCGCGCAACTGCTCGTCACCGAGCGACCCGAGCGCGTGGGACGGCTGGTGCTGACGCCGTGCGACGCCTATGAGAACTTCCTGCCGCCGGCGTTTCGCCCGCTGCAGTGGCTGGCACGTATCCCCGGTGCTCTCACCGTCGCCGTCCAGGGGATGCGCTCACCCGCGCTGCGCCGCTCGCCACTGGGCTTCGGGATGTTGACCCGCCGGCCGATCCCCGACGAGGTGCTGGCGGCCTGGGTCACACCGTTCCTCACAGACGCCGCGGTCAGGCGCGACACGATCGGCCTGCTGCGCGGCATCGACGCCAAGGACACGCTCGCCGCCGCCGAGAAGCTGCGTGACTTCGATCGCCCGGCACTGATCGCCTGGGCGCCCGAGGACCGCTTCTTCAAGCTGCGCTTCGCTGAGCGCCTCGCGCGCGCGATCCCCGACTGCCGTCTCGAGCGGATCGAGGACAGCTACACCTTCGTCTCCGAGGATCAGCCCGGGCGCCTGGCCGAGCTGATCCGGGAGTTCATCAACGCGACCTAGCCGTTCACGACTCGCAGGAAGCGCTGACCGTCTCTGGCGATAGCCCGCTGAGGTCCGAGATCGTCTCTGCGGACATTCCGGCCCCGACCGCTTCCCGAATGGCGGCTCCAGCCTCGTCGTGGGACTCGATGAACTCGCCGCCCGCCTCCCGCAAGCCACGCTCGATCTCGGTATCGGTCATCTACACGCTCGCCGGCGCCGCCAGGTTCTCGATCCACGCGGCCGGCAGCGTGCCAGCGGGGACTTCGCCGGCCATCGCGGGAAAGTAGCCGGTCAGCTTTGCCGCCGGATGCTCGTCGATCAACGGTCGCACATCGCCGATCGAGGAGAGCAGCCGAATCGTCGAGCCTATCTGTAGGTCGGCGGCGTTGGGCTGCTCGCCACCGAGGATGCCGTCGGCGATCCAGCCGTCGATCTGCTCGAGTTGCCCTCCCAGCGCCGCGAGGTCGGCACGGGCGGTCTCCTCACGTGCGTTGTTCTTGCCAGCCATCAACCGGGCGGTCAGTGGCAGCGCCGGTCGCATCAGTGGGCGGGGGAGTGGCAGCTTGGCATCTCCGACATAGCTCTCCATCGCCGCCGGAGCGCTCAGGAAGGCGACGTCGATGATCCGGCGCGGCACGGCCTGGAAGACATCGTTGCCCCAGCGCTCCGCCTCGAGCACCCGCTCGCGCGCCTCGGGATCGGAGGGCAGCAGCGGCGGGTCGGCAACCAGCTCATCGAGACGGCGCATGATCGCGCACGATCCCACCAGGCGCTCGGCATCCAGGCGCATGCCGGGGACGGTGTTGCCGCCGTAGCGCAGCCGGCCGATGAACATCTGGCTCAGCGGCAGGAGATCGACGCGCTTGTACTCGATCGCCTTCAGTTTCAGCGCGGCTTCGACAGCGGCGCACGGATGGGAGCCGGGCAATACGTAGAGCTTGATGGTCATCGGGCCTGCCTTTCTTTCGTTGTGCCCAGCATAATGGGCGCAATGCTGCTCGTTGTAGATGTTGGAAACACACAGACTCATTTCGGTACGTTCCGCGGCGAGGAGCTCCTCGAGCACTGGCGCTTTGCGACCGTTGGCCAATCGACCGCCGACCAGCTCGGGGCGGCGCTGCGCAACCTGCTCGAGCTGCGTGGTCTGTCGTTCGATGACCTGACCGGCTCGATCGTGTCCTCCACCGTGCCGCAACTCGAGCCGGAATGGACCGCGATGGCTCAGCGCTACCTCGGGCACGAGATGCTCGTGGTCGGTCCCGGGTTGAAGACGGGTATGGCGATTCGCTATGACAACCCGCGCGAGATCGGTGCCGACCGGCTCGTCAATGCCGTTGCGCTGCGGGAGCGTTTCGGGGGTCCCGCTGTGTGCGTTGACTTCGGCACCGCCACGACCTTCGACGTGGTGTCCGCCGAGGGCGAGTACATCGGCGGGGCGCTGATGACCGGGATCGAGGTCTCGCTCGAGGCGCTGACAGAGCGAGGTGCCAGGCTGCCGAAGGTCGAGCTGGCTCCCCCGAAGACGGTGATCGCCAAGAACACCATCGACGCGATCCGCTCAGGTGTCGTGTACGGCTACGCGGGAGCCGTCGACGCGATCCTCAGGCGTCTGTATGACGAGCTGGGGGCAAAGGCCGCGGTCATCGCCACCGGTGGGCTCGGGCGGCTGGTCGTCCCGTTTATCGAGGAGATCGAGGAGGTCGACGACATGCTGACGCTCACCGGTCTGCGATTGCTGCACGAACGCAACTCGTGATCGAGAGGCTCGCGGCCTGGTAAAGCGGCTGGCGCTGCTTACGCGGAGAAAGGCCGGCCTCGGGTTGCGCAAGGAACACCCCTCGAATTGCGGCAAAAAATGGGCTCGAATTGCGGAAAAAAAAGACTGTCTTCCACGTTGACCGACTCCCGGTCTGGGTACGACGCGCGGGTCGCCCGCGGACAACTGGCGGGCACACGACGGCGACGAGGTCGACCTCGCGCTCGAGCGCGAAGACGGCGCGATCTCCGCGCTGGAGGTCGAGGCCGCTTCGCGCGTCACCGCGAGCGAGTTGTGCCGCCTGGTGAAGCTGCGGGACAAACCTCGAGGACAGTTCCTGGGAGGAGTCGTGCTCTACGCGGGCGCGCGTGGGTACGCAGACGGTTTCCAGATCGTGCCGATCAGCCGCCTCTGACGAGCGGGGTGATTGGCAGGCGAGCTTGATCGTGCCAGTTCTGTCAGGTGCCGATGCGAGTATCCTTGCAGAACAAAGAATATTTAGCATTCGCGTAGTATTATGCGCATATGGACTTCGCTCGTTCGCTGTCTGTCGTAACTCCCACACTCGATGGAGATGTTCTCGCTGCCCTTGCACGCGGCGAGCAGGAGTTCAGTGGCCGCGAGCTCGCGCGACACATTGGACGAGGTAGTCCAGAGGGCATCCGGCGTGCGGCCGATCGCCTGGTGACCGAGGGAATAGTGCTACGGCGAGCGGCTGGCAGCGCAAACCTCTACCGGCTCAACAGGAGCCATCTCGCTGCTCCCTGGGTCGAAGGTCTGGCGGGCCTGAGGGCGGAGCTAATCGAGCGTCTGCGAGATCTGCTGGCCGACTGGGAGGAGCCCCCGAGGGTTGCAGTGCTGTTTGGCTCGGTCGCGCGCGGGAGCGCAACCGCGAGCAGTGACCTCGATGTGCTCGTGATTCGCGGCCAGGACTGCGATCCCGATTCGGATCCATGGCGGACACAGCTCCTCGACATGTCGCAGCTGGCGACCGCCTGGACGGGCAACGACACCCGCGTGCTGGAGTACGGAGAGGCGGAGCTAGACGCGACGCGGATCGACTCGGTCCTAGAGGCTGCGTTGCGGGACGGCATTGAACTTTTTGGATCGCCACGCGCGCTGTCGAAGCTGACACGTGCACGGTCCGTGTTGTGACCGGACGAACGAGAACTTGCGATGAGGTGATCACGGCTGGACGGCTGAGGAAGGCCCAGCAGTTTCTGGAGGCGGCTGAGACCATCCGCGAGTTCGCTGAGGATGAGCACGACGTTGGCGACGCCGACGTCACCCTGTGTGTTCACGCTGGCATTGCTGCCGCCGATGTAATCTGCTGCATCGCTCTCGGGGTGCACGCGCTTGGCGAGGATCACAACGAAGCGCTGACGCTGCTCGGGCGGGTGCGCCCGGACGGCGCTGAGCTCACAAGAGCCTTGGGAATACTGCTTGGCATGAAGACACGTGCCGGCTACAGCGCCCTCGCGGTGACAGCCGAGAGTCGAAAGCGCGCACAACGCCAGACTGAGCGGCTTGTTCGTGCGGCGCGCGATCACCGCACTCAGCGATGACGGGTTCTAGCGAGAATGAGCAGATGACGCCGAGAACGAAACCCTTGCCGCTTCTAACGGACCCCTGGATGCTCGGCTCTCTCGAGGTCCCCAACCGTGTCCTGCTGGCTCCGCTCGCGGGCATCGGCAACTGGTTCGTGCGCCTGCAGGCCAAGCGCTACGGCGCTGGGATGGCCGTCTCGGAGATGGTCTCCTCACACGCGATTCATTACGGCAACGAGAAAACCCACACCGAGCTGCTGCGCATCGACCCACGCGAGCGCGAGGTCGGAATGGACGGCCCGGTCTCGATCCAGCTGTTCGGCTCAGACCCGGAGATCATGCGCTCGGCCGCCGCCGAAGTCGCCCGCGTCGGCGCGGACGTGATCGACCTGAACATGGGCTGCCCGGTGCCGAAGGTCTGCAAGACGGGCGCCGGCGCGGCACTGCTGTCAGATCCCGACATGGCTGTCGCCGTAGCCCGCGCTGCCCGTGAGGGCTCGGGACTGCCAGTCACAGTCAAGCTGCGCTCAGGGCTCAGAGTCGGCGAGACATCGGGGTTTGACCTCGCGCACCGCCTCGTCGAGGAGGCGGGTGTCGCCGCGATCGGCTTTCATCCCCGCTCCGCGGCGGTTCACCACAAGGGCGTTCCCGACTACGCCCTGGCCGCGCGACTGGTCGCCTCGCTGCCCGCCCCGGTGATCCTCACAGGCGGCATGAACGACGTCGATTCCGTTCGTGCTGCGTTTGACTTCACGGGCGCCGCCGCCGTGATGCTCGCCCGCGGCTGCCTCGGCAACCCGTGGCTGTTCCGGCGCCTGCTCGAGGATGATGCGCGCGAGCCGACCCCAGGGGAGGTGCTGAGCGAGCTCGAGTGGATAATCGACCGGGCGGTCGAGCACCTCGGCTCCGAGCGCGCGACACGCTATCTGCGCAAGTTCTATCCGTGGTATGTGGCACGCCTGCAGCCCGATCCAGTGCTCGCCAAGCGCCTGCAAGAATCCCTGCAGGGGGGCGAAAGCCTGGCGCAGGTGAGGGGGTTGCTCGCCGGGCTCATCCCCGCTGTCGCAGTGGGCGTCTGAGCGTCCTTGAGTGAAGAGGAGCCATCGCTATACTGCTGCGCTCGCCGTAGCCTGCACGATCCGGAACCCCTCCCTATCGGAGATCGAGTTTCTCGTTCGTGTAACCCACAACCCGCGACCCGGGGTCACATGCCCAAGGACGTAATCCTCACACCAGAAGGACTCGAGAAGCTCAAGGATGAGCTCGAGCTGCTGTCCACCGCGCGCCGTCGCGAGGTGGCTGAACGGATCAAGGAGGCCCGGGAGTTCGGGGACATCTCCGAGAACTCAGAGTATGACGATGCCAAGAACGAGCAGGCGATGCTCGAGAGCCGCATCGCGACACTGCAGGAGAAGCTGCGGATGGCAAGCGTGATCGAGGCGAAGGATCTCTCGACCGACGTCGTGCAGGTCGGATCGGTCGTTCACGTCAAGGACGAAAAGGACGGCAAATCGGCCAAATACACGATCGTCGGCTCGGCCGAGGCGAAGCCGTTGGAGAACAAGCTCTCCAACGAGTCCCCAGTCGGCCGCGCGCTGCTCGGCCACAAGCGCGGCGAGACGGTCGCGGTGCAGGTCCCACGTGGTCCAGCCCGCAAGCTGAAGATCACGAAGATCGACGTCGGACTCAAGTAGGCTCGCCGCTGTGAGCGGCGAGCACGAGACCCCTGAGACCCCCGGCGACTCCTCCGCGGAGGGCCCCGACGGCCCGTCCGCAGACGCCGCATCCGCGCCGGGCGAGGGAGAGGACGCTGCGCGGGAGACCGCGCGACACGGGCTGGCTGAGCTGATCGCCGAGCGTCGCGCAAAGGCGGAGCGCCTGAAGCAATCCGACCCGAGCGCCTTTCCATACACGTTTCCCGACGCCGAGCAGATCGTCTCGATCCTCGACGCGTACGCCCACCTGGAGAACGGACAGGAAACCGAGGACAAACACCGCGTCGCCGGCCGGCTGCAGGCACGTCGCGGGGCTGGCAAGACGGCGTTCCTGGATCTAATCGACCGCACCGGCAAGATCCAGCTGCACGCACGCGTTGACGTTCTCGGAGCCGAGGACTACGAGCGTCTGACAACGCTTGACCTCGGCGACCTGATCGGTGTCGATGGCGCCGCGATGCGCTCCCGTCACGGCGAGGTCTCGCTGCGCGTCGATGGCTTCCAGATCCTCGCCAAGGCGCTCAGACCGCCACCCGACAAGCATCACGGTCTGGCCGATGTCGAGACGCGCTACCGCCACCGCGAGCTCGACCTGATCGCAAGCGAGGATGCACGCCGGGTGTTCATCGCCCGCGCCCGCATCATCTCCGCCGTGCGCGCATACCTCGACGCCGAGGGCTTCATCGAGGTCGAGACGCCCGTTCTGCAGCCGCTCTACGGCGGCGCGATGGCGCGCCCGTTCACCACCCACCACAACACGCTGGACCGTGATTTCTACCTGCGCATCGCCACCGAGCTGTACCTCAAGCGCCTGATCGTCGGTGGTCTCGAGCGCGTCTATGAGCTCGGTAAGGACTTCCGCAACGAGGGCGTCTCGCACAAGCACAACCCCGAGTTCACGGTCGTCGAGTTCTACGAGGCATACGCTGACTACACCGACGCCGCCCGCCGCCTGGAAGCAGTCGTGACGGCCGCCGCGCAGGCCGTCACGTACGCCGGCGAGTTGGACTTCTCGCGCCCCTGGGCCCGCGTCAGCTTCGTGCAGAGCATCCTCGAGCAGACCGGCATCGACCTCACTGTGCACCGCACCGCCGAGGCGCTGGCGGCGGAGATAGACAGCAAGGGCCTCGCGGTGAAGACCAGCGGGCTCTGGTTTGAGATGGCGGATGACCTGCTCTCGAAGTACGTCGAGCCCAAGCTCATCGAGCCCACCTTCGTGATCGACTACCCGGTCGAGATCTCCCCACTGGCCCGCGAGCATCGCTCCCAGGAGGGGCTGGTCGAGCGCTGGGAGGCTTTCGCCGGCGGCATGGAGATCGCCAACGCCTTCTCCGAGCTGATCGATCCGGATGTGCAGCGCGAGCGCTTCTCCGCCCAGCGGCGCCTGAGTGCAATCGAGCAGGACGCGGAGACGATGCCCTACGACGAGGCGTTCGTGCAGGCGCTGGAGCACGGCATGCCTCCAACCGGCGGGGTCGGCCTCGGCATCGACCGCCTGGTCATGCTGCTGACCGGCAAGCAGTCGATCCGCGAGGTGGTGCTGTTCCCGGCGATGCGCAACTGAGCCAGGCAGCCGGGACATCCGCGCTCCTCAGCGAAGTCCAGATGAGCGATATGACGCCAGGATCGCTGCCGATCGTCCTCATGAGTGAGACAACGCAGGTGATTGGTAGACTGCGAGGAGGGTCAGGAAGGGCTCGGGGCTCATCTATTTCGGCGTTTGCGACGAAGAGAGGGTTACGGGAGACTCAGAGACCTTCAGAACCCCTATTCTCGACCTAAACAGTTCACGAACTCACAGTCAGCTCTTCATCCAGACCACAGCATATGTAGCGCGCCTCAGGCATCACGCCTGAGCCGCACGGCCCTCGCGGGAAGGAAGCAACACCATGTTCGAGCGATTCACAGAGCGGGCCCGGCAGGTGGTCGTTCTTGCGCAGGAGGAGGCGCGGACGCTCAAGCACAACTACATCGGTACCGAGCACATCCTTCTGGGGCTTTTGCGTGAGGAGGAGGGCTTGGCCGCGCGGGTGCTCGAGAGTTTGGATATCACCGTTGAGCGGGTGCGCGCGCAGGTCGTGCGGATCGTCGGCTCCGGTGAGGAGGTCACTTCAGGGCAGATCCCGTTCACGCCGCGCGCCAAGAAGGTGCTGGAGCTCGCATTGCGCGAGGCCCTGAGCCTCGGTCACAACTACATCGGCACCGAGCACATCCTGCTCGGGCTGGTGCGTGAGAACGAGGGCGTCGCCGCCCGCATCCTGCTCGACTTCGACGCCGACTCCGAGAAGATCCGCAACGAGGTGATCCGCATGCTGTCGGGCCCCGGCGGCCGCCGCCAGGGACCGGGGCACGCTACCGCCGGCGCCGCGGGCGGCTCGGGCGAGGGCAAGAAGTCATCCAAGCTGCTCGACCAGTTCGGGCGCAACCTCACGAAACTGGCCGCCGACGGCAAGCTCGACCCCGTCGTGGGCCGCGAGACCGAGATCGAGCGGATCATGCAGATCCTCTCACGGCGCACGAAGAACAACCCGGTGCTGATCGGCGAGCCGGGCGTCGGCAAGACCGCCGTGGTCGAGGGGCTCGCGCAGCGGATCACGAACTCTGAGGTCCCCGAGCTGCTGAAGAACAAGCAGATCTACACGCTCGACCTCGCGGCGCTGGTCGCCGGCTCGAAGTACCGCGGCGAGTTCGAGGAGCGCCTGAAGAAGGTGATGAAGGAGATCACCCAGCGCGGAGACATAATCCTGTTCATCGACGAGCTCCACAACCTCGTCGGCGCCGGCGCGGCGGAGGGCGCGATCGACGCGGCGTCGATCCTCAAGCCGGCACTCGCGCGCGGTGAGCTGCAGACGATCGGCGCCACCACGCTCGATGAGTACCGCAAGTATCTCGAGCGCGACTCGGCGCTGGAGCGCCGCTTTCAGCAGATCCGTGTCGAGGAGCCGACGATCGATCAGACCGTCGAGATCCTCAAGGGGCTGCGCGACCGCTACGAGCAGCACCACAAGGTGCAGATCACCGACGAGGCCCTGAAGGCGGCCGGCGAACTCGCCGACCGCTACATCTCAGATCGCTTCCTGCCCGACAAGGCGATCGACCTGATCGACGAGGCCGCCTCGCGGATGCGCATAAAGTCGATGACCTCGCCGCCCTCGAACCGCGAGCTCGAGGAGGAAATCGAGGGCACGCGCCGCCAGAAGGAGGCGGCGATCGAGGCGCAGGAGTTCGAGAAGGCCGCCGCGCTGCGCGACAAAGAGCGCAAGCTGACGAACCGCAAGCGCGAGCTCGAGGAGGAGTGGGAGTCCGGCGAGTCCGGCGAGCGACCGTCGATCGGCGAAGAGGAGATCGCCGACATCGTCTCGATGTGGACCGGCATCCCCGTGTTCAAGCTGACCGAGGCCGAGACGCAGAAGCTGATGCGCATGGAGGACGAGTTGCACAAGCGCGTGATCGGCCAGCATCCCGCGATCGAGGTGATCTCCAAGGCGATCCGCCGCTCGCGCGCCGGGCTGAAGGACCCCAAGCGCCCGACCGGCTCGTTCATCTTCCTCGGCCCGTCGGGTGTCGGCAAGACCGAGCTCGCACGCACGCTCGCCGAGTTCCTGTTCGGCGACGACGACGCGATGATTCGCATCGACATGTCCGAGTACATGGAGAAGCACGCCGTATCGCGCCTGGTCGGATCACCCCCCGGCTACATCGGCTACGACGAGGGCGGCCAGCTGACCGAGGCGGTGCGCCGCAAGCCCTACTCGGTGCTGCTGCTCGACGAGATCGAGAAGGCGCATCCCGACGTGTTCAACATCCTGCTGCAGATTCTCGAGGATGGGCGCCTGACAGACGCTCAGGGGCGCACCGTGGACTTCCGCCACGCGATCGTGATCATGACCTCGAACATCGGCGCCGCGGAGATTGCGCGCAACACGCCGCTTGGCTTCGCTGTCTCCGACGACGAGACGGGAATCACCTACGAGGACATGAAGAACCGCATCATGGGCGAGCTGAAGAAGGTCTTCCGGCCAGAGTTCCTCAACCGCATCGATGACGTGATCGTCTTCCACAAGCTGCAGAAGGAGGAGATCAAGCAGATCGTCGAGCTGCTGCTGCTGCGGATCCGCGCTTCGATGGCCGAACGCGAGCTGCAACTCGAGCTGACCGAGACCGCCAAGGATCTGCTCGTCGAGAAGGGCTGGGATCCGGCGATGGGCGCCCGTCCGCTGCGCCGCGCGATCCAGCGCTACATCGAGGATCCGCTGGCGGACTTCGTGCTGCGCGAAGAGCTCACACCCGGAGCGACCGTCGTCGTCGACCCCGCCGAGGACGGCGAGGAGGGCGAGGTGCGCCTGCGGATCGTCAAGCCCAAGAAGCAGAAGACACCGGTCGGTGTCGGCGCCGAAAGCACCAAGGAGCTGCCGGCGGTCGACGACGAGCACGACCCAGAGCCGCCCGCCGACGAGCAGTAGCGCTGGACGCACCTCCCGAGCAGCCCGTGATCTCGCCGATAGGCCCAGGGGACTGGGCCGAGGTCGCCCGCATCTATGAAGCTGGCATCGAGGGCGGCAACGCAACCTTCGAGTCTGCGGCGCCAAGCTGGCGGGAGTGGTCCTCCAAGCGCGATGGCTGCCCCGGGATCCTGGCGCGTGAGGGCGGTGGCGCGGTCACCGGCTGGGCCGCGCTCAGCCCAGTCTCCGCGCGCGAGTGCTATCGCGGCGTCGGCTCCATCAGCATCTACGTCGACCCCCGGCACGCCGGCCGCGGGATCGGTAGAGCACTCCTGACAGCGTTGATCGCCCTCAGCGAGGACGCCGGCTTCTGGACACTCGAGGCGGGGATCTTCCCGGAGAATCTCGCGTCGATCGCGCTGCATCAGCGCCTTGCGTTCCGGTTCGTCGGAACGCGCTCGCAGATCGGCAGGATGCCCGGCGGAGCATGGCGCGACGTGCTGCTCTACGAGCGCCGCAGCGAGCTCATCGGGCGGGACTGAGAGCACGTCAGAGCTCGACGCCTCAGAGCGTCGGTGGCGACGCGTAGGCTGAAGCGATGGCCCGCCCGCATCTCGTCCACATCTGCACACAGTGCGGCTACCAGTCGATACGCTGGGCTGGCCAATGCCCGGGCTGTGAGGCCTGGAACACGCTCGAAGAAGAGCCGACCGCGGTTCTACGCTCTGGGGCCGTGAGCGCCGCTCCGAGCCCCACGATACGCAACCTCTCGGTTTCCCGGCCACAGAAGCTCTCAGAGGTCGGCGAGAGCCAGCTCGTGCGTCTACCGAGCGGCATCGGTGAGCTCGACCGTGTGCTCGGCGGTGGACTCGTGCCGGGCTCGCTGGTGCTGCTCGGCGGGGCTCCCGGCATCGGCAAGTCGACGCTCACCAACATGGTGCTCGGTCACCTGCAGGCCGCCGGGCACCAGACGCTGTATGTGTCCGGGGAGGAGTCAGCCGAGCAGATTCGCCTGCGTGCCGAGCGCCTGAACCCGGGTGCGATGCAGGTGCCGGTGATCGCCGAGACCGACCTACAAGCGGTTCTGAACACGATCTCGAGCTCTGGAGCAGAGGTGTGCGTGATCGACTCCGTGCAGACGATCAAGTGCGCGGAGATGACCAGCGCGGCCGGCTCGGTCAGTCAGGTGCGCGAGGTCGCGGGCGCCGTCATGGGCCTCGCCAAGTCCAGCGGCACGACCGTGATCCTCGTCGGGCACTCCACCAAGGAGGGCACCCTCGCCGGCCCGCGGGTGCTCGAGCACCTCGTCGACTGCGTACTTCAATTCGAGGGCCAGCCACAGCGCCCCTATCGTGAACTGCGGGCCCTGAAGAACCGCTTCGGCTCGACCAACGAAGCAGGGTTGTTCGAGATGCGCCAAGGCGGCCTGATCGAGGTGCTCGACGCCTCCGCGCGCTTCGTCGCCGAGGCCACCCGAGCCCCGGGCAGCGTCGTGCTCGCGGCAATGGACGGATCCCGCGCGCTGCTGGTCGAGGTGCAGGCGCTGGTGGCTTCCTCAGAGCTCGATCATCCACGCCGCGTCGTCTCTGGGATCGACCGTAACCGACTCGCGCTCGTGCTCGCGATCCTCGCCCGCCACGGCGGCATCGGCACCGGGTCAGCCGATGTGTTCGTCAACGTTGTTGGCGGTGTGCGCGTCGATGAGCCCGGCGTCGATCTCGCGCTCGCGCTGGCGATCGCGAGCGCAGCCAAGGGCACGGCGCTGAGCGGCGCTCCCCGCGCCTGCTTTGGCGAGCTCGGCCTCACCGGTGAGCTGCGCTGGGTCGGACATCCCGAGCGGCGTATGGCCGAGGCCAGCAAGCACGGCCTGGAAGGCGTGATCGGCCCGCTGGGAAGCGGTGAAGGGGCCTGTGAGGCACGTACGCTGCGCGAGGCTCTATCCATCTCGCTCGCCCCAGCCGAATAGCCCGAGCATTTTTCGCGGTCGCACAGGCGATCACAGATCAGGTCCTCGTGGAGATTGTTCTCCGTGGTGGTTCGAGTCCACTGGGCGCATAGAAAGACCTGCAAACCATCAGTGATCGCGTATGAGGTCGACGACGACAGTCGTGGCAACATCCGAACATCTCTCGATCTCAAAGAGGATCGCCTGTCACGAGAGGCCGCCTCCCTCGACCGCCTAGAAGAACGAACTAGGTGGGACCGCCGGTACTGCGCAGTTCTTCGTCACCGTGTCGACCGCACACGCAGGCCGTAAGCCTCGGCCTCTTCCAGAATGTCCTCGCTGATCGATGTGTCGTGACCGGCAGGCCAGCGCCCCCGTGACGCCTCTCCCGCCTCGTCGAAGAACGCATAGCCGATCAGTGACATCTCTGGGTCCGAACGGCAGAGGTATCGCACTCCGGCAAAGCCGGCTTGCGCGAGCGCCGCTGCCCACGCCTGGGTCATGGCGTAGTCGGTCGTAGTGTGGATCTCGCCGTTGACACCGAAGTCGCCCGCGGCGGGTACGCAGCAGTCCGCCAGACGAATCTCGGTCTCGAGCGTGACCGTAAAGTGAGCCTTCGCGGCGATGTCCTGATCATCCACGACGCTCACGCCTTTGAAGCTCTCGAGTAGGCCCGCCACCGGACGCTCCGCGAGGTAGCACGCGCCAAGGCCGGCGATCGAGCACGGATTGAAGCGCCAGGTGTCCTCCGCGTTGAAGTACCAGGCGCCGAGGTCGGCGGCGTGGATTCGATGTATCTCTGCCCCGGCTCCCAGCACCAGCTCAGGGAAGTTCGCCAGCTCGCCTGCGTCCTGCGGCGCTGACGCCAGGAATGACGGTGCCTGTCTAGGCGGCAAGGCGTGCGGTCACGCGGCGAACGGCCTGCAAAACGCGCTCGTCGAGCGGATGACGGCTCAGATACGCCACCGGCGACTCGCCGTCTAGCTCATCCTGCGCCGTCACGAACCACGACGCCTGCGTCCAAGGACTAGCGCCCGACCCATCCAACTCGACGAGCAGCTCATGAAGGCCCGTCATCGTTCGCGCGCCAGAGAACTGAAACGCCGGGTAGAGCACCTTGCCGCCCTTCGTTGGCAGCGCCAGCAGACGATGGCGCTTTGCGAGGTCGCTGATCCCCTGCCGCGTTCGGACCGTCCCGAGCACCTCTGCGACATCCGACCACTCATACAGCGGCCCGAGGTGTTCATCCCAGGTCAGCTCAGAGGTCGCCAGCAGTGCCGCGCGACGCCCCAGACGCGCCTGCACTTCCGGATCGGCCAACCGACCCTCCGGGAAATCGAGCCGCTCGAGCGTCTGCTGAAACGCCTGTGAAGCCATCACATAAGAAGCCATCACCAGATGCTACCGAGTCAAGTCCGTCAAGTCAAGAGCGTCAAGAGACGGAGGTAACGTAACGTAGAGGTAGTCGGCGGACTCGCAGGCCAGCCCAATGTTCCACCTGCGATCCTCGTCCCGATGGGCCAAACGCGTCGCTGCCCCGTTGCCCGAGACTCGCTACCGGATCGTCTGCTACGAGCTTTAGGACGACCGGGCGGTGACCCTCAACGCCACCGCCCGGTCGTTCATCGCCGTCACCGACACAATCGATAAGAACAATACGATGCGCGGCGAAGGCACCCACGCCGGACCTACCGCTACTAATACGCCTCGCCAGCATCATCACCGACGACGAACAGCTATGCCGCTGACACGCGGCCCGCGCCGTCCGCCGCTCCGCCTACCGTTCGCGCGAGCGACCAGCGACCACAGGAGCAGCCGATGAGCCAGCACACCCCCAGCCACAGCGTCATCGTGCAGATCAAGGTAAAGCTGCTCGGCGTGAGCAAGCCGCCGGTCTGGCGGCAGTTGCAGCTCCGCGCCGACACCAGCCTGGATCAGCTGCACGAGATCATCCAAGCGGCGCTCGGCTGGGAGAACTACCACATGCACGTCTTCTCAATCGGCGATGAAGAATTCGGCGTCCCTGACCCCGAACTCGGCTTCAGCGACGAGCGCCAGGTCACGCTCGCTGAGCTGATCGACGTAGGCGCTCGCTTCCGTTACACCTACGACTTCGGCGACGACTGGCAGCACGAAATCACCGTCGAAGACCTACTCGACCCCGAGCCCGAAACCCACTACCCAGTCCTGGTCGCGGCGAAGGGAGCCTGCCCACCAGAGGACTGCGGCAGCGCCTGGGGATACGCGAACCTCAAGGACGTCCTCGCCGACCCCAGCCACGACGAACACCAAGAGATGCTCGAGTGGCTCGGCCTCAACGACGCCAGCGACTTCGACCCCGCTGCCGTTCCTACCGAGGACATCAACTACCAACTCGCGCTCAGCAGCGCCATCCGCTGAGACCCGACCCAGCCCCACCTGCTAGCTCGATGCGAGTGAGCGAGGTTCCACTGAGGCCACACATAGGATCGGCGGCGGCTGGCTCCCATCAAAGGTGCGGTTACCTGGGCGTGGCCTCCAAGCGCTGCGCGAGGGTTGCGCTGAGGATATCCGGCATCGTCGCTGCGGCGAGTCTGTTAGCGCGATCTGTTCTCGGATCGCCGCCATGCGTTCTTCGCGCAGGCCAGGCCAATCCCGCTACCACGCCTCGGGGCTGAGGATCTGGCGGAATACATCGCGTCGAGATTTCAGAGCGGTGAGCGAGACCCGGGCGACGCGCTCGAGTTCCTGCTGAGGAGAGCAGACGGATATCCGCAGCGGGCGATGCTACTCGCGCACCACCTGTACGAGAGCACCAAACGAGGTGACCCCGCTTCGACCGACGAGTGGGTCGCGGCCTATTCGGCTGCAACCCACGATGCGACCCCGGAGGTCCAAGCGGCCTGGGACTCTTGGAACAACACCGAGCGCCGCTTGATGGCCGTGATCGCGAGACGAACCGTCGTCCTTCAGGGGCGGGTCGCGCAGGTGCAGTTCGGGGTGAGTAAGACGGGGGGCAACCAGCAGACAATCGCCGGTCTCGAGCGAGAGGGCCACCTAGTAGCTGACGAGACGACGAGGACAGGATGGCGTGTCGTCGATCCGCTGCTCGAGCAGTGGCTGGCGAACGGTCGCGGCTGGCCAGGGCTGGGCTAGCGAGGTCACGATGAGCATTCCGCTTGGATGGCTGAGTTCGCCAGATGTACACGTCGCCCGCCCAAAACGCGCATCTCTGTGACGGGACACGCGTGAGCTGCCAATAAATTGGCTCTAAATGCCGTAGAATGACTAGTTGTGCCTTCACGATCAGGGGAAGATTTCGACAACGAAGTACGTCAAGACCCTGGGCTGATGAAGGCGCTGGAGATGGTCGCGCCGGGGACGGCGCTGCGCGAGGGCATCGAGAGCATCCTGCACGCCCGCACCGGCGGTCTGATCGTGATCGGCGATCCCGAGGAGCTCAGCTTCCTGAACTCGGGTGGAATCAAGCTCGACATCGACTACACGCCGGCCTTCCTCTACCAGGTGGCCAAGATGGATGGCGCGATCATCCTCAACACCAACTCGACGAAGATCACGATGGCCAACGTCCAGCTGATGCCGGATCCGACGATCCTCTCCCACGAAACGGGCACCCGCCACCGCACCGCCGAGCGCGTCTCAAAGCAGACAGACGCGCTGGTGATCGCGATCTCCCAGCGGCGCGAGGTCGTCTCGCTGTATGTGGACGGCGCCAAGTACATCCTCGAGGACATCCCCGTCGTGCTGGCGAAGGCAAACCAGGCGCTGGCGACGCTCGAGAAATACCGCACTCGCTTAGACCAGGTCTCCACACGCCTGACGGCGCTCGAGTTCGAGGGCGGCGCGACGCTGCACGACGTGCTCACCGTGCTGCAGCGATCGGAGCTCGTCACACGGATGGCTGTCGAGATCGAGCGCTACATCGTCGAGCTCGGCTCAGAGGGACGGCTGATCGAGATGCAGCTCGAGGAGACGATCATCGGCGCCGCCGCCGAGAAGGCCGCCCTCGTGCACGACTACCTCGCGGAGCACTCTGACGAGGCGTTCGCGGCGGGACTCGACCAGCTCGGTCGTCTCGCCCACCAGGATCTGCTCGACTTCGGGCGTCTGGCCGAACTGCTCGGCTATGACCGCAAGCTCAACACGCTGGACTACCCGGTCTCTCCGCGCGGCTACCGGATCCTCGGGCGCATCCCGCGGCTGCCGAAGCTCGTGGTCACCCAGATCGTCGAAGACTTTGGCGGACTCGACGATCTGCTGGCCGCGACCGACGCGGAGCTCGAGAACGTGGAGGGAGTGGGGGAGATACGTGCGAAGGACATCCGCGAGGGTCTTCGCCGGCTGCAGGAGGTCAACCTCGTGGATCGCTACCTACAGATGTAACTCAACGCCGGCCCCCGGCCGCAACGAAGGAGGACACCATTCCGCAAGCGCAAGTAACAGAAGACGATCTCATCGACGAGCTCGACACCGTCCGCGAGGTCGAGTGCATCGAGTTCGAGCTCGGCGACCACGTGGTCTACCCCCACCACGGTGCCGGCAAGGTGCTCTCCAAGGAGGATATGGAGGTGCTCGGCGAACGGCGCGAGTATCTGACGATCAAGATCCTCCACAACGACATGACCGTCAAGGTCCCCACCGAAAACGCCGCGCTCGCCGGTCTGCGCCGTGTGATCGACGAGGAAACCGTCAAGAAGGTGCTCGACGTGCTCCGCGACGAGGTCTCTGAGATGCCGAAGAACTGGAACCGGCGTTTCAAGCACAACCGCGACAAGATCAAGACGGGCGACATCTACGAGCTCGCTGAGGTTGTGCGCAACCTGGCGCTGCGCGAGTCAGAAAAGGGCCTCTCGACCGGCGAGAAGCAGATGTTCACACGGGCCAAGAAGATCCTCGCCTCGGAGCTGATGTATGCGCTCGACAAGGACGAGGAAGAGGCCGAGAGCTACCTCGACGAGCTGCTCGCCAACTCGGCCACCAGCCAGATGGCTGGCGCCGCGGCCGAGTAGGAGCGAGCAACCGCGCACGCAGCAGCGCTCAGTCCCGCTGAGGTGCTGCGTGCGTGGTCGCTCTAGAGCCCAGAACGAGTCGTGGCCGATGCTCTGATCCTCGCCGCCGGGCGCGGCGAGCGCCTGGGGGCTGAAACTCCCAAGGCGCTCGTCGAGCTCGCGGGGCGGCCACTGATGCAGTGGAGCATAGATGTGCTGAAAGATGTGGCCGCGATCGATCAGATCGTGCTGGCGCTGCCGGCTGCCGTGGGCGCCCCGGCCGGGACGATAGGCGTGCGCGGCGGCGCGGTTCGCTCCGAGTCGGTGCGTCTGGCGCTCGCCGCTGTCGCTGGGCAAGGATCTGATCTGGTGCTCGTCCACGACGCCGCCCGCCCGCTGCTGAGCGCGGAGCTCACCGAACAGGTGCTGGCTGCCGCCGGCGAGGACGGCGTCGATTGCGCGATCGCCGCCGCGCCCGTCACCGACACGATCAAGCGCGCCGACGAGCGGGGAGTGGTCTCAGAGACCCTCGAGCGCTCGAGCCTGTGGTCGGTGCAGACACCGCAGGTGTTCCGCCGTCGGGCGCTCGAGCACGCGCTCGAGGTTCCCGATGAGGTGCTCGCACAAGCGACCGACGACGCGTGGCTGATCGAGCGCGCCGGAGGACGGGTCGTGATCGTCCCGGCCAGCCGCGAGAACCTCAAGGTGACCTCGCCGCTGGACCTGCAGATGGCCGAGATGCTGATCGCGCGGCGCGAGCGAGGGCAGTGAGCTCAGAGACGCGCCGCCCGCCGCGCATCGCCGTGGCGGCGCCCGCAGCGAACGTGAGCGCCAGAGTCTCCCGACACCTGCTTGAATCGCTGCGCGATGCTCACCGACTACCACGTCCACCTGCGCCCCGATGACCTCAGCGCGACCGCGGCCGAGTACTTCACGCCCGCAAACGCCGAGCGCTACCGCAAGATAGCCAGCGAGCGGGGGATCTCAGAGCTCGGCGTCTCCGAGCACATCTACCGCTTCGCGCAGGCCCTGGAGATCTGGACACATCCGTTCTGGCGGGAATTCGCGCACGACGATCTCGATGAGTACTGCCAGTTCGTGGCGGCAGAGACCGACCTGCGTCTCGGCATCGAGGCGGACTTCGTGCCCGGCGCCGAGGACCGCATCGCAAACCTGCTGCAAGCCCGCTCCTTCGACTACGTCCTCGGCTCTGTGCACTTCCTCTCAGACAAGGCCGTGGACATGGAGCCATACGGCATCTGGGACGGCAGCCAGAGCGCGGAGCAGATCTGGCGGCGCTACTTCCAGATGCTCGCCGAGGCGGCCCGCAGCGGCCTGTTCGACATACTCGCCCATCCAGATCTCGTGAAGGTCTGGGGTCGCGAGCGGCCCCTCCCCGACGGGGATCTGCGCCGCTTCTATGAGCTGGCCCTCGACGCGATCGCGGAGTCTGGAATCGCGATCGAGGTATCCACCGCGGGCCTCAGAAAGCACGCACAGGAGATCTACCCGGCGCCGGCGTTCCTCGAGATGTGCGTGGCGGCAGGCGTGCCTGTCGCGCTCTCCAGCGACGCGCACAGCCCGCAGGACATCGGCCGCGACTATGAGCGCGCGCTCGAGCTGCTGGAGGGACTCGGAGTCAGCGAGCTGTGCGTGTTCGAGCGCCGCCAGCAGATACTTCAGCCGATCGGCGGGCTCACCGGCACCCTGAGTGACGCGCGATGAGCCGGGTCGGCATCGGATATGACACACATCGCCTCGTGCCGGGCAGGCGCCTGATTCTCGGCGGCGTCGAGATACCGAGCGAGCTCGGCCTCGATGGGCACTCCGACGCCGATGTCCTGACACACGCGATCATCGACGCGCTGCTCGGGGCCGCCGGCCTCGCAGACATCGGCGAGCATTTCCCCGACACCGATGAGCGCTACCGCGATGCCGACTCCCTGCACCTGCTCGCGAGCACCCTCACCACCGTGATCGCCGCTGGCTTTGCGCTCGAGAACATCGACGCGACCGTCGTGATGGAGGAGCCCAAGCTCGGTGCGCACAAGCAGACGATCCGCACGCAGCTGGCCAAAGAGCTCGGGCTGGCGCCCGCGGCCGTGAACGTAAAGGCGACCAGAGGCGAGGGGATGGGCTTCATCGGCCGCGGCGAGGGGGTCGCGGCGCTGGCGATCGCGAGCCTTCAGATCCGCTGATGAGTCCCGTGCGCGCGATACGCCTGCAGGACACGCTCAGCGGCAAGCTCCAGCCGCTGGAACCGCGCGAACCCGGCAAGGTCGGCATCTACGCGTGCGGGCCGACCGTCTATAGCCGGATTCACATCGGCAACGCCAGGCCGTTTGTCGTGTTCAGCCTGCTCAAGCGGTTCCTCGAGCACGAGGGCCTGCAGACAACGCTCGTCGTCAACGTCACCGACGTCAACGACAAGATCTACGACGCGGCGCGCCGACTCGGGCTGCCGAGCTCCGAGCTGGCGGCGCAGATGACATCGCTCTACACCGCGGACACCACCGCCCTGGGATTGGGCCGCCCCGATCACGAGCCGCTCGCCTCGGAGACGATCGGTCCGATCGTCGAGCACATCGAGGCCCTCGTCGCCAGCGGCCACGCCTATGGCGCTCAGGGCGACGTCTACTTCCGTGTGCGCTCAGACCTCGAGTACGGGAGTCTCTCCCACCGCCAACTCGAGCACATGGACCAGGGAGAGAGCGAGACGGATCCCGCCTACCCCGAGCGTAAGGAGGATCCGCTGGACTTCGCGCTGTGGAAGGCCCACAAGGAGGGCGAGGACACGAGCTGGGAGTCCCCCTGGGGGAACGGGCGCCCCGGCTGGCACATCGAGTGCTCGGCGATGGCCGAGGAGCTTCTCGGCGTTGGCTTCGAGATCCACGGTGGCGGCTCCGATCTGCTGTTCCCACACCACGAGAACGAGGCAGCCCAGACGCGCTGCGCCCGTGGCCGGGAGCTGACCAAACTCTGGATGCACAACGGGATGATCCAGTTCACCGGAGAGAAGATGGCCAAGTCGGTCGGCAACATCGCCCCGCTGCACGAGGTGCTGGCGGAGCACGGGCCCCTGACGGTCGTGATGTACCTCATATCGGGGCACTACCGCCAGCCGCTCGCGTTCTCCCAAGCGGCGCTGGAGCAGGCGCAGGCCAACGTCCAGCGGATTCGCGAAGCCGCTCGCAAGTTTGGCGCAGGCAGCCTTCCAAGACGCGCGATCCGGCGGAGCAGGAGCATCTCGACAGCTTCCGCACAGCGTTCTTCGATGCGCTCGCAAACGACTTCAACACGCCGCTCGCCCTCGCTCATCTAAACGAATGGCTGCGAGCCGCTGGCCAGCTCGGCAGCACCGGCGACGGCGACCTGCGGGAGATGCTCACGGTACTCGGGCTGCAGGCGCTGCTCACGCCCGAGCAGCAGGCACCCGAGGGCGTGTACGAGCTGGCCCGAGCGCGCGAGCGGGCGCGAGCGGAGAAGGACTTCGCCGCCGCCGATCAGCTGCGCGATCAGATCGCAGCCCTGGGCTGGGAGGTCCGCGACGGGCCTGGCGGCTTCGAGTTGCTGGCGTTGTGATCCACTGAAGAGGTCAGCTGGTCGGGTTGACGTAATGCGCGCTTTCGCGTGAATGCGGGCGTTTGGTTCACCGCCAAGCCCTGGAACAGTCGATGGCGGGGCGTCACGCCCCGATTGTGGGATCGATGTGAGGGCGACCGGCGCCGTCGCAGCCGCTCGGGCAGGCGCCCAAGACCGCGTGTCGGGAGGGCGGCCACGTGACGGGCGCACAGACCTCGATACCGTCGGTAAAGGGGCGTGCGGTGTCGGCCATTGTGGCTGACGGTATCCAGCAGCCAGAAAGGGGGTGGGCTACTTCGCGAGCAGCTCCAGCGCCTTCTGGTTACGCTCCATCGCAACGCGCAGGCGCTTCTGAAACTCGGCGTCGTCTCGGCGCTGGTTGATCTGGCTATCGATTGCTCGGCGGATCGTCTCGGACACCGACACCTCGTCGGCTTGGGCGATCGCCTCGAGAGCGGCGGCCTGCTCGTCGGGCAGCCGCAGGCTAAGCGTCTTCATTGAGCCTCCTGAGCGTCGGGGACATCATAACTCTATTATGGTATCACGGTACCGTGATATGTTTCCTACGTGGAGATCACGGTCGAGCAATTCGTTCAGGCGGCTGGCGCTGTGCTGGAGATCGAACCTCAGCAGCTGGTGCCTGCGATCAAGATCCCGCTTGCGGAGTCGGCGCTTGCAGCGCCGTTCGCCACCTTCGGCGGCGAGGACTTCTACCCCGACCCGATCGTCCGGGCGGCCATCCTTGCCTCTCGCATCATGCGTAACCATCCGTTGCCCGATGGCAACAAGCGGGTGGCTCTGATTCTCATGGACGTCTACTTACAGGGCCAGGGTTTGGACTTTGTCGCTGAGGCAGTGGAGATCGACCGGATCTTCCGAAGCGTGGCAGCCAGCTCGCTCACGGAGGAGGACCTCACCGATTGGGTCCGCAGCAGGACGAGAGCCGAGGGGTAAAACGAGACACTCGAGCGTCGCGCCAGCGTCTAGGCGGCAGGCTCCTCCACGTCCCTCGGCAGCACGACGTCGAGGCACAGGTGAGCGCCCGCGCGGCGTGACGGGTCTGTCGGCGCTGATTGGCGGTCGGGGGCAGGCCCGGCGATCTTTCGGTCGAACATCTCTGAACAGTGGTCCATCCGAATATCTTCCTATAAGACGTGGTTCTCTACGGGCGCAACCCGGTCAGGGAGGCTCTGCGAGGGCGCAGAGCACACGCCGTCAGCGAGCTGTGGGTGACCGCCGGCGCCGCACGCGAACCGTGGCTCGACGGCATCGAGGTGCAGGTGCGCTCAGGCGAGGAGATCGAGCGCCGCTGCGGCTCCGGGCACCACCAGGGAATCTGCGCGCAGGCCGGCGGCTACCCCTACGTCTCAGCCGAGGAGCTGCTCGGCAAGACCGACCCGCTGATCGTCGCGCTCGACCAGGTGCAGGACCCGCAGAACCTCGGCTCGATCTGCCGCAGCGCCGAGTGCGCGGGCGCCACCGGCGTGGTGATCCCCGAGCGGCGCTCGAGCGAGGTGACGCCCGCGGTGTGCAAGGCATCGGCCGGCGCGGTCGAGCATCTGCGGATCGCGGTGGTGCGCAACATCGCGGACTTTCTCGGCGACGCGAGCAAAGCGGGCTGCTGGTCCTACGGCGCGGACATGGGCGCCGGCGCGGTGCCCTATCTGACTCCCGACTACTCGGGAGGGGTCGTGCTCGTGCTCGGCAGCGAGGGCAGTGGCCTGCGGCCGCGCGTCGCGAGCTCATGCGATCAGCTGATCGCGCTGCCAATGCGCGGGAACGTGCAGTCGCTCGGTGTGTCAGCGGCCGCGGCAGCGCTGTTGTACGGAATCTTGCAGGACCGCGAGCAGGGTCTTGACAAGGCTCCATAACTGTGCGAAGCTCGCGCCAACATAAGGCTCAACCTAAGGTTGACTTGACATAGCTTTGGCGCCGGGGGAGGAGTGCGCCACTGAGCAAACGGAGCTACGCCATGGAGGCGTCTCCGAGGAAAGGATCTGCTCGTGGCACGAATCTCCAGTAAGCCTCTATCTGAGGTAAAGGTCGATGATGGATACCTGATCGCTCTCGCGAAGCAGGGTGACCACTCAGCGTATGAACGCTTGGTACGCCGTCACTACAGCTTCGTACGGCTGAAGGCGTCCTCGTATTTCCTAGCAGGCGGCGACTCGGAAGACCTGATTCAAGAGGGCCTCGTTGGCCTCTACAAGGCGATCCGCGACTACCGCACCGACCGTGAGTCGAGCTTCAGGAACTTCGCTGAGCTCTGCATCACACGCCAGATCATCACCGCGGTGAAGACGGCGACACGCAACAAGCACTCGCCACTGAACCAATACGTGTCGTTCTCATCGACCCCGGCCGCGGCGGGCGACGACGTCCCTACGCTCGAGCAGATGATCCCCGGATCTCCTATCCACGACCCGGTCAATCAGGTGATCTCCTCCGAAGAGCTGCGCTCGCTGGTCGGATGTCTCTCGAGCGCGCTCTCGGATCTCGAGAGCGGCGTGCTGACGCTGTACCTGGACGGATACTCCTACGAGCAGATGGGCGAGCGGCTCGCGTGTGACACGAAGACGGTCGACAATGCCCTGCAGCGCGTAAAGCGCAAGGTGGGAGCGCATCTGGAGTCCCGCGCGGTGGCGAGCTGACCGGCCAGGGGGATGTAGACGGGGGGCCGTGCCTCACGGCGCGGTCGCGCGGCAGGATCTCCGAAGGGCTCGCACACCCTCCTCAGGAGCCCGATGCGCTCTGCGCTCGCGCACGGGCTCGCGAAGGTGGATGTGACCGCCGGTGACGGCCACATCGCAACCTCAGCGTGTCGGCACAGGTTCTCGCTCAGATGGCCGCTCCCCCGGCGCGACGAGATTCAGCGGCCTGGGTTCGCGCCTCCAATTCCAGCAGCTCGAGCTCCACGAGAAGTGTTGCGTAGGAGTCGATCGCTAGATCCAGATCCCGCATGCGCTCGGCTATTTCGTGCTGAACCCTGATCACCAGGTCAGGTTGCTGCAGATCCTCGTACATCCCTCATTCCTTTCCGGAGCCGGTGTCCTGCTACCTGATGCTGATACCGACCGACGCTCGCGGGCGGGACGAGACGCCACGGCCGAGTTCTCACAGAGCTCCACCGACACACGGCCGGCGGGCGAATCTGCCAACGTGACAGCACGAGCATCCATACGCTTGCAGATCCAGCCCGCCTACTCAGATCGAGGTACCGCGATGACAAACCCGATTTACACCGCCGAAGCACACGTCACCGGAGGACGCGCCGAAGGTCACGGACGCACCTCAGATGGAGCACTCGAGGTCGACCTGCGCCTACCGACCGAGATGGGAGGCCAGGGCGGCGGTACGAACCCCGAGCAGCTGTTCGCGATCGGCTACGCGGCCTGCTTCGAAGGTGCTCTGGGAGCCGCCGCGCGACGCTCCAAGGACGAGCTCGGCGAGGTCGCGATCGATTCGAGCGTCTCTCTGCTGCCGACCGAGGAGCGCGGCTTCAAGCTGGCGGTGACGTTGGCGGTCACGCTGGCCGGCATCGAGGATTCGGCGAAGGCGTCAGAGCTGGTGGCGGCCGCGCATCAGATCTGCCCCTACTCGAACGCCACACGGGGCAACATCGAGGTGCGTTTGAGCGCGAACGGGCAGCCGGTCGACTGACGGGCCGGCAGACTTTGGCCAGCCGGGGCGTGAGCGGGGAGTGGCGCCCGTCACGTCCCTATCGTGTCTGAGATGAGGATCCTCGTCGGACTACTGGGCGGAGCGCTCGTGGCCCTCATGCTCGGCGAGATCTTCTTCGCCTTCCTGCTACCCCGGCGGGTCAAGCGCGACCCGGCGATCGTACGCTCGATCTTCAACTACGCCTGGCTTCCGTGGCGGCGTGTTGCTCGTGCCCTGCCGACGCAGGCGGCGGACACGATGCTCGGCATCTACGGCCCCTTCGGGCTGCTGCTCAACCTGGTTCTGTGGGTCGCGGCCCTGATGTTCGGCTATGCCTGCCTGCAATGGGCGGGCGGCTCTCATCTCGGTGTGATGCGAGGCACCGTCGGCTTCGGCAACGACCTCTACTTCAGCGCCGCGACGATGACCACCGACGGCCCCTCGAGCCTGGCGGCGCAGACGACGTTCGCCCGCGTGGTTCAGGTCATCGACGCCGGCAGCGGCCTGGCGGTGCTGGCGATCGTGATCGGTTACCTGCCATCGCTCTACCAGGCCTTCTCGCGTCGCGAGGCGACGGTCTCACAGCTCGACGCGAGAGCGGGCTCGCCTCCGAGCGCCGGCAGGCTCCTGCTGCGCTCGGCCGACGGCGAGGGCTGGCCCGCCGTGAATCGCTACCTGGGAGGTTGGGAGCCGTGGGTGGCGGAGCTGATGGAGACCCACCTCGCCTATCCCGTGCTCGCCTACTTCCGCTCGCAGCACGTCAACCAGAACTGGCTGGCGGCAATCTGCACGATTCTCGATGCCTGCGCCTTCACGATCGCGGCGGCGCCCGAGGGGACGGTCGACTCGACGCGCTTCACATTCGCGATCGCCCGCCACGCGGTCGCCGATCTGAGCTATAGCTTCCATGTCACCCCGACGCCGCTGCCCACCGAGCGTCTGCCCGATCAGGACCTGAGGGATCTGATCCGCCAGCTTGCGGCACTCGGTGTAGAGCTGGGCGCCGAGCCGGAGGAGATCAGGCAGCGGATGGTGCGCACACAGGCCTTCTATGAGCCGTATGTGAACGCACTGGCTGAGCGCCTGGAGCTGGCGATGCCACCCTGGTTGGCGCCGGAGTCACCGACCGACAACTGGCGCACCACCGAATGGCACTGAGACCAGGACGTGGCCGCAACGCCGGAGGGGAGAGGATCTACTTCGGCGCCAGGGAAAGCGACTCGAGGGTCGGCCAGCCGTCTTGCTCAGGCGGGCGAGTACCGCCCGCGGTCTGAGCGGCGAAGTGCTTGCTGAGCATCGTCTGCTGGCCCTGGTAGTTGGAGCCGATGTCCCGCCCATAGAGAACATCGGGGTCGGCGCTCATCCGCTCGAACGCGAGCTTGCAGACCGGCTGACGGTGCTCGACCATGAATGACACGTCGCGGGCCCTGACCTCCAGCGCGGCGCGGCTGCCATGTGTCTGGGCGCCGTGAGAGAAGCCGAAGCCGGGATCGAAGAAGCCGGCATAGTGGGTGCGCAGCTCCCCGGCGGTCGGATCGTAGGCGAGCATCTCGGCCGCGTAGGAGGGCGGAATGCTCACGCCCTCCGCCGATAGCAGCAGATAGAAGACCTCGGGCTCCAGCACGATGCGCCCGCCCCGCTCGGGATGAACGGGATCCCAGAAGTCCTGCCATCTCAGCGCGCCGATCTTGGCGAGATCTATCGGCAGGCTGTTCTTCCGTGCGCGATAGCCGACGATCGCATCGCTCGCCCCGGAGACATCGAGGCTCAGGAACAGGCCGTCGGCAAAGGACAGCTCGGACCCGCCGAGCGGATCACTGTTTAGATACAGCAGAGGATGCTCCTGGTGGACGGCCCCGATGTCCTCGTCGTTCAGCCGCGCGCTGCCTGAGATCAGCCGCACCTGGTTCAGCGAGAGTCCTGTCTGGACGTGGATCGCGAACGAGCGGGGAACGACCTCCAGGTAGAGCTTTCCCTGATAGCCAGCGGCGATTTCGTCGAAGCGGTGGTTGCGGTCGGTGATGACCCGCGTGAACACGTCGAGCCGGCCTGTCGAGCTCTTCGGGTTGGCCTTGGCACGGATGCCCTCAGGGAGACGCAGCTCCTCCATCAGCGGGACGAGGTAGGGGCGGTCGCGCTCGAGTGTCGCCCCGTCGCGCAGGTCGATCTTCTGAAAGGCGATGTTCTCGATCTTCTCCTCGACGCTCGAGTTACTGTCCGGCAGGAAGCTGCAGCGCAGCGCCCAGGCGAACTCCCCGAGACGCAGATCGATGCTCGCGGGCTGCACGGACTCGAGCGGGACCCGCCACGGATCAGCGTTCACCCAGCCGAGTGAGACGGCCTCACGCAGGTGCTGGGAGGGCAACACACCGGCCGCCGGCAGGGTGCCGCGCTCCAGCACCGACTGCTCGCTCAGCGGATCAGACAAGGCGCTCATCGGTTGCGGACACTCCCAGCCGCACACGCGGTTCTCATTGGAGGCAGGTGCCGCTCGTCACCGTGTCTGGTTCCGGAGTCGATGAAGGCCGGGGGCCTGTGCTGGCGAGGGGCGGCCTGGCTCTTTGTCTGTCTATTCATCGAAGATCGAGTGTATGGGGTGGGCGCCGAAAAGCCTCTGATCAGCCCGTCTGGCAGAGGGATCCTCGCGTCAGGATCAACTGCTGTGCGGACGGATCGGACGACGACGGCGGGGTGTGTATCGGTTGGCACTTGCTCGCTCGCAAAGAGCGATATTCGTTGTTGTGTCGGCGACCGTCTGTGCGGTTGGGTCGATGGCTCAGCCTCCACGGTGGCCGTGCTCTCGGCGGGCGGATCATTGCTGGGATCGAGGCGTGCGCGAGGACTCATGTTCTGCGGTCGGAGTGTCGATGGAGTTGGACCGGTTGTTGATTGAACCGGCCCTCGTGTTTGGCGCCGGCTCAATTGTCTTCCCGGGCCTGTTGGCCCAATCAAAACCCCTGCGCACACGTATTGCAGAGCCTGAGGAGTCGGAATGTCACCTGACGGTCCCAGCCGGTCAGCGCAACCATGAGCCGCCCAGGCTGGATTCGCGCACCCCGGCGACTTTTCGTCTTTGCGCTTGCGCTCGGGAGCTCGATCATGCTCGCGAGCGTCGCACCGCGGGCATCGCTGGCGGCACATCCCGTGCTCGAATGGGATCAGCAGTCGCCCACGAGCAGCCCTTCGGCTCGAGACAGCGCGTCGATGGCCTATGACCCGGCGACGGGCGAGATGGTTCTCTTCGGCGGGCTCAGCGGGGGCTACCTCGGCGAAACGTGGACCTACGACGGCTCGGTATGGGAAGAACAGCATCCGGTGAACAGTCCCCCGGCCGGAAGCGAGGGCACGATGGCCTATGACCCGGCGACGGACGAACTGGTCCTTTTTTGCGGGATTGGTCAGAACGGCTCTCCCGGTGAAACGTGGACATACAACGGCTCCACTTGGACCGAGCAGCACCCGGCGAACAGTCCGGTGGGCCGGCAGGGCGCTCCGATGGCGTATGACCCGGTGACGGGCGAAATGGTGCTCTTCGGTGGCTATGGCGATGCGGTCGGGCCTCTCGGTGAAACATGGACATACAACGGCTCCACGTGGACCGAACAGCACCCGGCGAGCAGCCCCACGGCCCGCGAGGCCCATTCGATGGCGTATGACCCGGTGACGGATGAAATGGTGCTCTTCGGTGGGTACAACAACGAAATAGGCGCTCTGGCGGAGACCTGGACGTACAACGGCTCCACTTGGACCAAACAGTCCCCGGCCAACAGCCCCTCTCCACGCGAAGAACCCTTGATGCAGTATGACCCGGTGACGAAAGAAATGGTCGTCTTCGGCGGGCACGACAACGAAACGGGCTTCCTCGGTGAAACGTGGGCCTACAACAACTCGACGTGGACCGAAATGTCGCTCGCCAATAGTCCCGCAGGTCGCGATGGCGCGTCGATGGCCTATGACCCCGGGATTGAAACGATGGTTCTCTTCGGCGGGTACGGCACAGCCGGCTATCTCGGTGAAACCTGGACCTACGGACCGATGAAGGGCTACCCGTCGTTGTCCACGAATGCCTCGACGAGCGTCCCTATCGGTGGAGAGGTCCACGACGAAGCGTCGCTGTCTGGAGGACGCGCGCCTGGTGGCACGATCGTCTTCGAGCTCTACGGCCCCGGCGATGAAAGCTGCACGAGCACAACGGCCTACACCTCATCCGCCGTGCCGGTCTCTGGTGACGGCCGCTACCAGTCGGGTGAATTCGCGCCGTCGACGCCGGGTGTCTACCGATGGGTCGCCTCATACTCTGGCGACAGCGACAATGAAGCCGCCGCTGGGACGTGTGGTGAAGCGGGCGAGACGGTGAACGTCTCCAAGGCGTCTGTGTCGATGTCTACGAATGCTTCAGACGGTGTCGTTCTGGGTGGGAAGGTTCACGACGAGGCGTTGCTGTCGGGTGGCAGCTCACCCGGCGGGTCGATTACGTTCACGCTCTATGGTCCTGAAGACGGGAGCTGTGCAAGCCCGCCCGTTTACGCCTCGGTGGCTGTCGCGGTCTCTGGTGATGGCAGTTATCAGTCGGGTGAATTCGTGCCGTCGGCGCCGGGTGTCTACCGGTGGATCGCTTCCTACTCTGGCGACAGCGACGACGAAGCTACAGCTGGAGTGTGTGGTGAAGCCGGCGAGACGGCAACGGTGTCTAGCGACCCGGCCGCCCCGAACGCACCAAATCCGCCAGCGCCGCCACAAGAACGACCGCCGGTAGAAGTGACCGGCCCGGTGCTCGCTCCACAGCTGGCGTCGAGCGCTTGGATGCCGTCTGACGTGACGATGATCGGAGCCGGCGACACCATTGTCGTGCACGGCGACATGGCAGTGGTACCGATCAAGTGCCGGTCGGCGGTTTTCTGTACCGGCGTCGCCGACATCCAGTCTGGCGTCTATAGCACCAGAGCAGACGTGATCTACGCGCACACGCGCTACACGATCTCCGCGGGGCGGACGACGGTTGTGCTGGTTGCCCTCGGAAACGCCGGCATGAAGCTCGTCAGCCACGGCAAACGGGGGCAGGCATATCTGTATCTGCACCCAAGCGGCGGGCTGCCCGCCGGCACGCTGTTCGTCGGTGGCGAAATCCAGCTGGTGGTACACGGCCGTCATAGAACGTAGGCGCGCCTCTTGCCGTAATAGCGCTGGTGCGATGCGTTTGCCCAGTGAGTGAGATGAAGAGCTGTGCTGGTTTTGGGGGCGGCTAGAGTACGTGTATGACCCCAGCGCGACCCGAGTCATCTACAACAAGCCCCTCAAAGAAGGAGCCTGGGCCCGCCAAACAGACACGGCTCACATACGGCCTGCCCGGCACCGCGACTGAGCGTGCCGAGCGGCGCCGCGAGCTCGCTGAGGAACACAAAGAGACGCTGCGCCGCCTCGGCAAGTAGTCCATGGCGATCGATGATCGGGAGTTTGGGGACTTCTGCGCGCTCGCCGCAGGTATCCCGGGCGTTGCCCGCAGGCAGATCGAGGGTCTTTCAAAGAGCACATCGCCTTCGCCGGCTGATGCGGCTCGAGCGTGGTGCGCGGCACCGTGCACAACAACCGACGACCAGTTGCTCTCGCGTAGTCCGGGTAGCCGCTCTTGAACGCGCGTAACTCATCATCGCTAGAGCCCCGATCGACGGTGTCGGGTTGGGCGCCGATGCGCGAGCCCGACTTCAGGAGGCTGTGGTCGGCGCAGTTCGTCAGCAACATCGGCTCTTGGATGCAGACCGTCGCCGCTCAGTGGGTGATGCTCTCGCTGACGACCTCCGCTCTGCTGGTCAGCGCCGTCTCGGCGGCCGCGAGCATCCCTGTGCTGCTGCTGGCCGTACCCGCCGGTGCGCTCGGCGACCTGGCGGACCGCAAGCGGTTGATCCTCGCCACACAGCTGTTGATGCTGCTTGCGGCAGCGGCACTCGCCGTGCTGTCGCTGGCGAGCGCGCTCACACCGGCGATCCTGCTTGGGCTGCTGTTCGTGATCGGTTGCGGCACCGCCGCGAGCGCTCCGACGTGGCAGACTCTTCAACCGGAGCTGGTGTCGGCCGCGAATCGATCGGACGCGATCGCGCTCGGATCGGTCAACCAGAACCTCGCGCGTGCGATTGGCCCCGCCGTCGGTGGTCTGCTGCTCGCGGCGACGAGCGCGGCGGCGCTTTTCGCGGTCAACGCCGTGTCGTTCGTGGCCGTGCTGGCGGCTGTGGCAGTCACCGCTGTCCCGAAACGAACAGTCATCCTTCCGGTCGAGCATGCGCTGGACGCCGCCCGCGCCGGCGGACGTTTCGTCGCGAACTCACCCACGCTGCTGGCGCTGATCGCTCGCGCGACGGTATTCATCTTTCCCGCCGGGGCGACCTGGGCGCTGCTGCCGTTGGTGGCTCGCCACAAGCTGGGTCTCGGGTCGATCGGCTACGGCCTGCTGCTCGGTTGCGTGGGAGTTGGCGCCCTCGGCTCCGCGACGTTCGGACCGGCGCTGCGCAAGCGGGTCACACCCCGCGTGATGTACGCGTCGGCCGCCGTTTTGATCGCCGCGACGGCGATCGTGCTGGCCTACTCGAGCAGCGTGCTCCTCGACGCCGTGGCGCTTGTCGCCTCTGGTGCGGCTTGGATCAGCGGCATCGGGCTGCTGGCCGCGGCCTACCAGACGCAGATGCCGCCGTGGGTGAAGGCGCGAGGAATGTCCTACTACCTGGTTGCCTTCCAGGGCTCAAACGCCATCGGGGGCCTGGTGTTCGGCGCCGTGGCACAGACGAGCAGCGTCTCAGATGCGTTCCTGGCGATATCGGCTTGTCTACTCCTCGGATCGCTTTTGACTTGGCGCCTGGCGCTGCCGCGAGCGATATCCGCCGAAGTGCTGGCCGCCGAGCCGTGGTACCTGCCAGAAGTGGAGGATCCGCAGGCCGGTCCGGTCATGGTGAACGTCACGTGGGCCGTTCAGCCTGAGCGGCTGGATGATTTCCTGGCGCTCGCGGGAGAGCTACGTCGATTGAGGCGGCGTACCGGTGCGGGATCCTGGCGTCTGTATCGCCAGGCGGAGGATGAGTACGTGCTGCTCGAGACTTTCATCGTCGGCTCCTGGGCCGAACACGAGCGCCAGCACGCACGGATCTATCCCGCGGAGACGGCGGTGATCGATCGACTCGAGCAAACGCTGGTCCCGGACAGGCCGAGGCTCGTTCATCACTCGCTAGCCGTCAGGACCGGGCATCGGCTGATCGCAAATCACGATGGATAGAGATAACCGCGCAGACATCACGAGCGACCCGGTCCTCGTACTCGGAGCGACAGGCACGCATGGCGGTGCGGTGGCGCACGCGTTACTCGCTCGCGAGTTCACGGTCCACGCGCTCGTACGTAAGCCGAATACGGCCCGCTCGCGGGCGCTCGCCGAGGCTGGCGCAAGGTTGGTGGTAGGTGATCTGCTCGACGAGAGCTCGCTGGCGCGAGCGTTTGGTCAGGTCGGGGCGGTGTATGCGGTAACGACACCGTTCGAGCACGGCGCCGAGGACGAGCAACGGCAAGGCGAGAGCATCATCGATGCGGCACGCGAGACGGGACTCCAGTGGCTGATCCTCGCCTCGGTCGCTGCTTCAGAGCGTGCTCCGGTGCCACATTTTCAAAGTAAGGCACGCATCGAGAAGCAGCTGAGGCAGGCGACGATCCCGTGGACAGTGATCGCACCGAGCTATTTCTATGAGAACGTTCTCTCCTCGCGGGAGTCGATCGGTGCCGGGGAGCTTCCGATCGCGCTACCCGCCGAGAAGCCGCTGCATCAGGTGGCGCTCGCTGACCTCGGCGCTCTCGTCGCTGCTGTCCTGAATCGCAGAGAGGAGCACCTCCACACGCGCATCGAGGTCGCCGGCGATGCGCCCACTCCACTCGAAATGGCCACCGCCCTGGATGCCCGCTACGTGCACCTGCCGATCGCAGAGATCCGCGAGCGCAGCGCGGACCTCGCCTCGATGTACGAGTTCCTCACACGCGACGGTTACGGGATCGACGTGCCAGCGCTACGAGAGAGATATCCGGAGGTCCCATGGACCAGCTTCGCAACCTGGGCGCAAGGAGTCGATTGGAGTTTGAGCTGACAACGATCCAGGCGGCTTGGTTCCGTGGGACTCGATGCGCCTGGCACCTGCAGATGAAGGTCGCGGTTCTCTTCAGCGGTCTGGCTCTGGCTCGTACTCCCATTGCCGACACGGCCCGCCGCGGTCGCAATAGGGCTCGTTCGTCGACTGGCCACAGCGGCAGATGGCCGCGCGGGTCTCCCTTTTCCCATCCAGCTCGAGGTCGCCCTCCAGCAGCAGCGGCCCGCCCTCCAGTAGCCGGACTCGCGTCGGGACCGAAGGCCGCTCGGGCTCGCCCTCTCGCAGCGTGTAGTGCAGCGCGCCGGTGGGGCATCGACGGATCACGGCGGCGAGCCCCTCGGCGTCGGCGCCGTCAGGAGCGATCCACGGACGCCTGGTCGTATCGAAGACGGCCGGCATACCGCGTACGCATTCGCCAGCGTGAAGGCACCGCGCCTGGTCGTAGGTCACCTCGATGTGCTCGCCCTGGTAGCGCTTCACAAGCCGAACTGCTCCCTGTAGGTGTCTGGCACCAATGCCTCGAATTCCCGATGACGTTCGATGAACGCTTTGACGAACGGACAGAACGGCAGTACAGCCAGACCTCGTGAGCGGGCGTCTCCCAGAGCAAACCGGATCAGCAGATCACCGATCCCGCGACCCTGAAGGCGCTCGTCGACCTCGGTGTGGATGAACGCGATCAGGCCAGGGCGCAGACGGTAGGTGGCGAAGCCCACAACCTCGCCGTCGCTCGTCAACTCATACCGCTCACGCTCAGGCGCGTCAGCCACCTCGAAGCTCTCCGCCACAGCCATGCAGGAACTTTAGAACGCGAACGGCCGGTGGGCCGCTGTGATGCTCGACGCCGACGCCTATGCAGGGGTGGTGGACCGTCACGTAGAGCTCGCCAGCCGCCTCGCCTGGCTTGGGAGCCTGCTCGACCAGTGCGAGCCAGGCGATGGGGACCGGCTGCGCTGACGCAGGGCTCGAAGCAAGCCTGCTGTCCAGATCACGGGTGACATGGACGATGAGCGACTCGCGCAGAGGATCGTCGCGATCACCCAGCTCGCCGAGCAACTCGACAGTGGGACACTCGACCTCGCCGTGAAGATCGTGCCGGTTGCGTGGTGGGAAGCGCGTCTCGGCACGACCGCGCACGTAGGCGACGACGTCCTCGAAGCGAACGGTCACGGGCCGGTCAGCTACACGCGGGGTCGCGTGTAGGAAGCAGTATGTTTATCGCTGCGATGACGTCATTGACACGGTCGCCGACAATGTCCTGCTCGCTTAGGCTCAGTCCAGCCTCGCACAGCGAGGCAGAAGCGATGTCGGGGAAGATCCGAGCTGAGCTCGAGGCGTCTTGAGGACGGCCACAGCATGAGCGTCCTACTGGTGGCAGAGATGCACGGACGGACCGCGCTCGAGCCCGAGCTACGTGTGCTGCTACGGGAACTCGCCGATGCGAGCCACTCCGAGCCTCAATGCACCGACTTCCGCGTGCTCGCGGTCGAGGAGCCCGGTGAGTTCGTGCTGCTCGGCTCGTGGAACACCGAGACCGCAATGCGTGAGCACTACGACACGAGCCATTACCGCCGCTATCGCGACCAGGTCCAGCCGCTGCTGGCACGTCCAAGCGACGTCGTCGTCCATCACATCAGCGTCACCGTGCACGCTGCCGACCCAAATCCCCCGGACCCTGGGCTGCTCGGGTAAGCCAGAGCGCGGCTGTACGACTCCAGCGGCAAGGGCGAGATGAGTCACCCACCTGGCCGATCCGGCTACGCTTGTCATCCACATGACGTCTCGCGCTGATGACCAGCTGGCGGTTCCGGCTCGGGTGCTTTCGAGTACTCAGCTTGCGCTGCTTGGGCGGCGCGGCGAGCAGCTCACAGCCGAGGTGGGCGAGAAGCTGTATGAGATCGGCGACGCGACCTACCCGTTCATCGCGATCCTCGAGGGTGAGGTGGCGGTCTTGGATGGAGCTGGGCACGAGATCGTGCGTCACGGCGCGTCGGGTTTCCTTGGAGAGGTCAACCTGCTCAGCGGCCAGTCGGTGTTCGTCACCGCGGTCGTCACCCAGCCGCTGCGCTACATCTCTCTTCCACGTGAGGATCTGCGAGCGCTGCTGTTCGATGACCCGTCGCTCTCGGATCTGATCCTTGGCGCCTTGGTAGAGCGCCGCGAGCTGCTTCAGCGCCGCCAGGGCATCGGACCAGAGATCATCGGCCCGCGCGACTCGCCCGACACGCGCCGGCTGCTCGAGTTCGCGCGAGCCCAGCGGCTTCCCCACACCTGGGTCGATCCCACCGAGGCGACCGACGGTGGCGGCCCGGCGGCTGAGCTCTCTGTGTCCGCGACGGTGCTGGTGCGTCTGCCAGGCGGCGTGGAGCTTCTGAACCCGAGTAACGGAGAGCTCTCGCGGGCGCTCGGCATCGGCAGGGAGCTCGCGCCGCGTGAGGAGGTCGATCTTCTGATCGTCGGTGGCGGCCCCGCGGGACTCGGTGCCGCCGTTTACGGCGCCTCAGAGGGATTGGACACGCTGATCGTGGAGAGCAGCAGTATCGGTGGCCAGGCGGGCACCTCGCGTCGGATCGAGAACTACCTGGGCTTTCCCGCCGGGATCAGCGGCAACGAACTGCTCAGCCGCGCCGCCACCCAGTCGCGCAAGTTTGGCGCCCGCCTGGCCTCGCCCTACCGCGCCCGGGAGCTCCAGCCCGGGATCGAGCGTCACCTCGTGAAGCTCGAGGACGGCAACGAGATCACCGCACGCGCGGTGCTGCTCACCACGGGCGCCGAATACCGGCGTCTACCCGTGGCGGGGCTCGAGGAGTACGAGGGGGTGAGCGTGTTCTATGCCGCCGGGCCGCCGGAGGGTCAGCTCTGCACAGCCCAGCGTGTGGCGGTCGTCGGCGGGGGCAACTCCGCCGCCCAGGCCGCTGTCTGGCTGGCGCGTGGCGGCGCGCTCGTGACACTCCTGCACCGTCGCGGCGACCTACGGGAGACGATGTCGCAGTATCTGATCGACGAGCTCGACCGCTATGGGGTCGCCGTGCGCGATCGTTCTGAAATCAATGGGCTGGAGGGGGAGCACGGGCGATTGCACGCGGTCACACTCGCCGATGGCGAGCAGTTGCCGTTCTCTTTCCTGTTCCTGTTCCTTGGCGCCACGCCATGCACCGAGTGGCTCGATGACGTGGTGGCGCGTGACGGCGACGGTTTCGTCCTGACCGGTGCGGACGCCGGCGCCGAGGGTCTTCTCGAGACGAGCGTTCGAGGGGTCTACGCTGCTGGCGACGTGCGCGCTGGCTCGATCAAGCGCTGCGCGACAGCGGTCGGCGAGGGCGCTGCCGTGGTGCAATTCGTACACGAGCGCTTGGCGCGTGTGGCCGCTGGACCGGGTGTCCCGGCGTCGCAGGCACCCTCGCTGTGAACGAGTGGCTCTGGCGGGACGCCGGCGGCCTATAGCGCGAGCAACGAGCTCGTCTACCTCGAGTTGACACGGGTAGGTCAGCCGGGGATTGGGTCGAGCGCTTTGGTGAGCTGGGTCATCTTGTCGGCGCGCAAAGTCGTGATCGAATCTGTGAGGAAGATCTTGTCAGTCACATCGATCTGGTCGGCTGCCAACACGCAGGCTTTTGGCATGCCGTCGTCGGGTCCGAGGGCAATCTCGGTGGGAAGATCGCGGATCGTGGTGGTGGCGAAGACGGCGTATATCTCGTCGATGCCGTCAATCGCCTCCTGTGGACTCAAGATGACAGCGGGCCGGGGTTGGAAGTCGGGGTGCTCGTACCAGCAAACGTCACCTCGACTGATCGCCGTCTCTCCTGTTTGTGTCCGCTGGCCTTCTGTGCGCGTAGTCGTCTCGCCGGGTGTCTCGCGTTCGGTGCGCATCATGCTTTCGCCGATCGTCTCGCCGAACTCGGCTATCTCTGCTTGCGAGAGCCGGCCCAACATCCCCGAAAAGCGACCCCCGCTCCCGGTGCAGGAGCGACGCAGAGCGGACAGGTTGCCCCACTCATCGACGACATCGCCGGGCCTCGCAGTTTCGGGGTCGCGCAGGGCGGTCAGACGCGCGGCGACGGAATCGAAGTGAGCTTCTGGCAACTCCTCGACGAGCTGGTGGATGTCGTTACGGGAGGCGATGGTTACAGGAGGCGATGGTTTACGTTCTGGATTTACTCCTCTGTCGTGGGATTCTCCCACACGGCTGGCTGAGTTTCGAGGAATTGGCCTGGGTGGTGAGTTGGCGGTGGTCAGGTCAGCCAGGCGGATAGCTCCTCGAGTGCGTCGGGGATGACGTAGTAATAGGCCCACAGGCCCTTGCGCTCGGAGTCGACGATGCCGGCGTCGCGGAGTTTCTTCAGATGGTGAGAGAGGGTGCCCTGGGAGATGTCGAACAGGGGCACGAGCTCGCAGACGCAGACCTTGCCGGCGTGCTTGCGCAGCACGTCCACGAGTTGCAGGCGGATCGGGTCGCCGAGCGCCTTGGCGACTTCTGCCATGCGTAGGGCCCGGTCGCGATCGACGTCGGGGTAAACGACCGGCTCGCAGCAGGGGGCACCGTTCGCTCGCTTCTGCTTGGGGGCGAGGTCCATCTGTTTGGGGGTGAGTTCCAAATTGACTGCCATCAATCTACTTATATCAATTGAACCGAGATCCATCAATGTAATACGATCCGGGCCATGGACGCTCCTCCGATCGCACGCAGGTTGCTCGCTGAGTTTTTGGGCTCTGCGTTCCTGGCTGCGCTCGTGATCGGGTCGGGGATCGCGGCGCAGACGCTGTCCCCGGGCGACGTGGGGCTGGAGCTGTTCGAGAATGCCGCCGCGACGGCGGCGGGGTTGTACACGATCATCTTGATGTTCGGGCCGGTGTCGGGTGGGCACTTCAACCCCGTCGTCTCGCTGGCGGATGCGAGCTTCGGCGGGATCCGCAGGCGGGACGCGCTGGCCTACATCCCGGCGCAGGTGGCGGGTTGCGTGCTCGGCGCGGTCGTCGCGAACGGCATGTTTGCGTTGGCCGCGATCAGCATCTCCACGCATCACCGCGCGACGGGCGCGCACTTGTTCAGCGAGGCGATCGCGACCGCGGGTCTGGTGCTCGTGATCTTCTCGCTCGCGCGCACCAAACGCGGGAACACTGCTCCGGCCGCAGTCGGCGCGTACATCGGCGCGGCGTACTTCTTCACAAGCTCGGCGAGCTTTGCGAACCCCGCGATCAGCGTGGGGCGGATGTTCTCGAACACGTTCGCGGGGATCGCGCCGGCGTCCGTGCCGGGGTATGTGGTCGCGCAGCTGGTCGGCGGCGCCTGCGCGGTGCTTGCGGTCAGGGTTCTGTATCCGGACCTCACGCCGGATCAGGCGGCGGACGCCGTGATGCCCCACCACCAACCGCAGGCGACCCCCGGCGCCGCGATCGGCTCCTGAGCGGTGGCGACCGTTCTATTCGTATGTCTCCACAACGCCGGTCGCTCGCAGATGAGCCAGGCGCTGTTCGAACGCGCCGCGGCCGAACAACACGCCATCGCCGGGAAGCACACGGCACTCTCCGCAGGGACGACCCCGGCGGAGCACGTCCACCCCGAGGTGGTGCAGGTCATGCAAGAGCTGGGCATCGACCTGTCCGACCGCCGGCCCCAGCTGCTCACCCGCGAGCTGGCCCAGCAGGCGGATGTGGTGGTCACGATGGGCTGCGGCGACGCCTGCCCATACATCCCCGGAAAGCGCTACATCGACTGGGACCTCCCTGACCCCAAGGGCCGCCCAATCGATCAGGTCCGCACCATCCGCGATGACATCGCCCGCCGAGTGCAACAGCTACTCGCAGACCTGCCACAAGCGCCGGCTTCCTTCGTGACACCGTCCCCAATTGTCGGCAAGCCAACTCACCACGGGTAACCACTCGCCCGGTGGCTTGAATTCAAAGGCGAGGACGGTCAAGCGGTCTCTGGCTCGCCGAGCACGATGAGTCCGTGGATGCAGATCAGGCAGATCGCAAACACTCCGAGCGCCCACCACCGGGTGAGCGCCACCAACGTCGAGGAGCGCTCCGATCGCGCCGAGTGTTGCTGCCAGGATCCCGATGACCCGTCCGTAGACATTGCCGCCCAACAACGAAAACCTGAGCTTTCGCTGAGGGTGCACTGCACGATCCTCGCACGCCTGACGCTCGATCAGGTTCGCGCGATTCGCGATGACATCGTGGACCGGGTGGAGCGGTTGATCGCGGAACTGGGATAGTCGCTGTCTCCCGCGTTCAAGAGAGGAGCCTCACGTGCTGCAGCTGACCTATACCGCCCCCAACGCCCTGGAGTGGCGGGAAGTCCCGGAGCCCAAGCTGAGCTCTGACGGCGCGGCGACCGTGCGGCCGATCGCTGTTGCCACCTGCGACCTGGACGCCCTGATCCTCGAAGGCGCTTCGCCGTTCCCGCCGCCGTTTGCGATCGGGCACGAGTGTGTAGCGGAAATCCTCGACGTCGGCGAAGCCGTCAGCTCAGTGGAGCCCGGAGCACTCGTGAGCGTCCCCTTCCAGATCTCCTGCGGGGAGTGCGCGTCGTGCCTGCGTGGCCGCAGCGCCAACTGCACCACGGTCGGGTTCATGTCTACGTACGGCTTCGGGCCAGCCGTCGAGCGCTGGGGCGGCTTTCTCTCCGACGTCGTGTGTGTCCCCTACGCCGAGCACATGCTCGTGCCCGTCCCAGCGGGTCTGGATCCGGCGGCGGTCGCGAGCGCGTCGGACAACATCGGCGATGCGTGGCGCGCGGTGGCGCCGGCGCTCAGCGACGAGCCGGGCGGGTCGGTACTGGTCGTCGGAGGCGCGGCGGCCGGGTCGATCGGGCTGTACGCGGCCGCGCTCGCGGTGTCGCTCGGCGCCGAGTCGGTGCTGTATGTCGATGCCGACCCCGGACGCCGCGAGATCGCCACCGCAGTGGGCGCGCAGACGTTGGGCGATTTGCCCAAGCGTCTCGGCCCGTTCCCGATAACCGTCGACGCGAGCGCCGATCACGACGGTCTCGGGCTCGCGCTGCGCTCGACGGCGCCGGACGGCGTTTGCACGAGTACCGCGATCTACTTCGGCGAGCAGCCCACCCTGCCTCTACTGGAGATGTACAGCAAGGGCATCACCTTCAAGACTGGCCGGGCGAACGCCCGCGAGGCGCTTCCACACGTGCTCGAGCTGGCTGCGTCCGGCGCCGTGCATCCGGAGCTCGTCACCACCAGCTCGGTGGGATGGGGGAACGCGGCCGAGGCTCTGCTCGAGGGTGGTTGGACAAAGCTCGTGATCGAGCGATGAGCCTCGACAGTTGAGCGTCACAGTGAGCGCTGGTATTTCGTAAATGCGCGTGTGGCGAATGTCGCGCACACGAGCATGAATGCCACCAGCAGGCCGATGCGGCTGCCCACGAGACCCCAGTCGATCTTTCCCATCGCCGCCGAGCGCCCGGCCTGCACCGCCCAGTTGACCGGGTTGAACTTCGCGACTGTCCGTATCCAGCCCGGAACGAGGCTCTGCTGCATCAGCGCGCTCGAGAGAAACGTGAGCGGCAGCAGCACGAAGCTGACGGCGCCGATCAACGTCTCGCGCTGGCGTGCGAGCACCGCGACGCCATTTGAGAGCGACGCGAACGCCGCGCCGAGCAGTGCCGCCACGAGTATCAACAGCAGCACGCCGCCGACACCGCCGGTGTAGTTTGCGCCGAGCGCGAGCGCCAGCAGCACGATCAGCACCGTCTGCAGGACGATCGTGAGCACGGCGTAGGCAACGCTTCCCGCGTTCAGCGCGCCTCGCCACACGGGCGACGCCAGCACGCGGTCCATCAGACCATTGTTGATGTCTTCGATCAGCCCCATCCCGGTCCAGCCGGCGGAGGACACAGCTAGCATCACGACGATGCCCGGTGTGAGGAAGTCGATGTAGGAGCCGCCATCGAAGCCAGGGATCTTCGTGACTGCCTCGAACAGCGCTCCGAACAGCAGCAGCCAGATGATCGGCTGCGTGAGTGTGATGCCGAGGTACGCGGGGTTTCGCATGATCACACGCACTCCGCGCAGGGCCACCTGCAAGCTTTGTCTGAGCGGTGTCATGCCGCCACCGCCTCGTGCTCGCGCTCTGACTGGTGGAAGGCGCGGCCCGCGTGGCGCAGATAGACATCGTCGAGCGATGGCCGGGCGAGCGTGACCGACGTGGCCCTCACACCGTGTGCCTCGAGGGCGGCCAAGACCGCGGGGATCGTCGCACTGCCATCCCGTGCACGCACGCGCAGCGTGCGACCGTCGAGCTCGACCTCGCTGACGCCGCCGATGCGCTCCAGCGGCATCTGCACAGCCGCGTCCTCGAGATCACTCAGCTCGATCTGGATCGTGTCGCCCTCGAGCTCACTCTTGAGCTCCTCGGGGGTGCCCTCGGCCACCACGCGACCGCGATCGACGATCGCCAGGCGCGAGGCGAGCCTGTCTGCCTCATCCAGGTAGTGGGTGGTGAGCAGGATCGTCATCTGCTCATCGGCCGCCAATCGCTCGATCTCGTGCCACAGCTCGGCACGCGCCTCGGGATCGAGCCCGGTCGTCGGCTCGTCGAGGAACAGCACCTGGGGCCGGTGCAGCAGCCCCATCGCGATATCCAGGCGGCGCTGCATGCCACCCGAATAGGTCTTCACCTGGCGTCTCGCGGCGTCCGCCAGGTCAAAGCGCTCGAGCGATTGGGCCACCCGACTCCTGAGCTCGCGTCCGGTGATTCCGTAGAACTCACCTTGGAGCACTAGGTTCTCCTGCCCCGTGGCCTCGGGGTCTGAGCCGTGCTTCTGGCCCACGACGCCGATCGTGTGGCGCACGCCCACCGGATCGGCGAGCACGTCGACACCGCCCACGTGCGCGCTGCCGCTGTCGGGTCGGGTGAGGGTGCTGAGCACCCGCACCGTCGTCGACTTGCCTGCGCCGTTGGGTCCGAGCAAGCCGAAGATCGTGCCCGCCTCGACAGATAGGCTCAGCCCGTCCAGCGCCGTGACCGTTGATGCGTAGGTCTTTCTCAATTCAGTCGCCTCGATCGCTATTTCCATGTCTTCTCCTGGCAGTCGATACGATACCTATAAAGATAAGCATCTTTGAAATCAAGAGATTATAATGTCAAGAGATAAGCGTCAAGTCTTCGAAGAGCTGATCGACGAGGTTCGCCGCTCGCAGAACGCCACCGACCGCTTCGATCAGGCGGTGGCCGATGCTCTGGGCCTGAACCGAACCGACATGCGCTGTCTGGATGTGCTCGAGCGGGAAGGACCCGTGACCGCCGGGCGCCTGGCGGAGGCGACTGGGCTGACGACGGGAGCGATGACAACCGCCCTCGATCGCCTCGAACGAGCCGGCTACGCAAGCCGAACACGCGACCTCTCCGACCGCCGCCGCGTACTCGTCGAGGCAACTGCGCAAGCTCGAGACGCCGGGCGCTACTACAGCGAGCACGCCGCCGAGTCTGAGCGCCTCTACCAGCGCTACACAGAGGCGCAGCTCGAGATGCTGCTCGAGTTCGTCCGCGGGGGACGTGAGTTCAACGAGCTGCACGCTCTAGGACTCGAGCAGCAGAACCGCGCCAAGCGATAGGGGAGTGGGCAGGTCTGGCCAGGTGGCCGATGTTTTCTGCGGAGGTGGTCCACTAGTGTTGGGCGCATGTGTCGGCATCTGCGGTGCACACGTTCGATGCGCTCGGGCGCGAGCGGGTCCGGCAGACCGCCGAGCGGGTAAGCTGAACGCCGTGGCGAGCACGAGTCCTGCACCCACGAAGGAGCCGGCAGCAACTGCCGCAACGGTCTGCGAGGCATTTCAGATCACCGCCAGCACACACGCTGAGCGCGTCGCGCTGCGGACCCTGGGCGGCGAGCTGACGCTCACCTTCAAAGAGATGTCGAGCCGCGTGCAGGCGATCGCCGCTGGCCTGCACTCACTGGGCGTAGGCAGGAGCGACACGGTGGGGCTGATGCTCCTCAACAGGCCTGAGTTCAACCTGTGTGACTGCGCGGCGATGCATCTGGGCGCGACACCCTTCTCGATCTACAGCACCTGCTCGTCCGAGCAGATCGCCTACCTGTTCAGCAACGCCCAGAACGAGGTGCTGATCACCGAACTGCAGTTCTTGGAGAAGATCTGGGCGGCAGGGATCGACACGCTCGAGCACATCATCTGCGTCGACGGCGCGCCCGAGGGAACGATCGGGCTAGAGCAACTCGAATCGTGCGATGGCACCGACTTCGACTTCGAAGCGACCTGGAAGTCGGTGCGGCCAGAGGATCTGATCACGATCTGTTACACCTCCGGCACCACTGGCCCACCCAAGGGTGTGGAGCTGACCCACGCCAACGTCATCGCCGAGTGCCATGCCGCCGCGGATGTGATCGAACACCATCCCGAAGGTCGCATCATCTCCTACCTGCCCAATGCCCACATGGCAGACCGCTACTCGACGCTCTACGTCCAGTTGCTCTACGGCACCGAAGTCACCGTGATCTCAGACGTGGCCCAGATCGCCGCGGCGATCGCGGAGGTGCATCCCACGAGCTTTGGCTCTGTCCCCAGGGTCTGGGAGAAGATGAAGGCTGGCCTCGAGGCGGCGATCACGGCCGAGACGGACGCCGCTCGCAAACAGGCGGCGCAGTGGGCGATCGGCGTGGGTCTGCAGCGTGTGCGCGCGGAGCAGGCCGGTGAAACCGTCTCAGAGGAGTTGGCGGCCGAATATGCCAAGGCTGATGAGCTGGTGCTCAAGAGGCTGCGTGAACGCTTGGGCCTTCAGGAGACGAACATGCTCTATGCGGGCGCGGCGCCAACGCCAGTCGAGGTGCTGGAGTTCTTCCACGCCATCGGCCTGCCCATCTGCGAGCTGTGGGGTATGTCAGAGTTGACCTGCGTGGGCACCTGCAATCCGCGCGAGCGCCCCAAGCTCGGCACAGTGGGCCCGCCACTGCCAGGCATCGAGGTGAAGATCGCCGAGGATGGTGAGCTGCTCTGCAGAGGCGCGATGGTGATGCGTGGCTACCGTTCGGATCCCACCCAGACCGCCGAGGCGGTTGACGCCAACGGATGGCTGCACACGGGCGACATCGCCGAGATCGACGCTGACGGCTACGTGAAGATCGTCGATCGCAAGAAGGAGCTGATCATCAACGCCGCGGGCAAGAACATGTCGCCCGCCAACATCGAGGCGCAGCTCAAGGGCTCCAGTCCGCTGATCGGACAGGCCATCGCAATCGGCGACCGCCGTCCCTACAACGTGGCCCTGATCGTGCTCGACCCCGACGGTTGCAATGCCTGGGCGGCGGAGCGTGGGCTCAGCGACGCAAGCTCAGCCTCCCTGAGCGCGCACGATGGTGTGCGGGCGGAGGTTGCCAGGGGTGTAGAGGCGGCCAACTCCCATCTCAGCCGCGTCGAGCAGATCAAGCGCTTCGCGATCCTGCCTTGCGACTGGCTGGCGGGCGGCGATGAGCTGACACCGACGATGAAGCTCAAGCGCAAACCGATCGCGGAGAAGTACGCTGCCGAGATCGACGCGCTCTATGAGTAATCCACACGCCGGGAAACGCTCCGAGGAGGCAGCTAAATGATCGACTCCACCGCAATCGACGGGCTGCTCGCAGACGCCGCATCCGACGGGACGTTCCCCGGCGTGATCGCGGTCGCAGGCGATCGTGACGGCACGCTGTATGAGGGGGCGTTCGGGCGGCTGAGCGTCGATGGCGAGGAGACCGTGCGGGCCGACACGATGCTCGCGATCGCTTCGATGACCAAGGCGATCACCAGCGTCGCCGCGCTGCAGTTGATCGAGCAGGGTCGCCTGGCGCCCGATCAAACGGTCTCGAGTGTCCTGCCAGCATTTGGCGAGCTGCAGGTGCTGGAGGGCTTTGACGGAGACACTCCCAGGCTGCGCCCTGCCGCTCGCCAGGCGAGCATCCGCCAACTGCTCACCCACACCTCGGGGCTCGGATACGCTTTCGGCAACGCCGATCTGCTGCGCTACTACAGGTTCTCTGGGATCGACCCGGTAAGCCTTGGGCACGCGATGCTCGACGGCGTACCACTAGTTGCCGACCCCGGCACCCGCTGGGAATACGGGACGAGCACCGACTGGCTTGGCGAGGTGATCCAGGCGATCAGCGGACAGGACCTCGCCACCTACTGCGCGCAGCACATCTTCACCCCTCTGGGGATGGCCGACACGACCTTCAACCTCAGCGAGCAACAGGGCGCCCGCATGATGGCACTGCATGCTCGAGGGCCCGATGGCGGGCTCGCCATATCGCCACTCGAGCTCTCGATCGAGCCCGGGTTCTTCGCTGGCGGCGCAGGCGCCTACTCGACCGCTGGCGACTATCTGCGCTTCCTACGCGCACTATTGCGTGGTGGCGAGCTCGGCGGCGTGCGGATCCTCGCGCAGGAGACGACCGAGCTCATGTTCGGCGACCATCTCAATGGCGCGCCGCTTCCGGAGATCATGCGCTCGGCGCTCCCAGAGCTGACCAACGACGTGCCGGTGCTGCCAGTACCCCAGGGGTGGGGTCTCGGACTCAACCTCCTGCTCGAGGACATACCTGGCATGCGCCGCGCCGGAACCGGCTCCTGGGCGGGGCTGTTCAATTGCTACTACTGGATCGACCGCGCCACCGGAATCACCGCGGCGATTCTCACACAGGTCCTGCCGTTCTTTGACGCCCGCATCGTGCAGAGCATGCTCGAATTCAACGGTGCCATCTTCAGCGGTGTGGGCAACGGTTGATTGCGCCTGCGGTTGTGGCACGGGAGCCTCTCATCGGCCATTCAGCGATTGCCTCCGTGAGGCGCTTTGAGTTGGCGGTGTGTCGAAAGTCTCGGGACTCTCGTGCGTGAACACCTGGGCGGCCCGCGATGAACCCAGCCGATCACAGCCTCCGGACCTCACAGACGCTCCCGGGCGCATTTCAGGCGAGTGCCGAGCGTGTGCCCGGCCGCGTCGCGCTGCGGACACCTGGCGATGCGACGTGTCTTGTGTGGGCCGACTATGGTGCGGCGGTCGAGCGAGTCGCCGGGGCGCTCGCCGGGCTGGGCGTGGGTCGGGGCGATCGCATCGTGGTTCTGTCGCGCAACAGGCCCGAGCTCGCGATCTGCGAAGTCGGAGCGCTTCATCTTGGCGCGGCCTGTGCAGCGCTGTATGTGGCCTCGCCGACGACCACGATCGAGCACGTCCTGGCGGACAGCGAACCGGCTGTGCTGCTCGTCGAGTCGGTGCTCGAGCCGCGGTTGGCTGACGTCGAGCACTCGGTCGGTCACGTGCTCACCTTGGATGGCCCGGGAGAAGAGCTCGCCTCACTCGAGTCGATCCTCCCGCCGGCTGGCTTTGACTTCACAGCGAGCTGGCAGGCGGTGCAAGGCGATGACCTGGCCGCGTTGGTCTATACGTCCGGCACCACCGGGCGCTCCAAGGCAGCCGAGTGGACCCAGCGCCAGGCGCTCGAGAGCGTTGCCTGCTTCGATGCCGCCTATCGGGAGCCCGACGGTGTCCACGACATCTCGTTTGCTCCTTTCGCGGCACTGTCTGAGCGCTTCGCCCACTGGCACGCCCTGCTGCGGGGCTCCACGCGAACCATGTGCGAGGACCCAACACAGTTGGGCGCCGCCCTGCTCGATGCTCGCCCGACGCGCATTGCCGGCCCGCCGCAGGTCTGGCAGCGGCTGAAGAGCGCGTTGATGGGAACCCTGCAAAAAGAGGAGCACGAGATCCTCCAGGCGGCGATCGGACGCACCCGGGCACTCGCGCGTGGTCAGTCACCAAAACAGCTCAGTGAGGCTGAGGAGGGGACTCTTGAGCTACTGCGCTCACGCTTGGGACTGGAGAATATAAACCTCGCGGGAAGCAGCTCGGCGCCGTGCACGCCCGCGACACTCGAGCACTATCTCGCCCTCGGCCTGCGCTTCGCGGAGTTCTACGCGATGACTGAGGCCGGCGTAGTCGCCGGCCAACGCTCTGGCATCGAGGACATCGGCACCCTCGGCGAAGCGATGCCCGGCTACGAGCTTCAAATTGCCGGTGACGGCGAGGTACTGGTGCGCAGCGCGTGCGCCTCAAACCGCTATCGCAACCGCCAGCAGGAGACGGCGCAGACCTACAGGGCAGACGGCTGGATCCACACTGGCGACCTTGGCAAGCTCGACGAGTACGGCAGGCTGCGGTTGCTCGGCCGCAAGAAGGAGATGATCATCCCCGAGCACGGCCACAACGTCGCGCCCGCGGCGATCGAGTCGGCGCTCAAGGACGCCTGTCCGCACATCGCCCACGCGTGCCTGGTCGGCGACGGGCGGCCTCATCTCGTGGCGCTCGTAGTGGTCGAGCCAGGCGATCTCGCGGGGGAGCAGGGAGCGTGTGCCGCGGTGATCGACGCGATCGCACAGGTCAACGCTAGCCTCGAGCCCCGCGAGCAGATCCTGGCGCATGCCATCCTGTCCGACACCTGGCTGCCGGGCGACGGACACCTGACCGAGACGTTGAAGATGCGTCGGTCACAGATAGCCGAGCGTTACGCAACGACGATCGATGAGCTCTACGCGGAGTGATCGAGTCGCACCGGCCGAGTCGCACCGGCCCGCCACCTCGCGTGTGAGAACTCAAGCGATGACTCGGCTTGCCCGGCTGTCTGAAAGCGTGCCGAAGATCGCTCCAGGACAACTGATCTGACTAAGCCGACGTCCGGCCTCGAACCGGAAACCTCCGGTTTACAAAATCAGATTTGACGCTTTTAGCACTGCTCCGCTGGTGGCTCAGATTCCGTCAACGTTAGAGCCAAAAGTGGGCAGTTACCAGGGGAAATGCAGGCTTAGTCGACCACGTAAACGGCTATCTTGGTAGGTCAGCGAACGTCAGCGAACGACCCGTTTTCCAGAGTTACGTTCCCCCGACGTTCCCCCCAAGCCCACATTCAGAGGCTGCCACAATGGCCACGCTCCTGTTTTATTTGCCCGCTCTGGGAGACCCTTCGGCACATCTTCGGTGATCGCGATTGGTGGCAGATCGGGGTGCGAGTGCGCTCTTGGAGAGACACAGGAATGGCGGCGAGGCGTGATGATGATGACGCTCTGCATGCTTCCAGAGCATATTCCATATTGCGGACTGTGTGCGAAAATCGGTAGCTAGGAACCTTGCTATTTCCGAATGGTCTGGTAGACTTCCGGTCAACGAGAAGGATAACGGAGTTAGAAGGGAGCTAGTGGTGGCGATCGCTGTTGATGTAGGATCTGATCTGGACCAGCTACGCGAGCAGGCGAGGGAGGTGGAGGTGCTCGTCACGCCTCCCCGATCCCTCGAGGAGGAGCCTAAGCGAGGATTTCCGCAGTCGCTCTCGGCAGCGGAGAGGCGTGCGGCCTGGTTCCGACGTGTCGAGGACTCGGTGCTTGACCTGTCGAACTCGATACCACAAGGTGTCGAGGACTATGACGTGCGGAAGCTGCTTGGGTTCGTCGTGGATTTGCGCCGGGCAGTGGAATCAGACCCCGACGTCACGGACTCCGCCGGAGATGTTGAGATAGCGACGATGCGGATGGCTGATGTCGTCAAGCGGGTCGGACGTCGGCTACTCCACGAGCAACTGGACGATCCACAGGTGGCGATTGTATTTGTGCTGGACACACTAGGGTCGGTGAGCGTCTCCGAAGTCTCGGCGCTGCTTGGGGTCTCGACAAAGACGGTGGGGTCCTGGCGTAATGGCAGTCGGGTGCGCAACAGCAGCAGGAGAGTGATCGTAATTGCACAGGCGATCAGCTACCTGCGCGCATCGATGACTCCAGCGGGAATTGTGATGTGGTTCGACGCCGAGCGCGAGCAGTTGGGCGGGCTCACGCCGCTGGCCTTGCTGGCGCAGGATGAGGCGAGTGCCCACGACAAGGTGATCGGACTGGCCAGAGCGACACGTGGCCAGCTGGCAGACTAGACCGGCGAGCGTTTCTGGGCGTTGGTCGGCCTATCGTCAAGTGGCGACTGATACATCGCCGCTGTTTCACGCCGCGGGAGAGCCAACACCCAGCCAGCCAGACGGTCGCTGGCATCGACAGGGCGAGGGCTACGCGCAGTACTTAGCTCTAGAGGCGCTGGGTGCCTGGGCCGAGTTGATCCGTTACGAGCGCATACGAGCACATGCCCGCTCTCGTGAGTACGAGCGAAATTTGTGGCTAGTGCATGTCGAGGAGTCCGAGATCGCTGATTTGCGTAGCTTCGCTCATTACACCGACTGTGGTCTTGACCCCAGGATTGCGGTGGCTGAACATGCCCCGGCACAGGCACTCGCGGACGAGCTCCGCGCAGAGGGATTCCGTGGACTGCTTTCTCCCAGCGCAGCGTTGTCCGGCGCAACCAACCTGACCTTGTTCGGTGAGCGTTACGAGAAGATTCTGTTGACAAGCCCGGAGCTTTGGGCGAACCCCCAGCCAGGTGTGCGCTTGCCGTGCAATTTGGTTGCCGTGGGCTCGCCGCCAGCCGAACTCATCACACAGACATGCTTCGTGGGATTTGAGCATGACGCCTATCGGGCATACTTGAGGGAGACCGGTCTGTCCCTGCCTGGTGGGACGCCGTGAAGAGTCGAAGGTGTGTAGATGCATGGACGCGTACATCGTTGCGACGGGTGTGGTGGACTAGCCGTTCGAGGCTCAGTAGTTGGGTGTGTGCCGATCCCGAAAAGGAAGCGCAGGTGCGCGGCGTGGGCGGTCACCCACGAATTTCGTGGGCGGTCCGTGGGCGGTCCGCGTCAAAACACGAAGTCTCGGACATCAAGCCCCATCTAGCCCAAAGCTCGCAAAAATCGCTCCACAATGCGGTATCTGCGGGCTTGTGAGGGTCTGGGTCGGCTCCTGCTGCCAACGGCATTTATATCGGGGAGACAGTACACAAACGGCAGAGGCAAGCCGTCTAGACCCGTCTTCCGCAGTTCCGAGCCGCGGAAAACTGGTCCAGACGGCGTCGCGGTGCCGGCCCTGTGATGGGCTGAGCCAGCCGGGGTCAGAGCCGGGCGGAGGCGCACTTGGTACGGCTCCGTCCAGGTGTCTCCCGAAAGGTGAGGGCGGTCGTTGACGCGGCCGTCCTCACTGGAGATTCTACCCGCATTTCGGCTGAAACACCAGCAAACCGAGTCTCGCAGGACTGGTGCCGCCGGGATCCGCATCCACACGAGGCGATAGTCCGATGGCTGTACAGGCAGCACCACTGGGCTCGTGGGCGTGTCCGAGCCTGCGAAAATCCTCGAATCGGTAGCGAATCCAAATGTTCCAAATATCGGTTCCTAGATTTACGTTCCCCCAGCCGTTCCCCCGAGCTTCCGAGGAAGGACCACGCCACCTGGCTCGCCGAGAAATAGACGCGAGTTTTGCCTGCAAATACGCTACTTTGCGATCCTCGCCTCAGAGCCGACGTCCGGCCTCGAACCGGAAACCTCCGGTTTACAAAACCGGTGCTCTGCCAATTGAGCTACGTCGGCACATGCCTTGCATCGTACAGGCGATGGGCGCCGAATACGACGATGCGGTCAGTGTCGGTTTGCGTCCGATGCGCCTGACTACGCGACCGCGCGTGAGCTCGTCCTGCGCCACCTGCCCTCCATGTTGCCTCGATCTGAGAACCTCAATACGTTGGCGGAGAGCTTCAAAGCGCGCCCGCGCTATGGCTCACGGCGACGGGATCGCTCACGATGCCGCGACCGTTGTGCACGCTCCGAGGCCCGCTTGGCTTCGCGCGCTGCGCGCTGAACCTCACGCGCGGAGCGCCACGCCGCACGTGCGGACTCCGAGGCGCCGCGCGTGGCGGCACGGTACTCGGCTGTCTCGGGAATTCCCTGCTCGCGGCGCAACTCGTTCCACACGATCTGTGCCTGCTTGACGGCGGCGATCACCTGGGTGCGTGCCTCCTCCGCGGCACGTGCGGCCTCGGCCAGCTGGCGGCGTGAGCGACGCTGCTGGGAGAGGAGGTCGAACGAGCCGAGTCCGGCCTCGAGCAGACGCACGGCACGATCCAGGTCCGCACGAACCATCTCGATGAGCTCGTCGCCGGGCAAACCGGCTTCGGCGTGACGAACACGCGAGTCATATACGACGCTCTGCAGGCCCACGAGCGCCTGTGCGGCGATGATTGGCTCGGGCTCTCGCGGATCCACTCCGGCCCAGGCCGCCAGCTCCTCGGCGGCGACCTCGACCAGGCGCGCCTGGATGTCACGCCACGCGGCACGCAGCGAGGGCGTCGCGTCGACCATCTCAGCAAACCGCGGGAAGAACTCGTGTGCATCGTCGGGAAGCTGCTCGAAGCGCTCCATGTCCTCGCGTATGAGGCGAGCGACAGCGCTCGTCGGAGACTCACCCGCGTCGCGATCGCGCAGCGCGGCTGCCAGCCGTTCGACCGTCTCATCAGCGAGGTCGAAGACCATCGCCTCCTTGGTGGGGAAGTAGTTGTAGACGGTCTTCTCCGAGACACCGACGATCTCCGCGACGTCAGACACACGGACGTGCTCAAAGCCCCGGCTCACACAGAGCGTCGTCGCCACATCAGAGATCTGCTGGCGCGTGATGCGCTTCTTGCGCTCCCGCAGACCCTCGTTTGGCCGGCGTTCTCGCTCCCAGGACTCCTGTATGACGTGCATCCGCGCGACGCTCGCCGCATCCTCGCTGCCGAGCTCACGGACGATCGCCGCGTGCACGCGCTCCCACCCGGTTTGCTCGTCGAAGAGATCCTCTTCAGTGCCTGTTGGGCTCATCGCCAAATGATAGCCGCGAAACTTACAGTTGCAGAAAAAATTCAGTTACTGTAGATTTTTGCAATGTCAATTTCTGAAACCCCCACCATCGAGGCTCAGGGCCTCACCAAGCGCTTCGGCGACTTCCTCGCCGTCGACTCACTCGACCTGACGGTCGAGGGCGGGTCGGTCGTCTCGCTGCTCGGGCCCAACGGCGCGGGCAAGACCACCACGGTCCGCATGCTCGCCACGCTGTCGCGCCCCGATGCCGGCAGCGCGCGCGTCGCCGGTCACGACGTCCTCACCGAAGCCGATGCGGTTCGCGCCCGGATCTCACTGACGGGCCAGTTCGCGGCGCTCGACAAAAACCTCACCGCGCGCGAGAACCTGATGCTGATGGCACGCCTGCGCGGGCGCTCCAGCAGCTCGGCGCGCACGAAGATCGACGAGCTCATCGAGCGCTTCGAAATAGCGGAGTTCCGCGACCAGCTGATCAAGAACGTCTCCGGCGGCCAGCGCCGGCGGGTGGATCTCGCCGCCAGCTTGATCGATCAGCCGGAGCTGCTCGTGCTCGACGAGCCGACCACCGGCCTGGATCCACGCAGCCGTCAGGTCGTGTGGTCGACGGTCCGCGAGCTCGTCGGCGAGGGCGTGACCGTGCTGCTGACCACACAGTACCTCGAGGAGGCAGACGCGCTCGCCGACCGTGTGGTGCTGATCGATCACGGACGCGAGGTCGCAGCCGGAACCCCGGCACAGCTGAAGGCGCAGGTGGGGCGTCAGCGTGTCGATGTGATCGCCGCCGACGGTGGGGCGCTCGATGCGCTGGCCGCCAGTCTGGGGCAGCGCTTCGAGGTGACGGTGGCCCGCGAGCAGCGCACCGTGTCGATTGCCGCACCCGAGGAGATCGAGGATCTCACACGGGTCGCTGCGGCCGTGCGCGACAGCGGGATCGCCATCGACGAGGTAGCGCTGCGCCGCCCGACCCTCGATGACGCGTTCCTCGCGTTGACGGGGCATTCAGTCGCGCCCGACAGTGACGGAGTCGACCATCAGACAGAGGAGCAGGCAGCATGAACCAGACAACGACCGTCCTCGCGCAGCGCCCATCGGCACTGACGCGCTTTGTGCGCGACACGCGCCTGCTCACGGCGCGCAGCCTGCGCTCGATTCCCCGTGTGCCCGAGCGGCTGCTCGACGTCACGATCCAGCCGATCGTCTTCATCCTGCTGTTTCTCTACGTGTTCGGCTCCGCGATCCACGTCCCGCACATCAGCTACAAGGACTACCTGTTTCCCGGCATCATCGGCCAGTCGCTGGCGTTCGGCATCATCGGCGCCGGCGTGGCCACGTCCAACGACATGACCGAAGGCGTCGTCGATCGCTTCCGCTCGCTGCCGATCGGGCGCTTGTCGATCATCACCGGACAGGTGATGGGCCAGTTCTGCGAGGCATGCCTCGGCATGGTTATCGTCGTGGTCTTCGGCCTGGCGCTCGGATGGAGCCCACATTTGACCCTCGGCCACGGAATCGAGCTCCTCGCGCTGATGATCTTCGGCATGCTTTCCTTCACGTGGGCCGGCGTGTATCTCGGCATGCTCGTGCGCTCTCCCGACGCGATGCAGGGCGTCGGCTTCATCGTGATCTTCCCACTCAGCTTCATGGCGGGGACGTTCGTCCCGATCTCGGGCATGGCCGCGATACCTCGCGCGATCGCCGACTGGGATCCGATCTCCGCGCTCGTGGCGAGCGTGCGCAACCTGACCCAAGGCACCCAGAGCACCGGCTCCTGGCAGCTGACTCATCCGGAGATCGCGATGGCGCTGTGGTGCCTGGTGATCATCGGCGTCTGTGCTCCGCTCGCGCTGCATCGCTTCAACCGGACATTGGCCGGCTGACGGATCGCCGGCGGCGGGGACGCTCGGGCGATCGTTGCGGCTCTAACCGAGCGACGGGGTGTGCTCGAGGTGCCCGTGGCCGTTTGAGGAGATGATGTGCTCGTAGGCCGGCAGCTCGGTGGCGGCCGGCTCGTTCAGCGCCCGCTCGAGCTCACCGAGCAGTACCCCGAACAGCAGATGCCGCCAGGTCGATTGCGCGAGTGCCCGTGGGTTGGCAAAGATCGCGGGGAGCTCCTCGCGAGCGGGGTGCAGCCGATCGGAAAGGGCGGCCAGGGGCCACGTGCCGAAGTTCTCAGCGAGCGCCAGTGCCGGTCCGCGGGCCCACGAGGGGAGCGGCAGCCGCGGCGCGAGGTTGGCGTAGGCGGCGCCGAAGAGGGCGCCGTTCTGCACATGCACGGCAAAGCCGATGACTCGCCAGGCGCGTCCACGGGTGAACGCCTTGCCGAGCAGCTCCACATCATCGAAGCCCGATCTGAAGACGCGCTGGTCGAGTGGCACCTGGGCGGCCCACACGCCGGCGGCGAGTGCGCCGGCCAGCGCACCGCGTAGGGTTTTGCTGTGATCGACAGACACCGTGTCTGGCACTGTAACGAGCCGAGCCCGGCCGGTGTATCAAAGTATGTGGATCGGCGACAAACAGATGGTGCTCCCACCCGTCAGACCGCAGATGCCGTGCGGGAGACCGCGCAGCTGAGCGAGTTCCGCCGGCGATCGCGAGAGCGCGGCGTCAATCCGCTCCTGTACTGGCTCGTGCGGGCACTGTTCGTGCCGTTCTTCCGGATCTACTTCCGTCTGGAGAGCATCGGCTCAGAGCGCCTGCCGCGGTCCGGGCCGCTGCTGCTCGCCGCCAACCACCGCAGCTTCCTGGATCCGTTCGTGATCGGCGCGATGGCTCGCCGGCCCGTCTACTACGTCGCCAAGCGAGAGCTGTTCGACAGCCGCCTGACGGCGTGGTTCGTCAGCAGCCTCGGCGCCTTCCCGATCGACCGCGGCTCGAGCGATCAGGACGCGATGGCGACCGCGCGGGAGATCCTCGCACGCGGTGACTGCGTGGTGATCTTTCCCGAGGGGACACGCGTGCGGCCCGGTCCGCTGGGTGCACCGCACAGTGGCATCGGGCGTCTGGCGCTGGAAACGGGGGCGCGGGTCGTGCCGGTGGCGGTGATCGGCACCGAGGACGTTCGTGACGGATGGCGCATACGTCCGCGCAAGGTCCGTATCCGCTGCGGCCCGCCGCTGTGCTTCCCGACCCTGGAGCACCCCTCGCGAAAGCTCGCCGCGGCCGTGACCAGCCGAGTCTGGGCGTGCGTCAGTCTGCAGTGGGAGTGGCTGGGTGGCGCCAGGGCGCCCCGCATGGTTGAGTCCGAACCGGTGCGCGAGCAGGTTCGCGCGGCCTGACGGGCACACGGACGTTCGAGGGGGGTAGTGTGCAATGAGTGTCAGATCACCCCACGCCGAAGCCCAAGGCGCAGCTCGACGCGGAGTTCTCGCAGCTCTACAGAGAACATCTGCGCGACATCTACAGCTATGCCTACTACAGGATCGGCAATCATCACGACGCCGAGGATCTGACCGAGCAGACCTTTCTGCAGGCCTACCGTCACTTCGAGCGAGCCCAGCGCGAGTCCCACGGACGGCCGCTGCGACCGTGGCTGATTCGCATCGCGCACAACCTCGCCGCCAACCTCTACCGCGACCGCTCGCGCAAGCCAGCGTCGCCGCTGGAAGACACAGGCTCACTCAGTGCCCTGCACACGACCGAGGAGCTGGTCGAGGGGCGAGACGAGCTCAGCCGGGTGCTGGCCGGCGTCGGGGAGCTGCCGGACGACCGCCGCGAGGCGCTGATCATGCGCTTTGCTCTGGGTATGGACAACCGCGAGATCGCTCGAGCTCTGGGTCGCTCCGATGGCGCCACCAAGGTGTTGATCCATCGCGCGATCAAGCAGCTGGAGGGGATCGTCCACAGCTCCGGTGTGGAGGTGAGCGCCGGTGACTGAGGCACTGCCGAACTTCGAAGGTCTGCTACGTGAGGCGCTCGCTCCTGTCGAGCCGCCGGAAGATCTCGTGATGCGCCTGGAGGGAGCGCTGCAGAGCCTGACCGAGATTGCAGCCGGGGAGCTCGAGTCGTGGGAGCTCTCGACCATGCGTGACCCACGCAACTGGGCGCGTCCGGTGGCAGCGGTTGTCGTTGGGGGCAGTGCCGGCGCGGCGCTCGTACTGCTGCGTGCCAGGCATCGGCGGCATTCCAGCGGCGGCCCGGCGGCGGTACGCGACGCGACCGAGCGTGCGCTTCACGATCTCGGAGCGGAGGCTCGCAAACTGCTCGGTCGCTCCTGAGGGTAACAATCAGCGTTCAGACTGCCGCTCAGCCAGCGCGGCAGCCTCGAGCCGCCGGTGGGCCACCGCGAGGCACCCGACGTGTCCCGCGCGGAACACGTATCCCGAGATCCTGCTGGGAGAGTCACAGCGGGTAAGGTGGCTTCTGATGTCGAAGCAGGCAATTCGCGCCCCGCGTCCCGGCCGGGCTGTTCGCGGGTCGTCCACCGGTCGGCCGGTGATGGCGCTGCTGGACCTGCTCGGGCGCCGTTGGGCCCTGCGTATCCTCTGGGAGCTACGCGAGGAGGGCACCCCGACGTTTCGCGACCTGCAGGCACGCTGCGGCAACGTCTCTTCGAGTGTGCTGAACCAGCGCCTGCACGAGCTGCGCGCCGCTGGCATCCTCACAACCGAAGACCGAGCGGGTTACCAACTGACCGACGAGGGACGCCACCTGTTGCTGGCCCTCGCCCCGCTGGACTCGTGGGCTACACGCTGGGCCAAACGGACCACCAAATGACCTCCGGGTGTCTTTCGGGCGGATTGCCGAGACGCGCCGGACGCGGGCGTGCCAGACAGCAAGACCACGCAGATCTACACGCACTACGCTCCCTCAGAGCACGAGTGCAGATGGTCAACGACGCGTTTGCGCAGAAGACTGAGGCGGAGACAGAGGGTCCGCAGGAGGGGCAGGTACCAGGGTCCGAGGAGGAACGGGATGGTCGTGCTGATGGGTGAGTCGTGCTGGGTCGCTTGAGGACGACGTCTGATTAGTCGATATCGTGTAATGACACTAACTGTCATTCTGCGATACCGTCTAGCGAATGCAAACGGGGCTCTACAGGCCACGCACCCTCGGGCCGCGAGAGGCGGAGGTAATCGCTTGGCTTGAGACCGAGCGTCCCGCGGTGATCGATGTGACGGACGTCGTCGAGGCGATAGGAGTTTCGCGTGAGTACGCCCGGACGCTTGTCTCTCGGCTGGAGCGCAAGGGCTGGCTACAGCGCTTGACGAGCGGCCGCTACGAGCCGTTGCTGGGCTCCTCCGGTGGCTGGCCGGCACCCGATCCCTGGGCGGTACTCGATGGATGGGCTCGCCCGTATTACGTGTCGTTCGCTTCGGCCGCACATGAGCTCGGATTGACACCGGATCGCCCCGGCGAGGTCCAGGTGGCGACCGTGACCGGAGCGGCACTGCCACCCCGCATGGCTGAGATGGGTGTGCAGCTGGTGCGGCTGCGCCGGCTGACGCTCGAGGGATCAGAGGAGCGCGTCCTGCATGGGCACACAGTGCGCGTCGCGACGATCGAGCGGTGCTTGGTGGACTGCGCGACCCACCTCGATCTCGCTGGAGGCGTTCTCGGGCTCTCGCGCATGCTCGCCCGCGCACACGAAAGCGCAGTGGACTGGGATCGGGTGATCGAGCTGGCAGGCGCGTTGCCTCGTGGTGGCGAGGCGATGCGTCGTATCGGAGCGCTCCTCGAGATCCTCGACCTCGAGATCCCGGCACAGTTCTCAGAGCACACCGATGGCAAACGCATGCGACCGATACAGCTCGACACGCTGCGCGGCTCAACAGGGGATGGGCCGATGCTCGATAAATGGGGTGTAACGCTGAATGTCTCGCCTGAGGCGATCCGTGAGGAGGTCCGTCGCTGATGCTCAGCGATGCCCTGATCCGCCAGTACGCTCACGGTGCCCGAGTCTCACCCGAGGTCGCTGGAGCGGACATCGTGTTGCACTATGCACTCGCTCTGCTCAATGAGCATGGGCTGATCGGCAGGCAACCGGATGGCGGCCCCGCAGGACCTTTGATGTTCAAGGGAGGCACGGCGCTGACCAGACCGCCCACCGCGAGGTCGCGTTGTTCGAGCGATTCGCCGCCGAGACACGCGAGATGCGCCTGCGACTGAGCTAGCCGGGGCAGCTTCTGAGAATACGAACACATGCTCGGGGGAACAGAACGGCATCGGGAGACAGAAAACCCAATGAATACGGGCCTCATCACCTGAGCGATACCCCATCATCGTGGCTGACTTCCGGCGCTGCAGGATTGGCTAGCGGGCGCTGCTGGTAGCGTCTGGCGCCAATGCCGACGTGCTATCGCCACTCCTCGCGCGAGACCGGGGTTTCGTGCTCCAGCTGCGGGCGGCCGATCTGCACGGACTGCATGACGACCACGGCTGTGGGCATGCGCTGTCCGGAGTGTTCCAAACAGCGCACGAAGGTTGTGCACCTGCGCGAAATGGCATCGGTTCCGCAGGTCACCTATGTGCTGATCGCAATCAACGTGATCGTGTTCCTGCTCGAGGGCAGCAGCGCTTGGAGCCTCGACGGCTCCCCGTCGGGGAACCTCTACCTGAAAGGCGCGCTGTTCGGCAGCACGGAAATCCCACAGCTCGCCGGGCAAGGCGTGGCCCACGGGCAGCTGTGGCGGATCGTGAGCAGCGGCTTCATGCACGAGAGCTTGATCCACATCGGTTTCAACATGTATGTGCTCTACATCCTCGGGCGGATGATCGAGCCGGCGCTGGGGCGCGTGAGGTTCGGCTCGATCTACGCCGTGTCGCTGCTGACCGGCTCGCTGGGCGCGCTGCTCGTGTCCCCGCACGACGTCACCGTCGGTGCCTCTGGCGCGGTGTTCGGGATCATGGGTGCGGCCGCGGTGGAGATGCGCGCGCGCCAGATTCCCGTGATGCAGAGTGGCGTGGGCGGTCTGATCTTGATCAACCTCGTGATCAGCTTCACGCTGCCTGGGATCTCCTGGGGAGGCCACGTCGGTGGCCTGATCGGCGGTGCGCTCGTCACACATGCGATGCAACTGGCGGACCGGCGCCGCGTCCGGGCGCTCGGCTACGCGGTGTGTGCAGTGGTTGCCGTGATCGCTGTCTTCGGCTCGATCCAAACCGCGAAGTCCAGTGAGGTCGAACCTGTCGAGTCGGCTCCGGCGGGGATCCTGGGCGCTCCGGAATAGAGCCCGTCTTCAGCCACTGGCGAGTGTCGGCGCGAGCGCCAGGGCCTCGGTGCCCGACGGCGGCTCGGGCACGCTCTGCGGGTGCAGGATGTGAGCCAGCAGCTCCGCGCCGTCGATCAGCCTCGGACCGGGCCTGGAGAAGTACGCGGAGGCGTTTACCGCCACCGTGCGTTCGGCGCCCAATGCCGATAGCCGGTCTGTATAGGAACGAGCCTCCTCGAGCGCGCGCTGTGCGTCGTAGCCGCAGGGCATCACGACGACCACGTCCGGCCGTGCGGCCGCCAGCTCATCCCAGGTGAGCGTCATCGACGGTTCCCCCGCAAGGCCGAGCACGTCCTCGCCCCCGGCCATCTCGATCAGCTGCGGAGTCCAGTGCCCCGCGATGTAGACGGGATCGAGCCACTCGAGTGCCACCACGCGCGGTCTCTGCCGGCCGCGGACGCTGAGCTTCAGAACATCGACACGAGCGGCGATCTCGGCTGTCAGCTCGGCCCCGCTCTGGCGGCGACCGGTTGCCTGCGCGACGGTGCGCACATCGCCGAGTGTCTCGCCGAACGTGTGTGGATCGAGCGAGACGACGGTGGGTTCTGAGGGCAGCTCGAGCGCGAGCGCCCGCACGTCCTCATATGAGACAGCACACACCGGGCACAGCGCCTGCGTGACTATCAGGTCCGGCTCCAGGGCAGCGACAGCGTCCTCGTCGAGCTCGTAGATCGCCCGCCCGTCCTGGGTGCGCTCACGTACGGCCGCGTCGATCTCTGCTGCGCTCAGCCCGCCGCCCAGCACGTCGCGTGTGACGCGAGGTAGATCGAGTGCCTGCGGCGGGTAGTCACACTCGTGGGTGACGGCGATAACCTCTGCTCCCAGGCCCAGCGCGAACAGCAATTCGGTTGCGTGGGGGACGAGACTCACGATGCGCACTAGGAAGTGACTGTAATGGCAACGCTCTCAGAGCAGCAGATCGAAGATCGCCTCGGCGACGGTCGCTGGCGCCAGCAGGGCCAGGCGATTACGCGTGAGCTCACCTTCGCGGACTTCGCCGAGGCGATCGCTTTCGTCGATGCCGTGGCTGAGCTGGCGGAGGCCGCCAACCATCATCCGGACATCGTGATCCACGGCTGGAACAAGGTTCGCCTCGAACTCTCCACCCACTCCGAGGGTGGACTGACGCAGGCCGATTTTGACCTCGCCAGCCATATCGACGCGCTCGGCTGAGGCTGCTCGCCGACCCCTTGACGCTAGGAATCTCGACCTGTCCGGGGAGGCTGCTCGATTACCGCCACCGCTCCTGGTACCTTTTGGCGCGTCGGCCATCGATGAACGACGATCAACCTCCCCGAAGTAGGACGTCCCCAAGCCATACGGGACGAGCGCGCATTTCCCCCCAGCATCTGGCGGGGGCGAGGAGTGGCGAGCGCGAAAACGCTCGAGAGCCGGCGTGAACGGCCTGAAGCTCATCTTCACGGTCGTTCTGATCGCGCTGAACGCGTTCTTCGTGATCGCCGAGTATGCCCTCGTGCGCTCTCGCCGCGGGCGTCTGGAACTGATGCGCGAGGAGGGCCTGCGCGGCGCGGCGCTCGCGTTGCGCCAGGTGGATGCGATCAACGAGTACATATCGGCGGTCCAGATCGGCGTCACGATGACCTCGATCGGCATCGGCGCCGTCGGCGAGCCGGCGCTTGCCCATGTGCTCAAGGGGGCGCTCGGGAGCACGCTCAGTCACGGCATCGCGGTCGTGATCTCGATCGTCGTCGGCTATGTGCTGATCACCTGCGCGCAGCTGGTCGCCGGCGAGATGGTGCCGAAGTTTTACGCGATCGATCGGGCCGAGAGCGTCGCCAGGCGCGTGGCGCGCCCACTGCAGGCCTTCAGAGCTCTGTTTCACCCGTTCATCGTGATGCTCACGGTCGTGTCCGCGCGCATCCTGCGACTGCTCGGCGTGGACATGAATCGTGTCGATGGCGGCGGATCGCCGGATGAGCTCAAGCGGCTGATCGCCGAGTCTCACGCGGGCGGGCAGATAGACCCCGGCGAGGCGGGCATGCTGAGGGGCGTGTTTCATCTGCACGAGCAGGAGGCGCGCCAGGTGATGACTCCGATTCCGGCGGTCGTCACCGTGGATGTCGCTGAGGATGTCCGCACGGCGCTCGAACTCTGTATCTCCAGCGGCCACACGCGGCTGGTGGTGATCGAGGATGCCAACCGTGATCGCGTCAAGGGGCTAGTGCACGCCAACTCGCTGTCCGGTGCCCTGATGTCCGACGGTCCCGAGGCCTCGATCGAGCCGCTCGTGCACGGTGCGCCGATCGTGCCCGAGACCAAGCCACTGGACGATCTGCTGGCCGATCTGCAGCGCGAGCGCACCTCGATGGCCGTGGTCGTCGACGAGTACGGGCGGGTAGTCGGGATCGTGACGGTCGAGGACATCGTCGAGGAGGTCGTCGGGGAGATCGCCGATGAGACCGACAAGACGGCCGGAGACGTCAGGCGCCTGGCGAATGGGGACTGGCTCGTGCGCGGGCACGTGGCGGTGACGGATCTGGCCGACTATGACTTGGAGCTGCCGCTCGACACCGACGCCTACAACTCGATCGGCGGCTTTGTGTTCGCCGAGCTCGGGCGGCTGCCCAGACGCGGAGACACGGTCACCTCCAACGGCTTCTCGATCCGCGTGGAGTCGGTCAACGACAATCGCATCGAGGCGGTGCGCATCCGTGACCGTCATCCAGTGCCGCCGCGCCAGCGTGGCGCCGGAGAGTCAGCCAACTCCTAAAAGGAGTCAGCTGGCCCGCCAGCCCGCCTCCAAAACACATCCGGCCCGCGGGGGGAGCGGGCCGGACATGTGCACTGGGAGGAGGCGGGTGTGCATTGCGACATCCGCGTTTCAGACGTCGCTGCAACCAGTATCCCCGGATTGATGAAGGCAACCTAAAAGCCAGCTCAGCGCGGTTAAATCCTTATGAAGAACTGGATTAGAAAGGCTCTAGTAGGGGAGGAAACCGGCCTTGCTCTTGCGCCCCAGAGACCCTTCGGCGACGAGCGTGCGCAGACGCTCGGGGATGTCCTGGCCGATCGTCTCGCCGATCGCCACCGAGACGTCGAGCCCGACGAAGTCGAGCAGCGCGAGCGGCCCCATCGGGTGCCCGGCGCCGAGCTTCATGCAGGTGTCGATGTCGGCCGCGTCCATGCCGGTCTCTTCCATCAGACGCACGGCGCTGAACAGGTAGGGGAACAGCAGGCGGTTGACGACGAACCCCGGCACGTCGGGGATCTCCACCGGCGTCTTCTCGAATGTCTCACACAGCGCGAAGGAGCGTTCGCGCGTCTGCTTGCTCGCGACGGCGGGGAACACGAGCTCGACGAGCTTCATTTTCGTGACCGGGTTGAACACGTGCAGGCCGACGAACCTGTCCGGGCGAGCGGTCTCGTTCGCGAGTCGCTCGATCGACAGCGATGAGGTGGTGCTCGCGAGGATCGCCTGCGGCCCGACCACGGCGTCCAGTTCGCTGAGCAGGCCCGCCTTGACGTCGTGATCCTCGACCACCGCCTCGACCACGAACGTCGCCTCTGCCAGCGCCGCCGGTTCGGTCACGATTCCCACGTGCTCGGGGTCGATTTCGGCGCCGAGCCGGCTGAGCGTCCTCTCGACTGTCGCTTGCGCTCTCTGCGCGGAGGACTGCGAGCGGGCGAGCAGTAGCACCGGGCCATGGTGAGCGGCTGTGGCGGCAAGCCCGCAGGCAATCGCGCCACTGCCGGCTATCGCGAGGCGTTCGTTCACGCTTGGCGCTCCTCTGAGGTCATGTGTGTGAAAGCCGTTTGACGCTTGCGCGTGACGACGGATTGACGGGGGCAGATTGGCCGAGAGCTTAGGGCACGGCCGCGAAGATCGATTGACTGATCAGTCAATCGGCTGCTGGGGCGCGATACAGTAGATCGTGTAAGTGGCCGGCGCCGGCCCAGTGATGCCCCGCAGAGGTAGCTTTTCAGCCACGTAACCACACGGAGGATTTTCAAGATGAGAGAGTCAGAGGGCCGCGAGGTCGTGATCGTCGAGGCGGTGCGCACGCCGATCGGACGTGGGCACAGGGAGAAGGGCTACTACAAGGACACGCACCCCAACGCGCTGCTCGCCACCGTTTACTCAGAGGTCGTCGAGCGGGCTGGAGTCGATCCAGCGGAGGTGGAGGATGTGATCGCTGGCTGTGTGCAGCAGTTCGGCGAGCAGGGCTTCAACATCGCTCGCAACGCGTGGCTGCAGGCGGGCCTGCCGATCGAGACGCCCGGGACGACGATCGATCGTCAGTGCGGCTCGGCCCAGCAGGCCGTCAACTTCTCAGCCGCGCTGATCGCCGCCGGCGTGCACGACGCGATGATCGGCTCGGGTGTCGAGCACATGGGACACATTCCGTTCGCGGCCGGCATGAAGACTCAGGAGGAGTTCGGCTTCGCCTTCACGCCGGAGCTGATGGCCAAGCACAACATCATCGGCCAGGGCCTGGGCGCCGAGATGATTGCCGATCAGTGGGAGATTCCCCGCTCAGAGCTCGACGAGCTCGCCGTGCGCTCGCATCGCCTGGCTCATCAGGCCACGGAGGAGGGACGTTTCGAGCGCGAGATCGTGCCGATCTCGGCGGGCGAGGAGACGTTTCTCATCGACCAGGGGATAAGACCCGAGACCAACCTCGAGACACTCTCGCAGCTGAGGCCGGCCTTCAAGCCTGACGGCAAGATCACGGCCGCCAACAGCTCGCAGATCTCAGACGGCGCGGCCGCCGTGCTGTTGATGAGCGCGGAGAAGGCCAAAGCGCTCGGATTGCGCGCACGAGCACGGATCGTCGACCAGACGACGGTCGGCTGTGATCCGGTGAAAATGCTCGAGGGCCCGATTCCCGCGACTCGCAAGATCCTGCAGCGCAACTCGATGAAGATCGACGACATCGACCTGTTCGAGGTCAACGAGGCGTTCGCGCCAGTCCTCGCGGCATGGCGCCGTGAGCTCGACCCCGACATGGACCGCGTCAACGTCAACGGCGGCGCGATGGCGCTCGGGCATCCGCTCGGATCCACCGGCGCGCGCCTGATCACCACGCTGCTGCACGAGCTCGAGCGCTCCGACAAGGAGATCGGCTTCGTGACGATGTGCTGCGGTGGTGGGCTCGGCACAGCCACCCTCATCCAGCGTCTCTGACGCGGCGCGCGCGCGAGGCCGCGTCGTCGATCGGCTTCGCTTGGTTTGATGGTTGTGGGGCCGGCCCGCGGGCCGGCCCTGTCGCGGGCCGATGGCTTGGATCCGGACGTTGCGGGCCGGGGACGCGCAGGCAACCTCACCTGCAAACAACGATCTCATGCATCAATAGTGATGCGTTAGATCGATATAGAGCCTTAGTAAATCAGTAATGATGTAAAAATCTGTGCTATGATTTACATCAGATAAGATGTATAGCAGGCTAAAATCGAGCTACCACATCACTACTGATGCATTTCGATGAACTAATGACTGACGCTGCCGTGCTCGCCGAGCTCGGGCGTCGACTGGCGCAGCATCGTCTCGAGCGCAACTGGACTCAGGCCGATGTGGCCGCTGCGGCGGGCCTCGGCCAGGCGACCGTGCAGCGTGTGGAGCGGGGCGAGTCGGTGCAGATGAGCTCCATGATCAAGCTGCTGCGCACACTGGAGTTGCTCGGCGCCCTCGATGCTGCCGTGCCCGAGTCGATCACCTTGCCGATCGCGCAGCTCGAACGCGAGCAGCGCCGGACACGCAGGCGCGCGAGCGGCGGGCGAGGACCCAATGCCCCGCCACCTGACACACGGTGGAGGTGGGGCGATGAACCGGACGGCGACCAGTGACGGTTGCGGCGGTGAGGCTCTGGGGCGCGCGCATCGCGGCTGTCTCGATCGAGGAGTCCAGACGCTACGCCACGTTCCAATACGACCCCGCCTTCGTTCGCAGCGGTATAGAACTGGCGCCCGTGCGGATGGCGCTGCGCACCCAGCCACATAGCTTTCCGGGACTGCCACACGACGCGTTCAGCGGTCTCCCAGGGCTGTTGGCAGACTCGCTGCCCGATCGCTGGGGAACCGCGTTGATCAACGCCTGGCTGGCCTCGCAGGGACGAGCGGAATCGAGCTTCGACGTGGTGCAGCGGCTCTGCTACGTCGGTACGCGCGGCGTCGGTGCACTGGAGTTCGAGCCCGCCCATGAGCCGTCGCTACCCCCAGACGCAGACATCCAGGTGGCTGCGCTCGTACGCCTCGCGAGCGAGCTGCTCGCCACACGCGAGCGGTTCGTGACAGAGCTCGGCGAGCACCCCGACGAGGAGGCGATGAAGGCGATCCTCGCGGTCGGCAGCTCCGCTGGCGGCGCCCGACCGAAGGCGTTCATCGCCTACAACGACGCGACCGGACAGGTTCGCTCCGGGCAGCTCCTGCTCGGTGAGGGTTTCAGGCACTGGCTGTTGAAGTTCGACGGGGTATCGCGCGCCGGCGATCACGGACTGACCGATCCCCAGGGCTGGGGCGCGATCGAGTACGCGTACGCGAACATGGCCCGTGTCGCCGGCATCGAGATGAGCGAGTGCCGGCTCCTGGAGGAGAACGGGCGCAGGCATTTCATGACCCGGCGCTTTGACCGGCCAGACGCTGGCGGCAAGCTGCACATGCAGACGGTCGGCGCACTCGAGCACGCGAGCTACAACGAGCCGGGAACCTACAGCTACGAGCAGGCCCTGCTGCTGATCCGGCGTCTTGGCCTCGGCACGCCCGATGTCGAGCAGCAGTTCCGGCGCATGGTCTTCAACGTCGTGGCGCGCAACCAGGACGACCACGTCAAGAACATCGCCTTCCTCATGGATCGCACGGGCGCATGGTCGCTCGCTCCCGCCTACGACGTCGTCTGGGCCTGGCAGCCCGGCAACCTCTGGCTCGACAGCCACCAGATGTCGATCAACGGCAAGCGAGACGGCTTCACCGTCGCCGATCTGCGGGCGGTCGCTGACGTGGGCGGCCTGAAGCGCGGTGGAGCCGAGAGCATCCTCGCGGAGGTCGTCGCCGCCGTCGCCGGCTGGAGCGAGATCGCCGAGCCGCTCGGCATCGACGAGTCGATGGTTGAGCGGATCGCCGACTCTCACCGTCTGCGGCTACCGTCCGGCTGACGGCCGGGCGGAACACTATGTCCGGGAGCGCCCGATTGTTTACCGGGCGAGGGCTCCTGTCAGCCCGCCGGACCGCTGCTTGTCCAGTCCACGGCGACCGGGGGGAGGGCGAGCAGCGCCGCCCAGGTGCTCGGATCGGTTTGCCCGCTCGCGGGGATGCCGTGACTGGCTTGGAACTGCTCGAGGTTGGTGGCGGTCTGGGAGTCGAAGATGCCGCTCGTCGCCTGGGTGGGGACGGCGCTCGCGAGATGCTCCTGCATCCACAGCACTTGGTCTCCCTTGGCTCCCTGCTTCAGCAGCGGGGAGGTCAACTCGGGTGAGGGCACCGTCAGGCTGCTGTTCAATGCTCCCGCCAGGGCGCCCCAGCCCGTCGATGAGGTTTCCTGCCAGTCCCAGAAGGAGGATCCCTGGGCGCCGTATGCTCCTGCCAGCGAGCGGAAGCTCACGATTTCGCTTTCGCTGACGCCGCCGTAGGTTTGGCCGAGGGGCACAATCGGACGCCCGTAGATCAGGTTCTCTTCATAGGTGTGAGAGAAGACCGCTTCCACGCTCGTGCCGATGTCGTGCCAGTACATCTGAGGCGCGTTGAACTGGGCGCCGCCGGGGCCGAGGAACACCGAGTAGGGGAAGGACTCGTGGTAGTCGACGTAGGGGAAGGAGGCCAGGCCCAGCGGATAGCTTTCGCCGATTTTTGCCCGCAGGTCGGTGATGTAGGTCTGGGCGGCGGCGTAGTGACCTTCATACTGTGCCTCGGCGTCGATCACCAGGCAGTCGGCGCCGTTGGCGACGGCCTCGGCGCCGAGGTTGGCCTCACCCGCGGGATTGGTGCCGTAGACATACTGCCAGGCGCATACTTTCAGGCCGCTCGAGTGCAGTTCTTCGACCAGCTGTTTGCTGAACTGGCTCCAGTAGTTGGTCGAGCCATCGGAGCTCTTGATGAACAGGGTGCTGACATCGGCCGCCTTGGCCTGGGCGAGGATCGACGCGACGCTGCCGCCGTCTGATTGGCTCGTGTACCAGATCCACATGCCCTGGCCGTCGAATGCGGTGCCGCTCGCTGTGGTGCTCGCGGCCGGCGGCTGCACCACTGCTTTGGGTTTGACGGGAGGGTGCAGCGCATGCCTGGCCACGTGAATCGGGCCGTAGGAGTTCGAGTGCCGTCCGCCGGACAGCAGCACCTCGATGTGGCCGGAGTGTGCGCTGCGGGGGATGGCGACGACCAGGCCCAGGCTCGAGTTGTGCAGGTGCGCCGCGGGCGAATTGCTCGCGATGCGTGCGCCGGCGCTGCGCGGGAAGGCCACGACCATGCCGCTCTTCAGGTCGCTGCCGGTCAGCAGCAACCGGCCACTGATCGAGACTTCGTGTGAGTTGGCGTCGCAGTTGTTCACCGGCACACAGCGGGCGCTCGAGATGCTGACGCTCTGAGCTTTGACCGGCGTCGCTTTGGTCTTGCTGGTCACTTTGACGCTCGTGGGGGAAGCGGTGCCGCCGGCGCTTGCACGCACCTCTTCGCAGAGCGCGAGGCCGAACGCGAGCACCGACATCAGCGTCCCGGTCGCGATCAGGAACCTCGTTCGTGTTTCGATCAGGATGCTTGCCACGAAAACCTCTTCGTCCTCTCCACGCCAGCACTCGGCGCGGCATCATCGCCCGTGCGGGCTGGATGAGCCCGCTCGCTTACACCAATCAACGTCCATGCAGTCGACAAGGATCTGAGCTTGGTAAGCGGCGAGCCTAGCGGTTATGAGGTTGGGAACCGATCACCGGGAAGGAAGTTGCGCCCCAGGCGCCGCGGCTCATCGTGGCCCGCGCCGACAAGGCCATCCGCCGCGGCGTCTCTCAGTCAGTCCCCGAGCTCATCAACGCGATCGAGACATACCTGACGGTCAACAACGAGAACCCGAACCCATCATCTGGGCCGCCACAGCAGAGCAGATCCCCATCAAGGCCCAACACGGACGCGCCACCCTCCAAACAACCACCACCCAAAATCGAGACAGCGCTAGGAATCCCAGCGAAAGCCGAGCTCGCTGGGTGCCGGCTGCAGCGGACTGCTCGGAAGGTCAGGTGGCGGCTCTGGCAGGTTGAAGCCGGCCGGAGCCACGTCGTTGGGCGCGTCGGGATGAAACAGGGAGGCGAGATACTGGATCTGCCCGCGCCCCACGCCGAGCTCGGACTGCCCGCCGCCGTAGTTGGAGATGTTGTTGGCGGCACAGTAGTCGTAGGTGTCCAGCAGCGAGCGCAGGCCCCCAAGGCGCGAGGGCTTGATATTGAGCGTGCGCGGCTTGAACGCCAGCTCCTGGATATCTGAGACGCCGTGAATCGGTGCGTCCCAGGTGATGCGAGCGTGATGAGGCGCGAGAATCGGCTCGGTCTCGGCGGTCAGCTTGGGATCCTCGATGAAGGCTTCGGGAAACGCGTCGACGATGCGCTTGTAGAGGACGGGGTCGGCGGGGTTGTCGACGATCGTCCCCTCATACTGGCCCTTGAGGTCGACCGACTCCACGGCACCGAGGGCGACCAGCTCTCCGATCAGCTCCTCATCCCACGAGGGCGTGGGGTCGAGCTTGAAGCGCAGCGCAGGCGAGATCGCAAGACGCCGCCGGATCGGGTCGAGCGAGGGAGGCTCACCCAGGCGCAGCGAGGCGACGAAGCAGACGGGCCGCGGCGCGCGTGCGAGCGCGGCGTGCAGTGTCGTCGAGGACTGGCGCAGCGCGAGGTCCAGCGCCGCCGAGTCAAACGCCCAATTGCGATAGAGGCGGAACTCCGGGCGTGGCGTTCGGGGCCCGAACAGGTCGAGCGTTCGCAGGCGCTCGGCGAAGGAGGCGAGCGTAAAACGGCCCGTCAGCGGCAGGTCCGCAGTCGAGCTCTGAAAGGCCTCCTGGTCCTCGGCAGCGTAGGTGACGTCCTCGCCGAGGCCCTCGAGGCCCGCGCCGTACAGATGGATGACGGTCGTCTTGCGCGTGAAGTCGCTGGAGAACTCGCTCTGGAGCCCTTGCAGCTCATAGGAGTCGATCTGCAGGGGCAGACCGGCGAGTGACTCCCAGGTGCTCACGGCAGCACCCGCCGGGTTCTCGCTGGCGTCTGCGCCGCGGCGGCTGTCGGGTCGATCTTCATCCTCGCTGAGGATAGGGGCCGCGGCGGCGCTTTGCCAGTGCTCCTGAGCTCGCGGCGGACCGCCACCGTCATCGAGATCGGTCCTACACGTGGGCCTTTGCGCCGTGTACGATCGGTTCAATGACCGGGCATCGTCGATCATGGCTGCCGCGCGCGCGGCGAGCATCGCTGTAGGCCGGCGACTTGGCGAATCGCAAGAAGGACCGTCGCTCACGCAAGCGGCGCCCGAGCACAGCCGCCGCCACCGGCGCCAACACGTTCCTCGCGCCACGGGCGGATTCGCCGACGGAGACGACCCCGCGGAAGCGAAAGACACGCGACTCCGCACGCGCGGGTGAGGACTCGAGGGCTCGCGCAGTTCGCACGGGTGGGACGAGGGCGGGCGGCGCAAATGCCCCGGATCTCGGCGAGGACGGCCGTCCGCGCCCGCCATGGCATCCACTCCCGCTCGCTGAGATCCTGATCCTGGTGGGGGGGATCGCCTTTGTGATCGGTCTGCGCAAACTCGACCACGGTGGTATCTCCAGCGGCGGCCCGACGCTGGCGGCCGGGATCGTCGCCGCCCTGCTTGGGACACTCGAGGTGGCTCAGCGCGAGCACCTCAGCGGCTTTCGCTCCCACACCTTGCTGTTGACGCTGATCCCGGTGATCTTCTTTCACTCCGCGGTGGTGCTCGGCTTCTCGGCCCTCGAGCGTGTCCCGCCGCTGTTGAACGTCGGCCTGCTTGCCATCGACATCGCGATATTCGTGTTCCTGTTCAAACTGCTGCGAGCCCGCTTCGGCGACGCTCGTCGCGACCGCGTCTTTGCAGGCAAACGCTCCAGGCGCTAGGTTCGCTGCGCGAAGGAAGGGCTGAGCGACGGCAGGGGCCGCTCGCCCTCGGCGGCGCCCTCACCGCGCGTCTCGCCGTCCAGCCCCAGCAGCTCCAGGCGGGCGATCTCACGCTCCCCTTCGATCCGCGCCGGATGCTCCGGCGGAAGATCGGCGATCAGTGCACGAATGCGGTTGCGCAACTGCAGCGCGAAGTGCGGGGTCGAGGCGCCCATCAACTGGCGGACGTCCTCGAGGCTGACTTCGTGAGCCTGCTCCCTGCGCAGACGGGCGGGATCCTCGGCTTGGCTCATTGTTCTGCTTCCTGGTCGCTGGATGTCTGAGATGTGCTGGCCGCTTCGCTGGACGGGCTCGAGCGTTGTGTGATCTGCAGTCGCGTGTCCAGTTCCGCCTGGGTGGTGGCTGAGATCGCCTGCTCGCCGCCGATCAGCCAGCCGTGATTGTAGACGCCGCGCACCGGGCGATCCTGGGGTTCGCTGGTGTAGCCGGGCTGGATGTTGTGGAGATAGGTGTCCAGTTCCGCGGGTATCTGGGCTGGATTTTCCAGCAGCAGCAACGGTCCGTAGTCGCCGCTCGCGGACAGCGACGCCGCGGCCGGCGCATCCAATGGGCGAGAGGCGTTGGCGAACACGAGGCCGTGGCCCGGTTCCTGCACCCCCCAGCCAAACGAGCCTTCGCTGAACTGCGCGACCGCGATCGCGTTTGATGCCGGGCCGGCGCCATTGATGCGCCTGACCAAGCCGTAGCGCCCGAGATCCTCGGCAACCGTCTGGCTCACCGCCAGGCTGGAACCGATCACGTAGATCGTCGGCTGCTCGAGGCTCGCGAGCAGCGTACTCGTCGCCACCGGAATCGTGTTTGTGTCCACGAACAGGATCGGCGCGCCGTTCTCGGCGGCCAGACCCGCGGCGGGCATCGACAGGGCCGCCGGCCCGTTGCTCGCCACGACGATCACCCGGCGCGGCTGGGCTCCCTGGAGCTTCGCCACGATCTGCTCGAGCGCGGCGGCGAGCACCGCAGGTTCGCTCGCGGGGAGGGCGTGCACGACATAGCCCTTGGGTGCGGCCGAGTTGGCTATCTCGATCACCTGGGCGCCACCAAGCGAGGCAGAGCCCGAGGGCCTCATCGCGGCAAGCGCCTGGGCGCTCGCGCTGGGCAGTGATTCCCCTTCGGTGTAGAGCAGCGGCGCGCTGAGCGGGGAGGCGGAGAGCACCGAGGCGGCCAGCGCCGCCGGCCAATCGCTCTCGTCGGCCAGCACGACCGCCTGAGGTCTCGTCTGGGGCGTCAGGCCGGGATGTACGGTGCGGGCCACCGCCGCGGCGTCGAGCACCGGACTCGAGCCGCCCAGGCGTGTCGTGTTCTCGGTCGACAGGCCCGAAGCGCCGATCGCGCTCACCGCCGCCGGCGCGCCCCTCGCGCCACGGGTCCCTCGCGCGAGGGACTTGCCGCAGCCACCGAGCGCCACGGCCAGCAGCAACAGGCACGCCGTGCAGCGCGGAATGGAGCCGTTCATCGCCGGGACATTAGCGAGCGAAGCGGGGGTCTGGCCCAGCGGAGCGTCGCGAATTTCGGGAAATTGTCACCAGACCGTGCAAGCGTCGTTGCAGTTTGCTAGCCTGCCGCGATCAACGCCGAATCCCTAGCTAGATGCCAGGGAACGGGGGACCCAGGTTGTTTGGGGCGAATCTCACGGTGGACCCGTGAGAAGCGCAAGGCTCTTTCAGCGCTAGCCCGTCAGCTAACCCCGCAGGCTTAGGAAAGAGGTTGTTTTGCGGCTGCAGAGAATCGGCTCGATGTTTTCTAGCGTGATTGTCATGGCTGTCCTCGCACCGCCCGCACTGGCCAGCGCCGGCGGCACCCCCGCTACAGGACAGCTCCCTTCCCAGACGACCGCGCCCAGCGCGCACTCCGCACCCGTTACCGCTCGCTCCTCGAGCCTCGCCTACAGAGGCCCGGTCTATGAAAAGACCGCCACCGGCGAGACCGTCCCCTACACCGTGCCGCTCACGCCCAGCCAGATGGGCACCACCACCGGCGGCAGCGTCGTCAGCACGACCGCGGGGACCAAGCCCGATCTGCTCGTTCCCGGCACGATCGCTCGCGTGATCGACGGCCAGGCCGCCGCGCCGATAGCGGCTCCAGCCGCCGTTCAGGAAATAATCTGGGCCGGGAACCAGATCGTCGGCCTGCCCTACATCTACGGCGGCGGCCACGCCTCGTTCACCTCGCCCGGCTATGACTGCTCGGGCACCGTCTCCTTCGCGCTGCACGGAGCGAACCTGCTCTCGACGCCGATGGACTCCGGCGAATTCGAGTCGTGGGACTCGAGCGGCATCGGCCAGTGGGTGACCGTGTTCGCCAACGGCGGGCACGCCTACATGACCGTCGCCGGCGTTCGCCTGGACACCAGCTCCGCCGATGATCCCTCAAACCAGCAGGGGCCACGTTGGCGCCCGCTGCGCCAGAGCAACAGCGGCTACACGGTCCGTCACCCGACCGGTCTCTGAGCACCACGGCGGCCGGGGTGTCGTCAGCTTTGAAGGCTGTCGGCTACGCTAATAGTCCTTTCTCACAGCTTCTTCCCAGGAGGATCAGATGGCCGGTTTGACCGGGCGCATGTCAACCGTCGTGAAGGCGAAGGTCTCGAAACTGCTGGACCGCGCCGAAGATCCAGCCGAGACACTGGACTACAGCTACTCAAAGCAGGTCGAACAGCTGCAGAACGTCAAGAAGGGCATCGCCGACGTGGTGACCGCCAAGAAGCGCCTGCAGCTCCAAGAGACCTCCCTGCAGCAGCAGGTCGTCAAGCTCGACACCCAGGCGCGCCAAGCCGTCTCAGCCGGTCAGGAAGATCTGGCACGCACGGCGCTCGAGCGCAAGAACGTCGCCCAGACGGAGCTTCAGGGACTCGACACGCAGGTCACAGAACTCGAAGCCCAGCAGCAGAAGCTGACCGACTCCGAGCAGAAACTGCGCGCGAAGATCGAAGCGTTTCGCACGAAGAAGGAGGTCATCAAGGCGCAGTACTCAGCCGCCGAGGCGCAGGTGCGGATCTCCGAGGCCGCGACCGGAGTCGGCGAGCAGATGGCCGACGTGGGCCTCGCGATGCAGCGGGCGGTCGACAAGACCGAAAACATGAAGGCGCGCGCCGACGCGGTGCAGGAGCTGGAAGCGGCCGGCACGTTCGACGACCTGACCGCGCTTGGATCGGGCGAAGACGACATCGATCGTCAGCTGAAGGCGCTCTCGAGCAAGTCCGTGGTCGACGACGACCTCGCCAAGATGAAGGGCGAACTCGGCTCGGGAGCGGCACCGGCCGCGGCTCAGATTCAGCCGGGTGACACGCCCGCGGAGACCGCTCCGGCTGAGGGCGGTCAGGCATGATTCTGCGTATCTCCACGGAGGGCCAGTACGAGCTCGGTGAGGAGTCACTCGAGCGCTTGCACGAGCTCGACAACGCCTGTCAGGCAGCTGTCGAGGCCGGCGAGGAGGAGCGCTTCCATGGTTGCTATGAGAAGCTGCTCGAGCTGATCCGCAGCCAGGGCTCCGAGCTCGCCGACGACGATCTGCGCGGATCGGATCTGACGCTGCCGCCGCCGGACATCACGCTCGCAGAGGCACAGGGCGAGTTCTCCGCGCATGGGCTGATCCCAGACTGAGCGAAGCCCTCGAGCCGCCCGCGGGTGCGTTGACGCGGCATCGGGTCCACGGCGCATGCCCCGCTGAGAGATCGACGGCGAAATGGCCGTCGAGGAATCGTCGGTGGTGCGGCACTCATTCCTACGGCCGCTTTCTTGCGCATCGGGGGGCGGTGAGATAGCTTGCCGAGCTTAGGCAAGGATGGCTTGGAGAATCGTGCCGTGTCGGTAGCTGCTGATGTAATCCCCACCCGCAACGAAAAGACCTGGAGTGTCCGCGCCGCGGGGCTCAGAACAGTGCTCGTGACGGTCGCGGTGCTGGTGTTGGCCGCGGCCGTCGTGCTGGCGGCGGCCGCCGGGCGTGGCGCTCGCGAAATGAGGTTCGCCTGCGCCAAGGACAGCAGCGGTCTGATGCGCTACGTAAAGAACCCGTCGGCCTGCCGCTCGAGTCGCGAAACGGCCATCGCGATCGCTCATCTCGCCAACGAAGGCAAGCAGCTTCGTGTCTGCGCGAGCGTCAGGCTCGGCCCGGCAAAAGTCGCGGGCCGCAAGGGAAAGCGGACCCTCGTTGCGTACGGCCCCGTGCGCAGGGTCTCTCAGTCGAGCAGGTGCTCCGTCCGCCATCAGCGAGCCTTTTCGCTTCCCGGCGGGTCTGTGACCTACTTCTGTGCCGCGCAGGCGGGCGGTCTGCTGCGCATCGTCAGCAGCCCGGTTGATTGCCATCGGCGAGAGACCGCGCTGTTCGTGCCCAAGCACGAGCCGCAGAGCAAGCCACCGAGCGCCAATCCGCAGTCGCTGAGCACCGACGAGGGAGTGCCGGTGGCGATCACCCTGACCGCCACCAGCAGCCCGCCTGGAAAGCACGCCACCTACGAGATCGTCTCTGCTCCCACCCACGGCACGATCTCCGGCAGCCCGCCCGCGGTCACCTACACCCCGAATCCGGGTTACTTCGGAACCGACCAATTCAAGTTCACCGCCAGCGAAGGCAAACTGACGAGCGCTCCGGGCACAGTCTCGATCACCGTCAACCGAGTCAACCAGGCGCCTGTCAACACAGTCCCTGGAGCACAGAGCGTCAACGAAAACACCAACCTGGTGTTCTCGCTCGCCGGCCAGGACGCAATCTCGGTCGCGGACGCCGATTCAGAAGGCGGCTCAGAGGAAGTGAAGCTGGGTGTTGCTCACGGCACTTTGAAGCTGGGGAGCGCCGGCGGGCTTGGATCGAGCGCCGGCAACGAAACCGCCGCGGTCACGCTCAACGGCACGATCGCCGCGTTGAACGGCGCCCTCGAAGGCCTGACCTACACGCCCGCCAGCGGCTTCCACGGCTCCGACGGCCTGACCGTGGAAACGAACGATCTGGGCCATACAGGTCTCGGCGGGCCAAAGACGGCGATCAGCGCTGTCGCGATCACGATTCTCCAGGTCGATCGGACCCCGGTGAACACGGTGCCGCTGGCGCAGAGCACCAACGAGAACGCAACCCTGACCTTTGCGAGCCTGAACACGAACCAGATATCCGTCGAAGACACAGATTCCGAAGGCGGTTCCGAGCAAGTGACGCTGACGGCCGCACATGGGACGCTGAAGCTTCCGAGCACCGCTGGGCTCGTGTCGGCCACGGGCAACGAAACGGCGTCGGTCATCGCGAAGGGCACGATCGCGGAGTTGAACAGCGCGCTGCAGGGGCTCTCCTACACGCCGACCCACAACTACTTCGGGGCGGACGCGGTGAAACTCGAAACCGACGATCTCGGGCACACAGGGGTGGGTGGACCGAAGACGGCAAGCAGCACGGTGCCGATCACCATCACCCCGGTCGTCTATGACACCGCGGCCAACGACAGCTACTCGACCGCCGAGAACGCAGCCTTGTCGGTCAACTCGCTCAGTGGGGTGCTGACAAACGACAGCGACAGCGACAAGCCGCCGCTGGCGCTGAAATCGGAACTCGTGAGCGGGCCTGCACATGGAACGCTGACACTGAAATCCGCCGGGTCCTTCGAATATGTCCCGGCTCACAACTTCGCCGGCGCCGACACATTCACCTACAAGGACAACGACGGCAACACCGACTCCAACACGGCGACCGTCACGATCACCGTCAGCGCCGTCACCTACGACAAAGCGCTCGCCGACAGCTACTCCGTGCACGAAAACGCTTCGCTGTCCCCGAACGCCGCCGAAGGAGTCCTGAAAAACGACAGCGACAGCGACACACCGCCGCTGACGCTGAAAGCGGAACTCGTGGAAGGCCCCAAACACGGCAAATTGACGTTTGAATCCAACGGGTCCTTCCACTACGAACCGGCCACGGGATTCGTGGGCTCGGACTCCTTCACCTACAGGGACAACGACGGCAACACCACGTCGAACACGGCGACCGTCACGATCACCGTCGAACACGTGGATCAAGCGCCGGTGAACACAGTGCCAGCGGGACAGAGCATCAAACCCGGCGCGACGCTCGTGTTCTCGGCGGCTCACGCCAACGCGATCTCGGTGAGCGACGCCGATTCTGAAGGTGGCGTGGAGCGGGTCGAAGTGACGGTCTCCCACGGCACGCTGACAGCGGGCAGCACCGCCGGCCTGGCATCCCATACGGGCGAAGGCACCGCGAAACTGACACTCGAAGGCACGATCTCAGCGCTCGACAAAGCCCTCGAAGGCCTCGCCTACACCCCCGCCGGCACACAATCCGACACGCTGACGCTAAAAACCAACGACCTCGGCCACACCGGCGCGGAAGGGCCGAAGACCGCGACCAGCGAGGTGCCGATCACCGTCGTGCACGTCAACGAAGCGCCGGTCAACACGGTGCCCGGCACACAGGACGCCAGCGAGAACGCGACGCTCGTGTTCTCGGCGGCTCACGCCAACGCGATCTCGGTGAGCGATGCCGATTCTGAAGGTGGGGTGGAGCGGGTCGAAGTGACCGTCTCCCACGGCACGCTGACAGCGGGCAGCACCGCCGGCCTGGCATCCCATACGGGCGAAGGCACCGCGAAACTGACACTCGAAGGCACGATCTCAGCGCTCGACAAAGCCCTCGCAGGCCTCACCTACGCGCCGAGCGCCAACTACAGCGGCACCGATGAGTTGACGGTGCTCACCAACGATCTCGGCCACACCGGCAGCGGCGGCGCCAAAACAGCCTCGAGTACCGTTGAAATCACCGTCGTGCATCCGCCGCCGGTGCCACTGAACCCGACCTACTCCGGCGCGATCGGCAACACCCAATTCTCAGTCGGCGTGGCAGCGGGCGGCGCACCCGACGTGCAGCAGAGCGGCTCGGTGTTGCCCAACCCAGCGACAGAGCCCGACGGCAGCACCCTGACCGTGACCAAAGAAGTCATCGCGACCGCCCGCGGCGGATCGGTGCACATGAACGAAAACGGCACCTTCGCCTATCAGCCGCCGGTCGGATTTCAGAACGGCAGCGACACCTTTGCGTATACGGAGAACGACTCGCGGGGCGCGCACGCGAAAGGCACGGTGACGATCAAAGTCGCAAATGCACGCGTCTGGTATGTCAACGACAACGCCGGATCCAACGGCAACGGCGAGTCGGACTCGCCCTTCAACGTGCTGTCCGCCGTCAGCGGCGCCGGGAGCCCCACGGGCTCGGGGGATGTGATCTTCCTGTACGGGGGCGGCGGCAACTACACCGGCGGATTGGAACCGAAGGCCAACCAGACCATCGTCGGACAGGACGAGGGCCTGACGGTCGAAGGAGACCACCTGATCGATTCATCTGGTGGCAATCCGGCGATCACAGACGGCTCCGGCGCCGGCATCGAGCTCGCCGAAGGGGACACGGTGAAGGGGATCACCGTCACCGGGACATTGGGTCCCGGTATCGCCGCGAGCAACATCGGCTCCTTCACCCTCGACGCCAAAGTCGCCGTCACCGCCAGCGCCGGGAACGGTGTGGAAGTCGGTGGCGGCTCAGGGACGATCACCGATGAAGCGGCGATCTCGAACTCAGCCGCACACTCGATCCTGATCGAAAAACGCAGCGGCGGCACTGTCACGGTATCCGGCCCGCTGACCGACACCGGCACGGGCGTGCTGCTCAACTCCAACACCGGCGCCACGATCGACTTCACCGGCAAGCTCAGCCTCGACACCGCCACCCACAGCGCGTTCAGCGCAAGCGGCGGCGGCACGGTCACAGCCACCGCCAGCGAAAGCACCGCGACAACCACGACCGCGACGGCAATCAACGTTCAGAACACCACGATCGGCGCCTCCGGCCTGAAATTCCAGAGCGTCTCGGCGAGCGGCGCGGCGGACGGGATCGAGCTGCTGAACACCGGCGTGAGCGGCGGCCTGAGCGTCACCGGCAGCGGGACCGCGTCCAGCGGCGGGGAAATCACGAAACCGACAAACGTGGGCGTCCTGCTCGAGGGCACGAGCAGCCCGTCGCTGTCGTGGATGCACATACACGAAGCGGCGAATTTCGCGATCTCCGGCGAAACGGTGTCAGGTTTGACGCTCAACCACGACGTGATCGACGGCACCAACGGCGGCGCGACGAGCACCGAACCGGCCAGCGTCGCACTCACGGAACTGACGGGCGCCGCGACGATCTCGAACTCCACGATCACCGGCGGCTACGAAGACGACGTGCGCATCGAGAACAGCGCCGGAACCCTCAGCCCACTGACACTGAGCGCCGACACGCTCAGCGAGGTCAACACCAACAGCCACGGCAACGACGACGTGCTGATCGCCGCCAACGCCACCAGCACGATCAACCCAACGATCACAGACTCGAGCTTCACGGCGGCGCGCAGCGATCTGCTCGATCTCGACGTGACCGGCGGCGCCGCCGCGACCCTGACGATGAACAGCGCGAGCCCGGACAACAGCCACTTCGCCAACAGCAACCCGGGGGTCGTGAGCGGCGGCGGTGGCGTCGTCCTGAGCGCCGGAAGCCCGACGAGTGCAACCTCCACCCTCAACTACGACATCGAGAACGCAACCTTCGAAGGCGCGCTCGGGAACGCCGTCTCGATCGGCGGCGCCACCGGCACCAACACCGTGACCGGCAAGTTCCTCGACAACACGATCGGCGTCGCGGGCCTCAGCGATTCGGGTTCCAAACAGGGCTCTGACTTGTCGATCGGCGGTGTCGAACACGGCACCCTCACGACCGCCATCGAAGGCAACAAGCTCTATCAATACAACGACGATGGCGTGGAGCTCTCAACCGCCGATGAAGCAGGCTCATCACCATTCCTGACGCTCAACGCCACCGTCGAGAACAACCTGATCGCTCAGCCCGACGCGACCAACGCGCTCAACGGCCTGGACGTCGAGGCCGGCACCGGCTCGCCCGCCAGCGAAACCAAAGTGTGCCTGAACGCGTCAGGCAACACGCTCACGGGCAGCGGTGTGAGCGCCAATGGCGGGTTCGACGCGAACCTGTCCGTCAACTCGAACGACACCATCCAATTGCAGGGCTACAAAGGAATGCAAGACAACGCCGGCGAAATCGAAAGCTTCCTCAAAGGCGCAAACACCCTGAGCACTGTTGGCGCGTTCTCCAACAGCGGCACGGTCGAGGCGGCCTCCTCGAACTGTCCGACACCATGAGTCCAGATTCCCCAAAAAACAGTGTCAGAGCGCTAACCTGACGGTGAAGCTATGGCCACACCATATCTCAGCGAAATCAAACTCTTCTCCTTCAACTTTCCTCCCAAGGGCTGGGCGCTTTGCAATGGGCAATTGCTCCAGATCAATCAAAACCCGGCACTGTTCGCGCTGCTCGGCACCAACTACGGCGGCAACGGCACAAGCACCTTCGCACTGCCCAACCTGCAGGGCAGGGTGCCGCTGCACATGGGCGAAGGCCGCGTCCTGGGCGAAAGCTCCGGCGAGGAAAACCACACACTCCTGACCGCAGAGCTGCCCACACACGTGCACGCGCTGCAGGCGAGCTCCGCTAACGGCGACACGGCTGTGCCGGCAGGGCATGTGCTCAGCTCCGTTTCCGATGCCTACGGCCCGGCTAACGAGCTGAGCTCGCTCAACTCCACCGCTCTGGCAAACGACGGCGCCAGCCAGTCCCACGAAAACAAGATGCCCTTCCTGGTGCTGAACTTCTGCATCGCCCTCAGTGGCATCTTCCCGACCCAAGAATGACACCATGAGCCAACCTTACGTAGGCGAGATCCGCATATTTGCCGGCACCTTCGCGCCAGTGGGTTGGGAGTTCTGCGCCGGACAGCTGCTGGCGATCTCCGAGTACAGCACCGTGTTCCAGCTGATCGGCACGACCTATGGAGGCGATGGCCAAACCACCTTCGGGCTGCCCGACCTGCGCGGTCGCGTGCCGATCCACACCGGCACCGGCGTGGGATTGGCCACCAGGATCATCGGGCAGAGCGGAGGGCAGGAAACCGTCGCGGTGAGCAACGCTCAGCTCCCCGCCCACAGCCACACGCTGCTCGTCAGCGAGGAAGTCGGCAAGCAGGCGGCGCCTCAGGGCAACCTGCTCGCGCAGCTACCGGCGGCGACATCCAAGCTCTACCACACCCCGACCAGCCCGGTCTCCACATCGCCGAGCTCGGTCGCCGAGACCGGCGAGAGCCAACCGCACGACAACCTCCAGCCCTACCTCTGCCTCAACTACATCATCTCCCTGTTCGGCGTATTCCCGACCCAGAGCTGAGCGACGTGGCCAACCCGTTCCTAGCCGAGATCCGCATCTTTCCTTTCAACTTCGCTCCAATTGGCTGGGCGCTCTGCGACGGGCAGCTGCTGCCGATCAGCCAGAACACCGCTCTGTTCTCGCTGTTGGGGACCAACTACGGCGGCAACGGGACGAGCACCTTCGGGCTGCCGAGCCTGCAGGGCCGTGTAGCGATGCATCCCGAACAGGGGCCTGGGCTCTCACCCCATGATCTCGGTGAAGACGGCGGCTCGGATGAGATCACGCTGCTGCAGTCGCAGATCGCCGCCCACAACCACGACCTCCAGGCTGCCGCGCAGAACGCGCTGCAGACTCTTCCCGGCCCCGGCAATCTGCTTGCGCGCTCCAGCGGCGCCTTCGCCTATCAGGAAAACACCTCCTCAAACTTGGTCGAAATGAGTGCTCACGCGATCGCCCCGGCCGGTGGCAATCAGCCACACAACAACCTGCAGCCCTACCTGACACTGAATTTCTGCATCGCGCTGACGGGCATCTTCCCGGCGCGCAGCTAGCGATGGCGGCCTCGGCGGAAGGCACACTCATCACACGCAGGCCTGTCGCGCCATCCGACACGCCATTTCTCGAAGGTCTCTACGCCAGCACCCGAACGGCAGAACTGGCTGTGCTGCCGTGGAGCGAGGAGCAGAAGTCCGTCTTCATACGCTCACAGTTCACCACCCAAAGCATCCAATACGCAACCAACTATCCCGACGCCTCTTTTGAGGTCGTGATGATCGACGGCACTGCCGCGGGGCGGCTTTGTGTAGAGCGCCGGGCAGCCCTGATGCAGATCATCGACATCGCGCTGCTACCGCAGTTCCGGGGTGCCGGGGTGGGGACGCGTCTACTGCGGGGTCTACTCGATGAGGCAACTATCCAAGGCGCGACCGTCGCCCTTCACGTCGAGTGCCACAACCCCGCCAGGAGGTTGTATGAGCGGCTCGGGTTCGAGCTCTGCGCGGATGACGCGGGCACAGGGACCGATGCCGTCTATGCCGCTATGCGGTGGTATCCGCCCGAGCAATCCACTCAGGCGAACACAGCCTCATAGCGGGTGCCGTCGGCGTCCTGGCCGATCGGCACGATAAACAGCTCAAACTCGCCGAGCGCCGGGTGCGACAGCCGATAAGTGCCCTGTGCGAGCAGCGGCTCCCGCGGCCCGTTGAATGTCAGCGAGAACGGCTCGCGGCTCATACCGGCCGCTGCCGCGCCGCTGCTGCGCGCTTGCGCGAGCTCGATTTTCATGCTGGTGCCGTTGCTGTCGTCGGTCAGGTCAAACTCACCGCTGGGCAGCGCGGTGAACGTCTCCAGCGTGAACGTGTCGAGCATGCGCCGCCGATCATAGCGAGCGTCCAGGTGCTCGCCTCAAATCAGGCGATACCAGTATCAGGCGAGGCGCCGGCCGTTCAGGCGAGCTTGATCTGGCGAGTCAACCCTGACTTCACGCCGTGGCGGGCGGTCGCGATCAACTTGATCTCATAGTCGCCATCAGGCAGATGATGGTGGCTGCTTGACATCTCGAACCGCGCACCGTCGCCGATGACGCGGTGATCGGCCACACCAAGCGGATGGCTGTTGCGTATCAGCCAGGCGTGAACGTGCTCGATGTGTGAGTCCGGCGCGAAGGACACTTCGACCAGGACTCCGTGAGCGGCGCGAGCGACACGCACGCGGTGAAAGATGCTCTCGTGTGCGACGGGCGTCGGCTTGGGCGTCGGTCGCGCGGTTGCCCCCGCGGAGTCGGGTGATACCGCTGTGGAGTTCGTGGCGGCCGCTGGCGGGGCGGGTACTTCAGAGCGCTCGATGTCGATCGACCGGTCGACGACGATCGCGTAGGTCTGGGTCGACTGAGGTTGATTCACCGGAGTGCTGAACAGTTCAAAGGATCCCAGCGTTGGATGGCTCATGACATGTGTGCCCTGTTCGATCGTCTCTGAAGCCGGTCCGGAAAACTGGAGCATGAAGGCGTCGTCCGCTCCCTGCAGGCCCGCCCCTTCCAGGTCGGATACAGAGAGCAGCTCGAGGGTCTGCTGCACGCCATCGGCGGAGACCGTGAAGCCGTCGCTCGACAGTGAGGTGTAGGAGGAGCGACGCAGGTAGGCAGGAGCGTTGCTGGCCGTGTTGTCGTTGGATGCCAACGCGGCGGTCACGGGATGCAGGTCGATCAGCGCCACCGCAGCCGCGGCGCCACCGCTTTGAAGCAGCCGACGGCGGGTGAGCACGTGCCCCCGATCCCAGTCGCTCATCCCTCGACTATAGCGAAGCCGGTGAGCTTCACCTAATCGATCTGATCAGCTCAGATGGCTATTCCCAGAGGGGAAACCAGCGCTCCAGTCCAGGCTCCATCGGCTGTTCAGAGTCCATCTGCGCCTTGATCTGCAGCTCGCGCTCGGTCGAGCGCTGCTGCTCCCTGCCGGTTTCCGGGCTCGAGGTACGGGCAGCAGCGGCGCCAGTAGATGATCATCCGTCCCGGGCGGTCGTTGATCCTCGGACGAGGGAGTAGTGGCCAACACCATTGAGCAACTCGGGGTTCGAGCTCACCTTCAGCGCGCTCGCAGAGCAGGAGCGGGCAGTGTCGGGTCTGCGAGCCCGTGCTGGCACCGTGCTTGCCGCCGCCTCGATCGCCGGGTCGTTCTTCGGCGCCAAGACCGTCGGCCATTCTTCGCTCGGTGCGTGGGGCATCCTGGCGATGGTCTGCTTCGCACTTTGCCTCGGCGCCGCGATCTGGATCCTGCTACCCCACGCATTCGTGTTCGCCTTCCAAGGTGAGGAGCTACTGGCCCAGACCGACCACCACGGCGAATCCAACGTCACAGAGGCATACCGCAGCGCCGGCATCTGGATGGAACCACGACTGCCAGCCAACGGCCGCAAGATCGCGGACCTGTGCAACTGGCTGGGGGTCAGCTGCGCCCTGCTGGCCACCGAGGTCATCTTGTGGACCACCGGACTGATTGGGTAAACTGAGGAGCCGATGGCCGAGGAAGACACACCCAAGACACCACCCCCGGAGCCGCAAGGACCGTTGAAGCCCAGGCCACCAAAGAACATGCCGGTGACCGCCCCGCCCGGGTTCGCCCTGCCGGAACAGCGCATCGGGCTGCTCGAGTGGCTCAGGCTCAAAAAGTAGCCCGGGTTCTGCGCGAGGTACGGGCCCCTCGGTTCTTCCCAACGGGAGGTACGGGGTGAGGTACCGGCGACGGCGGCGGGAGCCGAGCTGTCGGCCATCTTGGAGGTACCCGCGGAGCCGGGAGAGGTACCCGCCGTACCTCTGGCACGACGGGAGGTATGGGTCTTCACGACTTACCTCCGATCAGGACGTTCGTGGCTGTTTTTAGCTTGGCGCCCTTCTTCGGAGTAAAGGTCAGCTTCACCTTACGAACGGGTACCAAGAGCCGCTTGTAGTTGTGGATGAAGTACAGCCTGACACAACGCTCGAGGAAGCAGCGAGCGAGTTCTCGCCGCACGGGTTGATTGCCGACTGACCGACGTTGGCGGCGGTGGCAACGAGTGACGATGCTAATGGGATGTCTCGAGCAACTCGGGCAGGTTCGTCGGGGGCGCAAATGTGTATCGCCGACCCTGGCGCCGCTGCTCCAGGAATCCCATGTCAGCGAGGCGAAGCAAGTCGTTCCTGGCTGTCTCGTGGGTAACGCCGTGACTCACAGCGTGCGTTTGGAAGGTGTAGCCGGCGTCCGGCGTCCTCAGGGCGTTGCCCAGTACGGCAAGCTGCCGGTGATTGAACTGGTTGGATCCCTCGAGTAGCTTTTCGACGTCACGCACGTCCATGACCTTCTGGTGAAGATATTTGTGGAGTTGCTCCACGGCCCGTTGGATCACCTCGAGCTGGTAGACGATGAAGTAGGTCGTGTCTCGTTCGTCGGTCTCGGTCAACACGAATGACCGCGAGTACTTTGTCGGGGCATCCCGAAGGATGCGAGAGATGGATAGATACTCGACGAGCCAGTATTCACGGGTTCTGTGTACCAGTAGAACAAGGCCCGCGCGGTTCGTCCGTTCCCGTCTTCGAACGGATGGTCGTACGCGAGCCAGAAATGGAGCAAGATCGCTCGCACGACTGGATGGATGAAGCGATCCGGATTCTCGCTTTCATTTGCGAAGTCGCAAAGAGCCTGCAGCCGTTCCGGCAGCTGGTCGGCTGGCGGCGGGGCGTGGATCACCGTCCCGTCGACGCTGTCCACGACAGCGATCCGCTGTTCGTCTGGGCGTTGGAGTCGCCCGGCGGCATCGGGATTCTCCAGCGTCCCATCCGTCAGAATGCGCTGCAGCTCGAGCACGGTCTCGGGCGTCAGCTCGTCAGGCATCTCGTCGCGCATGTATTGCAGCGCTCGGTAGTTGTTGGAGATCATGCGCTCGCTGCGATCCTTCGGCTCCCGGCCCGTGCGGAGGAGCTCCTCAGCAACGCGGCGAGTCGTGGTCGCGCCCTCCAGCTGGCTCGACCGGATCGCCTCCTCCATCAGGGAATCAACGAGATAGTGTCCGCGCGCCTGCTCGTCGGCCGTCACGATCTCGGCCATCGCGAGCACTCCGCTGCAGCGCTGATCGACGTAGTGGAGGCGGCGCGCGATGAGGTCCGGGACCCCGTAGACAAACGGGGCGCCGGAGGGGTCGGTCAGGGGAAAGGCCCGCTGGGCCTGCTGGCGACCCAGCTTGATGAGAAGCCACCATTCCTCGCGGCTCAGATTCGCTGGGGGCGTAAGTTGGCGGAGCTCCTCCCAATGAACGTAGTCACGGCCATTCTCGGCGATCCCCAGCTGCAGAAGCTCCACGAGACGCTCGGGGTGGGCCTTGCGCCACTTGGCCGATTGGTTCGGCGACGCTCGGGGCTGAGGCAACGTAAATGGTCATTCCAAATCGATCCAAATCAATCCAAGAATTTGGAGATATTTGGATAACGTGGACTTCCAGCTAATGCTTGTAAATTGGTGCAGGCCTGGCGACTCCTCCGCAACGCGCATCACATGGATGTCGTGCTACGGGCCTTGGCCAATATGCACCACGGCAGGCTTGCTTCGGCCAACGCGGATTCGTGCTTTCAGATCGGTATTCCCCAGAGGGGGAACCAGCGCTCCAGTTCGCCCTCCATCGGTAGTTCGGAGGCCATCTGCGCCTTGATCTGCAGCTCGCGCTCGGTCGAGCGCTGCTGCTGTGTGCCAGGTTCCGGCACGAACGGATACCAGGAGCCGCGCTTGTAGTTGTAGATGAAGTACACGTGTTGTTTGTTGGCGTCTAGAAATGCGAACACGGCACACAGCAGGCGCTCGCCGTGGCCGGCCGTCTCGATCGAGCCCGAGACGGCGTTGATGCCGACCGCGAGGTCTTCGACGCTGGGTTGGCCCGCTGGATTGCGCAGCACCATCCAGCGGTAGCCGAAGCTGTCGTCCTGTGTGGAGACATCTGTGCCGCTGTCGCCGCCGGTCGCGCGCACAACCTCTTCCATGTCCTTGATGGTCGCTTCGAACTCGCTTGTCGCAAGCGCTTGAAAGACGATCGCGGCGGTGCCCGCGGGGTCGATCGAGTGTTCGGCCTGCAGTGCGATGTAGGCCGTTGAGATCGCAAACAGGTGATCCTTGGCCGGCCCCTTGACGTCGTGGCGGCCGGTGAGGACGTCCCGCAGCCCCACTACTTGGCGCCCTGCAGCTGTGACTCCAGCCGCTCCAGCGCCGCCAGGCGCGCCTCGAGCGGCGGGTGGTCGGCGAAGATGTTCATCATCGATTTCTTGGTGCGGGCGGGGATGATGAAGAACGCGCTCATGCCTTCGGCCTTGCGCAAATCCTGTGTCGGTATCCGCTCCATCGTGCCCGAGATCTTCAGCAGCGCCGAGGCCAGCGCGCTGGGGCGCCCGGTGAGCACCGCGGAGCCACGGTCAGCGGCGAACTCGCGGTAGCGCGAGAGCGTGCGCAGCAGTACGAACGAGACCGCATAGACGAGCGCCGAGACGAGCAGCACGATCATGACCTCCTCCTCCTCGTTCTGGTTGCGTCCGTAGCCGCCGCCGAAACCGCCACCGAAGAACAGCGCGAACTGCGCGATCATCGAGGCCAGGGTCGCGAAGAAGCTCGCGAGCGACATCACCAGCACGTCGCGGTTGATCACGTGCGTGAGCTCGTGTGCCATCACTCCTTCGAGCTCCGCCGGCGAGAGCAACTCGAGGATGCCGCGCGTCGCGCACACGGTCGTCGCCTTCTTCGATTTGCCCATCGCGCAGGCGTTCGGCATCGAGGACTCGATCACACCCACTTTCGGCTTCGGCAGGTCGGCCTGCACGCACAGCCGCTCGATGATCCCGTGCAGCTCGGGCTCCTGCGCGGGCGTCACCTCTTTGACCCCCAACGCAGCCAACGCGATCTTGTCCGAGCCGAAGAACTGCACCAACAACAGCACCAGCGCGACGATCACGATCAGCCCGGCGCCTGCGCCGGCCGCGAACAGCACGCCGATGAACACGATATACACGGCGGTCAGCAGGAACATCGTCAGCAGCATCCGCGCCTGCAGACCCGTGTCCTTACCGAAGTCGGAGTGTCCCTTGGCCATCCGTTGATTGTCGCAGACCAGCGGTTAACCCCGCATAAGTGTGAGCGTCTGGTGCTCGCGCGAGAGGCACGCTGTAGGTCTGCCCGCCGGGGGATGTGTGGCCGCGAGGATCGCGTGAGCGTTAGATTGCCTGGTTGATGAAGCCCGAAATTCACCTCCTGGGTATCTCGATCAAGACCTTCGGGGTGATGTTCGCCTCGGGGTTCGTGGCCTGCGGGCTGGTGCTGGCCCGCCGCCTGCGCGAGTTGGAGAAGCCGGTCGACTGGGCTTATGAGGTCACCTTCGCCGCGTGCGTTGGCGGGCTTCTCGGCGCGCGCGGCTACTACCTGATCCAGAACTACAACGAAGTCAAGGGAGATCTGCTCGGCCACGTGTTCTCGGGCACCGGGCTGGTCTGGTACGGCGGTGCGATCGGCGGTGCGATCGGGGTCATCGCCTGGATGCGCTGGCGCGAAGCGCTGAAGCTGCAGATGTTCGACATGTGCGCGACAGCGCTCGCGCTCGGCTATGGAATCGGGCGGATCGGCTGCCAGGTTGCCGGCGACGGCGACTACGGAATCCGCTCGAAACTGCCGTGGGCGATGGGCTACCCGCACGGGACGGTACCCACCCCGCCGGGGGTGACGGTGCAGCCGACGCCGATCTACGAGACCGCCACGATGTGTCTGGTGGCATACCTGCTGTGGCATCTGCGCGACCGTGTCCGCCCGGGAGTCGTGCTTGCGCTCTACTGCGTGCTGAGCGGCCTCGAGCGGTTTCTCGTCGAGTTCATCCGCCGCAACAAAGAGGTGCTGGTGGGTCTGACCGCGCCACAACTCGAGAGTGTCGTGCTGTTCGTCATCGGGCTGGTGTGGCTCACCGTTCTGATCCGGCGCGGCGGAGTGGACGGGCTGCGTGCCGCGAACAGCACCGCCGGCGTCGCCACCGCCTGAGCGTTGCGCGTCCCGCGGCGGTCTGGTCGGTCGAATGGGCGCCGATAGCCCATAATCCTCGCGATGGTGAGCGCTCTGAGTCTCTCGCACGTTTTTCCCCAGGCCAGCTGTGTAGACGAGCGTGGCCGCCTGCAGGTGGGTGGCTGCGACGTGATCGAGCTCGCGCGGGAGTTCGGCACCCCCGCCTACGTGGTGGCCGAGGACGATCTGCGCGCCGCTGCCCGCGCCTTCGTGCGGGCCGGAGCCGACGCCGGCCACGATGACTTCCACGTGGTGTTCGCCTCCAAGGCATTCCCGTGCACCGCGGTGCTCGAGGTCTTCGCGCAGGAGGGCCTGTGGTGCGACGTGGCCTCCGCGGGGGAGCTCCACCTGGCTCTGAACGCCGGCTTCGCGCCCGAGCGGATCGTGATGCACGGCAACGCCAAGTCACGCGAGGAGCTCGCGATGGCGCTCGATCGGCGGATCGGACTGATCGTGATCGACAACAGCGACGAGGTCACCGCCCTGGAGCGGCTGCTCGGCGAGCGCCACGATGCCGCCGTGGTCGATCGGCAGGTGCTGATCCGGTTGACGCCCGATGTTCGCGGTGAGACACACGAGAAGATCTCGACCGGTCAGGCGGACTCCAAGTTCGGCTTCGCGATGGACCAGGCGCACGAGACGATCGAGCGCGTGCGGGCGGTGCGCGGCCTCTCCCTGGTCGGGGTGCACGCGCACATCGGCTCGCAGATCTTTGACCTCGAGCCGTTGGGCCGGGCCGCTTCAGCTCTGAGTGAGCGCTTCGACTTTCCCGTGATCGATGTCGGCGGAGGACTCGCGGTCGCCTACACGTCCGATCAGCACCCGCCGAGCGCCGCTGAGTTCGTGGCGCGGGTGATCGCCGCCGCCGGGCGCCACGGGGCCGGATCGGGCAGGCGCATGCTGATCGAGCCGGGCCGGGCACTGGTGGCAAACGCCGGGCTGACCCTCTACACCGTGCAGAGCGTCAAGCGCAACGTCTCGCGCTGGGTGGCCGTCGACGGCGGCATGTCTGACAACTTGCGCCCGATGCTCTACGGAGCCTCCTATGAAGCCCACGTGGCGGACCGGCTGGGCGGGGAGGAGAAGTGCGTGCTCGCGGGCAAGCACTGCGAGTCGGGCGATGTGATCGTGCGCGAGGCGCGCCTGGATGATCCCAAGGCGGGCGACGTGATCGTGACGCCGGCGACGGGCGCCTACGGGTTCGCGATGGCCAACAACTACAACGGTGTGCCGCGGCCACCGGTCGTGTTCTGCTCAGGCGGCGATGCGCGGCTGGTCGTGCGGCGCGAGAGCCTCGATGATCTGAGCGCGCGCGATGTCCGCTAGCCCGCTGCGTATTGGCCTGCTCGGCCACGGTACCGTCGGCGCGGCGTTCGCCACGCTGCTGGACGAGCGCTCCGCCGAGATCGAGCGCTTCAACGGCCGCACCCCGCTGATCACAGGCGTGCTGACCCGCACGCGGGGCAGCTTCGACGAGGTGCTTGGCGACGCCGACCTGCTGGTCGAGCTGATCGGCGGGGTCGAACCCGCCCGCGAGTATCTGCTGGCGGCGATGCGCGCCGGCAAGGACGTCGTCAGCGCCAACAAGCAGCTGCTCTCCCAGCACGGCGAGGAGCTGTTCGAGACCGCCCGCGAGCACGGCGTGAGGCTGCGTTTCGAGGCGGCTGTGGCGGGCGCCGTTCCGGTCGTGCGTCTGCTCGAGGAGTCGCTGTCAGCCACGCCGATCGAGCGTATCCACGGGATCGTCAACGGCACGACCAATTTCATCCTGACGGAGATGGCCGCCGGCCTGACTTACGAGGCGGCCCTCGCGGAGGCCCAGCGCCGCGGGTTCGCCGAGGCTGACCCGAGCGATGACGTCTCGGGCCGCGACGCCGCTGCGAAGATGGCGATCCTCGCGCGGCTGGCGTTCGGCACGCCGGTGCACCTCGACGACGTCCCTTACGAGGGCATCGAGCACCTGCAGTCAGAGGATCTGCAGTACGCGCGGGAGCTGGGCCTCGGACTGAAGCTGATCGGCACCGCCGAACGGCGCGAGGGCGGCCTGGCGGTGCGCGTGTATCCAGCGTTCCTCTACGCCGGTCACCCGCTGTCCTCGATCGAGGGGCCGTTCAACGCTGTGACCGTCGAATCGGAGACGATCACCGAGATCACGATGTCAGGGCCCGGCGCCGGCGGGCGGCAGACCGCGAGCGCGGTGCTGGGCGACGTCGTGAGCGTTATGACCGGCGGCGCACGGCCGCCCGCGCCGCCGCTGGCACTGCCGCTGCTCACGGACATCGAGAGCGCGTTCTATCTGCACATGGAGGTGGCCGACCGTCCCGGTGTGCTCGCGACCGTGACCAGGGTACTGGGCGAGCAGGGTGTCTCGATCAAGTCGGTGGTGCAGCGTGGCCTGCGAGAGAATGCACGTCTGGTGATGGTCACCCACAAAGTGGCCGAGTCACGTGTGCGCGAGGCGCTCGCAGACATCGGCGCGCTGGAGCTCTCGCACTCGACCCCGCGTGCGATCAGAGTCATCGAAGAGGAGTTTGTATGAGAGATTACGAGCCGGTGCCGCTGCCGCTGGTTGAAGGCGCGGCGTTCACGGGCACCCACGTGCCCCTGATCGAGCGCTATCACGAGCGGCTGCCGTTCGAGGTCGGCGACAAACTCGTCAGCCTGCAGGAGGGCTCGACCCCGCTCCTGCGCGCGCCGGTGCTCTCGAAGATGGTCGGAGCGACCGTCAGGCTGAAGTTGGAGGGCTCCAACCCGACCGGCTCGTTCAAGGACAGAGGCATGACGTGTGCCGTCTCCGCTGCGGTGCGCGAAGGCGCCAAGGCGGTGATCTGCGCATCGACCGGCAACACTGCCGCGAGCGCGGCTGCCTACTCCGCGCGTGCCGGCCTGACCTGCGCCGTGATCGTCCCCGAGGGCAAGATCGCACGCGGCAAGATGGCTCAGACGCTGGTTCACGGCGCGCGCGTGATCTCGCTGGACGGAAACTTCGACCAGGCGCTGACGATGGTGCGCGAGCTGACGGCCTCGCATCCGATCGCGCTCGTCAACTCGGTCAACGAGTTCCGCATCGAAGGCCAGAAGACAGCGGCTTTCGAGATTCACGAGGCGCTCGAAGGCGGTGTCGAAGCTCTCTGCATTCCGGTCGGCAACGCCGGCAACATCACCTCCTACTGGCGTGGCTTTCGTGAGATGGGCGCCGCGCCGAAGATGTTCGGCTTCCAGGCCGAGGGTGCGGCGCCGCTCGTCGCCGGGCATCCGATTGAGCATCCGGAAACGGTCGCCAGTGCGATCAGGATCGGCAACCCGGTGCGCTGGGAGGACGCGATGGCAGCGGCGACGGACTCGCGTGGAGCGATCCGAGTCGTCAGCGACGAGGAGATCCTCGATGCCTACAAGCTCTTGGCCTACAGGGAAGGCATGTTCTGTGAGCCCGCCTCGGCCGCGTCGGTCGCGGGGCTCTTGAAGTACGGTGCCGACGGTGCCGAGCAGGTCGTGTGCGTGCTGACGGGCAGAGGTCTCAAGGACCCCGAGACGGCGATCGCCAACAACGAAGGCAGGGTGATCTCCTGTCCGGTCGAGCTGGGTCCAATCGAGGAAGCGGTGCTGGGTGATCCGTAGGCGGGTGGTGCGTGTGCCCGCTTCTTCGGCGAACCTCGGGCCGGGGTTCGACAGCTTCGCCGCCGCACTGTCGCTGCATCTCGAGCTCGAGGTCTCAGAGACCGGGAGCTTCTCTGTGCAGAGCGAGCTGCCGGTCCCACGCACACGCGAGAATCTATGCGTGAAGGCGTTCGAGCGGCTGGCTCCGGCGGATGGGTTCACGTTCACGATCCGCTCGAATATTCCGATGCAGGGTGGCCTGGGCTCGAGCGCCGCGGCGATCGTCGCCGGACTGCGCGCGGCTGACCACCTGTTTGAGCTCGACAGCGACCTGCTGAGCTTGGCGACCGAACTCGAGGGCCACCAGGACAACGTCGCGGCCGCACTGCAGGGTGGCATCGTCGTGTGCGCCGACGGGCAGGTCGTTCGCTTCGATCCGCCGACGGGACTGGAGGCGCTCGCGGTCGTACCCTTCGAGGCGGTTCACACTCACACGGCACGCGCGGTGCTGCCGGCGGAGGTGCCGATGGTTGACGCAGTGTTCAACGTGGCGCACGCGGCGCTGCTCATGCTGGGCCTGGCAAAGGGTGACTGGGATCTCGTCTCACGCGGTCTTCAGGACTCGCTGCACGAGCGCCGGCGCGCGCATCTGTTCCCCCGCTCCTATGAGCTGTTGGGGCGCGCGCGGGAGCTGGGCGCGCTCGGGGCGACGATCTCGGGGGCCGGACCGACGGTGCTGATTTGGTGCTTCTACGAGCAGACCGGGGGGGTCGTCGAGGCGCTGCGCTCAGAGATAGATGGCTGGGCGCGGCTGCTGCGCGTTCCCTTCGAGTCACAGGGCGCCGACGTACACGAACTGTAGGGGCGGCTGAGTGCGCGCCAAGAGTACTTCGCAGCGTCGCCCGAGCACCTCGATTCGCAGTAGCCTCGCTTGGTCCGAGGATCACGCGAGCGTATACGTGTGTTGACTACGCTGTTGGCAATCTGGGCTGGTTCGTACATTCAGTCTTTGCTGGCCGTTGATGACTGACTCGGTGCAGTGTGTCCCATTTCGTTAGGTTCGTAGGAACAACTGTCAGGCTGGCTACAAGAGCGAAGTCGCTGCCGGCGCCTACGCGTTTGTAACTCAGGAGATGTGGACGTTGCCGAAAGCCGAGAATGACGAAGGCGCTCACTGGATCGAGACGGGCCAGATTGTCGGCCGTGGCTACTGTGATCAGGAGCCGCATATTTTTACTGCGGAGATGCCGCCCGACCATCCCTCGAGTTCAACATATTTTCACTTCGAAGAGTCTACGCTTCCCTCGCCAGAGGACCAGCTGAACATGTTTGCGATCTCGGGCATCCCCGAAAAGAACGGGAATTGGTACACCTACTATCGAATCCCCAACGAAAGCAACCACTGGACCGCCTTCAAATCTTACGGTGGTGGATGGTCGACAAAGATGCTCGGAGAGGAAGTCGGCATGGAGGCTGCCGACAACGTAGCGCCGTCGTATGAAGGCGCCGACGAGGTTCTTTACACAAATAGCAGCATCGAATGGCCCGTGAAAAACGGCTACAACTGGACGGGCGCGTACAGTCATGCGAATACGGGAACACCTGCATCCAGGCCCTGACCGGGTCCGGTGCCGGACCGGCCAATAACGCCGAGGCCGTGTGCAACGGCGACTAAAGGAGAGGCGAATATGAGAAAGCTACTTACAATCTCAACACTGCTCGCGTTGGCGTTGCCGGGCGCTGCGTATGGGGCGGGGACTGAAGCGGAAGAGATGACGACGGCAATCGAACATGCCGTAGGCAACGGGCTCACCGGCTCTCTGACGATCCAGAGCAGCGGACCAGTCTCACGCGCACGGGCGCATGCCGTCCTCTACGACCAGCCGGTGTCCCCCGAAACTCCCTCGGTCACGGCGTTCCCGTTCGTGATGAGTAGTGGCTCGCCGTTTTCCCCGAACGTGCCGTTGCCCCCCAAAGTGAGTATGGGGCAGGTGAAGTATCTCGCCGTGACTATCTCGCCAGGGTGGGTCGAAGAAACGTTTAGCTCGAACCCCATTTCCATTGCGTCGCTAGGAACGGTCGTCACAGTCGATCTCGCAACTCCGCAGGCCGTTGCGTCCGCCAAGGGGTCGTGTGAGGTGAATGATCTGCTAGTGAAGGCACTCGGGCGTAAGCATCTGCATGCTCGACTGGCCAGTGCTCAGCATTCGCTAGGGAAGTGCGAGGCGAAGCATCGATAGCGGCTCGTGCCGGGACAGCGCGCGGGGCATATCCGGCGCGCCTCCCGGCACACCCGTCTCTTGGCGGCATCTAATGCCCCGCTTGAGGTCGTCGGCCACGACGGGCGGGCGAGTGGCCTAGGGCTAACCGGTTGATTGACCGCCGCGCTCTGGCACGGCCGGCTTTTGCAGTTCCGTCAAGGAGCGGCGGAACTTGGCAACTCATCCAACGCTGCTTTCAGATCATCTACCGACTGGTTGTCCAACCCGAGCAGATGGTCATGCCGATGCCGGACGATCCCGGCCTCGTCAATCACGATCACGGCCCGCTTCGTGCCCATTCGCCCGTGAGTGGCACGTTGAGACTGTTCTTCTCGCTGAAGCCCCGATGGGAGTCCACCTCCTGCGCCGAAATGCCGACGACGCAGCACCGAGCGCCGCGAACTCGTCCGGGCGAAAACGTTGCTGTGCTCGACGGTGAGCGTGGAGGCCCGCCCGGGGAGCGACCGCGAGCCAACGGCTCACGGCGGGTGCGCCATCTGCGGGTTCGTTGCGGTAGATCAGACGAAAGCGTGGCTTGCCTTTGTGTGTGGTGTGTGGGGATGTCGAAGCGGACTCGGCGGCAGTTGGCGAGCTCGACATGGCGGCCTTCTCCCATCATCCCGCCGCGGTGTAGGGGTTGGCCTCGCATTCGAGGAGGAGCGAGGCGATACGACGCTTGAGAGCGTCGAGTTCGGCCGCCTGCGCCGGGGTGTCGTCATCGGACGCGGCGGTCAGGCTCGCAATGTCCTGGAGTACGCCTTCCGCGAAGGTGACGCCCACCTCGCGGTCAGTCTTGTCGGCCATCTGCTCAATTGGGGTGGATGCCGAGCTGGCTCAGCGCCTCGGCGCCGTCCTGTGTGCGTTCGGCTGCGCCGCTTCGTATCCGCTCGGCTGCGAGTGCGTCGACCTCGTCGTCGGCGCTATGGGACTCGACCGCCTGCGTCATCGTGTCCAGCCTGTAATCCATGTCAGCTTGGAGCTTGCGCAACGAGTCTTGAAGTTGCTGGACCATCTCCGTTAGCGTGTCCAACACGTACAAATGGCCAGTTCTCACCGCTGAGCCACCCTTGGGTTTGAAGGTCTAGCTCTCGCGACGGAGCTGGGAGAGCTTGCGCCGGGCATTGGTGAAGCCGCCGAGACGCTCGAGCACTTCGCCGGCAATCGCCAGGAAGTCGGCGGCCAGATCGGGGCGATAGTCGAGAATCGAGGTCGCCCGCTCGGCTGACTCGGCGTAGGCGATCGAGGAGCGCACAACCGTCTGGAAGACCTTCTCCGGGAAGTTCTCCTGCAAGGACGCGAAGGCCTCGCGCGAATGCACGGTGCGCATGTCGGCGATACCGAGCAGGATGCCAATCAGGTTCAGATCGCCGTTCAGGTTGTCGCGTGCGACGCCGATGACCTCGAGGGCCTGCTCGACGCCCTGCAGCGCGAAGTACTGGGCCTGAGCGGTGATCAGCGCGTGATCGGCGGCGGCCAGTGCGTTGACCGTCAGCAGCCCGAGCGATGGTGGACAGTCGATCAGAACGACCTCGTAATCCGCTGGGGTCTTGGCCAGCGCTCTGCGGAGCGTCAGCTCGCGTCCGATCTTGCCGCCCAGCATCAGCTCAGCCTCCGCGAGCCCCAGGTTGGCCGGGATGATGTCGCCGTGAATCGCCTGCTTGGTCTTGGCGGCGCCGGAGAGCACCTCGGCGATCGTCGGCTCGGTCTGCGGCGGCACGTCGAAGTAGTCGGAGAGATTGCCCTGCGGGTCGAGATCCACGACCAGCGTCGAGATCCCGATCCGTCTGAAGATGTCGGCCAGCGTCCGGACGGTCGTGGTCTTGCCGGTGCCGCCCTTCTGGGAGAGCACCGCGATTGTGTGTGCCATAGCGACCGATACTACCCGTGCTCGATCGCGATCCCCCTCGCCGCCGAAGAGCGGCTCACGTGAGGCCACTCTCGCCCCGGCGTCGCCGCGCCGGCTCTCAGGCCCTCAGCAGCGGGCCCGGGGTGGACCCTTCGAGCGCAACCTCTGAGGAGCACCTCAGAAAGCTCAGCCGGTAGCGGCCGATGACGATCTCATCCTCGTCGTCGAGGATTCTCGACTCGACGCGCTCGCCGTTCACGAACACGCCGTTGAGGCTGCGATCGTCGAGCACTCTGACGCCGTCCGGCTGGCGCTCGATCAGGGCGTGGCGGCGCGAAACGGTCGGGTCGTCAAAGCGGATGTCAGCGGCGAGGCTGCGTCCAATTCTGGTCCACCCGGCCTCCAGGGCCACGAGCGTGGTGTCTCCCTGATCCTCGAAGACGATGTAGTCGCCGGCCTGATCGATGCGCATGCGAGCGTCCCCGAGCCACGCCACCCGCTCGCGCGGATCGATCGTGTCGCTCGCTTCGATGTCGTGGGCAAGCCCGACGGTCGCGAACAGGGAGGCCCGCACGAAGTCATCGCCGCCACACCCAGGGCAGCTCATCAGCAGATCGGAGCCGGCCAACGTCAGCACGTACCCGCACTGTTGGCAGCAAAACGAGCCCGCGCCCGCCATTGTCCCTGACATCAACGACTCCATCGCAGATCCCTCCCTCGACGGCGACATTCTCCTAGAACGAACGGAAAGAAACCTTGTGTCAATCATAACGATTCTGTCAACTGAGGCGAATCGCGCGCCAGCAGCTGGCAGCTGTACATGTGTTACCCGGCGGTCGAACGCTGCAAACGCCCGCTCAGAGGACCGTGGTCGGAAGGAGCTCTGATGCTGGCGACGAACTCCTGCGCATGACACACATCTCGAGTCACGTGGAAATGCTCGAACGTCTGCTGCTGCGCCGCGGCGTGGGGACACTCGCGGCTGACCGGCATCGCTGTGTCGACTGCGGGCGCACGCCGCTGGTCGGTGAGTGGGTGCATCAGTACGAGCACAGGCACGGGATCGTCTGTGAGCTGTGCCGGGCGCTCTCCAGCGAGCAGCCGACGACGAGTGAGACCGTGCGCCACTTCGAGCTCGGCCACACGGTGCGCGTCACCGCGCACGCCGCCTGAGCTCCCGCGCTTATAGACTGGCGCCCGTGGATCCGGTCACCGTCTCGATCATCATCGACGCACCGCGCGAGCGGGTCTTCGACTACCTCCAGGACATCGCCAACCACCCCGAGTTCACCGACCACTACCTGGTCGACTGGCACCTGACCAGGATCGACTCGGTCGGCCAGGGCGCTGGCGCCCGGTTTCGCGTGAAGGCGCCGCGCAGCCGCTTCAGCTGGGGCGATGTCACGTTCACGGAGGTGGATCGGCCGCATCGCATCGTCGAGGTTGGGCGCACCGGCAAGAGCAACCGCATTCGCACGATCGGGGTCTATGATCTTGCGCTGAGCACCGGTGGAACCACGAAGGTCCAGTTCACGCTCGAGACGGAGCCCGCGAAGCTGTCCGATCGGATCATGGAGGGACTGGGCGGTCGGGGCTGGTTGCGGCGCAAGAACGCGCGAGCGATGCGGCGTCTGCGCTCGATCATCGAGGACGGACCCGACGCCAGCCGGCCCGGCCGGCGCGTGACGGTCGCAGGCGGGTAAACTGCCGCGTCGCATGCGAAGCCCTATGTGCAAACTGGCCTTGGCGATACTCGCGCTCAGCGCGACCCTGGCGCTTGGCGGGTGCGGTGACTCCCACACCAGGGTCACGACCGGCACCTACGCCGGCGAGTCTGGCGCCAACGCTCCATACCTGAACGTCGGGCCGCTCGTCTACGAGGTCCAGCTCTCGCGGGAGCTCAACCCGTACGACTCAGAAGACGCGACCTACCTGGAAGGTTTGACGCCCGCCGAGCGCAGGCTGGCGCCCGGCGAAGAGTGGTTCGGCGTGTTCGTCCAGGTCTATAACCACACCAGCCAGACCCAGACGGCCTCAGACAGCTTCACGATCACAGACACTCAGGAAAACCGCTACCGCCCGCTGCTGCCGAGCGCGCCCAACCCGTTCATCTACAGGGCCGGCCCCGTGCAGGCCAAAAGCCAGATTCCCGAGCCCAACTCGGTCGCCGACGACGGACCGACGCAGGGCGCGCTGCTGCTCTACAAGATCAAAGTCATATCGCTCGACAACCGGCCGTTGACCTTGAAGATCGTCGATCCGAGCGATCCCACACAGAGCGCCTCGGCAGAGCTCGACGTCTGAGTGCTCTAGAGGTGTAGCGCGAGGGCGCTTTCGATCACTTCCCGGGCGATGGGGGCTGCCGTGTCTCCGCCGAAGCCGTCACGCACGAGCATCACGCACACGGTGATCCGGGGGTCCAGCGCCGGCGCGAACGCTGCGAACCAGGCGTCGGTGCTCTGCGGATCGGAGCTCGATCCCGCGCAGCTCTTGCTCGATTCCTGGGATTCAGCTTCGGGCGAGACGTTTGATTCGGGGCTCGTCTTGCAGGTGGTAGGGCTTTCCAGTTCGGCGGTGCCAGTCTTACCGGCGACGGTCACGCCGGGGATCGCTGCGGAGGTGCCCGTTCCTTCCCTGACCACCCCGATCATCATCCGGCGCACAGCACGCGCCACCGTCGGCGTGGTGACCGTGGCCGCGGCCGCGGCGGTGGGATCGAACAGAACTCCCGGCAGCGGCCGCTGACCGCCATCGGCGATCGTAGCGGCGACCACGGCCATCTCCAGCGCGCTCGCCTGCACCTCGCCCTGCCCGATCGCGGTCGATCCAACGTCGAGTTCCCCGTTGATTTCAGAGGCCGGCGGAAGCGTGCTCTCCACCGCGCCCGGCACGCCGGGTGGGTGGTTGAAGCCGTAGCCTTCGGCCATCGCGACTAGGCGGCGTGCACCGAGCTTTACCCCCAGCGGCGCGAACACCGAGTTGCAGGACACCGCGAAGGCGACGGCCAGCGTACCGCCGCAGGACTCGCTTTCTGAGTTGTTGAGCCTCACACCGTCGAGCGTCGTATACGTCGAGTACGGAAAGGTGCTCTGTGAATGGGCGATCCCGGAGCTCAGGACGCCGCTGACGGTGACCATCTTGAAAGTCGAGCCGGGCGGCTGCAAACCGTCGAGGCCAATCCCCGCGACCGCGAGCACTTCGCCGGTCGCCGGCTTCAGCGCGACTATTCCACCGTAGTGGTCGCCGAGTGCCTGGACGGTGCTCTGCTGCAGACTGGGATCGATCGAGGTCCTGACAGCCGGTGCGGCCTGCGCCTTCACACTGGCCAGCACGCGCCCGCCAGCCTTCAACTGTCCCCCCGGACGCCCGCGCAGACGAGCGTCCAGTGCCAGCTCGACGCCGCTCGTGCCGACCGTCGCGCCGCTCGGCAGGCCCTGGGATTCGAGCGAGGCCCGCTCTGAGGCCGGGATCGGCCCGACGGTCCCGACGACCGCGTCCGCGGCCGCTCCCAGCGGCGAGGCGCGTTCTGAGTTCCCGGTCGCGTTGGGGGCTTCGCCTGAGGCGAGCACGGATCCATCGCGGGCCAGGATGCTCGCGCGCGGCGGCATCGAAGTGTCGCGTGTCAGCTGCTCGCCCGCTCGCAAGCCGGGGAACTCGAGCGACGGCGTCCAGGCTATCCGCGCCTGCTGGCCGCTGCCGTCAACACGCAGACGGAAGCGCTCGTGCAGCGCTCCGAACAGGTTGGTGTAGAGCGTGACCGCGACCAGGACTTCACCGTCGCCGATCTGGCGGGGGCGTCCATCGACCTTCATGCGAGATGTCGTTGCCGTCGTCTTCGCGGCCTGGTAAGCGTCGGCGAACTGATCGATCGATATGGTCCGCTGCGCGGCGGCGTCGATGTCCGCATACATGCTCGCGTAGTCGTCTCCTGCCCAGGCGCGCACGAATCCCAGCGACAGCGAGTCGGCGCTCGAGGAGCCGTGGTGCGCTCCGGCGAGGGCACCCACGACGAACGCCACGAGCGCGAACGCCAGCACCGGGCCGATGCGCCGGTTTGGCCGCCTGATCGCGTCCTCGCGCATCCGATGAGACACGGGCACGCTAGACATCGCCCGTATCTCTGTGGATTTCCATAACCGGAAACGTAGAGGATGGCTCGGGTATAAGGTCGAGGACGATGACTGAGCTGGACTGGTTCATAGTGGCATTCGCCGGTCTGCTGGGCATCTTTGGCCTGCGCCGAGGCTTCATTGTCGGGGCGCTCTCCTTCGTTGGCTTCGCTGTGGGTGCATTTCTAGGTACACGCCTGGGTCCCCTGCTGCTGCCGCAGGGCTCCTCATCGCCGTATGCGCCGGCTTTCGGCCTGATCGGCGCGCTGCTTGCCGGCGGGATCCTCGCGAGCGGCCTGGAGGGCCTCGGATTCAGGCTGCGTCGTTCGCTGTTCATTCCCGGGCTGGGCCTGCTCGACGGTGCGCTCGGTGCGCTGCTCAGCGCCGCGATCGGCCTGGGAATCGTGTGGATCGCCGCCGCGGTCGTGGCACAGGCCCCGGAATTCTCGGGGCTGCGCGGGGACGTTCAGCGCTCGGTGATTCTCGGCGAGCTCAACCAACTGCTGCCGCCCTCGGGGCAGATCCTCGACGCGCTCGCCCGCCTGGACCCGCTGCCGCAGCTCTCCGGCCCCTCACCGGATGTCGCGGCGCCGCTGCCGGCAGTGGCGCGCACAGCGGCGGTTCGCGCTGCCTCTCACAGCGTCGTACGCGTGCTCGGGACCGCCTGCGGACTTGCGATCGAGGGCTCCGGCTGGGTGGCGGCCGCCGACGAGATCGTCACGAACGCTCATGTCGTGGCCGGAGAGCAGGACACCACCGTGCAGGTGGAAGGGCGCTCACCGAGCCTCGAAGCTCAGCCGATCGCGTTCGATCCGGGCAACGACCTGGCGGTGCTGCGCGTGGCCGGCCTCGACCTCTCGCCGCTGCGCCTGCTGGCGGATCCCGCCGCGGCGAGCACGGGCGCGATCCTCGGCTATCCGGAAAACGGCCCGTTCGACGCCCAGCCGGGACGCATCGGGCAGACCCAGAACGTGATCACACAGAACGCCTACGGAGAAGGACCGGTCACGCGGCTGCTGACACCACTGCGCGGGCTGGTGCGCCCCGGCAACTCCGGCGGGCCGCTGGTCAACTCCCGTGGAGCGGTGCTGACGACGGTCTTCGCGGGCACCACGGGCGGTGGCCCGCACGGCGGCTACGGGGTCGCCAATGCGACCGTGCGGCGGGTGCTCGCCAGCGCAAAGGAGCCAGTCGGCACCGGCCATTGCATAGGGTAGCGAGCCGTCTTGCCAGCGCGCCGCTCGCCCAGCGCCGTTGGCTTCGGCGACCAGGCGGGATCGCTAACCGCTACCCTGATCCGCGTGTCGAAGACTCTGGTGATCGCCGAGAAGCCCTCCGTCGGGAAGGATCTCGCACGCGTGCTGCCCGGCCCCTTTCAAAATCACAAGGATTGGCTGGAGGCCGAGAGGTATGTGGTCACGTGGGCCGTCGGGCATCTCGTGCAGCTCGCCGAGCCCGACGAGTACGACCCCAAGTTCAAGCGCTGGAAGATGGCCGATCTGCCGATCGTGCCGGTGAAGTTCAAACTGGTCGTGCGTGACGAGCGCTCCCGCAAGCAGATGTCCGTCGTCTCAGTTCAGCTGCGACGCGACGATGTCTCGGAGGTCGTCAACGCCTGCGACGCGGGCCGCGAGGGCGAGCTGATCTTCGCCTACCTGTATGAGAAGGCCAAAGCGTCGAAGTCGGTGCGCCGACTGTGGCTGAACTCGATGACAAATGCCGCGATGAAGGAGGCGTTCACGACCCTGCGACCGGGTGCGGAGTTCGCCCAACTCGAGCAGGCCGCTCGCTCGCGCTCGGAGGCAGACTGGATAGTCGGGATGAACGCGACGCGGGCGGCCACGATCCGGCTGCGCACCTCCTTCGACGGCGCCGTCTCGCTGGGACGCGTGCAGACGCCGACACTGGCGATCATCACGCGCCGCGAGGAGGAAATCCGTGCGTTCACCCCAGAGCCATACTGGCTCGTAGACGCGGACTTCACGGCTAAAGCGCTCGACGGCGAGGACGCCGAGCGCAACTACAGCGGGCGTTTTCACGCGGGCGCAAAGCCGCGCCTGGCGAGCGCCGAGGAGGGCCTTGCGATCGTCGAGGCCTGCAGCGGGCAGACCGGAACGATCACCAAGCTCGAGAAGAAAGAGCAGCGCGACCGCCCACCGATGCTGTATGACCTGACCTCGCTGCAGCGGGAGGCCAACAGCCGCTTCGGGTTTTCCGCCAAGCGCACGCTGGCGGCCGCCCAGAGGCTGTACGAGGAGCACAAGGCGCTCACCTATCCGCGAACCAACTCTCGTTTCCTGACCACCGACATGGTCGAGGAGATCAAGCCAACGGTGAAGCTGCTTGGAGCTCGCGCCGAGTACTCCAAGGCGGCCGACTACGTTCTCGCCCTGAGCGTGCTGCCGCTCGCCAAGGTCGTCAACAACGAGAAGGTCACCGATCACCACGCGATCATCCCGACGCGCTCCGAGCACAACGTCGAGAAAATGGGCGACGACGACCGGCGCGTCTACGACATGGTCGTCCGCCGGTTCCTGGCGGTCTTTCATCCCGAGGCGGTATTCGAGAACACGCGTGTGGAGACCACGGTCGCCGGTTACGTGTTCCGCACGCGCGGAAAGGTGCTGATCGTGCCGGGCTGGCGCGGGGTCTACGGCGAGCTGCCCGAGGGTGAGCGACGTCCCGCCGACGACGACGAGGGAGGCGAGCAGCAGCTGCCGCGCCTGATCGACGGCGAGAGCGTCCAGACGGTGGAGATCGAGAGTGTCCGCAAGGAAACAAAACCGCCGCGGCGCTACTCCGACGCGTCGCTGCTCGGAGCGATGGAGACGGCGGGCAAGCTGATCGACGACGACGAGATGCGCGAGGCGATGAAGGAATCGGGGATCGGCACGCCGGCGACTCGCGCGGCGATCATCGAGCGGCTGATCACGGTCGGCTACATCGAGCGCGACGGACGCTCGCTGGTTGCGAGCGACAAGGGCCTGAATGTCGTTCGCCTGCTCAACGAGCACATGCTGACCTCCCCGGAACTGACCGGCAATTGGGAGCATCGTCTGGGCAAGATCGAGCGCGGCGAAGACACCCGCGAGGGCTTCATGAACGACATCGCCCTGTTTGCCTCAGAGACGGTGCAGGAACTCGACGCGAAGCTCAAGGACGTTCGCATCCCGCGGGCGAATCTCGGGCCTTGCCCTGTGTGCGGGCACGAGATCATCGAGAATCGCAAGGGCTACTCCTGCTGGGCACGCGATGATCCGGGCTGCGGGTTCGTGATCTGGAAGGCCAAGACCGGCAAGCAGCTGCCTCTCCCGATCGCTCGCGAACTGATCAAGACCGGTTACACGGCACAACCGGTGACAGGCTTCAAAGGACGCTCGGGGCGCAGCTTCCGCGCACGTCTCGCGCTGGCCCAGGGCGAGGACGGCAAATGGCGAGTCGAGTTCAATGAGATGTGGGCCAAAGAAGGCGTCAAGACGCCCGAGGCAGACGCTGAGGCTTCCGGGCTGATCGGCACCGGCAGCGTCGCATAGACCCGCGGCTGGCGCGGCAGCTGGTTGGCGCTCGTGCCTCTCCCGAGCCGCTGGGTGCGGTCCGGTTGAGCCCGTCTCCTCGGTGCGCCAGTATGAGTCAGGTGCCCAGTTCTCGGAGAGCCGCGCCGCGCAATGGCTGATCGGCCGGCAAGCGAGGTCGTTGGCTGATGGCGATCACGCTGATCACCGGCCCGGCCAACGCGGGTAAGGCCCAACTCGTCCTCGACGCGGTGCGCACGCACGGCGCGCGGGGGGAAGAACCCCTGCTGATCGTTCCGACAGCCGCGGACGTCGACCGCTACCGGCGCGAGCTGGCTGAGGGAAGGCTCGTACTCGGCGCTCGCGTCGAGCAGTTCGAAGGGTTGATCGAAGAGATGGCAAGACGCGGATCGAGCACGCTGGCGACCGTCGGCTCGCTGACCCGCGAGCAGATCCTCGAGCAGCTGCACCGGCGTCAGGGGCCAACTGGGCAATCCGCGGTCGCCAGCAGAGGTCTCACGCGCGCGCTCGCGAAGTTCGTCGGCGAACTGCAGGCAGAGCACGTGTCGCCGTCACGACTGAAGGCCGCGCTGTGTGCTTGGGCCTCGATGCAGACCGGCTCGGCAGGGGAGGGGCAGCTCACCGTCTGGCTCGGTCAGCTGTTCGAGGACTACCAGGGTGTCCTCGTCGGCATGGATCGCGCCGACAAGGAGCTCAGAGCGGCCTGGGCGATGGACGAGTTGCGCCGCTCGCCGTCGAGCTGGAAGGGCACGGCGGTGCTGTTCTACGGGTTCGACGACCTCACGGCGCTGCAGCTCGACGCGATCGAAACGCTCGGCGTGGTCCTCGACGCTCCCGTCACCGTGTCGCTCGCGTATGAGCCGGGACGACTCGCGTTCGCTGGGCGCGCCGAGGCCGTGAGCAGGCTCCAGCCGCTCGCGCGCGTGCACACCGTCCTCGAGCCGCGAGCCGACTACTACGCTCCACAATCGCGTGAGGCGCTCCACCATCTCGAGCGCTCGCTGTTCGAGGATGACCCGACCCGGTTGCCGGCCGCAGAGGCGGTTCATCTGCTGCAGGCCGGGGGCGAACGCGCCGAGCTGGAGCTGATCGCCGGGGAGATCACGGCGCTGCTCGCAGGCGACTGCAGGCCGTCGCAGATCGCCGTCGTGCACCGTTCGCCGGCGTCCGTCGCATCGCTGCTCAGCGAAGTCTTCAGATCCTTCGCGATTCCCTTCACGCTCGAGCGCGAGGCGATCTTCACCGACACGGCGATCGGCGCCGGCCTGATCGGCCTGCTGCGCTGTGCGCGGCCTGATGGCTGCGCCCAGGATCTGCTCGCCTGGCTGAGAGTGCCGGGGCACGTGCAGCGAACCGAGCTCGTCGATCGGCTCGAGTCCACGCTGCGCCGCGCAGGCGCGCGCAGTGCCGCGCAGGCGCGTGCCGTGTGGGAGCAGGAACACTGGAAACTGGACGCGATCGACGAACTCGAGCAGGCGCAGGCGCGCGGCTCGCTGGCGCTGATCGCGCGCCTGGAGCGCGAGCTGCAATGGCTGTTCAGCGCGCCCCGCCATCGTCAGGCGAGGATCCTCACGCCAGGCGAAGAGGACGAGGCGCGAGCTCTGCGCGCCGGGCGAGACGCGCTGTCGGAGCTTCGCGAGCTCATCAGGGCCGCCCCCGATCTCGCTCCCTCCGCGGCGGACATAGCGATCAGCCTGGAACGCCTGGAGCTCAGAAGCGCCGGCACCCACGTCGATGAGACCGTGGCGGTCCTCGGGCCGCTGCAGTTGCGCGCGCGGCGGGTCAGCGTGCTGTTTCTGTGCGGGCTGCAGGAGGGGGTCTTTCCGGCGCCGGCACGATCAGAGCCGCTGCTCGCCGCCGAGCAGCGTCGCCAACTGGCCGAAGCCTCGGGTCTGCTGATCGGTGTTCACAAAGATCTCCTCGCGAACGAGCGCTACCTGCTCTACGCCTGCGTCTCGCGTCCAGAGCGCCGGCTCGTGCTGAGCTGGCACACCTCCAGCGACGACGGCTCACCACGTTCCCCCTCGCTGTTCATCGACGATATCTGCGATCTGTTCGACGAGTCCCTGCGCGCTCGCGCGAGCCGTCGCTCGCTCGGGGCGCTGCACTGGCCGGGACCCGGCGCGCCCGAGGCCGCGTGGCTGGATCGCGACCTGCTGGCCAGCTCCGAGCCCGTCCCGGCGCGAGCGATTCAGCCGCTTGCCGACGAGGGTCTGCTCGAGGAGCTGCGCGAGAGCGCCGTGTGGTCCGCGTCGGGCCTCGAGAGCTGGGCGAGCTGTCCGGTGAAGTGGTTTGTCGAGCGGCTGCTGAGAGCGCAGGACATCGAGCCCGAACCCGAGCCTTTGACTCGTGGGGGACTCGCGCACGCCGTGCTGAAGGACACGCTGCTCGCGCTGAAGCGCCAGACGGGCTCGGCCCGGCTCACCCCGGAACGACTGCAACTCGCCATCGAGCTGCTCGACGCAGCGCTCCTGGAGAACGCGGGCTCCTTCCAGCTGTCGAGTCAGCCCGCGCGGGCCGCGGGTGCTCTGCGACGGTTGCGGGCCGACCTCGAGCGCTATCTGGCGCACGCAGCCGAGATCGAGAGCCCGCTCGAGCCCCAATACCTGGAGCTCCCGTTCGGCTTTCCCGAGGAGGGCGAGCTTCCCAGCCTCGTGCTCGGTGAGGGAGTGCGCGTCAGGGGGCGCATCGACCGCATCGATGTCAGCACGGCCGGTCGGGCGGTGCTTTATGACTACAAGGGCAAAAGCGCCCCGAGCGCCAGCAAGTGGCTGACCGAGAGCAAGTTTCAGGTCGCGCTCTACATGCACGCCGCCGAGGAACTGCTGGACCTGGAGGCCGTCGGCGGGTTCTATCAACCGCTGTCCGGCAGAGATCTGCGCGCACGCGGCATCCTGATGGACGACGAGCGCTGCGAGCTGCAGGGCATGCGCACAGACCGCTTCGAGCCCGAGGAGTTCCGCGAGATTCTCGAGCAGACGCTCGCCGAGGCGCGAATCGCGGCAGCACAGGCCGCACAGGGCGCGTTGCAGCCGCGCCCGCAGAGCTGCGCCTGGGAAGGCGGCTGCTCCTATCCATCGATCTGCCGCTGCGGACGTTGAGCGCCGACGCGCACGGGCTCCAGGGCTCGCTGTTCGACTGTCCCGCCGGGCAGGACACCGGCGTCGCGGCGCCGTCTGGAGCACGATCCGCTGCCCGGATTCTGACGGCGGAGCAGGAGCAGGCCGCGGCGCGACGGACCGGGCCGCTGCTGCTCAGCGCCGGCGCCGGGAGCGGCAAGACGTCGGTGCTCGTCGAGCGTTTCGCGCGAGCCGTGCGAGAGGATGGCATCGCGCCAGGGCGAATCCTCGCGATCACCTTCACCGAGCGTGCCGCCGGCGAGCTGCGCCAGCGGATCAGGGATCGCTTCATCGAGCTGGGCGAACGCAGCGCCGCGCGCGAACTCGAGAGCGCCTTCCTCAGCACCTTCCATGGCTTCTGCGCCGGACTGCTGCGGGCTCACCCACTGATAGCGGGCATCGATGCCGACTTTCAGATCCTCGAGGAAGGGATCGCCGGTCAGCTGCGCACCAACGCCTTCGCCACGGCGCTCGAGGGCTTCTTGACAGACCGCGGCGATCAGGCGCTCGAGGTGCTCGCCGCCTATGGGGCGGATCGAACGCAGACGATGATCCTCGACATCTATAGCGAGCTGCGAAGCCGCGGCGAACGAGAACCGCGGCTGGCGCAGCCGGTCCCGGTGCTCTCCACGGCGGCGGCGCTGGGCGCGATCAGAGAAGTGCTCACCGACGCCGGCGGCGAAGTGCAGCTGGCTTTTCACAAGCGGCCCGGTCCGCGACTGCAGAAGGCCCTAGACGCGCTCGTGCTCGTCCAGACACTGCTCGCCGACGGTGAGCTCGAGGATCCAGATCGGCCTCCCTCACAGGGCCAGCTCGCGCGTGTGGAGCTGCCCGCAGCCTCCAGCGGTGTCCTCGCGGAGGCGCCATGCGAACGCTACCGGGCGGCACTCGATGAATACAAACGTGCCTGCGCGGACCGCGCAGCCGCCGAGGTGTGCGTGGTGCTCGGTGATCTGCTGGCGCGTTTCGGTGAGACATATGAGCGGCTCAAGCGGGCCCGCGGGGCGCTCGACTTCGACGATCTCGAGTTGCTGGCACGTGATTTGCTGAGCTCTCATGAGCAGGTGCGCGCGAGCTGGTCAGAGCGCTTCGAGCTGTTGATGGTCGACGAGTTTCAGGACTCAAACCCGCGCCAGCTGGAGATCCTCGCGGCGCTGGCGCGTGAGAATCTCTGCACCGTCGGTGACGAGTTCCAGTCGATTTACGGCTTTCGCCACGCCGACGTGAGCCTGTTTCGCGCGCGGCGAGGAGAACTCGCCAAACGGGACGCGGTACTCACGCTGGCGAGAAATTTCCGTGGGCGCCCAGAGCTGTTGGAGGCGACCAACGCGGTGTTCGGCGCTCGTTTCGCCAGCGAGTACGCACCGCTGATCGCCGGCCGCGGCGAACCCGCGGGCACACGGCCGCAAGGACCGCTCGTAGAGCTGCTGCTGACCGACAAGAACGGCTGGGAAAGCGACGCCGAGGGCGGAGCATCCCAGCGGCGGGACATCAACGAACCGCAAGACTCCAGTCCGACGTCGGCCGCTGCATGGCGGGTCGCCGAGGCGCGCCTGCTGGCCCGGCGCATCGCCGATCTCATCGACGAGGGAGAGACGAGGGCCGCCGATGTCGTGCTGCTGCTGCGAGGTCTCGGCGACGCCGGCCTGTATGAGGGCGAGCTCGAGCGCCTCGGCCTGCAGACGATCGCGGCGGTGGGGGGATTCTGGGAGCACCAGCAGGTGGAGGATCTGCTCGCCTACCTGCAGGCGCTCGCAAACCCGCTGGACGAGCGCGCGCTGTATGGAGTGCTCGCCTCGCCGATCGTCGGGCTCTCCAGCGACGGCCTGGTGCTGCTGGCGCGCGCGGCCCGCGCCTCGCGGCTCGGCGTGTGGGGAACGATCAGGGACACCGGGGCAGAGATCCACAGCCGTCTGTCCGAGGCCGACGGCGAGCTGTTGCGCTGCTTCGCCCAGCGCTTGCAGGAGGACCGAGACGCCGCCCAGGGGCGTGAGATCGCGGAGATTCTTCGCCGCATGATCGACGCCAGCGGCTATGAGGAGCACGTGCTCGGCCAGCCGGGCCGGGCGCGGCGGCTCGCGAACATTCACAAGCTGATGCGCATCTCGCGCTCCTTTGAATCGAGCGACGGTCGCGATCTGCGCGCGTTCCTGGAGTACGTCGCGCATCTGCGGGGACCGCGCGAGAGCGCAGAGCCCGACGCGCCGGTCACCGACGAGGGGATCGACGCCGTTCGCCTGATGAGCATTCACGCGGCGAAGGGACTGGAGTTCGCTGTCGTGTGCGTGGCGGACATGGGCAGAACGGGAAACGTCAGAGCACCCGACCTGCTGATCGACACCGGCCGTGAGGGTCCCACGCGGATCGGACTGCAGCTCCTCTCACTGGATGGCTCGGGTCCGGTCGGTGCGCTGGACTTCGAGGAGCTGCGCCAAGAGCGCCTGCGCGAGGAAGCCGCGGAGGAGCAGCGGATCGTCTACGTCGCGATGACCCGCGCGCGTGAGCGGCTGCTGCTCAGCGGCGCCGCCGACTTCAGCAGCTGGCCGGAGGAGCGGCCCGGATCGCCCCCGATCGGCTGGGTGGCGCCGGCACTGATCGACGATCTGCCGGCGCATCTGCGCTCGCGCGAGGCGATGTGTGTGCGGCCGCTGCGGGGCGCCGGCGGTGTCGGTGTGCGCTGCTGGCTGAACATTCCGCTCGCCGCCGAGAGGCCCAGCCGTGTCTCACCGCCGATCGAGGACGCGAGCGCCGAGCAGCAGCGTCCGCCGCCGGTCAGCCGCCTCGCAAGCGCAGCGGATCGCCATCCCGCCGCCGCGGCCCCTGCTTGGCGAGACGTCCTCGCGCGTGAGCGGATGCTCAGCTACAGCTCGCTGGCCGAGCTCGAGCGCTGCGGATATGGCTACTACCTGCGGCGTGTGCTGCACCTACCCGATGATCATCACAGCACCCCCCGAAGCTCCGCTCCCCGCGGCGGCGTGCAGGGACGATCGCGCGGCATCATCGTGCATCGGCTGCTCGAGTCCGTGGATTTCGACAGGTTCACCGAGCCGTCGGTGGCGGACGTGCTGCGCGCTGGCCGCCAGTGCGAAGTTCGCCTCAGCGACAGCGAAGCGGTGGAGCTCGCGGAATTCGTCGGCAGGCTCTCAGGCGGCGAGCTGTTCGCGCGTCTGGCGGGGGCGGTCAGTCTCGCCACCGAGCAGCCGTTCGCATTCCCAGCCGGGCAGGGGGGAGCGCTGTTCACCGGGGTCGCCGATGTGATCGCCCGCGAGCGCGACGGCGGCTGGCTGATCGTCGACTACAAGACCGATCAGCTCGCCGCGGCAGATGATCTGGAGGCGCTCGTACAGCGCGACTACGGCTTGCAGCGGCTGTTGTATGGGCTGGCCGCACTGCACGGCGGCGCCGAGGAGGTGAACGTGGTTCATTGGTTTCTGCAGCGGCCCGAGGAGTTGGTCACGGTTCGTTTTTGCGCATCTGAGACAGACGCTCTGCAAGCACAGCTGAGCGAGCGCGTGCAGCGCATGCAAGCCCGCGGATTCGCCGTGAGCGAGACTCCACACCGCGAGCTGTGCCAAATCTGCCCGGGACGACGGGGGCTCTGTTCGTGGAGTGAGGAGATGACTCTCAGAGAGTTGCCGGGCGCAAACACACAGCCGGGCGATAATCGATGAGCCGGGCATGAGAACATGCGTGCAGGTCACCGCGCGCGCACGTGTCCGCGAGCTCGAGTGGATGGGGGGCGAATCTGGCTCGCATCGTCTCTCATCCGCACGGCAGAGCGGGTTGCTCGCGACGGCGCTTTCGGCAAATCGAGGAGCTTGATGGCACCAACCCAACCAGACGCAGCTGGCTCGCAACCTTCCACCGCTGAGGACCGCGGCGGCTCGTCTGTCTCGCAGCCGAGCGATACGGAGCTGTTCAGCCGTCTGCTCGAGCATTCCGACACGCGCGCCCGCGAGCGGCTCGTGGAGCGTTATCTGCCGCTCGCGAGACGCCTCGCGCGTCGCTATCAGCGAGCCGAGGAGCCGATCGAGGACCTCATACAGGTTGCCTCGCTCGGGCTGCTGAAGGCGGTCGACGGCTTCGACATCGCTCGTGAGATCCCATTCTCGAGCTATGCGGTGCCGACGATCCTAGGTGAGCTCAAGCGCCACTTCCGTGACCGCACGTGGTCGGTGCGCGTGCCTCGCGACCTGCAGGAGCTCGTCCTGCGGGTCGATCGCACCGTCACCGCCCTGTCTGAGGAAAACCATCGCTCGCCCTCGGTGAGCGATATCGCACGGACCCTGAAGGTCACCGAGGAACAGGTGCTCGAGGCGCTCGAAGCCGCCGGCGCTTATCACGCGGTCTCGCTGGACGCCCCCCGCTCGATGCCCGGCGAAGAATCAGAGGAAAGCGTGGGAGACGCAGTCGGCGACGCGGACGAGGGCTTCGACCGGGCGGACGAGCGCGCCACGCTGGAGCCACTGTTGACGAGAATCTCCGAGCGCGAGCGCATGGTGCTACGACTGCGCTTCGGCGAGGATCTCACCCAGGCGGAGATCGGGGAACGGATCGGCGTCTCCCAGATGCAGGTCTCGCGCGTGATTCGCCAGGCGCTTGCCCGCCTGCGGGTCGGCTTAGATCAGCAGGATCGCGAGCGTGGCTCGGCCTCTGGAGCGCTCTGACGAGCATTCCCGCCGCTTCGGTCAGGCGAAGCTGAGAGCGAGCACGAGTTCCTCGCCGTCGCCGCTCGGCGACGGCTGCACCCGCAGCTCGCTGGTCATGCGCTCGAGCACGTTGCCGACTCCCGGCAACACCGAGTCCCGGACCAGCCCGTCCGCGTGTCGGTCTGGGAGCTCTGAGACGCGCAGCTGCAGTTCGTCGGGGCGGACGCTGACACCGACGGCGAGATGGCCGTCGCTGACGTGGGCCGGGGCGTGCGCGCAGAGCGCGTCGCAGACGAGCTTTGCCTCCTCGAGGCGTTCGAGCGGGCAGTCGGCTCGTGTCAGCATCATCGAGACGACCCTGCACAGAACCGGGGCACTGAGCGCACCGGCGCTGATCCGCAGCAGCGCCTCGTCCTCACGCGAGCTCGCCCCAGAGCCGGTGTCCGTCACGAGGTGATCGGCGGGGTTGGGGCCTGTGGGCTGGTTGGGGTCTCGGCGAGAGACTGTCCGTCGTCGTGGTTGGTGGAGGAGTCCCGGCCAGCCGAGCGGGGCTCCTCGCTCAGCGAGAAAGTCATCTGCACCTCCGTGCGCTGTTGCTCGTCGCGCCCGAGATGCACGGAATCCGCGAGTGACGCGATCAACGGCAGGCCGAGACCGAGGCCGGGGCTGTCCTGCCCACAAGCGATGCCGCGCCCTTCGTCGCGGACGGTCACGTTGAGCTCCTGCTCAGTCAGGCTGGCGAGCACCTCGAGTGGCCCCTCGACGCCGTCGGGGTATGCGTGCACGACGACATTCGTGCAGGCCTCGGTCACCGCGAGGCGGATATCGGAAAGTACTTGGGCGTCAACCGCAAACGCTTCGCCGAAAGCGCCGAGCGCATGGCGCACGATTGCGATGTTCTCTGCCCGCGCTGGGAGCGTGAGCTGCATATCCGGCCTCATTGCTTCTCTCGGCTATCTAGACTGGCTTTGTCTTCGTGGGTGGTGCCCCATAAGGGCGCCTTTTACACATCTGATGTTCGTGGGCTGGCGCGATTTCCCGACGATTTGAGTTGAGAAAGCGCGGACATCGCCGCCGCAGAGCATACGCGAGAACTCGGTCACGAAGTCGCTTTCGGTGGGCTCTGCGCTGCTAGGCTTTCTGGCTCAGGCCAGGGTGCCCGCCCGCTTGCTGCGGCAGCCCATCGCTTTCTTCGGGTGCCCCGCCCCTCTCCAAGAGCACTTCTATGACTTCGCACATCATGCAGCCGCCAAAGGCCGTCGGACTCTACGACCCTCGCTTCGAGCACGACGCGTGCGGCGTGGGCATGGTGGCGCGTCTGGACAACGAGCCGACACACGAGGTCATCGCCCGTGCCATACAGGCGCTGGAGAACCTCGAGCATCGCGGTGCCTCCGGCGCGGACCCGAACACCGGGGATGGCGCGGGCATCCTCATGCAAATGCCCGACGAGCTGCTGCGAGCCGTCGTGCCGTTCCAGCTGCCGGCCGCTGGGCGCTATGGCGTGCTGATGTGCTTCCTGCCCACCGACCCGCAGACTCGCGGACGGATCCAGGAGCTGCTCGAGCGGACCGTCCGCGATGAGGGGCAGCGGGTGCTGGGTTGGCGGGAGGTGCCGGTCGCGGAGGAGCACATGGGCGCCACCGCCGGCGCCTGCAGACCGGAGATCCTCCAGCTGTTCGTGGGTGCCGGCCCCGATCTCGACGTCGCCGGGCCCGACGGCGGGCATTTCGACCAGGATGCCTTCGAGCGCAAGCTGTATGTGATCCGCCGCATCTGCGAGCTGACGGCTGAGCCCGGCCTGTATGTGACGTCGGGCTCCTCACGCACGATCAACTACAAGGGCATGCTGATCAGCTACCAGCTGGCCGGCTTCTTCCCCGATCTGCGGGACGAGCGCTGCAAGAGCGCCATGGCGCTCGTGCATTCGCGCTTCTCCACCAACACGTTTCCCAGCTGGGAGCTCGCGCACCCCTATCGGGTCATCTGCCACAACGGCGAGATCAACACCGTGATGGGCAACGTCAACTGGATGCGCGCCCGCGAGTCGGAGCTGCAGAGCGATCTGTTCGGTGAGGATCTTCAGAAGATCCTGCCGGTCGTCAGCGCCGGCAACTCAGACTCGGCGACCTTCGACAACGTGCTCGAGCTGTTGATGCTCGCCGGGCGCTCGCTGCCCCATTCGGTGATGATGATGATCCCCGAGGCCTATCGCGAACGCGAGGATCTGCCCGAGGAGCTGAAGGGCTTCTACGCCTTCCACTCGTGTCTGATGGAGCCGTGGGACGGTCCCGCCGCGGTGGCGTTCACCGACGGGCGCGTCGTCGGCGCGACGCTCGACCGCAACGGCCTGCGGCCGGGGCGCTGGATGCTCACGAAGGACGGCCACCTCGTGATGGGCTCGGAGATCGGCCTGCTCGACGTGCCAGCCGATCAGATCGAACACCTGGGGCGTCTGCAGCCAGGCAAGCTGTTCATGGTCGACCTCGAGCAGGGACGGATCGTCGAGGACGGCGAGGTCAAGCATCAGATCGCCTCGAGCCGGCCCTACGGCGAGTGGTACCTGCGCAACTCCGTGCACTTCGACGACCTGCCCCCGTCAGACCAGAAAACGATCTCCGATCAGCCGCTGCACACCCGCCAACGAGCCTTCGGCTACTCCCAGGAGGATCTGCGGACGCTGCTCACGCCAATGGCCAGCGAAGGCCAGGAGCCGATCGGATCGATGGGCAACGACATTTCCCTGGCGGTGCTCTCCGACCAGGCGCCGCCGCTGTTCTCCTATTTCAAGCAGCTCTTCGCGCAGGTCACAAACCCGCCGATCGACCCGATCCGCGAGGAAATCGTGATGAGCTTGAAGACGACGCTGGGAATGGAGCGCAATCTCTTCGCCGAGACACCCGATCACGCCCACAAGCTCGTGCTCAACCAGCCGATCCTGCTCAACGGAGAGCTCGAGACCCTGCGCCACGTCTCCCACGACGTGTTCGCGGCGCGCACCCTGGACATCACCTGGCCGATCGCCGAGGGCGTGGCCGGCATGCACAGGGCGCTCGACCGCATCTGTGCGCGAGCGCACGACGCGATCGCCGACGGCGTCAACATCATCATCCTCTCCGACCGCCAGCTCAATGCCCGCCGCGCCCCCGTCCCCTCGCTGCTGGCGGTCTCCGCGGTGCACCACCATCTGGTGCGCGAAGGCACACGCCTGCGCGCCGGCATCATCCTCGAGTCCGGCGAGCCGCGCGAGGTGCATCACTTCGCCACCCTGATCGGCTTTGGTGCCAGCGCGATCAATCCCTACCTGATGCTCGAGACGCTCGACGAGCTCGTCCACAAGAACAACATCACGCGCGTCGAACCCGGCGGGGAGACCCAGCCGCTGACTGCCCAGGAGGCAGCCCGCAACGTCGTCAAGGCAATCGACAAAGGGCTCTTGAAGACGATCTCAAAGATGGGCATCTCGACGATCCAGTCCTATCGCGGCGCCCAGATCTTCGAGGCCGTCGGCCTCGACCGCGAGCTGATCGACCGGCACTTCACCGGCACCGCCTCGCGGATCGGCGGAATCGGCCTGGATGTGCTGGGCGCCGAGACACTAGAGCGCCACGCGCGCGCGTGGCCGCTGCCGCACGACGACGTGCTCCCCGTGGGGGGCGTATACGCGTGGCGGCGCGACGGCGAGCACCACATGTGGAACCCCGAGACGATCGCGCTCGTTCAGCACGCGGTCAGGGCGCCCGGCGGCGAGGGCATCGGGGCCGCGCTCGACGGCGACCGCGAAGCGCACCGGGCGGTGCGCGAGAGCCCGGCATTCGCGAAGTACCGCGAGTATGCGCGGGCAGTCAACGACGACGCCGCACGCAAGGCGACGCTGCGCGGACTGCTGAAGATCGGCGGAGGGACAGGGAATGGGACCTCGCCCACTCAGCCGATCGCGCTGGAGGACGTCGAGCCGGCCAAGGAGATCGTGCGGCGCTTCTGCACCGGCGCGATGAGCCTCGGTTCGATTTCGCGCGAGGCGCACGAGACGCTCGCGATCGCGATGAACCGGCTGGGTGGCCGCTCGAACACGGGTGAGGGCGGCGAGGACCCCTCGCGCTTTACACCCGACGACAACGGAGATCGGCGGCGCTCGGCGATCAAGCAGGTCGCCTCGGGGCGCTTCGGTGTCACGATCCACTACCTCGTCAACGCCGACGAGCTGCAGATCAAGATGGCCCAGGGAGCAAAGCCCGGTGAGGGCGGCCAGCTCCCCGGTCACAAGGTCGACGCCTACATCGGCTCGATCCGGCACACCACGCCCGGCGTGGGGCTGATCTCCCCGCCGCCCCACCACGACATCTACTCGATCGAGGATCTCAAGCAGCTGATCTACGACCTGCGCTGCGCCAACCCGCGGGCGCAGGTATCGGTCAAGCTGGTCTCCGAGATCGGCGTCGGCACGGTCGCCGCGGGCGTCTCGAAGGCGAACGCCGATCGCGTTCTGATCGCCGGCCACGACGGGGGCACGGGCGCCTCGCCGCTGTCCTCGGTCCAGGCCGCCGGCGTGCCGTGGGAGATCGGCCTGGCCGAGACCCAGCAGACGCTGCTGCTCAACGAACTGCGCTCGCGCATCGTCGTGCAGACCGACGGCCAGCTGAAGACGGGTCGTGACGTGATGATCGCCGCGCTGCTGGGCGCCGATGAGATGGGTTTCTCCACCGGCCCGCTGATCGCCACCGGCTGCATCATGATGCGCGCCTGCCATCTGAACACCTGCCCGGTGGGCATCGCCACACAGGACCCCGAGCTGCGCAAGCGTTTCAAGGGCACCCCGGAGCACGTCGTCAACTTCTTCTTCTTCGTCGCCGAGGAAGTCAGGGAGATCCTCGCGTCCCTGGGTCTGCGAACACTCGAGGAGGCGATCGGCCGTGTCGATCTGCTGGGCGCCGATGACGCGGTCGATCACTGGAAGGCGCGTGGCGTCGATCTCTCGCACCTGCTGAGCCACATCGAGCTGCCCGAGGATCTGCCACGGCGGCGGGTCGAAGGTCCGCCAGGGGTCCTCGAGGACGCGCTGGACTGGGAACTGCTCGAGCGCTCCCGTCCCGCGATCGATCAGACTGGCTCACAGGCACAGGTGCACATCGAGGTGCCGATCCGCAACCTCAATCGCTGTGTCGGCGGGATCCTCTCCAGCCACATCGCTTCCGAGCGTGGAGCGGAGGGGCTCCCGAGCGACTCGATCATCGTCGACTTCGAAGGCTCCGCTGGGCAGAGCTTCGGTGGCTGGCTGGCCCCTGGCGTCACCTTCACGCTGCACGGCGACGCCAACGACTACGCCGGCAAGGGTCTGTCCGGCGGGGTGCTCGCGGTGCGCCCGCGCGCCGGCATGGACCCGAGCTTCGTCGCGCAGGACAACGTGATCGTCGGCAACACCGTGCTCTACGGCGCGACCTCCGGCAAGGCGTTCTTCCGGGGCCTCGCCGGAGAGCGGTTCGCGGTGCGCAACTCCGGCGCCTGGACTGTCGTCGAGGGCGTCGGCGACCACGGCTGTGAGTACATGACCGGCGGGCGTGTCGTCGTACTCGGGCCGACCGGGCGTAACTTCGCGGCCGGCATGAGCGGCGGCGTCGCCTACGTGCTGGATGAGGACGGCGGCTTCGCGTCGCGCTGCAACATGGGTATGGTGGCGTTCGAGGAGCTCGCCGAGGCCGATGCGATCGAGCTCGAGGCGATGATCTCAGAGCACCAGCAGCGCACCGGCTCGCCTGTCGCTGAGCGCGTGCTCGGCTCCTGGGCCGCCCTGCGCCAGCGCGGCGCATTCATCAAGGTCATGCCGCACGACTACCGCCGCGTCCTGCGTGAACTCGCCGAGCAGGAGGACGCCGCGGCGGCTCACGCCGCGAGACCCGCCAACGGCTTGGGCTCATCCTCGGGCGCCGCGGGACACCCACACGAGGATCTCGCGCACCGCCGTATCCTCAGCAATCCCGGCGATTCGCGAGGCGGCGAGCCGCCACGCGCCGAAAGCATCGATGTGGTCGGTGCACCGCAGATGATCGGTGAAGCGGACGGGGAGTCGCTCTGATGGGCAAACTCGGCGGGTTTTTACAGATCGAGCGCAACGGCATGCAATACCGGGATCCGCAGGAGCGCGCCCAGGACTACCGTGAGTTTGTTCTGCCTCTCGCCGCGCCGGAGCTCGCCGCCCAGGGCGCCCGCTGCATGGATTGCGGCGTGCCGTTCTGTCACAACGGCTGTCCGCTGGGAAACCTGATTCCCGACTGGAACGATCTCGTTTACCACGGTCGCTTCGAGGAGGCGATCGCCCAGCTGCACGCAACCAACAACTTTCCCGAGTTCACCGGCCGGCTCTGCCCCGCGCCGTGCGAAGCGGCCTGTGTACTGGAGATCCGCGAGGGCGAAGCGGTCACGATCAAGCAGATCGAGCACGCGATCATCGATCGTGCTTTCCAGGAGGGCTGGGTCAGAGCAGAACCGCCTCGCCGCGAGAGCGCTCACGCGGTGGCCGTCGTGGGCTCCGGGCCGGCGGGCATGGCCGCCGCCCAGCAGTTGCGCCGCGCCGGGCACAGCGTGACGCTGTTCGAGCGCGATGAGGCCGCCGGCGGTCTCGTGCGCTTCGGGGTCCCCGACTTCAAGATCGAGAAGACCGTCGTGCAGCGCCGTGTCGAGCAGCTGATCGCTGAGGGGGTGCGGCTGCGCTGCGGCGTGGATGTCGGACGCGACGTGAGCATGGAGGAGCTGCGCGAGCAGTTCGCTGCCGTTGTGCTGGCGACCGGCTCGCGGGTGCCGCGCGACCTGCCCGTCCCCGGGCGGGAGCTCGCCGGCGTGCACTTCGCGATGGACTACCTCTACCAGCGCAACCGCTTCATCGCCCGTGAGATCGGGCCGGCGCCGAGCACAGAGCAGCCGCCGCTACAGCGGGAGATCACAGCCCACGGCAAGGATGTGATCGTGATCGGCGGCGGCGACACCGGCGCTGATTGTGTCGGCAACTCGCTGCGCGAGGGCGCACGTTCGATCGTGCAGCTCGAGCTGTTGCCCGAGCCGCCCGCGACACGTCCAGATGACCGCACTCCCTGGCCGCAGTGGCCGCTGAAGTACCGCCTCTCATACGCGATGGAGGAGGCCCGCGAGGCTCATCTCGGCGAGCAGGACTACTCGGTCACGACGACTCGCTTCAGCGGCGACGCAGATGCTGGCGTGGCGGCCGTGCACATCGCCCAGGCTGACAGCGCGCCTCCTTTTGGGCCCCTCGATGGCACCGAGCGCGAGCTGCCCGCGCAACTCGTGCTGCTGGCGATGGGCTTCCTTGGACCCGAATCCGAGCTGCTCGATCAGCTCGGAGTCGAGAAGGATCCGCGCGGCAACGTCAAGGTGCTCGCGCCATACACGACCTCGGTGGACGGGGTGTTCGCCGCCGGTGACGCCCGTCGTGGGCAGTCGCTGATCGTATGGGCGATCAACGAGGGCCGTCAATGTGCGCGGATGGTCGATCGCTACCTCCAGAACGGCCAGGCGAGCAGGGACGAGGGCATCTCCGGGCACGCAGAGCCCGACGGCGGGCCAGACGGGCCGCCGCAGCACGTGGGACCTGGCATACCCGCCGGATAGCCGCGGCGCTGCTCGCCGGTGAATGTTGATGCACCTGTCATTTTTGGCTAGGCTGCTGGGAGATGAGCTCACCCACCAACGGGAGTCATCCCGGGCAAGCACAGCTTCCGCGGGCGTGCATCATCGGCGCTGGATCCTCCGGCATCGCGGCGGTCAAGGCGCTGGCGGACCGGGGCATCCCGTTCGACTGCTTCGAGTGCTCCGACCGGGTCGGCGGCAACTGGGTGTTCGCCAACAAGAACGGCATGTCAGCGGCATACCGCGAACTGTTCATCAACGTTTCGCGCGAGCGCATGCAGTACGCGGACTATCCGATGCCGAAGTCGATCCCCGACTTTCCCCACCACACCCACATCGCGGCCTACTTCGACGACTACGTCGATCATTTTCATCTGCGTGAGCGGATCACGTTCGAGACCGGCGTGGAGCGCGCCGCGCGCCTGAAGGACGGACTGTGGGAGATCACGCTGCAGGGCGGCGAGACCCGTCTCTACGACGCGCTGCTCGTCGCCAACGGCCACCACTGGGATCCGCGCTGGCCGGAACCGGCGTTTCCCGGCGCCGAGAGGTTCGCGGGAGTGCAGATGCACGCGCACTCCTATCTCGAGAACTCGGTGCTCGCCGACAGGGACGTGGTCGTGCTGGGGATGGGCAACTCCGCGATGGACATCTCCGTCGAGAGCTCCTATGTCGCCCGCAACACCTACCTGGCGGCCAGGCAGGGTGCCTGGATCATCCCCAAGTACGTCTTCGGAAAACCGGTGGACCAACTGCCGAACGACGCACGGGTACCGTTCAAGCTGCGCCAGCGCATCATCCATCAGGTCATCAAGACCTACACCGGGTCTCCCGAGCGCTACGGACTGCCCAAGCCCAACCACAAATTCGGCGAGGCCCATCCGACGGTGTCCGGGCGCATCCTCGATCGCATCGCGCATGGCGCAATCGTGCCCAAGGGAAACATCGCGGCACTGCAGGGCGAGCAGGTGCGCTTCGCCGACGGCAGCACGGTGCACGCCGATGTCGTCATCTACTGCACCGGCTACAAGATCACCTTCCCGTTCTTCGATGAGGATCTGATCTCGGCGCCGGACAATCACATCGAGCTGTTCCGCCGCGTCTTTCACCCGCACATCGACAACCTGTTCTTCATCGGCCTGCTGCAGCCATTGGGCGCGATCATGCCGCTCGCCGAGGCGCAGAGCACGTGGGTCGGCGACTATCTCAGCGGCAGCTATGCGCTGCCCGAGAAGACACTGATGGAGCGGGACATGCGCGCCGACCGCGAGGCGATGAGCAAGCGCTACGTCACCTCCAAGCGGCACACGATCCAGGTCGACTACAGCGACTACCTCTACGCGATGGAAAAAGAGCGCCGCGACGGCGCCGAGCGGGCACGATTGCGCGGCCACGCCGCGCCCCTGCCGCCGCGTGCGGACTCGATACCGGTCGCGGAGGCGAGGTGAGGAGGGCGGGCCTCGCGCCCGCCGGACGCCGCGAGCAGAGGAAGGTCGCCAACCGTGCGGCGATCCTGGCGGCGGCCCGGGAGGTCTTCGCGGAGATGGGCTACGGCACGAGCGCTATCCGTGACATCGTGCGTCGCACCGATCTCGCCGCCGGCACCTTCTACAACTACTTCCCCGACAAGGAGTCCGTGTTCCGGGCGATCGTCGAGCAGAGCGCGGGGGAGATCAGCGTGCGTGTGCGAGCGGCACGCAGACGGGCACGGACGCTCGAGGAGTTCGTGGGAGACGGATTTCGCGCGTACTTCGAGTTCGTCAGCGAGGACACCGACACGCTGGCGCTGATGCGCCGCAACGCCGGCGCGATCCGCACCTTCTTCGACGAGCCCGCGATCGGGGCCGGGTCACGGCAGCTGCGCGAGGATCTCGACGCCGCCGTGGCCAGCGGAATGGCGCCCGCCCACGACACCGAGTACATGGCCGCCGCGATGGTCGGAGCGGGCATCGAGCTGGCGCTGAAGATGGTCGAGCGGGACCCTCCCGATGTTCAGGGAGCGACGAAGATGGCGAGCGCGCTGTTCCTGGCCGGCCTGCGCGCACCGGTCTGAAATCTCCGCCACGGCGCCGGTGCGTCAGCTTGGCGTGATCTGGATCCGGAAAGCGTCCCGCGGTCCTACACTGATTGCGAATGCCGAGCTTCTGCCGCCACAACCGCTTCATCGAGCGGTGCCCGATCTGCAGCAAGACCCTGGTGGCGGAGAAAGCACCGAAAGCGCCTTCCTCGAGACGCTCGGCGAGCACTCCCAAACGGAGCGCCGGGCGCGCGAAGCGAGCCGGCGAGAGCCAGCGCCTGCGCATACATCGCGAGCTTCGCGCCGAGGACGACGGCTACCGATCCGCGCTTCTGCAGGGCCTGCGCTCGTCACACGACGCGGCCCGCCTGATCGATGAGATCGCCTTCTCGAGCGCTCGCCTGAACATGCTCAGCCAGACCCCGCCGGATCTCTATCGCGACGTTCTCGCGCAGGCCGATCTCGAGCAGGCGAGCTGGATGTGCTTTCTGATCACCTACGTCTCGCCACTGCAGAGCGAGGATCCCTACGAGGGGATCCGCCTGGCCCTCCAGCGTGCCGGGAGCTGGAGCTCGGGGACGCTGCCCGCGCTCGACGAGGTGCCGCTCGGCCCGCGCACATGCCATCAGGCCTCGCGCGGCTCTGAGACGCTCGCGGCCTATCACCGCTGGGCGACGCAGGCGACTTCGCAGGCGCGCGGCTTCACCGGCGAGCCGGACTGGAGCCCGGAGCGGCGATTCGAGCGAGTCTTCGAGCGCCTCGCGCTCCCGGGTCTGGGGCGCTTCGGACGCTTCGATCTGCTGCTCAGCATGGGGGCTCTCGGCCTCTATGAGCTGCGCGCGGACTCCCTGCATCTGGTGGGCGCCACAGGACGCGCCGCTGAGGACCCCACGACGGTGGCCGCCAAGCGGGTCTTCGGCATCGGCGACACGATCAACCTCGAGCGTCGTTGCGCCACGCTCGCCGCGGCTCTGCAGGCCCCAGTGGGAGTGCTCGACCTGGCGCTCAGCAACTGGGCGGCACCCGAGCGCATCACGCTTGGGATGCCGTCGGAGATCTGCGATTCGGAGCTGCGCGAGCGTGCTCGCGCGGCGCTCGAGCTCTAGGTCGCGGCGATGTCGCGGCCGGCGCGCCGCGGAGCTCGAGAAGTGACGTCCTGTGCTACGCCTAGAGTCTCCTCATTCATTAGATCTACGAGTGTCGGGGAGCCGCGATGCCGCTCTGTTTCATCGAACCTCAGGACGCCATCCGAGTCATTGCCGAGTCTGTGGGCCGTGAGGCTCGCAGGCAGCTGGTTGGAGAGGTAGTGCGTGCCTGGGTGGACGACATACCGGAGCAGGAGCTCTCGCTTCACTACGCCAAAGCGATCGCCGACCTAGATCAGGACGATCTGCATCTGCTCGCCGCCTGGCACGCTTCGCTGGAGGTCGGTCAGCCGATCCCCAACACGGACTTCCTCGTGGGCGTGTTCCCCAGCCTCGGCGAGAATCGCCGGGAGGCGCTGAAGATCGCCGCCGGCTTCCGCGGCGAGGAAGCGTTTCAGGCGGGAGTCGCCGAGGATCAGGCGCTCGACACAGTCCTGCCCAGGCTCTCCAACGAGCGGGCGGTGGAGCTGGCCAACGAGTGCATCCAGCTCTACCTGTGGGACAGGATGGGCAACGACAACTGACGAGGGCTCAATCCTCCAGGCGGCGAGGATCCACCTCGGTGGCGTCGCTGTCGTAGTCATAGTTCGAGTGAGCGGCGCTCGAGCTGAAGCTCATCGTGGTGCGGCGCCCGGGAACCTTGCGCATGAAACGGCGCACCACCAGCCTGCGGGCCACAGCACGGGTGGGCGGCAGCAGCAGCAGCGCCCCGAGCAGGTCGGTGATGAAGCCCGGCGCGATCAGCAGCGCTCCACCGGCGATCACGAGTGCCCCGTCGAGGATCTCGCGCGTCGGCGCGCGGCCCGCCGCCAGCGTCTGCCGCGCCTGTGACCACACCGCCCTGCTCTGTGAGCGCATCAGTGCCGCGCCGGCGAGCGCGTCGAGTACCAGCAGCGCCAACGTCGGCAGCACCCCGATCGCCTCGCCCACCTGGATCACCACGTAGATCTCGAGCACGGGGATGCCGATCAGCGCCACGAACAAGACCAGAAAGAACATGTCTGCGAACAGCCTACCCCGTCGCGGCTCGTTCCCCAAAGGCCGATACACTGGTCCGATGGCACCCACGGTTGACGAGGTCATGGACGCGCTGTCGAACGTGATCGACCCCGAGCTCGGGCTGGATTTCGTCGAGCTGGGACTGATCTACGGTGTGGAGGTCTCAGACGGCGACGTTCACGTCACGTTCACCCTGACCACACCCGGCTGCCCGATCGGCCCTCAGGTCACCGAACAGATCGACGAATTCGTCGGCGAACTCGACGACGTCAAGAGCATCGAGTCAGAGATGGTGTTCGTCCCGCCCTGGTCGCCGGAGAAGATGTCAGAGGACGCGAAGTTCGCGCTCGGCTACTGACCGCGGTGCCGGCTTTTAGGCGAGCGGGCCTCTAGACACGCTTGAGTGTCCGCGCGGCTGGGTCGTTGCCGTTTTCGCCGGCGACGTGCGAATTGCCGGCCTGGTAGGCCAGTTTGACCAGTGTGGCGAGTTCGGCCGCGATGCTCGCCCCGATCATCTCGATGTCCGCCAGCGTGTCGAAGTCACCGAGCAGACCGAAGTTCATCTGACCGTTGTAGGACATGATCGCGACCGCCAGAGCGTGATGGGAGGGCAGGAACGCGACGGGATACGCCTCCTGCATTTCACGGCCGAGCACATACAGCGGAAACTGCGGTCCCGGCACGTTGGTCACGATCAGGTTGAACAGGCGCGTTGAGAAGTTCAGACGCGAGGCCTGGGCCAGGACAGTCGGCGGAGCGAAGTTCTGCACGCCGGCGAGGACCTCTGCGCCGAGCGCCTGCTTGGACTCCTTCAGGCCGTCCATCGCGTGCTTGACGAAACGCAGACGCTCAATCGGGTCAGAGATGTACACCGGCAGTGGGCCGCGCATCGCGACGATCCGGTTGCCGAGCTGATGGTGCTCGTTCTGGGCTCTGACCGAGACCGGCACGAGCGCTCTGAGCTCCACCCCCTCCGTGCGGATTCCGCGCGCGATCAGGAAGTTGCGCAGGGCGCCGGCGACAACCGCCAGCACGACGTCGTTGACGGTGGCACCAAACGCGTTCTTGATCAGTTTGAAGTCCTCGAGCTGATTGGCCACCCCGACAAACCGCCGGTGCGGGCCGATGTCGACGTTTAGCGGCGTCTCGGGGGCTGGGTTCAGGCCCGCCCAGACGATCTCACCGACGCCCTCGGCCGCTTCGCGGGCGCGTGCGAGCGCCCGCTCGGGGTGCGCGACGGCGTCCATCGCGCCGGCGGCGAGCTCGATGCCGGCGCTCAGCGCCCCTCGCAGCCCCGCCGCCACCAGCTCGACAGTGCCGGGTTCAGGACGCGGTGTCCATGGGCGCCCGGAGTGTTTGACCGGCGCCGGCTGCGGCGAGAGATCGAACAGCACGGTCGCGAGGTCCACGCCGGAGATGCCGTCGATCAGCGCGTGGTGGGTCTTTGAGATCAACGCGAAACGGTCGTCCTGCAGACCCTCGATCAGCCACATCTCCCACAGTGGCTTTGAGCGGTCGAGCGCTTGAGAGAAGACCCTCGCCGTCAGGGCACACAGCTGCTCCCAGTCCCCCGGCGGAGGCAGAGCCGTGTGGCGGACGTGGAACTCGAGGCTGAAGTTCGGGTCATCGATCCACACCGGGCGGCCGCTGTCGAGGGCCGTGTGGGCGAGCTTGTGCCTGTAACGGGGGACCAGGTGCAGGCGCTGGCGTATCTGCTCGAGAAAGTCCTCGATCGCGACCGGCGGGCCTTCGAGGATCGTCAAGCCTCCCACGTGCATGTGGGACGTTGGCCCCTCCTGATGCAGGAAGGATGCGTCGATTGGAGTGAGCCGATCGAAGTGTTGCTGTGGCATCTGACCCCAAGCGTACCCTCCTCGCGCCCACCTATACATGCCACCTCTACAATTGGGGCTGTGCCCGAGACAGCGACAGCGCCGAATACGATCGAAAAGCTGCTGCTGGCGGCGCCCCGCGGCTACTGCGCCGGCGTCGACCGCGCCGTGCAGACCGTCGACCGGGCGCTCGAGATCCACGGTGCCCCGGTGTATGTGCGCAAGGAGATCGTGCACAACAAGCACGTCGTCGAAGAGCTGCGTCAGCGAGGAGCGATCTTCGTCGAGCACGAGACGGAAATTCCGCGTGGCGCGGTCGCCGTGTTCTCAGCTCATGGAGTGGCTCCCAGCGTTCGCGCGGGCGCAGAGGCGCGGGCGCTGAAGACAATCGACGCGACCTGTCCGCTGGTGACGAAGGTCCACGTGGAGGCGCTGCGCTTCGCCCAGGACGGCTACACGATCGTGCTGATCGGCCACGAGGGACACGAGGAGGTCGAAGGCACGATGGGCGAGGCGCCCGAGCACATCGTGCTGGTGCAGAACGAGCAGGATGTCGACGAGCTCGAGATCGAAGATCCCGAGCGTGTCGCCTACATCACCCAGACGACCCTGTCGGTCGATGAAACCGGTGCGATCCTCGCACGCCTGCGCGAGCGGTTCCCAAAGATCACGGGGCCGCGCACCGACGACATCTGTTACGCCACGACCAACCGCCAGGCGGCCGTCAAGCAGCTGGCCGGCGACTGTGACCTGATGCTCGTGATCGGCTCGCAGAACTCCTCTAACTCGGTGCGTCTGGTCGAGGTGGCACGCGACTGCGGCACGGAGGCGTATCTGATCGACAGCGCCGCCGAGGTGCGTGAGGAGTGGCTCGCAAACAAGCGGATCGTTGGTGTCTCCTCGGGCGCGAGCGCTCCTGAGGAACTCGTCGCCGAGCTGGTCGACTTCTTCCGCTCGCGCGGGGTGAGGGATGTGACCGAGCATCACGCCGTCCGCGAGGACGTCAGGTTCATGCTTCCCAAGCAGATACGCGAAGGACTCGCCGCTAAGGCTCCGGCATAGGAGCGAGCGCCACAGTCTCCGCCCCTCGCCCCGCTTTAGCAATGAGCGCACGACGACCATGCGCACACTGATAATTTCAGACCTGCATCTGGGCAACTCCGCACGGGTGGACGTGCTCAGAGACGCAGCGCTGCGCGCCCCGCTCTGGGAAGCGCTGCAAGGCGCCGACCGCCTGGTTTTGCTCGGTGACGTGCTCGAGCTGCGCCACGGCCCGCACCGCGACGCGTTGAGAGCCGCGCGTCCCTTCTTCGCCGAGCTCGGACGGATCTTCGCCGGCGGGGAGGTCGTGGTGGTCGCCGGCAACCACGACCACGCGCTCGTGGAGCCATGGCTGCTTGCACGCGGAGAGCTGCAGGTACCCGAGCCGCTCTCGCTGGAACAGCGCCCGCGGGCCGGCGAGGCATCCCCGATGCTCGAGGCGATCGCGGGCTGGGCGGCCCCGGTGAATCTGACGGTCGCCTACCCCGGCCTGTGGGTACGCGACGACGTCTACGCGACGCACGGCCACTACCTGGACTGCCACCTGACGGTTCCGACGATGGAGCGGCTGGGGATCGGCGCCATGACACGCCTGCTGAAACGTCCCGAGCGATCGTTTGGGTGCGTCGATGACTATGAGGCGGTGATGGGCCCCGTGTTTGCCTGGATCGACGCGGTCGCCCAGCGCGCACAGACTGGAGACTCGCTGAACGGACAGAGCACGGTGCGCGCGTGGCGTGCGCTGCGGGGTGAGGGCGAGCGTGCCTCTGTCCGCGCCCGGGTCCGCTCACGGCTGCTCTCGAGCGCCTTCCCGCTCGCCGTGGCCGCGCTCAACCGTGCCGGCATCGGACAGTTCGCGGCGGATATCTCCTCATCGGAGCTGCGCCGCTCCGGTCTGCGCGCGATGGCGGAGGTGAGCGCTCGCCTGGGGCTCGGCGATGCGCACGTGATCTTCGGCCATACTCACCGGGCTGGTCCGTTGGCAGGGGAGAGCGAACCGCTGTGGAGGACGGCGGGCGGCGCTTCTCTGATGAACGCCGGCTGCTGGACGTACGACTCCTACTTCCTGACGGCCACACCAGGGGAGAGTCCCTATTGGCCAGGCGGCTGCGTCGTGGTCGAGGACCACGGCCCGCCGGTGCTCGAGCGGCTGCTCGCCGATCGCACCCACGACGAACTCAGGCCGGCCTCGCGCGGCTGATCGGAGCCCCACTGGACGGCTACAGGTGCGTTCAGGAGGACTCGATGGCCATCTTGATCGCCTGTGCGAAGGCCTCCGCGCCCTTACGCGCGGAGCGCAAAGCCAACCCTGCGAACAGCACTCCAAAGCCTCGTCCCTCGAGCACATTGAAGAATGTGAGCTCCGTCCCCGTGCCAGCCGCGGTCAGGTCATAGCCGCCCTCCGGAACGACAACCTGATTCTTGGTTGTCTCCGTCCAGCGAATTCGCGTCGGCGAGTCGAACTCGGTCAGCTCGAACTCGCGTTTGGTCTTGACACCGGCGTCCCTGACGGTACTGGCATAAACGGTCCCGACAGCTGGCGGTCCATCAGTTGTCTTTGCGATCTCGATGACCCTCGAGCTGAACTTCGGGTCGTTCTCGCCATCGGCGAGGAACGCAAAGACCTCCTCGATCGGCCTGTCTATCACGACCGACGCTGCAAATCTTCCCGCCACGCTGTCTCCTTCGATCGGTTGCCGGCAGAGTCTGACGTATCGACCCGCTCAGAGCCACCACGGTGACCGGCAGCCGGGTGCTCAGCAAGCAGCCGGCTGGCGCCGCATGGTGGTGGCGAGCGAGCTCACGCGACACCCGGTGTGAAGCAGGTGGCCAGACACTGAAGGCCCGCGCTCAGCTCCAGCTCGATGATCCCCTCGCTGTGGTGATCGTGCTCGATAACGGGGTACGCGCCCGCCTGAGAGATCTCGAGCACCGTGCCGTTGACCTCGAGCACGCCGCTCCCCTGCAAAACCACCCACACTCCGCCCGCCTCATACGGTCCGCTGTAGGGGCCGGGCTGATCCCGGGTCTGGGGCACGAGCTCGGCGCCGGAGGCATCCTCTGCTCGCAGCGGCGCGAGCGGCTCGCGCCGCACACCGAGCAGCTCCTGGATGGCCAGCTCCGTCTCCTCATAACCGCCCTCGCCGTAGTGATACTCAAACAGCCGTGCGCGACCATCGAACAGATAGCGGACCGGCCAGCCCTCGTTCTCATAATCGCGCCAGACCTCGAGATCGGTGTCGATCAGAACCGGATGGGAGATCCCCAGCCGGATGACGGCCTGCTCGACGGCAGGCCGCTCACGCGAGGGCTCAAAGCCCGGCGAGTGCACGCTGATCACGCGCAGCCCGTCCGGCCCGTAGCGCTCATGCCAGGCCTTGATGTATGGGAGCGTGCGGATCGAGTTGTGCCTGCAGAAGTCCCAGAACTCGACCAGCATCGGCTTGCCGCGCTGGATCGTCGAGCGTGGCGAGGCACTGTTCAGCCACGTCAGGTTCGTGGGGAACAGAGGGGCGGCGATCGTGTCCACAGGCGCGCGCACGCAAGGCACGCTAGCATCGCGGCTTGGCTTCACACCACCTCAACGTGCTTGTTTGCTCACCTGACCAAAAAGGGGATGACCATGAATTTCTGGACACGGCTGGAGACCATACGCGAGCAGTGCAACGTGCTCGAGCATCCTTTCTATGAGCGCTGGTCGGCTGGCGAGCTCTCCGCGGATGAGCTGGCTCATTACGCTGGCGAGTATCACCACGCGGTTGTGGCGCTAGCGTCAGCGTCGCGCAGCGCGGCGGACCTCGTCGATCCCGTCTCAGAGCGGGGTCTGCGCGGTGAGCTCGAGGAGCATGCGCGTGAGGAGGAGGACCACATCGCGCTGTGGGAGGACTTCGCGAGCGCGGTCGGTGGGGCGCCGTCGCCGAACCCCAACCCAGAGACGCTGACGTGCGCCGATGTCTGGGCCGGCGATCCTCAGCGCCCGCTGCTCGACTCGCTCGTGGCGCTGTATGCGATCGAGTCCGGCCAACCGGCGATCTCGGCGACCAAGCGCGCCGGGCTGAGCACCCACTACGCCGTCCAGGAGGGCCCTGCGACTGCCTACTTCCAGCTGCACGAGCACCTGGATATCGAGCACGCCGAGGCCGCTAAGACGCTGATCTCAGAGCGCCTACAGGAGGCCGACGAAGATCGCCTGCTGGCTCAGGCTGAGAGCGTGCTGCAGGCGAACTGGCTGCTGCTGGACGGTGTGGAGCGGGTTGCTCACGCCGCGTAGGAGTCCTGATCTACAAGTGAGCGGTGGGGTCGGTCAGCCAGCTCTCGGCTAGCCGATCGATCCCACCATCTCGAGCTGAATCAACCGGTTCAGCTCGACTGCGTACTCCATCGGCAGCTCCTTGGTGACGGGCTCGATGAAGCCGTTGACGATCATCGCGGCGGCCTCGTCCTCGGTGAAGCCGCGTGAGCCCATGTAGAAGAGCTGATCATCGGAGATGCGCCCGACGGTGGCCTCGTGCGCGACCGTGACGTGGGGGTTCTGGATCTGGATGTCGGGCCAGGTGTCGGATTTCGATTCGCCGTCCATCATCAGCCCGTCGCACTGCACGCGGGCTTTGGAGCCGGCGGAGTTGTGGCCCATCTTGACGAGACCGCGGTAGCCCATGATGCCGCCGTCCTTGGAGATCGACTTGGCGAGGATGTTCGAGGTCGTGTTCGGCGCCAGGTGCACGACCTTGGCGCCGGTGTCCTTGTGCACGCCTTTGCCGGCCACGCCGACGTTGAGGTGGTCGGCGCGTGCGCCCTCGCCCATCAGGAAGGAGCCGGGGTAGAGCATCACGTACTTGGCGCCCATCGACCCGCCGACCCACTCGACCGTGCCGTTCGCGTCCACGATCGCGCGCTTGGTGTTGAGGTTGTAGACGTCCTTGGACCAGTTCTGCACGGTCGTGTAGCGGGCCTTGGCGCCCTCGTGCACGAAGATCTCGACGACCGCGGAGTGCATCGAGTTGACCGAGTAGGTCTGCGCGGTGCAGCCCTCGATGTAGTTCACCTCAGAGCCCTCGTCGGCGATGATCAAAGTGTGCTCGAAGGTACCCTCGCCCGAGCCCTCCATGCGGAAGTAGGACTGCAGTGGCAGGTCACACTTGACGCCCTTGGGGATGTAGCAGAACGCGCCGCCTGACCAGACCGCGCCGTGCAGCGCGGAGAACTTGTTGTCCTGCGCCGGCACACACTTGTTCATGAAGTATTTCTGCACCAGCTCGGGGTACTCGGTGATCGCCGTGTCCATCGAGCAGAAGAGGATGCCCTGCTTTGCATACTCTTCCTTCAGGCCCTCATACACGGGCTCCTGGCGCCAAACGCCGACGACACCGGCGAGCTGCTCGCGCTCCGCCTGCGGGATGCCCAAGGCCTCGTAGGTCTCCTTCATCTCAGCCGGGACGTCGTCCCAACTGTTGAAGCGCCCGGCGGTGGGGGGGGAGTAGAGCACGAGGTCATCGAGGTTCAGGCCACCGAGGTCTGGGCCCCACGTCGGCACCGGCTTGCGTTCGAAGATCTCCAGCGACTTGATCCTTTTCTGGATCATCCAGTCGGGCTCGCCCTTGATCTTCGAGAGCTCTGAGACGACCTCGCGAGAGATGCCCTGGCGTGCACGCAATTGACCCTGCTCGTCCTCGACGATCGGGCTGGGCTTGGTGATTCTGGTCTGATCTATCGTGGCCATTAGGCTCCTCGCTGCCGTTGCTCTGCGAATCCTGTGCTCTGAAGTAGGAATTGTATCGCGGACGCCCCGGACTGCTGTCGCCGCCGTCGTCGGCGACGGCAGTCGTGAGGATCGAGTCCGCTGTGGGGGATCGAGTCAGGCCCGGCATGGCGGGAGATGGCCTACTCATCACTACTCTAAAAATGTTAGAGTAGCTTTATGTCGACGGTGGCCGTGGAACAAGCACTTGAAGCGTCCATCGAGGAGCGGGGCACAAGACTGCTGGCAATTCCCGAGGATCAATGGTTCGATCGCAAGTCCAAGCGGATCGCGCCCAGAGATCTGGCCAACGACTTGATCGGCATGGCGAACGCCGACGGAGGCACGATCGTCGTTGGCCTCTGGAAGGGCATGGTCGAGGGTGGTGACGGCGACGTCAAGCGCCGTAACGCACAGCTCCAGGCAGCAATCGACTTCGCCAACCGTCCTGTCGCGGTCAAGCATCGCCTGGTGCCCTGTGTGAATGTCAGCGGCGAGCGCGACCACCTGCTGGTTTTTGACGTGCCCACCGGCGATGTCGTGCACGCGAGTTCCAAAGACGAGGTCTTCCTACGGGTCGGCGAGGAGACGCGGCGGTTGAGCTTCCATCAACGCCAAGAGTTGCTGTTCGACAAGGGCCAGGCCAGCTACGAGGGAAGGCCGCTGAAGGGTATTGGCCTGGAGGCGCTGGATGAGCCTTTGCTCGAGCAGTACGCCACCGCGGTCGGTCATCCCGATCCGAGACGTCTACTACGCGCACGGGGGCTGGCAACGCGTGGCGGCGAGCTCACGATCGCAGGACTGCTGCTGTTCGCCGGTGAACCGCAGGCGGTGCTGGCGGAGGCGTTCGTACGGATCCTGCGCTACCGCGGGCGCGAGCGTGGGGCTGGTTCCGGTCAACAGCTCATCGAGGACATCCGCATCGAGGGTCCGATCCCGCGTCAACTCCACGAGGCCCGCGACGCCGTTCGGGCTCTGCAGCCCGCACGCCGCGCGCTGGTCGCCGACTCGGGCCGCTTCGGCGAGGTGCCGCTGATCCCCGAAGACGCATGGCTGGAGGGGATCGTGAATGCCGTCGTCCACCGCTCATACAGTCTCGCCGGCGATCACATCAGGGTCGAGATCTTCGATGATCGAATCGAGGTCTCCAGCCCCGGCCGCTTCCCCGGCCTGGTCGATCTGAGCGATCCAATGCGCGGTACGCGCTTCGCGCGTAACCCGCGGATCGCCCACGTCTGCTCCGATCTACACTTCGGGCAGGAGTTGGGCGAGGGAATCCGACGCATCTACGAGGAGGTGCGGGCCGCGGGACTCGTGGATCCCGTCTACCGCCAGACCGCGGCAAGCGTCGTGCTGACCCTGTCTGCGGAGCCCGCCGACCGGGCGCTGGATGCACGGCTGCCGGATGAGGCACGCACGATCATCACCGCGCTCAGACGAGCCGGACGGCTCAGCACGGGGGAGGTGGCCGAGATTCTGGAGCTTTCCAGACCGACAACGATCAGCCGACTCGATTCGCTGCGAAACGAGGGGTTGATCGAGTGGGTCGGCAGAAGCGCGCGTGACCCGCGCGCATACTGGCGACTATCGCAAGAGTAGCCGCCTACTCTAAGCTACTCTAAATAACTTAGAGTAGGCGTGAAATTGGGGCCGGCGCTCAAGTGGGCCAGTCGCTGTCGCCCGTGACGGCCGCCCGCGTGACCTTGAGATTGAGCAGCGCACACTTGCGTCTGGTGGCCGAGACCGGGATGCCGAGCAGGTCGATCATCCAGTCCGCGCCAAGCGCTCCGACCTCCTGGAGTGACATGCCCTTGAGCTCCTCGGAGGCGATCGACGCAGATGCCTGAGAGATCGCGCAGCCGTGACCGTGGAAGCGCAGATCGGCGATCTTGCCGTCCTTCACCTGGATGTGCACTCCGAGCTCATCGCCACACAGCGGGTTGTGCTCGAGCGCCTCCAGATCGTGTGGATCGAGCTCGCCGAAGTTCCGCGGGCGCTTGTAGTGATCGAGGATGTAGTCGCGGTAGAGGTCGTCCATGGCTCAGAGCCCGAAGACCTCGCGCCCGGCGATCAGCGCGTCGATCAGCGCGTCGATGTCCGATGCCTCGTTGTACACGCCGACCGACGCTCGCGCTGTGGCGCCGACGCCCAGACAGCGCATCAGCGGCTGCGCGCAGTGGTGCCCCGCGCGTATGCACACGCCGCCGCGATCAGCCAGCTCGGCGACGTCGTGCGGATGGATTCCCTCGAGCGTGAACGACGCCAGGCCACCGCGACGCTCGGCGTCGGGAGGTCCGACGACACGCAGGCCGGGGACCTCGGCCAGGCGGTCGAGCATGTATGCCGTCAATGAGCGCTCGTGGGCGCGCACGCGCTCCATGCCGAGCGCTGAGAGATACTCGACTGCCGCGCCCAGACCGACCGCCTCGGCGATCGGCGGCGTGCCCGCCTCGAACTTGTACGGCAGCTCGTTCCAGCTCACAGTCTGGAAGTCCACCGAGGCGATCATGTCGCCGCCGGTCAGGAACGGCCCCATCTTCTCGAGCAGCTCCACCCGGCCGTGCAACACGCCGACACCGGTCGGGCCGAGTGCCTTGTGCCCGGTCCAGCCGTAGAAGTCGGCGCCGAGCGAGGTCAAATCGACGGGCATTTGTGGCACCGCCTGCGCGCCGTCCACGAGCGAGATCGCGCCCGCCGCGCGGATGCGCGCGGTCATCTCGGCGACCGGGTTGATCGTGCCCAGCACGTTTGACACGTGCGCGAAGGCCACCAGCTTGACGTCACCACGCTCGAGCTCTGAGTCCAGCGCATCCAGCGACAGCTCGCCGTGCTCGTCGACCTCCAGGTAACGAAGCTCAGCCGAGCGCTCGCGACACAGCACCTGCCACGGCACGAGGTTGGCGTGGTGCTCCATCTGGGTGATCAGCACCGCGTCACCATTGTTGACGTTGGCGCGGCCCCACGAGTAGGCGACGAGGTTGATCGCCTCCGTGACGTTCTTCGTGAAGATCGTCGTGCGCGCCTCGCCACCAACGAAGGCCGCGACACGCCTGCGCGCCTGATCGTAGGCCGCGTCGGCCTCCTGCGCCAGCGCGTAGACGCCGCGATGCACGTTCGCGTTGTGGTCGCGCAGGTGCTCGGCTTGCGCGTCGATCACCACCTGGGGCTTCTGCGAGGTCGAGCCGGAGTCCAGGTAGATCAGCTCACGAGCGCCGAAGCGCCGCGCAAAGATAGGGAAGTCGCCGCGGACATTCAGCGAGTCGCTCTCGAGCGCGCGCTTGTCGACAGCGATATCGCTCATCGCACCCATCTACCGGCCGGAGGCGTATGCCTCGATGTCATCACGCGCGGCGGCGAGCTTACGCGAGACCTTCCCGCGTATGAGCTCTTCCAGGGCCTCGTCTCCCAACTCGGCGACGAGCGGCTCGAAGAACCCCTCGACGATCACCCGGACGGCTGCCGCGCGGTCAAGTCCACGCGACTGCATGTAGAAGATCACCGTCTCGTCGAGCTCGCCCACAGTTCCGCCATGGGACGCCGACACATCGTCGGCCGACACGAGCACCGAGGGGATCGCGTCGAGTCTCGCTTTCGGTGAGAGCATCATCGTGTGGATCTGCAGGTAGGTGTGGGTCTTCTGCGCACCCGGGTCGATCTGGATCAGACCCTCGAAGCTCGCGCGACTCTCGCCACTGGCAGCTCCACGCCAGTGCACGTCCCCACCGGATGGGCCGGTTTCGTGCAGGTCGACGGCGAACACATCGAGATGCTCGTGCTCCTCGGCGAAGAACAGCCCGCGGAAGGCCATGTCGCCACCGGACTCGGACACGGCAAGCTCGAGGTGTTGGTGCACCAGATGGCCGCCAAGCAGCGCCGGCAGCCAGTGACAGTAGGCATCGCGGCCGACACCGACGAAACGGGTCGAGACATCGAAGACCTGTCCAGAACCCCAATCTTGTACCTGCGCCAAACGACAGCGCGCTCCGTCCTGCAGGTACAGCTCAAAGGCCCCAGCGTGCAGCGCCTGGCCCTCGAAGTTCTCCGCGAGCTTGTACTCGTGCACGCGAAACTCGCTCGTGCGCTCGCCAACGATCAGCGTGCGCCCATACTGCGCGCTGCCGGGCCCGTCGATCACCGAGACGATCTGAAACGGCTCCTCGATGACCAGGCCCTCGGGAACGTGTAGGAAGGCACCGCCGCTCCACAGCGCCGCGTTGGCGGCCTCCAGCTTGTGACGATCGGCCGTCAGGCGCTTTGAGTACCAGCGCTGAAAGACCTCAGTGTGCTCGCGGGCGGCTTGCTCCAGCGAGCACAGGATCACACCGCGAGCCGCAAGCTCACTGTCGAGCTCGACGTGCACGACGGATCCGTCTCGCTGCACGATTCGCCCAGCACGGGGACCGTCGGGAACGGTGGCTGCCACGATCTCCGGGACCTCAGCTGGATCGAAGTCGTGACGACGGATCTCCAGGCTGTCCAGATCGAGCTCCTGCAGGCTGGTGCTCCAGAAGCCAGAGCGGCGCCACACCGGCAGCTCAGCCGCCTCGTATGCCTCGAGCGCGGCCTGACGCAACTGCGACAGTGTCCGGCCGTCTCCCGCGCCAGCGCCGTGCAGCGCGTGATACAGGCTCGCCTCGCGGTGCCGGCCGGCCTTGACCTGAACCTCGGGCGTGTCTCCGTTGGCCTCAGACACTGCTCGCACCATTGCCACCCGAGCCATGCCCGTTCTCGCCGCCGAACTCCTGGCGAATCTGATCGTAACCCTCGCGCTCGAGGCGCTCGACGAGCTCGACGCCACCCTCCAGGACGATGCGCCCGTCCATCAGGATGTGCACGAACTCGGGCTTTATGTAATGCAGGATGCGCTGATAGTGGGTGATGATCAGCGCGCCGAGTCCTTGCTCTGTGTGGAGCTTGCTCACACCTTCGGCCACTGTCCGCAGCGCGTCGATATCGAGACCGGAGTCGGTCTCGTCGAGGATCGCGACGTCCGGCGCCAGCATCGCCATCTGCAGAATCTCCGCGCGCTTCTTCTCGCCGCCTGAGAACCCGTCGTTGAGGTGCCGGGAGGTGAAAGCGCGATCGACGTCGAGCAGCTCGATCGCGTGCTGCAGCTGGTTGCGAAACTCCTTGACCTGGATCGGCTCCTCGCGCTTGGCGTTGATCGCCATGCGCAGGAAATTGGCGACCGAGACCCCGGGAATCGAGACCGGGTACTGGAACGCCAGGAACAGACCCGCCTTGGCGCGATCGTGGGGCTCTGCCTCGGTTATGTCCTGCCCCTTGAAGATGACCGTCCCCTCTGTGATCTCATAAGACGGATGCCCGAGCAGGGTGTTGGCTAGCGTCGACTTGCCCGAGCCATTGGGGCCCATCAGCGCATGAACCTCGCCGCGGTTGATGTTCAGGTCGACGCCTCTGAGGATCTCGCGATCCTCGGTGCGGACGTGCAGGTTCTTGATCTCGAGATCGGCCATGGTTTGTTGGTCAGACTCCAGTAGTGATTGGTTGTTTATCGATCTGCGGCAGCTGGATCCCCCCGATGAGATCCGCCAGTGTCGTTTCCACGAGCGTGCGCACGATAGAGAAGCGCACACGGGTCCAAAGTAGCTTCGTCGGGCACACGTGCGAGGTGTCGGACTCGCGCGAGCACACGATCTGACCGTCGGGTCCTTGAGAGATGCACTCGATCGGGGCGATCGAACCCTCCAGCGCCTCGACCACTTCCGCCATCGTGATCAGCCCGGGCTCGCGGGCGAGCATGTAGCCGCCGCGCGAGCCGCGGCGGCTGTCGACGAGTCCCGCCTTGCGCAGGCGTGCCACGAGGTGCTCGAGGTAGGCGAGCGGCAGGCCGTCGTGCTCGGCGATCTCGGCCAGCGGCACAGGCGTGCCGACATCGTGCCGAGCCAGCTCGACCATCACGCGCACGCCGTACTCGGCCTTGGTTGAGAACATCATCTGATCATTTCCTACCTGCCAGCTAGGGTATCAGCAGATATCGAGAGATCTGCTCAACGCGACTGCGAGAGCAGCTTGCGGATGTCGCTCGCCAGCTCTTCGGGCGTCAGCTGTTCGAGGGGAAAGCTGACACGCTCGAGGCCGTGGGTGTCGATCAGCAGCACCACCGCGGTCGCGTCGTCGATCTCGACGGTGGGTGTGTTCCTGGCGGCGATGCCGTATGCCCGCCAGACCGGTTGAAGTTCGGCGAGGCTGCCGGTCAGATAGCTCGCGCGGCCAGTCAATGAGACTTCTCTGAGGAAGCGATCCGTATGCTGCCGGCTGTCGGTGGCGGGATCCGTGCTCACCGCGAGCACGGGGACCGGCTCAGAAAGTTCTTCGAGGGCTCCGCGAATCTGCTCGGCCATCACCACGCACGGACCCCCGCAGGTGGTGGACAGGAACGTCAGGATCAGAACCTGGCCGCGATATTGACGCAGGGACACACGCCGTCCGTTCTGGTCCTCGAGCGCGAATTCGCTCGCGTGCAGACCCGCGGGCAGCAGCGGCCCTTCGAGTCCCGCTGCGGAGTTGGCATTCCGGGCCGAGGCGAGCGCACCGGCAGGGGATCTGCGAGGGCCGCCCGACAGGCTCACCGCGAGCACCACCACGGCAGCGATGGTCACGACCGCCAACAGGGTGATGAGACGGGCGGTGCGGCGCATCGCACTGCACCCTAGCGACAGCGCCGCCACCGGCGCATCGCCTTGCGCCGGCGCACGAGGATTCTGATTACGGCCACCGGTGGGGTTATGCTTGGCGGCGAGCCGCGAGCCTCGTCTGTTTCCCAACAAAGGTCATAAATGAGCCCACAACGTCCGGATTGCGCCAGACGCGCCAGCAGAAGGTTTCCCTCGAGCGGCCGGGCGGTTGGCACGGCTCTGCTGAGCGCGATGATCCTCACCAGCGCGGCGCTCGCTGCGCCCACGCAGAGCGCTCCACCCGCGCCCGCGAACGACGAACTGGCAAACGCACAGATCATCCACGGCCTGCCAGCGAGCCTCAGCGGCACCGTCGTGGGGGCGACATTGGAGCCGAACGAGGTCAGCTCCCAATGCGCTTCGCAGACGATCCACTCTGTCTGGTACAGCCTGAAGTCCTCGACCGCACAGCGAATCGCAGTCAACCTGGCCGCTGCCGGGAAGCTCGAAGCGACGGTTGACGTCTACCACCTGGAGCGCTCGCAGCTGCAGCCGGTCACCTGTCAGCAGACCGAATCGCAGGGCAAGGCGGCGGTCTCGTTCAAGGCGTCCAAGAACGGCGTCTATGAGATACGTGTCGCCGCGCTTGCGAGCTCGCAGCTCGCCTCGTTCACGCTCGAAGTCTTCCTGCCGACCCCGGCGGTGGCCCCTCCAGGCCCGCAGCTGCCCGGCGGTGGCGCAAGCGGCGCCGTCGATCGTGTTCAGAACATCAACGCGGCCTACTCCTTCATCCTGCATTCGGGAGTCAGCTACCTGATCAATCTGGCCAACCAGACCCGCGGCGCCTGTGTGAGCGGCGAACTGTTCGCTCCGGGGACGACTTCTTTCGAAGACGGCGCGCCGGTACAGCGAATCGGCTGCGGCGGCTATCGGCTGTTCACGCCCGCGGCCGGGCAGGGTGGCCGCTACAGCTTCCAGATCACGCCGCGCTCCTCCTATCGCGGTATCCAGCGCTTTCATCTCGAGGTCGCAGCCGCGGGAGCCGCCGAGACCGCTCCGGGGATCACGCTTGCCAACTACGCTCGCGCCAGCGGGCGTCTGAGCGGAAACGGGATCCAGGTTCTGCGTCTCTACCAGCTCAACATCGGCAGTCACTCCAATCTGACGCTGCGTTTGACCGCACCGGAAAGCGCCGACTTCAACCTGCAGCTGCGCAACCAGGACGGCAGCGTGATCGAATGCCAGTGCGGTCAGAGCGGCTCGCAGACCCTTCAGCACCAGCTGCAACCCGGTCGCTACTACGCGGTCGTCTCGGTCCGCGATGCCACTGCCGGTAACTTCACACTGCTGCGCGAGTCACGCACGATCACCGCCACGAGCATCTCCTTTGGCTCCTTCAAGGCCACGCCAGGCCAGGGTGTCGGCATCGACGTCAAGGTCAAACCCGCGGCCTCCGGACCGGCCGACGTCACGATCGAACGCTTCGATCCGGTATTCGGATGGCAGTTCTATGAGCACGTCCAGACCGAAGTCAGCGCAGGCTTGGCTCAGATCCCGTTTGCTCCGCCGGCGGTCGGGCGCTTCCGGGCAGAGGCGACCTATGAAGGATCTCGCACCGCCAACGGGTCGGCGACCGGCTTCACTTACCTGAACGTCAACTGATCTCCCTGTCAGGACAAGTCGCGCGTCTGGCGGTCTGGCTGAGCGCTTGTGTCGCGTTTCCCGGCGCTCGAGGAACAGCGCAGCGAACAGCGCGAGGCAGACGATGCCACTGCCCCCGCCGATAATCGTCTCGAAGGGCGACGTATCGCCCAGTAGGAGCACGAGCACCCCGATAGCCGAGCTCGCCGAGCCCACCCAGATGCCCGCAAAGGCCACGCGCTCGGGGAAGGAGCGCTCCGGAAACGATCGCTTTACGCTGACTCTCACCGGAGAAGCATGGCCCACGGGCTGGGGCGGGTCAAACGTCCCAACTACTTCCCAAGGCGCTATACTTTCTGAAGTCCCCATGAATTCCGACCGTGATTTAGGAGTTTTGTGATGAGTCCGTCCAGCGTGGAGCTTCTTCGCCAGGTCAAGAGCAGCGTCGAGGAGGTGGACCCAGCTGTGGTTCACGAGCTGCTCGGGGCTCACGCGAACGGGAGCTCCGCAAACGGGAATGGCGCCGTGACCGGCAGGCCAGTATTGATTGACGTGCGCGAGACCGAGGAGTTCACCACCGGTCACATCCCGACGGCAAAGCACGTTCCGCGCGGATATCTGGAGTCGAGGATCGAGGGCGTCGTCCCTGATCGCGCCACCCAGGTGGTCATCTACTGCGCGTCGGGCAACCGCTCGGCTTACGCCGCCCGCACCCTCACTGAGGATCTCGGCTACGAGCACGTCTCCTCGATGACCGGCGGCATCACGCTGTGGAAGGACCGCGGCTATGACGTGGAGGTTCCACGAGCTCTGACCGCTGAGCAGCGCGACCGCTACTCACGCCATCTGCTGATCTCAGAGATCGGCTCAGACGGCCAGCAGAAGCTGCTCGACGCGAAGGTGCTGCTGCTCGGCGCCGGCGGGCTGGGCTCGCCGACAGCTCTCTATCTCGCGGCGGCCGGGGTGGGAACGCTTGGCATCGTCGACGACGACGAGGTCGATCTCTCGAACCTGCAGCGGCAGGTGATCCACAGCTCTGAGAGGATCGGCGTTCTGAAGGTCGACTCCGCCGAGCAGACGATCCAGGCGCTGAACCCCGACGTGAAAGTCGTCAAGTACCCTGTGCGCCTGGACGCCTCGAACATCATGGAGATCATCGAGGGTTACGACGTGATCGTCGACGGCGTCGACAATTTCCCGACGAGATATCTGCTCAACGACGCGACCGTCCGTCTGAAGATTCCCGTCGTTTCCGCGTCGATCCTCGGCTTCGACGGCCAGCTGTCGGTCTTCAAACCGTACGATGGTCCCTGCTATCGCTGCCTGTTCCGCGAGCCGCCACCGGCTGAGCTCGCGCCATCCTGTGGCGCCAACGGGGTGCTCGGCGTGCTGCCCGGCACGATGGGGCTGCTGCAGGCCACAGAGGTCGTCAAGCTGATCCTCGAGATCGGCGATCCCGCGATCGGGCGGCTGCTGCTGTATGACGCGCTCGGCGCGACGCTCACCGAGGTCAAGGTGAGACGTGACCCCGAGTGCCCGATCTGCTCGCGCGATCCAAGCGAGATCTCCGATGAGGAGATGGGCGTGTTCCCCGACTACGAGGCGTTTTGCGCCGCGGCCGGCTAGCCTGGCGCCTGGCAGATCCAGTTCAACCCCCGGAGGACACCGATGGCCACAATCAAGATTCCCCCAGTCCTACGCGCCTCGGTTGGCGGTGAGAAGGAGGTCGACGCCTCCGGAGAGAGCGTCGGAGACATCTTGCGCGACCTCGCCGCTGTGCACCCCGCCACGCAGAGCCAGCTGTTCTCCCCCGACGGCGAGCTCAACCGCTACGTCAACGTCTACCTCAACGACGAGGACGTCCGTGTACTCGACGGGCTCGACACCGCAGTTGGGGACAGCGACACGCTGGTCATCCTGCCGGCGATGGCCGGCGGGCGTTAGACAGCCGGTCGTCTGCTCGACACACAGCTGGCATTTTCCGAATCGGTCGAGCGGCCGCAACCCGTGGTGTGAAGGTGCCCGAATTGATGGCCTGGTCCTGCTGGCGGGGAGGGGCGCGCTAGAGCTCGCTCGCTGCCGGCGCGCCCACAGCGAGGGCGTGCGTCTGAGCTCGATCGCGGATCCTGCGCCGGTCGTGGAGCACGACTGTGCCTCCGCGTGCCGGGCTGATCGTGATGCTGCGTCTACGCGTGGCCTCCGCCCGCTTGCCTGCCGGCCGAAGCTCGCAGCGCTCGAGCACCGCGCGCAGCACCAGCTTCATCTCCAGCAGTGCGAAGCTTGCGCCCAGGCAGCGCCGGCGACCGCCTCCGAAGGGAATCCACGTGTAGGTATTCGGTGCCCGCCCACCCGCCTTCTCGAGGAATCGCTCGGGGCGGAAGGCGTGTGGCTCGGGGTAGATCGCGGGGTCGTGGTGCAGGAGGTAAGCGTTGGCGACCAGCGCGACGCCGGGTGAGTAGTGAATGCCGCCGATCTCGATCGGCTGCTTGACCATGCTGACCTGGGCGTAGGGCAGGACCGGCTTGTGGCGCAGGATCTCGTTCACGACGGCCGTGAGGTACTCCTCGCCGGCTTGCTCCTCGCCGGCTCCCTCGTCGAGCTCGTCCTGCAACCGTCCCAGCACGGCGGGCTCGCGTGCGAGACGCTCGAACGCCCAGGCGAGCTGTGAGGCCGTCGTCTCGTGGCCCGCGACGAGGGCCGTCATCAGCTCGTCGCGCAGCTCTTGCGGGCTCATCGGCGAGCCGTCCTCGTGGCGGGCGCCGAGCAGCATCGCGAGCACGTCCTCGCCCTCAGGCTCGTCCCCGGCGCTCTGCTCGTGGGCGCCACGGCGCTCCGCGATCACTTCGAAGATCAGCTGATCGGCGTGATCCATCAGCCGCCGAAAACGGGCGGCCGGGCCGAAGCGGGCGAGCAGGCCACGGGGCCTGGGGAGCAGCGACAGCGGGCTCTCGGCGAACGCGAGAATCTCACCCAGAGTCTCGCGCAGCGAATCCAGCTGCGCGCCCTGCTCCAAGCCGAAGACGGCCCGCAGGATGATCTCGAGGGTCAGCCGCTGCAGCCGGGGGTGCAGGGCGATCGCCTGCTCGCGTGGCCAGCCGGCGAGCTCGCGTTCGGTCAGCTCGCTCATCAAGTCGGCCAGACCCTGCATCCGCTCCCCGTGGAACGCCGGCAGCATTAGCTTGCGCTGCTCCAGGTGAGGGCCCTCGTCGAGCAGGATCACCGAGTTACGGCCGACGATCGGCTCGAGGATCAGCGCCCCCTCACCAGGGTGCACGACATCGGGCGAGGCCAGGAACAGCTGCTTGATCTCCTCGGGGTCGCTGAGCATCACGAACGGCGCCTGGCCGAGGAAGCGCAGCGTGAAGCGCGGGCCGTAGCGAGCCCGGGCACGCTCCAGAAACGCGGTCGGCCGGCTCCATGCGCCGAGCGTCTGCAGCGCGGCCGGCATGCGGGGACCTGCGGGCAGCTGACTATTCATGGCGACGGCTCCTTACGCTAGTATTCATACTAATGAGTATATCTACTTATAAGTATGTGTCAAACTGATGCCGCGGGGACACTTCGATCGCAGCGCACGCAGAGCCGATACGAGGGCACGGCTGTTGCAGGCCGCCGCCGAGGTCTATGCGCTGCGTGGCTTCGGCGGGGCGACCCTAGACGAGGTCGCCGCGCAGGCTCACCTGACCAAGGGGGCGGTCTACAACCACTTCGGCAGCAAGGAGAACCTCCTGACCGCGCTCATGGAGGAGTACCTAGCTGGAGCGATTGCCGAGCAGCTCACGCTGTTTGACGGCGATCGCGCCACCTGGGAGCGCCCGCTCGCCGGCAGCGAGAGCTGGATGGCGCGCTTGCACGAGCGCCCCGACCGCTTCCGCCTGTTCGTCGAGTTGTGGACGCTCGCACAGCGCGATGAGCAACTGCGCCTGCGCCTGGCTGGCGCGCTGCGCGAGCTGCACGCAACCTTCGCCAGCTTCGCCAGCACCAGTGCCGCTGAGGGCGGCGTGCAACCTCCACCGGGAGCCGCCGAGCAGTTCGCCAACGTGGCGCTCGGACTCGGCGTCGGCCTGGCGATGCTGAAGCTCACCGACTCCGACACCGTGCCCGATGCCCTGCTCGGCAACGTCCTCTCGATGCTGATCCGCGCACTGGAGACCAACCCCGAAGCCCGTGCGCTGCTCGCCAGCGGATCGCAGTGACGCGGCGCCTGAACATCCTGTTCGTTCAAGCCGACTGCGGTGGCGGCGTGCCCCCGGCGACAGCGGTTGCGCGCCGACTGCGGGAGCGCGGCCATGCGGTGAGGTTTTTAGCAGCGCGCTCGCTGAAGAGCCAGCTGACGCAGGAAGGCTTTTCCTATGAAGCGTTTCAGCGGGCGCCCGACTTCGGATCAGCTCGGCGAGAGACCGACCAGCTGCGTGACTGGGAGGCACGGACTCCGATCGGCGCAGTGCACGCGCTCTTCAACGTCATGTGTGGTCCGGCGGGCGCCCACGCAGCCGATCTGCTCGACAACCTAGAGGCCACTCCCACCGACGTGATCGCCTGCGACTTCATGCTGCTCGGCGCCTTCGTTGGCGCGGAGGCGTGCCACGTCCCAAGCGTCGCGCTCGTCCACACGGTAGCGGTGGTGCCGCTTGACGGGTTGCCGCCGATTCCCTACGGCCTAAAGCCCGCTCACGGCTTACCGGGGCGCTCGAGAGACGCGTTCCTGCGAGCTGCGCGAGACCGGCTCCTGCGCCGCTGGCTGGATGTATTGAACGACGCGCGAGCCCGCTATGAGCTCGCTCCCGTCGCGCGTATCCACGACCAGTGGTTCGGGGCGCAGCGGCTGCTGATCCTGTCAAGCTCCACATTCGACTTCCCCGCAAACCACCTCCCCGACAACGTGCGGTACACCGGGCCCCCGTTCTGTGAAGCACCCGCGGACACCCCACCGGAACTATCCGGGCCCTCGCAAGCCCCGCTCGTGCTGGCGTCGCTCAGCACCACCTACCAGGACGAAGGACGCTACCTGCGCATACTGATCGCGGCGCTCGGAAGCCTCCCCGTCCAGGCGATCGTGACGACAGGCGCCGGATATGACCTCAGCGACCTCGATCCCCTGCCCGGCAACGTCGACGTGCGTCCCTACATTCCGCACGGCCCGCTGCTCGATCGCGCCGCGATCATGATCACGCACAGTGGCCACGGCAGCGTCATAGCGGCGCTTGCCCACGGCGTGCCACTGCTTTGCGTGCCATTCGCCCGCGACCAGCGCGACATCGCGCTCCGCGCCGTGGCCACGGGCGCCGCGGTCAGGCTGCACCCGACACGCCTGAGCACTCGAAAGCTCGCCCGAACCGTAGAACGAGTACTCCAGCGTCCGGAGTACCGACAAGCGGCCAGAAGGATCCAGGCAAACCTCGCGACCGAGGACGGCGCCGGCGACGCCGCGCGGGAAATCGCCGCTGTTGGGATGGGCAGCGCTCGAGCTACGCGCCTTGTTGGCGATGCTCAGGCCGATGGCGCCGGCACGGGCGCTCACCGCGCGCCGTGCTCTACGCGCGTGAGGATTGCCGCGAGCAGGCTCAGCGACGACCAGTCTCCGATGCGGCCTGAGTCAGACCGCGGCGATCTGCTCTGACGAGGCCGGCTCACCGCCGGCAGCATCTGCCGCCGGTATGTGGCTCATCGCGTGCTCGGCGAGTGCGGTGATCGTCAGCGACGGGTTCACGCCGACGTTGGCGGGAACCGCCGAGCCGTCACACACGAGCAGGTTCTCGTAGCCGAACACGTGTTGGCTCGAGTCGATCACTCCTTCGCTGGGGTCTGCCGCGATCACGGCGCCACCGAGGATATGAGCGGTCGAGGGGATGTTGAACAGCGCCTCGGTGAACGAACTCTGCGCGATCCCGCCGGTGCGCTTCGCGAACCATTCGGCGGCCTCGTTGGCGACCGGTATGAAAGTCGGGTTCGGCCGCTCTGGATCCTGCTCGGTCGCAAGCCAGAAAGAGCCGAATGGCCCTTTACGAGGGCGCAGCGCGATTGCGTTGTCGAGCGTCTGCATCACGAGGATGATGATCGTGCGCCGCGACCAGTGCTTGGGAAAAAGCACCTTCGCCAAACGACCGGGGTGCAGCACGATCTGGGTCAGCAGCTTCAGCGGGCGGGTGAGCCGCGTGCCGTCGCCGACGAGCAGCGTGTAGAGCAGCCTCATCGAGTCTCCGTCATCGCCATAGGTGACGGTCTCGATGTGCGTATTGGGATCCGGGTAGATCGACGAGGTGATCGCGACTCGTTTGATGAGATCCTCGTGGTAGCCCTCGGGCACCGTCACGGTCAGGATCGACTCGGAGTTGGTGCGCACGAGCTCGCCGAGCCGCGCTGAGATGCGCGGCAGCGATCCGCCCAGGCGACAGCGCTGCAGGAGCTTGTTCGTGCCCAATGGACCGGCCGAGACGACCACGCCGCGCGCTCGCTGCACACGACGTTCCTTGCGCAGCCATGCACCGGAGCGGACGCTTTCGACCTCATAGCCCTCGCTTCCGTCGGGCGAGCCGATCGGGCGGATATCCACGACAGTGCGCTCGGGCATGACCTTCGCTCCGAGCTTTTCCGCGAAGTAGAGGTAGTTCTTGACGAGCGTGTTCTTGGCGCCGTGCTGGCAGCCGACCATGCAGCGCCCGCACAGATGACATCCAGTTCTGTCCGGGCCATCGCCGCCGAAGAACGGATCGCTCACCGTCTTGCCGGGCTCGCCGAAGTAGACACCGACCGGAGTGCGTTTATAGGTATCGCCGACGCCGAGCTCCTCGCCCAACTCGCGCAGCAGCTGATCGGCAGGGTCCTCGTGCGGGTTTTCGACCACCCCGAGCATTCGCTGGGCCTCGGAGTAGTGAGGCGCCAGCGCCGCCTCCCAGTCCTTCATGTCAGCCCATTGGCGATCATCGAAGAAGGGTTTGGGCGGCACATAGAGCGTGTTTGCGTAACCGAGGCTGCCGCCGCCGACGCCGCAGCCTGACACCACCGAGACGTCCTTGAACGTGGTGAGCCGGAAGATGCCCTTCATCCCCAGCCGGGGGTTCCAGAAATAACGCTTGAGGTCAGCCGTCGAGGTCGGGAATTCGTGATCGGCGAAACGCCGGCCGCACTCCAGTACACCGACCGAGTAGCCCTTCTCCGACAGCCGCAGGGCCGAGACGCTGCCGCCGAAGCCGGAGCCGATCACCAGCCAGTCGTGGTCATATGTGCGCGTGGAGTTCATCTAAATCCTGACGACCCCGTCATCTTAGGGGTTCACAGACCGGCGAGTCGCTTTCGTGGCCAAGCCAAGAACGGCAGTTGCCCCCCAGCGGCATGCGAAACAAACGCTGGCGGGCCGTGTTCACGCTATGATCAGGGCTGAGTGACGCTGTCGCTCACGGAGAGGTCAAAGCCGCTCAGTCGAATTCACCAGGGTCACACGGTATGAGAGCCGGGGAGGTTCTATGTCTTTGAAGTCTTTGCCAACACGCGCCCGCCTGCAAACCGCAGCGGTGGCGCTCGCCGCGTCCGTCTCAGTGCTGTCCATCGGAGCTGCCGCCGGCAGCGCCGCCGGTGGGGTGGCTGTGGCAGCGCGAACGATTTCGCTGAATGACAGCGCGCATCTGCACAAGGTCTCCAGTCACGGCCTGAAGCTGTATGAGTCAGGTACAGCGACGGGCAACGTGGGCGGCTCGCTCTACCTACACCTGAACGTAACCTCCACGCGGAGTGTGACAGCCGAAATCAGCGTGTATCCCAGCGGCTCGTCGATGACCGGTACCGGATCCGCAAAATATGAAGTCGATGGTGGGACCGCGCGTTTCTCGGGCACGATGTCGATTATCCGTGGCACCGGTTCCTACAACCACGCGCACGGGACGGGCCTGAAATTCAGTGGGACGATTCAGCGCTCCAACGATGCCGTCACGGTCCACGTGTCGGGGAACCTGTCAACCTAAGCACTGGTCTATCTGGGGGTGTCTGTGATGCGCGAGCGCGTGAGCGTTCTTCCGGTTGGTGTTGCTCGCTGGTTGAGCGCTCGGCGCCGCCCGCGCGGCTGGCGCTCGGCGGCAGGAGTGCTTCTGGTTGGGCTCGGGTCCTGCTGGGTTTTCGTGCCGGCGGCGGGTGCGGTGACCGAGCAGGCGACTCTGAATGCGTCGTTCTCGCCCGACAGGCTCGGTGCGAGCACCACGATCGGGTTCGGCTTTCACGTGGAGACCTCCGAAGGCGTCGCTCCCCCGCCGATGACGGGGGTCGATCTGCATATGCCAGCGGGAATGAATTTCACCACGACGACACTCGGCCTGGCGATCTGTCAGCCCGAAATGCTGCTGGCCAGCGGGGCTTCTGGGTGCCCGGTCAACTCTCACATCGGGTCTGGCAGCGCGCTGGTGGAAGTCCCGTTCGGGACCGGCTCCGGTCACGAGGTCCCCGAAGTGCAGGCGTTGATGGGGCCACCGCACAACGGCAACCTGGTGATCCTGTTCTACGCCAACGGACAGGAGCCGGTCTACGCTCAGCTGGTGTTCACCGGCGAAGTGCTCCCGCAGTTTGGCACCTTCGGCTCCCAGCTTGCCACGACCGTACCACCGGTCCCGAGTGTGCCCGGCGGCCCTGACGTCTCGGTCGTCAGCGTCACCGCGACAATTGGGCCGGGCAAGATCCTCTATGTCAAGCGGGTGCACGGCAAGATCGTGCACTTTCATCCAAGAGGCGTCTCGGTGCCCGAACACTGTCCTAATGGCGGATTCCCGTTCTCGGCTGAATTCTCTTTCCAGGACGGTTCACATGCCAGCGCGAGCACAACGGTTCCCTGTCCCACGCTGGCGGTCATCACTGCCCACCATCATCACCACCACAAGTAACCGGCAGTCGCCCGAGTCGAGTAGAACGTAGCTCTGCCCGCGGGAACGCCGCGGGTCTCGGCTGCCGGTCACGGGCGTGACACGTGTACGCAGTGCCTTGCAGAGGAGGACATTCGCCTCTATATCGCGGGCGTCTCGCTGCGCGTGCCGAAAAGCCCCGAGCGCCGTTGCCGGATTCAATTCACCGGGGAAAGCTCGCCTGCCTCGAGCTCGTGCTGTGACTCTTCGCGCAATGCCGATGCAAATGTGTGACAGGTAGGTACACAAGTGTTTATTTCTGTCACCATTTGTGTGAATGTTTGCGATGTGTTGCTGGGCCACGGTCGAGGGGCCGGCCCGGGTGGAGCATCATCTTCAACCTGGCCATCGAGGGAGTGCGGCAAGCCCGCGCGGCGATGTCAGCAGTGCGCTTAGGCCAACAAGCGAGCAACGACCGCGTTGTTGTGATCAGTCCTGGAGCGCTGCGGCTGGCGGCACGTTGGTTGCGATGTAACCGGGTATCGCCGTGATGATCACCGCGGTCAGGGTGACCAGCGCAAGACTGCCCGCCGCGATCAGTATCCCGAAGCTGTAGACGACGGGAAAGTTGATCACGTTTGCCAGCGCACGGTCCAGGAGTTGCTGTCCGTAGAGCCCGAAGACGGCCCCGGTGACACATCCGACGCCCAGCAGCAGCAGGCTCTCCAGGAGGATTGTGCGCCACAGTTCGGTGCGGGGGAAGCCCTCGAGCTTGAGCTTGGCCAGTCGCGGTCGGCGTTGCCAGACGAGGTTGCCCATCGCGGCCGCCATCGCGAGAACCGCGACAGTGAGTATCAAAGTCGCAATCTGCGTCAGCCGTTCCAGTCCTTGGCGGCTGAGCACGCGTTGGCGGTTGGTGTTTTCCTGCGCCGTCTGCACCGCCAGGCCGGTATTTGAGCCGAGCGCCTTCTCGATCTCTAGCTTCGCCTGGGTTGCTTTGATGCCCGGCTTCAGAAGGATGTTGTAGGCGGCGATATCGCTGCTCGCCCACAGCTTTTCATAGGTGTTGGCGTTGAGGACCACGGCTCCGGGCGCCCAGCCGATATTCGTCGCCAGCGCCGCGACCCTGAGCGTGGTCGGCTGCGGTGTCGGCAGCGTGAGGGAGGAGCCGATGTGGAGGTGGTGTTCGTCGGCAACAGCCTGGGAGATCACTACCCAGCCGCCGCCGCGCACCTCTCTGGTGGCGGTTTGCAGGTTGCCTTCGACGAGCTGGGTGGCGGGCAACAGAGGGGACGCGTTGGCTGGCGGCGCGATCACCCACAGGCGACGAGTGCCGTAGTTCAGCAGACCTCCACGGTAGAGGCCGACGGACTCGACCCCGGGGAGGCTCTGCAGTTTTGCGATCTGCTGCGCGGACGGTTTGAAAGGGGCTGTCTTGAGGAGGTTGTAGTCGCCGGAGGGGGAGACCCAGACATCGGTGAAGGCGTTCAGATCGTGCCCGGCGTTTTCCAGGCCGTGCAGCAGGTCTCCGTGGGCTGTCTCGATCGCGACGCTCCCGAACACCGCGATCGCGCCGGTCGCGGCGATCGCGATTGCCCGCGAACGTCCCGCGCGCAGCTCCATCACGGCGACGTGCGGCACGGCGCTCGTGATCATCGGCGCCAGGCGAGCCACCAGCGACAGCGCTCCGTTCAGCGGGATCGGCAGCAACAGCAGCAGCGCGCCGACGAGCAGGACCATCCCGAAGATCGCCTCCTTGGGCGCCGCGAGCAGAATCACGGTCGCGGCTGCCAGGCACGCCACTCCACCCGCCAACAGCCAGCCGATGTGTGAGGCCGAGCTCGTCTCCTTCGGTGTGATCGCCGCCAGCGGGTCGCGCGAGAGGATATCTTTGAAAGGGCTGAGCACCGCGACGCTCGCGGCGAGCATGCCACCGCCGATCGCGATCAGGACGCTCTGCAGGCTCACGACGCGCTCTGAGCCGATCGAGAACGCAGACGAGAGATAACCAGGGTTGGCGTGAAACAGGTCGATCGACAGCACCTCGCCCAGTGCCAATCCCAACACGCACGCCAGTACTCCGAGGACGAGCGCGTCGATCATCAGCACGACGATCACCGCGCGAGGGGTGTAGCCGTCACGGCGCAGATCGGCGATCAGGCGCCTGCGCTGGGGGATCGTCAGGAGCATCGCGTTGAATGCGAACAGAAACCCCACGAGCGCGCTGATAACGGCGAACAGGGCGGTCGACTGGTTGGTCGCCGCGGCAGCCTGGTTGAACAGCTTTTCGTCATAGCTGGCCGGCTCGACGTTCAATTTGTCGGCGGCCAGCGTAACGAGAGCCGCTCTCACCTGGGATTCGTGGCCGGTGGCGGGCTGTATGAGGATGCGGCTCACCTTGCCCTGAAGGCCAGATATTTCCTGGGCGTAGGAGAGCGAGGTGATCGCGATTGGGCTGTCGATCAGCGGCCCGATCTGCCGTTTGTTCAGTTGGGCGTAGAGCGGAGCGTCTTCCAGGCGCCCGGCTACCCTGAACGCCATTTCCTTGCCGAACTTGGTGATGCCGATCGTCTTTGCCAGTGGCGCCGGCAGAACGACGGCACCGAGCCCGGCGAATCCGGCGAGCTTTGTCACGGCTCCGTCGTGGACGAACGTTCCGCCGAGATCAGTCAGGCTGTGATCGGCGCCGACGAGCTCGACAGAGCGCGTGGCCTTCGGGCCCGTCACGTTGGCGTTCACTTCCAGCAACGGCGCGGCTGCCTCGACACCCGGGATCTGGCGCACCCGCTTCAACAGGCCTTCTTCAAACCCGTTGTCGTCTCGCGCCAGCAACTGCAGCGTGGCTTTGCCGACGATCCCGCGCGAGAGCTGCGCAACTGACCCCGACAGGCTCGAGGAGGCGACCTGAGAGGCGAACAGCAGCGCGACACCCGCGGCGATCCCGACGACCGCGAAACACTCCTGCAGCACCCGTGCGCGCAGACGCACACGATAGAGGTGCACGATGCTCGAGAATCTCACCGGGCCGACCCTCCGGCAGTGGTCACTGAGCGGCTACCCGCACGTATGCCTGATCCGGCTCGTAGTCAGCGAGCTTTCCGTCACGCAGCGCATACACCCGATCGGCATACACCGCGGCCTGCGGGTCGTGACTGACGAGCACGATCGCCACACCGCGCTCGCGGCACAGCTCGACGAGCAGCTCCAGCACTTCTCTGCCGCGTTGAGAATCGAGGCTGCCGGTCGGCTCGTCGGCCAACAACAACGGCGGTTTGGTCGACAGGGCTCGCGCGATCATCACGCGCTGACGCTCGCCCATCGACAGCAGCTCTGAGCGTTGCTGCAGCCGCGCTCCGAGCCCGAGGCGCTCGAGCAGCGGCGTGATCTGCCGATGCGCCTCGCGCCATCGTGTGCCCTTCAGGAGCTTCAGCACGGCGTTGTCGATCGCCGTCACTCCCGGCAGCAGGTCGAAGTTCTGACGGATGAACCCGAGTTCGGAGAGCCGGAACTCAGAGGCCTCGCGCTCAGACAGCGAAGACACGTCGCGGCCGCCGATCAGAACCGCGCCACTGGTCGGTTGGAGCAGCGTGGCGATCATCAGCAGCAACGTCGTCTTGCCCGAGCCGCTCGGCCCGTATAGAGCGACCATCTCACCCGCCTCGACTTTCAACGAGACGCCGTCGACGGCACGCACGACATCCCCACCCGCCAGGGGATAATGCTTCACCAAATCACGAAGCTCGAGCACTCCTCAGATGTCCTGGCGCGCGGCTACCCGAAGGCTCCCGGGCGCAATCCCCGTACTAACCAAACCGAACGCTCCTCGACCCTTTGATCTACCTCTCACAGAAAACTGTATCCCAAGCCGTTGGCTTGTGCCGCGTCGTCCCGGCCCGGTCATCCATCGGGTTTGCCGACCGTTCCCGCCGGCGAGCACTCCACTGGTAGCGGCAGTTTCGTTCGCCTCGGCGCCAGCGGCGCGCGTGGTGAGGAGGCGATCGCGCCAAGGCGACCGATCAGGCGCCTGGCGCCGAACACCAGCAATGTGGGCTTGCCCAGCGGGCCGAGTGTCTCTCGGACGCTCTTGACGATCGGCTGGGTGCGGGAGGCGGCGGCCTCTGGCGCCGATAGGTAGAAGCCAACCATCCCCGCGAGAATGATCGCGTGATGGCGTCCGTGCGCAAGGGCGCGGGCCGAGCGCATCGCCTCGATGGCGATCTCCCGCATACGTTCGGCGGCCTGCTCCGGGGTCGTGTAATAGCCGAGCAGGTTCCGTTGATCCGATGCGACGTCCTCGTGGTAGTCGACGAGGCTGTCGAGCAGCGAGTGCAGGGAGCCGATCCAAGGGAAGTAGGCGTGTTCGATCGCCTCGACCTCAGCCGGATCGAGAGTCCTCTCGGCCGCCGCCGAGATCAGCGCATACACACACATCGACGAGCCGCCGGAGCCCGCTATCTCCCACCAGCCAAAGTCCGAGCCGGTAGGGGTTTCCTGCAAGCCCCAGCGCGCGAGATGCCCATCCTCGCCCTGCGATCTGGAGAGGTTCAAGCTCTGAAATCTGACAATCCTCTGCGCCGCTCGCAGGGCGGTCTGCGCCACGACTGGGTAGGAGGGGAGCGTGGACAACGCATCTCGGCACACGTCGATTATCTCCTGCAGATAGCCGCTGTCGTCGTGATGCGGATAGTGCGCGTAATAGTCCCTGGGTGGAGCGGTTGGATCGAGCGCCACGAGTAGCGCCTCGTGCAGTTGATGGCCGTTCTTGATGGCATCCTCGTGTGGCTGCTCGGCAAGCATGTCGAGATAGTTGTAGGCGGTCTGGAATGCCACCAGCATCCGTGTCACGGCCGCTCTCTGTGCACGCGGCACGAACGCGGCGAAGCCAGCCGCGCCCTCCATGTTGCCGCGCTTGTCCAGCGCGGCAAGAGCGAATGCCCTCAGCGCCGGATCGGGGATCTCACCGGCGCGATCGTGCCAGTAAGAGAGCTCCCGGCAGACCTGTGGGAAGACGTTCAACCAGTAGCGCCTTGCCGCACCGGCGAATGCACCGCCCAGCGCCAAGCGATCGCTCAACGGTTCAAGCGAACCGGTCATCTCACCGAGTAAAGCATTTGGAGTGTGGTCCCCACCACGGTTGTGTGCACTGCGATCCATCCCCTCGACCCGTAAAAGCGCAGGTGACTGGTTGCCGCCCGCGATGGTGATGTAGCTCCATTATTACGAGCATGTCCAACTCACGGCGCACTCGCGGCTGAGAATTCCCCGCATGGGCACGGCAAATCGACCTCGATCGAGCTCTCTCGGGCATCTTGCGGGGCGCTCACGGGCACCCTCGAGTTGAGCCGGCCGGGGTTATCAGCGTCGCCTGTTGGCGGGGAGCGCCTCGGAGCTCGCGGCGCGTGTGCAGAGCAACGTCGTGACTGTCGGTCAGACCGCGCTATATTTCGTGAAGTAATGGCTTTCGAGGGTCTGCGCAACAAGCCTTGTGGGGGTCGCTACGGCGACATCGTGCAGTCGATCGGCAACACACCGCTGATCGAGCTGCCGCGCTTCTCCCCGAAGCCGGGTGTGCGAGTCTGGGCGAAGCTCGAGTCGCGCAATCCGACCGGGTCGGTCAAGGATCGTGTCGCGCGCGCTCTGATCGAGGACGCCGAGGAGAAAGGCGCGATCGCTCCCGGCCAGACGATCCTCGAGCCGACCTCTGGCAACACCGGCATCTCGCTGGGCATGATCTGCTCACGCAAGGGCTACAAACTGAAGGTGGTGATGCCCGAGAACGTGACACCAGAGCGCACCCAGCTGCTGCGGATGTATGGAGCGGAGATCGTCTACTCACCGGGAGATCAAGGTTCCAACGGAGCCGTCGAGATGGCACTGTCGATGGCCGAGTCCGACTCCTCCTACTACATGCCCTACCAGTACGGCAACCAGGCCAATCCCGATGCTCACTACAACGGCACGGCGCTGGAGATCCTCGAGGAGCTCGACGAGGTCTCGGCCTTCGTTGCCGGACTCGGCACGGGCGGCACGCTGATGGGCAACGGCCGGCGGCTGAAGGAGACCTTCGGCGATGCCTGCAAGATCGTCGCGGCTGAGCCGATGCAGGGCGAGCCGGTGCAGGGTCTGCGCTCGCTGGACGACGGCTTCATCCCGCCGATCATCGACATCTCGCTGCTCGATCGCAAGATCTTCGTGACGAACTCAGACGCGATCGTCTGGACGCGCAAGCTGCTCGACGAGGAGAGCGTCTTCGCCGGCGTCTCCAGTGGCGCGATTGCCCGTGTGGCCTCACGCATCGCGGGAGAGCTCGACGAGGGCAACGTCGTGTTCGTCGTCGCCGACGACGGCTGGAAGTACCTCTCGAGCGGCATCTACACGCGTCCCCTGGAGGAGATCGAGAACCTCGACTCCACCGTCTGGTGGTGATCCGGTGGACATCTCTGCCGAGCTGCTCGAGCAGATCGTCGCGCATGCCCAGGAGGAACCCACCGTTGAGGTCTGCGGCGTGGTCGCCGTCAAGCCCGGCGCTCCCGCGGAAGCTGTGGCCATACATCGCGCCACGAACATCCATGCGAGCGCGTTGAAGTTCGAGATCGACGGGCCGGAGCTGGGGAAGCTCTACATGGGTATCGAGAGGGCGGGCTGCGAGATCGGCGGGATCTATCACTCGCACGTGCGCAGCAAGCCCTATCCGTCACAGACGGACATCAACTTTGCGAAAAGCTGGCCAGGGGTAGAGTGGATAATCGTGGGGCTGACCGACCCGCGATCGCCCATCGTCCGGTCTTACCTGATCGACGGCGGCGAGGTCTCAGAGGTGGCGATCTAAGCGCCACGCGACGATGATCTGAGCGGGTGGGAGCTGATCTGCCCGGGCTGCGCGTCGAGCGCGCCGGACAGCGAGCGCTTCTGTCCCGATTGTGGTCTGCCCCTGATCTACGGCAGCGAGGCGCGTGAAGCTCAGCCGCCGCTCAGCCGCTCCCAGGAGCGGGCGCGAAAGGTCAAGCCCCAGTACAGCGAAGGCGAGCTCGTGAAGGTGGTGGGCGCGCCCAATCAGACCGAGGCGGAATTCATTCAGGGGCTGCTGCTGGAGGAGGGTATCCCGAGCATGCTGCGCGGCGAGATCTCCGGGTATGCGCCGGTGATCGGCGCCCAGGATGTGCTCGTCCCGGAGTCCGGAGCCCAAGCGGCGCGCGAAGCGCTCGCCTGGGAGAAGCCCTAGACCAGTACCGGCTGGCCGGCCTCGCGGGTGATCGTCTCGATCGCCTCCGCGGCCCGGTCGAACTCGTCGTCGGAGAGCACCGGTGTGCCCTCGAAAGGCAGATCTCTTTGCAGCTCGAACCAGGGGTTCAGCCCGCCGTACTCATCGCGCACCTTGACAGTCACCGGGCGTGGGATGCGGTAGGTGCGGAGCAGCAGCACGTGCAGCGGGTGGCGGCGTTTCCACTCCAAGCGCTTTTCGGCGTAGTCGGTCGTCCACACGTAGAACGGCGAGAGCGCGTCGACTGCGCGAGGATCGCTGATCGTGAAGTGCCTGGCGACTTCGGCCCACGCACGGATGCGAACCCGGTCTGGCTGCTGGACGTGGCCGGCGGCGCTCAATGCCCGCAGCGAGGGCTCGCCATCGGGCCACACGCCCTCCTCGAGCGCGCGCCGCAGCTCGGGCTGGTGGGATTCGCGAACGAGATCGTAGTTCTGATGATCGAACGTGGGGTACAGAAAGAACCGCTCGTGTTCGAGCTCGAATTGATCGGACTCGCTCATCGCGTCTGAGCGCAGCGTGATCAGCTGCTCGCCCTCGGCGAGAGCACGGACGGTAACCGCCCATTCTTTGAAAGCAATTGGCATAAAGAAGGAAGAGAGGGGGGGAGCAAAAACGTCTGTGACCGGGCACCGGACAGAGCTGCTGAACGGCACGGCTGCCATTAAAGATACGAAATCTGAGCGGAAATCCCAAATTCCTGTTGTTAGCAGGGGTTTTGTGTCCGAACTCGAGTCACTCGTCCGCGAAGCGGGGAGACCCGGACGAAAATCTCCCCCCAACTGGTGCGCTATATGCGCCGGCCGGCGAGACCCTCGGCTGACTCGATGATGGCGGCGTAGTCCTCCTCGCCGTGGCCGCGTCCGATGCTCGCGGTGAGCAGGTCGCGGGCGTGCGCGGCGGATGGGAACGGCACGCCGGCGGCTTGGGCCTGATCGAGACAGAGGCGCACGTCCTTGAGCATGTGCTCGGTCTTGAACAGCGGCGTGTAGTCGTGCCCACGCATCGGTCCCGACTTCAGCTCGAGCTGAGCCGAGGCGCCCGAGCCGGCTGACGTGACTCGCACGAAGGCGTCTAGGTCCAGGCCGCTGGAGCTGACGAGCACAAGCGCCTCGGCGAGCGCCGCGGCGTTTGCGGCGCCGAGCGAGTTGTTGATCACCTTCAGCATCTGGCCCTTGCCGAGCTCACCCACGTGCTCGATCACCTCGCCCATCGCCCGCAGCAGGGGCTCCGCTCGCTCGAAGTCCCGCTCAGCACCGCCGACCATGATCGTCAGCGTGCCCGCCTGCGCGCGGGGAAGCGATCCGGTCACCGGAGCGTCGATCAGCGCGATGTCGCCGGCGGCGAGCGCCGCGCCGACCTCGACGGTCGCGGACGGGCCGATCGTTGACATGTCCACACACAAAAGACCCGGCCGGGCGCCCTCGACGACGCCGCCGTCGCCGAGCAAGATCGAGGAGACCTGGGCGCCGTCGACGACCATCGAGATCACGATCTCGCTCTCGCCCGCAACCTCCGCGGGAGTGGCGAAGGCCCGCGCTCCCGGGTGCTCGCGCACCCACGCCTCGGCCTTGCCGTCGCTGTGTGTCCAGACCGCGAGGGGAAAGCCAGCCTCGGCGATGTTCGCCGCCATCCGCGATCCCATCATCCCGAGCCCCAGAAAGCCGATCCGCTCACGCATGCCCGTATCCTCCTCCACCCGGCGTTTCGATGCGCAGAAGATCATTTTCTGCGAGTGTGCCGACGGTCTTTCCGGGGACCTCCAGGCCATTGACGAGGTTGTGTCCCGTGAGGCCGGGTCTCCCGCCGCCTGCGCCCGGTGGAGGATGCCGGCGGCGCTCGGTGATCAGCGAGTAGCTCATCTCCTGTAGCGCCTGCAGCTCTCTGATCACTCCATCACCACCGCGGTGCGCACCGGCGCCTCCGGAGCCGCGCCGCAGCTCATAGCGGTTGATCCGCAGCGGAAATTCGAGCTCCAGCGCCTCGACCGGCGTGTTCAGTGTGTTGCTCATCGCGACGTGCACGCCGCTCGGCCCGTCGGCGTCGGCGCAGGCGCCCTGGCCGCCGCCGAGCGTCTCGTAGTAGGAGAACTCTTCGTTGCCGAGCGTCAGGTTGTTCATCGTGCCCTGGCCGAGCGCGTAACCAAACGCGCCAAGCACGAGGTCGGCCACTCGCGAGGAGGTCTCGACGTTCCCGGCGGCGACCGCCGCTCCCGGCCGCGCATTGAGGATCGAGCCAATGGGGGCGAGAATCTCGATCGGCCGATAGGCGCCTGCGCACGGCGGCACATCGGGGTCGGTGATGACCCTGACCGCGAAGTAGCAGGCGGAAACCGTGACGGCCAATGGGCAGTTGAGGTTGCCCTCGTGCTGGGGAGCGCTGCCGGCGAAGTCCAGCACCAGCCGCTGCCCCTCCACTCTCGCCACCAAGCGCAGTTGCAGATCCCCATCAGGCGCCTCGAGCACGTCGGTCCGCTCGCGTGTGCGCTCGCCGAGCGTCGCCAGGCAGGCTTGCGTGCGGCGCTCGGCGTAGTCGAGCACCTCGTCGGTTCCCTTGCGCAGCCGCACGTTGCCGACCGCTTCGGCCAGCTCCAGCAGGCGCCCGGCGCCCGTTTGGTTGGCGGCCAGCTGCGCGCGCAGGTCTGCGCGCCGCTCGCGTGGCTGGCGCATCAGGGCGGTCAGCTGCTCGAGTGCCTCGTCGGTGAGCGGTCGGGGCGAGATCACCACGCCCTCCTCCTCGAGCGTTGTGCTGTCGGCCGGCATCGATCCCGGCCGCCGGCCCCCGACGTCGGCGTGATGGGCGCGGCTCGCCGCGAAGCCGATCAGCTCCCCGGCATGAAACACGGGGGTGATGACCGTGATGTCGGGCAGGTGCGTACCGCCAGCGAACGGGTCGTTGAGGATCCACGACACCCCAGGCTCGTGGTGCTCGTCGAGCACCGCGAGCACCGCCGCTCCCATCGCACCGAGGTGCACCGGGATGTGCTCGGCCTGCATCACCATCTGCCCATCGGCGTCGAATAGGCCCGTGGAGGCGTCGCGGCGCTCCTTGATGTTGGACGAGTGCGCCGAGCGGATCAGTACGACGCCCATCTCTTCGCAGGCGGCCCGCAGCCCGCCGATCAGCACCTGCAGCTCGATCGGGTCGAGGCTCACGGCGGCGCCTGTCTGCATAGCGAGATCGTGCCGTACAGATCGACGCTCGCGTTCCAGCCCGGCGACACGAGCAGCGTTGCGCCGGGCAGCGCGAACAACGCGGGCCCCGCGATGTTGGCGCCCGGCGCGGGCTCGCCACGGATCACGCTCGCCTCTACCGGCTTGCCTGCGATCACGATCGTGCGGCGCTCGAGCCGTGGCGTCGTGCCATCGACGGCTCGCGGGTGCAGAGGCGGCGCCGCGCCCCATACGGAGGCGCGCAGGTTGACGAGCTCGATGTCGGCTCGCTCGTCGCGATAGCCGTAGCGCGCCGCGTGCGTGTTCGCGAAAGCCATGCGCAGGTTCTCGGCGGAGAGCCAAGGTCCCTCGCCCGCCGCCGCCTCGGGCTCGCCGCCGCGCTGTTCGTCGACTCCTAGCTCGAACGACTGCCCGCGGTAGCGCAGTTCGTAGCGCAGTCGTGCGCGGAGCACCGGTGCGCCGAGCGCGGCTCTCGCCTCCTCGAGAACAGCCTGTCGCTCGCGCGCAAGGGCCGGGCCGCCGAGCGACTCGCCGCTCAGCATCACGGTCCGCGCGGCGTCGCGGCGAGGCGCGGCGGCCGCCAGGCCGAGCGCGGAGAGCGTCCCCGAGGCGCGCGGGCACAGCACCTTCGAGATCCCCAGGCGCTCAGCGAGGGCGCCCGCGTGCAGTGGCCCGGCGCCGCCAAAGGACATCAGCGCGAACGAGCGCGGATCGATGCCGCGCTCGACGGTCATCAGGCGCAGCGCGCCGAGCATCTCCGCCTCCGCTACCCGCACGATCCCCTCGGCGCAGCTCAACAGGTCGAGCCCGAGGCTGCAGGCCAGCCCACCGACGGCCAGTTCGGCTGCCTCGAGGTCCAGATGCAGGTCGCCCGCGAGCGGCTCGTCGGAAAGCAGCCGGCCGAGCAGCAGGTTCGCATCGGTCACCGTGGCAAGCTCGCCGCCCAACCCGTAGCAGGCCGGGCCGGGTCTCGCGCCCGCGGACTGAGGCCCGACGCGCAGAGCGCCGCCGGCGTCACGCCAGGCGATCGATCCACCGCCGGCGCCGACGGTGTGGATATCGAGCATCGGCAACGCCAGCGGCCGCCCGGCAACCTCGCGCTGCGCGGTCTCAGCGACCCGAAAGCCCTCGATGAGGCACACGTCGCACGAGGTCCCGCCCATGTCGAAGCACAGCACGTCTGGCTCATCGGCGAGCTCGGCCAACATCACCGCCGCGGCGACCCCGCCGGCCGGACCGGACAGCACCGTCAGCGCCGCGTGCGCCGCGGCGTGCGAGCAGTCGCTGAGCCCACCGGAGGACTGCATCACTCGCGGTTCGGGGATCCCGGCGGCTTGCACCCGCTTGCAGAGGCGGCCCAGATAGCTTCCGAGCAGTGGCGAGAGCGCGGCGTCCACCTCCGTGGTGGCGGCCCGCTCGTACTCACGGAACGTGCCGACCAGCTGATGTGAGAGCGAGCAGTGAACGCCGGGGAGATGCTCTGCGAGGAGTGCTCCCAACATCAGCTCGTGCTGCGGGTGGGCGTAGGAGTGAAGCAGCACCACCGCGACCGACTCGACATTGCAGCGCTCGAGTGCCGCGATCAGCTCGAGCGCGGAGGCGTGCTCGAGTGCCCGCAGCGGGCCTGCGGGCCCCATCCGCTCGGCCGCGGCGAAGCGAAGCTCAGCCGCCACCAGGGGCGGCGCTTGAGCCTGACACAGCCGATACAGGCTCGGGCGTGCCTGGCGGGCGAGCTCGACGATGTCGGTGAAGCCCTCGGTTGCGATCAGCGCGGTGCGGGCGCTCGTGCCCTCGAGCAGCGCGTTGGTGGCAACCGTCATGCCGTGGGAGAAAGCCTCGATGCGCTCCGCGCCGGCGCCGGCGCGCTCCAACAGGAGCTCGATTGCCTCCATTACGCCGTCGGCCTGGGCGGAGGGCGTGCTCGGCACCTTGGCCGTATAGATCGAGGATCCGTCGATCAGCGCCGCGTCGGTGAACGTTCCGCCGACGTCAACTCCCAGGAGCATGCCTGGAGCCTACGCTCAGGCGGCGGCGAGCTGCTCGTGATCCTCCGTGTCGGCCAGATGCTGGTGGGATGGGCAGTAGCCGTTGCTGGGCAGCGGCACTCGCTGGCAGGCGTCGCCTTTGCGGGTTGTCGCGCGGCACTGCAGCGGTTTGCCGCTGATCGCCGAATAGCCGGCCAGTGGATGCTCGGCCAGAAATCGTTGCGCGTGGCCCACATAACAGGAGACCACCCGGTAGACGCGCTCCTGCGCGCCCATCGGGAAGTAGTTGCGGATGTCGCAGAACAGTGTGCGCGCCGGATTCGCGAAGTAGTGGCGGTCTGTCGCCAGCCGCTCGACCGTCGCCTCGCAGGCTCTCAGGACGTGCTCGTGGTTGGCGCTCGATGCGACTCCAGGCCTCGGAGAGTCGATGTGGACCGCCAACTCCCGGTAGATGGCGCGACTGAATTGGTACATAGAGACCCCTTCATTTGTTCGACCAAGGTTTTGGACACCCCCGCCGACTCCCAAAGACGCCGATTGCCCACGTGTCCTTCCTTTTGAAGAACACCTCTTCGCCGGAAAAAGATCGAGAACTCGAGTTGCTTCCGGTGTTCAGCTTCAGCTACACGGCGAGTATTCAAACCCTTTGTGAAGCTGGCAAGATCGCGATTGTTAAGTTGGGATTAACCGGTCGGGATGGTCTTTGGCGCGCCGCGGATGGGACATCAGTCGAGTGTCTGCCACGATGACTCATCGCCACCGGAGATGAGCACGTGGCGATGATCGAGTGCCGGATCGCTGTCGGGATGATCTGAACGCCTGTGGGCGCCCCGGCTCTCGCGGCGCTGAAGGGCGCATCGGGCGATCAGGCGGGCCATCGGATGGGGGTCCTGGGCGAGCCGCTGCAGGCCTTCGGCGCAGCGTTCGATGCCAGCCTCTCGCCACAGCGCCTGCCGTGTCGCGAGCGTCACATCCAGCGCGGGCAGATGCTCGTCCGAGGGGGCCGCCGCGAAGGTCTCTGCCGGCGACTGGTCTGGCTCTCTCAGCGCGCTCTGTGCTGCCCGGCGAGCGAACACGAAACATTCGCTGAGCGAGTTGGACGCGAGGCGGTTGGCGCCGTGCAGGCCGGTGCAGGCAGACTCCCCGACCGCATACAGGCCGCTCACCGTTGAGCGTGCGTTCAGGTCTGTGAGGATTCCGCCCATCGTGTAATGGGCGGCTGGCGCGACCGGGATCAGCTCACGCGTGGGGTCGAGCCCGGCGTCGCGCAACGCACCGACCACGTTCGGGAACAGCGCCGGGTCGATCGCGCGCATATCGAGACCGACCGACGTCGCCCCGGTTTCCGTCATCTTCAGTGCGATCGCGCGTGAGACCTCGTCCCGCGGCGCCAGCTCCGCCACGAAACGCTCGCCATTTGCGTCGTGCAGCGTCGCACCCTCGCCGCGGATCGCCTCGGTGATCAGGAACCCCTCTCTGCCGGCGATGCCGATCACCGCGGTGGGGTGAAATTGCATGAACTCGAGGTCGGCGAGCACCGCGCCGGCACGGTGCGCGAGCAGCATGCCGATGCCCTGTGAGCCGGGAGGATTGGTGGTGCGGGCCCACAGCGCCGCGGCGCCTCCGGTGGCGAGCACCACGGCGTTCGCGGCGATCACGCGCTTGTCCTGGCAGACCACGCCCGTCACACGATCCCCGCACAGGCACAGCGACTGTGCCCGGCTTCCCTCGAGAACCTGGATGCTGTCCTGCTTGGCGACCAGCGCCGAGAGCTGACGTACGATCCGCCGTCCGGTCGCGCTCCCGCCTGCGTGGACGACACGCCGGACCGAATGGCCGCCCTCCAGGCCGAGCGCCAGTTGCCCGAAGCGGTCGGCGTCGAAGCGGACGCCCAGCGCCTCCAGGTCGTGCACGCACTGCGGGGCCTCGGTGACGAGCGCCTGTGCCGCCGAGCGTCTCACCGCCGCGCGGCCGGCATGCTCGGTGTCGCGCAGGTGAAGCCCGGGGCTGTCGTCCTCGGCCAGCGCGGCGGCGAGACCACCCTGCGCCCAGTAGCTCGCGGTCTGCGCCAGCGGTGTCGCGGAGATCAGCACCACTCTCGCGCCGGACTGGGCCGCGCGAATCGCCGTATACAGGCCCGCGCCACCGGCGCCAACGACAATCAGATCTGTCGAGATCTGGGTTGGGTGTTCCTCAGAGTCCGTCGGGGTGAGGCGCCTTGCCATCGCCGGGAACCGTATCCGCAGCGGCAGCCCGGTGCGTGAATCAGACCACGCGAATCAGCGTTTTGTGCTCGGCGAGACGATTTTGTTGATCGTGCCAGCAGGGGCCGCGGAGATCGCGTTGGTGGCAGTGCTCGACGACGTGGTGGGGATCGTGGTCTGCGTGGTCGTGGCTGTACTCCTCGCAAGCGCTGCCGCAGTGCCGCTCGCCGGCTGTGTAGCCGTCGAGAGGGCGGTTACGGGCGGTACAGGAGCGGCCGCTGTGGTGGCCGGCACGGTCGAGGTGCTGGCCGTCGAGTGTGAGGGTTTTTCGGCGAGCTCGACCAGCGAGACGCTGAGCACTCCCAGCGACAGTACGACCGTGACGCCCAGCAGGACGATCGGCGCACGCCAGTTGGCGGGCGCAGCCAGACGGGTTCGCGCGGCAGCGCCGCAGCCCAGGCACCAATCCTGGTCTCCGCGCAGCGGCGTGCCACACAGCGGGCAGGCCTCGGGGGTGCCCGCCGGCGCTGAGAAAGTGGCGCTCATCGAGCGGGTGGGATCTCATCGGGGCGCTTATGCGGGGCGCCGCTCGCGAGATCTCCGGGCTGCTCGCCGGGGGGAATGATCTGGGTGGCCTGCTCGGCCCCGCCATCGAGCGCGGCGGATGGACGTGGCGGACTCGTGCTCGGCGCAGAGAGCTCGGCGGTCCAGGCCCGAGTGCTCGGGGCGGGGGGTATGGGCACCGGGGCGCCACCCGGAAGCGTCAGCGAGGTCTGTCCGGGGAACTGACCCGGGGACTGTGCTGGCGCGGGCACCGGCGCCGTCGGTGGACCGCCGCTGGCAACAGCTATCGGGCGGTCGGCGCGACGGCCCATCGGCGTTCCGCAAGATGGACAGAAGCGGTCATCGCTGCCGTGGATGGCCGCGCAGCGCGGACATGCGGCGACACCGGCCTCACGCAGCACGGTCACGCTGCGGCGCTCGCCGAGAGCGCTCTGCAGCGTCCGCAGTTCTGAGTCGATGCTGTCCAAGGTGGCCAGCTTGGCGGCGACGAGAGCGTCGTGGCGCTGGGAGAAGCGGTGCAGATCGAAGACCAGTCCGCCGAGGTCGCGATACGCGAGCTCTCGTGCCTTGAGCAGGAAATGAACGCGTCTGCGGATGCGACCGCGTTCGCTGAAACCGGCGCTCTGGCCATCGAGCGGCGCCTCCAGGCCGGCTATCAGCCCCACGTTCGTGCCGTCAGGCGCACCGGGGCTGGCCTCGCCGGGAGCCTGGGCCGGGCCCGGCGCCTGCGCTGCGAGATTTGGGGTTGGGCGCTCCTCTGGGCGGGACAGGCCGACGTCCGCGACCGCTTGCCCGGGGTTGGTCTGAGGGTCGGGCGCCGCGCCGCCCTCGGTGTGAGGGGCGGATGCTTGGAAGCGCCAAGGTCGAGAGATCCGTGGCATCGACTCACTAATGCTACCCAGCTACATCAAGCGGTGCTGAGTCAGGCGGTGCTCAGCAGCGAGCGCCAAGCAGCCGCGACTCGCTCGGCCATCCGCCGTGCTGAGAACCGTTCCGCGCTGGCCCGGCCGTCGATCCGGTGCTCGTCGCCGCGCAGATGGGGCTCCAGTGCGGCTCGCCAGCGCTCGCGGTCAAACGGCTCACACAACGTGCCCCCGATGCCCTGCAGCGCCACGCGATGGATCCCGACAGGTGTCGCCAGCACCGGCACCTCACAGGCAAGCGCCTCGAGCACCGCCAGTCCAAACCCCTCGCGCTCGGAGGGAACGAGCACCGCGTTCGAGGCGTTGACGAAGAGCGGCACCCGCTCGGGATCGACTCCGCCGAGGGTCAGCAGCCGCACATCGCCGGCGACTTCTAAGGCGCGGTCACAACGCTTGCTCGCCCGTGCCGGATCGGCCGCGAACAGGACACAGGGCAGCTCCGGATCGAGCCCCAGCTGCGCTCGCGCGTCGGTCCGCGAGGTCGGCTTGAAGCGCTCGAGGTCGATCCCGCAAGGCAGGACTCGAGCCCGCGCTCGAGCGGCGCGGCCGGGTATCTGGGCCAGCAGCGACTCTGACACGGCGCCGATCAGATCGATCCGTGGAAGCACCGCACGGGTGAGTTGCCGTGTGCGCGGATGGCTCACGTCGGTTCCATGCAGCGTCACCGCGCGCGCCCGGCAGCCAATCGACATGCCCGCCCAGGCGGTCAGGCCGAAATGTGCGTGTACGACATCCAGACGCGACTGGCGATAACGGCGGCGCAGATGGCTGACGGCGCCAAGCAGCGCCCGCGACCCGGGCGCAAACTCATACAGCTCGACCTCGATGTCCTCCAGAGCGGCCAAAGCGCGGACCTGATCGCGCACGAACCCTCCGCGCTCGGGATGGGCAGAGTCGGGCAGCATGTTGGACAGCACCAGCGCACGCAGCACCCGTTGAAGTTAGCGCTCTGAAATGATGGTCGCAGTGGACAGCCCGTTTCAGAGCGCCCCGCGGCGGGCCGGCAGAGGTGTTGAGCGCTCGCCAGCTCACCGCCGCGCGCTGAGCCGCGGTCAGACCGGGCGACGCTCGTGAGTGGCGCTCGTCACGACGGACGCGCGCACGATCAGCTGCGTGCACTGAGCATCGAGCCCGGATTCGTGCGCACCGCGACCGGCTCCGCGCTGATCTCGGCCGGTGAGACGCGGGTGATCTGCACCGCTTCGGCTCAGGAGAGTGTGCCCCGCTGGATGGCCGGCAAGGGAAAGGGCTGGCTGACCGCCGAGTACGGGATGCTTCCGGCTTCCACGGGTGAGCGCAAGCAGCGCGACGCTACGCGCGGGCGAGTGGATGGACGGACCGTGGAGATCCAGCGTCTGATCGGCCGCTCGCTGCGTGCCGTGGTTGATTTCTCGCTACTCGGAGAACGCACGATCTACCTGGACTGCGACGTGCTGCAGGCCGATGGCGGCACGCGCTGCGCTTCGATCACGGGCGCCTATGTGGCCCTCGCGCTGGCCTGCGCACGGCTGCGGGCGGAGGAGAAGCTCGATAGCTCACCGCTGAGCGGCTCGGTCGCCGCGGTGTCCTGCGGCATCGTCGCGGGAGCCGCGCTGCTCGACCTCGACTACATCGAGGACTCGAGCGCCGAGGTCGACGCAAACGTGGTGATGACCGGAGACGGTGGTCTGGTGGAGGTGCAGGCGACGGCCGAGCGCACGCCGCTGTCCCGCGCTCACCTCGATGAGCTCCTGGTGCTCGCCGAGGGCGGCATCGAGCGGCTGCGAGAGATCCAGGAGCTCGCGATCGCGAACTCGTGAAGCTGCTGCTCGCGACACACAACGAGCACAAGCGCCGCGAGTTCGAGCGGCTGCTCACCGGCGGCGGGGAACACCGGGACCATCGCTTGACGATGCTGGCGCCAGCGATCGAGCTGCCGCCAGAGGACGGCGCAACCTACGCCGAGAACGCGCTTGGAAAGGCGCGAGCCGCAGCCGCCGTCACCGGCGAGGTGACGATCGCCGATGACTCAGGCATCGAGGCGATCGCACTGAGCGGCGCTCCGGGAGTGCGCTCGGCACGATACGCCGGTGAGCGGGCGACCGATGCGGAGAACCTCGCCAAGCTCTTGAGCGAGACACCCGCTCACAGCGAGCTTCGGTATGTGTGCGTGATCGCCTTCCTGGACCCCGCCAGCGGAGTCGAGCGGCTGTTCGAGGGGTTCTGCGGCGGACGGCTCGACCCGCGCGTGCGCGGTCAGCGGGGCTTTGGCTATGACCCGGCGTTCCTGCCCGATGACGGGCCGCCGGGCCTGACGATGGCGGAGCTCAGCGACGCTCAGAAGGACGCGATCAGCCACCGCGGCCGGGCGGCTCGGGCACTCGGCCGCTGGCTGAGCGACGCCTACGCGATCGATTGATCGCGGTGTGTCTAGAAAAGGTTGATGGCCGCGGACGCGCCGACGGCGACGCTGAGACCCGCATAGCCGTTGTAGCCGGCGAGCAGCAGCAGCAGCGCTGTCAGCAGCGCGATCAGCACGGTCACTAGCCAGGCTATGCGATAGACGGGCATCCTCTGAGCATTCTGGCGGTAGTCGCGATCTGGTGCTCCGGCGGCAGCCGCCGTCCGCATTCGCTGTTAGCTTCGCCGTAACGGTTTTTCACAAACGAGGAGGATCCAGTGACGAAGTCCGAGCTGATCGACCAGGTGGCAGACCGGGCCTCACTCAGACGGCAGGACGCGGCGCGTGCCGTCGACGGTGTGCTCGAGACGATCGAGGATGCTCTGCGGCGCGGTAGCGACGTGGCGCTGTCGGGATTCGGCAAGTTCCACGTGGGGGAGAGGGGCGCCCGCGCCGGAGTCAATCCGAGGACCGGAGAGAGAATCCAGATCGCCGCATCGCGCGTGCCGCGGTTCACGGCGGGTAGCTCGCTGAAGAACGCCGTCAAGAACTAGTGCGTAAACAGCCGAGAGACCGGTAGAGTCCGCCAGTCGGTGAGCGATCAGTCTGTCACGGGACACGCGCGGTGCTTCGCGGACGTGCTGAGCGCACGTGTCGAGCAGCGCGAGTCTCAGATAGTGCTCGGTCTCGATCCCGATCCGCTGGCGCTCTGGCCGGCCACGACGGCTCCCACCGGCGGACCGGCGGCGCATCGTGTCGCCGCGGCGGTGCTCGCTCACTGCGAGCGGCTGATCGACGCCGCCGCGCCCGCTTGCGTCGCGGTCAAGTTGCAGCTGGCCTGCTTTGAGCGGCTGGGAGCAGCGGGCTGGGAAACGGCCGAACGGGTGATCGGCCATGCCCGCGGACAGGGCCTGCTCGTGATCCTGGACGGCAAGCGGGGCGACATCTCAGTCACCGCCGGCGCCTACGCCCAGGCGCTGATCGGCGGCGCGCAAACCCCGCTCGGGCGGCTCGACGGTCTCGGTGGCGATCTGATCACCGTCAATCCGCTGATGGGAGCAGAGACGATCGAGCCATTCGTGTCCGTCGCACGCGAGAACCAAGCGGGGCTGTTCGTGCTCGTGCGAACCTCGAACCCCGGCGCCGCCGACATCGAGGATCTAGAGCTCGCCGACGGCGGTGTGGTGTGGGAGCGCCTCGCGGCGATGGTCGACGAATTGGGCCGCCCGGGAATCGGCGAGAGCTCCCTCAGTGATATCGGCGCCGTTCTTGGCGCGACCGTGCCCGAGCACCTCGCTCGAGCCCGTGAGCTGATGCCGCACGCTGTCTTTCTGCTGCCCGGGGTGGGTGCCCAGGGGGGACAGGTGGAGCAGCTCGCGCCAGCATTCGCTCCCGGCCGCGCCGGTGGTCTGATCAGTGTCTCCAGGGGTATCTCGGCCGCCCATCAGCTCAGTGGCGGGGACCCCTTCGAGGCCGCGCGCGCCGAGGCGCACCGGCTGCGCGCACTCGCCTGGGCTTTGAGCTGAAGCGTATGCGTGTGCCTCGCCGGGTGCCTGGTGGGGAATCCGGGATATTGCTGTAGCCTCTGGATCAGCATCATCCGCCTCGGGTGACGCTCGGATAGGAATGGGGTGGAGAGCCGATGATCATCACTGTCACCCTCAACGCCGCGATAGACCGGTCGCTGTCGGTGCCGAGCCTGCGCCTCGGGCGCCGTCATCGCACCGTCGAGCACCGCACGATGGCGGGCGGCAAGGGCGTCAACATCGCTCGCACGCTGAAGACCCTCGACCAGCCGGTGATCGCCACGGGCATGGCCGGTGGCGCGACCGGCACGCACATCGTCGAGCAGCTCACGAACGAATCGATTCTCAACGATTTCGCGCGCATTCGCGAAGAGTCACGCACGAACACCTCGGTGCTCGACCCCACCAATGGCGAGCAGACCGAGGTCAACGAGCGCGGTCCGCAGGTCTCCGAGTCCGAGGTCGAGACGTTCGCCGAAAAGCTGCTCTACCTGGCGCGCGGCGCCGCGATCGTCGTATTCGCCGGCTCGATCCCCCGCGGCGTGTCCCCCGACATCTACGCGAGGCTGATCCGCGAGCTGGCGCAGACCGGGATCACGACCGTGATCGATACCGACGGCGAGCCGTTGCGCCAGGCGATGCGCGCCGAACCGGACGTCGTGTCCCCCAACGTGCTCGAGGCGGAGGAGCTCGTCGGGCAGGAGTTTGGCGATGACGAGGAGATCGCGGTGCGCGAGATCGTCAGGCTCGGCGCCCGCGAGGCGATCATGACGATGCCAGACGGCTGCATCGCTCAGGTGTTGGTTGACGGCAACCCGACTCTGATGCGTGCCCGCATCCACCCGCGCGAATCGATCGCCGCGGTCGGTTCGGGCGATGCCTTTCTCGCTGGCTACGTGGCGGCTCGCTACGAAGGCTCATCGCCGCAAGAGTGCTTGCGCTTCGGTGTGGCCTGCGGCGCGGAGTCCACACAGCGAATGGGCGCGGGTCTCGTCGATCCGAGCGAGGTCCAGCGCCTGCTTGCCGACGTCGAACTCAGCCCGGCGCCGCTCCCCGCCGAGGTCAGCTGACACCTCCGCGGCGAAGCCCGGCGATCGAGGCCCGCGAGCGTTCCCGGCCGGGTCCCCGTTGCTATGCTCAAATCCAGTTGGTAAACGCCCTCGACAAGCTCCCAACAGCAACGAGCCAAACAGCATTCGGCCCCGCCTCTCGCGGGGTCTTCTCGTCCGCCGCGACTGTAAGGATTCCCAGATGGAAGTAGAGATCGGACGCGGCAAGACAGCCCGCCGCGCATACGGCTTCGATGACATCGCGATCGTGCCCTCCAGGCGCACACGCGACCCCGACGACATCGACATCTCCTGGAAGCTGGGTCCATATCAGTTCGAGTTGCCGCTGCTGGCCTCGGCGATGGACGGCGTCGTCTCGCCGAAGACAGCCGGGATCATCGGCGGTCTGGGTGGCCTGGCGGTCCTCAACCTCGAGGGTATCTTCACTCGCTACGAGGACGCGGAGGCGCAGTTGCAGCGCATCGCTCAGCTGCCCAAGGATCTCGCCACCAGCGAGATGCAGGAGATCTATCGTGAGCCGGTCAAGGCGGAGCTGATCTCCCAGCGGATCGCGGAGATCAAGGAGCACAAGGTCGTCGTCGCCGCCTCACTGACCCCGCAGCGGGTGCGCGACTACTACGAGCTGGCGCTCGAGGCCGGTCTGGATGTGCTGGTCATCCAGGGCACGGTCGTCTCCGGCGAACACGTCTCGACCGTTTCCGAGCCCTTGAACCTGAAGGAGTTCATTCCGAGCCTCGAGGTGCCTGTCGTGGTCGGCGGCTGCGCCTCCTACCACACCGGCCTGCACCTGATGCGCACCGGTGCGGCCGGCGTGCTGGTCGGGGTCGGTCCGGGCGCCGCGTGCACCACCCGTGGCGTGCTCGGCATCGGCGTCCCGCAGGCGACGGCGATCGCCGACGTGGCACACGCCCGCTCCACCCACATGCTCGAGACGGGCGAGTACTGTCAGGTCATAGCCGATGGCGGCATGCGCAACGGCGGCGACGTTTCGAAGGCGATCGCGCTCGGCGCCGACGCCGTGATGATCGGCTCGCCGCTGGCACGCGCGCACGAGGCGCCGGGACGCGGGTTTCACTGGGGCATGGCGACATTCCATCCGAGTCTGCCGCGTGGAGCCCGGGTGGCGACCACGCAGAACGGCACGCTCGAGGAGATCCTCGTGGGCCCCGCCCGTGAGAACGACGGCACCTTCAACCTGTTCGGGGGTCTACGCACCTCGATGGCGACGTGCGGCCACAAGGATCTCGCCGAGTTCAACCGCGCCGAGGTCGTGATCGCTCCGTCGCTGCAGACAGAGGGCAAGCAACTGCAGCGTGAGCAGTCGGTCGGGATGGGCTCGAACGGGAAGGCCGCTGCCCTCGTAAATGGCTGATTTCACCGCCCAGGCGCCGACCGGCGCCGACACGCAGCCGGCCGAGATCCGGGCGGGCGCTGAGGAGATCGTCGTGATCGACTACGGCGGGCAGTACTCGCAGTTGATTGCCAGGCGCGTGCGTGACTGCGGTGTTTTCAGCGAGCTGATTCCCCACCAGGTGGCGCTTGGCGAAATCTCGCGGCGCAAACCGCGCGGCATCGTGCTCTCCGGAGGACCGGCGTCGGTATACGCCGACGGGGCCCCGAGGCTGGAGCGCGGGCTGCTCGATCTCGGCGTGCCGGTACTCGGTATCTGCTACGGCATGCAGTTGATCGTGCACGAGCTGGGCGGCAAGGTGGAGCAAGCGGAGGTCGGGGAGTTCGGGCGCTCAGAGCTGACCGTCTCAGAGCCGGGCCGCCTGCTCGCGGGGATGCCGAAGGAGCAGACGTGCTGGATGTCCCATCGCGACACCGTCTTTGAGGCTCCAGCCGGCTTCACGGCGTTAGCCTCCTCCACGGGCTCGCCGGTAGCCGCGGTGGAGAGCATCGAGCGGGATATCTACGGCATCCAGTTTCACCCGGAGGTCGTGCACACCCCCTACGGCCAGGAGATCATGACCCGCTTCCTGACCGAGATGTGCGGCTGCGAGCTGACATGGTCGGCAGCCGGCATCGTCGAGGATCAGATCGCCCGGATTCGCTCACAGGTCGGCGAGGGCCGGGTCATCTGCGGTCTGTCCGGGGGAGTGGACTCCTCGGTGGCGGCGCTGCTCGTGCACCGCGCGATCGGCGAGCAGCTCACCTGCGTGTTCGTCGATCACGGCCTGATGCGAAAAGCCGAGGGGGAGCAGGTCATCAGCGCCTTCCGCGACACTTTCAAGGTGCCGCTGGTGGCCGTCGACGCTGAGCAGCGGTTCCTGGCAAAGCTCAACGGGGTCACCGAGCCCGAGGCCAAGCGCAAGGCGATCGGCGCCGAGTTCATCCGTGTGTTCGAGGAGGAGGCCGCCAAGATCTCCGCCGGAGAGCCCGCCCGCTTCCTCGTCCAGGGCACGCTGTACTCCGATGTGATCGAGTCCGGCGGAGGTGCCGGAGCGGCGACGATCAAGTCCCATCACAACGTCGGCGGATTGCCCAAGGATCTGAAATTCGAGCTCGTCGAGCCGCTGCGCACGCTGTTCAAGGACGAGGTGCGAGCCGTCGGCTCAGAGCTGGGATTGCCCGAGCGCCTGGTCTGGCGCCAGCCGTTCCCGGGTCCGGGCCTAGCGATCCGGATCGTCGGCGGCGAAGCCACCAAAGAGCGTCTCGATGTTCTGCGCGAGGCCGATCACATCCTGCAGGAGGAGATCCGCAAGGCGGGCCTCTATCGAGAGCTGTGGCAATCCTTCTGTGTGCTCCCGGATGTCCGCACGGTCGGCGTGCAGGGCGATGAGCGCACCTACGGCTACGTGGTCGTGATCCGCGCCGTGACCAGCGATGACGCGATGACCGCCGACTGGGCGCGCCTGCCATACGACCTGCTCGAGACGATCGCCTCGCGCATGATCAACGAGTTGCGCGAGGTCAACCGGGTCGTGCTGGATATCACGAGCAAGCCCCCCGGGACGATCGAGTGGGAGTAGCCGGCGGCGCTTTTTTGCTGCGGCGCTCGCTTTTGCCGGCCTGGCCAGGCTCCTGGCGGCGGCGTCGAGGCGCAGGCTGACGACTTCGCCTATCATGTGCCACGCGCCGCGCGCTACTGCGTGGCCTTTTTTACGTGATGACTCCTTCGACCTCGACACCCTCGGCAAAGACATACGTTGCCAAGCCCACAGAGCGTGAGCGCAACTGGCTGCTGGTCGACGCGAACGGCTTGACGCTCGGCCGTCTGGCGACGCAGATCGCCGATGTGCTGCGCGGCAAGCGCAAGCCCGAGTACACCCCACACATCGACACCGGGGATTTCGTTGTCGTGATCAACGCGGAGAAGATCGCCGTAACCGGCAAAAAGCGCACCGACAAGCGCTACTACCGCCACTCCGGGTATCCAGGAGGGCTGCGCTCGCGGACGTTCGAGGAGATGCTGGCAAGGCGACCCGAGGAGATAATCAGGCTGGCCGTGAAAGGCATGATGCCGCGCAACCGGCTGGCCCGCAGACAGATCACGAAGCTCAAGATCTACGCCGGACCGGAGCACCCCCATACTGCCCAGAAGCCGCAACCGATGCAGATCGAGGATTGAATCAGATGGCCGACGACGAGCAGAGCACCGACACACCAGAGCTTCCCGAGGAGAGCGCCGCCGAGCAGCCGCACGCCGTCCCGACCGAGGACGCGGCCGAGATCGCGGGATCCGCGGAGGACGCGCCGCTGGAGGCGCTGCAGGAGGCAGAGGAGCGCGCCGAGGTGCAAGCCGAGGCCCTGGTGGAGGCTGTCGCAGAGGAGATCATCGCCGAGGTCGTGGCTGCTGAGGAGATCGCCGAGGAGATCATCGCGCAGGAGATCGCTGAGGCCCTCGTCGCTGAGGCCGAGGGCGAGCTCGCCGACGAGGACGACGAGGAGGAGCCCGCCCCCCGTGTGAAGCCCGCCGTCCCGGGAGCGCATCTCGAGGTCGACATCGTCCCCGAGGGCGTCGACCCGCTGGGACGTGAATCCAGCGACGATCCTTACGCGATCGACGACGATGGGGAGGAGCAGCCCGCCGCCGACGAGGAACCGCAGGACTTCTCCGAGCCGATCTCGACAGCCGCGATCGACCTCGCCGCCGGTGCCCGCTACCACGCGACCGGCAAGCGCAAGACGGCGATCGCACGCGTCATCCTCAGGCCGGGTACAGGAACATATCTCGTGAACGGGCGCGCGCTCGAGGAGCACTTCCCGCGCATCACGTTGCAGCGCAATATTCGCCAGCCGCTGGAGACCGTCGGCTACCAGGAGCGCATGGACGTCGTTGCCCGCCTGCAAGGCGGCGGCATCTCCGCCCAAGCGGGCGCACTGCGCCACGGTGTCTCACGCGCGCTGCTCGAGGCGGACCCCAACCTGCGTGGCGAGCTCAAGCGGCGCGGCTTCTTGACGCGCGACTCGCGTGCCAAGGAGCGCAAGAAGGCCGGCCTGAAGAAGGCACGCAAGAAGCCACAGTTCTCCAAGCGCTGAGCATCCCGTGGCGGACAGGCTGTTCGGCACCGACGGTGTTCGTGGAGTCGCCGGCGAGCTTCTGAACGCGCAACTCGCCCTCCGACTGGGCGAGGCCGCCACCATCCAGACCGGGGTGCAGCGGCCTCGAGTGCTGGTCATCCGCGACACCCGCGAGTCCGGCGAGATGCTGCAGGCGGCGCTCGCCTCGGGAGTCGCCTCGACCGGGGCGGATGTTCTGTTGGGTGGCGTACTTCCCACTCCGGCGGCGCCGCTGTTGATGAGACGCTACGGATTCGACCTGGCGGTCGTGATCTCCGCCTCGCACAACCCGTTCGCCGACAACGGCATCAAGTTCTTCGGTGCCGACGGCTTCAAGCTGACCGACGAGACCGAGGCGTCGATCGAAGCGTCGCTGCACGACGAGCAGGAGCCGGCTCCAGTGGGCGGCGATCTGCGGTTCGGGCACATACGTCAGCTGCGCGGAGCCCACGAGGACTACCTGCGTGAGTTGCACGTGCGCTTCGGCGCACTCGACCTGGACGGGCTGGACGTGCTGCTCGATTGCGCCAACGGCGCCACATTTCGAGTCGCTCCGGAGATATTCCGCAGATTGGGAGCCAAGGTCAGCGTGATCGCCGATCAGCCGGACGGTCGCAACATCAACGAGGGCTGCGGCTCGACACACATCGCGCGGCTGGGCGAGATGGTCCGCGCCGGCGCTCACCGCATTGGCTTTGCCTTCGATGGGGACGGAGATCGCGTACTCGCCGTCGACGGCGACGGCGAAGTCGTCGACGGGGACGAGCTGATGGCGCTCGCGGTGCTGCACCTGCACGGCAGCGGCCGCCTCGACGGTCAGGGCGTGGTCGTCACCGTGATGACCAACTACGGCTTTCACACCGCGATGGAGCGGGCGGGCATCTCGGTCGCGACGACAAAGGTCGGCGACCGCTACGTCCTCGAGGAGCTGCGCGCGCGCAGCTGGGTGCTGGGCGGAGAGCAGTCCGGGCACATAATCGACATGAGCTTCAACGGCTCCGGCGACGGGATCGCAAGCGCCCTGCTGGCACTGGAGGCGTTGGGCGGCAGAGACCTGTCAGAGCGCGACGCGATGGAGAAGCTGCCGCAGCGGCTGGTGAATGTGCGCGTGCGCGACCGCGAGGCGCTGCACGGCGCGGATGCTGTGAGTGCGGCTGTGGATGCCGAGAACGAGAAGCTGAAGGGGCACGGGCGTGTGCTGGTTCGTCCGAGCGGAACCGAGCCGCTCGTGCGCGTAATGGTCGAGGCGCCCACGGTTCAGGAGGCCGATGGGGTGTGCGAGCGGTTGGTGGCCTTGGTCGAGCGCGAGCTGGGGTAATGCTCGTGCGCCCCCTAGCCCAGCAGTGGCAGCCGCAGGGCCGCTGATATCTTCGACTGATGTGCGGGATTATCGCTGTCCTTCCGCAACGTCCACCGGGCGTTGCGCCGGACCTCGAGCGTAGCCTGTCAGCGCTCGAGGAGGCGATCGAGCAGCTGCACATCGCTGCGGCTCGCCCCGATGCCACGGCTCTGGCCACGATCGCCGAGGCGCTCGAGGCGCAGGACGCCGCGCTGCGTGGTCCGCTCGGGACGATCGCGCTGCTCGCCGCACCGGAACTTGCCGGCGTGGTCGGAGTCGAAGAGAAGGCCGCGATCCTCGACGGGCTGCTGGGAGACCTCGAAGCGGCGCTGGACGGCGGTCAGGCTCGCTGGGCAGCTGGGGAGCTGGAGGTGGGCAACGCGGTCGTCGTTCGCCTGAAGGATGTCGTCTGGGCGCTCGGACACGACCGAACGTCGACGGCGCGCGGGGTCGCTGAGGTGGCTGACAGCGCCACCCACACCTCGACCTCCGCGATCACGGCCTACTGGGCAATCCAGGTGGCGTTGTCGGCACTCGACCGGCTCGAGGTGCGCGGACGTGACTCGGCTGGCCTGCACGTGCTCGTGACCGGTCATGGCATCGACCTCGTTGAGCTCGAAGTGGACCCGTCGTTCGCGGCGCGCTGCGACGAGCTGTTCACGTCGATGGCACTCTGCACGCCGCGCGGGCACCTGAGCCTCGTGTACAAGGTCGCGGCCGAGATCGGGGAGCTCGGCTTCAACACGCATGCGTTGAGGACGGCGATCCGCAATGACGCGCTCCTGCACCGCGCTCTGGCTTCCCCGGACGCGATTGTGACGGTCGTTGGCCACACGCGCTGGGCGAGCGTCGGAGCGATCGCGGAGGCCAATGCCCATCCGTTGAACAGCGCTGAGGTCGAGTCTGTGGACGGACGGGCGGGCACACCATATGTCGTCGCCGCGATCAACGGCGACATCGACAATCACCGCGAGCTGCGTGACTCAGAGCAGTTGCGCATCGCGCCGGAGATCACGACCGACAGCAAGGTTCTTCCGACTCTCGTCGCGCGTCGGCTTGCGCAGGATGACTCAGGCGATGAGGCCTTCTGTGCGACGGTCGCGCGTTGCGAGGGTTCGGCGGCGATTGTGCTCAGCGCCGCCGATACACCGGATTGCCTGCACCTGGCGCTTCGTGGCAGCGGCCAGTCGCTGTATGTCGGCTTGGCGGACAACGCCTTTGTTGTCGCCAGCGAGCCTTATGGCGTCGTGCAGGAGACCGCTCGCTACCTGCCGATGGAGGGCGAGGGCGCCGCCGATGGCTCCTCCGGCCAAATCGTTGTGCTGCGGCGCGACGGCGCTGGGACGCTGGATGCCATTCGCCGGTTCGGCTACGACGGCGCGGCGCGTCCCATCGATGAGACGGAGATCCGCGTCGCTGAGATCACCGCGCGCGACATCGATCGTTCTGGCTTCCCGCATTTTCTGCTCAAGGAGATATCCGAGGCGCCGCGCTCGTTTATGAAGACGCTGCGGGGCAAGATCGTCGAGGGTGGCGATGGACTGCTCAGTGTGAAGCTCGGCTCCGATGTGCTGCCGCCGACGGTCGTCGAGCGCTTGGAGAACGGCGACCTCACGAGAATCCGGGTGACCGCTCAGGGCACCGCCGCGATCGCCGCCCAGAGCGTGGCTGCTTCGATCGTCGCCGCGCTCGGCTCGCTGCCGGTTCGCGTCGATGCCGTGCTGGCGACCGAGCTGTCGGGGTTCGAGCTGGCCGACGACATGAGCGACACGCTCGTGATCGCCGTCAGCCAATCGGGGACCACCACCGACACCAACCGCACCGTCGATTTGGTGCGCAGCCGCGGCGCGCGTGTCGTGTCGATCGTCAACCGGCGTAACAGCGATCTCGTGGACAAGTCCGACGGTGTGCTCTACACCTCTGACGGGCGTGACGTCGAGATGAGCGTTGCCTCGACGAAGGCCTTTTACGCGCAGGTGGCCGCTGGGCTGTTGCTCTCGTACGCCCTCGCCGATCACCTCAAATGCAGCGACGCGCGCCGCTCCGATCGGCTGCTGCGTGCGCTCCGGGCCCTGCCCGGATGCGATGGAGGAGGTTCTCGGCCAGCGGCAGGCGATCGCTGTCGCGGCGGCCGAGATGGCGCCATACCGTCGCCATTGGGCTGTTGTCGGCAGCGGCTCCAATCGCATCGCCGCCGAGGAGATTCGCATCAAGCTCTCAGAGCTCTGCTACCACTCGGTTGCCTGCGACGGGACCGAGGACAAGAAGCACATCGACCTGTCCTCTGAACCGCTCGTGCTGGTCTGTGCCGCTGGGTTGTCGGGCCCCAACGCCGATGACGCCGCGAAGGAGGTGGCGATCTTTGCTGCTCACAAGGCGGCGCCGATCGTCGTTGTCGACCACGGCGAGGAGGGACGCTTCGCCGCCTCGCCGCACGTCGTCGCGGTCCCAGCCGTCGAGCCCGAGCTGGCCTTCGTTCTGTCGGTGATGGTCGGCCATCTGTTCGGCTACGAGGCTGCCCTGGCGATCGATGCTCATGCGCAGCCGCTGCGTGAGGCGCTCTCGAGAATCGAGCGCTGCGCGGACGGCGTGCTGGTGTCGGGCGATGCCGTGCTGCGCGCGCTCGCGCCCTCGCTGCAAGCGCCGGCCGCAGACTTCTTCGCGCGGCTGCGATCGGGCGCCTACGACGGCAATCTCGAGGCGGCCACGGCGGTGCGGGTGGCATCGATGTTGAGGTATGCGACGGGTGTGCTGCCCGTCGAGGTATACGAACTCGAGTACGACCGCGTTGGCACGCCTGAGGCGATCGTGGAGGATGTGGCCGAGGCGCTGACTGCGGCAATCAGCGAGCTGACCCGCCCGATCGACGCCATCAAGCACCAGGCGAAGACCGTCACCGTGGGCATCTCCCGCAGCGAGGACGAGCTGCTCAGCGTGCCGCTGGTCGCGGGCGCGCTGGGTGCTGGCGCGTCAGTCGAGCGTCTCTCCTACCGCGGTCTGCGCACACTCGCTGGGCTCGACCTCGCCGTCGCTGACGTCGAGGGCTTCACGCGGTATCGCATCGAGGGAGACGTGGCTGCTGGCGCCACGATCGAGATCGTCAAGCGCGGTGGCATCGCACTCGACCTGCCTTCGCGTACGGATACCGACAACCGTCTGCTCGGCGCCAAGCACCGCGCGGCGCAGGAGCGCGAGGTCACTGTCGCGGTTGGCGGCCGCGATGGGCGCAGCCTGATCCTCATCCCGGAGATCGACGCCGGCGTTGTCTGCGGGCTGACGCTGATGCACGTGCAGTTCCGCGAGTCGCTCTCAGCGGCAGACACACGTCGTGTGCTCGAGAGCTATCGCGACCGCTATGCGGCGCTGGTCGATGCGGTGACGGAGACCGAGGCGACGTTCAGCGACGGGCGCTTCGAGCAGATCCAACCGCTCGATCTGCTGACCCTCCCTGTGCGCGTGCTCGCCGAGCAGTGGAGTCAGGCACTCAAGACCGATTAGCATCGATCGTCATGGTTTCGTTGCCCGATTGGCTGACTCCCCTGCCTGACGCCGAGGAGATGCGCGCGATCGATCGCTGGGCGATACAGGAGCGCGGCGTGCCCTCGCTGGATCTGATGGAGCGGGCGGGGGCGGCGGTTGCGCACGCGGTCGAGCGTCTCGTTCCAGACGGACCGGTGGCGGTGGTGTGCGGCAAGGGCAACAACGGCGGCGACGGACTCGTCGCCGCGCGCCTGCTGCGCCAGGCCGGCCGGCCGGTGAGCATCCTCTGCACAGCGCCACCGGAGGGCTTCTCCGGGGACACCGCCGCGAACCTCGCCAGGCTGGAAGGGGAGCCGCCGCTCCAGTTCGCCTTCGCGCCGCGCGACGCGAGCCGCGCGATATCAGAGGCCGCGGTGGTGATCGACGCAATCCTCGGCACCGGCGCCTCGGGAGCACCACACGGCTCGGCCGAGCAGGCGATAGCGATCCTCAACGGCTCCGAGGCACCGGTCGTGAGCGTCGATGTCCCGAGCGGCGTGGAGGCATCGACGGGCGTCGTCGCTCAGATCGCGGTCAGGGCCGAGACGACGGTGACCTTCCACGCGGCAAAGCCGGGCTTGTGGATCAGGCCCGGCAAGGCGCACGCCGGCGAGCTGCAGAGGGTCGACATAGGCATTCCACGCGGCGCGCCAGAGGACTCGAAGATCGGGCTGATCTCATCATCGGTGCTGCAGCGCCTGCCGCGCAGGGGGGCATCCTCGACAAAGTTCTCGAGCGGTCACGTGGTCGTGGCCGGCGGCTCGCTCGGGCTGACTGGGGCGCCGCTGATGGCATCGCATGCCGCGATGCGCGCGGGAGCTGGGTACGTCATCGCCTGTGTTCCAGCCTCGCTGCAGCTGACGGTCGCGGGCGCCGGAGCGCTCGAGCTGATGACCCGTGGACTCCCGGAGCAGGATGGCGAGCTCACGGCCGCCGCGGTGGCCGGTGTTCTGGAGGCCGGCAAAGCCGGTGGTGCGCTCGTTTTGGGTCCCGGCCTCGGGCGCGGAGCGGGCGCGGAGGCGTTCGCACGAGAGCTGGCCAGCCAGGCCTCGTCGCCGCTCCTACTGGACGCGGATGGCCTGAACGCGCACGCCGGGCGGCTGCAGCAACTGTCCTCGCGTGCCGCGGCAACGGTGCTCACCCCCCACGCGGGTGAGCTCGGACGGCTGCTGGAGTGCTCCAGCGAGGAGATCGAGAGCCAGCGCTTGCGTCATGTGCGCGCCGCCGCCGAGCTGGCGGGCGCTGTGGTGGTGCTGAAGGGCGACGACACCCTGATCGCCGAGCCGGGCGGGAGGGTGGCTGTCAGCCGTGGAGGGACCCCGGCGCTTGCCACGGCCGGCACCGGCGATGTGCTGGGTGGGGTGATCGCAGCGCTGCTCTCGCAGGGCCTCGACGCCTTCACAGCCGCCTGTGCCGGGGTCTGCCTGCACGCGGAGGCGGGCCGGCTGGCGGCACGCGGCCAGGGAGCAAACGAGGGTGTGATCGCCACTGACGTGATCGCGGCGCTGCCGTCGGCCCGAGCAAACACGGGGCGCGATCGAGAACAGCGCGAGCAGGTCCAACGGACAGGTGGGCGATGACCGCGATACGCGCGCTTGCGCGAGTGAACGTTGCGGCGATCGAGCGCAACTGCTCCCGCCTGCGCGGCGAGCTCGATGAGGGCGTCGGGCTGTGCGTGGTGGTCAAGGCCGACGGGTACGGGCACGGTGCGATCCAGAGCGCCCGCGCGGCGCTCGCCGGCGGCGCGACCTGGCTCGCGGTCGCGGGCTCGCGGGAGGCAGGTGATCTGCGTCGAGCGGGCCTGACGGACACCCCTCTGCTGGTGATGGGCGCGTTGAGCGAAGTCGAGCTGGCGGAGGCGCTCGCGGCACAGGCCGAAGTCGTCGTGTGGAGCGAGCGCCACGTGCAGGCGGTCCGTGCCGCCGGCGGAGGGCGCGTCCACGTGAAGCTCGACTCCGGGATGGGGCGTCTCGGCACCCGCGATCAGGCGCAGGCCTCGCGAGCGGTTGCCGCCGCCACACAGGCCCCGGAGATCGAGCTGGTGGGAGTGATGACGCACTTCGCCACCGCCGATGACCTGGACGACGACGGATTTTTCGATAATCAGCTCGAGGTGTTCGGGAGCTGGGCCCGACGGGTCAAGGCCGAGCAGCCACACGTCGTCGTGCACGCCGCCAACAGCGCCGGCACGCTGCGGGATCGCGGCGCGCACTTCGACATGGTGCGCTGCGGGATCGCCGCCTACGGGATGGATCCGTTCGGTGAGGACCCAGCGGCCCGGCGATTGGAGCCGGCGCTGGCGCTGATTTCCTATGTGGCCGAGGTGAAGGCGTGTCGCACCGGTCAGAGCGCCGGTTACGGGCGGCGTTTCGTCGCTGAGCGCGACACGCATCTGGCGGTGCTGCCGATCGGCTATGGCGATGGCTTCAGGCGCGAGCTCTCAAACAACGCCGATGTGCTGATCGACGGACAGCGCTGGCCACTGGTCGGCACCGTCAGCATGGACAACCTCACCGTCGACCTCGGCCCGGGCCACGCCGGCGAGTCCATCGGCCACGAGGCGATCCTGATCGGCACCCAGGGTGAGCAGCGAATCACCGCCGAGGAGCTCGCCACACGCCTGCGCACGATCAACTACGAGGTGACCTGCGCGCTCACCCCACGCGTGCCGCGGCTCTACCACCGCGACGGTGAGACGGCATGAGCGACGCGCTCGAGATCGCCCGCGCGGCACTTGCCGAGAGGCCGGCATGGCTCGTGGGCGGAGCGGTCCGCGATCGTCTGCTGGGCCGGGAGCTCGCCGATCTCGACGTCGTGATCGATGGCGATCCAGAGCAGGCGGCACGGACGCTCGCCCAGGCCGCGGGGCGCGCCGCCTGCTTCGCGCTCTCCGAGGACTTCGGCGCGTGGCGTGTGGTCGCGCGAGGCGGAGCGTGGCAGGCGGACCTCGAGCCGTTGCGTGGAGGCTCCCTGCGAGCGGACCTGGAGCTGCGTGACTTCACCGTGAACGCGATCGCCGAGCCAATCGCCGGGGGAGAGCCAATCGACCCGCTTGGCGGGATCGACGATTTGAAGGCGCGCCGTCTGCGCATGGCGGGCCCCGCCGCGTTCGATGCCGATCCTCTGCGTGTGCTGCGCCTCGTGCGAATGGTCGTCGAGCTGCAGCTGAAGCCAGATCCACAGACGGTCTGTGCGGCACGCGCCTGCGCAGGGCGACTGAGCGGAGTCTCCGCCGAGCGTGTGTTCATCGAGCTGCGGAGAATCCTCGCCGCCGGGGAAGCACGCGCCGGACTGGAACTGATGGGCGAGCTCGGCGCCACCGCGGTCGTGCTGCCCGAGCTCGATGCGCTGCGCGGCGTGCAGCAGAACCGCTTCCATCATCTCGACGTGTATGAGCACACACTCGAGGTGCTCGGCCAGGCAATCGCCCTGCAGACCGATCCAGCCTCCGTACTCGGCCCCGAACACGGCGAGGAGCTCAGCCAGCTGATGGCGGAGAGCCTCGCCGACGGACTGACACGTGGACAGGCGCTGCGCTGGGGAGCATTGCTGCACGACGCCGCCAAGCCGCTGACACGCGGGCTCTCGCCAGACGGGCGCGTCACGTTCATCGGCCACGACACTCGCGGAGCGCAGCTGGCACAGGAAGTGCTCGCCAGGCTGCGAGCCAGCACGAAGTTGCGCGCACACGTCGCCGCCCTCACGCGCTACCACCTGCGCCTCGGCTTCCTGGTGCACGATCCCCAGCCGCTGGCTCGGCGCACCGTGTACTCCTACCTGAGGGCATGCGAGCCGGTGGAGGTCGATGTCACGCTACTGTCGGTGGCCGATCGCCTCGCGACGCGCGGAGAGGGCGCCGAGCAGGCGATCGAATCGCACCTGCGTCTCGCGCGATCGATGCTCACCGACGCGCTGCGCTGGCGTGCCGAGGGCCCAAGCCAGCCGCTGCTGCGGGGCGATGAGCTCTCGGCGGATCTGAACATCGCCTCCGGGCCGAGGCTCGGCGAGTTGCTCGGCGAGCTCGCGGCCGCGCAGTACGCGGGGGACATCACCACACGCGAGCAGGCGCTCGCATACGTGCGTGGGCGTCCCCGCGGATCCCAATAAGCTTTCAGACAGTGGCCGACCCCAACTGCATCTTCTGCCAGATCATCGCCGGAGCGCTGCCAGCGAGGATCGTCGCCGAAGACGAGCGCACGATCTCCTTCATGGACATCAACCCGGCCACCGCTGGACACGCCCTGGTGATCCCCCGTACACACGCCGATGACCTGCTCAGCATCGACGCCGATGACCTCCAGGCCGTGATCCTCGCTGCGCAGAGACTCGCGCTCTCGGCCAAGCGCAATCTCGGCGCCGACGGCGTCAACCTGATCAACTCCTGCGGCGCGCGAGCGTGGCAGACGGTCTTTCACTTCCACGTGCACGTGATCCCGCGCTACGAGGATGATCCGCTGAAGTTGCCGTGGGCACCCGCACCAGGTGATCCGCAGGAGATATCCGCCGCTGCCGCGGCACTGGAAGCATGATCCCACCAACCCAGAGAAAGCAGGAGGAGCGGGCCCTGGGGAGAACTAGTGCAACGGTGGAGAATCGTCAGACCGCTACATCCACAAACGGCTGGTGTTCAAAGGCAACATGAAACGTGCATCGATCCTGATCCTGCTGAGTGCGACCATTCTGCTGGCGCTGCCCGTAGGCGCGCTGGCAAAGCTCACCGAAGTCGGGGAAATCCCCGAAACGACACCGCCGAGCGTCCCGAGCTGCCCCACGAGTCCGTGCCTTGCGGTGAGCCGCACAACCGGCTTTCAGGTCAAGGTCGGAACGACGCGCAGCCTGGTCACCGTGCCGCGCGAAGGCACGGTCGTGGCATGGACGATCAAACTCGGCAAGCCGACCGAAGCGCAAATCAAGTTCTTCAACACCAACGAGGGCGGCGCCTCCTCGGCCGGAATCGCGATCCTGCGCAAGCAGAAGAAGCCGAACCTCACCTACCAGCTGATCGCCCAGAGCCCGGTCGTCAAGCTCGAACCATATTTCGGGATGACCGCACAGTTCCCACTGGAAAAAACGATTCAGGTCAAGAAGGGCGACATCATCGCTCTGACGGTGCCCTCCTGGGCGCCCGCGCTGGCGCTCGGCTTCTCAAACGCGACATCCTGGCGCGCGAGCAGACCAAAGACACAGTGCTCGACCACCAGCGCACAGACGACCCAGACCCTGATCGGCTCACCCGTCCAGTACTTCTGCCTCTACAGCACCGCACGCCTGACCTACTCAGCGACGCTGATCTCCACACCCTGAGAAAGCGGGCGGCCAGCGGCGAGCTATTTTTCCGGCGCGCTGGCCCCGCCCGTCGGAGAGCTGGGAACTTCAGACGCGCCGGTGCCTTCACTCGGCTTGGTTTCTTTGGCTGCTTCGCTGGCGCCGGTGCCGCCGGAGGACCCACTGGCGGCAGGGCTTTCGCCGCCAGCGGTTGATTCGCCGCTCGGCGCTTCAGCGGGGGTTTCGCTCGAGCTCGAGGCAGTCGTCGAGGTCGTGGTCTTCGAGGTGCTGGTGTTCCCTGTGCTCTTGGCGAGTTCGCCGCTGCTCGGGGGCGTGACTTCCGGGGTCGTGTTGGGAATCACGTCGGAGACGTTGCTGGAGCTCCCACAGGCGCTCAGCGACAGCGCGAGCAGCGCGGCGACCGCGACCGTGCCGCTCACACGAAGCAGCCGGCGCGAGACCTCGCTCACGGGCCGAGCGGTCCCATGCGCCGGGCGCAAGTGGGACAGTCGTTGAGATCCTTCTGGGCCAGTTGGTCACACCACGGGCAGAACCTGAGATTCTCGACAGCCCACGGCAATTTCGATTGCGAGGGCGCCAACGGCAGCAGCTTGCCCACGACTTCCAGCGACTCGCTGGAATGACGATCGATGTAGATCTCCGCGTGCTCTGCCTCGAGGATGACCTCGCGGCCGCTGGCGGGATTGCGCAGCCGGTATCGCTGTTTGACGCTCACGCCCGGCACTTTACAGGAGCCCCCGCATGTCGCGGCGCGCAAGGGGAGATCCTCCACCCTCACAGGGCCCCAGGAGCCGTGGCGGCGCGCCGCCCGTTGTCCCTCACGGGGGACACCGCGATCGCTTCATCTGCTCGGTCACAGTCGCTGTGCTGAGGACCGCACGGTCGGATAGAGTTGCGGCGGGGATGTTTGCATCACTTCACAGAGGGCGGAGACTGCTTGGGCTGCTCGCGGCGGCAAGCGCGCTGGTGCTGCTCTGCTCGGGCTGCGCGGCCAAGCAGACCGATAACCCCGACGTGATCCTCGGCAAGCAGCAGTTCGTTCAGAAATGCGGCTCCTGCCACACGCTCGCACGGGCCGGCACGAAGGGAATCGTCGGGCCCGACCTCGACGAAGCGTTTCGCGCGGACGTGGAAGACGGCGGCGGGCGGAGCACGATCCGCGGCGTCGTCGAAGGACAGGTGGCATATCCAAACTCACAGGGAGTGATGCCCAAAGGCCTCGCGAGTGGCGCCGTGCTGCGGGACATCGCCGCCTACGTCGCTCAGTCGGCCGCGAGGCCCGGCAGCGACACTGGTCTGCTGGCCAGCGCCGTGAAGGCTCCCGGCTCCGGTAAGGCGGCGGTCGAGAAGGCCGGCAAGCTCGAAATCGACGCGGACCCGACGGGACAACTCTCCTACGTCACGAAAACCGCCACCGCCACCCCCGGCGCCGTCGCGGTCACGATGAGCAACATGTCCGGCGTGATGCACAACATCGCGATCGAAGCCGGCTCGGGCGGCGCCAGCGGCGCTGGCCCCGTGCTCGGCGCCAGCCAGTTCACCAGCAAGGGCACCGTGTCGATCACGGTCAAGCTCAAACCGGGCACCTACACGTACTTCTGCCAGGCCCCCGGCCACCGTGCGGCCGGCATGTACGGCACACTGACCGTCAAATAGGCGGGCGTTCTGCGGTCCGGTCTGCCGCCGTGGGTCAGGCGGCGAGGAGCCCGGCGGCGGCGGCGAGTACCTCGCTGTGCCAGTGGCGCAGGTTGCGGGCCGGCTCCCCGTAGAGCTCTCCTCGAGCTCTATCCGCGAGCCTACCCAGGCCGCCGGCGACCTCTTGCAGGCGGGCTATCTGGTTGGGGCTGGCACGATCCTGCGCGGCTGCGCCAGGAGAGAGAGCCCCGCTGCTTTAGAGCACCGCACGGGCGAGCAGAACGAGGCCGACGATCACGACGATCACAGCGATCGCATACAGCAGGAAGCGAAACGCCTCGTCCTCCGAGCGCAGGGGGTTCAGCAAACGCTGCGCCTAGAGGATGTAGACGGTCAGGTAGACGATGATCCACATGATGTCGACGAAGTGCCAGTAGATGCCGGGTATCTCGATGCCGTGGTGTTGCTCCGGGCTGAAATGGCCGCGGAACGAGCGGATGGTTGCGGACAGCAGCAGCGTCAGGCCGATGAACACGTGCGCGCCGTGCAGGCCAGTGAGTGCGTAGAAGATCGTCTGCTGGGCGTGATCCTGGGGGGCGAAGCCGATGTTCGCGTACTCGTTGATCTGCAGGAACAGGAAGGTGCAACCGAGCAGGAAGGTCGTCAGCATCCCGGCCTTCAGCGCGAAGCGGTTGTTGTTTTTGATTCCCGTTTGCGCCCAGTGCATCGTGAAGGACGAGGACACGAGGATCAGCGTGTTGAACAGCGTCGGGATCACCGGTAGGTGGGTTCCCGGCGCGGGCCACGGATCGCCGTTGACGGCGCGGATGAAGAAGTAGGCGGTGAAGAACGCACCGAAGACCATCACCTCGGAGATGATGAAAAGCAGCATGCCGAGCAGCTGCGGATCGACACGGGAGCTGCGATTGGCTGGCGGTGGACCGTGATGGTGCTCGTCGTGCACGGCCGCGTGGGGGATGCTGGCTGCCTCCATCGATCGCTCCCTTTAGCGGGCGGCTGCCTCAGCCGCGGCCAGATCGACGACAACGTGCTCGACCGGTATCGGCGTAGCGTGCCTGACCCGCTGGATCAAATCGCCTCGCATCCAGCCGGAGCGCTCCCCCGGCAGCGTCGAGATGACGACGTCATCGACCGTGAACAGCTCGAGTGCGTTGATGACCGCGGTGTAGGGGTCGGGATCGCCGATCATGCCCGAGCTGAGGAGATCTTCTGACTGCAGCCGATCGAGCATCGCAGCCAGGCGACTGCGTGCCTCGCGAGGCGCGAGGCCTCCGCCGTCCACCTGTGGGACCACGGCGATGAACAGCTGCGGGCGGTCGCTCACGGTCGCCTTCTGCTTGAGGTGCGAGACGAGCTCATCGCCGCGGGAGGTCTTGTTGGCGACGACGAGTGTGACGTGGAAGGGGAGACCCTCCTGCACGAGATCGGACACGATGTGCTCGACCGGCAGCCCCGAGGCGTTTTCGATGCGCTCGATCAGATCGCGGCGCAGCCAGCCGGACTGGGTGGCGGGGTGGGTGGAGAGGATGATCTCATCGGGACGGCGGTCTGCGATCGCGTCCATCGTGGCCGAGAACGGATCCGGATCGCCGACTTCTCCGGTGGCCTCGATCCCTTCGCCCGTCACGAACGAGAGCGCAAGGTCGACGCGCACCTGCGCCGATTCGCGCACCGCCTCGGTGTAGATGACCAGTCCGGCCGAAGGCTTGCTCTGGGGGACCACGAGGCGGAAGCGCACATCGCCTGATGCGGCTCTGGAACGGACCTCGTCAAATAGCTTTTTGCCGCCAAGCGTACGGTTGGCGATCACCAGGATTTCTCTCATCGGCCGTTCTCTCTCCTCACTCGCTGCTCATCTGAGTGACACTCGCGGACGTGGCGGGCTGTCTGGCGTCTGTGGCTACGTGGGCGGGCCCGAAGATCCCGTGCACCGCTCCCGGAACACCGTACTCATACGGGCCGCCGACGACCGTCGGAACCTCGTCGAAGTTGAAGATCGGAGGTGGTGAGGAGACCTGCCACTCGAGCGTCAGCGCGCGCCATGGATTGCCGACCGCGCGCGTGCCGCCGCGCCAGCTGGTGACGATGTTGTAGATGAAGATCAGTGTGCTCAGACCGAGCATCCAGCTCATGATCGAGATGAACAGGTTGAGGTTCGCGAACTTGTCCGCGTAGGTCGCGACGCGGCGCGGCATGCCCTCCAGACCGAGGATGTGCATCGGGCCGAACGTCAGGTTGAAGAACACGAACGTGGTCCAGAAGTGCCATTTGCCGAGGCGCTCGTCGAACATGCGCCCGGTCATCTTCGGGAACCAGTAGTAGACGCCGGCGAAGATCGTCATCAGCGATCCGCCGAACAGCACGTAGTGGATGTGCGCGACTACGAAGTAGGAGGCGGTCACGTGAATGTCAAACGGGATCATCGCGAGCATGATGCCGCTGATCCCGCCGAGCGAGAAGGTCGTCAGAAAGCCGAGCGCGAACAGCATCGGGGTGTCGAGATGCAGCACCCCGCGCCACAGCGTCGCCAGCCAGGAGAAGATCTTGATGCCGGTCGGAACGGCGATGATCACGGTCGTTATCGCCATCGGAATGCGGATCCAGGCGGGCATCCCGGAGGTGAACATGTGGTGCGCCCAGACCGTGAAGCCGAGCACCACGATCGCCAGCAGCGAGAAGGCCATCATGCGGTAGCCGAAGATCGGCTTGCGGCTCTTGACGGCGATGATCTCCGAGATGATCCCGAAGCCCGGCAACATCATGATGTAGACCGCGGGATGGGAGTAGAACCAGAAGACGTGCTGGTACATCAGCACGTTGCCGCCCTTGGCCGCATTGAAGAAGTTGAAGCCGAGCGCTCGGTCGAGCAGGTTGAAGAACTGTGAGGCGGCGACGAAGGGAGTCGCGATCACGACCAGCAGCGAGGTCGAGAAGTTCGCCCACACGAGCAGTGGCATGCGGAAGAAGCTCATGCCGGGAGCGCGCATCGTGATGATCGTGACGAGGAAATTCAGCGCGGTGGCGATCGAGGAGGCGCCGGCCAGCTGCACGCCGATCGAGAAGAAGTTCTGCCCGACGGGTGCGGCGGTTGACAGCGGCGCATAGGCGGTCCAGCCGTCGGCGAACGCGCCGCCGGGCGCGAGGAAGCTCGACAGCATGATGATCCCGCCGAGCGGCAAAAGCCAGTAGGACAGCGCGTTCAGGCGCGGGAACGCCATGTCGGGCGCGCCGATCATCAGCGGCAGCACGAAGTTCGCGAGGCCCGCGAAGACCGGGATGATGAAGAAGAAGATCAGGATCGAGGCGTGGACGGAGAACAGCCCGTTGTAGGTGTTCGCGTCCACGAACTGAGCGCCCGGTTGCGCGAGCTCGGCGCGCATCAGCATTGCGATCATCCCGCCGACGAGCAGGAAGAAGAACGAGGTCACGACGTACTGGACGCCGATCACCTTGTGGTCGGTGTTGACCTTGAAGTAGTCCCGCCAGCTGTGGGCGCCGTGGCTTGCGTGACTCTCGGCGCGGGTCGGGCGGCCGGAGATCCAGTAGAACCAGTAGTCGAAGACGCCGAGGCCGACGATGAAGAACAGCGGGCAGGCGATCAGCGAGACCGTCAGGATCGCTTCGAACTCGAGGAAGTGATGGAACGTAGCGTGACCGGTCGACATGCGAATCACCCACGTCAGCGCGGTCGCGAAGCACGCACCCAGGACAACGCCCAGAAAGGCCCGGTAGAAGCCTGGGGCTTTGAACCTGGCGAGCATCAATTTCCTCCCTTGCCTCTGATGAACTCAATGCTCGACCACGATGTGGCTTGACCCGATGCGAGAACAGGGTGATACCAGGGTTGTGCGCCGTGCGCGTCACTCGGTTGCATCGATCGGTGGCAGATCACGAGAATGCGCTGCTAGGGATTGGCGGGCTGGACCGCTGGCTCCGCAGCCAGGCGTGGAACTGCGCTTCGGGCACCACGTGGGCGGTGGTGCGCATCGTGGAGTGCCCGACGCCGCACAGCAGGTTGCAGACGACCGCGTATGAGCCGATCCGGTCGGGTGTCGCCCGCCAGCTCGTGGTGATTCCCGGCACGACGTCCTCCTGGATGCGGAAGGCGGGAATCCAAAAGGCGTGGATCACGTCCTTGGAGCGCAACTGAAAGTCGACCGACTCGTTGTCGGGCAGATACAGCTGGTAGCTGTCGATGGGCTTGCCGCCGGTGACCGAGGAGGGATACCTGAAAGTCCAGAAGAACTGCTGGCCGGTGACGTCGATCTGGATCTCACGAGCCGGCTTCTTTTCGTTGTCGTGCAGCACGACGAACGAGTAGGACACGAGCCCGAGCAGAATCAGCGCGGGGATCGTCGTCCAGATCACCTCCAGGCGGGTGTTGCCGTGGATCGGCGGGCCGTCCTCGAGCTCCTCGCCCGGCTTCATGCGGAACTGCCACACGCAGTAGAGGATCACCGAGATGACGAGCACAAAGATCGGGATCGAGGCGATCACGAGCACGTGGTAGAGGCGGTCGGTGTTCTTCGCCTGGGTCGAGGCCTGGACCGGGAACCAGTGGATCTTGTAGCTGAGGAAGATCCCGATCGCGGTGGCGATGAGGGCGCCGATGATCGTGAACAGCAGCGGGCGTTTAGGCATCGCTGCGCCTCGCCGCGACGGCCGTGTGCGAGTGACCTGTAGCAACTGTCTCCATCCCCGAACGTGATCCTATTGCCTTCGCCCGATGAACGAAGTTTGACGAGCCGCAAGCCGCTCGACCGGGGCGCGGAAGTTTTTGCGATTGCCCTTGACGGGCGAGCATCCGAGCACTAGATTGAGGCAATAGTTGCAAACTGTTGTGGGCTCGGTTGTCCACAGGAACAGCCCGGAAAGGAGACGCGCGTGCAGGTTCGAGAAGGTATGAACCAGACGATTCTCACCGCCGGCCCCGGACACACTCTGCGCGAGGCCGCGCGGCTGATGTCCGCTCGTCACGTCGGCGCGGCTGTGGTGATCGATCCCGACGGGCCCGGTCCGGGGATCATCACCGAGCGCGACATCCTTCATTCGGTCGCGGCCGGTGAGGACCCAGACTCAGAGCAGGTCGCCGATCACCTGACGAGCGACGTGGTGTTCGCGGCACCAGACTGGTCGCTGGAGGAGGCGGCGGTCGCGATGATGCGCGGTCGCTTCCGTCACCTGATCGTCGTCGAGGGCGGAGAGACCATCGGCATTCTGTCCGTGCGCGACATCGTCAGGTGCTGTTTGGAAGCAAACTCAGCCGACGTGCCGAGCGCGCTGCGGATGCCGGCACATATCTGAGGAGGTGAGCAGGCGTCAGCGGTTGCGCTGGACGCTCCGGGCTTCGCAGCCGGCTGCCGAAATGGCGGCGGGACGACCGGGCCGGAGGCGCTCGCGGCAAGCGTGTCTAGCCTAACCAGGCTGTCGACCGATCCTGGTCATAGGCATCGCTTCCCTATGGGGGATATCGATTCGCGCGTCAAACTCGCTTACGAAGAGTCCGTACGCGGACTCGACATGCAGAACGAAACACTCAACGAGCTGCACAGCCGAACTGGCATCGTAATCGCTGCGGCGACTGTGGCTTCGGCATTCTTGGGTGCTGCTGCGCTGCAAAGGCATGTGCCCGGATACTGGCTCAACGTGCTCGGGCTACTCGTGTTCGCCGCGACGACACTTCTTTGCCTCGGCGTGCTCTGGCCGTCTGAAGAGTGGGAGTTCTCGTTTGATGCGGGCGATCTCGATGACCGCTACTACGCGAAGCAGGCGGATCCGACGGAGATGCTTCGGGAGATGCTGCTCAGCAACGCCAAGAGTCGCACCGTCAACAACGAAAAACTGCGGGATCGCTTCAAGCTGTTCAGGTTCGCCTGCGGCGCGCTCGCCTGCGACATCCTCTTGTGGTTGGTGGCGGTAGGAGTACGATGATGTCTATGGTCCTGAGAAGCGAAGCACCCCCGAAGCCACGCCCTGAAGAACTGCCGCCGAAAGGCAAAGAGATCCGAGGCTAGCTGAGCTCGTCGACCGACCGCCCGCCCGCGCGGGCGGGCGGGCGGTCACGTAGGGGACCCGGTGCGCTGCTGGACCGACGACGGGGCGATCTGCGCCGTGCCCGACCAGCGGGATGCCGGGCGCTTCGCGCGCGCGTAGCTCGCGCCGCACGCTCAAGCCGCGCCGCTCCGATGTCGATTCCAGGCGCATGACTCGCGCGACGACACTGCGACCAGCCGGGTTTCGTTGCCGATGAGCGATATCGTCCCAGCCCGGACCTACATCCAGTCATGTGTGCACTGCATGGGCCCAATCGATTTTTCGTGCCATGCCGTGACGATGGACGAGAAACCAAGCTACGTGCCGTTTCCTGAAGACGAGCGCTGTGGTCTGGTGCCGATGGCACACCCGAAGTGCTTCGTCGAAGCCGAGGGCTTGGATCGGTTCCTCGAGATGCTCGTCCGTCATGACAAGCGCCAGCGACAGGCGCTGGCCGAACTTCGGTACAGGTCGATGAGGCGGCGCGCCCAGCGCTAATCGGCGGCGCCAATCGCAATGCGGCCCGTCGGCGTCGCCGGGTGAGCGCCGCGGTGGCGCGAGAGGCGGTTCCGACCGGCGCGTGCGACTTCGATGTCGAGCTATTCTGACCGGCGCATGCGCCGGTCAGCGGGGGCGCGCATGCGCGCCCCCGAGGCAGGGCCGCATGCGGCCCTGCCGTCCACGTCGCATGCGACGTGGACCAGAAACTCGAAGCCAGCTCTCAGCCGTGCGAGGATGAGTCGAGCGGCAGCTCATCGATGTCGTGGCGCGTGTCTTTGATCCAGCGGACCACACAGACGACCGTGAGAATGACGCCGGCGACCGTGAACTCGATGAAGGTCGTCACGCCGACGAGCGCGAGCGTGATGCCCACCGCCGTGAGCATCGGCAGCAGGCTCGGGCCGGGCAGATGGATCTCTTCGCCCGTGGGCGGTATCTGCGGATCGACCGGGCTCATGACGAGATGTAGATCGCGGCCACCACGAAGGTGATGCCGAACATGAACATGCAGATCGCGCCGACGATCAGACCGGTGCGGATGTTCTTGCGCGCTAGGCGACGGGTCATCATGGTCGGTGAAGGCTACAACTTTACGTCGGCGACCATCGCGCAGAACAGCAACGCGAGGTAGGCGAGGGAGAACAGGTAGAGCTGCAGGGCGCTGCGACGATCGGCGCGCCGGTACAGCCGCACCGCTCCGGCGACGAAGCCGAGGCCCAGCGTCATCGAAGCCGCGAGGTAGATGTAGCCGAAGCCGCCGGCGCAGAATGGGAGCTGGGTCACGGCGTAGAGCAGCACCGTGTAGAGGAGGATCTGCCGCCGCGTCTCGGCCTCGCCGCGCACCACCGGAAGCATTGGCACGCCGACCTTGGCGTACTCGTCCTTCATCAGCAGCGAAAGCGCCCAGAAATGCGGTGGCGTCCAGAAGAAGACGATGAAGAACAGGAGCACCGCCGTGCCGCTCAGCGATCCGGTGACGGCGGCCCAGCCGACGAGCGGCGGGATCGCCCCGGCGGCACCGCCGATCACGATGTTCTGCGGGGTGCGGCGCTTGAGCCAGACCGTATAGAGAAACACGTAGCCGAGAAAACCCGCGAAGGACAGGCTCGCGGCGAGCACGTTGACCGCCAGCGAGAGCTCCAGAAACGAGAGCCCGGCGAGCGTACAGCCGAATGCGAGGGCGGCGGTGGGAGCGATGCGCCCCGCGGGAATCGGCCTGCTTGCGGTGCGGGCCATGCGCGCGTCGATGTCGCGGTCGAACCAGTGGTTGACGGCGCCGGCGCCGCCGGCCGAGAGATAGCCGCCGAGGCAGGTCGCGGCGATCAGCAGCGCCGAGGGCTCTCCGGCGACCAACATCGTCGTGATCGTCGTCAGCAGCAGCAGCGACTGGACCTTCGGCTTGGTCAGCTCGGCGTAGTCGCCCAGCAACTGGCGTGTGCGTGGCGCCAGCCCGAGACGGGGCGCCGCTAGGGCGGGAGCGGCATCTGTGGGACGTGGACTCATCGCCCGCAGATGGTAATCGGTGCGCTCTGCAGCGCCGCCAGTACCATCTAGACCCCGACTTGAGTGACCCCGGCGGGAACCGTGGCGTCACCTGAAGCCTGGGCGCCGGTGGAGCGCCGCTCGACCTCGCGGCGAATGTCCTTCATCGGTTCCACCGAGCGCACACGTGGGATCGAGTCGAAGTTGTTGACCGGCGGTGGTGAGCTGGTGAACCACTCCAGGGTGTTCGCCTTCCACGGGTCGGGCCCGGCGATCGCACCGACTTTCAGGCTGCGCCAGACGTTGAACACGGTGACTCCGACACCGGACGCGAGCACGAACGACCCGATCGTCGAGATCAGGTTGTAGAGCGCGAGATGGCCGACATCGGCGTACTCGTACACCCTTCGGGGCATACCGTCGAGGCCGATCACGTGCTGGATCAGGAATGTGCCGAGAAAGCCCCAGAACATCAACCAGAAGGAGAGCTTGCCGATGCTCTCGCTCAGCATCCGGCCCGTGATCTTCGGGAACCAATAGTAGATCGCGGCGAAGATCGTGAACACCGCGCCGCCCATCAGCACGAAGTGGATGTGCGCGACGACGAAGTAGGTTTCGTTGAGCTGCCAGTCGACGGGGAAGACCGCCAGGAACACCCCGGAGATGCCGCCGATGATGAACAGCGACATGAACCCTGCGCAGAACAGCAGCGGCGTCTTGAATTCGATCGTTCCGCGCCACAGCGTCGCGATCCAGTTGAAGATCTTCACGCCCGTCGGCACGGCGATCAGGAACGAGCTCAGCATCACGAAGACCAGGATCACCTCGGGGATCGGTGTCGTGAACATGTGGTGCGCCCAGGTGAGGAACCCGAGGAAGGCGATCGCGACTGTCGAGGCGGCGATCGCCTTGTAGCCGAAAATCGGCTTGCGCGCGAACACCGGCAGGATCTCTGAGACGACGCCGAAGCCGGGCAGCACCATGATGTAGACCTCGGGGTGCCCGAAGAACCAGAACAGGTGCTGCCAGAGCAGCGCCGAGCCGCCGGTTCCGGGATCAAAGAAGTGGGTGCCGAAGTGCCGGTCGGTGAGCAGCATCGTGACGGCTCCCGCGATCACCGGCATCGCGAAGATGATCAGGATCGAGTAGGTCAGGATCGCCCAGATGAACAGCGGCAGACGGCCCCAGCTCATACCCGGCGCGCGCATGTTGGCGATCGTCGCGTAGAAGTTGATCGCGCCCAGGATCGATGACAGACCGGTCAGGTGGACCAGGAAGATCCAGGCGTCCTGGCCGCCGCCCGGGGAGAAGATCTGGTTCGACAGCGGCACGTAGCTCGTCCAGCCCGCTTCCGGCGGGTTCCAGAAGATCGAGACGTAGAAGACGATGCCGCCGGCCAACAGCAGCCAGTAGGACAGCGCGTTCAGGCGCGGATAGGCCATGTCGCGGGCGCCGATCATCAGCGGCACGAAGTAGTTCGCGAGTCCCGCCATCATCGGCACGACGAACAGGAACACCATTGTCGTTCCGTGCATCGTGAACAGCTGGTTGTAGGTCTGCGGCGAGACGAGGGTGTTGTCCGGTGCGCCCAGCTGCAGGCGGATCATCAGCGCCTCGGTGCCGCCGAGGATGAAGAACACGAACGTCGTGACCATGTACATGATCCCGATCCGCTTGTGATCGGTTGTGGTTATCCAGCTCGTCCAGCCGCTTGCTTCGCGCTCGGCGCGATGGGCGACAATCTGTGGGACAGGGGCGACGTAGGTGGCCATTTTGCGCTGGTTTCCTCGATGTCCTAGGGGTTCTCGACCTGGCCTGCGCCGGTCTGGGAATTGAGTTTCGCCCGCGCGATCTTGGCGTCCGCGTTGGCTTCAGCGATCAGCTTCTTCTGGTAGGAGAGCCATTCTTCGAACTGAGCCGGTGGGACGGCCTTGACGGTCGCGATCATGCGCGCGTGACCGCGTCCGCAGAGGGCGGCGCACTGACCGCGATAGACGCCCGGCTTTGAGATCTTGAACCAGGTGTAGTTGTGATACCCGGGAACCGCCATCGCCTTGCCGCCGAGCGCAGGCACCCACCACGAGTGCACCACGTCCTCGGAGACGATGTCGAGGTTGACCGTCGTTTCGGTGGGGACGACCATCTCCTCGTAGGAGTAGGGAGCGCCGAGGCCGTCCGGGTTGTTCGCCCCGGGGTAGACGTACTGCCAGATGAACTGTTTGCCGATCACCTCGATTTTCAGGGATTTGCCGTTCGGGGGCAGCTTCTCGTCGGCGCTGGCATACAGCGTGCCGCTGTCAGCAGCCAGCTGCGCGCCGCCCGGGCCGGAGTTGGGCGGGTCCTGGATCGAGGAGAGCTTTGTGAAGGTGAAGATTGCGAGCGCGATCAGGATCACGGCGGCGCCCACGGTCCAGCCGATCTCCAGGCGTGTGTTGCCGTGGATCTGCGCCGCCACGGCGCCCTTGCGTGCCCGGAACCTCCACAGCGCATACCCGAGAGCGCCCTCGACCAGGACGAAGATCACCAGGGCGATGTAGAGCGTGACCTTGTAGAGACTGTCGATCGAGTCGGCGTTGGGGGAGCCGCCGGACTCGGGCGTGAAAAACGCGAAAGCCCCCGGCGCCAGCACGAGCAGCCCGAGCAGCGCGAGCGACAGCACGCCGAGCAGGCGGCGAGCAGGGTGCCGCTGGCGGCGCGAGGCGACCGCGTGAGCGGTCTGCGATGAATCGGAATTGCCCAAGGCCGGCGGGATTCTATTCACGCGTGGACGGAAAGCGCTTCATGATTTCTGCAACGAGCTTCGCTAGCGCCCGTTGAAGCGTGCCGGGCGCTTCTCCAGGAACGCCATCGCGCCCTCGAGGAAGTCGTCGCTAGAGGCCATCTCACGCTGGATCTGAGCCTCCAGCTCGAGCTGCTCGGCCATCCGCGGATACAGCCAGTTGTTGAGCTGGCGCTTGCTCCCGGCGTATGAGCGAGTGGGCCCCTTTGCCAGACGCGACGCCAGCGCGTCGGTCTCCTCGCGCAGCTGCTCGTCGGCGATCACGCGGTTGATCAACCCCCACTGCTGCGCCTGCTGTGCGCCGATGCGCTCGCCGAGCATCGCCATCTCGCTGGCGCGAGCCATGCCGACGCGGCTGGGTACGAACAGCGACGAGCCGCCGTCGGGCACCAGGCCGATGTTCACGAAGGCGAGCAGGAAGTATGCGGACTCCGCCGCCAGGATCAGATCGCAGCACAGCGCGAGCGAGCAGCCGATGCCGACCGCCGCGCCGTTGACGCTCGCGATCACGGGCTTTCCCGCCTCGCGGATCGTCGTCATGATCGGGTGGTAGCGCTCGGTGAGCGTCTTGTAGACATCCGGGCGCCCGTCGGCTGTGGTCTCACCGCCACTCAGATCCTTCAGGTCCGCTCCGGATGAGAAGGCGCGCCCGGCACCCCGGATCACGATCGCGCGCACCTGCTCGTCCGCGGCGAGGAGCGTCAACGCGGCGAGCAGGTCGAGTCCCAGTTGTGTGTTCCAGGCGTTCAGCGCCTGCGGCCGGTTCAGCTCGACGGTGGCCGCACCGTCCTCGAGGAGCAGATTGACGCTCTCGAGCTCTGGGTACTGCTCGCTCATCGATCTCCTCGGCCGGCTGGGGGTCTGCGGGACGCGCTGATGTTGGATGGATCCTATGGTGTAGAGATGGCGAGGCCCGTGATCGGCATCTGCACCGCCTCTGAGCGGGCCAGCTGGAGCGTGTGGGATCAGCAGGCGATGCTGCTGCCACGCAACTATGTCGACGCCGTCCAAGAAGCCGGCGGCCTGGCGCTGATGCTGGCGCCGGATCCGGCTCTGACGAAGGATCCGAGCGAGGCCCTGGATCTGATCGATGGGTTGATGCTCGCGGGCGGCGCGGACATCGATCCCAGCGCGTACGGCCAGTCGGCTCACGCCGAGACCGTCGGCCTCGTGCCGGAGCGCGACGCTTTCGAGATCGCTGTGGTGCGGGGAGCGATCGCGCGCGATCTGCCGGTGCTCGGGATCTGCCGCGGGATGCAGCTGATCAACGTGGCACTCGGCGGCACGCTGCACCAGCATCTGCCCGAGAGCCACGGCCACCTCGAGCATCGTCGTGTCCTCGGCTCGTTCGACGGCGCCGATCACTACGTCGATCTCGGCCCGGGAACACTGGCAGCACGAGCCGCCGGTGAGTCCCACCACCTCACCAAGTCCCATCATCATCAGGGCGTGGATCTACTCGGCGATTCTCTGACGGTCAGCGGCATCTGCGCGATCGACGGTCTGATCGAGGCGATCGAGCTGAGCAACGCGAGCTTTGTGCTGGGCGTGCAGTGGCACCCGGAGGCCGATGCCGGCAGTCGCGTGATCGGTGAGCTGGTCGCGATGGCCGCCCGCGGGCGGCTCGCCCGCCCAGTCGCCGAGCGCCGCTAGGCTACGCGCTGGATGAGCCAGCCGATCCGCCGCTCGAGGCGGCCAAAGAGAGCCATTCGTGCAGCCGCGTGGGGGATGGTCATAGCCGGTGTGCTCGCTCCGCTCATGAGGCGGCGGATCGCCGCCCCGCCGCTGCTCACACAGGCGATCGCGTTCACGGCCCCGGTCGGTCTGTCAATCGCCGTGCGCCGCTCACGCAGCCGCGACGTGGCAGTCTGCGCTCTGCAGATGTGGGCCTATGTGGCTGCCTACAAGTCCCCACACGACGACCCGGTGGCCCAGGGGAGCCGGGTGCGGATCGAGTATCCGATCACGATCGACCGCCTGCTGGGCCTGGGAGAGCTGCCGACGGTGCGTCTGCAGCGGAGGCTCGCCAGAGTTGGCGAGCGGGGCCCGGAATGGGGAGCGCTCGAGCGCGTCCTGGTATGGGCCCACTGGATGTGGTTCATGGTGCCCCACGGCGCTCTGGCATACGTCTTGGTTGCCCACCCGCGGCGCTTTCCCCGATCCGCGGTGATGACCTACGCGGTGTTCGATCTCGGCGCGCTGGTGTACTGGCTCCTGCCGACCGCCCCGCCCTGGTATGCCGCCCTGACAGATCAGCAGACGGCCGGCGAGGAGCTCGCCGTGCGCCGCATGATGGTCGAGTACGGGCAGTCGTTTTGGGGAGACGGCTGGGGTCCCCTCTACAGTGTCCTTGGAGGCAATCCCTTGGCTGCCATGCCCTCGCTGCACTTTGGAACATCCGTGATGGCCGCGCTGCTGCTCACCGAAGCAGAGCCGCTGGCTGGCGCGATCGCCTGGGGGTATGCCCTGACTCTGGGCTTTGCGCTTGTTTACCTGGGCGAGCACTACGTCGTGGACCTGCTGGCGGGGGCGGGGCTGACGCTCGTCGTCAGGCGGTTGGCGCCGGGCGCCGCTCCAGCGTTCATCGGGGCGGGGCGAGCGGTGGCGGCGCTGGAGGCAAGGGCTCACGAGATGCGATGAAATGCGCAGGAGGAGGATCAAGGTTGTCGATCGAACACGGGGGGTTGGGCGCACTCGCAAAAGAGCTGACGAGGCGTCCTGTGGCGGCTGCACCGATGAGGCGCTCCTTGGGAAGCCCGTCGCTATGAGCAGCGGCGTGGACGCTCCACTGAGCGCTGGCGAGTCGCTCGAGGCGGTCGGTGCTTTGGAGCCAGGAGCCACCACAGCCCTGGGGGAGCTCGGGCGGGAGGAGATGCCACGTGTGCGGCTCACCCGCAGGCGGGTCGTCGCCTTTTCGATTTTCATCCTGTCGGCCGTTGCGTTCCTCTATCTCGTGTTGCCAAAGCTCACCAGCGTTGGTGCGACCGTCCACCGGATCGAGCGTGGCGACACCTGGTGGATCGTGATGGGCGTTGTGCTGGAGACTCTGTCTTTCGGTGGCTACGTGGTTCTCTTCCGTTCGGTGTTCGTGAGTCCTCAGAGTCGCATCGGCTGGCGCGAGAGCTATGAGATCACGATGGCCGGGCTGGCGGCCACTCGCCTGTTCGCCGCGGCGGGAGCGGGCGGCGTGGCCCTGACCGCATGGGCTCTGCGCCGCTCCGGCATGGAGCCGCGGCTGGTTGCCTGCCGCATGGTGGCCTTCATGGTGCTGCTGTACGTGATCTACATGGGCTCGCTGCTGATCGACGGGCTCGGGCTGGGTATTGGGCTGTTTCCCGGTGGCGGCTCATTCGCCATCACGATCGTTCCGGCGGCCGCCGCGTTCGTGCTGTTCGCGATCGCTGGCGCCTTCTCACTGCTCCCTGGCGATGTCGAGCGCCGGTTGGCCCGCGTGGCGCCGGGCTCGGGACGGTTCCACGCCGTCCTCGCTCGGGCCGCGACCGTGCCAGCGCTGGCAGCCAGCGGTGTGCGTACGGCGATCGAGCTGATCCGCTCTCGCGACATCGGCCTGCTGGGTGCGCTGGCCTGGTGGGGCTTCGATATCTCGGTCCTGTGGGCGATGTTCCACGCCTTCGGCTCTACGCCGCCCTTCACTGTCATCTGGATGGCCTACTTCGTCGGCATGGTCGGCAACCTGCTGCCGCTGCCCGGGGGCCTCGGTGGCGTCGAGGGGGGGATGATCGGCGCCTTCGCCGCCTTCGGCGTGAACCTAGAACTCGCGGTGCTGGCCGTGCTCTCCTACCGCGCCATCTCCTTCTGGCTGCCAACATTCCCCGGGGCCGTCGCCTACTTCCAGCTGCGGCGCACCGTGAATCGCTGGGAGACCAGTGCCAATCTGAGTGTGCCGTCTGAGCGACTGGCTCAGACGTGAGCGTAGATCACAGCGCTATACTTCACAAAGTAAAGTAACTCCGGTGATGGGTACCGCCCAGGTAGACGACGTGCACCACACGGTGAGAATTGGAGATCAGATGGCAGACATCGAGAACGTGATCATCGTCGGCAGCGGCCCAGCCGGATACACGGCCGCGCTGTACACGGCGCGTGCCAATCTGAGGCCGCTGGTGATCGAGGGCTTTGCCTGGGGGGGCCTGCTGCAGCAGACGACCGATGTCGAGAACTATCCAGGGTTCCCAGAGGGCGTGATGGGCCCCGAGATGATGCAGAAGTTCCGCGATCAAGCCGAGCGCTTCGGCGCCAAGCTGCTCACCGACCAAGCCGATCGGGTGGAGCTCTCCGACGAGCTCGGCGGCGTCCACAAGGTGTGGGTGGGAGATGTCGAGCACCACGCGCGGACTGTCGTCCTGGCAATGGGCGCCGAGCACAAAAAGCTCGGCATTCCCGGCGAGGATGAGCTCAGCGGACGCGGCGTCAGCTACTGCGCCACGTGCGATGCGGCCTTCTTCCGCGACGCGCCAACGGTGATCGTCGGCGGCGGCGACTCAGCGATGGAGGAGGCGATCTTCCTCTCGAAGTTCGCGAGCAAGGTGGCGATCGTGCACCGGCGCGAGGAGTTCCGTGCTTCGAAGATCATGCTCGAGCGAGCACGAGCACAGCCGAACATCGAATTCCTCACTCCGTATGCGATCGAGAGCTTCCAGGCAGGCGAGAACGGCGCTCTCGGCCACGCTGTGCTGCTCAACACCGAGAACGGCGAGCACCGCGACCTCGAGATATCGGGCGCCTTCATAGCGATCGGCCACGAGCCCCAGTCGGAGTTGGTGCGCGACCAGGTCGACGTCGACGAGAACGGCTACGTGGTCGTCGAGGGGCGCTCGACTCGCACCAGGCGGCCCGGTGTGTTCGCCGCGGGAGATCTCGTCGACCACACCTACCGCCAGGCGATCACCGCTGCCGCCTCGGGCTGTCAGGCGGCGCTCGACGCCGAGTGGTATCTGCGCGACACACCCGAGGTGCCGACACCCGAGGGAATGCCCGAGGGCGACCTCGCCGAGGCGCAGTGGGCTCCGCCCGCTGTTGCTGCTGAAGCGGCCGCGGCCGAAGCCTCCTAGTAGTGCTTTGAAGCTACCAAAGCACTACTAGAGCGAGCCCTCGAGCTCGAGCAGGAACCGCTTGCGGTCGGCGCCGCCCGCGTATCCGCCGAGCTGCCCACCGCTGCGCAGGACTCGGTGGCAGGGGATCACGATCGGGATCGGGTTGGAGCCCAGCGCATTGCCCGCGGCACGCGAACCACGCGGACTGCCGGCATCAGCCGCCACCGCCCGATAGCTGCTGATAGCGCCGTATGCGACAGCTGAAGTCGCCCTCAGCACTCCTCGCGCGAATCCAGAGATCAGCCGCCAGTCGAGATCGAGCTCGAAGTGGCGCCTAGCTCCGCTGAAGTATTCGTCGAGTTGCCGGCGGACCGGATCCAGGATCGCTGGAGCCGCCAAAACTCGCGGGGAGACGCTCCGCGCCAGCTCATCGAGAACCGTCTCAGGGGCCTGCTCCGGGAAGGCCACACGCACCAAGCCGCGGTTAGTCGCGGCGATCAGCAGATCACCCAATGGGGAGTCGATCTGGGCGTAGCGGACATCGATCAGGCTCTTCTGCCGAGCGCTCACGAGAAATCCTTCGGCTGCACGCCGCGCGTGACGGTCCGGGGACGCCGGTCCTGTTCTGAGCAATTCTTCGATATGAGTCATTTGGAGAGCACCTTTTCTGGCTTTGAGCGTTGGTCTACGGAACCGAAGGTCGCCATCAGGCCACCATCCCTCTGAGCTTGGTCAAACCCTCGTGCAGCGAGCGACGGGCGGCCTGCTCGCTGCAACCGATCACCGCGGCTATCTCGCGGTGAGCGAGATCCGCCTGGAAGCGCAACAGCACCGCTGAGCGCTGCCGCGCCGGCAAATCTGCGACCGCTTCCCACAGCGCCTGATCGCGTTCGGGCTCTGGCGGAGCGCTGCGGGGATCCAGCGTCGCCAGCTCCGCCACGGGCACGGCTCTACGAGCCCTGGCCCGATGGGAGTCGAGCGCCTTGCGATGCGCGATCGTCAAGATCCACGCCCTCAGATTCGAGTCGGGGCGAAGGCGTGGATAGGCCCGCAACGCCGAGATGAAAGTCTCCTGAAAACAATCCTCAGCCTCCACAGCACCCACCGAGGAGACGAGAAAACGCCAGACAACCTCGCGGTGAGCGTCCATCAGGCGTTGAAAGGGAGGCAGTGTGGGGCTCACGTCGATAGAACGATGCGCCCGCGAGAAACGTGAGGCGGTCAGTCCTCGTATGTGAAGAAGCCCGCGCCACTCGCGCGCCCGATCCTGCCGGCGCTCATCAGTCTGCGCAGCGCGGGGGCAGGGCGGTAGCGCTCCTCGCGGTACTCCTCCCAGAGTGAGTCCAGTACGTCGAGGACAGTGCCCAGCCCGAGCTGATCGGCCCACGCGAGCGGGCCGCGCGGGTGGCTGAGCCCGAGCACCATGCCCGCGTCGATGTCTGCGGCCGAGCCGGTGCCTTCACCAAGCGCGAACGCGCACTCGTTGATCACCTGACACACGATCCGAGGCAGCACGCCGACGGACGAGGGCTGCACGCGCGCGGTGTGCAGGCCAAGACCTGCGAACGCCCGCTCGCCGGCCTCGCCGGTGACCTCGACGAGCGCCAAGGGCACGAGCGCGTAGAACGGCTCACCGTCGACGGTGCCGCCGAGGCCGTCAACGGCGATCTCCGGTCCGGTGCCGCCGCCGGGCGCGATCGCGCGCAGCGCCTGTGCCAGCGCGCCATCGCCCTGTACGATCGCGTCCGCGTCGCGCTTGGGCGGATCGGGGTCCTCGGGCCGGTGGGGAGAGCTTGCGCCGCCGCCGGAGTAGTCGTAGTATCCGCGCCCGGTCTTGCGCCCGTGCAGCCCGGCGGCGACGTAGCGCGCGGAGATCGGCGAGGGCTGCCAGCGGGGCTCGTAGAAGCTCTGCTCGAAGAAGCTCTTGGAGATCTCAAAACCGGTGTCGACACCCACGAGGTCCATCAGCTCGAACGGCCCCATGCGAAAGCCCCCGCCGAGACGCACGATCCGGTCGATCGTCTCGATCCCGGCGATCCGCTCCTGCAACAGTCTCAATGCCTCCAACCCGAACGGCCGGTTGCAGCGGTTGACGATGAATCCCGGGCCGTCTTTGGCCACGATCACCGTCTTGCCCATCGCCTCACCCGTCGCGTGCGCAAGCGCGAGGGCATCCTCTGAGGACTGCTCGCCGGCGACGACCTCCAGCAGGCGCATGAGCGGCGCGGGGTTGAAGAAGTGCATGCCCACCACGCGCTCGGGGTGGGTGGCACCAGCGGCGATCGCGGTGACCAGCAGCGACGAGGTGTTCGTCGCCAGTACGCACTTCGCACTCACGATCTCAGACACGCGCGCATAGATCTCGTGCTTGAGTGCGAGCCGCTCGGGCGCGGCCTCGATCACCAGGTCGCACTCGGCGAACGCCGCCAGCTCGTCCACCGGCTCGATCCGCGCGGCGGCAGCATCGGCCTCCGCGGCGCTCAGCCTCCCCTTGGCTGCTTCCTTGGCGAGGCCGTCGCGCGCGTACTGCGCTCCGCGCTCCAAGGCCTCGGGCAGCGGATCGTGCAGGATCGTGCTCGCGCCGGAGCGCGCCGCCAGTTGGGCGATGCCGGCGCCCATCGTCCCGGCTCCGAGCACACCGATGACACGTGCGTTGCTCACCTCAGGAGGGCACCAGTGCGTTGACACCGGTCATCGCGCGTCCGATGATCATTTTCTGGATCTGCGAGGTCCCCTCGTACAACGTCGTGACACGCGCGTCGCGGAAGTAGCGCTCAACCGGATGGTCGTCGACGTAACCCGCGCCGCCGTGCACCTGGATCGCCATGTTGGCGCACTCGAGCGATGCCTCGGTCGCGTGCAGCTTGGCGATCGAGGTCTCGAGAGTGTTCGGCCGGCCCTGGTCCTTGAGGAACCCAGCCCGCCACACGAGCATCCGCGAGGCGTCGGTCTTCAGCACCATGTCGGCGATCATCGCCTGCACGAGCTGGAAGCTGGCGATCGGCCGCCCGAACTGCTCGCGCTCCTTGGAGTACTTGACCGACTCCTCCACGCATCCCTGGCATATCCCCACGCACCCGGCGGCCACCGAGTAGCGCCCAGAGTCGAGGTTGGACATCGCAATTTTAAAGCCGTCCCCGACCTCGCCGAGCATGTCTGCCTCGGAGACCTCCACGTCTTCGAGCGAGATCGATCCGGTGTCGGAGGCGTGCAGCCCCATCTTGTGCTCGATCGTCTGTGCTTTGTAGCCAGGCTGGTCGGTGTCGACCAAGAAGCACGCGATGCCCTTGTGCCCGAGTGCCGGGTCGGTCTGCGCGAAGATCACCGCCAGCTTCGCGTAGTTGGCCATCGAGATCCACATCTTGGCACCGTTGATCACCCAACCCGAGTCGGTCTTCGTGGCCCGTGTGCGCTGGTTGGCCGCGTCGGAGCCGGTGTCCGGCTCGGTCAGCCCAAAGCACGCCAGCCACTCGCCGGAGCAGAGCTTCGGCAGGTACTTCTGCTTCTGCTCCTCGGTCCCGAACTTGACCAGACCCGAGCAAACGAGCGAGGTCTGGACCGAGATGACGGTGCGGATCGCCGAGTCCCCGCGGCCGATCTCCTCGACGACCAGGCCATAGCTGAAGTAGTCCAGTCCCGCGCCGCCATACTCCTGCGGCACGATCGCACCGAGGTAGCCCTGGGCGGCCACCTTCTTCACCAGATCCGTGTCGAAGTGGTGGTTGCGGGCATTTTCCCGTGACTGCACGACGATCTCTTTGTCGGTGAATTCACGGGCGGTGCGGCGGATCAGCTGCTGCTCGTCGGTTAGATCAAAGTCCATGATTCTCCTCGAATACGGTGGCGCCGGCACGCTACCTTGATGCACTGATGCGCGCCTCTGACCGACGGCACGCTAGCGCGAAACGCCGAGTCGCCGCCTCACGGCTAGAGTCCCACGGATGGCCGATCAGGTGACCATGGAGAAGATCGTCGCGCTGTGCAAGCGCCGCGGGTTCGTGTTCCCCTCTTCAGAGATCTACGGGGGTGTTGGCTCGACGTATGACTTTGGCCACTATGGCGTGCTGCTGAAGAGCAACGTCAAGAACGAGTGGTGGCGCGCGATGCTCTCCGAGCGCGAGGACATCGTCGCGATCGACTCGGCGATCCTGCAGCATCCGCGCGTGTGGGAGGCCTCTGGCCATCTAGCGGGCTTCACCGATCCGCTGGTCGACTGCAAGACCTGTGGACAGCGATTCCGCGCAGACCACCTCGGTGAGCTGGCCTGTGGGCGCAAACCGTCGAAGCATCCGGGCGAGACCGATGAGTGCGATCTCACGCAGGCGCGTGACTTCAACCTGATGTTCGAGACGACGATCGGTCCCGTTAAGGAGTCGGGCTCCGCCGCCTATCTGCGGCCGGAGACCGCTCAGGGGATCTTCATCAACTTCAAGAACGTGCTGCAGTTCTCGCGCAAGAAACCTCCCTTCGGGATCGCACAGGTCGGCAAGTCTTTTCGCAACGAGATCACACCCGGCAACTTCATCTTCCGCACACGTGAGTTCGAGCAGATGGAGATGGAGTTCTTCGTGCCGCCCGACGACGCTCAGCAGTGGTTCGAGCACTGGCTCACAGAGCGCGAGCGCTGGTACACAGATCTGGGAATTCGTCCCGACCACCTGCGCCTGCGCGCCCACGACGAGGATGAGCTCTCGCACTACTCATCGGCTACGAGCGACGTCGAATACCTGTTCCCGATCGGCTGGTCAGAGCTCGAGGGGATCGCCAATCGCGGCAACTTCGACCTGACCCAACACACGAAGTTCTCCGGCGAGAAGCTCGAGTACTTCGACCAGGGCACCGGTGAGCGCTACGTCCCGCACGTGATCGAGCCCGCCGCGGGCGCTGACCGCGCGACCCTCGCGTTTCTCGTGGATGCCTACGACGAGGAAGTCGTCGAGCGTGAGGGCACAGGCGAGGGTGAGCGGCGCGTAGTTCTGCGTCTGCACCCGCGACTCGCGCCCGTCAAGGCCGCCGTGCTACCGCTGGTGAAGAAGGACGGTCAGCCCGAGCTGGCGCATGAGGTGCATCGCGCTCTGCGTGGCCGCCTACAGGTGGAGTACGACGAGGCTGGTGCGATCGGAAAGCGCTACCGCCGTCAGGATGAAATCGGCACGCCCTTCTGCCTGACGATCGACCATCAGAGCATCGAGGATCGGACGGTCACCGTCCGCGATCGTGACTCTCTGGCGCAGGAGCGTCTGGGGATCGACGGCATCGTTGAGGAGATCGAGCGGCGCGTCACCGCGCCGTGGCGCTCCCCAAGGCTCGCCTAGGAGCGATCTCCTACACCGACTCGATGACCATCGCGAGTCCCATCCCGACTCCGATGCAAAGTGTGGCCAGTCCGTAGTGTGCTTTGCGGCGTTGAAGCTCGTGTGCGAGGGTGCCGATCAGACGAGCGCCGCTGGCGCCCAGCGGATGCCCGAGCGCGATCGCGCCGCCATTGACGTTCAACCTCGCGTCCTCGATTCGCAGCTCCCGCTGACAACACAGCGACTGCGAGGCGAACGCCTCGTTGAGCTCGACGAGGTCGATGTCTTCGATCGTCAAGCCGGCACGCTCGAGCGCGATCCGCGATGCGGGAATCGGCCCGATGCCCATCACGGCGGGATCGACACCGGCCACACCCACGGCGAGCACCTTGGCCAACGGGTCACGGCCAAGCTTTTCAGCCGCCGCCCGCGAGCCCACGATCACGCATGCCGCACCGTCGTTGATCTGTGAAGCGTTGCCCGCGGTGACGGTGCCACCCTCTCTGAAGGCCGCGCGCAGACGCCCGAGTCCCTCGAGTGTCGTGTCGGCTCGCGGACCCTCATCCACGTTCACCACGAGCGGCTCGCCCTTGCGCTGAGGAACGCTGAGGGGCTCTATCTCACGGTCGAAGATGCCTTCGCTCTGAGCCGCGAGCGCTCGTTGATGGGAGCGCAGCGCAAACTGGTCCTGGTCTTCTCGCGAGATACCAAAGCGCTCCGCCACGTTCTCCGCTGTCTCACCCATGCCTTCCGTCGAGTGGTTCGCGGCCAGTCGTGGATTGACAAACCGCCAGCCGATCGTCGTGTCCACCAGTTCCGTGGCGCCTCGCGGAAACGCACGCTCACTCTTCAGTGCCACCAGCGGAGCCCGTGTCATCGACTCGACGCCCCCGGCCAGCACGAGATCGGCGTCGCCGACCATCACCGAGCGAGCGGCTTGGCTGACGGCCTCCAGGCCCGAGGCACAGAGCCGGTTGACGGTGACGCCGGGCGTGCGCACCGGCAGCCCGGCGATAAGCGCCGCCATGCGAGCCACGTTGCGGTTCTCCTCTCCCGCTCCGTTCGCGTTGCCGAAGACCACCTCGTCGACCTGTTCGGGATCGACCTGATTGCGGGCGACCGCACGCTCGATCACGTGGGCGGCGAGATCGTCGGGACGCACGCTGGCGAGCGCGCCGCCGTAGCGACCGATCGGCGTCCGTAATGCGTCGATGATGAATGCCTCAGCCACGAGACGCGATGCTACCGAGCGGCGATCGAGCCGGGTGCCTCGTGCGACGCCCGCCGCAAAGCGGCCGGCGAGCAGGGTCTAACATTCAGGTGTGGTCGGACCTGAGGATTTTGTCTATCTGGTACTGGGCGGACTCGTGCTGGTGATCGGGGTGCTGATGCTGATCGGCCACTACTACCCCGGCTCAGGGGCCGAGGTACTGGACTGGAAACCGACCCGCTCAGCCGAGCTCGAAGCCGAACTCGAGCAGCACGACATCGAGCAGATGCTCGACGCCCAGAACGGACGTCGTCGTCTGCGTGGCGCCCCGGAACGCACGCTCGAGGAGCTCGAGCGCGACGTTACCCGTGGTCTGATGGAGAGTCGCGAGTTGCAGAGACTGCTCCACGACGCGGAAACGAGCCCCGAGGATTCCGCTTGGCACGAATCCTGATCGTCGGCGGCGGCGCCCGCGGTGTGAGATTGACGGCGAGACTCAGCGGCGACGGTCATGCGGTGCGAGTCACGACCCGCGGTGAGGAGCGTCGTGAGGCGATCGAGGCCGCCGGCGGGGAGTGCTGGATCGGCACGCCGGATCGGCTGGCGACGCTGAGGCTGGCGCTCGAGAACGTCACCGTGGTCTGCTGGTTGCTGGGTGCGGCGCACGGCTCCGATGAGCAGCTGCAGGCCCTGCACACCTCGCGACTGGAGTTCTTTCTCAACCAGGTCATCGACACGACCGTCCGCGGCTTCGTCTATGAGTCGCCCGATGGCGGGGTAGCGGCTGAGACCGCCGCCGCTGGACTGGACATCCTGCGCAGCGTCACTGATCGCAATTCGATTCCTCTACGGATTCTGCAGACCAGCCCAGGCAACCAGGAGCAGTGGCTCCTAGACGCGATCGCCGCCGTCGATTCGATCCTCTCCTGATCTCAGGCGATTGACCTGTGGCGCTGGTAAAGCCTGTTGGCGATCTCGTCGATGGAGTCCTGCGATGGACACGAGTGCTCCTCGATACGGCCTGCTGCTCTCGGCTTTGGGAGCGATTGTGGTCGCCGTGTCGGTTTTTCTGCCCTGGTACAGCGTCAGCCTGACGCCGAGCGGCGTCTCGTTCACGCAGCAGCTGAGCAGCCAGGTGGTCTCGCGATACGGCAACGCGCAGCTTCAGAGCTACGCCGGCGAGTTGCACAGGAGGCTGGGCTCACTGGCTGGACATCAACTCGCGGCCGTGAGCGCTCATCAGGCTCTCAAGCAGATCAACGTGCTGCTGCTGATTCTCGCCGCGGCGGCTATTTTGCTTGCCCTGTTTTCGCTGGCGCGCGTCGAGCATCCAGTCGTCTCAGGCGAGGGTGCGCTGATCTCGATACTCGGATTGATCGCCCTCGCGTGTGTGGCGTTCCGCATGATCGATCCGCCCAATCCAGCCTCGAGTCTGCTTTCGCTCTCGTTGCGTGAGGGAGCATGGTTGACACTCGCCGGCGCGGTGGCGATGATCGTCGGCGGGCTGTGGCCGGCACAGCACACAAGCGGCGCGCATGCATCGCAGGAGAAGCTGCAGGACGCCTGGTCAGGGCTGTCTGGCTGGACGCCCGAGGGGTAGCGGCACACGGAAGGCAAGAGACCCTTTCCGAAGCTCTGAGAATCTCGGTGAGCCAGCCGCATACGCGCTATTGTGGGTAGATAATTCCCTCAAAGCCGATCTGGATTTACCTCAGACGGGTGGTCGATCTGGTCCAGTGCTGCGATGGCTATCTGTCGAGAAAGGAACAGAACCAATGACGTTGCAACTTGGCGAGGAAGCACCCGACTTCGAGGCTGACACCACCGAGGGCCGGATAAAATTCCACGACTGGATCGGTGACTCGTGGGCGGTGCTGTTCTCGCACCCCAAGGACTTCACGCCGGTATGCACCACCGAGCTCGGATATATGGCGAAAGCCAAGCCCGACTTCGATTCACGCAACGTGAAGATCATCGGTCTCTCGGTCGATCCGCTCGACCGGCACAGCGATTGGGCGAAGGACATCGAGGAGACCCAGGGCACGGCCCCCAACTACCCGATCATCAGCGACGCCGACTTCAACGTCTCGAAGCTATACGGCATGCTGCCAGCCAGCACGTCGGGCGACCCGCTGGAGCGCACGCCCGCGGACAACCAGACGGTTCGCAACGTGTTCGTGATCGGCCCCGACAAGAAGGTCAAGCTGATCCTCGTCTACCCGATGACCACCGGGCGTAACTTCGACGAGGTGCTGCGGGTCATCGACTCGCTGCAGCTAACGGCCAAGCACAAGGTCGCCACACCGGTGAACTGGCAGCGGGGCGAGAAGGTGATCATCGCCGGCTCGGTCTCCAACGAGCAGGCCAAAGAGATCTATCCGGACGGCTGGGAGGAGCCCCGCCCCTACATCCGGATCGTGGCGCAGCCGAGCTAGATCGCCGTCAGGCACCGCTTTGAGGAATACGCTCGGCCGCCCCCTGATTCACTGCGATGGGCGGTCGAGCAGTGGCGCTAAGCGGGCGAGCAGGTTCTCCAGGATCCGCGCGGTGGCGCCCCAGATGAGATGCCCACCGAGGATATAGGCGTCTGTCTCGAAGGTGAATCCTCGTCGCTCGAGGGTGGTTCGGGTGCGACTGCCGCGCAAATCCCTCAGGGACAGCTCCAGCACCGAGTCGACCTCATTGGGTGAGAGCACCCAGGCGCGGTCGGCCGGTATCAGCCCGACGAACGGGTGGATCACGTAGCCGGTCACAAACGTCGAGACCGCCTGGAGATCGCCGAGCAGGCTGACCTCGCCACGGTCCAGGCCGATCTCCTCCTCGGCCTCACGCAAGGCCGTATCACGCAGGTGCTGATCCGTCGGATCCTGCCTGCCGCCGGGAAAGGAGATCTCACCGCCGTGGCGGCGCAGGTCCGCACGGCGCTTTGTGAGAACCACGTGGAGCTCCGCGCCCAGCGGATAGATCGGCACGAGCACCGCGGCGGGAATCTGTGCCTCCAGCACGGGTGGTGGAGACACAGAGCCCTCGGCGAGGAGCTGGCTGAGCGTCAACGCGAGAGCCACGGGTGATTCGCTGGATGGCGGTGAGGCGCTAATCCTTCTACTCAGAGGGCCAGATGCGCACGCTCGACGCGTTCGTTGAACATGACCTCGCCGTCGAGCGTGCGATGCACGGGGCACTTGGCCGCGATCACGCGCAGTCGCTCCACCTGCTCCTCGGGTAGGTTCTCCGGCACACGCAGCACGAGGTCGAACTTCGTCGGACAGCCCCGCTCAGCGGGGGAATACTGAACGTCGACCTCGACGTGCCCGACATCCCAGCCCTTGCGAGCCGCATACATCTCCAACGTGATCGCCGTACAGGTCGCGAGACTCGCCGCGAGCAGCTCTTGGGGGTCTGGGCCGGCGTCTTCTCCCCCTGACTGAATGGCCTCATCGATTGTGATCTGGTGGTCACGGACCTGCACAGTGTGCTGGAACGTTCCGTCGTTTCGTTGTGCTGTGACCTTCATCGTTGCGCCTCCAGATTGGTGCCTTCATCCGTAAATCCATGGTACTGCGAAAGGAGCCTCAGGAAAGAGGGCTGAACAACAGACCGGTGAGCAGCTTGGGAAAGAAATAGGTCGACTTCGGCGGCATGTTCTCGCCGGCGGCGGCTATTTCCCGAACCTGCTCGACCGGTGTGGGACGCATCAGGAACGCCGCGTCGAACTCTCCCGCCATCACGCGCGAGATCGCTTGCTCGGCATCGCGGGCGTAGGCGAAGTTGCGCATATGGGAGATGTCCTCGTCGGTGAGTCCCAGCGTTCCCTTCAGGATCAGGGTCTCCAGCACTCCCGTGTCGAGACGCCTGTATGCCTCAGAGTGGCTCTGGAGAGCCGAATCCGCGGTTGACTGGTGATTGAGCGTGAGGCGCAACGTGCGCTGGTGGTGGGCGTCTATATAGCCGAGTTGCAGAGGGCCTTCGCCGGCCGGTGGAGCTGCCTGATCGACGGGCACCTCGGCGATCTCGAAGTTCTCTCGCAGCGCGCGCCCGAGAGCCTCTTGCCGCTCGCGGCTCAAGCCCTTGACCATGCGATGGGTCGGGAAGATGGTCAGTCCTGGATCCTCGAGCGCCACCAGGCACATGAGGACGTATTGATGCTCTCCCTCTCCTCCGACCTCCTGGGCATAGGTGCGCATCGTCTCGTAGCGATGGTGGCCATCGGCGATCAGCAGCTCAGCACCCGATGTGGCGGCCTGTACGGCGGCGATCGCACCCAGATCAGAGACGCGCCAGAGGCGATGGACGGTGCCGTCGGCGTCTGAGACCTCACCCCAGGCAGGCTGCTCTGTCGTGGGCTCGAGTGCGCTCCAGGCCGCGTTCCCAGGGTCTGAGTAGAGCGAGAAAATCGGCGAGATGTCCGCCCTCGTCGCCCGCGTCAAGCGCAGCCGGTCCTCCTTCGGACCTGGATGCGTACGCTCGTGTGGACGGATGCGCCCCGGACCGTACTCCTCCAGTCGCACGCGGCAGAAGAACCCACGCCGCGTACGAGCCTGACCATCGGGTCCGGTGTATTCCTGAGTGTGAGCCCATACAGCTGGCTCGTTATCGCGGGTCAACACGCCCTGCGCCTGCCAGTCCTCGAACTGCTTGCCCGCGGTCTCATACGGATCGCGATCCCCAGGCTCGCTCTGGGGCAGATCCACTGCGACGACGTTGTAGGGCGAGCGCGCGAGCAGGGCGGCCCGCTGATCAGCATCGATCACGTCATAAGGGGGCGCCACCACATCCGTCAAAGACCCGACGACAGACGGGTCAAAGTGCAGGGCGCGCAACGGTTGGATGTCGGCCATGGTCGCGGCTGAGGCTACCAGTGGTGAACGACAGGCAGTCGATGTGTGGAGGTAGTCGATCCGATAGGTATGCGAACATGTGTTCGTAATGGCACACGCATCGTATCTACGAGAGAGGGCGCGCTCGCTGCGCACCGAGCACCAACTCACGATCGACGAGCTCGCCGAGCGGCTGGCGCTGTCGCGGAGCACGATCTACTACTGGGTGCGCGATCTGCCGATCCCGGGGTCGGGGCCAGGTGGGGTGTGGCCGGAGGCCGCGCGGCGCAAGGGGAACCTTGCGATGCAGCGGAAGTATCGGCTGCTGCGGGAGGCTGCGTATGAGCAGGGGGCACGGGAATACGAGGAGCTTGCGGTCGATCCGACGTTCCGGGACTTCGTGTGCCTTTACATCGCGGAGGGGTACAAGCGGCAGCGAAACTCAGTCGCGATTTGCAACTCGGATCCCGCTGTCATGCAAGTCGCTACCCGCTGGATCCGCACCCTGTCGAGCAAAACGCTGGAAGCCTCGATCCAATATCACGCCGATCAAGATCTGAACGAGCTGTGCGAGTTCTGGGGCGGCATGCTTGGATTCGAGCCGACCGCAATCAGGCTGCAGCGCAAGTCGAATAGCAACCAGCTGTCAGGCCGCGCCTGGCGCTCCCAGCACGGCGTGGTGGAGGTCCGGCTAGGGGACACGCAGTTTCGCGCGCGACTACAGGCGTGGATGGATCGCTTGCGCGCCGAGTGGCAGTAGACTCGAAGGCAACAACGGGGCGTGGCGAAGCCTGGTATCGCACCGCATTTGGGGTGCGGGGATCGCCGGTTCGAATCCGGCCGCCCCGATAAAGGCGAACACGGCCGAACAGCCACGAATACGAGTGAATGGCCCCGAAGACAGGCGAACTGGACCGGGGAGAGGGTTCGTACGTGTTCGCGTGCTGTTCGGTGTTGGAACGCCGGGGCCCTGCGGACTGGCCTTGACCCCAGCTCAGCGGAGACCCTGAGAAGATGCCCGCGTGAAGGTCGCGGACGCCATAGCTCAGGGGGAGGGTCCACGTGTGGACTTCAAGCGTGATCTGTCTTCCCGGAAGTCGGTCCTGAAGGACATCGTGGCGTTTGCCAACACGGCGGGCGGGGTGGTCGTGGTCGGAATTGATGACGACGGATCGATCGTCGGTGTCGAGGACCCGCTGCGTGAGGAGGAGCGCCTGTCGAGCAGCATCAGCGATGGAATAGAGCCGCAGCTGCTTCCAGAGATCTACGCGGCGTCCTATGGCGAGCATGAGTTGCTGGTGGTGGAGGTGGCGCATCATCCGGCGCCGTTTCATCTGCGCGCTGAGGGTCCTGATCAGGGCGTGTATGTCCGTCTGGGGTCGACAAGCAGGCGGGCGGACGCGGAGATGCTCGCCGAGCTTCGCCGCCAGGCTGCTGGGGAGTCCTTCGATCTCTTCGCCCGGCCCGGAGTCGTGCTCGCTGATCTGGACAAGACGCGGCTCAAAGACGCCTTCGAAGGCCATGACGTCCCGATCCGCGCTGCAAAGCTGGAGGCCCTCGGCGTGTTGACGAGCTATCAGGGCAAGGTGGTCGCGACGAACGCCGGGGTCATCCTCTTCGGTCAGGATTCGGTCCGGCGGCGCTACTTTCGCGATGCACGCGTTGAGGGAGCGCGATTCGCTGGTAGCAGTCGCGCGGCGGACATCGAGGACATCTTCGATCCCGAGGAGGAGCTGACGGTCTTGGAGGCGGTCGATGCGGCGGAGCGCTTCATCCGGCGCAACACCCGTCAGGCCGAGCCAATCCCCAAGGGCCGACTTCGACGCGAGCCTCTGCCGGAGTACTCCACCGTGATGATCAGGGAGCTGCTCATCAACGCCGTCGCACACACCGACTACTCCAAGTCGGGCGAGACGATCAAGGCGTTCGTCTATGACGATCGCATCGAGATCCACAACCCGGGGCCGATGCTGCCAGGTACCACGACGGATGATATTCGCGAGGGTCGCTCAAAGATCCGCAACCGTGGCATCGCTGGTGTGCTGCGGCGCATCCGCTACATGGAGCGCTTCGGCACCGCCTGGGAAAAGATCGGGCAAGAGGTGGACCTTGGCTATCCCGAGCCGCTACTCGACGGGGATGGGCCCGTGTTCACAGCGACAATCTGGCCACACGCCTCGTTCGCCGGCTTGCGTCTGCCGCTATCCCGCCAAAGTGGCAGTGTAAATGGCGGGGTAAATGGCGGGGTAGCGGACCTCGGCCACGGCAACGTCGCTCGCCGCCGGCAAGCCGTTCTGGACGAGCTGACGCGCGTCGGCGGCCTGAGCGCCCGCGAGTTGGGACAAAGGCTCGAGGTTGGGTCTCGGACGCTGGAAAGAGACCTGGCGGCTCTCCGCGAGGCCGGTCTGGTCCTGCGTGAAGGCCCTCCGAAGACAAGCATCTACAGGCTGACCAAAACGGAGTAGAAGGCCGGCCACCGCGCAAGAGATGGACGGCGCGGCGGCGCTAGCGTCCGCCCCGGCCATTGACCGCAACGTACGCGCGTTCGAGATGGCATACACCCGGCACGTTGATCGTAAACGGCGGAAAAGCGGCGGCATTACCACTGCAAATCCACCGCAAAGGGCCCAAACACACTGTATTTACGGGGTTTTGAACAGGTCGCCCCGATTGAAATGCCGTTGGCAGCAGGAGCTGGCCCAAAGCCTCAGAAGCCCGCAGATTCCGCATCGTAAAGCGGTTTCTGGTGGGCTTTGGCTAGGAGAGGCTTGGGGTCCGAAATCCTGGGTTTTGATGCGGATCGCACACGGACCGCACACGGTGGCTGACCGTGACCGCACACGCCGCGATGTCGTGGGTATCGCCGTCGGCGTGCAGTGGCGTGGTGAGCCTGTAGCGGAACGTGTCGTGATTCGAGCCCGTAGCGGTACTCCCTTACGCCGCGGGTTTACCAGGTTTTCGCGTTTTCGAAGTGCTCGCGCCAGTATTCGCGCCAGTCGTGCAGAAAAGGTGTCACGAGCACATGGTTGACGTGAGCTGCATGAGCGTGTTTGGTGCGCTACCCTGACAAGGTCAGATAGCGATGGCAACCAGAGGGCGAGACCTTCATCTGAACGTCCCCTTGCCGCGAAAGCCGCCTGATCTTCTGATGGCCGAGAGTCCACCTATGGGTGGGCTTTCCGCGTTTAGGAGGCCCACAGCCGACCCCTTGTTGCGTGGCGCCTGTCCAGCCCTCACACGCCGGCCCGTCTAAATCGATGCTCTCGGAATCGGCTCCTTGCCAATCGACGCGCGAGGTGCGGTGTGGGACGCATCTCTATAGGAAGGCCCGCGCCTTGGTGAGCATCAGTCCGTCGAGCCGGTCTATGCGCGCAGTCGATGAGCGCGAAAGGGGGCTCGGAAGGCGGCCGATCAGGGCAGGATGTCGTTCAGTATCGCCGTGAACCGCTCGCCCGACTGCTCGAGCTCGCCCTCGATGTGCAGGCGCGCTGGACCGGTCTCGGTCCACAGGTCGAGGAAGTAAGCCCAGCCCGGCAGGTCCGGATCGTCGGACTTGGTGATCGCCTCGACCCGGTAGACCTCGCGTGGCGGCAGCACCAGCGACTCGGGGCAGTCGTCCTCGACGCGACGGCGCAGATCCTCGACTCTGAGCCGATCGCCAGAGGAGACGCGGAGCTCCTCGTACTCGCCGTCCACGACAAGGTCGACGACATGCTGCAGTCCGCGGTACATCGGCTCGGGCATCAGCTCGAGCGAGTCGACTGTCTCTCCCCGTCCGCCCAACTCGAGGCTCGGTGTCAGGTCGAGCCGGCTGTAGAAGTAGTCCTCGCACGCCTCCCGTGCCTGGCGGCGGATGCCCTTGGACAACCCCGCGGCGCCGAGCGCAAAGACTGCCGCATCGATTGCCTCCTCGAGCGTCCCGTGGCGGCGTGTCAGCTGCGCGGTGATCGCACGACCGTGCTCGGTGTCGCGCGCCACCGATGAGCCGTCCAACAGAATCGAGGGAGCATCGTGGCGGCTGTAGCCCGCGCAGGCCCGCACCGCAGAATGAAGGACGACGAGGTGGTCGCCCATTACGCCCGCGCGGGTGATAGATCGCCGGGCGTCATCTGGATCGGGCAGCTCGCCGAACGCGTGGTAGTGGTGCTGCCATGACTGTGCATCCTACGAGGCGGACGCCCGTGGACGGGCTCCGGACACCCGTGGAGTGGAAACGAAGACGCTCGCTTCGCCCCGCGGACGAGGCGTCGGGTCCACGCCAGTGAGACGATCGGTTCGGTCCAGAGCGCAAGCGGAGCGTCGCACTGGTGAGACGCCTGCCTTGGCGTCGAGGCGGGCGTCACCGGACGCCGGCAGCCGACCCTACTCCGTGAGGCCCGCTGCCCGCAACGCCTCTCCGCGATCGAGGTACGCGCGAGCGTCCTTTAGGTCGATCTTGCCGTAGTGACATTGGTCAGTTGGCGAGGCGGTTCGCTTCTGAGCGAATGACCTTCAGCTTGGCGCCTGGGGTTGCGGGCCTCTCGAGGTCTTCCACGAGGGTGACCGTGATGGGGGGTGGGTCGGCTCCGAGCGCATGCAGCCGGGTGGTGAGGGTGCTGGCTAGCTCGCTTGTCCAGCGGGAGTCGTGGTCGTTGCGCGCGACCACGGAGACGGTGATCTGCTGAGGCGTGTGGAGCACCTGGTAGCGGGCGACCTCGGGGCGCTCCTCGATCGTCTCCTGGAAGTGGTTGGGGTGGATCGCGATCCTGGCGCCGTCGAGCCCGGGGAGCTCGAGGGTCTCCTCTTGGCGGCCGCTGAGCTCCAAGATGCGCTTGCTCGCCCGGCCGCACGGGCACGGCTCGGAGGTGATGAGCACGGGATCCTCGATTCGGTATCGGATGAGTGGCAGGGTGCGGTTCAGCCAGCTGGTGACGAGCAGTGCGGTGGCGTGCTCGCCGTCGGGGACGAGCCGATCTTCCTCGTCGACGGCCTCGACGAGGCAGGTCTCCTCGCGAATGTGCAGTCCTTGATGGGCTGTGCACTCGAACGCGAGCGCGCCGCCCGTCTCGGTCGTGGCGTAGACGTCAAACGGATCGACCCATGCGTCGCGGATCGCCCGACGCGCAGATGCGTGCAGCTGCTCGGAGCTGCAGAGCACCCAGCGCGGGGAGATGTCAAGGCGCCCGGCGTGTTGCTCTTCGGCGAGCGCGGCGAGGACGCTTGGGTAGCCGCCTAAGACTTCTGGGCGGAACTCGCCCAGGGCGCGGGCGAGCTCGCTCACCGGTGTCCTCACGTCGAGGCGTAGGTAGCGGTAGACGCTCGAGCGGCTGGATGTGGCCGTCCGGTGGGTCATGTGCAGCGGCCCACTCGCGGTCACCGTGGCGGCCCGCCGGCGCGGTGGGAGGCGCGGTCCGTAGCCGTGGGTTAGGGCGACTCGCAAAAACGGGGCGAGGACAGAGAGCCACGAGGAGCGGTCGAACGGGAGATAGGCGGTCATTCCCGTGGTGCCTCCGGTCGCGAGGACTCGGTACTCGCCGAACAGCAGCGGGTCCTCGTCGCTCATACTGGCTGCGTGGCGCTCGACGCTCGCGCTGGTCAGCCGCCGATCCGTGGTGATCTCATCGAAGGATCCGACCAGGTCCTCCTTGCTCATGACCGGGAGCTCTGAGAGCACGCCCGCTGCTCGCAGGTCGTGCCCTCCCAGCCTGTGTGCATGGAATGGGCAGCGTGCCGCCGCGTCGCGCAGCAGCGCGGATACGTGTGCGGCTTGGCGGGCATCGATCTGCGCCCGCGCGAGTCGCTCGGCGGCTAGTTCCGAGCGTGCGCGGCGGACGACCTCGATTGTCTCGCTCGGCTTCATCCGACTCCAATCCCAAGATCCAGATACACTATGTATGCGACAGTATTCAGATACGTTACGTATGTCAAGTCACCCGACTCGTCGAGAGTCTCAAGCCCACACCCGCCGGCGCCTGATCGAGGCGGCGAAATCAGCGTTTCGCGAGCACGGCTTTCACCGCGCCTCCGCCGAGGGCCTGGCTGTGAGCGCCGGCTATACCAGGGGCGCCCTGTATGCGAACTTCGACGGCAAGGAGGGGCTGTTCCTGGCCGTACTCGACGAGGAAGTCGCCGTGCGGCGCACCGTGCTCGTGCAATCACGCGACCTCGAGACCGCCGCGCGCCGCTATCTCACCCTCCTAGACGAAGACCCGGGCTGGACACTGGCCATGCTCGAGTTCTCGATCCACGCCGCACGCCATCCCGGGCTAGCCGAGCAACTCACAGCCCGCAACGTCGAGCTGCGCGCGAGCATCGTCGAGATCCTGCTAGAGCGAGCCCCCCAACTCTCCCCCCAAAACGCCGAGACCGCAGCAAAGCTTGCGATGGCAATCAACACAGGCGTAGCACTCGAGCGAGCCCTCGACACCAACGCAGCCGGCGAGCAGGAGCTCACCCGCGCATACAGGGCCGCGCTAGAGGACGACTGAGGACGCCTGACCCCACGTCCCACACGCAAAGCGCTCCTGACACACTTGACGGCACGAAGGCCTGGCCATTGACACCCCGTCTACATCTGCTGTATGACTTTTACAGGTGTCTCAAGGCACCCGCAAGCGGGTAGGTGAAGAGCATGTTTCGGCCAGCGCAAGCATGCGGGCGCAGGCTTATGCACGCCTTCGCTCAGTCGTGCAGATAGATGGATCGGGGGAGCACATTTGGCGGCCGATCGGGGTCGATGGTGCCCGTCGCTTACGAGGGCCCTGATCGGGTATTCGCTTGCAAAACCACGGCGATTCTCTGAAGCCCCGTAGTAGGCTGTCCGCATGTCGACATCCACGCTCACGGCCCCCGCACAACTCAGGCGCCGCGCCGCGCTGGCGCGGCTGCAGGCCGAAGAACTCGCCGAGCTGGTCACCGAGCTGCGATCCTGCTTGCGCTCGAAAGCGAAGCTGGAGCGCGTCCTCGTGCAGCTGGAGGATCTGAGTGCGCGGATGCAGGTGACGCTGCAGTGGCCGGGAGGCCTCACGGTCAGTCAGACCGCCGAGCGCCTGCATGTGAGCGAGCCCACCGTTCGCAAGTGGCTCGCGGAGGGCATGCTCAAACCGATCGAGGGACACAAGCCCGTGGAGATCTCCCAGCGCAGCGTGATCGACGTCGATCGCATCCTCCAGGGCGTTCGTGACGCCTTCCCCACATACCAATGGACGAAGGCGCTCGCCGCCTACCTGCACGACGGCGACCTGCTCAGCCAACGCTCCGTCGTCAAGGGCCTGCAGGAGTACAAGCGCGGCGAATTCGCCGAACTCTGAGAGGACACGGTGGCCAAGGCGCGCGAAGGCATTGTTTACGGGCGAGGCATGGGGAGTAGCTCCTCCGGGTAATGGGTCAGAACCAGAAGCCGAGACTGCGATAGGTAGTCACTTCCAAGTGGTTCATGTAAAGCGCGACGTTCAACCCGAATTTCAAAGTGACTACGAATGGAGATACGAGTAAAGACAACGGCGCAAGCTTGAACGCAGAGATTCTGTATCCGACAGGGAAGTTGGGCGAAAATCAAGCGTCGTTCGGCGATCTTGCGGCTGTTGGCTTGCAGTCGTGGTTCCATCCAGATGCCGGCGCTGCGGTATGCCTCTGTGACGTTGGATTCGCCGTGGTGGTCGGTCTGGGCCAGTAGCTCCTCACCTTGGAAGGCGAACACGAATGCGTGGGGTAGCAGGATCCAGATCGCGGCGCCGAGGCAAAGTGCGAAGCAGACCATCGCCAGGATGCCCCACGCACCGAGCGAAGAATGGCCGACGGTCTTGGCGCCGAAGAACGACCCGGCGATCGAGGCGGCGGCAAGCATGGTGCCGGCACGGGCTCGCAGACCCGACACTGCCCGCTCCTGCTCTGCGAGCGCGCTGAAGGTGAGCTCGAACCCCGAGTTGCTCGACGGTATTGGCCATTGTTCCGTCCTCCGACGGTCAACGGGCGACCGGGACCACCGATCCATCTAACTGTCTGAAACCCCCCTCAGCAGACGGGCACTATGCCGAGTTTGGCTGCCCGTCTGCTGCCACCGCCCCTGACCCACCTAACTGTCCGCCAGCCCGAGTGAGCTTGCTCACGTCACCGAGGGATAGAGCGAGTGTAGCGAGTCGTGCAGAGGGCGAAAAGAGGGCTGAAGGACCTGAAGCGAGCGGTCTCCAGAAGGCCAAAAAACAAACCCCCAAGGAGTTGAAAATGCTGAAGCCCTCAGTACCTCCGTCGAGCACCGTATCTCTGAGCTAGACGATCACTCGACTGCTCGTATCTCCACAACTGCGAGTACTTCAACTTCCCGTACCTCCGCGCTAACCGAAAGTCCCGCGCTCAGTACCTCTTCCTCAGTTGGTCTCTTTGCGCCGGAACACCTTCCGAAAGAACTTGCTCACCGACGCGGGGATCTGGGGATACTCTCCGACGAGGCCCGGGACGGTGTCCGGCTCGAAGTTGCGGTCGCCGTAGGCCTTGTCGGTGCTGCTCGGGTTGGTGAGGGGCTCGGAAGGAGCTTGGCTGGTGGTGGTTGGCTCCATCGGGGTCATTGTACTACCAGCCCGACGAGCTCTACAAGGATGGCTAGCGCGAGCAAAGTCAGCGTACGTTTGAACAGCAACCTTTTGTGGGCGAGTGCCATGTCGTTTCTCCGGAGGTCTACTTCGAGGTCGTCGAGCAGCGACTTCTCGAAGTCGCCAGTGTCTTCGACCTGGCTGGCGCGGCGCATCGCAGCCAGCGAGGGTCCGGTTTGCTTGGCGCTGGGCAACAGCAAAGTGTGCACGGCCAGGCCGACGGACAGGCCGAGCAGGACTAGGGCCACGATCCATAGGTCATACGCCCCGCCGGCGTCGATCACGATCAGGGCAAGGGCGGCTGCCACGGGCATCACGCCAAGCGCGCCGGCTTCGAGCGCCAGAGACTTGGATACCCGGGTTTGCAGTTGGCTGGCGGTGACCATGCGGAGCCACTGGGCGGACTCGGGTTTTGTGGGTTTGGCGGACATCGGCACCTCTTCTGTCGGTCAACGACCGCCCGGGACCTACGAGCCATCTGACCGCCTAACAGCTCGCCGGAGGCGATCACACTGCCAAGAGGCTGGAGCGACAAGCGTTTACAGGAGACTAAGGGTGAGCCTATGACTCCCACCTCAGGTAAGAGATCCCTCGTGAATCCGGAGGTGCCTTTGCGTGCGGCTTGTTCGGCTTATGTGCTCACTGGGGCAGTTGGTTGTATAGCCCTTGTAATCAAGCCAGCAGCGCTGCGGCTCGCTCGGTCCAGTGGGTCTCGGGAGAAGCGAACCCATGCGCAAGATTTGGGTCCGGTCCGGTCGAACAACATCCGATCTCAGCCGAAGGAGGTGCTCTTCGTGGGAGCTGATCATGGCACTGGTTGATCACCGTCATTGTGCGGCGGCGGACTTCTCCCAGCGCGTGTTACTGCGCTTGCTTCGGGCGCGGTCAGTTCCGGCACTTCAGCCAGCCGCCACTGACCCGCGCTGTAAAGAACCTTTTCGGGCCCGACGCCGTCATACACGAGCGCTTGCTCCCCCGACACGACGATCCGGGTTCCCGATTTGATCTTCGAAAGACGGATCTTTTCGGCCCAGTGTTCGAGCTTCGAGATCGAGCTCGACGACGTCAAGCAGTCGTCATTGAGCCGCTGCACCTGGTCCCGCAACGGCTCATCCATATAGGAGCGGCAAACGTCGCTGAAAGCGCCAGCGCTCGCATCCAGGCCGATCGACCGGTACATGGCCCGAACCCCAGACGCGTTTCGCGGAGCGCTCGCGCCACCGCAACCCGCGATCAACACAACAACCCAACACGAGATCACTGAGCTGAGGCATCGCATACGCCGAAGCTTGCGAGCGTAGATCTGCCGACCGGTAGAGACGTCGCGATCTGCTCGATCGGGCTCGTGCCCAAATCGGCAAGAAAGCCACGCACAACTCTGAACAGGAAGCGGTCCGCTCACGGCAGTAGCGCATTTTACGCTCCAGTGAAGTGGATGGTCGGACCCCGAAAGAGACTAGGGTGTGGGCTCCACACCGGGCACGAGAGGAGCGGATCGATGAGCAGCGAGATGATCGACATCGAGACACAGGACGGGGTTGCAGATGCGTATGTGTCACGACCGGACAGCGACCGCCGTCCCGCGGTTCTGCTCCTGATGGACGCGTTTGGACTGCGTCCCCAGATCGAGCTGATGGCAGACCGCATCGCGGGCGAGGGCTTTGTCGTGCTGGCGCCCAATCTGTTCTACCGTGCCGGGCGCTCTCCGGTGCTCCCCACCGCCGATCTCGAGGATCCCGAGCAGCGAGGCGAGCTATTCCAGAAGATCATGCCGCTGATGGGCGAATTGACGGACGAGCGGATGGCAAGCGACGGCGGCGCCTATCTCGGTGTGCTCGAGGAGGTGGGACGAGGGCCGGTTGCGATCACCGGCTACTGCATGGGTGGACGCCACGGCTGGGGCATAGCCACGGCTCACCCTGGGCGTGTGGCTGCCCTCGGCTGCTTTCACACCGGGCGGCTCGTCACCGATGGCCCGCATAGCCCCCATCACAGTGCGGGCGAGCTAACGGCCGAGGTCTATCTCGGCCACGCCGACAACGACCAGAGCATGACCCCGGAGAACATCGCAACGCTCGAGCAGGCACTAGCCGACGCGGGCGTGAGTCATCGCTCTGAGCTGTATGAGGGAGCCGCTCACGGCTACACGATGGCAGACACGGCCGCCTACGACGAGGCCGCCGCTGAGCGACACTTCACTGAGCTGTTCGGGCTGTTGGAGCGGACCGTCGCCGCGTAACGCCATACTGTCAGCAGCAGGATCGTGGTTGACGTGGGCGCGCGAGACTCGTCGTTCGTGGGGTTTCTAGGTGATGAAAACGAACTCCGCGGCGACCGCGAGGGCAAGCAGCTGATCGTCAGCATGCCGAGCGGCCCGCGATCGTTGGCCTGGCTCGAGTAGATCTCTGGCCGGCCACGAGAACGTGAAGCTGTTCCCGTTTTGGGGAGCGCGTTTGAGCACATGCCAATATTCGAGCTGTCGAGGCACGCACTCGTATACGATTGCCGGCCGCTCACTGACGGCTCGGTGGATGGGGCGGAAGTCATGACAATCGGAGTGGTCGTTGTGAGGAGGGCGCCATGGACGCTTACGTGTGCTCAGTTGATGAGTCAGCCGGGACGGCGGCGGACGGTCCTATCGTGAGCACGAGCGCTCTGGACCGAGTGGGTTTCGCGGTCTTGCTCCTGGCACTCGCGTGCCTCATGCTTGCTGGCGCGCCCGCTGTCCTGGCCGACACTCCCGTCGGCTCACCCGCACTCGTGCCCGCCGGCGCTCAGCCGCTCGGCGCGGTCGCATCGAGCACCCAACTGGACCTTGATGTCGTCCTGCGTCCCCGTAACGTCGCCGAGTTGGAAGCGGCGACCGCGGCGGTCACAAATCCTTCGTCTGCGGAATACGAGCACTTCCTTCCCGCCGGTGCCTTCGGGCCGCGCTTCGGCGCCACCCCGCAGACGATCGCAGCGGTGGACTCGGCACTGCGCGCAGCGGGCCTCGCCCCCGGGGCTGTCTCATCGAATGACCTCTCGATCCCCGTGCGGGCGAGCGCCGCGCAGGCCGAGGCGGCGCTCGACGTGCGAATCGACGGCTACAGGCTGCCCGAAGGCCGCATCGCCCACGCAGCCATCGCTGCGCCGCGGCTCCCGTCCTCGGTGGCGGGCGACATCCAAGCGATCGCTGGGCTCTCGAACGTCGCCGTTCGCAAGCCGCTCCTGAGGCAGGGAAAGGCGCACAGCGCGAGCACCCCGGTAGCAAAAGCGGCCGCCTTCACCGTCCCGGCGGGGGCGCCGAGCGCGTGTATCGCGGCAAAGGAACTGGAAAGCCCGGACGCCGTGACCCCGCTGACGATCGATCGCATCGCCCACGCCTACGACCTCGATCCGCTGTATGAAGAAGGCCGCTTCGGCACTGGTGTGACCGTCGGCCTCTATGAGCTGGAAGGGACCACAGACTCGGACATCAGCGAATACAAGAAATGCTTCACCATCAACGACACGGTCGAATTCCAGACCGTCGGTACAGCGCCGGCGCCAGCAGCGACCAAAGAGGAAGAAGAAGAATACGGCAGCGAGTTGGACCTCGACGTCGAGAATGTGATCGGCGTGGCCCCAAAGGCGAAGGTAATCGTGTATGAGAGCTCCGAAGCGCTTGCGCTGTGGAGCGAGATGATCGAAAAGGACGAAGCGAAGATCATCTCCACTTCCTGGGGGGAATGTGAGCGAACCGACGGACGCTCCGAAGACGAAGCCGAAGCCAGGCTCTTCGAACAGGCCGCCCTGCAGGGACAGACGATCTTCGACGCGGCCGGTGATCTCGGCGCGCAGGACTGCATCACGAAAAACGGCAATAAACCTGCCCAACACACAGAAGCGGCCGTTGACGCCAACGCGGGCCAACCCTATGTGACTGGCGTTGGCGGCACCGAACTGAAGCTCAACGAAAACAGCGAAACCAGCGAAGAGACGGTCTGGAACGAAGGCCCCTACACCGGCGAAAACGACACGACGGGCGGCGGCGAGTCGACCTTCTGGCGCATGCCGCTCTACCAGTACGACGTGCTACGGGCGGAGGACACGCTGCCAGCAGCGAGCACCGCCCCTCACTGCTCCGCGCCGATCACAACGAAACTCGAAAGCGACTCCGAATACTGCCGCGAGGTTCCCGACGTGAGCGCCGACGCGGCGCTCAAATCGGGCTACATCATCTACACCCGCGAAGAAAACATCCCCCAATGGGTACCGACCGGCGGCACCTCCGGCGCGGCTCCCACCTGGGCAGGCATGGTCGCGCTGGCCGACGAATGCCTGAGCACGGCAGACCCCGAAGCCAAGGGTCTGGGCTTGATCGATCCGGAGCTCTACAAACTCTACGAAGACGACTATGTGAACGCCTTCCGCGACATCACCGTGGGCAACAACGACGATCTTTCCAGTACCTTCAACCCCGCCGACGGCTTCGCTGCGGGAACGGGCTACGACATGGCATCGGGCCTCGGCAGTCCGCACGCCGGCGGTACCGGCGGCGTGGTGGAGGAACTCTGCAGTCAGGCGGCGGCGCAAGCAAGGAAACCCGCCGAAGAAAAAGCGGCTGCGGAACAGAAAGCCGCTGAAGCAGCGAAGGCCGCCGAAGAAGCCAAAGTAGCTGCAGAACAGAAAGTCGCTGAAGAAGACAAAATGGCCGCTGCTCAAAAAGCCGCCGCTGAAAAAACTGCAGCGGAAGAGGTCACCGCTGAGAAAGCTGCAGCGGCGGCCCCCACGAGCGTGACCGCCGCTCCCGGACCCGCTCCTCTCCTAATTGCGAGCTCGCCAGCCCCGAAGCTAGCACTGGCCGTGCATTCCCGGGGGGTGAATGCCCATCTGGGATCAGTCAGCTGCGCAGCCGGCTGCACGGTATCGATCGGCGGCATGAGCTCGGTGGCAGGGCTCGCCGGCCACGGCCACAAGCACAACCGGGCGGTGTCTGTGGCAAAGCTCGAACTTACGGTGGGACCCGGTCAGACCAAGCAACTGAACCTCGTGCTCGACGCCACCGGCAAGCGGCTGCTAAAACGCCTTCGCCACCTCAGTGTGACGGTCACGATCAAGGTCGTGCCAGCCGCTGGGAGCGCTACTCAGACGGTCACGCGACGGGTGACGTTCACGAGCGCATAACGCCCTCGAGCGCGCCTGTGTTCAGTCACATAATCGGCCGATCTCACTGGTCTACCCGATCACTCGCATGACGAGCTTCTCGAGGTACTCCGCTTCGACCGCTTCGCTGACGTCTCGATCGCACGAGGTACGGTCGCGCGCAGATAATCTATGCCTTTTCTGCGTAGGGGTTATGACGCTGAAGCGTTGAGCGCTGCCGACGTGGCTGCGTCGGCGGGGAAGAGCAACTCCATCGCAAGCTCAGAGGTGGTCACCTCGAACGGGGTGTCGAAGGTCGCGAACATGCCAAAGAAAGAGAGTTCACCACCATCATCGGCACGGAGCCTGACCGGACCGAGCATCTCTGTGGCACTGGGATCAAGCGCCGGAGAATCCTCTGGCGCGGGGTAGGCCGAGACCTCCGCGGCTAGTGCAGCGAGGTCTTCGTCGCCAGTGGCGGCGACCTGGCGCTGCAGGCGCTCGAGGAAGTGTGCACGCCACTCGCCGAGGTTGATGATGCGGGGCGCCATCCCTCGCGGGTGCAGGCCGATCCGCAGCACGTTCACCGGTGCTCTCAGCAACTCTGGGTCGACGCCGACGACGAACGTTGCCATCGCGGCGTTCGTGGCGATGACGTTCCACGAACGGTCGAAGATCACGGCCGGATAGGGCTCGTGGCGGTCGAGGATCAGCTGCAGAGCGTCGCGCACGGGCTCGAGCTCGGGGGCGTCCAGCGGGCGCTCGGGGAAGGCAGGGGCGTGCCCGGCGGCGAGCAGCATCTGGTTGCGGTCGCGGAAGGGGACATCGAGCTGCTCGGCGAGCGCCAGCACCACCTCGCGGCCGGGCTTTGAGCGACCGGTCTCGACAAAGCTCAAATGCCGTGGCGAGATGCCCGCCTCGAGAGCCACATCGAGCTGGCTGCGCCGCCGGCGCTCACGCCACTGTCGCAGTAGCGGCCCGATCTGTGACTGAGTGCTCACCGTGGCCATCTCCTGCGCACGGACTCTAGCTGCCGCGTTGGCGCCCGGCGATTACCTGTAGGTAATCGACAACACGACGTCCACCGGCAATCCTTGGCTCATGTTCAGCGGCGCCAGCGTCAACGAGAAGCCACTCCGAGCGGACCAGGTTTGGGTGATGAGTGCCCGTATGACACGGCTGACAGCGCTCGCTGGGATCTCGAGCATCGTGCTCGGGTCCGCTGGCGTGGCTATCGATCAGATGTGGGCATTCCCGGCGACCGGCTCCACGGCGGCTCAGATCGCGGCTTTTGCCGGCGCGCATCGCTCGGCGCTCCTCATCGCAATGATCATGACCACGACCGCGGTCGGGTTGTGGCTCGCGTTCGGTGCCGGTGTCTGGATCTGGATGCGTGAGGCGGGCGGCGGCGAGAGTGTTCTCTCAGCATGCTTCCTGGCTGGGCTCGTCAGCTTCGTCACGCTCCTGCTCGCCGGTTTCAGCTGCTTCTTCGTGCTCGTCTATCGCGCAGGCGAGACACCGGATCCGCGGCTGCTGTATGACGTGTCGTTTGCTCTGCTCGCGATATCCGGGGTTCCCACCGCGCTGGCGCTCGGCTCATACGCGGCGCTGGCCTTCCCCAGCGACCGTCTCCCCAATGCGACAGCGTGGGTTGCTGTCACGGCCGCCCTGGCGCACCTCCTCTTACTCGCCTCGCTGACGATCAGGAGCGGTTTTTTCTCGCTTCAGGGAGGAGTGATCATCGCTATTCCCGCGACGCTGTTCACGTGGGTCCTCACAACGAGTCTGGTGTTGCTGGGAACCGGGACCAATGGGGACGGCGATCTCCTCGCCAACTGAGTCGCAGGAGGCGCAGAGGTCGCGAATCTCACGGCTGCTGGAGCTCGAGGACTTCGAGGTGTGGCGCGTGCGCGGGCTGGGGCTGCTGATCTTCGCCGCGGTCTCGCTCGTCGCCTACTGGGTCCTCTGGCTGGCGGACCGCAGCCTCATAACGAGCGATCACAGCGCTCGCTACATCGCTTTCGAGCAGGCCTTCCCGCTCGCCGACGGCTGGCTGCTCGCGGCACTGCTGGTGGCCGCCATCCAGCTGTGGCGCCGCCGGGGAAGCGCCGTTGTCTGGATGTTCGTGATCGGCGGAGCGGCTGTGTACCTGTGCGCAATGGACGTGCTCTACGACCTCCAGCACGACATTTACGCCAAGGGCCAGGGAGGCGCCATCGAGCTTGTCATCAACCTTGCCACGGCGGCGCTCGGCATCGGTGTCATGAGAACCGGATGGCGCTTCCGTCACCGACTGCTGGAGAGCCCCGGCGACAGTTAGCTTTTCAGTGGCCCGGGTTTCTGGTCTCACGCACATCGCCTCGACGCTGCCTGAGGCGCAGATCGAGCGTGCGCTCACCACTGCAAGCGCGCCGACGCCGTCGCGCAAGAACCTGCCTCAGGCGAAGTTCAAAGCGCTCGTCGAGTTCCTCTCGCTGCTTCACTGACGCTGGGTGAGAGGCTCTCGGCGAGCGGAGGCTCGTTCGCGCGGCAGCCGTTTGAAGCGGGGCGGAACAATCGGCCAAGAGACCTTCAGGAGCTTGCGCAACCCCTGCAGCGCGAGTTCGTCGCCGCGGCTCCAGGTGATGCCGAGGATCTCCTGTGCCTGTGGCGGGAGCGTGCCACGTGTGAGCCACGGTGCGCTGCACCCGACCAGTGGACTGATTGCTGTCCAAGCGGGCCCGTCGATCTTTGGGTGGGGTGCGGGAAGCCCGCGTGCTCTCTGCACTGCACCAAGCGCGATCGGGGTGGCGCGAAGCACGCTCTCGAACATCGAGGACCAGTAACGCTCGAACGCCTGGTAATCGGGTGGTACCGGGCGCATCGTCAAGCCGTAACGCGCATACCAGGTGATCGACTCGGCATAGAGCCGCTGCTTGGCGGCCGTGCTGAGCGGGGTGCCGAAGAGCTCTTGTGTGGCGATCTGCGCCTCGAAGAAAGTGGCATGTGCCCAGTAGTAGGTGTCGGGATCGAGCGCGTGGTAGCGATGGCCGCGACTATCACGGCCGTGGATCCTGGGATGTTGATCGCGCACCCAGCGCGCGGTCGCCTCGGGATCCTCGTCGTAGACGACGCCGAGGATCGGGCCGGCCGAGCGCACGAGGCGTGCGAGCGGATTCTCAAACACGTCTGAGTGATCGATGAGCGCGGCCGCGATCGCCGGGTGCATGACCTGCAAGACGCCGGCGCGCTGTGCGAGCAGCACACCGCGAGCATCTGCGAGGTGCTTCCAGGTAAGCGAGCACGGGCCGAGAGGTGCGCCACGGAGTTCGGCCTGCGCGGACGCGAAACTGTGTGGCCGGGTATCGGTCGCGCACTTGAGCATGAGATACACGGTAACGCGAGCTGTCGCTCGCTTTCAATTCGTATTCTGCGAAACTGTCGTATGCCGCCGGTACGCAGACGCAGCCCGACCCAGGCGCGATCGCGGGCGATGGTGGAGCGCATCGTCGCCGCCGGTGCTCGCGTTCTGGAAGACAGCGGCCATCAGGATGCCTCGACCAACCGAATTGCTCGCGAGGCTGCTGTCAGCCCCGGCAGCCTCTACCAGTACTTCCCCGACAAGGATGCGATCGTCGCCGAGATCACCCTCCGGCTGATCGACGATTTCGCGTCGGCGATCACCCCGGCGTTGCGTCAGGCGGCGACCGAGCAGCCCGCGGTTGCGACACGCCTCGTCCTCGGCGCGGTGCTCGACGCTCTGCAGGAGCACGCCCCGCTGCTGCGCGCGCTCGTTGACAGGGTCCCGGCGGTCGAGCAGCAGGAGGCGCTGCAGTCGGTGCGCGGCCGCCTCGCCGACATCGTCTATCACAGCCTCGCCGCCAACCGGCAGGCATTGCGTCACGCCGATGTCGAGCGCGCGACATGGACGATCGTGGAGCTCACCCAGCACCTACTCGTTCGCTACGTGCTGGACTCCCCGTCGATAGGGCGCGAGGACTTTCTTGGCGATGTCGCTCGGATGATTCTCCACCTGGCCTTCGATGCCGAGCTCGATCAGCGGAACGGCCGGAGCCTTTGATCAGCCGAAAACGATGTCTCGCGCCAGTCCTGCGGAGAGCAGGCGGGGAACTCGGTAGGGAGTTGCGGGTGGCTCGGCGGTGTGAAAGAAACGAACACGAGGCCTCAGGACGGACACTCGGTTGCCAAGTGTGTACGGAGTGCGCGAACGGTGACAACCGATATCAACCGAGCGTCGATAGCACGCCACTCACCGATTGCCAAATCGGCACTCACTACCGGTTTATTGGCAACCCTTTGTGCAGCTGCGGTGTTTGAAGGGATTCCAATCCTCTCGCGCCGAGGGGCTGGTGTGCAGTTGCTTGCTTGGAGCCAGCCACGGGCACCAGTCGCCGCAGGCCTCCCGCCGCCAGCGAGAGGAGTGGTGGTCCTAGTGAGCCTGTGGTTTGGCGGGCTCTAGGTTGGGGAGGATCTGTTGCAGGCGGGCTGGCATCCACCAGTTCCAGCTACCGAAGACGCGCATCAGTGCGGGGACGAGTACGAGTCTGATCAGGGTCGCGTCGATGGCGATGCCGACAGCAACGGCGAATCCGAGTTGCTTGAGTTCGAGGAGGTTGGCGGTCACGAAGCTGCCGAACACGGCGACCATGATGGCGGCTGCGGCGGTGATCGGCCTGGCTGTGTGCTCGACCCCGGTGGCTACCGAGCGGGGGTTGTCGTGGGTGCGGTTCCACTCTTCCTGGATGCGGCGGATCAGGAATACCTCGTAATCCATCGAGAGGCCGTAGACGAGGGCGAATACGGTGAGTGGCACGAAGCACTGGATGAAGCCGGTGCTGGTGAAACCGAAGAGTTGCTGTCCGTGACCTTCCTGGAAGACGAACACCACGATTCCGAGCATCGCTCCGGTGGCGAGGAGATTCATGAGTATCGCCTTCACGGCCAGCAGGGGACTACGGAATACGATCAGCAGGAAGAGCAGCGAGAAGCCGAGGATCACAGCAAGCACGATCGGGAACCTGACGCTGGTCTCGTGCGCGAGATCGAGCATGATCGCGGTCGCGCCGCCCGTCAGCACGCTCACGCCCCACTGGTGGTGCAGTTCGGGCGCCATCACTCGGCGTATGCGCGCCACTAGGTTGTTGGCGGAGGTGGAGTCGACCGGGACGGAGGTGATGACGCTGAGCACGACACCACCACGACCTTCTTGTTCGCTGACATGGGCGACTCGGGGATCTTCATAGAGAGAATGCGTCATCGCCTCGGCTGCCTGGGTGTCAACATGCGCGGTGGAGCCGCCCGTGATGATGATTCTCGCGGGGGAAACCGCGCCGGGGGCGAAGGAGTGGGCGAGGATCTGCTCGCCACGCCCGGACGGGGCTTCACCGACGGCGAAGACGCCGAGGTTCAGGCCATATCTCAGGCCGAGAATCGGGATCGAGCAGACCAGCAGTAGGGCAACCGAGGCGAGGATCGCGGGCAGGGGATGGCGCATCATGCCCAGCGCCCAGCGGGCCCAGCCGCCGGAATGGTCGGGATCAGCAGCTCGCGCGTTTGCGGGCTGCACGCGCGTTGGCAGCGCTCCGTGATTGATCCTGGTGCCGAGCGCCCCGAGGACTGCGGGAAGCAGCGTGAGCGCCGCCAGGAGCGTGCAGGCGACGACAGCGACGACGCCGACCGTTATCTCGCGGAACACGGCGGCTCTGAGGAGCAGCATCGCGAGAATCGCCAGGGCGCAGATAACACCCGAGAAGAGGATCGTCCGTCCCGCCGTGGCGATCGCGACCCCAACGGCATCGGCGACACGCTCGGGCTCATCCTCGCCGGGGGGATGGCGGGCTAGCTCCTCGCGAAAGCGGCTGATGATTATCAGTGCGTAGTCGATCCCGATCCCGATGCCAACCATCGCGACGATCGAGATGAGGAAGTTGTCGAAGTGGGCGATCTTGATCAACAGGCCCAGCACACCGTAGGTCAGCAGCAGCCCGGCCCCGGCGAGCAGCAGCGGCAAGAACGCCGCGACTAGGGAGCCGAGTGCGATCAGCAGCATCACGAACGCCACCGGCAGGCCGATCGCCTCAGCGCGCTCGACATCGTTGGTCTGCACCCGGACGAGATCCTTGGTTACGGGGGAGTAGCCCGTCAAGGAGACTCCAACCCCGCTGGAGGTGTTGCGCGCGGCGCGCATCACGACGCGCTGCAGGTTGGTGTCGTTTTCGAAGCGCTGCTGGGCATCGCCCCTCAGTGCCACGACGGCGAAAGCGGAGTGTTCGTCGAGTGAGAGCTGCAGCTGGGCGCCTTCGTCGAAGGGACTGACGACGCTCTCGACGCCTTTTTGATGTCTCATGCTCTCCACGAGCGATGCCACGAAACGGTGATATGCGGGTTCGGAGGTAGTTAGCGACGCGGCGTGAAAAACCAGTGCGTCGGTCTCGGTGCCGAGCTTCGGGAAGCCCTTTTCGACGAGCTTTTCCACCCGTGCGGACTGTGAGCCACTCACCGAATAATCAGGCGCGCCGAGCGCCCGGCGCAGCGACGGGTAGAGAGTCGCCGAGGCGATCAATGCGATCGTCCACACGCCAAAGACGATGCGACGCCCGCGAACCATCCGCACACCCCAACGATGAGTCTTTGTGGGCACGTCCTCGCAAGCCACCGCGGGTGGCTCAATCCCCATGGGCGCTCCCGTGGTGCGACCCGGACGATCTGGTTGCCTGGCTACCGATGGGGCCCATGCGCATCATCCCTCGTGCTCGAAACAACTGCATCCGCACTGAACCCTAGACGCCTGGGCAGTCGGGGTGTTAAGAACGGGAATCAGCACGGACAGAGCTCGCGGCGGCGCAAGGAAGGGTTTAGGTGGCGTTAGGGTGATGGTGGGAGAATGTCGTGGGGAGTGGAGAACCGTAGCTCCTGGACCGTTCGAGTGGGGAGAATAAAGCGATGAAGCGATGGACGGCAGTTCTGGCAATTCTCATCGGCGCCGTGACGAGCGCGGGCGCGGCTGGGTGCGGCTCGAGCAGCAACAGCGCGAGCGAAACGACAGTTGTCACGGTGGCCGGAACTACCAGCACCGTAGTCGTCAAAAACGGCAAAACGGCGACTGCGCCGAGCTCTCCCGGCCTACAGCACGACACTACCCCGAAGTATGCGACCCCCGCTTCCTCAGAACCAGTGCAGAGCGGTGTCATCCAGGTCGCCTACCGCGACATCGCTATCGACCCCGACACCGTCAGGGCGAAGACAGGGTCGACCATCAAGTGGACCAATTACGACTCCGAGAAGTGCAACGTCACGAGCGAGGGTGGCCCTTACAAGTTTGCCTCCAAGGATTTCGGCGAAGGAGAAAGCTTCGAACTGAAGCTCTCGCAGGCCGGTGTCATCCACTATGAGTGCACGCTCTACCCGACAACGATGAACGGCACGATCGAAGTGGTCAAGTAGGGTCCGGGCCAGAGGCTCGGCTGGGCGAGCGCCGAGCAGCCATGAATGTGCCGACCGAATTTGTCTCCCAAAACGGCGCCGAAATCCACGAGACCACAACGATCGTACCTATGGGCTGAAAACCCCAGATTACGATTCTCGAGCGGCGTACCTCTCGGGCACGGTTACCCTCACGGTTTCGGTACCTCCAGCCGGCAAGCTGACCGCAACGGGCACCTCGAGGGCTTCGAAGTCGGCCAAGGGCTTCGGTGCCGCCACGCTCGTGGTGAAGGTAAAGCTCACGAAGCGGCGGCGCGTCGGGGTCGCTCACGCAGTCGTCGGGTCGCTCGGATCGTATGGCGGCCAGCCGTACCGGGCGCGCTGCTCGTTGACTAACGCGATCAGCTCCTCGGGCGTAGCGCGTTTGCGTGGCCCGGTCTGTCCCGCAAGGACGGGAGTGTCGTCCGCACGGCGCGGAGCGCAGTTGGCGTTGACCCAGTCGCCCCACTCTTTGAGCGAAGCGAACTCAGACTTGATCCGTCGTGGCGAACTCGCATTCGCTGGATCAATCAGTGGCTCCGTCACGTCTCACATCGTATTGCTCGATCAGGCCACCGCCGATCATTCCTCAGCCGTCAATCTCATAACCCCGATCGATGCCCTCGCTGCTTCTATCTATGTCACCGGCGTCGATCGCCTGATAGACGTGCACCCCATCCATCTAATTGCACGCCAGCCCGGAGATGTTCTGGACCCCGCGCTGTGGGGCTTCGAGCGAGCGCAGCGAGTCGGATCACGAAAAACATCGGAGGGTGGAGTGCCTGGAGTGAGCGGATGCGAGCGGTCTCTAGAACACGTAAAAACAAAATCCCCGTCAGGGGATCAAGAGTCGACGCGAGCGGATGCGAGCGGTCTCCCTACATCTATAAAAGAAACCCCCGAACGGGGCAGAGTCCGCCGCGGTCTCCGTAACCCCCATAGAGCCCTCATGTCCCGTATCTCGCCTCTGCGGAATCTAGCCCTCGCCGTCAGCGGACCCTATGAAGGGCCCATACTGCGACATGAACTCCTCGAACTCCTCTGCAGTCAGGGGCCGCTCACCGTGACGCGCGAGGATCGCTTTGGCGCTGAGGTCGGTGCCATCGGCCGACCGGCGGTAGGACAGCAGCTCCGCAATTGCGGGGAGGTCCTCATCCGGGTACCGGTCGACCAGCGCATGAACGGTCTCCCGTATCGTCACAGGAGTCATGATGGCATCTCTCTTTCCGTCGGTCAACGGCGACCGGGACCGACGGCTCTTGCTCAACCCCCATGGTGGGACTACCTACGACGCCGAGAGCGATGAAACCGCGAGCCTTCTGAGCACAGAGCAACCGTGGCGAGAAACGCAGGACAGTTCAAGGCCGGGGCGAGACAAACGCTCGACGAGCGAACCCGCAGAGTCCACTCGGGCCAATGTTCCCTAGATCGAGGTGATGCGGCAGCCTGGGACGGCACTCGGAGTGTGGGCGCTGGCCGCGGGGTGGCGACATCGACGAATTTCGCCAAGGCTGTGAGTGCTGTAAAAGTCGGTTACGAGCCGATCCTCTCCCAGGCAGCGGCGTCACAGGATCGGCGATGCTGCGTCAATAGAGGTAGATGCTCTCGCCGCGATGCACCGACACCGAGCTGCTGCATGCCACACGGACCGGCGACGGGCACGCGTTTGCCGCGTTCTACCGCCGCCATCGCAGCCTCGTGTTGGCGTTCTTGGGCCAACGGGTAGGCAGCCCGGAGGTGGCGGCGGATCTCCTGGGCGAGACGTTCGCTGCCGTCCTGGTGGCGACCCTCGACCCTCAGCGAGAGCTACCCGATGAGCCCGTTGCGTGGTTGATGACGATCGCCCGCAACAAGCTGCGCGACAGCATCCGCCGCGGGCAAGTCGAGCTGCACGCGCGCAGACGCCTCGCGATTGCGCCACTCACCCTCGATGACGAGGAGCTCGAGAGGATCGAGGATCTGATTGACACGACCGACGTTGCCCTGGAACTGGCGAAGCTCTTGCCAGCCGACCAGTTGCAGGCGTTGACGGCACGGATATTGGAGGAGCAGGATTACCCGGAGATCGCGCATCAACTGCGCTGCTCGGAGGCTGTAGTGCGTAAGCGTGTGAGCCGGGCGCTGCAGACGTTGCGCGGCGCGATGGAGGCATTGAGATGAATGACTTTCCCTATCTGGACGGGCTGGAAAGCCAGCTGATCGAGGCGAGCAGGCGAGCCGTCAGCGGCGGTGCTCTAGCGGAGCCACGGATCCCGAGTGGAGTCTCGCGGTCACGCGCGCGTGGCGGTGTGCTTGTGTCCGTCGCGGTACTCCTCGCGCTCACGGCGGCCGCGCTCGCCGCCAGCGGCGTGTTCAGCACCGGCTCCCCCGTCCGTCCCGGACGCCCGCTGTCTGCCACTGCAGGAGTCGGAATGCCCGCAAAGGGGGGCGTGAGACTGCTGGCGCTCAGCGTTCCCGACCCAGCCGGAGGACTACCCTGGGGCATGCGGATCGTCCACACCACGAGGGGCCTCGAGTGTCTGCAGATCGGGCGCCTCTACCAGGGCGAGCTGGGTGTACTCGGCGAGGATGGCGCCTTCAAAGACGACGGACGCTTCCATCCGCTGCCGCCAGACGCTCTCGGTCTCACCTTCGGTGGGCATCCCGGCCCACGAGCGATCGTGGGCTGCCAGGGTCCCGGCCAGAGCTCATCACAGGAAATCTCGGGCGTGCCGGCGAGCGGGGTCACGGGAGCGTCCTTTGAGAAGAGGCCCGCGCCAGACAGCGTGCGATGGATCTCCTTCGGTCTCCTGGGCCCCCGCGCCGAGAGCGTCACCTACCGCTATCGCGGGCGCTCACACACGGTCGCGGTCGTGAGCGCCACCGGCGCTTACCTGATCGTCCTGCCGGCCCGGCCCGGGAGGATCGGCGAGGAAGGCGGAGGTGCGACAGGACAGCCGGGAGCGTATCTCCAACCCCATGGTGCACTGACGTCGATCACCTACCGTCTCGGCTCGCGGACCTGCCAGACCGTTCCTCCCGCAAAGACGTCCTGTCCACAGCCCAAAGGTCTGAGGCTGGAAGGAGGACCATCCGCAAACCTGCATCGCCCACTCCACATCACCCTGCAACACGGCTCAGGCACCACAGAAAACGCGATCGTGACGTTCACCGCTCCCTACCGCGTCTCGAGCGCGCTCAGCGCCTACTCGATCCTCACCCCCAGCGAGTGCCACCACGGCACGACCGGCACGACGCTCGAAAACGACGTCAGGCCCGGCGAGGTCATCCGGGCGCGCTTCAACGACGTGTTCGCCAACGCGTGTGGGCCGAGCGTCCGGCTGCAAGTCGTATATCGCCACTCTCCCGGCCCGATGTTCATCCTTGGCAAGGGCTCTGTGATCGTCGGTGAAGCGAGGATCGCACGACCCTGACGTGGCTGGGTGCCTCGCGGGGTGTGAGAGTCCATGCCGATGTCGCCCGCCCCTGCCAGCAGACATCTCGAGCGGGATGATGTCGAACCCGGTGTTGGCGAGAAGCATTGCAGTCACCCAACACAGCAAGCAACGGATCTAGCTCTGACGCGAAAGCTCAGCAGTCACACAGGCCACGAACTGCTCACGCGCCCAAGACACCCGGCCCGCGAATCAGTCATCAAACGCTCCTCTCCCCGACAACCGAGAGAGAAGCGTTCTCGACCAGCCCGGATTCCGCTGACTCCCAACACTCCCAACGCCCCGACCACCGACCCTCGACCCCGAGCCCCCGCATAACACGGACACCCTGCATGACAAAGAAACGTTGGGCGTGCAGAGGATCTAGGAGCCCACTGGGTGGAAGCCACGTCCCTGCTTTGAGATCTTGCCCTCGGCTTCGAGCCCTGGCATGACGCGATACAGGTAGTTCTGCTTGATACCCATCTTCGCGCCCAGCTCGGGGATCGTGATGCCGGGCTGCTTTTGTATCAGGGCCAGCGCCTCACCAGCACGTTTGCCGCTGCCCTTGGGACGTCCCCCGCGTGGGTTCTTAGCCCTGGTTTTGCGGGCGGGCTTGGAGGCCGGGCTGGGAGGAGCGGCCACCGGGGTCGCGCTCGCGGGAGATGCGGCGCTCTTGCGTGGACGGCCGGGTTTACGGCGCCGGCCGGTCGTGGCTTTAGCCGGCGCCGGGACTGCTGGCGAAGCGGTCGCGGTCTGGGTGGATCCTGGGATGCCGGCGAGGGCGGACAGGGCCGCCTGCAGACGCTCGGACTCCTCCAGAAGCGGCTTGAGTTCGTCGCGCCGCTGTTCCAGTTCACGTCGTTGCTTCTCAAGAAAATCAGGCATTGTTGAATATCCTCTGTTGTTCGCCGCTGAAGAGATGAAGGTACACGATCGCGTCCTGAGAGTCGGCATGGATGGCCTGGGTCGCTGTCGCCGGGGCACTGACAACGGGAGGTAGACGGGAGGCGTGAGAAGACGAGCGTGAGTCAGGTGAACCCTGGCCCGAGAGGAAGGACGACTCATTTTCCGGGCCAGGTGTGGAGTCCTGAGTGTCGGGCACCGCGGCTCTCGGTATGGAGTGGCTCCATCGCTCAGGGTTAGCGCACGTGCCAACAACGAGGCTCAGGGAGCGGCTCTGATGCTGTCGCACTCATCGCCAACAGCGTCTCCACTTACCTCTTGTTCACGGGCAGCGGCCTGCGGTGAGAAGTCGACGAAGGCATTGCGGCCGCACTTCTCGCAGGTAGCGGTGGCGATGTCGCCCTGCTGGTGCCATTTGCCGAGGCGGTGCTGCCTGGCCATGCTTGCGCGGGTTGCCCATTCGAAGAGAACATGGTTGGCAGGCATGTGCTCGCGCACCTTCTAGCAGAGACGGCGTTGGCGTGTCCGGTGGAGCAATCGCAGGAGCGAGGAGGTAGGCGTCGTCTATCCCTGCGAGCACGCGGACTCACTTCTCGACAGAGGTCCCGGTGAGCTTCCGCTCATACCGAACCCTCTCGTGCTGGCAAGCGGGTCGAGGATCCTGTAGAGATAGGACCGGTCTCGGCGGCTATCTTCGTGATGGCCGGGACGTTCTCCGACAGCTTAGGAGGGATCGCTCATACGGAGGCTCTGTGGGCGATGGTCGCAGGCGTGAGGGGTGACCGACGGCGGAGGCGCTCCGTCGACGCTCCTGCTGAGTATTCTGCCGTGCGTGGAGTCCGATGGGTTCGTGAGGTCGGTCGTTCTGCTGGGGGCAGTGGAGGGCCGAGAGCGCGAGGCGTATCCCTGGAATTTACCGGCAGCCCGAGCGCTTGCCGATGGGCTTCTGCTCGATTCCAAAGTGACCTACCTGGTGGGAGAGAATGGGTCTGGGAAGTCGACCTTGATGGAGGCGATCGCGGTTGCGGCAGGGATGAACCCCGAGGGAGGCTCACGGCACTTCTCCTACGCTACACGCGAGTCGCACTCCGAGCTCTCTGAGGCGATTCGCTTGGTTCGCGGCTCGCGCAGGGAGAGGTCCAGTTTTTTTCTGCGGGCTGAGAGCTTCTTCACAGCTGCGACTTACATCGAAAACCTGAGCGACGAGCGGACCTCGAAGGAGGAGGCGCTTGCGCCCTACGGTGGGCGCTCCCTTCATGAGCAATCCCACGGCGAATCGTTCCTCGCGCTGATGATAAATCGGTTTGGGCCCAATGGTTTCTATCTCCTCGACGAGCCCGAGGCCGCTCTGTCGACACAGAACTGCCTGACGATGCTGCGTCGAGTGCACGAGCTCGTGCAGGAGGGTTCGCAGTTCATCATCGCGACGCACTCCCCAATCGTGCTCGCATATCCGAAGGCCACGATCTATAGGTGCGACGAGCATGGCTTGGAGGCCGTCGACTACGAGGAAACCGAGCCTGTGCGTCTCACGCAGAGCTTCCTCGCAGCGCGCGAGCGGTTCCTCGATGAGCTCTTCTCGGACTGACTGACTTCCACTGAGGTTGGCATGGCGAGCATCAGGCGTGGACCCAAGAGCGTCGGAGCGCGGGTGAATCAGCGGCAGTTGTCATGAAGCGCAATCTGGCGCGGTGGTGGGCCTCGACTTGCTTTCAAACCCTCCGCATCCTATGTGGAGATGCTTACAAGAATCCGATGCGATGGGGTGGCCAGTAGGTTAGGAATGCCTGCCCGATGATCCAGCCGGTGGGAACCGGACCCCAGAAACGACTGTCATCCGATTCGCCGCGGTTGTCCCCCATCATGAACCAGTGTCCGGCTGGAATCTTGATCGGAGTCGGGAAGTTGCACTCGGGAACACCTTCGCATTCTTTGATGTAGGAATCCTTCTCGCGCACGAATGTGCTCTTGCCCGCCGCCTTGCGGTAGACGTGGCCTTCCTCGACGTAGATTTCGTCTCCCGGTCCGGCGACGAGCCGCTTGATGAAGTTCACGCCGTTGTCCTCTTTCGGCACTGGTTCTGAGCAGGCCGCGCCACCAAATTTGACGATATGCGGGACTGGCCCACAGCGCTCTTCTTTGGCGCCTTCGGGTGGGTGAAAGACCGTGACCTCGCCGACGTGTGGGGTTGTGAAATGCGTGCCAATACGGTTCACGAGCACGCGCTGGCCGACGTCCAGCGTCGGTTCCATCGAGCCGCTCGGAATGCGATACGGCTTGACGATGAACGCCTCGATGCCAAGCGCAAGGCCGAGCGCGACGGCGACGATCACGACCAGCTCGACGATCGCTGCGCGAGTGGATTTCGTGTTCCTCTTACGGCTCGTGCCTTTCGAGGAGCCCTCCGTGCGTGTCGTGTGCGACGCGGGGGGTGTGCTCGATGTTGTCTCAGGCGCTTGCTCTGACCTCGCCTTGCGTCGCTTGACAGACCTCGATCCCACCTGCGTCACCTCTCCTGATAGTCGCCGCTCAGATCAATAGCTGTCCATACGTCTCGTTGCATGCGTAGATTGTGACCGCTGTGTCCCGGTCAGGGTGATGGTGACCAGCCCACGCTTTGCGCATGACGGTCAGCCGGCATGAGGTGTGTGAGCGCGATTGGGTCCGCAAAGCAGGCCTCGGATGCGCCGAGTCGGTGGTAGTTTTCGACCGAATCGGCGCTGCGAGAAGCTTTCCATCGAATCCTCGGTGGCCCGACCGGAGAGACTCGCGGCGCTGGGATCTGCAGCCTGGTCTGACGCCTGTGAGGCGACGGGCCGCTCAAGGAGGGATGCGCATCACGGTGAAGCGCGCTCTACGGCGACCTCTTCGCCTCGCTAGAGGTGCAGGCCGGCGTGCGTTGCACTCTGCGCGCTCGCAGGAGCGGCGTCACAATGGCGTTCAGCACAACGCAACCAACGAGAATCGTGAGTCCTATCACGGCGTGGTTAGTCGAGAATGCCCACACGAGGACTGCTCCCAGCGCGACCCCCACGGCGGTCATTGCAAGAAGCATGGTCCATACACGGCGGCGTACTGCCGGTCGCAGTATGCGCAACTGGTCTCTCGTTCTCCGTAGAACACCAGACTTGTGGAAAGCCCAGTAGACGAGCACCGCCGGGACCATCAGCAGGAGGACCAGGATCCATTCGACCGCAGGCATGCTGCGAGGATAGCTATCTCCGCCGATCTCGCCCGAGAGCACATCGCGACGGGGCTTCTGCTGGACAACCCGATCGCTGGAAACAAAACGTCCGCGGCCGGCAAAGGATCTTGCGAGCGACGGTGAGACCTGGCGGCGAGCAGCGATCGACTTCGACGGCGAGGTGGGGGCTGCTTGGAATAGAAGAGTCCGAGCCAGATACGCGCTCTGACTACAACCCGGCGTCTGAGCGCAGCGGTCATCATCTGTTTGCCAGCAGCACGACCCCGAGCCTTGGAGGACAGTTTGATGATCGGTCGAATCGCCGCAGCGGTCCGTGAAAATCTGGTTGCGTGGCTCGCGCTGTTTTTAGCGCTGACTGGCACGAGCCTCGCCGCGAAGCCCTACATCATCACTTCGACGAGACAGATCAAGCCGAGTGTGCTGACTGCGTTGAAAGGCGAGACCGGTCCTCAGGGGCCTGCTGGTAAAGAAGGGCCGGCGGGCAAGGAAGGTGCGGCTGGTGCCGCGGGTGGTCCGGGTCCCGAAGGCAAAGAAGGCAAGCCCGGGACCGACGGTGAACCAGGCGGAGAAGGTAAGCAGGGTATCGAAGGCAGACCGGGCGCGAAGGGTGAACCCGGCAAAGAAGGCAAGACTGGGGCCGAAGGCAAGGCGGGTAAAGAAGGCAAAGAAGGCAAAGAAGGCAAGGAAGGCAAGGAAGGCGGCACGGGCCTCACGACGGAAGAGCGCTCCAAGCTGCTGGCGATCCTTCCCTACATCACCTATGAATCCTCAGGTGTAGGTGGAAAGCCCACGCTCAAGCTCACCGGCGTGAACGTCCAGATCACCGACGGGAGCGGCATTCCGCAGCGAACAGGCGTTGACGGAACGGGCAACCTGATCATCGGCAACGACGAAGAAATCGAAGCCCGCACGGGCGAATGGGAAGGCAACCTGGTGGCCGCGACGCGGCAGACCGGCTCCGACAACCTGATTCTCGGCAACGAACAGGACTACAGCAGCTACGGCGCGATCGTCGGCGGGGAAAGCAACACGGACTCCGCTCCGGACAGCACGGTGCTCGGCCTAAAGAACACCTCACGCGGCCTCTACGCCTCGGTCACGGGCGGCACCGAAAACCAGGCCATCTCGGAGTCGGCGTCGGTCAGCGGCGGGAAGCTCGACAAGGCGAGTGCTGCAAACGCCTGGGTGGCGGGTGGCTACAGCAACACCGCTAGCGGTGACGAATCGTCGGTGAGTGGTGGTGCCGGTAACGAAGCGCATGGCACCTCCTCGTCGGTGAGTGGCGGCAATCTGAACAAGGCCACCGGCACGCAGTCCTGGGCTGCCGGCGGCTGGCAGAACAATGCGGCCGGCAATGAATCCTCGACCAGCGGTGGCGATGAAAACACGGCCGGTGGCGAACGCGCGGCGGTGGGTGGTGGCAAGCTCGATAAGGCGAGTGCGCCGAACTCGTGGGTGAGTGGTGGCTACAGCAATACCGCGAGTGGTGATGAATCGTCTGTCAGTGGTGGTGCCGGCAATGAAGCGCACGGCACCTCCTCGTCGGTCAGTGGCGGCAATCTGAACAAAGCCACAGGCACCCAGTCCTCCGCGAGCGGCGGCGAGAAGAACGACGCTTCCGGCACAGAATCGTCGATCGGTGGCGGCGATGAAAACACGGCCTCGGGTGAACATGCCGCAGTCGGTGGTGGCAAGCTCGATAAGGCGAGTGCGCCGAACTCGTGGGTGAGTGGTGGCTACAGCAATACCGCGAGTGGTGATGAATCGTCGGTGAGTGGTGGTGCCGGCAATGAAGCGCACGGCACGTCCTCGTCGGTCAGTGGCGGCAATCTGAACAAAGCCACAGGCACCCAGTCCTCCGCGAGTGGCGGCGAGAGCAACAACGCGGTAGGCAACGAATCGTCGATCAGCGGCGGCTATCTCGGTGAAGCCACCGGCAGGTGGGATTCCGTATCTGGCGGCTATGAGAACAAGGCCAAGGGATCAGAAGCCGACACCGTGAGCGGCGGCTATGAGAACGAAGCAACGGCCAACTTCCAGGGTTGGGTCGGCGGCGGCGCGAAAAACGTCGCGAGCAACGATTACAGCTCGATATCCGGCGGCAAGGAAAACACGGCGAGCGGTGAAGCCGCCGCCGTCGCCGGCGGCCTGAAGGGCGAAGCCAAGGGTGCCGAGTCGGCCATCGCCGGCGGAGGCGAAGACGTGGCCTCCGCCACCAAGTCCGCCGTCAGCGGCGGACAGAGCAACACCGCCTCCGGTGAAGGCGCGTCGGTCAGCGGCGGAGCGGCGAACAAGGCCGGCGGCTTCATCGCCTCGGTCAGCGGCGGCTATCAGAACAGCGCCACCAACAACCAGAGCTCAGTCAGCGGCGGCCAAGGCAACGAAGCCAGTGGCGGTGTCGCGTCGGTCAGCGGCGGTTATCAGAACAAAGCGACGAACAATCAGAGCTCAGTCAGCGGCGGTCAAAGCAACGAGGCCACGGGTGGCGTCGCCTCGGTCGGCGGCGGCTACGAGAACAAAGCGAGCGGCGGCGGCGCCAGTGTCTCCGGCGGCTCCGGCGGAGAAGCCGCGGGCAGATACTCGTCGGTTACAGGCGGCTCGGCGGGCGCCGCGACCGGCGAAGGGACGGCAGTCGACGGCGGCGAGGGTGACGACGCGGCCGGCCTCGACACGCTGGTCTCCGGGGGCTGGTACAGCAATGCAGGCGGCGAATGGAACTCCATCGTCGGCGGCGACGGCAACCTCGCGTCCGGGCAGTACTCAACCGTCACCGGCGGGCTTGCCAACAAAGCCTCCGGCCGCTATTCCTGGTCTGCCGGCGGCGAGAGCGACATCGCCGAAGGCGAAGCCGCATCCGTCGTCGGCGGCGAACACAACTATGCCAAAGGAAAGGTGACTTCCTCGATCGGCGGCTATTCCAGCGACGCCGAAGGAACCCTGTCCGGCGTATTCGGCGGCTACAAGGAGATCACCGGAGAAGAATCGCAGTCGTTTGGCTGCTACGACAACACGATGGGTAAGAAGGAAGTCTGCGACAACGGCGATGAATGGCCCTAGGGCAGGTAGGCTCGCGCCCTCTGTGGATCAGTGGTTCCCGTGGAACGCTGCCACCTGAGCAAGTCTGCTTGGCTGGCGCCTGATCGCCGGCGGGCTCCAGCCGACGTTTGATCCAACAGCGCGGCATGTCAAGGGCTTGGTTCGCTCGGAGCTTGCCACGGACGGCAACCGCGGCTGGCGAGAGCCTTTGTCAAATGTTCTCTCTGAGTCGAGCGCGGCATGCATTTAGGTTGCTGAGGGATGCTGCCGTGCTCGGTATCCGATGCAGTGCATTTGTCGAGCATCACATCTATGATTGCCAGATGCGATCCGCTCTCTTGGTCACTGCTGCGACGGTTGCCCTGCTCCTTGGTGATCTCGTACTGCCCACCGTGTCCGCGGCAGCCTCGGCGCCTTCGATCGGCGCCGTGTCCGCGGAAGTCGGACAAAACGAAGCGACTCTGAAGGCGCCGATCAGGCCCGAGGGCCTTGAAACCAAATACGAATTCTGGCTGCAGTGCACGGGTTCGTCGTGCATTTCGACCGAAGGCACGCGGGTGGGAGAGGGGTCGATCCAGGCAGACCGCTTGGAACAGGAAGTGGAGGTTCCACTGACGTCCCTGTTATGGAATACCTCTTACGACTTCGAAGTGGTCGCCGCCAATACTGACGGCACTCGACACAGCTACATCCAGGGTTTCACGACAGGCTCGCCGCCTCCCGCCGGCTGCCCTGACGGTTGCCCGAGCGGTGAAAAATACGAATCGAAATTGGAACCCTGGGTCAACGAAGGCGCGTCGAGGGAGGCCAGCGAAGCGCCGAGGATCGGCGCCGAAGAAGAAGCCAAGGCGAAAGAAGCCGCCGAACTCCCGGCCAAGGAAGCCGCCGCGCGCGTGACCCATGAACGCGAAATCCGTGAAGCCGGCGAACATGCCGGCAGAGAAGCAGCCGAACGACAGGCCAAGACGGCCTCAGTCACGAACTGTGTCGTTCCGCGACTGCGAGACGATTCACTGGAGGCGGCACGCCGCGCGCTCGCTGGCTCGCATTGCACCCTCGGCAAGGTCTCGAAGCCTCGCAGGCATCACGGGTCGCTCCGAGTCACGCGGCAGAGCAGCAACGTTGGCAAGACGCTACCCAACGGCGCGGCTGTGGCCGTGACCCTCGGATCGCCGAAGGCCATGCGCGGCTGAGCGAGTAGCCTGGACTCGTCAGCTACGTGGGCTCACGACAGATCGTTGCATGAGTCGCTCATTTATCATCATGGCGCTCCTAACTCAGCAGCAGGAGGTGCGATGACCGCTCTTGCGAGCGATCCGTCCGTGGTGACGACTCGGTTTCGACTTGCGATGGAAGCCCGCGATCTCGATGGGCTGATTGCGACGCTCGCCCCGGATTTCGTGCTGAATTCACCGCTCACGGACCGGGTGGCATTCCACGGCCACGGCGAGATGCGCGAGCTCATGCGAACCCACTTCGCGGCCGTCGAGGACGTTCGCTACTTCACAGACCTCGGAGACAGCGAGGGCAGAGCACAGTTCTACCGAGCTCACGTCAACGGCCAGCCGGTCGAGGTGGCCACACGGCTCGAGATAAACGACGACGGGCTGATCAGCGAGATCACCGTCTACCTACGGCCGCTTCCAGGGCTGACCGCCCTCGCGGTCGCGCTGGTCGGACCGATCGCGGCAGACCGCCATGGACCACGGCGAGCGGTGCTCGCCCGCCTGTTGCTCGTCCCGTTGGCTCTCGTGACACGGCTCGGTGACCGGCTCGTCGACTGGTTCACCTAGCCACCGCGGGCGCGGGCTCTGCGGTATCGCGCCCAGGCCCTCACCGTGCGGCAAGGCCGGTACAAGCGAGCTGATTGAAGGTTCTGGGGACGTGGGTGAATGTCGATGAGGTTGACCCGTGCTCCTCGTGCCTCTCAAGCCCGCGTCTTCAGGCACCCACGCCTCGTTTCTCGACAAGGAACGAGGGATCGGCCACACAACGGCGGATAGCGGCCACACCAGCTTCAAGGATCGACCACACCGCGCTAACCTATCGGCCATACGATGGATTCATGGGACGGCTTGCGGCCGAACTCTCGATTCCGCAAGGTACGCTCTGTCGTGCCGCTCGTGAGGGCCTCGTCGCAGGGTCGCCGACCTTCTAAATTGGGCAATTTCCGATGACTTTCTCCGCCACCTCATGAGCCGTACGGCAAATGTAGCTGTGCTCGACTACGGCATGGGAAACCGTGTGTCCGTCTTGAAGGCCCTGGAACGAGCAGGAGCCCGTGCGGAGATCACCGATGACCCACGCGCGTTGCGTGACGCCGATGGCGTAGTGATCGTCGGCGTGGGCGCATTCCCCGAGGCGATGAGCAAACTCGAGAAGTTCGTACCGTTGCTAGGAGAACGTCACTCCGCTGAAAAGCCGATCCTTGGGGTTTGCCTCGGTCTGCAGTTGTTCTTCGAGGGCAGCGATGAGCACAATGGCGCACGTGGCCTTGGATTCTTGGAGGGCCAGGTCAGGCAGCTCCGGGCAGGTCACCAGCGCCTTCCGCACATCGGATGGAATCGTGTCCGTTGGGAGCAGCCGTCAGAGCTGCTCGACGGGCTGCCCGACGAATGCGCCTTCTACCACGTTCACTCATACGTAGCCCAGCCAGCTGACCGTAGCGTCGTACTCGGCAGTACCGAGTATGGCGAGCGGTTCGTCAGTGCCGTCCAGCACGGCTCGCTCTACGGCGTCCAATTCCATCCAGAGAAGTCTTCTCACGATGGTCTGAAGCTGCTCGAAAACTTCACGAAGCTGTGCGTTGGCGCTGGGCGCCGGGTGCAACCCAAGCGTGCGACACCGCAACCTGGGCTGTGTAAGCGAATCGTTCCCTGTCTGGACGTCGACGGCGGCCGGGTTGTCAAGGGCACGAACTTCGTCAACCTCAAAGATGCCGGGGACCCAGTCGAGCGCGCCGCGTTCTATGACAGCGCGGGCGCTGATGAAATCACGTTCCTGGACATCACCGCCACGCACGAGAAGCGTGAGACGATCGCGAAGCTTGCCGCGGATGCGGCTCGCAGGGTATTCGTACCGATCACGATCGGTGGCGGGATCAGAAGTGTCGAGGACGCTCAGACAGTTCTCGATGCCGGAGCAGACAACATCTCTGTCAACTCGGCTGCCGTCGCAAGACCCGAGCTACTCGACGAGCTCGACTCGGTCTTCGCCAGCCAGAACCTCATCCTCGCGATCGACGCCAAGCGCAAGATCCAGGAGCGAGGCTGGGATGTATACGTGGCTGGTGGACGGACGGCGGCAAATCGTGATGCCCTGGAGTGGGCGCGGGAGGGCGTCAAACGCGGAGCGGGGCAGATACTGCTCACCAGCATGGATCGAGACGGCACCCACGACGGGTATGACATCGAGCTGATCCAGGCGATCAGCGAGGCCGTAGATGTGCCGATCATCGCCTCCGGCGGCGCAGGAAAACTGGAGCATCTCTCCGCGGCACTCGAGGCTGGTGCCAGTGCTGTCCTGTGCGCGTCCATCTTCCACTTTGGCCACTACACCGTCCAAGATGTGAACACCTACCTCGCACAGCAGGGCATCATGGTCAGGCCTCCGGCCAGCCAGGCTGTCCCAACGGATGGTCCAGAGCTCTCATCAGCTCCACCTCTGGCTGGCATCGCCGGCTGACGCCCCACGCATCTTCGGGCTTTCCGTGTGCGCGATGCGAATGCCGATCGCATGTAGATCCGCCGTCAATGTGTGCGGCCGCAGCGGCCCGGGTCCCCGGCACTACCGAGGCTTTGCGTGCTGCTCGTACATGCCTTCCCTGAACAGAGTGTTGCTCGCGGTGTTCCAGCGATCGAGTTGCTCAGGGGTGAGGAACGGCTGGGGGAGGTGGCGGTTGATTGCGTCGATGAAGAGGGCTGTGCCGAGGTTCAGCACGACGACGTGCAAGGCGGCCCACGCGAGGTCGGTGTCTGGATGCAGGAGGCCCTCGTCGGCGAGCGCTCGCCACTGGGTGGCGGCGATCGCGAGGAACGCATCGAAGATCCCGAGCGCTGCCTCATCGCCGTCGGCTGAGGATCGTGCGACGTAGAGCAGCGCCGTCGGGTGCTCGCCCATCAGAGCGGTGACGCGATCGCCGAGCTCCTGCTGGATCTTGGCGGCCGACCCACCGCGAGGGGGATCGCTGAAGGCGTCTGTCGCGATCGCGATGACGTAGTCGTTGACCGCTTTGATGAGCGCCCCCTTGCTCGGAAAGTGGTGCTGCACCAGACCCGGTGAGACCTCGGCCGCCTTCGCTACGTCCCGGATCGAGGTAGCGGCCACCCCGTCGCGGGCGAAGCGGTCTAGAGCGGCGTTGCGGACGCGGGCGTAGGGCGTCAGGTCGGAGGGGAGTACGCGCATGACGCACGAAGAGTACGCGATACGATCATATCTGATTCAATACGAATGTATGGATAATGTTCGATGCAAGACACGCTGGACGGCTGGTCCCGCAAGCGGATTCGAAGGGCGCGTGCTGATCAGCGTCACAGACTTCACGCTGAGCAGCGCGCGGGATCTTCCCGGCGCATATGCGGTGGCCATGCGTCTGCGACGTGCGTGGCCCGATCTGGAAGGGGCGGTCGGTCTGTGGCTGTGGGCGAAGCCGCTGCAGAAGCGATCCGGTTCGGTGTCGGTGTGGCTGTGCGAGGAGGATCTGATGGCATTTGTACGTTGGCCGGTTCACGTGGCGATCATGCGCAAGTACCGTGGTCGGGGAACACTCACATCGGCCAGTTGGCAGGTCGAGCGTTTTCTCGCCAGCGAGGTCTGGAAGGACGCGGCTCGGCGCTTGGCTAGAGGCGAGATCTCCGTGGCCTCTCCCAACCAGCGGGGACTCAGATGACCGCGCCCCCGTACACGCGGCTCAGCGCGGCCAGCGGAGTCCTCTTCGTCTTCGCCTTCAACGTTGCGCTGTTCGATCTGGGCGCGCCGCCGAAGGCGAGCGACAGCGCCGCTGAGATCGCGTTGCTTCTCGTCCACGCTCGCGGCAGAATCCTGCATGGGATGTACCTCGCCGGACTGGCGATCGTGCTCGGTATCTGGTTCTTCGCAACCGTCGCCGCGTGGATTCAAAGCGCGACAGATGGCCACCAGACACAGCTGGCGAGGACGGCGTTCGCCGGAGGGCTTTTTGCGATCGGGCTCGCTGTGCTCGGGATGCTCCTCTACTACGGCGCCACCTACAGGGTCGCGGGGCAGGGTGCGAGCGGGCTTCAGGTCGTGCGCGCGCTGACCGACGCCGGCAACGCCGCAATCGAGCTGACGAAGTTCCCCTTGACCGCTTTCATCTTCAGCGTCTCGCTTGCCGCATGCCGAGCCACGCTCTTGCCACGCTGGGTTATCCGCGCAGGATTCGTGAGCACGATCGTGCTTCTGGCAAGTGCGATCCCGCTGTTCGCCGAAGGCTCATTCACCCAATTCGGCGGTGGGCTCGACTTCATCGGTGGCATACCCGGCGTGATCTGGATCTTGGTACTCAGCCTGATGATGACCAACTCCCATCAGCACGAGCATCCTGAGACCGACTGACTCGCGCGGGCTTCGCCAAGGGAGAATCGCGCCGAGTGCTTGAAAACATACCGACCAGTCGGTATGTTTTGCTGCGTGGGGTCAAAGCTAGAAAATTCGGAGGCTGAGAACCAGGCAGGTGTTGTAGTGCCCGGCGGCTCTCGCAAGCAGCTGCTCGAAGCGGCCTCGCGCGTTTTTGCGCGCAGCGGGTATCAGGGCGCATCGATGAGCGAGATTGCCGCCGAAGCCGGCTTCTCCAAGGGAGCGCTGTACTGGAACTTCACGAGTAAGGAGGATCTGTTCTTCGCCCTGCTCGACGAGCTGGACGGTCACCTGCGAGCGCTGATCACCGCCTCCACGTCCGCACCAGTCGACGAGGAGATTCAGAACGAGCTCAGCCGCGGGCTCTCGGCGGTGCTCGACAATGCGCGCGATGTGGTTCGGCTCTTTCACGAGTACTCGGCGCTCGCCGTGCGCGATCCCAAGGTCGCTGCCCGTTACGCCGCGCGCAATGCTCGCATCAGGGAGGAATTGGCCGAGTCGGCACGCATGCGCCACGAGGCATCAGGCGTCCCCCTGGCGATCCCGCCAGAGCATCTCGCGACCGCGATGATCGCCCTGGTAGACGGCCTTTCGATGCAGCAGCTCACAGAGCCCGATGTCGTACCCGAGGAGCTCTTCGGGCAGATCCTCTCCCTAATCGACGATGGCATGACCTTCCGAGCCAAGGAGCCAACATGACAGTGCAAGCACCACCTCTCCCATCAGAGGCAGATCGCAAGTCCCGCTGGCGTGATGTGCAGCCGCGCATGTTGACGCCTCCGCCGACAGACATCTCCCAAGCGCCACCCGGACCCCGGTTCCCTCGGCATCTTCTCGGCGCCTACTGGCTGTTGGCCGAACACGATCTGCTCGAGCGTTGCCGGCGCCGCTACGGCGACATCTTCTCTTTGCGCATCTGGCCGGTCGGGTTCCTCGTCGTGGTCGCCGATCCCGCTGAGATCAAGCGTGTATTCACGACCGACCCCGATCAACTGCGGGCCGGCGAGGGAAACTCGGTTATGGAGCCCGTTGCGGGTCCTGAGTCGGTACTGCTGCTCGACGGCAAGCGCCACCTGAACCGGCGCAAGCTGATGCTGCCGCCGTTCCACGGCGAGCGCATGAGCGTCTACGGCGAGCTCATCGGTGAGATCACAGACGAAGAGATCGACCGCTGGCCGATCGGTGAGCCCTTCTCGGCCCACACCTCGATGCAGAGGATCACGCTGCGCGTGATCCTGCGTGCGGTGCTTGGCATCGAAGACGCCGCCCGCCGCGCGGAGTTGGAATACCTCCTGCCCAAGCTCCTGAATTCCCCAGCACTGCTCTGGCCAGTCCTGCAGCGAGATATGGGAGCCAGAAGTCCATGGCGACGCTTCGTGGCGCTGCGCGAGCGTGTCGACGCCATGCTCTTCGAGGAGATCGCCCGCAAGCGGTCCGATCCGAGTCTCGCCGAGCACGAGGACATCCTCTCGATGCTGTTACAGGCGCGCGATGAGAACGACGAGGCGATGACCGACGAGGAGCTGCGCGATCAGCTCATCACGCTCCTGCTGGCTGGTCACGAGACAACGGCCGCCGGCCTGGCCTGGATGTTCGAGCGGACTGTGCGCACTCCGCCTGTTCACGAGCGAATTCTCGCCGCGGTCGCCGAGGGCGACGATCGGTATCTCGAGTGTTTCATCAAGGAGGGTTTGCGGCTGCGTCCGGTTGTTCCCTTGGCGGCTCGTCTCGTGACGGCGCCGTTCCCGCTCGGCGACTACACGGTCCCGGCCGGGACGCTGCTGACCTGCTCGATTCTCTTGACTCACAGCCGGCCCGACCTCTATCCCGATCCGCAGGCGTTTCGTCCCGAGCGGTTCATGGAGGGCGCCCCCGACACCTACACGTGGATCCCATTCGGTGGCGGCGTGCGCCGCTGCATCGGCGCAGCCTTTGCGACCTTTGAGATGAAGATCATTCTGCAACGTGTCTTCGCCCGCTGTGCTTTGGAGGCTGCGGACTCGAAGCCCGAGCGGCCGCGGCGGCGCTTCGTGACCTATCCGCCAAACCGAGGAGCGCGGGTTGTGTTGAGACGGCGCCTACCGCGCGCGTAGCAGCAAACCTGACCAACGGCAGGGGCACGGTGCCTCCCAGCGCGAGTGTCGCTTGGCGGGCACCGACCCGGAGAGCCTCGTGCAGCCAGAGACAACGCACTTCGCCACAGTTCACCTCGCTGAGTTCATGTCGTTGCGTGCGGCGCTCACATGGCGGCGCTTGCTCGCCCGCACGTACGGCGAAGTGGAAGGTCTGCGGTGGGCTAAGGCGTTGACGATGCTCGGTGCGGGAGAGCGAGGTGGCTTTGCCGTAGGTCTAGCCGCCGTGCATCGCCAGCTGCTGATCGCCTCGTGGCGGAGCCAGGCACAATTCGAGTCGTTCCATGCCGAGTCATCCTTGGCTGCCGCGTGGGACCGGGATTGCTCCCACGCATGGCACGTGCTGATGCATCCCACACGTACGAAAGGAAGCTTTTGTGGTCTCGTGCCTTTTGGCCAACTCACCGAGAACGGGGGAGATGGCCCGATCTCCGTCCTCACACTCGGGCGCTGCAGATGGTGGCGATTGGCGTCTTTCACGCGCGAGGGTATGAGCCTCACCACCTCGATACTCCAGGCAGACGGGCTCATCACCGCCCTCACGGCTGGGTTTCCGGTGACTGGTAACGCGACGTTCAGCTTGTGGGAAGACACGAAGAGCATGCTGGATTTCGCCTACGGTCAGAAGGGCACGGGACACCGGGCAACGGTTGATCGTGACAGCAGACTCGGCATCCTCCAAGAGCAGATCACGGTTCGCTTTCTGCCGCACGAGATACGCGGAACCTGGGATGTGGACATGCCGGGCAGCAACACTCTCGAGCGAGCGACCGCTGAGGTCAACGGCGCGATGAGACCGCCGGACACGCCGTCGAGCTCGGCGGAGGTGTGACCGCGATGCCCTCGCAAGATTCCGTGATCGAACCGTTGCCCGATCGACCTGCGGGATCGTTCTCGGGTAGTGAGCTGATCGTTGCTCGCGAGCTCGCAGTCTCGATGTGGACCCAGACAGTCGATCAGTGCAGCAGGATCCTCAGCAGGAGAACACCCAGCCCCATCGCGGCGCCGACGGAGGCCTCGATCACGAGCTCTCCGGGCGTCGCTTTGGCGCGGACTCCGGCTAGCAGCTCGAACACCACGAGCGACACTACTGATGTCCAGACGGCGGTAGTGACGGCCGTCTCTAGTGCACCCCCGAGCGCCCAGGTCACCAGCAGCGCCAGGAGTGGAATCGACGCGCCGCGCACGATCGCCCAGTCGTGCAGGAACGTCTGACCCAGGGAAGTGAGCGTGAGGTGCCGCTTGCTGGCCAACCGGTCCCCGAGCAGAATCGAGTAGGAGTGGGCAAACCAATACAGCACCAGCGCGATCGCGGCCGACCCGATCACCTCGAGATATGTCTCTCGCCGCCCGCCCTCCGCGGCCAGCAGCGCCCCCATGGCGATGATCCCGTAGACGACCCCCGCCGGGTTGCGCCCGGTCTCGGGGCTCGTCATGCGCCGCTGAGCTCGAGGTGCTCGACGCCGCCCGCACCGGCGATCAGGATGTCGCTGATGAGCGATGGCGCGAACAGGCCGTGCTCGACCAGGCCGGGCACCGCTGAGAGCCACCTCGCGAGCTCCCCCGGATCGTCGATCTCGCCGAGGTAGTCGGCGATCAGGTTGCCATCGGGACTGGGGGGGACCTCACGTAGCCGTGCCGGCGCGAGCGCCCGCAGTGTGCTCTGTGCCCCGAAGCGCATGATCTCCAGTGGAACGGGCGCGCTCAATGCGCTCACCGCCTTCTCGGCCGAGGCGATCACGACAAAGCGCCGGGCGGCTGAGGCTACGATCTTCTCGCGCGTGTGGGCGGCCCCGCCGCCCTTGATCAGCCATCCCTGCGGATCGATCTGGTCGGCGCCGTCGATGGCTATGTCGAGCGTGCCGAGTTCATCGAGGTCTCTGACCTTCAAGCCGAGCTCTGCGGCCGCGTGCTCGGTCGCCTCAGAGGTCGCGACGCACTGCAGGTCGAGCCCTCGCGCCGCGAGCGCCGGCAGCAGATAGGCGACGGTCGAGCCGGTTCCGAGTCCTATCTTCGAGCCGTCGCGGACGAGCGCGGCGGCACTCGTTGCCGCGGCGCTCTTGTATCGCTCTGTTGTCTCTACGGGTGTCGACGGTGAACGAGAGGGCGCCATGGTCTGTGCGACCTTATAGCCCCTGGCGCCCGGAGGTGCAGTCGCTCGGGCGAGACCGGCTGGTGGAGCAGAAAGCCTTGTCCCAGCGAGCAGCCCAGTTCGCAGACCAGATCGCGCTGCTGATCGGTCTCGATGCCGACGGCGACAACAGCCAGGTTGATCTCGTGCGCCAGCGCGAGGATCGCGACCACGATCGCGCGCTGCTCGCTGTCGTGCTCCATGTGTTGGATGAGTGTGCGGTCGATCTTCAGCATGTCGAACGGTAGGCTGACCGGCAGCCTGAGTGATGTTTGCTCGACGCCGAAGTTGTCCAGAGCGATCTTCACCCCGAGACGCTTGAGCTCTCGCAGGGACGCCTCGGCTCTCTCGGGGTCGCGCGTGATCGCTGTCTCTGGGACCTCCAAGCACAGCGAGCCGGCAGGCAGATCAGCGTGGGCCAGGGCCTCCTTGACACGCTGGGTCAGATCGATCTCGGTCAAACCACGAGCGGAGATGTTGACCCCGACCATCAGATCGCTGCCTTCCCGGCGCCAGCGCGCGGCTTGTGCGCATGCTGTGCGAAGGACCCATTCGCCGATCTGGGCGATCATGTCGCTCTCCTCGGCGAGCGAGAGAAAGGCGGATGGCTGCACGGTCTCGCCGTCGTCCGGATGCCAGCGGACGAGTGCCTCGCAGCCAATCGCCGTTGCACTGCCGATCGGCAGCACCGGTTGATAGACGACCGCGAGCTCTTTGCGAGGCAGCGCATGTCGCAGACGCTTGTCGAGCTCCATGCGGGCGCTCACCTCGCGCCTGAGGCTCTCGTCGAACAGTTCTAAACGGTGACCGCCCGAGCCCTTGGCTCGATACATCGCCACATCCGCCTCTCTCAGCAGATCCTCGGGGTTGGCTTTGGCGTCGTGAGAAACCGAGACTCCGACACTCGCGAACAGGGACACCTCGGTCGAGCCGACCAGGAATGGTTCCTCGAGTGCGTGCAGGACACGGTCGGCGACCGCTAGGGCTTCGGCATCGCCGTCGAGATCCTCGGCCAGGATCACGAACTCATCGCCGCCCAGACGGGCGACGGTGTCGCTGTCTCTGAGCATCTCCGCGAGTCGCGCGGAGACCGAGATCAGGAGATGATCGCCGACGGCGTGCCCGAAGTTGTCGTTGACCCCCTTGAAACGGTCGAGGTCGATGAACAGCATTGCGACGAGGCCACGACTGCGACGCAAGCGGGCAACCGCTTGGTGGGCGCGGTCCATCAGCAGCAGCCGGTTGGGCAGCTTGGTCAGCGGGTCGTGCAGAGCCTGGCGCTCGAGCCACATGCGATCGGTTATGTCCTTGGCCGACCCGTACCAGGTCTCCTCCTCACAGCGTCCGCTCCACAACAGCCACCGCCACGAGCCGTCACGGTGGCGGTAGCGGTTGGTGAAGTTGACGAAGTGCGCCGAGCGATGGCGGCCGGTGTGCGTCAGGGCCATCGTCTGCTCGACGTCATCGGGATGGATGAAGTCCTGCATCGGGCGCTCCCGCAGCTCATCCAAGGTCCATCCGAGAACCTCTTCCCATGCCGAGTTGAGCGTCATCAGGTGGCCGTCCACCGAATAGGTCGCGAGCAGGTCGTTGCTGAGCTGAAAGAAGCGCTCGATGTTGGCGATCTCCCTCAGACGTGAGTCTTCGCGCTGCCCTGAGCCCTGCAACGACAGGCTGCTGCTGAGCGCGGGATTTGTGGGGGATGACATGGCGTGCACCACACGCGAAATGCTCGATCGAGGTTGTCTTTAGATCAAGTCGGCGCGCGGGTACCCAGGCTCGGGCATGTCATGCGTAATTAGACGGATGGTCGAGAATCCGGTCCGATTGCCCAGCGGGGCAACGCGTCCAGAGGAATGGCGCCGCCGTGCCCGTGGAGCATCGCGCACCGGTCGTGTCGGCGAAGGAGCTAGGAGCCGGTGTGCAGAACTGAAGCGGCGGGGTCGCTTGGCGACCGCAGCCCACCGACGACACGCGGGGTGTCCTCGCTGCGTAAGAAACGCCATATCGACAGGCACATGATGATCGTCATCAGGATCGCGCTGGCAACGCAGTCCTCGCAGATTTTACGGAGCGTGAAGATCTCGCGATAGGTCAGATAAGCACTGAATCCGAAGCCCCCGAGAGTCAGTGCCGCGGTTGCGAACTTGATCCTTTCATCCTCGGGAACCAACAGCGAGCAGAAGATCAGGAAGTAGCCGATCAAGCCAATCAGAGCCACCGGAACACCCGCCAGCTCGGAGTACTGCGATTTCTGCACCTGCAAGCAGGGATCGCCCTTCAGCGAGCACAACGGTGCCGCGCCGGAGTAGTGGATGTAGGTCAGATAGCCGGCCCAGCAGATGCCGAGTATCGCGAGGACAATCAGTGTGATCCTGAGGGTCCTGGTACTCACGTGCGTGGTCCTTAGGCGGCGAGGAGTTTTTCGATGGCTGCTTCGTAAGGTGCGGTTTCGGTGTAGGTGCCCGGTTCGAACTTCGACAGTGAGGATTCGCTGGTCTTACCGAGCAGGAACGAAGGGGTGCCGGTGAAACCAGCTTGGCTGGCGGCTTGCGCGTCGTTTGCGATCGTGGTGGCGTAAGCGGGGTCGCTGCGTGCCGTGGTCCAGTCGGCGAGGTTGAGTCCAGGGACTTGCTCGGCCAAACCCTGGATGAAGTTTTCGGTGACGTAGCCGGAGTCCTCTTCTGCCTGCTCGTGGTAGAAGAGCTCGATGAAGTACCAGCCGAGGTTCTGCTTGCCGGCGGCGAGTGCTGCGATCTGCTGGGTGTTGAATATTCCGTGGGGCTCTGATCCGCCTGATTCGGCGTTGCCGGTGGCCGTCGAGAAGGAGTGGTATTCGATTCGCATCTTGCCGGTGCGCACGTATTTCGGGATCAGCGTGGGCAGGACGTTGAGCGTGAAATCTCTGCAGATCGGGCACTCGAGGTCGCCGAAGTACTTCAACGTGACGGGGGCTTTGGGGTTCCCGAGGACGTTGCCCGACTGCGGGATGCCGTTCAGTAGCGCGGTGACTTCTGCGACCTTCGCGTTGGCTTCTTTGCTCTTTGGCTTGACCGCTTTTGTGCCGCCGCCGCTGGTGGCGATCAGGATGATGACGATCGCCGCGACAACGACACCCGCGGCGCCGCCTAGCTGGATCAGGCGCTTGCGTCTCGCGCTCGCGTTGGCCTGTGCTTCCTCGAGCGCCTTGCGCTCCACGCGTGCTTGCTCACGACGCTGCTTACGGGTCGGATCTGAGGGCGCGTCCGCGGTCACGAGGTAGATTTCTACACGGTTCTGATCAAGATTGCTTAAGCAATCTCAACAAAGTGACCGGCAGTCCCGATCAGGGCCTGCCAACTCCACTTACAATCCAAGGCGCTGGCAGCGAAAATGACGTGCGCTGCCCTCGTAGCTCAACTGGATAGAGCACCGGCCTTCTAAGCCGGGGGTTGCTGGTTCGAATCCAGCCGGGGGCATCGGAAGGAATGCCTGTGTAAAACCAGGAGTCAACGCGAGATCGACTGCCTCGTCAAGAGCTGCGGGCCGGGGGTGTGAACGAAGATGCAAACAGATGCGCCGTCCGGCGGAGAACCGACCTCTAGCTCCGAGTCACGCAGGTCGGCCGCCGAGCGCAGCGAGCAATCTGGCCAGCATGGCATCGAGCCCCTCGATCTAGAGCTCGCGCTGCGTGTGCTCGCCGAAGCCGAGACGCTACCGGCTGAGCATCCCGACGCGATCGCCCTCCAGCGGGCGACAGCCGGCCTCTACAAGACCGTCAAGCGACTGCGGCGCAGCGAACGACGACAAGCCATCCTCGACAACGACGAGGCGGTGACGGCGGCTACCGCCACCGGCGCGCCGGGACGCATCGACGACGAGACCCGTGGACTGCCGCTCTTATCCAGAGCAAACGGAGCAAGCGCTGGCACCCTGTTGCAGCCCCGGGCCTGTTACGTCTGTAAGACGCGCTTCACTGAAGTCGACGCGTTCTATCACCAGCTCTGTCCCGGCTGTGCGGCGCTGCATCATTCCCGCCGCGACGCGCGCACCGATCTGACAGGCCGTAGGGCGCTGCTCACCGGCGGGCGCGCGAAGATCGGCATGTACGTCGCCCTGAGACTGTTGCGCGATGGCGCTCACACCACGATCACCACGCGCTTTCCCAACGACGCGGTCCGCCGTTTCACGGCAATGGAGGACAGCCCCGATTGGCTGCACCGGCTGCGCATCGTCGGCATCGACCTGCGCGATCCAGCCCAGGTGATGGATCTCGCCGACTCGGTCAGCGAGCAGGGTCCCCTCGACATCCTCATCAACAACGCCGCCCAGACGGTTCGCCGCTCAGCCGAGGCATACGCGCCGCTGATCGAGGCCGAGCGAGCGCCACTGCCCGGCGGAGCGCTCCCGCAGCTCATCAGCCTGGCCCGTGGCGATGCTCCGGTGGGGGTGCTCAGCGGCGCTGGGCAGCGGCACTGGACGCCCACCCCGCATGCGCTCACGGCGCTTGCTCTCACCGCCCGATCGGCCTCGCCGGAGCGGATCAGCGCTCACAGCGCGATCGACGCCGGCGGCCTGCTGCCCGACCTGGATCCGGTAAACAGTTGGATCCAGCACGTCGACGAAGTCGATCCGCTGGAGCTGTTGGAGGTCCAGCTGTGCAACACGACCGCCCCCTTCATTCTCCTCAGCCGGCTGCGCCCGGCGCTGGCAGCGGCGAGTGCCCGGCGCGCATATGTGGTGAACGTCTCGGCGATGGAGGGTCAGTTCAGCCGCGGCTACAAGGGTCCCGGGCATCCACACACCAACATGGCGAAGGCCGCCTTGAACATGCTCACTCGCACGAGCGCTGAGGAGCTGCTGCTGAGCGACGGGATACTGATGACCAGCGTCGACACGGGGTGGATCACCGACGAGCGACCTCATCCCATGAGAATGCGTCTGGCTGGAGTTGGCTTTCACGCACCGCTCGACCTCGTCGACGGCGCGGCCCGGGTTTATGACCCGATCGTCCGCGGTGAGATGGGCGAGGATCTCTACGGCTGTTTTTTGAAGGACTACAAGCCCTCGCCCTGGTGAGGACCACGGATGTCGTCTAACTGTGGATAGGGGCGAGGCTCAGGAGTAGCGGGCCTCGAGCTGCTCCCAGTGAGCCATGTCGTGCCCAGGGATTATTAGCGCGTCGGGATGCTCCCGGTCATAGGCTTCGATCGCCGCCACGCTGCGCTCGAATGCACCCGAGTCCTCTGTGCGCCATGGTCGCTCACCGGCACGTAGCGTGTCCATCGTGTAGATGGCGTCGCCGGCGATCAGCGCTTCCCGATTGCTCAGGCGCAGCAGGACCGCGGTATGACCGGCGCTGTGGCCTGGCGTGAAGAGCAGCACGATCGAGCCGTCGCCGAAGAGGTCGAGTGTCTGGGGAAACGGACTCAGCGGGGCGCCGCTTGCACTCTGAAAGTCGAAAGTGCGGTATGTCAGCCGCGGATCGAGTTGGGCTCGCGCGTAGCCGTTGAATGCGGCGCGGCGGCTGAGCGCGGATTTCCACTCGAGTGCTGAGACGAGCACGGTCGCGTTCGGGAAGTCGCACAGTGCGCTTGAGTGATCGAAGTGCAGATGAGTCATCACGATCAGCTCGATGCTCGCCGGATCGATCCCCCGCGTGAGGCATTGAGCGGCGGTGCTCATCGCCGGATCCATGCTCATGCCGCGCGCCATCAACGCCCCGAATGAGCCGAGGTTCTGCCGCGGCCGAGTCAGAGCCGAGGGATGCAATCCAGTATCTATCAGGACGGCGCCGGCGCTCGGGTGCTCGAGCAGGAACGACACGATCGGTATGCGGACGCGATCCTTCGATGAGGTGCCGATGCCCAATGCCCTCAGCGTGCCCAGAGGCCCGGCCGGGCGATGAAACCAGCCGAGCGGCCCGCGAAGCTCGGCCGAGAGCAGCGGATGAAGGACGACCGTGGCGTCGGGCTGGCCACCGGGCAGCGGGAGATCAACGGCGGTGGCGGTCGGGCCGTTCATCAGCGTGGAGCAAGCGAGCCCGGGTTCGACGCCTGCTGGCAATCAGGCATGGGCGGGCTCGTTGAACTGTTGTCTCGTGGCGGCCGATTCGACCAAGCCGAGGATGAGCTCGACGGCTTCGCCAAACATCTCGAGCGGCACCGCATCGGGGTCGCCGAGCCGTTCGAGCGACAATCCCATCCCCAGAGCGCGAATCACCGTCCCGAGCCATTCGGCCGAGACTGGTAACTCGAGGCCTCGAGCGTTGGCGTGCTGCTCTATCAGCCTGGAGATCGTGCTTCGCACAGCACCAACGCTCAGCGCAAAGCGCTCCTTCAGCTCGGGATCGCGAGCGGCGTAGTGGGCGAACTCCAGATGCAGCCAGAATCGCCACGGCGACTGATCGAGTTGGCGCATCCATTGGTCGGCGCCCGCACGAGGAGAGATCTCGCCGGGCAAGTCAGTCGCCGTGCTCAGCTCGACGTCTCGCACGCGCTGGACTGCGAACTCGTCAAAAACGGCGAGAAACAACGCCTGCTTGTTCTCGAAATGCGCATACAGCGCGCCAGTGGTCAGGTGCGCGCACTCGGCGATCTCCTCCACTCCGGCCCCGCCGAAGCCCTTGCGCGCAAAGACCTCCGAGGCCGCCTCCATCAGCGCCGCCCTCGTGCGCAGCTTGCGCTGCTCCTGAGTCAGGGGCGTGTCGTCGCCATCCACGGCTGATATCTTACATATATAATCTTATCTATATAAGTAGAGCGAGGTCTTCTTTGCAGCCGTCCTCAACCGATCCCCTGCCGCTACTCGAAGATTGGCTTTCGCAGGCCCGGGCAAGCGGCGTGCCCGATCCTCTGCCGATGGCGTTTGTCACGGTCGGCGACGACGGCCGACCGTCCGCGCGGATGGTCGGGCTGAAGCTGGTGCGTGACGGAGCCCTGATCTTCTCCTCGGCGCTGTGGACGCGCAAGGCGCGTGAGCTCACCGCGAACCCACACGTCTCACTGCTCTTCCATTGGCCGGACCTCGGCCGCCAGGTCCACGTCGCCGGACGCGCCGAGGTGTGCGAGCGGGCACTATCTGAGGAGCTGTTCGCCGACCGCCCGATCGCCCACCGACTGCAGAGCATCGTCTCTCGTCAGGGCGAGCCGATCGAGGATCTCGAGCCGTTGCGCAGACGCCACGCACACCTGATGAGCGTCCTCGAGACCCCGCCCGAATGTCCAGCGGACTGGGGCGCGATCCGCGTCTGCCCCGATGCGATCGAGCTCTGGCAGCAGGCTCCAGACCGTATGCACGAGCGGCTGCTGTTCCAGCGCGAGCACAGCTCCGCCTGGCGCCTGGAGCGTCTTTCGCCATGACGCCGCCGGCCGGTGATCAACACGCCTCGGGCAGCGAGCTGCTGTCTGAGCAGAGCGAGTATTACCGCCAGCGGGCTCCCGAGTATGAGGACTGGTGGTTCAGGCGCGGGCGCTATGACCAGGGAGAGAGCGCGAACGAGCGTTGGTTCGCCCAGGCTAGCCAACTCGAACAGGCGCTGGTTGACTTCGCGCCCACCGGCAGGGTGCTCGAGCTCGCCTGTGGCACCGGCCTGTGGACGCGCCATCTGGCTGCTCACGCCGAGCATCTGAGTGCGCTGGACGGCTCCCAGGAGATGATCGCGCTGAATCGGCAGCGAGTGGGTGCGGCCAATGTCGACTACTCACAAACCGATCTGTTCCGGTGGCAGCCTAGTGAGAGATACGACGTCTGCTTCTTTGGCTTCTGGCTGTCTCACGTACCACGGGATATGTTCGCCGAGTTCTGGAAGAAGGTCTCGAGATCTCTGCTGCCCGGTGGCCGGGTGTTCTTCATCGACAGTGCGCCGCTCGATCGCTACCCGCCACCAGCTCCTTCGGCAGAGCAAGAGCAGCGCGAAACGATGCTGCGCAGACTCGCCGACGGTCGCCAGTACACGATAGTCAAGCGCTTCTACGAGCCCAGAGAGCTGGAGCTCGAGCTTGCCCGTTTGGGCTTCGACGCGAACGTTCAGAGGACCGCGGAGTACTTCATCTACGCAACCGCGCAGCCCTCTCTGCCATAGGGCGGCGCGAGCGGCCGATCCTGGCGAATGGTGATCAGCCGCCACCGTCGCAGGAGGACCGAATCATCGAGTCAGCCAATAGGATGTTCCAGTGGCCAACTTCAACAGCCCTCAATTCGATGAGCCACGCGAACGGGAGGGCTTTCATGTGCGTCGTGCGCGTGTCGGGCAACAATTGCGCACCGAACGCCTCGGCGTGAGCGTGTGGGAAATTCCCCCAGGTCAGGCGGCCTACCCTTACCACTACCACCTCGGCGAGGAGGAGCTGGTAATCGTTCTCGAGGGCAACCCTTCGCTTCGCACCCCGGCCGGATGGCAGCAGCTCGAGCAGGGGGAGATCTGCTCGTTTCTCCGGGGAGAGCAAGGCGCTCACCAGCTGATCAATCAAACCGACAGCACCGTGCGTCTGATGGCGCTCAGCACTCACGGCGATCCCGACATCGTGCTGTATCCGGACTCGGGGAAGCTCGGAGCGGCCGAGCGGCTGCCCACCGGGGGCGGACTGCGTAGATTCTTCCGGCTCGCAGACGACGTCGACTACTACGACGGCGAGCATCCACCGAGCGAGATCTGACGCTCTCATGATGCCGGGCCAGTCAGGCGAGCAATTGCCGCACAAGCACGCTGTCGACTCAGATCGCAAAGCTCAGAACGGTTGCTGATGTTTCACATTGAGCTGCGACACTTCCCGGCCAACTTCGTTCGCTTCAACTTGACCGAGGTGCAGCTTCGAACCATGATCCTCGAGCGGTGGACCAGGGAAGAATGGGTTGAGATCGGCGAACGCAAGTGGAATCCGCAGGAGGCAAAAATCACGGTGCTGGAGGGACCGGAGATGGCACTCGACCAGATGACGATGGGCCGGGGATGGAGTAACGCTCAGCGCCACGGTCGCGATGTGACAGAGGAAATCCTTGCGCGCACACGCGAAGCGCTCCTCGCCAAGCCTGATTCGAGCACCGCAGATCTGAAGCTCGAATCAGACTCGCTGGCGCTCGAGCTGATGGCTGAGCTCGGTAGTCGAAGGCTGCCGCTGCGACGTGCATGGGAACTGGCGGCGCGGCGAACCGAGGACGGGATACCGAGCCGGTCACTCGCGCTCGCCGAAGGCGCCGTCTACTCTCTCCTGCGTCGCGGCCTGATCTTGATCCTCACAGGTGCTGCCGGCGAGGATCGAGAGCCAACGGCGGTGATCGACAGCGAGTGCGACGCGATCCTCGAGACGCTCGAGAGCTGGACTTCTCGGCAGGGACAGGAGACGATCTGGATCAGCAGATCCTGAGTGCCACGGATCGCGAGACTTCCAGGCCGAACCTTCGACACTCTCTGTCGGTCTCGCGAGGGTGGAGACGCAGCCACCGTGGTTTTGACCTTGCTGAGCATCTGACGTTCCCGGGGACGTGGACCGGTCGCCAGAAGATGGAGGCCCGCGGCGAATTCGCGCGAATCGGCGGCTGCACGACGAGCTCGGCCGCAAGGGGAAGGGGCCGTGCGTGTTTAGAGACCCTTTCAGTCGTTGGCGTGGCGCGGTAGAATCGCAGCCCCCACGAGTGCCTCCTTCCTTGCAGCAGCGTGGCACCTGGTCCCTACCGCGAGCGAAGGTGTCCTGACGCCAGTGCAACGAGACCGGGCACCTGTCAGCTGAGACTCGACGCTACACTCAAAAATCGACTTGGTGGGCGTAGCTCAGCTGGTAGAGCTCCGGATTGTGGTTCCGGCGGTCGCGGGTTCGATCCCCGTCGCTCACCTTGGATGAAAACCCCCGCACACCCACGTTACGGGCCGTTAGAGCCCGCAAACTGGGGGTGTGCGGGGGCGTGAAACAGGGGCCCGCGGGGCGGTGCGGGGGTCTCAGGGACGCAAATGGGACGTAGACGATGGGCGAATGGGACGTAAATGGGACGTAGCGGACCCGCCAGGCGATTCATGGCGCACTTGCGTCCATGGTCTTGATGCATGAGGTGGCTTGCGGTGAGTGGGGGCTTCGCTTTGGTGGCGGCTCCCAGGGTGGGGCCTCCTGCTACTCGTCCGAAGCAGAAACGTGAGCGGCGTCCGATGGCCTGCTCGCTTCGCCGGCAAAGCGCTAGCGCGGTGGGTGTGGCCCGTGGCGGCAGGTACAGGTCACAGACTCCGCCAAGCCGGCCTGGCTCAGACCGCGATTGCTTCGCCCAGATGCGAGCGCCCGAGCAACGGGACCGCTTGGAGGGGCGCCGACCACAATCCTTTCGTGGTTGATCGTGTTTCCTCCGGCGTGGTTTGTCGCCAAAACGTCTCGGGATGAGGACACGCGCCGCCGTTGCGACGGCATTCATCGTCAGCGCTGTGGTATCGATGACGTCACGGGCGTTGGTTTACCCCCTGCCGTTGCCGCGGGTCATGGTCCGCACCGATGCGGGCACCGTCGAAGGACAGCTGCTGATCACCACGGAAAGCGCTACGACTGTGGGTCTGGCGAATTGCAAGATCGAGACGATCCCTGCGGCCCATATCAAATCCGTGCTGATCGAACCAGAGGAACGGGTACCGATCCGCTCCACCGGGGCGCTGCTGTTCGGCCTCCACGCCAAGCTGGACGTGAAGAGGTACCCCGGCCCCTGCGGCGGCGAAGTGTACCGGTAGGTGGCCGCGTCGGATGCGATTAGCCTCGCCGCGCCGGCAAGGCACCGCGCCGGGTCAAGAACATCATCGTGGGACGGGCGTTGGGCAGAGCCGGCGTGTGGCGCCGGCTCTCGCGCTAGCGGACTAGCCGGCCCAGTTATCGCGGATGTGGCGCTCGAACTGTCTGGTCGGGCCACATGAAAGCCACGCGAGCAGGAGCCCTACGAGTAGCTGAACCGGGCCGACGGGGCGGGCGCTGTGCGCGGATGCTGGGTCAGACACACCCATCTTGGATCGTCGGCGCTGCCTGAACGGGATCCGCCTCCTGATAATCGCTGGCAACGTGGCGATGTAGTAGACGCGGTCTACCTTGCAGACACCGAAGAGACCGCTTGGGCTGAGTGGTACCGCCACCTCGCAGAGCGTGCAATTCCGCCCCTCGCACAGATGCCGAGGGAGCTATGGCAAGCTAAACGCAAGCCGTGAGATCTGGGGTCCGTAGCTCGCGGACCCCGTCCATTCTGAAGCTGCCCGCGATCGCCGTGCTGAAGTCCCGCATCGGCGCCCGTAGGATTGCTGCCATGTCGCAACGAGGGGCACGGGCTTGGTTCGCGGCGACCGCCGCATGTGTGCTGGCGGGTGTGGTGATCAGTGTGATCACGGCAGCCAACAACACTCACGGCCACTTTCACCCCGCCTTGGCAAGGGCTGCGAACACGTTTGCGTTCTTTACGATCCAATCGAACCTACTCATTGGCGTGGCGACGCTGCTGCTCGCCCTACGCCTCAATCGCTCCTCGACCGCGTTCGCGGTCCTGCGCCTCGCCGGGCTCGTCGCGATCACCGTGACCGGGATCGTGTTCCACGCCGTACTCGCCCAGACGCTTGATCTCAGGAACTGGGATGCCGTCGGCAACGAGCTCGTCCACACCGTCGTGCCTGTGATGGCGGTCATCGGATGGCTGCTCGCCGGACCACGAGGCCTCGCTTCCGCGCGAGTCGCACGGCTGACTCTGATCTTTCCCGTGTGCTGGCTAGCGTTCACCCTGATTCGCGGCGCGATCGCGCACTGGTACCCATACCCGTTCATCGATGTCACGCAGATCGGCTACGGGCGTGCGGCCGTCAACTGTGTCTGGGTGGCGGTGCTGATGCTCGGGCTCGCGGCCGGAGCGACAGTGCTCGACAGCAGACTCAGACGCAACTGAGCGCCGCTTAGATCGCCTGCACCGATAGCCCCAGAGGACTGGTGGGAAGCGTGGAGAGCTTGGCGAGCATCGGCTTGAGGAACCGTGGCATCTCGCTCATACGAGGAAACCTACCCGCACCTTCCGAGCGCGTGCGTTCGATGTTTCCTCGCAAACTCCGGGCAGACGATCTAAAGCGGATGCAGCGCCGGAGTCGGCTACTTATGTTGCTCATCGACGCGGAACCGAGCCGCAAAGAGCGAGGCCATCGAGGTGTGAGGCCCTGCCACCCAAACCGACGGGCCTTCGGGTCAGTTGGGAGTTGTGTCGGGGCTGAAGCCTCTGGTAGATGAGTACCACCGCCTCGAGGCAGCCGTAGGGGGGAATTGAAATAGACACAGTTGTTTATAGGCGGTGATGCTTGCCTTTTGCTGGTCGGGGCGTAGACTCGCTCGTGAATAGAGCGGGTGCCCGTCCCGAGTGGTTGGGTGCAAGCTGTTTGCCTCACGAGCTCCCGTAGTCGGTGCGTAGGAATGTGAGTCCTATGTCCGGCCGCCACATATCGAGGGTTTCAGCGCCACGGCGTAGGCGTCGTGGCTGGATGGCAACGTCTGTTCTGCGATGTTCGCGAGTTCTTCGCGCTGCGTTCTGCCGACGCGTCTGGGGGGTGTGTCTCGTGGTCGCGGCGGTCGTGCTGCTGCATGCACCAACTGGCGGCTATGGGGGGCAGGCTGTGAGCACCCAGGGGATCGCGGGCGAAGTCGCGGCGGAGGTGTCGTGGGGCTCGGCCGACGGGTGTGTACAGAACATCCAGAGCAACGACTTCGGAGAGTTGACGCCGAACGCGGGGTCCTCGCGGTTAGGCGGCTTTGACGCCACTCCACAAGCTCTGAGCAGCACCGTCGCCGGCGGGGCTCACGTGTGGGTGGGGTGCGTGACGAGCAACGCCGAACTGGGGTCGGTTACGGCCAGCGGTCTTCACGACATGATCAGCGCCAGTCACCTACTGCCGCTCACGGATGTCGATATCGGGTTGACGAACTCGGCAGGCGGCGGGCTCGACGGAGGGCAGGCCGGTTGTGTGGTGGCGGCCGACTCACAAAGTGCCGGGAGCTGCCCACTGGCTGTAGGCGGCACACAGCAGACCCTCGTCAGTCAGGCAAGCGAGGGAACGACCGAACTGAACTGGCAGTACCAGCTGGATCTCCCTGCCGATCAGCCCGTCGGGTCCTACTCGGGCGGCGAGGTCATCTTCACCGCCACCTCGGGTGCCGCTGCCCCGGGTCAGTCCTCTGCGCCAGAGCAGGCGCCGTCGAACACGAGCGCGCCCTCGATCTCCGGTGAAGCAGTGTCCGGAGCTACCCTCACCGGCTCGACGGGTACGTGGTCTGGCGCCCCTCCTATCACCTACGCGTATCAGTGGATCGTCTGTGACTCAGCGGGGCGGGACTGCACGGCTATCCAGGGCGCCGCCGGCTCCACCTACATCGTGCAGGGCGGCGGAGTCGGCCAAACGATCGAGGTGACGGTCACCGCGACGAACGGCGCCGGGTCCGCGCAAGCCACGTCAGAACCGACAGCAGTGATCCAAGCGGGAGCCCACAGCCTGGCGTGTGATGAGACCTGGACCGGGCAGGACGGCGACGGGCAGTGGGAAACCGCTGGCAACTGGTCAACGGGGGCGGTCCCTGACTCGAGCGATCGGGCCTGCATACCATTGGGCGACACAGCCAATGTCACAAGCGCCTTCAACCAAGTCGGTTCGATCGGCGGCGAGGGCACCCTCGTGATCAGCCGCGGCTCGCTGGAACTCGCCGATGCAGCGGCGGTATCCGAAGTCGACGGCCTCACCGTCAATGGCGGCACGCTCACCGGGGCTGGGAGGCTCGATGTCTCAGAATCCCTGTCGTGGCCGGCCGGCGCCATGGAAGGCTCAGGTCAAACCGTGCTCGAGCCACAAGCATCCGGCTCAGTTGCCCAGAGCAACCGCGACGTCTCCCTGCAGGGACGCGAACTCGTGGACGAAGGTGTGCTGACAGTCAACGGGCAGGTCTACGGGTCGGGTGTGGTGAGGAATACCGGGACCTTGCAGAAGACCGAAGGGGGCGAAACGGCGATTGTGAGTTGTGAGATCGACAACGAAGGAACCGTCAGCGTGACCTCCGGCCAACTGGAATTCCAACGAGGCGGAAACACCGGTCCACATGCGCCAGGGTCGTGGTCGGCCGTCGGCACGGGAACACAGATCGTTTTCAACGCGGGAGGGGAGATCTTCGCCCTTGGGTCGACGGTGTCGATCTCCGGGTCGATGGAAATCCAGGATGGCACCGTCACTGCGGGAACCATCGCCGGGGCAAACGCGAGCGTCACGATCACGGGCCGCGGGAACGCCGGGGCCGGCGATCTCGAAGTCAACGGCACGATGCCGTCCACCCTCCAGAACGTAGCGCTGACCGACGAGGAAGACCGTGGTGGCGGCTTCTTGGCTGGATCGGGGGAGGTCGACATCAGCGGGTCGCTCAACGCAGGCGGCTACGCCACGATGCAGGGGACCGGTACCACGGTGATCGAGCCGGGAGCGAGGGGTGTAGTTCCCTCGTCGTTTGACGTGCAGGAACGCATCATTGAGAACGAGGGCACGCTGACCGTCACTGAAGGCGGCAACATCCAGGGCGCGCGTGCAACGGTTGTGAACTCGGGGACGCTGAACGTCAACAGCGAGAACGGCGGTCTATCCGGCGAAGGAACTCTCACCAACACCGGGACTCTGCAGAGAACCGAAGGATCTGGCACAGCGCAGATCGGACTGGCGATCGACAACGAAGGTGCAGTGAAGGTCACCTCCGGGCAGCTCGAATTCCAGCGAGGCGGGAGCTCCGGGCAACACACGGAGGGGTCGTGGTCGACGACCGGCGCAGGCACACAGATCGTGCTCAACTCCGGCGGAAACACATTCGCTCTGGGGTCGACAGTGTCGATCTCGGGATCGATGGAAATCCAGGATGGCACCGTCACGGCGGGAGCGATCGAAGGCTCAGGCGCGAACGTCACGGTCACTGGCCGCGGCAACAGCGGGACCGGGATCCTGGAAGTCGACGGTTCGGTGCCGTCAACACTGCGGGACCTGACGTTGACCGACGAGGAAGATCGTGGCGGCGGCATCGTGACCGGCTCGAGCGACGTCGACATCACAGGTTCGCTGAACGCGGGCGGCTACGCCACGATGGAAGGATCCGGTGAGACGGTGCTCGAGCCAGGAGCCGCAGGTAGCATCGAATCCTCCTTCTACCTGCAGGGGCACACGCTCGAAAACGACGGCACCCTGACGCTCGGCGAAGGCGGCAACATCCAGGGTGGCGATCATTCCAAGCTCCTAAACCCGGGGACGCTGATCGTGAACAGCGAGAACGGTGGTGGTCTATCGGGCGAAGGCACAGTCATCAACACCGGGGCCTTGGAGAAGAGCGAAGGAGTGGGCGCGGCGCAAGTCCGTTTCGCGATCGACAACGAAGGGACCGTCAACGTGACCTCCGGGCAGGTCGAATTCCAGGGCGGAGGAGATTCCGGGGCACATTCACCCGGATCCTGGTCGAGTACCGGCGCAGGCACGGGCGTGGTGTTCAACTCCAACGGCAGTTCGTTTGCACTGGGGGCGACAGTGTCGATGTCGGGATCGATCGAAGTCCAGGATGGCACGGTCGCGGCGGGAACGATTGAGGGTGAGAGCGCGAGTGTCACGGTCACCGGTCGTGGGAACAGCGGGACCGGGATCCTCGAAGTCGAGGGCCCAACACCGTCCACCGTCGGTGATTTGACGCTCACTGACGAGGAAGGCCGCGGCGGCGGCTACCTGACGGGCCCGGGGGACATCGACGTCACCCGATCGCTGTCCGCGGGCGGCTACGCCACGATGGACGGAACCGGTAGTACGGTGCTCGAGTCGGGCGCGAGCGGCGTTGTGCCCTCCTCGTTTGACGTGCAGGAACGTGTCCTGGAGAACGAGGGCACCCTGACTGTCGAGGAAAACGGCAACATCCATGGCTCCGGGCAGGCAAGGATCGCCAACTCGGGCACGTTGAACGTCAACAGCGAGAACGGATTGGGTCTGTTCGGCGAAGGAAGCCTGACCAACACCGGGACATTGCAGAGAACCGAAGGAGCGGGCACGGCCCAGATTCGCCTGGCGATCGACAACGAGTCTGTGGTCAAAGTGCAAAGCGGGGAGCTGCAATTCGAAGGCGGAGGCCAGTCGGGAGCATTAGCCACCGATACGTGGGAAGCGGCCGCTGGCGCATCGATCGCGCTCACTGGCTTCAACAGCGAGACCTACGAACTCGGCGCAACCGCAACGATCGTGGGCCAGATCTCCACAGAGGCGCAGGTCAGCGCGGGCGCGATCGAAGGTCCAGAAGGCGATCTGACCTCAGAACTCGGGGATCTCAAACTCACCGGGCTGACAACGTCGACCCTCCATTCGCTGACAGTCGCCGAACCCAACATACATACCGGCTACGACGAACAGGTGATCTCGATCGCAGACGAACTGCGGGTCGCCAACTCGCTCATCTGGTTCAGCAACACCGCTCAGTTCGAGGGCCCCGGGAGGATCGTCACACAGCCCGGATCGAGCAGCCTGTTCGACCCCTCCGCGTGGATCCACATAGAAGGCGGCGAACTCATCAACGAAGGCACCGCCACCTGGTCTGAAGGCGGATTCCAGGCCAGTCCCACCGGAATCTACTTCGTCAACCGGGGCACATTCAACGCTGACCCCGACGACAGCAACCCAGTCGTGCAGGGCTGTCAGACAGGGTCGACATGCCCCGTGTTCGAAAACACCGGACTGTTCACCGCGGACCTCACGAGCGGCCCCAACGCGCCCGGCCAGGTGGGGTGGCGCACCGACATCGCGAATTCTGGAGAACTCCACGTCGCATACGAGACAGAACCAGAATGCAAATGGGAATACTCCGAAACACCCGGCCCGGGGACCGAAGCGTGCTTTCGGGCCATCCGCGAATTCAAAGGCCTACTGCTCCAGGACGGCGCACAGGTCTTCGAAGGAGCCTGCAACCACAACGAACCCGAACCCTGCCTCGATCACAATGAGGAACCCGGCGAAGAAGAAGAACTGGCCGCCAAGGCGGCATCGGGCGGCTCGCTCGTGGATGCCTCGGAATGCAGTCTGGAAAACCACTGCTACGCCAAGATCGAATCGCCAATCGAGACTGCACCGTCGGGATTCGAGGGCGCCGCATCACAAATCGAGCCGGAGTGCATGACCACCAACGGCGACACCGAAGCCTTTGATAACGACGAGCAGTGGGTCGTGTTCAACAGCGGCCGCAACCTGGACTGGACAGAGGCGGGCGCGACAGTCGGTGTCAACTACTACAACGAATATCTGCCATCCCCCAAATACTTCACCGCCGATGACCGGGTCGAGTCGGGCTATGGCTACTCCTTGCACAACAGTGGTGTCGCTGTGCCGATGAACCAGTATTTCCAAGACACGATATGGCACCTCGGCGGCGATGCCTGGGAGGCCTGGACGCCCGGGATTCAGAGCGTCTCGAGCCCCCAACCGTCGGTTGCGGATTTCCTGCAAGTCGGCACTGAGGACACCTCGAACAACGTGGCCACCGAGGAGCGTGTACGTCAACTCGAATACGAGACACTCAATGGAGGCTGGCGCAACGGATGGACGCCCCACGAGTATCCCGAAGTGACCAAACCGTCACCTGGGTACGTCGATCTGACATCCCTCACCACCGCAGAAATGTCCTTCAACTCCTGCTAGCGCAATGCAGAGCCCCCAGCTGAGCCGAGTTGCGTCGTGAGGCTACCCCGCTGGTTGCCGATCATCGTGGCGATCGCGGCGTTGGGTGGTCTCATATGGGGAATCTCTTCGAGGTCGGATGGCTCCTCGAGGCCTCGCGCTGCTCCGCGCCCAGTGAATCGGCTGGTAGGGGCGTCACGCTCCGTGGCCGGTTTCTCGCCCGCCAACGATCGCGCGTTCGCTCTACGGATCGGCAGCCAGATGGGCGACGCGCACCCAACAGACATCTCGACGGTGAGCAGCACACGTGGGCGCGCACTATCGGTGATCTCGCCGGGAGAAGCAGTCGGAGGCGTGCCCGGGAATGTGGCGGTTCACGTGATTGCCATACACGGCCAGTTCACCGACGATGCAGCCTCACCACCGAGTGGCCAAGGAGCGCCAAAAGGCACGTGGCTCACCGTATCGACCGACGCGAGCACGGGCGAAGTCCTGGACCTAACACTGACGAACCACCGCCCAGCACTCCAGCGCCTCGGCAAAGTCAACGAACTGAGCAGCCCAAAGTAACGAGCGCCGGCGCAGACTGGACGGTGGACGCTATCTATAGCGCCCAATGCCACCGCGACGGGGGCGGGCACCATGCCAATCTGACGGTCGAGTCGTTGACTCCCCGCTTTGCATGGACTACGATCTGATCGCCATGGGTACGCATCGTCACAAGCGTCAGCTCAGGGTGTGGATCGCACGGTTCACAGTGTCTGCCGCGATCGGCTGCTGCGTGCTGGCAGCCGGGCTCGCGTTCTCGAGCTCGGCGCTGGCTTCTTCTGCGCCGAGCATCCAAAGCGTCTCGGTCACGGGCATCACCGAACACGACGCGACGCTCGAAGCGCAGATCGACCCGAACGGCCTGGAAACGACCTACGAATTCCAGCTGACGTCTCCTGCCTGCCAGAGCGAATGGCCGATTACCGGACCATGTATGGCGATCAGCGGCTTCGCTCTGCCGAGCGCGACCATCTCCGCCGGCTCTGGTGAGCAAACCGTCCGCGTCGACATCAACAGCGCTGGCAACAGCCTGCGGCCAGGCACTTGGTATGAATACGCGGTAACCGCCTCCAACGCCGCTGGGAAAGTTACTGGCTATAACGCGGGCGAAGGCCGCGGTATCGGCCGTAACTTCGCGGGTGGAGGGGGCGAACAGAACTTCAAAACACTCTCGGCGAACGCTGCGCCGCCGAGCGAAGTGCTCACCGGATCGGCCGAACCGACCCCGAGTGGCTACAAGCTAACGGGCAAGCTGAACCCCGACGGACTGCCGACGACGTACTACTACGAATACATCGGCAGCAACGAAGTCCAGTGCCTGGATATCGAACCGGGTCTGGACAGATGCTGGCACGAAACAGCACATGCGGGGCCGATCACCGGTGACACCCAGCAGGAGGTCCAGCCGATCGAAGTCACCGGCCTGACCGCGGGAGTCACGTACCACTACCGGCTTGTTGCCACTAACGCAGACCGTACCGTGTTCGGCAACGAAGCAAGCTTCACCGTCGGCTCCCCACCCGTGATCGAATCGGTGTCGCTCTCGCGCCTCACCTCGACCGACGCGACCCTCGAAGCGCAGATCGACACCGAGGGCCTCGGCACGACCTACGCATTCCACATGTGGTCCTCATGTGCACACGAAGCCTGCGAATACCTGGCTAACATTCCTCTGCCGAGCGGGTCGCTCCTGGGCTCCTTCGTCCCTCAGAGCGTCAGCCTCGACCTCAACAGCGCCGGCGTGACGTTGAGATACGGGGCAGAGTATGGCTGGGGGATCACGACCACCAGCGCGGGCGGTCACACGAGCGTGAGCGGCGGAGTGTTCGAACCGCCGCCCCCGAGAATGATCGAACCGCTGACCACCAACACGCCGCCCCTGTCCGGCTCCGGCCAGTCCGCCGGCTCCAACAACGCCAGCAGCAGCGATCAACCCGCCGCGTCGGGGACCTCCTCGTCCTCATCGACGCCGGGCGTCGACTCTCCTGGCACCGGGCTTGGCAAGACCACCAAGCTCGAGCCATTCGAGAGCGCGCAGAAGCTCGCGAAGGCACTGAAGCTCTGCGAGAAGAAGCCAAAGAACCAGCGGCCAAGTTGCAAGCGGCAAGCGGAGAAGAAGTACGCCGCCACGGGACGCCGAGCAAAGTAGCGAGCTCCGACGCTCCGACGCTGCTTGGATTCAGCATCCAATCGCCTGCCCGAGTGCCCGGCACACTTCGCTCATCTACTCGGCAGACAGCACGGAATTCCGTTTTGTCAGCAAGCATCGCGAGACCGGAACATCGTCCGGCCTGTCGGCCGTCGGAGTTCGGTTCCGCCGAGGCTCACACCAACCGCAAAAACCCGCCCGCGACCAGCGTCCCTGATCCTGGCCGCTATGGCTGCTCACGACCTTGCGCGGGAAACGAGACGCAGAATCAACTGGCACTCGCCGTCGCTCAGTACCGCCTTCGACCTCGGTCTTACCGAGCACCGGTCCACCTGGATCTGAACGCTTAAGGGGTGCGGCCGATAGCCATCAGGTGGGAGCTGGCGGCGAGCAGCGTGGGCTCGGCCTCGACGCGTCCGATCGCCCTCAACACGGCATCCCGCGACGTCGGGTCATCGAGCAGGGCGTTGACATTCTGAAACGAGCCCGGCCCCTCGACGGCCAAGACTCGCACGTCGAGTAGCCCTGCGCTGCACAGCTCTTCGCGCAGCTCCTCCGGTCGGTGGAAGTAGGCGAGCGTGAACCACTCCGGGTGCCCATCTGGATCTGGATTGCGGTGCACCCCGTCACGCAGATCCCCTTCCACGATCCTCTCGAATGTGGGATCGCTGATCAGCCCCCAGCGCACCCCCTCGAACGTCGACGCGAAGCTCGAGATGCTGGCGGCCAGCAGCACGCCGCCGCTACGCAGCACACGGCACGCCTCGGCAAGCGCTCGCGCGCGGTCTGTCGCCGCTGGCAGGTGGTACAGCGGCCCGAACAGCAACACTGCATTCGCGCTCGCGTCTGGGAACGGCAGATCGCGAGCATCACCGACGGCAGCCGAGGCGAGCGGCGCGTCAGGTTGCGCGGCCGAGGCCGCCATTGCCGCCTGCACGTGCGGCGCGTAGGGATCGATCAGGTGGACCTCATACCCCTCCGCGCGAGCGCAAGCGCGTAGATGCCTGTGGCGCCGCCGACGTCCACAACTACCGCTGGTGCTGGCGGAAGGAAGCGGCTGAGCAATTCGCGTGTTCGGACCCCCTCCAACCGAGCCCACCTCTGCAGACGATCGCTCTCCGGATCGTGCCGGTAGTGAGCGGCAATCGCTGGATCGAGCTCTGACGCCACGATCCAACGTTATCCGCTGCGACCGGGCGGAACAGAAGGTTTTGCGGATCTGCGGGGCTGTTATTGCGGATATGCCAGATTCGGAGTCGTCTTCCGGCGGAAGCATCGGTGCTCGTCGCGCGGCACTTGCGGGCGAATGTCCAGGCCGCGCTTGCGGATACGACGGTTGTCGTTGTGCCGGGTGCCCGGCAGGTGGGCAAGAGCACACTCGCCGCGCAGGTTTAGATGCTTTTTTACTCTTCAGTCGTCGGGTGGTACCACGGCGCCAAATGGGTTTCCATGAACCGGCCTAGACCCGCGCCCATTGCCACCACCGCTACAGCGCTCGCGACCATCAGAGTACCCTGCGGTTTAAAGACAATCACCATCACTCCACCGCCCACTGCGAGCACAGCCATTGCGCACATTGCGCCCCAAAATCCCAACTTGCCTTCCGCCGGTGGCCGAAAGCTCTCCGGTTCCGTCTTGCACAGCAGTACAAAGACCACGACAGACAAGACTATAAGGCTGTCTGTGGACACGCTTCGCGACACTGGCCAATTCACAATCACTGCCACCACGTTCGCTACTGCCAGCACCAGCATGGCGATTATTGCTGCCCACGACATTTTGGATTGTCTGATTGTAGTCATGCGCGTCACCGTCCCACATCCGCACCGCGATGTCCAGTGCCCCCACAGACAGTTGAGCGCTTTTGCGCACAGTTGCGTAGGCATAAATTCAAACCTCTCAACCTTGAGAACCCCCGCCCCGATCCACTAAAAGTGTGAACAACAACGGGCGCGCACTCGGGCCCGCGGACTCTCTGCCCGACACCGTCATGCGGCCGACTCAGGCCCGCGGACTTTTTGTCCTCGATGCATGCACCGTGACCGATGTCACGTCAGAAGGGTCCGGGGTCGGGCGCCAGCAGTCGGTAGCCGGCGACTGTGCAGCCTCCCCGGCGCAGTTCGCTGAGAAAAGCGTCGTACCTTTTGCTTGCCTTGCCTCGCAGCGCCGTGATTGACGCGGTGGCTGGTGGCGTTGCTTGGACGGCAAAGCCTTCGTGCGCCTTGGCCTGGGCCACTGTGTCCTCTCAGAGCTCGATCAGTTCGCCGCGCTTGTATGAGGCGTGGCGGGCGCCGTATCGGGAGATCGCCGGCGAGGAGCGTTTCGAGATCGGGGCATGCGCACTGTTACTGTTACGTTGCGCCAAGCGCCGGGACGGCCGCAAAGGACGAATGTGCAGATCTTTGGTTTGGAGTCCTCAGAGCAGCGGCGCTGCGTCTTTATTTCTGCGGTGTCTTTGCTGCTGGCGGCTTGGCGGTCGTGGGCTTGTGCGAGGAGAGGACGACGCCACTCACGTAGGTCTTCGGTTTCCTCGAGTTACGCAGCGTCAGCTTCGCGGTCAGCGTCGCCTTGATGCTCGCTGCGCCCTTCAGCTGTTTGCGCGCGGCCTTGCTCAGGTGGACGCGGAGCTTTGTGAGCTTTTTGGCGGGCAGCGAGAAGGAGCGTTTGCCGAGCACCGAGGTGCTCTTGGCGTGCTTGGCGGCGAGCGGCAGGGGCTTTGCGTCTTCTATTTCTTCGGCGCCTCAGCCGGCGGGATCTTTCCCTTGATCGAAACCAGCACAAGCGTCTGCGTATAACTGGTCTGTTTCTTGGATCCGGCCAGCCTCAGCTTCACGGTCAAGGTCACATCCAGCGCCTTCTTCCCCTTGACGAGCTTCCTACCGGCCTTTGTCAGCGGGATCCTCAGCTTCGTCGCGTGGTTCGCCTTGAGCTTGAACGAGACCGACCCGAGCGTCACCGTCCGCCTCGCGGCGGTCAGTGCGGCGGGATGCACGATGCTGGCGCCACCGAAGAAGAGGGTGGCTCCGCCGACACACGACTTCGGGCACTTCAGGATCGTGATCACACTGTTGCCGCTCACCTTCGCGTCGATCGGCAGATCCGGTAGCCGGAATTCCTTGAAGCATCCGCCGTTGCATAGTTCGCTCTTACCCACCGGTGCCGTCGCGATCGGTGTTCCTCCCGCGTTCGCGCTCGTGCCGCCCGCGCCGGGGCTGCCGTCGGTGAGTACGGTGTCCGGTGAGTAGGACACTTCACCGCCGGTGTTGAGGTAGAACCCGGAGAGGATCGCGTCGCTCGGCCCGCCGATGCCGCCGCCACCCCCGCCGCCAGCGCCGCCGGAGCCGCCGGAGCCACCGTTCCCGCCGTCGCCGATCGACCCCGATTCGTATTCCGCGCCTGGGCCGCCCTTACCTCCGGGCGCTCCGCCGCCGCCACCGGCGCCATTGCCCCCGTTACCGCCGTTGCCCGAGGTCGCGTGGCTGCCGTAGGCGATCGTGGCGATCGAGTTGCCGGTGACGAAGAAGCCGAACGAGCCCCCGCCGCCCGCGCCGCCGCGACCGCCGTCTCCGGACCCGCCGCCCCCACCGCCGCCTCCGCCGCTGTTGCCTGCGCCCTCTTCCGGCACACCCGGTTCGAAGCTGATGCCCGTGCCGCCGCAGCCGGCGCCCCCACCGCCGCCTCCGCCTCCCGGCAGTCCAAATGTGCCCGGATTGCCGCCGCCGGGATTCCAAGTCGCGCCCTGAGCGTAGGAATAGGCGGTCTCGAGCGACCCGTTCGCGCCGCTCGCGCCCGATTTGCCCGGTTCACCGCTCTCGCCTTTGCCTTTGTCGGTGTGGGGCGTGCAGCCTCGGTCGCCGCCTTCGCCCCCGGCGCCGCCCAGGCCCAGCCCAAGGGATTCAGTATCGTGCCCTCCCGCTCCGATTTCGCCGTTGTGGCCGTATGGGGTGAATTCTTCTTCAGCTTCAAGGCAGCCCGGCGGTTTGGAGTATTCATGCCCGCAGACCGGTTCGAATTTGCCGGTGTCGTGCTGGTAGGCATCGCTGTAACCGCTGTAGCCGCCCGCCCCTCCGGTGAGGAGGACCTGTTTGGTTCCGCCTTTGACGGGAAGCGTGGCCTCATTGTGTTCTGGGTCGCTTCCCCCTGCTCCTCCGGCTGCGCGCCCGCCCTCAAAGCCCGTGCCGCATCCGGGCGATCCAAGCCTCGCGCAGAGCGCCTGCGCCGGAGTGTGCCCTTTCGCGCCTTCTGTGCCGTTTTCACCCCCGACACCGTTCAGTCCCTGGCCCCCATTGGGCCCATTCGGAGCGTTGCCCGCTTCGGCGCGCACGTCGTAGAAGTTCGCGTTGGAGTTTTCGATCTCGCGGACGCCGTACACCGATCCGCTCGCTTGCGCTTCGCCGCGGAAGGTCACCTGCTGGAAGGTGAACCCCGTCGCTCCCGAGAGGAGCAGGCCTTGGGGCGAGCCGGTGAACGTGGTCGGGTGAGTGGGAATGGCTTCCGGTTCCCAGTTGCGGCTCGGATTCAGGTCGCCATAGATCGTTACGGCGAGATTGTTGGTGTGTCCGAACTGGAGCCCTTCGTAGTTGCCTTCGGCGAACAGGATCTCGATGTACGGGAACTGTTCTTGTTCGTGTCGCTCAACTTCGAGCCGATTTTCCAGCCCCGAGACGGTACGCAGCGGCTGTTCTCTGGTGCCCGGGTTCGAGTCCGAGCCGGTGCTCGCGGAGACATACAGCAGCAACGTGTTCGCGGGCGTCGGATTGGGCGGGCCGAGCACGTAGTTGGGCGTGTCTTCCTCGGTGGCGCTCGCGTGCGCGATCGTGCACGGGTTTTCGCTGTGGCAGCTGCCGCCCGACCATCCGATGAAGCGAAGGCTCGGGTTGGAGCTTTCGGCTGTCAGGGTCACCGGTTCTCCGGACTCGACCGCACACGAAGAGTCGCTCCCGACCGGTGTGCACGCCGCGTTGGGTCCGGAGGAGGTGGCGTGGACGGTGGTCTGGGAGGTCGATGTCGACGCCGTCACCGTGAGGAGCGCCTCGAATTCCGCGTCGAGGGTGATGTTCTTCGTGATCTTTTCCGGGACCAGGAAGCAGCCGGTTTCCTCGTAGGGGGTTTCGCATCCGCCAACCCAGTCCTTGAAGAAGTAACCGGAAGCCGGATGCGGAACCAGCTCCACATCCGCGCCTTCCGCGGGTAGGACGCACACGTCGACCCCCGGACAAGGTCCGTCCTGGGTAGCGGCGGTGATGGAGCCGGAGCCTGCGGTGACAACCCCCTTGACGATCTTGAGCCGCACCGATGATCCATGCTGATAGGCGCCGGCGTCGCACGCTGCCTGCGACGGGCGCGCGGCACCGCGCTGGTCCGTCGAGGGGCAATTCGCTTCTACCCCAAAGCCCTCGGCGGCAGCACTGGCTTTCAGCGCAACCGTTTCCGTCGGGCCTTCGTTGTCGGCGAGCAGCGGTTTCGAGCCGCTTTCTTCCAGGCCAGGGCTCGTGTTCTGTTTGGATTTCGCGCTCGTGAGTGAGCACGATGTGTCGTCGGCGATGTTGCCGCCGTCGTCGGTGGGGGGCTGAGCCGCGCAATTCTTGCCCGAGTTCAGGGCGATCACAGTGTTCTCGAGTGTGGTTCCGGGGCTGCCGGCGAGCGTCGCGAGGCCGCCCCCGCTGCCCGGGGCGGAGTTATCAGCGATCGTGGAGTTCGTGACGCTCATCGTGGTGCCGTCGTAGATGCCGGCGCCTTCGTTTCGGCTGCCTCCCGACACGGCGTTTTCGACGATTGTGCTGTTGACCACGGTGACCGAGTCGTGGACGCCGTTGTTCAGGTTGTCGGTGTCGACTCCGCCGCCGATCCCGAGGCCACCTGTCACCTGGTTGCGCTCCACCGTTGTGTCTTCCACCAAGAGTTCGCCGCTGTCGATGATGGCGCCGCCCTTGCTGGCGGCCGTATTGCCCACGACGAGATCGTCGATGAGCGACAGCTCGCCCGACTGTTCGATGGCGATCGCGCCGCCTTCGCCTTCACCGAATTCGGTTGTTCCGCCCGCTGCATCGCCCCCGGTGAGCTCGACGCGCTTGACGGCGACCTCCCCGCTGGATCCGTCGGGCCGGCCCGCGAGCACATCTCTGCTCTTACCTTCGGCCGTGATCACGACTTCGTTCGCGCGGCCTCCGAGGCCTTCGAGCGTGGTCGTGTGTTCGGTCGTGCCTCCCCACGGGTGTTCGAGGTGCAGAGGTCCCTGCGTGAGAACGTAAACACCCGGCGTCAAACGGATCGTGGTTTCGACGGGACCGAGGGCGAGTTCTTCTTCCGCCTGAGCCGCTTGGATCGCCTGGCGCAGCGAGCAGGTGGAGCTGCACGCGCTCGGAGCGGTCGTGTCCGGGATCGACGCGCTGACCGTGAGAGTCGCGGCGCTTGCGGTCGACGCGATAGCCAGAAGGGTGAGGACAGCCAATGCGAACGTCAGACCAATCCCTGTCTGGAGCCGCGGGTTACTTCCCCCGCTGAGAAGGCCGCGAGCCGGCTTTGCCGTGTAAGCACTGCCTCGTCGTCTCACCGCGGGTGATTCCCCCTCAGAAGCAGAAGTTACCGAGTCAGGAGACTATCGCGGAATGTCCAGTTGGGCGAGGTCGAATAGACATACTTCGCGGCCGACACCGCGGCAGCGCGGAACCTCGAAATCGACTCGCACCGCTTGTCCCGCACCAGCGCGAGCAACTCCGCCGGGCGGCACACTCAACGCTCCTTCAGCCCCCTGAAACCTGGGTCGACTCGACCCTTGGTCACCAAGTGAGACAGGCACCAGAGAGGATCACGAGCGCTGCCGCCGACACCCGCCACGACCGATCCACGTCCCAGCTTCGGGCACCGCACGGGCCGACTTGCGTTATCGCTTCTTGCTCGCTCTCGCCGCGTACTTCCGGACGGCATCTCTCTCGCAGAGCGCTTGCTTGCGTCTCGGCTCCTTCTTACAGACCTTCAGTGCGCTCGCAAGCTTCTGAGCCTTCACTAGCACCTTCGGAGCGACGGTTTTCACGAGCGGAGAGACAAGCGGGGTCAGCGGAGACGTATCCGACCCGGCCGGTTCGCTCGAATTCCCCGACTGGCCGCCCACACCGGTCTTCGGCGGAGATTCTCCACTGGCAGTGGGGGCGGCGGGCGAGACGGTGCTCAGCGGTTCGATAGAGCCTTCGGGCGTCGTGAATCCCTGGCTATGAGTTTCCGTCGTGCCAGCGGCGTTCGTGGCGCTCAGAGAGTAGAAGTAGGTCCCACCAGCCTCGAGCGTCACATCGGCGCTGCTCAAATCCAAGCTCACGCGCTGAGCGGCGAACGAGCCGAGCAGCCCGCCGCTCGGCAGACGGTAGGTGGTCACGATCTGACAGACGCCCTTTCCTCCACAGATGGACCACATCGCAAACTGGTAGGTCGTTTCCAGCCCCTCTGTATCGATCTCCGCATCCAAGGTCGCGTCGCGTTCGGTGACATCTGACACCGAGACACTTTCGATCGCGGGCACAGAGCCCGACGACGATTTGGCCGGCGTTCTGAATGCTTCTTCCCGACTCTCGGTTTCGCCAGCAGAGTTGGTGGCCACCACCCATGCGCGGTAGAAATGTTTCGGTTCTAGAGTCGGGTAGACGCTGACTGTCTGAGCTTCATCGCCGGCGGCTATCTGGCCGTGTCCCACCTGCTTCTCAGCCCTCCACAAGCATTCCGCATATCCCGGTCCCGCGGTTTCACAGCCATATTCCAGCCAGAATTCGTAGGTGGTTTCCGATCCGTTCGGGTTGATCTGCGCTTCGAGCTTGGCGCCGTGTTCGGTGATGTCAGACGCCGAGAAGCCGTCGATCACGGGTTCTTTGCCTGATCTCGGGGGAGCTTCGTAGCTGAATTCCTCAGAGCCGTTGACGGTGGTGGTCGAGCCATCCGGCGTGGTCACGCCCACTTCTACGGTTCCCCTGCCCGCTGGCGTGACGGCGGTGATCGAGCCGTCCGAGTTGACAGTGAAGCTCGCAGCGGCATTCGACCCGAAGCTGACCGCTGTGGCGCCGGTGAATCCGCTGCCGGTGATCGTCACCGATGTGCCGCCGCCGGCCGGCCCGGAGCTGGGTTGCAACCCGGCGATCGTCGGGCCATAGGTGAAGTTGTCGGCTGTGGTGCTGAGGCTCACACCAGCCCTGGTTTCGACGGTGACGTTCACCGTTCCGGTCCCCGCCGGGGCGACAGCGGTGATCGACGATTCCGAGTTGACCGTGTAGCTGGCCGCGTCGACCGAGCCGAACTCGACGGCGCTCACTTCGCTGAAGTTGCTCCCCGTGATACTCACAGTCGTGCCGCCCAACGGCGTGCCGCGGGCCGGCGAAACTTCGCTCACAACGGCAGGCAACTGGCTCGGCACGCCGGATGCGAGGCTGAATCCTCGCCCGGCGGCGATCGCGGTCGCGTCTTCGAGACCCGACACCGTCACTGGAACGTCGGTGCTGGTGTGGCTGCCGTCTCCGAGTTGCCCCTGCCAGTTCTCTCCCCATGCCGTCACCTGTCCGTCATTCAGGAGCGCCAGGTCGTGTTGATTGCCGGCGGAGATGGCACTGACGCCGGTCAATCCCTGGACTTGCAGTGGCGTTGTGCTGCAGAAGGTGTCGGGCGAGCATTCGGTCGGTCCCGTGAAAGTGCCGATTCCGAGTTGTCCGGAGGCGTTGCTTCCCCAGGCCATTACCGTGCCGTTTGCCAACAGCGCAAGGCTGTCTTCGCCACGGGCTATCGCGCGGACACCGGTGAGATCGCTCACAGGCACCGGCACTTCGCTGCTTTCAATTTCCAGCGTGCCGTCGCCGAGATCCCCCAGGCCGTTTTCTCCCCAGCTCACGACCGTTCCATTGCTCAGCAGCGCGATTCCGGTGTTGAGATAGGCGGCGATCGCCGTGGCATCGGTCAGCCCGCTGACAGGGGCGGGGAGGTTCTGAGGCGGGTTGCTGCTTCCGTGACCGAGAACTCCCCACGTGTTTGCCCCCCAGCTCATGACGGTGCCGTTTTTCAAAAGCGCAAAGCTCGAGTCCTGGGCGGCGGCGATCGCGACGACTTCGCTCAGGCCGCTCACCGCGACCGGCACATCGCTGCTTTCCTTGGTGCCGTCGCCGAGCTGTCCTTCTTCGTTGTCCCCCCACGCCACGACCGTTCCGTTACTCAGCAGAGCCAAGCCATGCTGGGATCCGGAGGCTATGGCAAGCACACCTGAAAGCCCGTTGACCTGGACTGGTGTCGTGCTGCATGGGACTTGGTAATTGGACACCTGCGCGAAGGCGGCGTGGCATGTGTCTGGACCAGTTTCGGTGCCGTCGCCGAGCTGTCCCCAGGCATTTTCCCCCCAAGCGTCGACTGTGCCATTGGTGAGTAAGGCCAGGCTGTACTGATCGCCGGTCGCAAGAGCGCTGACTGCGCTCAGGCCGGCGACGGGCGAACGCACATCGGTGCTGGTCGTGGTGCCGTTGCCGAGTTGGCCGACTTCGTTGTTGCCCCAGCCAAAGACACCGGGAGAAGCAGCTGAGGCCTGTGCAGCCAAAGAGGCCAATACAAAGCAACAAATTGCGAGCGCGAGCCCAAGGGGACGCAACAGTGATCCAGCTCTCATCCGACCCTCCACACGGTGACCGCTGAATCTACTACTACGCGACCTCGGAAACAACCTCGCCGTGGGGTCACGCCACTCGTCGATCAGCGTTGTTTCTTGGGTGGTTTGGCGTGCTCTGCCCAGAAGTTGACGGTCTCGCGCTCGTGGCGGATGCCGAACTCGAGCGAGAGGCGCGGGCCGGCTGGCCCCGCGTTACCGGCCATTTGCTCGTGTAGGGCTTCGTACTCGGCGAGCCGCGTACGGTGTGTCTCGACCTGGATCTCGGCAAGTTGCTGTATGTCGGCGCCGAAGAACAGCTTCAGCAGCGCGAGGTCGCCCGAGCGGCATGTTTATCCCCGCGCATGTCCGGGTAGGAGGTTCTCAGCGCAGGGGTCCGTGGGAGTCGATCGCGGCCTTGTGGACAGAGGGCCAATCAGGTCTCTGCCGAGGGATCCTCGGGTAAAGGGACTGAGCAGGCCATCTGAGCCGGCTACGGCGCACTCTTCCCCCTGAGTGCGCCGTAGCCACATCACGCGCTGGGCGTGCCGGTAGCTCTAGGCGGCCCTGAGATCCGTAGGGATGCGGTCAGCAGATGCTGTTCAGCTCGGTGAGCTCGTTCTCGGGGATGCTCAGTCCAGCCCCGGCGATGTTCTCGCGCAGGTGCACGACGGATGAGGTGCCGGGGATCAGCAGGATGTTCTCCGAGCGTTGCAGCAGCCAGGCGAGCGCGACGGCCATCGGTGTGGCCTGTAGACGGCTGGCCACGGACGTGAGTGTGTCGGACTGAAGGGGGGTGAAGCCGCCGAGCGGGAAATAGGGCACGTAGGCGACGCCCTGTGCGGCGAGCGAGTCGATCAGGGCGTCGTCTGCCCGGTGGGCGAGGTTGTAGAAGTTCTGCACACACACGACTCGAGCGATCGACTGTGCCTCGGCGATCTGCTCCGCGGAGACGGTGCTGAGGCCGAGGTGCTTGATCAGGCCCTCCTGCTGCATCTGTGCGAGCGCTCCGAACGGCTCAGCGAGCGAGCCCGGCTCGGGACTGTCGAACCCTCCGAGTCTGAGGTTGACGACATCGAGTGCCTCGAGGCCGAGGTGGATGAGGTTGTCGTGCACAGCCTGGCGCAGCTGCTCGGGAGAGCGGGCGTGCGGCCAGCCGCCCTTTGAGTCGCGATAGGCCCCGACCTTGGTGACGATGTGCAGATCATCCAGGTAGGGGTGCAGGGCTTCCTCGATGATCTGGTTCGTGACGTGTGGGCCGTAGTAGTCGCTGGTGTCGATGTGGTTGATGCCTAGCTCCACCGCCTCGCGCAGCACGGCAATCGCGGCGTCGTGATCCTTGGGGGGTCCGAACACGCCGGGGCCGGCGAGCTGCATCGCGCCGTAGCCCATGCGCGTGACCGTGAGATCCGCTGCCATCGTGAACTCGCCTCCGGGAAGTGTCTGCGCGGCCATCGGGCAATCCTCGTTTCGTAGTTGTTCCTCGACGGACGCGCGGGTCGTTGCGCGAGCGGCCACTCCAATGTAGAAGGCATCGACCCCCGAGTTCGTTGGCCTGCTGGTTGCGCCTTCGATGCGCGCTTATCTGGGCGAACTGCATCAGACGCGACATGTACCAGCGGTTGGGCTAGCACTGTGAGCGTAATCTTGAGTAATGCCAAAGCTTTTCGCTGCCGGGGGTCGGGGTCCTCTGAGAAGGCGCCAGCCGAAGTTGGAGGCGGCATCGTCGCTGCGGAGGTTCGTCGCATCGCTTATCGACGTCCTGGTTGGGATCCTGGCGTTGGTGGCCATGGTCGGGGCAGGAATCGGTGTGTTTCGCGTGGCACGCAAGCGGCGCGTCAACTCCAGGTTGTTTCGCGGCCTCGCGGCTGGCAGCGCAAAGATCCGCGATCATTGTCAATCGCGGCGGGTGCAATTTGTGCTTCGCGCGGTCGCGTTCGCCGGATCGATACTCACGAAGCAGCGACGAAGCCCAGGGTCTCGCATCCTCGGTCTGCGGCGTGTCGACGCGCGGACTGGGGCTGAGGTGAGCCGCCGACAGGAAATGATTCGCGCGGGCACCCGCCAGGCGTGGCGCATGCTCTGCCAGCGGCTCGTCCGATCACCGAAACCTCGCCATGTCTCCGAGCAGGAGAAGCTGAAATCGGAAGTGCAGGCCGCCCAACGCCGTTACGCCGATGATCAGGACGCATTCCAGCGTGAGGTCATGCGTGTCTACCGGGAGAACAAAGTGGCCCCGACGCGCGTGTCGTTTCTTCCGGTGCTCGCACGGTTGCTGGCGATCGCCGCAATCGATCTGCCCGCTTTTTGGTCGCCGCTCAAACAGTCGCTGCTCGACCGCCTCGCCGGGACCGTGGTAGCCCTCGACCGGCCGTCACGGCGCCGCCGGTAACGCTGATGGGACCCGAGGCGAACTCCAGGATCGCTGGCAAGGGCAGCGTCTGGTCTCATTCTTCGGTGAGGCCTCGTGGATCGACTGCACGAAGAAGGGCAAACTCGCTGGTGGCGCCAGCGGTGCGCTGTCGGCTGCCAAACTGAGCTCGTGTACGTCAACCCCGACTACGCCGAGCACGAGTTGTCCGTGCTGCACGACACGATCGAAGCTGCTCGCTTCGGTCTGTTGGTGCTCTGTGCCGACGGGCCGCTTGCCGCCCATGTTCCTTTCGTGCTGCATCGCGACGAGGGTCCATCGGGAACGCTCCTGGCTCACGTCGCCCGCAACGATCCGCTTGCTCGCCATCTCGACGCTCAGCACGAGGCACTCGCGATCTTCACTGGCCCTCGAGCGTACGTGTCGCCGCGGTGGTACCCGAGCGGTGGGCTACCGACGTACAACTTCCTCGCCGTCCACGCACATGGTCACCCGCGTCCGATCGAAGATCACGACGCGCTGCTCAGCCACCTCGCTGAGCTCGCCGCCGTCCACGAGGAGCCGTTCGAGGATCCCTGGTCACTCGCGTCCGCTCCAGTCGGCGCCGTCGAGAGGCTGCTGCCAGGAATCGTCGCGTTCCGGCTCGAAGTCGAGACGATTCAAGGCAAGCGCAAGCTCAGTCAGAATCGGAGTGCCCAAGACCAGGACGGGGTGATACGCGGTCTGCGCGAGCGTGACATGGCCGACGATCGAGCGCTCGCCGATGCAATGTCGGCGAGACGCGCCGGGTCCGCGACATCGGTGCGCCAGACCGCAGTCGACCTCTGAGCGCGCACTTCAAGCGAGCGAACTGAACGCGTCGCGTAAGCGCCCGAGGGGAATAGTGGGGGCCGCGCGTGACGCGGCAATTGCGGCCCCCACTGTGGTCCTCTAGAACTTCGGTCTAGACGAACCTCGTCGAGGCGGTGGCCGAGGAGGCCGGTCCGCTCTTCGGATCGAAGGTGGCCTTCAGGTTGACTCTGAGCAGTTTCCTGTGGCGCTTCAGTGAGGCAACGCCGGCCCGCGTGAGTTTCACCTTGATCGTCACACGCTCGGCTTTGCCCGCCGTGCGCGTGACCTTGGTCACATGAGCGCCGCTGACGCTGACCTTGCCAGCGGCCGGAACCTGCAGCACGAGCGTGGCCACGTTGCCCTTTACCTCGTCGTTGATGATCTCGATCTTCGCTTTGGTCGCCGCTTTGGCGGTGCTCGAGGTGACCGCCGCGGGCGGCAGCACTATCGTCACCGTCTGGGCCGGCAGCGTCGAGGATGCCCCCGAGTCGCTGTTGGGGCCACCACCGGTGCCACCCTGGCTGGTGTTTTCTGTACGTTCACTGTTCGAGCCGTTGGAGCCGTTCGAGCCGTCGCCGCCGGATCCGCCATTCCCGCCGGGGCTGCCGCCGCTGCCTTCCGGCTCGAGCAGGCCCAGTTTGAGCCCGTCGAGTCCGTCCAACACGCTCAGCACGGGGCCTTCCTTGCCCAGCGTGGAGACGAGCGCTGGGGTCGCGCTGGTCAACGGCACGCCCGCGTTGCTCGAGAGTTTTTCCACCGATGTGTTGAGCTCGCCCGCGAGCGAACCGGCGTCGGTCGGTGACAGGGGCAGGTTGCCGAGGAGATCTGTCACCGCGGTCTGCACCGCCGACGGTTCGAGTGTGCCGAGCAGTGTGCTGAGTAGACCCGACAGCTGTGTACCGCTCAGGCCTTTGAGCAGCGCTTCGAGTTTTGGCTGGAGTTCGGTTGGGCTCAGTGAACCGAGTTTGCCGACCAGCGTTTCCAGTTGAGTCAGTTGCCCTCCACTGACACTGCCCTCGAGCGCGCTCAGCACCGTACCGAGCTTGCCGCTGCTGAGGCCGCTGAGCAGGGTCCTCAGGTCTTCCTGCAGCTTGGCCAGTTCGCCGCCCGAGAGCATGCCGGTGACGGGGGCGAGAACGCTCTGGAGCGATTCGAGCTGCGCGCCGCTCAGCTTTCCGCTCAAGCCGCTCAGCAGTGTGGAGACCTGATCGCCGTTGAGTGTCGAGAGCAGATTCTCGAGCAGTGTGGACGTCTGACCCGCACTGAGGCTCGTCAATATCTGTTCGGGGCTCAGGCCGAGGTGCAGCGTGTTGAGTACGGTGCCGATCGCCCCGTTGCCGAGCACGCTGTCAGCGAGCTGTTCTATGGTCGCGTTCGGATTCGAGTTGAGCAGGTTCGACACGATCGGCTCGATCTCGCCGCTGACTCCCTGCAGGCCTTCGATTCCGGAGAGCAGCTGCCCCAGTTCGACGTCTGTCAGCCCCAGATCCTTCACGGGCAGTGTTTGAACAATCGAACCTAGATCATTATTGGGGATTTCGATGCTGGGGCTTGGGGTGGTCGTGGCAGACGCTGGCGCCGTCGGTAGCGCGGCGAGCGCACCCATCAGCGAAACGGTCAGCGCCACTGCGGCTGCGGTACGACAACCGGTCCGAACGTGGCCGGCCCGACGGGGCATAGTAGACATGAGGAGTCTCCTGCTTAGGGGAACACGCTTATGCACTCCTATTACCGGAAAATGACGGATGTCTAATCCTTTCACCGGCTTATTTAGAACAAATGTCTACCCGATCGCGGCAAAAACTGGGGTTTTGGTCAGGTGCCGGCTAAGTCCAGAGAGACGAACTGCTCCAAAATCGATGGCATTTATACCGCGACGGTGATCTCGCATTCCGGTGTGAATGCGTGGCGCGAGGTGGCGGTGTGAGAGGGATCGGCCAACGATCGGCGGTGAGCCGCCGCAGAGGCGGGAGGTTCTACTCGAAGGGGAGATGCGTGCTCGTGTTGACAAAGACCGTGGAGCAGGCATGTGCGCCTGGCAACCGGGTGTCCTGGTTCCGCTCGTCGCCGTGGGGCGATCGGCGTGCGCGTTTTGATCGAAGTCCGGCAGAGTCACGTGCCGATCGTGGCGCCGCGCTGCTTGAATATCAGCGGCGATGTTGCCAACAGCTCCCCGGGTGTGACACCGGGCGCCTGCGTCGATCGGGGCAGAGACCTGATCGGCCTACCCACAGGAGATGGCATGAACGATCAACGCGAAGCTGCAGCTCGCTACACGGCGCGACTGTTGATTGGATGCCCCGATCGCCCCGGCATCGTCGCCGCGGTCTCTCGCTTTCTCTTTGAGCAAGGGGCGAACATAGTCTCCTCCCAGCAACATTCCACCGACCCGACCGGGGGCCGCTTCTTTCTTCGCACCGAGTTCTTTCTCGAGGGCCCCGCCGAGTTATCAGCGGCGTTCTCTGAGCAATTCCAGGAACAGGTCGCAGGCGTCTTTCAGATGGACTGGCACATTCGCCACTGGGGTGAGCGACAGCGGATCGCGATCCTCGTCTCTGGCCAGGAGCACTGCCTGGTGGACCTGCTGTGGCGCTGGCGCCGCAACGAGCTGAATGCGGACATTCACGCCGTGATCTCAAATCACGTTGATCTGCGCGGACAGGTAGAGAGCTACGGTGTCCCTTTTCATCACATTCCCGTGCAGGCGGGCGAGAAGGATCGCGCCGAGCGGCAGATGCTGGAGCTGCTGGAGGGTCAGGTCGACCTGGTCGTGCTAGCCCGTTACATGCAGATCCTCTCCGGGGAGTTCCTGGATTCTCTGGCAGCTCCCGTCATCAACATCCATCATTCCTTCCTGCCGGCATTCGCAGGCTCCAATCCGTATCGACGCGCGCGTGAGCGAGGCGTAAAGCTGATCGGAGCGACCGCTCACTATGCGACCGCCGAGATCGATGCCGGCCCGATCATCGAACAGGACGTGGCGCGCGTCAATCATCTCCAGAGCGCCACCGACATCGCGCGTGTCGGGCGTGACATCGAGCGGCTCGTTCTGGCACGGGCGGTGGCGCTGCACCTCGATGACCGGGTGATCGCCGACGGTGGTCGCACGATCGTCTTCTGAGATGGACGCTGGTATCGAGCTGGGCTCACACCAGTGGTGTGCACTTCAGTTCAGGTGAGCGCCGATGGCCTCGCCGCGCCGCACGGAGGACGCCGAAGCTCGTCGCTGGATCCAGTCGGGCGGGGCGCCGCGGTACCCACCGGCGGCAAACGCCTGCAAAACCTCTAGCCTGCGCGTTTGTCCGTGGCTCCTCACCAGTCAATTTACTCCTCGCTGCGCGCGCGCCTATCCAGCGCGAACAGGCTCGCGCTGCTTGCGCTGGCGGTGTTGATCGTGCTCGGCGGCGCATTGCGCGTGAACGCGATTGGCGGCGACAAGTTCGTCTCCGCCGACGAGGCCGGCTACGCCGGTAACGCCAACCGCATTCTCGCCCACGAACCGTACGCCTCGTTCAAGTGGGCACCAGGCACGCCATTCGTGTTCGCGCTAGCGACCCGGCTGTCGGGACATCGCTCGCTGAAGATCACCGCACACGCCCACGGGCCGGCGCAGGACACGCAGGTTCTGATCGAGCTGAGCACACTTCTACTGGTCGCGATCGTCAGCTGGATGCTCGCCGGAGAGTGGGCCGCGGTCATCGCCGTGGCCCTGTGCGCGACCTATGTGCCGCTGATTCTGATCACCCGCACGTATCTCTCGGAGCCATTCGGTGGCCTGATGTTCTTGGCGGCGATGGCAAGCGCGACATTCGCCCGCAAGCGTGGATTGAAGGCGACCGCCGCGGCCGGCGTGATCGCGGGCCTGACGTGCCTGACTCGCAACGACCTGGCGATCGGCATGGGTGTCATCGCGCTCGCGGTCGCGTTCAGCGGCTCCTCTGACTGGGGGACACGGATCGCGCGCCTGGCTGTATTCCTCGGTTGCCTGGTGCTCGTCGTCACGCCCTGGGTGATCTACGCCTCGAACAAGGAGGGACGCCTCGTGCCGATCACGACCTCTGGGCCAGATGCCCTGTTCATCGGCACCTATCTGCCGGGTCGCGGCGAGCAGTTCCCGACCGTCGAGGCATTCAAAGGCGAAATATGCCGGCATCTGCCCAGACAGTGTGGGCACTACCCGGCGGGAGACGCCGCGCCCGTATTCGAAGTCGTTCAGAAACGCTATCCGCACGTCTCTGAGCCCGCGGCCGCCACCAAAGCCGCGATGCAGAACATCAAACGCTACGCCCTCGGCAAACCGCTTTCGTTCGCGAGCATGATGTGGAACAAGTTCTGGAACATGTGGAGCATGCCGTGGAGCGGCGGGAACAGCGGGCTTCATCCGGATACCAGCCGTCCCCAGCACGATCTCTACTTCCTGCTCGCCTGGGTTGGGCTGCTCGTTGGCGCATTTCTGATCCGTCGCTGGGAGCTGGTCACGGCTGCGCTCGTGCTGCTTGCTGTCTCGGGCTTGAACACCGTGTTTGTGGCCCAGCCCCGCGACAACGTGCGCTTCGCGCCGATGCTGCTGACCTACGGCGGCGCGGGATTGTGGCTCCTGATCACGCAACGCCTGATTCCCAAGTTGCGGGCCAGGAGAGCGCCTCCGCCTGCGCCCGCCAGCACCGAACCGTCTGTGACGTTTTGAGGATCCGAGGTCTCGCGGCTGATCATCCCGTCCTGGTCTTGTAGCGACCGGCGGCCCCTTCGAGGATTCGCAACATCGCCGAGGACGCCGGCGTCAGGCGCGTCTCGGCGGGCAGCGCGGCCGTCACGCGGCGCACCGGCGGGCTGGGGGAGAGGGCGCGAGTGACGATGTCCTGGCGGACGATCGACAGAGCCAGCTCGGGGATCAGGGCAACTCCCACGCCGGCGGCCACGAGCCCCTGGACCGTCTGGTAGTCGTCGCTCTCGAACGCGACGTTCGGCTCGAAGCCGGCCGCACGGCAGCAGTCCACGACGTGGCGCGCACACGGGCTCGAGCTCGAAGTCTGAATCCACGCTTCGGCGGCCAGATCCTCGAGGTGCAGCCTCTTCCTCGCAGCGAGCGCGTGGTCTCCCGGCAGCGCCAGATACATCGGGTCCTCGAGCAGCTCCACGCGTGTCATGTCCTGCTGCAGCGAGGTCTCACCCGCGAACTCGAACAGCAGGGCCAGATCGAACTCCCCGGCCTTCAGGCGGGCGGCGATCTCCTGCGGCTCACCCTCGGCCAGAGTCAGCGTCACCTCGGGGTAGGAAGCCCGGAAGGTGGCGATCGCGACCGGCATCAGCGTCGCCCCGGCGGTCGGGAACGAAGCCATCCGCAGGTGTCCTCCGCGCAGACCCGCGATTGCCGAGAGCTCTGCCTCGGCGGCCTGCAGACGAGCGAGGATCCGCTCCGCGTGCTCGACGAGAGTCTGTCCCGCGGCGGTCAGACGAACACCACGCGGACGACGCTCCAGCAGCTTCATGCCGGCTTCTCTCTCCAGCGCCGCTATCTGCTGGGAGACGGCCGACTGCGTGTAGGACAGCGCCTCCGCGGCCGCGGAGATCGAGCCGTGTTGCGCCACCTCTCGCAGAACCCGGAGGCGGACCACGCTAAGCATTAGTAGAATTTATAGCAGGCATAGAAGATATGACTGGTACTGATGGCAGGAGAGTGCCAGCATGCGCTGAAACTCAGCTCGTCTACGCAGGTCCACTTTCAGCAGGCCTCAATGAACCGACAGGAGAAAACCATGTCGCAGACCAAGATCATCGTTTCCTACGACGGAACGAACAACGAGAACGACGCGATCACCCTCGGCGGGTTGTTCGCTGCCGCCGGCGCCGAGGTTTCGCTCGCATATGTGCGTCACACCAACGAGGCCGTCAGCGACGAGGAGGCCCAGACAGTAGTGATCGACCGCGCCGAGCGGCTGTTCAAAGGTCAGCTCGCCGGCGCCCACGTTGTCACCGACCGCTCGACTCCCGAGGGCCTGCGGGCGCTCGCCGAGCACGAGGGAGCCGACGTGATCGTGTTCTGCTCGGACTCCCACACCGCGCCAGGCAGCGTCAGCGTCGGCAACTCCGCTCAGCGGCTGCTCGACGGTGGACGCTTCGCGATCGCGATCGCCCCGGCCGGTCTGGCCGAGCGCGGGCCGCTGGCCGTCTCGGCGATCGCCGCCACAGCGGATCCGACCGACGCCAGCGCCACGGCAACCGCTGAAGGTCTCGCCGCCGCGCTCGACGCGGTCGTGGTTCCGGCCGGCGACACGAGTGCCCAGATGCTCGTGGTCGGCTCCCGCCCCGAGGCCGGTGATGGTCAGGTGGCACTCAGCGCCGCCGCCCTCAAACAGGTCGAGAACGCCACCAGCGCCGTGTTGGTGCTGCCGCGGTCGGTGACCCTCGGCTTCAGCCGCGTCGCGGCGCTCAGCGCCTAGCGAATTCGTGATCGGCCGCGTATGCGAGCGCGTACGCGGCCGATCGCATAGCGCGTGTAGGCTTCCAGCAAGTCCAGGCCGCCACCGATCAGGTGGCCCACGGGACCGGTCCAGAGCCACCGCTCGAGGCGGCCCGAGTAGGCGCGAAATGTGAAGGACACGTGGCGGCACGGTATCGTGCCGGGCCAGCCGAGCGCATCCGCGGAACTCCGCGCCCGAGTTGATCCTCGCGCGCCCAAAACAATGCCAAACACCGTCAACACCACCCTCACCGAGCTGCCCGACTCCCGGGTGCGCGTCGAGGTGCAGGTGGCAGCTGAGGAGATCGAGAAGCAACTGGAGCGCAAGGCGGGTGAGCTCGGCCGTCAGCTGAAAATGCCGGGTTTCCGCAAAGGAAAGGTGCCCGCCGCGCTCGTGATCCAGCGGCTGGGCCGCGAATACGTGCTCGACGAGACGGTCAGAGGCACGCTGCCCAACTGGTATGAGCAGGCCATCAAAGAGGCCGGGATCCTGCCCATCGGCGATCCCGAGCTGGACCTGGCGGATCTTCCCGCTCACGGTGAGAACTTCGAGTTCTCGATCGAGATCGGCGTGCTGCCCAAAGCCAAGCTCGGCGACTACAAGGGGCTCGAGGTCGGCCGCGGCGAGGTGCTGATAGCCGACGAGCAAATCGCCGAGGAGCTCGCGAAGCTGCGCGAGCGCATGGCCAAACTGGAGTCGGTCGAGGAGCCCGCCAGGGTAGGCGACTTCGTGGTCATCGACTATGTCGGCTCGATCGACGGAGAGCTCTTCGAGGGTGGAGAGGGACGCGACCAACTCGTGGAGCTGGGCGGCGGCAACCTGATCGACGGCTTCGAGGAGGGACTGATCGGCTCGAGCACGGGCGAGGAGCACACGATCGAGGTCACCTTTCCGGAGGACTACACAAACGAGGATCTAGCCGGGAAGCCCGCCTCCTTCGCGGTCTCCGTCAAGGATGTCAAGGCCAAAGAGCTCCCCGTCCTCGACGACGACTTCGCCGCCGACATCGGCTTCGACACGCTCGAGGATTTGCGCAACGACATCTCGGGGCGTCTGAGCGACGTCGAGCAGGCGAGAATCGATTCTGTGTTTCGTGAGGCGGCGCTTGACGCGGCGGTAGCCAAGGCGCAGATCGATGTTCCCGAAGCGCTCATCCAGGCAAGGGCCAACGAGATGTGGGAGCGCACGCTGCACTCTCTCTCCCACCGCGGCGTCTCCAAGGAGATGTATCTGCAGATCGCCTCCCAGAGCGAGGAGAATGTTCTCGCTGAGATCACACCCGAGGCCGAGCAGGCCATCCGCCGCGAGGCGCTGCTCAGCGCGATCGTCGCGGCCGAGGAGATCGAGCCGAGCGAGCAGGATCTGCTGGAGGCGCTCGCGCCGAGCGCCGAGCGCGAGGGCCTCACCGCGGAGAAGCTGCTGGAGAAACTGCGCAGCGCCGATCGCGTGCAGGACATCACCATGGACCTCGCCGCGCGCCAGGCGGTCGAGTTGATCGCCGACGGCGCAAAGCCGATCGCACTAGCGCAGGCGCAGGCGCGAGAGAAGCTCTGGACACCGGAGCAGGAGCCGCAAACGGCCGCAGCGGCGGGTGGGCTCTGGACGCCTGAGTCCTGAAGGGGCCGCACGGCCTCGCAAAACTCTCAGATCAGACTCAACTGTGAACAAAGCTTGCGCAAATCGCGAAGCTGGATCGATGTCGTTGCTAGACTCGGCCCTAGAGTCGAGGTAGGAGTTTCAGACCTCGAAAATGCGGCGCGCGACTGAGGTTCTCTGGCGATCTTCGTCGCCGGTAGAAGGAATCCAGGCGAGTAAGCGAAACCAAAGCGAGGACCATGAGCCCACTTGTTCCGATGGTCGTCGAGCAAACCTCGCGAGGCGAGCGAGCGTTCGACATCTACAGCCGCCTGCTCAACGAGCGGATCATCTTCCTCGGCACGCCCGTGGACGACCAGATCGCCAACCTCGTTGTCGCGCAGCTGCTGCACCTCGAGTCCGAGGATCCCGACAAGGACGTCTCCCTCTACATCAACTCGCCCGGAGGATCGGTCTACGCGGGACTCGCGATCTACGACACGATGCAGTTCATCAAGCCGGACGTCTCAACGATCTGCGTGGGGATCGCGATGTCGATGGGCGCGCTGCTGCTGGCGGGCGGCGCCGAGGGCAAGCGCATGGCACTGCCGAACGCCAAGATCCTGATCCATCAGGTCTCATCGAGCTTCCAGGGTCAGGCGACCGACATCGAGATCCACGCCAAGGAGATCATCGACATACGCCGCCGGCTGGACGAGATCATCGCCAAGCACACTCACAAAGAGCTCGAGGCTGTGCGCAAGGACACCGAGCGCGACTACTTCATGAGCTCCGCGGAGGCCAAGGATTACGGCATCATCGACCGTGTGATCTCCGAGCACTAGCTCGGGGAGCACGGGCGGCATCTGAGGAGGAGACGAAACGTGGCCCGGCCAACCGACACCAACGAGCAGCTCCTATGCAGCTTCTGTGGCAAGTCTCAGAGACAGGTCAAGAAGCTGATCGCCGGACCTGGTGTCTACATCTGCGACGAGTGCATCGATCTGTGCAACGAGATCATCGACGAGGAGCTCACCGCCGCACCCTCCTTCGATCTGGAGAACCTGCCGAAGCCACGCGAGATATACGACGTGCTCGACGAGTACGTGGTCGGGCAGGAGACCTCGAAGCGAACGCTCTCGGTAGCCGTCTACAACCACTACAAGCGCGTGCAGATGATGCAGGCGACCGATTCGGATGTGGAGTTGCAGAAGTCGAACATCCTGCTGCTCGGACCGACCGGCTGCGGCAAGACGCTACTCGCGCAGACGCTCGCGCGGATCCTCAACGTACCCTTCGCGATCGCCGACGCGACCGCGCTGACGGAGGCCGGATACGTCGGCGAGGACGTCGAGAACATCCTGCTCAAGCTGATCCAGGCCGCCGACTACGACGTCAAGAAGGCAGAGACCGGGATCATTTACATCGACGAGGTCGACAAGATCGCGCTGAAGGCGGACAACCCCTCGATCACTCGCGACGTCTCCGGTGAGGGTGTCCAGCAGGCGCTGCTGAAGATCCTCGAGGGCACGCAGGCATCGGTGCCGCCGCAGGGTGGGCGCAAGCATCCTCACCAGGAGTTCCTGACGATCGACACGACCAACATCCTGTTCATCTGCGGTGGTGCGTTCGCGAACCTCGACCAGGTGATCGAGCGGCGCATCGGTCACAAAGGCGTTGGCTTCGCGGCCGCGATCGAGGCCAAGTCAGACCACGACTCCGGCGAAGTGTTCGAGCATTGCCTGCCTGAGGACCTGATTCAGTATGGGCTGATCCCCGAGTTCATCGGCCGCCTGCCGGTTATATCAGCGGTCCATCAGCTGACGCGCGATGACCTCATCTCGATCCTCGTCGAGCCTCGCAACGCTCTGGTCAAGCAGTTCCAGCGCTTCTTCAGCTTCGACGGCATCGAGCTCGTATTCGCCGAGGAATCGCTTGCGGCAATCGCCGAGAAGGGGCTCGCGCGCGAGACCGGTGCACGGGGTCTACGCTCGATCATCGAGGAGATCCTGCTCGAGGTGCAGTTCGACCTGCCCTCCCGCCGCGACGTCAAGAAGTGCGTCGTCACGAAGGAGACGGTCGAGAAGGGCCTCACGCCGACGCTCGTCACCGAGGCTGCGCCTGAAGAGCACGAGGACTCAGACCTGCGCGAAGAGTCGGCGTAGACAAGCATCGCTCTGCGTTGTTGCTGAGCGCCAGCTAGGATCTCGCTGATGGCAAAACTCAAGCGCGTCAAGGCTCTGCCGTGGGCCGTGCTGCTCCAGGGCGCCACCTTGGCTGCTAGACGCTGGCGGACACTCTCAACAAAGGACCGCGGGCGCATCACAGAGCTCCTTCGACGCTCGCGCGGGGTGCCCGGGAACCTCAGCGTCAGAGAGCGCGTGGAGCTCAGGAAGCTGATCGGTAAGCTCGACCTCAAAGCGGCCGGGCGTGATCTGCTGTCGCTCTTCAGCGCACGGCGCAAACGACGCCGACGCTGATGCACGACGAGTTTCGCGTGCGCGTGGAGGTGCCGGAAGAGCAGGCTCACGAATTGCTAGGCGCTCTAGAGGCGGTCGAGCGCGGTAACCAGGATGGCTTGCCAAGCCCCGAGCACGTCGCGGTCACTCACGAGGGCGATCACGTGTTTCTGTACGTCGACTCCAGCGAGGAGGAGGCGCGGGCACGCGCAGCGGTCGAGAGGATCCTTACGGAGAAGAGCATCGACGCCAAGATCACCTGCTCGCGCTGGCATCCCGAGGAGGATCGCTGGGAGGACTCTTCAGTCCCGTTGCCCAGTACACCCTCCGACCACGCCGCCGAGCACGCCCGCCTGGAGAAAATGGAGACCGAGGAGTCCACGCGCGATGGCTATCCGGAGTGGGAAGTTCGCGTGACACTGCCCACCCACCACGACGCGCACGAGTTCGCCCAGCGGCTGGGATCCGAGGGGATTCCCGTACAACGTCATTGGCGCCATCTCGCGCTCGGCGCCTACAACGAGGACGAAGCCAACCAGCTGGCCGACCGTCTACGTGGCGAGGCCCCCCAAGGAGCCAGCCTCGAGGTCGAGGGCGCCGCCTGGAAGGCGTGGGTCACACTCAATCGATCCGCTCGCCCATTCGCGATCTTCGGCGGCATGGCGCAATAGCGCCCCTGCGATCCAGACCAGTCCTCCCCGCATAGACTCGAGGCTCTCGATGAGCGATCTACAGCAACGCACTCGCTTCGAGCCCGCCGAGGTCGAGGCACGCATCTCCGAGCGCTGGCAATCGAGCGGCCTGTTCTCCCCCGACCCGCGGGGGCACGCCGCTGAGAACTACTCGATCGCGATCCCGCCGCCGAACGTGACGGGCGTTCTGCACATGGGCCACGCTCTGAACGGCTCGATCCAGGATGTGCTGATCCGCTACCACCGCATGCGCGGGCTGCGCACGAAGTGGATCCTCGGGACCGACCACGCCGGGATCGCCACGCAGGCCAAGGTCGAGCAGGCGCTGCTGGCGGAGGGCTCCAGTCGCTCCGAGCTGGGACGCGAGGCATTCCTGGCGCGCGTATGGGAGTGGCGTGAGCACTACGGTCACACGATCGTCGAGCAGCTGGGGCGCCTGGGGGCCTCGTGTGACTACTCCAGCGAGCGCTTCACGCTCGATGAGGGCTATCACCGAGCGGTGCTCGAGGTGTTCGTGAGGCTGTATCAGAAGGGCTACATCTATCGCGATCGCTACATCGTCAACTGGGATCCCGGAACACGCTCGGCGATCTCCGATCTCGAGGTCGAGGAGCGCGAGGAGACCGACACGCTGTACTCGATCCGCTACGACCTGCAGGGTGGCGGAAGTGTCACGATCGCAACCGTCAGACCCGAGACGATGCTGGCCGACACCGCAGTGGCGGTCAATCCACACGACGAGCGCTACACCGATCTGATCGGGCGGGTCGCGATCCTGCCGCTGCTCGGACGTGAGCTGCCCGTGATCGCCGACGAGTACGTCAAGGTCGACTTCGGCACCGGGCAGCTGAAGGTCACCCCGGCACACGACCCCAACGATTTTGAGATCGGCATCCGCCACGGCCTGCAGCAGATCTCGGTGATCGGCGAGGACGGGCGCATGACCGCGCAGGCGACTGAGCGCTTCGCCGGGCTGAGCGTGATGGACGCCCGCGAGGCGGTCGTCGCCGCACTGCAAGACGAAGGGCGGCTGCTCGCGAGCGAGCCCTACCGTCACAGCGTCCCCTACTCCCACCGCTCCGGGCAGCGGATCGAGCCGCTGATATCACTGCAGTGGTTCATGCGCATGGACGAGCTCGCCGCCCCGGCGATCGATGCCGTGACGAACGGTCGCGTGCGGATCGTGCCCGAGAACCACCGCGGGGTGTACCTGGACTGGATGGAGAACATCCGTCCGTGGTGCGTCTCGCGCCAGCTGTGGTGGGGCCACCGGCTGCCCGTCTACTACTGCGATCTCTGCGAGGAGACCTACGTCGCGATCAGCGCCCCCGAGCGCTGCGGCGCCTGTGGGGGGGAGGTGCGCCAGGATGAGGACGTACTCGACACGTGGTTCTCCTCGGCGCTGTGGCCGTTCGTCACGCTCGGCTGGCCCGAGCAAACACCGCAGCTGCGCGCCTTCTACCCGACGAAGGTGCTCTCGACCGCGCGGGACATCCTGTTTCTGTGGGTGGCGCGCATGATCATGATGGGAATCGAGTTCACCGGCGAGGTGCCGTTCTCGGAGGTCTACATCCACTCCGTGATCCAGGCTGCGGACGGCCGGCGCATGTCGAAGTCGCTCGGCACCGGCATCGACCCGATCACGGAGATCGATGCCCACGGCGCCGACGCGGTCCGCTTCGGTCTGCTGGCGATGTCCTCGACACAGGACGTGCGCTACTCGGCGGAGAAGGTCAAACAGGGGCAGGCGCTCGCCAACAAGCTCTTCAACGCAACCAGATTCGTGCTCGGAAGGGTCCACGATCTGAGCGTCGAGCATCTGATCTCAGAGCTCAGAGCGCCGCTCGCGCAGAGCGTCGAGGATCGCTGGATCCTCTCGCGCCTGACCCGGATCGCGGCCGACACCGCCGCGCGCATCGAGAGCTACGACTTCTCACATGCGGCATTTGGGCTGTATGACTTCGTTTACGGCGAGCTGTGCGACTGGTATCTCGAGCTGATCAAGCACCGCCTCGGCGAGGAGGGGCCGCTCGAGGAGCGCGAGGCGCTGGCCGCGACGCTGCTGTATGTGCTGAGAGGCACTGTCGCGCTGGCCCACCCCGTGATTCCCTTCGTGACGGAGGATCTGTGGTCTTCGCTCGGGGGCGAGGGACTGTTGGCCGGCTGCTCCTACCCGGACGCGGACGAGGAGTTCATCGACGAGCGGGCCGAGGCAGACGTCAGCCGTGTGATCGATGCGATCACACGCATCCGGGGATGGCGCGATTCGCTGGGTGCTCGTGCCTCGCTGATCGTCACAGCCAGGCTCTCGGCGGAGGGCTATGACGAGTCGATGACCGCCGCGCTCGAGCGTCTGGCGCGTCTGGATCTCTCGCCGCGAGACCCCGCCGCAGACGTGGTGCTGGCCGCGATCGCGGTCCCCGGAGGCACCGTCGAGGTGCTCTCGGGCGAGGGCCTCGATCTGCAGGCCGCGCGCGAGCGGGCGAGCCGCGCCAGGCAGAAGCTCCAGGACGAGGTCGCCCGCGTTGCCGGCAAGCTCGCGAATCCCGGTTTCGTGGCGAAAGCGCCCGCGGCCGTGGTGGAGGGCGAACGATCAAAGCTCGAGCAACTGCAGAGCGAGCTCGAGGCACTGTGAGCGAGGCCGGCAGGGACGGCGAGAACGCCCGCCAGGGTGGCTGGACACAGGAGCGCGCCGAAGAACAGCTGCGCTCGCTCGAGCTGTTCGGCATGCGCTTCGGCCTGGACCGGATGTGGCGGATGATGACCGCCCTCGGATCTCCCCAGCGGCGCTTCGAGGCGATCCAGGTGCTGGGGACGAACGGCAAGTCCTCCACCACCCGTATGACCGCGGCGATCCTCGAAGGTCACGGTCTGCGCACGGCGGCCTACCTCTCGCCGCATCTGGTCTCCTACCGTGAGCGCGTGCTGATCGACGGGCGTGAGCTCGACGGCGAGCAGTTTGCCGCGGCGATCGAGCGGGCGGCCTGGGCGCAGGAGCGGGTCAACCGAACGCTCGCGCAGGACGATCACGTGACGCAGTTCGAACTCCTCACCGCGGCTGGACTGTGGGCAATGGCCGAGGAGGGGGTGGACGTCGCCGTCGTGGAGGCCGGGCTCGGCGGACGCTACGACGCGACCAGTGTGATCGACGCTTCAGTCACGGTGCTGACGAACGTCGGCCTGGAGCACACCCGCTGGCTGGGCCCGACCGTCAAGGACATCTCCGAGGAGAAGCTGGCGGCCATCAGAGCAGGTGCGATCCTCGTGCTCGGCGAGGACATGCACGCCGAGGCCCTCGCCGTCGCTGAGCGTGTCGCTGGCGAGCGTGGCGTGCAGATCGTGCGTACCACGGCACTGCGGGACGACCTGCGGCTGGCCGCCGGCGGAGGCTTCCAGCGACGCAACTTCGCGCTCGCGATCGCCGCCGCAGGCGCGTATCTGCAGCGCACGGGCCGGCCCCTGGACGCCGAGGCGGTGCGGCTCGCGGGCGCCGCCACCGAGGTCCCGGGCAGGCTTCAGCTGCTCGCCGAGGACCCGCCGATCGTGCTCGACGGCGCCCACAACCCGGACGCCGTCGAGGCCCTCGTGCGGTCGCTTGCGGAGCTCGTCGGCGAGCGTCCGCTGGCGCTCGTGCTCGGCGTGCTCGAGGACAAGAACGCGGCCGAGATGCTCGCGAGGTTGCTGCCGTTGTGTGAGCGCGCCTGGTTCACCGCGCCGCCCAGCAGCCGTGCGCTCTCGCCGGCGGCGCTGCAGTCGCTCGCGCGCCAGCAGGGCTTCGAAGCCTCAGTCTGTGAGCCCGTGCCAGAGCTTGCTCTGAGAGCGGCCCGGGATTTCGCGCGCGAGCGCGGTACCGTGGTGTTGGCAACCGGCTCTATCTATCTGATCGGGGATCTGCTCCGCTGGCTGACGCGGCCCTCACGCGACGACGGCGCCGGGCACGGGCAGGAGGATCTCGACAGCCAGCGAAACACGACGAGGTGAGTGGAGTTGAACGACGAGGGACCCTCAGTGCTGTCAATGATCGCAATCGTCGCGGTCTCGGTGATGCTCGTCATTCTCGTCTGTTTTGCCGCTGGTTACGGGTTTGGCCGGCTATTTCTCTAAACTCGGCCGGCTGATGCGCACCACGGGCACCCCCAAAGGTCATTGATGGCTCCCTTTGCTTACTTTGGAATAGACAGCGGCGGTCTGAACCTCGCCGTCGATCTGATCATCGTCTTCGTCGTCGTTCTGTACCTGTCGCTGATCTACTGGACCTTCGCCGACGGGCGCCGGCGGATCGCCGACCCGTGGCTGATCGTGTGCGCGACGATCGCCTCGCTGTTCCCGTTCATCGGCACGATCATCTACATGGTGCTGCGCCCGCCGGAGTATCTCGAGGACGTGCGCGAGCGCGAGCTCGAGATGCAAGCCGCCGAAGCGCGCCTCTACCAGCTCGACTACGAGCTCTGTCCGCACTGCGAATATCGCACGGAGCGGGACTTCGTGCGCTGCCCACACTGTCTGCGCAAGCTCAAGGACCGCTGCGTGAGCTGCACCAAGCCGCTCGATCCGACGTGGACGATGTGCCCCTACTGCGAGACCGAGGTGGCCTCCACCGGCCGGACACGCCGCCGACGCAGCACCGCGGAGGGTGAGACGACCGCCGGCAGAGCCAGCGCCGAGTCGCGCCAGTCGCGTGCGCCACGTGCGAGCGCGCCGAACCCCTCGCGGGCTTCGGGCGAGCGACCGACTGCCGCTGAGCTCAGCGGCGAGCCGGAAGTAGAGGCCGGTTCGCAGCCGAGATCCAGAGCCGTCAGGGCGGGTGAGCCGGCCCCATCCAGGCCACGCAGCTCGAGCCGCGCGAGTCAACCTCGCTCGAGCACCTGACAGACCTCGCCAATACCCAGACAAAGGACACCATGGACCGTACGCTGATCCTCGTAAAGCCGGACGCCTTTGCCCGCTCCCTGACAGGCGAGATCATCGCCCGCTTCGAGCGCAAGGGCCTCGCGATAGTGGCTCTGCGCCACATGACCGTCACCCGCGAGCTCGCCGAACGCCACTACGCCGAGCACGCAGAGCGGCCATTCTTCGGCGAGTTGGTCGACTTCATCACCTCGGGGCCGATCGTCGCGATGGTGCTGCAGGGCCCAGACGCGGTCGAGGCCGCGCGTCAGCTGATCGGGGCCACCAACCCGCTGGAGGCGGCACCAGGCTCGATCCGCGGCGACTTCGCGATCGATATGGGGACCAACATGGTTCACGGCTCCGACTCGCCGGAGTCCGCTGCACGTGAGGCCGAGCTGTTCTTCGGCGCTGACGCCGGGTCCTAGCGCCGCGCACCGGCCGTGAGCGCCGCCAAGCGACTGGTTCTCGCCTCGAGCTCGCCACAGCGTCGGGCGATCCTCGAGCGACTGGGCGTGGTCTTCGATGTGCGCCCAGCGGACTTCGATGAGCTCAGCGAGGGCGACCCCGAACAGGTGGCCCTGGCCAATGCGCTGGGAAAGGCCCGTGCCGCGAGCACCGAGGACGCGGATGAGGTGCTGCTGGGTGTGGACACCCTCGTCAGCACGCAGGGCTCGATCTTCGGCAAGCCGACAGGCGAGGCTCACGCCCGCGAGATGCTGCGCGCGCTCGGCGGGGTCACCCACACGGTCTTCAGCGCTCTCGCCGTGAAGACGCAGACGCGGGAGCTGACCGCCGTCACACGCACGCTGGTCAGCTTCAGGGAGCTGCCGGCTGAGCTGCTGGAGTGGTATCTGGCGAAGGGCGAGTGGCCGGGCCGGGCCGGCGGCTACGCGATCCAGGGCGCCGGCGCGGCGCTCGTGCGTCAGATCGACGGCGACTACGAGAACGTCGTCGGACTGCCGCTGGCGAGCCTGCTGGACCTTCTACCCGATCTGCTGAACGGCTGACGCGAACAGACTGCAAATACGCTCCCAGGGCTGTTGGCGATCGCAGGGGGTCCGCTACACTCCTCGCTACCGAGTCCGCCTGTAAAAGGCGGGCAGACGCGATGTCGGCCAGTTGCGAAGTCAAGCGTCCAGGTGCTGTTTCTCCTCCCCCATGGGCATGTTCAATTATCTGACCGGATTCGGCGGCCGCGACATGGCGGTCGATCTCGGCACCGCCAACACACTCGTCTACGTACGTGGGCGCGGGATCGTGCTGTCGGAGCCGAGCGTCGTCGCGATCGACTCGCGCACCGGTGAAGTGCACGCGGTCGGCATCGAGGCCAAGCGCATGCTCGGCCGCACACCGGGCACGATCCAGGCGATCAGGCCCCTGAAGGACGGCGTCATCGCCGACTTCGACGTGACCGAGCAGATGCTGCGCCACTTCATCCAGAAGGTTCACCAGAACCGCTGGGCGCACCCGCGCGTCGTCGTGTGCGTGCCCTCGGGAGTGACGGGTGTGGAGAAGCGCGCCGTCGAAGAGGCATGCCTGTCGGCCGGCGCGCGTACCGCCTATCTGATCGAGGAGCCGATGGCCGCCGCGATCGGTGCTGGCCTGCCCGTGGGCGAGCCGACCGGCTCGATGGTCGTCGATATCGGCGGTGGCACCTCGGAGGTCGCCGTGATCTCGCTCGGAGGGATCGTGGTTTCCGAGTCGATCCGCGTGGGCGGCGATGAGATGGACGAAGCGATCATCAACTACGCCAAGAAGGAGTACAAGCTCCTGATCGGCCAGCAGACCGCCGAGGAGCTCAAGCTCGAGATCGGCTCCGCATGCCCGATGGACGAGGAGCTGCAGGCGGAGATTCGCGGGCGTGACATGGTTGCGGGGCTGCCAAAGACCGTGGTGCTGACCAGTGAGGAGGTTCGCCAAGCGCTCGAGGAGCCGCTCTCCCAGATCATCGAAGCGGTCAAGGAGACACTCGACCGCACGCCGCCGGAGCTGGCCTCAGACATCATGGACCGCGGCATCATGCTCGCGGGCGGCGGATCGCTCTTGCAGGGCCTGGACAAGCGGCTGCGCGAGGAGACGCAGATGCCGGCGCACCTCGCGGAATCGCCGCTGACCTGCGTCGCGGTGGGTTCCGGAAGATCACTCGAGGAGTACGAGGCGATCCATCGCGCCAACCGCAACTCGCGTAACTCGCGCTCCAGGCGCAGACGATGAGATGGCTGACGGCGGGCCTGCGGGCTCCTGCGGCGATCGTCGTGAGCGAGCACCACGGCCGGCCACAGAGCAATTTTGAGCATCTCAATCGAGACGCTCCAGAGCGACTCGGCGTACTCTTTGCGGGGAACATCTTGGAAGGTATCTATTCGTGTATGACAAGACGGTCAGGCGCAGGCGAGCGGTACTCATGCTGCTCGTCGTGCTCTCCCTGATCCTGCTGACCGCCTACTTCGGTGAGGCCCCAAGCGGCCGCCTGCACTCGGTGCAGCGCGGCTTTCTGACTGTCATCTCGCCGATCCAGGACGGCGCCAACAAGGTGCTGAAGCCCGTACGCGACATGTTCGGCTGGTTCGGCGACACGCTGCACGCCAAAAGCCAGAACGCCGAACTGCGCAAGCAGAACGCCAGGCTCACGAGGGAGCTGATCGAAAACCAGTCGAACAACCGCGCCTACCATCAGCTCTTGAAGATGGACAACCTCGACAACGAACTGAGCATCGAAGACTACAAACCCGTGAATGCGACCGTGTTCGGGGAGTCCCCGAACATCTGGTACTCGACGATCAACATCGACAAGGGCGAATCCTCGGGCGTCCGCATGAACGACCCGGTAATAAACGATCAGGGAGTGGTGGGCAAGGTGACCGAGGTGGCCTCAGACGGCGCACAGGTGAGCCTCATAACAGACAGCGAAGTCGGCGTCACAGTCAAGATCAACGCGACCGGAGTCCCTGGTCTGCTCGAGCCGAAGGTCGGCGAACCCAACGATCTGCTGATGGAATACCTGCCGGAGACGACCGTCGTGACGCGCGGCGAGTACGTCGTCACCGCGGGCACACTGTCGAGCTCCGGCGAAGACTATTCGCTGTTTCCGCCGGGGATACCGGTTGGGCAGGTGACATCGGTCAACACCGGTAGCCCCTACAAGTCGGTGAACGTGCATCCCCTGGCGGACCTGCACAACCTCGATGTCGTCCAGGTTCTGACCGCGGTCCCCGGCTCACGCGCCGCGCAGCTGATTCGTGCGGCAGGCACGCTTCCAGCCGCCGGGCAGAAGGCCTCATCTCAAAACTCGACCGCTGGGCAACTCGCCTCGACCGGAGCCGGGGGCTGAGGGCGCCAGTGGCTGCGAGCAGATCAGCCGACTCCTCGGGCTCCTTGCTGCCGCGTATCGCGGGGCTCGTACTCGTCGTCGTGCTCGTGCAGACCGGAGTTGTCTCCGAGGTCCCGGTGTTCGGTGTCAGCATCGATCTCTCGCCGCTGCTGGTGGCCTTCACCGGCTATCTGTGCGGGGCGGAGCTCGGTGCGATCGTGGGCTTTGCGGTCGGGCTGCTCGTCGACCTCACACTCGTACAGACCCTTGGTGTCAGCTCGCTGATCTTCACCATCATCGGCTACTGGTCGGGACGGTTGCGGGAGCTGCGCAACCCCCAGGGGGCGCTGGTGGCGCTGCTGATCGGCGCACTCGCCGCGAGCACCTCGATGATCGGCTATTCGATGATCGAGTTCTCATTGGGGGTCGACGCTCCGGTCAGCTTCGAGTTGCTGCGCCAGATCGTGCTCGGCGTGCTCGTCGACTCGATCGTGGCGCTGCCGTTCTGGGCGCTCGTGCGTCGCGTGCTCGAGCCGAGCCTGCCCGATGATCGCCGGCGTCGCCGCCGCCGCGCATACACGACTGGCGGACTGTCGCCGCTGTCGCGCAGATGATCGAACGCGTCCATCCACGCATACCGCACGCCCCCGTGTCACCGCAGCTGGCTTTGCGAGTCGCGATCCTCGGCGGCGTCGCGCTGGTGATGTTCGGGATCATCTTCTTCCGGCTGTGGTACCTGCAGGTTCTCTCCGGCGATCAGTATCTGCAGCAGGCAAACGCCAACCGTGTGCGCGACATAGCGATCGCGGCGCCGCGCGGGGAGATCCTAGACCGCGAGGGCACGCCGCTGGCCACGAGCGCGGTCACCAACGCCGTAGAGATCGAGCCGAGTGAGATGCCGCCGGCACTGGCCCAACAGGCGGTCGCCTACCAGAAGCTGCTGACCGAAGCCGACGAACGCGAACTTCCGGTGCTGGCGCGGCTGAAGAGCCTGAAATCGGGACTCACGGCACCCGGTCACAGGAGCACCAAGGCCCAGCGCGCAGAGCTCGAGCATCTGGAACACCGAGTCGAAAATCCGCCGAAGGTGCCGGTGCCGCCGCTGCCCTCCTCGGCCGTCGCGGTCCGCGCCCTGTTCAAGCGTCTCGGCCACGTGATCGGGCTCAGCTCTCGCACGATCGACGAACGCGCGGTGCAGGGGATCACCGCCACGCCATACGCGAACATCACGATCAAGACCGACGCCGGACGCGGCGTGCTGACCGAGATCGGCGAACGTCAGAACGAATTCCCCGGCGTGGTCCAGCAGCCCGTCTCGATCCGCCACTACACATACAACGAATTGGGCGCTCAGGTGCTCGGCTATGTCGGCCAGGTCACCACTGAAGAGCTCGAGGAAGCGGCTTTCCGCGGCGTCAAGCCGGGAGCGGTCGTTGGCAAGGGCGGCGTGGAGTACTACTACGACCACTATCTGCGCGGCACGCCCGGTGAGCAGCGCGTCCAGGTCAACGCCGCCGGTGAAGCGGTGCCGCCAAGCGTGCCGATCCCGCCGGTGCAGCCGGTGGCCGGCTACAACCTCAAGCTGACGCTCGATCTCGGGCTGCAGCAGGAGGGCGAAAAGGCCCTGCGGCAGGGGATGGCGCTGGCGCAGGCGGACGGCAACCCCGGCGACGCCGGTGCGTTCGTGGCGCTCGATCCTCGCAACGGGGAAGTACTGGCGATGGGGTCCTACCCGACGTACAACCCCAACGAACTGATCAAGCCGCTGACCCCCGCGCAATACGCTGGGCTGATCGGAAGCAACGGTGGGGCGGTCGCGCCGCTCGAGAACCGCGCCGTCGAAGGCGCCTATCCGACCGGCTCGACGTTCAAGCCGATCACGGCCATCGCCAGCCTCGAAGCGGGCATCCTGGACCCCTCCGAAGCTCTCGGCGCCGGCGAATGCATCGAAGCGACCGGTGGCGGCGGCGAGAAATTCTGCAACGCGGGCAAAACCAACTACGGCGGCGTCGGGCTCGTCGAAGCCCTCAAGGTGTCCTCCGACACCTACTTCTTCCGTGTCGGCGAACGGGACTTCTACCACGGAAACGTGATCCAGAACATGGCGCGCAAGCTGGGGGTCGGGCATCCCACCGGCATCGATCTGCCGAGCGAGTTCCCGGGCGTCGTTCCCAGCCGCGAATGGCTGGCCGAACAGAACCGCGAAGAAACCAAATGCACCCGCGAACACCACGGTCATCCGTGTGAGATCGTGGCCGAACCCGGGGAGCCGTGGACCGTCGGCTACAACATGGACCTGGCGGTCGGGCAGGGTTCGCTGGCCACCAATCCGCTGCAGATGGCGGTCGCCTACTCGACGCTCGCCAACGCCTATGTGAATCACGGCGAAGGGACGGTCATTACTCCCCACCTCGGCATGGAAATCCAGGAACCGAACGGGGGCCTGGTGCAGACACTGAACAACTTTCCCCCCAAAGGGCACGTGCACTTGAACTACGCCAACGTCAGCACAGTGATGGAAGGCATCCACGACGCCACCTTCGAGACGGGCGGAACCTCCGAGGATGTCTGGAAAGGCTGGAACCAGGCCGAACATCCCGTCTACGGCAAGACCGGCACCGCCGAACGGACCGGTCGTGTCGAACAGGCCTGGTACATGTGTTATATCGCCGACCCGAAGCGGCCGATCGTGATCGCGGTTACCATCGAGGAAGGCGGCTTCGGCGATCAGGCCGCGGCGCCCGTGGCGCGCCTGATGGCCTCAGAGTGGTTCCACAAGCCGGAGACGCTCGTCTCGGGCTCCAACCCCGATCACTGATTGATGTCGCCGCTGAGTCCCATCAAGCCCGCCGATCAGGCGCCCGCACCGGCCGCGGTGACATTGCGTCTGCCGCTGGATCCGCTGCTCACGATCGCGATCATCGGCCTCGGCATCTTCTCGATCCTCACGCTTCGTGAGGCAACCCAGAATCTCATCGCCGGCGATCCGCACTACTACGTCGACCGCCAGATCGCCTACCTGATCGTCGGGTTCATCTTCATGCTCGCGCTCTCGCGCTTTGACTATTCCCACCTGCTGAGACTGCGAAACCAGGTCTATGCGGTCCTGCTTCTCAGCATCCTGGCTGTCCATGTTCTGGGACACAGCGTAAAAGGCTCGCAACGGGCGATCGAATTCCCGCTGTTCTCCTTCCAGGCATCCGAGCTCGGCAAGGTGCTGCTGATCATCGCGCTGTCAGCGTTCGTGGTCGACCGCTCCAGGCGCCTGCGCGAGCGCGACACGACGATCCGCGTGATGATCGCGGCGCTCGTGCCGGCGCTGTTCGTCGTCGCCCAGCCCGACCTCGGCTCCGGGCTGGTCTACGTGACAATCGCGTTCACGCTGCTGCTGGTCGCCGGAACGCCCTTCAAACAGCTTTCAGCGCTGGCTGCGCTGGGTGTCGTGTCCGTGGCGCTCGTTCTCGCGGTGGCCCCAGCGGCCGGGGTCAATCTGCTCAAGTCCTATCAGGTGGAACGATTGACCGCGTTTCTGCATCCGACCTCCAATTTGCAGGAAATCAAGGAAAAGGAAGCGAAGACCGGAGAACCCGACCCCATCTACCAGCAGCTCGAGTCGAAGATCGCCATAGGCTCGGGTCAAAAGACCGGCCGTGGGATCAACGCCAACCAGGTCAAACTGAACTTCGTGCCCGAGAGCCACACAGACTTCATCTTCGCCGCCGTCGGCGAGCAGTACGGTTTCGTCGGCGCGGCGCTGCTGCTTTCGCTGTATGCGCTGCTGATCTGGCGAACGTTGCGCATCCTGACGATGGCCAAGGATCTGTTCGGCTCGCTGATGGCCGGCGGCGTGGTCGCCATGGTCATGTTTCAAGTTTTCGTTAACGTAGGCATGGCTATAGGAATCATGCCCATCACAGGTGTAACCCTGCCACTCATGAGCTACGGCGGCTCGTCGGTCATCACCACGTTGCTCGCCGTCGGCCTATTGCAGTCGATTTACGTTCAGGCGCGTGCCTCGGAGGCATTGAAGGGGCGCGTGCCGCTGTCGCCCGAAAGGGCTCGTTACTAAACATGTCAACTGAGTTCTCCCGATCTCAAGCTGTGCAGGGCGCGCCGGCCGCATTGGTCAGGCGCCCCTTCACCCGGGAGCCGACTCCATCCAACACTGAAAGACTGGATCACTTTGAAAAAGCAAGTACTCGTCAGCGTCGACCGGGCGGAGACCCGCGTCGCGCTACTGGAGGCCACCGGAACCCCCGGCGCCTCACCCGCCGTGAACCCGCAGCGCAAGCGCTCCGGTGCTCGTCCGGCTGCCGGCTACCGCATCGCCGAGCTCTACATCGAGCGTCGCGGAAACCGCTCGATCGTCGGCAACGTCTACAAGGGCAAGGTCGACAACGTCCTGCCCGGCCTGGAGGCCGCGTTCGTCGACATCGGCCTCGAGAAGAACGGCTTCCTGCACGTCGATGAGATCGTGCTGCCGGGTGTACAGGCAGCCAAACGAGGACGTGGGGGAGGCGCCGGGCACAAAATCTCAGAGCTTCTGAAACCCGGCCAGGAGGTCGTCGTGCAGGTCGTCAAGGACCCCCTGAAGACCAAGGGCGCGCGCCTCTCGATGGAGCTGACGATCGCCGGTCGCTACATGGTCTACGCGCCGACCGGCGAAGGGGTGGGAGTCTCACGGCGCCTGGAGGACAAGGAGCGTGAGCGCCTGCGCCGGCAGACCACGAAACTCGATCTCGGCGGTGGCGGCGTGATCGTCCGCACCGCCGCGCACGGGGCTCAGCGCGCCGACTTCGAACGTGAGCTGCTGTATCTGCACAAGCTGCACGGTGTGTTGATCAAGCGCGTCGAGCAGACGCCGGCGCCGGGCATGGTCTTCCAGGAAGCCGACCTGTCCGTGCGCGTGGTGCGCGACATCTTCTCCGAGCACTTCGAGCGAGCGATCGTCGACGACGAGGGCCAGCAGCACCGCCTCGTCTCGTTCTTCCTGCGCACCGCACCGGAGCTCGCCGAGCGCGTCGAGCTGTGGAAGGAGCCAACCCAGCTGTTCGACGCCTACAACGTCAACGACGCGATCGAAGGTGTGCTCTCGCGGCGCGTCGATCTGCCCTCGGGCGGATATCTGATCATCGACTACGCCGAGGCGCTGACCGTGATCGACGTCAACTCCGGCAGCTTCATCGGCCGCGGCAAGGGCGCCGGCCTGGAGGACACGATCACCAAGATCAACCTGGAGGCAGCCGAGGAGGTCGTAAACCAGCTGCGTTTGCGCGACATCGGCGGGATCATCGTGATCGACTTCATCGACATGGCGCGCGCGCGCAACCGCGACGCGGTCATGAAGACGCTGCGCAAAGCGCTCGACGAAGACCGTACGAAGACGTTCACAGCCGAGATCTCAAAGCTCGGCCTGGTCGAGATGACCCGCCAGAACGTGACCGAGGGAGTACGCGAGATCATGAGTCAGCCGTGTCCCACCTGCGACGGCGAGGGCGTCATCCGCTCGGAGGAGACGATCGCGCTGGAATTCGAGCGGCGCCTGCTCGATGTCGCGACCGGCAACCCGGACAGCGAGGCGTTCCTCGTCCAGATCAACCCGCGGGTCACCGCCCAGTTTGTCGGCCACGCCTCCCGCGCGCTGCACGCATTGGAGGCGCAGACCGGCAAGTTCTTTCACTTCGAGGGGTCCGAAGGCCTGAACCTCGACCACTTCGCGATCACCTTCCAGGGCACCCACGAGGAGGTGCAGGAGCGTGCGCTGCCGTTTCGCGAGGGCGACGAGGTGCTGGTGGACATCGTCGAGCCGCACATGTACGACGTGGATGACGCGGTCGCGAAGATCGACGGGTACATCATCTCGATCGCCGGTGCCGCCGCCCACGTCGGCGAGAAGCGCATGGTGCGCGTCGAGCAAGTGGGGCGCACCGCGGCGACCGCCCTGCTGCTGGACGAGGACGGCCAGGCGATCCATCCACCGGCGCGAGGCACGAGCCGCGCGAAAACCGGCCGGGGAGCGCGCGGCGGCTCCTCCGCAGAGGCCGGGGCCGCACGCAAAACACGCAGTCGCCGTCGTCGCACACCGCCGGACAGTCTCGACTCAGAGACGCGCAGGGAGGCCGGACTGAGCGATTCCCCGGCCGGCAGCGACTCAGAGCCCGAGGAAGACGCTCTCAAGAGCGTATCCGCCGCCGCGGAGAGCCAGCCGGCCGATGTTCCCGAGCCCCAGGCGCCACAGGATCAAGCGGGGGAGCCGCAGGCGCCGCAGGACGAAGCGGGAGAGGATGACCTACAATCAAAGCCCAAGCGTCGCGGCCGCAGAGGCGGACGGCGCCGTTTCAGCGTCAAGGCACCGAGTTCTCCGGAGTAGCGGGAGCGCTCATGGCGCCGGGCGAGACCACATCTTCTTAGGACAAACTCAAACATGTACGCGATCGTGAAGACCGGCGGCAAGCAGTACCGCGTGGAGCGCGGCCAGACGCTGCTGATCGAGCGGCTAGCCGCCGATGAAGGCTCGAGCGTCAGCCTCGAGCCGCTGCTCTACCGCTCCGAGGAGACCGTGCTCGACAAGGCGGGTCTCGCGAAGGTGAAGGTTACCGCCAAGATCCTCGCGCACGAACGGGGCGAGAAGCTGCGGGTAGCGAAGTTCAAGCCCAAGCGCGGCTACAAACGCCGCACGGGCCACCGCCAGGAGCTCACTCGCATCGAGATCACCGATATCGCCCTCGCGGCCTCCAGCAAAGCCGCGGTCAAGAAGGAGGAGACCGAGAATGGCTCATAAGAAGGGTCTTGGATCCAGTCGCAATGGCCGTGACTCGAACGCCCAGCGCCTCGGCGTAAAGACTTTCGCGGGCGAGGTCGTCAGCGGCGGAGAGATCATCGTCCGCCAGCGCGGCACCCGCTTCAAGCCCGGCATCGGTGTCGGGATCGGCAAAGACGACACCCTCTACGCACGCGCCGCCGGGACCGTGCAGTTCACGACCGGCCGGCGTGGGCGAGTCGTCAACGTCACCTCTGCCGAGGAGAGCTAGAGACGACGTGCGGCGGGGTCGGCTCGAGCTGACGCGCGCGAGATGAATCCACGCCGCGGCGCACGCCTGCTGGCGGGCGGGCGGATGGCGTTCGGAGCGGCGCTGCTGCTCGCTCCCGAGAGGATCGCCGCAAGCTGGGTCGGTGAGCACGCAAAGAGCCCAGCCGTGGGCTCGCTGGCGCGCTCGATCGGCGTGCGGGACGTGGTGCTCGGGATGATCGCGCTGCGCACCATCGATCATCCCCAGGTCGGGCCTCGCTGGCAGGCCACCTGCGCGTCCGTCGACACCGTCGATCTGCTCGCGGCACTCACCGCGCGCTCCGATCTGCCCGCCAGCGGGCTCGCCGGAACCATTCTTCTCGCCGGCGGCGCGGCTGCCGCGGGCTTTCGGTTCTCGAGTGCGCTGAAGAGATCCTGAAGGGAACGCTCAACCCTGCTGAGCTGTCGGGCGCACCAGGATCTCGTTGACGTCGACGTGCGCTGGCTGAGAGATCGCATACATCACGGCCCGTGCGATGTCATCGTCCTCGAGGGCGTCGGTCGGCCGGTTCTCGAAAAACGGGGTGTCGGTCATGCCGGGCTCGATCAACGTCACTCGAATACCGCTGCCATGCAGATCGAGACGGGCCGCCTCGCCCATCGCCGTCACCGCGTGCTTCGTGCACGAGTACATCGACCCCGGCAGCACGCGCCGGCCCGCCACGCTCGAGGTCAGGATCAGATGGCCGCGGGAGTCCTTCAGTGAGGGGATGCTCGCGCGCAGCGTGAGCGCGGCGCCATAAACGTTCGTGAGCACCATCTCCCGCCAATGCTCGGGGGTGTCGTTCAAGAAGCCACGCGGACCGCCGAAGCCGGCGTTCGCGAACACGACATCGATCTGCCCGAACGCCTGCAGCGCGCGATCCACCATCTGTTGCTGCTGCTCCCACTCACTGACGTCGCAAGGCACGGCGAGCGCCCGCTGCGGGCCGCCGAGCTCCGCGGCAAGCGACTGGAGCCTCTCGGCGGAGCGTGCGGCGAGCACGAGGCGGTAGCCGGCGGCCGCGGCCTGCCTGGCGGTGGCGGCGCCGATCCCCGAAGATGCGCCGGTGATCAGCAGAACACGATCCGGCTGATGAGCTGACTGGCTGTTCATTGGCTGCGTCCCTTTCTGCGCGGGTCATGTCCGCGGTAGCTACCGACATCCGCCAAGCCTGCCCCGTGCGGGGCTGTCACGATGAGCGACACATGTTGCACGACCACGCAAGGATTTACATCCAGGCCGGAGCCGGCGGTGACGGCTCGGCTGGCTTTCGTCGCGAAGCGAAGGTGCCGCGTGGCGGGCCCGACGGCGGCGACGGCGGTCGCGGCGGTGAGGTGATTCTGGTGTGCGATGACTCCTTGCGCGACCTGCAGAGCTTCCGCAGACGCTCGAGCTATGCCGCTGGACGAGGCGGGCACGGCGGTGGCTCGCTGCGCCATGGCGCCGATGGCGAGACCCTCCTGATCAAAGTGCCGCCGGGGACCCAGGTCAGGGGCGAGGACCAGGATCTCGCCGGCCACCGCTGGGATCTGCTGGTCGATGGTCAGCGCGCGGTCGCTGCTCGCGGCGGCCCGGGCGGTCGCGGCAACAAGCGCTTTGCGACGCCGACCCGGCAGGCTCCGCGCTTCGCCGAGCGTGGACTGCCCGGCGAGGGGGGCTGGCTCGATCTGCGCCTGAAGCTGCTCGCCGATGTCGGCCTCGTTGGGCTGCCAAACGCCGGCAAGTCATCGCTGCTGGCGCGTCTGACTCGCGCCGCGCCGAAGGTCGCGAGCTACCCGTTCACCACCTTGGAGCCGGTGCTCGGGGTGATCGAGGGAGATGAGCGCCAGCTCGTGCTGGCTGACATCCCCGGTCTGATCGAGGGCGCAAGCGAAGGTGCCGGCCTCGGACACGAGTTTCTCGCGCACGTCGAGCGCACCAGACTGCTGGTGCACGTGCTGGACATCGCCCCCGAGCTGTCCGGCTCCGAGCAGGCCGACCCCGTCGAGAACCACGCGGTCATCGAGCGGGAGCTCGCGGCCCACGATCCCCGGCTTGCGGGCTTGCCGCGAGTTCTGGCTCTCTCAAAGGCCGACCTGCTGCCCGCCGATCAGGTGCGAGCTGCGGTGCAGCGGTGGTCAGAGCGCCTCGGCGGCGAGATTCCGGTCCTGGCCACCTCGGTGGCGACCGGAGCCGGTCTGTCAGAGCTCTCCGGTGAACTGCTGCAACGGATAGCTACGCTCGCCTCAGAGGCTCCGGGAGTGATGTTCCAGGCCGGTCCCGAGGCCCCTGAGCAACTGCTGGCCGAGCACATGGTGTTCCGGCCCACCGGACGTGAGGGCTTCACGGTGGAGCGGCTGCAGGGACGCAGGTTCACGGTCACCGGGAGTGGCATCGAGCGGCTGTTTGCTCGCTTTGACGTCGACAACGAGGACGCGATGGCCTATCTCGAGGGCCGACTGAGAAAAATCGGGGTGCTCGGCGCACTCGAGGCCAAGGGCTTCGGCGCCGGCGATGAGATCGAGATCGCGGGAGTCGTATTCGAGCTCGACCCGCAGGAGCAGCCGTGAGCGCTCTGCAGGCTCGCCGACTGACAAACAGCGACTACGCTGCGAGGAGACCATGAAACGGGTGGTGATAAAGCTCGGTTCGAGCATCGTCGCCGACGAGCGCGGAGAGCTGCGCCGCGAGGCACTGGCCCGTATCTGTCAGGCGGCCGCCGGCCTGAACAGTCGCGGCGTCGATGTCGTGGTCGTCTCCAGCGGCGCGATCGCAACCGGCATCCGGGTGATGAACCTCCCGGCGCGCCCGGCCGCGATCTCAGAGCTGCAGGCGGCGAGCGCGGTTGGGCAGGGCAAGCTATACCGGGTCTATGAGGAGCTTCTGCGCGAGCGGGGCGTCGTCAGCGCGCAGGTGCTGCTCACCTTCTCGGACCTCAGTGCCCGAACCCAGTACCTCAACGCCCGCCAGACACTCACCAAGCTGCTCGAGTGGAAGGTGGTGGCCGTCATCAACGAGAACGACACCACCGCGACAGACGAGATCTCCTTCGGCGACAACGACTTCCTCGCCGCTCAGGTTGCGCTGCTCCTGTCAGCCGACCTGTTGGTCCTGCTGACCGACATCGACGGCCTCTACAGCGCAGACCCGCGCGTCGAACCGGCCGCGACGCTGGTCGAGCAGGTCAGCGACTTCAACGAACTGGCGGCGCTCGAGATCACCAGCGGCACCTCGCCGCACGGTTCGGGGGGGATGCGCTCGAAGGTCGTGGCGGCCGAGATGGTCACCGGTGCCGGGATCGCGGCGGTGATTTGCAACGGGGTGCGTGCGGGAGTGCTCGAGGCGGTGCTCGCGGGCGAGTCTCAGGGCACGCGCTTCGCGCCGAGCGCGACGCCGCACTCCTCGTTCAAGCTGTGGCTGAAATACGCAAAGCCCTCGCGCGGCCAGGTCTATGTCGACTCCGGCGCGGCGCACGCGGTGCGCGAGGGCAGCGCAAGCCTGCTGCCCGTCGGTGTGACCGAAGTGCACGGCTCCTTCGATGCCGGCGACGCGGTGGAGATCCTCGAGCGTGACGCTGCGGACGGCGGTCGCTTGCGGCCGTTCGCGAAGGGCATCTGCAACTACTCCGCAACGGAGCTGGCTCAGGTCAAGGGGATGAAGTCGGACGCCGTCAGGGATCTGCTGCCGGACGCGATCGAGGAGGTCGTCCACCGCGATTTTCTCGTGCTCGAGTAGGACGCCCGAGCAGCGAGCGCCCGGCCGTCTCGCACGGCCCTCACGTGGTGTGCCGCGGGCCTGTCGTACCCTGTGGTCAGCTATGAGCACCGCAATCTCATCGGTCGCCGATATCTGCCGCACGGCGCGTCGTGCCGCGCGAACGCTGGCGGTGGCCGACACCGCCACCAAGAACGCGGCACTCCACACGCTTGCCGGCGCTCTGATCGACCGCACACCAGAGATTCTCCGGGCCAACGGACTCGACATGAGCGACGGCCGGGAGGGGGGGTCCGGCGACGCGCTGCTCGACCGCCTGCGCCTGGATGAGGATCGCATCGCACAGATAGCCAACGCCGCTTCGCAGATCGCCGCGCTCGCGGACCCCGTAGGCGAGGTGATCGACGGTCACCGCCTCCCCAACGGCCTGGATGTGCGCAGGGTGCGAGTGCCGCTGGGAGTCATCGCGGTGGTCTATGAGGCGCGGCCGAACGTCACGATCGACGCGACCGCGCTGTGTTTGAAGTCGGGCAACGCGATCGTCCTGCGCGGCTCCTCGACAGCCACTCACTCCAACGCGATACTCGCCCAGATCGCCTCTGAGTCGGCGGTCGCGGCCGGGCTACCGGCGGGCTGCGTCAGCCTCGTGGCGGGCGGCGGCCGCTCAGAGCTCGCGGAGCTCGCGACTGCACAGGGCACGGTCGACCTGATCATTCCGCGCGGAGGAGAGGGGTTGAAGGCGGCGCTTTCAGAGGTCGCCACCGTGCCGGTCATCTACGCCGCATCCGGCAACTGCCACATCTATGTCGACTCCTCGGCCGATCTGCAGCAGGCACGGCAGATAGTGCTCAACGCGAAGACCCAGCGCCCCGGGGTGTGCAACGCCGCCGAGACGCTGCTGATCCACGAGCGGATCGCGCCGGAGTTCGTGCCCGTGATCCTCACAGACCTTCACGCCGCGGGAGTGGAGCTCCACGTCGACGAGCGGATCAAGGATGCGTACGAGCGATTCGCTGGCCAGGCGATCCCGTTGGCGATGGCGAGCGATGAGGATTGGTCAACCGAGTACCTGGCGATGAAGATCGCTGTCGGGATGGTCGATTCGGCGGGCGCGGCGATCGATCACATCGACCGCTACGGCTCCGGGCATTCGGAGGCGATCGTGACGTCTGATCGCGGCTCGGCGCGGGCCTTTCAGCTCGGCGTGGACGCAGCCTGTGTGTACGTCAACGCCTCGACACGCTTCACCGACGGCGGGGAGTTCGGGATGGGCGCCGAGATCGGGAACTCGACGCAGAAGCTCCACGCGCGCGGGCCGATCGGGCTGCGCGAGCTGTGCACCTCCAAGTACCTGATCGAGGGCGACGGGCAAGTGCGCTGGTGACCGACTCCCACGGGGTCGCGCTGGGAATTCTCGGTGGCACGTTCAACCCGCCCCATCTGGGGCACCTGACGGTTGCGCGGCACGCGCTTTCGCGGCTTGCGCTCACGCGGGTCATCCTGATTCCAGCGGGCATCCCGCCTCACAAGGAGGCTGAGGAGGCTGCAGGCGGCGAGCACCGCCTGCAGATGTGCCGTCTGCTGATCGCCGACACGCCAGGGCTCTCAGCGTGCTCGTTGGAGCTGGAGCGGGGCGGCCCGTCATACACGGTCGATACTCTGAGGGCCATCCATTCCGCTCACCCAGAGGCCAGGCTGACATTCATCGTCGGTGCCGATATCGCAAGCACGCTATCCGGCTGGCGTGAACCGGCGACGCTGCTCGAGCTGGCCGACATCGCGGTCGTCGATCGCGACGGCTCCGATCGCGAGCAACTGCTGGCGACGCTGGCGCCGATCAACACGGCCGGACGCATACGGTTCCTGCAGATGCCGAGCATCGACATCTCTTCCTCACAAGCGCGCGCACGTATAGCCGCGGGGAAACCGGCAGAGGATCTGCTCGGCCCCGCGGTCGCCTCCTACATCGCTCAGCACGCCCTATATTCCCCGACGAACGCCGGGGGGCAGTCGTGACGCCGCTGGAGCTCTCGAACGAGATATCGCGCTATGCGTCTGACAAGAAGGCACTCGGCATCCTCGAGCTCGACGTGCGCGGCGTCCTCGGCTACGCCGACTACTTCATCATCTGCTCGGGCAACACCGAACGTCAGGTCAAGGCGATTCACGACGGGATCCTGCTCGGTATGAAGAACGAGCACGGCACCTTGCCACGACGCGTCGAGGGGATCTCCCAGGCACGCTGGATCCTGATGGACTACCTGGATGTCGTGGTTCACATCTTCACCGCCGAGACTCGCGATTTCTATCGCCTGGAGGCACTCTGGGGAGAGGTCCCCGCGCGAGACCTCGACGAGACAGCCCTGGCCTGAGCGTCTGACAGCGTCAGCGACAGGCGTAGCGTAGACTGGCGCCCGTCCTCACCAGACAGGTTCGCGGCGATGCCTGGAGTGATCTTGCAATCGTCTCGTTCGTGGGGTTCTCGGCCTGCCTGATGCCACGATGGCACGAGGCTCCGGCCGATGTCAAAATGCGACACAAAATCTTGGACCGGAAGGGTTCCGATGGCTTCTGACTTGTTGACGAAGATAAGCAGCGAACTGGACGCGAGGCTCGGCGAGCTGCGCCCGCTCGTCCTCGAGTACGAGCGCCTGCAGGCCGCCGCTCAGTCCCTGGGTCCGGCGCGGATCGCTGCCGAGGATTCGGCGGGGGCGAAGGCGCGCGTGAAAAAACCGACGGCCGACAAGACACCCGCGAAGAGGGCGACAGTCAAATCTCGAGCCGCCAAGAGGGTGCGCGCGAAACGTGTTCAGCGAGCGCCGATCGGCCGCTTCGAGCAAGCGGTTCTCGACGCTCTGGAGCACGGATCACACACCGTCGGCGAGCTGGTGATGGTCACCGCGATGGGCGCCAAGGAGATCCGCGGCGGTGTTCGCCGGCTGCTGAGCGATGAGGGCATCGTGAAGGTCGAGCGTGACGGCAAAACCGCATATGCCCTGCCGTCTGCGCCTCCAAAGTAGCCGGCGCCCAGGATCGAGGTAAGTCAGCCGAGGCAAGACCCAACGGCGTCCGTGATGCCCGCCGGCCGTAGCTGATGCCATCGGTCGTCAATGATCGCTGAGCGCCTCACCGCGCAACTGCTTTCCGGGCCGCCGGCTCAGAACCCGGTCGCGGTGACTCGGAGGCTTCTGGCCGTTCAGGGTCAGGATCCGCGTGGGGCGCGACTCGCGATCCGTGCTCGCAGCACAGGCCTCACTGCCGCTGACGTCGATCGCGCGCTCACCGTGGAGCGCTCACTGCTCATCACCTGGGTAAACCGGGGGACGCTGCACCTCGTCCACCGCGAGGACTACCCGTGGCTGCACGCACTGACGACACCGCCATTGTTCACAGCGAACGCCAGGCGCCTGGAGCAGGAGGGCGTGTCTTCCAGCGCCGCCGAGCGCGGCGTATCGGTGATCGAGCGCTCACTCGCCGAGGAGGGCCCGCTGACCCGCGTACAGCTGCGCGACCGGCTGGCGGCCGGGGGAGTGCCGACCGAGGGGCAGGCGCTGGTGCACTTGCTGATCCTCGCCTCCCTGCGAGGCCTGACTGTCCGCGGCCCGATGGTCGAGAAACAACACGCCTACGTGCTGGTGGCAGATTGGCTGGGAGAGAGCACACCCGTCGACCGCGAACGTGCGCTGGCCGAACTGGCACGCCGCTATCTCCAAGGACATGGGCCCGCCAACGAGCGAGACCTCGCGAAGTGGGCCGGCCTGCCGCTGCGCGATGCCCGCGCCGGACTGGCGGCGATCGCCTCAGAGCTACACCAGCGCGCCGACGGTCTGTTGGACCTCGTTTCAGGTGCCAAGCCGGCAGCGCTGCCGCCGCCACGCCTGCTCGGCCCATTCGACCCCGTGCTGCTCGGCTGGGCCTCCCGCGACTGGCTGCTGGATTCCCACGAGGCGCTCATCACAGTCAACGGGCTGTTTCGTCCGTTCGCGTTGATCGACGCTCGTGCCGTCGGCACATGGAGCATGCCCGCGGGAGAGGTCGAGCTCGAGCCGTTCGCGCGCCTGACACGCGAGGACTCCGCCGCCCTGGCAGATGACGCCAAGGATGTTGTGCGCTATCTCGGCACCTGACAGGACACTCTGGCGCTGAGCGCGGCGTGAGATGAGACATCGGAGAGCCCGCGCACGCAACCGGGCTGGGCTGAGCGCCGTCGGGCGGGACCCGAGGCTCTCATCTGATTCTCACGACAGCCAGTTGGAAGGAGACGCTTACCCCGTTCGCGATCTACCGCCTGCTGTAGTCGCTCGAGCCTCCTCCCGCACAAGCATCTGGGTGGCGTAGCCCACGCTCACGAGACGCTCGTCGGTGATCGCAAACCGCGCCCGCAGCTCTGAAACGAGGCCGTGCTCGTAGACCAGATCCGACTGAGCCGCCGCGACCGCCTCGAGCTCGATGAACGTGCCGAGCCCCTCCACATCGTCGAGATGGATACGCACACTGCGCCAGATGAACAGCCGCCGGCGCTTGACTACCACGACACGCACCCCGAGGGCATCGGTGAGAGCGGCTCTGAGCGCATCACCATCCCGCACATCGATCAGGCGATAGCGACTCTCACGCTCCTGCGGCAGATCCTCCCGCTCGAACCCGATCAACTGCGCCACCGCGCCTCGCTGCTCGCGGAGCTTCAAGCCGCCGCTGGACACCTCGAAGTAGGTGTCTCGCTGCTCGAGCTCACCGTGATCTCGGGCGCCCAACGACAAACAGCACTCCAGAGAGCGCTCCGGTGATTCGTCGATCGCCTTCAGCTCCACGTTGCGACGGGCAGTCTCGCCGGGCGGGCTCATCAACGCCGACCCTGACGCATGCGATCGCGGTCGATCGCGTTCAAAACAGATGCCCAATACGCCAGCCAAACGACGGCGAGGAAATCGAGCTCCGCGCCACCGCGCCCGTACTGGCTTTGTTCACCGAGCTGAGGCTGACCGCCGCGACCGTCTCACCGGAGTGAAGCCGACTGGTTTTCGCCTCCAGACGCACGCTCACGGCCACCGTCAGGCCACCCCAGCCGAAGGCCCTCAACGCACCCGTCGTGTCGACGCTGGTTTGCTGGGCGCCAGTCCCTGTGGCCGTCAGGACACGGGTGTCGGGCGCCAGCACCGTGCTCAGGCGCACCGCGCTCGCCGCCGAGTTGCCAAGCCGCCGGGCGCTGCTCAGGGCCGCGTTGACGAGCGAGCCTTCCCGCTGTCCGAGGACAGCTCCGAGCACGGTCAGGCGATGACCGTCGATGCTCAGATGCTTGGCGAACACCAGGCACCCGCCCGCTGCCCTGTCCGATCCGGTCTTGATCCCGATATAGCCTTCCTCGCCAACCAGGCCGTCGAAGTTACTGACCTCACCGACGAGCGGAAGATCCGCCTCGGATTGCCCGACGATCTGCGCAAAAATGGGCTTGCGCATCGCCACCCGCGCCAGCTTCAACTGGTCGACCGCGGTCGAAATCGTGTCGGGGTCAAAGCCACTCGCATCGGTGTATGTCGTCGATGTCATGCCGAGTTTGCTCGCGGTTGCGTTCATTCGCGCCACGAACGCCTCCTGGCTGCCGGCGTCCTGTTCGGCCAGCATCGCGGCCACGTTGTTGGCTGAGGGCAGCAGCAGAGCCTCGAGCGCCTGACGCTCGTCGAGTCGCTCGCCCGCCCGGACCGGCAGGACGGACTGCCCGAGCGCGGCGCGCTGCTGCTCCTGCTCGACATCCTGACGGCTGACGACCATGACGAATCCGCCCTGATCCCCCCGCAGCGGGTGTTGCTCGAGAGTGAGGTAGGCCGTCATGATCTTCGCGACGCTCGCGATCGGCACAGGAGTCTGCGGTCCGTAGATCCCGAGTCGCCCAACGCCCTCGACCTCGACCGCCGCCTGCCCTTCACTGGGCCAATCGAGCTGAGGGACGGGCCCGTGGAGGACAACGGAGGCCGCAAGCACGCGATGGATGCTCAGCGAGGGAAACCGCTCTGCCTCGAACGCCTCGATCAGCACCAGCACGATCGCCGCCGAGGACAGGATCGCGCAGACGGCCCATCGCTGACGGGATCGGTGTGTGACCGCTCGCCGTCTGGTCGTCCTCACGGATGCCAAAAGGTAGCGCAGTGTGTGGAGCGAACCTGCGTACACCGTAAACAAAGCGCGTCGAGAGCTGCTACGCTGGGTCTCATGCGTACAGCGTATACATCGTTGCCGCTGCGACGGGAGCGGGTGCTCGAGGCGGCTCTGGCGGTCGCCGAGCGCGAGGGATTCGAGCGTCTGTCGATGCGGCTCGTGGCCCGTGAGCTCGAGGTCTCGACGATGGCTCTCTACCGGCATGTCACCAACAAGGACGATCTGTTGGATGGGCTCGTGGGGCTGCTGCTGGGAGAGCTGCAGCTGCCTGAGGACTCGCTGCCTTGGGATCAGCGCTTACGCCTCCTGGCCAGCGAGTTGCGCTCGCTCGCGCTGCGGCGTCCTGAGCTGTTCGGGCTGCTTCTGCGACGGCGGGCGGTGGATCCGGGCGCTACACGCGCGCGCGAGGCGGCACTGCGCGCCCTGAGTGACGCAGGTCTCGATCCCGAGGCGGCGGCACGGTCAGAGCGGCTGCTGAGCACTGTGATCATGGGCTTTGCCTTTGCGGAGGCCTCGGGGCGCTTCGACGGCGTGGATGTGGATGGCGAGTTCGATGAAGCGCTGGAGCTGCTCGCTCGTCTGGTGGTCCCCGCGTGAAATCGGGAAGACCTTCTCAGACGGCCGAATACATGGCCCTCTTTCGGGCGCTTGAGTCTGCCCGGCCCGCCGGCAGGCGGCTGTTCGAGGATCGCGCGGCAACCCGCTTTCTGGGGCCACGGCTGCGCGCGGTCGCGTATGCCGCCAAGCTCCCGCCGCTGCATCGACTGATCGTCTCGTTGATGGACCGTCGCTGGCCGGGACCACGACTGTCGGGCGTCGCGCGAACGCGGGTGATCGACGACTTCGTCGTGGCAGCCATACACGGCGGGTGCACTCAGCTCATGTTGCTGGGCGCCGGCTATGACGCGCGCGCGACGAGGCTCTCGGTGGCAACGTCCATCGTCGCCTTCGAGGTCGACCACCCGATGACCCAGGCACGCAAGCGCAAGGCCCTGGGAAGTGATCCTGAGAACGTGCGCTACGTCCCCTTGGACTTCGAGCGTGATCCGATGGCGCCGGCGCTAGCCGCTGCCGGGTTCGACCGCGGGCAGCGAACCTGCGTTTTGTGGGAGGGCGTTTACAGCTACCTCACGCCCGAAGCGATCGACGTGACCCTCGCCGCTCTGGTGCAGCTGTGCTCGCCTGGGAGCCAGATCCTCCTCACCTATGTGGACCAGCGCATTCTCGACGCGCCCGACTCGCCACCCCGGGCATGGCTCGCCGCGGTCCGCGATGCCGGCGAGCCGTTCCGAACGGGCCTCGATCCCGGCGAGGCAGCAGCATTCTTCGCGGCCCGCAACCTGCTCCTGACTGATGACGAGTCGACCACCGAAGCGGCCCAACGCCTGGGCGCAGAGAAGGCGCGGTCGATCCCGGGCTTCTACCGCATAGCCACGCTCGAAGTCGGCGATGAGCCCAGGGGCACGCGATCGGGCGCGCAGGCTCGTGCGGCCCCCGGCGACCCTCGCAGGACTGGCTAGCGCACTGCTGCGTCAGTGCGGGCGCGTCGTCACGAAGACTGAGGCAATCTGACCGAGCCAGGCCTGACGGGCGCAGCGGAGGGTGGCGGCACGACCGGCCCGATATCCCCGTCGGGCATCTCGTCGAGATCGACAATCACCGGGGCGTGATCGCTTGGCCCGGTTCCCTTGCGGGCCTTTCGGTCCACCCACGCCGCTTGTGTCCTGACGGTGACCGGGGCACTCGCCAGCACCAGATCGATTCGCATCCCGAGGTCTTGATGAAACATGCCGGCACGGTAATCCCAATACGTGAACACCCGCTCGGTTGGCCAGCGATCGCGCACAACATCGCGCAGACCCAACTCCTGCAGCTCGGCCAGCGCCGCTCGCTCGGGAGGCGTAACGTGCGTGTGGCCGACATACGCGCCGGGATCGAACACGTCGGCGTCAGTCGGCGCGATGTTCATGTCTCCACATACGATCGCGGCCTCAGGACCGGCGCGGAGGATCTCGCGCAGCGCCGCCAGCCAGGCCAGCTTGTAGTGGTAGTGCTCGGAATCCGGGACACGGCCGTTCGGTACATACACCGAGTGCACGCGGATCCCGCCGCAGGTCGCGGCCACTGCGCGCGCCTCAGGATGAGGGAAGCCGGGAGCGCCCGCGACTCCCCTCACAACATCGTCCAGGCCAACCCGCGAGAGGATCGCCACTCCGTTCCACTGGACCTCGCCGTGCAGAGCCGCCGCATATCCGCGCTCGGTGAGCTCCTCGCCGAGCAGCTGCTCGAACGCGTCGTCGGCGAGCTTCGTCTCCTGCAGGCAGACGACATCGGGCTGGCGCTCGTCGAGCCAGGACAGCAGCCTCGGCGCCCGTTTCTTGACAGAGTTCACGTTCCAGGTCGCTACCCGCACGGGTGTACCGTAGCGTCGGCCGGTGCCACTTCGCTGGAGTCAGCTCAGCGCCGTCAAGCCGATCAGCACGTGAACCGGCAGCTCAGCCGGGGTCTCGCCCGCCGTCACGAGCGCCCCGACCTGCTCCAGCAGCTCTCCGCGCTCCCGCTCGGACATCGCCGCGACCCAACTCACCGATCCGATGTAGTCGACCATCCGCTGCGGGCTGGCGGGCTGGGTGCTCGTCACTCTGATCTCGCGCGGCTCGCTCCAGCCGTCGGCCGCACGCACGGCATCCTGCCACGGTGGCCCGTCGAAATACGGGTGCTCTTTCGATTCCAACCGCTTCCCCGCCATCAGCGTGCCGACCTCGTGCGCCCACGAGGCTCCGCCCCAATCCGGCACGGCCCAGAGCAGCGCCAGTCCGCCGCCGGGGCGCAACACGCGGCGAATCTCCGCCAGCGCGGCAGTGCGGTCGAACCAGTGGAACCCGTCGGCCACCGTCACGGCGTCGACCGACCCGTCGGCAAGCGGGATCTTCTCGGCCACGCCGTCTCTGACTCGCTCGGCGCCCACACTCGCGACCAGCAGCTCACGCAGCTCCGGCTGTGGCTCGACAGCCACCACGTCGAGATCAGCCGCCAGCAGCGCCCGGGTCAGCTTGCCTGTACCGGCCGCCAGGTCGAGAACGTCTGCGCTCGGACCCAGCCGCAACTCGTCCACGAGCGCACCCACCACGGCCGGGGCGTACTCTGGGCGGCCACGGTCATAGCAATCGGCCACCGCGGCAAACTTCTCAGCGAGAGGATGGAGCGTCACGGTGGCAGCGTACCGATGATGCACGCTGCACCGCCTCGCTGCGACTCTCCTCTGATGTACCAGCACCCGGTGTGAGAACCGCGAGACATGCCGCCCGGCGAGCGCCTTTGGGAGTGCTCGCCGAACGACGTCGCGATCTTGGCTACCAGGTCTCTCTGAGCACGCTGTCGCTCCTCTCGCCGTCATCGACCTTCGGCGAGGGTAGCTGGAGCATCAACACAGGCCGGTCGGGGTCAGCGGTCTCATTGGTAGCCGCACGGGGGGTGCGGCGGCGATCGGCGAACCCCATGTACAGGACCAGCTCCCAGTTTGCGACTTCCGGATGCGACGGGTCGGGGAACTGCGCTCGGGCACGCCGTGCCGGCGCCGCCTGATAGCGCTGAGGCTTGTACAGCCAGGAGACCACGTTGGTCCAGATATCCACCAGCGAGTTGCGGACCCCGACAAACGCCACGATCGCGTAGGCGGCGAGCACCGCGTTGATCGCCGCGAACACCACGTCTCCCCACAGGCGACTGTCATAGGCGACCTTGAACGTGTAGGCGGAGTAGGCCACCAGCGCGTATGGCAGCACGACATAGACGAAAGCGGGGACCGTGCGGTCGCGCACCTTCGGCGTGCGAATGAAACGACCCTTGGAGCCTGTCAGCGCTTGCACGATCGAGCTGAGGCTGCCGGCGAGATTGACCGGCAGCAGCAGCAGGTTGAACCCGTAGATGCGCGCCGCATCGAGCGCCTTGTAGCCGCAGTACCGCAGGTCGACGGCCATCGCCATGAAGTACGGCACCGCGACGACATATGTCAGGGGCGAGAGCAGGTGACCGTCGAATGGGATCACCATCAGGCAGAGGACGAACAGCGAGCTCCAGAACACCGAGGCCATGTAGTTCAGGCGCAGCAGCAGCTCCCCGATGCTCGTGCGTTCATTGCGTGCGCGTCGCTGGCGCACACAGCGCACGAGCTTGGGCACGATCAGCAGACCGCCGTTGGCCCAGCGGTGGCGCTGGATACACAGCGATCCGAAGTCCGGCGGCGTCGCGCTGTAAGCGAGGCGCTCAGGGTAGTTGTGCAGAGCCCAGCCATGAGCGGCGAGGTCGATCGTCGACTCGGTGTCCTCGATCACGGTCCGATCAGAGATGTAGCGGTGGATCGTGAAGGTGCCCATGGACTCGGTCTCGGCGATATCGTCGAGCGCGAGCTTGCGCAGGATCGCGTTCGCTCCCACCCAGAACGATGCGTCGTGATAAGTCATCCCCTGGTGGATGATGTGCTGCAGATCAGTGGTCGCACCGGCAATCCGCTCCAACCGGGTAGCCGCACCGGGGAACGCGCTGTAGGGGGACTGCGCGACCGCGATGTGGCTGTTCTCCTCACGCTCGAGGAGATACACCAGCCGCAAGCAGTATTCGGGCAGGATCACACTGTCGGCGTCGATCGTGAGCACGTAATCGCAGTCCGCCACCACCAGGTCGGCCTCGCCGTCGCCGGCGGGTTCGAGGATGCGTCCGGCGGGCGTCTGGACCTCGCGGTAGCGGCCGCCCATCAACCCGATGTAGCTGTTGATGTTCATCGCCTTGTTGGCCTCCGAGGACAGCGACGCATAGCGCTTACGCTGGAAGGAGGAGAGCTCGGCGCGGAAGGTCCAGGCGAGACGTCGGTGCAGCTGAGCTAAGCGTGCGACCGTGAGCTTCGCCGGATCGTCCTCGGCTGCCGCTCGCAGCGCTCCGCCAGTCAGTGCGAGGTCAGCGGCGAGCTGACCCAGCAGGTGGTTTGCGAAGAAGCGCTCGTTGTGGTCGGACGGTTTATAGCGCTCACCCAGCGAGCGAATCCAGTTGGCGGCGTACTCGTACTCGCCGGCCAGCGCGACTATCTCCTCGGCGCTGGGATCCTCCTCCCAGTCGACTGACTCCTCGAACCGCTCCAGTGCCAGATCGAATCGCGCTCGCGGCTCTGAGAGCAAACGCTCGACCTCGGCCGGCAGCGCCTGCGCACTGTCCAGCGTCCGCCGCGCCTCGTCCTGGCGAGGGTTCGGTGGGTCGTCGATCAACAGCACGACGCGCATGTCCGGATACTCCTGCAGGGCCGTCGAGAGCAGCGTCATCAGGATCACTCCCGGCTCCTCCTGGTAGGAGGGCACGAGCGCTGTCAGCGTTGGCCGCCGGTCGGTGAAGAACTCGTCGAGCATCGCCCGCGGCACCCGCCGATGGCGACGTGCGCGGTAGTAGAAGCCCAGCCTGCCGATCAGGTACGCGGTGGCCGACGCAGAGAGCAGGCTCACCGCCAAGAGGAAGCCGACCGTCTCGACTATGCCCGCGTGTCCAGAGCTGTTGACCGCGAGCTCGCCGTTGAGGACAGTGACGACCAGTGCCAACCACGCAGCCACGGTGACGACAACGGCGGCGCGCCCGAAGACCATCGCCCAATCGCTGGCGATGCGCGGAATGATGGGCATCGGGTCCTGGTGGGAGTCGGCACCCCACTGGCGCCGGACGCTGGGGTCAGCCGCTTTGCGGCGTCGGAACGCCATCAGCTTCTCCCCGCTCCGATCCCGTTGTCGGCCGGCTCGCCGGGAGCCGTGAACAGTGGTTCCCATGGCGCGCTCGGATTGGACGGCAGCGCATTCGATGGCTGTTCTCCGTGTGTGTACCAGCGTGCCTGGTAGGGCAGTCCTTCGAAGCTGATGCGCTGGCCCTGGCGATACACGGCGGTCGGCGACCACTGAGGGTAGTGGCCGGAAGCCAGCAGGAGAGGCCTGGGCGCCTGACTACCGCCTGGCACGGGACCGATGAGCTGCCACGGACTCGTGGATGAGTCAGCTGCGTCGGAGCCGGGCGGAGTGCCCTGGCTCCACCAGTTCGCCTGGTAGATATCTCCTTCCCAGACAACCTTGTAGCCGGTTACGTAAGCCGCTGAGGTCTGCCAGATCGGATACGGGCTCGTAGCTGGATCGTCGGTTGTGTCCGTCGTGGACTGCTGCTGTAGCGGCGAGGCGATGTCCGTCTGGTTGCGTGCCGTCGATGTGCCCCGCAAGCGGCTGAAGATGTGGGTGAACTCGAGCGGGCTCTGGATGACGCCGCTGCAGGTGTTGGAGACTGCTCCGACTTCAGGGAACGCCCCGCCGCACTCGGAGTCGCGGTTCAGCGACCAGGCCGACACCCTCGGGATCCCCTCCGCGCTCGCGAAGGTCGCCAGGCGGCGCGCATCCGCGGTGCTCAAGCGCTCGTCGGTGATGTCGTTGACGCCGAGCATCACCGTGACGCCCAGGTGACCCCAGGCGAACCCGGCACTGCTCGGGAGCCTCGCGCCGCGCCACAGCGCCTGCACCTGTGCGTGTGAGGAGTAGAGCGCGCGCTCGATGGTGCCAACCATGTCGCGGGCCGCGCCTTCACCCGGCCCGAAGTCCATCGCCAGCGCGTTGACGCCGGCCAGGGTCACATGGGCGGCAAGCATCGCTCGCACCGCGGCGACACCGGGGGATGTCAGGCCTCTGCTGGAAACCGGCAGGGTCATCCAGACCCCCAACGGCGTGTGCCGAGCCGCCATCTGGCGCTGGACCGTGGCAATCGCCTGTGCACGGCGGACGTTCGCCGCCTGATTGGCGAGATTGGCGCCCTCGATGTCGAGGTCGATCGTCTTGAGGTGGTAGCGATTGATCGGTGCGAGGTAGGCATCGGCCAATTCGGTCGAGTTGGTGCAGTCCACCGCCAGCTCGGTATTGGCCTGGCCGCCGAAGGAGACCATCGCGCTGCCTCCCTGCGCGCGCAGCTGGGCTATACGGGAGTCCAGATCGAGCGTCTGCGCCGCCTGGGCGAGCGTGTAATAGGTGCCCCAGGTGGGTGTGCACGGGGCCGTCGGCTTGCTTACGATGAAGCCGAGATACACACTCGACACCGGGTTTGCCGACGGCGACTGGAACGGGTAGGTCGGCGTCACGGTCACATCTACGTACGGGGCGTACACCGGAGCGGCGTCAGACGTCGCTCCCGTCGCCGAAGGATCGTGGGTGATCAGCTTGAAGGCACCGAAGCCAAGCGCGGCGATCACCACCAAAAGCACCGCTACGCGGAGCGGTGAGAGCTCCTGCGGCGACGGCCCGGCGGGCGCCGCGGCGGGCTTCGTAGCGCTGGCGCGCTGTTCCTGAGAGATGATCGCTGGCATAGGCGAAGACGATGAGAGCATCGGCAATCGTTCGCGAGCACTTGAACCAACGAAGCACACATCTGCGCTGTCAGGATCCCCGGGCCCGAATGTGTCATCGAGTGCAACCAAGGAGGCGTCGAGAAGGTGCGATCTCGATCGAGACAGCCCAACCTGATAAAGCGCTCAGGCGGCTGGCTACGCTGGCGGCCACCAGGTATCGCGGCCCGAGCTGGCTTGGGAGTCAGTCCGCACATCCATCTATCTTGAGCGCGTGCTCGTTGCTACCGCCACCGCCGATCTGAACGAGATAGATCTGTCTGAGATACAGGAGACCGTCGGACCGCGGCCCTTCAAGCGCGGGCGCGACTACGCGCGGGGCAAGAGGGTGATGGGGGTCGAGTGGGATGCGGATACGGCGACGTTGACTGGGTCGGTGGTCGGCAACGGCGCGCTGTACGAAACCGCGGCGTTCTTCGACGACGACGATGAGGGCGTTCTGAGGTTTGCTGACGGCGAGTGCACGTGTCCTGTCGGCTACAACTGCAAGCACGTCGCGGCAATCGTGATCGCAGCGACTGACGAACGCGGCGCCGAACGGCCGCACGGCGGGCAGCGCCCATCAGTCCAAACTGCGCGCACGGCACAGCCCGTGTCGTGGGAGCAACCGCTGCGCGCGCTGATCGACGCGCCAGTGTCGCAGGCGGCGGGCCACCCGCTGGCGATCGAGCTGGCATTGCGCCCGGGTGTTCCCGGGGGCGGTGGCGCGCCGCGTCTGATGGCCAGGCTGATGCGAGAAGGCGCTCGCGGCGGCTGGGTCAACGGCTCGTTGAGCTGGAGTGGCCTGGACTCTTGGCATGTGCGCAGCGGCGAGTACCGGCCCGATCACCTCGCGCTGGTTCGCGAGCTGTTTGCCGTTCACTGTGCGCGCGATGGACAGTCCCACTATTACGGCTACAGCGCCGACAAAGCGCTCGATTTGGGCGGCTGCGACAGCGTGCAGCTTTGGTCGCTGCTGGACGAGGCGACCCGGCTCGGACTGAAACTTGTCCATGCGCTCCCCGGCCTCGGCGAGGTGCGCCATGGGCGGGGCGAGCTGCTGATCGACGTCACGCAGGGAGGCGATCTGCAATCGGCGGTGCGTGCCGTGTTGCAAGTCGACGGCGAGGATGCGGACGGTTTGGAGCCGCTGCTGTTCCTCGGTTCCACGGGACACGGCGTCGCATGTGTCGAGCGGGACACCGGCGATAGCACCGGCGGACCCGAGAGCCGGCGGCTGCGACTGGTGCGTCTGCTCAAACCGGCGCCGACACCGCTGCAGCGGATGGTTTTGGCTGGCGATCTGCTGAAGATTCCAGCAAACGAGATCGAGCGCTTCGCCGAGGAACTGTATCCCGCCCTGCGCCACGTCGCCACGGTGAAGTCCTCAGACGGCTCGGTCGCCTTGCCGGAGATCTCTGCGCCGACGCTCGTCCTGCGCGCAAGCTACGGCGCGAATCATGCCGTCGCGGTCGGATGGGAGTGGGCCTATCAGGTTGGCGCCGCCACGCGACACACGGCGCTCGCCAGCAACGGGGCGGGCCCCGGGTTTCGGGATCTCCACGCCGAGCGCGCGATCATCGCTGGCACGGTCTTTACCGAGCCGGACCTGCAGCGACTAGGCCTGCTCGACGATGCCGGGCGGCCCGCCGACGCCGACGCCGCCCTGCTAACGGGCGTCGACAGCATGCGGTTCACGACCGAGCTGCTGCCAGGACTGACTCAACAGCGCCCGGACATCGACGTCGAGATATCGGGAGAGCCCGCGGACTACCGGGACGTTGGCGACTCGCTCACGATCGGCCTCGCCACCACTGAAATCGCCGGTGAGCGCGACTGGTTTGACCTGGGCGTGAGCATCAGCATCGATGATCGAGAGCTGCCGTTCGCGGAGGTGTTCATGGCGCTCGCTGGCGGCGAGTCGCAGATGCTGCTCGATGATGGCGCCCACTTCTCGCTGCTGGCGCCTGAGCTGCAGGATCTGCGGCGGCTCATCGAAGAGGCCAGGGCGCTGTCGGACTCGCAGCCGGGGTCGCTGCGAATCAGCCGCTACCAGGCCGGGCTCTGGTCCGAGCTAGCGGCGCTCGGCGTCGTGAGAGAGCAGGCGCAGGCGTGGCAGCGCCAGGTTGGCGCGCTGCTCGAGATCGACGCGATCACCGAGCACGACCCGCCAGCGACGTTGCAGGCAAACCTGCGTCCCTACCAGCGCGACGGGTTCGGCTGGCTGGCGTCGCTGTGGGATCTCGAGCTCGGCGGGATCCTCGCCGACGACATGGGGCTCGGCAAGACGCTGCAGGTGCTGGGGCTGATCTGTCACGCCCGTGAGCGCACTCCGGGCCTCGGCCCGTTCCTGGTGGTCGCTCCTACCAGCGTCGTGTCGGGCTGGGTGAACGAGGCTGCACGGTTCGCTCCAACGCTCAGGGTCGACGCGGTGACTGACACGATGGCGCGATCCGGCCGCATCATCGAGGAGGTTGCCACCGCCGACGTGGTGGTCACGACGTACACGCTCTTTCGCCTCGAAGCCGAGGCCTACCGCACGGTGGCCTGGGCAGGTCTGATTCTCGATGAGGCACAGTTCGTCAAGAACCACCAGGCCAAGACATATCGCTGCGTTCGCGAGCTGGCCGTGCCGTTCAAGCTCGCGATGACCGGCACCCCGATGGAGAACAACCTGATGGAGCTGTGGTCGCTGCTGTCGATCGCGGCTCCCGGGCTGTTCCCCGATCCGACACGATTCGCCGAACAGTACGCGCGGCCGATCGAGCGCAGTGGCGATACCGAGAGGCTCGCACGCCTGCGGCGCAGGATCAGGCCGCTCATCAAGCGCCGCACCAAGGAGTTGGTGGCCGCAGATCTCCCGGCAAAGCAGGAACAAACCCTCGACGTCGACCTTCATCCACGCCATCGCAAACTGTACGACACTCATTTGCAACGCGAGCGCCAAAAGATCCTCGGGTTGCTCGGCGATTTCAACGGCAATCGCTTCGCGATCCTGCGCTCGATCACGCTGCTGCGTCAGCTCAGCTTGCATCCGGGCCTGGTCGACGACGGCCACAATAAAGTCCCTTGCGCCAAGCTCAGCGCTCTCACCGAGCAGTTGGCTGATGTTATCGGCGGGGGCCACCGGGCGCTCGTGTTCAGCCAGTTCACCGGATTCCTGGCCAAGGTCCGCGAACGCTTGGACGATGAGGGCATCGGCTACTGTTATCTCGATGGTCGCACGCGTCGGCGCGATCGTGTGCTCGAGCACTTCAAGGACGGCACCGACCCGGTGTTCCTGATAAGCCTCAAGGCCGGTGGGTTTGGCCTGAATCTCACCGAGGCCGACTACTGCTTTCTCTTGGATCCGTGGTGGAACCCCGCTACCGAGGCTCAGGCGATAGATCGCACCCACCGCATTGGCCAGACCCGTCCGGTCATGGTGTACCGGATGATCGCTCGTGACACGATCGAGGAGAAGGTCGCGGCCCTTGCGCGTCGCAAGGCGGCTCTCTTCAGCGGGGTTATGGACGACGGCGACCTGTTCGCAAGCAGTCTAACCGCGGATGACATCCGCGGACTGCTCGGGTAGTCAGCTCATGGAGCCGGCAGTCGCGGAGCCCACAGCGCACTCGCCCTTCCGGGGATACGGAGGCATGCGCCGCTATTCCACCACATTCAATCAGCGAAGCGCCCGCAAAGGCAGTCGATTCACCAGCGTCGAGCGACTTTGAAAATGGAGCCAACCGAAGTCAACGCGAACCACTTTGCGCGACTTTCGGGCGAGCGGATGGCGCTCGAGGAAGGCGAGTAGAGTCGTCTGGATAGACGAATATGGCTGCACCTTCCGCCGAGAATGGCGATAAGTGCAGTATGCTGCGCAAGATATACTGCACTTTCCGCCAAAAGCGGCGTATAATGTAACGCATGCCGCAGTACTCAACGCTGGGCCGGATCACCGAGATGGCCGAAGAACAGTGGGGCCTCCTCACCCGCCAGCAGGCGCTTGGCCTCGGTGTCGCGCGTCGGACACTGGACCGGCTCACTGCTCCGGAAGGCATCCTTCAGAAAGTCGCCCACGGCGTATATCGGCTTCGCGGCGCGCCGCCGCCGGATCATGAGGCTCTGCGCGCAGCATGGCTGCAACTCGCCCCCGATGTGCCGGTCTGGGAGCGTGTCGAAACCCAAGGGGTGGTATCCCATCGATCCGCCGCCGACATGTACAGCGTCGGGCACCTGCCAGAAGAACGCCGCGAATTTACGGTGCCAGCGCGACACCAACCACGCCGGCCAGACGTGAAGACGCACCGTCGCAAGCTGACCAACACGGAATGGAACATCCTGCGCGGCCTTCCCGTCACGCGTCCCGCGCGCATCGCCTCGGACCTTCTGTATGACAACGAGGACCCGGGCGCGGTCGCACACATCATCACGGACTCGCTGCGCAACGTCTACGCGTCACCGACCACGGTTGCTGACGCGCTCGCGCCGCACGCCGGCAAGTTTGGTCTGCGTCGGCGCGACGGCCTCGCTCTGCTTCAGTGGATGCTCGATCTTGTCGGCGACCCGGAAAGCGAGCTATGGATATCTGAGGCGCGAGCACGCGCAGGAAGCCAGTTCCCGTCCGAGCGCGCGCCAGCGACGGTCGGTGGTAACCCCCTCCGATGAGCAAATACGCAACTCCGGGCGCATTTCGGACCGCCTTGACCGACAAGCTCCGCGCACTGTCGGAGCGAACACAATGGACGTTGCCGCAACTACGACGTCAGTTCGGCTACGACCGCTTTCTCGAGCGCCTCTACGTGATGGACGACGGTTGGGTGGTGAAGGGAGCAGTTGCACTGCTCGCGCGCGATATTGGAGTACGCGGCTCGCTCGACATCGATGTCTACCGAGCGAAGGCTGCCGATGCCGCAGAGGGCGACCTGCGCGAGGCCGCCGGCCGTGACCTCGGGGATTGGTTTCGGTTCGAGGTTGGACCGCGGCGCTCAGTCGGCGATGAGCCCTCCGCAGTGCGACTGCCCGTCGTGGCATACATAGGCCAGCAAGAGTGGGAACGCTTCCACATCGATCTGGTTGGCTCGGACCTACGGATGATCGGCGAGCCTGACGACGTTCCGCCGATCGCACAGGTGGACCTGCCCGACTTGCAACAGAAGGGTTATCGGGCCTATCCACTCGTTGATCACGTCGCAGGCAAGATCGCCGCGCCATTCGAGCTGCATGGACAGTCGCGGACGCCGTCGACTCGCTACCGCGACCTTGTTGATTTGGTGGCCATCGCGCGAGGGGCATCGGTTGACGCTGAGCAGCAGCTCCGATCTCTGCAGTCTGAGGCAGAGCGGCGCGGTGTCACGCTGCCGCAGGCCTTCGACGTCCCAGACCGCGCGCTATGGGAGCCCGGCTACAGGCGTGAGGCCGCAGAGTCCGTTCTCGCGGATGCGCATACGCTCGACGAGGCTCTCGCGATCGTGCGCCCCTTCGTCAATCCGCTTCTGCAGGGCACGGCCAGTGGTCACTGGGATCACAAGCGCCAGGACTGGACTGAGTCCGAACAGCCAGCCGACTGAGCACCTACGCGATTGAACCATCCGTCGATCCCCAGCGTCAAGCGACTTTGAAAATGGAGCTAGAGGGACTCGAACCCTCGGCCTTCTGGCTGCCAGCCAGACGCTCTCCCAGCTGAGCTATAGCCCCAAGAGGTGCTCTAGTTTAGCCCAGCGAGGTTAGTTTAGTATCCGAGGACTGCGTCTTCAGCCGGGCGATCACCGTGGCAAAGTCACAGTCGAGGGCCCATTTGATGCCCTCGACCTGGCTATTCAGGGTGGGGTCGAGTCTGAGGCTAAGAGCCGTACGACCTCCTGCCTCGCTGATCGGAATCAAGTAGCAGCGGTGGTCATCCCGCGAGTGCGCGGCGATTGCATCGATTTCCTTGGCGGTGTAGGTGCTGAACACATATCCGTGGGGCGTGTAACGGGATGTACTCACCCGCGTGACCAGGACCCGATTGACACGTCGGGCCAGCTTGCACTGAACTCGCAGCAGCCTGGGCTCCAGGTCGATCACTAGGTCATAACGCCGCCCCTCGCAGAGTGGACGAAGCACAACCAGGCCCAGTTCCATTGTCGCGCAGGTGACTGCAGCCTCGGCAACAGCTCCTTTCTGGCTTGGCGTCAGATCCTGCACGACATCAAGTTTGACCTGTCAGATGTGACGAGATAGGCACAATCGCGACAAGTCTGTGTCGCCTCTGTATCGGGATTGCATCAGCGGGACAAGTCCCCTACGACCCCAGCCAAACCATCTGCTAGCGCCGGGGTATGAACTCAGGCACGTCAAGGTCACTATCGTCGTCGCTCTCATAGATCCCCCGCCGAGCTCTTGGGCTGCGCTCGCTCTCTCCGGGGGCCACCTGGTCGAGGCGCGCCGTCATGCTGCCGTGAGCCAGGCGTATATCGCTCAAGAGCCGCTCAGAGTTCGTCCGCAGCGAGGCCGCGAGGCCACGCAGGTTGCGGGACACCTCTGTGCCCTCTTGTAGAACCTCACGGGCCACAACGTGAGCCTCGCTGATGATCTCGCGTGCGTCGGCATGGGCCCGTGTGTGAATTTCCCGGGCTTCTTGGCGCGCTTGTATGCGCAGTTGCTCGGAATCCTCAGCCACTCCGGCCAGCGCCTTCTCGGCTTCCTCGCGTCCACTGGCGAGCATCTTCTCCACTTCTGTACGCGCGCCGAGACGTAGCTGATCTGCTTGCTCTTGGGCGACGTCGAGCGTTCTCTGCGCCTGCTCGCGCGCTTGGCTGAGAAGCGCCTCAGATTCCGCACGCGCTGTTTCGCGCAGACGCTCGGACTCCTCGAAACGCTCGCTTGTCTCCCTGTGGATCGCTCCGACAGCGAGAACGGCATCGTTGCGGGCGCTCTCGGCCTGCTCGGTGGCGCGGCGGACGATCTCAGTTGCCTCCTGCTCTGCGGCACCAACGCGGTTTTCGGCGGCGCGATCTGCCTCTGCGATTCGCTCTCGGGCGCGGTCCTCAGCGTGCTGGCGTAGCTCATCGGCTGTTCGTTCGGCAGCGGCGACGATCGCCGTGACCTGGCTCGGAGCGCTTTGCAGAGCGGGGGAGCCAGCCCGTGAGACCTGAGGCTCGCTCAGAGGACCAGGGTCCAGATTGGTGTCGTCATCGCTCATGCCGGCCTGCGGCGAATCTAACAACCCTCTGGCCTATGCGCAAACGCTGCCAGCAGTCCCGCAAGTTGATCCTGCCTCGCCAGGCCGTTGCCGAAAGACCTCGACGCGCCGGGCTGGGGGATTTGGGCTTGTCCGATGGCTGGCGGATTTCGGGATCCAGTCGACTCGCAGAACACGAGAGTTGGCCTGATACGACAACCATGGCAGGAATTGTTGGAAATGTGTCCTTGCAGACAGAACTCTCAGCAGCGATGATCGTTGCATGGAACAGACAGGCGACCCCCGTGAGATAGTCATCGTCGTATACCCCCGAGTGCAAAGCCTGGACGTAGCCGGACCGCTCGAGGTCTTCACCGGCGCACAGCGCCTGATCGATCGCTCTGGACACCCCGATCGTGGCTACCGGGTGAGGATCTTCAGCGTCGATGGCGTAGCGCTCGAGACCTCGAGTGGCCTCACACTCACCCCGCACGGTGCTCTGAGTGACGCTCCCAGATCCATAGACACGCTGATCGTCGCGGGTGGAAACGGATGCATGCGGGCGGCTGACGATCTCACGCTCACACGCTGGATCGCGCACGCCGCACAAAGCGCAAGGCGCACCGTCTCAGTCTGTACCGGCGCCTTCGTGCTCGCCCGTGCAGGTCTGCTCGACGGGCGTCGCGCGACGACTCACTGGGCCTCTGCGGCGGAGCTCGCGCGCCTGCACCCGGCTGTCGATGTGGATCCAGATCCCATCTTCCTGCACGACGGACCGATCTGGACTTCAGCGGGCGTGACGGCAGGAATGGACCTAGCGCTGGCGCTCGTCGAGGAGGACATCGATCGAGACAGTGCGCTCACGATCGCTCGTCACCTCGTGCTGTTCCTGCGCCGCCCGGGCAACCAATCGCAGTTCAGCGAGGCGATCCGCACACAGGAGCCCGCCCGTGAGCCGCTGCGTGAAGCCCAGCTGTTCGCTGTGGAGAATCCGAGCGCAGATCTGTCCGTCGAGGCGATGGCGGACCGTGCGCACATGAGCCCGCGTCACTTCGCACGGAGCTTTCGTGCTCAGGTCGGCGTCACCCCGGCTCGCTACATCGAACGGGTGCGTCTCGAGGCTGCCCGCCGGCACCTGGAGGACACCTCGGAGTCGATTGGTGCGATCGCCGCGGCCTGCGGCTTTGGCACCCCGGAGACGATGCGCCGGGTCTTCCTGCGCACCCTGGCCGTAGGACCCGCCGAGTATCGCGGGCGCTTCCAGAGCGTCGCGCTGCACCGAGACCCCGGCATGGCGGCCTGAGACCACACCTCACCACAGAAAGGACACAAGCCACATGGACATAGCGATCCCCATCTACAACGGCCTCACAGCACTCGACGCAGTCGGCCCCTACGAGGTGCTGAGCCGTATTCCAGAGGCGAGGGTCACGTTCGTCGGCGTCGAGCAGGGCCCCGTGCGGACAGACAACCAAATGCTCTCGCTGCTCGTCGAGCGCTCGCTCACAGACGTTCCTCGACCCGACATCGTGGTGGTTCCCGGCGGGAAGGGTGACGTCGTCGCAAACGCCGGAGAGTCTGTCCTGGAATGGGTCAAGAGTGCTGATCGCACCAGCAAATGGACGACATCTGTGTGCACCGGCTCCCTGATCCTCGCAGCCGCCGGCCTGCTCGACGGCAAGCGGGCGACGAGCCACTGGCTGGCCCTCGACCGGCTGAGAGCGCTGGGCGCCGACGCCGTCTCCGAGCGCGTGGTTTTCGCCGGCAAGTATGTAACCGCCGCGGGCGTATCGGCCGGCATCGACATGGCGCTCACGCTCGTTGCCCGGATCGCGGGCGATCAGGTAGCCCAGGCGATCCAGTTGGGGATCGAGTACGACCCTCAGCCGCCATTCGACGCGGGATCGCCGGACAAGGCTCCTCAGGAGATTGTCGATCTACTGCGATCCATGTCCGAAGCGCGCGCGATCTGAGCCAGGTCGCACCTGATGCAGGAGATTGCGCCGGGCTAGTAAAATCACCAAAGGACTGCCACTAGCCCGGCGCTACCAACAGATCAGGGGGAGAGACGCGCATGTCGCCTGAGAATCCTTTCGCAACCACCTCGTCACGACAGAGATCGCTCAGCATCTTCGATGCACACGCTGGCGCTCGCGCGACCAGCTCGACGTTTCTGCTCGGCCAGGTGATGTTCCTCGTCGCCGTCGCACTCGCGTTCACCGCAGGCGGCACCTACATCGGGCGCAATCTCTCGTTCGGGACCGCGGAGATCTGCGAGTTCGGGTTCCTCGGAATGATCCTGGCGCAGATGTTCGTCTCACCGCTGCGCGAAGGGCAGATCGGGATGGCCTGGCTGTTCGCGCTGGCGCTGTTGCTCGGCCTCGGGTTGGGACCGGTCATCGCTCAATACGCGACGCTCGACCGTACCGCTCTCTACCAGGCAGCTGGCGGCACGGCGCTGACGGTCGGGATCATGGGCTCCTTCGGCTTTGCCACCTCACGCGATCTGATCCGCTGGATGCGCCCGCTGTTCTGGGCCCTGATCGTGGTATTCGGGATCAGCCTGATCCTGATCCTCGTGGGCTCCGGCGAACACCTCGTGCTGAACCTGGCTCTGTATGTGATCTTCAGCGCCTACCTGGCGATCTACTTTCAGATCATCAAGCGCCGGGCCACTGAGCGCGATGTGGTGTGGATCGCGACCGGCGTGTTCATCAACATCATCAATATCTTCCTGACGCTGCTGCGGATATTCGGAAACGGCCGCTGAGGTTCGCCCGAGGATTGCCCCCGGCTGGTCATCTCTGACCCGTCGGTTACAGGCAACGACGCCAGCTGGCGGCCGGAGCGCCGCTGGGGCGCCGATCAGCAACAGCCACCGAGCAGGATCGGGCTGAGGCCCCGGAGAAGTTCTGATTCGCGATGTCGTGTCGTGGCGGACGCCGCTGGCGCGTGCGACCGCTAACCTGCCGTCGCGAGCCACCATGCCAGAGCACCGCTATGACCCCAAGCAGATAGAGCCACGCTGGCAGGAGGTGTGGGCGAGCGAGCACACCTGGGAGGTCTCAAACGACATCGGCGAGCGAGGCGGCAGCGAAGAGCCCACCTCCTACGTGCTCGAGATGCTTCCGTACCCGAGCGGGGAGCCGCACATCGGGCATTTGAAGTGCTACTCGGTCGGCGACGCGATCGCTCACTATCACCGGCGCACGGGCCACCGCGTGCTGCATCCGATGGGCTACGACGCATTCGGTCTGCCGGCGGAGAACCATGCGATCAAGACAGGTGTCCACCCGCGTGACTCGACGGCCGCCTCGATCGCCTCCTTTCAGCGCCAGTTCCGTGCCTGGGGAATCTCGATCGACTGGTCGCGAGAGTTCGCCACCCACGAACCGCGCTACTACCGCTGGACACAGTGGATCTTTCTGCAACTGCTGCAGGCCGGCCTGGCATACCGCAAGGAGGCGGCCGTCAAGTGGTGTCCCAAAGACCAGACGGTGCTCGCCAACGAGCAGGTCGTCGACGGTCACTGTGAGCGCTGTGGCGCACAGGTGCAGGTGCGCCAGCTCGAGCAGTGGTTCCTACGCATCACCGACTACGCCGAGCGGCTGCTCGGGGACCTCGGGAGCATCGACTGGCCCGAGCACGTCAAGACGATGCAGCGCAACTGGATCGGGCGTAGTGAAGGGGCGGAGGTGACGTTCCGCTGCGAGGATCTCGGCGTCGATTATCCGGTCTTCACGACACGCCCGGACACGCTGTTCGGCGCCACGTTCTTCGTGATGGCCCCGGAGCATCCGGATGTGATGCGACTCGCCGAGGGCACCGAGCACGAGGCTGCGGTGCGCGACTACATCGACCACGCGCTGACCGAGGAGTCCGCCGAGGAGCGCGGCTCAGCGGAGCGAGAGAAGACGGGCGTGGCGCTGGGTAGAACGGTCACAAACCCCGTCAACGGCGAGCAGATACCGATGTATGTCGCCGACTACGTGCTGATGGAGTACGGCACCGGCGCGATCATGGCGGTCCCCGGACACGACGAGCGTGATTACGCCTTCGCCTGCAAGTACGGCCTGCCGATTCGTCGCGTGATCGAAGGCGGCGCGGAGCATGGGGGAGACGAGCACGGACTTCCCTACGCCGGCGATGGCCCGCTCGTCGACTCCCATCCAGACTTCGACGGGATGGGAAACCGTGAGGCGCTCGGCGCGATCGTGCAGTGGTTGGACCGCGAGGGCAAGGGGCACGCGTCGGTGAACTACCGCCTGCGCGACTGGCTCATCTCGCGCCAGCGCTACTGGGGCTGCCCGATCCCTGTCCTGCACTGCGATGGCTGCGGCATGGTGCCGGTGCCCGAGGACGAGCTGCCGGTGGTGCTGCCCGACATCGAGGACTACGCGCCCGAAGGCCGCTCGCCGCTCGCCGCCGCCGAGGACTGGGTCAACACCGTCTGCCCCGCTTGTGGAGGACCGGCGCGCAGGGAGACCGACACGATGGACACGTTCGTGGACTCCTCCTGGTACTTCCTGCGCTACTGCGACGCAAACAACGAAGAGGAGGCATTTGACGCTGCCGCCCTCGCGCAGTGGATGCCGGTCGACCAGTACATCGGCGGAGTCGAGCACGCGATCCTGCACCTGATGTACGCGAGGTTCTTCACCAAGGCGCTCGCCGACCTCGGCCACCTCGACTTTCAAGAGCCGTTCAGAGCGCTGTTCACTCAGGGCATGATCACCAAGGACGGCTCGAAGATGAGTAAGTCCAGAGGCAACGTCGTCTCGCCGGCCTCGATCATCGAGCGCTACGGCGCCGATACGGCCCGCTGCTACATCCTGTTCATTGGGCCCCCCGAGCAGGACGCCGAATGGTCTGATGAGGGGATGGAGGGTGTCTTTCGCTTCCTGGGCCGTCTCTGGCGCCTGGCGGCCGAGGTCGCAGAGCGTGGGCAGGGTGACGCGAGCCCCACCGACCCGCAGGGAGACGATCTCGAGCTCTTGCGCAAGACCCATTGGGCGATCGACAGGGTCTCCAACGGCCTGCGCCGTTTCGCGTTCAACACAGCCATCGCCGCGGTCATGGAGCTGCTCAACGAATGCTCGCGCTTGCGCGAGCAGGTGTCGCTAGAGACGCAGCGATTTGCGCTCTGCGGCGCGGCTTCGCTGCTGTTCCCGTTCGCTCCTCACGTCTGCTCAGATATCTATGACATGTTGACCGGTGAGCGAGTGTGGGAGCAGCCCTGGCCGCACGCCGACCAGGGACTGCTGGAGCGCGATTCATATGAGCTCGTGTGCCAGATCAACGGCAAGGTACGCGACCGGGTCAACGCGTCCTCGGATGCCACGGCTGAGGAGCTGAAGGCCCTCTGTCTGGCCGCACCCAACATCCAGGCTCACCTCGAGGGCAAGCAGATCATCAAGGAGATCGTCATTCCGGGCAAGCTCGTAAACCTCGTCGTCCGCTAGTCGACGGCGATGGCGGCGAGCGCCAGTCCTTCTCACGTAGGAGGCTGCTGCTCAGCGTTGATTTGAGCTCAGGCGACGTTCGAGGAACGTGAGATGGTCAGTGTCTCTGGCCTGGGTTGGGGTTCTTCGCTTAGCTCGAGCCCCGCGGTGAGCTTCAGATCGTCCACCCGTTCGACCTGTCTGTCCAGCTGGCGTGTGCGGGTGTCCATCAACTCGGCGTAGGCCTTGCGCGAACTCTCCAGGGCGCGGTCGACCTTGCCCATCTGCTCCTTGAACATCACCCATTGCTTGTTGAATCCGCCGAGTGCGCCCAGGATCGTGTTCGTCTGCTGAGTCAGCTTGAAGCTCTCGCTTGCCTGACGGATAACCGCCAGAATCGCGAACAGTGTCAGCGGCGAGCAGAGCACGACCTTCTTCTGAAGCGCCACTTCGAGGAGCTCTGGGTCGTTTTCGTGCAGGAACCCGTAGACCTGCTCATTCGGGATGAACACGAGCATGTAGTCGAGCGTGCCGCCCTCTGGGTCGATGTATTCGCGTGTGGCGACCTCCTTGATGCGTAGACGCACATCACGCTTGAACATCTTCGCCGCCGCCTCGCGCTCCAGGGCGGTCTCACAACTCACGTAGCGCTGGTATTCAGCCATCGGCGTCTTGACGTCCATGTGCAACAGCTGGCCATGCACGAAGAAAGTGAAGTCGGGCCGCGATGTGCCGCCAACGACCTGGAGCTGCTTGCGGTACTGCACACCTTCGATGAATCCCGCCAGACGGAGCACATCCTCCGCCATGCGCTCACCCCACTGGCCACGTGTCTGCCCGCCCGAGAGCACCTCGTTGAGACGGCCGGTCTCGGTGCGCAGCAGCTCGGTTTGCTGTCTGGTCTCGCGTGTGACTGTCTCCAGCTTGACGATGCTCTCGCCACGCTTGCCGTCGACGTCACGTACCAGCTCCCGCAGTTTGCCGAGCTCTTGGCGGACCTCGGTGAGGCCCTTGTCGATCTCGCTTTGACGCGCCTTGAGCTGTTCCTCGCCGCGGGCGGTCTCGGTCTTCAGGACGGCTTTGTTCTGGTTGACCAACTGCTCCACGCCGACCTTCTGGATCTCTCCCTGGACCTGTGTGAGGTTTGAACGCAGCTCGGTGACGATCCTGGCTGTGTCTTCAGGGTCGAGTCTGGCCGGTAACTGTGGCTGGTGGCGATCGGGCTGACGGGACAGCAGAAGCACGACGAGCGCGATCAGGATCACCAGAAGTAGTGCGAGCACGATCAGCATCAGTGGAATTGTGGCTGATCAAACGGACACGAGCCGGATCTGCTGATGAGACCTGACGATTGGCGCCGGCGCTGCCGTCCGCTTGCGCTGGGCGCGAGCCCACGAGCGCCTCGTGGGGCGGCGCGAGACGACAGATCTCCAGGTTCGGGCACGAGGCGGCATCGATGGTGTCGGCAACCGCGCCTAAACTCGAGAGCAGATGTCGAGACTGGGCCCCTGCTACCTGATTCATGGCGACGATCACGGCGCCGTGGCCGAGCGGCGTTCGAGACTTCGCGCTCTGGCTCACGCCGACGGCGACGGAGCCGGCATCGAGTCGCTCGAGGGAGAGTCGGGCATGCCGGCTGCGGTGGCGAGCGCGCTGCGTGTGATGACGATGGTGGTCGGCAGGCGAGTGATAATCGTCGACGGCGTCGAGCGCTGGAAGGAGGCGGAAGTCAAGGAGCATCTGGCCGCGGCGATGAAGGACATGCCGCCCGATACCACCCTCGCACTGTTCGCGCGTGAGGAGGGTCGCGCCAAGGCCCCCGCGGCGATCCACAAGATCGTCAAGGCGGCAGGGGGACAGGTGGTGGAGCATTCGACGGTCAAGCCCTGGGAGCTCCCCAAGTGGGTTCGCGAGCAGGGCGTGACGCTTGGTCTGACGCTCGACGGCGCGGCGGCAAAAACCCTGGTCGGACTGGTCGGAGATCGTCAGCAGAGGCTGCTGCGCGAGCTCGAGAAGCTGGCGTTGGAGCACGGCGTCGTGCGCGGTGGACCGCCGGTCGCGATCGGTGTCTCTGAGATAGAGGAGCGTGCCGCTCACTCCGCGCAGTGGCGTGTCTTCTCGCTGATAGACGCGCTGATAGCCGGAGACGAAAAGGCCAGTATCCGCACCTACCTGCAGTTGCGCGAGCAGGGGGAGCGCCTGGCGAGCTTGACCTATCTGATCGCGAAAAGCCTGCGCGACGCTCTGGCAGTGTCGATCCGCCTGCAGGCGGGGGAGTCCAAGGCCGAGGTCAAGCGTGGACTGCGGATGTCCCCGCGTGTCGCCGATCGCTATCTGGCCGATGTGTCGCGCTCGAGTCCCGAACGCCTGCGGAGCGCGCTCGCAGCACTTGCCGACCTGGAGGTCGACTCGCGTGGCGGTGCGGTCCTGTCGAGCTCACGCTCGGCTATGTCCTCGACGAGCGAAGACACACTCGCGCTGTCGTCGATCGAGCAGCTCGTCGCCTAGAAGAAGCTCCCACGTGGGAGCGGCACACGCAGAGCGGGGGGTTGAGCTAAGAGGGGACGCCCGCGCGGATGCGGGAAGCGCGGCTCTTCTTGCGAGCGCCGGTGTTGCGATGGAGTGCTCCGCGCTTGACGGCCTTGTCGATCGTGCTCACCAGCTCCTGGTGCTCGGCGTCGGCGGTGGCGATCTCGCCACTCTCCATCGTCTCCTCGAGGCGACGGAAGTAGGTCTTGATCGTCGAGGTGTAACGACGATTCTCCAGGCGCTCGCGCTCGGCGCGCAGGATGCGCTTCTTCTGTGAATGAATGTTGGCCATGTAAAGTGATCTCGCTCGCTGGCAACCTAGCGCTGGCGCGCCGCAGAGCGCCGTACTATAGCGGCCTTGTCGACGACCAGCGATACGGCCGATGCTTCGACCCCCGGCGGTGGGGGGCGCGTAGCGCGCAACACCGCGATCTTCTCGTTCGCCACCGGCATCTCACGGATCGTCGGGTTGCTGCGTGAAGTCGTCGCGGCCAGCTACTTCGGAACCAAAGGCCCGGCGTCGGCGTTCACGCTGGCATTCCTCGTGCCGAACCTGGTGAGCAACCTGTTTGCCAACGCCGCGCTGTCGGCTGCGTTCGTGCCGGTGTTCACCGATCTGCTTCAGCAGGGACGCCGAAAAGAGGCGCTGCGGCTGGCCTCGACGCTGTTCTGGATCATCCTGATCGTGATGGGGGCCATCAGCGCTTTCTTCGTCCTTGCCGCTGGCTTGATCATGCCGCTGTTCATCGGTCCGACCTTCAGCGGGGCCCTCAACGATCTCGCCGTTGGTCTCTCGCAGGTGCTGTTCCCGGTGGTGTTGCTGCAGGGACTCACCGGCCTCTTGACCGGCATCCTCCAGTCTCACGACCACTTCACGATACCCGCCATATCGCCGGCGGTGTGGAATGTGGTCATCATCGTGCTGCTGGTCGTGCTGGCACCCCATTTTCACGGTCAGGACAAGATCTACGCGTATGCGATCGGCATCCTCGCCGCCACCGGAGTTCAGCTGATGCTGGCGCTAGGGGCGCTCGGTCGGATCGACTTCCGCCTGCAGTTCTCGATCGACTGGCACGACGAGCGTATCCGCCAGGTGTTCACCCTGATGTTGCCAGTGACGATCGGCCTCGGAATCGTCAACCTCGACCAGCTCATCAACTCGGCTTTTGGCGGCCTGGTCTCTGAGGAAGCCCCGCGCGCGATCGACAACGCCTTCCGCATCTACATGCTGCCTCAGGGGATGTTCAGTGTCGCCGTCGCCACCGTGCTGTTCCCAACCCTCAGCCGCCTGGCCGCACGCCGCGATCCGGCCGGCATGCGCCGCACCGTTGGTACCGGGATGCGCCAGATCAACCTGCTCCTGATCCCCGCGGCGGCGTTCATGATCGTGCTCGCGACCCCGATCACGCGGCTCGTCTTCCAACGCGGTGAATTCAACGCCCAGTCCACCCACCTCGTCTCGATCGCGCTGTTCTGGTTTGCTTTCAGCCTCCCCTTCGGCGGCATCAACCTGTTGCTCACTCGCACGTTCTTCGCGCTGCAAAGGCCGTGGATCCCAACCCGGCTTGCGGCGATGAACATGGTGGTCGACATCATCGTCAGCGTGGGCCTATACAAGCCGCTGGGGATAGCGGGTCTCGTGATCGGGACGGTCCTCGCCAACGCGGTGATGACGGCGCTTCAGCTGCACCGGCTGCGGATCGGCTTCAACGGGCGCCTCGAGGGCGCACAGACGACGATGATCACCGCTCGCATCGCGCTGGCCTCGGTATTGCTCGCGGCTGTCTCGTGGTTTGTCTGGTACTTGCTCAACACGTTGATGGGACAGTCACTCCCGGCTCAGCTGATCAGCGTGGGCGCAGCCGCCGCGGCGGGATTGTGGATCTATGCGCGGGCGGTGCTCGTCATGCGCGTGCCCGAGGCCGACGAGGTCAGCCATCTCCTGCGCTCGCGGCTCGGCCGTATCTGACAGCGCAGCGGCCTAGCGCCTGAGGAAACTGGGAGGTTCATCGGCCGCTGCAGTGATCCCCACGCAGGAGCACACGCATCCGGCCAGCAGCGTCGCCCACGAGTCCCCGGCAAACACGAACGCCAGGACCGGGGCGGCGAGCGAGCACGGCGCCATCAACACCCAGCGGAGCCCCGCTTGTGGACGATCTCTGCTCACGAGTCCGAGCGAGAGAACGAACACGCGCCAAATCAGACGGCTCATGAGACCGAGCGAGCCCAGTGCAAGCGGAGCGATGACGTGCACCGGTGCCCGCGTCAGGATGCCCAGCACAAACAGGCAAACGCATGTCATCAGCCAACGCCAGCTCCGCCACGCTTCGCCGCGCAGACGCGGTATCTCTGTCAGCTTCAGATCGAAGGCCTGGCGGGAGAACACCCCGAATCGATTCGCGAGCCACGGAAGCGTGAGCAGTGCGCCGGCAACGGCGAGTGTGCTGCTGTAGTCGTGCCCGGCGCTCGCATGCCTTGCGTAGTGCGGTGCGTCCGCCAAACACAGAGCACCGATCGCCGCGCTCGCACTGAAGACACGCCGACTGGCTCCGTGACGCACAGGCACGTCTCCTGAGCGCGGGATACGGCTGGCTGCCTTCAAGCCGGACACTCCCCATAGACGCACGGGCCGGTGTATCTCCTCCCCCGAGAAATTGCGTGATAGGGCTCGGGGGAGTCAGGAGTCCGGCGCGCTGCAGCCCGTGATGCCCGCCGCTCGGAAGACGCCTTCCCCGGCGGTCGGTGCCGCGATGTTTTCCATTGCGGCAATTTCGGCATAGTTGTGGGCGGCCGCGTATCTGGCCACCTCGTCCGTTTGTCTGCTGACACTCGCCAGTGAGGCTATGAAGCTCTGATAGTCCTCTGAGATTTCGCTCGGCGCGCTCACCGACCGGAACCCGCGCAGGGCGACGTGCAGCGTATGAGAGAGGTTTTGCATCGCGCTCACATACTCGCTCTGTGCGGCTTCCGGAGCGCTGGCGTTGATCGGTCCGTCAGCGTCGCCGGAGGCTTTGACGATCGCCTGCGCGGCGCTTTTCAGGTTGCGAGCGTATTCGCACAACACCGGGCCGGCCTTTGCCCGGAACACCGCCATCGCCCCGTCGGTCGGAGGGATCGCCACGGCCGCGGGCGTACTGGCCTTTCGCTCGCCGGCTGGTGGCCGCTGAGGATGCCCGTGGCTCGCGCAACCCGTGAGGGCCAGCAGCGCGACGGACAGGAATGTGATCAGACGGGGCTTCATGATTCGTAGCGGGCGTATTGGGCGAGGTAGCTGGCGCCCGAGTCGTGGTAGCGGCGCAGGAACTGCCTATAGGCGGTGTGCGGATTCGTATTGAGCCCCAGCGGAGTTACCTCCAGGACGATCTGTCCGTCACTGGTGACGTTGGTGATTTCGATGCGCGCTTCGTCGGTGCGGTAGGGGAGGTGTTGGTAGGCGGGCCGTTCGCGCTGTTGGCGCTGTATGTAGAGGCGCAGCGATCGTGTGTTGTTGTAGGAGTCCTGCCTGTCGATCTGTTTGAGCGACAGTCGGTGTGTGCGCGCGGGCGCTCTGTCTCTGGTCGACTGCGGTGTCCTCGGCGGTTGGGCCAGCGGTGCTCGCTCAACGGTATTTGCTCGCCATGAGCCGGCGTTTGTGGCAACTCGAGGGACGGGCTTTGAGTTCGACCCGGGAATTGCGACCAGCCCCAGCACGACGCCAATCGCGAAGACCGCTAGGACCAGACGGGTCCTCATGGAACCACGTACCCGTAGATCGGCTGTTCTGCGCCGCTATCGGCGGCCGCTTGGGAGGGTTGGAACGGCCCGGTACGCTCGACCTGATGGTCGAAATCGCCGTTGATGATGGTGATCTCACCGTTGGCGAAGACCTGCTCGACGATCGCCACGTGCGTGCTCGTTTCCGTGTTTTGTGGTCCGCTGCCAAACTCCACGGCGTCCCCCGGCGCGGGGGTCGCCGTCGGTGGCAGGACCCGGCTGTGGGCCTGTCCCCAGGTATAGACTTCCTCGGAGCCGGGGAGGATAGGAATCGTGACGCCTGCGTGCTCCCATACCCAGGTCAGGAAATCCGCGCACCAAAGCTCGCATCTCGGGCTATAGGGGCTGCAATAGTAGCCGTGGTCGTGTACTCCGAGTTGGCCCTGAGCGATCTGGACGATAGTCGCGCCGAGGTTCGTGTTTTCTTCGGTCGGTGCGGTTTCCTGACAACTGCCAGCCGAAGCGGCCGTGGCGCTGGGGTTGCCTTGGATTGGCCGGAAGAGGTCGGTCGCGATGTTCTGCACAATGCTCTCTCCGACGGCGTAGCTCGAATTGCCCGAAGTTATTACGGCAATCGCGTATTGCTGGGAGTCGACGGTGATGAGCGCCGCTTGGTTGAAGGTGTAGCCGCCGTTGGTCTCTTGCTCCCAACCGGACTTCGAGTAGATCGAGCCACTCGCCACGCCGGCGTTGTATATCCCCGTGTGGCCGGGGTCCCCTGGCGCGATGCTCGACAGCAGCGTCATGCCGTAGCCCGCCTGCGCGGCCGGCATCAGTTGGCGGATCTTGCTGAACAGCAGTGCCATGTCATTCGCGCTGACGCGGCTACGCCCCAGCACGTACACCGGATCTGAGGTGTCCAGACGGAAGTCACGCATCCCCGCTTCGTCCGCGAGCTGCTCGATCTTCGCGTTGGCGTCGTGGATGTGGTCATACACCCAGTCGGCGCCCGGTCCTTCGTTGCCGTTTGCCGACTGCTCGATCATCGCCGCCAGGTTCGTCCTCGCCGCTGCGCTCAGGGGAGCGTCGCCGACCTGGCGCAGATATGCCACGAGCAGCATCGACTTCGTGATCGAGCGCCCGTAGTCGGTCGCGTCGGAGTTGTAACTCGCGACGATGCTTCCGGCGGCGTTCGCGACCGCGAAGCCGACCAGCGAGGTGCGCTGGCTCTGCGCGAACGCGACAGCCGCCTGCTCGCCGAGTCCCTCTGCGCCGGTGGTGTTTGCTTCGCTCGAGGACGTCGCGCTCTGCTGGGCGACCGAGGTGGCCGCTGAGCCGGAGTTCACCAACTGGATCCTCACGAGCCCGCTCCACTGACCGCTGTCGGTCGTGTCGAGCCCGAGCGCGGCCGCCGTCTGATACCAGAGATCGATCACCCTTTCGTGTGGCGGGTCGCCGACCGGTCCCCCGCCGCCGCCGTCGTCGAGCTTTTCGGCGATCACCGAGTGACCGTTTGCGGTGATCTGAAGCTTCGTGTACGGGGCCAGCGCTCTGCCCAAGCCGAGTGCGTCCCCGATCTTGTCGGCGTGCTGCTGGTCGGGGTCGGTCGCGCTCCAGAGCCCGAGCTCGGCGAAAGCCATGTGCCCGGTGAGATGGGGGCTGAACGAGCCGCTTTCGCCTGAGGTGTTGGGGTCGCCCGGTCCTCCGTACTCGGAGGCGCCGACGACGATGCCGCCACCGGGAGCCAGGGTTTCGCTGCTCGCCGCGGGCTCACAGCCGGACTGCGCGGCCACGCCCTCGGATGAGATTCCCGAGGACATGCCCACGATGATCAGGAACAACAGGCCGATCAGGACGAGGACCGCGGCGAGCGCCCCCAGCCAGAGGAGCAGCTTTGCCTTGACCGCGGTTCCCGCGAGTCGCGCGGCTTTGCCCAGACGCAGCGGCACTCGCAGCTTGTTCAGGACCGAGCGTGCCGTCGAGGGCGAGCCGCCCGAGTTCGGCTGGGCGTTCTCGTCACCGGGCGCGGGTGTTGACATCGCCGCTGCTCTGCCTAGCTGCGAAAGACGTGTCTTTGCACGTACCGCCGGTGTTTGAGCTCGCGAACACGGGTATTCGCGATACGGTCGAGCTCGGCTCTGCGGTGCGGCTGGCGCGAGATCTGCTGCTCGGCCGTAGCCGGCGACTGCGGCTCGGGTCGCTTATCGAACTGCTTGCGGCCCGGTATGCCCTGCAACAGCCGCTCGGATGCCTCCATCCGCGCCTTGACTTGCTGGCGGGTGCTGTTGAGCTCTTCTCTGGCCTGCGGATGCTTAGCTGGGTTTTGCGCCTTGCGCTCGAGGCTCTGGATCCGCTCCGGTGTGGTGTGTTTCGCGGCGAGCGCGAGGTTCTCGGGTCGCTTCCAAGCGTTCGGGTCGGTCGCGTTGGCGGTCAGGCCGCTGCGACGCGCCTCGATGCGATTGGTGACGTCTGTGGGGCTGAGCACCTGTCCGTGCTCACGCAGGTTGCGCTCGCCGCGACCGACGAGGTCCCGTGCCGCGGTGTGGCGCTCCTCGAGGACGCTCTTGCCGGATTCGAGCTTGGCGAGCCTCTTCGCCATCACTTCGCCGCGGCCCTCGACGTCGTGTGGCAGCGGTTCAGGTGGGACGTACCTCGAGTTCCTGGTCAACATCTCATCAGCGGTCTGTTGGCTCTGCTGGAACGCGGTGTATTGCCGGTAATCGGGGTTGGCCTTGATCTTCGCGACCTGCGCCTGCGTGTTGTCCAGGGCTTTTTTGTAGATGCCGGCCCGTTCACCGTTGTGCGCGTGAGAGCGATCGGCGGCCTGAAGCTCCTGACCCTCCATCTCGCTGACCGCCATGTCGCGGGTGGCCTCTTCGCGCCCGAGTGTGCGCTGGCCCGAGCGCGTGCGATATGCGTTGATCGGACGACTCGCGGCGCCGGCGGCGACCCCGCCGAGCCGGTGGGCGGCATACGCGGCTCCCATCACGCGCATCGCGGTCATGCTGCCGCTGCCCGACTGCTGGTGGGTCGCGGGGTCGATCGAGAAGAAGCCGACGATCTTGTTGCGCTTGAAGAACACGGCCCAGCAGAGCAGGCACTGCATCACCCATGGCACTCCCCAGCCGCCGCCTTCGGAGCTTGCTTCGGATTCCAGCACGCCGCCGTGGCTGAGCCCTTTGGTTGTCGTGTTCAGGAGAGCTTCGGCGCTCAAGTGCGCGGTCGGTCCGAGCGCCGCGGTCGATGCCTCCTGGAGGGCCGTCAGCGCGAGTACGAATACGCCGAGAAACGCTGCGTAGAACGCCTTCGAGGCGATCGCTCCGAACAGTGTCTTTGCCCAGGTGGCAAACGCCTTGCGGCCAGCGACTCCGAATGCCGGGCTGAGCATCATCACGGGTGTACCCAGCAGCAGCACGAAGCCGAGCAGTGCCTGGCTGACCAGGTGCAGGGCGAGCCACACGAGCACCAGCAGCACTCCGACCAGCGCCAGGATCGTCAGCAGCAGAACCAGGCACCGCTGCACCAAGCCGCTCGAGCCCTGTATCGCGACCTTGTTCGGCGCCAGCGGTTTCGGTGGGCTGCTGGAGGAGCCTCCGCCGAAGATGTCGTGGTAGAGGCTGGTGACCGGATCGGTGATCACCGCCCAGCTGTACTTCAGGACCGTCCACGCGGTGCTGATTTCGCGGGTCAGGATGTCCCCCGCGACGGCCAGCAGGTTGCCTTCGGAGGCGTCCTTGAAGATCGACTCGTCGCCGCTGATGATGCCCTTGATGATTTCTCCAATCGGGTTTTTGTTCTCGAGGTTTTCGCCTGTGTAGACCGCGTAGAGCGCTTCGCGGGGAACGCTCCCCGGCGGGTATCGCAAGAACAGATCGGCTCGGCGCGACGGCTTGGCGCTCGAGGTCAGCGACCCGTAAACCGAGTCAAAAGCGCTTTGCTGCTGGCGGCCGGGCAGACGACTGGCGACATCCGCCGCGATCGCCTTGGCTTGGGCTTCATAGCCCTTGTCACCTTTGACGGCCCGCTGGACCGCCTCCATCTCGAGTTTCGATGGCGGCGACATGCACCAACTGACGTCGTTCGTCTCCAGCGCGCAGAATGGACCCGTGGCAAATGTGTCGAACAGATCGCCGGTCAGCGACGCCAGCTTGCTGGCGGGGACGGTGCCGGACTCGTTGTGGGCCGCGAGGTTCGCGCTGGAGATGGCGTTCTGGGCGAAGCCGTTGGCGAATTCCGCGGGTTTGCCGACGAACGTGCGAGGCGCGTGAATGATCGCCATCGCCAGCAGAATCGCCGCCACCGAGGCGCCGAGATGGCCGATCGCTTCCGATTGACGGCGGCGCACGAACCCGACATAGGCGGCGTAAGCGCCGATCGCGACGAACACCGAGTCAAGCCACGCGCCGTCGAGCGCTTTGTAAACAGATTCGAGCTTGCTCTGGACAGATCCCAGGGTGGACGTATTGGTGAAAGGTGAAAGCGAGAACGCCCATCCGGTGAGAGTCAGCGCGCCCTTGAGGATGTAGAGCAGGAGCAGCCAGACGACGTTCATCACCGCCTCGAGGATCGTGATCACGTCATTGACCGGCTCGGTGATGCCAGTGCTCATGTGGATATCCATCTGGTAGTTGCCGAGTGGGTAGGGAACCGACGGGTCGCCCGTACGCAGGCAGCGGCTGGCCTGTTCGACGGTCATCCCGCTGAGCCCGCACGCCGGGTCTGTGAGGTTCAGCACGTCGTTGTTGACGAGGCTGTCGTTGGGTCCCGCGTCCTTCGCGGGGATGGCCGCCGGTTCGGCCGATCCCCCGGACGTGGTGACCGGTGGGGCGCTGCTCGGCGGGCTCGCGGCCGTCTTGGTTGCGGTCTTGCGAGCGGCGCCTGCCGTCTCGTGGCTCGTGGTGGGCGGCTTGGGCGCGACGGCGCCCGCCACGGCGGGTGCGCCAAGCGTGGCGAGCGTGATCGCCAGCGGGACGACCAGAAAGCGTTGGAGGGGGCGCATGGTTCTCCGGCCGTTCGCTAAGCGGACTGGCTGTTCGGTGGCTCCGCTCGCGGGCCACTCTCTCTGTGAGGAGTGGTGTCCAGGGAGCTCAACAGCGAGGGGTCTGGCACGTGCACCTGTATGCGCGCGACGTCCCCCTCGTAGTCGCGAAACAGACAGCAGCCCTTGCGGAATTTGGTGAGATCGTGGCGGCGCTCTGAATCCTGCGGATCGAGACCCAGCAGCTCCAGCGCGCAGCGTGCCTCCTCGTCGCTCTCCATTCCCATCATGAATCTGGCCCCGATCAGGTTGTCCATGCCACGCGCGTCGGAGGCCAGATGAGTGGCGACGATCGGGGTCGCGTTCTCCGAGCGCCCCCAGCGGAACATCTGCTCCAGGAGACGCTGCCCGACGCTGGCGTTCTGCAGCAGGAACCATCCCTCGTCGAGCGAGAGCACCTTGTGTTGTGCGCGGTTGCCGGTCATCGCGTGCATCGCGAACACCGCCAGCAGGCGCAGCACGGCCTGGCTGATCAGCTCCTCCTGCGTCAGCTCGGCACGCTCGGTGGCGCGGGCGGGACGCAGATTGCGAACACGCAGCGAGACGACCTGCGCTTTGGCGACGGTCGCGGTCTCGGCGTTCGGGCTGGCGAACCCGAGCTGCGCGAGCCCCTGGTCGACGTGCACGCGCAATGCACGGTTGGCCGCCTGTGCCGCCGGATCGTCAGATCGCGAGAGGAGTTCGATGACATCCCAGCAGCAGGCCGCGCGGTCGCCCGCCTGGTGGTTGGCGATGACTGTCTTGACCGCCTCCTGGATGACGACGATCTGCTCGTCGCGGCGTGAGGGCAGCAGATCGCAAAGCCACGAGACGGTGAGGTCGAACATCATGTCGGGCGGGCTGACTCGCAGCGGGTCGAGCAGGCCGCGGTGCTGGTGTGTGGCACCCAGCTCGACCTCTTCGAGGTGCTCTGCGATGTGTGGCAGCGCGGACAGGTTGTGGTCGCCCTTGGGGTCGATGTCGATCACTCGCGACCCCTGCAGAAACGCCTGATACTCGAGGTTCTCGAGCAGCACGGTCTTACCGGAACCGAGCGTGCCGATGATGAACACGGTCGGCGGCCGGCTCGTCTGGTTGGCCTCCGAGAGGTCGAACAGGATCGGCTGGCGCGAGCCGGTGATCGTGTGGCCGAGATACGGGCCGATCTGCGAGCCGGCCCTGTTCCAGGCGGTCGGCACCATCGCTCCGAACTGCTCGATCGTCAGGTGGTCGCGGTAGTCCTGGACGGCGAATGGCTGCGCCGGCAGCGAGCCGGTGAACAGCCGGTACTGCACACCCGGGGCGCGGTGCAGCTTGATTCGGCCGAACTCGGCGCGGACGCGCTCGATGCGCTCCTCGAGCGTCTCTGGATCTGGCGCTCCCAGGGCGACGGTGATGCCGGCGCGCAGCAGCGGTGGGCGGTCGGTGTTGGTCAGGTGGGCCTCGAGATCCCGGGCCAGCGCCGGGCGCTCCTCCGAGGCCGCGGAGGGGCCATGATGACCATGAGCCTCCTCGTGGAACTGATTGTCCGCGTCGACCTTGCGTTTGTGGGCCTCTTTGACTGCGTTGCGGTTGGCGATCCACTGGGCGCTCAGCGTGATGTCGATCGGGAACTCGAGGTTCTCGGTCGTGGCGAACATCAACTCGGCCTCCGGTCCTGGGAAGACCGTCTGCTCGGGCAGCGTGCCGACGGCGAGCAGCACCTGGTAGGCGTCGCCCATCTCAGAACGGACAAACAGCCCGCGCGGGTTGCTGGCGTCGATCAGACTGTCGTGCAGACGCAGCATCTCCGCGCGGTCGGGGACGTATCGGTCGGCGCCGTCGCCGTTGGGAAACTCGATCGCCTGTGGTGACCACTGCTGGTCGATCTCGGGCTCGCCGAGACCTCTCGTATAGGCACGACGCACGAGCCACTGCAGGTCGTTGCTCGAGCAACGCTCACAGTCCAGATAGCCGTAGACGCGCTCGAAGGTGCGGCTCTCCAGGCGCATGATCTGACGGAGTTGCTCGGGGCTCAGGCCGCGCGAGTCGCCGAAGCCGAGTTGTGTCGAGATCTCCCGCACGAGGCCGCCGAGGCCGCTGGAGAGCCCGCGGCTGACCGACTCCGCCAGATCGACGCTCGCGTCGCGCAACCGCACGGCGAGATAGGTCTCGGGACGAGCGGTGTTGTGGGTCTCCAGGACATGTCGGTGGTGCTCCAGGTAGGCGCGCCACGCCCGCGGGTGTCCGCGCTTCGGATCGATCGTCCGCATCGCGCCGTCGAAGTAGTCCTCGACCGACCAGGAACGACTGACGCGCATCACCTGGAAGTCCGCACCGATCCGGTAGGCGAACCCCTCGAGGTGATTCTTGACCTCGCTCTTGCGGTCGTTGGTCAGGCCCGGGTAACTGACGTTGCTCAACCGGTACAGAGCCCACGCGTCGCGGGCGTCCGCAGCGAAGATCACGTTGTGCGACATGTAGGTGTAGATCGACCTCATGCGTCGAGCACCACCCTGCGCCCGGCTGGGATGTCGAACGTGTTGCGCCCGTGCGCGAGACGCCCGTAGTTCGGATTGGTGAGACGGAGATCGCCGACTCGCTCACCACGCCGATTCAACGCCATGCGTGCCTCGATCGGGTAGCGGCACACGAGCAGCGTGGGGCCATGAATCCTGGCTGGCCGGTAGCGCGGCGATCGCCAGTCTGGAGTTATCCAGATCGTCTGGATCGGCGCCAGGGCCACAGGTCGGTCGGCCGTGCCACAGGAGACGATCAGCCGCTTGCTGAAATACCAACTGATCATGCTTGCGAGCACGCGATGCGGCGCGCGCCCCTCGATCTGCAGCTTCAACAGGATGAATGTCAGGCCGCCGGGGATGAGTCCCCAGTGCAGCGGGCCGGGCAGCAGGCCAAGCGCGAGGCCGATCACCGGCAGCCGGCTCGCGATCAACGTGCCGAACAGGATCGCCGCGCCATAGACGATCGCCCGGAGTTCCAGTCCCCCCGGCAGCGGCAGCCGCCAGCGGTCGATCTTGAACAGCTTGCGCTCGATTTTGAACACCAGCCCATAGCTGCGCACCAGCGTGTGTTGTGAGTCGTTGTCTGGCATCGGATCCCGCTTTCCTGTGGGACGGCGGGTGCTCCAGCGGCCTCGTTTGCCGCTGGAGGCGGCCGTCTCTCACTGGGTCGAGGTTCACCGCTCGCTAGGCGGCGATCTTCGCCCAGATAGCGTGGGTGAGGCTGTTCATGTCTCCTGGGTCGATGACGAATCCGCCTACTATCAAGGCCACCAGCAGCAGCGCCAAACCCTCGCCGACGCTGCGCTTGGCGACCGCGCCGAGGCCGACGACGCCCACGATCACACCGAACAGGCCGGTGACCCAGCCTTTCAGCCATGTGGAGAGATTCGTGCCTGGGTTGTTGGTTTCGCTGGCTGCCGCCGCCGCGCCCTGGGTTTCCGAAGCGGCCGTCGATGTGCCGGGGACGGCCATCGCGGTCATCGGCAGGGCAAAAATCCCGAGCGTGAGACTTGCCAGGAATATGGTGATCTTTGTGCGCATTACTGCTCCTTATTGACTGGGGATTACCTCTATTGAGTTGACGTACCAACGTTCGGTCTCTATGACGCCGATCTCATAGCTCAGCGTGTAGGACGCGCCCTGCTGGTCCTGCGCCTGGACTGTCACGAGAACTCCATACGGGCTCGTCCAGGACACCTGTGTCGGGGCGCCCGTAACCTGAAGCTGGTTGGGCGGGTAGGTCACCTGAGTGCCCGGGGCGAGATCGGCTGTGAGATCGGTGTTGTCGCCCGCCAGGTAGTTGGTCAGGGCACGCTGCACGACCGTGACCAGTTCCTGGTCTTCGACCGGGCGAAGCTGGTGCGGTGCGGGACTGACCTGCACGCTGGGTGGCCCAACGAACGACGGCAGCGCGCTGAGCGCCAACGCGCCACCGGCCTCACGCGTGACGGGCACGGCGAGATACTCGATGCGGTGACCGGGATTCACGGTGGCCTGTACGGTTACGATTTGACCGCCAAGCGCCGAGGCCTCGTCCTGGACCACCTCGGTGGCGGTTACCTCCTCGCCGGTGCGTGAGGGTTGAAAGCCCGGTTCGGCGGCGAGTGTCGAGTTGAATTGGCTGAGCGCTTCCTGGCGCCCGGACGGATCCCGCGGGCTCCAGCTGAGATACGCGCGAGCGTAGTTCTGTGCGAAAGCCTCGAGGCCGATGTCGATTGCGGAGGCTTGATAGAAGCGCTCTATCTTGGCCGGGGGAGCCCCGAACACTGCGGTGCGTGCTCCCGCCAGGGCGAGTAGGGCGATCATGGTGAGAACTCCATACCTCGGCAGCCGTGCGCGCAGATGCATGCGGCGCGCAGACTCGAAGTCGACGTGGGCGCGCCAGCTGGGGTTTGTGGAGGCGTCTTGGCTGTGGTCGCGAAGCCCAGCGGGAAGTAGTCTCACCGCGCGCTCCGTGGATGCTCAGAAGAGAAACTGTGACGCACAACTCATTGACGCGCCGAGTCACAAATACCCCCCCCTCGGATTTATGCGCCACGACACACCGCAGCCCAGATCTGCCTGCGCGGTAGCAAAGATCGAGTCCAGGGAGACCTGCCTCTGTGCGTCTGATCAATGGGCTTCAGCAGGCAGGCGGCGCGCAGAGAACGTGTGACGGTCAGAGCGCGCCAGGGCCGCGGTTTTGCGGCGTCGGCTAGCCCGCGAGAACCCGCTGGCGGCGCATGGGCGCAGCCGAACGCCGGGCGAGTCTGGACCGGGTGAGGCGCCGGCCACGCGGCGCGATCGGCACCGCCGGGGAGGTGCCGACCAACGCGCCCGGTGGGTCAGTCGAAGATTGTGTTCCGGCGTGCTTTGATGCACGGAGCAGCCATGCGGTGTGTCTGCACGCGGAGCAGGACTCGAGATGGGTCATCGCCAGTGCACAGCGCTGCGGGCTGTAGTGACGCTCGCCCCAGATCGCGTAACCCTTCACAAGCGAACGCATCTCAGGCGTCGCGCAGACTCCTTGACGGGCGCCGTCCAATCTCCCGGTGAGAAAGCTGCTCGCCTCCTGAAGGGTCTTCTCGTACGCCTTCTGGCTGATGCTCATGCGGATCTGGATCTCCTGTGGGCTGTAGTCCCACATGAACCTTGCCGCCCACACCCGCCTCTGGCGCGGGGGCAGGAGGTTCAGAATGAAGCACACGTCGCGCAGCACTTTGCGGCGATCGAGGGCGCTCAGCGCGTCGTGTGACTCTTCTGTGGCGTGGTCGATCGCTTCGTCGGTGAGGGATGTCTGCCTGGCTGTCTTGCGGTGCTCGCTGATGATTTCGTTCTTGGCGACCGTCGCGATCCAGGTCGCGGGATGCTCGATTGCCCTGGACTGATCGCGGTCGGCTAGGCAGAGCTTCCAGTAGGACATGTTGAACGCGGCGTCCCACTCCTCATCGCTGACGTTGCCGTATGCGCGTTGGTATGTCTTTCGCGCTTCGAGCTTCAGGCGCGCGTAGATGCGGTTGTCGTCGAGGCGACTGGTCAGGGGAGTCTCGGCCGCCAGCCGCCGCCGGTCGGGGCCGAGCGGGTTTGGAGGGCTCGCCGGGGAGATGCGGGAGCTCCTGCAATGCTCGGTCTCGAGTTGGGGCGGGTTGGCTGGCGGCGAAGGAGTTTGCCGCAGGTGTGCGGGAATCGCGGTCGGCTGCTGAACTGGCGCTGCTCGAGGCTCTCGCGAAGACATTGCTTTCACCGCTTCTCGGGTACGTCAGCTATGTCGGTGAGAAGCCGCGCGAGACCCCCCTGCGATTTGGGCGCCAGTTCCGCGGGATGCGCCGGGGCGGCGGCAGCGGGGCCGTCCTGAGCTCTCGAGCAGAGGCCGGGTGAGCCGAAGCCCACCCGGCTAGCGCCCGGTCACAGATCGCCGCTTACTACTTACGTCCCAGGACTATGTGTCTTGCCTGGGCGGCGTGACACTCCCGGCCCACTGGGACTGGCCGCCAGCCAGAGGCTGGCGCGTTGCCACAGCTGGTTCTCTGAGATCCGGGCCGAGTTGGCAATCCGCCGGTCCCGGGAGGTTAGCGCCTGACGGTGGCGCCGCGGTCCCGGCTTTAGGACAGGTGGGGGTGCCCGGGGGCGCTCGCCTTCTACGCTGTAGCCCGCTCATGGACCAGGCCCACATCCGCAACTTCTGCATCATCGCCCACATCGATCACGGCAAGTCGACGCTCGCCGATCGCATTCTCGAGCTGACTCACACCGTCGCCGCCCGCGAGATGCGCGCCCAGCTGCTCGATTCGATGGATCTCGAGCGCGAGCGTGGCATCACGATCAAGGCGCAGGCGGTGCGTGTGTTCTACACCGCCAAGGACGGCGTCACCTACCAGCTGCACCTGATCGACACTCCCGGGCACGTGGATTTCACCTACGAGGTGTCGCGCTCGCTGGCGGCGTGCGAGGGTGCGCTGCTGGTCGTCGACGCCGCCCAGGGCGTCGAGGCGCAGACGGTCGCCAACACCTATCTCGCGGTCGAGTCCGGGCTCGAGCTGATCCCGTGCCTGAACAAGCTCGATCTGCCCGGCGCCGAGCCGGAGCGGGTCGCGGGCGAAGTGGCCGACTTGATCGGAGAGGACCCCGACAGCATCCTGCGCATCAGCGGCAAGACCGGGGACGGGGTCGCCGAGGTGCTGGAGGAGCTCGTCGCTCGTGTCCCGGCGCCCTCCGGGGACCCCGACGCTGCGCCGCGTGCGCTGATCTTCGACTCGGAGTTCGACCAGTATCGCGGGGTGATCGCCTACATCCGCGTCGTTGACGGCACCTTCCGCAAGGGCGAGGCGATCCGCGCGATGGCCACTGGAACCGAGGCCGAGATCGACGATATCGGCGTGTTCAGCCCGCAGATGATGCCCACAGACCAACTCGCCGCGGGCGAGGTCGGCTATCTGATCACCGGCATGAAGGACGTGACGCTGCTGCGCGTGGGGGACACCCTGACGACGCGCGGGCGCTCCGGGGGCGCGTCCGGGCGTGTCGAGGCGACCGAGGCGCTGCCGGGCTATCGCGAGGTCAAGCCGATGGTTTTCTGCGGCCTGTTCCCGATCGACTCGGATCGCTACCCGGATCTGCGCGACGCGCTGGAGAAGCTGACGCTCAACGACGCCGCGCTCTCGTGGGTGCCGGAGACCTCCGACGCGCTTGGTTTCGGGTTTCGCTGCGGCTTTCTCGGCCTGCTGCACATGGACATCGTGAAAGAGCGCTTGGAACGCGAGTATGACCTCGAACTGATGGCGACGATGCCCTCCGTCGAGTTCGACGTGACGCTGACCAGCGGCGATGAGCTCGAGGTGCACAACCCCTCCGACATGCCCGATCCAGTCACGATCGCCGAGATTCGCGAGCCGTTCATCAAGGCGCAGATCATCGCGCCCAAAGAGTTCGTCGGTGCGGTGATGGAGCTCTGTCAGGAGCGCCGCGGCTCACACGCCGGCATGCACTACCTTTCTCCCGAGCGGGTGCAGATGACCTACGACTTGCCGCTCGCGGAAATCGTGCTGGATTTTTTCGACCAGCTGAAGTCCCGCACCAAAGGCTACGCGTCGCTCGACTACGAGCTGAACGGGATGGTGCCCTCGCAGCTCGTCAAGCTCGACGTGCTGCTGGCCGGCGACACCGTCGACGCGCTGTCGATGGTCGTCCATCGCGACAAGGCGTATGAGGTGGGGCGGGCGCTGACCGAAAAGCTGCGCAAACGCATTCCCCGCCAGCAGTACGACGTTCCGATCCAGGCCGCGATCGGCGCACACATCATCGCCCGCGAGACGGTCAAGGCGTTTCGCAAGGATGTGATCGCCGGCTGCTATGGAGGGGACATCACACGCAAGAAAAAGCTCCTGGAGAAGCAGAAGGAGGGCAAGAAGCGCATGAAGCGCGTCGGGCGCGTCGAGGTGCCTCAGGAGGCGTTCCTGGCGGTGCTCGAACTGGGTGAGGAGTAGCGTCCCGTGCGCATCCTGTTCGTCTGCTTGGGAAACATCTGCCGCTCACCGAGTGCCGAGGGTGTGATGGCGGCGCTGCTCGAGCGCGAGGGACTTCAGGGCGATATCGAACTCGACTCGGCTGGCACCGGCGCCTGGCATGTCGGTAGTCCACCCGACGCACGTGCGAGCGCGGTCGCCCGCGGCCGCGGCATCGCCCTGGGCGGCGCCGCGCGGCAGGTCCGCGATGAGGACTTCGAGGAGTTCGATCTGATCCTCGCGATGGACCGTTCGAACCTGCGTGACCTCCAGCGCCTCGCGCCGGCCACCGCCCAGCGGAAGGTTCGCCTGCTGCGCGAGTTCGACCCGGCCAGCGCCGAGGATCTCGATGTGCCAGACCCCTATTACGGCAGCGGCGATGGCTTCGAGCGGGTTCTCGACCTGCTCCTCAGCGCCTGCGAGGGGCTGCTCACAGAGATCCGCGCGGGCACAGTGCCGTGAGCCTGCCGGCGGGAGCGAGGATTGTTCGCGCGCTCGGCGGCGGAAGCATCAACAGGGCCTCACAGGTGGTGTTGGCCGATGGCACGGAGGCGTTCGTCAAGAGCCGGGCCGATGCCTCCCCGACGGAGTACGCGAACGAGGCGGCGGGACTGGCGTGGCTGGCGGACGCTGAAGCGCTGCCCATCCCCGCTGTGATCGAGGTGACCGAGTCCTATCTCGTGCTCGAGTGGGTTGAGCAGGACCGGCTGAGCCGGGCCGGTCAGGAGGCGCTGGGACGCGGCCTGGCGAGCCTGCACGCGGCGGGCGCGCCGACCTTCGGCGTGGCGGACGCCGAGACGCCATGCACGCTCGGCTCGCTGGCGCTGTCCAACGACCCGAGCGAGGACTGGGCGACCTTCTACGCCGAGCGCCGGCTCCTGCCGCTGCTCGCCATTGCGCTCGAGCGCCGAAGCATCACCGAGACATGTGCGCGAGACGTGGGCAGGTTGTGTGAGCGGATCGGCGGCCTCTGCGGTCCGCCGGAGCCACCGGCGCGGTTGCACGGCGATCTGTGGCACGGGAACGTGCTGGCAGACACCAACGGCGATCCCTGGCTGATCGATCCTTCCGCTCACGGCGGCCATCGCGAGGTGGATCTCGCGATGCTTCGCCTGTTTGGGTCGCCCTCAGAGCGAGTCTTCGCCGCCTACGAGGAGATCGCGCCTCTGTGCGATGGTTGGCGGGAGCGCGTCGAGCTGTGGCAGCTCGCGCCGCTGCTCGTGCACGCCGCGCTGTTCGCGGGCTCCTACGGCCAGGCGGTTGCGCGAATCGCTCATCGCTACGCCGGCCAGCGACCCTGACGAACGGCAAGGCAAGGCGCGAGCGCGACAGTAAACGTCAGCCGCGGGCGTCTTTGCCCAGCTGCGACCAGAAGCGGACGACCACACGCTCGACTTCCACTCCGGCCTGTAGGGCCAGCCGCATGCCCGGCGGCATGTTCTCGGACTCGTTGAGCAGCTGTTCGAACGCACTCAATTGCTGCTCGTGGCGTTTGAGCTGAGAGGCGGCGAGCATGGCCTCGTCGCCGCCGAAGAAGAGCTTGAGGATACCGGGGTCGCGGGCTTCGTAGAGCTCGTCTGTGGGCGCGCTGCGCCAGGTGTTCAGCGCCTCGCGGCCCGACTGAGTCAGGCGATAGACGCGGCGGCGTCGACCGGTCTGCTCCTGTTCCTCGGAGAGCAGTCCCTCCCTGGCCAGTCGAGCGCACTCTTTGTAGAGCTGGGAGTGGGGGACAGACCAGAAGTTGACCGTACTGATCTGCGCGAATCGCTTCAGGTCATATGGCGTTGCGGGCTCGGCCAAGTCGAGCATGCCGAGAACGATGTAGGAGGTGGCGGTCAGCCGCGTGGTGCAGTCGGGTGCCGCGTCCTGCCCCGGCGCTGCCAGCGGCTGTCCTCGGTCCCGTCCTGGCACGACCACAAGGTTAGTCTATCTACGTACCGTCTACCGGGAACCGTCCAGGAGGGAGTGTCTTCTTTTTTTGGGTCGAGCGCGACGTCCTATCCTCCGATTGGTGCGCGTGGGTTTGTGCCCCAGAAGATGACGGTGCCGAGCATGCCTATGAGGTTTACGAGGACGAGGTTGAGGACCATGCTCTTGGCGGTGGCTGTGCCGACGCCGACTGGTCCGCCTGAGGCGTTGTATCCGTAGTAGCAGCCGACGAGGACGATGGCGGTTGCCATGGTCATTGCCTTGATTAGGCTGAAGAGGAAGTCTGGGGGGTTTTGGAATTGCCAGAAGATGAGGAAGTAGCCGCCTGAGGAGACGTATCCGACTTGTTGTACGACGGCGAGGTAGGAGGCTAGGTAGGCGATGCCGATTGCGGATATGTACATGAATGGCAGGACGATCCAGGCGGCGAGGATGCGTGTGGCGCAGAGGAAGGTGATTGAGTCGAGGCCCATCACCTCGAGTGCGTCGATCTCATCAGAGATGCGCATCGCGCCGAGCTCGGCGACGATGCCGGTGCCGACCTTGGCGGCCATCATGTAGCCGAAGGTGAGTGGTACGGCCTCGCGTAGGTCACACCACGCGGTGAATACGCCGGCGTAGGCTGGTGCTCCTTGGGCCTCTGTGAAGTAGGCGCCCTCGACTCCGCAGGTGCCGAGTCCGACGATGAAGACTAGGCCCCAGATTACGAGTGTGGAGCCGATGATCAGGATCCCGGATTGGCGGAGTGTCTCGCCGAAGAACTTTAGGACGCGGAGGCTGAAGATTTGGCGGAGCACGTTTGTCATGAAGCGTGCGATCTCGCCTGTTGCTGCGAACCAGTCGCGGGTGAGTGCTGTGAGGTCGTTCATGTCAGATGGTCGGGGCGGGTGGTCGGTGTTGGTCGGACGGGCGGGCGGGTTGGTTTACTTGGGGACGAGGAGGCTTGGGTGGGTCGCGAGCAGTGTTTGCGTGAACACGGTGTTGAATGCGCCGATCCCGAGGAATGACACGACGACGGCTTGGTTGACGGCCTTGCCGACTCCCTCGGCGCCACCGGATGCGGTCATGCCCTTGTAGCAGCAGACGATCGCGATGATCGCTCCGAAGATTGTTGTCTTTAGGACTGATCCCCAGAGGTCTGTTGTTGTCGCGTTGGAGAAGAGTGTTGCCCAGAAGGGGCCTGGTACGCCGCCGTTTGTCGCGGAAGCGATGATCCCGCCGAAGATCCCGAACAGCAGCGAGTAGATGTTGAACAGGCCTGTGACGATCATCAACGCTAAAAAGCGGGGGACGACGAGGTTCTTCACGGGGTCGACGCCGAGGACTTGTAGCGCGTCGAGCTCCTCACGGATCTTTCTTGCTCCGAGGTCCGCGGTCATTGCTGTGCCGGCCACACCAGCGAGCACGATCGCGGTGATCAATGGCCCGATTTCGCGGACGGCCGCGAGCACGAAGAACCCGCCCAGACGGTCCAATGCGCCGATCGTGGTCAGGAAGTTTGCTGCTTGTAGGCCGGCCGCGCCGTAGTTGATCGCGAGGGTAGACACCAGCAACGGGAACCACACCAGCCGCAACGCGAACAAGAACTGGTTGACGAACTCCCCACCATACGGGTACGGCGGCCGCACAGCAGAAATAATCGTTTTGCCCGTCAGCAAAACCATATCCCCGACTTCCTCCAAAAAATGCTGCACCGGCAAAAAACCACGACCCACCAAACCCCACACACCCAAATCAGCCACCCCGCACCGCCACTGTCTCGATCGTGGCTGTGGGCGCCGCCGGGGCGCTGGACAGCGGTCCGCCGAGAAGACTCGGGGGGCTGAGGTCGAGCAATGCCTTACCGGTGGACGCCCTGCAGATCATCTTTCTCTCCTCCGTAGCGAGTTGACACGAGCACCGTGGAAGGACGGTAGGTCCATGTAGATCGTCTCAGAAATACCATATAGCATGAACCGTACCCAAGGAATCATAAGGAGCCGGTCGCCCGAGGATCACGGGAGCAGGTGCGCCGCGCTCGAGCATCCGTCCTGATTTCACTGGCTGGTCGGAATTGGGGAGGTGCGTCCTCATACACTCAGGGAGCGCCGCCGCCTGTATCTGCTGGCGCGGCTGATCATCGAGCGCCACTACCGTCGCCCGCTGACGCTCGAGGTGGTCGCCAAGGCTTTGGCGAGCTCGCCGCGCCAGCTGCAACGTGCTTACGCTCAGTTCGGGGAGAGCTCCTTCCGTGAGGATCTCGTCGCCCGTCGGATGGCAGCCGCCGCCGAGCTTCTCGCCCAGCCGGCGATCCCGGTACGCGACGTTGCGCGCCTGGTCGGATACCGCCAGCCACCTCACTTCGCGCAGGCGTTTCGTCGTCGCTACGGTGTCTCACCGGCTCGCTTCCGCGAGGAGCTGCGTCAGGCAAAGCGCCAGGGGGCGGTGCGCCGAGCAGCTCCGGAGAAGGATGCCGCCGACGCGGCGAGCAAGGAAGCGAATGCCGTCGTGCTGTGAGAGGTATGCCCGTTGATCGATCGCGTCTCGGCCTCGAAAGTGATGATCGGAGCACACCTCACCGATAATACTGACTTTGAGTCAGGACGCTGCTTGTGGCCGACTGAGTACGTGCTCGGCTCATCAGCGTGCCCGACAGCCCGGTTGAGCTCAGCCAGCTCTCGGCTCCTCCCAAGCAACTCGGAACGCTTCAGCGTGTGCAGGGGCATCTGCCTTGACGGATGACGCTCAGACTTGCAGCGGATCCCCGGGCTCGTATTCCTCGATCTGAAGCTCGCCGTGGGGCAGGCGGAGCCGCATCAGGGTGCCTCCACCCGGCGCCGGCTCGGCCGTGACGTTTGCGCCGTGCTGTTCGGCCACCTGGCGCACGATCGCCAGGCCGAGGCCAGAGCCGGGGCGCCCGCGGGCCTCGGCGCCGCGATAGAAGCGATCGAAGATGTGGGGGAGGTCGTCGGCTGAAATACCGGATCCATGGTCGCGTACGACCAACTCGCTCTCGCGCAGCGTCACCTCCACGGGCTGGCCGGGGGAGCTGTACTTGATCGCGTTGTCGATCAGGTTGTTGATCGCCCGGTCCAGACGAGCCGGCATCCCGGCGATCACCGTCGGCTGCAGATCGACCTCGAAGGGTGTATTCGGCGTGCGACGGCGAGCACGGTCGACCGCCTCGACGATCAGGCTGTCCAGCCGAACCTCCTCGACGCTGGCCTGCGGGCGCTCTTCGCGCGCGAGGTCGATCAGGTCGTTCATCAGCAGTGTCAGCTCCTCGATCTGGTCGACGACATCCGCGAGCATCCCCTGGCGCTCGGAGGGATCCATATCGGGTGCCTGCTGGAGGATCTCGATGTTGGTGCGCAGGCTCGTGACGGGGGTGCGAAGCTCGTGCGAGGCGTCCGCCACGAGCTGGCGCTGAGCGTGCACGGAGGCGTCGAGAGCCGTCATCGAAAGCTGCAGAGCATCCATCATCGCGTTGAAGCTCACCGCCAGGCGACCGATCTCATCCTCGCCGACGGACTCGATGCGTCCCGACAGATCCTGGGTCCTCGTGACGTGCTCTGTGGCCTCGGTGAGCCGTTTGATCGGCGCCACCGCGGTTCCTGCGACGATGCGCCCGAGGAATGCGGCCAAGGCGATGCCGCCGATGTCGAGCAGCGCCAGAATCAGACGCAGGTTGCCGAGCAGGTGGTCGACATCGGTCAGCGGCTGGGCGAACTGCGCGGCGTATCCCGGCCGCACAGACTCCGTGAGGATTCGCAGATGGACGCCATTCACACGCGCGTCGGTGAAGAACCGCTTGCCTGGTTTTGCGGCGAGCGCCCGCGTGCGGGCGGTGACCGGCAACGTGAAGCCAGACGCCGAGCGAAAGAAGACTTTTCCGCTTGCATCGACGACCTGTTGATAGCCGCGGACTTGGTTGGGTCGCGGGCTGCCGAATGGATTGGTCGAGGAGCCCTGGGTTGCGCTGGTCTTAGCCGCTGTTTTTGGGCGTTCGCTCGGTACGCTCAGCGGCGCCAGCGCCGGCGCCGAACCAGAACCGCGGGTCGTCGTTGCCCTCGACGTTTTGTTGGATAGATGCAGCAGCGCTTCGCGCAGGCCATCGGGTGTGATGCGGCGCGGAAATGGGAAGCCGCCGAGCCCCGGTCTCAGCACCGCACGATCGCGCAACTGAGAATCGACCTGGTTTCGCAACTGGTGCGAGGTCAGCAGATAGGTGGGCACCGAGGCGAGCAGCACGGCCACCGCGACCGCCGCGGCCGACACCAGCGTGATGCGGCGGCGGAAGCTCACGGTCCCTTGAGGACATAGCCGACGCCACGAACCGTGTGCAGCAGCCGCTGCTCGCCATCCAGCTCCGTCTTGCGCCGCAGATAGCCCATGTAGACACCGAGAGAATTCGACGTCGAGCCAAAGTCATAGCCCCAGACGTGCTCGAAGATGACCGAACGGGTCAACACCTGCCGCGGGTGGCGCAAAAACATCTCCAGCAGCAGAAACTCAGTGCGTGTCAGCTCGAGCAGCCGCTCCCCGCGCCAAGCTTCGTGTGCCAGGCCATCGAGCCGCAGATCATCGAAGGCGAGGGTGAGATCCGCGGAGTCCTCGCCTGTGCGTCTGAGGAGCGCACGCATTCTTGCCATCAGCTCGCGCAGTGCGAACGGCTTGACGAGGTAGTCGTCGGCGCCGGCATCCAGGCCCGCCACCCGGTCGTCGATCTGCTCACGCGCCGTGAGCATCAGCACGGGTGTTCGATCTCCAGCCTCACGCATCCGCTGGCAGACTTCCAGACCATCGACGTGGGGCATCGAGACGTCCAGCACCACGGCTTCGTATGACTCGCCGCTGAGACGCTCGAGTGCCTCGCGACCATCCGCGGCGACGGTGACGTCGTGGTGTTCGAGCTCAAAGGCCCGCCTCAGCGCCTGCTGGACGGCCGGCTCGTCGTCGACGATCAGGATCGAGGCTGGTTTGTTGATCGCTTGCACAGGCTGATTCGTGTTGATCGAGGCTCGAGGAGGATCTCTTGCAAAACAGGCACCGGCCGAGCTTTCCGAAGTTCCGTGAGGTGACCCATGGGGAACAGGCTCCGACGGTGGATGCTAGGAGGTTGCTCACCAAATTGGGCGCCTGCAGGCTAAACAACGATGAAGAGCGGGCGAAGAATCCCTGAAGATCCTCGCCCGCTGTCATGCTCAGTGGCAGATGCCCGAGTCATCCGCAGCCGATCCTCCCGCCCCGACAGCGAATGACGGCGGCGACGGCGCCAGCTCGGCTGAGGAATCCACGTCGATCGCCTCGACGCTCAACTCGACATTCCGGACGCTGCGCAACAGCCTCATCGGACTGGTCGTGTTCTTCGCGCTCGTCACAGGACTGCTGTTCGCGGTGCCGTCCCTGCGTACGGCCGCGAAGCGCATCGAGCATGCCAACCTGTGGTGGGTGGCGGTCGGCGTCGGCCTCGAGGTTCTCTCATGTGCAGGGTTCGTGGTGCTGTTCGGATTGGTGTTCGGCAAGCTCGGGCGGCGCATGAGCTCACGGCTGTCGCTCTCAGAGCTCGCGGTGAACTCGGTTGTGTCAGTCAGCGGCATGGGCGGGATCGCGCTCGGTGCCTGGGTGCTGCGCAGCAAAGGGATCTCAGTGGAGCGGATCGCAAAGCGCTCGGTGCTGATCTTCATGCTCACGAGCGCCGTCAACGTGATCGCGGTCGTGATCTTCGGGGTGCTGATGTCGGTTGGGCTGCTCAGCGGATCGGTCGATCCGCTGCTCACCCTGCTTCCCGCCGGAGCCGGGCTGGTCTCGATCGTCGCGATACTCGCGCTCGCGCGTTGGGCCGGGCGCCTGTCGCGCAGCGACCGCTTCGCACACGGACGCAAAGCCGTTGTCTTGACCGCTCTGAGCGGCGGGATCGACGACACCGTCGTGACGATCCGCCAGCACGACTGGCGCCTGCTTGGATCCGTCGCGTACTGGTTCTTCGACAACCTGACCCTGTTCACGTGCTTTGATGCCTACGGTCACCGCGCGGCCTTCGGCGCTGTTGTGATGGCGTATCTCGTCGGCATGCTCGCCAACTCGATACCGATCCCCGGTGGCTTTGGCGCAGTCGAGGGCGGGCTCGTCGGCATGCTCGTGCTCTACGGTGAGCGTCCTGTCTCCGTTGTGGTGGCCGCGGTCATCACCTACCGGGCGATATCGCTGTGGGTACCCTCGATCATCGGTGGTGTCGCGTTTCTCAGCCTGCGTCGCGAGATGAACAAGACGATCCAGATTCCCTCGGCGCCGGCCGTCGGCATCGACTAGCGGGATTGGTGGTACTTCGCTTGAGCCGCCGTACGCGCGGCAGCGATCTGGCAGGCGCGCCCGGGCAGCGAGTCGAGGGTCTGACGCAGAGTCTGCGGCTCTGGCCCGAACAGCCCGGGACAGTAAACGGGGAGCGGGAGGGGGCTCTCATCAGAACCGGGTGCGTTCAGTGGACGTAGTTCGTTCGCGGCCTTCAGTGTCGCGGCCGGGGTGCTCGCGAACAGATCGATCGCGACACGGCCGCTGTAAAGCTCGATTGAGCGGCCTTCTTCGTAGATCGTGGCCGGCACGCCCCGGATCAAGGTGTTGCGCTGGGAGCCGAGGGTGGCATTTGAATGCAGGCGGTAGATGACGGTGGTCACCTGCAGAGGCAGGTGGCAGCTACCTGTCGAGAGGATGCCCTTGCCCTCTACACAGTCGCCGTAGTAGACGCTGTCGCCGATCGAGCTGTTGTAGTTCTTCTGGCCGTCGGCTGCCGTCAGCTGGTTGTGGGCAAAGTCGCGCCCGACCCAGTAGATCTCGTAGTAGGGGAACGTTTCGGCCTGCGCGAGTTCGCCGCTGGAGATCGCTGGAGGATCGTGCGTTGTGCAGCCACCTGCCAGCAGGCAGGCAGACAGCGCGGCGAGCGCCGAGATCAGGCGGATCATTCTGACGTCGAGCCTCATCGGACACGCGATTATCGACCACGCGGGTGCCCGGCACGCCGCTGGTGGACGCGGCGGAGCCTCGATTGGCGCGCTGGGATGGTCCGCAAAGATGTTTTGCGGGCTACAGCTACTTTTCGGTTCGTGGCGGGTTCATGGAGTCACACCCGTAACCCGTTCAGGGGAGAGGTGGGGTCTGCGGGTCCACCGGAGTCCGGTGTGGTAGCGCATCGGACTCCGGTTTTTGCTGCGCATTTCCGGCGTTCTGGCACTCAGGTAGCTGGTGTTGTGATCCTCCTGAGCGCCATACTGGCGGGCCGTGGAGAGTGAGCTCATCAGCGTCCCCGATGATTCGCGCGCGGCGAGCGGCATGCTGCGCATGAGACGACGGATCGGGCTCGCGGCGCCAGTCGCGTGCGCGCTGCTGGGGACTTGGCTGCTGGCGGATCCGCGCACCCCTGATCTCGCGGCTCAGGTTTACCGCGTCGGCCTCTTTGAACGCAGCGGCTTTTCGGTCTGGGACACCCACTGGTATGCGGGCCACCACCTGCCCGGCTACAGCCTGATCTTTCCCGCGCTCGCCTCGCTGGTGGGAATGCGCCTGCTCGTGGTCCTCTGTGTGCTCGCCTCGAGCGTGATCTTCGAGAGGATCGTGCTGCGCATCTACGGTGAGCCGGCCCGCCCAGCTGCCGCGTGGTTCGCGCTGCTCGCGACGGGTGATGTGTGGATCGGGCGACTGACCTTCGCTCTGGGTGTCACGCTCGCGCTCGCGGCGGTGTTTGCGCTGCTCTGCGAGCATCGCTCGCTGGCGATCGCGCTGTCGCTTCTGTGTGCGGCCGGGAGCCCGGTCGCGGGGCTGCTGCTCGGCATGGCCGCGCTCACACACGCGCTCACCGTTCGCTCGCTGCGAGCGGTGGTTGTGCTTCTGGCTCCGGCGCTGGTTCTGAGCATCGTCCTGGCACTGGCGTTCCCAGAAGGTGGTTATGAGCCTTTTCCAGTGGTCTCCTTCGCGGTCAGCACGCTCGTCACGCTCGCCTTTCTGTGGGCGCTCCCCGGGGACGCGCGCCTCCAGCGAGTGGGGGCGCTGCTCTATCTGTTCGCCGCGACCGCCAGCCTGCTCATCCACACGCCGATGGGCTCGAACATCGAGCGTTACGGCGTGTTGCTCGCCGGTCCGCTGCTGATCTGCGCTCTGGCGGGACAGCGTCTGCGTCCCACGGCGCTCCTCGCGCTGTGCGTAAGCGCGGTGTGGGGCGTATGGGGCCCGGTCAGGGAGACCGCCGCGATCGCCAACAATGCCTCCACCAATGCCTCCTACTACGCGCCGGTGAGAAGATTCATCGCGGGCCACGGAGGTGGACTCGTGCGTCTGGAGGTGCCGCTCACCCGCAGCCACTGGGAGGCCGCGCTGCTCGCGCCGTATGTCTCGCTGGCGCGTGGCTGGGAGAAGCAACTCGACGAGCGCTACGACTCGGTACTGCTGTCGAGCGGACTGACGGCGGGCTCCTATCGACGCTGGCTCGATGATCAGGCCGTCAGCTATGTGGCACTACCGGATACCCCACTGGATCCCTCCAGTGCGCGAGAGGGAACGCTGATCGAGGGCGGACTTCGATATCTGCGGCTGGTGTTCTCCAGCACGCACTGGCGGATCTATCGGGTGCTCGACCCGACGCCGCTGCTCACCGGGCCCGGCAAGCTGATCTCGCTCTCCAGCGACTCCTTCAGCCTGCATGCAGACAGGCCCGGTTTGTTTCTGATGCGCACCCACTTCACGCGCTACTGGACGGTGACCCAGGGCGACGGCTGCGTGGCCTCAGGCAGGGGGGGATGGACTCAGCTCAGTGCCCGTGGACCGGGGACGATCACGGTTCGGGCGCGCTTCTCCCTGTCCGCCGCCTTGGGCCTCGAACAATCACGCTGCAGTTGAGCCTGAGAGATCGCCGTCTGCTGTTTTGCCGCTACCCGGACAACCTAGCCAGGCACCACCGGCAGAGGTCCGATCGATACGCTGGCTACCCTCCGGCGGCATGACGGTAGCGGGCGACCGCCAGCGGCGCGAATACGGCAACGATCACCAGCGACCACGCGGCCGCCCCCCAGACGCTGTTGTGTGCCGGTGCGCCCAGCCACAGACTGCGCACCGCGTCGACGACGATCGTGAACGGGTTGACTTCCGCGAAGTCTCGCAGGCCCGCGGGCATCGACGATACGGGTACGAAGGCGGAGGAGATGAAGGTGAGGGGGAACACGGCGATGAACCCGAGTGAGTTGACGGATTCTGGTGAAGACACCAGCAAGCCGATGAAAGCGAGAAACCAGGAGAAGCCATAGCCGAACGCCAACAGCAGCCCGAAGCCCGCCGCAGCGTGCAGGAAGCTCGTGTGAAAGTGAAAGCCGATGATGATCCCGGTGAGAAGCAGGATCGTTATCGACAGGGCATTCGTGACGATGTCCGAGAGGGTACGCCCGCCGAGTACGGCCGCACGCGACATCGGCAGCGAGCGGAACCGGTCGATCAGGCCCTTGCGGACATCCTCGTTGAGGCCGAGCGCCGTGGCGAAGCCGCTGAAGGAGGCGTTCTGGACGATGATCCCCGGCAGCAGGAAGTCGACGTAGCTGTACCCCGGCGTTCTGATCGCGCCGCCGAACACGTAACGGAACAGAAGCACGAACATGATCGGCTGGATCGTGAATCCGATCAGCAGTTCGGGCGCGCGCGGCAGCCGGATCAGGTTTCTCTCGGCGATGATCAAGGTGTCGGTGACGAGTCGTCTCATGCGGCCTGGTCCTCCTGCTCGGTCTCGTCGTCGCTGACTTCGGCGGCGTGCCCTGTCAGCGCAAGGAACACGTCGTCCAGGGTTGGGCGGCGCAAGATCAGATCGTCGACGCCGACATCCGCCTCGCTGAGCCGATGAACGGCCTGGACAATCGCTCCGCTGCGCTCGCGCAGGACCAACCTGAGGAGAGTCCCGTCAATGCTCAGCGGCTCGTCGGACATCGTGGCCAGTGCCCTTACCGCCGCCTGAGGATCGGCGTCGCGCTCGAGGCGAACCTCCAGGCGCTCCCCGCCGAGGCGATCCTTGAGCTCATCGGAGGTGCCCTCGGCGATCAGCCGGCCATGGTCGATGACGGCGATCGTGTCGGCGAGACGGTCGGCCTCGTCGAGGTATTGCGTTGTCAGCAGCACCGTGGTGCCTTCGGAGACCAGGCCTTCGATCACCTCCCACAGACTCAGTCGGCTGCGCGGATCGAGGCCCGTGGTCGGCTCGTCGAGGAAAAGCACCGGTGGCTTGGCGACGAGCGCGGCGGCGAGATCGAGGCGGCGACGCATTCCGCCGGAGTAGGTCTTGGTGGGCCGGCCGGCTGCCTGCAGGAGGTCGAAGCGCTCGAGCAGCTCCCGGCCGCGAGCCTTTGCCGAGGAGCGTTTGGCTCCGTAGAGCCTGCCGACCATTGTCAGGTTCTCGAGGCCGGTGAGGTTCTCATCGACCGCGGCGTACTGGCCGGCCAGCCCGATCCGCTCGCGCAGCTTGGCGGCATCGCGCTGGACATCCAGGCCCAGGACCCGTGCGCTGCCGGCGTCTGCCTTCAGCAGGGTCGCGAGGATTCTCACGAGCGTGGTCTTGCCCGCGCCGTTCGGCCCCAAGAGGCCCAGCACCTCGCCTCGACGCGCCAGTAAATCGACTCCCTCGAGTGCCCGCACCTCACCGAAGTGCTTCACCAGGCCGTGTACCTCGATCGCGGCGTTCCCGTCGTCAGTCATCGTGGCTGCCCGCCGTGTTCGTTTGCTTGTGTTGCTGCCATTCCTTCCACAGCCCTGGCATCCGCGATTGCCACCAGGCGTAAAACGCGTCCAGTTCCTCCAGCCGAGCACGCCGTGTGGGGGGAGTTCCTGCCAGCGCCTCGAGCCCCTGGGCCAGCATCGCGCGAGCCTGATCGGAGCCTCTCTCTTCGCGGAGCTGCTCGTCCCACGTTCCCGGTCGCAGACGAAAACGATCGGCGCGCTCGCCACGGACATGCAACCGATCGACCAGGCCGGAACGAACCAGCATCCCCGTGGCGCCGCTGATCGAGCCCTTGCTCGTGTCCAGCTCTTCCGCGAGCTGTGCCGCGGTCTGCTCGATCGGATCACACACCAGCAGCCAACCGAACACGCGACCGACCATCCGTGGCATGCCATACGACGTTGACATCCACACGCCGGCCGCGTCGACGAATTTCCAGAGCTTATCGTCCATAGATTTTAGACATTACTGAATCTTTCGAGACTCGGCAACCACGTGGAGTGGGTGAGGGCGCGTGGCAGTCGATTGCCTCTCGCATGTGAGATCCTGCTTGACAGGTGACTATATAGTCACGTATGGTGGAGGCGTGGACGATGTGTTCAAGGCTCTCGCGGATCCGACGCGGCGCAGTCTGCTCGACGAGTTGTTCAGGCAGGACGGGCAGACCCTCAGCGCGCTGGAGAGGCGGTTGCCGATGACGCGCTTCGGCGTGATGAAGCATCTGAGGGTGCTCGAGGAAGCGGGGCTGATCGTGACCAAACGCAAAGGCCGCGAGAAGCATCACTTCCTGAACGCCGTTCCCATCCGGCTGGTCCACGACCGCTGGGTGAGCAAGTACGCCGAGCCCTGGGCAGCGACGCTCAGCGAGCTGAAGACCAACCTGGAGGAGAAGATCATGGAAAAGGTGTTCGAGATCTACATCAAGACGACCCCGGGGCGCCTGTGGGAGGCGATCACCGACGGTGAGCTGCGCCGTAAGTACAACTTCGGGGTGGGCGTCGAGTCAGAGTGGACCGAGGGCTCCCCCTACCGGGGCGGCCACCCGCGTGCGCCGGGGCTGCTGGTGGAAGGCGAGAACCTCGAGGTCGATCCGCCGAGGCTGCTCGTCCAGAGCTTCAACGCGCTGTGGAACGAGGGCGTGCGCCAGGAAGAGACCTCTCGAGTGACCTGGGAGATCGAGCAGATCCAAGACTCTTGCCGCTTGACCGTTACTCACGACCAGCTCTCAGAGCACGCCAACAGCGAACTGTACGGCGGTTGGCCGATGATCCTTTCAGGGCTGAAGACGCTCCTCGAGACCGGCTCGAGCCTCACCACGCCTGGATCGCTGAAATATGCGCAATGACGGTTGTCGGAGCCCGGCTCTGATCCACCAGAGCGCTCCACATGACGCCGGTGGAAGCTGATCACTGACCCCGCCAAGAGACAAACGTCCAGCCAGCGCCCTTTTGGACCCCAACCCCAATACAGGCTAGCTAGCCAAAGTCCAAAAACCTGCCCAGTTGCAGGCACTTCGTGATCGGGGAGACAGGATTCAATTGGCTTCCTAGAGCGGTTTCTGGCGGGTCCGCAAACTTTTTGCAATACCGGCTCACGCCGATTGCTCGCGTGGCGGCCTGCCTTCTACTCCCTCGGACAGGCGACTTCGAGCTGTCCTTTTTTGCCCTATGGTGTCCGTTTGCGACGGATTTGTTAGAATCCATCGTGTCCGGCCATACGTCTACGGTGTCCGAAATCGCCATGTCAACAGATGAGACAACATCCGCGAAGCTGCTCGCGGCGTTCGACGGCCGCGACGCTGTCGACTACACGACCCTCGTAGGCCAGCTCGATGCGTCGCCGCGTACGATTAGACGTCATCTCCAGCGACTCGTCGCGGCCGGGGCGCTGCACCGGATCGGCCATGGTGTCTATGACCGCAAGCCCTACCAGCCGACACTCAACCCCGAGGCCCAGGAGCTCTGGGGGCAACTCCAGGCATCCGACGCCGACGCGCACATAACCGGCTTCGATTTGCTTGCCGGGCTCGCCCACCAGTTCGTCTACGACTACCCGCACCTGGTGTATTGCCACCCGCCGCACCTGAGCGGCCTCGCCAGCGAGCTCTCAGGCAGCGGCTGGAGCGTTCTCCCCGCCGGCCCGATGCGCCGGTTCGCGACAGAGTCCGAGCGTTCGGTCGTGCTGCGCGGCCAGACACACGAAGAGGGCCGCTACCCGGTCGAGAACCATCTCGCACGACCGGAGAAGGCATGGGTCGATCTGCTGCGCGAGGCGCGGCGCAGCAAGCTCGCCTTTGACTTCGGCGAGCTCGGGCGCATTCTCGCGGCGATGGAGCGCGCCGGGGCACGCCAGGGCACGCTGGCGGCATACGCACGGCGAGCCGGGTACCTCGAGTGGCTGCGCGCAGCCAGAGGCGAGCGCCCGCCAGAGGGCGACGAGCAGCGCCAGCTAGCGGCGGGCTACGCGGCGTGGGTACGCCAGCCGAACACGCGGAGCTGTTCAAGAGCCCTTGGGTCGCAGACCCGGGCCTGCTCGAGCAGAGCATGCGCGAGGCGAGGGTCAGCGACCGCTACACCGCCGAGCTCGCGGCATGGTGCGCCGAGATTCACGAGCACCTGCGCGAGCTGGCCAGAGCGCTCGGCATCGAGCTGCTGCTCATGGGCGGCAACGGCGCCTCGCTGAGGTTCGACGCGGTCGCGCAGCGGGGCTCGCGCGACAACGACTACCTCACCGCCGCCACACCACAGAACATCGGCCGGCTGATGGACAGCCTCGGACAGCGCTTCCTAGCGCTCGGGGAGCTCATGCAGCCCCGGCCGTTTGAGCCCAAGAGGCCAGTGCGGGCGCTGCCCCTGAAAACCTACGTAGTGCCGGTGCCGCTGCTGTTGAATCACGGCAACTCGACCAACAACGAGGTCAAGGTCGAGTTTCACTTCGAGCGGCGCCTACCACCGGCCCAGACGGTGACGGGCACGCTCGGACCAGCGGCGACTCCGAGTATCACCGCCGCGCTGCCAGAGCTTCCCTACCAGGTGGGCATCAAGCTGATGACGTTGGCCAGCGACCCCGTCGGGATCGACGAGAACACCCGCGCTGCGGCGGTCCCCCGCCAGATGTACGACCTAGACCTGCTGCTAGCCGGCCTCGAACGACATCACTGGGCGACACTCGCACAGTACACGCGGGAGCGGTACGCCGAGGAGTGTGAGCTGTGGGACACCGAGGTCCATGCGGACGAGCCGTTCACCGGTATACGGACGCGGCTCGAGCGCTGGGGGGACTGTCTCGACGAGAGCGCAACGCGGTGGCATGTCATCCGTGCCGCACAGCAGTCGGGCCTGCGGCGCGCGGTGCACCTTCGATCCTGGGGATGGCGAGCACGCGCGTACCGGCTCATCATCGTGGCGGAAGCGCTCAGGCTTGGCGACGACGGCTGGGACGTGTGGAAGACAGCGCGCGAGGCCGCGGCCCAAGTGCCTGTGAGATCCGCGCGATCCTTCCGCCCAGCGCTCGCGCAGATCGCCGGCGTGTCGGTGGGCCAACTGCCCGTCGAGCTAAGCGACTTCGTCTGGCCGGCACTGCTAGCAGGCGATGAGGATCTGTCCGGCCACGTCGCGCGGGCAGCAGAGCTGCTCGCGACGGTCTGCGCCCTGGATGCCCTGGGGACGGCAGCGGTGCCGTTGGGAGCGCTGGTCTCGCAGGCGCCGCCAGATCGCTGACGGTCCAGCCTAACCGGCGAGCGGCTGATATGACCCCTCTCTGTGGACTGAAAAGCGGGGGCCGGTCAGCGGCGCTTGAGCGTCCGCACGTCCTACCACGATGGTTCTATGACCGAGACCTCGATGCGCCCCGACCTCTATATCTCTGCGGACGTCGAGACAGACGGATCGGTCCCTGGTCCTTTTTCGCTTCTATCTTTCGGCCTCGCGGTCGTTGGGCGCTATGACGGAACGCAGTTCGAGCCTCGGATGCTTCCACACCGGCGAGATCCGTCGCCCACCACTCACCCTTGAGAAGCTCGCACGAGCATGCTGAAAGCCCATCCACACATCCGCACAGTACGAAGCACACAAGAAAGAGACGCCGACGTCCCTCGACCCAGGGGCTGAAGCTTCGGCCGAAGTACCCGACCTTTGCTTTCTTGCTTACGGCCCGAACAGGCTTGGCGTCGGGCTCTCCGATACCCGTGGTCGCCATTTGCGCACCGAGGCGTTGGTGTCCGCGTGCGCTCGACGCCGCGCCGTCTCGGACCCATCGAGCGCGCACAACTGGTTGAGCGCGGTGCATCGTACACTGGCGCGCGCTGTCTGTAGGCCACTCCTGATGAGACGGCGCCGCTGGGCTTCCTCGAGCACGTCGGCGGCGTCGAGCAACCCATGGATGAACGCATCGCGGTGGCGCGGCTGGAACGTCTCGGCACTGTTCAAAAGCTGGTCGAGTCTCGCCGGGGCAGCCCGCAGTGCGCGCTGCGCCCCCCAGCGCCGCAGCGGCGGCTCGAAGGAGAGACGATGCTTTGCGAGTGTGTTCTCGTCAACGGTGTACGTCCGGCTCGTTCCGTCGCTGACATCGACCTCCAGCCACTGCGGTGAGACCCATGCCAGCGGGTAGGAGATCACGTGCTCATGCGCAAAGAAGCACTCCGCCAGCTCGTCGAGATCGGCGTCGCTCAGTAGGCCGCTGTCCTCGATCGCGACGATCAGCCTGGCCGTGACCCGATCCCACCGCCGGCACGTACACAGCAGCAACGCCACGAACGAGCCGGGCAGCTCGGCGGTGCCGTGGACCCTGCCGAGCAGCTCGACTGCCTCGACGTGGCTGGTGCTCGATCCCCAGCCGCTCGGCGAAGCCAGAAGCTGTCGACAGAGCTCCTCGGAGTCCTCGATCGCAGCCAGCTCTTCAAGCCTCGAATCTCCGTCCCACAGCACGTTTCGCAGCCTAGAATCCCCGCCGGACGGCGCCGTCCAGCCGTAGTGCAACCGTCTGACCCGGAACATATCCTTGCGTGATGGCTTCGATGAGCAAGGCGCAACTCGACGCGATGGTCGAGGAGGTCACCGTCGACTGTTACAACGAGAGCGAGCAGATCACCGGCCTGCTCACCGTTATCGAAGACGAGCTAGAGGTTCCCTTCAAGACGCAGGTGCTGGGTGTGGACGTCTCTGTCAAGCGTGTGGACTTGACCGGCGAGGACCAGATCGTGGCGATCTGCTCGCGCGAGAAGCTCCGACAGTCAATCCCGCTCCTAGACCTGCCCCTACCAACCCCGCCGCCCAAGGGCGCGGAGTGGATTGAGGCTTACCGCCATTGGCTGCGCTGAGAGCAGGTTGCCCGCGAGACGCGACCAGAAGCGCCGACCGAGAAGCATCCCGCCGTCGGTCGTATCAGTGAGCAAGACGGCGATGTCCTCATCGATCGAGAGAGCGTCGGGAAGCTCATCTCGGGGGTATGCGTCTGAGTTCATCGCGCGGCGCAGGACGGAACGCAAGCGGCAAGCGCCTGCGTTCCGTCCTGCGCCGCGGCCATCATGCTTGGGTGATGGGTAATGGATGATCGTTCGGCTCAGTCGCGCATCGACAGCCTCAACGTCCCGCGCGCGTTGCGGCCCGACGTCGATGAGATCGTCGCATTGACCGATGAGCTCTGTGCCGAGAATCTCGATGCGGAGTACGCGCGGCTGTGCGCAGCACTGGTCGCCAAGCTCTCGCGTAAGCGTCCCTCGCCGCTCCTACGCGGCGATCTGCGGGTCTGGGCGGCGGCGACGATCTACACCGTCGGCAGCGTGAACTTCCTGTTCGACCGATCCCAGCCGCTGCACCTCACTGGCGATGAGCTCAGCGACCTGACCGGCGTGCCCAAGAGCACAATGGCCAATAAGGCTAAGCAGATCCGCGACCTGCTTGGCCTCGGTCGCCTGGACCTCGAGTTCTGCCGCCGTGACATGATCGAGCGCCATCCATCTGCGTGGTATGTCCAGGTCGATGGCTTGATCGTTGACGCGCGCATGCTGCCAGTCGCGCTGCAGGACGAGTGCCGGCGGCGAGGGCTGATTCCCGACCTCGTGGCGGGCGCGTGAGCCGGATCGCCCGCAACGCGCCGTGTCCGTGCGAGAGCGGGCGTAAGTACAAGCGCTGCTGCGGCGCCGAGCGGGCCGAGATCGATCCGCGTGCACTCTCGCGCGGCGATATGGCGGTCGGCGACCGGATCCAGGAGTGGGCATACGCGAACCACCGCGACGAGATGGACGCGGCGCTCGGCGAGCTGGTCGGTGATAGGCGCGGCCTGGTCTTCGGCGATACCGACACGCAGCTGGTGGCATCGTGGCAGCTCAACGACCGCGAGCTTCCCGGTGGCGGCACGCCGGCGCAGCGCTACGCGCGGCTGGCGGGGCTCGCCGATTCCGAGCGCGCGATCGCTTCTCGGATCGCGTCCGCGCGCCTGGCGCTGCTGCGGGTGCGCAGCACTAAGCCGGGCCAGGCGATCGAGATCGAGGACGTGACGCGCGGCAGTGCGCGGGTGCGCGTGGTCAGCCACGAGGTCTCCTCCTACGTTCAGACTAACGACATGTTCGTCGGTCATCTGATGCTGGGGCCACCGTCGGCGTCGTTGTGGGGACCGATGGCGATGCTGGACCGTCGTGGTGGGCATGAGCTGATCGACCTGCTGGATGAGCGTATCGCGCTGCTTGGACTCGACCCGTACGCCGATGGCGTGCTCGGCGTAGCGATCATATCGGCGGCCCTTGAGGTCACGAGGATGCTGATGCCGGCGCTGCAGCGCTCATCGCGGCGCTCATGGCGCCGCGGGGCGCGCGCCGCGTAGCTATGTGAGCCAGCTCAGCGACGGCGACTCTGCTTGCGCGCCGAGCGTTGCGCCTTGCGCTTGGCGCGGCGCCGGCCGGTGGTGTCGTCAGGCGCGCGGCGAGCCGCGGGGTGAAGCTCGCCGTCGAGGATCGGCAGCTCGTCGTCGTCCTCTTCCTCCTCCCACGGATCGAGCGTCTCGGGCCAGGCGATGGCGTCGCCGGCGCCGGTGAGGGCGCGGGCGACGATCGGCAGAACCGGCGCGGCGTCTGAGCCGAGCGCGATACTGAGATCGCGAGCGCAAGCGGCGGCAGCGGTCACGCGCGCGGCCAGCTCGTCCGCAGCCAGCGGCGGGGCGCTCGCGTCCTTCGTCGGCTTGCGCAGCAGCCGCTCGGCCTCGCGTCGCGGGAGCGGCGGCGTAAGCATGCACTCGACCAGGGCACCGGTCGCCATGTGGATGCCGAGCACGAGCACCTGCCGGTCGCGGCTGCCGGATCGCGCGAGCACGGCGACGATCATCTCCGTGCCCTTGTCGACGCCCGCGGCGGCCGAGTCCACCGACAGCGTGCCGATCTGCTCGAGCGCCGGGTGCGTGACCCCGCGGCCCGCAAGCAGCGCGGCGGCCTCGCGTGCATAGGCAGCCAGCGGCGCGGGCGCAAGCACGGCAAGCGCGGCGAGCGTGGCAGCGGCAATCGGATCGGCGCGCGCCGTGATCGCGTCGACGACGACACGGCGCGCCGCCTCCGGGACCTCCGGGATCGAGAGCGGCAGCAGCAGCGTGCCCGCGAGCAGCTCAACGTCGGCGGGGCCGTCGATCTCGCAGCCGTCATCGAGCAAGCCGACGAGCTCGGCGACCAGATGCTCGGGCGGCAGCTCAGAGCGGTGGCTCATACCCGCCACAATACGTACCCCGGCGGAAAATGCTGGCCCCAGCGCGGCGTGCCGCGGCGGCGCTCTACTACAGCGACTCGAGCGGGTGCTGCCGTCTGATGTAGTCGCCAAATAGTGGTGCGGTGAAGTCGACGTAGCCGCGTTGTGGGCTGTAGATGAGTCCCTTGGCGTCGATGAGGTTCTGGCGGACCAGGGCTGTGCGGCGCTGGTCGGTGCCGAGACGTGCTGAGACCTCTGCGGTCTGTTGAGGACCGTCGCCGAGTTCTGCGATCGCCGCCAGATACCGACGCTCGGCGGCGGTAGCGCGGTTGAACCGGGTGCGATGATCGAGCGGCTGCACCGGACGCCGTAGCCGCCGCGGCGCGAGGCCATATCCGATGTGTGCCTACCGATACTGCCGCCCCGGAGGCGCTCGGCGATGGGCCACGCTCGACCGCGACCCACACCCATAGACTCACGACTCATGAGCCGCTCGGCCCGCGACCGCCTCGCCGTTCTTCTGGCCGAGAGGATAGGGGCGGAGGTGTTCAGCGCGGCGCTGACCGCGCCGACTCGTGATCTGCACCTTGAGGTGCGAGGCGTGGGCCCGATCAAGCTTCCCGTGTCGCAGGCGCAGGCGAGGCAGCTGTGCGTGCTGGGCCGACCAGCTCTATATGGGCGGGGAGAACAGACCCTGCTGGACCGCGACGTGCGGGACACGTGGGAGATCCCAAAGAGCCGCATCAAGATCGACAGGCGCGGCTGGAACGAGACGCTCCAGCCCGTCCTCGAGCGGTTGGGCCGCGAGCTGGGTCTTCCCGCCGGGCGCACGCTGCGGGCGGAGCTGCACTCGATGCTGGTGTATGGACCCGGACAGTTCTTCCTCGAGCACCAGGACTCCGAGAAGGAGGACGCGATGATCGCCTCTCTCGTGATCGGCCTGCCCTCGACCTTCAAGGGCGGCGCGCTGGAGGTTCGCCACGGCGGCCAGACCGCGACGTATCGGGGATCGAAGAAGACTCTGTCGTTCGTCGCCTTCTACAGCGATTGCCGTCACCAGGTCAGGCCGGTTGCTTCCGGGTACCGGGTCGTGCTCACCTACAACCTGCTGCTCCGCGAGGCGCCAGCCGGATCGACCGTCGACCCGGACGCCGAGCTCGTCGAGAACCTCGCCAGCTGCCTGGAGGAGCACTTCGCCTCCTCTGGCGGCCCGGACCGTCTCGTGTACCTGCTCGACCACGAGTACACGCCACGCGGTCTGAGCTTCTCGCGCCTGAAGGGCGTCGACGCGCAGCGTGTGCCTGCGCTCCGTGCGGCGGCGGAGCGCGCCGGCTGCGAGCTCGCGCTTGCGCTGACGAACGTGAAGGAGACCTGGAGCGCTTACGAGGAGGACGCGCGGGAGCCCTGGGGCCGGCGCTCCAGCTACAGGGGATGGGACGACGGGGACGACGACGAAGACGAGTTCGACTCCTCCGATGGGGACAGGGACGGCGACTACGAGCTCGAGGAACTGATCGAGTCTGCGGTCACGCTGGAGAGCTGGACCGGCTCCCGCAGGGGTCGCCTGGAGAGGGTGGATCTCCCCGTTGGCGACGACGCGGTCTGCGCCAGCACACCCTCAGGCGACCTGGAGCCCTATGCCTCGGAGTACGAGGGGTATATGGGCAACTATGGCAACACCCTCGACCGCTGGTACCGCCGCGGCGCGATAGTACTGTGGCCTGCAAGCCGCGCGTTCGCCGTGCGGGGGCAGGCATCTCCGTCTTCGGCGCTGCAGGAGCTGAGCGCCCGCGCGGGGACGGGCGATCTGACGGGCGCTCGTGAGGCGGCCGCGACGCTCGCTCCGTTCTGGCAAGCGGCAGCCGCGCGTGTGGATGCGAGGGCGCTCTTCGTGAAGGCGCGCCGCGCCGCGCGGCTGCTCGACGATCCTGCTCTGGCGGCGATGCTGCTGCGACCGTTTCGGCTGGAGACGCTCACCAGAAGCGACGCCAAGGCGCTGAGCGCGCTGGTCGGCGCCTACGGCGAGCGCTGGGCGCAGGAACTCGTGACCGCATGGTCGGAGAAGCGGCGGTTCCACTACTACCTCAACGGCGAGGGCCCCAAGGAGTGGACGGCCTCGCTGCCGAAGCTCTGCCTCGCGCTTCGGGAGACCGGAGAGACCGGGACGACGACGGCGACGCTGCTGCTACGAGCGTCCTGGGGCTGGACGAAGGACTCCATCGAAGAGGGCCTCGAGATCTCTCCGCCGAGCGCTCGTGAGCGGACGCTGTCCGAGCTTGCACGCCCGCTCGCGGCGATGCTGGAGGGCGCACGAGTGATCGGGGCGACCGCCCTGAGCAGCTAAAATCCATCCCAATCTCTGTTACGAACATATCCGCTAGCCTATTTATCGTCACAGAACTTGGGATGGAGTATCACCATTGCCTAGCTGCCCTTAGCCGAGGCTTGGGTCCCCAAACGGCTGCGCGGCCGTTCATCTCCCAACCAGTGTTACGATATTCCGATGGCTTCTTCACAACTCCAGGCTTCCCCTGTCCGCGAAGCGTACACTCGCCTCACCCGTGCGAGCTCGCTAGCTCACCGGCCCGGGATCGTCATCCTCGATCAGGATCTACCCGCTCTTGGCGCGCTGACGGGATCGAAGGCAGAGAGCCACAGCTTGATCGCCGCCCTAGAGCGCGAAGGCCATCTTCGGCCCGTTCGCAGGGGCGCCTACGTCCTCGTTGACGCCGCAGGGGGTGTGAAGAGCAACTTGTTGGATCTCATCGCCGCGCTCACACCCAGGCCGTATCTGATGACAGCCGGTAGAGCGCTGCAGTTTCATGAGCTCAGCGATCAGCACTTTCGCCGCGTCCATGTGCTCGTGCCGACGCAGCTGCGCTCCTGGTCTTGGCGCGGAGACGAAGTGCGCTACTCGCGGACCGACAGACCACTCCGCGGAGACTCGACGCGCACTCGGAAGACCCGTGCTCTGATCGCCACACCTGAGCGCGCGATCGCCGACAGCCTCGCGCATCCCAAGTGGGGCGTCTCGCTCAGCCAAGTCGTTGAAGCTCTCGACATCCTGCTCGTCCGTGACCCCTCCTGCGCCGACCGGCTCGCCACCGAGATCTCAGAACACGACAGCCACGCCCTGGCGCGACGACTCGGCTTCCTCACCGCACGCTTGGCCGGCGACGACGCCGCCCGCCCTTTCCTGCCATTGCGCGGACACAGCAAAGCGGCCACACCGCTGCGCACCGGCCTGGGGCCCACCGGCCCCGTCGACTCCACATGGAACGTGCAGGTAAACGTCGATCTCGAACTGATCATTCGACCCAGGCAGAGCGCCGATGGCTAACACCGGTCCCGTGCTGCGCATCCGCAACGAGTACGAGTTGCAAGACCTCATCGATGCCGAAGGCCGCGACGCGAGCCTGATCGAACGAGACTTCGCCTTGACAGTGATCGCCGCCGGCCTGGTCGCCGAGTACGGAGACGCCCTCTGCTTCAAGGGTGGATACGTCCTACGTCACGTCTACGGCCATGACCGCTTCTCCAAAGACATCGACACTACAAAGGTCAACCCGCCCAAGAGCAAGCTCGACTCCGAGCAAGTAGCCATCACGATCCGCGAATCGGGAATGCGAAACCTGCTCAGCCTCAACGCCGGGGAGCCGGCAACCGACTCAGGCCGCAGCCTCGACTTCGACCACATCAGCTACGCCGGGCCGTTGGGAAGCGGCTTCGTATCGGTCGAGGTCAGCTATCGCGAGGCTCTTGTCAAGGAGCCCCACCTGGTTGCCGTCGGCCACCCTTATTACGAGCCATTCGAGATCCCCGTCATGCAACTCGACGAGATAGCCGCAGAGAAGCTCCGCGCGCTCGCGCAGCGCCAGCGCCCAACTGACCTCTCGGATCTCGCGATGATCCTTCGCGACAACGAGATCGACAAGCAACAGGTTCGCGAGCTCGCTACCAAGAAGTTCGAGCTGGTCAAGCCTGGTGACAGGCAAGGTCGCATCGAAAACAACATCGCGGCCGTTGGCCCGGAATACGACGATGTCGTGAGCGCCGTCGCGCCCGACGCTCCGGACTATGCGACTGCGCGGGAGCTCATCTTGCGCAACCTATCCGCGATGTGCCGTAGTACCGACCCGAGCTCTCCACGTCCTCTAGATCTGGAGGACTCGACCGGTCACCCATCAGCACGACCATCCTGTTCCTCTTCGGACGCCGGTACCTGCTCCTTCTCTAAACGCTCTGTCTCAGCCTTCGGCGCGAACGCTTCGTTGACGATCTTCACCTCGTGCTCTGAGGGAGCGTAGTGGGTGTAGATCTGGGTGGTCTTGCTGTCGGCGTGCCCGAGAAACTCCTGGATCATCCGCATCGGCTGTCCCGACGCGGCCAGCCGCGTACCGAACGTATGGCGGTTATGCGGAATTCCGCATAAGCGCCACACCTTCGGTACACGCATGGCGGCAGCAGGAGTGCCGCTGAGAACTATCCAGCACTGGATGGGCCATGCGGACTCGAAGACGACCCAGGTCTACGCTCACTACAGCCCATCCGAGCACGAGGCCGACACAGTCGACCAGGCCTTTGAAGTCAAACCCGATTGACCCGGGACACAGCGGATCGATCAATCAGACTAAGTCGATGTCTGCACCAATACTGTGTTTTCCAATGCTTTCATGCAATACAAGTCCAGAGAGCATGTATGTAGCTGCATCTAGTCATTGAAATACGCTAAAATCATGCATATGTCAGCCAGGGCTAATATCTCGCTTCGAGACCTACCGGATCTGCTGATTTCTCAAGGGCGCTACAGCGCCTCCCTGGAGGAGATCCGGTCGCTGACGGGCCTGAGCGATGCCGCGATCGCCAGCGGCTTGCAGCGTCTGCGTAAGCAGCGGCGAGTCTTCTCTGCGACGCGAGGGCTGTATGTCGTGATCCCGCCGGAGTACCGCTCTTGGGGTGTGACGCCCGCGGACTGGTTCGTCGATGCGCTGATGGAGCATCTCGGTCGCCGCTACTACGTCGCGCTGCTATCGGCTGCCGCCCACTACGGAGCATCCCACCAGGCTCCGCAGGTCTTCCAAGTAATGAGTGATGGGCGTGTGCTCGACAGGGCGATCGAGCGAGTGCGCCTGCGCTTCTACGTCAACGAGCACACCGCGGATACGCCGATCGAGAAGGTCGTCGTGCACACCGGCTACATGCGCGTCTCGTCGCGAGAGGCCACCATTGTCGACCTGATGCGCGAGCCACGCGCGAGCGGAGGCATCAACAACGTCGCGACAATCCTGACCGAGATTGGCGAACTCAATGGTTCGGCGCTGGCCACCCTTGCGGCACGCCACGGACGCGCGCTCGCACGCCGCACCGGATGGATGGTTGAGAACTACGGCTCCTGTCAGGATCTCGGTCCGCTGCGTCTGGCCGCAAGGCTTGACCTGGGCGAGCCCGCCCTCCTCAGTGCCTCAGGGCCCCGGCGAGGACGGGCCGACCGTACTTGGGGTGTGCGCATGAATATCACGGTCGAGCCGGATCTGTGATCCCCCAGGCGTACCTGAACGAGTGGGCGACCCGGGCGCCCTGGCCCCAGCCGGCTCAGGTCGAGCAGGACCTCGTACTCTCGCGCTTGATCATTGAGATCGCTCAGCACGAGTTGCTTGGAGAGGAGCTCGCCTTCCGCGGCGGGACCTGTCTGCATAAGCTCCACCTGCCCAGGCAACTGCGCTATTCCGAAGACCTCGTGCGCCACGAGGCGCCATACGACCGGGTGGAGATGAAAGGACTCCGCCGCGGGCCTGTCGCAGCAGGCCCTTGAAGATGGGGGCAGCCTGATCCGGGGGACGCCGGGGAGGGTGGAAGCAGCCCTTACAACGACGGGACAGGCTGGTACTGCCAGACGGTCTGGGTCCGGCAATCGAGTCGAGAAGGTGTAACGAGAGTGAACCAGTGGTAAAGCCCCGTAAGCAGAGTGCCGTCCCTAAACCTGGCGGACATGGGTCGGTTTGCAGCGCGCGCTCACCAGTCAGGTTGTGGTGTGCGACTCCGAAGCCGGTAAAGGTCGCCGGCCCGGAGGTCATGGTGAAGGTCTGCGGCGTAGCTATGACGAGGCTGCCGGGGCACAGCTGGACGCCTACCTCGACAACCGGTCGTATGAGTGAACGTGGGAACCGTCTCGGGTTGCCCTCCTGGTTGGCTATCCAGGTCGCCAGTGGGCAGGTCCGTCGTCGACTGATGACCCGTGGGCGGGGCGGAGGCCTCGTAGTAGTCGTGGGATTAACGACCCACCAGGGAGGACGGGAAAGCCGTCCACAGGGCGAAGGGGGCCAGCAAGTCCGCAGCAGTGGGGTTGGAATGCCAGGAGGTCGCTTGTGAATACGAGCGCTTCATGGTCTGAGCCGAAGGAGGCTGAGGCCAGGGTACCGGAGATCCAGACCAAGCTGCATCGATGGGCGACCGACGATCCTGATCGCCGGTTCGATGACCTGTACAACCTCGTGTGTGACCCGGCGTTCTTGCTTGTGGCATGGCGTCGGGTGCGGGGTAACAAGGGCGCCCGCACGGCCGGTGTGGACGGAGAAACCGCCTACACCATCGAGGCCGGGCGGGGCGTCGCGGCATTCCTCGAAGACCTGCGGGCCGAGTTGAAGGCCCAACGGTTTGAGCCGCTCCCGGTCAGGGAGCGGATGATTCCGAAGCCGGGTACGCACAAGCGTCGCCGGCTCGGGATTCCCGTTGTGCGGGACCGCGTCGTCCAGGGCGCGCTGAAGCTGGTGCTCGAGCCTATCTTCGAGGCGGACTTCAAGCCGTGCAGTTACGGCTTCCGTCCGAAGCGCCGAGCCCAGGACGCCATCGCTGAGATCCGCCTGCTGGCCTCTAACTCGTATGAGTGGGTGCTGGAGGGCGATATCGAGGCGTGCTTCGATGAAATCTCGCATTCCGGTCTTCTGGACCGGATGCGCTATCGAGTCGGAGATAAGCGCGTCCTGGGACTGGTGAAGGCGTTCCTCAAGGCTGGAATCCTCACTGAGGGTGCCACCGTGCGGGACACGATCACCGGCACCCCACAGGGTAGCTTATGCGCAGCTGCGCATAAGCCGCCTTATGAGCAGCTCTGGGTTATGTGCAGTGTTGGTGTGTAGCTCCTGTTGCGGGTGGGGTTGATGGCTGAGCGCTGCGCATAACGCGGTGGAGACTTTGGTCACGCGGTTCGGCATGGTGCCGGGCTGTTCGTGATCGGAGGTGAGCTGTCATGGCTGTTGTTTGTGATGTGGTGTCTGGGTTGGACGCTGAGCTTGTGCGTTTGGGCTACAAGCCCTCGACGATGGCCTGGTATCGCGGCTATTGGCGACGTCTGGAGAGGTACTTCGCGTCCCGTGGGGTGCGGGAGTTCTCGCTGGATGTGGCGGTGCGCGGTAAGCTAAATCAGACCGTCTGATTTAGTCCAAGCTCGGCCTGATTTGCTTTCTATTTCTTGTGGGTCTTCCGCTTGACCTTCGCTTTGTGCTTTGCCTTTACCTTGTGGGGTTTGGGGCAACCCGTCACACTGACTTTCGTGCTCTCGTGGATTTGGGCTCCGTTTTGGGCGATTATTTCTGTCGGCATCAGCAAGGGGGCGGCTACTGTCTCTGTGACCTTTTTGGTTACCGTCTTGGTCTTTGTTACTCGCTTGCCGGCGACGGTCTTCGTTACCTTGACCTTTATCTTCTTCTTTACCGTCTCCGTCTTCGTTGGCTTGCAGACGTTTGTGATTGCTGCCAATGCTGAAAACTTATCTGTTGGCAGAGTTAGTTCAAACGTACTAAAGGGCTGGTCGGGGACGGGTGTCTGGGCAGCTGTGGCATGGTGCACCTGACGATATCATTCAGGGTCGGGAGCCCACAAGCGTTTGCAGATGGTCGGCGAGGGCACGGTCGAAGGATCGAGCCAGCCCGTTCAGCGCGCCGCGCCAGGAACCGCAGGCGGAAAAAGTGACCTGACGAGGATGAAGATCGGCGCGGCGGCTCTCGATGTCGTGGTGGGCGATCGCGTTACGCCAAGCGTCAGCTCTCCAAGCTTTCTACGAAGTGTCACTCCTTTTCGAGAAGGAATAGGAACTCGCGATTCGGTGCTTCTGCGTCGCGCAGCCATTCATTTGTCCAACACATTGAGCCCATCACGTTGCGCTTCAGATCAATCTCTATGACCTCGAGCAACTTCCCGTTTCTGCGGATCACATCATTGAGCTCGGCCGCCGTCGCCCTACCGCCAGAGCTGTAGGAAAGGATTACCCAACGTGCTTGGGTATCTCTGACGAGCTTATCAATCGCAGTCAGCGCCTTGAACTGGCCATCGGCATCCTTGCGAAAATCCTCAAACACCGACGCGGCAACCCGATCTGACGTGTCAGTACGTCGAAGCGCCTTGCCAAACAAGCTGGGTCTATCCGCGAGACATACGGTGGTCCACAGATGGTAGTACGACGCGTAGCGCACCCGTGAAGGCGGCATCTTCTCGTTATTCGAGCCGTAGGGAGGATCGAAGTAAGCGAGATCGACAGCTACATCCCCCAGGGTCTCGAATATGTCGGATCGAAACACCGAGTGCGAACCCTCGGCCTCAACGATCTCAGGCACACTCAGTCGAAGTGTGCCGTACGAACGCGGCGACCAGTCTCGCAGGTACGAGGCAAAATGGCCTAGCGTACTATCAACCCGATCAAGGGCAAGCACGAGACTCGTCAGTGCCACGGCTTCCTCGACAGGATCGAGCTTTAGAGCATTGATCTCTTCGCGAACGGCGTCCAACTTCCGAGTGTTGTGAACTTGCCACGGGCGCTTGAGTCCGTTGCCTTGCACGCTGCATCCTGAATTTGGCTCGCCACCGTAATGCTCTGTAAACCAACCGTCGATCGGCTCCACGGCGTTGAGGTGATCGATCAAGGGCTGATAGTCGTCACGACATCCCGAGCTTTGCAGGTACGCAGTCCCAAACACCTCCGACCAAGCCGCGATGTCGTTACAGACAACGCTGTAGCCATTGCGCGCCAACGCCTGAGACACCCGGGTCGTGCCCGCAAAGCCGTCGAGGACCGTCATCGCATCGACCTTTCGCGCCAGCTTGAGAATGTGGGGAATCAACTTCAGCTTCGAGCCGATGTACTTGATGCCCTGGGTGTGTGTGTCGGGGGGTGCATCAGCACCAGCCAACAAAGTGAGCTGCGTCATGGACTTTCGATTCCAGATTGAAGCTTGAGCCGACCGATGTCTTGCCGAAGGAGGCCAAGGGCGGCCTCGTGACCGAGCGCGGACGAGACGAGCCCATGAGAGAAGAGCTGTACCAGCATCGGGTTGTGGGAGAAGTCGATCCAGCCGTTGGTGATGCTGTCGAAGTACGTGAGCGCGTTTTTTGTATGAGTCCATAGTCCCCGCTGAAGGGCGTTTGCCCTCGCATCGCCATATCGGACCTCACAGATGTAGTTCTCCTCCGCATCGTAGAATCGAAATACAGGATGCTTGCGGCCCCTCCCCTCACTCGTTTTGGAGATCCGAGTTGTGGCCGCTTCTGCTCGCGAAGAATCGAATACGAGGATGTTGCACCTTTTGCTCTTCTCATCATAAATCAGCGGAAGAACGTTTATATTGCGAAACCCGGCAAAGGCCGGGTCAGCGAATATGCGACGGATAGTGGCGGTGCGTGTTATCTGGCCGGACTTCTGAGACTCCCGAGAGAGTCGCTGAAACATGCCTGCGGTTTTGTCGGTCGACAGTTGCAGCGGCCCGACGCCATACGCCTTCAGGCTTATGGGAAACTCGTCCTGTGTAAGCTCGTTGATGACTGTGATGTCCTCCTCGTGTGACTTGGCGCGGTACAGGCCCTTGCCCACGTGGACGGATCGAAAGTCGTACATGTACTGGTTGATGAACTCCGAGATCCCGATCTCGGCGAGATCCCCGTGCGTCTTGTTACCAATCAGACGCATCGTAAAGATGTTGCCCAGGGTCATCGTAATCAGATCGGGATGCTTCCCAATGAGTAGCTTGAGCCGATCAGTGAAGTCCCTGTAAGGGTCGGGGGCACTCATTGGGATGGATGGCTCCAGAAAGACATGGATTGATGATAGGAGAGGGGCAGGACGGCAAGCTGAGGTGCTGCGCCTACAGTCTCTCCAGTGCGGACGAGCCCAGCCTGGCGCGAGCCCCGCAGGCATCCTCGCCTGGCTACCGGGACACTGCTCAGCCCAAGCCAGCCAGCCTATGCCAGTCGGGTCAAGCCTCGATGAATCTGTCGTCGAACTCATGCCAAGGACGTTACGCCGCCCTTGGGACGGTTCGCTCGATCTCGTGTTCCAGCGGCGCAGATTCGACCGAGCTTGGTCGGCTACTTCTTGCGCTTGCTCTTGCGCTTCGCCTTCTCTGCCTTCTTCTTCTTCTTGACCGGCTTGGTGGCCTTACACCCGGTCACTGTGATCTTGGTTGATTGCTTTAGGACCGCGCCGTTTTGGGCGACCATTTCGGTTGGCATCAACAATGGGGCGGCTACGGTCTTGCTTACCTTTTTGGTGACCGTCTTCGTCCTGCCGTGAACCTTGACCTTGAGCTTCTTCTTGACCGTCTCCGTCTTCACCGGCTTACAGACGTTTGTTATTGCTGCCAATGCTGAAAACTTACCTGTTGGCAAGGTCAATTCAAACGAGCTGAATGGCTGATCTGGGACGGGTCTTGAAGGTGCTACTGGTGATTCCTGACTTTGAGATGAAGGTTGCTCCTGTTAGGTCGATCGTCACACCGTATCCCTGAAGCACCAAGATCAGGGAGGGGAATGCTTCTCCGCCGTGTGAGACGAAGATTGCTGAGCCTTCCAGCGATGCCGGCAACAAACCCGAACAGCCCATGCAACGCCTTACATATCACGCGCACGAGGGTAACGGCGGCCTGCACGATGGTACGCACGAGCCAGAAGCCCGCACTCGAAGCACCAATGCCGGCAACGCCGGGCAATTGGCACACTTGTCGTCGGTACGGCAAGCCCCGCCAATACAGATTTGTAGTCACGACGAAAAGGCTACGCCGCGCTTGGGACGGAACTCTCGGGTGAGCATCCAAGCCACCCGCTCGGCACCTCACGCCTCGCTTGCGATTGGGTCGAATACTCGGGGAGGGAATGCGCCCCATTGTATCTGCAGCAATTTGGCACCGGTTTTGGAGCAAACCTCTGCGGCTCCTGAGATCTGCCACTTCGGGAATCTCTCACCGATGATCACAGCGTGCAGTGCGTTGCCGTACAGGACCTGCGTTTCGCTTCTGGTCTTACCGAACACTACGTAGCGGTACTCGCGCTCGGTACTCCAATCCTCGAGCTTGCGAAAAAAGAGCTCTTTAGCGTGCCACTCGATATGTTTTTTCAGCCCAAGTTCGAGATCTTTTTCATTGCCAGCTTCAATCAGACGCCTGGCGTCAAGCGTGCGCGCCCCCTCATGACCCGGCCGGGACGAATTGCTGTATACGACTTCATCCGCAACCGTGATTTTGCGCTCCGGAAGACCGGCTAGGAGCCAGTCGTCCAATGTCTTGCGGTCGAACATCAGGCAAGCTCCCAGATGGTTCTCCGCATACTGCTCCCACATGCGAGGTCGCGCCCAGCCCCGTGAATACTCCGGCGACCCGCCAGCGTCAGGTGCATCCAGCGTAAAACTCACAATCTCGGTGTCGTCGAGAACCCGATCCGTTGCAGCGCGAAACCGGTCGACGTCCTCCTGAGACCAAGCCGCCGAGGTAAACAGTCCTTGAACCCAATCCTTGTTCTCGACCGGATCGCGCAATCGCCGCAGCGAACTCATCCGCAATTGCCCGCTCGGAAGGATGTGCTCGAACGCGGCCGCCCTCGTCGTGTAGTGGTAGACGAATTGACCATGTTCGCCGTATATTTCGATTGGGTGCTGTGCAGGCTCTTGCATTAGGGTCACGGACTATCTCAGATCACCTCAGCGCCGCACCCGCGCTCGCAGGGCGGGCACCGCGAGCGCTACCAATGCTGGCCCCGCGCCAACCCGCCGGTCGAAAGCCCAAGCGGCGTGAAGCGAAGCGTCAGCTCGTCTGGCCTCAGCAAGTCCTCCAAGCTCTCGGGCTCGTCCATATGGTCCCGAGGGTACTCCCCGCTGGTCGCTTACTCTGCGCCAGACGGGTCCGCGGGATCGTCGGTGACGTCTTGGGCGGGGTCGGGGGCGGTCTCTTCGATAGCGGCGAGCTGGCGGGTGGCGAAGGCGGTGAGCTCAGCCTCGACCTCGCGCATCTCCCGTAGCTCGGCTTGCATTCCCGGTGAGACCGTGGGCTCGTCTGTAATGGTCATCTCCGAGCCGGTCTTCCATCGCGCGACCGCGATTGGGCTTGCGATACCGCGCAGAGTCATCTCGGTGACGGCCTCGTCGCGGGTGGCACACAGAAGGATCCCGATGGTGGGCGTGTCGTCGGGGGCGGCGAGCTGCTCGTCGACGGCGTTGACGTAGAAGTTGAGCTTGCCCGCGTGCTCGGGATCGAACTCGCCGATCTTCAACTCGATCACCACGAACCGTCGCTGGGGGTGGTGGTAGAAGAGCAGGTCGGTGGCGAAGTCGCGGTCGCCGACCGTGAGCGCGAGCTGACGGCCGTAGAAGGAGAAGCCTTTGCCGAGGGCGGTCATAAAGCGCTCGATGTCAGCGAGCAGGGCGAGCTCGAGATCGCGCTCACGGCCCGGGGTGCCCCGGATGAAGTCCACGATCAGTGGGTCGCGGGTCAGTGCCTGCGCGGCCTCGGCGTCACCTGGGGGCAAAGCGCGCTCGAAGTTGCTGGGCGCCGCGCCTTGGGATAGGTGCAGGTCGTTGGCGATGTGGTGCTGGAGCACGGGCCGCGTCCATTCGCCGGCGCGCTCTACGTACCAGGCCCGAGCCGCAGGGTCACGGACGCCCAGCAGCGCGACGATGTGGCCCCACGGCAATGTGGCAACGCCGTGTTGCCAGATTGACTCCTCGGTCCAGGCACGCGAGAAATCGCGCATGTAACGCAGGTTCCGCGGCGAGAATCCGGTTGCGTCCGGGTAAGCGGCGCGAAGGTCGGCGGAGAGGCGCTCAATGACCTTAGGGGCGGTGTGGCCACGCTTGACCGGTGCGGCGTCCTGCTGCTCGGCGATGTGCCGGCCGATGTGCCAGTAGACGCCCATCAACTCCGCGTTAGCCGTACGCAGCGCACGCACACGGGCCGCGTCAACCCGCGTCTTGATGTCCGCGAACACCTCGGCATAGCCCGCATCCGGCAAGCCTGTATCCCCCGTATGGGGCAGGTTCGAGCTAGGTGTGTCCTCCACGACCGTCGAGCCTACCGTCAGATCGAATGGCAGATCTGCCTGACCGCATAGGCGATCGTGCCCGCGCCACCCGCAGCGCCGGTCACCGGAGGCGAGAGCCCGAGGACGAAGTGGGCAAAGGAGGCCAAAGCACATGTCGGGATGCCGATGGCGAGAATGCCCACCCCTCCGGGGACATATCGAGTCATCCCCTCCGCGATTGCATCGGAGAAGGCATCTCCGAGACCACGCTTCGGATGCGGACGATGGACGCCCCCGTGGGGAGCCACGTGCTGCCCGCTTCGCTTCACTGCCTGCGCGGCCATCACCACAGCATACCGCATGGGCGCTTTTTCAACCATCGTTGGCAAATTGCCTTGAAGTTCCCCACATCCCGGGTAGACTGGGGTCATGGCTAAGGGAACCTCCGACGAAATACCCGTGGATCTTGAGCTGGGCTTAGCTGAAGCGGCCAACCGCCGCTTGCAGAGTGGAGAGGCTGCGCTGGCCTCGCGCGATCATCTCATTGCCAGCACGCTAGAAACTGGAGTTCCGGTCGCCGAAGTCGCCAAGCGACTGGGGATGACGGAGCAGGCGATCTATCAGATCCGTGACCGGCTAGAGCGGGGCGGGCCAATCACGGAGCACATTGCCTCGACCGCTCGTGCCCTTGAGGGTCTAACGGACCACCAAGCGTTCGAGCTGGCAAGCGTCGAGCTCTTGCAAGACCTCGATCCCAGCCTGCGGCACCTGGGAGGGTCGGGAGACCGGGCCAGGGACGCCGGTGGGGGCGTTCGTGGCCCAGGAGGCGATGAGGTGCTCGTCATGGTGTCACTCGAGGCAAAGTGGTCGCAGAAGATCCGGCGGGAGTTCGACCGGCTCACGAAGCAGGGGTGGTCTCCCGTCGAGGTATGGGCCGTAACGAACCGCCGTACCACACCTAAGTCTCGCGACACCCTCGTGACGGACGCCGCACAGCGTGGTTGGCAACTGCGGATCTTTGATCAGACGTGGCTAACGAGCCGTCTATTGCGTCCGGAGCACCTTCATCAGCGCGAGCGGCTGCTGGGCTTGGCGCCGCCGCAGCCACCAGCGTTCTTGGCAGCGACTGAGTACGTGAACCATGTAGCGCGCCGGGGGCGCGTCTGGCCGGACTTCATTGGCCGCGAGCGCGATATTCAGGCAGTCACTGCAGCGCTCGACGCCAATCCTCTGGTCATGCTTAGTGGACCAGGTGGGGTGGGCAAGACCCGGCTGGCAATTGAGCTCGCCCATCGACGCTCCGGTAGATGGGTCTTTATCGACCAACACGCGGAGGTCGACTCACGCTCAATAAACGAGATCGCCGGCAGTGACGATCTCGTCGCGGTTATCGACAACGCTCATCGCCGCGAGGACACTCAGCACCCTCATCGGCTTGCTTGATCGACGCCAAGGCTCACTACAGGTGATTCTCGTCACCCGCCCGGGATTCGACGATCAACTCATTAACTCTATTGCGGATTCGCGTGTCGGCGCGTTGACGACACGAGCGACGATGAGCCTTGGTCCACTCAGCCCGCAAGCGATCGCTGAGCTATTGCGCGCCGCTCCTTTGGGGCTGACCTACGATGGCGCGATCGAAGCGATCGTGCGGCTGTCCGAGGGCAATCCCCAGATTGCCATTCTCGCCGCTGAGCTATCCAAGGGCGGCACCCCTGTAGAAGCAATGAGCCAGAATGATCTGCTTCAAGGTTACGTCGCATCTTTGCTCGCCTCGATCACAAGCGTGGCCGGCGACCCCGACAGACGGGTGATACGTGAGGTGCTCGCGCTTGTGGCCGCACTGGAACGAGTTGGACGTGACGACGAGGAGCTGCTTGACCGCATGGCCCAACTCACTGAGCTAGGCCGGCGTGGGCTGCTCCGTGTCTTGGCTGACCTCGCCGACGCAGGTCTCCTAGCTGACTCTAACGGCAGCTATTCCGTGACGCCCGATCTCCTGGCAGAGCATGTGCTATGGGCGGCGTTCTTCTCGTCTAGATGGCAGCCCACCATTACCTACAGCGAGGTATGGCGCGCTGCATCGCCTAAGTACATCATGCAACTTGTGAGGGCACTCGGCCGTCTTCCCGGCGGGTCAGACGTCGACGACAGCCCGGCATTGAACGTACCTCGCGCGGACTTGCTCACATATGCCCAGTCCGCCACGGACGAAACGATCGGCACCGTGCTCGTCATGGCGCGCGAAATCGCGCACGGTGCTCCCCGCCTCGCCACCGACCTTGTCGATATTGGGCTAAAGCGACTGCCGCCCTCCGGGAAGCAGCGCGATCACGCGTTGACGGCAGCGTGTGAAGCGATGGAACGAGTAGGCGCGATCGACATCGGCTGGCCGCGGCAACTCGCCGTCGCGGCAGCTACATATGCCGCACCGATAGACGAGAAAACAACAGCTGCTGCGATCAAGGCTCTCGCATCTGTCTATCAGCGCGTGCCCCTCAACACGAGTGAGCGAGATGGCGCCCTCCTCGCGGGTGTTCAACGGACGCTGGCCCAGCTCACAATCGACTACTGGACAGAACACGGTAGCGAGCCAGGCGTCCCGCAGGCAATCGCCATAGCGTCCCGCACGCTACTCACCGTCACGTTTGAGAGTCACTTCACCCCTGCCGATAATCCGAAATCTATTGTCATGCGTAGCTATGCGCTACCTGGAAGCTCCCACACTGATGCCGCGTTGACGGCTGGCGGCGAGTTGTTCTGCGCTACCTTTTGGCTAATCCCTGTCGATCTGCAACTCAAGCAGCTCGAATGTCTCGCAGGGCTCCAGCGAACTGAGAAAGGCTTTCCTGGCCCGTTCAACGTTAAGCCCTCAGACGACACACGCGAGTTGGCGGTCAAAGCGTTGCGCAGCATAGAACGAGAGCTAGCAGAACGCCTGACGGAGCTCTCGCTTCCCGTGCGTGCCGAGGTCGGCGACTTGCTCCAGGCCGTTCCTGACGCCACGTTGTCCGAGTACATTCTGGTGGCTCATCCCCGGACACTTCGACGCCGAGGCGAGAGCTGGGAAGAATCAGAACAGCGCCGGATTGCGGATGCCGATACAGCCCTTCGGCTGCTGCGTGACGCCGACAGCGCTACGGCTCGACTCGATGTCTGGGCGACGTGGAGAGATCAGGGCCGAGCCGCGATGGGACGCACGACATCATCGCCCGTGATCGGTATGGCTCTGGAGCGGGCCGCACTTGCAGATCCCACCCAAACTGCGGGATGGCTCCAGCATCTGATCGACACCAATTCGTCACTGTTGAGCACCGCGATTCCTGCCTTGGCGGTCGTGTTCCGATCCGCCCAAGACGGACATCGGCTCGCAGGAGAATGGGCTGCCCATGCGTCTCCCGAAATCCGTGCGTTGGCTGCGATGGCGATCCCAGGCATTCCGGGTGAGCGACCACTCCTAGAACACCTAGCGGAAGATGCAGAGATGACCGTCCGGGATGCGGTACTTGGAAGCATCCGGTACGCCCCTGATCTTGAGGAGTGGCGAATTGATACGGCCCTGCGAGCCGCCCGAAGTGACGATACTAGCGGCGTGCACCTCGTCTTGTCACTGCTTGACCGAGCTGCCGATAGTAGCGAGGCCAAGGTGTTGCTCACGCCGAATCAGATCGAGCGAGTAAGCGAAATCGTGCTCGCGACGGCCGCGGAGAAGCAGCTCCACAATGCTTACGAGCTTGCCAGCATCTTTGCGCAGCTCGCCGCTTACAAGCCACGGATTGCTCTCGAATGGATCGACGCGCGTCTCAAATGGCTCGAGCGCTTCGACGTGGAATTGGCGGGACACGCCGTCGAGGAATACATGCGCGTCGAGCCTATACCCCCCGAGATCATCGCTTACTTTGCGCAGGTATCAGACGAGTCAGACCTCCGGGCAATCTTGGACCGGTATGGCAGTGTCCCTACAAACGTCTTCGGGTTCGCTGACCTTGCAAACGTAATCGCCTCGATAGATCATGGCTCCACGCTCGTTACCGAGCGTATGATCGATTGGCTCAGACGTGATGGCGAGGGCGACTCATACCGCGTTGCAAAGCTGCTGGAGAACCCACTAACCTGGGAGCAATTCACCGATAGAGCGCGGGAGCTTCTTGCCAATGCGATCCATCCCCGCCTCGTCGGTTACCTTATTACCGCTCGTGAGCCGATGTCTTGGAGTGGCTCCCGCATTCCACATCTTCAAAATGCGAAGGAGCAGTACGCCACATGGTGCGATGATCGCGATGACCGACTCGTGGCTGCTGGCTGCGAGGCTGTCGCGCGTTTCGAGCAGATGATCGATCGGGAACGAGAGCGTGAGGCCGTCGAAGACGACGACTGGAGATGGCTTAGACCGGCCTCACGCGTCTCATAGCGACATGCTCGTGCTGGAGCTGTGAGTCGCAACAACCGTTCACAGGGCCGAGTCGGCGCGGAACACACCACAGGGCGGCGAAGCAATCGCCCGACCCCGGCACGACGGCGATACTTGCTGAGCTGATGGGTGCTGGCTTCGTGCTGGGTGTCTGCCCCATCCGTGCCGCTGCTCGAGCGGCCCCTGTGGGGTGAGCTTCAAAGCCTGCCGCCGAAGCTAGCAGCCGACCGCGACGGCAGCCGCGATTCCCGGGCCACAAACTTTCGAAAGCCCAGTATTTCCGGGCGTCTGCCGTTCAAAGTTGGCGCGATAACGCTCTCTACAGGACTTGCGTAGCTGGACTGAAGCTACTTCTTCTTGCCTTTGGCTTTCTTCTTCGCCTTTGCCTTCTTCTTCTTCGCCGGCTTCGTCGCCTTGCAGCCGGTCACGGAGATCTTGGTGCTCTGCTTTAGGACCGCTCCGTTTTGGGCGATTATTTCTGTTGGCATCAGTAATGGAGCGGCGACCTGCTCGGTTACCTTTTTGGTTACCGTCTTGGTGGTCGTCACGCGCTTGCCGGCGACTGTCTTTGTGACCTTGACCTTGACTTTCTTCTTGACCGTCTCGGTCTTGACGGGTTTGCAGATGTTTGTGTTGGCCGCGAGGGCGAGATCTTCGATATCGGACCTACGGGGGTCTCGAACATCGCGCAGTACTACCCCCGTCGGCAGGCCGATGAGATCATTCGATCCTTCCAGGCACCTCGGGCTGACCGTCGAGTCGTTCTTCAGTGAGAGCGACTTCTTGAAGTCCGTTCTCGCGCACGACGCAGCGGACAAACGGCAGCCCATGGTCTATAGCACCGCCGAGGGTGGGCGAGGATCCGGGCGACGCGCCCTGATACCGGCGATCTGCAGCTTCCTATCGATTCCTGCCTTGAACTGTGGCGCTCACGCCAGTTCGATGGTCAGGCACAAGTTTCACTCCTACGCGGTCCTTCGCAGCGTCGGCGTTCGGGTACCGGACACGTGGCTGTTCACCGACGGAACGTGGATCGGGGGGCTTTCCCCAGCACCCGGGTCGCGAGTCATCGTCAAGCCGATCTATGAGTCGATGGGTATTGGCGTCGCCCAGGACAGCGTGAGTATCGTCGACGACAGCTTCCGCGCATACCTCGAGGAGAAGCAGCTGAGCTTTGGGCAACCGGCGCTGGTGCAGGAGTTCATCTCGGGCGAGGAGGTCGGAGTCCCAGTCGCCAGGATCGGGTCGGTCCACGCGCTGCCGCCCGTGGCACAGCGCCGAGCCGACGGAACGAGCTACGCCGGTGTTCCGAAGACGTTCCGGGATGAGCACCTAGATGGGGATATCTCCCTGGCGAGGTTCGAAGCGCCTGCGTCGCAGCTTCTCGCATTGCGCCAAGCCGCGGCCCTGGCCTTTGAATCCCTTGAGATGAAAGGCGCCGGGCGGATCGACTTCCGAGTCGACGCCGACGGCCGTGCCTGGGCGTTCGACACCAACGGCGAGCCCCCGCCGCTCGCGAACACCAGTTGGGCCTTCTCGATGGGGATGCTGGGGCTCTCCTTCCGAGACATGCTGGCGCTCTGGGTGGGAATGTGCATGCTTGATCACGACCTGATCTCAGGAGTCCGATCAGAATGAGAGCTCGGCGCAGGGGATCAGCCGTGCGTAGTAGGCCCATGCTGGTCCGATCTCAAGCGGTCTCGCTTTGATCAGGATCGTGTCGGCAGCCGTCCGCGTCTGCCGACTATCGAAGTCGGCGAGCGCGTCTGCAAGCAGGGTTTGGCGTCTGCGGATGTAGCTGGCATAAGGCCAGCGGAGGGACGTGACGAAATCGCTCATGGCATGGTGTCGACGAGGTGACTCCTCGACCTCACCTCGCAGCGCCGCCGCGGCGACCGTCAACGTCGTGTAGTAGTACACAAGGTAGGTCTCGTCGATTGCGTTCGAGCTCATCGCTTCCTCGAGTCCCGCGAGTTCCTGGGCAGCCTCATCATCGCGGCCCCCGAGAAGCATGTACGCGGCGAGGTTGCAGCATGCCTGCAGTTCGCGCAGCATTGTCTCGGTGTGTGCCATCTCCGTCCGCTGGCTGGGCGTGTCCGACCGCGCCGTTAGCCGGGCGCGGCACTCCTCGTCGGCCTCTGCCCGTTCTGCCAGCCATCCGGCGAACAGCTCGATCCGTGCCGTCTGCTCGGCGACACGCGCTGCGAGCGTCACCCCGCTGCGATGCAGGCGCAAGAGGTTGCGCAGGGTGAGGAAGTCGAGCGCGATTGCGGCCTGGTCGGGGTCGCTGTTGCGCGCCATGCTTGAGGTGATGAACATGAGCCGACCGTCTATCCGCAGTGGAATCTCCTCCTTCTCACCGAGCAGCAGTGCCGCCATGTATCCGGCGTATGGTGTGGCGGCTGTGGAGGCGGCTGTAATCGCGTGGGCCAGCTCGTCGGCGTCCCCGGGGATCTGCCCGCCGAGTTCGCACGGCGCGCGGATCACATCTGCGGGCTCGAACACGCCGTCATCGAGCCGGTAACGGTACTCCTGCACGGTGGATGTGAATGCGCCTAGTAGTGCTTTGGTACATCGCTCTTTTTGGGCAAAACATGCCCGCCACGACGTCGGCGACAAAACTCCTGCATTGGTTCTGCAGAGCCAAATCTGCTGGATAGAAATCCCGACGATCCGGCGATCTGGGCAACCCGCCAAAGTACTACTAGGTCGATGCTCACGATGTTGTAGGAGTTCGGGTGAAAGCGACTGGCGTGCGCCGATCCGGCGGCCACGAGCAGACATTTGCGGTGCGGGGAGCCCACGACGTCCGCCTGATGCAGGTGCCCCCGGTGCAAGATGTGCGCGCTGTCGAGCAGCCGTGCTCGGCAGCTTGACTGGTCCCAGTCGGCAAGCCACTCCAGCGGATGGTGGGTCATGGCGAGCACGAGTTGCGGGTCGATATCGCGAACGAGCGCCAGTGCGGCGATTAGCTGCCGCTCGCCGATGACCAGCGTTTTCTCCTCCTTCCTCGGGCCGCACAGCCACGCGGAATTTCAGCCCGACGATTGCGATCGTGACCGACTCGACGGTGACGGGGGCGACATAGCCGAGGCCGTCCGGAGTTGCGGTCTGCTCCTGCCCGCCGGTGAACTCCTCCACAAAGGCACGGTAGGCGGCCTGGCGATCGGTGAGATCCTTCATCCGCGCCGCGTCGCCAAGCACTTGGTCGACGGCGGCCTGGCTACGCAGCACCTGTTTCGCTCCGATCTGCGCGAAATCGTGTAGCCCGCGGTCGACATCGTGGTTGCCGGGGACGAAGAAGAACCTCGACGGGTCGATCGAAAGTCGCGCCGAGAGCTCGCTCATCAGCCCGGCGCTCTGCGCGTACTCTTCGGGCTGGCCTGAGTGGGCGATGTCGCCGCTCACTAGGACGAATGATAGTGGGCCGCACTGTTCGGCTCGCGCTGCAACGTCCGTCAGCAGCGCCTCGCACGCAACCTTCTGCGAGAAGCAATCACCGCTGCCCTTGAAATGGAAGTCCGAGACGTGCAGCCAGCTGAGCCGGTCGATCAAGAGATCCCCCTGCGAGATGTGTGCCACACCAATTATGCGCCTATGCGTCCCAATTGGGCTGGGCTGCTCAGCGTGTGCGGTCCGAGCCACTCTTCGTGTGCGGTTCGTGTGCGGTCCGCGTCAAACCCGACGGTTTCGGACTTCAAGCCCCGCATGACTCAAAGCCGACAAAAACCCTTTTGCAGTGCGGTTTTTGTGGGCTTCTGAAGCTTTCGGCTGGTTCCTGCCGCGAACGGGATTTCTATCGGGGAGACAGGTTCAAATGGCTGCGAAGGACCAGTGTTCATCGGGCCTCCACGAAGCCCTGCTACCCAATTGCGACTCAGTTTCAGTCGCCCAGGATAGCTCGAAGTCGCGTCACGTCCTCCGCACGGGGTGGCCCGGCGTAGCCCTGCTGCCAGGACACGACGACCCGCTGCTCTGCACTGAGGCGGTAAGTGATGACTGTGCGAGATTCCACAGGACTGCCCAGGTCTTTGCCTCCGGGCCCCCATCGGGCCTCCTGCTTCAGCCCGAGTTGCTCGCACATCGGTGCCCACTGGGCACCGAACGCGAAGAACAACGGAACGGCGATTTCAGCCAGCGGGGCCCACACGAACTCGTCGAGCACAGATGCGGGCGGGCGCATAGTCGCCGTCACATTCTTGGAGTGCCACGGATACATCTCCACCGCAAGCAGGTCCGCGCCTGACAGCTCGTCATCGTCGGTCCAGCGGCGCGCGAACTTCACCAGTTCCCGTCGGTACCGGTTGATGCGATGGCGGTCCTCCCAGACCCGCTGGCCGTAGGGGTCGGTAGCCGCCCAAGCGCTGTAGCAACCAAGCTCACCTATCTCCTCGGCGAAGATGCCGTTCCGGCCTTGAAAGCTAACGTCTGCCTCCCCAGGATTGAGGCCGAGCGTGACCATTCTCGGTGCCTCCCATCGGCCTATGTAGGGCTCCGGCATCGCCTCTCTTGTCACTGAGCCGCCGTAGCTGGCGAACCACTCACCGAAGGGGGCCGGGAGCGATGGCGGCGAAGGTCGCGTGAGCCAGTCGTGAATGTAGTCGTCCCATCGCTCAATGGCGTAGTCCCGGGCGCTCATTGGCGGGCAGCGTATCCGGCGCGGGAGGCGGTTGGCTGAACTCCGGTCGTACCGAAGGGCGCGCTCAGCGCGAGAGCGCTCTCAGTCGCGCACCACGCAGCGGCCCGACGAAGGGCCCTTAGGCCGCGTAAAGTGGGACGTCATGAAGACGCACACCGCACTCCTCGCAGCAATCCTCCTGCTTTGCGCACCGGGCATCGCCGAAGCGAGCAACCGCAGCGTCGTGACCCAGCGCATGACTGCCCGGCTGTTCGCTGAATACAACGGCGGTCCGTCCCCGAAGGTCAGGTGGGGTCAAATAACGGAAGGGCAGGAAGTCGAAGGCCCGAACGGTCCGGAATGGCGGAATAAGAAGTACCAATTGGAAATGGACTTCCCCCAGGGGGACGGCTCGTCCGAGTGGCAGCCCGTCGCACTTCGCGTGTCATGCCGTCACAACGGTTGCACCGGGCGAATCTGGTACCAGCTGAACTACGTCCTCGAAGACCACGCCGTGTTCCGTGGGCGCAAGGGCACCTACCACGAAACGGGATGGAAAGAAACATGAGCTCGAAGCGCCCGTTCGCGCGTACGGGGCGGTCGCCAGACTGCACTCAGCGCCGGGCACGCTGTCAAGTAAAAACAGTACGGGCGGGCCACTACTCGTCGCCGCTTGGCTCGGCTGGCAGCACTAGCTCGGGAGCCCAGTGTCCCTTGCTCCCGTCCTCATAACGGACGCAGTAGAGCAGGACGGGCTCAAGAGGCGATCCATCGAGCGTCTTAGGGGGCTGCAGGCGAACCTCGCCCACGAACACGGCATCCACGCGAACGGACCCGCTCGGGTCGAGTCGGTGGGGAGCGGTGACGGGATCGTCGGGCTGCATCGCCTCAGAAGCTAGCAGGGCCCCCGTTCCGGTCTCAAGCTCCCCAACAGCAGGGCCGATACGATGAGCAGCTCATGAGGCGGCTCACGACACTCGCTATGGTGCTCGCCTCTCTCGGGTGCCTCGCCGGATGCGGGGGCAGCAGTGGCAATAGCAGCAGTGCGTCATTCGCTGCCGCAGAGCACGCCTGGGAAGCGTGCAAGGGCGGCGCGGCCATCGGCCACGAAGATCCAGCTTGCAAGCCACTCGCTGTGAAGGCGTGCCAGGCGGCGACTGCGACCGCCTCTGACAAGCAGGGCCACGGTGGTCTGGCGTGCGAAGTCGCGGAAGGTCGCTACTCCAGCTCACAGGGCCAGACGGGTGAAGCCACGACGACGCCAGGGCACACGCCGGAAGAAGAACAGCATCGGAAGGACAACCTGGAAGCAGAAGGAAAAGCCGCGCACGAAGAGGAAGCTCTGCAGAGCACTTCGGGCGCGAGGAAAGCCTGCGAAGAAGAAAAGCGGACGCAAGAAAAACTACGGTACGAACATCCAGGCTCACCACCTGAACCGCAACGAGAAGCCGAATACGAAAAGCTTTGTAAGCGGTAGCGCCACCGTTGCCGCTGCTGGACGTAGATGCTCGTCAGTCGCCGACGGCTTTTAGGCGCCATGCGGGGTTGTTGCGGTATGCCGCGAGAACGCGGGCGCGCGCTGCCTCATCGGACGGGTGTCCGTAAGTGCTCATCACCAGTGCGCCGCCGTCGGTGTGACCGAGCTGGACGGCCACGTCAGCGTGGCTCACTCCGAGTTCAAGTAGGTGCGTAGCGCAGAAATGTCGCAGCTCGTAAAACGCCATCTCCGGTCGTTTGGCCGCCAAGCGGAGCAGCCGCCAGTAGTAATAGTGTGAGGTCTTGGAGAACCGCTTGCCGCGCGGCGTTGCGAAGACATATGGACTGTCGGCCCTACGGGGCATAGCCAGAAGAACCTCCCTGGCTTGCGGCGGGAGGACGACGCACCGCTTACGCCCGTTCTTCGGCAGGGTTATCTCTCCGGTATTACCGAGCGAGCGATTGATACGCACTTGGCTGTGAGCGATATCGAGGTCGGACCATTGCAAGACGAACATCTCGGCGGGTCGCAGTCCAACGTATGCGGCGAAGAGAACACACGCGCGGAAGGTTGGGCCGTAAGCGCCGAACAGGTCGAGCGCAGCGTCGGCGAGGTCGCGGACCTCGGTCTCGCTCAGCGGCACGAGGTCGCGCCGCCCACGTCGCTGGTCTAGGCGTAGGTTGGCGAACGGATTGGTGGTTACACACTCGTCGTCAAGTGCGTCGTTGAAAAGAGCCCGCACCACCGGAACGCTCGCCCGATTTTTCCGCGCCCATTCGTGCGCTCGGCGTCGCGTTATATCCGACATCTTCACCGAGCCGAACTCGGCGACGAAGGGCTTAGTCATATAACCGTTGTGGCGGTTGGTCGAGGCGCGCGGGCGCTCGAAGTCCCGGAGCCACCGCTTCTCGAACTCCGCGACGGTCTCGTCGTTCGCCGGGAGGACCCGCATCAGCGCTTCGCGTTCAGCCAGCCGCGCCTCTTTGTGGGTGCGGAAGGTACCGACCCAAACCTGCCGCTTTGCGCCGTAGATGCGAACGCCGTACCGGTTGCCACGCCTCTGAATCATGCGTTCGCCTCACTCGGTCGCACAAGCCATGCCTCGCACTCGGAGAGCAGAAACCGGCGTTGGTTGCCTCGCAGACGCGAAGGCATGCCCTCGCGCACTCGCAGCTCGACCCAGCGGGTCGAGAAACCGAACCACTGAGCAACCTGACGCTTGCTCAGCTCCGGCTCCCAGTCGGTACGCTTGGGGAATGGAATGACTATGCCCATGACAGCACACTAGGGCGTTTAAAATCCTCAACCGCTCGGACCGCAACATTCTTTTTATTATACGCGTTTGCGTATACCATTTCAAGTGTCCTGATTCGCAATCTCGGCGAAGTCTGTCTGTCCATGACCCATACCATCGGGCACTTTGAGGGGCCGACCGGAAACACACCCGGAGTGCCCTGCGTTGCGGGGAACCGTCTGCCCATGACCACGCCATTGGGCGTTTTGAGACGCTGACCGGGCGCACCCCCCGGGAGTGCTCTGATTCGCTGCGTCGGCAAGGGCAGTCTGTCCATGACCGATAGCATCGGGCACTTTGAGGGGCTGACCGGAAACACGCCCGGAGTGCCCTGCGTTGCGGGGAACTGTCTGTCCATGACAGATAGCATCGGGCGTTTTGAGGGGCTGACCGGAAGCACCCCCGGAGCGCTCTGCGTTGCGGGGCTCGGCGAGAGCCCGTTGGCCGATAACCTCCGCTCCCGTGACATCACTTGCCGGTGATTTCCTGCGGGCGACCCGCGAGCGACAGGGCGTGTCCCAGGAGGAGCTGGCGCGCCGTGTCGGCTCTCACCAACCGCAGGTATCGGCCTGGGAGACCGGCAGGAAGCCCATACAGGTTGAGCAGTTGGCCGCGCTGCTTGAGGCGCTTGGCCTGGAGCTGCGCCTGGGCGCTGAGCCTGGGCGCAGCGAGTGAGACTCCGATAGCTCCGGGGCAGCCTGAGCGGAGCGCCTATCCCAGGAGCCCCGCGTCGAACGCAGCAGCCTCAGCCGCGTCAAGGCAACGGAGGCTGCGGCTTAGCTCGCGCTCGGTCGCCTCGTCCTCGTAGGGCACGCCAGGCGGGGGCTCATCCGCGACGAGAAGGTCGCGCAGCGCCTCTATCTCGGCCTCGAACTCGATTGCTTTAGGCATCCGGCGTCGAACACCCAAGCGGCACCATAGAGCCAGTCGGCGGTCGTTGAACGCTGGGGCAAAGCCAGTAGGCGTCCTTGCTTTGAGCAGCCAATACCCAACCTGCTCAAGGCCGGGAACGGCGAGGCGTAGCGGGGGCGATGGTCTCATCTTCCGACCATAGACCCGAGCACACATGCACACGCAGATTTCGCATCACCTCGGCCATTTTCTCCTCCTCTACCGTGCTTTGCGGTCGAGCCAAATTTTGCGCCTACCTTGGGTGTGTGTTCGCTAATCCCGGCGGACCTAAATCAAAGAATGGAGTGCATATGGCTTTTTCGATAATCCCATACCAAGGCGACGACCGGCTGCGTGAGGCTGAGGGCTGGGAAGATTTTATTGCACACACGGTCATGCCCAACATTGCCGTTATCGAGGGCATATTCTTCACGCCCGAGCAGGTGCGTACTATCGCTAAACAGATAGCGGCCCGCATCGTTGAAAACGATGAGTAAGAAAAGCGTTAGCGCGGTCATTGACACGAATATAGGGTCACTGGCCGTGCTGGCGGGGCTGGATGTTTCTCGATAACATGGCTACTTACTCGCTTATTCGCATCGCGCTCGCCGCCGCGCGGCTCGTCCGCCCACTTGCCTCCCGAAGCCAGCCCTCGCTCGCCCGCTACGCGGCCTCGTTCGGTCGGCTCCGTCCGGCGCGTTGGCAGACAGCGAGACCTCTCACCCACCTTCGCCCGCCACGAGCAACGTCTGCCTCTTCCTCGCGCCTAAGCTGATGCGTCCCGTCGAGCACTCTCGCTGATGCTCGCGCTCCGCCAGTAGAAAGCGCCCCGCATGGCCCTCATGGACCAGCCGCCACGGCCCATCGTCCTCGCCGCCTCCGTACCACTCCTCGACAAGGCGGCGCTGAGCTTCTGTGAGTTTCAGAGGCCAGCCAGCCGACACACGAAAGGGCCTTATCCGCGTTGCGGCCAGCTCCCCGAGCTGGCAGACACGCGACACCTTCGCCATATACGCGGCAACCACACCCGCCTCCTCCGTTGCCACTCGATAGGTCCCCTTCGTGAAGTACGCCGAGAGCCGCTGTTCGCGGCGAGGAATATCTGTCACCTCGCGTATATCAACAATCCGTCCAAAGCCACAAGCCTCCGCCATCCTGGAGAGCTCGGCTTGCGCGATGAAACCACCGCCTTTGGCGCTATCAATGAGAAGGAAATGCCCGTGGAGGCGACCAGACTGGGGCTGGACCTCAAGCGCGCAGGCGTAGTCGCCGAGCTTCGCTCGGCGGCGGAGCCGGGGACGGAGCTTGCGAGACCACGCCGCGTAGAAGGCGGCGAAGTCCATGTCGCCGCAACCGTCCGTAAGCGTCATGAAGCGCACACGCGAGCCCCGCTCGGCGGCGGCGCATAGACCGTCCTGGATAGAGACGAGCGCCGCTGCGCGCTTGAGGCGAACGCACGATGGGCAGGTCCAGCGTTTGCACAGTCTCGGAACGGCCAGCCCGGAGCTGTCCGAGATGGCCCACCAGCCGTCCGTACTCGGACACTCCGGCTCGGGCGCGCGCGCGATGGCGCGCGCGTAGTGCAGCTCTAAACGCTCCCGCTGCTCGAACAGACCCGGCTCCAAACCCGCGAGCACGTCCAACTCAACGACGCGTTTCGCATATGGGCCTCCGGCGAACTGCGTTCGCCTCCGGCCCTCAAGTGAAGAGGCCGGGCTTCCCATTGCGGCACGGGGCCCCGAGGAGGTTGGTCTGGCGATGCTTCATGAAGCGAGAGTGCGCCTTGGGCCGCGCGCGCACGGCATTTCTATGCTCCGACATCTCCGGGCTGGCTGCTACCGAGTTGGGCCGTTCCTGCTACCGAGCTGCTACCGACTCGCGGGCATCTGAGCCCATCGTCACCGAGCGACGGTTCGCACTTTTCGCAGGTGCTAGGCCAGAAACTGCCTGCAATTGGGCGATTTGTGAGGCTCGCGCCCGCCTTGTTCGCATTTCTTCGTATTTGGACTTTTTAGTCGGGGAGACAGGATTTGAACCTGCGACCGCCCGGCCCCCAGCCGGGTGCGCTACCAGACTGCGCCACTCCCCGCGATTTCCTCGATTCTAGGGACAAGCCTGCCTACACGTACGTCCGGTCAAAAGCGGAACATACGTTCGTAGGTGATCAAGCCGTCCGACTCGACTAGATTCTGCGGTCGCTGCAAACAGCTCGTGCCAATCACAGACTTCGCGTGGCGGCGAAAGGCACGTGAACAAGCGAGACAACTATTGCCGCCCCTGTAGAGCAGCCTACAAACAAGAGCACTATGCGGCGCACCGCGAGCGCTATATCGCAAACGCCGGGCATCGCAAACAGGCGCTGATCGCGGAGCGCACTGCCTATCTCATCGAGTTTTTCCGCGAGCGTTCGTGTGCTGACTGCGGCGAGACCGATCCGCTTGTGCTCGAGTTCGACCATCTCGGGCGCAAGAACTTCAACATCTCCACCGGCTTGCGCAACAATAACCGGCAGGCGGTGCCCGACGAGATCGCCATCTGCGACGTGGTTTGTGCAAACTGTCACCGTAGGCAAACCTCCCGCCGGGGAGGATTTGCACGCGCGGGGGTAGCTCAATGGTAGAGCCTCGCCCTTCCAAGGCGATGATGCGAGTTCGATCCTCGTCCCCCGCTTCGTAGGCCCTGCACAGATCACTCCGACTCAGCCCGCACAGCCCCCTTCCGCTCCTCCGTCGGCACCTGCCCCGTTCCGTCAACCAATCCCGTCGGAGGCCACGGACCAAACCAGTTGTCACGCGCGCCATCGAGCGTGATCGTGCTCGAGCTCATGGTTTTGCCCAGAGGCGTCGCGAGCAGCGTCACGAGCCATGCGTGCTCCTGCTCTCCGCCGAGACGCTGCAACGGGACGGCTCTGGCCATTCCGGCACGAACCATCTCCGGGTACTTCCCCATCGCCTCGGTGTCGAAGTGTCCGGCCGCGATCGCCACGATCGACACTCCATGTGGTGCCCATTCGGTCGCGAGCTCCCGTGTCAGCGCCTCGACGGCCGCTCTGGCTGAGCCCGAATGTGCCATGCCCGGCATCCCGTGATGGGGCGAGAGGGTCACGTTGATGATCGTGCCGGCACCGACGTGCGACATTGCTCGATCGAAGGCTGCTTTGGCCATGTTCAGCGTGCCATCGACGTTCAGTCGCCAGACTGCCCTGAAGCCCTTGGCTTGAATCCCCTCAGCTGGCACGAAATACTGACCGCCAGCGTTGTTTACGAGGATGTCGAGACGGTTGTGGCGCTCGATAACCTCATCGACCAATCTGGCGGCTTCGTGGGGCTCGCGAACATCGCCCGCGGTCCAGTCGCAGCGCTCTCCTATCTCCTCAGCGGCAGTGCGAAGGATCTCTTCCCGTCGTCCCGTGATCACCACCCTCGCGCCACAGCGAACCAACTCGATTGCTGTTGCCCTGCCGAGGCCCGTCCCTCCTCCGGTGATGAGCGCGACTTGACCATCGAGCACCCCCGGGGCGAAGATATCTGACATCTGATTGCGGGCCGCACCCATGCGGGTCCGATCATACGGCGGTCCGTCCCCGGGCTTCTTTAAGGTTCATCTGTGCTCTATCGGCGTTTGATCTTCGTCGCGTTGCTGTCGGGCTGCGATTATCTGCTCTGGAATTGGTCGCTTACGGGCAGCCACGGCCTCGGGGCGATCGTCTCAGGGCTCTCGCTGCCGGTGCTTTTAGCGATGCTGGTCTGGCTGAGCATCCGCACATTAGCGAGACTGATCAGCACCTTTGGCGCCAGGGCAAGGGCACAGAGATCCCAAACCACGCTCGCATATCGCGCCGACGAGGCCTCTACAGCGGTGAGCTCAATCACCGCAGATCGGCCGACAGAGCGAGAAGCGGCCTCGACTACCGGCAAGCTCGCGGTGCGCGAACCCGGGGTAGTCAAACCCCAGCCCGCCGGCCGCGTACTTCCACCGCGCGTCATACGTAAACCGCTCGACCGCCTCCCGATCAGAGCACCCCTCCAACCGCTGCAACACCATCACCACCGCCACGATCATCGGCGGCACCGACCGCCGCCCAACATCACAGAACAGATCAGAGAACATCTCATCCGGAAACAACCGGAAGCACTCACGATGCAACAGTCCATAGATCGAGTCCGGCGCGACCCTGCCCTCGCAGAACGCCGTCGTCGTGAATACATTCGCCTGCGTGGGAGTCAATCCTAAGCTCATACCCTCAAGCATAACTTGAGGGTCGGACGGAACCAGGCCCCCTCAAACCGAAAAACACCAGCCTCCTAGAGTCGGCCATCACAGGAGAGGCGTGCGCGCCCAGCTTTGAGTAGCAGGCCTGTCCATCAGGGCGACGAACGTCCCTTCTGAGCATGTCTTCGTCTCTCTCCCGCCCACCCGATCCTCCCGAGCCGCCAGAGAGGCGGCCGGCGGCTGCCGAGCGCCACGCGCACGCTCGAGTCATACGCACCAGGAGAATCCGTCTCGGTCTGGCCGTCCTCGTTCTCATCGCGCTGATCATCGGAGTGATCGGCGTCGTCCGGTATGGGCGCGCCCGCACCGGCAACGTCTACCATCCGCACGCACGGTTCGTGTCTCAGCCGATCGTGCCTCGCCCGGCTCGCGGCCGGGATCGCTCAGCATGGCCGTTCTATGGCTACACCAAGAGCCACACCCGTTTCTTTCCGGCCTCGGAAAAGCTTCACCCGCCGTTCAAGCAGGTCTGGGTACACGACGGCCGGGCGCTGCTCGAGTTCCCTCCGGTGATGTATGGGGACCGTATCTTCCAGCTCGGCGACAACGGTGTGCTCGAGGCGATCAACAAGCACACCGGGCATGACTTCTGGAGCACCCGCATCGGAGTTCTGTCAGCCTCCTCGCCAGCGGTCATCGGCCACACCGTCTACGCGACCGTCCTCTCGCGAGGAACCGGCATCGATGAGGGCAGGGTCGTCGCGCTCGACTACTACACCGGCTCGGTGCGCTGGTCGCGCAACCTGCCGAGCCCGAGCGAGTCCTCCCCGCTGTTCGATCACGGCAAACTGTTCTTCGGCTCCCAGAACGGAACGGTGTATGCCCTGAACGCCGCAAACGGAGAGGAGATCTGGACCTACCACGCGGCTGGCGCGGTCAAGGCCAGCCCGACGCTGTCCAATGGCCTGCTGTATTTCGGCGACTATTCGGGCCACGTGCAGGCGATCACGGAGAGCAGCGGACACCGTGTTTGGATCAGTAGCTCGGATGGCACACTGCTCGGGAGCGGCACCTTCTATTCGACGGCCGCGGTGATGTATGGGCGGGTATACATCGGCAACACCGATGGGCGGATCTATGCGTATGACGCCGGCAGCGGCAAGCTCGACTGGGCTCACCAGACCGGCGCTTACGTCTATGCCTCACCGGCCGTGACGAACGCTCCGGGGATCGGGCCGACCGTGTATGCGGGCTCCTATGACGGTAGCTTTTACGCACTGAATGCCCGCTCGGGGAAGGTTGCCTGGACATATCACCCGGGCGGCAAGATCTCGGGGTCGGCCAGCATCATCGGCCACGTGGTCTATTTTGCCGATCTCACCTCCCACACCACTTTCGGCCTGGGGATCTCGACCGGCGAGCTGCTCTTCAAGAAGGACACGGGCTCATTTGATCCGGTCATCACCGACGGGACCAGCATCTTTCTGACCGGTTACACTGGTCTATACGCGCTGACTCCCGGGTAGCCGGCAACCGCTCTCGGATCGTCTTGCGTCAACTGCAGCTACGGGACGACGCGCTCCTTTTGGGGCTCTCCGGTGCTCTGATGTCCGCGGAACACCCGCAGCGCACAGCCAGCGACACTTACGGGGTCCGTTCGTTCCCCAGGACCCTGGCTGTGACCAGGGCCGCCGCCTGCGACCGGCTCTCTGCGGAGGCCCGGCCGGCGTCGGCGATGATCGCGGGGTCGATCCCATAGGCGTCGAGGGCCGACACGTCGAGCGACCAGGTCTGATTGGAGCGGCTTTCCCACACGGCAAATGCCTCGTCGACGAAACGAGCGGCGATCGCAGGCTCCCAGCCGTTGACTTTGGCGAGGTGTCTGAGGGCAACCTCGCCTCGACCGTTCAGTCCCGCGAGGCCGATGTGCTTGACCTCGTGACAGGCCGGGCAGAGGGCGATCATCCGCGGAGAAGGCTCTGGACAGCGCGCGCCTCGTCGTACTGCCAGACCTCGTGGCACTCAACTGGGTGGCTGCTCCCCAATCCACCGCATACTTCGCAACGCTGGGCGGCACGCCGATAGACCTGCGCGCGGATCCGATCCCAGTCCTCGCGCGAGACCAGATCGCGTACGTTTGAGAACCAGCAGGTCCCTCGGAACGAGCTCGATCGTGAGTGTCGCTGTCATCGTGGTTCCCCGAGATCCATATTGGCAGTTCCGTCGAGGCGCATCCGATTTTGGGATGCCTGACTGGGCGTGCCTCGCTGATTTCGACGCTGCCCGATGGGCGATTCGGTGCTCGTCATCCGGGATCTCGATCTCATCAGAGCGGCCTCTTCCACAAAGACCTCACGAGACATGGCGAGGTTACAGACGACGGGAGGAGGCCAGTACCAGTTGGCCAACGCCGTGTGGCAAAGGGCACCTCCCGCCGGCGTAACTCTCAGGACGGGCTGGAGCCCGTGCCAGAGCCGCTAGCTTTCAGATGAAGCTAACTTTCTTTGTGAGTCACAAGCTCGCGCATCTGCCACTCAAACACAAGGCCTGTCGAGCAGACGACACAGTGTTGTCACACTTTCTGAAGGCAACGCACGCCGGGAGTCAGCCGGTGCGCCGAGGGTGCAGGCGCCTGACACCGTGGCTGTCGTCGCGGCGGGTGCAGAGAGAGCGCGGAAAGCAAGGTGCCGTGCCGCATCGGTGGACTCCTGCGGATCGCTCGGCGCTGGATCGCTGCTCATGAGACGCTGCGAATCGCCAACTCCAGTGTCCGGCGTCAGACCTCGACGATCAGGCCGTCGTGCGCGCACTCGAACGCCGCCTCGGATTGGCGATCGAGCATGTCGGGGCTCATGTGGGTGAGAATGATCCGCTTGCAGTCGAGCTCCCCGCGATGACGGAGAAGCGCCGCGTGGTCGAGATGAAACGGCACCTCGCGATCGAAGAAGTAAGCCTCGGCGACCAGCAGATCTGCGCCGCGGGCAACTTCGATCAGCTGCTCGCTCCAGGCCGTGTCACCTGTGTAGGCGATCACCGCTCCAGCGTAGTCGATCCTCAGCGCGGATGCCGGTGTGTCTGGCTGCTCGACAGGGAATGCGCGAACAACGGCTGGCCCCACAGATGTGGGGCTGTCGTCCTCGAGTTCAAGAAAATTTACGCTGAAGCGTCGGTGTGCACACGCCGAGCCGGGGAACATGACATCCATCGCCGCTTGCGTGCGCTCACGTGTGCCAGGCGGACCAGCGATCGTGAGCGTTCGTTCGCGACGACGGAACTGACCGTCGAGGATGAGGAACGGAAGGCCACCGAAGTGGTCTCCGTGCAGGTGTGTGAGCAGCACGTATCCGAGATCGTTCGGCTCGATACCCGCTGCCTTCAATGCCGTGAGAGAGCTCGCGCCGCAGTCGATCAACATGCTCTCACCGGCGCCGCTGAGATGCAGACACGTCTGGAATCGTCCGCCGTTTCCAAAGGCGTCGCCTGATCCCACGAACTGCAGGCGCGGCCGGGAGAAGGTAGCCATTCTCAAACCCTATCGGCCCCCCAAGAGGTAACTCACACCGGCGTTCTTCACACCGGCGTTCTGGCGTATCCGCAGAGCGGCCGTGCGATGAGCGGCGATGGGCCGGTAAAGCGGCAAACCGATCGAGGTGATCGAGGGCTTGCTCATGTCCCGCTGTCCACCACTCACCGTGTGCTCGTCAGTTGTCCGGTGGCTGTGTCGCATGGTGTGGTTTTGGTGTAGGCGCCGGGTCTGAGCCTTGGCGGCAAGAGATCTGCCTGAGCGATGCATCACACGCGACGCGTTGCTTGGAGCGTGGCTCCTCGGCCCGTGCTTCGGCGCAGAACGCGGATGTCCGTCGAGGATCGATGCGGCTCGTTCGCTGTGCTGCTCAGTCGGGAAGCCGTGAGGGACTGGCCGCTCGGGCGCCGCAGGTCAGTGCTCGCGGCCCCCAGCGGTGATAGCTTGTGGCGACTAGGTCGAGTATCAGCTCGACATCATCAGTGCCGCTGCGCAGTCGCTGCAATCCAGCATCTTCCGCGTTCGTAGCACCAGCACGCGGAGGAATACCCATGGCAACTGGAACCGTCAAGTGGTTCTCAGATGAGAAGGGCTTCGGCTTCATCACACCCGATGAGCCAGGCAAGGATCTTTTTGTTCACCATTCAGGCGTGCTCAGCGAGGGCTATGCGTCACTCGCCGAGGGCGCAAAGGTCTCATACGAGAGCGAGGCCGGTCCGAAGGGCCCGAAGGCGATCCAGGTTCAGGCGCTGTAGAGCCTCAGGCAGCCGTTGTTTGTGCCGGCTTGTGTGCCCTACGGTGACGTGACGGTTCACGAGTCGGCCATTGCGGCCGTCAAGAACGCTGGTCCGCCGCCGATGCAGAGGTGGTCGTCAGGGAATCACGCTGAGCCGCAGGCCGAGGACTTCGAGGAGCTGATGAGCGCAGAATCACCGGGAACAATGCCTTCGCAGGATGCCGCTCCCGAGCGCTCGTTCTGGCGCGAGACGCTGCTTCCCTACGCGCAACCCCGTTTGGCTCGCAGCCTGCTCGACATCGCCACATCGGTCGTGCCATATCTCGGCCTCTCGGTCCTCATGTATCTCTCGCTGAGCGTCTCCTATCTGCTGAGCCTGCCGATCGGAGTTCTGGCCGCCGGCTTTCTGCTGCGCACCTACATCCTCTTTCACGACTGCTCCCACGGCTCCCTGCTGCCCTCAAAAAGAGCGAACGTCTGGCTCGGCACTGTCCTCGGGCTGCTCGTCTACGCGCCGTTTTCGAGCTGGCGCCACAATCACGCGGTTCACCACGCCACCGCGGGAGATCTGGATCGTCGCGGAGTCGGCGACGTGCCGACTCTGACCGTCGCTGAGTACAGCTCGCGACCCTGGCGTGGACGTCTCGGCTACAGGCTCTTCCGTAATCCGCTTGTGATGTTCGGACTCGGCCCAATCGCCGCGATGATCATCGGCCCGAGGATCGTCCCGCGCGGCGCGCGCCCACGTATCCGCCGCAGCCTGATCGGGACGAATATCGCGTTGGTGGTGCTGATCGGTGGACTGTGTGCGCTGATTGGCTGGCGTGACTTCCTGCTTGTGCAGGCACCGACCGCGATGCTGGCCGGCTCGGTCGGGATCTGGCTGTTCTATGTCCAGCACCAGTTCGAGGACACCTACTGGCAGGACGCGGAGAGCTGGAGTTACGCCGACGCGGCGCTGCGCGGGAGCTCCCACCTGAAGCTCGGTCGGGTGCTGCAGTTCTTCACCGGCAATATCGGTCTTCATCACGTGCATCACCTGAACTCCCGCATCCCGAACTACAACCTGCAGCGCGCGCACGACGAGAACCCGATGTTCCACCAGGTGCCGACGCTCTCGCTGTGGGACGGTCTGCGTGCCGTGCGGCTGAAGCTGTGGGATGAGGAGGGCAGGCAGCTGGTCAGCTTCGCCGGTGCTCGCAAACTGATGGCTGCGGCGGCGGTCTCACCGGCGGCGGCCGTATCAGCGGGGCGAAGCTAGTGCCTCGCGGCGCGGGCGGCGTGGTTCGCGAGCACCCTGAGAGCCGGTTGATTTGGGCGATGTCTTGCCGGCGCAGCGTTGGCGGTGCGCTACCCTCAGAGCATGGCAACACAGGCGGATCGAGCCGCCGAGCAGCGTCGTGCGAAGCTGGAGGAGGTTCAGCGGCAGATCGAGGCCGGTTCGCTGAAAATCCGCAAGATGACAGCGGAGGAGCGAAAGCTCTACCCGCCGAGCGCACCGAGCGTTCCCAAGAAACGCCGTAGATGACAACATTTTTCCTCGCGGGCCAGGAGTCTGGTACTGCGCCCGAAGAGGACGCCTACCGAGAGTTGCGCGCGCGTTCGATGGCTGCCGTTGGTTGCCCGGCGAAGGCGCGTCGCATCTTCAAGTTGAGCTGCCGCCTCGACGGTGAGGACTGCGTGATCGAGGTCGGAATGCCGCTTCCCGGCCGCGGCGGCGTTGTCGCGGCGATACTCGACCACGGCCGCGAAGAGGCCTTCGTCGTGCACACAGTGGGTGGCTCTGAGGAGCAGATACGGATCGGGCGCCCCGTCTATCTGGTGACCGAGTTCTCCAAGTAGCAGCGCTCAGGCTGCAGTCACGCGAAGCTCACGCTCGCCCACGCGCACGACGTCACCATGATGCAACTGCCTGCCACGACGGTTCTCAGGCTGCTCGTTGACGGAGATCGTCTGGGTTTCGAGCAGCGTCTTCGCTTCGCTGCCACTGTCGATCACCCCGGCCAGCTTCAGCAGCTGGCCGAGCCTGATCATCGTGCCCTTGATCGGAACGTCGAGAATCATCCCGCAAATCTAGCGGCCAACGACCGCCAGAGGCTGGATCGTCCATGACGCGTGAGAACCTCACGGTGATCCTGTCTCTCGGCCGTGGAGATTCAGTGTGTGGCCAGCGGCTCGCCCTCGATGACCGCGCCAGCGATGACGCTGAGCGTTGCGAGCAGCGAGTCGCCGTGACGCTCGCAGAAAGAAGCGCCGATTCCGTTGATCTTCAGCAGCGCCTGTGTGCTCCCCGGGCGACGCGCGAGGACTTCCTCGAGTGTCGCGTCGGTCGCCACGACATGCACCGGCTTGCCGTCAGCCCGACGCGAACGCCACGCCTGCAGCTTGCGGAGATCATCCCCGTCGACCTGCGGGCCGCTGATCGTCGATCTCACCGAGGCAGTGCCGCCGGGCAACACACCGTCCAGTGCCACACAGACATCGCAACAGCGACCAACTGGCGAGCCCGCCGTCGAGTCGCCGAAGAAGTCGAGGATCTGACGTCTGCGGCACTGCGAGCTGGAGATGAAATGCTCGATCGCCTGGTATGCGTCCCAGCCACGGTCCTTGGCTTCCTGGATCGTCCTGTAGGCCGCGCGTGTGTCGAGCCGGCCGATCAGCGTGACCCTGATCGTGTTCGTCGACCCGGGGTCCAGGCGAACTGCTCCCGAGCGCTCGGCGACCGATAGCATCAGACGCTCCTGGAGCTCCATGCGCGCAAGCTCGACTGTGCCGTCCTGGGCTTGGCGCTTGAGCGAGCCGATGTACATCTGGATGTCCTCGACACTCATGTTGCGCTGATTGTTGAAACGGACCAGGCGCTGCAGGTCCGCGCCGCAGACGAACAGCAACGCGCGCGCGGGCTTGCCGTCGCGGCCCGCTCTACCGGCTTCCTGGTAGTAGGCCTCGAGGCTCGTCGGCACGGCCCAGTGAACGACGCTGCGGACATCAGCCTTGTCGACGCCCATCCCAAACGCGTTTGTGGCGACCACCACCTCAGAGGCGCCGCCCATAAACGATCGCTGGGCGACTTCACGGTCGCGTGGCTCCATTCCCGCGTGGTAGCTGACTGCACGGATGCCTCTCGTGGTCAGCATCGCCGCGACCGTCTCGGTGTCCTTGCGTGTGCCGCAGTAGACGATCGCCGGGCGCGATCGCTTGTCCGCGAGCATCTTCAACAGCACGCTGCGCTTGCGATCCGTGGCATTCAGGTTCTCGACTCTGACGACGTCGAAGGTGAGGTTTGGCCGGTCGAAGCCGGAGCGGATCGATACCCAGTCGCGTAGTCTCAGTCGCTCGGCTATTTCCTTTGCGACAGCCGGGGTGGCTGTGGCCGTGGCCGCCATCACCGGCGGGCGACCGAGCATCGCTATCGCATCACCGAGGCGCAGGTAGTCGGGTCTGAAGTCGTGGCCCCACTCAGCCACACAATGCGCCTCGTCGACGACAAACAACGACACCCGGCATTGCTCGAGTGTCTCGCGGAATGCGCCCGAGGCAAAGCGCTCGGGGGCCGCGAGCACGAGTTGCACTCGGCCTTCGGCGATGTCCCTCAACGTCTGATCGTTGTGACCTTCGGGCATTCCCGAGGCGAGCATCCTTGCGTGCACCCCAGCGGCACGGAGCTTCTCCAGCTGGTCGGCCATCAGTGCGATCAGTGGGCTCACCACGACCACGAGCCCGTGACCCGCGAGCGCCGGTAACTGGTAGCAGAGCGACTTGCCGCCACCGGTGGGCATCACGACAAGACTGTCACGACCTTCGAGCGCGGCGACCACCGCCTCTCGTTGTCCCGGCCGGAAGGCGTCGAGCCCGAACTTGGCCAACAGCCGCTCGGGCGTGTCGCCGGTGCCACGATGGTGTTCGAGCGCGGCCCTGAGCTCCTGCGCGGCGCGGCTGAGCGTCGGGCGCTCTCCGGCGGTGAGCTCAGACCAGTGTGCCCGTGCCCGCTCGATGATCACCTGCGCCCGGGAGAGGGCGAGCTCTCCCGGGTCGGCTGACTGGAGGTCCCGTTGGGACTGCTCGATCTCCTGCAGAATCTGCCTCACACGCGCAACCTAGCCGCTGCCTGGGTCGATACGCTCGCGCCAAATGAGTCTGGGCGGGAGCGTTGCGCCGCTTTGGAGCGTCGACAGAGCGCCGCGCAATGCCTCACACCCAGGCGAGCGTGGGATCGCGGCAGCCGCCACACCCGGCGGACGCCGTTGATCAGCTTGCGGCTTGGGTGTTGGAGCGCGCTCCCGGCAGCGCCCGGAGCATCCTCAGGTAGATCAACATCAGCATGCCGATCATCACGGCAGCGTCCGCGAGGTTGAACACGACCCGGCTGTTGGGCAACTCGATGAAATCGGTGGCGGATCCCTGACTCACCAGATCAAACATGTTCCCCAGACCACCGCCCAGCATCAGTCCGACAGGCAGCCAGATCATCCGATGACTCGAATAGCGGCGGAAGTACCGGACGCAGACAGCGAAGGCCACCAGCAGGCCGATCAGGCCGATCAGCATCCTCATCTGCTGGCCGACTGGTATGAAGCCCAGCACAAATTCGTGGTCGCGCACGTCGACCAGTTCGAGCCCGCGTATGACCCGGCGATGAGCGCCCGGCAGGATCGTGGCGTCGATCGCGCTCTTGGTCAGCTGATCACAGAGGAAAATCGTGATCAGAACCAAGCCGGCTCGCATAGCGGGAGCTCGAAACCACGAAGTCGGTTCGTCCATCGAGTCAATGCTACCCATCCCGCCGCGGATTCCAAAGCGGGCTGTGCAGCGCAGGCATCCTCGATGGCTCCTACCACCAGGCCCTCGAGCTCGGTGGCACCCGCGCCGGCGTCAACGCTCGCCGGGGACACGGTGCTCACGCTGTTGCGCGGGCGCGGGTGCCGATCCAGGCACTCACCACTGCAGGAGCATCAGCCCGACCGTAACTCCCGGCCCGACGGTGACCATCAGCCCGAGCTCGCCGGCCTGCGGCTGACGGCGCTCGAGCGTCCGCTTCATCACGTAGAAGATCGACGGCGTGCCGACGTTGCCGTGCTCGGCAAGTACCTCGTAGCTCACCTCCACGTCCTCACGCGAGAGCTCCAGCGCCTGCTGGACGCTCTCGATTATGCGCCGCCCGCCGGGGTGTACCAGCCAATGGTCAATCGCCTCGCGCGTCAGTCCCTGCGCGGCGAGGAACTCATCGGTCAGTTCGCGCAGCCCTTCGCCCGCCAGGTCAGGCAGCTCGCGGACCAGGTGCAGGTAGTTGTCCTCGGGCGCGAGTTGCATCCGCACCGCCTCGAGCGTCCCTTTGATCTGATGCACCTTCGAGGCGAGGATCGTCGCACCGGTTCGCGGCTCGCCTGCTGTTGCGCCAGCCGAATCTCCGTACTCGATCACCGCGGCCGCGCAGCCATCGCCGAAGATCGAGGAGCCGACCGTCTTTGAGCGCGGATCCTCAGCGCGGCCGCGCATCAGGATGCCGGCCATGCTCTCGGCGGCAATCACCAGCGCCTTCTTACCCGGATGCTCGCGCAGTGTCTGCGAGGCGAGCCGCACGAGCGGCACCGCGCTCGCACAGCCCACGCCGACCACGTGGTACTTGTCGGTCGAGGGATCCATCTCGTAGTGCTCCACGAGCCTGTGAGCGATCGTGGGACCCCCGAGCGAATAGAGGCTCGCGCTGACCACGACACCGATCTCGCCGGGATCGACCTCTAGCTCGTCGATCGCTTGCACCGCGTCCGCGAGAAGCAGCTCCTCGATCGCGAGCGTGCGGCTCTGGACCGTGGTGGCGAGCAGCTCGTCGCTGAGTTTGAGCTGGCGGCGCTTTACTCCACAGCGGCTGAAGATGCGCTGCGCGAACTCGTCGTCTGCGAGCCCAAGCAGGTCGAGCACCTCCTCCTGAGTAAAGGACGTCTCAGATTCGGCCAACGCGAGCTGGCTGATGCGTGGCAGCCCAGGCTTCGGGCCATTCCACAGCAACGGCTGCTCGAGGCTTGGGAGGTCGGCTTCAATAACCTTCATGATGGAGTCTGTGGGCTCGTTCTGGTCGGGAGCAGGGCGGTTGGTCACGGCGGAGACCGAGGATATGTGAGCAACCCGTCGATGGCCGCGAAAGGAGCGGCCCCTTCGCGACTTTATTCGTAGACTCTTCATCCTATCGACACACTTCTTCATCAACCCTTCGACAAGCGTCCATGAATAGGAGGAAGGCTCTGCCTGCGGTGGAAGAGCGAGGAAGCAGCCACCAACAGGGCGGGCACCCGTCAGCCTGCCGAGACTGCGCGAGAAGTCCGCGGCATGGAGGGACCACAACATCATGAGTCTGGAGAGAAGAAGATGAGACTTATAGGCGCAGGCCTGCCCCGCACGGGCACGCTCACTCAGAAGCTGGCGCTGGAGCGGCTCGGGTTCAAGCCCTGCTACCACTGGGTCAACATCCTCGCCGACCTCGACCAGGTCGAGCTGTGGCATCGTGCGCTGGACGGGCAGGACGTCCTCGGCGAGATCTTCGGCGCCTACGACAGCACGGTCGACTGGCCCGGGGGCTTCGTCTACCAGCAGCTCGCAGAGGCTCATCCGGACGCCAAGGTTCTGCTCAGCATCCGCAATCCGGACAGCTGGGAGCCCAGCTACCGGGAGACCATCGGCGCATTCTGCAAGGGGGACGGCCTGCTCCGCCATCTGTCCGATGCTCGCCGCGAGATCGACCCCCGCTGGCGGCGCTACCTGGAACTCGTCAACCGCATGCTCTGGGATGAGGGCTCGCCGTTCGCAGCGGGATGGGATCCCGAGGAGATGAAGCGGCAGATGCTCGCCTACAACGAGCGGGTCAAGAGCACGATCCCCGCCGAGCGTCTGCTCGTGTGGGAGGTCGGCGAAGGCTGGGAGCCCCTCTGCGCGTTCCTCGACGTGCCCGTGCCGCAGGAGCCCCTGCCTCACGAGAACGACCGTGAGACATTTCTCGACCGTGTGATCGAAGGCGCCCTCAACGCGCTGCAAACGTGGCAGCGGCAGAGGACGAGCTCGGCCTGAGGCTCCCGCTGGACTCCCAGTCGCGTGGGTGTCGAGCCACGTGCACGTGGCGGGCGTTCCAGGCATCGATCTGCGCTCGAGCCACGTTCCCGATCGGCTCGAGGGCTTCCAGCCTCATCGCCCGCCGATCATCCGGATCCTGGAGCTTCTCGCGCACCGCTGGTCAGTTCCCGTACGCCGTCGGGCTTTTCTTCGTATTGCACCAGCGTGTTCAGAACGTGGTGCGGGAGGAAGAGCTCGAGGCCGATCTGAAAGACGATCAACAGCGCGAACACCACAGCCACCCAGATGATCCATTTGCGTTCCGCGACCGCACGCCGCAGCCGGAGCAATAGCCAGTCCATGATCGACACAGCCTAACCGTGGGCGGGCAGGGCATGACCGCGCGGCAGGCCTGTCATCGTGGCGATTGCCACGTTTACCGGACGATACGTGTGATCTTCGACACAAGCAGCTGAACCAGATGCCGACGATGGTGAGATCCGTTCAAGATCGCGGCGAGGACGGCCGATGTGCCCCCAAATGGCCGAGCTCTCCGTCAAGATTCCGCGCAAGCCGGGGACCGATGAGCGCAAGCGCCGTGCCGAGGCGCTGCGCCGCCACCGCGCTGACGCACGTGTGCAGCGGATGGCTTCAGCCACCGAGCTGACCTATCTGCGCGCGCAGCTTCGCGTCGCTGCCTCACTGAACGCGCGACTGGCGATGATCAAGGACGAGGGCGAAATGGTGCGAATGGTCGTCGAGGAGCTCAACGGCACCTTCGCGTTCTACCTCGCGGCGATCCAGCGTCTGGACGAGGACGGTGTGCTGCGTCTCGTATCGGGCGCCGGGCCGCTCGCCGAAGTGATGACCGAGTTCCTGCTGGTCGAGCAGTCGGTTCGCGAAGGCGTCAACGGACGCGTCGCGAGGTCCGGCCGGACCTCCCTGGTGCTCGACACACACGAGGATTCCGACTACATCGTACGCGACCCACACACCGATCCGCGCTCCGAGCTCGCCGTGCCAATCATGCTGGATGGCGCCGTTTGGGGGGTGCTGAACATCGAGGCGGTAGAACCGAACGCTTTCACTGAGGCCGACGCCGTGCTCGTCGAGGCGGTCGCCTCGAGCCTCGGCACAGCGCTCCATCGGGCCGCGATCCAGGCCGATCTCGAGCACGCTTTTACGACCACGCTCGCGGTGCTCACCAGCACCGTCGAGGCGAAGGACAACTACACGGCCAACCACGGCGAGGATGTCGCCGGCCTGGCCGAGCGGGTGGCGCTCGCGATGGGGCTCACGTGCTCTCAGGCACGCGACGTTCGCTACGCGGCGATGCTGCACGACGTCGGCAAGATCGCGGTTCCGAGCGAGATCCTGTGCAAGCCGGGGCCGCTGAGCGACGAGGAGTGGGTCGTGATGCGAAGCCATGCCGCGGTCGGCGGTGAACTGGTTGGGCGGATCGATGCGTTCGCTCATCTCGCTCCGGTCGTCAGGGCAAGTCACGAGCGGATCGATGGGGGTGGCTACCCTGACGGCCTCGTGGGCGAGCAGATACCGCTCGGGGCGAGGATCATCGCCGCGTGTGACACCTACGATGCGATCATCACCGACCGTCCCTATCGGCAGGCGCGCACGCCGGCCGAGGCCGTGATGGAGCTCCAGTGCGTCGCGGGCACGCAACTCGACGACGAGGTCATCGCGGCACTGATGACGGAGATCTCGAGCGACTGACAGATCTCAGCGGCTGGGCGAATGTCTAGTCGTGCAGGGGTAATCTCCGACGCACGTCGATGTGCGTTGGGTGCCATCGAGGCGCATACTGAGCGTGTCGTTGATGTCTGCTCGAGGAATGGGTCAACTATGCGCAGTCGAATTCCTCAGATCGTCGCACTCGGTGGGGGCGGCTTTTCGATGGAGCGAGGCAACCACCTACTCGATGACTACGTGTTGTCGCTGACGGGCGCCTCGCGTCCCCGCGTGTGCTTCCTGCCGACCGCCTCCGGCGACGCGGATCACTATGTGGTGCGCTTCTACCGTCGCTTCTCAGCCGATTGTGAGGCCAGTCACATCTCGCTGTTTCGCCGTGACCAGGGCGGCAGCGGCGTCGAGGAGGACCTCGAGCAGCACATCCTCGCCCAGGACGTGATCTATGTCGGAGGCGGCAATGTCGTCAGCATGCTCGGCGTGTGGCGCGCACATGGCCTGGACGGCATCCTCACGGAGGCGTGGCGCAGGGGGATCGTGATGTGTGGGCCGTCCGCCGGCTCGCTGTGCTGGTTTGACGAGGCGCTGAGCGCGTTTCACGGCGCTCCGCGCCGAGTCCGGGGGCTTGGTTTGCTTCCCTATTCCAACTGCGTGCACTACGATGCCGAGCCCGCGAGGCGCGCCGAGTATCACCGTTTCGTCGGCGACGGCATGCACCCGGGGTTCGCGGCCGACGACGGAGTGGCGCTGCACTTCACCGGCACCTCCCTGAGGCGCGTCGTCAGCTCCCGTCCCGCCGGCCGGGCCTATCGTGTCGAGGCGGTGGAGGAGGATGTCATCGAGGTGCCGCTGGAGGTCCGCTATCTGGGCGCCCGAGCGGCCCTCGCAGAGCCGGCAGCGGCGTGAGCAGCTCGGTTAGCCCTGGCAGTGAGCAGCGGGTGATATTCGCGATGGGAGGCGGAGGCTTCACGATGGAGCCGAACAATCCGCTGCTCGATGATTTCGTGCTTTCGCTGGCGAGCGTACGTGAGCCCCGGATCCTGTTTCTGCCGACTGCATCCGGTGACACCGCGGCGCAGATCGGTGCCTTCTATGCGCGGTTTGGCGGCGGCGCATGTGTCGCCGAGCACCTCTCGCTGTTTCGTCTGCGTGATCTCGGCGGCACGCTGGAGGAGGTCATCCTCGCGCAGGACATCATCTACACGGGCGGCGGCTCGATGCGAAATCTGCTGGCCGTCTGGAGCGCTCACGGACTCGACGAGCTGTTGATAAGCGCATGGAATCAGGGCACCGTGCTGGCGGGTCTGAGCGCTGGAGCGATGTGTTGGTTTCAAGGCGGTGTGACCCGCTCGAGCGGTCCCCCCGAGGCGATGTCGGGCCTCGGTTTGCTGAGTGGCTCGCTCACAGTCCACGCAGACGGCGAGCCCGAGCGGCTGCCGGTCTGGCTCGAATGTGTGCGCGACGGCACGCTGCCCGGAGGCTGGGCGTTGGACGACGGCGTGGGCATGCTGTTCCGCGGCGAGCGCCAAGCGCGGATCGTCAGCTCACGGCCGGGAGCGGCGGCGCAGCGGGTGGATGCCGTCGAAGGCGAGCTGGTGCGAAAGCGTCTCACTCCCGAGCCGCTCGGAGAGCGTGACGGCGGCTCGCCGGTCACCGTCGACGAGGGCATTCAGGAGCTGCGCGACATTCACCGTCTGCGCCAGCGGATCGGCCAATCGGGCCGGATCCGGCGGTTCTGAGCCGGCTCGCCGACATCGATCGGCTGGTTGCGGTCGTTGTGCAGAGCCGAGCTGGTGTTCGAGCCTCGATGGCGCCGTCATCTCCGAGCGGATTCGCGGGTCGCCCGAGCCGATAGCCTGCGCCGATGAGTGGGCCGATCAAAGACCGCTACCCGGTGGTGGTCTTCGATCTCGACGGGACGCTGCTCGCAGGCACGAGCGTATCGCTGCTGCTGGCTGAGTGGCTGGGCAAACGCGAGGCGATCGACGAGCTCGAGCATGCGTTTCGCGCGGGAGACATCTCAAACGCCGTGGTCGCCGACACGCAGGCGGCGTGGTTTGCGAGTCGCTCTGTCGCGGAGGTGTGGGAAGTGCTCGCCGAGGGACCGTGGATCGGCGGTATGGGGGAGACGCTCGAAACGCTGCGTGACGGGGGCGTACACATCCTGCTTGCGACCATCACCTGGAGCTTCGCCGCCGAATTCTTGGGTGAGCGCCACGGATTCGCGGCGGTGAGCGGCACCGAGATGCAGCTGATCGATGGCGTGCTGTCCGGTAGCGTCAGCCGCTACTTCGACGAGTACGACAAGCTGGCGTTCGTAGGCGAGTGGTGTGAATCTCACGGGTATTCGATGGACGAGGTGGTGGCGGTTGGAGATTCTCGCTCGGACATCCCGCTGTTCGCCGCGGTTGGTCGCTCGATTGCGCTGAACGCGACGCCCGACGCGCGGGCCGCCGCAACCGATCGACTGGACAGCGCGAACCTGGGCGATGTCCTGGCCTTGCTCGAAAGGCCGGGCTCTCCTCGGCGGCGCATCTGAACGTCAGCCTCGGTGGATTGGAAGAAACTGAGCTTTGCGAGGCGCGAGACCCCGGGTTTTTCGTCTCTGGGGAAGCACCAGACACCGTTTTCCGGACAGTCTCGCGAAACGATGTCGAGATCTCTGTCTGCGCTGTCCGGTGATGGTCACCGACGGCGAGCGGCCCGAGAGAACCCTCGCAAGGCACTGGTAGACATCCGGCATGAGCCGATTCCAGGGCAGAAACGACGAGCATTCGCGAGCGCGCGCATGAGACTCGAGGGCATCAAGGCGGGTCACATAGTCGAAGTGGACCGTCTCGGCCGGCGCTTTCACGCGATCGTGACCGGATCGGGGCCCGGTGGACTGGAGCTGCAGCCGATCGACAGGCGCATCAACTACTTCAGCTGTCGCAGCCGCGAGGTCACCGGACACTGGGCCAAGCGCGGCTGTTCATCCTCCCGTCGCGGTCCTCGCGCCTCATCGACCAGTCAGCTCGAGATGGAGAGCACTCAATCTCATCGGGGCTGACTGCGAGATATAGACAGCCGGTCTCCAACACCAAAATTCGCGTGTGTTTCCCGCTGGAGCGCTCCGTCGGCGCCGTGGCGTTGTTCTGAGAGAGAAGAGCATCGATCCTGGGCGTAGATCGCTGCCCTGGGCCCTTGCGCACCGGCCATGAGCGACCGAGCACACGACAACGACGACCGCGATCCCCTGACGCAGCGCGATCAGTCGCCCATGACCGCTGGGAGCGATCGCCGCACATTCCTCAAAAGCGGCCTCGCGCTCGGCGGCTCGCTTGCCCTCGCCCGCGCTGGACTCACCCAGGAACAGGGTCGTGGCGCTGCACGCCAATCGAGCTCATCGATCCCTGGGCTCTCGCGAAAACCGCCCAACATTCTGGTGATCCTCGTCGATCAGATGCGCTCTCCCGTGTGGACGGCACCGGTCGCACTGGTCGATGAGGTGATGCCAAACCTCGCCGCTCTGCGCCGCAGGTCGGTCAGCTTCGAGCGACACTACACCGCCTCAAACGACTGCTCACCGGCACGCTCGACGCTGCTCACCGGCCTTCACACCCACCAGACCGGCTGCATGATCACCGGGCGCAGCCGGCTCGATCCCGGTCTCCCGACCTGGGGCGTGATGCTCGCCGACATGGGCTACTCGACGAGCTGGTGGGGCAAGTGGCATCTGAACCCACGCGCCAACGCATCGCTCGCGCCCTACGGCTTCTCCGGCGGCACCTACCCATCGCCCAACGGGTCACCCGGGCAGGGCACCGAAGTGGACCCGCAGATCGCGGCGCAGTTCGGCGAATGGTTCAGGGAAAGCGGTGGCGATCAGCCCTGGTGCACGACCGTCTCCTTCGTCAACCCGCACGATGTCGCCTGGTGGTACCGCTTCACCTCAGAAATCCCGAGCGAGAGCTCGCCTTCGCCGCTGGTGGGCCAGCTCCCGGGCAATTTCGAGACCCCGCAGCAGCTCGCGGAAAGGAGCAAGCCCGCGCTGCAACGCTCGCTGCAGGACACCGCTGCCCGCTCCTTTGGCGCCGTGCCGTTCACCGGCGAACAACTGGTTTCGAGCTGGAGCTCGCTGATCAACACCTATCTCATGCTCCAGGGCAACGTCGATCGTCAGATCGCCGCGGTTCTGCGCGGCCTGCACTCCCAGCCGAAAGTGGCCGCCAACACGGTGATCGTGTTCACCTCCGACCACGGTGAGTACGGCGGCTCACACGGCCTGCGCGGCAAGGGCGCGTCCGCATACGAGGAGGCCATCCGGGTCCCCCTGTATGTGCACGATCCCCGCGAACAGGTGACCAGGCACACCGGAATCCCGCGCCTGCAACTGACCTCGAGCGTGGATGTCGCGCCGCTGCTGCTCAGCATCGCGACAGGCTCGGAGGACTGGCGCTCGGAGCCGCTGTACTCACACCTCGCCGAGCGTGGCAACCTGGCCGGCATCTGCGCCGACCCTTCGCTCAGTGGCCGCCCGTGGATTCTGCACGCCACCGACGAGGACGTGACCGAGTTCGCGAGCGAACTCTACGCCGCTGAAGCGCCCAGGCACGTCGTGGCGCTGCGTACCGCGCGGGGAAAGCTCGCCCTCTATGACAACTGGACGCCGGGCACAGTCGAACTCGAAGGCACGGGCGAGGAATCCGAGCTCTATGACTACTCCACAGCCGCTGGCCGCGCCGAGCTGCAAAACGACGCGGGAAGCAGCGCTCTGGAGGAAGAACTGCGTGAGACGCTGCAGGACGAGGCGATCCCGCGCGAGCTGCACGCGCCGCTGCCGCTGAGCCTAAGCGAAGCCGGGGCACGCGGACTGGCTGACTATCAGAGGGTCGAAGAATACGAGCAGCAGCAGGTTGAGACCTCTCACCTGCCTTCGATTTCAAAGCAGTCAGAGGAAGCCACTCCGACGCCTGACTCGCTGTCCCGGATAAACGACTGAAACCAAACGCGAGCTGTCCTCTTCGCCTGGTGACGCGGCTGCATCGCAAGGCGATCGCCTGGATCTCAGGCTGATCATCGGGCTCGGCGCATGGCTCGGCGGTACCTGCAGCCACTCGCGGGGCGGCCGCGACACGAGGGGGAAAATCTGTTGCTATCGTCGGCCGCCCTCAGTCCAAGGAGGCGTCCCGCCACGTGAGGCCCGCTACCCGTCATCGTAGGTCTTCGCCGCGGCAGGGCGCGCCCGCCAGGACGGGCGACGGCCAGATCCCGCTGGTCGGCCGGTTCTTTCCCGCTCCGCTTGCGGCCAAGGTCCCGGAGGTCATCCTCATCTTCTGGGTGGTGAAGATCCTGACCACCGCTGGTGGGGAGGCCACATCGGATTACCTGAAGACGTACGGCAACTTCGGCGGCGGCGGCCTGGAGGTGCTCGTGATCGTCGTGGGTCTCCTGTTGCAGTTCACGACCCGTCGCTACCGGGCGTTTGCCTACTGGGCCCTGGCCTACGCGATCGCGATCACCGGGACTGGCGTCTCGGATTTCCTGCATCTCGACGTCCATATTCCGTACGCGGGGACGACCCTGTTGTGGGCTGTGGTTTTGGCGATGATCTTCTGGCTTTGGCAGCGCAGCGAGGGCACGCTCTCGATCCACAGCATCACGACGCAGCGACGTGAGGGCTACTACTGGGCGACGGTGTTCGCGACCTTCGCCCTCGGCACGGCGCTTGGAGACTTCACCGCGACTACGCTTCACCTCGGCTACCTGGACTCGGGCCTGCTCTTCACGGTCGTCATCCTGATCCCAGCTCTGGCGCACAGGCAGTTTCACCTGGACGGTATCGCCGCGTTCTGGATGTCCTACATCGTCACGCGGCCGCTCGGTGCGTCGTTTGCCGACTACATCTCAAAGCCCAAAAACATCAGCGGGATCAACTTCGGTGACGGTCCCACGGCGATCGTGTTCGCCGTCGCTGTGTTCGTCCTCGTCTTCTGGCTCGCGCTAGTGCGCCCGGACATCCAGCAGCCGCATGCGGCTCCCACGGCAGCCGGCGGCAGCGGACCACGGCAGTAGCGCAGCTGAGAAGGGACGCCTCAGAGGAACGGCACCGCCGGACCAGGGCCGCTGACTTTTGTGTCCTCGGAGCTCCGTGCGTCCTGGTCGAGCTTCACTGCTCGGACTCGAGGAGCTCTCGATAGAAATCCAGGGAAGCCTCGGCGATCCGATTCACGATCTTCTGCTCACCCGGACCGACCCGCACAACCGGTAACGAGACAACGCCGGCGCGGCTGATGTTCACATCGAGGCGCTCGCGCACCCGCTGGGCGGCCAGCCGCCAAGCCGGCGGCCGGTCTGCCTTTTCGATCGCCGCGCCATTGTCGGTGATCGAGATCCGGCGATCGCGGCGCACGACACGGACATGGACAGGCTCTCCCGGCCGATACACCAGACCAGGATCGATTACCGTCTCGCGGCGAGGCTGCTCGCTGCCAGCGACAGGCGTCTCCGAATCCGATGCTGGGACCACCGGCTCGACTAGTCCACAGTGGGCAGACGTGCGCCGCGCACGATCGTGAGCAGTGCGTCCGCGGTGCCGGTCGCCTCGCGTTCGCCGGTGCCCAGACGCCGCAAACCGAGCCCACACATGACTGCCACGACCGTGCGTGCGTGCCTGGCCGGATCAGGGACACCGAGCGCCTCGAGGGCGGCGGCGGCGAGGTCTTCATAGGCCGCAAAGCAGCGCGCCGAGGCCTCCTGCAAATCGGGATCTCGCGAGGCGTGCAGGTGCAGCTCGAGCTCTGCCACCTGCTCCAGGCGCGTCGAGGAGCGCTCGACGATCCGCTGGACCTCGCCGGCGACCTCGGCTGCCGTTGGCTCTGAGGAGCGCAGCTCGGCGGCGATCGTCTGTAGCCGAGCGACCTCTTCGCCCACATACAGCAGCAGCGCCTCGCGCAACAGCTGTGTCTGGCTGGGGAAGTGATAGGTCAACGAGCCGAGCGCCACGCCGGCCGCGGAGGCGACACGCCGGTTGCTGACCTCGCCCACGCCGTGCTCACCGATCAGGCGAAGCGTGCTCGCGAGGATTCGCTCGCGCGTGTCTTTAGCGGTGGAGATTGCCATTGGCGGTCGCCCCGGAGATTCGGGGTTGCGCGAGACTAACCGATAACCTGTCGGTCGTTCGAACGACCGATGAAATACGCTTAGGTGGCGATGAACAGTCCGCCCGCGGCTCACACCACCACCGACTGGATTCTGCACCGCAGTCTCGCCGAGCAGGCGGACCTGCTTGCCACCGGGCAGCTCTCCAGCAGCGAGCTGACCCAGCTGAGCCTCGAGCGCATCGACGCCACGCAGCCGACGCTCAACTGTTTCCGGGTGATCTGCGAGGACTCCGCGCGTGAGCAGGCGGCACGCGCGGACATTCGTCTGGCAGCGGGCGAACGTCTGGCACTGCTGGGGGTACCCGTGGCGATAAAGGACGATGTCGACCTCGAGGGCGAGGCGACCTCGTTTGGCTGCGGCGGGCACTTCGCGGCAAAGGCCGCCGACAGCGAGCTCGTGCGCCGTCTGCGTGCCGCCGGTGCCGTGATCGTGGGCAAGACCAACACACCCGAGGTCGGCCTCTACCCCTTCACCGAGGGTCATGCGTTCGGCGCGACTCGCAATCCCTGGAGTCCGCGCCACACGCCAGGAGGCTCGAGCGGCGGCGCCGCCGCGGCCGTGGCCGGTGGGATCGTCGCGGGCGCGATCGGCTCTGACGGCGCGGGCTCGGTCCGTATACCCGCCGCCTGGACGGGCCTCGTGGGTCTGAAGCCACAGCGCGGACGGATCTCCACCTGGCCGCACCCGGAGGCATTCAACGGCCTCACCTGTCTGGGGCCGCTCACGCGCACGGTTGCCGACTGCGCGCTACTGCTCGATATTCTGAGCGGTGCCCATCCCGGTGACCTGCACGTCCCGCCGCCACCGCCTGAGCCGTTCGCAAGGGCCGCCGCGAGGGAGCCTGGCGCGCTGCGGATCGCGCTGTCGCTGCGAGCACCCTTCAGTGCCGCACCGGTGACGTTGGATCCGGAGATTCGTGCGGCAACCCTTCGCCTGGCGGCGATCCTGGCCAGCCTCGGCCACAACGTGATCGAGACCGATCCCAAGTACGGGGTGATGGCTGGCCTCACGCTGATCATCCGCGGTCAGGCGGGTGTCCATCAATGGACCTCAGAGGTAGCCGACCCCGGCGTACTGGACCCACGCACACGATCCGCGGCCAGCGTGGGGAGACTCGTCGGCGGGCCACTCCTGAGACTCGCGCGAGGGTCAGAGCCACGGCTGCGACGCCGCATCGGGTCGATCTTTTCAGACTTCGACGTGGTGCTCACGCCTTGCACCGCCAAACCGCCGCTTCAGATCGGTGTCACGGACGGTCTCGGCGGCTGGGCCACCGACCAGATCATGGCGGGAGCCTGCCCGTACGCGTGGCCGTGGAACGTACTCGGGTGGCCGGGCCTCAGCATACCCGCCGGCCTGACGGATGCGGGCCTGCCAATCGGGGCGCAGCTGCTGGGCGGTGCGAACTCCGAGGCGCTGCTGTTGTCGCTCGCCGCCCAACTCGAGGAATCCGAGGGATGGTCCCGGCGCCTCGCACCGCTCGAGATCTGAGCGGGCTCTAACTCGGGAGCACGCTCACGCTCTGCGAGCTGAGCTGATCCAGGGCGCTGTGGCCGCTGAGCGCGAGCGTGAGGTCGATCTCAGCAAGCAGACAGCGCAGTACATACTCGACGCCCGTTTGGCCCTCCAACGCGAGACCCCATATGAATGGGCGGCCGATACAGACGGCATCCGCGCCGAGCGACAGCGCCTTGATCACGTCTGAGCCGGTGCGGATGCCGCCATCGAGCAGAACCGGAAACCGCTCACCGAGCGCGTCGCGGATCGCCGGAAGGGCCCGCAGCGAGGCGATCGCTCCGTCCACCTGGCGGCCGCCGTGATTGGAGACGATCACACCATTGGCGCCCTCCTGCTCGGCGCGACGGGCATCCTCGGGGTGCAGGATGCCCTTCAACACGATCGGCATATCGGTTTGCTGGCGCAGCCAGCGCAGGTCATCCCATGTCAGGCTGGGGTTGGTGAACTGGTAGGCCCAATGGCCGATCGCGATCCCCGGATCGTCCTTCCAGCCAGCTGGCAGAGCCGCCTGAAAGACAGGGTCTGAGAGATAGTTGGCGATGCCCTCGCCTTTGAGGAACGGCAGGTAGGCGAGGTTCAGGTCGCGTGGGCGCCAGCCGAGCATCGTCGTGTCGAGTGTCACGACGAGCACCTCGTAGCCGCTCGTCGTGGCGCGTTCGACGAAGCTCAACGCGAGCTCCCGGTCCTTCGGCCAATAGAGCTGATACCAGCGAGACGCCGGTCCCATCTCCTGGGCCACATCCTCGATCGTGTGTGAGGAAGCGGTACTGAGAATCACGGGAACTCCCTGGGCCGCCGCCGCACGCGCGCTGGCAAGCTCGCCCTCGGGATGGACGATCGACTGCACGCCGACCGGCGCGAGCATCAGTGGCGCGGGCATCCGTGTGCCGAGAATCTCGGTGTCGAGATCTCGCACCGAGACATCGTTGAACATTCTCGGCAGGATCTCTACTCGCTCGAACGCGAGCCGGTTGGCCGCGACTGACAGCTCCGATCCAGCCCCACCTGACACATACCCATACGCCTCGGGGCTCAGCTTCTGGCGGCTGAGCTGCTCGAGCTCTGAGATCGACGCCGAGATTGCCGGGGTTTCTCCGGCAAGGCCACGACCGTAGATCTCATACTGGAAGTTGGCAAATACGGGCGCCTGGGCCTCCGCTGGATCGTCGCTCACGAGGTCTGACAATATCGGCCCCGCACCGTGTGCGATTCTCAGATCTCTCGCGGCTGGCGCTCGCGTAGAGGACTCAGCGCCTCGCCAACCCTCACCAACTCCTCGAGCATAGTCGTAGCTGATTGCTCCATGATCTCGTTCGGCTGCACGACACCGTCGTCGTCTACGAATCGGGCGACAAACGGGATCGAGACCGCCTCTGAGAGCGGCACCATCTTCAGTGTCGTGACGACCTGCTTGACCATCTGCGCGGCACGCAGGCCCGCCGAGATGCCACCGTATGACACCAAGCCGACCGGATTGTATTGCCACTCGGAATGCAGGAAGTCGAGCGCGTTCTTCAACGGCGCGGTCATGCCGTAGTTGTACTCCGGCATCACAAACGCGAATGCGTCGGCCGCATCCACCCGTGTACTCCAGGCCTTCGTGTGCTGCTTGGTGTACTGGCGCAGTCGAGGATGGTTGGGCTCGTCCATGAACGGCAGCTCGATCTCCGCCAAATCAGCCACCTCGATCTCGAAGGCGCCGTGCGCTCGCGCGTGTGCCTCAAACCAGCGGCCGACCGGCAGACCAACGCGTCCAGGGCGGGTCGAGGCGATGACAATCATCAGCTTGGGCATCTTTCGTTGCTCCTGTTATGAGGTTACGGCGCGTCGAGGTCCGGCTCGGGAGCGACCGTAGCATCTCGCTGTCGGCGCGCCTGGTCTCTTACAAACGAACATCTTCGGAGCGCTCAATTGCTCCAAGAGTCGAAATAGGAGCGGGCGAGTAGCAGGGAGAATAGACCTGTGGGAACGACGACGACGGCACTTGCGATTGAGCACTACCGACCGCGCGCGCCGTTCTTCGATGAGCTGTTCGAGCAGGACGGGACACCACGGCCGACCGCGCGCGCACTGGTGGAGGAGCTCTCTCGCCTGGGGCCGGGGGGCCTGGCAGAGGCGGGACGCCGCCGCGATGCGATCTTCATGCAGCAGGGGATCACGTTTGAGACCAGCGGTGTCAGCGGCGCCTCCCATGAACGTCCATTCCCGCTGGATCTCGTTCCGCGAGTCCTGAACGGCGAAGAATGGCGGGACATCAAGCGCGGGCTTGCGCAGCGCATACGCGCGCTGAATCACTTCGTCGACGACGTCTACCATGCGCGCGAGATCGTGCGCGAGGGACTCGTGCCGTGGCGGCTGGTGGCCTCCTGCTCGCACTTCGCGCGCGCCGTTCACGGTATCCGCCCGCCCGGCGGTGTCTATACGCATGTCGCCGGCTGCGATCTGGTGCGCCATTCAGACGGCACCTGGAAGGTGATCGAGGACAACGTGCGGATACCTTCGGGGATCTCCTATGTGCTGGAGAACCGCGCCGCGATGGCTCGTCTGGTGCCGGAGCTGTTCACTTCATATCGCGTACGGCCGGTTGACCACTACCCGCAGCTGCTGCTGCGGGCGCTGCGCTCGGTGGCGCCTTCAGCGGAGAGCGAGGCGACGGTGGTCGTGTGGACGCCAGGCCCGGCCAACCCTGCCTACTTCGAGCACGCGTTCCTGGCACGTCAGATGGGCGTGGAGTTAGTCGAGGCCTCCGATCTGGTGGTGCGCGATGATGTGCTTTACATGCGCACGACGCGGGGGTTGGAGCGCGCCCACGCCGTGTACCGCCGGCTCGACGACGACTTCGTGGACCCGCTCGAGTTTCGCCCCGACTCGCTGCTGGGGGTCCCCGGTCTCGTACGTGCCTACCGCGCCGGCAGTGTCGCAATCGCCAACGCGTTTGGCACCGGTGTCGCCGACGATAAGGCTATCTACTGCTTCGTGCCGGAGATGATCCGCTTCTACCTGGGCGAGGAGCCGATTCTCGAGAACGTCAAGACCTACCTCCTCTCAGACCCAGAAGTACTCGAGCACGTACTCGAACATCTAGATCAGCTGGTCGTCAAGCCGACAGGGGAGTCGGGTGGACGCGGCGTGATGATCGGTCCGCATGCCGAGCAGGAGGAGATCGAGCGTATGCGCCAGGTCCTCAGCCAGCACCCCGAAGGCTGGATCGCTCAGGACGTGGTGCGCCTCTCGACAGTGCCGACGGTCGGCGAGAACGCGATCCTTCATCCACGCCACGTGGACCTGCGGCCGTTCGCGGTGTTCGGCGAGCGCATCGACATCGTCCCGGGCGGTCTGACCCGGGTGGCGCTACAGGATGGCTCGCTGATTGTCAACTCCTCGCGCGGCGGTGGCTCAAAGGACACCTGGGTGCTCGAGGACGGCGACGACGCCGACCGCGCTGGACCACCGATCGCCGATACACAGCCGCCCGCGCTGCCCGACTTGCGCTATGGAGCGTGGACCGGCCAGCAACAGCAGCAACAACAGCAGGAACATCAGCAACAAAGCCAACAACCGCGAGGGCAAGAGCGCCGACGGCCCGGGCTCCCGGACTGATGCTGGCGCGCATCGCGCACGAGCTCTATTGGCTGGGGCGCAACCTTGCACGCGCGGAGTTCACCGCCCGTGCGGTGGAGGCCGTCTTCCAGGCCGAGCTACAGGGGACCTCGGACTCCAAGCCGGGTGTCAGCTTCGGCTCGGGCGGCCTCCTGGCGATGTTCGGAGATGTCCACGAGAGTCCGCGCAGCAGAGAAGCGCTTGGTCAGCTGACCCTCGACGCCGGACGCCCAGGCTCGATGCTGGCCTCGATCGAGCGTGCCCGTGAGGGCGCGCGCACCGTACGCGACGTGATCAGCGCAGAGATGTGGGAGGCAATCAACACGACCGCATTGGGTCTGCGCGGTGGCGGCCAGCCAGGCTGGGCTGCGCCGGCCGGACCATCGCTTGCCTCGCAATACGTCAAGGAGCGCACCGCGCTGATCTGGGGTGTGGCAAACCGCTCGATGCTGCGCGATGAGGCCAAGTGCTTCCTCGATGCGGGTGGACTGATCGAGATCTCCGACATGGTGCTGAGAATGCTGCGTGTGGCGCTGCCACAGGGCGAGTCCGGACCGGGGGACGGGCAGGCGCTGATACTGCTGCAGGCCGTGGGTGGCTTTCACGCCTATCTGCGCGCGGTCACCGCGCCGCCCAACGCACGGCCGGTGGCTCGCTTCCTGCTGTTCGAGCGCGCCTACCCTGACAGTGTGGCCGCCTGCGTGGACTCTCTGCACGAAGTATTCACGACGGCCGACGCCGGCCCTCGCAACTCAAAGCCTGTGCTGCGCGTGAGTCGACTGGCGGCCGACCTAGACTTCCAGCGCAGAGCTCTTCCCGATGGGGCGGAGTTGACCGGAATATGCGAACAGACCCAACAGGAGCTCGCCCGCATCGACCAGGACGTGGCGGAGCGCTACTTCGCTGGCGCCGCGGCGGCCGGCCTGAGGAGATGAGGTGAGCTTGCATTTCGCGATTCGCTACCTGACGGAGTACCGCTACGACGCGCCGGTCACCGACAACCTCAACGCCCTACGGGTGCGGCCGGCTACCACCTCGAGCCAACGCTGCGACGAGTTCCACACGCGGATCGAGCCTGAGGCCAGGGTCAGTCGGCACCTCGACTACTTCGGCACAGAGGTGCTCGAGTTCGGCATTCCCACGAGCCACGAGCAACTCACGATCGATGTGCGCGCGCGTGTGGTCACCTCCGCTCCACCGGAACCGCCGGACGGCTCGTGGGAGAGTCTTCAGAGCTCGTCCTACATCGACGCGGCCGGCGAGTTTGCATTGCCATGGCAGGATCAGCCGGCGATCGGGGGACTGCAGTTCATGCACGACGAACTCGACTGCGAGAGTCCTCTGGAGACGCTCGAGCGGCTCTGCGAGATGATCCCGAACCGCTTCGAATACCGGCCCGGAGCGACGTATGTTGGCTCGACGGTCACCGACCTGCTGGAAGCGAGCGCCGGCGTCTGTCAGGACTTCGTACACCTGTCGCTGATACTCCTGCGTCGCCGCGGCATCGCGGCGCGTTACGTATCCGGTTATCTGTGGGCGGCACCCGAGGACGACGGCACAGACTCCCTGGAGGTCGACACGCACGCGTGGCTCGAGGCGCTGCTGCCCAGCACCGATGGCCACAGCGAGCCTGTCTGGGTAAGCGCCGATCCGACCAACCGCCGTCTCGCCGCCGAGACACACGTAAAGATCGGTCATGGGCGCTTTTACTCCGATGTGCCCCCAATCAAGGGTCTCTACATGGGTGGAGTGAACTCCCAGCTGAAGGCGGCTGTGACGATGTCTCGACTAGACCCGCAGACGAGCGCCAAGGCTTGAGGTCGAGCTGAGGGTGAGATGCTCGGCTGTCGGTGGGCGATGCTCAGGTGCCGGTCGACACGCGCAGCAGCACTGTGGATTCGCCAGGGACCTGCGCTTGGATCGTGCCATTGGTGCTCTGGGTCGCGTGTGTCCAGAGATTTCTGAGCTCGTAGCTCGAAGCGGCGGGCATGCCGGCCGCTGTCGCGCTGGTTTCGATCGTGATCGGTTCAGAGCCGCGATTCAGGAGCGCGATCGCTCGCGACCCGTCGCTCAGCGGCTTGACCCACACCTGCCCATCCCCTGAAGATGAGAGCAGCGTTCCCTGGATTCCCGCGGGGTCCTGGTCGATCGCGATCACTTCCTTGTTTTCAAGCGCCCGCAGGCTCTGAGCGGACGCGCTCGAGAGGTTGTCGCTGATCATCAGCGGCGCAGCGAGCATCGCCCACATACTGAACTGAGTATCGAACTGGATTTCGGTCAGCCCCTGGTCGGGGCCGAGATAATCGGGGTCGTTCCAGTGCCCCGGCCCAGCCGCTTCGGGATGCGTGGCATCAGCGTCGAGGTTGCGCAGAACCGTCTGAAACGTCACGTAGCCGGGTGAGCCGACATCGGTGTCGGTGCGCCAGCTGTTCCCGACACTCGGGCCGAAGGTGTAGGACGAGAAGGCCGAGTTGCCGAAGGACGGCTCGCCGTCGACCTGTCCAGGTTCAGGGAAGTCGCAGATCGAAAGCAGCATCGGACGGTGGCTTGCGTTGTGGAGAATCGCATCGTGAAAGGAGGTGTATGCGGCCTTCGGCTGTAGATGGAGCGCGACACCGCCGCAGAAGTCGACCTTGACTGCGTCAAAGCCCCAACTGGCGAACGTGTTGACGTCCTGCTGGTAGTGACCGTAGCTGCCCTCGTGAGCTCCACCGCAGCCTTCACGACCCGCGTCGGTATACAGGCCGACCAGAAAACCGGCGGCGTGAAGGGTGCTTGTCAGCCATTTCATACCGTGCGGCCACTGCCGCGAGTTCACGACTATCTGTCCGCTTCGCGAACGCTGCCCCTGCCACCAGCCGACATCCAGCCACACATAGCGGTACCCGTCTGCGCGCAGTCCGCTGGTGAGCAGATCGCTCGCCTGTTCCAGCACGGTCGCCTCGTCGTACCGGGGCCCGAACGCGAAGTAGGTGTCCCAACCCATATAGGGGGTGGGAGCCAGCGTCTGCGCACCCTGGGCCGAGGCCGCGACGCACGACGCCGATGCGCTCAGCACCACCAGGGCAAGCAGCACGGCGGTTGTCCGCCAGCGCCGCCTGAGGATCCGACGCGGCACGCTCAGATTCTCCGTGAGGCGCTGTGTGTCAACGTCACCATCAACGTGACACGCTGGCGCGCAAGGGAAGCCTTCAGTGCCCCGATCACGGTTCCCGTGACGGTCAACTCCGCCGGCAGCCGGTGCATCCGCGCCAACAGCGACTGGGCGGTGCGCGACAGCGTCATCGAAACGGTCAGTCGCTGTCCGGGTGACATGTGCTCACGGGCGCTCGCGACGGTCACTTTCACCTGCGAGCTACTCGAGTGCTTGGCAGCGGACACCGCGACGATCCGGTTGCCCCGGCGTGTCTCCAGAAGCGTGAGCTTCAGTTCGAGCACGCATCCGCCGTCCGCGTCGGGGGAGCACTGCACCGGCACGAGCACCTGCTTGCCGACCACCACAGCCTTGCCCACAGTGCTCTCCCCGACCGAGGCGAGGATCCCCTGGGCTGGAATCGCCACGAACGCGCTGTTTGCGCTCGCGCTGCCGGCGGTGTCGGTTGCGGTGACTCTGCACTGCAGGTGATGCTTGGCGTCGCCCGAGCGGACCTGGTAAGTCGAATTGTCGGTCGCGCTGATTGGGGTGGTGTCGTGATACCACAGGTAGGTGAGTGTCACGGCTGTGCTGGTGATGCCCGATAGGCAACGCAACCGCTCACCGACGGCCGGAACCCCGACGATCGTCGGGGTGGGGTGCTCGATGACGACGGCCGCAGCTGTGGTGAACGTCTCATCCGCGCCTGTGCCTGTGCCTGCGGCGTCCGCGGCGCGAACACGATAGTGGTAGGTGCTGGCAGGGTTGAGGCCCCCTATGCGCGCGCTCACGGTCTGCGTCCCGCCGGCTGGCAGCGGCTGATTCGAGCACGGCACGCTCTGCCCGTATTCGGTGCTCGTGCCGTATTCGAAGCGACAGCCCGAGATCTGGGCGTGGTTCGGGTCGATGGTGCCGGTCAGGGTCTCTTCGGCGATGGCTACTTCGCTGGCGCCGGTCGTGCTGGAGACCGGCGCAGCCAGGAACGCTTGCAACACCTCGCCCGCGGAGTCGATCGTCATGCAGAAGCCTTCGGGCAGACACGAGGTGCCGAGGAGCTTGTGAGCGTCGACTGTCTGCCCGTCCCAGGAGGGGATCGCGGCGGTTGGTTCGTCGCTTGTCAGGGCGTGGCCACCCGCGTCGACCGCCACGCAGAATCCGGCGAAGGTGCAGGAGACCGCTTCCAGTTCACCGGAGAGGTCGACCTTCGTCTCGCTCCATGTCGGCGCTTCGGATGCCGGGTTCGCGCTTGCCAGTGAGTCGCCGCCCGAGTCGAGCACGACACAGCTGCCGATCGTCGAGCACGAGACGCTCTGTGGGTGCCCGGCCGGATCGATGTCGTGGGTTTGCCAGGAAGCGCTCGCGCCGGCCGCCGGGTCGGTGCTTGTGAGGACGTCACCGGCTTCGTCGACGGCCACGCACAACGATTCGGTTGGGCAGGAGATCGCACGCAGCGGATTGGCGGCCTTCATATCCGACGCGTTCCACGTCGGATCAACCGCACCCGGATCGGTGCTCGTGAGTGCGTGGCCGCTTTCGTCTACCGCTACACACAGTGCCGTGGTGGCGCACGAGACGGCCCTCAAAGGGCTCGAAACGTCGATTGTTGCCGCCTGCCACGTGCCGGCACCGCCCAAGGGATCTGTGCTGGTCAACTCATCGCCGCGGCTATCGACCACCACGCACAGCGACTGTGAGGCGCAGGACAGGGAGGTCACTGTCTGAGGGCTCGTCAGGCTCCGGTCTATCTGTTCTGGGACCGACCAGATAGGAAAGGGGGATGCGGGGTCGGCTGTGAAGAGCATCTCGCCGGTTTGGTCTGCCACCACACACAGTTCTAGCGACGGGCAGGAGATGGCGCTCGGGGTCAGGCGAGCGTCGACGGGCTCCGGCGCGGAGAAGCTCAGCGGAACCGATGCTCGGGCAGCCCCAGGCAGCGACGAGGCGCCCAGCAGGCAGAGCAGAAGTGAGATCGTCGCGAGTCGGTAGCGAGGTATTGCTCGTCCCTGGCCGTGTGATGGGTGATCGAGCTGTGCTTGCGCTTTTTCTACTGCGGGCTTTATGGTCAACTCCGATCTAACGGCAGGGGACAGGACATCTCGCTCCACGGTGTGTGAACGCTTGAATGCCGCAAGGGTTGCGCAGGTATCCGAGCCTAGCTCACCCAGGGTCTCGGTCGATTCTGGTCAACTCGTCCAGGCGAGGTCTGTCGGGCGCGGCACGCCGAGGCGCCCCGGCAGCCCGACGGCGATCGAGCTCCAGATGGGATCTCCTGTGCAATTAGGTCGCACGAGCCGTCCGGTTAGACCCTATGGCGTAGGCCGGCTTGTTTTGGGTTGGCCGCCGGGGTAGGCCGGACACTCCTCTCGGGGGTTTGTCTGGCCGGAGATTGGCTCCGGCTGACCCCATAACCACTGAGGAGGTCCGGCCATGACTGCAATGGTGACGTATGCGGGTTTGGATGTCCATGCCCGCTCCACTTACGCGGCAGCGATTGATGTCGCGACTGGTGAGTTGGTGAGAGCGTCGATGCCGAGTCGACGTGCTCAGCGCCACTCCAGCGAATGCTCGCGTCAGAAGGCCAACTGGATTTTCACGTTGCAAGCGAGGCGAAGGGTCTGTGCGACGAGCGGATCTCTCGTCGCACAGACGAGGCTCGCAGGCCAACGATCCGATGTGTGGATCGCGGTTGACGAGCTACCGCACCAGATCTTGGGCTACGAGCCCGGATGCCACTCGCGGCCCTGCTTCTTGACCTTGCCTTCGGCCTCGAGGCCTGGGAGCACGCGATAGAGGTAGTTCTGCTTGATACCCATCTTGAGAGCCAGCTGGGGGATAGTGATGCCCGGTTCGGCCTGGACCAGAGCAACGGCTTGAGCGGCTCTGACCCCGCTGCCCTTGGGACGTCCTCCGCCACGACGCTCACCTGTCGTGGATGCGGTTGACCGTGGTTTCGAGGTCGTGCTCGAACGGGTGGAGGACTTGCGCGGGCGACCCGGTTTACGACGGCGGGTGGATGGAGTACCGGCGGCCGAGGAGGTTGACTGTGCGCGAGAAGCGGAGGTCGCTCCGACCACACTTGCAAGCGCCGCGACGGCCGCCTCCAGTCGCTGGTACTCATCGACCTGTGGCTTGAGCTCAGCCAGCCGGTTGGTGATCTCTGCGCGCTTCTCGTCAAGGAAATCGCTCACAACGCCTCGTTTCTTGAATCAGCTTTCAATTTACTGAGTTTTGGATATTACAGATAGCGTGGCGAGTCTGCAGGCATCTGTGTCATCAATCGTTTGGTAAGCGCTCATGATGGCGCTTACGTGTCGGTTGAAATCCGGTCCACCGTGGCACGCCGCATGCAGTTCAGACGCGAAGTCGATGCGGCTGATGGGTGTGTTGTCGAATGCCGGGATTTGTTGATGGGATGGACAGCGATGAGGCATGTGCTGCTGACACCCGCTGTGCTTGTGACACGAGATACTTAGGCAGTGATGATGCCGTCTGCGGCAAGTGACGGAGCGTGTGCAGACTGGGTGTCTATGCGTATCCGTAGATCTTTCGGGCCTATTCGGATCAAATCTCGTTCCACGAGACGGCCTGTGGCTCTGAGACGCTTCGGTTTGTCGGGTCTGCGCGCCTTTGGTCAGGCGTGGCGCCGGGCCATTCTTATTAAGTTGTTCTGGAAGCAAGAACTGTCTGTTCGAGTTTTGCGATGACTCTCATCTTGCGGTGGCCTTCCCTTGTGATGGCGCAGCCTGGCTGCATCGTGCCCACGTTCTGGACCGCCCGTGCTGGAACGGTCTCCGTAGGTTGGCCTATGCGATGAACATTTGAGTCATTCATCAGGCAGCTTAGGTGGGCGTTGCGAGGGTTTGGTGGCCGCGACGAAATGGACCTGGGCGTGACGCCGACAGATGCTGTTATGCGGTCAGTGTCGAAGAATTCCCGCGGGCTGCCTGCGGGAATCGGAGATCGGGACCGCAACCGTGCACACGCGGCTGCTTCCCGTCCCTCTGACTGGGGACGTGTACTTCGTGAGCTACGGGGCCGTGAAATTCCCCGACGCCGTGATCGACCTCTACGGCGACGGGGTACGCGTCGAACTGACCGAGGAAACGTTCATCAGCAAAGCGGGGATCACGAGTAGCACGTTCAGAGCAGATCCCCGACGTCCCCGTGAACTCGTTCGAGCTGTATCTCCCCGAGGGCAAGTACTCCGCGCTTGCCGCGAACGGCAACCTCTGTAAATCGAAGCTGACGTTGCCGACCGAATTCGTCGCGCAGAACGGCGCGGTGATCCACCAGAACACGAAGATCCGTGTCACGGGCTGCCCGAAGGCTCGTAAGGCTAAGGCTACGAAGAAGCTTGCGAGGAGGAAGAAGCGAACAAAAATGATGCGGCATGTTCGGAGGAGTCTGCGCTGAATGACGTTGGTCTGAGGTGCAGGGTGTGATGGTGTTTTCCGTGGATGGATCGCACGTGTACTTCGTCGCTAAGGGTGTTTTACTGACGGCTTGAAGGCGATATTTGAGAGAACAATTGAGGATGGGCCAGCGTGGCGTGGAGGCACGAAGATTGGGGATCTGGGGCGTACTCGGCGGTGCCAGGGGGTCATGCAGCGGGTGGGAGCGTACGGACAGATCGTGCGGCTGCCGTTTGGGGCGAGGGTTGGCTGGCGTTCATGTCGGAGCGGCCCTTGACTGGCTATGACAACCGTGATGTGGTGAGTGGACGTCCTGATGAGGAGGTCTATGTCTATTGACCACGGCAGTGCTCGAGAGGCTGATGTGGGTTTCGTGTGATTTGGCGGGTTTAGCGGCCCGGGGCACTGGCAGTCGGTGCGGGGTGGCGCGGTGCGGATCGGGTGATCGTGGCGAGGCCGCCGAGGCGTCGGGCGGCGTGGCGGGCGTGATGGCGAGGCGTTGGGCCAGGCGATGTATCAGTCGCGCTATCTGTCCAACAGCGGCCGGGTGTTCTTCAACAGCGATGACGGGTTGGTGCCGCAGGATGTGAATGGTACGGAGGATGTGTATGAGTGGGAGCGTGAAGGTGTTGGTCGCGGTCAGATGGATATGGCATTGACTCTGTGCGATGAATATGGCGTGGCTTGTGTGGGGTGATCGCCTCGGGCGGCTCGAGCGAAGAATCGGCGTTCCTCGACGCGAGCGAAAACGGCGAGGACGTGTTCTTCATGACGACCGCGAAGCTTGTACCGCAGGACACCGATACTCAGTACGACATCTACGACGCCCGTGTAGACGGTGGGTTCCCTGTTCCTATGGGTCCACTGGTGTGTCCTAGCACGGGCTGTCAGGGCATCCCGGAATCGCAGCCCCGCATCTTCGGCGCCCTCGCCAGCGCAACGTTCAACGGTCCGGGCAATCTCTTGCCTGCGGCGCCGAAGGTGGTTGTGAAGAGGGTTTTGACTCGTTCGCAGAAGCTCGCGAAGGCGTTGAAGACGTGCAAGAACGATATGCGTGAGAAGAAGCGTGTCAGCTGCAAAAAGCGGGCGTGGCGTGAGTACGGGCCGGTGAGGAAGAGGACGAGGCCGTAGGGGGCAGATCGGTTCGTGGCGGCCGGCGCAGGGGTGACGTGTGGGCGAGCGGGGCGCATTGGCGGGTCGGCTGGGCGACTGGTGGCTGGTCGGTGTGGCCTAGCGATGAGGGCGTGGCGTGAGGTTGGCGGTGCTGATCGGGTAAGGCGGCGTGGCGAGGGCTGGCGTGAGGCAAGGGCGCGGGAGTGAGAGGCGTTGGCTCGACGATTTGCAGGGGAATTGAGCTGAGCGGGTCAGAGGCGGTCGTGGTGGCGAGGGGAGCAGGGCGATGGTTGGCAGGTGCGGCAACCATCCATCCCTACGTGGCGCCGCGAGCGATTACACGCGTCGATCGGGGCGATGGCAGCACCAGGCAAGTCAGCGCCGCGCACAACTGAGCTGAAGTCCGAGTGCAAGCAGGAGTACAAATCGCTGCAGAGCGAGGTGCTGGGCTTTCTGATCTCCTCGCAGTGGGTGCTCGGCGAAGCGGCTGTCCAGGGCATCACGGTCTCCAAAGCCGAAGTTGGTAGCACTCCCAAAGGAAAGCGTATGTGGGCGAGCCGGTCGGATCAGCAGATGGGCAGCCATTACTGGGCATAGTGACCATCTGCCTCTGATCCGCTCCGGATCGGTTGTGGTTGGTCTGAGAGAATTGGTGGTAGGCGAGTTGGCGAGAGTCTGGGGAGGTCAAGAAGAGGATGAGGGCGTAGGGGCCGGTTCGAGACGGTGCGATGCGTGGACGTCTCAGCTACGCCAATGTCGTTGTGACGCTTGCGCTGGTGTTCGCTATGAGCGGTGGTGCGTTTGCCGCGGGTAGGTATCTGATCACATCGACGAAGCAGATCAAGCCGAGCGTGCTCAAGCAACTGCAGGGGAAGGCGGGCGCTATAGGGGCGTAGGACCGAGCCCGGGCGATACTCGCCTTCGATTCGAATGATGGCGATGATTGACGAGTCTGCCGAGGGGTGCACCAGACACTGCGCATCCCCCTTTCGGCCAGAATCCCCGTTTCGTCCAGCGGCTTGGCCTGGCGGGAAGACTTACCACTACCGCCTCGTCGCGAAGAACAGGTTCGGGGTGCAAAGCGTCGGTCAAGGCCATACGTTCACGACCCCAGGCAAGACCTCGCCGCTCGTCAGCACCGGTGGCGCGAGCGATATCAGCCAGAACTCGGCGACGCTGTCGGGTACGGTCAACCCGGAGGGTAGGTAGACGAGCTACTACTTCGAATACGGGACGGGCACCGAATACGGCACGCAGGCGTTTGGGACGGCGATGACTGACGGTCTCGATTGGGCTTGGCGAGTGGATTGGCGCTTAGAGCGTGTCGGTGTACTTCGAGGACCTGCAGCCCGGCACGACGTACTACTACCGTCTGGTGGCTAGGAACGTAGACGGCACTACCTACGGCCAGGATGAGACGTTCACTACACCTGGGGCGGGTGGGTCCATAAATCCTCTCATTCAGCCTGCTACTCCGCCGCTGCTGGCGATCCCCGATATCGCGTTCCCGGTGGAAACGACAGGCGTGAGAGGTACGGGGGCGTTGACGGAGGCGCAGAAGCTGGAGAAAGCACTGAAGGCGTGTGGGAGGAAGCCGAGGAAGAAGCGGGCGGGGTGCGAAAGGCGGGCTCGGAGGAAGTACGGACCGGTGAGGAAGAGGACGAAGGCGTAGGGGGCGTAGGGCGTTGACGTGGTGGTGGGCGGCGAGGAGGAGGCTCGGGAGCCAGAAGCGTTGGCGCGGGGATTTGCAGGGGAATCGGGCGTGATGGCGGTGCTGGGCGAGGGCTCTGGCGGGCTGAGCGGATGCAAGGTGTGCTGCGGCTGAGGGCGGCGATGCTGGCATGGCGTGGCTGCGGGGGGGTGCGCTGGGCGAGGCTGGTGAGGCGGCGAGAGGCGTGAGGTGGCATGGCGTGGCTGCGGTGGAGCTGGAGCGCGGCGAGATGGATGGATCGGGGATGAGGGCAGCAGACGCGGAGCCAAGATCGGCATAGTCCGCGTCTGCCTGATGGTTCGCGATGTGTGTGGGCGTTGAGGGGAAGTCCGCTGAGGGCGTCGCAGGTGGGTGGCGTGAGGCGAGTTGGCGGGAGTCTGGGGGGTCAGGGAGCGGCTGGTGGCGTAGGGAGGGGGTCAGCTGGGGGGCGCTGGTTGAGCGGGGCGCGATGGGCGGCGGCGAGGTGAGGCGTGCGGTGGTGGGGTGAGGCGTTGTGGCGGGAGTCTGGTGAGGTCATGGAGCGGAAGCAGGCGTAGGGGCATAGGCGATTGGGGCAAAGGCTTTGGTGTTGGGCGGCGACCCGTTCACGGTCACCGGTGGGAAGGTGTATCTGACCGGCCCGTATAACGGTGGCCCGTTCGGCCTCTCGATCGTCAACCCGGTGAAGGCGGGCCCGTTCGACCTCGGTACTGTCGTCGTCAGGGTGAAGATCGATATCAACCCCTACACCGCGCAGGTCACGGTCAACACGACGACTTCCGATCCGATCACGCACATCATCGACGGCATCCCACTGCAGATCCAGCACGTCAACTAAACGTCAACCGTCCCGGGTTCACGTTCAACCCCACCAACTGCAACCCGATGAGCATCACGGGGACGATCACGAGCGCCGAAGGGGCTAGTGCTGCGGTGTCGAGTCGCTTCCAGGTGACGAACTGCGCGGCGCTGCCGTTCGAGCCGCAGTTCTCGGCGTCGACCCAAGGTAAGACGAGCAAAGCTAACGGGGCTAGCCTGCATGTGAAGCTCACAGCACCGCATGAGGGTCCTCAATCGACGACTCCTGGGAATGCCTCGGGGACTGGGACTGGGACCTCGGGGAGTACCTCGGATCTGTCAGCTCAAACCGAGGAAGCAAACATCTCTCGTGTCAAGGTCGAACTCCCGGTGCAACTCCCCTCCAGGTTGACAACGTTGCAAAAGGCTTGCACGTCCGCTCAGTTCGATTCCAATCCAGCTGGATGTCCCACAGCATCGATAGTTGCCTACGCCAAGGCAATCACCCCGATCCTCCCGGTGCCATTGGAAGGCCCAGCTTATTTCGTGAGCCATGGCAACGAAGCCTTTCCACAATTGATTCTGGTCCTCCAGGGTTACGGAATAACGATTGATCTGGTTGGCGATACGTTCATATCCAAGTCCGGGATAACTTCCTCAACGTTTGCCCATGTCCCTGACGCTCCAGTCAGCTCGAGCTTCGAACTGACGTTGCCGCAGGGCAAGTTCTCTGCGCTGACCGCAAACGCGAATTTGTGTGCCCTGACGAAGACGGTGACGGTCAAGAAGAAGGTGACTGTCAGGGTCCACGGTCGTAAGCGGACCGTGACCCGTAATGTCAAGGAGACCAAGCCCACGACCCTGACGATGCCGACCGAATTCATCGGCCAGAACGGCGCCGTCCTCAACCAGAACACCCACATAGAAGTTACGGGTTGTCCGAAGGCTCATAAGGCGAAGCACAAGGCTAAGAAGCATCACCGGAAGGTCAAGAAGAGGAAGTAGGCGTAGGGAGAGTCCTCGGTTAGATGGATGGCACCAACCCACCTACTTCGGCGCTAACTGAAAGCACCCCCGGGGGATGCAATCCCCTCCGGGGGTATAACAACTCTGGCGATAGAAAACATTGCCGATCGATGCCCTCGGTCCTCGTCTTTGTCATCGGCGTCGATCGATGGATGAGCCCTAACTACCATCCATCTAACTGCCTGCCAGGCAGAGACCGGCAGGGTGCAATCCTCGAAGAGTGGAGCGAGCGAAGCGAGTCGTTTATGAGGTCCGGTTGGCGCCTGAAAGGCCTAGAGCGAACGGATGTGAGCGGTCTCCAGACAGATCTCAAAAGACTCCGCAGGAGTAGTGCCGTCGGCGAGGCGTGGGGCGCTGGGCGTGGCGGGGGCGATGAGCGGCGAGCGGCGCGGTCGGCGACGGCGTCGGGCGGCGTGGCGTGGCTGAGCGTAGTGTGAGGCGTCGGGCGGCGTGGCGTGGCTGAGCGTAGTGTGAGGCGTTGGGCCTGAGGCGGCTGGAGTGTGGCGGCGTGAGTTGATGTCGACCAGCTCTAACCCCCACCCGCATTCAGCGCTAACTCACCGAAGGTGGCTGTCGTATAGCTGACGGATTGCTCCAACGCTCCCAGAATCCCCAAACGCCTCGAGCACCCTGTCGGGTGTTTTTTTTATTTGCATATTTGGAGACCGCTCGCCTCCGCTCGCTCCAGGTCTTCAATCGTCTCCGGTGAAAGCGGCTGTTCGAGGATGGCTACATCTACTCGCCGACGACGAGTCGATACATCACGAGTCGTCAACGGACATGCTGGCCAATTCGAGGATGGTGGCCGAAACGGGGATGCTCCAGAATCGGGGATGCGAGTCAGATGCGAGTGCTCGCCGAGATCGGGGGAGGCGAAGTGTCTCCCCGGCTCGGTCCCCGAGGCAGAGTCTCAAAAATCATCACTAGCCGTCATCGTCGCTACAGGACGTGATTCGGCTGAAGAATTTTGGGGAATCGCGCGCGCTCAGCCGAGTGAATCCATCGGTGTCGCTGTGAGTGATGCAAGCGGTCACGAAGGTGACGTCTATGCCTCTGCCGGCGCAGAAGGGGGAGAAGTCATCATCTCGGTCCAGCTCCTCGTCGGGTGCAGGGAGAAGGCCCTCCCGGTCCGGAAGACCCTCCTGGTCGGGAAGGTCCGGCTGGACCCACTGGTGGGATGGGTCCCTCGGGCCCTCAATCATCTGCCGTGAAGAGCCTGAAGTGAGCGGACGCGAACGGTCTAGGGCGGGGAGGGGTCATTAATCACCAACAAAAAACAAACCACGTAGTGGTTGAGGCCTTGTCAACCATCCCTCGGCGACGGTGATAACGAATATCGCTACCGAGGTCGCCTCGGGGCTGGATGTTCCAGAGTGGGGGAAACCCCGTAGGCACCCCTCGGCGAGTCTTGAAGTGCCCCCGGGGTTGACGCCCCTTCTGGGCTCCAATCGCTTGCAGAAGGGCGCCAACCGGCCCAACCAACCCCTTCCGCCAAACCTCCTCCGCTTCAGCAGGCGGGGACTATGCCCAGTTGGGCTTCCCGCCTGCTGTCATTGACTCCATCGATTTTCTAATTGCTCGCCACGGCGTCGGCAGCATGCTGACATCCTTGAAGCGAACGTAGTTGTGAGCCGGTTACACGGCGCACCCTCCCGGCCGAGGGCCATCAATCATCTGCCGTGAAGAGCCTGAAGTGAGCGGATGCGAGCGGTCTCCAGAACCCCGCAAGCAATCTCCGCAGGAGATGAAGCCTGTGAGCGGAGGCGAACGGTCTAGGGCGGGGAGGGGTCATTATCACCAGCAAAAAACAAACCACGTAGTGGTTGAGGCCTTGTCGAAGGATCTAGAGCGAACGGATGTGAGCGGTCGGGGTGGGCGGGCCATTACATCATCTAAAACTATTCCCGTCAGGGAATCAGGAATCCCCAAACCTCCTCGCCAACCGGCCCTCACCAAACTTCCAAAACTCGACAGGCTTCCCCGACAAACTCCGGGAGCCCTCACGCACGTACGCGATGCAGCCGAAAAACGCATGCACCCCTCGGCACGGTGGCTGCACGCTGGGTGGGCCATTAATCCTCGAGCTCTGATCGGGTGCGAGGTGGGTGCGGGCTGGGTGGGCCATCAATCCTCGAGATTTGATCACCTAATCGCCTGCCTTCATACTCTCCAATCCCCGAAGAGCCTTCATGCTCTCCACAATCATCTGAGACAGACCGCAGGAACGCACGAGAAGCAACACTCGATAGGGGGGGAGTTGGTACGGACAGCTTCAAATCAACCAAACATCTTGAAATCAAGGGAAACAGCTTCAAATCAAGAAGACATCTTCAAATCAACCAAACGGCTTCAAATCAACCAAACGGCCTCAAATCAACCAAACGGCCTCAAATCAACCAAACGGCCTCAAATCAAGAAGACAGCTTCAAATCAACCAAACGGCCTCAAATCAACGAGACATCTTCGAATCAACCAAACGGCTTCAAATCAAATTTCTGCGCGTCCCGATATCTCGGTAGCGCGACCGCATGTTTGATGGGCGTTGCTCACGGCATGTGGCCAGCTTCGATCACGCTTCAAACCGAGAACCACCGCTTGGAGATTTCCGCCGACGGCTGATTGCGAAGGAGTCACGGCGGCTACTATCGACGCGACTGTGGTCTCCCAGCCCAGATGTAGGGTGGCCACATGACCTTTGTTGATTCATCCTTCTGGCCCGGTGCCGACGTTTCGGCTGTGGTCGCTGAGTGGCCCGTCTCGCTTCACCTGGTGGACTTCATGCGGACCCTGGAGGCTTTGGCCACTGCTACGACAGGTGATGAGGCTGGCCGGTCGGCCTCGGCGCTGTCACTGCACACATGCAGCTGTGATCCTGTCCTCAATGGTGGGCTCTCACTTCTCCGTCCAGAGCTGACTCTGTGTTTCAGGGCGGTGTGTCTGTCCTCGAGTGACGGCATGGGTGGCGTACTCACTGGACAGTCGACAACCTGCGTGTCTAGGGGACTGTGGGTATCGCTTGCACAGCGGCTCTCCGGTTGCGCCCGCTCGGCGCCGCTGCTGTGGATCGAGAATGATCAGGCCGAATTGGTTCTGTCCGCGCCTCTGGACTCGCCCGGTCTCGGATTCATCGAGCCTCCTCGGCGCGACGGGCAGACAAGGGGTGAAGGCAAGAACGCCGAGCGCGCCGCTCTTGAGTGTGCGGTCTCGTCTCGGGTAGGGGCGCAGGATCTGATCTGTCCATCAAACGGCTGGACTGACCAGCAGGGCTCTTTTTTGCTGCCTGCGCCCAAAACCTTGAAGTTCACCGCACTTGTGTGTCCTCAAAACAGAATTGACCGTCAACGGACAACCGCTTGCGGGGCAATCGACATGCGTTCTGGACCAGGTGATGCACATCACTTTGTGACCAATTGCCGCGAGTGGCTAGCGCGGACTGGCGGGGCATGGACCACTCGCCGCCAGCTCAGGAATCCCTCGAGTACCAGTCGCGCCTGTGCTTCTAGATTTTGGCTGCTGGACAATCATCGCGTTTGCACTCAGCTTCGCTTGAGATTGTTCGTCGGGGACTTAGGCGGGTGAGCTAGCTGTGAGCGAAACGTTTGGACCCACGATCGCCGAGTTGCTCGCCGCTGGGGAGCTCGAGCGTCTACGTGAGCCGCTCGGCGCGTGGCTTACACAGAACGCTCATGACCACGCCGCCGCGCTCATCATGACCGAGTGGCTCGAGGCGGGCGGCGATCCAGCGTTCGTCAGAGCGCCGATGATTGGCTGGCTAGAGGAACACTCTGGCAGGCAGGAGGCATCGCAGCTGTGTTGTGCCTGGTTGAAGGCAAACGGTGAAGAGCGTGACCTCGTATCCGGGCATGTGCGCACATGGCTCGGGCGCCACGCTCAGAGTGAACAGGCTAACTTTGTCCTGAAGGAGTGGCTTGACTGCGGCGGCGAGCTGACGCTTGTCGCCGAGGCTTTGGAGAGTTGGGTCGAGCACCACGGAAACACTCCGACCGCTCGGTTCGTCTACAAGGCATGGCTCGACAGCGGCGGTGACCCGGGAATACTCAGCGCTCACATCAGCGCCTGGCTCACGCAGAATCCCTCGAGCGAAGATCTACTCGCCGTGTTGAAGGCGTGGCTTGAGGCCAAAGGCGATCTGACGCTGGTCGCAGAAGCTCTGCGGGCATGGCTCGCGGAGCACTCTCAGAGTATCCAGGCCGGCCGTCTGTATCCCGCTTGGCTCACAGCTGGAGGGGACATAGAGATCGCTCGAGAGATGATCAGGGGCTGGCTCGGTGCCTACAAGAACCAGGAACATCTGGTCCCGTTTGTGATCCAGGCATGGTTGTGTGCGGGGGGCGAGGCGGAGCTGGTCAGCGACGCGCTTGCATGCTGGCTTCAAGGTCACGCTGATCACACACAAGCAAGGTTCCCCTGCGTCGCATGGTTGGAGAGCGGCGGGGACCCGGCTTTCATCGCCGATGCGCTCGGTCGTTGGCTGGCTTTGCATGGGGATACGGCGACGGCGAGCTTCGTCTATGAGTCCTGGCTCGACAGCGGTGGTGAGCTCGAGCTCGTGAGAGAACCGATCGGGCGGTGGCTAGGTCAGGAGCACGCCATCGGCGAGAACGCCAGGTTCGTGTATGAGTCCTGGCTCACCGCCGGGGGTGGGTGCGCGCTGATCGAGCCGCGGCTGTCTGTGTGGCTCGAGCGTAATGCCGACTGCGAGAGCGCCCGTGTCATCTATGAGGCGTGGCTCGGATGCGGTGGCCAACCGGCATTCCTGTGGGAGTCGATCGACCGGTGGCTTGCGCTCAGGGGGCGTGGCGAGTCGGCGCGGTTTGTCTGTCAGGCGTGGCTGGACGGCGCTGGTGGGCCACGGTTCGTGCGCGAGTCGATTCGTGACTGGCTCGGGGTTTGGGGGCGCAGCCAGGACGCGGCTCACCTGCTCTCTGCCTGGCTGTCGAACCAAGGTGAGATAGATCTCGTACGCGACACCGTGCGGGACTGGCTCACCGTCCATCAGGAGACCGAGGATCACGCGCGCTTTCTGTGTGAGGCTTGGCTGCAGGCCGGCGGCGAGCTCGAGACGATACGCGGAGCCGTGCGCCGATGGCTCGAGATCCACGGTTCGCGCGGTAAGGCACGGCTCCTCTACCGGGCGTGGCTCACCGCCAGAGGCACCCCGGGTCTCATACGTGAGCCACTGCGAAGGTGGCTGTTGCTGCACAGGTCCGATGAGGAGACCAAGCATGTGTACACGGCTTGGTTGAGCGCCGGGGGAGAGCTCGAGTTCGTTGCACAGCGTGTTTTAGAGTGGCTAGATCGAGAGGCTCTCAATGAGTCCACCCAGTTCCTCCTGAAGGCTTGGCTCGACGCTGGCGGCTCACACGAGCTCATCGCTGACTCGGTGATCGCCTGGGTCAAGCAGCACGGCGACTGTAGCGCCGCCGCGTTTGTCTACTCGGCGTGGCTGAACGCCGGCGGGCCCTCGGCGCTGTTCGCGGAGCGGATCTGCTCGTGGCTTGCCGCCCACACCGACGAAGCCGAGGCGCACTACCTCTACGGCGCGTGGTTCGCCGCCGGCGGTGCGAAGGACCTCATCTCAGAGCCGTTCGGGGAATGGCTCGAGCGCTTCGCCGAGCTCGAGGCCGCCGGCACGGTGTATTCAGTGTGGCTCTCGGCCGGTGGGGACCCGCAGAAGATCGCGGACGCGGCATCCCGCTGGCTCGAGGTTTACGCGGAAGCTGAGTCCACGAGCTTCTTCTACAAGCCCTGGCTCGAGCACAAAGGCGAACTGGATCTCGTGACAGAGCCGATCAGGCGCTGGCTGTCGGTCCATTCAGAGAACCCGGCCGGCAGCTTCGCTTGCAAGGCGTGGCTCGATCGCGGCGGGGAGCCCATGGTCCTGGCCGAGCAAATCGGAGGCTGGATCGCAGCGAACCAGATGATCGAGGAGGCGCGATTTGTCTACGAGGCCTGGTTGAAGGGCGGTGGCGAGAGTGCCTTGGTCGCCGAGCCGATCCGTAACTGGCTGTCTGAGCGGGGCGGCGTGGAAGAGAGTCAGTTCCTGTACAAAGCCTGGCTCGACGCGACCGGTGACATCGGGTTCATCGCGGAGCCGCTGCACAAGTGGATCGCCGCGCACGGCGAACGCCCCGTGGCCAAATACGTCTATAAGGGCTGGCTCGACTGCGGCGGTGATCCCGGGGCGATCTCGGCGCCGATCGCCGCCTGGCTCGCCCTTCATGGCACGGGCGCGGATGCTCAGTTCCTCTACAAGTCCTGGCTGGGGGCCAAAGGCGACAGAGAGCTCGTCAGAGAGCACATCGGCCTGTGGCTGGCAGATCACCATGCTTCTTCGAGCGCCAGTTTCATCTATAAGGCGTGGCTCGACGCGGGGGGCGATCTGGAGTTCGTCGCTGCGCGGATGATTGGCTGGCTCGAGGCGAACTGCGAGCAGCTCAGCAGTCCCACGTTCGTGATTCGCGGCTGGCTGAACGCGAAGGGTGACATCGCCGCGATGGAGGGTTTCGTGGCGCGCTGGGTCGCTTCTCACGCGACCGCCAAAGAGGCACAGTTCCTCTACAAGGCGTGGCTGGACAGCGGCGGCTCGTCAGACCTCGTCGCCGAGCCGATCCGCGACTGGCTGCGCGCCCACAACGCTGAACCGATCGCGAGCTTCGTGTTCACGGCGTGGCTGAGGTCTGGAGCCGACCCCTCTGCGGTGCGTCAGTCCCTGCGCCGTTGGATGCACATCAATGGCAGCTCGATGCCCGCCAGATACGTCCGCAAGGCCTGGATCGATGCCGGCGGGGAGCCGGGAGCGTTGCGCGAGCAGACAAAAGCGCGCGGCCGCAACCGCTCGCCGGTGGCGGGACGCTAGGCAGCGCGCAGACCCGGGATCGGCGATGATCCAGAGTCGTGAACGCGACGGACTCAGGATCATCGTGGCGGTGAGACACAGCGCCGGCCTGTTGCTCTACCACCGACGCGAGGACACGATCGAGGTTCTGATCGCGCACATGGGAGGTCCCTTCTGGGCTGGCAAGGACGAGCATGCCTGGAGCATCCCCAAGGGCGAACACGAGTCCGGTGAGGATTCATTGCAGGCGGCCAGGCGCGAGTTCTCCGAGGAGCTGGGGCTGGAGGTGCCCGCCGGGGAGCCGTTCGCGCTCGGCTCGGTCAAGCAGGCGAGCGGGAAGATCGTCTCGGTATGGGCACTGGAGGCCGACTTGGATGTCACGGAGATCCACGGCGATACGTTCGAGCTGCAGTGGCCCAGAGGCTCAGGTCAGATCGCGTGCTTTCCCGAGGTCGACCGCGCGGGTTGGTTTGACATCGACACCGCGGCGGTGAAGCTGGTCAGAGGTCAGGTCGCGTTCCTCGATCTGCTGGTGCAGCACGCCCGACACGTCTGAGCCAGGATCGCGGAAGGCAGGTGGGCATCGTGGCGCTGGCGGGGCGACCGATACTCCAGCCTCTCGGATGGGTTCTATCTGCAGAGAGCCGAAAGCCGATACTCGCCGCCTTAGAACGGCATGTCACGGCCAGCGGATCTGAGGAGCAAAATCCGTCAAGCCATTGGAGGGAGTTCGACATGCGCAGGCTGTTTCTGTGTCTGGTTTTGGTTAGTGTTGGGGTTGGTTGTTTGGGTGCTGGGGTGGCTTTGGGTGTGCCTGTGGTGACGTTGAAAGTGAAGCCGGTCCCGATCAAGGGTTTTCGGGGGACTGGGGATTTTCTTGGTGCTGGTGCGGCCGTTGAAGCTGAATATAAAATCTCTGGTACTGAATATGGTGGGTTTGCGCCGCCGTTGATCGGTGTGAATTTCTATTCGCCGGCTGGTGTGAAGCTTTCCGAGGCTGGGTTTGCGTTGTGTGCTCCGGCGACGCTGGAAGCCAAGGGTCCCGGTGGTTGTCCGAAGAGTTCGGCGGCGTCGCCGATCGGTGAAGCTCGTGGGGTTGTGAGCTTTGGTGCTGAACGTGTTGAAGAGACGGCTACTCTGCAGGGGTTCTTTGCTCCTGGTGGTGGTTTGGCGTTCTATGTGGCTGGGTCTTCGCCGGTGTCGCTGGAATTTGTCTCCAAGGGGCACTTCACGAATGCTGCAAAGCCGTTTGGTCCTGAGTTTGTCGCGGAAGTGCCGATCGTTGAAACGGTGCCCGGGGCGTTGGATGCTTCGGTGCTGTCTTTCAAGGTGAAGGTCGGTGCCGCATACAAGAAGCATGGGAAGGTTCATTCGTACATCACGTTGCCGAAGAAGTGTCCGAAGGGTGGGTTCCCTGTGAAGAGCGAATTGCTGTATCAGGGTGGCATCGTGTCTGACACCTCATACACCGTCCCCTGCCCCAAAAAATAGGACGGGGATGACTGGCGAGAGCGGGGCGGTTGTTACGGGCCGCCTCGCTCTCGCTGTCAGCTTGCCTGGGCTGCACGCCTCGTGTTTCTCGCGGGAGCCGCTGTGTTCGGCAGACCTCCGCGGACTTTTCTTTCAGCCGTCGGTGAAAGAGGCGAGCGCGACCCCGTGATCGCGCTCGCGCATTCCCAGCTCATAGGCGCCGCCGTGGGCCGTGTGTAGCGTGCGCTGGGTGGCGCCCGTCGTGTCGCTGAGATTCACCGTCAGCTCCGCGATCGAGCAGTTGACGACATCGTGAGAGCCGCCGTCGGGGTCGGCGTAGCTCCAGCCGGCGGCGGTGCCAGGAGGGTCGCGGGCAACTACGCCGAGCGTCAGCCGATCTGCTCCGGGGATCAGAAGCGTGCATCCCGTCGCCGTCTCCTTCACGCTGAGTCCGCGTGCGAGCAGGCCTCCCAGTCGCCGGCGGCGCCCATCCAAGCAGAGCGCGCCGTTTGCCACCCATGGCGTCCTGCGCCCCGCCACGAGGAGCCGGCCGATCGCGACATCGAGCCACGCCTCGGGCTGCTCCTCAAAGGCGATGCCGTGCAGCCAGATCCAGCGCTCGGCGTGCTGTGGCCCCCAATTGTGTCCGACCATTCCGCGCCAGCCGCTCAACTCGATAACCCGCCCCTCGAGCTCCAGCGTGCCGTCGAACACGGCAGCCGGCGCGGGGCTCGTCAGCTTGGTAGCAGGCAGCGGCGAACTGTACATCCAGCGGTACGGCAGGTGGCGCAGCTGCGGCTCGTCGCTGGAGAAGCGCAGCGACCAGCGCGCCTGTCCGCAGATGCCGTCGGCCGCTTCCGCGCCGAAACTCGAGTTCGCTCCGATCGCGATCCACCGATCCGGGGGCACTCGCAGATCCTCGGTGGTCTGCTTGTACATGGACGGTGCGGGACGCTCGCTGTCGAACACGGTGCACCACAGCGAGCCCGTCGGCGGCTCACCGGGGCGCTTGTGGACGGTATAGCGGATCCATACGCCGAGTGGCTCCTGCGGGGCGACCGCGCGCAGGTAGAAGGACTCATACATCCCCGCTGCGGCCGGGGTCGAGGGAAAGATCGCAGTAGGCAGGGTGTTTGCGGTCATGTGGCCGCCTGGCCAAGCCGCTCGTCGGGGGAGCCCACAGCCTGATCCTAACTGCCGCGCGGCCGTGTGGATGATCGGCGAAGTCGGCGGCGGTATGGAGCTCAGAGCGACTCACAGATCGTCCTGCCTGCTGTGAAGCTCGCTTTCCAGCGCGGCGAGCCACCGCTCGGTGTAAGCGTAGGTGTCGGCACGCAACCGTGCGACCAGCGCAGGGTAGCGAGTGCCGCTGGACTCCAGTGCTTCGGCCAGCGGGAGGATCGCCTCGCGTGTATGCGCGCTCACGCCGCGCACACGCTCGCGCAACTGTGAAATCAACGCCAGTTGGTCGTCCGCGGATAGAGCATCGGCGAAGAACAGCCGCAGCACGCCCTCGTCGCGGAACTGGGTGGGGGCTTCATGTGTCGAGCACAGCCAGCTGTGCAGCGCCGACTCGCCCTGCTCTGTGAGCTCATAGGCATAACGCTCGCGCGAGCCCTGGGGGTCCTCGCGCCGAGTCAACAGTCCCGCCTGTGTGAGCGCCGCCAGTTCCGGATACACCTGCGCCAGCGAGGTTGGCCAGAAGAAGCGAGTCGACACGTCGGCGACCTTCTTGATCGCATATCCAGAGCGCGCACCGAGGCGAATCATGCCGAGCGTCAGGAAGGCCGAGGGCGTGAGCTTCATCGCTCGCTCCCGTCGGGTCGCCGAGACCGGTCCCGCGAAACCTCTTGCGGGGAAGATACGTATCTGCTCCGATACATAGGCCATGTCATACCGGACGACAGCTGGGAATACAAGACCGCCTGGGCCGCGTGGGCCCGGTCTTGCCCTCGGGCTCGGCTGGCTCGCGGCTGAGCCCAGGCTGTTTCCCCGCTGGCAGCAGCGCTACGGCGAGGTTTTCATGCTGCACTCGACCGGTTTTGCGCCGCCGCTCGTCGTCGTCGCCGACCCGGCTGAGGCCAAGCGGATCTTCGCAGGCGACCCCGCGACCCTACGTGCCGGAGATGCCAACAGCGGACCACTGGAGAAGCTCGTCGGCAAGCAGTCTCTGCTGCTGCTCGACGAGCAGCGCCACCTCCACAGACGCAAGCTGATGCTCGCACCCTTCCACGGCGAGCGGATGCGTGTCTATGGGGATCTGATGAGAGAGATCGCCGACGCGGAGATCGACCGCTGGCCGTTGGGAGAGGCATTTCCGTTGCATCCGTCGATGCAGCGGATCGCATTGCGCGTCATTCTCCGCGCCGTATTCGGACTCGATCACGACGAGCGGACACTCGAACACCTCGAGCGGCTCTTCGTCCGCTACGGCAATCAGGGGATGGCGCCGTGGATGCTGCCGATGGCTGCGCGAGAGCTCCCGCGTGTCGGTCCCTGGCGGGCCTTTCTTCGTACGCGTGCCGAGGTCGACGAGTTCCTGGCAGGTCAGATTCAGAGCAGAATCCGCGACCCGAACATCGCGGCCCGCCAAGACATACTCTCGCTTCTGATCGGAGCCCGCGACGAGGATGGGCGAGGTCTGAGCGCCCCGGAGCTGCGCGACCAACTGATGACCCTCTTGATCGCGGGACACGAGACCACCGCCACCGGCCTGGCCTGGTCGATCGAGCGTCTGTTGCGTCATCCGCGGGTGATGGCGCGTCTGCGGCTGGAGCTCGGCGGAGGCGACGATGCGTATCTCGGATGTGTGATCCAGGAGTCGCTGCGCAGCCGGCCGGTGATCCCGTTCGTGCTTCGCTACGCGACCGAGCCGCTGTCTGTCGGTGGCTATCTCACGCCAGCGGACTCGCTGATCGCGGTTTCGATCAGCCTCATCCACCAGCGCGCAGACCTATATCCGGGGCCGAGGGAATTTCGTCCGGAGCGCTTCGAGGACGGCAAGACCGAGACCTTCTCGTGGCTTGCGTTCGGCGGCGGTGTGAGGCGCTGTCTGGGGGCTGCGTTCGCCACCTACGAGATGCGAATCGTGCTGCGCTGCATACTCGAGCGCTGTGATCTGGAGGCTCCCGATCGGCGTCCGGAGAGGCCCCGCCGGCGCGCCGTGACGTTTATCCCCCGGAACGGGACGAGAGTGATACTCAACCGCCGAGCGGCCACATCCTCGCTGACGCCACCGGTTGCCAGATCGATGAGTGGCGTGGCGTGAGCGGCCAACGTTCGGCCGTCCCAACTCTGAGCTAGGCGCCCTCATCGAGCTTCGCCCTAGTGGACAGGGCGATGAGATGATCATGGGCGGATCGGGCGCCGCGAGTAACGGGTGGGGTAGACGTTTTTGTTTGATTCCCGGCGATTGCGGGCAGACTTACGAGTAGGGAACAAGCACGGTGCTGTTTTGGTGCAGTTCGTGACTGTTCGGCGCTTGTGCCGCATGGCCGGGCCGATCACGGATATCGGGTAAAAAGTTCCGCCGGTCGTGGTGTGAGAATAAACGGTATGCGAGATCTATCTATTCCTAACCCACCTGTCGCAGACGGCGATTGGGCCCCTGTTGACCTAGCGCTGAACCATGCGGCTCACATACATGCCGAATCGGTGAGTCGTATGCAAGCCGCCGGCGCTCAGCTCGCCGGACATGTCAGGCACGCGGTGCGCGTCAAGCGCCTCAGCGTCGAGCGTGTCGCCGACCTGACCGGCCTCGAGCAGCAATTGATCACTGACCTGATCGGTGAGCGAGCCTGAGTCATACGCATCGAGCCCTACCTGCGACCCCGCGGATCCAGGTAGACGACATACAGCAGATGGAGCAGGCCGGCGTGTGTGATCTCTCCCGACGAGCACATGCCGATCTTCTCCATCACTCGGCGCGAGGCGACGTTCTCTGGCAATGTGTAGGCGACGAGTTCCTGCAGGCCCAGGCTCTTTCCCGCGTCAAGCGCTGCCACGGCGGCATCGGTGGCCAAACCCTCCCGCCAACGCGACGGGACGATCGCCCATGCGAGCTCGACCGCCGGCCGATCGTCCAATCTCGTATGAGTCAATCCTGCGCGTCCGAGGAACACCCCGGTGGAGCGCTCGCGCAGTACCCAGGGACCGAAGTTGTGTGCCTGCCAGTGCGCGATGTCACGCGCCAACCAAAGACCCGGGTCCGGATCGCTCATCGGTTTGCTCGGGGGCGGGCGAAGCCAGCGGTTTACCTCGGGTGCAAGCAGCAGTTCGCGGTAACGCTCCTCATCGGCGCCGCTGGGTGCAACAGCGAGCAGGCGTCTCGTGGTCGTTCTCCTCAAACTCACGCGGTTGACGCTAGAGCACAAAGCGGCCAGTGCGGAAGGCGGACCGCGGAGGCTCAAAGAGAACCAGGCGCCGGACAGGAAACGAATCCCCTGCCCGGCGCTGGCCCTCGGACTCGTCCGTGTAGAGGGACTATCGGGACGAGCGGTGGAACATCGGTCAGGCCCTTGCTCGCTTCTCGGGTGTCTCGTCGATGAACCGGCCGAGGCTGCTGAGCCGGTAACGGCGAATCCGCGAGACACCGGGTGGGGTGAATTTCGACTCCTCTGGCAGGAGCAGAAACCGTCGAGGAGTTTGAGTCATCGAGTTTTGGATTGGCGACTTCATGTTGGGGATATTGACGCAGAGGAGGGGTGAGGCCTTTGGCCTCGAGTCCAAAATCAGGTTTGGATACCTGGACAGCGGCAAATCGCACTCGATCGATCGGGTGGAGATTGCTCTTTGGGCCCGGCCCAGCCTCAGCGCAGGCGCGCTCGCGCTCAGGCGGCGTAGCGGACGATCGCCTCGTCTGTGCAGCCAGCGAGCAGATAGTGGCGGTTGCTCGCGAGCTTGCGCATCACGAAGATCGTGTGTCCCGGCCCATTGCAGTAGAGGACACCGTGTCCATAGACGAGTTGGATGTGATCGTCACCGGCTCAGCTGGACCGATGCAGCGGCAGCGAGTCGATCGCTGGGCTCGGCTCCCGCTAAACCGAGTCGCCGCTAGACCGGCTCGGTGAGGCTAGTCCTCGCGCAGCGCGAGAACTCCGAGGACGCTTGCGCTGATTGCCGTGGCGCTCACCATCGCGCTCGAGAGCTTCGGCAGGTAACCGCCACGCCCACCGGCGATGCCCGCTGCCGCGTCTGCCAGATCGCAGGCGATGCCAACAGCCAGCCATCTGCGCTGAGCCTCGCCTTCGCTGGCCAGAGCACCGTAGGCGAGCGCGATGTCGCGAGCCCCGAACAACCGTGCAAGGTACGGCGATTGCGGGTTCGCCGATGCATCCAGACCAAAGAGCTTGCCGGCAAGTCGCGGTGTCGCCCAAGCCCCGGCCCCGATTGCGACGCGAACACAAGCCAGGGTTTTTATCGTGCGCTTTCGATCCACACTAGCGACCCTATTACAAACGGCGCCGGAGAGAGTCAGCGCGCCTGAAAGCTCAGCGGTGGATTTGCGATCCGTGCACGCCCGGAGGGATCTCGAGTCGCTCGGCGATCACCGCGAGCATCGCCGAGAGGTCCGTGCGCTGCCGCTCGGAGAGATCCTGCGCGATCGTCCGCTCGAATTCGATGGCGGCCTCGGTTGCCCGACGCAGGCGGTTTCTGCCCAGCTCTGTCATATGCAGGGCGTGCGCTCTGCGATCGCCGTGGCGGAGTCGTCTTTCGATGAGTCCACGATCCTCGAGCGCGTCGATCACCGCCACCATGTTGCTCGCGCGCACGCCGAGCGTGTCGCTGACCGCCTGCTGGCTGCTGCCTTCGGCGACGGCGATGCGCCGCAACAGCGCGAACTCGCGCGGCTCCAGTTGATGGGGCTCGAGGATCAACGCGAACCGGTTGGACACGGCGTGGCCGAGTGAGGACAACATGAAGCCGATCCCGCTGAATGGTGGCTGTTCGGGACCCCCGGCTGGTGGGTCGCTGCTCATCTCGCGCTCCGTTGTTCTCATCCGGCAGGGATTGTTTCCTAGCATAATAATATCGGCGCAAATAATTATGCTATAAAACTATTTCGCCCTGAAACCGATCTTGCTTGTGAGGTGCAGCCGATGTCCGTCAGCTCCGAGTCAGACACCAACCCCGCACAGGGACGCGCGTCCCTGGCGCCGAGCGATGGCTGGACACCGGACGAGCGCGCCGCAACCGTACGTCTGGGTCGCTTCGTGCTGGCACACCGCCGTGCCGTGATGATCGTCTGGCTGCTCGTCTTCCTGGCGGGCGCGATGGGGGCCTCGCACGTGTCCAAGCGACTGTCTCTGGACTTCTCCCTGCCCGGCCAGCCGGGCTATGAAACGGCCCGCCAGATCATCCGACACTACGACAACGGCGGCGATGAGGCGCCGGCGATCCTGGTCGTCACGGCGCCCGCCGGCCAGAGCGTCCGTGGCGAGCAGACGCAGGTCGCGGCCGCGTTCGGACGCGCGCGCACGAGCGCGCATGGCGTGCGCATCGTGGACTACGCCAGCGCGCACGACCCGCGGCTGATCAGCGCCGACGGCCGCACCACCTACGCCTTCCTGTACACGCCCCAAGAACACAGCTTCGGCGCGCCGAAAGTCGCCGAACACGCCACACGGGCGCTTGCGAGCTCGTTGCCGCCAGGCTCGCACGTCGGCCTGACCGGCATCGCGCAGCTCGCTGAAGACAAGTCGGGCAGCGGCCCCGGCGTGTTCCTGGAGACGATCGTCGGCGGCCTCGGCGCGCTGGCGGTGTTGGCGTTCGTGTTCGGGTCGCTGCTTGCGTTCATCCCGCTTGTGATCGCCGCCGTGTCGATCCTGGCGACACTGCTCGTGATCCTCGCGCTGACCTACGTCGCCAACGTGTCGTTTATCGTGCAGTTCCTGGTGTCGCTGGTCGGCCTGGGCGTCGCGATCGATTACTCGCTGCTGATCGTTACGCGCTGGCGCGAGGAGCGCGCTCACGGGCGCGAGAACCACGAGGCGGTCGTCGTCGCGATGGCCACCGCCGGGCGCGCCGTGGTGCTCTCGGGCCTGACGGTCGCGATCGGCCTGGTGGCGCTAATCGTGCTGCCGGTGCCCGGGCTGCGCTCGGTCGGCTACGGCGGGATGCTGATACCGCTGGTCTCGACGTGCGTCGCGCTGACACTGCTGCCGGCGCTGCTCGGCGGCATCGGCCCGCGCATGGACTGGCCCCGCATTCGCCACGAGGACCACGCCAGCCGGCTGTGGACTAAATGGTCGAGCGCGATGGTCCGCCGCCGCTGGGCCGCGGCGAGCGTCGCGGTGCTCGTGCTGGCGTTGCTGATCGCGCCGATCTTCAAACTGCAGACCGGCGAAACCAGTGCCAGTGCGCTTGCCAAAACCGGGCCGGCGCACGCCGCGTTCCAGCAGATTCGCGCCGGCGGCGCGCCGAGTGGTGTGCTGACACCGATCGAAGTGCTCGCACGAGCGCCGCAAGCGGCCGCCGTGCGTGCCCAGGTCGCGGGGCTGCCCGGCATCGCCGATGCCGTGCTGTCCAGCGCGTCCGACAGCAACCGCGCGGGCACCAGCGTGATTCTCGCCGTTCCGCAGCGGGAAACGGTCAATGCATCGACGCTGACCGAGGTCAAGACCGTGCGCAACGCGCTCGCCGGCCAGTCGGGCGTGATCGGCGTGGCCGGCGTCGGCGCGATTGCGCTGGACTACCAGCACGCGGTCTTCGGCAACTTCCCGCTGATGTTCGTGGTGATCGCGCTGCTGACGCTGATGCTGCTCACGCGGGCCTTCCGCTCAGTGACGCTGGCGATCAAGGCGGTCGCGCTGAACTTGATCTCGATGGCGGCCGCCTTCGGGCTGATGACGTGGTTCTGGCAGGAGGGCCACGGCTCCCAGGCGCTGTTCAACATCCCGGCGACTGGTGCGATCACGTTCTGGGTGCCGCTGATGGTGTTCGCGTTCCTGTTCGGCCTATCGATGGACTACGAGGTCTTCATCCTCACGCGGGTGCGCGAGGAGTACGACCGCACCGGCTCCACAGACGCGGCGGTGATCACCGGACTGGGCCGCACGGGGCGCCTGGTGACGAGCGCTGCACTGATCCTGTTCCTCGCGTTCGCCTCGCTGGCGTCGGCGCCGAACACCGACATCAAGGTTCTGGCGACTGGCCTTGGCGCGGGGATCCTGCTCGACGCGACAATCATCCGCGCGCTGCTGTTGCCGGCGCTGGTTTCGCTGCTGGGCAAGTGGAACTGGTGGTTCCCGCGGCCGGTGGCGAGCCTCTTGCGGGTGCCGGCTGGCGCCTCGGAGTAGTGGGACAGAGCCCCGGTCACGGCACCGGGATTCCCCTGGCGCGTTCGTTAGCGCTCGCTGTCGAGCGCGGCCATCTGCTGGGGTGGGTAGCGCTCGCCGGCGGCGGCATCGGGCGGGAATGCCCGGTCGAGGTCCCTCAGTTCGTTCTCGCTGAGCCGCAAATCGGCAGCGCCCAACGCCTCTGTGAGGCGCTCGGGCGTGCGGGCGCCGACTAGCGGAACGATGTCCTGCCCGCGACTCAGCGCCCATGCGAAGGCGACCTGAGCGACTGTCGCGTCGGTGGTCTCAGCCACCTTGCGCAGCTCATCGACAAGTCTCAGGTTGTGGGTTCTGTTGGCGGCGGCGAAGCGGGGTGCGCGCGAGCGAAAGTCGTTGGCCGGGAGCTCACGCTCGGCTGAGAAGTGGCCGCTGATCAGGCCGCGGCTGAGCACGCCATAGGCGGTTACGCCGATGTCCAGATCGCGGCACGCCGGTAGGATCTGCTCCTCGATTCCCTGGGAGATGAGCGAGTACTCGAGCTGCACGTCGCAGATCTGATGGACCTCAGCCGCGCGACCGATCGTCTCTGCGCCGACCTCCGATAGCGCTATGTGACGTACATAGCCGGCCTGCACAAGCTCTGAGATCGCACCGACGGTCTCCTCGATCGGCACATCGGGATCCAGGCGCGCGGGGCGATAGATATCGATGTAGTCGACGCCGAGGCGCGTCAGCGAGTGTGCCAGTGCCGTCTTGACCGCCGGTGGGCTCGCGTCATAGCCGAGCCATGCGCCATCCGGGCCGCGCTGGGCGCCGAACTTGACGCTCAGCAAGTATTCCTCGCGCGGTCGCCCCCTGGTCGCCTCGGCTATCAACAGCTCGTTGTGACCCATCCCGTAGAAATCGCCGGTGTCCAGCAGGTTGATCTGAGCTTCGAGCGCGGCGTGAATCGTCGCGATGCTCTGCTCATGGTCCGCCGGTCCGTACATGCCCGACATGCCCATGCAGCCGAGTCCCAAGAGCGAGACCTCGGGACCGCTTGCTCCCAGCCTGCGCATGTTCATCTGGTGGACACCGTCCGCCAATATAGGAGATCCTGTGCGTCGGGCGCTGGTGGCGAACCGGACGGGACCGGCGCAGGGGTATGCTGCTCTGGTGGAGTCCTCGAGCGCGATGCATCCTTCGAAGGGCTATCAGCTGAAGGGGATCTCACCACGGGCCTTTCAGCATCCCGCCGATCGGGCGGCAAGCGCCGCGCTGGGATCGATTCCCTATCTGGACAGGGTGGTGCGCAAGCTGATCGAGCTCGGCTATGAGCGCGCGCTGCGCCAGAGCTTCCTCGGATCCTCGGTCAAGCTCTCAGAGCAGCAGCTCGGCGATATCTGGCGCGAGCACAACATCGCCTACGCAACGCTGGACATCGACGAGGTCCCCGATCTGTACTTGACGCAGTTCCCGCTTGCCAACGCGATGGCGATCGGGGCTCGCCACCCGATCGTCGTGGTGCAGTCGGCTCTGACGGCGCTGCTGGACGCACCCCAGCGCCGCGCGGTGTTCGCACACGAGGCGGCCCACATCCTCGCCGACCACCAGATGTATCGCACGGCGCTCGAGATCCTGATCGGCCTGGGTCGCGGCGCGCGCCTGCCGTTGCCGTTGGCGCCCGTGCGCGTGGCGCTGCTGGAGTGGAGCCGCGCGACTGAGCTCAGCGCCGACCGGGCCGCGGCGATCGTGACACGCGACCCCCTGATCGTCTGCCGCACACTGATGTCGCTGGCCGCTGGCGCGATGGTTGGCGAGCTCGACCTGGACGCGTTCATGCGTCAGGGAATGGACTATGCCGAAGGCGGGGGCGGTCTCGAGCGTCTCACGCGCTTGACGATCGATCTCGGTGTCACCCACCCGATGCCCGTGCGCCGTGTGCGCGAGCTGATGGACTGGGTGCGCTCAGGTGAGTACGAGCGGATCGTCGGCGGCGAGTACCCCAAACGCGACGAGCCGGTGGATGCCCGGGCGCAAGGGGGAGAGGCCGTCAGCTATTACGCGGAGCGCTTTCGCGACGCCTTTCGCGACGCAGGCGATCAGGTCAGCGCCACCGGCAAGCAGCTGGCAGACTGGCTACGCGGCAGTGGCGGGGAGGAGCATCAGGAGGACCACGAGGACAGCGACGGCTGATCGCTCAGCGCGTGGGCCAGCTCGCGAGCGGGCGCGGGCGAGCTAGCGGGGCTGGACGTTGCGAGAGGCGTGTGAGCGCCCGTGCCAGCACCGGGCGGGTGTCCGCCGGATCGATTATCTCGTCGATCTTCATCAGGCCGGCGGCACCATACGGGTCGGTTTCGGCGACCATCGCGTCGAGCACCTGCTGGCGCGCCGCCTCGCGCTCCTCCGCGGGGAGCTGCTTGAGCTGGTTGCCGGCCACGACGTTCACCGCAACCTCTGGATCCATGAAGGAGATCTCCGCGCCCGGCCAGGAGTAGACGGCGTCTACACCGGTGTCGTTGCCCCCCAGGCTGAAGTAGGCCAGGCCGTAGCTCTTGCGCAGCAGCACCGTCAGCTTCGGGGTCTCGGCCAGCGCGAGCGCGCTCTGCAGGCGGATCGCGTGCTTGAGCATGCCATCGTGCTCGACCTGCTTGCCGACGAAGAAGCCGGGCACATCCTGGAAGAAGAGGATCGGGATGTCGAACGCGTCACACAGGCAGATCAATCGCACCGCCTTCTCGCAAGCCGCCGGGTCGAGCGCTCCGGCGAAGAACTTCGGCTGACTGGCGATCACGCCGACGGCGTGCCCGTCCAGACGTCCCAGACCGCAGATCAGCCCCCTGCCGAACTCGCGCCCGAGCTCGAGCAGCGAGTCCTGATCGAGGATTCGCGCGAGAACTCGCGTCGTGTCATACGCCCGCGAGCGACGCTCGGGCACCTCGCTCGCAAGCTCGGGATCGGCTTGCAGCGACCCGCTCTCGGCGCGCGCGGGAGCGCTCCAGGCGTTGGACGGAAGATAGGAGAGGAATCTCCGCACCGCCGCGTATGCCTCCTCGGGTGTGTCCACGGCCAGATCGATCTGGCCGGTCTGGCGGGCGTGAACGTCGGTGCCGCCCAGCTCGGCCATCGTGATCTGCTCGCCGGTGGCGACCTCGACCACGAGCGGCGAGGTGACCGCCAGGCACGTGCCCTTTAGCTGCACCACTAGGTCCGAGGCGGCGGAGAGAAACGATGAGCCGCCGAAAGAGTCCCCAACGATCACGCTGACCATCGGGATCCTGCGGGAGCGGCGAAAGATGTCCGCTCCCGGTGGCACCTGGCTGAAGCCCGCCGAGCCGAGCGTATCGGGTATGCGAGCGCCGCCGGTCGCGCCGAAATAGACGATTGGGTGACCGCAGCGAGCGGCATCGGAGAACAGGCTCTGAAGGCGACGGCTGCCGATCACCGAGGAGCTGCCACGCTTGACGGTGATGTCATCCCCAGCGACGGTTACCGCCCGTCCCTCGATCAGCCCGTGGCCTCCGACCTTGCCGTCACCCGGCGTGCTCGGGGCGTCCTGCTCGCGTGCGGAATGAGCGAACGTGCCGACCTCCTCGAAGGTGTGCGGGTCGAGCAGACCGTCGATGTGCTCACGGATCGTGCGCTCGCCGCGCTCGTGCAGGCGGGCGATGCGCTCCCGGCCGCCCATCTCATCGCGGATCAGCTCGCGGCGTTCGCGGAACTCGTTCACGCCCGCCGGTTGTGGTTGCTCGGTCAATGTGTCGGTGGGGTGCGGTGGCTGCTCACGGTCTGTTTTGCTCAGCTCGCTCGCTCTGTGCGCGCGATGATTCGGCGGCAGCGGCGGTTGAGATAGTGCACCGCCAGCCAGTAGTGACGGAACGCGGGATTGCGCTGCTCGCGCAGGTGGTAGCGACGATATATCTGCTGGATTATCACGGCAAGGCGAAAGAGCCCGAACACTTCGTAGAAGACCCAATCGCCGATCGGGTGCCCACTGCGCTCGGCGTAGCGCTCGGTCACCTCAGCGCGCGTCAGCATGCCGGGCCGGTGAGTGGGCTGGCGGCGCAGCGCCTGCATCACACGATCGTCGTCGGCCTGCACCCAATATGCCATTGCTCCACCGAGGTCCATCAGTGGATCGCCGACCGTCGCCATCTCCCAATCGAGGATGGCGAGGATCCGGCTGGGCTCTGTGGGGGCGAGCACGAGATTGTCCAGGCGAAAGTCGTTGTGCACGACGCACCTGGCGATATCCGCCGGCTGGCGCTGGAGCAGCCAGGTCATCACCCTGGCAAAGGAGGGCACGTTGCGGGTGCGCGCCGCCCGATAACGCGCGGACCATCCCTCGACCTGACGGCGCACGTAGCCGTCTCCTCTATCGAGATCTCCGAGCCCGGCGTTCGCTGGATCGAGCAGGTGCAGGTCCACGAGACGGTCGATCGCCGCGTGGCAAAGCGCGCGCGTGGCCGGCTCGTCGAGTCCGAGCTCCCGCGGTACGTGCGCGCGCAGGATCGAGCCCTGCACACGCTCCATCACATAGAAGCTCGAGCCGATCACCGCATCGTCCTCGCACAGCGCGACCATCTCCGGGACGTAGCGATACACAGGCTTAAGCGCCCGCTGGATCCTGAACTCTCGTGCCATGTCGTGCGCCGAGGTGGCCTTGGTACCAGGCGGTGGACGACGCAGGATCAACTCGCGCTCGGGGTAGCACAGCAAATACGTGAGGTTCGAGGCGCCGCCAGAGAATTGACGTACCTCGGGTGGGCCGGTCAATTCCGTGCCGCGGGCATGCTCAACTAACCACGAGTCGACCGCCGCGATGTCGAAGCGGTCCTCCTCCCGCACGACGTCTGTGTCTAGCGGATCGGAGCTCATGTTCCGAGTGTCTCGAGGTGTGCTCGCGATGAGCTTTCGATGTCATCGCGGGTCACCTGCGGTTGGCCTTCCTGCCTGGCCGATCCGGGGGCCGTCAGGCGGACCACTTTCCCTTGCCGTAACGGGCCAGCTCGATACGGGCGACGACGCCACGGTGGACCTCGTCCGGCCCGTCGGCCAGTCTCAGCGCCCGGGCGGCTGTCCACGCGCCGGCCAGCGGCAGGTCGTTTGACAGTCCGGCGCCGCCGTGCAGCTGAATCGCCATTTCGATCACCGACTGGGCCATGTTGGGTGTCGCGACCTTGATCTGTGCGGTCGCTCCGATCGCCTGTGGGTCTTTGCGGTCCACGAGCCAGGCGGCGTGGAGCACGTGCAGCCGCGCCCGGTCGATCGCGATTCGCGCGTCGGCGATCCGCTCGCGGTTGCCGCCGAGGTTAGCCAGTGGCTTGCCGAAGGCGACGCGCTCGCTGGCGCGCTTGCAAGCGAGTTCCAGCGCCAACTCAGCCAGCCCGATCAAGCGCATGCAGTGATGGATGCGCCCTGGCCCCAGACGCGCCTGGGCGATCGAGAAGGCCGCACCGGCGTCGCCGATGATCGCGCTCTGAGGCAGACGCACGTCTGTGAAGGAGACTTCGCCGTGGCCGCCCGGAGCATCCAGGAAGCCCATCGTCTCGAGCATCCGCTCGACCTTCACGCCCGGTGTCTGGCGTGGCACCAGGACCATCGAATGCTGCTGGTAGCGGGGCGCCTCGGGATCGGTCAGGCCCATGAAGATGATCACCTCACAGTCCGGGTGCCCGACGCCGGTCGACCACCACTTGCGGCCGTTGAGCACGACCTCCTCACCGTCGAGCACGGCAGTCGCCTGCATGTTCGTGGCATCCGAGGAAGCGACATCCGGCTCTGTCATCGAGAACGCCGAGCGAATCTTCCCCTCGAGCAGCGGCACGAGCCAGCGCTCGCGCTGCTCCTCAGACCCGAAGTCCGCCAACAGCTCCATGTTGCCGCTGTCCGGGGCATTGCAGTTGAAGATCTCACTCGCGATCAATGAACGCCCCATCTGCTCAGCGAGCGGCGCATACTCGACATTTGACAGGCCGGCCCCGAGATCTTCATCAGGGAGGAACAGGTTCCACAGGCCGGCGGATCTCGCCTTCTCCTTGAGCTCCTCGATCACCGGCGCGACCACCCACGGATCGGCGCGTGCCAGCTGCTCGCGGTGGTAGGGCTCCTCGCGCGGCGCTATCTCGCCGTCGTGGAACGCGATCAGGCGCTGGAGGAGATCCTGGGTGCGGGGGGAGTGCTCGAAGTCCATGGCTGGCCTACCGCACGTCGAGGACGATCTTGCCGGTCGCGCGGCGCTCGTCGATCACGCGCAACGCCTCGCCCGCCCGCGCGAGCGGAAAGTGCTCGCCGACGATCGGCGAGACGACGCCATCGGCGATCATCGCATCGATCGCAGCGGCGATCTCGCGAGTCAGATCCGGCTTGCCGATCACGTAGGCGCCCCATCCGGCGCCGACCACCTCGACGTTGTTCAAGAGCAGACGATTGACTTTCACCTCGGGAATCGACCCGCCCGTGAAGCCGACGACCACGAGCCGCCCGTTCTCGCGCAGAGCACGCAGGCTGTCGGTGAAGCGATCGCCGCCGACGGGGTCGAGCACGACATCGACGCCGCCACCGGAGATCTCCTTGGCCTCGTCCTTCCATGCCCCGTCTGAGCGCACCACCTCATCGGCACCGGCCTGTTCGGCGACTCGCTGCTTCTCCTCACTGGAGACGACGGCGATCGTACGCGCGCCAAGACCTCTGGCCACCTGTAGCGCGGCGGTGCCGACGCCGCCGCTGGCACCGTGGACGAGCACCGTCTCGCCCGCCTTCACGCGGCCCCGTAGCTTCAGGGAGAAGTAGGCGGTGTGGTAGTTGAGGATCAGGCTCGCGCCCTGCGCGAAGTCCAATCTGTCGGGGAGCGCCGTCACGAAGAACTCAGGCGCGACGGCGCGCTCGGCAAAGCCGCCGAGCATGCAGAAGCCCGCCACACGATCGCCCTGCTCGACGCTCGCGCCCGGCGTCGCGCTGTGAACAACGCCGCCGACCTCGCTGCCGGGGATGAACGGCAGCGGCGGTTTCAGCTGATACTCGCCGCGAGACTGCAGCACCTCGGGGAACGACACACCGGCGCAATGCACGTCGATCACGACGCCAGCGCCCGGCGTGAGCATGTGTGAAGGCTCCGGATCGGGCGCGTCGACCAGCTCCAAGGCGCTGTCGGGACCTGAGAGATCGACGATCTGAACAGCTTTCATTGCGAGCTCCTCGCCTCGTGTGCAGGGCCGTTTTGCCGCACTCGATCACAGACTCTGCCAGAGCCGGCCGGGCATCGCGGCCTTGCCGATGTCCAGCGATTGGAAACAGTGGTCTCGCGAGCGATCAGAGCCGCTGCTCTAGCGCCAACATCGCGGCGTTAGGCAGACCTAATTAGGGCAGCCTAATCTATGCTACGTTTTGGCCTCGGGCAAAGCCGATCACCCAGCTAGGGATTCGAGCAGGAGGCAGTGGCGTGTCGCAGGACCGTGAAGCCGCAGAAGGCCCCCAGCAGGGAATGGCCAAACGAGCCAACGAACGGCTGAGCTTCTACGTCTGGACGGCGGTGGTCCTCGCCACAGCGGTGCTCGTGGTCGTACTCGGCTGGCACGCGAAGGGCGGCACGACCGATCCGACAACGGTTCCGCTCGGGCACCGCTCGAGCCACACCACGGTCGTGCTCAACAGCGCGATTCTGGTGCTGCGCGAGGGACTGGAGACGATCCTCGTGCTCGCCGCGGTGACGGCGAGCTTCCTGGGTGGCAATCGCATCTATCGCAGGCCGGTCGCCACCGGAGGCGCTGCCGCGATCGCCGCCGGTATCGCGACCTGGTTCCTGGTGATCTGGTTGATCGGTCGCTTCCACGGCAGCGAGTTCGACATACAGGCGGCGACGGGGCTGCCGTCTCTGATCGTGCTGCTGGCAGTGATGAACTGGTTCTTCCACAAGGTCTACTGGACCGGCTGGATCTCCAGCCACCACAAGCGCCGACGTGGCCTGCTGTCCTGCGATCCGGACACCAACAAGCGGCGGATGCTGCTCGGCTTGGCGCTGCTCGGCTTCACCTCGGTCTACCGCGAGTGCTTCGAGATCGTGATCTTCCTGCAGAACCTGCGTGAGCGCTACGGTTCGAGCGTCGTGCTGGAGGGCGTCGTGATCGGCGCCCTGTTCACCGCCGCCGCTGGCGTGCTGACGTTCGGGCTGCACCAGCGCCTGCCATACAAGCGACTGCTGATCATCACGGGCGTGCTGCTGCTGTCGGTGCTGCTCGTCTCCGTCGGCGAGGAGGTCGAAGAGATGCAACTCGCAGGCTGGATCGGCACAACCACGATCCACTGGCTGCACATACCCGGCTGGATGGGCACATGGTTCAGCCTCTTCAACAACTGGGAGACGTTCATCGGCCAGTTCATCGCGCTGGCGCTCGTGCTCGGCTCCTATTTCGCCGCTCAAGACATGCGCGTCTGGCGGCCTCGACGCCGTGGCGAGGAGGCGGCTCGCCGTGCCGAGCGTGCGCCGCAGCAGCACGCCGAGGCTCCGATCGAGGACCCAATCGCCGGTGCGCTGCACGGCGTTTGAGCGGCAGTCCCCGGCGTCAGAGAGAGAGCTCGCGCTAACCGGCTGTCTTGTGAGAATCCCGCCAGCGCAGCAGATACTTTGCCAGCGTCGAGGAGACCGCCGGCGCGAGCCGACGCGCCTCCGCGTCGGCGTCTGACTCATCGAGGCCAAGCACATCGAGTGCCAGCACACGCGCGGCGTGCCTGCGGCTGCCGAGCCCGAGCGCCGCGCTCGTGCCCGCGGACGTCAGCTCCAGCCCGTCCTGTGCGATCAGACCGAGCTGGCGCAGACGACGCACCATCTCCAGTGCCGTCGGTCCCGAGACGCCGAGCCTGCGCGCCAGCGAGGCCTGGGAGATGCGCACACCGGCACGGGCGATGTCGAAGATCGTGAGCAGGTAGCGCGCCTCACCCGGCGTCACCTCGACGCAGGGGCGCTCCTCAGGGGATTGAAGGGACGACATCGCTCTACTCCTAAAAATGAAGCCTAACGCTCCCGGCCGCGAGACTCGAGTGAGAGATAGATAGGGTGCTTGGAGTGGCGCAACGTGTTCTGATTCTCTCGTGGGAGTACCCACCCGTGGTCGAGGGCGGTCTCGCGCGTCACGTGCGTAAGCTCTCGGAGGCTCTGGTTGCGCTCGGTACAGAGGTCCACGTGCTGACACGCGGGAACCAGAGCATGGTCGAGGAGGAGACGCTCGGCGGCGTCGTCGTACATCGAGTGTGCGAGCCCAGCAGGCCCCGCGAGCTCGGTGAGTTTGTCACCTGGATCGAGCACATGAACGCTGACATGCTCGCCGCGGGCGTGGAGCTCGGCGACCGCTACGAGTTCGATCTCGTGGCCGGCCACGACTGGCTCGTCGCGGTCGCGGGAGATCACCTGGCCAACCGGTTCCGATGTCCTCTGGTGATCACGATTCACGCGACCGAGTTCGGGCGCCATCAGGGCTGGGTGGAAAAGCACCCACAGAGCTGGATCCATGGGATCGAGAAGTGGATGGCAGCGCGCGCGGACCGCGTGATCACCTGCTCGCACTACATGCGCGGTCACGTCGCCGACATATTCGACATCGACGAGCGCCGGATCGCGGTGATCCCGAACGGCATCGACCCGATGGATCTACAGCCCGTCGACGACCTCGACACGCTGCGCCTGCAGTTCGCCGCGCCGTCACAGAAGCTCGTCCTGCTGGTCGGCCGGCTCGTCTACGAGAAGGGCTTTCAGCTGGCACTGCAGGCGCTCCCCGGGGTGATCGAGCGAGTTGGGGACGTACGCTTCCTGGTGGCCGGATCGGGCACCCACGAAGACGAGCTGAAGGCTCAGGCAAAACAGCTCGGGCTCGATGAGCACGGCACTTTTCTCGGCTGGATAGGCGACGACGTGCTGCATTCGCTCTACCGGATCGCCGACCTCTGCGTGATCCCCTCGCTGTATGAGCCGTTTGGCCTGGTGGCGCTCGAGGCAATGGCTTCCGGCTGTCCCTGCATCGTCGCCGACACCGGCGGTCTGCGCGAGGTCGTGCCCGCCGGGGAGCGCGTCGGGCTGCGCTTCGACGGCGGCGACGCCGTTCACCTCGGTGTGATGATCGAGCGCCTGCTGACCAACTCAGAACTATGCGACCGCCTGGTCACCGAAGCCTCCGAGCACGTGCTGCGCTTCGACTGGAGCGACATCGCCGTGCGCACGCGCGAGATCTACCGTGAGCTGACCGAGAGCAGCGCGCTTGGGCGGGCCTAACGCGCTTGGCTCTCCGGGCGGACTCCCAGATGAGCGCACTGCGTGTGAAGGTGATGCGCACGCTGTACCGGCTCGCTTACCACGCCCTGCAGGTGCTCTCGGTCTTCAGGCGCAGCGATGGCAGGGGAGTCAAGTGCGTGCTCACAAACTCCGGCAGGGTGCTGCTCGTGAGGCACACATACGGCGCGCGCGAGGTTTGGTACCTGCCGGGCGGCGGCGCTCGCCGCTCGGAGACAGCCGCCGATGCCGCCGCCAGAGAGATCTCCGAGGAGCTCGGCTTGCACGATCTCCCGATGCGCCAACTGACCACGGTGTCGCTGCGTGTGATCCGCAAACCGGTGGCGCTGACCGGCATGCATGCCGCGCTCGAGGATCCCGTGGTGCATCCCGATCCGGTTGAGATCAGTCAGGCGCGCTGGTTTGAGCTCGATTGCCTGCCGCGAGCGCTCGGCTCCGAAGTGATGCCGCTGATCAGAATGTTTCAGGAGCAATCCAACACCTGAGCGGCACGTGGCTGCCGGTCTGATCTAGCGACAGCTACCGGGTCTTTACGGTGAAGGCGCCTACCGTGACCTTCGTGATGGGGAAGGATTCGTTGAGGTCGGGGCCGGTGTAGAAGCGCAGGGTGACGTTGCCGCGTATCAGGCCGGGCCTCATCCTTGCCCACGCTGGCGCACCGGGGCCGATGGCGCCCATGACGGTGCCCGTGACGGTTTGGCCGGCCGCGACATCGGACCCCGTGTCGGCGATCCCGAGGACCCCGTCCCCAGCCGTCGAAGCGAACTCTCCGGCTGACATCGAGCCGAAAGCTTCGGTCTGCGCCGGTGCTCCCGGCACGTGGTACTCGAGCTCGTATTCGCCGCGCACGTCCTGCAGGGAGATTCGTGACTTGAAGCTGACCAGGATCTCTTGCTGTGCAGGCACGTGGATCAGGCGCGTGGTCGAGGACCGTTGACCGGGGAACTCGGGGAATCGCACCACATGTGCCGGGATGTCGTGGAGCTGCGTGTGCACCGGTGCGGCGATCTGTGCCTGGGTGGGCGCGGGCACCGGGGTGTAGCCGAGTGGTGCGTTCAGCGAGGGCGAGCAGGCATGGAAGCCGACGATCCACCTGTGGGCGGTCAGCAGGTTGCACTTCGCTCCATCGCGGTACTCGATCGACGTGATCGGGCTGAAGACGGGGACGTCATCCTCTGTGGCTCCACCGGCGCCCGGGATTCGCTGGCCCGCGGCGGCGTCGGTGACGATCAGGTAGGCGCCCTGCGTCCCCACGGTCGACTGTGTGTGGCGCCGGCCAGCGACGGTGTAGGTGATGCTCTGGGCGTCGGGTCCGAGCAATCCGTAGTACACATCGCGCTCGTCGCGCAGTGGGCACGGCGGATGGGCGCGGCTCGTTGGCTGTGGTGTGCCGGTGGGCACGCACGACGTGGAACGAAACCACCAGGCGGCGCTCGCGGTCTGGCCAATGAAAGTGATGCTGTGGAAGAAGTGACCGTTGCCGTCGAGCGGTGTGCAGCTGAAAGAGTTGATTCCAGCACTCACGGGCACCTGGTGGGCGAGTCCGTCGTTGTCGAACGCGCCGTACTCGCCGAGTGCCACGAGCTTCCCGTCGAGCAGGCGCCCGACCTGGACGCAGCCGGCGCCTCGGGTCGTGCTGAGGACGCGTAGCCCCCAACGCGGCCCCCCGTGTGGATCGGGTGTGGCGATCGCCAACACCTTCACGCTGCCCGGTGTGAGCGCCCCCAAGCCGACCTGGGCGCTGGAGAAGATCGGCGTCGGCTGCACGGCTGCGCCGAAGGAGAACAGGCCGCTGGCGAACGCCACCCCCGTGCCGCCGATCGCAAGCACCAAGATCAGAGCCAGAGGCCGGGCACGCCGCCAACGCGCGCCTGTGCGCCGGGCACCGCAGCGGGGCCGCCGAAGACGCTGCTCTTCGGCCATGAGGATCCGCTCGATCTCCCCGCCGATCTCCTCGAGGATCGGCAGCTGTGCAAAGGAGTCGGGCGCGTCAGACATAGTCGCTGCTCTCCAGTTGTGAGTCGATCGGAAGCGACCGGCGCAGCGCCGAGACCGCACGACTGACGCGAGCGCGCGCGGTCTGTTGGCTTATCCCAAGCGCCGCAGCAACCTCCTGGTACGAGCGCTCCTGCACCACCCGCAGCACCAATGCCTCGCGCTGCTGCTCGCTGAGTCCGTCGAGCCCGACAGCGACCTGATCGCGCAACTCGCTCAACCCGGCGAGCTCCTCGATTCGCTCGTACTCCGGGTCGCTCAGAGCACGACGCTGAAACCCGGCACGCTCGAGCGCCCGCCGCTCCACCCGGCCGTGGCGCAGGAAGTCGGCAAGCCGGTGACGTGCGATCCCATACAGCCAGCGGACCGCATCCTCATCGCAGCGGCCACGAAAGGAGCCGCGATCGGCAACAGCCGCGAGGAAAGTGTCCGCCACCAGATCCACGGCGACCTCTGGGTCAAACGTCCGTCTCATGAAGAACCGCAGCATCGCCGCTGCTCGAGCGCGATAGAGACGCGAAATGTAGTCAGCATCGAGAACCATCCGATAGTGCGGCGACCGTACACCCCTACTGCGCGCAACCCCCAGAGGTTGTGACAGCGATTGCTGGCGGCCCATCAACCATTGAAGTCGCGGCAAGCCTGGCTTCCTCGCTCCTCCCCGATTACGGGTGGCGGTCCTGCTCAACCAATCGAGTGTCCGGCCATTACCATTTGCGTCGATGCTCGAGGTGCTCACCACAGCCAGCAACGGGATCGAGCTCGACCTGCTGCTCGCTCGCCTACGGGACTCCGGCATCCACTGCATGCACAGCGCCGGCGGCGCGAGGAGCGGGCTATCCGGCGGGCGTGACGTGCTCGTCGAGGAGGCGGACCTGGATCGAGCGCGCGAGGTTCTCAACGAAGAGGAAGGTGGCTTCGACGAGGAGGAACTGGCACGCCTGAGCGAAGAAGCGGGCCGAGAGGCGGGCCAGGATGCTCCTCAGCAGACAGGGGCCAACGAGCAGGGCGGATCCAGCACTACCGGAGGTAGCCCTGATCCGGCAAAGAAGCATGGTCTCGGCGCAACGATCGAGAGCCTCGCCCGAGGTGGACACCAGCAACCGGCAACCGATGAGCCGCTCAGGCGTTGAGGAACTGCACAGAAGGGCACTCTAGAGACGCCGTCACTGATGCGCAGAGGACGCTCTTCGCTGAAGAGATCTCCGTCTGAGAATGACGCGAGCCCTACCATGTTCGCTGACAGTCTCGTGCGCAGAAGAGGAGGAGCAGGATGAACCAGTCACTCGAGGGTCTGATGCAGGACGACTTCCCGCTGAACCTGCACCACATACGCCGGCGGATACGCTCCTGCCATCCCAACGCCGAAGTCGCGACACTCACCGACCGCGGCACCGAGCACGCGAGCTACGGTGAGATCTCAGATCGCGTCGACCGGCTCGCACGCGTCCTCGGCGAGCTCGGTGTCAAGCAGGGCGATCGCGTCGGCACGTTCGCCTGGAACAATCAGCGCCACTTCGAGCTCTACATGGCCATCCCCTGTGTCGGAGCGGTTCTGCACACGCTGAACGTGCGCCTGTTCGCCGAGCAGCTGACCTACATCGTCAACCACGCCGAAGACGAGGTGATCTTCGTCGACGACTCGCTCGTGGGAATACTCGAGAAGCTTGCGCCGAGTTTTCGCGGCGTGCGCCACTACGTGGTGATGGGCGACGGAGACAGTGGCTCGCTACCCAAAGCGCTGCGCTACGAGGATCTCCTCGAGCAGGCCGGATCCGGACCCTTCGACTACCCCGAGATCGACGAGCGCAGAGCCGCCGCGCTCTGCTACACGAGCGGCACAACCGGCAACCCGAAGGGCGTGCTCTACTCTCACCGCTCGATCAGCCTGCACTCGACCGCGACGCTGATGACCGACGCCCTCGGCCTGTCGCGCACCGACAAGGCGCTCGTGGTGGTGCCGATGTTCCACGCCAACGCCTGGGGGATACCGCACGGAGCGGCGCTGGCCGGCGCGGAGCTGGTGATGCCCGATCGCTTTCTCGGAGCGGAGCCGCTGGCGAAGCTGATCGAGTCAGAGCGACCCACCATCCTCGGCTGTGTGCCGACGATCTTCGCCGATCTCCTGCGCTACGCCGACGAGCATCCAGAGGCTGATCTCTCCTCGCTGCGCAACTGCGCATGTGGAGGCTCGGCGGTGCCAAAGCAACTGATGAGGGACTTTCAAGAACGCCACCAGGTACAGATCTTCCAGGCGTGGGGGATGACCGAGACCAGCCCGGTCGCGACCTACTCGCGGCCCAACGAGAGCGGCGAGCGCGACGAGCATTACTGGGACGCCAGGGCCAAGCAGGGCAAGCCGCTGCCGTGGGTGGAGCTGCGGCTGATCGACGACGACGGCGAGGTGGCCTGGGATGGGCAGTCGACCGGTGAGATCGAGGTGCGGGGACCGTGGGTCGCCGCGAACTACTACAACGACGAGTCAGCCAATGAGAAATTCGGCTCGGGCTGGCTGCGCACAGGCGACATCGCGTCGGTCGACGAGCACGCGTTCGTGCAGATAACCGACCGCGCCAAGGACGTGATCAAGTCCGGTGGCGAGTGGATCTCATCGGTTGCGCTCGAGAACGAGATGATGTCCCACCCCGATGTGCTCGAGGCGGCCGTGATCGCAAAGCCAGACGAGCGCTGGGCCGAGCGGCCGCTGTGCTGCGTGGTGCTGCGCGAGGGTGCCGACACCGACGCCGAGTCGCTGCTCGAGCACCTGCGCCCGCGGGTCGCGAAGTGGTGGCTGCCGGACGAGTTCGCGTTCATCGACGAGGTACCGAAGACCAGCGTCGGTAAGTTCGACAAGAAGGTGCTGCGCGGGCGCCTGCGGGAGGGGACGCTCGAGCGCCGCGTCACGGTATAGCGACGGCGATCGTCTGGTTCCGCCGCGATCTGCGCACGCACGATTACGCGGCCCCGGAGCGTCACGAGCAGATCATCCCGGTCTTCTGCCTGGATGACCGCCCGCTGCACGGCCGCCAGGACACGTGAACCTCCGCGGCGAAGCCCTACGCTGTAGGGCAGCACAAAACCAAAAGCGAGGAGTTTCGATGAAGGCGATCTGGAACGGCGCCACGCTCGCTGAGAGCGACGACACGGTGGTGGTGGAGAACAACCACTACTTCCCAGCCGGGAGCATTCACGAGCAGTACTTCGTGGACAGCGACACGCACACCATCTGCCCGTGGAAGGGGCAGGCGAGCTACAAGACGATCGAGGTGGACGGACAGTCAAACCCGGACGCTGCCTGGTTCTATCCCGATCCGAAGGACGCGGCCGCTGAGATCAAGGATCGCTTCGCCTTCTGGAACGGAGTCGAGATACAGGAGTAGTCAGACCCGAGGATCTGGCGCAGCCGAGAAGGAAAATGCCGCAAAAAAGCTAAAGTAAGCGATTACACCCGTCCTTCTTGGAGATCGGTTTCCCTCAGAACAGGAGGTTCTGACGATGAGAGCTCAAGCATTCACAGACAACCGGAGGTTAGACATGACTAGCATCGACGCTCTGGCCTCAAGCGGGTCAGCGACAGCAGCGAAACGTCACGGCCCACGCATGCGGCGGGCGCTCATCGCCGTGCCCGCAGCGCTCGCGTTGATGATCCCGGCAACAGCCTTCGCGGCCGGAACGACCACCGGTTACAACCAGACGCCGCCGCCGCCCACAACCCCCAAGACCACGCCGCCGCCCACAAAAAACACAGCGCCGGCGGCAGCCATCGGCACTCCGGTGACGATCAAGCCGAGTGCTCCCGCACCAACAACGCTGCCCTTCACAGGTCTCGATCTGCGCTGGGTCATAGGCGTCGGCCTGCTGATGCTAGCCACCGGGGGCTTCTCGATTCGCGTCCTGCAGCGCCGTCACCAATCCGGCGGCTGGCGCAGCCTGTAAGAGCCGCTCGCTCAAAGACCGGCGGCGGCGTCCGGGCCGCCGGTCCGTTTGCGTGCTTCCGGCGGCGCAAACGCCCGCTCGCCGTCAACCGCAGCCCAGTGGTGAACTCACCCAGGCCGCGTTACACCGCCGAGCAGTGAGAACACCCGCGGGCGGGCCCCTGGGTCAAGCCGCGACGCCAAACACAGCGAACCTCGGCAAGCGCAGCGCAGAAGCCCTCCGGGCTCGCGAAGCGCGCCGCACGGCCCTCACCCCCCGGCACTGTCCCGACTCCTCACGCGCGAGAGGCTCTCGCAGCGAGCAAGCAACTCCGAGGGCCGCACCCCGAGTGCGTCCGCGAGCCGGAGCAGGTTCGCGAAACTCACATTACGCTCGCCGCGCTCGATTCCACCGACATACGTGCGATGCAACTGAGAACGCTCGGCCAGACCCTCCTGGGTGATGCCGGCACCCACCCGGAACTCCCTGATCGCCCATCCAAGCGCGACATGTTCCGGGGACTTGGACTCCACTGGCACATCATCCTGGCGAGATGCAGCCTATAAGTCCACAGACGATGAGTAGCGCCACCCCGGTTCGCGGCCGGGCCCAATCGAAACGCATTGCTACTTATAGTATGCAATACTGCGGACATGAACATCGGGGAAGCACTGAATCGTCGTTCGGATCTGCAGACGCGCATCGCGCAGCTGCAAGAACGCGTGCGCGCGAGCGTCCTGATCCAAGAGGGGGACGAGGCTCCCGAGAGCGCGGACGATCTGCTGGCCGAGGTCACCTCACTCTGCGACGAGCTCCAGCGACTCCTTGCCCAGATCAACCACACCAACGCGACCACCAAACTCGCGACCGGCGAGACCGTGACCGAAGGGCTCGCACGGCGCGATGTTCTCGAGCTCAGGCAGCGCACCATGCGCAACGCAATTCAGGCCGCGACCAACGATGGTCTGCCGCGCTACAGCCGCTCAGAGGTTCGTATGGTGCGCCAGATCAACGTGAGCGAGATCCAACAGCGTCTCGATGCGATGTCCAAGGCTCGACGAGATCTGGACAATCAGCTGCAGCAACAGAACTGGACCACCTCACTGGTGGAGTAGCGAGTAGTCGGTAGTCACGAAGGGCGAGCGTCAAGGCCAGTGACCCGGCCAAAAGGGCCACGAGTCAAGGGAATCATACTCCTCGGTGACGGCGTAGGGCAACGCACAAGGATCGAATCCTGCACTGCGCAGCCCAGCAATGCGCAACACGCACCGGACATCTGGCATCGAGCAAGACCTGACGCTGACTTTGCGATGAGGGTGGGTGAGGGGACTACTACACAGCGAAGAATTGATCGTGACTGGAGAAGAAGCGTTGACGACAGGAGGGACAGAGGAGCGCTGCCGGCCGACGGCCGGGCCGAGGGTGAAACGATCATCGTTGGCGGTCGTTGACGAAATCCGCCTGGATGCGCTCCCCGATACGCAATTCGCAGCGCTCGTGTTCGAGCGCGGAATCCCACACACCGGACATTCGCGCTGGGATACGTCCTCGCGCACCTTCGATGAGGTGCTGGACTTTGCAATCAGCACGACCCGCAGCCCCCGAGCACAATCCGCGCTGCTCGACCTGGAGGCGCTCTTCGGCGAACGCTCGCTGGCGCTCCTCACCCTGCGGGGAGAAACCCTCCACTGCCGCGCGGCCGGCACCGAGCGCGCGATCGTCACCGACATCGAGCGCTGGTTGCACAAGGGCTTCCCAACGAGACAGCCAAGCGAGAGCCGCGATATCCCGGTTCGCTTCTGGTCATGCGGCTCTCACGGCGCAAACTCCGTCTCACGCACGATCGCAGTGCCGGAATTCGACGAGGTTCGCGAGAACTATCCGCTCGCCGCCAGAGCGCGACTCAGACGGCTACTGGGCCCCGACTTCCGGCCAGCCGAGGCCGGCCAGCTGATCCTGTGGCACGGGCCGCCCGGAACCGGCAAGACGTATGCGCTGCGGGCACTCGGCTGGGAGTGGCGCACCTGGTGCGATCTGCACTACGTGATGGATCCCGAGGTGTTCTTCGGTCAACGCGCCGACTACATGCTCGATGTCGTACTGGGTCACGACACGTTCTGCTACGACGAGAACGGTGAGGAGACCGGCGAGCGCAAGTGGCGCCTGCTCGTGCTCGAGGACACCGGCGAGCTGCTGGCAGCCGACGCCAAGGAACGGACCGGGCAGGGACTCTCACGACTGCTCAACCTGGTCGACGGGATCATCGGACAAGGTCTGCAAGTGCTCGTACTGGTGACGACCAACGAACCGCTCGGGCGCCTGCACCCCGCCGTCGCGCGTCCCGGACGTTGCGCCGCGCGATTGGAGTTCGAGCCGTTTCCGCCAGCCGAGGCAGCCGCCTGGCTCGCCGAACGCGGCGTCGAGGACCACAACACGGCGGGGACGATGGCGCTTGCAAACCTGTTCGCGCGCGTAGAGGGCTATGAGGCAGAGCCGGAAAGACCAGTCGGATTCCACGCATGAGCTGACCGGCGAACATCGTTTGCCCGCCCGGCCCGCAGGCCTAACACAGAGCGCTGATCCCCCAGATCACAACAGGAATACCAGCGCCGTCGCCCTCGAGGTCACCGACGAGGACCCCGACCTCGAGCCCGTTGCCGGTCCGCCTCGTGTGCCCGGACGCCAGCCTCAGCGAGGGTTTGGCTGTCTGGTCGCACCGCCGGGGAGCAGCCTTCCTCTGCAGAGGGGTCTGAGACGACCAGCCGCAGGCCACCGTCGTAGAGCGGCTGGCTACGCAGATCGCCATGACGGGCATCCCAATCGCCCGACCGCAGGTCGACAGTCAAAGCCGCGAGCGCGCGTCGCTCGACACCCCGCGGCAGTCGCGGCCAGACCGACTGCGCCGCGCGCACGAGTGGATCGAGATACGCCTCGGGGCGGGCATAGTGCGCCTCGAAGAACCCGTCGGTGCAATCGATCGGGATCGGTATCGACGCAACCCGAGCGGACCCGAGAGTCTCGGCGATCTCCTCAATCGTGGGAAAGCGTCGCCGGTCGTCGGTGAGTGCCTCGGGGAGATAGTCGGTGATCATCCAGAAACTCGCGAGCACATCGATGTCGAAGGTGAGCACCAGGACCGGGCCGCGCGTGACACGACGCAGCTCGCGCAGTCCTGCAGCGGGGTCATTCCAGTGGTGCACCGTGATCATCGCCATCGCCGCGTCGACCGCATCCTCGTCCAGCGGCAGCGCCTCGGCGCTCGCGGCGATCGCCGGCGCCTGGTCGGCCGGGCGCTGGGCTCGCATCCCGGCAGACGGCTCGACGGCGAGCACCCAGCGATCTCTTGGCTCATAGGAGCCGCTGCCCGCACCGACGTTCAAGACCGTCTGGGCGTCGCCGAGCGCCGCGTCGACGATTTCGGCGATCCGTGGGTCCGCGCGCCGCTGCGACGGGTAGTTCGGGGCGCAGTCCTCATAGTCGATGCTCGCGTCGCGTCTAGGCTGGCTCATTCTCGCTCCCCGATATGTCTTCGGCGGCGTGGCGGTGGGCGTCTGAAACGAGGGAAATGATCGGGTCCGGAACTCTCAAAAAAGGCAGCGCCACGGTCTGAGATGCAGGTGCTCGGACGCGAGCAACCGGATGTTTGCCGGCCCTGGGCTCGTCGGCGAGGAGGGACAGGTTTGCTCGGACTCCCGAGTGCGACAGCACGATGGCGTGCCAGTGACACCTCATTCTTTTGCGCCCCACCCGCAGAGCATAGATCGCCTCAACACCGAGATCGATGCGCTACCGGCGGTTGCGTGCGGCGTGCAGCCAGCCGAACAGGCCCCAGGCCAAGGCGCCAGCCCCGATCGGCCGCCTGTCAGGCACCTGGCGCATCCGCTCGATTCACGAGCTTGCATCCGCGGATTCTTTTGCGTGAACGCAAGAGCGGTGAGGATCGCGACGGCGAGGTCTCGGGGACCCGCTCGCGATGTCCGCCGCTCCCAGGGTGGATCGAGGTGATCGTCAAGCGCCCGGCTGGAGTCGCTGCCGCAACGAGGCGCTCTGACCCCATCGCCCGCGCATGGCGCTAACCGGCTGCGGACTCCTCTGACGGTTCGAGCTCCGCTGCGAGCTGATGCAGATTTGCGTCCAGGCCCGAGAGGAAGCGCAACACCGTGTGCCAGCGCACCCCACGTCTCCCGCACTCGACCTGAGAGACATAGGTGGGATCGATGCCCAGACGGGCGGCCAGCTGTTCTTGGGTGATACCGCTGCGGGAGCGCAGTGCGGCCAGGGCTAGACCGAGGTCGTCTCGAGTGCTGGTCTCGTCGATGGCGTAGTGGGCTGTTGGCACGTGCTTACCGTTGCGCTATTGGTCGCAATACGCCAGGGCAATTTCAGTCAGGTTGAACATTTTATTCAGGATCACGAGGTTGAGGTCGTCGCCTATGACCGCGATCAGGCAGGTTCTAGCATGTGCCCTAGTCGAGCACACGCATCGGGCCGTAGCGGCATACGGTGCGGCGCAGAGACTAGTGACTCAAGCCCGATCGGTGGCTCGCCGTCTGTCCTCATCGATCCGCTCTCAACGACCCGGCGAGCCAATCGGAGCGCTCCCGGACTGGCGTAGCCGCCTACGCACGGCAGGCAAGCTCGCGATCGGCCCGCGCCGTCCTCGTCAGTCGGCGTCCAGCGCGCGTTCGCGCCGGTATCGAAGCCACGCGCGCGTGCCGGCGAGGGAGAGGACGATCACCAGCGCCAAAGGCACGAGCACGGCGGCCGCGATCAGCAGAGCCACCAGCGCAACCACCAGCACCCGCCCCGCGTCGTGAAGTCCGCGGTGTAGGGTCAGTCCTTCGCTTCCCGCGCGGGAGTCGCCCACGATCGTCACTTCGACTTCGGCAGTGCTGGCTTGCCGGGAGACCGCCCGCAACGCGGAGTCGTCTTGGGCGATCATCGAGCGGGCCTGTGACAGCCGTTCGCGCAGACTGTCGATTTGACCTTCGGTCGTGGCTTTCGCCAGAGCGCGCAGCAGTGCCTGCCGTTCGGTGGTGGCGTCGGTCAGCCGCTGGCGGGCAGCGTCATAGGTACTGGTGATGTCCTGCAGCGATTGGCTCTCCGAGCGCACCGCCGCGAGCCGCTCGAGCGCAGCCAGGGCAGTCCCGAGCTTGGCGCTCGGGAGGCTCAGCGACATGCTGGCTTCGCCCGTGCTTCCCCCGACGTTCACGTGGGAGCTCTGCACGTAGCCGCCATCGCCGACGACCAGCCCAGAGACGCGGTCGGCGGTTTCCTGTACGGCGCTTGGCGCGGCTGTGAGGGTGATCGAGGCCGCCAGCTGCTGCACGCGGCCGGGAGCCGTCACCGGACTCGAGGACGGCGCACCCGATGCGGCCCCGCCGGACGCCGATTCGCTCGTACCCGCGGCGGCGCCCGAGGCCTCGAGCGATTTGTTGGTGGCGCGTCCCGGAGCACCGGCGCGCGTGGTCAAAGCGGCGGTGGGCCCCGCGCGACCCGCGTTCGCTGCCGCGACGGGTGTGAAAGTCGCTGGCTGGTGTGGGCTTCCCGGTCTTGGAGTGGCGATCAGCACGACCGCGACGGTTGCGCACACCGCGGCGGCGCCGGCCGCACCCAGGTATCTGGGGCCAAGCAGCCGGGCCAGCCGGCCGCGCCGCTTTTTTGCGGCCGGATGCTCGTGTGCGGCCGCCACCAGGCCGCCGAGCTCGTGCCGGAACTCCGGGGCAATCGGCGGAGCAAGCGCTCGAACGTCCTCGCGCAGTTGGCGCCAGGTATCGGCCTGCGGTCCAGCACCGGTCCCACTCAGGGCGTCTTCGAGCCCCGTCAGCCAGTCCGCGGCCGGGTCGACTTCGCTGTGGCGCGGGAAGGGGATGAGTCTCATGCGACCTCCTGTCGGTCGAACGCGAGGCAGTTCTCACGCAGATGCGTGAGTGCACGATGCAATCTTGTTCCCGCGTTTGACTCGCTGACACCCAGCGCTTCGGCGAGCTCGCCACCGGTGAGCTGGCCGTGGAACTTGAGCAGGACGACCTCCCGCTCGCGCAGCGGCAGGCCGGCGAGTGCCTCCCGCACCGTCGCTCTACGCTCGGCTTGCTCGAGCGCGTCGAGCACATCCTCGTCGCTAGCGCGCTCCTCCGTCAGCTCATAGCCGGCGCGACGACGGCGACGAAGCTCATCGAGCGCCGCGTTGCGAGCGATCGCGAAAAGCCACGCGCGCGGCGTTCCGCGACGGCGATCCAGACCCATGCGGGCTCGGTAGAGGCGCTCGAAGGCAAGCGCGGTCACATCCTCCGCGGCCGATCTGTCGCCGAGCAATGAGATCGCGTACCCATGCAGATCGGCGGCGCAATCGCGGAACAGCTCACCGAATGCCGCCTCGTCCAACAGGCCGGTCCGCGAACCCCGGGGAATGATCGCGACACGCTTCTCGGCAGACGACACGGATGGGCTCACAATCCAACTACGTCCGGGGGACACGATTCGTCACAGATCTCGGTTGGGAGCCGATACCAACGTGAATAATCCACGCCGATCGTTGCCGGCGCACACCGGCAGCCCCGCGCGAGGCTCAAAAAGTTTCTAAGCTCAATCCGGGTGGTCGCAAATCGTCGGGAGGAGGCTCGCATGTCGGACAAGTCGTTGTGGCAGCGAATCGTCGAGCTGACCATCGCGGTCGGCGAACGGATCCTCGCGCCGATCGAGCACTTCATCGGCAAACGCTCGCTCGTCGGCGACGCGACCTTCTTCCCGCTCGAGCGCTTCGACTGGGTCGCACACATCGAGGCCAACTGGGAGATCATCCGTGACGAGGCCGCGGCGCTGCTCTCAGACCACGAGGCGCTCGCGAACTTCCAGGACATCTCCAAGGACCAGATCGAGATCACTGACGACGATCGCTGGAAGACGTTCTTCCTCTACGGCTATGGCTTCGAGGCCAAGCTCGGAGTGGCGATGTGCCCGCGCACTGCCGCACTGATGCGCGAGATACCCGGCATGAAGACCGCGATGATCTCGATCCTCTCGCCGCGCAAGCACATCCTCGACCACCGCGGCCCCTACAAGGGCGTGCTGCGCTACCACCTCGGCCTGATCGTGCCGCAGGACGCCGAGTCCTGCCGCATCCGCGTCGGCGAGGACATCCGCCACTGGCAGGAGGGCAAGAGCATGGTCTTTGACGACACCTTCAACCACGAGGTGTGGAACGACACCGACGACACGCGTGTGGTGCTGTTCGTGGACGTGATGCGCCCGCTTCCCTTCCCGGAGTCCGCGATCAACGAGGCGATCGTCAAAGCGATCGGATACTCGCCGTTCGTGCTCGACGCCAAGCGCAACCAGGAAGCGTGGGAAAAGCGCTACCTGGCACGGCGGGCGGCCTCGATTCCGGCGGCTTCCAACGGCTCCCCGGTGAAATCCGAGAGCTCGAGGTCCGCGAGCTGATCGAGCATCAGCCAGGCCAGACACCGCGCTCTGCAAGCTCTTGCACTGGGGACGCCGCAATGGCGCTAATCTAGCCTCATGTGCAGAAACATCCGGACGCTCTACAACTTCGATCCTCCCGCAAGCGATGACGAGGTGCGTGGCGCGGCGCTCCAGTACGTGCGCAAGATCAGCGGATTCACCAAGCCCTCACAGGCAAATGCCGAGGTGTTCGAGCGAGCCGTCGAGGAAGTGGCAGCGGTCTCGGCCCGGTTGCTGGGCGACCTGATAACCGCGGCGCCCGCGAAGGACCGCGAGATCGAAGCTGCCAGGCGCCGTGCCCGCAGCGCACAGCGCTTCGCGGCCTAGCCTCGAGCACAACGAGCCGCCGGGGCACGGTCAGCACCCCGCGCGATCGCGCCCCATGAGCGCGGCAAACAGCGCGGCCGTGCGCCCGAACAGCTCGCGAGCCGCCGCGCTACGGGAGACCGCTCGGGCGGCGGGTGGGCAGGGGATAGGGAGTGCGCGAAAGCTCTCTGGGGTCTCCCAACCGCCGCATATCCTGGAGAAATGTGTGGCCGCTACACAAATACGCTCGGGCCTGAAGAGATCGTCAGGCATTTCCAGATCGAGGTTCCCGGCGAGGCTGGCACCCGTCGCTTCAACGTGGCGCCGACCGAGGACGTCATGGCGATAGTCGCACCCGATGGCCAGCCGCAGATCCGCCTGTTGCGCTGGGGTCTCCACCCAGCCTGGGCGAGAAACCCGCCGGGCAGCGGCGCGGGCTTGATCAACGCGCGGATGGAGACGGTCGCATCAAAGCCATCCTTCCGAGAACTGATCCCACACAGCTCGCACCGCGCGCTGCAGATCGCCGACGGCTACTTCGAGTGGCTCAAAGGAGAGCGGCGGGGACTGCCGAGCCCGATCTTCTTTCAGGTCGACCGCGGCATCCCCTTCGCGTTCGCGGCCCTGTGGAAGAGCGAGAAGATCGATGGGAGACTGATCGAGAGCTGCACCACGCTGACCTGCGATTCCTCACCCAATCGTGTGGCCAGCGCGATCCACGATCGGATGCCTGTGATCCTCGCCGACTCGAGCACACAGAGGGCGTGGCTCGACCGGCGTCTCGGAGCACAGGAAGCACTCGCGCTGTGTGGAGCTCTGCCGACCGGGCGGATAAGCGCCACACCCGCCAATCCAGCCCTCAACAGGACGGGCGGTCTCGACGGGCCGGAGCTGCTCGTCGTGCCGGTTGCCTGAGCCAGGAAGGGGACTTCAGTGTCCGAGTGGGGCGGTATCGGATACTCGTCGCGATGTGGCACAAAAGTGCGCTGCGCAAACGGCTCGTCCGGGCCGCGGATTCGGTGCGTGAACAGCCCACGATGGATCGAGTGCTCCACGATGCGGATCGTGACCATGGGCCTCTGCGGCTAGCATCGGAGTCTGATCCGGCGCGTCCCGACACAGAGGAGATATGCATGTCTGAAATGAGCGAGTTCAACGAGGCGATCATCGAGGAATTCCGCGCCAACGATGGGCAGGTCGGCGGCCGGTTCGAGGGCATGCCGCTGCTGCTGTTGCACCACACCGGCGCGAAGTCCGGCAAGGCCCGCATCAATCCGCTCGCCTACCAGAGCGATGCGGGACGCTACGTCGTGTTTGCCTCCAAGGCCGGGGCGCCGAGTAATCCAGACTGGTATTACAACCTCAAGGCCCATCCGGCCACCACGATCGAGGTCGGGACCGACACGATCGAGGTGGTTGCCAGCGAGGCGACCGGTGAGGAGCGCGAACGTCTGTACCGCACACAGGCAGAGCGCGTTCCGCAGTTCGCCGAGTATGAGCAACAGGCGGGGCGGATCATTCCCGTGATCGCGCTCGAGCCCAAGCAATGAACCGGCCGGTCGGCCGGTACCCAAACAGGCGGTAGCACGCTGGCGGCGCCTGTGTATCGCGCAAACGACAGCACGCGGATCGACGCTGTCTCGCCGTTGTCGTGTAAACAATCGGCTCCTCCTGGACATATAGCGTTGTGCAGATCGACGAGGGAGGGCTTTTCGACGCGGATACCAGCAGGACATCGGGTCGCGAGAGAGGCTAACCTGACATCCCGGCCCGGACTATCACGGGGCCACGTCGATGGTCCGGCGCCGCCGCGAAGTGCGCCCACCACATGAGTCATCGAAAGGGGCGTAACGCCCAGGCGCGATGAGCGCCGCCAAGACCGGCCCCCGAGACATCCGCCGTTCACGCCGCTCGCGACGCCACGGCTGCTGGGGGCATCTCCTCGTGGCGCCGCTGTGGGTCGCCTACCAGGCCAATCTCGGGACACTGCTGCGCACCTGTGACGCCGTCGGCGCGTGCATGGCTTTGCCAGACAGCGATCACTACCGACAGGCATTGAGCAAGGGAGACACGCGTGGCCTGCGTGAGCGCAGTTGCATCCACTGGCTCGATGCCGGCAAGGACCGCTGGGTGGGTGACCGCCGCGCCGAGGGATGGCGAATCGTGGCGGTCGAGCTCGCCGACGGCGCTGTTGCATTGCCACGACTGCAGCACGCGAGCGCACCTACGATCGTGCTGCTCGGCCACGAGATCACCGGTGTGCCCGAGGAGCACGTCGATCAGGCTGACATGTGCGTTGAGATACCGATGATCGGGCTCGGCGCGAGTTTGAATGTCGCTGTCGCGGGCAGCCTCGTGCTCTACCGGCTCGCCGGCCTCGCGTGAACGCGAACGTCAGAGGCGACGATGTCGGGTGGCCGCCGCAGGCTGCCCGAACAACGCCGTCAGCTCCTACATCGAGCGCCCGTCGCCGGGGAATGGCTCTGCCGCTTTTGCGGCCCAGGCCTCCTTGTTCATGTCCAGCGGGCTCGATCGCATGAAGCGCAGGTCGATCTCGCTCGCGCCACTGACCGCCACGGCCCATCTTCGGGCGCTCTCACGGTAGAGGCTCTCCGTCCACCCGGTCGCTGGGATGAGCCAGAAGGGAAACTCGCCCTCGTGCACGCTCCCCGCCTTCCAGGCGGCGCTCGCCTGCCGGTGATCCTCGGCGACCAACATCAGCGCGGCGCCCGGATACTGCCGCTGCCAGCTGAACTCGGCGACCTCGCTGTCGGGCACCAACCAGACATCGAACTGGGACGGTCCCCTGCCGGTGATATCCGACAGTTCGGCGTCTACGATCGCGAATCGGCGCGACTGCGGTGAGTCAGACATGCACTGCTCCTCTCGGTTGATTTGACGAACGCGCCTGACCCGCGACAGCGTGTGCGGGGCGCATCCGTTACCGAAAGGACGATCAGCTACATCTCCAAACCGCAAACTAGCACGTGAATCGAAGCCCGGCCGCACCGCTCATCTGTGGCAGCGATCGCCGTCATCGACTCGCTCAATCAGCGAGGCTTTCAAGAGTCAGCCAGTAAGCGTCACGCAGGGCACGCTTCTGCTCTGGTGAGAGCGTCTCGCCGAACTCGCGACTCGCGCTTATCAGCAGGTCACGATCGGTGTCTGGAGAGAGCGACGGCCGGGCCGCCAGCAGTCGCGTGATCTCCTCTGGGGAGGCATCGGCGTGTCTCTGCTCGGCGAACAGATTCCCATGCGTTCGCGCCGCCGTCACCGACACCATCAGATCCTGCTGCGTAGGTGCCCTGACGCGTGAGAAAAACCGCTCGAGATCGGCGACGCTCATCACTATCACTTCATCGGCCTCGCGTACCAGGGCGCGCGAGGCATTCTCTGTCCCCGCGGGCGCCTCGACGGCAATCAGAATCACCCGCAGACCCATGTCCTGGGCGACGCGGACGTGCTCGAGGAGATCTTCATCGCCGCTGAGCAGATGGAGCGTTGCCACCGCACGCTCGCGAGCGAGTGTGTCCAGGTCACGCATGATCAGCGCGTCGACTCCCTTCTGCCCCTGGTAGGCACGGCGTCCAAGCCGCAGCTTCACATTCGGCATATCTGCGATCGGCTGCTGGATAGCACTGGCTTGACGGTCTACAGAGGCGTCGTACCAGTAGGTGCGAAGAATCGGCAGGCCGCAGCTCTGCTCAGCACGTTCCGCGAGCGACGCGATCAACGCGACACAGTCGCAGCCGATCTCCCGGCGATCAGAAGTCCCCACGCAAGCCTCGCCCCCGGCAGAGAGCAGATAGCCAGCGTCGATGAGCAACGCGAATCGGTCCATCGACCGCACAGACTACTTCGCAGCGATCGCACCGGTGAGGCATGTCGATCGGCGGAGTGCTCCCCGGTGCTGAGCTCGGGCGCGGCGGGCAGGTCGCTCAGGAAACCGGCGGGACGGCCTGCGCTGGGTCTCCGGCTGGCATGCCCACGAGCTGGGCGCTCTGCTCCCAGAGACTCTCGGCGAGTGTCTCGTCCTGAGCCTGGGCGCTGGGGGCCAGCACTCTCTCGTCCTGAACGTACTCGCCGGTGAGTGCGGCTGCCTCGTCGGACACCGCAAGCCACACCAGCGATCTCGCGCCTCGTTGCGGCGAGCGGAAGAAGGGGCCGCCGAGCGTGGTGAGGATCTTCCAGACTCCGTTTTCGTTCTTGCCGAAGCCGGTGCGCACAACGCCCGGGTGAAAGCAGTTGGCGTGCAGCTCCGGGGCGCGCCTGGCCAGCTCGCGGGTGAACAGGATGTTGCAGAGCTTCGAGATGCCATACACCTTCATCGCGGCGTAGGAGCGCTCGGACTGCAGGTCCCCGATATCCAGCACGCCCGCCTTGTGAGCATCGGAGGAGGTGGTCACAACACGGCCGCCGCTCAGCTGACCGCGCAGCAGGTTGGTGAGCAGAAACGGAGCGAGATGATTCAGCGCAAAGGTCCGCTCGAAGCCCTCGGAGGTCTGCCCACGCGAGCCGAACAGGGCACCGGCGTTGTTTGCCAGGACATCGATCCGCTGATAGCTCCCGCTGACCTCGGCGGCCAGCGCCCTGACATCAGCCATCAGCGTCAGATCGGCGACGTGTTGATGGACCGGCGCGCCGCCGCCGGTCGCCTGCGCCTCGCGCGCGACATCCTTCACCCGCTCCGCCTCACGGCCGACGAGCGCGACCTCGACTCCCTCGCGAGCCAGCTCGATCGCGGCGGCACGGCCGATTCCACGGGTGGCGCCTGTGAGCAGCACGAGGGTCATGGCGCGACTCTACACCGAACGGCCATTGTCGCCCCACGGACTCTGAAAGATCAGCACCGACCCAATGTCAGCGGCGATGCCAATCACCGGCGAGGATCGCGTAGAGCGCTCGGTCGATGAAGCGGTCCCCGACCCGTTCAGCCTCGTGCAGGACACCCTCATACTTGAACCCAACTCGCTGCGCAACCGCGCGGCTGCGCGCGTTCTGGACGCCCACGTGGATCTCGACGCGATCCAGCCGCCAGGCTCCGAACGCGTGATCGAGGAGTTTTCGAACCGCACAGCTCATGACGCCACGACCCTGCGCCGGCTCGGCCAGCCAATAACCGATCTTGGTCGAGCGCTGCTGCCAGCAGAGACCATGGAAACCAATCATCCCGACGATCCGCTCGTGCTCGACGATCGCGGTCTGAAAGCCATCGTTGTCGGTCAGCTGTTTGCGTGTTCGCCAAATAAAAGCCACCGTGTCCTCGAGCGTCTGCTCGGCGGCCCATGGCATCCAGCGCGCCAGATAGTCGCGGTTGGCGTCGATCACGTCATACAACTCGGCGGCGTCCTCCTCCTCCAGAAAGCGCAGCAATCGCCCCTCAGACAGCTCAACGCGACACATCATCGAAGCGCAGTATGAGCCGTCGAGCGCCGAGATATCGCGGTGTGCCATACGAGTGCGCCACGGCAGAGATACCCGTGAGGTTGAAGATGCCCTTCAGATCTCAACCGTGAAGCCGAGATCGACCTCGCTGGCCGGCGTACCGCCCCGCACACCCCAGTTCTCCCTCGGTGACTCGATCACCACGATTGTGACGTCGGCCCCGGGAACCCCCAATGCACCGAGCCGCTCAACGATCTCGCGATAGAGCGCTCGCTTCGCATCCAGCGAGCGTCCCGCGAACATAGTGATCTCGATCAGCGTGTAGTGCTCGCCGACAACGTCAGGCACGCTCGGCAACTGAACATCCGCGGGGTGATGCTCGATTATCCGCAGCGTGGGGTCTCCGCGCGGAACCTTCAGGGCCGAGACGAGTGCCTCGTGTACCGCGTCCAGGATCTGACGCTTGCGCTCAGTCGAGCGTCCCTCGAGCACCTCGATGCGTACCAGCGCCACCGGCAGATCATAGGCTCCCCGCGGGCCGCTCGATGCCTGCCGCTGCCGGGAAACACGGGCATCGATCGCCGCTGCGCCCCGGCGAGCAGCGTGTGCAGTGGCTGTGCTATCCAGTCGGTATGCACACCAGCGCTGATGAGACGCGCCACAGCCTGGATCGATGGGCACGGATCGTCCGCCGCCGAGACCACGGGTGCCCGTATCTGGTGCTCGAGCCCAGTTCGCGCGAGCGGAGCCCTGATCGGCGATGAGCGCAGCGGAGGATCGAGACCCGATCGCCTGGCATGTGCTGAGCGGCGCAGAGCTTGCCGAGGTGGCCACTTTCGGTATCGAGCGCGCGACGGTGGCGGGAGAGCTGCTGTTCGAAGCGGGGGAAGCGTCCTACGACCTGTTCGTCGTGCTCGCGGGCACCGTCGAGGTTGTCCGGCTCGAGGATCCGGACGCGGACGCGCTCGCCACCTACGGCTCAGGCGGTTTCGTCGGTGAGATGAACCTGCTGAGCGGCCAGCGTCGCTCGCTCAGCTGTCGTGTGACCGAGGCGGGCCGGGTGCTGGTGATCGCTGAGACCGAGTTCCGGCGTCTGATGAGCGTCTCACCTGCGCTCGCGGAGACGATTTTCAATGCGCTCATCGCGCGGCGTGAGATTCTGCGCTCTGGCGATGGCGCCCAGGCGATCCGCATTGTCGGTTCGCGCTACTCGTCGGAGGCGATGAGCCTGCGCTCGTTTGCCGAACACTCGCATCTGGCCCACGCCTGGATCGATCTCGAGGACGCTGAGGATGTCGACACCTTGCTCGCGAGTCTCGGTCTGAGCCAGCGGGACATTCCCGCGGTGATCACCGCCACAGAGACATTGTGTCGTGCCTCGGCTGCCCGGTTCGCGGAGCATCTCGGGCTGACCTATCGAGACATCCATTCCCGGCATATTCGCCGCCGGCGATGTCCGCCGCGGCTCGATGAAGCGCGTTGCCGCAGCCGTCGGCGAGGGATCGAGCGCCGTGCGATCCGTGCACGAGCGGTTGGCGACGGTGAGATCTATCTAGGCGCCGGCCGCGTTGCGCTTCGGGTCCTCGCGACCCGGATCAGTCAGTCGCGGAGCACCCGGTTGCCGGCGGCCCAGTCGACGATGGCACTGGACCCCTGGATCGTCGTGCGGTCGTCGAGGATGAGGACCGGCACATCGTGCTGCCCGGTCAACTCGAAGATCTCATCTCGCTTTCCCCTGCGGCTCAGCGGCACATTCTTGAAGCCACCCACGACCTTTACGGAGTAGGAGTGCCCGGCCCTGTCGAGGGCCTGGGCGGCCACCCCGCACGGATGCTTGATGATCGGTGCGCTGGCTCCATGCGTCCGCGCCGGACAGGTGTAGAGGACCATCGAGCGAGTGTAGAGCGCGAGCGCGGCGTGTCGGTCTGAAGCGACCGACAACACAGTCCAGGAGCCCTCCCACGGCGTGAATCTTCGCCGGTCAGCCGCTGCAATCTGTCCTGCTTGGGTTGATTTTGGCTTCGTTGCGGTAAACACTTGCCCGATGGCGTCCACCATTTGGTCCGGCTCGATCAGCTTCGGGCTCGTCTCGGTGCCCGTGAAGCTGTTCAGCGCGGTGCAGGCAAAGACGGTCCGTTTCCATCAGTTGCACAAGTCAGATCACGCACGCATCGAACAGAAGCGCGTGTCCTCGGCGACCGGCAAGGAGGTCGCCTACACCGACATCGTCAAGGGCTATGAGCTTGCCCCCGAGCGCTACGTCGTGATCGAGCCCGAGGAGCTGGCCTCGCTCGGCGCCGCCGGGACGCGCACGATCGAGATCGAGGATTTCGTCGATCTCGCGGATATCGACCCGATCTTCTATGACCACGCCTACTATCTGGCGCCAGCGACCGAGGCTGCGGAGAAGCCATACCATCTGCTGCTCGACGCGATGCGCGACTGCGAGAAGGTCGCGGTCGCGAAGGTGGTGCTGCGCTCCAAGGAGCACCTGGTCGCGATCCGTCCGATGGGCCGGGTGCTCGGGATGGCGACGATGAACTTCGCTGATGAAATCGTCTCCGCGGAGCAACTGCCCGGCATTTCGGCGGAGGACCCCGAGCTCTCAAAACGCGAGCGTGAAATGGCAAGAGCGCTGGTCAGCTCGCTGGCGAGCAAGTTCGACCCGAGCAAGTATCACGACAGCTACCGTGAGGCGGTGCTCGATCTGATCGAGCGCAAGGCCGATGGGCAGGAGATCGCGGTGGAGCCCTCCGCGCCGCGCCAGAGCGCCGTGCCGGATCTGATGGCGGCACTGAAGGCGAGCCTCGAGGACGCCGAGAAACGGACCGGCGCGAGGAAAAAACCGAAACCGCGCAAGAAGACCACAACACCAGCTCCAGTCGCAAAAGCCGCCGCCGCGCCAAAACAGGCACGCCGCAAGACAGCGGCCAAAGTCCGCTGACTCACGGCCGGCTGGGTTGCCCGGGCGTCCTTGCTCGATCATCCCCTTCTCCCGGGCGTGAGTGTGAGATCGCGCACTCTTAGCGGGGCGATAGCCGCGATAATCGACTGCCGATGACCGACACGCCCTCACCCAAGCACGCCCTCGTCTGCGTGGTCGAGATCCCCAAGGGCGTTCGCAACAAGTACGAGTACGACCCGGAGCTCGGCGGGATCAAGTTCGACCGGCTGCTGATGAGCGCCGCCACGTACCCAACCGACTACGGCTATCTGCGGGGCACGCTCGGCCAGGACGGCGATCCGTTGGACGCGCTCGTGTGCCTGTATGAGCCGACGTTCTCGGGATGCCTGATTCCTGTGAAGCCAGTCGGCATGTTCATGATGAGCGACGAGAAGGGCATCGATGACAAGATCATCTGTGTCCCTCTGCACGACCCATATTGGAACGCATACGAGGAGCTCGAGGATCTACCTGTGCTGCTGCGCCAGGAGATCGAGCAGTTCTTCTCGATCTACAAGGATCTCGAGGGCAAGGTGGTGAGCATCGACGGATGGCGCTCGCGTGAGGAGGCTCTGCAGGAGATCGCGACTGCTCAGAAGCGTGCTCAGAGCGCTTCTGAAGCCACCGTCTGACTCCCGCACGACCTGCTCAGCGGTCCCGGAGATCGTGGCGCGCGATCGAGGCGAATAGCCGCGGCGCAGCGAACCCCGGTTGTGGGAGGCCCGTGCTCTTCGCTGTGCTGCCCCTCAGGTGTCCATCGTCCGTGTGCGCCAGGCTCCGAGCGCGCAGAACACGACGATCCAGCCGAGTGACACGATCACCGCGATAGCGGTCGACATCGTCACAGTCGCGCCGCCGCGCGGGCCGTGGTGGTCGCCGATGAAGATCGGACTGAAGTGCGCGATGGCCTGACTGAGGATCAGTCTGCGTGAGCTGCCGAGCGATTCGATGTTTTCGAGAATGCGGCTCGCTATCAACTGCCAGCCGATCAGCGCCGTTAGTGCCGCCGGCCGCGAGCCGACGAGCGAGGAGAAGCCGACGGCTACCACACTCACAATGCCAGTCGCAAACAGCGTGAACAGCAGGCCGTTTATCACGAGCGCACCGCCGGGCGTCGGCGTCCCGGAGGCGAGCGCATAGGTGCCGATCACCAACACCGCATATGCGACCAGCGTCACCAGCCAGCACAGGCCGAGCGCCGCCGGGACGCGTGCGGCGAACAACGCCACGCGGGAGCGGCCGGTCACGACCAGATCGCGGAAGACCCCGGACGCGAGATCGCCCGCGCCGGCGTCGGTGCCGATCATGATCGCGGCGAGCGGCCCGAAGAACAAAGCCACCACTGGCATCGCATCTTCGTAGCCGTGGCTGCCACCCGCCGGGCCGTGTTCAGACGGGCTCGAAGAGTGCTGAATGCCCTTGAAGATGAAGTAGATCATCAGTGGAGCTACCGCCAACACCAGCGCCCAAATGACGGTGCTGCGCTTCTTGCGCAGCTTCAGGAAGTCCGCTCCGGCCATCCGCAGCGCGATTGTCGGGTTCATGCCTTCACCTCATCCGGCACGAGATCCGCGTCCAGTCTCTGGGTGACCTGCAGGAAGCGCTGCTCGAGGCTGTGGCGCACTGGCTCTAGGCGCGTCACGCCAATCCCAGCCCGCACTAGTGCGGCATTGACCTGCGCGGCGGTCTGTGGCTCCCCGGCGAGCACCACGCGAATACCCTCGTCTGCCGGGCGGGCCTCCGCCACGAACTCGTTTGCGTCGAGCACCCCGAGCGCTCGGGCGGCGTCGTCGACGCTGAGGATCAGCTCGTGACGGGCGCCGCCACCGGCGGCCAGATCGGCGATCGCGCCCTGCGTGATGATCTTTCCCCTGTCCACGATCGCCGCCGCATCACACGTCTTTTCGACCTCGTCCAGCAGGTGAGAGGAGATGAACACCGTCCGTCCCTCCTGCTCCACCATCGAGCGGATCATCTCGCGGAACTCCTGGATGCCGGCCGGATCGAGCCCGTTGGTTGGCTCGTCGAGGATCAACAGCAGCGGATCGGCCAGCAGACAGCGAGCGACCCCGAGTCGCTGGCGCATGCCCATCGAGTAACTCTTGACCTTGTTGTCCGCCCGCTCGGCCAGGCCCACCCGCGCGAGCGCCGGCTCGACCCGCTCGAGCGTCTCAGGCCCGCGCACAGCGGACACGATCCGGAGGTTCTCCCGGCCCGTGAGGTGCATGTGAAAGCGCGGCTCCTCCACGATCGCACCTACGCGCTGCAGCGCTTGCGAGCGCTCGGTAGGCACCGGACAGCCGAGCACCTGCATCGTCCCCGCGCTCGCTGGTGTGAGCCCCAGCAGCGTACGGATGATCGTCGTCTTGCCCGCGCCATTGGGGCCCAGGAAACCGAACGCGCAGCCGCGCGGCACCTGCAGGTCGATGCCGTCCAGCGCTACGCGCTCACCGAAGCGCTTGGTGAGGCCCTGCGTCTCGATCGCCGGCGCTTCGGCGACTCGGTCTGGATCTGCTGTGGAATTCATGTGTCTCCTGCTTGGGAGAAGGATCTGGATCTGAACGGGACTCAACTGTTGCGTGTCTGCCCGCCGGACACAATCGGGGATTGCCCCTAGGGTCCGTCGAAGCTGACCAATCGTCGCTGGACAGCCCAGCGGCTGAGCTCGTGACGGCTGGAAAGCTGCAACTTGCGCAGCACCGCGGAAACGTGGGCCTCGACGGTCTTCACGGAGATGCCGAGACTCTGGGCGACCTCCTTGTACATATAACCGCGGGCGATGTGCCGCAGAACCTCACGCTCGCGTGCTGTCAGCTGATCGAGATCGGCCTCATGCGCATCGGCCTGCGCTGCGGCCGGCGGATCGGCCGCGAACGCATCCAACACGAAGCCCGCTAGCCGCGGTGAGAAGACAGCGTCGCCGTCGGCCACTCGCCGGACAGCCGCGGCGAGCTCCTCGGCGGAGATCGTCTTGGTCACATAGCCCCGCGCCCCTGCGCGAATCACGGCGATCACATCCTCCGCGGCATCGGAAACCGACAGGGCCAGAAACCGGATCTCGGGATGCGTGAGGCTGATGCTGCGGATCACCTCGACGCCGCCACCGTCTGGCATGTGCACGTCGAGCAGGACGACATCGGGTGCCCGCTCCTCGATCAGACCGATGGCCTGTGGGACTGTGCCGGCGTCGCCCACGACCTCCAGCTCGTTGCCGAGCTCCGCTCGGACACCGGCACGGAACAGGTCGTGGTCGTCGACGATCACGACGCGAGGGGGCGCGCTCACTGGGCGGTCACTCCCTCCATGACAAGCTCCACCTCGGTGCCGGCTCCGGGCTCGCTGTGGACGCTGGCGCGGCCGGAATGGCGCTCCATGCGCCCGATGATCGAGTCGCGCACGCCGCGCCGGTCGGCGGGCACGGCGGACGGGTCGAAGCCGACGCCCCGGTCGCGGATGAACACCTCGACGCGGCCTCCCTGTGTCTCGGCGAACAGATCGACGCGATCGCTGCCGGCGAACTTGGCAGCATTGGTCATGGCCTCACGAGCGGCCCTGACAAGCGCCTCGAGCTTGCCGTCGAGTGGCGTGTCGCCGACGGTTATGACCTCTATCGGGACACGGTGCTGGCGCTCGACCTCCGCGGCGGCGCGTTCGAGCGCCGCGGCAAGGCTGTGTCCTGCCCCGGGCGGCGGGCGCTCCTGCAGCCAGCTGCGCAGCTCGCGCTCCTGTTGGCGGGCGAGGCCGGCTACCTCGCGCGGGTCGGCGGCGCGCTTCTGGATCAGCGCCAGCGTCTGCAACACGGAGTCGTGCAGGTGCGCGGCCAGCTCGGCACGCTCCTGCTCGCGGATGCGCGCGGAGCGCTCCGAGGCGAGGTTGCGCCCCAGACGCACAAACCACGGAACGACCAGGAAACCGCCGATCGTCGCGATGATGGCGACGGCGCCAATCGCCCTGCCGAGGCTGTGCAGCTCGCGGAAGTGATGCAGCAGCGAGGCCGAGGCGAAGGCCACCAGCAGCGCGCCCAGGATCGCCCGGGACGCGCCGATCGGTTCTGCCTCGCCGACGATCGGCCTCCATACGAGCGCCATCCCGCAGGCCCCGAGTACGGCTGGCCAGATCACTCCTTGGGACACGGGGACCCCGAAGCTGTGTGCGGCGAAGGCCATGCAGGCGGCGCCGATCACGATCAGGAACCCGGCAAGCCAGGCGGCGGGGCTGCGGCGTCGCTGGCCGCTGCTCGGGCCGATCGGGACGAGCGCCCAGGCCAGCACGTAGAGAGCGATGCCGATTCCGCCGAAGCCAACCGACGCGGCAGCGATCCCGCGCACGATCGAGGCGTTGATGTGGAGCCTGTCGGCGATCCCGGCGCACACTCCGCCGAGCAGGCCATGGTCAGGGTGGCGGTACAGCCGGTCGCGGTGTGAATGCTCTCGCGTGGTCGTGATCGATGAGCGGCTGACCGAGGAATCCGAAAATGTCATTGATTCATCATCGCATCGCTTGCCCGCACGTTTATGGGGAATGTCCCCTAAGGCGTCCTCGCCCGGGTTTGCGCGAGCGACTTGCGGGCAAGCGCTCACAGCGATCGTGCCGCTCTGCCTCGCGGGAGACCTGTCGACGCGCCGGCGGCCACGCTCACCCGCCGTGGCTGGATCCACCCACCGCGGCGCGCCGGATCGAAAGTGCCAGCAGCCCCACAACCACAGGCGGCATCACCCACCATGCGGACATCGACATCTGGGCGATCAACGCGGTCAGCGCCAGGGCAAGCACCACGCCCACGGCGGTTCGCCAGTCCTCGCCGACCACGAACTCCCACACCACGGTAACGAAGATCCTCGCGATCCTCACGCGGCCGCCCGCGCCATCACGATCGCGGCCAGGAGCATGCCTGGGACGATCGCCAGCAGAGCCGCGTCACCGCCGGGCCAGGCCGCACCCGCTCCCTCGGCGCCCCAGAACATCCCGAACGAGCTGAGCAACACACCGACCGCGAACTTCATCGTGTTCTCGGGAACCCTCGCCAGCGGCGCTCTCGCCGCGACTCCTGCCGCTGTGACCGTGAGCACCGCGAGCGTGGCGGCCGCGGCCGCCAGCGGCACGTGGTGCTGGTTGGCTCCAAAGGTGAGCACGATGAACACCACCTCGAGCCCCTCGAGCAGCACGCCCTTGAAGGAGAGTGTGAAAGCGTAGCCGTCGAAGCCAGTGTGCTCGGCGCCTGCCGCACGCGCCGCCTCACGCTCCTGGCGGAAGGTCTTCAGCTCGTCGTGCTTGGCCTTCAGGCCGGCTGAGCGAAGGATCGCCTTGCGCAGCCATTGCAGACCAAAGATCAGCAGCAGGCCGCCCACGAGCACTCGCAAGAGGCCGATCGGCAGGGCGGTGAGGGCCGGCCCCAGCGCCGCCACGATCGCGATGAGCGTCAGTGCCGCCGCTCCGACCCCGCTCATCGCCGAGGACCAACCGCGGGTGATCCCGACAGCGAGCACGATCGTCAGCGCCTCGACGGCCTCCACGGCGCAGGCGAGAAACACCGAGAGGGCAAGCGCGAGCTCGGTGGCGCTCATGTCACCCTTCTGCGCCTAGGTCGTGATGTGAAGTTCGGCGGCAACAGCGATTCTCCCCGGATGCTTCACAGTGATCCTCGTCCAGTCTCCCGCGGTGCGGCTGATGTTCGCGGACCCGGCTGTGAGCTGCCAGTAGGGGGTGTAGTGAATCCTCACGAGAAAGCTACCGCGGTGAGTGGCCCGCAACGTGAAACCGCCGTCGGTCATGCTCGTCAGTGTTCCCGGTCCGCTGGCCAGCGGCTGTGCACCCAATACTTCATAGATCCGCCAATTCCTCGAGTGGAAGACCTCGCGCAGAAACGGCAGGCCGGCGTCGATCAGGGTGCCCTCGGCGACGCTCGAGAAATCCAGTGGCGCGTCAGACAGCACGACATATCGCACCGCGGTGTTCAGCAGCCACGAGCGGTACGCGCCCGCGCTCAGCCGCGGAGCGTAGAAGAGCCCGTCGTACTCGGTGTCGAGCTGGCGCTCCCAGCCACGAGCGAGCGCGAACCTTCGGCCGAGGATCACGGCGTCCCAGTGCGAACGGTTGAACGGAACCTCGATACGCAGCGGCGCGCCGGCGCTCTCGCGCTTCAGATAATTGATCGCGGGGGTGTAGTAGCTGAGGTGTGTGGAAGCTTCCGAAGAGGCCTGCAGCGATTGCCCGATCGGCCCGTTGATCTGCCACGCCACCAGCGAAACCCCGACGGCCGCCAGCACCCAGCGGGCCGTTCCGGCGCTCGGCTCGCGAGGACTACGCAGGCGCCCTCTGCTCGCAGAGGCGATCCATCCAAGCATTCGCGAGAGCGAGGACTTGACATCCTGCACCTCGACGGCGCCCGCCAGGATCGCAGGCCCGAACAGAACTCCGAGACGCACCGAGTTGCTGCCCATCGGAGAGGGCACGAAATAGCTGAGCAGAAGCGCCAGCAGGTAGAGCGCGGTACCGATTCTCAACAGGCGCTGCCTGGCCGGCAGCAGCAGCAGAACGGCCAGCGACAGTCCAACGGCGGCCAGCAGCGACGTCAGCGCAAAGGACTCATAGCCGCCTTCGGGGAACAGGACGTTGAGCGCCAGCGTCAGCGCGAGTGCGGGAACCGCCAGTGCGCAAGCGCGGGACAGCCTGCGGCTGTGCAGGAGCTCCGCGCCGGCGGCCAGCATCAGAAACGCTCCCGCCACCGGGCTCGTCGCGGCGCACGCGAGCGACAGCAGCGCTGCCCAGCCGAGACGCTTGTGGCTCGCGGCCAGCACCGCCGCCAGGCCGAGGCTCACGCCCGTGGCGAACGTGACCCGGCCGATGAACAGGTCGCCGGCCGCGCCAACGGCAAACAGTGTGCTCGCGCGCACGCTACGAGGGCCGAAACTCGATTTGGCGATACGTCCGAAGATCAGCGTCGAGGCGCTGGCGGACGCGACACCCGCCCAGTGCAGCCCGAGAAACGCGGCAAGCGGCGGGAACAGGAGACTGTAGGCGGGAAGGTAATGCCCGGCGTACCAGTTCTCGTCCCAGAGCGTGTACCCCTCGCTCGAGAAGAGGTGAATCCGGTAGACCTGCGCGGCGAGGTCCGGGCTGCGAGGCGACCACAGCAGCCACAGCCCCAGCAGCCCGGCGAGTGCCAGCATCGCCGGCGAGAGCGGGCCGAGGCGGGCGCGAATCCCAAGTCGCTCGGAGACTCCGCCGACACTGCCGGACCCGCTGACCTCAACGGTGCTCATTGCGGCGGCGCGACCACGATCGGCAGATCCGCGGAGCCGAGCTGGGGATGCCTGGCGCTTGCGGTGGCAATGCTGGCGTGGGTGTTTTGCCGCAGCGACGTGACGCTCGCTGGGGCCCCGAGCCCGAGAACCGCGCTGCCGGCGCTTGGGCGCCTGTGGACGCAGGCACGCGGTTTCCGCGGGCGGCTGGTCAGATCTCGCAGGCGCCTGGTGAGCGCACGACTGTCCACGGCGTGGAAAATCAGCCCGTGGTCGACCATCGCGTCGGTGTTGTGGCGGATGTGCCCGACCGCCAGCCCATAGGAGATCACCGGGCAGTTGTGTGCCGCGGCCTCCAGACACGTGACCCCGGCCGTGCCGTGCACGAGCGCGTCGGCGGCCGCCAGCAGGTCGGCCATCATCTCGGTGTAGCCAAGGATCCGCACGCGCGACTGTGATCTGTAGCGGTGGGAGAGCTGCCGGGCCGCATCGCTGTTCTCGCCGCAGACAGTTATCACCCGTGCGTCGTCGAGCTCGACCGCGCCCTCTATCGCTCCGGCGAGGTCGCCGAGCCCCCAGCCGCCGCCCGTGATCAGGACGAGCGGCGCATGTGGATCTAGACCGAGCTTGTGGCGTGCCTCGCGGGGTGTCTGGGTGCTCCAGTGGCTGGCGCTCAGGGGTGGCTCGATGGCTATCGTCCTGGCGCCCGCGGTCAGACTGGCTATCTCCGGTAGCGACTGCGGGTAGCTCGCCAAATGCAGATCGATACTGGGATGCGCCCAGAAATAAAGGCTTGTGAGGTCGGTGATCAGCGCACACACCGGGATGCTCAACTCACCGCGCTGGCGCATCTCACCGAGCGGCGCGGTGATACCCGGGTATGTCGAGACGATCACGTCGGGAGAGGCCGCCTGAATGAGCTCTCCGAGCTGCTTGCGCGAGACGTGGTAGAGGAGCCTGGACGTCAGCCGACGGCCCAGTCTCGACCGGACGCCGACGCTGTATGAGAGGGAGTACGCCCGCGGGCAGTGCGTCAGCTGCCAGCGGATGAAGCGCTCCAGGAATCTCCGCAGCGGCGTGTGCCGTCTCCCCAATCCGTTGTTCACGCTCACACGTGCATCGGGAGCGATCTGCTCCAGCTCATCACGCAGGCCCTGCGCGGCGGCATGGTGCCCGTGGCCCACGCCGGCAGACAGAATCAACACCGTTCTAGGTGGATGTCCGCTCGTGGAAGGTTCGCAGGTGGAGGTTCTAGAGAATCCCGGTGCCGCCGAGAAGGCCGCTGTGCTCGCGAGCGCAGCGTTGGAGCTCACGGCCCGGTTGGCTTGAAGTGGCAGGCTCTCCGAGCACCGGTTGTCCTCCACAGGCGGGAAAGGCACGCCTACAGAATGAGCAGCGAACATGAGACGCACCTGAGACCACCCGGTTTGGGCTCTCGCAGTTGCCGCGACGGCCGTCCGCCGGCCTCTGAGACTCGCATTGCGCGGCGAGCGCACGAGGCTCGCCGGGCAACGGGTGCGCTGAGAGGCTCAGCCGCCTCGCTGCGTGCGCGGAATGCTCAGCCACACGTCCGCGCCGCCGTCGGAGAGGTTGGCTGCGTGGGCGCCACCGTGATGGGCTTCGGCGATCATCCGCACGATCGCGAGCCCGAGGCCGGCGCCTCCACGCGAGCGGGCCGGATCCTGGCGGCTGAACCGCTCGAAGGCTCGCGGCAGGAAATCCACGCTGAATCCCGGCCCCTCGTCGGTGACGTGCAGTTGCAGGAACCGCTCGTCGGCGGTCACGTCGAAGTGGATCGCTCCATCGCCGTAGCGGTGCGCGTTGTCGAGGAGATTCCCGAGGGCCTGACCGAGCCGGTCGAGGTCGACCTCGACGATCACCTCGTCGCCATCGCTGCTCCCGGACGGCGCATTTACCGCGTACTCGGCGACCGGCCTCAGTCTTTCGCCGAGCGTCCAGAGGAGATCCCGCAACGTCACCGTGCGCAGCTGGATCGGCAGCTGTCCCTGCTCGGCGCGCGCCAAGACGAGCAGATCCTCGGCGAGGCGAATGATGCGATCGGCCTCCTCCGCGGCTGAAGCCAGCGCCAGCCGCAGCTGATGGGTATCGCCGTTTTCTCTCAGAGCGACCTCGAGCTCGGCCTTCAACACCGTCAGAGGCATCCTCAGCTCGTGGCTGGCATTGGCCACGAACGCCCGCTCGCGCTCGAGGCCGTCATGCAGGCGATCGAGCATCTCATTCAAAGTGCTGCCGAGCCTGTGGATCTCATCGATGCTCTCCGGCAGCGGCAGTCGTGCCCCGATTTCACCGGAGGAGATGGTCGCCGCGCGCTGGCGCATCGACTCGACCGGTCTGAGCGCCGCGGCCGCCAATCCATAGGCCGCGATCGACGCCAGCAGCAGCGCAACGGGCCCGCCGGTGACGAGCGCGTTGTCGAGCTTGTCGAGTGCCGCGTCGCGCTCAGCGAGAAGGACGCCGGCGACGACGATCGCGCTGCCGTGGTTGATCGGCATCGAGAACAGCCGTGAGCTCTGCTGACGCTGAAGCAACAGGGAACGACCAGCGGCCTGGCTTATCTCACGGTGCGTCAGCAACGCCGGGTGCTCAAATCCGGCGCTTGCGGCGAGTACTCGCCCGCTGCGGTCGAGGATCTGAACGAAGTCCTCGCCGCGCCCCGGCAACGGGTCGTAGTCGCTGTGGTCTTGCTCGATATCGACCCCCCGCACGAGGCTCACGATCTCCTGCGCGCGACCACGCAACGACTCGTTGATGTTGTAGTCCAGATCCGAGCGAAAGTGGAGGTACAGAAATCCACTCAACGCCGTCAGCAGCACTCCCATCACGAATGTGAACAGCAGTGTGAGCTTGAGGCGAATCGGAAGACGACGCGGCAAGTTATTCAGTCTCTGCACATCCTGTATCCAACTCCACGCACGGTCTGCAGCGTCTCGCGGCCGAAGGGCCGGTCGATCTTCTCACGCAGATAGCGGATGTAGACCTCCACCACATTCGACCGATTCTCATATCCGTAGCTCCAGACCTGCTCGAGCAGTTCAAAGCGAGAGAGCACATGGCCCGGGCGGCGCATGAGCGCCTCGAGCAGGGCGTACTCGCGGCGAGAGAGATCGATCGGATGCTCTCCTCGCCACACCTGGTGCTTGGCGGAGTCCAATCGCAGATCGCCGACTTCGAGGACGACCGGGCGCTCGATCGGGCCGCGGCGGCTCAAAGCACGCACCCGTGCGAGCAACTCGGCGAACGAAAACGGCTTGACCAGATAGTCGTCGGCTCCGCTATCGAGTCCATGGACCCGATCCTCGATCGAATCACGCGCGGTCAGCATCAGCACCGGTGCCTGGACGCCGCGCTCGCGCAATCCGCGACACACCTCAAATCCGTCGAGATCCGGCAGCATCACGTCGAGCAGGATCACGTCATATGCCGTGGCCCCGGCACGAATCAGAGCGCCCCGGCCATCGCCGACGGTGTCTGCGGCGATCCCGTCGGTCGCGAGCCCCCGTTCTAGGACAGAGCCCAGCTTGACGTCGTCCTCGACGACCAGCACGCGCATAGAGCGAAAGTCTTACCGATCAATATGAGAAGAGTCTGAATGCCACGGCGCTCACGATCTCTCATGAACCTCTCATCTACGTTGCGTAAAAGATCCTCCGCACATTTGCTTCTGGCATGCCAGCCTGTGCACAGATCCCGCCGGTCTTTTCAACGGAGCACCTCCAGTGATGAGCAATCCCGCACCCCAAAGCAAGACACCCATCGACTTCGAGCCAGGCGAGAGCACGGGTTCGCTCACGCGCCGGGCCGTGACCAAGGTTCCTGAGATCACCGTGATCTTCTGGGTCATGAAGCTCCTGACGACGGGGATGGGCGAGTCGATGTCGGACTTCCTCGGCCAGCACAGCGTGCCGATCGCCGCAGCGATCGGGATCTTCGGGCTGTCGTTCGCGATCTGGCTGCAGATGCGCCAACGCGAATACCGAGCGCCGGTGTATTGGTTTGCCGTGATGATGGTGGCGATCTTCGGGACGATGGCGGCCGACGGCATCCACGACGGGGCGAGCATTCCCTATTCGGTGACGACGCCTTTGTTCGCGCTGATCATGGCTGCGATCTTCTTCCTCTGGTATCGCAGCGAGGGCACGCTCTCGATCCACAGCATCACGACGCGCCGCCGCGAGGGTTTCTACTGGGCGACGGTACTGGCGACGTTCGCGCTCGGCACCGCCGCTGGGGATCTGACGGCTACCCCGTTGAAGCTCGGCTTCTTCCCGTCAGCGTTGTTGTTCATCTCTGTGATCGCGATCCCAGCGGTGGGCTGGTGGCGCTTGCACATGAACCCGATCGTTGCTTTCTGGTTCGCGTATATCGTCACCCGGCCGATCGGCGCGTCGTTTGCGGACTGGTTCTCAAAGCCGCACGCGATCACCGGCCTGGGGCTCGGCGACGGGACCGTGAGCGGCTTGGCGCTGATCGCGTTCATTGCGCTCGTCGCTTATGTGGCCGCCACCAAGTGCGATGTCCAGGGCGAACCACACGCCGTGGCGCACCCAAACCCGCGGCCGGTTCTCGAAGCAGAGTTCGATTAGCGGCCCGGCAGCGCTCGGCAACGGTGGAGAGGGCAGGCCTCGGGCAGGCCAACTCGCAAAACTCGCCCGGATCGCACCTGCCGATCTGAGCGGACCCGATCGGATCCTTCGCTCGTGCGTGACGCGACGGCGCAGGCGAGCACTACGAACTCCGAGACGATGAACTCCATCCGGCTCGCTTTCCCAGCGTAATGAGAACGCCGGAGCTGGGCGAGCGGGATGGAGCGCTATGACAACAGCGCAGAGGATCAGCGCTGTGATCGGGAGGCTGACCGGCGGCCGAATGCTCGGTCGGCGGCGGGCCTGCGCGAGTCGCGCATGCCCGCGCGATTGCCAAACGAGCATCGCGGGTAACGGAGACTCACGACACTCGACTGGGGAGGGAGATCGCAGTGAGCAACGAGGTCAGGGCGGCAGGGATGAGCCGACGTCGTGTCGTCCACTCACGCCAATTGCACCATCGGGAGGCGCTGATTCGCGAGGAGATCAGGCGCTTGACGCGTACCGGCGATCGTCTCCCGTCAGAATCCGGGCAATCTGAGGCTGTGTCTACCTCCCCCTGTGAGGAGCGGGCAGCGACTGGTCAGGGGCACGGCTCCCAGAACGGCTGACGATGTAACGCCCCCACGGAACCCCCTCTCGTCTGATCACGATGTCGAGCGACTCCCGACGATCTGCGATGGTGGCCAGGCACGGGCTCCCGGCTCGGGCGTGACCCGACCGCAGCTTCACGGCCGAGTGCTCGGCGGTGACTCACGTCAACAGCGTGGCGTGGCTCAGTGCTGGACCTCGGGGAGCAGCAGCTCGGGTCCTTCCGGGCTGTTGACGTTGTTGACGGCCTGGCTGGCGAGTCTCGCGGACATACGGCCGGCCGGTAGCGGCTCACAGAGCGTCAGCGCCTCCTGCGCCGAGACGGACGGGTCGAGCCACGCGTGCATCTCCTCGGCGTCAGCGAGGATCACCGGCATCCGATGGTGGACCGGCGCGATCACTGCATTGGAGGCCGAGTCGCAGGTGATGATCGTGCAGCTCTCGACAAGACCGTCCTGGATGTGTGGGGCGGTGGTCCACAGGCCCGCGAAGCAGAAGATGCAATCCTCGTCAACCGTGAAACGCAGAGGCGGGGGCTTCAGCTTGCGCTTGGTCTTCTCGTCCTCTGGCTTGGGCCACTCGTAGAAGCCGTCGGCGAGGATCAGCACGCGGTGCGCGGTGTCTGGCACGACGCCGAAGTAGCTGCCCTGTGATCTCAGCGTCTCGACTTTGGCGTTGATCCACGGGCGAGTGGTCTTGATCGTCCTCGAGCCGGCGGGAACGAGCGCCCAGCGCAGCGTTCTTGCCTGCGGCCTGTCGTGTCGGTTGACGATCGCGAGCACCGGATCGGTGGGCGCGATGTTGTAGCGGCTGATGCCGGTGCGCTCCTGGATCTGCAGCTCGAAATGTTCGCCGAGCTCTTCCGGTCCAACGGTTTTGGTGAAGCGACCACACATCTCCTGGGAGCATATGCCGCCGGTCAGGGCCCGTGCCTTGCTGATGGTTGGCGTGAGAGCCACCTGGGCTCTGTGTCACTGGGGTGTTGGCGGCGCGATGCCGTAGAGCATGCGGCGGCGTCGGTCGCTTTGGGGCGCGTCGGCGATGCGCGACCGAGCGCGACATCCACCGCCCCCCAGCGCCGAGATCTGCGACAACGAGTTCCTGTGGCGCCTGGCCAGCCTCAACGCACAGGGGCGCTGGCTCACCTCAGATGGGGCCGCAAAGCCATGACTCTCTATACCCGTCTTGACAAATAGCTAGTTGAGCGATATATATTGCAGGTATGAGCAAGCGCGCCATGCAGGAGACGACGTTCCTGATCCTGACTGCCCTCGCCGGTGGGAGTCGTCATGGCTACGGGATCATCATCGATGTCGAGGAGATCTCGGCCGGCCGCGTCCGACTGCGGGCCGGAACGCTCTACACGGCGCTGGACCGTCTGCAGTCAGACGGACTGATCGAGCCGCAGCGCGAGGAGATCGTCGACAACCGGCTGCGGCGCTACTACCAATTGACCGGGACCGGGGCTCGGCAGCTGGCTGAGGAGGCACACCGCTTGCGCTCCAATGCCCAGGCTGCGATGTCCCGACTGGATCTCAACGGAGGGTTGGCGATGACATGAACGAGACCCTGGAGCGACGCTACCGCCGGTTGCTGCGGTTTTACCCGAAGGCGTTTCGCCGGGAGCGTGAGGAGGAGATCCTCGCGGTACTCATGGCCGGCGCGACCGAATCGCAGACGCGCCCGCGCCTGGTCGAGACGTTCAATCTGCTCATCCACGCGTTTGTGTGGCGGGCTCGCCACACCACCATCCCCAGCTCCTGGGAGTACCGCCACGTCCGCGTCATACTGCCGTTGCGCGTGGCGATTGGGATCTGGCTGTTGGTCCTCACCGCGATTCTGTATGGCTACGATCGCGCCGGCTGGTGGACGCCGCTGCTGGCTCTGGCGGCGCTCGCGCACTTCTACGTGGCCTATCGACTCAGCCGCCGACCCATCTCGCGCTAGCCATAGCCGCAACGAGACCGCCGCTTGTCCCTGAGCGATCCGCTCCTCGCCAGAACCGGGCCCGATGATTGGCTTCGCCGATTGCCCTCAGTCCCCGGCAAGCCGCCGGCATCGCGTGGCGCACCTGGCCAACTACGGGGTTGGATTGTTGCTCAAAGTCCAGCTAGCGTGAGCGGCGACATGAGGTGGTTCTCGTGGGTGTCCACGCCGGCAAAACAGCTTGACACGCGTGCGAACATATGTTCGTCTGATGAGGGCTTCCACCGACAATCTCTGCGCGCGACTCAGAGCGGCATTGGATGCTGGTCGGCTCGATGAGATTCGCGCTCACGCGGCGGATCTGGCGCCCGTCTCACTCAAGGACGCGCTGGGAATCTGCCTTCTGATTCGTGACGGGGAGCATGCTGGCTACGAGCGGGAAGCCGTGCGCTGGGTCGGTCGCTTCGCGATCGAGGCCAGCAGGGCGACGATCGCGGACCTCCGTGACGCGCTCGAGGTACTGCAGTCGCTGCCCGCAGACCCCGATGACGCGATGGAGCGCCTGTCCGCGCTGTGTGTGCGCCATGGGGTGAGCGTTTAGCGATGGACGGGCCCAGCGGCGGTGAATACGCGGAGCTGCATGCTCATTCGGCGTACTCGTTTCTCGACGGCGCCTCGCTTCCCGAGGAGCTGGTCACGCGCGCTGTCGAGCTCGGCTATGGGACTCTCGCATTGACCGACCACGACTCGGTCGCGGGCGCGATGGAGTTTTCAACGGCAGCTCACAGGGTGGGACTGCGGCCGATCGTCGGTGCCGAGATCACTGTCATCGACCCCGCCTTGAACGGCGGTGAAGCCCATCACCTGACGCTGCTCGTTCGCAGCGCAGTGGGGTGGAGGCGCCTCTGCCGCCTGCTCACGCGCGCGCATGCACACACACGAGATCGCAGCGATCGCAGCGCCGGTCAGCCATCCGTCACCCTGCAGGACGTTCAGGAGCACGCCGATGGCCTCGTGTGCCTGAGTGGCTGCTCGCGACACGGAGTGCGGGACTACTCGGCTCTGGCGCGGTTGCGCGACGCGTTCTCTCCCGAGAACCTGAGGGTCGAGCTGCAGCGCCCATATGCTCGTCACGACCGCGCACACAATCGGATGCTCACGCGGCTCGCCGAGCGCCTCGATGTTCGGATCCTCGCCACGGGCAACGTGCACGCTCACATACCCACACGCGCGCTGCTGCAAGACGCACTGGTCGCGGTTCGTCACGGCAGGAGCCTCGATGACACGGAGACGCTCAGACGCCCGAACCACTCGCATGTGCTCGCACGCCCCGAGGCGATGCGCGCCCGCTTCAAGGAGCATCCTGACGCGATCGCAGAGACGGCGCGTCTCTGCAGTCAGATCGAGTTCGATCTGACTGAGGATTTGGGGTACCGCTACCCGGGAGTGGAGAATCGCGATGCGATCGAGGTGCTCGCGGAGGTCTGCAGCACACGATTCGCGGCGCGCTACCCACGCGGCGCCAGGTTCCACGAGGAGGCCGCCGGCCGCTTGGAACGGGAGCTCGCGATGATCGACGAGCTCGGTCTGGCGGGGTTCTTCGTATTGCATCACGAGGTTCTCGAGCTGGCACGCGAGGTCGCGGCCGAGGTCCGCGGGCCGGACACCGCCAGGGGATTGCTGCCGCCCGGACGGGGAAGAGGCTCATCGGTCTCCTCGATCGTCTGTTACCTGACGGGTCTCTCACACATCGATCCCGTCGCCAACGATCTGACGATCGGCCGGTTTCTGCACGCCGATATCGAGTCGCTGCCCGACATCGACATCGATTTCCCCCGCGATATCCGCGCGAAGCTGATCCTGCGCGTGCACGAGCACTACGGCGCCACGCACTCCGCGCTGGTGGCGGCGTTCCCCACCTATCGCTCACGGGGAGCGATCCGTGATCTCGGCAAGGCACTCGGGCTCCCCGCCAGCGACATCGAGCGGGTGGCGCGGGGATCGGAGGGTTACGGATCCAGCGGAAGCGTCGCGGGCGACATCGCAAGCGCGCTCGGGAAAGGTGCTCTGAGCGGGAGATGGGCGTGGCTTGCGCGTCTCGCCGACGAGGCATACGGGCTTCCCCGCCACATCTCACAGCACCCGGGCGGCATGATCATCTCGACGCAGCCGCTGATCGACTGCTGCCCGGTCCTGCCGGCGGCGATGGAGGGACGACAGATGGTGATGTGGGACAAGGACTCCTGCAGCGACGCGAGGTTCCTGAAGATCGACCTGCTCGGGTTGGGGATGCTCTCGGCGGTAGAGCGCTGCGTGGAGATGATCGCCGAGCGGGGGGGAGAGCGGATCGACCTCTCACGCATCCCATTCGATGACGAGCCGACGTTCAGCGCGATCTGTGCCGCCGACACCGTTGGGGTCTTCCAGATCGAGAGCCGCGCACAGATCGGCTCGCTGCACCGGACCCAGCCAAAGACGCTCGAGGATCTCACGATCCAGGTGGCGCTCGTGCGCCCCGGCCCGATCGTCGGCGGAGCCGTAAACCCCTACATCGAGCGGCGCCAGGCACTGCTGCGCGACCGCGATTTTCAGATTCCCTATTTGCATCCATCGCTCGAGGAGGTGCTGAAAGAGACGCTTGGGACGATCATCTTTCAAGATCAGGTGATCGAAGTTGCCCGCGCGTTTGCCGGCTTCAGCTCGGGGAAGGCGGAGGGCCTGCGCCGGGCGATGAGCCGCAAGCGCTCACGGGAGGCGATGGACGGTCATCGTCAGGAATTCCTCGACGGCGCGATGAGAACCCACGAGGATGTGCGCCCGCCGCTGGCCGAGCAGGTGTGGGAGATGGTCGCCGGGTTCGCCGGGTTCGGATTCCCCAAGGCGCACGGCGCCGCTTTCGGTCTGCTCGCCTACCAATCCACGTGGCTGCGAGTGCACTATCCCGCGGAGTTCCTGTGTGCACTGCTCAACGAGCAGCCGATGGGCTTCTATCCGCCTGACAGCCTGATTCACGAGGCACAGCGGCGGGACCTCACGATCCTCTCCCCGCAGATCAACCGCAGCTACGGCGAGTGCACCGTCACGCCAGAGGCTCATATCCAGATCGGACTCGCCTACATCAAGGGCATTCACGCACAGGACATCGCGACGCTGATCCACTCCCGTGAGAGATCGGGCAGGTATGAGACGCTCGAGGATCTGGCGGCGCGCGGCGGGGTCAGCCGGCAGGTGCTGGAACTGCTCGCGTGGTCGGGAGCGTGCGATGAGTTGACTGGCGCCGAAAGCCGTCACGCTCGCCGCGAGGCACTGTGGCAACTTGGCGTCACTGAGCCCGCCAAGCAGGTCGAGGAAGGTCTGCAGCTCGCGCTCGAGCTTCCCCTGGCCAAGTCACCGCAACTGGACGCGCTCGATGACTGGGAGTCGATGATCGCCGACTACGCGACCACCCATCTGTCGGTGAAGCGCCATCCACTGGCGCTTCTACGCAAGCAGCTCGAAGACAGGGCGGCGATCTCCACCGCAGGTCTCTCCGAAAAGGCGCACGGCAGCCGGATCACGATTGGCGGTCTGGTGATCGCCAGGCAGCGGCCTGGGACGGCCAACGGCATCACGTTCCTGCTGATCGAGGACGAGGCGGGCACGTTGAACGTGATCGTCCCACCCGCGCTGTATGAGGCGCGGCGGTTGACGGTCCGCACCGAGCCGCTGATCGTGATCGAGGGAATACTCGAGCGTCATCCTCAGGGTGGGGGGGCGATCAACCTGCTCGCCAAGACGATCGGTCCTCTCGCACGCCGGATCGACGGTCAGGCGCCCGCGAGGAACCTGCACGATTCACAGGAGCCGGCGGATGAGGCCGCTGATGAGTTTGTCGCGGTCGCGCCACCTTCGATGAACTTCGCACAGGGACGCAGACGGTGAGCGAGACGGCGCGGGGCGGATGACAACTTCAGCCATCCTGAGCTCGAGAGTACTCCACGGCGCCGCGAGATCCGATCTCAATTGAACGGGGTTCAAGCCATTCTCGAGCCCGGCACGTTAGGCTGTAAGCAGTGCGGTGTGAAGCCTCCAACCAGCGGATGGTCTAGAAATGTCAGTCGAACACCTCGATGTACTGATCGTCGGGGCAGGGCTCTCGGGAATCGGCGCCGCCCACCATCTGCAAGCCAACTGCCCTGGCAAGACGTACGCGATCATCGAGGCTCGCGATCGCACGGGCGGGACCTGGGATCTATTCAAATATCCAGGTATCAGGTCTGACTCGGACATGTACACACTCGGCTACTCCTTCAAGCCGTGGAGGGAGGCCAAGTCGATCGCCGATGGCCCTTCGATCCTCAACTACGTCAGACAGACGGCGAAGGACGGCGGCATCGATGAGCACATCCGCTTCAACCACCGCGTCGTGAGAGCGGAGTGGTTGACCGCAGACGCACAGTGGACGGTTGAGGCGACCAGCGGCGACACTGGGGAGAGCGTCTATTTCACCTGCGGCTTCTTGTTCATGTGCAGTGGCTACTACCGCTACGACGAGGGTTATACGCCCGACTTCAAGGGCACTGAGCGCTTTGCGGGGCAGATCGTGCATCCGCAGCATTGGAACGACGACGTCGAGTACGAGGGCAAGCGCGTCGTCGTGATCGGCAGTGGCGCGACCGCTGTCACGCTCGTTCCCGCAATGGCCGAGACGGCCGAGCACGTCACGATGCTGCAGCGCTCGCCGAGCTACGTGCTCTCACTGCCGGCGGAAGACCCGATCGCCAAGTTCATCCGCCGCTTCTTGCCGCTCGAGCTGTCCTACCCGATCGTGCGTTGGAAGAACGTCCTGCTGACGATGCTGAGCTTCCAGCTCAGCAGACGCAGACCCTCGGTGATGAAGGGGCTGATCCGCAAAGGCGTCGAAAAACAGCTCCCCGCCGGGTATGACGTAGACACCCACTTCAAACCCAGCTACAACCCGTGGGATCAGCGTCTTTGCCTGATTCCCAACGGCGATCTCTTCGAGAGCATCAGCCGAGGCAGCGCCACGGTCATCACCGATCACATCGAGACCTTCACCGAGAAGGGCCTGAAGCTCACCTCCGGTGCTGAACTGCAGGCCGATCTCATCGTTACCGCGACAGGCCTCAACCTGTTGGCGCTTGGCGGCATGCAGATCGCTGTCGACGGCAAGGAGATCGAGCTCCCCGAGACCATGGCCTACAAGGGCATGATGCTCAGCGGTGTTCCCAATCTCGCACTCGCCATCGGCTACACCAACGCCTCGTGGACGCTCAAGTGTGACCTCACATGTCAGTACGTTTGCCGGTTGCTCAACCACATGGATGAAAACGGGTACTCCCACTGCACGCCGCTGAACAAGGATCCCTCCGTGACCGGGCAGCCATTCCTAGATTTCTCCTCCGGGTATGTCCAGCGCGCAATCGACCAGTTCCCAAAGCAGGGCTCCAAGGCTCCATGGCGGCTCTACCAGAACTATGCGCTCGATATCGTGAGCCTGAAGTTCGGTTCTCTGCAAGACGGCACACTGCACTTCTCGAGCGCTGTCGCCGCGCCCGCAGAAGCAGTGCCGGCACTCGCCTGAGCCCCCGCAGCTCAGTCCTGCTCGACGTGCACCTCGTGCAGCTCGTGGCTGTCGACGTCGTAGACGAAGCCACGCACGTGATCGCGGTGGGGCAAGAACGCGGATCGACGCACACGGAGAATCGACTGACCAACATCCGCCTCGACATTTGCGAAGGACTCGATCGCAAACGCCGGTGCCACACCCGTCGCCGCCTGAAGCTCGGCACGAAAGCCGTCGTCTGTGATGGTCTGCATGCCGCAATTGGTGTGGTGAACAAGCATCACCTCGCGCGTGCCCAGCTTTCGCTGGGAGATCGCCAGCGAACGGATCACGTCATCGGTGATCACTCCGCCCGCGTTGCGCAGCACGTGCGCCTCGCCATCGTTCAACCCCAGGGCAGCAAAGACATCGAGACGTGAATCCATGCACGTGACGATCGCCAGATGGCGACTCGGGTGCACATCGAGATGCCGGGCCGGCAGCGACGCCGCAAAGGCCTGATTGTTCGCGAGCAGCTCGTCGATCACATCCATTCGCCTACCTTAGAGCCTCCTCGGGGAGCCGGGCGCTCTGGTCGCCGCCTGGGAGATGTGCCTAGGTTGGCTGTGGGGCGGGCGCGTCGGTCGGCGTCCACTGCTGCAGGAACGCCTGTGTGCTGCCTTTGTCCAGCGGCCGGGCGAAGAGGAAGCCCTGCCCGCTGTCGCAGTTCTCGTTTCGCAGGAGGGACAGCTCCTGCTGCTGCTCGATCCCCTCGGCCAGCGTCTCGATCGAGAGATCCTTGCCCAGCTGCACCAGTGTGTGGATGAGGGTTTGGCCCTCGCGGTTATCGGCCAGGCCCGAGATGAACGAACGGTCGATCTTCAGGGCATCCACCGGGAACTTCTGCAGGTGCGCGAGGCTGCTGTAGCCGGTGCCGAAGTCGTCGATCGCGATCCTCACGCCAAGGTTCTTGATCTCGTTGAGGCGTGCCGCCGTCTCCTCGACGTTGCGCATCAGCGTCGTCTCGGTGACCTCGATCGTCAGGTTGTTGGGATCGAGGCCGCTCTGGTGGAGAGAGTGCTTGACCTGGTCGATGAAGTCATCGGTATCCAGCTGGCGGGCGGACACGTTTACCGCGATCCCGATCGGGTGGCCCTCGTCGCGCCAGGTGGCGCACTGGATGCATGCTTGCTGGAGCACCCACTCACCGATCTCGACGATCAGCCCGGTCTCCTCGAGCAGCGGAATGAAGTCATCCGGCTGGACGGTGCCGCGGATCGGATGCTCCCAGCGGATCAGTGCCTCCAGGCCGGTGGGGCGCATGTCCCTGAGGTCGAAGGTGGGCTGATAGACGAGGAAGAACTCTTCCTTCTCGAGAGCTTCGCGAAGATCCATCTCGAGTTCCATGCGTGTCTGGACGGCGTCCTGCATACCGGACTCGAAGACGACGTAGCGGTTCTTGCCATCCCACTTCGCCCGGTACATCGCGATGTCAGCGTCACGCAGCAGCTCTTCGGCTGAGAGGCGATCACCGGCGGCGATGCCGACGCTTGCGGTGATCGTCAGCGGAGTTTCGGTGCTCGTGAGATGAAACGGCTGCTTGAGGGCTTCGAGCAGGCGTTCGGCGACGAGCTCTGGACCAGCCGTGAGGCTGATGCTGTCCGCGATCACCACGAACTCATCGCCACCGAGTCGCCCGAGGGCGTCGGTGTCTCTGACGACTCCGCCGAGCCGTTCGGAGACGGCGCGCAGGAGCTCGTCGCCGGTCGTGTGCCCGAGCGTGTCGTTGATCGACTTGAAGCTGTCGAGGTCCACGAACAGTGCGGCGACCGGTGTCTGGGTGTGGCGAGAGCGGACCAGCATCTGCTCGACACGATCGAGGATCAGGGTGCGGTTCGGCAGTCCAGTCAGCGGATCGTGTGTTGCGAGGAACGCGAGCTCTTCCTGGCGGCGTGTCAGCTCCTCGTGAGAGCGCTGGCGCTCGGACTCAAAGCTCTCACACATGCGCACGAGCGTGACGTTCAGAGAGCGTTGCACCATCGCGAGCGCCTCTTCGAGCACCGAGGACGGGAGCTCGAGTTCCTCGGCGCAAATTCGGATCACGTCCTCCGCGGCGTCGCGCCAGCGCAGGCATCGCTTGGTGACCTCGTTCAGTGGAGCCGCGCGCTGAGCGGCTAGCTGCCCAAAGATCTGCCACGACTCACGGCCGACTTCACGCGCGACTTCCTCGCCGTCGCCGGCCATCCAGCGTGCCACGGCAACGGTGGACACGGTCCCGACACGAGCGAAGCTGTCCTCCACCAAACCGTCGAGCAGGCAGCTGGAGTCAGTGGTCCTCGAGACCATTCCCGCGACCACATCATCGATCCGCGAACCCAGCAGCACACCGAGCTCACACAGGCCGCTGAGGCTCGAGTCCGCGAGAACCTGCGGGCGTGCCTCGAGGTTGTACACATCTGTATGTTCGGCCGACATCTTTGGACGGATCGGCATACGGCAGCTGTTACTTGAGGTCTGGATGGCGCGCTTAGACATGCCGAGGTCTGTCTGTCTTCGCTGAGGTTCTTCTCGAACGCTGCCTGGAGCACGCAAAGGAGTCCCTTCACCACATCGATCTGCGGCATTCCTGGCAGATCCCGTTCGGGCGCGCGAGCGGCAATCGCGCGGCTGCGCCACCGGCCTCGAGTGTGCCGGTTGCTCCTTACGATCCTCCTACACTCGCCTGCCGTTCGTCTTAGGGTGAACCGTCAGGTTGTGGGGCATGAACTCCACCCTGCTAACCCACCGTCCGGCCGAGGCGTTCTCAGAACAGCGCGCTCGCACAACCAACGTCACCGCCAGCGAGCGACACGAAGTCTCTGATCCCAGGTGGGCACGGCCCGCGCTGATCGCTCTGCTCCTTTTGACTGCGCTTGCCTACACCTGGGATCTGAGCGCCTCGGGCTATGCCAACTCGTTCTATGCGGCCGCCGTGCAGGCCGGCACAAAAAGCTGGAAGGCGTTCTTCTTCGGCTCGATCGACTCCTCAAACTTCATCACCGTCGATAAGCCTCCGGGATCGCTGTGGGTGATGGAGATCTCCGGGCGGATCTTCGGGTTCTCGAGCTGGAGCATGCTCGTCCCGCAGGTGCTCGAGGGTCTCGCCGCCATCGCGCTGCTGTATGCATCCGTGAAGCGCTGGTTTGGCAGGAGCGCCGGGCTGGCGGCCGGGGCACTGCTGGCAATCACGCCGGTCGCGGCGCTGATGTTTCGCTTCAACAACCCCGACGCACTGCTCGTGTGCCTGCTCGTCGCCGGCGCCTACTGCCTCATCCGCGCGCTGGAGCAAGCCGAAACCAAGTGGGTAATCGCCGCAGCGACGATGATCGGGTTCGCGTTCTTGGCCAAGATGATGCAGGCCTTCCTCGTGCTGCCGGCCTTCGGGCTCGTCTATCTGCTGGCTGCTCCCGCTGGGCTGCGCCGTCGCATCTGGCAGACGCTGGCCGGGGCCGTCGCGATCGTGGTCAGCTGTGGCTGGTGGGTGGCGATCGTCGCGCTGTGGCCCGTCGGCTCGCGCCCGATGATCGACGGCTCGCCGGATAACTCGATCCTCAACCTGATCGTCGGCTACAACGGCCTCGGACGCATCTTCGGCGCGAGCGGACCTGGCGGTGGTGGTGGCGGTGGCAGCGGCTTCAGCGGCCCGACCGGCCCGCTGCGATTGTTCGACAACCTGATGGGGGCGCAGGCGTCCTGGTTGCTGCCCGTGGCGGTGCTCGCGCTACTCGTCGGCCTGTGGCATACGCGTCGCGCGTCACGCACCGACCGCACTCGCGCGGTGCTGCTGCTGTGGGGCGGCTGGCTGCTCGTCACCGCGGCGATCTTCAGCTTTAGCACCGGCGTCATCCACACCTACTACACGGTTGCGCTGGTTCCCGCTATCGCGGCGCTTGTCGCGATCGTCGGCGCCATCCTGTGGCGGGTCCGCGAGACGGTCGGGGCTAGGATCACAGCGGCGCTCGCCGTCGCGGTTACCGCCGCCTGGTCCTACGCACTACTCGATCGCACACCCGCCTGGGAATCGTGGCTGCGTGTGCTGGTGCTGGCCACTGCTGTCCTCGCGATCGTCGGTCTGCTGGCGCTTCCCGCGTGGCAGCGACTTGGGCGCAGCGGGCGCGGAGTCCCGATCGTCGTCGCCATTTGCGCGATCCTCGCCTGCAGCGCTGGCCCCGCCGCGTATGCGGCTCAGACGATCACCACCCCACACACGGGCTCGATCCCCTCAGCGGGACCTGGCTCGAGCATGGGCGGCATGGGTCCTGGCGGTGGTGGCGGGGGCTTTGGGCGCGGCGCCGTCGGCGGCGGTGGACGGCCGGGTGGATTCGCATCCGGGCGACCCCCCGGCGCATCGGGGCTGGCCGGCTCGAGTGGCTCGGCTGGTGCGCTCCCGGTTCCCGGTAACGCCTCAGGTTCCGCGGCTGGCGGTGCGGGCGCGGGATCATCGTCCTCATCCAGCGGCGCCCCGGCCGGTGGGCTACAGCTGTTTGGCTCAGGTAGCGCCAATCACTCTGGCGCAGGGGGGACGTTCACGAGAGGCGCGAGCGCTGGAGTGCCGTCAGGCGGCGGTGGCCCGGGTGGGCAGACAACCGTCAGCAGCGCGCTGAAGAAAGCCCTCGAGACGGATGCCAGCAAGTACCGCTGGGTGGCGGCCGTCTCGGGCTCGCAGTCGGCGGCTTCGCTCGAGCTCGGCACCGGCGGTGAGCCAGTGATGGCGATCGGCGGATTCAACAACGAGGGCGGCAACCTGTCGCTGGCGCAGTTCGAGAGCTATGTGGCGCGCGATGACATCCACTACTACATAGCCTCCGGTGGCGGCGCTGGCGGCGGCCCGGGCGGTGGATCCAGTTCCTCGAGCACGATCTCGAGCTGGGTCGAGGCCCACTTCAAGTCGGTCACTGTGGGTGGGCAGACCCTCTATGACCTGACATCTACCGGCGGCGCCTAATCAGTATGAGTGGCGGGCATGGTGCGGTTGCACGAACGCCGTCGACCGTCCTGGCTTTTGTTACCGGCTGATTGTCGGCGATCACAAACTGCGCACGAGCTCATGCCGGAGGATCATGGCCCGGATTTCTCGATGCGGATGAGAGGACTCGAACCTCCACGCCCTGACGGGCACGGCGACCTGAACGCCGCGCGTCTACCAATTCCGCCACATCCGCGTGTCGGGGATGCGACGATACCGCACTGACGTGGAGCAAGTCGGCCGGATTTCCATCGGCTGCTTTTGGTAGCCTTCGATCGATTGATTTTGCGCCGCTATCGTCCAGGGGACTAGGACGCCGGCTTCTCATGCCGGAAACCGGGGTTCGAATCCCCGTAGCGGTACTCCTATGCACCCCATGTTTACTGGGTTTTAGCTCGAAAAATCGTGGCGTGGGCCCGGATTTGGGCCAGTCGCGTCAAAATTGTGTCACGGCGCACGGTTAGAGCGGCTGTATACGGTCGGGGTGGTGGTGGCTGGAAGCTGGGCATGTTGAGCTGGTTGAAGCACGCACGTGGGGGTGGCCTGACCCCTTAGGTTCGGTTCGGTTTGATGTTGATCAGTTCACAGCCAGATCAGGTTGACCGAAAATCGGGGGGGCCGGTCACTATGGGCTCAAATCAACCGGCCTCCTTCGGTGCCCAGACGCCCGTTGGCACACACCGTCGTAAAGGCTTTCGGTTCAGGGGGTAGCCTGTCCTCGGTGACCGAAGTCTTTGCCATCCACCGCAATCGATGCTCCAGCCTCCAGGTGCCTTTGGGATGCCCGTAGACCCAAGGATGCTCAACAGCGTTGTGCGAATTAGCAGCGCACCCGCTAGAGAGCTCGCTCTCTTCAGCCGTCTTGCGGTTGCCCCTGATTTGCGCGGATCACCGGCCGCGAACTCGGCGCAGGTGCTGTTGGCCGGTCACGGACGTGTCGCGATCTAGCTCTGCAGCGCGTGAGGCGTATGGGCGACACGTGCGTCGCTACATCGACCGCCTCGAGGGTCTCATCCGACGCCCCGAGGCCGACGCCAAGCGAGACGAGGCCGTGACGATGCTCTCCGCACTGGTCGGGGCGCTGTCGATGGCGCGCGCCGTTGAGGACCCGGAGCTCTCTGATGAGATCCTTGCCGGCACGGCGCGAGCGCTTCACCGACGGATCGACGAGGACGCGACTGGAACCTGAGAGCTAGACGCCAGGTTTTGCTCGTCGCGACGTTGGTTGGTTTGCCGCCTCTCGTCTCACTGACCGGTGAGTTCGCTGCGGGCGAGGGCGGCGATGTCAGCGGCGGTGTTGGCGTGCCCGTTGATGCCCCAGCCGCCCTCGGGTGACTCGGTGATCAGCACCCAGGTGCGCTCGGTGAGCGTCGGGTCGCCTGCCGCTGCCGCCACGATGTCGGTCAGATCTTTGACGACGCCGAGCTGCTTGTCCCGGTCGAGAACACCGACCGGGGTGAGCACCTGAACCCGCACGTAGTTGCCCTCGCCAGCGGCGTTCGACAGCGAGTCCGCCGGCAGCTCGTGGATGAACGCGGCCGTGTTCTTCGAAAACAGCGCGATCGGCGGGACTTCCTCCCAGCGCATCACAGCATTCGCTAGATCCTGGGCGAGCGCGTGCTTGTCGGCGAACGTGTCGGGGGCTGAGTAAACGTCGATCATCGGCATGGCGTTTCTCCAATCGGCAGTTGTAGAGCAATCTCTCCACAATCTATCAGAGCATCCACTCCACTATCGTTGTTGTATGGCTCGCCCCGATCGCCATCGCGCCGCCCTGCTCGCAGCAACCGGGCAGCTGCTCCGCCGCCAGGGGTATGCAGGCACGAGCGTGAACGACTTCCTCGACGCGGCTGACGCCACGAACGGCTCGCTGTACCACCACTTCCCCAGAGGCAAGGAGGAGCTGGCGCACGCAGCGATCGACGCGGCAGCCGAACAAGTGCAGGACGCGTTGCTTGCCGCGTTCGACGCAACCGAGGACCCCGTGGCAGCCGCGCAGCACTCGATCGATGGCATGATCGCCGCGTTTGAAGCCGACCCGCGCGACGGATGCCCGGTCGCGCCCACAGCGATCGACGCGGCCGGCATCAGCGAGGATCTGCGTCTCGCCGCAGCCGCGGCGTTCGCTCGCTGGTTCGGTGTGTTCGAGCACGCGCTCCGGCGCAGCCGTGATGCAGACACCGCTGTGGCCCAGGCGCGCGTGCTGCTCAGCGCGATCGAGGGCGCGCTGCTGCTCGATCGCACCTCCCACGGAACCACGCACCTGAAAGCATTACGCGACGCTTTGCCCACATTGCTCGCCATACCAGCCGGATGAACTTACGTTCGCGAAGATCACCGTGCGCGGAGTTCATTGAACCGGCCGCTCCCCCACGACCGCCCGCGCGTTCTTGCCGTACCGCTCAACGGCGCCATCCCTTGACGCCGGTCGCGCCCCAGCACCTGGCCTTGTCGGGTTTGAGTATCGGGGTCCTGAGGACGGTCGCCTTGCGCGCGGCCGAAGTATCAACTTCTGCAGGCCGTGGAGTCTTCGCGACTCGCCATGGGGTCTCACCCAATTGTGACCGGCTCTTGTGTCGAGATCCACCGGCCATTGCTTCGGCGGCGTAGTACGAGCTTGTAGGCTCCCGCACTCATTGGCCGTCTGTCGGCCAGCAACAGCTCGGTGGTGCGTCCGTGGTTGTCCTGGACGCCTGTCCCGGTGGCGTAGACCTTGCCATCACGCTCGAGCGTGACACGGGCGGCGGCGCCTGTGCCGGTGAGCTTGACCGTTGTCGAGACGGACACAGCGGTGCATTCGCGGGGGTGCACAACGTGCTTGTGACCGTCTCTTCTGACGGTGGTGGTGACCGTGAGGCAGGTGAGGAGCCCGACCTTGCCGGCTGGTCCTTCCTTTCCTGCCAGCCCTTCCTTGCCAGTCGCTCCTTCTTTACCGGGCGAACCTTCCTTGCCGGCTGACCCTTCGTTGCCTGCCATGCCGGGCGACCCTTCGTTGCCGGGCGACCCAGCCGGACCCTGGGGGCCCTGGGGACCGCTGTTGGCTGCCACGCCGGTACCCGTGAGCACGATGTTGCTAGGCGTGATCTCGTTGTCATCGAGCGCTAACGTCGCGCTGAACGGGCCCGCGCTCGGGGGGGTGAAGCCGACCGTGATCGCGCAGGTCTGCCTGTAGAGGAGATGCACTCCCACGCAGGTGTCCTGTTCGATCGTGAAGTCGGCCGTGTCGGGGCCACCGAGGGTGGCTGAGGAAATCGCGAGCGGCAGATTGCCGACATCGGTCACGGTGACAGTCTGCTCGGCCGACGGTTCAGCGACGACCTGGTGGCCGAACCCGCCCCCGGCGAGCTGCGCCTGCACGACGGGCAACGCCTCTTCGGCGCTCCGCGGAAGGCCACCGAAGGCGTCGCCGCCTGTTATCAGTATCTTGCCGCCGGGCAGCGCCGCAGCGATCGGTAGGCTGCGCGTTTCGGCCAGCTGTTCGCCCGCCAGCTTTTCGAATTCGCCGAGCGCCGGGTTGAACAGTTCGGCGCCCAGCGAATCGCTGCCGCGGTTGCCGTCCGCGATCAGCACGTTACCGTCGGGCAGGGTCACGGCGACCGCTCCGTCGCGCGTCGTGGTCATCGTGTGGGAGAGCGCTTCGAATTCACTGCTGGCCGGGTTAAGAGTTCGGCGCTGTACAGGTCAGTGCTGCTCTCACCGCCCGCGACAAGCACCTTGCCGTCGGGCAGGGCCGCGGCGACCGCTCCGTCGCGCGTCGTGGTCATCGTATGGGAGAGCGCTTCGAATTCTTCGGTCACCGGGTTGAACAGTTCGGCGCTACCGAGCGCACCACTGTTCTGGCTGCCCCCCGCGATCAACACCTTGCCGTCGGGCAGGGTCACGGCGACCGCTCCGAGACGCGCTGCGGTCATGGTATGGGAGAGCGCTTCGAATTCTTCGGTCACCGGGTTGAACAGTTCGGCGCTGTTGAGGACGCCGCCGCTGTTGTTCTCACCGCCGGCGATCAGCACTCTGCCGCCGGGCAGCGGTGCGGCCATCGCCACGTAGCGCGATTCGATCGTGTGCGGCGCGAGCGCTTCGAATTCGCCGCTCGCCAGGTTGAAGAGTTCGGCGCTGTTCAAGACATTGTTGTTCTCACCGCCGGCGATCAGCACGTTGCCATCCGGGAGCACCGCCGCGATCGCAGCGACGCGCGTTTCGGTCATTTCATGCGCAAGCGGGGAGAACAGCGAAGCCCCCAGGGCGCCGGAGGCCGCGGGTCCGAGGGCCAGCGCGGCGATTGCGAGCACGGGCACGCACCTGCGTGCCCCGACGGACAACTTCTCGATCAGACCTGCTGGATTGCGCCTCGGCATGATGCCTCTCCTACTGGTGCGTGCGTCGGTGGGCTCGAGGGAGGCGCGCCACCGCTGTCGCGATGACCGTTCCGAGCTTGTAACAGTCCATCGACAGCGACTGGGAAGAGCTTGAGGTGGTGACTGTGGACCAGTTGAGGCGAGTGGTCGACGTGGAGGAAGCGTGGTGTGGAGGCCGACGGCCGCAGCTCAAAGCCAAATCCGGAGAGATATCTCGAGGCTCGATAGCCCGCGGAGTCTTCCTCTTCTCGCGGCACGGCCGGACCTCCGTCTCATCCCTTCTCCTCCCAATGCGGTGTACCCATATCAGGAGGGCCCAAATCCTCACGTCGGGGGCATCGGAAGAGACGGTCAGTAGCCGGCGCGTTGCCGACGTCGGATTACGCTGAACTCGTGCCCTGAGCGCAACGTATCGTCAATCGCGGCCGCCGTGCGGTCCACAGGGCCATCTGATAGGGCGCGGGCATCCCTACTCTGAAAATCTCAATTACGAAGTCGAGCTCGTGCTCGAGTTCGTGGCTGCGCAGTTTTCTCTGGCTGCCCCGGGGCTGCGCAATGCGCAGACTTCGAGATTTTCGATCCCATACCCATAACCGTCGATCACCGTGCCAGTGATCTCGCCGCCTTGCGCCATGCGCGCATCGATCCCGGACGTCGTGCTCCCGGCAGTCACTGGCACCGCTTCGGCTTCAGCCAGCGATGCCTCCTCGTCGTAGTATCGGGTGATGTAGTTCTCCTGCCCACAGCCGATGCACAAATACCCTGGGGAGAATTCGACAGTGTAGGAGCCGCTCGCGAGGCCCGAGATCTCATATTCGCCATTGGATCCTGAGGTCGTGCATTTCCCGTAAGAGTCATCGCCGATTTCGATCCGTGTACAGATCGATGCTTTTTCGATGGGCGCTCCCCCCGCGGCCTGGGTGACCGTCCCGGTGATACTGCCACCGGTGCTCACGAGGGGTCCCGCAGCCGGGACTCCGCTCCAGACCGATGGCGCCGCGAGAGACCGCGCAGCACCGAGTGGGAGTTCGTGCGGTGTCCGGCCAGGAGAGGCCGAGGTGCTCTGTGCCGCATCGGCCCGACATGTCAGGAACACGAGGGCGAAAAAGAGCGCCAGCAGAGGCCCTGCGCTCAGCATCAGAATCCACCGAAGCGCGACATCGAAACTTACATTCCCGTTACGCGCGAGAGCACGGGATGCCTCAAGAGCTTCATCTGACCACGCCATCATGGGGATCCTGCCACACATTGCCCGGTTTTGCGAACGCCACCCAGTACTGGCTACCCGAAATGTTTCTGTTTGTGTATCCGCCCTCAGCCGTTAGCGAGATGGGCGGTGTAGCTGCAAAATAGGCTCGGAGAGCAGGTCACTGGAGCCGTATGAAGGCCGTCTCAGCGGCCAGCAGCCGAGACGCTCTCCCCGGTGGTGGTCAGCTATGTAGCTGAGCAGTCTGCGCTCCCGCACTCAACACCGACGAGCGAGAACTCCCTCTCTCGGAAAGAAAACGAGAACTACCTCACCACTCAGCAACCAGAGGTTGCCCTATGAGCAGCTATCGCAACGCAGCGCACGATAGCTTCTGAGTGTGGCAACAGCCGATCTATACATCTCAGTTGACATCGAGGCTGACGGCCCTATTCCTGGTCCCTACTCGATGCTCTCGTTTGGCTTGGCCGTCGCGGGAACGTTCGATGGGGATGACTACCAGGCTGCGGTGTGCGGTGAGCAGACCTTCTACCGGGAGCTGCGCCCGATCAGCGAGCATTTCGATCCGCAGGCGCTCGCGGTATCGGGCCTGGACCGAGATCGGCTGAAGGTTGAGGGCGCGGATCCCGCGACGGCGATGGATGAGGCCGCTACGTGGGTGCATGCGGTGAGAGGACGCTGTCGACCGGTGCTCGTGGGCTACCCGCTCGTCTTCGATTGGCTCTTTGTGTACTGGTATTTCAAGCGCTTCTGTGCATCTGGCTCGCCATTTGGCTTCTCCGCCGGCATCGACATGAAGACGATGTATGCAGTCAAGGCTCACACCACTCTCAGCAGGGCCACTAAGTCGCAGATGCCGCGCGAGATCCTGTCAGATCGACGTCACACCCACCATGCGCTGGATGACGCGATCGAGCAGGGCGACATGTTCAATCGGCTCTGGGCATGGGATCGGCGCGACCCGAGCTGAGAACATCGACGACGCCTCTCGACCACGGCGCTCTCACCGGCCAGACGTGCATCCCAGGTCCGCGGCAAAGCGAGCAGCGGCCGTCGGCGAGGTTCGTCTGAGATTCGGCGGTCACAGAATCCGCGCTCGAGGCACACATGTCGTGATGGATGATGCCGAGGCCTTCTCTGAGCTCTACATGAACGAGGGAGAAACGGTGCTGATCTTTCTCACCCGTCGCACGTGGGACGGCGAGACCGCACTCGAACTGACCGCCGAGACATTCGCGATCGCCTTACGCTCGTGGAGACAGATCGCACAGCTGGCAGACGAGCAGCGGCGGGCCTGGCTGTTTACGGTCGCCCGGCGCCAGCTCGCTCGCTATCTGCGCCGTGCCAAGGTCGAGCGTCGGGCGGTGCAGCGCCTGGGCATGCAGATCCCCCACGTCGATCAGGACGATCTGCTGCTGATCGAGCGCCGCGCCGGCCTGCCGGAGCTGCGCCAGACGCTCGCCCGCGAGCTGGGCCGGCTGAGCGGCGCACAGCGGGACGCTCTGCGCCTGCGGGTGCTCGAGGAACGCACCTATGAGGAGGTCGCCGCGACGCTGGGCGTCTCCGAGCAGACTGCACGGGCACGGGTATCCCGGGGACTGCGCGCCCTCGGGAGCGCGCTGGAGCCCTACCACGCCGCCCAGGAGGGCAAGCTGCTCGACCGCGCGGCCGCGGGGGAGGGCGCCTCGTGAGCGAGCATCCCAAGGCCCTTCTTCAGTTGGGAGAGGAGCTCCAGCGGGTCGCCGAGGAGACGCTCAGAGACGGCCGCGACGTCGGTCGTGGGCTGCGCCGTGCTTCGGGCCGGCTCAGCGTCCTGGCGGTCTGTGTCGCCCTGCTGATCCTCGCGGCCGCCGCAACGGCGGCGGTCCTCCTGATCCAGCAGGGCTCGCCGTTACCGGCGCCCCACAGCCAGGATCTGCGCTCGAGCGGCATCCCGCTGCCGGGCAGCGCGCGCCTGGCCGGCCTGGACGCACCCGACCCCGACGGCTCGGAACCCCCATGGGACCTGCGGCTGTCGCGGACCGCCGATGGCGAGACCTGCACGGCCGTCGGGCAGGTGCTGAACGGGCGCTTCGGCATCGTCGGCCTCGATCACGTCTTCCGGGCGCTGCCCCTGGGTAGCGTCGACAGCTGCGGCGTCGCCTCGCCCGACGGACCGACCCTGCTTGGGGCCCGCAGCTTCGTCGGGGCCACCGAGACCCATGCGCGCACGGTCTTGAGCGGCGTGGCGGGCGCGGGCGCGCGCTCGGTCACGGCCTACGCCCAGGGCTCGGCTCGCCGCCTGCCGCTGGGGCCGGACGGCAGCTTCATCACGGTCTATGCCGGCGAAGCCGAAGCCGTACAGCCACGGGTCGTGATCGTCACGGGGGATGGGCGCTCGCGCTCGGTCGCCCTGGAGCAGGGCGCCGGCGAGGAAGTGGCCGATCCCGGCGGCGGCGCAGGCTGGGTTGCCAGTACCGAAGCGGACCTCGAACCGAATGCCTTTCCCGACGAGGACTGCGTCCAGGTCACCCGCCAGCCCAGCCAGAGCGAATCGAACCGCTTTGGCCTGCCGCTCACACCCGAGACGTGCGGGCGGCTCGCGAGGAGTCCGTTGTTCGTGCAGATGCGTCGCTTCGTGCCCGGCGAAGAAGCCACCCCCTTCCCCTGGGGCGACGCGCCGTCGCGGACGATCGTCTACGGCGTGGCCACGCCGCGAGTGAAGAGCCTCTCCCTGACCGGTGCCGGCACCGCCAAAACGTTGTCGATCGACCGCCAGGGGGGAGCGTTCCTGGCGGTCCTCGACGGGCACGTCGATCCGCGCTCGCTGACTCTCGTCGCGAAGCTGGGCAACGGCGCAACCGTCGCCTACCACAATGCCTCGGGGCTCCTGGGATACCGCACCAACCGCCCACAGGGGCCGGCGCCGGTCCCGGCCTACCGCTCGCCGCGACCGCTGAAAGCCACCCTGCCGCCACCGTTCCAGCTGCAGATCCCCTCGACCGTCAGGGAAACACTGTCTGAGTCCGACCCGGCCGGCGGGCCAGAATGGGTGGTGCGCAGCTGGCAGGGCAGGCCCAACCTGCACGTCCCCGGCGTCGTCGCCCAGCGCTACTACTGCGAGGCGCTCGGCGTACGCTGGGACGGTCACCTGGTCGAACCGAGCGCCCGGCCGTCGAAGCTGAGCGCCCCGGTGAGCCCGGAAGGGCGCTGCGACGGGTCCAAGGAACTGAGGAGGTTGCGCTACTCGCTGTCGCTTGAAAGCTTCCTCGACGATCCCTACGCCTACACGCCGACGCCCTCGCGAGCGATCTTGAGCGGACTGCTTCCGCCCGAAGCCAAGGATCCGATCCTGCTTGGCGTGGGGCCCGCGCGGACGCTTTCGGTGGACGCCAACCACGCCTTCCTGGTCGTGCTCCCCGGTCGCGACTGGAACGCCACTCCGCGCATCTCCTATCTACTGCACGGGCATCGGGTCGGCAAGCTGAGCAACCCGCCCGGGCGGCTCTACCAACCCGGAACGGAACCGCGGATCCCGCAGGTGCGAGCGCCCGATCCCGACGGCGCGGCGCCATGGGGTTTCGCGGCGACCAGGACATGCTCGACGGCCTACGGCCGCATCGTCGCGGGCCGTCTGGCCAGCATCGACCTCCGCGATGGCGTCCTGAAACCGGGCGCCGAAGGCACCGGCTCCAATCTGGGCTGCCTGAGCCATCCCAACCCGCTCGAGTCTGCCGTCTCGCGCGATCAGCCGGTCGAATTCGACCAGCAGCAGGTCGGCACCGGCACGGACCCATGGGCCGAAGAACCGAGCGTCCTGGGCCAGCCTGAAGTCGAACAGCGCACGCTGCCGGGGCGCACGATCATCACCGGCGAGGCCAAGCCCGATGTCCTCTCGGTCACGATCAGCACCCCCAGCGACGTGCGCACGCTGCGCCCCAGCGGCCCACTGCACCTGATTCTCGCGGTCTACGACGGCTATTTCCTGCGTGGCTCGATCGTGGCCACCGCGCGTCTGCGCGATGGGCGCGTCGCGACCGAGCAGATCCTCAGTCCACTCGGCGGCGGGCTCCAGCCGCTGCCCCTGGCGGCTCGGCTGCGCGACTTCTCACGGCAGCTGCGTCTGCTGCGCGCCCACGCCTCGCGCATGGGCGGTCCGGCCGCCGTAGGCGCCTACGAAGCGCGCATCCGCCAGATCGAACGAAGGCTCGAGTTCGAGAGGACTCATCCCGGTCTGTTGCCGGCGGAATAGACCGGCCGCTCACAGCCGTTGCCGCTTGTGCCACGAGAGAAGTCCCGTGGCACAAGGGCTAATCGGGCGCTGCCTATTTGACGAGGAGCGTGCCTTCCATGCCGGCCATGCGGTGTCCAGGTACCGAGCAGAAGAACTTGTAGGTGCCGGGCTTGAGGTTGAGCGTCAGAGTCTTCGAGCCGCCCTGGAACGTGGGGGTGGCGCCGAGCTTGGCGCCGCTCGAAGATTCGACGGTCACGTTGTGGCCCAGCGAGGACATGTTGGTGAAGTCGATCGATACCTTGCCCGCGTTCGCGGTGAGCGACGTGGTGTTGTATTTCAGCTGGCCTTCGGTATTGGCCGCCAGGCTCAGGGACGTCCCCGCCGAACCCGAGGACGCGGGAGCCGTGGCGCTTGTGGCCTGAGTCGTAGTGCTGGTTGTTTCCGCCGGCGGCGCCTGTGCGGCAGAGGACGCACTGCTCGAGGTTTCGTTGCTGCTGGTGCTACTGCTACTGCTGCTGCCGCAGCCGGCGATCAGCACTGCAAGCACGGCAGGCGTGAGCATGGACACAAACACTCGCTTCATCTGAACCTCCACAGGTTGGGGCAATGGACGATGGTTGCTGCTAGCTGTTGGCTAAGACCTCTGCCGTCGCGGATCCTTCCGCCGCCCGGTGGCGAGGGACATCACAAGGGTGCGGCTCTCAGGATCGTCTATCCGCTCACGAGGCGCAAGTGCGGCGATCATCAGAGAGCCCTTCGCTGGTCGAGAGGCAGTGCCGTGGAGATCCCAGATTCGCCATCACCTGGAGTGAGTCGAGCAACGCCGCTCAGCCTTGGACATCGACTATGTCGCCGAGCCGAAGCATCCCGAAAACGGTATGCGACGCTTCGATCGGCAGCTCCACGCAGCCGTTGGACTGGGGGAAGCCATAGGACGCGCGGGGATACCCGTGAACAGCGTCGCCGCCGTTGAAGTAGTTGACCCAGGGAACGTCTTCGACTTTGTATTTTTCACCGTCCACGTCTTCGCCGGTCATCGTGGTGGACGTCAGGCGCGAGTAGATCGGAAATACCCCCTGCGCCGTTTCCGCTCCTGCCACACCCGTGTTGGCGGGGGTGCTGAACGCGACCTGCTCGCCACGGTGAACCTCGAGCGTCTCCGGTATCGACTCGGACACCGACACCCAGGTGTAGGGCTGCGGGTCGCGATGCCCCAACGTCAGAGCCGCGAGCAGCGATGCCCACGTCTTGCTTTCCGGAGTTTCATCGGGCGTCAACCCGTGATCTTCCTGAAAGACCGTCAGCGCCCCCCGGGTGACGGCGTCCATCTGGCCGTCCTGCACCGGCGGCGCATCCGAGGGATCCGGGTCGAGTTTGCCGTGGGGTGGATGATAAGCCCGGTGCGCGGCCTCGGCGCGAGTCTCCGGACCAGACTTGATGTGTACTCCGAAGCTCGAGCGAAACCTGGCGCCGATGTAGCCGAGTCGCGCAAGACCCTGCTGCAGCGCGGTGATCGAGGGACATGCCACGTGCAGCGTGATCGTGCGGTGCTTTCCCAGACGAGCGTAGCCCGTTGCCGTGGTGTTCGCCCAAATAGTCAGTTCGTAGGTCGAGCAGGGCTCGAGTGTCGAGACCGGCGTGAAGATCTCGGAGTCTTCGACGACGCTCCATTTGCCGGCAACGGCGGGACGGAATACCGGCAAGGGCGAACTCGCGGCGGGCGGCCCGGACAGCCTGACGCGCAGCGGCGCGGTCCCGTCGGTGACAGTTTCGTGCGGGAGCGCCGTCAGGCGCGTCGGCGTGAGCCGCGGTGCGGGGGCACCCGGGACGGCGGCGGCGTTTGCCGCTGAGCTGCCGCTGTGCCCGCGGGCGATGAGGACCGCCGCCACCGCCAACGCGAGGCCGGCAAGCATCATCAGGAGAATCCGCCGGGCTCGGCTCTGGCTGCTGAGTTGGTCGGGCGGGGTGTTGCTCTCAAGCATCCTGCGTGGACTCCGTGCTGAGCATCTGATCGTCCTGATTTACCCGCATAGAGCAGAGAATAACGGGTCTTCAGGCACAATCGGCCAGCAGCTCGGCCGCGATTTGGACAGATGTCGCCGGCGTGGTAGATGAGTATCAGCGGGCGATGATCCCGCTAGCCGTCATTCGACCGTGCTGACCTTGCCGCGCGCGAGCACTCTGACCGCGGTACCTGGCGCCAGTGCCTGCTCGCCGCGTACTCGTGCTACCAGTGCTGTTGCCTGGGGGGGTTCCAACGGACGTATGTAGAGCAGGGCGTCGTGACCGTAGTAGCGGCACTGCTCGATCGTCCCGGGCATGCCGGGCTCGTCATCCCCGCCGCTGCTGACACGCAATTGCTCGGGTCGGACGATCACGACACCATGCTTCCTACCGGGCGGCCTGTCGCGATCCGCGGTCAGTTGTAGCTGACCAAGTGGTGTGTGTGCGGTCTCGCCATCAAATCTCGCCTCGAGGAGATTGGCGACGCCCAAGAAGCTCGCCAGCAAAGAGTCAACGGGCGTGTTGTAGAGCTCCGAGGGAGTCCCCTGCTGGACGATCACTCCGTCGCGCAGGACAGCGACCGAGTCAGCGAGCGACAACGCCTCCTCCTGGTCGTGTGTGACGAGCACCGTGGTGGTTCCCTGTGTCCCCAGCAGTGTGTGAACCTCCTCCCGCACACTGGTGCGCAGAGTGGCGTCCAGCGAGGCGAACGGCTCGTCCAACAGAACGATCTCGGGTTTGATCGCGAGTGCGCGGGCGAGCGCGACACGCTGTTGTTGGCCGCCGGAGAGCTGATGGGGGTAGCGACGCTCCAGGCCACTGAGCCCGACCATCTCGAGCAGGTCGGAGGCTCCTTGGCGTCGTTGTGCACGGGTGAGCCCGAACGCCACGTTCGCCTGAACGGTGAGGTGCGGGAACAGGCCGCCCTCTTGCGGGACGTAACCGATCCGGCGCTGCTCGGGGTGGACGTGGATGCCGTCCGTGTCGACGACTCTCGCGCCGATCGTGACGGTGCCCCGGTCGGGTGTCTCGAAGCCGGCGAGCAGCCGCAGCAGCGTTGTCTTGCCGCTGCCGGAGGACCCGAGGATCGCCGTCAGCGAGCCGGCCGGCACCTCGAGATCCAGGCCAGTGAGCACCGGATTGGTCGCGAAGCTCTTGTGGAGGTCTGAGACCTGCAGGCCGTTCATGTCGTGATCGCCGGTCTCGATGGAAGCCGGTCGAAGAAACGGCCGAGAACATAGCTCGGTATGGCGGCGATGATGACGATCGCCAGGGCGAATGGCGCGGCTTGTCCGTATGAGAGGTTCTGCTGGTAGGCCCAGAACTGGGTGGCGAGCGTTTGCACTCCGGTGGGGATCAGGATCAGTGTGGCGGTGAGCTCGGTCACTGCGGAGAGGAACACCAGGCAGAACGCTGCCGCGAGCCCCGGCCCGATCAAAGGAAGCGTCACCCTTCGCAGTACCGCGAGGCGCCGCTGGCCGAGCGAGCGGGCGACCTCCTCGAGCGCCGGTGGTGCCCGCATCACTGAGGCACGGACGCAAACGAGCGCGAGCGGGAAGAAAAGGATGGCGTAGGCGAGGATCAGGAGCGGTGAGCTCTGGTAGAGGAAGCCATTGGCATAGCGCTCACAGAAGTAGGAGAGCGCGAACGCGATCACCAGGCCAGGCATCGCGAGCACCAGATAGGTGCTGCGCTCCAGCAGCTGATAGATCCCGCCCCGATGGCGAATCGCCAACAGCGCCACGGGCAGCGCCATGGTGGTCGCCAGTAGGGCGGCGAGACCGCTGTAGAGGGCGGTGTGCCACGCGGCGTCCAACAGCGAGACGCCGGTGAGATAGCCGCGCCCTGACTCCAGGATCCAGTACACGCTCGCACCCACCGGGACACCCAGCGCCAGTGCGACGAGCAGAGCAAAGCCGGCGAGCACCGGGATCCTTGCGCGCCCCAGCGTTCGGGGCGCGGCAACCCTCTGCGCGAGTGGACCGGAGCGACTGACTCGTCCCCGGCCGCGTGCCAGTCCCTCACCTGAAAGCACGGCCAGGCTCAGGAGCACCAGCACGAGCGACAGCGCAGAGGCGGTGGGCACGTTGAACGACACGTTGAACTCGGTGAAGATCTCGGTCGTAAACGTCTGGTAGCCGAGGATCTCGAACGCCCCGTACTCAGCCAGGATGACGAGCGCAACGAGCAGACAGCCACCGAGAATCGCGGCGCGGGCCTGTCCGATGGTGATCCGCCAGAAGGTGACCAGGCGCCCGGCGCCGAGGCTGCGCGCGAGATCCTCCTGCCCGGGGTCGGCGCCCCTGAAGCTCGCGGCGACCGGCAGATACACGAGCGGATACACCGCGAGGGTCATCACGAGCACCGCGCCGCGGAACCCCTGCACCCACGTACTCAACGACGCCCAGCCGAAGCTCACCACGAAGTCGGGGATCGCCAGCGGCACGACCACGAGCACCGCCCACACACGACGGCCCGGCAGGTCGGTCCGCTCGATGAACCACGCCGCCGCGGTTCCGATCACCGCGCACAACAGGGTCACCACGACTGTCAGCCTGACCGTGTTCCACAACAGGCTCGCCGTCAAAGATCGAAAGATGAGGTGCACGATCGTCGAGCTTCCGGCGCCGTGGGCCTCGATCAGCAGGAAGGCCAGCGGCGCCACCAGCACGACCGCGACCGTCACGCTCAGCACGAGCAGAGCCCACGGTCGCGTGGCGCGAGCAGGCGCCACGATCTGACTGGCGCCAGCGAGTGTCGTGCGCGGGATGGTTTCGCTCGGGGCCGTCGTCATCTCGAGCGACTCACCTCAAGGGCGCCGTTCACGGTTTCTCACAGCAATCCCGCCTTGCGCAGCAGCGTGATCGCGGTCGATCCGTCCCCGAGCTCGGGAATGGTGATCGCGTTGGGTTGGAGTTGATCGAATGAGGTCTCCGGCGCGACGGTCTCGACGCCATCGGCGATCGGGTACTCGAAGCTGATCGAGTGCGCGATGATTTCCTGCCCCTGCTTGGAGACGATGAACGCGAGGAACTTCTGCGCGTCCGCGTTGTGCCGGGAGGACTTCAGAATCCCCGCGCTCGATATGTCCAGCACATAGCCCGGGTCGTGGGGAGCGAAGTAGGTGATCTTCGAGTGCACGTTTTCTGCCCCGAGCTCGGCGCGCATGCGATACCAGTAGTACTGGTTGACGACACCGAACGCGACAGCACCACGGTTGACCTCATCGGCGATCGTCTCGTTGTCCGGATAGACGTGGCTGCCGGCATTTTCCTTGATCGCTTCCAACCATTTCAACGCCGCCGCTTCACCGTAGCTGCGGGCGTAGGAGGTTACGATCGGCTGGAAGTCTGTCTCGCCGGCCGCGAACGCCAGCTTGCCGTCGTACTTCGGGTCGGCGAGTTCTGAGACGTGGGCCGGCAGTTCGCTTGCTTTGATGAGGCTGGGGTTGTAGATCAGCACGCTCACTCTTGCTGAGACACCGAGCCAGTCGCCCTGCGGTGAGTCATAGCGGCTCGGGACAGCGGCGAGCGTCGATTGTGCCACCGGTGCGAGCAGGCCCTTGCCCTGCAGGTACTCGAGTGCCGGTGAGTTCTCGGTATAGACCACATCCGCCGGCGAGTTTGAGCCCTCGGTGACGATCTCGTCCGTGAGCGTGTCCTCGTCGTCGTTGCGGACGTTCACCTCGATCCCCGTCTGCTTTTCAAAGCCTTCGACCAGCGAGTCGGTCGTCTGCTCGTGCTGGCCGTTGTACAGGGTGATCGCCTGCCCCGATCTCGACGAGCTGCCGCAGCCGGCCAGCAGCAGGGCTGTGAGCGCGAGTGCTGTCGCGAGAGAAGCGATTCGAGCTGTTCTGATCATCGGTGTCCTCGGTCGATGCGGTTCACGATTCGACTCCCGGACAGATGTGTTCGATCGTCTTGCTGGCTGCGCTCACGGCGCGCTCGGCGGAGCGTGAGCCGTCGGTCGATGAGAAAGACCGATAAGCGGCCGCGAGCCTGTCGATCTCTTGACGCAGAGTTCCGTCGGTCGTGTGGATTTCGCGCAGCGGCCGGATCTGGGCCTGTGCATGACCGACCGGGTCCGCTTCTGGGTCGGGGCCATCGCTCAGCGCCGCTTCCACCTGCTTGCAGGTCTGCTTTTTGATCTGAGCGCTGGATGGCGCGGAATTGGAGGAGGAGCCGCAGGCAACCAGTCCCAGGCAGAGCAAGCTCAGCGCGGCAAGCACGAGCGCCAACTGGGGTCTACCTGCCAGCGAAACGGGTCCCTGATCATCGGGCACTGCACAACCTCCGAGTAGAGAAATCCGACGGCATAGCTCGGGTATCCGGGCGCGGACCATAACACAACTTAGGCAACCCTAGTTAGGGTGACCTAACTAGGATGCTCCTGGGTCGCGGATCGTCCCCGTTCTGCGCGGGGAGTCGGATCAGGCAGTGCGGTGTTTGCTCGCTTCATCTTCTGGCGGCTAATCGGATTGGCCGCGCTCGTGTTCAGCGTCTCGGTGTCCACCTGGATGCTGAGCGGCGGCCTGAGCTCGTCACTGTCGGGCATCACGAAGAACGCGACGAGCGCCAATCCGGCGGGCGCCGCGGCGGCGGCCACACGGCTGCAAGCCGCCAAACCGCATCTGCCGGAAATCCACCTGCCCAAAACCCCGTCCCCGAGCAATCTGCTCGAGGACGCATGGTCGGGTATGAAGACGCTCTGGAGCGGGCTGTCGATCCTCGGCGTCCCGCTGCTTCAGTTGTTGATCTACGGCACGCTGATCACGCTGCTGGCGCTCTGCTGCGCGCGGATGTACGCGCGCGGCAGCAGGCACTACGTGCGTTTGCGCGTCAGCCCCTACCGCACCGACCGGGCGAGCATCGAGGGGCTCGTCTCGATGTTCGAGGCGCTGCACAAGCGTCTGCTGCGGCGCTGGTGGAAGCGTCTGCTGCAGGGCCAGCCATCGATCGCGATGGAGGTGCATCTGATGCCGAGAATGCCGAGCCGAGGTGAGGTTCAGACGCCAAGGCTGCGCGCCAGCTCGCCCGGCGATCGTGGTTATCAGGCGTGGCTGGTGATCAGCTGTCCCGCTGGTCTGGAGCAGATGGTGCAGGCCTCGGTGCGCACCGCCTACCCCAACTCCCGCGTCGATCCGGTGAGTATGTCCCTCGGTTCGCCACCCTCGCTGCTGCGCCTGAAGAAGCACGCGGAGTTCATCAAGCGGGTGAAGGTTCTCGATCGCTACGAGCACGAGCGCGAGCCGCCGATGAACCGTCTCTTGACGGTGATGGGCGCCTGTGGAGAGCCGTCATACGTACAGATCACGCTGACACCCACGCCGATGATGTTCGAGCGCTATGCCAAGCGCGCATACAAGCATCACGAGCGCCACGTCACCCACCACGGCCCCGGGCCACACAAACATCCCGAGCGCTCAGTGTTCGAGGAGTCAGAGCTCAAGGGGGCGCTCGAGGTGCAGCACCGGCCGCTGTTCTTCGTCGATCTGCGGGTCGTCGCACCGAGCCGGGCGATCGGCGAACGGATCGCCTCAGAGCTGCGCGCGGAGGGCGCGGAGAACCGGCTGGTGGAACGCTCGGCGGGAATCCGCCAGAGCCTGCTCGGCCTCTACACCCGTCGCGTGGATCGCGGCGAGGGCAATCCACTGCCCAACCTGCACCGCGGGGTGTTCGCCTCGACTGAGATCGCTGCCCTCTGGCATCTGCCGTCGATCGACTACACGACAGTTCCCTTCACCCGCTCGGCGATGCCGGTCGCTCCCGCCTCACCGGCGATATTCAGGCCCTCATCGGGGCACGGAACTCTGCGCGACGCGCTCGGCCCAGTGTCGATCGACCCCGAGCTGCGCCGTCAGAACACGGCCGTGCCCGGGACCGTTGAGCAGGGCAAGTCGAGTTATCTCGTCGCAACCGTGGCCGAGGATCTGCGCCGCGAGCGCTGCGCGGTGATCGTGCTCGACCCCAAGGGCGACGCCGCGGAGGCGGCCGTCAGCGCCGTCCCGGAGGATCGGACCTGCACGCTGCTCGACTTCTCACACCCGACCTGCGGCTTCAACCCGCTGGCTGCCACTGCGCCAGCCGATGTGGTGGCCGACTATGTCGTCGGCGCGCTGCGCAATCTCTTCACCGACGCCGACATCCGCGCCTCCTCAGACAGGTATCTGCGCAACTCGATCATCGCTGTGCTCGCCCACGATCCACGCTCGACGCTGTGGGACGCGGCGCGCCTGCTCTCGGTCGGGGAGGACGGCTACGCCTACAGAGCGCGTGTCGGCGCCAGCGTCCGGGGGATCCCAGAGTTCAAGGAGATCTCAGAGTTCTTCACCGCCGAGCTCGGCGCCCAGCTGGCCGACGCGCGCAGCATGACGACGGCGAAGCTCGATGCGCCCGTGAACAAGCTCGCACGCCTGCTGAACTCGCCGTCGATCAAGCGGATCCTGCTCAACGAATCGCTGCTGATCGACTTCGACCAGGTGATCAACGGTTGCGAGGTACTGATCGTCAAGGGCGCGATGGGCGCCATGGGGGCGGGTAACACGTCCGTTTTGATGCAACTGCTGGTCGGCATGCTCGACGCGTCTCTGGCACGCCAGCAGGACTTCGTCTCCAGCCGCCAGCGGGTGGCGGTCGCGTTGAAGATCGACGAGGCGCCGCTGGTCATCAACCGCGGTTTTGCGGAAACGATGGCGCTCAAGCGCTCCGCCGGTCTGGAGACGGTCGCCTGCTGGCAGACCGATTCGCAGTGGACCGAACGAGAGGTCCGCGACCAGCTCGATGCGCTGTTTGCGCACCGCGTGTATTTCGCGACCGCCTCCACACAAGACGCGCGCGAGGCGGCGAGTCTGATGATGGCCGAGTTCTCAGACATGGTGCGCCCGGATCTGCACAACATCTCGGCGCTCGGGCATCCCGACGCGCGCCTGCACCTGCCAAAGCATCACGCGATCGCGAGCTGGACGACGCCCGAGGGCCGCCAGGGCCCGTTCGTGGCGCAGACGATTCCGCTGCGTGTCGACGAGCAGCGCATGGGGTTTCACGCCCAGCGCCAGGCGGAGCGTGGCGCAAGCTACCGCGATGATCTTCGCCAGCCTCACTGGGATCGCGAACGCGTCAGCGTGGCGGCACACAGATCCGCGGGCCACGACGCGCCGCCGGCGGGCAGGGGCGCGCCGGAACGCGCGCGTCCGGTCGGCGCCTCCCTCGGTCACCCCGACCCCGCGGTGCGCGATCGGGCGCTCGGCACCTCCGCCGCGGACAGTTCACAGAGCGCGGTGCAGTCCTCGCTCGCGGTGCCCGAGACGGCTGTCGAGATGGCAATTCACGCCGCCTACGCGGACGACATGCGGGCTCGCTCCGCCACCGCCACACAGTCACCTGAGCCACTTCAACCAGAGCATCGCCAACAACCCTCGCCCGCGGCCATCGAGAAACCCGGATCCTCCACAGCTGAACCGGAGCCGGTCATCGAGCAGGACTCCGCGGAGCGCTCGAGCCCGTTCGCCGCGCTCGACGGCAGCCGCGGCGAAACAGCCGGGCCGCCCGCGGACACCTACCGCGAGCTCGCCGAACTCGACGGCGCGCACCGGCTGCGCTGGGCCAAGCAGCCATCTCCCGCACGTGTACTGAAGCCCGATCAGCTCGATCTGGAGATCATGGTGCTGCTGGCCCGCCTGGGACACGTCCTATCGAGTCAGATTCACCGCCGCTTCAACATGGGACGGGCCGCCACCACCACTCAGAGGCGGCTCAAGCGCCTATCTGAGGCGGGACTCGTGCAGCGCTTCCAGTTTCATCGCCGGGACGGTGGCGGCATCCCGATGTGCTACGTGATCACCGAGGCCGGACTCGAGCTCCTGAGCACCGCTGCGCTGATCGATTCAGAGAGACGCGAACCTCACTCAAGCGAGCCCCGTAAACACGGATCGCGCGGAGGCGAGGATCAGCAACTGCTCGACCAGGCTCGCCACGACATCCACGTGACCGGGTGGGTGCTCGCGCTCGAGCGTACTCTGGGCGGACCTCCCTTTCCGATCAGGGGAGCTGGCGAATCGGTGCTCTCGCCGCCGATGCGCTCGACACAGTCGGGCAGGATGGCGCTCGGCCCGATGGACCTGCGTCTCGCTCACGGCCGCACGCCGCACGACTTCTGGCGCACCGACAGCGACGGTGAGCGCGTCGAGCTCAAACACTTCGAGACGGTCAGGCCGGACGCGACGATCGAGATACCGTTGCCGTCGGGCAACGGCGCTGCTCGAGGGGCTCGCACGGATGTCATCGTCGAGCTCGACGATCGCCTCCCAGTCGGCCACCGGGCCGCCAAGCTCGAACGCTACGACCACCTCATCTGTGGCTGGGCGCTCGAGCTCTCACGCTATGGCAAGCATCTGGGCGCCCCGCCGCTCGTCGTGTTCGTCTGCCGCGATCGCTCGCGGGCTCGAGAGTGTGCTCGGCGCGCCGACGCCGTCGTGATCGCCTGCCGCGCCTACGCCGGTGAGTACCCCTCGGAGTGGCAGTACACAGGGCGCGAGCGGATCGTCTTCGCCGCCGAGCGCGACATCCACGAGGGTGTGGCCCGCGGCTACGGCCTCGCGCCGCTGCCGCCCGAGGTGCGGGTCGCCGGAGCCGACGGAGATCCCACCGCACGATCGTCCGAGCCGGTCCTCAAGGAGCTTCTCGCCTGCGCGCAATGAGAGCTGTCCATCGCCGCGCGGGAGGGTCGGTGAAAGAGCGATGAGGGTGGCAAATTGAGCTCTCGATGGCAAGAGGAGAGTCCGGGCGCAAGCTCGATCGGGCTCGGGGTCCGCGTCGGCATGCTGATCGCCGGCGTCGTAGGTGCGGGCGTAGGGCTCGTGGTGATCACGATGCTCAACAGCCCCTTCTCCGCGAGGCTCAGCTGCGAAGCTTCAGTCGGCACCACGCTGCCGCTCGGATCTGGGACGGTCGTGGCGGCGACCGTATACGACGACGAAGGCGCGGGCGCCTACGGCCTCGGCCTCGCCGGGCACTATCCCTACGCCGAGCTCGGTCTGCACTCGGCCACCGACACCGATCGCCAAGACGCTGACCGGATCGGCGTCGCGCTCGGGCTCGGCAGGGCACTGGCGCCACTCACACCGCTCGAGATACGCGCTCCCAACGGGCGCTCGGTGATCGCCGAAAAGCGCGACATCGGGATGGGCGGCCCACCGATCGATGGGCATCCGCGCGCCATCGATCTCTGGACCACGACCCGGGAAAAGCTCGGGCTGGGTCCAGATTGGTCTGGTCTGGTACGCATCGCACCTGGCCCCAGAGGGGAACTGACGGCCGAAACGAGCGCGCTCAGCGAAGCGTCCGACCCGCTGACCGGGTCAGGCGGCGAATGCGGCGCCGGGTCCGTATCAGTCTCCGGGGCCGACCGGCGGATCGTCGAAATCGCCTCCGAAGAAGTCGGCTACACCCATGAGAGCCCAGGCTACTACTGCACCAAGTTCGGGCCGTGCGAGGAGTGGTGCGCATTGTTCGTGACCTGGGTCTGGGCGAAGGCGGGAATCACGATTCCCTCGCTGGCGTTCAGCGGCGCGGTATATAACTGGGCAAAAGAAAACACACACGTCTATCCGCCGAGCGCGCGCCCGCAACCGGGATGGGCGGTCCTGTTCGGCAGCGGGCCGGAAAATCCCGAAACCTCATTACACGTGGCGATCGTCGAAAGCGTCCTCCCCGACGGGCAGATAACGATCATCAACGGCGACTTCGGCGGCAAAGTCGTGCGCACGGGACCGTGCGCGCCCGCCGAAGCGACAGGCCCCTGCAAGGCACCCGGCCCGATCTACGGCTACGCCTCACCGACATGAGCACTCGTGCGCGACAGCGGATGTTCATCCTCGCCGCGAGCACGACCGTCGTGCTGCTGGTAGCGCTCGCGATCCTGTTTGCGCCCAGTCGAGAACATCGAGCGTCCCCCGCCAGCCGGGCCGCGCGGCAGACGATCTACGTGGCGCCCGTAAAAATGCTCACACCGAGCACCCCGAGCAGCGAAGCGCCCGCGACTGAGCTTCGCAACGTCGACCCCGAAGCGCACAACCCGAGACTGCGCAGCGAGCACAGACGCTTCCTGCAGGCCCGTCCACTGGAGCAGCACCTGCCCTACCGCGACAGGGAGATCGGGGTGGAGCTGGCCGATGTCACAAAAACCGGGAAGCTCGTCCTGCTGGTCACCTACCTACACAGCGCCACCGCCGCCCGTGAAGACATGCAGGCGCTGCTGGCCCGTTACCACGATCCCGCGACTGCGTATGTGATCCGCTATCGCCCGGTCTTCAAATGAGCGCAGCGCTCACGTCCAGTCGATCAGCTCACTGACCCAATCATCCAGCGGATCGGGGCCTAGCCACGGAAGCTCCCCGTCGTCCAGGTCATCGACCGCGCTCGAGCTGTGGATCGGGTGGCACGCCTGCGGATCGCCTCCCGCTTGGCCCTGCTCTCCGGGTGAAAGGTCGCACTCCCAGACCTCGATGGCTCGGGCGAGGCCTGGGAGGCGTTCGAGCATCTCGATCGCGTGGTCACTTTCCGGCGAAGGTGTCCAGAAAGTGAACGTGTCACGCAGGTCGGGCGGCTCGCTTGTTTCAGACCGAGATCGAGTCGGATCGGTCTGAAGACTCACAGAAGCGGTTGGCACTCCGATAACGCTAGAAGCGCCTTGGGACACTTTCGTCCCTCGACGTCCGATCGCTCAGGGGAGATAGCCGTCTCGTGCGGGCCGTGCACCCGTTGCACAGCGGTGACCCACGGGGAGAAGATCGAGAATGTCCTGAACCTCGAGGATGGGGTGCGCACCATCACGTAGAAGCAGGTTCGCTCCGCGCGCCGGAGGATCCGTGATACGTCCCGGAAGCGCGCCGACCTCGCGTCCCAAGTCGTGAGCGAACTGAGCTGTGTGCAGGCATCCGGCGTCGTTGACCGCCTCGATCACGACAACGACCGTCGCGAGGGCCGCGACGATCCGGCTGCGCGCCGTAAAGCACCACGGCAGGGGCGGCGAGTGTCCCAGCGGCAGCTCGGATATCGCCGCGCCGGTACGGCGGATCTGGGCATGGAGATGGTCGAGATAGCTGGGATAGGGGATGTCGGCGCCGCCCGGTGTCACGGCGATCGTCGCGCCGCCGGTGTGCATCGCGCCGAAGTGCGCGCCGCTCTCGATCTCCCGACCAAGCCCGTTGATGACCGTGATCCCCGCTTGCGCGAGGCCAGCGCCGAGGATAAACGCGGCACCGGCTCCGTAGGAGGTGTGTTTACGCCCGCCGACGAGCGCGACCACCGGACGGCTCAGGAGCTCGAGCAGCCGGTCACGCTCACCGACGTAGTTCAGCAGCGCCGGTGGACATGGCAGGGACTCGAGCGCGACCGGATACACGGAATCGTGACGGCAGATCGATCGCTCCGTGGATGGCATTTCCGCAAGCGCCCCCGTCGCTCTCAGAATCTCACGTCGTTCTCCTGCGGCGAGCAGCTTGATCAACCGGTCATTGGTTAATCCAAGGACGGCGAGAAGATCAACCTGGCGCAGATGGCGCCGGTCGATGTGCTTTGCGAGGGTCGCGAGCAGGGCACTGCGGGTGCGACAGATCGAGCAGGGCACTTTGTCACTCCTCTAGCGACTCTGGGGGCGATGAGCGTGTGGCGACGGCTACCAGGCTGGCCCGGCTGTGAAGACCTCGATGTCCTCTTGTGTGCTTGTGATGTTGTCCTCATCGATGATCTCCTCCTGGCTTTGGGTTTCGGGGTGGGTCGAAGTCGATGTCGAGCTCGGGTTCGTGTTACCGAGAAACTGCAGGTGGCTTGCGACGATCTCAAAACGCTTGGCCTGGTCGGGCTCGTGGTGGTAGCTGAGATGGCCCTGCACGGCGACCGACCGTCCATCTCGCAGATAGCGGCTGGCGGCGCGCGCATGACCGCCGAAGGTTCTCACCCAAAACGTGTCGTTCCAGTGGTTCCACTCACCGGTCAGTGGATCGCGCCAGTGACGTGTGCAGACGAGCCTCATCACGCAGGTGACCTCTCCCGAGCGCAACGTGGTGAGCGTCGGTCGGCCACTGAGGGTGCCGCTGACGACTGTGTGGTTGATGTTGATCTGCATCGTGTTGTGTGTTTAGTTTGGTACTGGATAGGCTCTTTCTGAGCAGGCTAAGGATTCCTTGGGAGAGTTCTCTGGCGTCCGTTTAGAGCGCTCACCTAACGGCGGCTCACACAGCGTGGCGGTCTTGCGGTAGCTGTTTCTGTTTGAGTCAGTGCCACGGACCGTCTGGCCTGCAGTTGGGCTGGAGCGTCCCCACCTGCGTGCGGGAGTTGCACAAACCACGATGCTTGCCAGGGACAACCCTGGAGGCGTGCCCGCAGTCGCTCGCCGCACACCGGCAAGTCCCTGATCGACTTCACAGTCGGTCCGTGGCGGCTTCCAGGAAATCTGTCCTCGCCGTGCAGCCTCACCTCAACTCGAGACATCGCTCGCTCCGCGCGGTGAGCAGGAGGCGCACGGGGTGCGGGCCGGGGCGCGGAACCTCGAAATCTGAGCCCGCACGCTCGGCGATCAACGAGGAGCCGGGAGACTCCCCACCGCGAGGATTACCGCCGCTGCCCTTGTTAGGATGCCGCGAAACCGCTGAGTCCTCACCTGAGTGAGGAGCGGGGGACCCAAGAGGTGGGGCGAATCGCAAAGTGCGTAGCGCGACTCTTTCAGCGCGAGCCCGTCAGCTAACCCCGCAAGCCGAACCGAAAGAGAATTGCCAATGGCACGATCCAACGCGCAAGCATGGTGGGCAGACGTGGAGGATCTCAGAGACAGCATCGAAGCTCGCCGGGCGGCTGGGGAGCAAAGCGCGCGAGGCACAGATCACGGCGCCAGGCGCACCATCAGCATCACCGGCCATCCCGCTGGACACGCTCGTCCCGTCGCACTTCTCACCGACGCGGATGAACCACCCTCAACGCTCGCGCGGACCCGGCGCAGACCGCCGCCCAGAGTCACAGACCGGCTCGGCGCACGTCCCGACCGGATCGCCGCCTGGGCGGTGCTGCTCGGATTCGCGATCGTGCTCGCCACGATCCTCACAACCCACGGCTAGGCTCGGAATATGGTCTCGAGACAGGCGGCCTCTCCCCCCTCGCCCTCGTGGGTGTGGGGGAAGCGGAGGTAGAGGCCAGAGTGCGGTGCGTCGGATGCGAGAGGTGCGGGGGCTACAGCGAGTTGGGTTCGGCCGCCCAGCGGCTTTCGAAGCCGAGCACTTCACCGAGCAGGTCGAAGTGGCCGTCGTAGTGCAGCACGGTCAGGTTCTTCTCAGCGGCCGTCGCGGCGATCAGCGCGTCCTGAAAAGGTATTCGATGGCTGGTCTTGGCTGACAGGTCGTGCAGCGCCTGCCGGGCGATACGAACGATTCCTTTCGTCAGCGGTGCTTGGCGCAAAGCGTCCAGATAGGTTTCGAGGTTCTCGAAGTGAGCCTGGTTCTGGGCGCCGTAGAGAATCTCGAAGGCGACGATCGGCGAGACGGCGAGTTGGTTTTTCTGTCCTGCCGCCTGCCAGTCAGCTGCGAGCAGCGGATGCGTCGTGTGGTCCCAGATCGACGTGTCGAACAAGTAGATCCGGTCGCCGGCAGGCTCACGGATCGACGAGGCGCTTGCCCCAGGCGTCGTCCTTCAACCGCTCTTTGAGCTCAGGGCTCAGCCCCAAGTCTTTCGAGGTCATCTCGAGGAATGCTTCAATCGCTTCTCGACGGGCTTTGCCTCTGATCGGCGGGATGCCGTTCGGCGCCGAACGGCCGTTAGCGCGGGATGCGGGCTTGGCGGTGGTCGCTGCTTTGGCAGCCGTCGTGGGCTTGACGGTGGTCATCCGCTTCTTGGTCGTGGCCATAGATCGAGGGTATCACCCGGTGAAGGGGAAAATGAGGCCCTTGGGAAGCAGTAGGTACCAGGCCAAGGGTGCACCGGGCAAGCGGGCAAGACAGAACCCTCGCGCAGGCGAAGGCTTTCGCAAACAGCTTTCTCTGACAGAGCGATCTTACGCCCTCACTTCTCGCTGACACGCCGCTCACCGAGATGGCGCTCACAGCTCACTGCAGCGAAGGTCCGGCGCCGTCTTCGCAGTTCTCTCGGGGCCGGATGCTTTGATCGCACGATGCGACCGGATGACGAGCTCGACCGCAGCACCGGACAGAACCGGCTCAGCCGCGCCTACCTGGAGGTGCCCTTCGCGGAAAAGGAGATCGTCAAGTCGCTCGGAGCCAAGTGGGACCCCGAGAACTTCTGCTGGTATGTGCGGGCCTCGGAAGATCTCACGCCATTTGCGCAGTGGCGGCCGATCTGGCCGTTCGACAACGATCCGGTGGTGAAGGTGCTCGGAATGCCGACGAGTTGCTGGAAGTGCAAGACGGCCACGCTCGCGGTGATCGCCTGCCAGGATGGCGACCAAGTGGTGTTCGCCGACGCGGGGATGCTGCAGGTTCTCGCCAGCCAACTCAGTCCCGAAGAGCTCGCCGGGGTCGGCGCCGGTCCCCTGCGCCCGCGCTTTGCCAACACCACTGGTCACAGCAGTTGGTCGAATGGCTGTGTGGAGTGCGACGCGCTACTCGGCGGGTTGCCACTGTGGGAGAGCTTCACGGCTTTCATCTCGCAGGGGCAAGACAGCCTTCCCGGGATCACCTTCGCAAAGGTCCCCGGCGACCTTCTGCGCGGGCAGGGCGGCTTCAGCTGACGGGTCGCCGACTTTCAGCTCACCCGTAGGCCGGACCGCGTTTGAGCTGGTCGAGGAAAATCACATCGCCACCAGCCTCAGAGGAATCGCTGACGAGCGCCGGGCTCGACTGCTGACGCGAGAGCATCGGGGCGAAGCCGTTGTCCTGCTGCCAGGTGATGTATTGCAGTGCCTCATCGACATCGGGCTCCGATAACTGCTCGATCAAGTGATGAAGCTTTTCGCGAGTTGTCATGTCCAGCGACTCTACAATCGCCCGGCGTCAGTTCAATCGATTCGCGCGCCGACAATGTGCCGGAAGCGCTCAGGAACTGCACCTCATCTGTACCTCCGCCGAGAGGACCGGCCGCTCTGACCGGGAGCGAGGAGATGCCCGCCGTCGGCCAGACGCCACGAGCATCGATCGACCGCTCGGCCGCCCCCGCCCGCCGGCGAGGAGACGAGCCCGATCCAGCAGCTCAGCCGTGCCGCCGGGCAGCGAGGCCGCGTTCGGCCGCGCCCTCGCACGCATACCGCACGCGTGTCGTGAAAACGCTCACGCCTTTACCCCGCTTCGCCGGCAGTCACCCCCCGGATGTGTGCAGTCACCCCGCAATCGACGGGCTGATTTTCGCCGTTGCCCCTCGTTGCACGGAGAGGGTGACTGCGCCTGAGGCACGACGCTTTTTGGCTCTAGAAAGCTCGAATGCGACATCACCGAGTCGCTTTGACGATGGCGCTGGCGGCGCGAGTGGCGGCTACGCTTGCTGTTCGCGCGCGCAAGAGCTACGTTGCAATCCTTCTTTTCCATTTGCCAAGCGGCTTTTCGCATCACCCCCACAGCCCACCAGCATCGTTGGTGAGCAGCAGAGCAAGACCCTCTCCCCGTTCGTGGATCTTCCGCGCCGAGCTGGTCTCATCGCTCACCTCTCGTTCGTCGTTTCAGATCTCTCTCGCAACCGCCACAGCGGTTCGGATGAGGACTCAGGTTCGCACGCGTATCGGCAGAGGAAAGGCAGAACAACATCAATCGCTCGCAAGCTCCGGGGCCACCGGTCTTGCTGATCAGGGACTGCGTATACAAACTAGGAAGGGAAGGATCCCATGGGCCTATCAGAAGGACCGGGACTTACGTTGAACGATGAGCCCCTCGCCTCGGCGATGGGGTCGTTGGGGCTGATGTCAGTGGAGCGTCGCGAGTTGATCGGGCAGCGGTTGCTGAAGCTCGCCACAGCCACCGCCGAGGTCATCTACAGCGTTGGCTCGAGTGTTGTCTATCTCACGTGGCGAGACGGGTCGGACCTGGTGGCCGAAGGCGACACGTTGTTCGCGCCCGGGTCGATCGCGATCTTCGACGACGACGGAGAGGTGCTCGTCGAGTGGTCCCCATACATCAAACGGTGGCATGGGGAAATAGTCGAGCCGCTGCTCGGGCTGGGTGAGCACGTCATCTGCGGCCAGTGGGAGCACGACGAGGAAACCTTCGACGAAGGGATCGCCAGGTTGCTCGAAGCGAGATAGCTCGGCCCCAGCAGCACAGAAGTCAGAGAGGCCTCGTCACCTTCGGGCGGCGGGGCCTCTCGCGCGTTAACCAACAATCCAGGGAAGGAGGACCGCCATGGCTCCGGTGAAGATCGGTGAGCTCGAGCGGCGAGGGAAAACGCAGATCAGGCTGATCTGCATCAACGAGGACAGATGCGTGCTGGTACGCCGCGGCAAGCGCATCTACCGGTTGCGGATCACCTCTGACGGCACGTGCCTGCAGGTCGTGGGGGAACCGCCAAAGAAGATGGCCGACCGTCTGGAGATACATCTCGGGGAGATTGCTCAGACCCTGAGGGTCAGGAAGAAGTTTCTCCGCAAGAGCATCGAGGCATGGGCCAGTAGACCAGGCGTCTTTCAGGATCTCGAGTTCGAGATACCCGGCTGAACGCCCGGGCGCGCGCCGTCTCTGTGAAGAGACGTACCCAGCTCCACGGGGTGTGGGGTCGTTCCCCGCCGCGCGTCATCCGTCAACCGACGGAGCAACACCAAGATCGGTCCCGCATCGCGGCACCGTCGCCAATCCGGCACCTCAGCGGTTGTGAGGCAAACGGCCTCTGAAGGTGCCCGTACACCAAACGAAAGAAAGGAACATCGCAATGCGCTCAATTCAAAGACTCATCACCGACCAGCTGATCGCACTCGGGCTGCTCGCCCCGATCGGTGTACTCAGCGGCAGTGAGGTGGAGATCGCCAGCCGGATGCTCGCCGCACTTCAACCCCTGCGGCCGGGCGAGAGGGGATTCCTCGAACGTCACATCATCCAAATAGTCCGCGCCCTGCGAGCCAACCACGAGCAGGTAATCGTCTCCAACCTGGCCGCTCGCTTCTGTCCGGAGGCGCTACTGGATCTGAGCTATGACCTGGAACGTGAGGCGGGGGTGGCTCTCAGGAGCTATCTGGCCGACCTGCCAGACGGCATCGCGCCAGTTTTCACACAGGCGAAGGACATCCTGGCTCTCATGCTGAGCAGCCCGGCAAGGGCCAGTCTGATCAAGATCTCAAAGCGGCTGCGGAGCATCGAGATACGGTCGACCGTCAGCAGGCTGCACGCCGTTCTGTGGCTGAGTTGGCCGCGTCCGGGCGCGCTGAGCGTCCACCGGGCACTGGGCTTCGCCCTGCTCAGTGACGGTGAGGTGAGCGCCAACGAGCTCAGCCTGATGCACAGGGTCGACTCCCAAGAGGCGCTGCGGGTGTTGAGCTGGGCGGTCGAGGCTCGTCTGCTGCTCGCACCGATCACCGCCGCAGATCCCTGCAGTGCCTCCTACCTGCTGACCCGCAGGGGAGCCAAGAAGGTAATCAGGAACTTCAGCTGGCGGATCAGCCCGATCGGGATTCTCATCGACGAGCTGCGGCGCCCGATGAGAGCACTGATGGTACGAGTACAGAGGCCCAAGACGGTCGATCCCGCGCGCGAGCTGCTCCGAGAGGAGCTCCTCGACGGTCTGCTCCGGCGACAGCCTGAACGGTTTGCCACGGGGGTGATCGACGAGCGCTCCACGGTCGACTGTGGCGATCGGCTCTCCAGAAGGTCTGGACGGGTCTCTCTGGAGTTGGGTCGCCAGTCGCTGGCCGACCCGACACGTGTCGGTCACGACTGAGGACCCGCCGACAGTGGCCGGGCACACATGCGGCCGGCCTCCTGACAATCAATAGATCCAGCATCTTGCTGGGAAAGGAGAAGCGAAATGCAATCACGCATACACCACGCGCGTCTCAGGCACCAGCTGAGTACCGAGACGCCCGCGGACACAGCCGCCACGATCGACACACGGCGAGACGAGGAGTCTCGCTGTAGCGAGGAGCGGGACCCGTTTTACACGGAGCTCGCCAGGCGCGGGCTGTCCGATCACTACGAGACAGAGTGGGGTGACGGAAACATCGCGATGGCTCACGTCTGCTTCTATGACGATTCGCCCACCACGATGGCCCTACGGATCTGGGGCACGGATATTCCCGAACTGTTCGTGACACCGCGAGAGGATCTGGAGGGTGTTGTGATCACATCTCGTCGCGAGCCCGGAGAATCAGGGGAGACCGTGATAGGGGTACCGTGCGGCGTTTTCGGCGATCCCGATCTGCTGTTGAGCGAGGATGCCAGTGACGTTGATATCCAGTCACTGACCAGCCACGCGGACGTACAGCTCGAGAGTGGTCGAAGGATCTCGGCCAGCATCGTGCGCCGCGGCTTTCCATTGGTTCTCCAGGTTCTCTGCTCAGATGGGCCAACGGTAGTCATCGGGCTCTACGACGCCAGCAGCAGTGTGCTCTCGATCGAGCCGCGAGTACGCCGGCTGGGAGGCGACCGGGAGGCCTGTGAGTCGTTCCTGCACATCTGGGTTCCGAAGGATGTGCTCAGTGGCCAGAGAACCTGATCGTAGTCAGATCCGCGACGAGAGAGAACACGCTCAGATCGGCGAGATCGCCGAGTCTGGCTAGGAGCCTCGCCCACCCGGGCGGGGCTCTTTTTGTTTGACCAAAGGGCCCGTTCGTGCCGTCAGGCGCGGACGGGCCATCTGTCGTTCAACGCCAGCCGCGTGCTGGAAAGGAGAAGTAGTGATGTCGAACAGAATGGACAACGGTGCCGAGAGGCGTCACGGGACCTGCACAAAATGTGGCAGCGAGCAGCAGACGCTTGTGCTCGCATGCATCCGTGAAGCGGATCGCTTTCGAGAGCTCAACTGGGTGTGCGGTGGGTGCCGCGAGAAAATCGACGAGGCGAAGGCCGCTCGCGAAGAGGCAGTCAACCGACTCTGTGAGATCGCTGCCTCTCGCGAAGCGCGTGAGAATGCTCGTCGGGTCGCCGAGGTGCCGCTGTGATAGCACCGCCCAGGGGACCGACCCGAGGCGCCGAGGACCAGATCGACACCCGCTCCTCTCACTCGGTCAGGAATCAGGTCTCGCTCTCCAATCAGAAGACGCAGGGCTCGCTCCCGCCGCGTTTCGGGGCCGAGCCACGAGGAACAGCGGTTTGGCGTGCCGGCGCTCGCGCATTTAGCTTGCGCGCGAGCGCCGTCGCCCCACCCGCCGCCGCAGTTACCCGGCCTCCAGGGCCTGTTTTCAGCAGTTACCACGCGCGGCGCGATGACCCCGACTGCATGCCGTCCACACACAGTCTGGCTCCGCAGAGCCAGACTGCACGGCAGTCAGGCACGGGCCCTCGCACCGCTCGTGGATATAGGAGTGACGCTGATCAGTTTCGTCACAGTCTGGCGCTACTTTTGAATCCTTCTTTTTCCATTTGCCAAGCGGCTTTTCGCACCACTCCAGACATAGCTCACCCGTATCACCAGTGAGCATTCGAGCCAGACCATCCAACACCCGGGCGCCTCGTTCGCCAGCGGATGGTCTTCAACGGCTCTGTCGGTAGTCACGTGCTCGCGCGCGCGAAGGAAGAGAGAACGCAACAGTCAACACCGAACAAGGGGAGCATCAAATGAAGTCAGTAGCCGAGTCACAACAGACGACGGTCAACGATGACGCAGAACTGACAGCGTCACGCATCACAACCGATCGGGTCCTCAAGTTGACGAGCTGTCTTCTCGAGGGCGTCATAAGGGTCACCGAAGGGTTCACCAGGGATGATGAATCGCGGTTCCTGCAGATCCTCTACTACGCGTTTCCCGACGCGTGCCTGCACGTCGTGGAGGCGGATCCCGAGGCGGAGCAGGAGAGGCTCGAAACGGATTGCGAGCCTCCAGCGGGCCAGTTCGAGGACGAGCAGGGCCTGGAGGCGTTCGACGAAGCCGTCCTGCTCGGCTCAGAGCAGGAGCAGGTGATCCACGGCCGCATGGATGCCGATGAAGCTCGGGCGTTCGTCGAGATGCTCAGCGAACTGCTCGATGGGATCGCCAACGGTGAACGGTCGCTGAGCGTCAAGTCGCTGGCGGCCGTTCATGCGCTGCGATGCCAGCTGTTGGCGCCGCAAGGCGAGACGTCCAATGGGCACCAGAGTCCAGACACGATCGTCTTCAGCCGCTGGCTGATCGAGGAGATCGACGAGTTCACCGGTGAACGTGGGATGTCGAGAGTGCTCAGGGGCGCCTTCACGGACCCCCAGTCAGCGGAGTCGCCGAGCAACGCAAACGATCTGCTGCAGGGAGAGCTGAGCAGAGAGGGTCGCGACGAGATGATCACGGCCCTCAACGACGTTCTCGACGCACCGGGAATGGAGCACTCCGAGTCCGGCTGCGTCATCGAAGCGGCGGTCTGTCTGCTCTTCTAGAGACACCGCCACATCCTCGCGTTAGCTCGCGTGAAACGCAGGCGCAGTTGCAGTCACAGGCAGGCGGGTCGTTCCTTCAGGCGGCGAGCAGCACGTGTCGCTCACAGAACTCTCGGAGGGACACGCTTCGCGACATCCACACATGCACCGGTTCCACTCGGCACCGGTGTGAGTCGTCGTCTGTGGAGGTTTCTCCACGGACGGCAATTCGAGCGTGCTCATCATCAGATGCGCACAGAAAGGCGGACAAGATCATGTCCAGAACTCGCAGACGAGCAGGGTCCGGCGGTGGGTCACGGCAACGCATCCATCGCGACGGAGGTGAATCGGGCGCCCGCAAGATCCCACGCCCCGACCGGGTGCGCCTGCGCCGATACGAAGCGTCGGCGGCAGACGCGCAGGAGCAGTGCCGGGAATCGCAGATCGAGGGCGACACCGAGTCGCCTCAGCCCCCCGAGGATCACGAAGGGCAGGTGAGCTGACCCGGCAGCGGATCGGCAGCGACTCACCTGAAGCATCGAGCTCCGCCAGTTCTGGCCGGGGCTCTTTTTGTATCCGGTGCCGTGGAGGAGCCTCGCGTTGCTGCAGGCCGCCACGGCACCGTCGGGCCGCGCTCTGTGCGCTCGCCCGCAACCCCAAACAAATCCTCGCCGCGCGTTCGCGCCCGGTGAGCAAACCCAAAGGAGCAGGAAGATGCAACCAATCAGGCAGGCGCTTCGCCGCGTCTTCACCGGACGCGGGGTCTCTCCGTGTCCGGTGAGCCACGGCCTGGCGCATACAGTCGCTGGCGAACGAGTCAGGGCAGCGGTCATCGAGGATCGCGACTCGCCGAGCCAGCGGGCCCTGGAGATCACGTGGCAGGGAGGGTGCTCGATGAGGATCGCCTCCCACGGACAGCGCTCGACGGGGATCTCCGCGGCGTGCAGTCGCGAGCGTGACGGTCAAAGCACAATCGAGGTGACGGTCGCAGATGGCATGCTCGGTTACCCGAGCGCGCAAGATCTGGCGGCTGACGATGGCAGGCCTGGATTCGCGCTGGCAATGGACGATCGCCAAAAGGCCGAGCACGAGTGCCTCATCGCATCGGTCGCGGTTGACGTCGAGGACGTATCTGTGAAGGTCGGTCTCTACGAGCTGGCGTTTACCCGGGCGCCTCTCTTCAAGGTGCAGTCGGGATGCGGCCGGGAAGTCGTCATCAGCGCCTGTCGGGACGGTTGGGACGGAGTCTACGTGAGGCTCATCGGCAGCCAGGCGCGGGTCTACGTTCCGCGGTCGATCTTCTGTGATCCCAACCGCATCCGTCGCTCACCGGTCCGCTCGGCGTGGCACGGCACGAATCGGCCCAGAAGGGAGGTGAGCCGTGTCATTCAGGGACAACACGAAGATCCGCTCCGCGGACGTGCGGCTGTTGGGCAGCTCTCGCGTGAGCCGGCCGTGTGGCGATGAGATCGAAGCTCGCGTGAGCATCGACAGGATCTCTGTGACAGGCCTCTGCCTGGAGATCTTGATCGACCGCGAGCTCGCCTGTGTTGTCAGGCCCCACGAGCGGGACGCCGACACCGTGGCGATCCAGATCGGCAACGGAGAAAGCCCACCCGTGAAGGTGTCAGTGCCGCAACGGCTGATGGGCGCAAGAGCCAGCTGGCATCGAAGGGTGAGCAGCCACAGCGAGCTGAGTCAGTGGCTCAGCCGCTCCTGGGTTGACACCCACGAGCAGCTGATCGCCTCAGCCGCGATCAGACCCGACGTCGCACCCGATTCGCTGATGCTGCACCTGAGCCTGCCCTATGGGCACAGCTTCATCGTGCGGCCCGATGCCTGGGTCCGAACGGTTGCAGTCTGCCCCGTCGGGATGGGCCTGCATGGGCCGATCGAGGTGCTCCTGCCGCCGGCCGTTCTCAGCACTTCCTGCTGAGAGCGGCCGGAGGCTCACTCCGCAGTCCGAAACCCAACCGCGCGCCTGGCAAGCGGACCGCGGTTGATCCATCACGTACAACGAAATCGAGAAAGGAGGCCAGCGAAATGAAATTCACTGACCGTACTCTTCGAAAAAACAACGTAGTTGAGGTCGGCGGCCTAATAGCGAAAACCAAGCCACTTGATTGGGGCGGTTTCGTGACGCTGGATTGCGAACACAACGCCATGATGTTCAGCCATCCAGACCTCTGTGTGGTCGGCGATGGCGCCCGGGAGCTCCTGTGGCTGCCAAATCGTCAGCCGGTTCTCGTCCGCGCTCATATCCAGAACTACGAGCCGCCAAAGGACAAGGGCCGCAATGGCTGGCGAGTGGAGGTCGACACGGTTCTCTCAGATCGGTCCACAAACCTCGAGGAGGAAGCACGCTTCGATCAGAACAAGGTCGAGCTCCTCGGCGAAGTCCTGAGAACGAGCAAGATGCCTGGCTCGCGGCTCAAAGTCGTACTGCTGTGCAGAGAGAAGTACCACGAGCCTAGCGTCGCTGAAGTAGTGATGTACACGGAGACGCTCGAGGGTGTCACCAAGGGCAAGAACATCAGGGTTCTCGCATACCTCGAAATGGGAAACCGCTGGAACCCGAAGACCAGACGCTGGTACCCATGCAACAACATCAGGGTCTTGCAGGCCTGGATGCTCGAGTAGCCCGCGCATCGGCGGGGCGTGGTGGCAGATCGCACCGATGCGATAGGCGGCTGCCAGCAAGGAGACACACCGCCTCTCAGGCGAGCACCGGGCGACTCCAGCGGGGTCGTCGGGTGGTCGGCTGAGGCTGTCGTTTCAGCAGTCAGACGACCATCAAACGCTGGCGCGGATGTTCCGAGCACAGCTATTTACATCAAAACAAATACCGGTGCAAGCCGGAGAAAAGAGAGATAACAAATGCCCAGTACTCAAACATCAGCAAAAGCTGCCTCCGTCAAGAGCCTGACGGTGAGCGGAGCAGTCCTCAAGTTGGGGACTCAGCCGTGCGACAAGACCGGGATCGACCTGAGCGCGGTCGAAATCGCGCAGCGCACCCCGGGTGAGACGTACGTCCCGAAGTTCCGGTTCCTGATCGGCGACAAGAGCCTCGTGCAGGCTCTCAGCAAGGGCGATCGCGCCGTGCTGAGTGGAACACTCGGAGAGGGCGACGGATGGGACTCGCCGTTCACGATCGAGCGCATCGAGCGCGTCGAGCCGGGTCAGCCGATGGATCTCGTCAACGAGGCGAAAATCGTCGGTAAGCGGGTCGGGCTGGACCGCAAGAACATCGGCGACGAGGAGGATTACCTGTACGACCTGAAGATCGACGTGGAGGGCACGACCGTCTGTGTCAAGGTGCGTGGCAAGCTCAGGGACATCGCCGAGCAGACAGAGGACGGGCAGACCCTGCAGATCACAGCGGTCCTGAAGCCTCGTACCTACCGCGGCAAAGAGCTCTTCAGCCTGAAGGCGATCAAAATCCTGGTGATCTCCTAGAGGAGTCCTCGAGATACATACATCCGTACACACAGGCGGCTCGACCGCCCAATAGCGAGCTACACAGCTCGCACGCTGGGCCGACTGGCTCAGCTCTAGAAGTGCCCTAGGCCCTGCCATCCGGTGGGGCTTTTCTGTTGGCGGTGGTGGTGAGTTGCGTACTCACGGCCACTGCCGCGGTGGGGTCGCGTGCAAACGGGTCGCCCTTTGGGTGGCTCACGATCAGGAGGTTTGACGTATGCCTGGATTCAGCGGTATCGATTCGGCGTTCGCGACACTCAGCGCGGACATCGGGGGTTGCGTCCTCGGGTTCACTCTGGCTGCCATCTTCGTACTGGTGGTGCGTAACACTCGCGCCGCTTGGACGTGGGTGGTGGTGATGGCGATTGCCGGACTCGTGCTCGTCCCTTCGATGCACCTGTCGCAGACGGCTTCTGTGACGGGGGTAATAGGCACCGCGGTGGCCGTGGGCTTCCTCGTGTTGAAGGACATGGGCGCCACGAGTGACTTCGGCATCCGTGCCGCGCTCGCCATCTGGTGGGTGAGGATTGGCGTGAGCGCCCTGGCGCTCTACGTGTTGGTGTACATGAGCTCGGTGCTTCTGTTCATCGCAATCCTGGTAGGTGTCGCGGTCATGTGGTGGCACTACCAGTTCGAGGAGTTCGCCGAGTATCGCGAGAAGTTCGCCGAGCTTTACAAGAAGCTCGGAGAGGAGCCCAAGCAGGGCTCAGTCACCTCTGGTGAGAGCCCAGAGGCACCCTAGCGGCCGGCTGGCCGTTCACATCTGAAAGGAGGCCGCGATTGATTGTGGCCAACCGGCTGGCGTGCCGCGGTCGCGGACCGCCCGCGCCAGCCGGCCGGGTTTCTCTCACCGGCCAGCAGCAGTCGCCCGTGCTCACCGAGCCGGGCTGTCCCGTAGCGAAAGCGCTGCTGGACATCGATGTGGCAGCTATCGCGGCTGTCGCACATCTCAAAAAACAATCACAGAAAGATAGGTGGATATCACCATGTCAGCAACACTAAACAGTGACAGCAACGCGACTGGTCTGGACAGGCTCGAAGGCGAGATCGTGAGCGTTGGCCGAGTCGTCCGGCCGGACAACCTCAACGACTACAACGACGACCGTGCCGACGCGGCTACCGAAGCGCTGGCGCTGTACATCGAGCACAAAGGCCAGAAGCGCAAGCTCGAGCAGACCAGCTGGCAGTCACTGCTCGACACCCTCGCGGAAGTCGACGAGCAGAGCAAGCCGTTGGTCGAGGAAGTCTCGATCGCGCTGCAGGTGTGCGAGCGCCCCAAAGAGGTGACCGAGGTGCAGCTCACCGGTGCTCTGGCAAAGGAGATCAGCAAGATCGCCGGTGTCGGAGATCGGATCGTCGGCGAAGGGGTCAGGGGCGAGGAGGAGTTCCTGCTCGAGACCTACGACGTCTACAAGCGCGCGGCTGGGTCCGGAGGATCGGCCATCGCACCTGTGATGCCGTCCGGCGGGCAGGACGAGGAGAAGCCAGCTGGGTTCGCGCAGGGTGTTGAGGAGGGCCCGTCTGAGGACGCCGCGGACGAGTCGTAGGCGGTCGGGGCCTGTGCCTCACCGCTTTCGCAAGCAGCACGCAGGTAGTAACAGTAACACCGGTAGGACCAGTAGGTGAAGTGAGCTGGAAAGAAACAGTGGGAATGCTCCGGCCGGAGCGGACCCACTGTTTCTGCCACACCCAAGGGGTGACAAAAGGTCTCCCCACAAAGCGCGACCCGCTAACCCCGGTTCGCCCACAACATAGGAGAATAAAAGTGCAAACGAGCAATTACACACTCAGTCTGGATGGGGAGGATATCGTCAGGGCGATCATGTCCTGTGGTCCTTCCACCAGCAGGCAGATCGCCGAAGCCACCGGCATCGACGGGCAGAGCCTGGGCGGAAATCTAGCCTCTCTGCTGGCAACGGACATGCTGCAGAAGAAGCAGATCGACGGATACAAGCCGCGTTATTGGCTCGGGCCGGAAAGCCTGAAGGCAATCGGCGGGATTCACGTGCCGAACGTCGGATACGTGGACCTGAGCGCGGTTCCGAGGAGCTGGTTCCAGACGACGCTCAAGGCCGAAAGGGCACTGCCACACCTCGAGGGATGCGCCGATATGGCGATCGTCCTGTGCGGTACAGGCGATGGCCTCGTGGTCTGCGAGCGACTGCACGATCTGCTCGTGCGGGAGACGGACCTCGCTCTCGGAACCTCGGTGACCGAGCATCACCCGGACCTCGTGCTGTTCCGCGAGGGTCGCAAGCCGAGGGCCTTCGAGTACGAGCGCTCGGACAAGTCGCCGAAGGAGGGAGACCCGATCATCATCGGATGGAGCGAAACCGATGATGTGGAGGTGACCTATGTCACGGCCAGGAGAAGGGCCATTCTGGCCGTCTTCAGCCGTGTGGAGGTCATTTCGGAGCACATGCCCGAGCTCGGCGTGGCTGACGCGATCACGATCCTGCCGATGGAGGGGACCCAGTTCCCATCCCGCAGGGCATTGATCGGGAAAGCGTCGGCGCGCAAGCGGACGACTCCCCGTGCCCACACCTCGAGCGGCCGTCCGCGGACCGTCCGCGCAGCCGGCAAGCGGGCAGCGACTCGCAAGTAACCGCGGCGCGGCGGGGTCTCGCTCTGAGGGGTGAGCGAGACCCCAATGGCCTCGGGGCGAGCGAAAGGAGGTGACATGACGCAGGGGGGTGATGACCCGGAGAGGTGATGGACGGGGTCATGGCCTGGAGAGGTGATGCAAAGGGGGTGATGACCCGGAGAGGTGATGGATGGGGGTCATGGCCTGGAGAGGTGATGCAAAGGGGGTGATGACCCGGAGAGGTGATGGACGGGGTCATGGCCTGGAGAGGTGATGCAAAGGGGGTGATGACCCGGAGAGGTGATGGACGGGGTCATGCCCTGGAGAGGTGACACGCAGTGCAGGTGAGTGGCGCGGGAGCGCAGTGTTCGGCTCTGGCGCCGCTCGCCTGAAACTTGTACAGCAACTACAGGAGGTATGAAGATGACAGCAACCACGAGTACCGACATCACGAGCCAGGTTCCTGGGACCGAGCAGTCGGCCGGCAGGATTTCTGGCGAGGTCGTCGCAGTCGGCGATCTGGTTCGCCTGCCGGGAGGTAGGTACAGCATCGAGTTCTCGCTGCGGACGTCGGAGGACCCGAAGAGCACCTTCGTGGCCGAGGACTACGTGGCCCTCGGTGTCGAAGCGATCGTGTACAGAAAGGATCGGGTGGAAGTCGAGGTCGACGACACCGCGAGTGAGGCTGGGCAGCCGGCTCGTGTCACCTACGTCAAGAACATCACGACGGATGAGGAGGTCTGTGCAGCGGACGCCGCCAAGGCGATCGACTGAGGTCTGCGCATAAGTGGCGCAAACACCAGGCAGCAAAGTAACACCTAGCAAGTAAAGGCGGGGCCGGCGATGTGTCTCAGTACGAGCGCGTCTGCCGGCCTCGCGTCTTTTAACGCGATTGGAGGAGGTGAACCATGTCACAGCGACATGAAGATGAATCATGGACCGAGAATTTCGCGCAAGGCACAGAGGAGTTGGAGGGAGTGTCGCTGGACTGCATCGCCGATCGCGATGAAGCGCAGGCGGATCCCTCCACGAGCCCTGACTGCAATCCGGATCTCGTGCTCGCCGGGCAACCACGCGAGCGCTCGATGGCGCCTGATGTCAAGCTCGAGCTCGAGATTCTCCGCCAGATCGCCAACTTTGGCGCCCATTTGGATGATCTGCTGACGCTTTTCGGTCCCGCTCGCGAGAACGTGGACGAGGTGCGAGCAACCGGCGCACGGAACGATCTGACGTTCTCTGAGGAGAGGATTCTGGCGCTATTGGAGCGGTGGAAAAAAGCGGGACTGGTGGAGCTCGACAGTGGCGCCTACGGTGAGCCCGAGTTGTATGTGATCACCGACGCGGGGATGGTCACGGCGGGTTTCCCGGGCTGGAACGCAGGTCTCGCCGAGGACCGCGATGGCTCGCTTTTGGACCGCGGCGGCACGCGGGGACGCCTGCTGGCATCGGTCGGCGCGGCGCTCGCTTTGCTGATGCGCTCAGAGCAGGCTTACCGGGAGTGCGAGCTGCTGAGCGTATGGGGGATACGGCGCCAGGGCCGTGTTGGACAGCGGTATCGGTTTCAGCCCAACGTGACCGGACCGCGTTACTGCCCGATGGCGGTACTGGATCCGCGCGAGGGGAAGCAGACGCAGGCGACGGCGATCGAAGTCTTCGACGGCTCGCAGGAGCGTGTGCGCGTGGAATCGATCTGTCGCCTCGTGAGCAAAGGCGAGGAGGTGGGCCATCTGCGTTGTTACACGACGCCGAGCGAGTTGCCGGTGCTGCTGAAGGTCGTTCGTGAGCTGGATGCGAGTGACAGGGTCTCGATATACGTGATTCCTGATGGTGGCGATGCGGTCACGATCGCGGGCCTTTCGCCGCGGTCGGTGCTCCCGGCGTCTGAGATGAGTGTTGAGGAGCGCAAGATGCAGGTGGCTCTTCTGCACTGCGTCGGTGAGTTCGGCAGCGCCAGCTTTGCGGGGCTGCGGGACTATCTGGGTCTGGAGGAGGATCTGCTGAGGCGTCTCGTCGAGCGCTCGCTCGAGGACAAGCTGCTCAAGCACCCCAGGTACACGTGTGACAGCGTCGAGCTGCTGTGGCTGACCGAATCCGGTTGCAATCGGACGGGAACGAGGATCTCCAAGGATCCTGTTACCTTCGAGCAGGCTTGGCTGGAGAAGGAATCTCTGCGGGTGGCGCCTTCGGTGGCCAACCACTATCCAAGCCGTCGCATGACGACGTCGCGCATCCTGGCACGCTCGCGCAAGCTGATGCCGCTGCTCGGTCCGGCCGAGTTGGGCTACCGGCCCGTGCTGCTCGTGTCGAGAGCCGCAGATGACAGCTCGCCGGTCGCGGTCGTGATCGTGGTCGGGATGCGCACCGAGGCACAGCTGCGCCAGATGGTGGACGCGTGTGTCGCCGACCGCAAAATGTCACAAATCCTGATCTATAGCAACCGCGAGATGCTCGAGATGCTGAAGTTCATCGTGAGCTCTCGAGACAATCGCAAACGGATCGTTGTCAAGGCACTGCCGGTCTCTGAGCGCGTTCAGCGTGAGCGTGCGGCGGCGAGCAAACGCAGGGCAGCTCTCGCCGACAAGCAGGCGGCAGAGAAAAGAAGGACCGAGCGGGAGGCCGCCCGGGCTATCAGGGCCGTGGCGTCAAAGACGCGCTCAGAATGTCACGAGCCCGAGTTGCCGGGTTTGAAGCCGATCACCGATCAGGTCTGGGGGCCATTCAACGAGTTGGTCGATCAGCTGCTCGATGAGAATGATCAGGCCAGAAACAGGATCAGCACTCGTTTCGTCGCGAACCTGCTGATCTGGATGATCGAAAACGAGGTGCCGCTAGACGATCTGCGGTCCGCTACCCACGGGATCAATTCCCAGCTGTTCCGGGAGCGGTTGAGAAACATCCGGCGTGCAGGGCTGTTCTCGGAGTTGCAGAGACTGGTCGAGGAGCACGAAGATCGCGGGCCGCTGGACTGGGGCAGCGAAGTCCTTTGGGCCAAACCCGGCAGGCCCGGGATCGGCGCGGGCTCGATGCAACGCCTGCAGTTCAGCGAGCAATGCTCCGGGCTCGACGAATGGCCGTGGATCATGGAAGAGGAGGAGGGCGAGGAGGTGATGGCCCTGCTCAAGAGCCTGGAGCTCGATAAATGAAAGCGCTCGATGGGGCTGGCAAGCGGATACTCACATCCGTCTGCCGGCCCCTGTCAGCAACCAACAAGGAAGGGAGATAACGATGTCGGCAGAACTATCAAACAGTAAAAACGCTGCGCCAAAAAACCGGCTGACGCTCGTCAGGAACTCCCTCGAGTTGCTGACGATGGTCGCCGGCGAGCGCAAAGTGAGCATGCGGGACCTCTATGAATGGTCCGTCAGGCCGGAGAGCCAGATCGACGCGGAGCTCAAATACGCCGCTAGCGAAGGGCTCCTGTTCACAAAGCGCAGGGGCGAGATGGAGATAGCGGGTGGTCTCAGCCTGACCAGCGAGGGCAGCAGCCGTGTGATGCTCAACTGGATCGCAAGGCACGGAGGCGCGACCACCGATCACATGACGCGCAGGTTCAAGCTCAGCAAGATCCAGACCTTTCACATCCTCGACGAGGCTCGCAAAAAGGGCTTGCTGAGGCTGGGTGGAGCGATGAACTTCGAACCGCTGCTGTACATCGCGACTCAGCAGGGACTCGATCTCGTCAAGCGCGGCGAGCTGTCGGAGTTGCCGCTGGCCAGTCGTGACGAGGGTCACCTGCGTGCCTGCCTGGATATGGCGATAACGCTCGAAGAAGAGTTCGGTCCACGTGGCAAGCACGGCCTTCACTGGGAGCTCTGGGGTGAGCGTGAGCACCTCTCATACAACAACGGCAAGTCGGCGGCAGACCGCTTTGCCAGCCCGGGGTTCGAGGTGGAAGACAAAAAGTTCCTCAGGCGCCCGGACCTGGTGCACATCAGGCGATTCCGCGGCTCCGAGCGTGTCGAGGTCAAGGCGTACGAGATCGAGCTGACGGGGAAGTCGTCCGAGTGGCTGTTGGCGATCTTCTGGGCCTACCTGGGGTGCGAGAGCATCGATGAAGTCGTCTACCACGTCTCGTCGCTGGTGCGCGATAAAGTCAAACGCTCGCTCGCGGAGTCGCTGAGCAGGGTGCAGCGGGAAGTCGCCGCCGGAAATCTCGAGCGGGAGACGATCACTGCTTTCACGATCGTCCCCCTGCCCGAGGCGGTGGTTCCGGCCAGGCGGCGCGCTCCGTTCTATGTGCCTCAGCCACTGCCGGGCAGCGAGGAGCTCTACAAGGCGGCGCTGGCGTCGAGCGAGCATCCCGAGCGGCTGAGGTTCGAGCTGTTGAACATGGTGCAGTGGGTGACGCTCAACGGAGTCGCCACTCCCAACGCGCTGGAACGATGGCTCGATCCCGGTGAGCGGGCTTCGGCGGTGGAGCTGCTGAAGATGGCTCACGGTGCCGGCTGGCTGTATCACTCGGACATCCTGCGGGCCGAGGGGTCGATGTTCTATGCCACTGAAGAGGGACGCAACGCGGTCGGGCGCGATCTCGGGGTCTATGAGATCGACTACACAGACGATCCGCACTATTACGGTAGCGCGGCGCTGTGCCGGACTTCACGGATTGCCGCGGAGTTGGCGCGCGAGTTCCCGCTTCACAGAGTCAAGAGCCGCTGGGAGCTGCGCGGGGACTGTATGTTCAACGGCTCCAAGATGCTCGAGGTGGCGATGCCCGGCGAAGGGCTGGGCTATTGCCGGCAGCCGGCGCTGCTGGTGGTGAGTCCCAGCGCTCCGCACAAGATAGCGATGGCTGTGGTGATCATCCCCGCCCACATCCAGCGCGCCGGGGTGAAGACCATCGTGAGCAGATGGCGGAAAGCGGAGCAGGTGCCCAAGGTCCGTTTCTACATTGGCCATCAACCCCTGCTCGAGCTGGCGAGCGAGCTCGTCGCGGACACCGATGAGGTGGAAGTGATGAAGCTTCCGCCTGGCAGCAAAGAGCAGGAGCCGCTCAGTGACGAGGAGTCGCTGGCGGCATGCAGTTTGGCTCTGGGAACGCGAACTGCACGGGTCAACACATGAGATGCAGCTGCATCTCGGTGCACTCACAGGCAGGTACGTCCGGCGGGCGTGCTTGTCTGTGAGTGGGCTCTTTGTGGCTCGGAACTGGGCGTTGGCGATGAGCGATTTCGCGCCCACTTCGACTGATTGCCAGACACCGTGATGGGTTACTCCGAGACCCCCTAAAGGGGTTCTCGGAAAGTCGGGCACCTCGCTTCTGTGTGTCTTTCGGCTGTTTGACGCCGTCGCTGGTGGCTCCTAAAAGACGCGTCTATTCGTCATCACAGCCGTCCGGCTCGTTAGGAGATCAGTCATGACCGCCACCGCATCACCTCCGCTCTCCAGCACCACCCGTACTCCTCAACGTCGCGAGAAGCGCCTGCCCGCGTTCTCCGATCACGCCTCTCAGAACAGTTCGCGCAACGTGCTCGGCCACTACACCGATCGTGTCGGCCGTACTCACGAGATCGTCTCCCGAGCCGGCGCTGGGGGCAGCGTGCTGGTGGTCGATCGCGACTCGCTGACGCTTGGCGACAGGCGCCTGGTGGCTCACCTGGCAAGCGATGAGCCGACCGAGAACGCACGGATCATCTGCGAGCAGTACCTGGCCGACCGGGGTGGCCGGTGGTGTCGGAGCGTCACGACGGAGGATCTGGATCTCGTTCCCTACATCACCGATGACAGCCTGTATACGACCGAGGCGCCTGTCGTGGCAGAGGAGGGAGAGCCAACGCAGAGCGACCCTCTGATGGACCGCCATTCGCGCTTCTATCGCCTGGAGCTCGTGCCGGCGCGGATGTCGATTCCGGAGATGCGCTGGCAGCAGTATCCACCGGATGGTCAGGCTGGCCCGGTGCGGGTGATCAGCGCACGGGACGTGATCGCGGCACTCGAGAGCTACGAGCCGGTGCGCTGCCTGACCCACGGTGTGCTGGCGCTCTACAAGCGCGACCCGAAGATCTCGGTGTCGGTGCTGCGCGGTGAGCTCGAGCGTGTCTGCGCCAGCCGGATCGTGCTCAACCGCGGCCTGCGTGAAGCGGTTCTCGCGACGGCGGAGTCCAAGCACCTCTCGATGAGTGAGATCGCAATGCGCTGCGGTCGCGTGAAGTACGACTCACGCGGCAACGTCAGCGGTGAGACGAGTTGGCTGTCGCGACGCCTGGGGCTGGCGCCGGAGGGCGGTGAGGCGCATCCGACTCCCTGGGTTCACAGCGAGGTGCTGGCGTTGATCGCGCGTCGTGGCCTGGGGATCAGCCCGCGGGAGGTAGAGCTCGGATGAGCAGCCTGTCACTCCTCGAGGATCGCCAGCCCGCCCCCGTCGCGGAGACGATATTGGTCATAGACAGGGACGCGGACGTCGGGCAGACGCTCGTCGATCAACTGCGGATGGACGGTTACCTCTCGCTGCTGGCGCAAAGCGCCGCGCATGCCCGGGCGCTGGCCTGCCAGGGTCCGCCGAAGGCGATCGTGCTCGGTGATCTGGGCTCGCCGCGCGGCGCGCTGGACGTGCTCGGGGAGATCCGCGACTCGCCGGCCGATGACTCGCCGTGGGACGCCAGCACCCCGGTGATCATGGTCAGCATCCGTGCCGAGGAGCTCGATCTGGCTCGTGCGTTCTCCAGCGGCGCCGATGACTTCATGGCTCGCCCCGCCAGCTACGCCGAGTTGCGCGCCCGGCTGCAGGCACTGCTGCGCCGAACCTACGGCGAGTCGGCCCCACGTCTTCTGTGCATCGGCGCGCTGGAGATCGACACCTCCTCACACGCCGTGAGCGTCGCCGGGCAGTCGGTCGAGCTGTGCCGCCGCGAGTATGAGCTGCTCGTGCACCTCGCCGCAGAGCCGCAGCGGGTCTTCACCAAGACCGAGCTCCTGCGCACAGTCTGGGGCTTTCAGAGCCTCGGCGCGACGCGCACCGTGGACAGCCACGCCTGTCGTCTGCGCCGCAAGCTGAACGTGCTCGGCGGTCATTGGGTGGTAAACGTCTGGGGCGTGGGCTATCGCCTGACCTGAGTCTTCCGATTCCCGCCAAATTACGGGATCTTCCGGTCTCGTGACAGGCCGGCGAAACAAGGAACACATGTAGTCGCTCTGTCTCCCATGCAGAGCAAAACGGCGAGCCAAACGGTTCGCCGTTTTTTTGTTAATCGACCGTCATCCGGCGGTCCATCGAAAGGAGAGGATCATGTCCTCGAGGAAATCGTCCTCAACTTGGACAAGGCTCGCCGTTTGCGGCGTGCTGGCTCTGAAGGGATCCGGCTCGGGGCGCGGGCGCGGGACTATGCACATCACAAATGCAGGGCTTCACATCGGGCGCGCCGCCGATGGTGATGTCAGGGTTCCCTTCAACTTGACAGAAGGAAGTCGGTACGTGGTAGTCGGCGCCGCCGGCTTCGGTAAGACGGTCACACTCACGGGCCTGTTTCAGGCCCCCGTCATGGTGGACGCCGGGCTGATCGTGGTGGACCCCAAGGGAGACCCAGCCATGTCCACAGCGCTCGAGCGTTTGGCCAAACTCATGAACAAGCGGCTCATCGTCTGGACGCCCTACGGACCCTCTGTCTACAACCCCTACTGCAAGGGTACGCCCACGGAAATATCGGACAAGCTTCTATGTGGTGAGCCCCCCCGTACACATCCGTACTATCTCGATCTCGCAAGGTGGTATCTGCCTCACGTGATCCGCGTCATGCAGGCCTGCGGGATCGAGATAACTCTCCGCTCGATCGTCCGCTACATGGAGCCCAGCAAGCTGCGGGGAACACTCGAGAAATACGAGCGTCCCGAGGACAGTGAGTACAGCGCGGAGTACTGGAAAGAAGTGAAAAATGAACTGAAATCGATGAGCCCGAAGGAAGAAGCGGATTTGGGCAGCACGCGCAAACGTTTGGCGCGCCTGGCCCAGGGCGACTTCGGACGCTGGCTCGACACACGAGAGACCGACGGCGAGTCCTTTGACTTGCTCAGTGCGGCCCGCGCCGGACACATCGTCTACATCCGCCTGGACTCTGACAACAGGCCTCTGGAATCAGCCACGCTGGGCGGCGCGATCGTGCACGACGTCAACGCAATGGCCGGTCATCTCCAGAAAGAAGTCCGTGAAGGAAAGTCACCCCGGCCGGTGATGATCGCCATCGACGAGTTCGGAGCGCTCGATGCCGATGTCTCACGGGTATTCGAGCGGGCGCGCTCGGCCAACGTGAGCATCGTAATCGCCACGCAGACCTTTCATACCGACATGGACAAGTACGAGGGTCAGCGGGGACGTTTGACGAACAACATGAGCGCGCTGATAGCGCTGGCTCAGCCCGATCCGGAGTCTGCTCTCGATGTCGCTGAAGTTGGCGGCAAGGAGGAGTTCTTCAGGGAAAGCCACACCGATCACGGAGTCACAAAGACTCTGGATGAAAGGTTCCGGGTTACCCCGGATGAGATTCAGAGCCTGACACGCGGACAGGCGATGGTCTCGATCCCGGGTCGCTCGACACGAGAGCGCGCGATGATGGTGCGTCTGCTCTCGCCTCAGCAGATCGCCAGCTTGCACTACGCGCAGGCTGCCTGACTACGGGGTGATGCGGCCGGAGAGGGACGGCTCGGTGATTCAGGGTCCAGGTGACTCTGAATCACCGTTGCCGTGGGGCGTTGATCGCCTTCGCTGGTGTGCCCTGTGTGTCTTTTCGCGTTTAACGGCTGCACGTTGCAGGCCGTTGACTTCCGCGAGCTCATTCGAAGTGGGCCATGCGGGCCTTTTTGCGTTTAAGGGCCGATTTTGGGCCTCGTAGAGGCCCTGGTCGGGGTCGGCTGCCGACGCCAGTGAACCGTCCCAAGCGGCATCTAGCTTGCTGGGAGGCATCAAATTCACGAAGGGAGAAGACACCCATGTCGCAAACCAGTATCAACCGTGTCACCTTGGTAGGTCATCTGACCGCGGATCCGGAGTTGCACTCACTGCCATCCGGGGACAACGTGTGTCAGATGCGATTGGCGTGCAACGGGCGCCGACGCAACACCGAGGGTGGCTATGAGGCCAGGCCGAACTATTTCAGCGTCAGGGTGTTCGGCCCTCAGAGCGAGAATGTCCACCGCTACCTGCGCAAGGGGCGTGCCGTCGCCGTCGACGGTCGCCTGGAGTGGCGCGAGTGGGAAACACCCGACCAGCAGAGGCGTCAGACGGTCGGGATCGTCGCCAATGAGGTTCAGTTCCTCAGCAGCCCATCCCAGCGCTCTGGTGGTGAGGGCGTCGAGGGCGAGGAGCTCACAAGCGCCGGGCTCGCAGTCGAGGACATGGAGCTCGTGACCAGCACATCTGTCAGCGACGAGGACTTCGACAGCGTCGAGCTCGCCGGTGACGATGATCTTGGAGACCTCGCGATCGAGGACAAGCCGGAGATGGTCGGCGCTTCTGTTGCGGGCGATTCCGACGATCTGCTCTTCTAGGTAGGACACAGTCCCGGTGCGCTACGTGGGAGACGCCTTCAGGCGTCTCCCACGAGTGCTCTCTCAGGTGTCCGACAGCCGCCGTGACGGGCGCTTGGAGGCGATCCACTTCAATCGCTCGTCGCTCATCTGGCCCTTGAAGTGCACCGGGCCCACGTCTCTGAGTGCAGCTCCCACCAGCAGAAACTCGGCGGTGGCCGCCACGTCGTGAACCCGCACGATGCTCGCGCCACAGTCCAGACCATGGCCGATGGCGGCAAGCGTTCCCGCGAGCCGGTCCTCGGGCGCTTTGCCGGAGAGCATGCCGATGAAGTACTTGCGTGACACCGCCAGCAGGATCGGGCGCTCGAGCGATGTCAGCTCGGAGAGCCTTCTCAGCACTTCGATCGTCTGGCTCGGAGTCTTGGCAAAGTCCGGTCCGGGATCGACGATCAGCTGCTCTGAAGCGACCCCCAGGCTGATCGCGAGCTCGATCCGCTCGCCCAGGAACTCGAGCACGTCGATCGTTGGGTCTGTGTACTGTGGAAAACGCTTCTGCTTCGGTTTTGCACGGGTGTGCATCAGCACGAGGCCCGCACCGCTTTCGGCCGCGACTTCAGCCAGCGCGGTGTCGGCGAGACCGCTCGTGTCGTTGATCAGACAGGCGCCCGCCGCCACCGCACCGGCCGCGACTCGCGGACGCCAGGTGTCGACCGACACCAGTACGCCTTTCGCGGCGAGCTCACTGACCAGCGGCTCGAGCCGCTCGAGCTCGCGTGCCTGCGATATCTCGGCGGTGTCGGTCCTGCCCGACTGCACGCCGATGTCGATTATCTGTGCGCCGGCGGCGATCTGGGCCGAGGCGAATCGCAACTGCTCATCGAGGCTCTGCAGGTGCGTGCCATCGGCGACCGAGTCATCGCCGATGTTGACGATTCCCATGATCAGCGCCCTGCCTGCCTCGAGCTCCAGAACGCGGTCTCTGAGACAGAGCTTCACGCGGCCTGCCTGTGGCGGATCGGTCCTCGCCATGATCGCATCGGTGCATCGTATGCGTCTGGCGGGAGATCGCTGTGCACGGGGCCGCGGGCGTCTCGGTGGGCGCTTGTCCGTCGGAGAAGTAGATAGATAAACAACCGCACAAGCAAAGCCAAGTTCCTCCCGCTGCCGGTGCTCTGACAGGGTCCGGCGGCCCTCAGATACCTTTGTCCCCTTATCGACAGGAGCAGCTCGTGTACGCCATCAACATCAACCGCGTTCTCGTGAGCGGGAACCTCACACGCGATCCCCAGCTGCACACGCTGCCGGGAGGCGAAGTCGTCTGCAACCTGCGGGTTGCCTGCAACACGACCGATCACAGCGTCGCACCGGATCGCTGCACAGACAAGGTCAACTACTTCGACGTCAAGGTTTACGGAGCCGAGGCACGGTCGATCAGCGATCGCGCTCACAAGGGTCACCCGGTGATGGTCGAGGGCAGGCTGGATTGGCGCGAATGGGAGACCATCGAGGGTCACCCGGTGCAGAGCGTCAGCATCCTCGCAGAGGTTCTCGAGCCGCTCGAGAACGTCGTCAACGGCGAGGACGACGTGCTGGCGGTCGATTGGGATGCGCTGCTTTCGAGCGTGAACGTGTGAGGGTCCGCGCGAGAACGCGCGTGACCGTGGTCGATCAGTCGCCAGCGGCGCTGGCGAGAAGCGGAGTGCTGTCAAACAACGCCATCTGCGGAGCCCCGTTGAAAGTCAGCGCCTCTGCGTCGTCGCTGCCGTCGTGGTTTGAGCGGGCGATTGCGCCACGTTGCACGAGACCGCGAATAGCCTTGCGATAGTCGGTGTTCTGAAACTCCCCGAACAGCTGTGGGCAGAGGCCCTGGATGAGCCGATCGGTACTCGCGCTTCCCAGCCGGCCGCCGAGCTCGTAGACGCGGGCGGAGAGCTCGCTGATATCCCTTTTGGGGGGATCGTCGTGCGCGCGGCGATAGCGGCAGACGAGGTCGCTCATCGATGCCACGCTGAGCCGGGAGCGACTGGCGAACACGAGTCGTGAGGCTGCCTGCTGGTCGCAGTCGCCGCGTAGGGGGATCTCGCGGGCGAAGGCATAGCCGCACCGCTGCAGGGATGCCCGGTAGAGCGCCGAGACGCGGGCCAGGCTCCGCTCCGGGCTCGAGTCCTCGCACAGGGAGCGCCACAGCGAACTGCCGATCACCTCATCGATGTGCTCGCGGGTGCGCGTTTCGCGTAGCTCTCTGAGCGAGTCGCGGTCGAGGTGCGCGAGCATCTCAGTTTGGCGTCCGCGCCGAGACAACAGGCGCGCGAGCGAGTCGAGTTTCACACCGCCGTCGCGGAGCGGATCGAGCAGCACGAACACGGGGTCCACGCCGATCGTTTGAACGACGCGCTCGAGTGATTGCTCCAGTGAACCCGACATGTTGATCGCCACAGAGGAGAAGGGGGAGAGGTCCGCCTCGAGCGCCTCGAGCGTCTGCTCGTCGCTCGTGAGGTTGAGCGTGCGCATGATCCGGGCGCGATGACCGATCGTCTGGTTCTGCGCCCACTCGGCGGCAAGCAGTGGAGAGCGCTCGCCCGCCTGCACCGAGGCGTGCATGACCCATGAGAGATGACCGGCGCTTCGCCATGCCGCGCAGCGCGCCGCCATGTACTTACTCAGCAGTTCGAACTCGATCAGGGGCTCAAATGGCGCTAGCTGGCTCATTTGCGCTAAAGCTAATAGCGGCTTGGGATGGTTCGCCGTTGCGCCGAGGACTCGCGCGCATGGTGCGGTGAGTACGTGACGGGAGCGAGCTGACCTCGATGGCAGCGCGAGAGCTGCTCATCGTGTGCGCCGTGATCTCGCTGGCAGAGGGTGATCGACATCGCGGGCAGCCGGTCGGCCATCGACCAGCGCCAGACGAGCTCTACTTTTTGTGTTTCTTTGTCTTTGGGGTGGTGATCGTGATCGTCTTTGTAGCGGCGGCGGGATGTCGCGTGCGGTTCGTCTTGAACTGAACGCGACATCCGCCGCGCACTACTACTTCTTTTTCTTGGGCTTGTGACCCTTGACGGTCACGCTGTAGGTGTGCACTGTGGCCTTGCCGCCAAGCGCCGAGGTGTAGGTCAGGGTCGCGGTCAGATGGACGGTCTTGCCTTTCTTCAGCAGTGCCTTGATCTTGCTGGACAGGTTGACTGTCAGCTTCAGCGGAACGCCCGCCGTTCCTTTGCCGGATGTCTTACCGGCTGTGGTCGTCGCAGCAACGCACTTGCCTTTGAGCTTGATCTGACCGTGTTTGCATTTCTTGGACTTTGCTGCCACAGCCGAGGCGCTGGCGATCGATGCAGTCGGCACAGTTACCACCACGACGGCCTCCCCCGATTGGTTCGGGACGAAGGTGATCGTGACTGTGCCGTTAGAGTTGCTGGTAATGCTCTGGATCGTGTAGCCGCTGCTCGGCGCGGCTGGCCCCGTGATGACGGCGGGGCCGACGTTCAGCACCTCTGAGCCGCACACGCTGGCTGATGCGCCGTTGTACTGGTTACCGGCGTAAGCGGCAATCCAGTAGTACTTCCCGGGCGGGAGCCCGGGGCTCCCGTCATCGGCAATCGCCGCGGTGCCACCGACGGCGGTGGCCGAGCCGGAGAACGTCGGCGTACCGGAGCACGACGAATTGGAATACAGGGCGAAGTCGACCGTGCCGGTCGCGATGCTCGCGTTCAGGCCCGTGATCGTCGCCGTGTCGCTCTCGCCAATCGTGCCGGCCGCGATCGTTAGTTCGGAGCCCTGTTCCGTCCCCGACCTCTGGATCGTGGAGATCGCGGTCGGCGCCTGCTCGAGCGCCTGATAGCTGAGCGCTTCGACGAACGTCTGGGTCCCCGAGCCGGTGCTGTTGTCATAGGAGAGCAGGAACTCGCCGCCGCCGAGCGCGGTGATCACCGGGTGGTCGATCTCGCCGGTGGCTGGTTCGGGAATCTCGGCCGGCACGCCCCAATTGGCTCCCCCGTCCGCGCTGTAGTTGACGAAGAGGCCGTCGGACCACCACATCGCGTAGACGCCATCGGTGCTGTCGTCGACGACGTCGGTGTCCCCGGCGCCGCCCGTCAGATTGGCGACGAGGACGGGGCTGCCGAAGCTGCCGCCGGTGGCTTTCGAGTTGAGCTGGAACGGGCGGTAGTCCAGGCTGTATTCCGTGCCGCCGTCGAGGCCGTTTCCTTCGTTCTCGAGCACGCCGATCCCTTGAGTGCCACCGTCGGGGCTGGCGAGGACCGGAGTTTCCGCGTTGCAGGCGAGGCCGGTGTAGGCCGGAATGCTGTCGCCGCCGGAGTTCTGCGCGTTCAGGTATCCGGCGGCGCTCGAGGCGCCCACCTTGCCGACGTCGACGCCGTAGCCGGTGCCGACATTGTCGCCGTTGACGCAGTCAGACAGTTGCACGTTCGGCCCGCCGAAGTTGTCGCCGACGCCGACGACGATGTCGCTCCCCGTCACGGCTGGGGCCGGCAGCGGCTCGGCGGCGACGTCCGGTCCGTTCGAGCCGTACGCCTTGCCCGGATACACGACCGAGTCCCCGCCCGGCGGCGGCGGGTTGGTGTTCGAGTTGGGAAGCGTCGTCGGGTATTCGGGCCCGGCGAACGGGGAGTCGCTGAAAAATCTGTCGTAATCGTCGAGGAGGCCGATGTCGTTGTCGCTCAGTGCGACGAGGTTCTCCGGGGTGCGGTAGAGGGAGACGGGGCTGATGACTTTGGCGTCGTTCTCTAACCCCTGGCCAGTGGTCAGAAAGGCCGAGCCGTCGCCCGGCGACTCCCAGGCGAAGCTCCCCCCATAGACCTCCTGGCCGGTCACGACCACATCTCCGTTCGGGAGGATGGTGAGCCCCCCGGGGCTGAGGGTGGTGACGGCCGGGTTCTGTGTTTTGGTGATGGTGAGCGCGATTGGGCCGGGCGTGCTGCCGCCGACCGGGCCCAAGCAGCTGGTTGCGGCTGACGGCAGGACGCACAAGTCGATCGTGCCGTAGGTGGTGTCCTGCGGGTCTTCCCAGGCGATGTAGGTGACCTTGCTCACCGGATCGTATGCGACCATCGGCGCGGCGCCGTTGTTGGGAACGTCGAGGGCGAGCGGCATTGCCGACGCCAATGCCGGAAGCCCCGCAGCGCCAGCCATGAAACCACCAGCAACAACCAGCACCGATAGGCCGCAACCAAACGCCGATTGAATCTTCCTCGAGACTTTTCCGATCCTGTGCGTCTGCCGGTACATGCTCACCATGGTTTCCCCATCTGTTCGTAGCCACACGACGCCACCGATCGGCGCATTCGGGGCGAGTCTAGCACTGCCGTACGGGTCTCTTGCAGGGTCTCCAGACGGATATACGGCGCAGCTTCTGAGTCGTCGTGGAGAGGCAGCATGCGGACGGTCCCCGGATCCGCGTTTCCAGAGCTCTACACCCTGCCGCTCGCTCTTTCGGTGACCGCGGCGACGGTGAAGCCAGGTCACCGCCGGCTCGGTGATCGTCCACGATCGGACCGGGCATCGTCTGATCCAGAAGCTCAGATGCGATTGGTCCACACCGGGGATCCGGAAGCTACAGTCCAAGGTCGACAGGCTGCGGCGTAGCCCGGCAACACAAGGCAACACAACGGGGGTGACACGGTTTCCAGACGTTTTCTCATCGAGATGCCCTCGGCTCTACTGCTTGTGCTGCTAAGTCTGGCTGTAGGGCACGCTGACGCCGCCCTACCGCTGTCGATCGAGATCTCCGGCAACCACTTCATCAACGGTGCGGGACAGACCGTGCAACTGGTGGGGGTCGATCGCGAGAGCACCGAGTACGCGTGCTCCTACGGCTACGGGTACTCAAACGGCCCGTTGGACTCCTCCGACGCCGCCGCGATCGCGGCCTGGCACGCAAACGCGGTACGTGTTCCGCTCAACGAGGACTGTTGGCTCGGGATCGACGGGGCTCCCGCGGGAGGTCTAACCGAGCAGGGCTACCGAGAAGCGATCCGCTCCTATGTCGAAGATCTGAACGCCGACGGGATCTACGCGATCCTCGACCTGCACTGGACCAATCCAGACGATCGTTCCCACGACAATGAACCAGAAGACGGGCAGCACGCGATGCCCGACGGGAGCTCCCCGCAATTCTGGGAATCCGTGGCGAGCACCTTCAAGCACAACCCCGCTGTGCTGTTCGACGCATTCAACGAGCCCTTCTCGCCGGCGTCGAACGGGAACTCCGAATACCCAGTCAGCTGGTCGTGCTGGGAGCAGGGCGGCTGCACGGTGCCCGGCGCAAACGACGAACGCGAAGGCGCCAAAGAACCCCAGACCTACAAAGCGGTCGGGCTGGCGCAGATCGTCACAGCGATCCGCTCCACCGGCGCAAACCAGCCAATCCTGCTCGGGGGCCTCTCCTACGCGAACGACCTGAGCCAGTGGCTCGCCTACGAGCCGACCGATCCCGACCATCAGTTGGCCGCCTCTTTTCACAACTACCTCGGCGAGAGCTGCGACAGCGAAACCTGCTGGAACTCGACGATCGCCCCACTGGCGGAACACGTACCCGTCGTCACCGGCGAGTTCGACGAGGAAGACTGCCCAGCTGGCGGCGGAGCGGATCCGAGCGACTTCGACAACATCTACATGAACTGGGCTGATCACCACGGCGTCGGCTACCTCGCTTGGGGATGGGTTCAGCCCGAAGAAGCCGAGCCCTGCGGCTCGCTCTTTCTGCTGACCGACACAGGGCAGCCCGCCGAACCCAACGGTGTGGCACTCCACGACCATCTCGCCGCCCTGGCACTTGCCCGCGCCCCCGAACCGATTGACGCCCCTGCCGGCGAAAACAAAGCCCCGGCCAGCGAAAACAAAACCCCAGCCGGCACCGCCACAGTCCAGCCTGAGAGCCCGACCCAGGTTTCCGGTGCCAAACCGATCGCCGAGCAGTCGGCGGTTGCGGCCTTGACCGCGGCGCTTACGCACAAACCGGTCCCAACTCGCTCGGCCCTGCTCTCCTCCGGTGGCTGGCAGCTGCATTTCACGGCGCCTGGGCCGGGTCGGCTGAGCATCGCGCTGACAACCTCCAGCAAGAAGGGCCACCCCGTCATCCTCGCCAGCGCCACCGAGACGTTCAGCGAGACCAACAGCACTGTTGTGCGGCTGCGCCCGAACCACACAGGCCGCCGCCTCCTGCGCTCCGGGAGCGCCCTGCGTCTCATTCTGAAGTTGACCTTCACGGCACCGGGTCTGCCAGTCGCCCAGGAACACAGCACCGTCACGATTCCACGCAAGACGAGAGGGGGCAATCGATGAGTGCCAGGTTGAGCGCCCTCGGCGCCCTCATCACCGGGGCACTGATCGTCTGTGCTCACCCCGACGTCTCGGCGCTCGCGTCGAGTTCATCCTCCATGACTTCGTCGGCTTTCAACTGCAGGGCCCAGCAGGGGGAGAAGAAGTTCCCCGGCGGGGCGGAATACAAGCACTTTTATTCCGAAGAGCAGGAGAACGGGGTGAAGATCTACATCTGCTCCTTCGCGGGCGGCAAGCCTTACGAAATCGGCGGTGAAATCGACACCGAAGTCTTCACTCACGAAGACCTGACCTTTGCCGGCGAGCAGGCCGCCCTGGTTGTGGACGCGGACACCCTGGAGGTCATCGACCTGGCCAAGGGCCACATCACCTTTCAGCACGGACTCGTCGAAGATCGAAAGACTCAGACAGGTCACATCGGCCGCCTGGTGCTGAAGAAGGATGGCTCCACCGCCTGGACAGAGCAGCTACCCACTGGCGCCTACGAGGTCATCGAGCACACGACGGCAGCCACCAAGGTGCTCGATGACACGAAGACGACGCGGCCCTATTCGCTGAAGCTCGAGGGGTCCACACTGAGCTGGCTCGAGCATGACGGAGAAACACGTACCGCATCGCTCGACTGAGCGCGCCATGCGTGTCCGTGCAGCCCAGACACGCGACTCATCGCTGATCGGACGCCAGAGGGCTCACAGCGGGCGTGCGCGAGTGCCTCTCGCGCAGTCGGGCAGGTAAACTGCCGCGCCGCAGCGACGATCAGCCCAATCGACCAGTCCACGTGCAAGGAGCCAGTCCAGGTGCCAGTCAATACCCAAGCGGTCGGCAAGACATACGAGCCCACCCTCTACGCCGTGGGCCGGGAGAAGATCAAGGAGTACGCCAGGGCGGTTGGCGAGACCAACCCAGTACACCTGGACGTGGCCGCCGCTCGCGAGGCCGGCTTCGCCGATGTCGTCGCCCCGCCGATGTTCGCCGTCGTCTACAGCGCCCCGTCGGTCGGTCCGCCGATCTTCGACCCGGAGATCGAGCTGAACTTCGCGATGATGGTCCACGGCGGCCAGGAGTTCCAGTGGGGCCCCCTCGTCGTCGCCGGCGATGAGATCACCACCACCGCCTCGGTCAAGGACATCTCAGAAGCCGACGGGCGCGGCTACTACGTGTTCGAGTCGATCTCAGTCAATCAGCGCGGCGAGCAGGTCTGCCGCGGCATCTGGACCAACATCGTCAGGGGAGTGTGAGTCAGATGACAGATCTATCGGTAGGGGCAGCGATCCCCGAGGTTCGCGTCAACCCCGACAAGTTTCTCACGATCCGTTACGCGGGCGCCTCCGGGGACTTCAACCCGATCCACATCGACGAGGAGTTCGCCAAAGCCGTCGGCCTACCCGGACGGATCCTGCACGGCCTCTGGTCGATGGCGCAGGTCGCGCGCGCACAGACAGAGGCCGCCGGAGGCCCGGGACACCTCAAGCGCCTGTCCGTGCAGTTCCGCGGCATGGGCGTCCCCGAGCAGGAGGTGCTCGTGACCGGCACGGTGACCCAGGCCGACGGCTCCCATGTCGTGATCGACACCGTCGCCGAGCAGGCCGGCAAGCAGATCATCCGCAACGCACAGGCCGAGCTCGAGCTCTGACCCGGGCGGCTCTGGACCTCCAAGACGCCGTCTCCGCCAGTCCGCCGCCTACAATCAGACTCATGCTCACCTCCAGACAGGAGTCGATCCTGTGCAAGGTCGTCGACGATTATCTGCGCCTGGGTCAGCCGGTCGCCTCCAAGGCGATCGCCGCCGATCCGGAGCTCGACTGCGGGCCCTCCACCGTCCGCAACGAGCTCGCGCTGCTCGAGGAGTACGGGCTGCTCGCCCATCCCCACACCTCCGCCGGACGCATCCCCACCGACTCCGGCCAGCGCTATGTCGTGGACCGCATGCTCGCCTCGGGCAAGGGCCTCTCGCCGGCACCACGCCTGGAGCTGTCGCTGACCCGCCAGGAAGTGGAGGAGGCGATGCGCGTCACCTCAGAGACGCTTTCGCAGGTGACGAACCTGCTCGCGGTCGTCTCCGCGCCCCAACTGAACTCCGCGACGATTCGCCACGTCGAGGTGCTCGCGCTCCAGCCCCAGGTGGTGATGGTCGTACTGATCAGCTCCGCCGGAGGTGTCTGGAAGATGCTGAGTACCTTTCAGAGGGCTGTCGATCCAGGACTGCTCGCGTGGGCCGGGGAGTATCTCAACGAGCGGCTGATCGGACACGGGCTCGGCGCGCGGATGTTGCGCAAGCATCTGTCGGACCCCGCCTTGCCGGCGACAGAGCGGCTGTTTCTCGACCGCCTGGCGGAGGCGTTCACGACACTCGCCTCCGAGGAGCAGGATGTGCTCTACGTCGACGGGACCGCGCACCTGTTCGCAGAAGGCCATCTGCAGGACGTCAGCCAGATCAACGAACTGATGGGCCTGCTGGAGCGCCGCGTGGCGCTGCTGCGGATGCTGCGTGAGTCGCTCAGCGGTCAGGGCGTTTATGTGCGGATCGGCGGGGAGAACGAGAACCCCGCGATGCGCTCGCTGGCGATGGTCGCCTCGAGCTACGGAGTCGCGCAGCGCAAGCTGGGCGCGGTGTCGGTGATCGGCCCCGTGCGGATGGACTACGCGAGCGCGATCACGACCGTGCGTGAGGCCGCCAGCGAGCTCTCACGATTCGTCGAAGACGCCTACGCCGAGAACTGACCGAGCACGTGCCACGCGATTCATACGAGGTGCTCGGCGTGCCGCGCGACGCCTCCGAGCAGGACATCAAGAAGTCCTTTCGCAGGCTCGCACGCGAGCTCCACCCTGACGTAAACGCGCACGACCCGCGGGCCGAGGAGAAGTTCAAGGAAGCCGCGGAGGCCTATGAAATCCTCTCCGATTCAGAGCGGAGGGCCACGTATGACCGCTATGGGCACGAGGGGCTGCGCTCCGGCGGCTACGCGCCCAACTTCGACTCGTTCGGCTCGATCGGGGATCTCTTCAACGCCTTCTTCGGCGGCGGTGGCGGGAGCGTCTTCGGCGGTGGGACCCCGGGGGCCGGGGGAGATCTCGCGGTCGCGGTGCAGGTCGATCTGCTCGACGCGGCCAACGGCGTGAAGGTCGACGTCGCCTATGAGGCGGTCGGCCGCTGTGAGCACTGTCACGGCAACGGTGCCGAGCCCGGCACGCCGATCCACCGCTGTGAGCGCTGCGGCGGCCAGGGACAGCTGAAGGCAGTCGCGCGCACACCGTTCGGTCAGGTCGTGAGGACCGTGGAATGCGATGTCTGCCACGGCGACGGACGGGTCGCCGACTCCCCATGTCAACCGTGCCGTGGACGAGGTCGCCTGGCGGCGAGGCAGACCATAGAGGTGTCGATTCCGGCCGGCATCTCCGACGGACAGCGCATCCGGATCAGCGGCAAGGGGCACGCCGGCGAGGCGGGCGCTCCGGCGGGCGATCTCTATGTGCTCGTGCAGGTCCGCGAGGACGAGCGCTTCGTGCGAGAAGGCGACGATCTGATCACCGCGCTCGACGTGTCAGGGCCGTTGGCCGCACTGGGCGCCACGCTCGAGGTGCCGACGCTCGCTGGCAATGCGAGCATCGAGATTCCGCCCGGCACCCAGGCCGGAGAGGTGCTGACACTGCGCGGCGAGGGCATGCCGACACTGCGCAAAGGCCGCCAGGGAGACCTGCGCGTCGTTGTCAACGTGCTCACACCGCGGCGCCTCAGCGGCGAGCAGCGTGAGCTCATGCGGCAGCTGAACGAGAGTCTCACGGAGGAGAACCTGCGCTCGGACGAGTCGATGTTCTCAAAGCTGCGCCGCGCGCTGCGACACCAGGCCGCGTGATCCGTCTAGCCCTGCGGGTTCGCCCCGAGCAGGCGGAGATCGTGCTGGCAGACCTGCTGGAGCTCACGCCAACAGGCGTCGAGGAGTCAGAACTCGAGGACGGGCTGATCGAGTACGCGATCTACGGCGCGCCGGGCGAGCTGCCGCTACTGCCAGACCTGCAGGCCGTCCTCGGCGAGCAGTTGATCGAAGTCTCGACCACCGAGATCCCTGACGATTGGTCAGAGCGCTGGCGGGACTTTCATCAGCCGATCACGATCCCCTCGCCCGCCCCACGAACAGTGCCCTCGCTGCGGGTGCGCACACCATGGGAGAGCCCGGCGGATGCTCCCGACACGCGTGAGATAGTGATCGACCCCGGCCAGGCGTTCGGCACCGGGTCTCATGCTACGACACGCCTGTGCCTGGAGCTGCTGCTCGAGATCGCCGCCGAGCAGCAAACTCGTGGGGCGGTGCTCGATGTCGGGACCGGCTCGGGGGTCCTTGCGATCGCCGCGAGCATCCTCGGATACCGGCCGGTGCTCGCCGTCGACTACGACCCGCTGAGTGTGACGGCCGCCGAGCAGAACGCCGCCGTCAACGGTGTGCGGCTACAGGTGCGTCGCTTCGACCTGAGCCGCGACCACTGGCCGCCAGGACCCGACACACAGGCGCCGGTGATGATCGCCAATCTGCTCAGGCCGCTGCTCATCGACCTCGCCAGCGCGATCGAGTATCCACCGCGGCAGCTGATTGCAAGCGGGCTGCTCGTGGGGGAGGTCGATGAGATCAGCCGGGTGTTCGCGCAGCGACTGGGAATGTCAGAGCACCAGCGGCGCGAGAGCGGGGACTGGGCAGCCGTGTGGCTGGCCGCCGACTGAGCTTCGACGCCGTCGCGCTCACGCTGGGAGCTACTGGTCGGGGATCTCAGTGGCGGCGCGAGCCATCGAGCGAAAGATCAGATCGAGAGCTGCCCGCAAACCCTCCGGGCTACTCAAGAGCTCAGTCGCGGCGCTCAGCGCGTCACCGATCACCTCGAGCGCGTCGCCCACCTCAGCGGGCTGCGGGTCACGGCAGGCGGCGATCGCCATTTCGAGCATCGCCCGTGCCTGATCGGGCACTCCACCGAACAGGGCCGGTCCCGCGAGGCTGCCGTAACCGTAAGCACGCGCGAGGCGACCCGACAGCTCAATCGACGTTCCCCGCCGCGGCGCGCTCACGGCGGGCAAGCCGTGTCCATCGAACAGGCCAGCGATCGTCTCGCCGAGGACACCGCGTGTCGTCTGCTCATCGAGGCAGGCATGGGCCGCCACCCGCAGAGCCAGATAAAGGCCGCTCGCCGGCTGACCGTAAGGCGGATCGGTGGCGTACACGATTCGCTCGGCCGGGACACGCGCGAACAACTCGATCACGTCGATCGCGAAGAAGCAGGAAATGTCGTATAGGACCCCCGGATGACCAGCAAGCCGCGAGGTGAGAACCCCCTGATCGCAGATCGCGCCGTGCGCGAGGATCAACACCACCTCGGGGTAGCGCAAGGCGAGATCGGCCAGGCCGTCGGCGATCGGCGGCATCCCGCGGCCGGCGTGGATCAGGATCGGGACGCTCGCGTCCTTGGCCAGGGCGAAGATGCCATCCATCTCGGGGCTCTGGAAACCAAACGCCTGGGCGCGTGGATGCAGCTTGATCCCGCGGGCTCCGGCGCCGATTGCCCGTTCGCCCTCGAGGACTGGGTCTTCGGCCGGGTCCAGGCGGCAGAACGGGATCAGGCGACCCTCGCTCTGCGCCGCCCAACGCAGCACACGATCGTTGGGGACGGTGTAGGAAGGACTGCGCTCGGGGTCGTGCAAGGGGAATACGCATGCCCGGCGGGCGCCGGCCGCGTCGAGCAGCGCCAGGAGCTGCTCGAGTGTCAGCGAACGGCCGTCCTCGTCGAGCCCGAGGTGGGTGTGCGCGTCGAATACCTCGGCATCGGCTGGTATGAGCCGCCGTGCCTCCTCGACAAACGGGGCGAGAGCCTTCTCGTAGAGCTCCGTATTCATCGCGCAAGCCTATTTGCTGGCAGCGCCGGGCGCGAAGTGAGCCTCACCGCCGGTATCTGCGCGATACCGCGAGAGGATATTGTGACAAGCTTGTGCGATTGGTCTCTTCGGTCGCGGCGGGTTAGCGTGACGGGCATGGCCTTTGATGTCGTGATCGCCGGCGGCGGCTTCGGCGGCTTTTATGCCGCGCGCACACTCGAGCGCGTGCTGCCCGCGCAGAGCAGCCGGGTGACACTCGTAAACGACGCGAACTTCATGCTCTACACGCCGCTGCTGCCCGGTGCTGCCGGTGCGACGCTCGATCCCCGTCACGTGATCGTGCCGCTGCGATCGCATCTGCGCCAGACAGACCTCGTGATCGGCAATGTCACCGGCGCCGATCCCGACGCGCGGACACTGTCGGTGCGACGCATGGACGGTGCCGAGCTCGATCTCTCCTACGACCAGTTGATCGTCGCCTTGGGCTCAGTCTCGCGCACCCTGCCGATCCCGGGGCTGGCCGAGCACGCGATCGGTCTGAAGTCGCTGTCTGACGCGACGGCGCTGCGCAATCGCGTGCTGAGTTGCTTGGATATCGCGGAGTCTCTCGAGGATCCAATCCTGCGCCGCGAGTATCTGGGGTTTGTGTTCGTCGGCGCTGGCTATGCCGGCGTCGAGGGCCTCGCGGAGCTGCAGGACTTCGCTGCCCAGGTGATCGAGTTGTATCCCCGTTGCCGTGCCGAGGGGATGCGCTGGATGCTGATCGAGGCACGCGAGCGGATCATGCCCGAGGTTCCGCTGGCACTCTCCCAGTTCGCCGCCCGTGAGCTGAGGAGCCGTGGCATCGAGCTGCGCACCGACATCACGCTGCGGGAGATCACCGAGCGCAGCGTGGCTCTCTCCAACGATGAGACGGTGTCGGCGCGCACGGTCGTGTGGACCGCGGGCGTAAGCCCGGCACCGGTGCTCGGCGCGCTGCATCTGCCGCTCGACTCCAGTGGGCGCATCTCAGTCGACGAGCGGATGATGGTCGCCGCTCACAGCGAGGTGTGGGCGATCGGCGACTGCGCCGCCGTCCCGGATCCCGCCAGGCGAGGGCAGCCATGTCCGCCCACCGCTCAACACGCGATCCGCCAAGGGCGGCGTGTCGCGCGTAACGTCGCGGCCACACTGGGCAGCGGTCGCGTGCGTCCGTTTCGCTACCGCACCCGCGGCATGGTCGCCGACCTCGGACAGGGCAAGGCGGTGGCGATCACGCTGGGGATACGCTGGCGCGGACTGCCCGCGTGGCTGATCGCACGGACTTACCACCTGCTGCTGATGCCCGGCTGGGGCAGGCGCCTGCGACTGCTGATCGACTGGAACGTCGCGCTCGTGTTCGGCCGCGATGCCTCCTCGCCGGGGAGCCTCGGCAACCCCACACCGCTGCAAGACGTGAACGATTTGTGAGGTCAGCCGAAGAGTCCGCCTGAGCCGGCGTATCCTAAATGGAGCCATGGCGATCGTCGAGCAAATCAAAGCGGACATGCTGAGCGCGATGCGCGCCAAAGAAAAGGAGCGCGTCGGCGCGCTGCGGCTGCTGCTCTCGGAGTTGCAGAAGGCCGCCAAGGAGGGACCCGACGACGAGGTCACGGTGCTGCGTCGTGAGCGCAAGCGCCGCGTCGAGGCGGCCCGCGCCTTCCGTGACGGCGGCCGCGAAGATCTCGCCGCCGGTGAGGAGGCCGAGGCGGAGATCATCAGCGCGTACCTGCCGGCGGAGCTGTCCGACCAGGAGCTCGCCGAGATCGTCGAGCGGGTCGTGAGCGAGACGGGTGCGAGCTCGATCAAGGATATGGGCAACGTGATGAAGCAGGTCATGGCGGCCGCCGGCGCCCGCGCGGACGGCAAGCGCGTGTCGGGGCTGGTGCGGGCGGCGCTCGGCGGATGAGAAGGCAGATCGAGCTTTCAAACGAGGTGGCGAGCGAGCTTGCCGGCAGCCAGGACGCTGTGCTGCGGGCACTCGAGAGTCAACTGCAGTGCCAGGTTTTCCTACGCGGCAACCTGCTCACGTTCGATGGCGATGAGCCGGCAGTACAGGCGGGCGAGCAGGTCGTGAGCGAGCTGTCTGATCTGGTGCGCCGTGGACACCAGATCGTGCCGGGAACGATCACGACCGTCACGGGGGCGCTGCAGGCGCACGAGTCCCCCGCGCGGGTGCTAGAGGATGTGCTGTGGCGACATCGCGGCCTGCAGGTGGCGCCAAAGACCGTCAACCAGAAGCGCTACGTCGACAGCATCAGAGCGCACACGATCACCTTCGGCATCGGGCCGGCGGGAACCGGCAAGACGTTCCTCGCGGTGGCGATGGCCGCCGCGGCGCTCTCCCGTCACGAAGTCAACCGCATCATCCTCACCCGCCCCGCTGTCGAGGCGGGCGAGCGCCTGGGCTTCCTGCCCGGTGATCTGATGGCCAAGGTCGACCCGTATCTGCGTCCGCTGTTTGACGCGCTGCACGACATGCTCGACCCGGAGCGGGTTTCCCAGCACATAGAGCGCGGTGTTATCGAGATCGCTCCCCTGGGTTTCATGAGGGGTAGAAGTCTGAATGATTCGTTCGTGATCCTCGACGAGGCGCAGAACACGACTCCCGAGCAGATGAAGATGTTCCTCACGCGCCTCGGGTTCGGATCGAAGATGGTCGTGACGGGCGACGTGACTCAGGTCGATTTGCCGCGCGAGCAGGGCTCTGGACTGGTCGCGGTCGGCGAGGTGCTCTCCGCGGTCGATGACATCGAGTTCGTGCGCTTCTCCGGGGAGGATGTCGTGCGCCACAAGCTCGTGCAGCGCATCGTCGAGGCCTATGACGAGCGTGACCGAAGCGCCGCCCCCGAGCTTCGTTCCGCCGATCGCCGCGCCTGATCGCCGATGATCGAGGTCGAGGTGCTGGGCGCCGACTCCCACCCCGGTGGCCCCTCACCGCGCGAGATCGAGCGCTTGTGTCTGCTGGCGCTCGCCTCCGGCGGGATCGAGCGCGGCCATCTCGCGATCGAATACGTCGACGCGCAGCGCATCTCTGAGCTCAACGGTGAGTATCGCGGCAAACAGGGCCCAACCGACGTGCTGTCGTTCCCGATCGACGGCACGGAATCCGTCGATCAGCTCGTGCCGGTCGAGCTCGGCGATGTCGTCATCTGCCCCGAGCACACGATCGACCTGCGCGAGGCTGTGGTTCACGGTGTGCTGCATCTGGTTGGCATGGATCACGAGACCGACGACGGTCAGATGCTGGCGTTGCAACGCGAGCTGTTGATGTGGGAGAGGAGCGCTGAGGGAGCTTGAGCAGCGCCGGCTTCGTCGTGCTCGCCGGAAGACCGAACGTCGGCAAGTCGACGCTGATCAACGCGATCGTCGGCGGCAAGGTCGCGATCGTCTCAGATCGCCCGCAGACGACCCGCCGTGCGATTCGCGGGGTGCGCACCAGCGCGGAGACGCAGCTCGTGCTCGTCGACCTGCCCGGTGTGCAACGGCCTCGCGACGCGCTGACCGAGCGCATGGCGCGAACCGTCACCTCCGAGCTCGCGGGCTCAGACGCGGCGCTTCTGATGATCAACGGCGAGCAGGGCGTCGGACCCGGAGACAGGTTCATAGCGCAGAGCCTGCGCACCGCGAATCTGCCGGTGGCGCTCGCCGTCAACAAGATCGACCGTCTCTCGCGGGGCGAGACGGTCGAGGCGCTCTCGCAGGCAGCCGAGCTGGAGGTGGGGGAGGACATCTTTGCGATCTCGGCTCGCTCGGGAGAGGGAGTGGAGCAGTTGATCACCCACCTCGAGGGGCTGATGCCGGAAGGCCCCTTCCTGTTCGCCGAAGGGGAACTCTCCGATCAATCACGCGAGGTGCTGCTCGCCGAGCTGATCCGCGAGGCTGTCATCAGACGCACCTTCCACGAGATCCCCCATGCGGTTGAGGTGGTCGTGGAGGAGGTCGAGCAGATGCGTGCCGGACTGATTCGTGTAAGAGCTCTGATCTGGGTCGAGACACCGTCGCAGAAGGGCATCCTGATCGGTGCTCACGGCACGATGATCAAGGCGATCGGCGTGGCCGCGCGGCGCGAGCTGCAGCGCGAGCTGGACTCACAGGTGCACCTGGATCTGTCCGTGCGGGTCAGACGCGGATGGCGGGCCGATGACGGTCTGCTCGACCGCCTCGGCATCACCTGAGGACGCTAGTGGCGGTGGTGGAGCTTGCCGGCAGCGCTGAGACGCACCGCGATCAGTGTCCCGCCCGCCAGACGTCTGCCGGCCGTTTGGCTCTGCGTGACTATCAGGAGACCGCCGTGGTGGGCGTGTGGCTCTGAGATCTTGCCGAGTTTGCAGTGAGCCCTGCTCAGTGCAGTTCGTGCGCCGCTGAGTGACTCACCCTGCAGAGCGGGCACCACGCAGCGCGGACTGTGGTGGTGGCCGGTTGCACCGGCGCTCTGTTCGGATTCCACTTCTTCGGTTTCTTCGTTTTCTCCTTCTGCTTCGGCTTCCACCGTCACCTGGGCTGATTCTTCGCCGCTGCTGGGTTCCAGCTGGGCTTCTTCTGGTTCTCCGCCCTCGGTGGCGGCGATGTGTGCGTCGCCGGCCGTGCTATGCGAGAGGGATCGCTGGGCGCCGGCGAGGACCGGATTCAGCCCCAGGCAGACGAGCAGGCCCGTGATTGCCGTGAAAAGGAGCGAAGCCCGGCGCATCATGCCTGCCCATCGACAACGCTCCCGTCGCCGCGGCGAATGGACAGGCGGATCTGGACAAGGATACGGTCGCGATGCCTCTACAGCCCGCGCTGCAGCTGATCGGCGATCTCCTCCAGCGAGTCGCGCCCGAGCGCCTCGGTGAACTGGAAGGGCACTCGCAGCAGCGGCAACTCGGACCGCCGCAGACGGGCTGTCTCGCGCTGCTGATAGCGCGCCCGGTCGTTGATCTTGCGTGCCGCCGCGAGTGCGTCGGCGGCGGCTGCAGACGCGTCGCTGTGCTCGGCGAGCAGCTCGATCTCCGCGGCGGTGAAGCGTCGCGTGAAGGTGCCGTTGACCACCACCGCCTCGAACTCGCGGCCGAGTTTCGTGTGCAGAGCAGCGGCAAACTCGAGCGTCTCGGAGACCGCCAGCTCGCTCGCGTGCGTGACCGCGAGGTAGGCGCTGCGCCGCCGATCTCCCAGCAGCTCGCGCACCTGCTGGGCCTGGGTCGCCATCGGCCCGCCGCGCACGATCGCCGTGAACGTGAGCGGCGATGAGAGCATCGCCAGGGCGTGACCGGTCGCCGGAGCGTCGAGGATCACGAGGTCATAGCCGCCCGCCCGGCCGCGGCCGCTCGAGCGCCGTGCGAGCTCAGCCACCTTGATCATGCAGAGCATCTCCTCGGCGCCGGGGGCGGCCGCGGCGAAGTACTGAAACGAGGTGCGCGATGTCAGGAAGCGAGCCGGTAGCCGCCCGGCGGCGGCTGAGATCCACTCGCGCAGCGCGTCCTCGGTGTCGATCGTCAGGCTCCACAAACCCTCGCAGAGCTCGATCTCCTCCCCCGCCGCCGGGGGCGATGGATACCCGAGCAGCGTCGGCGCCTGGTGCTGAGCGCCGACCTCGACGAGGATCGTACGCAGCCCGCGCCGCGCCGCCAGCAGCCCAAGCGCCGCCGAGATGGTGCTCTTGCCGACACCGCCCTTTCCGCTGACCACGATCAGGTTGCGCTCCAGCACTCCCGCCATCCTCACAGACACGCACGCCAAAGGCCGCCCTGGGCGCGTCGTCTCGCCGGCGATCACAGGCCCCGCCAGCCGGCGGGGACCTACAATCCTCTGGTGAGCGCCACCACCGAGAATCCAATCGACGAGCAGATCGTCTTCGACGAGCAGGGTCTCGTGCCGTGCGTGATCCAGGACTGGAGCAGCGGAGAGGTGCTGACCCTCGCGTACATGAACGAGCTGGCGCTTCAGCGCACCCGCGCAAGCGGTGAGCTTCACCTGTACAGCCGCTCGCGTGGCGAGCAGTGGCACAAGGGAGCCACCAGCGGCAACACCCAGAAGGTGCGAGCGCTGCGCCTGGACTGCGACGGAGACACGCTGCTGGCCATAGTGGAGCCAGCTGGGCCGGCCTGTCACACCGGCGAGCGCAGCTGCTTTCACCGCGGGGAGATGGCGCCCGCCGCGCACGAGATTCTGCCGGGCCTGCAGCGCACCCTCAGCGACCGCGCCGAGACCCGCCCCGCGGGCTCCTACACGGTCACACTGCTCGAGAATCCGGCACTGATCGGCGAGAAGGTGATGGAGGAGGCCGAGGAGGTCACGCGCGCCGCACGCGAGGAGTCAGCGCAGCGTGTCGATGAAGAGGCCGCGGATCTGCTCTACCACCTGCTGGTGCTGCTGCACAGCCGGGGACGGACACTGACCGACGCGGAGCGGGTGCTCGATGAGCGCCGTCGCTGACTCGATCGCGGAGAGTGTGAACCCGGGTCTGGCGATCGAGCCGGACCTCGAGCAGGCGCGCGCGCTGCACGCAAACGCTCCCAACCACAATCTCATCCCGCTGCAGCACAGCTTCATCGACGACTGCGAGACCCCGGTCTCGGCGTTCCTGAAGTTGCGCGAGCTGGCACCGTCGGAGCCGGCCTTCCTGCTCGAGTCCGCCGAGCAGGGACATGTCGGACGCTGGTCGTTCATCGGCTTCCGGCCGCGCGCGGTGCTGCGCTGGTCACTCGGCGAGCAAACAGACCCATATGCGCTGGCCGCCGAGTATGTGGGGCGCTTCAGCCAAGCCCCGATCGCGGACGCCCCGCCGTTCACCGGCGGCGCCGTCGGCTTCTTCGGCTATGACCTGGTGCGCACCGTCGAGCCGCTGGAGCCACCCAACCCGGATCCGCTCGGGTTGCCAGACATGGCGCTGATGCTCTCCGAGGTGCTCGTGACCTTCGACCACCTCAAGCACACGATCACGATCCTCGCCAACGCCGATCTGCAGGCCGAGCCGGACATCGACCGTGCCTACGCGGCGGCGGGGCGCTCGATCGAAGAGGTGCGCGAGGTGCTCGCCGGTCCCGTGCCGCGCTCACCGCCGGTGAGCGAGCCACGCGAGTACCCGGACTTCCAGTCCAACATGTCCCGCGAGCACTTCGAAGGCATGGTGGCGCGCATCGTGGAGTACATCTACGCGGGCGATGCCTTCCAGGTCGTCCCATCGCAGCGCTGGTCCGCGCCGGTGCCGGTCCAGGCGTTCTCGATCTACCGCGGCCTGCGCACCGTAAACCCGAGCCCCTACATGTATTTCCTGGACTTCGGAGACTTCCAGGTCGCCGGCGCAAGCCCCGAGCCGCTGCTGACCGTCACCGGGCGGCGCGTCTCGACCCGCCCGATCGCCGGCACCCGCCTACGCGGAGGCGACGCCGAGCAGGATGCACAGATCGCGAAGGAGCTACTGGAGGACGAGAAGGAGCGCGCCGAGCACGTGATGCTCGTCGACCTCGGCCGCAACGACCTCGGGCGCGTGTGTGAGGCGGGCAGCGTCGAGGTGGAGACCTTCATGGCGGTCGAGACCTACTCGCACGTGATCCACATCGTCTCCTCGGTCGCCGGCGAGCTGCGCGAGGGAGTCATGCCGATGGACGCGCTGCGCTCGGTGCTGCCCGCCGGCACACTCTCCGGCGCGCCCAAGGTACGCGCGATGCAGATCATCGACGAGCTCGAGCCGATCAAGCGCGGCGGCTACGGCGGTGCGATCGGCTATCTCTCCTACACCGGCGAGCTGGACACCGCGATCCACATCCGCACTGTTGTCGTCAAGGACGGTGTGGCTCACATCCAGGCGGGCGGCGGGACCGTGGCGGACGCCAAGCCCGACTACGAGTTCGAGGAGTCGGTTGCCAAGTCACGTGCCGTGCGCCGTGCGATCGAGCTGGCCGTGAGTCAGCCGGAATGGCCATAAAGGCTCCTCATGAAAGACAGCCTTCAGCCGTGATGGGGCAAGCGCAAGCCTCTCAAACAGGAGTTAACCGATCATTACAGATTTTGGTAATTAGCGGTAAAGATCGGTAAGTTTCGGTATCGTTGAGGCGTGGTAGCGAACCCCTACAGCCCGGGCGTTGGCAGTCGTCCCCCGTTCCTGGCCGGCCGCGACGATCAGATTCGCTTGTTTGAGTGGACCCTTGCGGCCTACCCGCAGAAGCGGCGCAACCTGAGAATCACTGGGCTCCGAGGCGTAGGGAAGACCGTTCTCCTGAAGGAATACGAGCGGATCGCGAAGCGCAACGACTGGGTCGTGATGCGCCGCGACCTCGGCGCGCGATTGCGGGACGAGTCGGATTTCGCCACGGCGATGTCGGAGTACCTGCGGGAGGTCGTGGAGGAGCTGAGCTTGAAGGCACGGGTGAGGAAACGGATCACGTCAGCCCTGGCGACCATCAGCCAAGTGCAGGTGCAGATAGGGGAGGACGTGACGCCATCGGTCGGCCCCGGCGCGGCCCAACAACCAAAGTCGATTCTCGAGGATCGGCTGCGCCGCGCGATCCTGGAGGTTGGCGCGGTGGCACGGGAGCAGCGCCGCGGGGTTGCGCTGCTGTTCGACGAGGCGCACAGCGTTTATGACCGCCCGAAGCAACATCAGTACCCGCTCGGCGCGCTCCTCTCAGCAATGGTCGCTGCGCAGGACGACGATGATGACCCGTTGCCGGTGATGCTCGTGCTCTGCGGCTTGCATCCATTGACCAGAAATATCCACGCGGCCCGGAGCAATGCCGAGCGCTTGTTCCGAGCGGGGGAGATCGGGAACTTGGCCCTCGCCCCGGAGTCACCACGCGCAATGAGCGCGGCAGCGCAGGCCCTCGTGCGTCCTGCGACCACGATCTCCTACGCGGACGGGTTGGCCGAGCGCATCGCCGGTGACGTGAGCGGCTATCCGTACTTCATCCAGTGGTTCGGGGAGGCACTGTGGGACGCTGCCGATCTGGATGGTGCAAACACCATCACCAACGAGCTGTACGAGCGTGAGCGCCTGGCAGTCCAGCGGAACCTCGACGAGGAGTTTTTCGAGCCGCGGTATCGCGACGCACGAAGGGGTGACCAACAGACGGTTCGTCTTGCGGCGTCGCTCGGCGGTGAGGCGTTCGCGAAGGCGGACCTCGACGCGGCGACGATGAAGTCCACGGGTGCGATTGCTGTGAGCTTGAACCGCCTGGTAGGCGACAACCTCGTGTATCGCGACGAATACGGAGTTTACGCCTACACCGCGCCACTATTCGGCGATTTCCTGAGGCGCCGCCACCCGCTCCTACCCGAGGACAAATAGGAGCGCCGGGCCTCCGCGAGCGCCACGCGGGATCGTGGCACGTGCGGGTGACGCCACAGCAGACAACAGCCCCTGGCGAGGCGGGCGGCTTTCGTGCTTCTCGGCTACGCTCATTGCGCATTGCGAGCGGCGGCGCGCTCGAGATACACAACAACCCGAGGTTCGTGTTTTGCAGGCAAAATAGGGTGACGGGAGAGCAACGGAAACCGAAGATGAAGCTGCTGATGATCGACAACTACGACTCCTTCACCTACAACCTCGTTCAGTACCTGGGTGAGCTGGGCGCCGACGTACACACCGTGCGCAACGACCGTGCCACCGTGGATGAGCTCCTCGCCGATGGCTATGAGCGCTGCGTCGTATCGCCCGGACCGTGCACGCCTGACGACGCGGGGATATCGCTCGAGGTGGTGAGGAGGATGCCGGAAGCGGGCATCCCGACGCTCGGGGTCTGCCTCGGGCATCAGGCGCTCGCGCAGGCCTTCGGCGCCACCGTGAAGCTCAACCCGCCGGTCCACGGCAAGGCAACGAGCATCGAGCACGACGGGCGCACGATCTTCCAGGGACTCTCCTCGCCGCTCACGGTGGGGCGCTACCACTCCCTCGTGGTCGACCCCGAGCTGCCCGACTGCCTGGAACCCTCGGCACAGGGCGGCGGAGTGCTGATGGCGCTGCGACACCGCGAGCTGCCAGCCGAGGGCGTCCAGTTCCACCCCGAGTCGGTGCTGACCGACGAGGGCAAGAAGCTGCTGGCCAACTTCCTCGCCTGATGGCAAACGAGATCCTCACACGCGCGATCGACGCGGTCGCCTCCCACCGTGACCTGAGCTCCGAGGAGACGGCCGAGGTGCTGGCCGAGATCATGCACGGGCAAGTCTCCGAGACACAGATCGCCGGCTTCCTGATCGCCTTGCGCACAAAGGGCGAGACCATCGACGAGCTGGCCGGACTGGCGCAGACGATGCGCTCGCTGGCCGCACACGTCGACAGCGATCGCGACGATCTGCTGGACACCTCCGGCACGGGCGGCGGGAGACGCACGTTCAACGTCTCGACGACCGCCGCGCTGATCGCGGCCGGGGCCGGTTGCGCCGTGGCCAAGCACGGCAACCGCTCAGCCACGAGCACCTCCGGATCAGCCGATCTCCTGGAGGCTCTCGGCGCCCGCATCGACCTATCCCCACAGGCCGTTGGGTCCTGCATCGATGAGGCCGGGTTCGGTTTCATGTTCGCCCCCGCGCATCACCAGGCCACGCGCTTTGTCATACCGGTGCGCCGCGATCTCGCGGTGCGCACGATCTTCAACCTGCTCGGACCGCTGACCAACCCGGCCGGCGCACGACGCCAGCTGATCGGAGTCTCCGACGCGAGCTTCCTGGAGACGATCGCCGGAGCCCTCGCAAGACTTGGGGTCGACCGCGCGCTCGTGGTCAGCAGCGAGGACGGCCTGGATGAGATCTCGACCACGGCCGCCACACACGTCGCGGAAGTCAACGGGGAGCAGATCAGCCACTACACGCTCACGCCGCAGGAGCTCGGCATCGAGCTCGCGCCACCCGCAGCGCTGGAGGACGAGCTGCTGGGAGGCACACCAGAGCAGAACGCCGCCGTGACTCGCGCGATCCTCGACGGCGAGAGCGGCCGCCGCGCCGACCTTGCCGTGATCAACGCAGCCGCGGCGATCTACGCCGCGGGTCGGGCACAGAGCATCGCTGAAGGAGTCGCAATGGCCAGAGCGGCGATCTCAGACGGCGCCGCGCTGCGGTCGCTGGAGCGCTACATACAAGCCAGTGTCCGCCACGCCCCCGAGGCGGCAAGTTGAGCCCCACCGAGGAGCACCAGAGCCCAGAGGTGGGGGCCGGCGGGAGACCCTCTGTGCTGGCACGGATCCTCCAGAGCACCCAGGAGACCGTCGCTCACAGCCAGCGTGAGCGTCCACTGCGAACCCTTCGATCCGAACTCGACCGAGTACTGGAGGATCGCCGGCCTCGCTCCTTCGCGAGCGCGCTCACGGCGCCCGCGGTCGGTGTGATCGCGGAGTTCAAGCGCCGCTCACCCTCAGCCGGAGAGCTGCGCGAGGAACCCGACCTGCAGCGCATCGTGCGCGCATACGAGCAGGGGGGAGCATGCGCGATCTCGGTGCTGACAGACGGCCCTTACTTCGGCGGCTCGCTGGATGACCTGCGCGCCGCGCGCGGCTGCTGCGAGCTGCCGGTCCTGCGCAAGGACTTCATCATCGACCCCTACCAGCTGTATGAGGCGCTGTGGGCGGGCGCGGACGCCGTTCTGCTGATCGTCGCCGCGCTCGAGCCCGAGATGCTCCGCAGCCTGCACGAGCAGGCCCTCGACATCGGCCTGGATGTGCTGGTCGAGGTGCACGACGATGCCGAGCTCGACCTCGCCACGGCGGCCGGCGCCCGTGTGATCGGGATCAACAACCGCGACCTGCGGGACTTCAGCGTCGATCTGCGGCGCACCGAGCGGCTGATCGGAGCCGTCCCAGCGGGGCTCACGGTTGTATCGGAGTCGGGCATCTCCGAGCACGAGCAACTGCTGCGCCTGGGCGAGCACGGGATCCGCGCCGTGCTCGTCGGTGAGACGCTGATGCGCGCCGCCGACCCTGCCGCCGCGCTGCAGACGCTGCTCGGTGGGTGACCCGACGATGACCTTCGAGCCCCGGCAATCGGCCCTTCAGCGCATTTAGAGAATCAGATGCTTTGCTTTAGATGGCCTTCAGAAGTCACGATCATCCTATGAGCACATGAAACGCCTCGTCATTCCCTTCCTCGCGGCGCTCGTTGGCGGCGGTGTCGTGATCGCTGTCGTCGCGGCGCTCGGAGACCTCGACAAGACCGAAAAGCGCATCACGACCGTTCAGGCCACGCCGATCGCGCCGTCGAATGCCTCGGTGCGCACCACAGGCGGTCTGACTCCGCACGAGATCTACGTCAAAGACGCGCCGGGGGTGCTGTATGTGACCTCGACGATCGTTCAGCAGGCGGAAGCGTCACCGTTCTCCTTCGGTGGCGAAGGCAGCAAAGAGCAGGGTACGGCGACCGGCTCCGGGATCCTGATCAACGCCAACGGCACGATCCTGACGAATTATCACGTGATCGAGAACGCGGTCAAGGTCACGGTCAGCTTCGAAAACAAAAAGTCGATTGAAGCGAAGGTGGTCGGCAAGGACCCCTCGCACGACCTGGCGATCTTGAAGGTGCCAAGCGAAGGCATCAGCGTGCATCCGCTGACCCTCGGTGACTCCTCCGCCGTCGAAGTCGGCGATCCGGTGCTCGCGATCGGCAACCCGTTCAACCTCGAAAGAACGCTCACGACCGGTGTCATATCGGCCCTGCAGCGCAAGATCGAAGCCCCCAACGGTTTTCAGATCGACAACGTCCTGCAGACCGACGCGCCGATCAACCCCGGCAACTCCGGCGGTCCTCTGCTGAATGCCGCGGGCGAAGTCATCGGCATCAACTCGCAGATCGAGACCGGCGGCTCGGGCGACGACGGCAGCGTCGGCATCGGCTTCGCGGTGCCGATCAACATAGCCAAGAGCGAGTTGGGCGAACTCGAGAAGGGCGTCACCGTCGCCGGCGCCTACCTGGGGTTGACCTCACTGTCGATCGATGGGTCGCTGTCCTCGTTGAACCTTCCCGTCAAAGATGGCGCCCTCGTACAGTCGGTCCAGCCTGGAACTCCCGCCGAAAAAGCGGGAATCAAAGGCGGCGGCATCGACAGCGCGAGGATCAACGGCGAGGAAATCGCGCTCGGCGGAGACATCATCATCGGCGTGGACGGCAAAAAGGTGACCAGCTCCGAAGAACTGGCCAACGACATCTCCTCCAAGAAACCCGGTCAGAAGGCCAAGATCGAACTGCTGCACGCAAATGGCAGCGGCCAGTACGAACACAAGTCGGTCACCGTGACCCTCGCCGCACGCCCCAACACCGCACCGAAGGTCGAAACGCCAGGGGGCTGAGCCCGCCGGGCCGTGTCGCGGTCCTCGCGAGGCTGCCGGCCCACCTCGCCGGCAGCTGACGTACACGAGTCGTTCTGGCGCTGAGCGCTACGGTAAGAGACATGAACGACGGGCAGACGAAGGTCAAGATCTGCGGGATAACCCGCCTCTCCGACGCCGAGCTGGCCGTCGAGCTGGGGGCGTGGGCGCTCGGCATGATCTTCTACGAGAACAGCCCGCGCCGCTGCTCGATGGAGCAGGCGCTGTTGATCACCACCGCGCTGAAGCGCCGCGTCGAGCTCTGTGGAGTGTTCGTCAACGCGCCCCTCGAGGAGGTCGTGCGGGTCAGCGAAGACCTCGGGCTGAGCATGGTCCAGCTGCATGGCGACGAGGGCCCGGCATACTGCGGCGAGGTGCCGCGCCGCACCGGCGCTCGCGTCATCAAGGCAGCCCAGATCGCCGGTCCCGGGGAGCTGCGCGACCTCGAGCGCTACCACGTCGACTTTCACCTGCTGGACGCGCACGCGTCGGGCACCGAGCGCCAGGGGCTGCGCGGAGGAACCGGCGAGACGTTCGACTGGGGCCTGTTGGCTGAGCGCCGCTCCGCCGTGCCGCTGATCCTCTCAGGCGGCCTTCACGCCGGCAACGTCGCCGAGGCAATCGCCGTGGTGGACCCGTTCGCCGTCGACAGCGCCAGCGGCACCGAGTCCGCCCCCGGACTGAAGGACCCCGCGCGACTGCAGGCGTTCTTTGCGGCCCTCGGACAGACCGCGGCGCCAGTGGGGTCCGCGACGTGAGCGGCCGCCCGCTGGAGCAGCGCTTCGGCCGCTATGGCGGCCAGTATGTGCCGGAGACCCTGATGCCCGCCCTGCTGGAGCTCGAAGACGCCTGGACCAGAGCCCGCGACGATCGCAACTACAAAGCGGAACTCGGCAGTCTGCTCGAGGACTACGTTGGCCGTCCCACACCGCTGTATCGCGCACGACGGCTCTCAGAGCGCGTCGGCCACCCGATATACCTCAAGCGCGAGGGCACCTCAACCACACCGGGTCGCACAAGCTCAACAACGCGCTCGGTCAGGCGCTGCTCGCCAAGCGGATGGGCAAGCGCCGCGTGATCGCGGAGACCGGCGCCGGTCAGCACGGCGTGGCCACCGCCACCGCCTGCGCACTGCTGGATCTGGAGTGCGTGATCTACATGGGCAGCGAGGACACCCGCCGTCAACGCCCCAATGTGCAGCGCATGGAACTGCTCGGAGCGCAGGTCCACGCGGTCGACGCCGGCGCGAAAACACTGAAGGAGGCGACATCCGCGGCGATCCGCGACTGGGTCGAGAACGTCGCCGACACCCACTACATCATCGGCTCGGTTGTCGGCCCGGCTCCCTACCCGGCGCTCGTGCGCGACCTGCAGAGCGTGATCGGACTCGAGGCCCGCGAGCAGATGTTCGAGCGGGAGGGCCGGCTGCCGGCGCGCGTGATCGCATGCGTCGGCGGCGGCTCGAACGCGATGGGCATCTTCAACGCGTTTCTCGCCGACGAGCAGGTCGAGTTGATCGGCGTCGAGGCCGGGGGGGACGGGATCGACACGCCGCGACACGGGGCGCCGCTGACAGTGGGGGGACGGCCCGGCGTGCTGCACGGGTCGCTGTCGGCGATCATGCAGGACGAGGAGGGCCAGATCATCGAGGCTCACTCGATCTCGGCGGGCCTCGACTATCCCGGCACCGGACCGCAGCACGCCCACCTGCGCGACACGGGCAGAGCGCGTTACGCCGCCATCACCGACCGTGAGGCGCTTGACGCGTTTGGCGTTCTCGCGCGTCTGGAGGGCATAATCCCCGCCCTGGAGAGTGCACACGCGCTCGCCTGGACCCTCGCGCAAGAGGATGGCCAGCTCGACCTGGTCTGCCTCTCGGGCCGCGGCGACAAGGCAGCCTCGCCGAGGTTCTCGCCCAAACATGAGCGCGGTCGCCCAGACAGGAGTGCAGCGGATCGCCGCCGCGTTTGACGGCGCCGGCACCCGTGCGGCGCTGATGCCCTATCTGATGGGCTGCTACCCATCCCAAGCGGAGTCGGTGCGCATCGGGCACGCGTGCATCGACTCGGGCGCGGACATCATCGAGCTCGGTGTCCCCTACTCAGACCCGCTGGCCGATGGCCCGGTGATCCACGAGGCCGGTGTCCGCGCGCTCGCCGCCGGAGCGAACATCGCGGGCGTTCTCGAGGTCGCGCGCGCCCTCGCCGCGCGCGTCCCGGTGGTGCTGATGTGCTACGCGAACATGGTGATGGCGCCCGGTGTGGAGATGTTCATCGAGCGTCTCGCGGCCAGCGGAGCATCGGGGTTGATCGTGCCCGACCTGCCGTTCGAGGAGGCCGGGGAGGTGCTCGGGGTCTGCGAGAAGGCTGGCGTGGCGCTCGTGCCGCTGGTGGCCCCGACCACCCCGCCGGCGCGTCTGGCCGCAATCGGCGCGCGCGCCCGTGGATTCCTCTACACCGTTTCGGTGGTGGGCACCACCGGCGAGCGGGCTGCCCTGTCAGAGAGCTTCGGCGAGATCGTCTCCACAGCCAAGGCAGCCACCGATGTGCCGGTCGCGATCGGCTTCGGGATCTCGACTAAAGAGCACGTCAAAGCAGCCGTCGCGGCCGGCGCGGACGGGGTGATCGTCGGCACCAGGCTGGTGCGCGCGGCCGGCGAAAAGGAGGATCCCGCGACTGGGGTCGGAGCGCTCGTCAGCGAACTGGCGTCGGGATTGCTCGCGGATCGCTAGGATTGCCGCGCAATGGGATTGATCATCACAGTTACCGCCGGGCTGGTGGTTTGGATAGTGCTCTGGGCGCTCGGCGCCAAAGGCTTCGACGCATTTCTGCTCGCCGGCGCGATCATCCTGGCGGGCGCGACGCTGAAGATCCTCTCCGGATATCTTCCCGGCCGTCGCGACTAGCCCCGAGGTGCGCGCGCGCTGGCTTGGCCTCGTCGCTCTCGTGCTCTCGCTGCTGGCGGCGGGATGCGGGGGCGTGACGGTCACGAGCACAATCGGCAATCAGCTGACGATCTACTCGGGCCTGCCGCTGCACGGTCCGACGGCCGCCATCTCCCAGCAGATCATCGACGGCGAGAAGCTCGCGCTGCACGATGCCGGCGGGCACGTCGGCCAGTTCAAGATCAGCTACTACTCGATGGACGACGCCAATCCCAAGAACGGGGAAGCCGACCCGGGAGTCACCGCGCAGGACGCCAAGACCGCGGCAGAGGACACGAGCACGATCGCCTATCTCGGCGACTACGGCTCTGACGCGACCGCGATCTCGCTGCCCGTGATCAACGCCGCCGGGATCCTGCAGGTCAGCCCCGCCAGCCCCTACGTCGGGCTGACCTCGTCGCTCGACGCCGGCCAGGACGAGCCCGGACGCTTCTACCTGACAGGCAAACGAACGTTCGGGCGCCTGGCGCCAAACGACGTGGTGCAGGCCGCCGCGCAGGTGCAACTGATGCGCTCCACGGGCGTGCGGCGGCTGTATGTGCTGAGCGACGAAGACCCGTTTCAGGTTCCGCTCGCGGAAATCGTCAAGGGCGACGCGCTGAAAGCGGGTATCGAAGTGCTGGCGATCGAAAACCTCGACACCGAGAACAGCACGAGCTTCACGGGCACAGCCAAGAAAGTCGCATCCAGCGGCGCGCAGGCGGTGTTCTTCAGCGGCGCCCCGGGAGCGGGCGCTGTGGCCCTGTGGAAGGCGCTGTACGCACGCAAGCACGGCCTGCGGCTGTTCGCCTCCAGCGCTCTGCTGAACGCCACCTTCACGTCGGAAATCGGCGCGGCCGCGCAAAACACGCTGATCGGCACGCCGATTCTGCCGACGAGCTTCTATCCGCCCTCCGCTCAACGCGTGCTGGGCGACTATGAGCGGGTCTTCGGCACGCGTCCACAGGCATACGCGCTGTATGGGTATGAGGCGATGAGCGTCGTCCTTACAGCGATCCGTGCCGCCGGCAGCCACGGCAACGACCGCCAGACGGTCGTCAACGAGTTCTTCGCGACACACGATCGCAACTCGGTCATCGGCCGCTACTCGATCGAGCCGAGCGGCGACAGCACGATCTCGAGCTACGGGTTCGATCGCGTTTCAGAAGGCGCGCCCGTGTTCGACAGGGTCCTCGAAGTGCCGCCGTCGGGCTAGCTCCAGTCGATGCTGTCTCAGTTTGGCGTAGACCGGCGTGCCTGTCGTCTGTCTCGCCAAGCAGTCACACGCGAGGTTGGCGGATAGGAGGAAGAGACCGACGGTGAATCCCTTCCACCACCCGGCTGGGATCAAGCAAGACACTCCGCAACCCCGCTCGCGGATAGGGTCGGTACCGTCTGTCGAGATCAGGGAATGATCGGCGTACAAGAGAGGGTGGACAAAGTGGACCCCGAGCACGATGCACATGAGATGCTTACGACCCACTGGGCGAAGGAGGACGGCACGATCCCGGTGCCCATTGATCCGATCGCGATCGCGGATAAGGCTGGAGTCAAGGTTCTGACGGCCGTCTTGGAGCCCAATGTCTCAGGGATGCTGTTCATGAAGCCTGGGAACGACCCCGAAATCTATCTCAGCCAGTCGGACAGCTACAACCGCCAGCGCTTTACGTGTGCGCACGAGCTCGGGCACTGGGCTAAGCATGTCGCCCAGGGAGAAGAAAGCGCTCATATCGTCGATTATCGTGGGCCACTCTCAACGACGGGCAGCGACCCTCAAGAGATCTACGCCAACCAGTTCGCTGCTGCGCTCCTGATGCCCGCGCCCGAGGTGCTGCGCCTCCGAGGACGGGGCTATGGGGCAATTGCAGTTGCGGACAAGCTCCGCGTGTCGGCGGACGCGGCGTCTTTCCGAATCGCCAACCTCGGGGCTGGTTGAGTACGACGTCGCAGCCGGGCGGCGGCTCGCAGGCGGCCCACGCGGAGCCGTCGCAAACGGCTCCGCCTGCGCACGCGCAGCCCACCCCGACGCTGGTCGAACACGAAGCGGCTCGACGCAAGCTCGAGTGACCGGAGGACGGAAACCTTCTCGCGTACGGCAACTTCTACGCATACGGCGCGATCGGCATGATGATGCTCCAGATTCTTATCGCCGATATCGCTTTCTATTGGTACGGATACGAGCACATCGAACATGGGCACCATTGGCAGATTCCGGTCGGCGCGCCATTCAGGTCTGGCTCGCTGCGACCGTGGTCCAGGTGATCGGCGTGGTACTGGTCGTTGCGAGATCGCTATTCCCGCCAGAACCAAAGCGAAGTAGCGCTGGCCGCTTTCGGAAATCAAACTGAGATGCCACCCTCCAGTCCGACGCGTGTCGCGTCTCAGCCGAGCGCGTCCTGCAGCGCCTCCGGCAGATGGGGGTGGGAGAAGCGGAAGCCGAGCACGAGCGCCTTGGCGGGCAGCACACGCGCGCCGCTGGTCACGATTTCCGCCATCTCGCCATATAGGGCGCGCAACCCTAGGGCGGGTATAGGGATAACCGCCGGCCGGTGCAGGGCCCGCCCGAGCACATGCGAGAACTCGCGATTGCTGACCGGTTCGGGCGCGGTCGCGTTGAGCGGCCCCGAGAAGTCCTCGGACTCGATCGCCGCGACGATCAAACCGATCAGATCATCCGGGTGAATCCACGACATGTACTGCGCCCCGCCTGCGACCGGACCGCCGACCCCGAGGCGGAACGGCCTCAGCATCTGCGCCAGTGCGCCGCCGTCGCGATCGAGCACCACCCCGGTGCGGATCTGCACGACCCGCATCCCGAGCTCGGTGGCGCGCTGAGACTCCGCCTCCCACTCGGCGCAGGTCTCGGCCAGGAATCCCGACCCGGGCGCGCTGTCCTCATCGAGCGGCTCCTCGCCGCGGGGACCGTAGTAGCCGATCGCGGAGGAGCTGACGAGCACACCCGGTCGCGTGTCCTCAGCGAGCGTGCGCAGGCCCTCCAGAAGCCGGCGTGTGCCATCCACACGGCTGTCGCGGATCGCTCGCTTGGCGCTCTCGCTCCAGCGCTGGGCGACGTTCTCCCCGGCCAGGTGGATGATCGCGTCGCGGCCCGAGATGGCGTCGCATGGCGCCGGCTCGCAGGCCGGATTCCAGCGCACGGCGGGGACGGCGAGCTTTGCCCGGGCGCGCTCGGGGTCGCGCGAGAGCACGGTGATCTCCACTCCACGCTCTCGCAACCGCGTGACGAGCCGCGAGCCGATCAGGCCGGTCGCTCCGGTGACGGTCACGCGCATCGACTGGCTCCTCGCTCTAGCCGGGGGTGTGCGCCCGGTGGCCGTTCTCGGACTGAACCGAGGAGGCGCCGGTCAGCGTTTCCGTCTGGGCGAAGCCGACCTCCTGCCCAGCGAGCGCCGTGCCGCTGATACGAGCCTCGTCGGCGACCGCGGCGGCAACCGCGGGTGCGACGTCGCGATTGAAGACCGACGGGATGATGTAGTCCTCGCGCAGCTCCTCCTCCGGCACGATCGCCGCGATCGCGCGGGCCGCCGCCATCTTCATGTTCTCGGTGATGCGCGGCGCACGGACATCGAGCGCGCCGCGGAAGATCCCCGGGAAGCACAGCACGTTGTTGATCTGATTGGGGTAGTCCGAGCGGCCGGTCGCCATGATCCGCACGTAGGGCGCCGCCTCCTCGGGGCTGACCTCCGGATTGGGGTTTGCCATCGCGAACACCATTGCCTCCGAGTTCATCCTCGCGAGTGCCTCGGCGGGCATCACACGGGCACCCGAGAGGCCGATCAGCAGGTCGGCGCCGTCGATCACATCCGCGGGCCTGCCGGTCCGGCAGTCGGGATTGGTGACCTCCGCGAACCAGCGCTTGATGTGGTTCATGCTGCCGTCGAGGTAGTCCTCGCGCTGGATATGCAGCGCGCCTCTGGAATCCGCGCCGATGATGTCGCGCACACCCGCGGCGAGCAGGATCTTCGTCACCGCGATACCGGCGGCGCCGAGGCCGATGACGAGGACTTTCAGATCCTCGAGACGCCGGCTGGTCAATTTCACGGCATTCAGCAACGCCGCCATCACGACCACGGCGGTGCCGTGCTGGTCGTCGTGGAACACCGGTATGTCGAGGTCGGCGACCAGACGGTCCTCGATTTCAAAACAGCGCGGCGCGGAGATGTCCTCCAGGTTGATCCCCCCGAAGGACGTGGCGATCATCCTCACCGTCTCCACGATCTCATCTGGATCCTTCGTGTTCAGGCAGATCGGGAACGCGTCGACGCCCGCGAACTCCTTGAACAGGCACGCCTTGCCCTCCATCACCGGCATCGCGGCCGCCGGTCCGATGTCGCCGAGGCCGAGCACGGCGGTGCCGTCGGTGACGACCGCGACGGTGTTGCGCTTGATCGTGTATTGAAAAGCCTTCTCGGGGTCGTCCTTGATGGCCGTGCAGACGCGCGCCACACCGGGGGTGTAGGCCATCGAGAGGTCATCGCGGGTCTTCAGTGGATGCTTGTTGTGCTGCTCGATCTTGCCGCCCACATGCAGCTGAAAGGTGCGGTCGGTCGTGTCGATGACCCGCGCGTCGTCGATCGTCTCGATCGCCGCCAGGATCTCCGTCCAGTGTTGGCGACCCGAGGCGTCGACGACGATGTCACGCACGCTGCCGCTGGCGTCGACCTCGACTATGTCGACCGCGCCGACGATGCCGCCGGCCTGCCCGATCGCGCTGGTGAGCAGCCCAAGAGTGCCGGAGGACTCGCCGATCTTCACGCGGATGGAGAGACGATATTGGGCTGAGGGGGTGATGCTCACGGGTACTCCTGATAGGTGGTGAGGCTGGTGATCTTATTCAGCCAGAGCCGCGTCCGGCTGAAGGCGCCGCCGCCCGTCACCGCGACGCCGGGCACGATCGACACTCAGCGACCAGCGCGGACATCCAGCTCGGGCTCGCGCTTGCCCGACATACACTAGACGACCGCAAACGAGTCGGCCGAGCCACCCGCCAGGCGTGCGCCGGGGCATCCCTGGCAGCGGTCCACGCGAGGCTCGGTTGTGCGGCCCGCGGCGACAGCCGCCGGGAGGAGTTCGCCGGACGCTGGAGGAGGAGAGGGTACGTTGTGTCGTAGGGTGCCATCGATGGCATCGCAAACCACAGTTCCTGCGCCAGTGACGGCGCCACGACGCAGATGAGCGGCGCGCTGGCCAGCGAGCGACGCGTGTTCCTGATCGATGGGCCGAGTCTCGTCTACCGGGCCTTCTACGCGCTGCCCGAGTCGATCGCGACATCCACCGGCATCCCGACGAACGCGATCTTCGGGTTCGCCTCGATGCTCGTGAAGATCGTGACCGAGTACGGCGTCTGCCCGACCGTGGTCGCATGGGACGCGGGAACCTCGGGACGCACGGAGCTGTACCCCGAATACAAGGCCACACGGCGCTCACGTCCGGACCTGCTGAAGGCACAGTGGCCGGCGATGGAACCGCTCGCCGCGGCGTTCGGCTACAGCAACGTCAAGATCGAGGGATACGAGGCGGACGACGTGATCGCCACGCTGTCTGAGCGCGCCCGCGTCGCTGGTGTGCCGGTGATGATCGTGACCGGCGACCGCGACGTCTTCCAGCTGATCGACGAGCAGGGCCTCGTCAAGGTGATGGCGACCGCACGCGGCATCACGGAGACGAAGATCTACGACCGCGACGCGGTGATCGACCGCTACGGCATAGCGCCCGAGCTGATCCCCGACTTCTACGGCCTGAAGGGCGACACCTCGGACAACATCCCGGGCGTCCCGGGGATCGGCGACAAGACGGCCTCGGAGCTCCTGCAGCGCTTCGGCTCACTCGAGCAGGTGCTCAGCCACATCGAGGAGATCGGCGGCGCCAAGCGCAAACAGAACCTCACAGAGCACGCGAGCGACGCTCGCGTCTCCAGGGATCTCGCCACCGTGCAGCGCGACGTCGTCCTCGACTTCGACCCGCGCGCCGAGGCGACCCGTGAGCCCGACCGCTCGCGGCTGCGCGAGGTCTTCCGCGAGTACGAGCTGCGCGACCCGCTGCGGCGCCTGGAGGAGGCACTGAGCGAAGCCGAGGACACCACGGTTCCCGTGCTCAGCACCGAGGTGAAGCTCACGGCGCGCGTGCGGAGCGGCTCGGTGAAGGACATCGCCAGGCTGGCTGCGGGGGCGGAGGTGTGTGTGGCGGTCGAAGCAGCCGAGGTGCCGGACGGAGCCCTGTTCGCCGAGGGCTCGCCGTGGCGCTTTGCGATCATGAGCGGGCGGGAGGTTCTGCTCGGCGACTGCGAGGATCCCGCCGAGGTCGTCAGGGCCTGTGGTGATCGGGCGGTGATCGCTCACGACGCCAAGGCGCTCGGGCTGATCGCGGGGAATCTGCTGCACGACACGATGCTGGGCGCCTATCTGCTCGAGCCGGCCAGGCGCGGCTATCCGCTGGATGAGCTGTGTGAGGAGCGGGGGCTTGCCTGTGATTTGGAGGATCCGCTCGCGGCGCGGGCGCTGCTGATCGGTGCGCTCGCCGCCTGGCAGCGCGAGCAGATCGCCGAGCGGGGCCTGGGGGATCTGATGCGCGACATCGAGTTGCCGCTCGTGGCCGTGCTGCGAGCGATGGAGGTCGAGGGTGTGGGCCTCGATCTGGAGCGCCTGGACGGCATCACTGAGCGCGTGCGGGCGGAGATCTCGAGCCTGGAAGCGAGGATCTTCGAGCTCGCCGGCACCGAGTTCCTGATCGCCTCGCCGCAACAGCTCTCAGAGATCCTCTTCGAGAAGCTGGGCCTCTCGCGCAAGCGGCGCGGCAAGACCGGCTTCTCGACCGACGCGCGCGTGCTGCAGGCGATCCGCACAGAGCACGAGATCGTGCCCGAGATCGAGCGCTGGCGCGAGCTGTCGACCCTGACCAAGACCTATCTGGATGTGCTGCCGAGCATGGTGGACGAGCGCTCGCGGATCCACACCACGTTCCTGCAAGCGGTCGCTCAGACAGGGAGGCTGTCGAGCATCAATCCGAACATGCAGAACGTTCCGATCCGCACGCCATTGGGCCGGGAGATCCGAGGCTGCTTTCAGGCGCAGGAGGGCTGCGTGCTGATCTCGGCTGATTACTCCCAGATCGAGCTGCGCGTGCTGGCACAGGCGGCGGGGGAGGACGTGCTCAAGGAGATCTTCGAGCGAGGCGAGGATGTTCACACGGCCACCGCCTCGCGGGTCTTCGGCGTCGGCGGGGTGGGCCCCGAAAAAATCGATCCGGGCATGCGCTCGAAGGCGAAGATGATCAACTACGGGATCGTCTACGGGCTCTCTGACTACGGTCTCGCCGACCGCTTGAACATCCCGCGCGAGGAGGCCAAGGAGTTCATCGACGCCTACCTGCAGCGTTTCCCGAAGGTCGCGGAGTTCATGGCGCTGACGATCGAGCGCGCCAAGCAGGAGGGCCACGTCAAGACGCTGTGGGGACGCCGCCGCCAGATCCCGGAGCTCCGCGCCCGTAACTACCAGGTGCGCACGCTGGGCGAGCGTCTCGCGGTCAACACAGTGATCCAGGGAACGGCCGCGGACATCATCAAGCTCGCGATGATCCGTGCTCACCGCGCACTGGAGGACGAGGGACTCCGCACCCGTCTGATTCTCACGATCCACGACGAGCTGCTTTTCGAGGGCCCGCCTGAGGAGACCGATGGCGCGCGGGAGCTGATCGAGCGCGCGATGGTAGGCGTCTGGGAGCACGATCCGCCGATGGCGGTGGACATCGGCTCCGGGCTCAACTGGCTGGCGGCGAAGTGAGAGCTAACGAGAAGCTAGGAGAGCGCTGAGCGAAACCCCTCACGCCAGCTGGGATGCTCGGGTTGCCAGCCGAGATCCTGCTTGGCGCGAGCGTTCTCAGCGCCCTGGGTCCCCGTCATCAGCGACACGGCGTGAGGTCCGCCCACCAAGCGGGCGAGCCAGACCGGGACGCTGATCGGCTTTGGCGCGCCCACCGCCCGGGCGAGCGCGGGGATCCAATCGCGCACGAGCGCAGGCTCGTCATCGACGATGTTGTAGACGCCGGGCCCCTCCTGTGAAAGCGCGCGTACGGTGGCTCTCGCCGCATCGTCGATGTGCACGAACGACCAGACGCCTGAGCCCTTGCCGACGACGGGGAATCGCCTGCGCCGCAGGTCAGCCACGACCGAGCCCGCCGGTGCGATCCAGGTGCCGGGACCGTAGAAGTAGCCATAACGCAAAACGATCCCGCTCGCGCCGAGCACGGAGCTCTCGAGATCTCCGACAGCGAGAGCAGTGCGCCTGAAGGATGGGAGAGCATCGTCTGCCAGCATCGGGTCCCGCTCGTCGTGGAGCGTGCCGGTTGGCCCGGGCGCGTAGGCGAACGCGATGCTTTGGGCGATCACCTTGCGCGCGCCGGCGGCTTGGGCGGCGGCGAGCAGAAAGCGGGTTGCCTCGGAGCGCAGCCTGTCATTGATCAGGAACTCGCTCTCGATTCGCCTCGGGTTGGCTTTTTGCGGGATCGATGTGAGCTCGTGGATCACCGCATCTGGGCGTGCCTGGGCAACCACACGCAGGACGGCTGACTCGTCCAGGGCGTCGGCAACCACGGGCTCCACTCCGGCCGCACGCAACGCGTCCCTCTTCGCGGGCGTGCGGGTCATGCCGATGACCTCGTGACCGTCGGAGAGCAGCATCGGCACGAGCCGGCGCCCGATCGCGCCCGTCGCTCCGGCGAGGAAGACCCTCAACCGCCGGCCTCGAGGATCGCTCTGCGCCACAGCCATGCCAGCAGCACCGTGAGCACGGCGAGCGAGAAGAAGTCGAAGTAGCCGTCGAACACCGGGTGGGCCTTGCCGATGTCGACGAGGTGGTTGAGGCTGTGAAGCGCGAACTGCACCGTGGTCAGCGCCAGCACGGGAATTCGCCACGAGGGCCTGCGCACGGACATCGCGAAGCCGAACGCGATCGCTGCGTTGTAGGTCGCGACATCTCGTATGTAGTGGGTGTTGGCGGTCCCGAACGGCCCGATGTCGGTGAAGAACGCGTGCGGCGCGATCGCCATGAATGCGGCCAGCGCCAACTGATAGACGGCGAAGGCGCCCACGCCGACGGTGACGATCGTGGGCGCGGTGCTCGTCGAGCTGAGCTGGGGCTTGATCTCTGCCGTCACGGTCAGCCGACGATATTGGTGTCCTCAGCGGCGGTGAAGGGCCAGTTGCCGGGCCGCTCAGAGGACCAATCCGCCCGCTGCTAGGACGCGCAGTCGGCGAGCGCTCCGCTCAGCAGGTGGATCCCGTGCTCGATCGCCGGCTCAGACAGGTTGCCGTAGCCCAATATGAGACCCGCTGAGCCGCCGGTGGTGAAGCAGTGCTGGGAGAGGCCGTTGAGGCCGACGCCGCGCTGTGCCGCGGCTCTGAGCAGCGCCCGCTCGTCGACGCCATCCGGTAGCCACACCAGCTCGTACAGGCCCGCGTCGGCGCCGCTCATGCGCCCCTCGGGCAGCCACCGGGCGACAGCGTTCAGGAGCGCTTCGCGTCGGCTCTGGTAGCGCAGGCGCATCCGGCGCACGTGCCGGTCGAGCTCACCGCGGGCGATGAAATCGCGCAGCGCCAGCTGGCCGAGGGCCGTCCGAGCCCGAATCCTCGATCGTCTTCGAGGCGGTCAGCTCCCAGGTCAGCCAGCTGGGCATCAGCATCCAGCCGAGTCGCATCGCTGGAGCCAGGCGCTTGCTGGCCGAGCCGATGTAGAGCACCTGCTCGGGTGCCAGGCCCTGCAGCGCGCCCACCGCGACACGGTCATAGCGGTACTCGGCGTCGTAGTCGTCCTCGATGATCAATCGCTCCTCTCCGGCCCACTCGATCAGCGCCGCGCGCCGCTCGGGGCCGAGCACCGCACCGGTCGGGAATTGATGTGCCGTCGTGAGCAGCACGGCCGAGGCGTCGGACTGGGCGAGAGCATCGACACGCAGGCCGTTCGCGTCAACAGGTATCGGGACGACCTCCAGGCCCGCCTCCTCGACGATCAGGCGAGGCGTGTGCCAGCCGGGATCCTCCAGCGCCACGCGCTCGACCCCGCGGGCGCGTAGCATCCGGCAGACCAGCGAGAAACCCTGCACGAAGCCGGTGCAGATGAGCATGTGCTCGGGATCGGCATCGGCTCCCCGCACCCGGCCGAGATACCCCGCGAGCGCTTCGCGCAGCTCCGGCAGACCGCGCGGGTCGCCGTATCCGATCGCCGCCAGCGGCGAGTCGCGCAGCCCGGAGCGCAGCGATCGCAGCCACGCCTCGCGGGGAAAGCCCGCGAGATCGGGGAGCCCTGGATGAAAAAAGTAGGGGAAGCTCTCGAGCATCGAGCGCGCTGGCGGACGCTGCACCGACGCGCGAACGGCCTTTGCCACCCTCACGGGGGCGCCCTGGCTGGTCGTCAGATATCCCTCGGCGGCGAGTTGCCCGTAGGCCTCGGTCACGACCCCGCGGGAGACGCCGAGCTCCAGGGCCAGTCCGCGGGTCGAGGGGAGACGCGTATCCGCCGGCAATCGCCCTGAGCGAATCTTCTCCCGCAGCGAGCTCTCGATCTGCTCATGTAGCGGCAACTCGCCCTCGCGGTCGATCTCCACGAGCAGCTCGAGGCCAACTGGTCCTCTATCGCGTGTCACTACTGGAACTGTAATCCAGTCCAGTATCGGCGTAGCGTGCGACACGGACAGATCCGCCAATCCAACAGGCAAACTTCCAGCGGGAGGCTTTGATCATGAGCTCGAGACACGGCGATGGCGCCTCAAGCAGGCAGATCACGATTATCGGTGGGGGACTCGCTGGGCTGACCGCGGCGATCGCCTGCGCGGAGGGCGACGCCGAGGTGCGCATGCTGGAGGCTCACGAGCAGCTCGGCGGGCGCGGGCGCAGCAACGGCGGAGCACACAAGGTTCACCTCGGCCCCCACGTCCTCTACAAGGGCACGCTGTGGAGCTGGCTGGCCGAGCGTGGCCTGCTGCCGCCCCACACCGGACTGCCGCTCGCCACCTCGCGACTGCGCTGGCAGGGGGAGCTCAGACGAACACCGCCACTGGGTGCTCTGCCCGCGGTGCTCAGGCTGCGCGGCCGCGAGGCTCCGGTCGACCTCGATTTCCGCACCTGGGCCGCGCGCCACACCGACGATCGCACCGCAGAGATGCTCTCGGCGGCCGCCGGCGTCTACACCTTCTACCACGACCCCGGCGAGCTGTCGGCCGCATTCGTGTGGGAGCGCACGGTGAGAACGCTGCTGAGCGCGCCGTCGGTGCGTTATGTGACCGGCGGCTGGGATGTGCTCATCTCGACGTTGGAGAGGCGTGCGCGTGAGCTGGGGGTGAAGATCGAAACGGGCCAGCGAGTGCAGGAGCTGCCGAGAACACCTGTGATCGTGGCGACCGAGCTGACAGATGCCCGCCGTCTGCTCGGCGACGAGACGCTGCACTGGACGAGCGGCAACACGCTCTGCCTCGACCTCGGCCTGCGTCGTCGCCGCGGCGATCCGTTCATCGTGTCCGACCTGGACGAGGCCGGTTGGATCGAGCGCTTCACGGCCCCCGACTCCTCACTGGCGCCCGCGGGCGAGGAGCTCGTGCAGGCACAGATGCCGATCCGCCCCAGTGAAAGTGCTGACCACGCATGCTTGCGCCTGGAGGCACTGCTCGATCTCTCGTTCCCCAACTGGCGCGAGCGCGTCACGTGGCGACGGCGTCAGGTGATGGACGGCCGATCGGGCGCATTGGACCCGCCCGGGCGCACCTGGCGCGACCGGCCGGCCGTCGATCGCGGTGACGGCGTGTTCCTGGCTGGCGACATGGTCGCGGCTCCAGGGCTTCTCTCCGAGGTCTCCTGGGCGAGCGCGATCGAGGCCAGCCGCCTGGCATTGGATGCGGCGAGCACGGGTCGCCCGCGCCTGCGAAGGGTGGCCTGAGACTCAGCCCACGCGGAGCCGGCTGAACTCTCAGTAGTGCTCCGCCTCGCAAGTTCGCGCACGTATCACGCCGTTCATATCCGTCGTTACTCGGCGGGGAAGAAGGACAGTTGCTCGGCACCTACTGGCCTCGTCTTCGGCATCACGACCTCCGCGACGCTAAGGCCGCCGCCAAGGAGCGCCGATATTTCCGAGATGCTGGACGCTGGTGTAACCGTTGTACCCTCGTCTTCCGGCAGCAGCATTAGAACCTCGTCGAGTCCTATTCCATCATCCTCGAGCAGCTCTGGCGAGTGGGTGCTCACAAGTACTTGGCGGCCCGCTCGGGACTGCATCCGGCCGAGCATTCGTGGCACGTACCGAACAACAGCAGGATGTAGTGACAGCTCAGGCTCCTCGAGCAACAACGGACCGCCCCGTTCAAGGATCGCCCACAGGAGGCCCAAGAGGCGCAAGGTACCATCGGAGAAGTCCGCCTCGGACTGCCAGGCGCCCTGAGGGCGCCAGTGCACATACTTCCCGCGAAGGTGATGCGCACCACGGACATCTTGGTCGAGCTCGAGCTTCTCCAACTGCGGCACAGCAATCGTTAGCGCTTGGAGAATCCGCCGGAGCCGGGCGTTACGAGTGCGCTCGGGAGTTCTCGCAATCTGCTCGATGAAGTCGCCACCGTATGGATCGTTGCTCTTACCCACGGAGCGCTCCGGCTCGCGCACTAGTTGCGGGACTATGTGCAGGTAGCGCACGGTGCGCAAGAACTCCGCTACGACCCGGAACTCGAGGTTTACGTTGACTTGCTCGAGAAAGGTTTGACTGAGCCGTGCAGGATCGTCCTCATCTTCAGCGTTGGGACGATCGAGTCGCGTTTGGCCATGGTCGCGCACAACCTCCCGCTTGAGATACGGACGTTGGCGATTGTCTTGAGCGAAGCTGATCTCGTACTCCCATGCGCGAGGGTCAGCGTCAGTGCCCAGGGCGATGCGCACGCCCACGTCCGGATATCGCCGCGCCGCCAGCGAGCGAAGCGCAGAGACGCCGCCCCGTCTTCTCACCGCGTCCTCGAACCCACCGCCTACCGCAACCAAGTCGTGCAGGAAGCGAATCGCGTCAAGAAAGTTCGACTTGCCGGAGGCGTTTGGTCCTACCAGGAACGTGCGCCCAGCGAGATCAACGTCGACGCGAGGGAAGTTCCGCCAGTTGCTGAGACCGAGGTGCGTGACCCGCACGACCTAGGTGGCGCCGTTGCGTGTCGCGGTTTGAATGACCACGTCTCGACATTGTGTCAGAACGACGGTGGACTTCGGATGAGGACCAGCACTCTCCGCAGGCGCCGCCGGTCGCTTCGGCTTTTGCGAAAGAGCGGGTGTCCGTACGAACAGATACGTGCGCGAACTTGCGAGCGCGACGACTTAGCCGGCGGTTGTGGCGGGCACCGCAACGGACGCGGGGCGGGTTCTCGTTGCGTCGCGGGCGAACGACGGCGGGGCGATCGCGAGATAGTGCGCAAAAGCCCAGTCAGACAGACGACGGTTGGTGAGGCCGCGCACCACAGCGGTGGCGCCGTGGCCCGGTGTGAGGCGTGCCATCAGGTGCTGTGCGTAGAGCAGCCAACGGTATTTGCGCTCGTGGGCGTCGGAGAACGCGCCATATCGAGCAAGCGCGCGCTCACGCACGCTACGGCCGTCGAGGATCTCCCTGATCTCACGACCGCAGGCCAGGCCGAAATAGAATGCCGTGCGAATCCCCTCGGCGGTCAGCGGCAGGCAGTGCCCGGCGGAGTCCCCGGCGAAGAAAACCCCCTGCTCGGTCGCCGCTCGCAGCTGATGAGGTATCCAGTTGCCCTGGTAGCCGGTCGCCGGGAGATCCAAATCGGCTGCCAGGCGCACCGTTGGCTCCTTGACGTGATGTGACGGCCAGAACGAGCCGACACCCACGCGCAACTCATCGCCCGCCGGGAAGCTCCACGAGTAGCCCGCGCGGATATAGCGCGTGTCGAGCCACAGCTCCATCTCTCCTGCGTGGCCGTGCGGGTGAACCTCCAGGCCTCGCGAGAGCCGCGCGTTCGGCGGCTGGATCCTCGCGCCGTTGGAGAGCACTCGCCGCCAGCCGAGCCCGTCAACGATCAGAGGCGCACGCAACTCGCCGCGGTCAGTGTGAACCGTGAAGCCCTCGCGTCCCGTGACGGTCGCTGTCTCGAACTCGATCTCCGGGCAGTCGCTGTGCTCGCGCAACAGCGAGCAGAGCTCCCGGTAGTCGAACGTCGAAAGGCTCCACGGGAGCCTCCACTTCGAAGTCACCCACGGAGTGTGGACGGTCAGCTCGTCGAAGGTCTGGCGCGATGAGCTCTCGAGGTCCAGCGCCTGCAGCCACCCGGTGGGGATTGCGCACGCGGAGGTCTGGCGCTCCCCGATCTCATAGCGGTCGATCATCAGCACCCGTGCGCCAGAACCCGCCAGCTGGCTGGCGACGGCGAGGCCCGCGAAGCTCGCGCCACAGATGAGCACGTCGCAGTCGCGCCGCAGGGGTGTTCGGTCGCTCCCTCGCTTGGTTGCCCTGATCGCCATCCTGCCCGCAATGATACGAGCGCGACGGGCACGGATGCTCCTCGCCCGCTCTGCGATACGCTTCCAACGTGCAAACGCTGATCGAGCACCCCGAGGCCCATGTGGTCGAGGGGACAAACGGCCTCCTGCTGCTGGTCGACGGCCAGGTCATACCCAATTACAACGCCACGATGCAGCCCTTCGAGGAGGGCGAGGTCGTCACCGGCAACGTCGTCCGTATCGACAAGGACGAGGTGCTGGTCGACATCGGCTACAAGTCAGAGGGTGTCATCCCGGCGAACGAGCTGTCGATTCGCAAGTCGGTCGATCCCCAGGACGAGGTGTCCCTCGGCGAGGAGGTCGACGCGATCGTCCTCATCAAGGAGGATCCAGACGGCCGCCTGATCATGTCCAAGAAGCGCGCACGCTTCGAGAAGGCGTGGCGGCGCATCGAGACCGCGGCGGAGTCCGGTCAGCCGGTCGAGGGCACGGTGATCGAGGTCGTCAAGGGCGGGCTGATCATCGATCTGGGCGTTCGTGGCTTCCTGCCGGCGTCACTGGTTGACATTCGCCGCGTTCCGAATCTCGACGAGTACATGGGCACGAAGATCGAGACGAAGGTGATCGAGCTCAATCGCTCGCGCAACAACGTTGTGCTGTCTCGCCGCGCTGTGCTGGAGGAGGAGCGCAAGGAGGTTCGCCAGCAGATTCTCGATCGTTTGCAGCCGGGCTTGGTGGTCGAGGGGCAGATTTCCAACATCGTCGATTTCGGCGCGTTCGTCGATCTCGACGGCATCGACGGCTTGATCCACATCTCAGAGCTTTCGTGGTCGCATGTCAATCATCCGTCGGAGATCCTGAACATCGGGGACACCGTTCAGGTCAAGGTGCTCGACATCGATCGCGACAGACAACGGATCTCGCTTGGCCTCAAGCAGACCCAGGAGGATCCGTGGCAGCGAATCGTCGATACCTACAACATCAACGATGAGCTCGAGGGCAAAGTCACCAAGGTCGTCACGTTTGGTGCGTTCGTGGAGATTCTCGACGGCGTCGAGGGCCTCGTCCACATCTCCGAGCTGGCCGCGTTCCACGTCGAAAGCCCCCGCGAGGTCGTGCATCCGGGTGACCACATTCGCGTGAGGATCCTCGAGATCGACTCCGAGCGCAGGCGCCTGTCGCTGTCTGCCAAGCGCGTCGAGGACCAGATCCTGCCGCTTCATCGCGAGGGTGGAGCATCCGACTTCGATGGCTCCGCAGACGAGGCCGACGGCGCCCTTTACGACGAGTCTGAGGAGATGGCCGCTTATGCGGATACCGGCGAGACCCCGGTGAACCTGACCGAGGAGCCCGTTACGGAGATCACGCCACCAGCCGAAGCCGAGGCCGTTGCTGATCCAGAGCCGCAGGCAGCCGCTGAGGTCCAGACGGCGGCAGAGCCCGAGGTGGCCGCCGAGCCCGAGAGCGACGCCGACGTGGCGGCAGAGGTTGAGGCGGTGGCAGAGCCTGAGGCGGTGGCAGAGCCTGAGGCGGCGGCAGAGCCTGAGGTGGCGGCAGAGGTTGAGACGGCGACAGAGCCTGAGGCGGCTGCAGAGGTTGAGACGGCGACAGAGCCTGAGGCGGACGCTGAGCCGGAGCTGGCGCCGGCCGCTGAAGCGCAGGACTGACGGGCCCGAGCGACGAGCAGGCCGCCCGGTCGATGGTGCCATTTGTTGGCCTCACCGGTGGTATGGGCGCCGGTAAGTCAACGGCGCTGGCAGCACTGGAGCGTCTCGGAGCGTCGGTCATCTCGACCGACGCGATCGTACACGAGCTCTACCGCACAGATTCGCTGCGCGAGGAGATCGTCGAGCGCTGGGGTGAGGATCTGGCGCCGGGTGGGAACATCGACCGCTCGCGGGTGGCAGCCCGCGCGTTCGCCGAGGAGGGCGAGCGCAAGTGGCTGGAGGGGCGGCTGTGGCCACTGGTCGCCGCGCGTGTCGCCGAGTGGCTGAACGAGGTGCGCTCCCAAGAGCCGCCAGCGAAGGCCGCGGTGGTTGAGACGCCGCTGCTGTTCGAGGCTGGGATGGACGGTATCTACGACTACACGATCGCCGTGATCGCCGAGGAGCCGCTGCGCTCGCAGCGGGCCTCATCCAGAGGACACGCGTTTCAAGAGGAGCGCTCGTCGCGGCAGCTCTCCCAGGAGGAGAAGTCCAAACGGGCGACCTTCACCGTTGAGAACAACGGCACTCAGGAGGAGCTGGAGGGGCAGCTTCGGCGAATCCTGGGAGAGATCGTGGGCTCTGCCCCAGCGCAGTAACCAGGGGCCCGAGCTCCAGGGCGCGGGCAACATCACCTGCGCATGGCAAGCTATTGGGGTGAGCGGGGGCTCTTCATACTCAGCGCGTCGTGGTCTGGCCGACGGCCGCTACGGTCGGCAGTCCTCGCACAGGGGCCAAAAGCCCGGCGCTGCGCGACGTCGCGGCCTCGCGATGCTGCTCACAGTCGCGCTACTGACGCTGCTGGGATGGGTGGCCCTGCGTCAACTCGATCTCACGATCCACGCTCCCGGTCTGCCGCTCGCAGACGTCGGTGTGATTCGTCACCAGGCCGCCGAAAAGCATCTCGATCCCGCGCTGATCGCCGCCGTCATCTACGCGGAGACGAAATTCGAACCACGCACCTCCTCCGCGGGTGCCGAGGGGCTGATGCAGATCGAGCCGGCCACCGCCCAATTCCTCGCGCAACTCTCCGGCGGCTACCGCTTCACGACCAGTGACCTGGCGACACCGGAAATCAACGTGGCATACGGCAGCTACTACCTGAGATATCTGCTCGACCACTATCAGGGCGATGAGATGCTCGCGGTTGCCGCCTACAACGGCGGTCTGGCGAACGTCGACGGCTGGGTCGCCGAAGCACGGGCCCACGGTCACGGGCTGGCGGTCGCAGAAATCCCGTTTCCCGAGACCCGTGCCTATGTGCAGAGGGTCTTGAGCGCCCAGCACGAATACCGCGCTCGATACGCGTTGCAGCTGGGGTTGGGCTGAGTGGATCCAAGACTCTTTGTTGAACTCCCAAGAATCGAGAATATGGGTTGTTTTACGGTCAAGTGCTGGCTCTGACACGCCCCGAGCTAGTGGGTCCGATGTAGTGGTAATGTAGTGGGTATGGCTTACGTCGTGGCGCGTCGTAACGGGCGATTCGAGATCCGCGAGTCGTTGCACACACCAAAAGGCCCGCGAGCGCGTAGCCTCGCCGGCTTCGAGACTCTGACCGACGAGGTGCTCGAGACCGCTGCCGGACGCGCCACACGATCGTTCGATGCCGATGCCGTCATGGCTTCCGCCAGACGGGCGGGGGCGCCGGTCACAGCCGCGGCAGGCGTTGCAGCAAGCATCCAGGGCTCCCCCGAGCGCTTCGTCGAGGCATCCCGGCGGATGGCGAGATCGATGCGGCGAGCGCCGTGCTCCAGGCAGACCGATCCGGGGACATCGCTCATCGAACTGCTTGGTTTCACCGATGCCGTCACCCGCAGCCAGCCCGCCAGGCCGTTCGAGCCGCTGACCTTCCCCGTGCTTTTCCGGCTCGTCGAGGGCCGTAGCGCCGCTACCAGCGCGTAACTGGATGGGCGCCACCGAGACCCTCGGCGGCCTCGCCTCGAAGATCGTGGCGGTTCACGAGATGCTCGACTCGATGAGGGTGACCCATCAGTTCGGTGGAGCCATAGCCCTCGCCTGGTATCGCAGCGCGCGGGCGACGACCGACGTCGATCTCAACGTGACCCTTGCCCCCGAGAACGCCGAGCCCGTGCTGGGCGCCATCTCCCATCTCGGCGTCGCGGTCTCTCGAACCGATCGGGTCGCGATCGGGCGCGACGGTCAGGCCAGGCTGGATTGGGGCGGGTCCTACCTCGACCTGTTCTTCGCCACGCTCGATCTCCACCAGGAGATGGCGAGGCGTTCGCGGCTTGTCGAGTTCGGTCGCGTCCAGATACCGATCCTCTCCCCGGAGCACCTGATCGTGTGCAAGGCTGTCTTCGACAGGCCGAAGGATTGGGTGGACATCGAAGAGATGGTCGCTTGGGGCACAGAGATCGACGAGCAGGAGGTCGCTACGTTGGATTGATGTGCTGCTCGGAAGCGAGTCCGCGCAGCGCGCTCGTCTGGTCGAGCTGCTCCCGGGGTAGAGCGCCACCACCCGTCGCACGCCGCTAACGTAGAGCACTCCGCGATGCCCGCCTTCAAGCTCGACTCAGTCTTCACACCCACCGCAGATCAGCCACAGGCGATCGCCTCGCTGGCCGAGGGCATCGAAGCGGGCGAGCGGTTCCAGACGCTGCTCGGCGCCACGGGCACCGGCAAGACGATGACGATGGCGGGCCTGATCCAGGCCGTTCAGCGCCCGACCCTGGTGATCGCTCACAACAAGACGCTCGCCGCGCAGCTCTGCAACGAGTTCCGCACCTTCTTCCCCGAAAACGCGGTCGAGTACTTCGTCTCCTACTACGACTACTACCAGCCCGAGGCTTATGTCCCGAGCCGTGACCTGTACATCGAGAAGGACTCCGCGATCAACCAGGAGGTCGACCGCCTGCGCCATGCCGCGACCGCCGCGGTGTTTGCCCGTCGCGACGTGATAGTCGTCGCCTCGGTGTCCTGCATCTACGGCCTCGGCTCCCCGGAGACATATGAGATGAACATGCAGATCCTCAGGCGGGGTCAGGAGATCGACCGTGACGCGCTGCTGGGAAAACTCGTCTCGATCCAATACACCCGCAACGACACGGCGCTCGGGCGGGGCACCTTCCGCGTTCGGGGAGAGACGCTCGAGGTCTTTCCGGCCTACGCCGAGACCGCCTTCAGGGCAACGCTGTTCGGCGATGAAGTCGAGCGCCTGCAGCACTTCGACCCACTTACCGGTGAGTTGATCGAAGACGACATCGAGCACGTCGCGATCTGGCCCGCGACCCACTACAACGTCAAGGAGGGCACGATCGAGTCCTCGGTCGCCGAGATTGGCCGAGAGCTCAACGAGCGCTGCGAGCAGCTCGAGGCCGAGGGCAAGCCGCTGGAGTCACACAGGCTGCGCCAGCGCACCCAATACGACATGGAGATGCTGCGCGAGGTCGGCTTCTGCTCCGGGATCGAGAACTACTCGAGGATCCTCGACGGGCGCAAGCCCGGGGAGCGGCCCTACTGCCTGATCGACTATTTCCCGAAGGACTTCATCTGCCTGATCGACGAGTCCCACCAGACGGTGCCGCAGATCGGCGGCATGTTCGAGGGAGATCGCTCGCGCAAGCGGACGCTCGTCGACTACGGCTTCCGGCTGCCCAGCGCGATGGACAACCGCCCGCAGACATTCGACGAGTTCCTCTCGATCACCCCCCAATTGACGTTTGTGTCCGCCACACCCGGCGAATATGAGCGGAGCCGCTCGGGACGAGTGGTCGAGCAGATCGTCCGCCCGACGGGCATCGTCGATCCGGTCGTCGAGGTTCGCGCGACGCGCAACCAGATCGACGACCTGATGAACGAGGCTCGCCGCCGCGTGGAGAACAACGAGCGCGTCCTCGTCACCACGCTCACCAAGAAGATGAGCGAGGATCTCTCTCAGTACCTGCTCGAGATGGGCTTCAAGGTCCGCTACCTGCACTCTGAGATCGACACGCTCGAGCGCATCCAGATCATTCGCGACCTGCGTCTGGGCGAGTACGACGTGCTGATCGGGGTCAACCTGCTGAGGGAGGGACTGGACCTACCGGAGGTCACGCTGGTGGCGATCCTCGACGCCGACAAGGAGGGCTTCCTGCGCGGTGAGACCTCGCTGATCCAGACGATCGGCCGGGCCGCGCGCAACATCAAGGGCACGGTCCTGATGTATGCGGACAAGGAAACCAAGGCGATGCGCGCCGCGATCGATGAGACCGACCGCCGCCGCGAGATCCAGCTCGCCTACAACGAGGAGCACGGCATCACCGCGGCCAGCATCGTCAAGGGCATCTCCGATATCGCCGAGTTCCTGCAGTCCGACAGCAAGGTTCCGAAGAAGGGCCGCGGCCGTCGAGGTGCCGCGCGGCGCAAAGCGAACAAGGAGCTGGCGCCGACCGAGCTCGAGCGGATGGTCGTGGAGCTCGAGGAGGAGATGGCCGCGGCCGCCGAGGATCTGCGCTTCGAGTATGCGGCGCAGATCCGCGACGAGCTACGCGAATTGAGACGCGACCTGCGAGAGATCCAGACCAGCGGGGCGGCTCCCGCCGAGGAGCCGGTCTGAGCATCGCCGCCGCGCTCAGCGGCAGGTCTCGCGAGGCGACCTGCGGGGACGGTGCCGGCGTTCGCTAGGCTTCACACGCTCGAGCAACACTACGGACGTGCCCAAGGAGGGTGCAGGTGCAACTGGACCGCCAGAGCATCGAGAAGCGTGACTTTCCCATCGCCAGGAGGGGCTATGACCCCGTGACCGTCGACGCGCATCTGCGGGAGCTGGCCGCGGAGGTGGACGAGCTCAGGCGCGCAAGCAGCAGCCGCGGAGGCGAGTCGCTTGCCTCCAGTGCCGGAAGCCAGGTGCAGAGCATCCTCGAGGCCGCTGAGGCCACCGCCGCCAACATCGAGCTGAAGGCGATCGAAGACACACGGGAGATGCGCGAGCAGGCGGAAGACGACGCCGCCCGCACGCGTGAGGAGGCCCTGGCTCAAGCTCGAGCCCACATTCAGGCGGTGTCCCAGGCGACCGCGACGCTGCGTCAGCGACTCGAGTCGATGGATCAAGAGGTCAACGCGCTGATCGAGCGTCTCGGCCTGGGCGCCGAGCGCCTGCTCAGCGACCTCGAGTCGGTGGAGGCCAACGTGGGGGAGCTCTACGAGGCGGCGGCGGGCAGGGTATCCGCGCCTGCCAGCGCCCCCGAATACGTGCCCGATCCCGAGCCGCCACTGGAGCGCATCGCACCCGCTCAGCGTGTCGCTCCCGCTGTGCCGCTGGCGGAGCCGCTCGAAAGCGAGCCAGAAGCGCCGGCCGCACACGAGGCCGAGACCGGCGATATCGACGGGGCGCGTTTGATCGCCCTGAACATGGCGCTCAACGGCGATTCGCGCGAGCAGACCGACAGCTATCTCGCCGAAAACTTCCAGCTCGCAAATCGCCGTCAGCTGCTCGACGAGGTCTACGCGGCGATCGAAGGGTAGACGACAGGTCCCTGGCCGGGTGTCAGAGGCTAAAGGACGCCGCTGTCGTGCTCGCGACGGGCATCGGCTCAGGGAGTGAGGTGGGCGGTCTGCTCGCGGGCCTCTGTTTCGCGCGCGGAGCGGCAGCGGTCGGGGATCTCGCCGAGCAGCCGCTTGCTCTCCTCGCGATCGCGGTCGCGCAGCACGGCATGCACCTTTCGCCCGGCGGTGTCCAGGTGGATGCTCGACAGGCGCAGGCGTCGCTGGATCGGCCCCTCCAGCAGCCGCACGCTCTGAACCTTCGCCAGGGGCACCCAGTCGGTCACTCTGCGCAGGCGGCCACTGGTGGTCACGACATAGCGCTCGTTGGCCCCCCAGGACAGGAAGTGAAAGCGAAGCGGGGACTTCAGAGCGGCGCGAGCGGGCGGCGCGAGACGCCGGTCGGGCAGATCGGGAAACACTCTGCTCATCAGGAACGCCGCCTGCTCCCGGCTGCCCACGGGAAGCAGAGCACGAGCGCTTTTGGCCTGATTGCGATCCTGCCGGCCCCTGCTCTTCTGCCCGGCGACATCCAGCTCCAGGCGACACCAGCCAAACAGTCTCCACGCCAGCGGCTCGACCATGCGGACCGCCTGCACACGCCCGCGGGGAATCGTCTCGGCTGAGGTTTCCACGAGCCCCGAGCGCAGCCGCAGACCGTCCGGAGCATCAGCGACCGTGAGACGGTAGTCGCCGTTGAAGCGGCGGAACAAAATGAGCGCCAGCGTGAGGAACCCGGCGGCGCCGCCGCTGATCACGGCGCCCGCCGTCCCCGGTGCCACGATCGTAAGCGCGAGCACCGCGACGACCACCAGCTCGAGCGTCAGGCCGAGGCCGCTGAGCATGATCGAGGCGATCAGGCGGCCAGGCGGGACGGTCAGCAGCTCATACTCGCGCGGCGCGGGTGTCTCCTGCGCGAGACCGTGACCGAGCGCCAGCAGACGCGCGCGCAGCGTTTCGGCCTCGGCACTCGTCAGATAGGCCAGACGGCCGGCGCTGGCGCCGCCGCTCGCCAACCGGATTCGCAGCTCGGCGAGGCCGAAGGCGCGGGCCAGGCCGGGACGGACCGTGTCGATCGCCTGTATCTGGCTCAGTGGAAAGCGCTCGGAGGTCCGTCGAATCAGTCCGCTGTCCACGCGCAGCACCCCGCCTTCGATGCGCCATCTCGTGACCAGCCAGGAGATGAACCCGAGGATGGAGAGGACGATCAGAACAGCGAGGTGAATGAGATCGCTGCTGGCGGATCCACGAGCGCCGCTGAGCAACGGCAGCACCACGATCAAGACGATCGCGATCAGACCGCGCCCGGCTCTCACCAGCGGCGAGAGCGGATGCAGCCGCTGCCACTCGCCGCCCAGGCCGGCGGCCGCCGTCGGGTTCGGCGGGGAGAGATCGGCTGGCGGCTGTAGATCGGCCGGCTCGCTCACAGCCCCATCGCGTGAGCCTCGCCCAATTCGGTGAGCTGATCGCGCAGGCGCGCGGCCTCCTGGGAGGCGAGCCCGGGGATGCGGGCGTCACTGGCGGCCGCGGCGGTGTGCATCTGCACGGTCGCCAGCCCGAACGCCCGCTCGAACGGACCGGCGGTCACCTCCACGTACTGCATTCGCCCGTAGGGAATGACCGACATCCGGCGGAACATCACGCCCCGTCTGACGAGCAGATCCTCAGCTCGCTCGGCGTAGCCCCAAGCCCGCACGCGCCGTCCAGCGATGATGTCCGCGAGCCCTCCGGCGAGGACGAGGAAGATCGCTAGCGTCAGCGCGGCAGACGATGAGCCCGCGGCGAGGCTGCAAACAGCGGCGATCAGGAGCAAAGCGATCGTCCCCGCCGCGACCTCCCAGTGCCGCAGTGTCCGTAGACGGGACGAGGGCTCGTTCCAGTTCAGTGTGTCGTCGCTGGTGGGCTCGTCGGTCATGGTGTGCGTGACGATACTGCGCCAAGCGAACGGCACGAGGGCATCTGTCCGCTCGCCAGGCTCCGTGCTCAGCTGCCACGAGGAGCTGCTCGGTCTCGTCGTGGCGCTCGCCGCCTGGTTCTGGGAGTCGTGTCGTGCGAAGGTCCCGAAGGTCAGTGGCTGAGAGTCACCGGCGCTCGCGCGTCGGCGTCAAGCTGCCGGCAGTCCGGTGGCCGGCTCGGCGCCTGGCGGCATGGCCGCGAGCTCGGAGATGTCCTTCTCTGTCCACTCCTGGAGGAACAGCTCGGTGGCGGCCACGTCGAGCGGGCGGGCGAACAGGAATCCTTGGCCTGAGTCGCAGTTCTCGTCCCGTAGCAGGGAGAGGTCCTGTTCCAGCTCGATGCCCTCGGCGAACGTCTCGATCGAGAGCGCCTTGCCGAGCTGCACGAGCGTGTGGATCAGCGTCTCGCCTTCGTGGTTGTGCTTCAGCCCCATGATGAATGAGCGGTCGATCTTCAGGGCGTCGACGGGGAAGCGCTGGAGGTGGGCGAGTGAGGAGTAGCCGGTGCCGAAGTCGTCGATCGCGATGCGCACGCCGAGTTCCTTGATCGCGGCGAGTCGCAGCGCTGTCTCGTCGATGTTGCGCATCAGCGTCGTCTCGGTGATCTCGATCGTCAACGCCGTGGGCTCCAGGCCGCTTTTTGTGAGTGCGCCCTCGACGTCGGCCACGAGTTGGTCGGTGTCGAGTTGGCGTCCGGAAACGTTGATCGCCATGCCGATCGGGTATCCGGCCGCGCGCCACGCCGCGCCCTGGCGGCAGGCCTCCTCGAGCACCCACTTGCCGACTTCGATGATCAGGCCCGTCTCCTCGAGCAGCGGGATGAAATTATCGGGTTGCACGATGCCCCGCACGGGATGATTCCAGCGGATCAGCGCCTCCACGCCGTTGGGCCTCATCTTCTGTAGGTCCAGGGTGGGCTGGTAGGCGAGGAAGAACTCGTTGTTGGCGAGCGCCTCACGCAGGTCCATCTCCAGCTCCCTGCGGCTCTGGACCGCATCCTGCATCGTGGACTCGAACATCACGAAGCGGTTCTTGCCGTCCCACTTCGCCCGGTACATCGCGATGTCTGCGTCGCGCAGCAGATCCTCAGCGGAGATTCGGTTTCCCACCGCGATGCCGATGCTGGCCGTCACCGTGACCCTGCTCTTGCCGCCCTCGCCGAGCTTGAAAGGCTGCTTGAGCGCGTCGATCAGGCGTTGAGCGATCAGTTCGGGCCCGGCCGCGACCGAGACTTCGTCGGAGATCACGACGAACTCGTCGCCGCCCAAACGGCCGAGTGCGTCCGCGCCGCGCACCACACCATCGAGCCTCGCGGCTACCCCGCGCAGCAGCTCGTCGCCGACTGAGTGCCCGAGCGTGTCGTTGATGTCCTTGAAGTTGTCGACGTCGATGAACAACGCGGCCACCGGGGCGCTGGTGCGCCACGCGCGTGCCAGCATCTGCTCGACGCGATCGAGGATCAACGTGCGATTCGGCAAGCCCGTCAGCGGGTCGTGGGTGGCCAGGAAAGAGAGCTCCTCGTCGCGGCGCGTGAGCTCCTCGTCGGTCAGCTTGCGCTCGCTCTCGTAGCACTCACACATCCGCAGCAGACTGAACTCGAGGCTCAGTTGCAGAATGTTCAGAGCCTGCGGCAGCGTCCCTGGCTCGACTTCGAGTTTCACGGCGCTGTCCTGCAAGATCTCTGCCATCACGTTGCGCCAGGAAAAGCACCGCCAGGTCACCTCGTCGAGCGATGCGGCTCGATGCGCGGCCAGCTCACCGAAAATCAGCCAGGTTTCCTGACCGGCTTCGATCGCCACCTTCATGCCCTCGCCAGCGATCCAGCGTGCCACCGCGATCGTCGAGCTCGTGCAGATCCTTTCGAAACTCTCCTGTACGACGCTGTCGACGACGTGGTCGGGTCCGCTGGTTCGCTCGGCTGTCAGCTCGAGCACGTCCGCGCAGCGTGTCTTCAACGACTCGCCGAGGCGGCAGAGATCATCCGAGGCGTGCTCCACGGGCGCTGACGGCGTCGTCGGGACGATCACCTCCGCGTCTGGGATGGCTGTGCGCTGGACTGTCATGGCATCGATGATCGGCAGAAACCGGCGATCGCTTGACGCTTTTGCTGTTGCGATAAGCCATCGATGGCCTCGAGGCGCCCGGAATCAGCGCTCCAGTCCAACCGAGAAGCAGCCGTGAGGGGCGCATACGACACGCCGCAGAACACGAAGCGAAGTCAGTCCGGTCCCGTCGCGTGAGGAGTGGTCGGAGTAGGGACTGTCCCCAGCCCGTGATCGAGGTCTGATGAGTCAAACTTCATTCGAGCCGACAATCTCTGAGCTGCTGGCCGCAGGGGAGCCCGATCTCGCACGTGCTCGGGTGCTGGAGTGGCTGGCCGAGAACGGCGAGTCCGTGGCAGCCCGTCATCTGTATGAGGACTGGCTCGCAGCGGGTGGTGAGCCGCGGCTGCTGGAAGAGCCGCTTGGCCGCTGGGTTGCGTGTCACGGCCAGAAGTCCAACGCCAGGTTTCTCTACAGAGCATGGCTCGATGGCGGTGGCGATCTGGAGCTGGTGCGCGAGCCGATCGAACGCTGGCTCGAATGTCACGGCGAAGAGCCGGACGCCGGTTTCGTCTATCACCCGTGGCTCAGGGCTGGCGGCGAGCTGGATCCGCTGCGAGCATCGCTCGCCGGCTTCCTCGAGGAGCATGGGCATCTCGCGGCGATCGATCTCGTCTACAGCGCCTGGCTGAAAGCCGGCGGTGAGCCAGAGATGGTCCGCCAGCCGATCGGCCGCTGGCTGGAAGCCCACGGCAAAGACCAGCCGGACACAAAGTTTCTGCTCACGGCATGGCTCGATGCCGGCGGTGCTCTGGAGCTGGTGCGCGAGCCGCTCGCCGTCTGGATCGAGCAACGAGCCGAGATCGAGGACTCTCAGTTCGTCCTCAAAGCATGGATCACCGCTGGCGGCGAGCTCGATCTGATCCGCTGTGCACTCGCCCGCTGGCTTGCGATCCACGGCTGCGAGCAGTCCGACGCCGGCTTCCTATACCGCGCATGGCTGGACGCCGGAGGAGAGGTCGCGCTGGTCGCAAAGCAGCTGCAGCGATGGCTCCAGATGCATGCCGAAAACGCCGATATCGGCTTCGTCTACCGCGCCTGGCTCGATGCCGGCGGTGAGCGCCAGAAGGTCCGCCAACCGATCTGTCGCTGGCTTTCCCAAAACGCTCGCAGCGAGCACACAGAGATGGTCTGCGGCGCCTGGCTGGCCAGCGGCGGCGAGCTTGCAGCGGTGCGCGAGCCGCTGCTGGCGTGGCTGCAACGAGAAGCGCAGCCACCCGAGGACTGCAGGATCTACCATCTCTGGCTGAAGGCCGGCGGAGGCCCCGATCTGGTGCGCGAGCCGATTCGCCGCTGGCTCAAAGAGCACGGCGATCAGCCGCAGGCCCGTTTTGTCTATTGCGCCTGGCTGGGAGCGGGTGGTGAGCTGGATCTGCTTGGAGGGCCGCTGGCGGGCTTCCTGGAGGGCAACGAAACGCTCGTCCACACACAGTTCGTCTACACCGCCTGGTTGGAGGCGGGCGGCGAGCCTGGCGTGATCGCAAAGGCTCTCGGCAGCTGGCTCGCGGAGCACGGCGAGAGCGAGCCTCAAACCAAGTTCCTGCTGTGTGTGTGGCTGAAGCGCGATGGCGGCCTGGATGTGGTCAGGGAGTCGGTTGTGCGGTGGGTCGCTTCCCGCGCGGAGATCGAGGATACGAGCTTCGTTTTTGAAGCCTGGCTGGATGCGGGAGGCGAGCTGGATCTCGTTCGCCAGCCGATCCGCCGCTGGCTGGAGGTGCACGCTCGCATCGAGCAGGCTCAATTTCTCTACAGGGCATGGCTGGACGCGCGTGGTGAGCGTGAGTTCGTGCGCGATGAGATCGCTGACTGGCTTGCCCTCGAGCACCCCGGGCCAGGCGCCAACCACGTCTGCAGAGCATGGCTCGACGCTGGTGGCGAGCTGGACCTGGTGCGCCAGGCGGTGGCCCGGTGGACACAGCGGCACGCCACGGTCGAAGAGGCGCATTTCATCTACCGCTCCTGGCTGGATGCCGGCGGTGAGCGTGAGCTGGTGGTCGAGGCGATCGTCGCGTGGCTTGCCGTGCATGCCCGCAAGATGGTGGCCGGCAACGTCTACCAGGCCTGGCTGAGGGCGCACGGCCAGCACACCGTGGTGCGCCAGCCTCTCGAACGCTGGCTGCAGACCCCGTTCGCTGTGCACAAGGGTGCGCTCTACGTCTACCGGTCGTGGCTCGAGGCCGATGATGGGGAGCCGGAGCTGGTGGCGAGCGGTGTGAGCGGCTGGTGTGCCGCCAATGCCGCCGTCGCAGGCGCCGAATTCGTCTATGGATCGTGGCTTCAGGCGGGAGGCTCGCCTGAGCACATCCGTGCTCCGTTTGCCCGCTGGCTGGCGGTCTTTGCCGCCCGCGAACAGGCCGGGTCGATGCTCTGTGGATGGCTCGACCACGGCGGGGATCTGGGGCTCGTACGCAAACCGATCGCAGCCTGGCTGAGAAGCAACTCTCACCGCCAGCAAGCGCAGTTCGTATACAAGGCCTGGCTGGGAGCGGGCGGCGAGCACGACCTCGTGCGCACATCGATCGAGCGGTGGCTGAGGTGCAACTGCCGCACGTTGAACGCCCACCACCTCTATAAGACGTGGCTCGACGCCGGTGGTGAGACTCAGCTGCTCGGCCCGGCGATCGCGGCCTGGAGTGCCGTGCACGGTCAGGACCCGAAGGCCAGCTTCGTCTACCACGCATGGTTGCGCCACCACGGCGATCCGGGGCTCGTGCGTGAGCCCATCGTTCGCTGGATTGCCGTCTGTGGGCGCCGATCGGTAGCCAGCTGTGTCTATGACGCCTGGCTGCGTGGTGGTGGGGAGCGGGCGCTGATCCGTACCGATATCGCTCGCTGGTTTGCCGTCCATGGTCACACGCCTCAGGCCGGATTTCTCTTGCGGGCGTGGCTCGACAGCGGCGGGGAGCTCGACTTCGTGCGCCAGCCGATGCGCCGCTGGCTGAAGGGCAAGCAGCGGCCCACTATGGTCAAGCCGGTACTGGAGGCTTGGTCTCGAGCTGGTGGTGAGCCAGGACTGTCGCGTGTCGCGGCCGCTCATGGGATCGTCCGGACACACGGCACGTTCGGACGGCGCACACCGTTTGACGCACATCTGGGGAACCGCCCCCTAGACCGCTAACGACACACAGCTTGCTACCGGAGCGTGTCTGGTCGTACTCCGGACGACATCGGCGAGCACTTCCTCTCGTACCTCCTTTGAGATATCCCCGAGACCCATAAGCTCATACAGCCGCTTCCGGGAGCAGTTAACGTGAGGTTTGAAATCTGGCGCGCTCCGCGTACCAGCCTCTCGTGCGGCGGTCATCGAGCTTCTGCACCAGTGAACGATTTGTCCCCAAGGGAGATCTTGCACACCGTGTGCGAGATCTCCAGGATCCGGCCGGGCCATCGCGCAGGCGTGAACGCTGGGCCTGCGGGAGTATCGCGATTGAATCCTTGCGCCGTATTGGCCGCCTCCTCCATACGCGCTGCGCCGAAACGAAGACGTTTTTCGGGGAGTGCGTGCCTGAGGAGATCGACGAGTGCTACGGCCCGCAGATACCAGGGGGTCTATTAGCCGTCCCGGCGTCCACAGACGAGCCTGCGTCGACGGGCCTTCGTCTCCCACGCACGTGGCAGTAGCCAGGTACAACCGTCAGTTTGCTCCGCTTGCAAGAGGCCGGCGTTCTCGACGTCGACGTGGTGCGCATCGCCGCGTAGGCGGTCCGCCTCCTTGGGCGCCTATGCCCTCCTCGCCTGCCGGGATAGGTACTCAGCATTCCGGAAGGCCCGCGGGCAGGCCGTTTGACCACACGGTCGAGAGCACCACGGTGGGTACGCGCTTCCCATCGGTTACGTGCGCCTACCGGGACCACGTTTCGTGGACGGTTTCTCCGCCACAGTCAGCTGTCGCCTGCAACACCACGGGGAACCGACGCCGCTTGGCCGTTCCGTGTAAGTTCATATCGTGGAAGCTTAGGTTCAGGCGCCCGTAGCTCAGTGGTCAACGGCAACGTTTATCGGTGCCAAAGAGCAGCGGTCTTTCAAACCGCAGGCCGCGGGTTCGATTCCCGCCGGGCGCACTGCAAAATCCCACGTTCCAAGCCGATTTAGCGTACCACCAGGGGTCGACATAACGCCGGGTGTTCCACAGATGCCCGTCAAACGGTCGAAGCGCCCAAAATCCGGGGTCACCTCACACAGCACGAGACTGCCTTCCTGACGGTTCTGTCTGAGCCGAAGCACTCCCCCCCCACTACGCCTGCGCAGATGGCGCTGAGGCTCGTGCAACAGCCACGCAGCGCGTCACTCATGGCCCAATGTCCCGCGTGTGCACGATCACCAACGCCTACGACGGCCTGACCTCCAAGCAAACAGCGACCCGGCTGGACGGCGACGCCTCGATCGAGAGCGCTACGCATAGCTCAGTAGCTCCCCCGCAGTGTTCTTCACGATCATCGAGCCTGTGGGTCCAGCCCACCGAGAATGGCGTCAGGCCCGGCGCTGCGGAATCATCCTTCGATGAGCCTAACCGGCCTCGTTCGCGCTGGCCGCGGCCCAGTCCGGGACTGGCTCGAGACCAACCTTCCCGGAACGCAGAGGCTCTACACAACTGCCAACCGCGAGCTTCGCGGCGGCGGGACGAAGGAGCCATGCGCGGTGCCACCTGCGCCCGGCACCGACCCTGAGCTCGTCGGAACAGCCGTCGGCTACCTGCTATCCGCGCATCTACGACCCGACGCGCTCGACCGCACCGTCGCCACCAACGCCGCTGCCCTCTTGGACGGTCCGCTGCGTCGCGTAAGGATCCTCCAAGTGCGATCGAGCGCGTCGCTGTCGCGCGTATCGTGGAGCTAGCCCGCGGCTGGGTTTTCGAGGATGAGCGCGACGCCCTGTCCGGATCCGACGCAGACGCCGAGCACGCCGTAGCGCGCGTTGCGCAGCTTCAGCTCGGTGGCGAGGGTGAGGATGTAGCGGGTTCCGGATGACCCGAACGGGTGGCCGATCGCGACTGCGCCGCCGTTGGGGTTCAGCCGCTCGTCGGGGATCTCGAACCCGTCGAGCTGGCGCGGCAGCTCTCTCAGCACGCCCAGCGCTTGGGCGGAGTAGGCCTCGTGGATCTCCCACACGTCGATGTCCGCAGGGTTGAGACCGGCCCTGTTGAGCGCCTTGGGGATCGCGAACGCGGGTGCGATCCCCATGATCTGCGGATCGAGGGCATGCGTGGCTGATGCCACGACGCGTGCCAGCGGCTCGATGCCCAACTCGCTCGCGGCCGCGGCGCTGGAGAGAACGATGGCGCTGGCACCATCGTTCAGTGGGGAGGAGTTCCCCGCTGTCATCTGGGTTGTGTTCGGCAGTGGTGGGAGCGCCGCGAGCTTCTCCGCGGTCGTGTCGGCGCGGATGCTCTCGTCGTGCTCGAAGGTACGGGGAGGCTGCTTGCGTGTGCCTGGGATCTCGATGGGGTGGATCTCCTTGTCGAAACGGCCCGAGTCACGCGCCGCGGTCGCCTTCTGTTGGGAGCGCAGGGCGAACGCGTCGATCTCAGCTCGTGTCAGCTCGTAGCGGTCGGCTACGTTCTGCGCTGTCTGCATCATCTCGATGTACGCGTTACGCGCGAGCAGCGTGGGGTTGGGTGGGCCGCCCGCCCCGGCCCACATCGTGTCGAGCATGAAGACCGGTCCGCGTGGCATGAACGGCGCCTCACCCTTCATCAGCGCCCAACCCGAGCGCGACATCGACTCGACACCCGCGGCGAGACCGACCGAGAGCTCCTCGCTGCGGATCGCATGAGAGATCTGGATCGCGCCAGACAGCGAGGAAGCACAAAAACGGTTGACTGTGATCGCCGGCACCGAATCAGGAAAACCAGCCGCCAGAGCGGCCCACCGTGCGATATCGCCCATCCCCTCATGCGCAGGATTGACACACCCCGCGACGATGTCCTCCACACGATCCAGCGGAACGCCGAGACGCTCACACGCGGCGACCATCGTCTCGCCGAGCAGATCGTCTGTCCGCACATGCGACAACGACCCGCCGTACCTACCGACGGGTGTGCGCACACCGCCAAGAACAAAAGCGTCAATCATCGGTTTCCTCCTCTTGTGTGCTTGCCATCAGTCAACGCTGGTCGGGGTGCTTCCCCAGCCCCAGTACAGCACGAGAGGGCCTCTCGTACCTGAGGCGCTTTTCGATCCGCTTTCAATCGGTTGTGCGGGCCTTGTAGAGATGTGAGGCGAGGGGAGCGAAGATCGCTATCAGCGCGATTGACCAGAGCAGCGAGGCGAGGATCGAGTGTTGCAGTGGCCAGGCGTGGATGGTCGCTGAGGGGTTTGGGTTTCCGAGCAGTTTGCGGCTGGCGGTGGTGACGGCGCTCACGGGGTTCCAGTTGGCGATCGTCTTCAGTACCACCGGCATACGCTCGGTGGGTACCAGAGCGTTTGAGACGATCGCCAGGGGAAAGAGGATTACGAGACCCACTCCTTGAGCTGACTCCGGGCTCTTGCTGACCATCCCCAGGCAGGCGCAGCCCCACGAGAGCGCGTAGCTGAACAGCAGGAAGATCGCGAAGCCGGCGATGACTGACAGGACGCTCGCGTCGGGTCGCCAGCCGATCACGAGACCGGTCGCCGCGACGAACGTGGCGCAGATCGCCGCGGTCATGACATCTGCGAGCGAGCGCCCGACGAGCACTGCTGGGCGCCACATCGAGAGGGTCCTGAAGCGGTCGATCACGCCGCTGCCGAGGTCGCTGCTCAGGCCGACAGCGGTCCCCATCGCCGAGGTGGTGAGGTTCATCGCGAGCAGACCGGCGATCGCGAAGTCCTTGTAGGAGCCGCCGCCGGGGAGCACGACCCCGGAGCCGAACACGTAGACGAACAGCAGCGTGAACAGCACCGGCTGGACCGTGACGTCTGAGAGTTGCAGAGGCTCGCGTTTGATGTGCAGCAGGTTGCGGCCGGTGAGCACCGCGACGTCGCGCAGGCGCTGCGTGAGCCGCTGCGACCTGGATGGTCTCCCGGCGAGCGTGACGGACGGCGCGGTGCTGGCAGTCGAGGTGACGGGTGTGGTTGTGGTTGTCGGGCTCATCGGTGAGCGGCCTCCAGCTGTGGGTCGGCTTGTTCGGGGCGGGCGTCCTCGTTCTCCTCGGCGGGATGGCCGGTGAGGGCGAAGAACACGTCATCGAGCGAGGGTTGGTGGACCTCGACGTCATCTACGGTGATCCCCGCCTCATCGAGGGCGCGCACGACGGTGCTCGCCAGGCCAGCGGCGCTGCGCACCGGCGCGCGCAGACGGCGCCCGTCGTGGCTTACCTGCACGGTGGCGGTGACGAATGGGCTGAGCGCGAGCGCGGCGGCTTGGTCGGGCTCGCTGAGCGTGAGCTCCAGGCGCGCCCCGCCGACCTTCCTCTTCAGCTCCGCGGCGGTGCCGCCGGCGATCACGCGTCCATGGTCGATCACAACGATCCGGTCGGCGAGCTCGTCCGCCTCGTCCAGGTACTGCGTCGTCAGCAGCAGCGTCACGCCGTCGGCGACGAGCCCTCTGATCACACCCCACATCCGCACCCTGCTGGTGGGGTCGAGGCCCGTCGTCGGCTCGTCCAGGAACAGCACCGGCGGTCTGCTGACCAGGCCGGCGGCGAGGTCCAGGCGCCGGCGCATCCCGCCCGAGTACTGCTTGAGGATGCGGTCGCCGGCGTCGGTGAGATCAAACTGCTCGAGCAGCTCGCTCGCCCGCGTCCGTGCGTGGGTGCGGCGCAGGCCGCTCAGGCGCCCGATCATCACGAGGTTCTCGCGCCCCGTGAGGACCTCGTCGAGGGTCGCGTCCTGTGCGGTGACGCCGATGTTGCGCTGGACCTGATCGGCTTCTGAGACCACGTCGTGGCCCGCGACACGCGCTGAGCCGGCGTCCGGGATCGAGAGTGTGGTGAGGATGCGCACCGCGGTCGTCTTGCCCGCCCCGTTGGGGCCCAGCACGCCGAGGATCGAGCCTTGCGGCACCTCCAGGTCGACTCCGTCCAGCGCGACCGTCGGGCCGAATCGCTTGCGCAGGCCTTGGGCCTGAATCATCAAATCTTCTGTCACGGTAGCTCCTAAGATCTGCTTACCGGTCGGCAAGCAAGCGACAGGATACACACAACTTGCCGGCCGTCAAGTAAGCTACCGGTATGAGCACGACGAGCGTCGAGTCCACAGGCCAAACGCAGCCGGACACGGGCCCAGCGGCACAGCCCCAGGGCGGGACCGCCCGCTCAACGAGGGAGCGCATCCTCGACGTCGCGCTCGAGCTGTTCACCGAGCAGGGCTACGAGAAGACCTCGCTGCGCGACATCGCCGAGCAGCTTGGGATCACGAAGGCCGCGCTCTACTACCACTTCGAGCGCAAGCAGGACATCCTGCTCGAGCTGCACCTGCGACTGCACGCCCTCGGCGAGGAGGTCTTCGGCCAGCTCGGCGAGCTCGACGCCACCCAGGTCGACGAGGAGGCGTGGCTCGCACTGATGGATGGCTTCATGGAGCGGATGCTCGCCAACCCGAAGCTCTTCCTCCTGCACCAGCGCAACAGCAATGCCTTCATGGAGCTCCAGGACGACGAGCGTCATGCGGCCGAGAACGACCGCTTCGAGGAGCTGATGCGCAGCGTGCTCTCCAGCCCGACGATCCCGCTGCGCCGGCGCGTGCGCATGGCCTGCTCGATCGGTTCGGTGATGGCTGCCCTGATGGGCGGCATCTTCAGCAGCGGGGGAGAGGGAATCCTCGGCGACGTGCCGATCGAGGAGGTCGCCGAGCAGGTCCGTGACGCGGTCCGCGACCTGCTGGGAACGCCGACCCCTACCAACTGAGACCAAGCCAGGCTGGTCGGGCTCGCAGATGCATCTGGCGAGGATCGAGGCTCGGGCGAAATCGTGGCGCGGATGATGGCTGGCGTGGTCCTCTCCTGGTTCTGCCTGCTCGACGGGCAAGCGCCGGAGCATCGGCTGGACGCCAAGCCCTTACGCTGATCTGTGGTGCAGCCAAGCCGGTTACAAGCGATCTTGTTGCCTCCGCGAGCAGATGCTCGCTCCCGCAGAGGCTGAGCAAACGCAGACGTGTTGCCGCCCGCCCCTTCAGCCCGAGCTCCCTCTGAGACGCAGGAACCCGGCTCGAAGCTCCCGGATCTCAACCGGTCGTGAAGTGGAGATCACCCCAGCGTTGAATGTAACCTCGGATGCGGGTTTGGCTTCTCGAGATCGAGACCAACGCGATCGCAGAAGCGGAGGCTGATCTCGTGTCGGGGGTCGACCCGTGCGAACACGTAGGGGTCTCGATCAGGGCGCCGCAGGACATCCGTGACGAGCGCATTGAACATGTACTCACCCACCGAGATCGCCGTACCTTTGACTTTAGTGATCGCGACCTTGGTACCTCGCGCAGACAGAGCGACGGCAATCACTTCGATATAGGTCGGCCGCAGGGCCAGTAGCTCGCCCTGCGCGGGCGATGGGGACTGTCTCGACGAGATGCGCTGCGACAGCGATGATCTCGTCGTCCGGGCTGGTGCACAGGAGCAGGCGGGGGTCAAACTCTGTACTTCTCTGGGCGAGGTACCTCCTCGGGAGAGGGCCCTGGATCTGGTTCTCGACCTCTTGCTCCCAGGCTGGTCCGGTGGAGCACGTGAAGGATGCGAGTGACTGCAGATCCGCCTCTCCCGCCATGCGGACGGCCAGGAGCTGCGGATCCCAGTCGGTCACTCTCCGATGGTGATCTTGATTGGGGGCCTCCGGATACTCCCCCGTCGGGGCGCATCGACAATGCTCTGTACGAAGGCGCTGTCGGCCTCGGTGAGAATCTGCCCCCAGGGCGTGCCATAGATATCGACGAGTGGCTCTTCGGTACCTGTCGTTGTCGCGGGCAGGTCGATCGCTGGTTCGACCGCGAATAGAGACATGCCGTCGCCCATGAGCTCCCAGCGCGCGGCGAGAACAGCGCCCTCCTCGTCGAGATCCTCCTCGCGCAGGAGCTCACGCGGGACTGCCAGCGGTGCGAGGTCATCGTCAAGTGCGATGGTGGCACTGAGATCCTTCAGTGCGGTGACTTGACCGGAGGCGACCGTCATCCGTGTGGTGGATGGAAGGGTCCGTCGCTCGCGTGCGATTGCGCTGTCTACTTCGCGCAGTGCGGTGGTCAAGGCCGGGTCGGCAAAGACGTGTGCGAGCAGTCGTGGTGAGGGATCGCCGCTCTGCTGCTGGATGGCGTCGGTGAGCGTTCTTGTGGCGGGTAGGGCCTCGACCCGTGTGGCGGCTTGTGCGAGTAGTTGAGCAAGTCCCTTGTCCTTCAGGCGCAGTGCGCGAGCTGCGTCGCGGTTCAACGCGCAGTAGAGATGAAGCGTCCCTCCGAGGCGCCCAGCATTAGCGCGCTGGTTGCCGCTGAGGCCCTTGGAGAGCGCTTTGTTGGTTCGCAGGGTGCGAAGCACGGCATCGTCAGTTCGCAGCGACCCGAGACGCATTTCTCGGGCGATCTCTCGCTTGGTGAGCAGCGGGAGCAGCGTTCGCATGAATCGAGTATAGCCGATACGGCGTTTCGCGGTGCCGGCAAGTACCTCAGGAATCTGCACCCTGCGATTGGGGAAGTTCTGCGGCAAACGGCCGGCCCAACGCTCCGCCACCTCGAGGGGGAGGCCCTTCTTCTCTACAAGCGATCTTGTTGCCTCTGCGAGCAGATGCTCGCTCCAGAAAAGGTCGAGCAGGTCGAGATCGTCCGCGATGCGCCCCATGAGCTCGTGCAGCGCAAGGCGTGAGCCTTGATCGAGCCGCGACGTTTCTCCCCTGAGGGCGATGGTGTGAGGAGAGGCCCATCATTTGGGCTCCTTGCGCTGAGCGCACCGGGGTAGCATGGACGTTGGTGAATGCGTAATCACGACGGTCACAAATCTCAGCGACTTTCAGGCCCTCGATCCGTTCTTCCGCATCATCGAGGAGGCACTGGCTGAGGTCACCGACGGGGCGCATTTCTTCGACCTCTTGGCCGAGGACGTCGAGTTCGACTACATCATTACTGTGCCGAATTATCCACGACACGTTGTAGGTCGCCTGGCAGTGGCGGAGCTCTACCGCCCATACGGACAAGCACTCACGCTGAATCGGTGCTTCGACCTCGTCGTTCACCACGACCGAGAGACCGGCACAGTCGTGCTCGAGTACGGGTCCGAGGGCCAAGTGATCGCAACTGGTGCCCTGTACAGCAACCGCTACATGTCGGTGCTCACTATCGCCGACCGAAAGGTCACCAAATGGCGTGATTACCTTGACCCGATCGCCGTCTTCGACGCTCTCGGGTGGCCGTAGAAACCAACCGCTGCGCTTCTTGGCTAAGCGGTGGTTTGGTTCGTACCTTTGCCTTGCAGATTCAAAGGTGGGGTAGAGCTGCGCGCAGAGCGACGTTGGCTCGGTGCAGTCGCTCGAGCGCCATTTCGGATTCGACCTTGAGACGAATGCGCTTGGGCTCTTCGGCGTCCCACTCGGCGAGTCGGGCGCGAATGTCCTTGAGCTTGGCTTGCAGACGAGCATTTTGGTCTGAGGTCATGGTTGTATCGTACCCGATCCGCGGGAGGGATTTGAGAGTGGCTCGACTGTTTGGTGTTGGTCGTCAGTTGGTTCGCCGAGAGCGTCGACGAGCTTTTCGACGGTGGTCTTCAGCTTGGCGATATCTGAGTGCTGCTCGTCGAGACGGATTCCAGGTGCGCTGCGGCGTTCTCAGAGGATGTGGTTGCTTCGGCGACGGTCTCGGCGTACCTGACGGAGCTTCCGAGGGCAGAGAACCCGGTGGGTAGCTCGCCTTTGAGCCCGCGGCTCAGGACGGTCACGATGACGATCAGCACGATGAGCACCGCGCCGGCACGCTCGATGAGGAACAGGGGTTTGGATTCAAGGGCGATACCGGGCAGGTGGGGGGTTCGGCCCGAAAGAACGGTGACGAGTACCATGGCGATAGCCGCGAGCACAATTAACCACGGCAAGCCTCGGTCAATACGCGATTTGGGATGCGGCATCTCGCGTCTCAGTCCGACCGTCCCGAGCAAGTTGGACAACAGGCGATCGAAGCAGCCCGAGATCGTAGCTTTGTCTTTGAAGGTGGGCTGCCATCACACCTCCGCCTAACAAATTCAAAGGTACGAAGAAGGCAATTGTCCTATCTGTGAATTTGGCGAAACCACCAGGCAGCCGGCGGCGAATCGTGACGCCAGCCATACACCTGTAGAGCGGGGGAAGGATTGAAGTAGACCCCTTTTCTCTCACAGCACCGGGGTCCCCAAACAACCGAATCCCCCACCAATGAACGCCCCCGCGAGACCGACGTGCAGATAGGACAGTTCGCGATAGGATGATCGGCAATGAAGACTCTGCACCTCGATCCATCGACTCGCGACCAGGCCACTCTGGTAACCGAGGAGATCGAGAAAATGCTCGCTGAGGGCAAGAGCATCACTGTGACGCTCGCCGAGGAACAAGAGATCCTCTCCCCTCAGCAGGCGGCCGATCGCCTCGGCTTCTCCCGCCAGCACGTCGTACGGCTCATCGGCTACGGCGAGCTGCCTGCCCAGAAGTTGCCCGGATCGACCCACTGGAAGATCCCGCTCACTTCCGTGCTCGCCCTCGAAGAGGACCGCGAACGTGGCCGCGAGCTCGCGGACGAGTGGTCGCGTGAACTCGACGCGCTCGGCGCCCCAGCCGAGTGACCGAGGACTACTGTCCTCGCGCGATCCTCGACGCCCGTCGACGGGTGCTCAGCTCATCGTCGTGCTGCGAGTTGTGACGATGCTTATCACGCCCACAGGCCCGCGTAGGGAACGGCCCAGAGCCGATCTCCGAGGGGGATGGTCTGCTCGCCTGAATAGATGACGATGCCACTCTTGAATCTGTCGGGGCGAGCGTCGCGTAGCGCAGCCAGCCGTCGCCAGTCTGCTGAGCGCAGCGACGCTGCGGCCTCGACCTCGATCGCGGCGAGGTCGCCGGCGCGGTTTTCGAGGACGAAGTCGATGTCTTGGCGCTCGCGCTGGTAGTGGTAGAGGCGGATCGATTGTGCAGACCATGTGGCGTGCTTGAGTAGTTCGGTGGCGACGAGCGTCTCGCAGGCCTTGGCGGTTACTCGGGGTAGCCGCCCTCGGTGATGACCGAGACGAACGCCTGGTGTCCCACAGGAGCACGGTCGATCAGGGGCGCTCGTCCAGCGAACAGCTCATCGACGATGTTCAGCTTGCCGCCGTGGACCTCGGACTGTGCAAGAGGCCACATGCGGATACGGTCGATCCGGCCTGTCAGCGCGTCGATGACGCGCCGCGAGGCGAGCACGTTGGCCGAGCCGGTGAGCAGGAAGCGGCCGGGTGTCGTGTCGCGGTCGACGACCTTCTTGATCTCGAGCAGCAGGTCGGGGGCGCGCTGGATCTCGTCGATCATGGTCGGTGCTTCAAGCCCGGCAATGAAGCCAGCCGGGTCTTGCAGCGCGGCCTCGCGCGTCGGACGGTCGTCGAGCGTGAGTGTCCACATAGGATGATCTGCGGCAGCGATCTCGGTGCCCAGGGTCGTCTTGCCGACCTGCCTGGCGCCGGAGATGAGCACTACACGTGCATAGCCCAGCGCATCGACGACGATTGGGCGTATACGTCGCGGGAACAGAGGCGTCGTCATGTTCGCACCAGCCGTGCAGATGGCTGTTTGGGGCTGCGTAAATGGCTGATTGGCTAAGCGTAAATGGCTGATAGGACGGATGTCGGCCTGCAAGGATCCCAGGGAGCACTGGTAATAGGACAGGCAGGAGTTGTGCGATACGACAAACGTGTCAGCTACCGCGACTGCAGATGGCCGCGACGAGCAGCATGAGTATCAGCTGGTCCTGAACCTGAGACCACCCCCTTCACCCAGAACCAGGGAGGCGATCGAGGACCAAGCCAGCAACTATGCACCTCGCTGATCTTTGTCAGACAGCGATCTGCGCCGGACGTGTGCCGAGCTCGAGGCCTCCTCAGAGGCGACTCTCGAATTGTTCGACGAAGATGGCGAGGAGATGCTTATCTCGACTTGGCAACAGGATCTACTCGTCGTGCGCGCAAAATTCACATACAGAATTCACATATCGAGTTAGGTAACTGAAAAGTAGGCGGCCGCAGCTTCAGCCAATCAACGCAGCCCTCAACCAATCGGCTCCGCCAGCTCGATGATGATCCCCTCCGGGCCGCGGATGTAGCAGAGCCGGTAGATGTTCTCTCAGCGCTCCACCTCGCCGATGAGCTCGGCGCCGCGGGCTTGCAACCTGGCGAGCACGTCGTCGATGTCGTCGACCGCAAATGTGATGTGGCGGATACCCGGGGTGTTCGCCGGCGCGTGCCGCTCACCGCCCCGGCCCGAACACCCGTAGCAGTGACCGCAAACCAGAAGGCGGTCAATGCGTTCTGTGCGGATTGCGCTTGTTCGGAATCCTGACAGTCGTCTGGCCCATTTGCACTTCGGAGCTCTGTCCCGGCAGACCTGGAACAGGCATCGCCCCGGAGGGACCATTTGTGCCGACCAAGCCAATCGTCACGTGATAATCGCCCGGGCAGAGCGTGTTGAACCACTGGTTGAAGCGGACCGTTGCTCCCGTCGCGAAGTCTGCATTGGAAGGCCCGAAGCTTCCGTTTCGGGCTCCTTCAGGGCAGGTGTGATCGGCACGGCCGAGCGGACTGACGTTGATCTCGTAGTGGCGGTCGTAATTCTTGATCGGGATCCGAGTCCTGAAACTGATCACGACGAGCTCTTCGTGGTGCCCGGGGCTCATCGGGATGCGCCGGTAACCCGGCGGTGTCCGCGGGCCGCACGGCACCGCTTCTTCGCCGGGTTTTTCGCAGTAGAAGCCGGACGGCTCGAAGCGCACGTGGATCGCTGCCGCGATCTGGGAGCTGGTGGTGTGGCTCATCGGGAGCGGCGCGTAGCCGACATCGGGACAGCTGAAGTGTTCGAAGCCGTGCTCGTAAGGCAGGTGCAGCGCATCGAACGCGCGCGCCTGGCGCGGCGTCAGGCTGGCAAGCGCGCCAGGCTTATAGGTTTCGCCCGCGAACACGTGGTTGTAGATGTCTGGGTAGCGCGCTTGCAGTAGCGATCTGAACTGGGCCTGTTCGCTGCTCATCGCGGTCTTCACCTGTTCAACCGTCATGAGATGGCAGGTGGAGCCGTCGCGATAGGAGACTGCGCGAACGACGCCGGACACATCGAGCGTCGGTCCTCCGGTCTCGCCGCCCGGGCCGCGCATGCAACTGAACACGGTCTGCTCGACGCAGCGACGTTCGACGTGCGGCAGGACGACGAGGTAGGCGCCGTCGGAGCCCGCCGTCGCCACGTGCACCAAGCTGCCGTCGGCCGCCCTGTAGGTGATGGCAGTCGCGTTGGGTCCGAGCAGCCCATAGGAGACTTCGCGGAGATTCCGGGGAGGGCACCCAGCGGGGGTCTTGCGGCTCGTATAGCAGCCTCCTGGCACGCCCCGTCCCCCCTCTATGAGCCCCGCGGCAGCAAGCGAGAAGTCCTCTTCGTTTAGGAATGCATGGCCGTGCGCGTCCTCGCTGCCGCAGTCAAATCCTCCGCCGTTGAGGTAGTCGATCGAAAGCGGATGGAAACGCCCGTCGTCCGCAAACGCCCCGTCCTGCCCGAGCACGCCGATACGTCCGTTGACAATCCGGCCGAGCTGCACGCACAGAAGTCCACGCGTGGTCTTCATCGTCCGTAGGCCCCATGGCGGACCGCCCACCGGGTCTGCGATGCGCAGCGCCAGCAGGTGCACGCTGCTCGGGATCGCAACACCGACGTCCGTCGTCGGGCTCGGCGGAACTTCCGGGCCGACCGGCGCTCCAGTCTGCAAGACGCCGCTTGCGGCCAGCGCCGATCCTGTCACGACGAGGCTCGCCACGATGACCACGAGTGCCCGCCGGCGGTGCAGGGTCACGCGCCGGTACCACGGCACGTGCCGTCTCTCAGCCACAGCACGACCCAGGCCGGTTTCGACGCGATCAAAGTAGTCGCTCATGGTTCCTCCAGTTGGGATCGCAACGTCTTCAGCGCACGGCTCACTCGCTGGCGCACCACCGCCTCCGAGCAGCGAAGCTCAGAGGCGATCTCCTCATAGGAGCGCTCCTGCACGACGCGGCCCGTCAGCGCGTTGCGCAGGGCCGGAGAAAGATCCTGCACCCGCGCCATCACCGCCTCGTCCAGGCTCGCCAGCTCCTCGACACGCTCCAGGTCAGCATCTGTCAGGAGCACCGGCTCCAAACGCAGGCCGCGGCGGGCTGACTGAGCGACGCGGCTGTGACGTAGGCTCTCCAGAAGCTTGTTGTGAGCAATACCCAGCAGCCAGGCGAGGACCGACCCCTGGGCGGCACGGTAGCGATGTGCGGAGGTCAGCGCCGCGGCGAAGACCTCGGCCGAGAGGTCGGCAGCGACCTCGCGGTTTCCCGTTTCGCGCAGGCACCAGCGCAGCACAACGGGCAGATGCCGTCGATACAGCACGCCGAAGGCGGCCACGTCTCCGCCGGCCATCGCCGCTAGGAGACCAGCCTCTTCGTCGTTGACGCTTTCAGTCATCTACCAACAGGTTTGCCTGAGCGCTGAGATTGTGACCTGCCTCTGGCGATCAGCGCATGGTCTGTGTGTGGCCACTGGCCGGTCCGATCGCAGACATGGAACACGACCCCTAAAGGACGAACGTCTGTTCGCCCTCGTAATATGAGGGCGACATGGCTGTAAGCAACCAGATCGTCGTCTCCGGCGCACGCGAGCACAACCTCAAGGACATCTCTCTTTCGCTGCCACGCGATGCGCTCGTGGTGATCACGGGACTATCCGGCTCAGGCAAGTCCTCGCTGGCATTCGACACGATCTACGCAGAGGGACAGCGCCGCTACGTCGAGTCGCTGTCGGCCTACGCCCGTCAATTCCTAGGGCAGATGGACAAGCCCGACGTCGACTCGATCGAGGGGCTCTCGCCAGCGATCTCGATCGATCAGAAGACGACCTCCCGCAATCCCCGCTCGACGGTCGGCACGGTGACCGAGATCTACGATTATCTGCGTCTGCTGTGGTCGCGGGTCGGCAAGCCACACTGCCCGATCTGCGGACGGCCGATCGTCGGCCAGTCCGCGGAGCAGATCATCGATCAGGTGATGGAGCTACCCGAGGCCACCCGCTTCATGGTGCTCTCCCCGGTGGTGCGAGGACGCAAGGGGGAGTACGGCAAGCTGCTGGACGAGCTGCGCGCCGACGGCTTCGCCCGTGTGCAGATCGACGGGCGAGTACGGCTGCTCGAGGAGTCGATCGTGCTCGACAAGCGCTACAAGCACGACATCTCGGTGGTGGTCGACCGGCTGGTGATGCGCCACGACGTGCGTAAGCGACTGGCCGACTCGATCGAAACTGCGGTCGCGCTCGCCGACGGGCTGGTTGAGATAGAGATCGTCGGCCGCGGCTCTGAACAGGAGCGAGCCCACTCATCGGGTGCGCTCGGCGTTCGCTCGCCCGCCACACAGATCCTCACCGGCGTGACACCCGAGCCGGGGACCGTCTTCACGTTCTCGGAGAAGTTCGCGTGCCCCGAGCACGGACCGTCGCTGGTGGAGCTCGAGCCGAGGATCTTCTCGTTCAACTCCCCGCACGGGGCCTGCGAGCACTGCACGGGGCTGGGCGCGCAGATGGAAATAGATCCGGATCTCGTCGTGCCAGACCCGTCGCTGTCGATCGCCGAGGGCGCGATCCTGCCTTGGGCCGGCACCGCCTCCAACTACTACGAGCAGGTCGCCGAGGCGATCTCCGAGCGCTACGGAGTAGACCTGAAAGCGCCATGGGAAGAGCTGACCCAAGAGGATCGAGACCTCTTCCTCGACGGCACCCAAGGCGAGGCGCTGCAGATCACCTATCGCAATCGCTACGGGCGCAAACGCTCCTACGCCACGAAATTCGAGGGAATCGTCAAGAACCTGCAGCGCCGCTACCGCGAGACGGACTCCGAGCACGCGCGCGAGAAAATCGAGCAATACATGGCGTTGCGGCCATGCCCGGTCTGCGAAGGAGCCCGTCTGCGCGCCGAGTCGCGCGCCGTGCTCGTTGGCGGCACCCGAATCGAGGACTTCTGCGCACTGTCGGCACGCCGCGCGCTCGACTGGCTGGAGGATGTCGAGCTCTCAGAGACCGACCGGCACGTCGCGCGTCTGATCCTGCGCGAGATCTCCGAGCGACTGCGCTTCCTGGAGAACGTCGGCATCGGCTACCTCTCGATGAGCCGTGGAGCCTCGACGCTCTCCGGTGGCGAGGCACAGCGCATCCGCCTGGCCACTCAGATCGGATCCTCGCTGGTCGGAGTCCTATACATCCTCGATGAGCCGTCGATCGGGTTGCACCAGCGCGACAACTCGAAGCTGATCGGGACGCTGGAGCGGCTGCGTGACCTCGGCAACACGGTGATCGTCGTCGAGCACGACGAGCAGACGATGCGCGCCGCCGACCACCTCGTCGATCTCGGCCCCGGCGCCGGCGAGCACGGCGGGCGGATCGTCGCGCAGGGCACCGCCAAGCAGGTGCAGCGCGTCAAGAGCTCGCTCACCGGCCAGTTCCTGGCTGGCACCCGCACCGTCGAGGTGCCGGCCAAACGGCGCACCCCGGCCGGCTACCTCGATATTCACGGCGCCAGCCAGCACAACCTTCGCGACATCGACGTCCGGGTGCCGCTCGGCGTGCTCACCTGCGTGACTGGGGTATCGGGATCGGGAAAGTCGACGCTCGTCAACGAGGTGCTGCTGAAGTCGGTCGCCAATCGTCTGCACCGCGCCCGCCAGCGCCCCGGTGCTCACCGCGCGATCGATGGGCTCGATCAGCTCGACAAGATCATCGCCGTCGACCAGTCGCCGATAGGGCGCACACCACGCTCCAACCCGGCGACGTACACCGGCCTGTTCGACGTGATCCGCGACCTCTTCTCAAAGACACAGGAGGCGCGGGCGCGAGGCTACAAGCCCGGACGCTTCTCGTTCAACGTGAAGGGTGGGCGCTGCGAGGTCTGCCGCGGCGATGGGCAGATCAAGATCGAGATGCACTTCTTGCCGGATGTCTATGTGCCGTGCGAGCAATGCCACGGCAAGCGCTACAACCGCGAGACGCTGGAGGTTCGCTTCAAGAGCAAGAGCATCGCTGATGTCTTGGACATGCCGGTCGAGGAGGCCGTGGAGTTCTTCGCGCACATCCCCAAGGTGCGCCGCCGGCTGGAGACGCTCAACGCGGTGGGACTCGGCTACGTGCGCCTGGGCCAGCCCGCGACGACACTCTCAGGTGGCGAGGCGCAGCGAGTGAAGCTCGCGACAGAGCTCTCGAAGGTCGCGACCGGTCGCACGCTCTACATTCTCGACGAGCCCACCACGGGCCTGCACTTCGCCGATGTGCAGCGATTGTTGGAGGTTCTCCAGCGTCTCGTGGACGCCGGCAACAGCATTGTCGTGATCGAGCACAACCTCGATGTGATCAAGTGCGCCGACCGCCTGATCGACATGGGCCCAGAGGGTGGGGAGGAGGGTGGTTTGATGATCGCCTCCGGCACACCGGAGGAGGTCGCGGCGGGCGCTGGGCAATCCGGCTCTCATACGGGGCGTTTCCTGGCCGAGATGCTCGACGCGACCGCCTCGCAGCCGCCGTCAGGCGGACGGGCCCATGCCGCTCCGCGCAAACGGCGGGCGAAGGTCGCCGCGTGAGCGGCCAGGACCAGGATTTCATCGAGGCGGCCCGTGATCTCACCGGGCAGATGAGGTTGTGGGCAGCACGCTGGCGCTGGTATGAGCACAACTCGCTGCCCTGGAATCGTGCCCGTATCCACTGGCACTTCATGCGCCGCCAGGCCTTCGTGCGCTGGCCCGTGCACGGCAACGTGCTCGAGGCGCTGCGGGAGGGACGCCTGCAGGTTGGCCGCGGAGCGCTGCTCGAGCCGGGCGTGTGGATCACCGCTCCCAGGAATGCTCACGTGAGCATCGGCGCTGGCACGTTTCTGAACATGGGCGTGATGATCGCCTCCCACGAGCTGGTGGAGATCGGCGATCACTGCATGCTTGCCAACGGCTGTTTCGTCAGCGATGCCAGCCACCGTTTCGATGACGAGACCAAGCCGATCACCTGGCAGGGGTTCACGACGAAGGGGCCGACAAGGATCGCCAACAACTGTTGGCTTGGCGCGAACGTGGCCGTAACCAGCGGCGTCAGCATCGGCGAGCGCTGCGTGATCGGCGCCAACAGCGTTGTCACCAAAGACATCGAGGCATTCTCCGTCGCGGCCGGCGCTCCGGCCAGGGTGATCCGGCGAGTGAGAGGAAACTCGTGACTCCACCAGGGACGCAACCGTCGAGGCGATCGCTACCTCCTCGGCGTATCACGACCTCGTAGACCGGCTCAGGCAGCGCATCCGCGAGGCGCAGGCCCGCGGGGCGAGAGCTGTCAACACGGAGCTCATAATGCTGTACTGGTCGATCGGGCGAGAGATCATGGAGCAGCAGCGGACCGGCGGGTGGGGCGATGATGTGGTCGGGCCGATCGCCCGAGACCTCGCCGCTGATACCGGTTCGCACCGCGGGGTTCTCACGCCGCAACGCGTTCTACATGCAGCGATTCGCCGCGCTATGGCTCGACCGGGAGAAAGTGCCATCAGTGGTGGCACAAATCACCTGGACGGCACCAGCGTGTTGATGGACCGCTTCAGTGAAGACCCAACACTGTACGCATGGTGCGCCGCGAAGTCAGTAGCGAATCGCTGGTCGGTCCGACGCCGGTCGAAGTCACCGAAGACGTGCCCGAGGATCTCGCTCAGCTCGAGGAGGTTCGGGCCCGACTGATCGGCCGTGGCCCGCCGCACACCAGAGATCATCGAGGGCCGCGCCGAGGAGGACTCAGGAGAGTGGGTCGCATGTCGACAGTCAGCCCGGTTGGATTGCGTGTATAGCGGTGAGTTCACGGCCTCCACTGAGAGGTGTCGGACAACCACACTGTGAAAAGCACGTGAAGAATATGTAATGAGCTGAGCGGTGGAGGCGAGCCGTCCGCGGCGATCAGCCGAGCCTGCCCCGCAGATCGGAGAGCTCGGCCGGATCGATCGAGTATGTGTGTTCAGGCGCCGGGAATTGGCGCGTGCGCACCTCCTCGGCGTACTGGCTGACGGCGGCGACCATCTCGCCACGCAGGTGTGCGTAGCGCTTGGCAAAACGCGGTGTGTGGCCGTCGTAGATGCCGAGCAGATCGTGGAATACGAGAACCTGGCCGTCGGTGCTGTCGCCGGCGCCGATCCCGATCACAGGAATCTCCATGCGCGGCATGATCTCTGCGCTGACGGCGGCGGGCATCGCCTCGAAGACGACAGCGAAGCAGCCGGCATCCTGCAGCGCAAATGCATCTATCGCGACCTTGTGCGCACGCGACGCGGTCCTTCCTTGCGCTCGATAGCCGCCCAGCGCGGTCGCGGTCTGGGGTGTGAGCCCGACGTGGCCCATCACGGGGATGCCGGCGTCCACGATCGCGCGGGCGCGCTCCACCGAGGTGCCGCCTCCCTCCAGCTTCACCGCGTCACAACCGGCCTCCTTGATGAATCGCTGAGCCGTGGCGATCGCCTGCTCGTTGGAGGTCTCATAGGAGCCAAATGGCAGGTCGCCGATGAGCAGCGGAGTGTGCAGGCCACGACGAGCCGCTGAGGACAGCATCAGCATCTCCTCGACGCTGACGGGCACGGTGGATGGATAGCCGAGTACCGTCATCGCTCCGGAGTCACCAACCAGGACGAGATCGACACCGGCCTGCTCAGCGACTTGAGCACTTGGATAGTCATAGGCGGTGACCATCACGATCGGCTGACCGAGGCGCTTCTTCTCGGCTATCGCGGGTAGCGTGAGCGGCATGCGCTCGGCGGTCGGGGGCTGCTGGGTTTGCGGTGCTGCTGACATGGCTCTTCGCTCCTTGGTTGAGGCCAGGTTGACGCCCTCAGCTGAGGAGGGTCGCCACCTCGCGATCGACGCTGATGATGCTGTTTTCGCGATCCACGTGGACCACCCGTGGCTCGTATGACTCGAGCTCCTCGCGGTCGTATTGCGCGTAGGAGATGACGATGACGGTGTCGCCGTGATGGACCAGGCGGGCGGCGGCGCCGTTGACCTTGATCTCTCCCGATCCCCTCACCCCGTTGATCGTGTAGGTCTCAAAGCGCGCGCCGTTGTCGACATCGACAACGTGGACCTGTTCGTGCTCGAGGATGTCGGCGGCCTGCAGCAGATCTGGATCGATTGTGATCGACCCCACATAGTGCAGGTCGCAGTCGGTCACCGTCGCCCGATGAATCTTCGACTTGAGCATCACACGCTGCATCTGGTGGTTGCCTCTCTTTCTCCTGAATCGGAAAGCGATCCCGGGATGGGGTTGAGCATCAAGTTGTCGATCAGCCGTGTCTCGCCGAAACGCGCAGCAACCGCAAGTAGCGCGGGCCCCTCGACGCGCTCGAGCGGATCGAGCGTCTGCGTGTCCACCAGCGCCAGATACTCCGGCTCGATCGCAAAGCGGCTCAACTCCGCGGCTGCGGCCGCCAGCAGATCGCCGCCTGTGTCCTCGCCGTCAGCCAGCAGCTTTGCGGCTGCCGTGAGAGCGGCGTGCAGACCGCGGGCTCGATCGCGCTGCTCGGCGCTAAGACGCACGTTGCGGCTGGACATCGCCAGCCCATCGGACTCCCGCACCGTTGGGCACATCTCGATGCGCACCGGGAGGTTGAGATCCTCGACCATGCGACGTACAACGAGCACTTGCTGGGCATCCTTCTGCCCGAAGTAGGCGACATCGGGCTGTGTCATGCCGAGCAGCTTGCAGACGACGGTGCTGACGCCGTGGAAGTGATCGGTGCCGCGAACCGTGCCCTCGAGCCGGTCTGTGAGCCCGAGAACACGCACCTCGCTCGAGAATCCCGGGGGATATACCTCTGCCAAGGACGGCGCGAACAGCACATCGACCCCTGCCTGTTCAGCCAACTCCAGGTCGCGCGCGAGTTGGCGAGGATAGTCCTCGAGGTCCGCTTGCTCGTTGAACTGCGTCGGGTTCACAAACAGCGAGACGACGAGAACCTCGCTTTGCTCACGGGCACGATCCATAAGCGAGATGTGACCGGCGTGAAGCGCGCCCATCGTCGGCACCAGGCCGATCTGACTCCCACCCCGACGGGCGGGGGCGAGCTCTGCGCGAAGCTCGGCGACCGTGCTGATCTGCCTCATGCCGCCGCCTCCTCCATGCAAAGTGCCCGTGTCGCGTCGCTGAGCGCATCGAATAAGGCGAGCAGCTCCGGTGTGCGCTGCGCGACGGCTTGGCGTTGGCGCTCCACGGTCGCCTCGTCGCCACGCGCGATCGGGCCGGTCAACGACCCCGAGCCGGCGACTGCCCAATTGTTGACCGTCTGACGCACGAGCGGGAGAAGTGAGTCACGGTCACAACCGGCGCTCGCGGCCAGACGCTCCGCGGCGCTCTCCAGCGTGACGAGAAAGTTCGACGCGATCGACGCGGCGGCGTGGTAAGCACCACGATCAGCCTCATCGATCACAAATGACGTCATGCCGAGCGTTACAGCGAGATCCTTGGCGATCCGGAGTGCCTCGGCGTTGTGGCCGGCGACCGCGGCGCCCGCGCCGTCGAACACGGCCGGCTGGTCGGCGGCTAGCGTCATCAGGGGATGCAGCGAGAGCCTGTGATCCAGTGGCACCGGATCGAGAACCACCAGTGTGCTCGCGCCGGAGCAGTGAGCAACCATGGGACATCGGCGATCACTCGGCACATGGCTGAGGAGTGTTTGCGCGGCCTCTTTGATCTCACGATCGGGCACACACAACAGAACGACATCGGCGTCCATCAGATCGCCCGCACGGTAACCACGTGGCAAAGGACCGGCGGCGAGTTGCCCTGTGGGCTCGAGCTCTGCGGCCAGAGCGTGCCCCAAGCGGCCGGGACCGATGATCGCAAAGCGACGGGTGGAAGTGATTTGGCTCACAGGTTTCGATCCAGTTCCCTACGGGATACCGGTCGCTACAAGAAAGACGACAACTCAACTTCGACGGTGACTCCCGCATGAACCGGTGAGTACCGAGACATCAATCGTATCGCGTCTGTAGGCCGGCTACAAACAATCGCCGTCAATCGAAGTGAGAGATCGGTCACACAGCGTCCGTGGGCGCGGCGACGGGTCAAGCAGTCAGCCAGCCGGGCTAGGATCCGTCCAAGTGCCAGGGCCATCCGACGATATTCCCGAGTCAGCCGACGAGCGGCGCGAGGCTCTCAAGCAGGTCTTCGCGCAGGCCCAGAAGTGTGTGCGCTGCTCTGAGCTCGCCGCGACACGCAAAAAGGTTGTGTTCGGCGCAGGAAACGCAGACGCCGATCTGATGTTCATCGGCGAGGCACCGGGAGCCAGCGAGGACGAGCAGGGAGTCCCATTCGTGGGCCGGGCCGGAAAGCTGCTCGAGAAGTTGCTCGAAGAGATCGGAATGACACGCTCGGAAGTCTTTATATGCAACACCTTGAAGTGCCTGAGGTACAGCGCACGTGTTCAGTTGGGTGATGGCTCCTGGGAGCGCATAGGGAGGCTGGTTCGCTCGCGCTACGCCGGCGAGGTGATGGCCGTGGACGAGCAGGGCATGCTGGTGCGTCGGCTGGTCACGGGCTGGCATGCGACGCCGCTAGCGGGGCGTCGCGTGTTTCGACTGACCTACCAATCATGCGAGAACGCAGGAGCTAGCCGCGTCGGCATCCAGCTCACCGGCGATCATCCTGTGCTAACAGAGCGCGGCTATGTTCCTGTCGAAGAGCTCGAGTCCAAGGATCGGATAGCAACCGGCCAGGGTTTGAGCAGGGTCGCTTGGGATGTGGTGTGCGGCACGGTCCTTGGGGATGGGTGTCTGCAGAGCGCCTCTTCGTCGCTGAGCTTTTCGCACTCCCAGCGCCAGAGCGAGTACGCACGCTTCAAGGCGGAGCTGCTCGGCGAGTTGAGCCCGGATATCGAGGAACGCGAGATCGCCGCCGTCGTCGGTGGCGATCGTGCGTATCCCATCGTTCTCGTCAGGACCCTTGCTCATAGCGCGCTGCGAGTGATACGTAAGGACTTCTACCGCCCGCGTAAGATCGTTCCGCCGTGGCTTGCCGAGGAGCTCAACCCGCGGATGCTCGCTTTCTGGTTCATGGACGATGGTTACACCCGCATTCGAGAGGGTGGGCGGCGGCCACTGGCAGAGATCGCGACGAATGCTTTCTCGGACGCTGATCTGCAGGTGCTGTTGCGGGGGCTACAGCGACTTGGTCTTCCCGCTAAGTCTTTACGCAAACGGCTTTACTTCGATGTTCCCACGACCGAGCGTCTCAGCGAGCTGATCGCCCCATACGTCCCGTCATCGATGCGTTACAAGCTCAACCCCGAGGTCGAGTCGCGTGTTCCGTTCGACCCGGCGTCCTTCGATGCTGGCCCGACGAGGGTCCTCTACGACGAGGTCGAGGTCGAGGACATCACAGACCACGAACGGGCCGATGTCACATTCTTCTGCATCGACGTTGAGGATACCCACAATTTCGTCACAGCCGGTGGCGTCGTGCACAACTGTCGCCCTCCCGAAAACCGCGATCCGCTGCCGATCGAGATCGAGAACTGCCGCGACTACCTCTACCGGCAGGTCGAGCTGATCCAGCCGAAGGTGATCTGCACGCTCGGCAACTTCTCGACCAAGCTGATCCGCGGCGACCCCGCCGGCATCACACGCGTGCACGGCCAGCCGGAGGTCATCACCCTGGGACGCCGCGCGGTTCGCATCTACCCGATCTTCCACCCGGCCGCAGCCCTCTACACACCGCGAATGCTGGAGACGCTGCGCGAGGACTTCGCACGCCTGCCGGAGCTCTTGGCGCTCGAGCAGCCCGAACAGCCCGAGTTCCTGGAGATCCCCGAGCCGCTGGGAGTCGAGCCCGAGGCATCGAAGCTCGAGAATCCGACCGGCGCCGCGGCTAACGTCCAGCAGGACGAGCGATCCAGCGAGCCAGATCAGCTGGGCCTCTTCTGAGGGCGAGTACCGGGCTCTCCCTGGGGCTCATCCGATCGTCCGGGGCGTTAAAGCATCCGGGCGAAAGTGCCGATAGATCGATTGTCTCCATCCTCCCGAAGCGGCGGCCGGCTCGCGTTCTCCTCTATGCGGGCCGGCCGTTTTTATCGGTGAAGCTAGAGTTCTTCGCGTGCGCCTGACAAGACTCGAGCAGATGCTCACCGGTGCTCGAGCACTGTGTGTTGCGGACTCACGCGATGTCCCCCGCCTCTGAGCCGGGCGCCTGCCCCCGCACGCAGGTTCTCGAAACCTCCTCCGCGACGGAGACCGAGGCGCTCGCGGCCGAGCTCGCGGCGGGACTCACGGCAGGCGACCTGGTGCTGCTGGAGGGCGAGATGGGAACGGGCAAGACGACCTTTGTGCGGGGGCTGGCTCGCGCACTGGGGGTAACCGGCTCAGTCAACAGCCCGACTTTCAGCATCGGCCACCGCTACCTCGGTGAGCGCGTGCGAATCTCCCACCTGGACCTCTCTCGCATCGCCACACTCGACGCGGAGGACCCGTCGCTGCTCGAGGACTACCTGACCGGCGAGGAGATCGCCGTGGTCGAGTGGCCCCAGGTCGCCAGCCAATGGCTGCGGGCGCCGACACTGCTGATCAGGTTCACCCATCGCGGCGCAGACAGGCGGCGCATCGAGGTGATCGGAGGATGAGGGTCGTGCTCGGCTTCGACACCGCCACACGGGCCACCGCCGTCGCGCTTCGCCTCGGCGAAGGGCGGACTCTCGAAGCCCGTGACGATCCCGCCGCCGGCGAGCACCCCGGTCACGCAACGAGACTGCTGGACCTCGCCACCGGCCTGCTAGGTCAGGCAGAGATCGATTGGGGGGCACTCGAGCTGATCGCCGTCGGACTAGGACCGGGCACCTTCACGGGTCTGCGGATCGGTGTGGCAAGCGCCCGTGGGCTGGCGCAATCGCTGGGGATCGCGCTCGCTGGTGTCTCGAGTCTCGCCGCGCTCGCGGCACCCGCGCTCGCAGCACCCGGCAACGATGACCTCGACGGGATCTTGACCGTGCTGGACGCGCGCCGCGGAGAGGCGTTCGCCGCCGCCTACACCAGCGCGGGTGAGCTGCTCGCTCCCCGCGCGCTCGCACCGCAGGATCTGCCCGGCATCCTCGGTGACAGCGAGATGAACGACCGCTGGCTCGCGGTCGGCGACGGCGCGCTGCGCTTCGGCGAGATCCTGGGCGACGGCGGCTTTCAGAGCCCGCCTGCCGACTCGCCGCTGCACCTCCTCTCAGCGGAGGCGGTATGTGACCTCGGCGACCGCGCTCCCGCCACCGACGGGCGCATGCTGCTCCCCGAATATTGCCGGCGCCCGGACGCCGAGATCACCCTGGAGAACCAGCCAAAGTGAGCGATCCATCGACCACCGGGCCCGTCGCCGAGCCGTCGTTCATCGACATCAGGCATCTGAGCTACCAGGATCTGCCGCAGGTGATCGCGACCGAGCGCCGGGCATTTCCCACGCCGTGGTCGCTCGCGATGTTCGTGCTCGAGCTCTCGAAGTCCTCCGGTATCTGCCTGGCCGCATTCGCGGACGGACGACTCGTCGGCTATCTGATCTGCTCCAGATATGAGACGGTCTGGCACGTGATGAACATCGCGGTCATGCCCGAGCACCGCCGCCGGGGCATCGCCCGCCGCCTGCTCGGAGAGCTCTTCGAGCGCGCCGGAGGCGACCGGGCCCGCTACACGCTCGAGGTCCGCCGTTCGAACAGCGAGGCAATCAACCTGTATGAGAGCGAAGGCTTTCGCGCCGCCGGCCTGCGTCCCCGCTACTACCAGGACAACGGGGAGGACGCGCTGATCATGTGGCGCACCCCGGCGACGCTCGCCGGGACACTCGATGACATACCGAACCCGTCGCGCCTGTGAGCACCCCGGCCAACCGAGCGACGCTGATCCTGGGGCTCGAGACCAGCTGCGACGACACCTGCGCGGCTGTGGTCTCGAGCACCGGGGAGATCCGCTCGAACGTGATCTCCTCACAAACCGTGCACGAACGCTTCGGCGGAGTCGTGCCAGAGGTCGCCTCACGCCACCATCTCGAGCTCGTCAACTCGATCGTCGATCAGTCACTCACCGACGCCGGCGTCGAGCTGCGGGACATAGCCACGATCGCCGTCACACAGGGACCGGGACTGATCGGAGCGCTGCTCGTCGGGCTCTCCACCGCCAAGGCGCTCGCCGCCGCCCGCGAGCTGCCGCTCGCCGCGATAGACCATCTCCAGGGTCACGTCGCCGCGAACTTCCTCGCGGCCGCCTCACCCGGCGATCCGGACGCGATCGAGCCGCCGTTCGTGTGCCTGATCGCGAGCGGCGGACACACGCTGCTCGGTGAAGTGCGCGAGCACGACCGCTTCGAGATACTCGGCCGCACGCTCGACGACGCGGCCGGAGAGGCGTTCGACAAGGGCGCGAGGATGCTCGGCCTGGGCTTCCCGGGCGGACCGGCGCTCGAGCGACTCGCCGCCGACGGAGACCCCACCGCGTTTGCGTTCCCCGGCTCCCCTAATCACCCCCGCTCGGGGCGTCGCGGCGCGCTGGCCGAAGGGTTCGATTTCTCCTTCGCGGGGCTGAAGACAGCGCTGCTCTACAAGCTCCGCGATCTCGGCGAGTCACAGGCACGGGGCAGAGCGGCGGATCTCGCGGCCTCCTACCAGGCGGCGATCGTGCACAGCCTGATGGTCCGTGCCGAGCAGGCGCTCGCACAAACCGGCCTGCAGCGCCTGGCCGTCGGCGGAGGGGTCGCCGCCAACGGCGAGCTGCGCCGTCGCCTCGGTGAGCTGGGCGCCGTCGTACACGTCCCGCCGCGGGTGCTGTGCACCGACAACGCGGCAATGATCGCCAGCGCCGCGCGCTTCGCCGCACCGCTCCAGTATCCGCAGTACCTGACGCTCGACGCCTATCCCACCGGGGAAAGCAAACCTTGAGACTGCTCACCGTGTACGCCAAGGACGGCTGCCATCTCTGCGACGACGCGATCGCCGGACTGCGCGCGATCCAGCCGGAGCTGGGATTCCAGCTCGCCGTGTTCGACATCACCGCCGATGAGGCGATCCACCGCGCCTATTTCGAGCGGATCCCGGTGATCACACTCGACGGCGAGGAGCTATTCGACTACTTCCTCGACGAGGCGCTGCTGCGGGATCGTCTGTCCCGCGATGGCGAGCCCACGAGCCAGGCGGAGGCCGGACCGGAGCATCCTTTAGAGTCAACGCGATGACGCATCCAGATCTGCTCAACCACGCAAACTCGACGGAGACCGCCGACTCCCAGCGCGAGGAGGTCGCCGCCGAGCGCCTTTCTCTGGGCGTGGCCGCACGCCTGTCGCGCTATCTGCAGGTTCTCACCCAGGCCAAGAAGATGGGCAAGGACACGATCTCCTCACAGGAGCTCTCCGACTACACCCACGTCAACTCGACGCAGATTCGCCGCGACCTGTCCGGCTTCGGCAAGTTCGGCAAGCGCGGCGTCGGCTACAACGTCGAGTCGCTCGTCTCGCAGATCCGCAAGATCCTGCGCACCGCGGGTCAGCACAACATCGCACTGCTCGGCGCAGGGCACCTCGGTAAGGCGATCGCCTCCTCGGACATCTTCGCCGATCACGGCTTTCGCGTCGTCGCGATCTTCGACTCCGATTCCGCCAAGGTCGGCTCGAGCGTCGGCAATCAGAAGGTGCGCAACGTCTCCGAGCTACGCCAGGTCGTCGAGGACGAGGACATCGTGGTCGGTGTGCTCGCCGTCCCCGGCCACGCCTCGCAAGTCCTCGCGGACGAACTCGTCGCCGCCGGCGTGAAGATCCTGTTCAACTACAGTGAGTCGTTGCTCGTGGTTCCCCCAGAGGTGACGGTCCACACCTCCAGCCCGGCCGTGGATCTGCTCTACGCGCTGTACTTCTACCTGACCTGACGTCAAACGTGAGCGCTCAGGCGCCTCTCCTGCGGCACGCCATGACCAGTCTCGATCTCAGCAAAGCGGCAGAGATATTCGCCGGCTCGACCGACTTCACCGTCGGCCTGGAGGAGGAGTTTCAGATCCTCGAGGCCGACACGCTCGACCTCGCGCCACGCTTCGAGGAGCTTCGCGACGCCGCTGCCGAGCGCGATCAGACCCTGGCCGAGGCGATCACCGGCGAGCTGATCTCATCGGAGATAGAGATCATCTCAGGCGCTGGGCGAGACCTGCATCACGCGCTCCGCAGTCAGCGCGAGCGGCGCTCGAGACTGTTCGCGCTGACCGCGGCCCACGGCGTCGAGCTGGGGGCGACCGGAACCCATCCGTGGGCCGACTACCGCACCCAGCCGATCATCGATACCGAGCACTACCGCCGTGTCGAGGAAGGCCTGAAGTACGTCGCCTGGCGCAACAACACCTTCAGCCTGCACGTGCACGTGGGTGTGCGCGACATCGATCGCGCGATCCACGCATGTGACCGCTTGCGGGGCGTGCTGCCGCTGCTGCTCGCGGTGTCGGCCAACTCCCCGTATCTGGACGGAGCGGACACGGGCCTCCACTCAGCCCGCACGCAGAGCTTCACCCGCAGCTTCCCCCGCTGTGGCGTGCCCGACGCGTTCGGCGGCTGGCAGGCGTATCGGCAGTACATCGAGTTTCTGCTGAGCACGCGCTCGATCGTCGAGTTCACCCAGGTCTGGTGGTCGGTGCGCCCGCACTTCGCGTTCGGCACCGTCGAGGTCCGCATCTGCGACGCGCAGTCAAGCGCCGCCGAGTCAGACGCCCTCGCCTCGCTGATCGTCGCCTGTGTGGCGCAGGCGGTGCGCGACGTCGACGAGGACGTGCCGTTCGTGTTCCAGCCGGCGCGCCTGATCGAGGAGAACATGTGGCGGGCGATCCGCTACGGCCTCGACGGGGAGATGATCGACCTGCAGGCCGGCGTCGAGTATCCGGCGCGGGAGATCGTCGCGCGCCTGGCCGCGTGGACCGCCCCGATCCGCGAGGAGCTCGGGATCGAGTTCTCTTTCCCGCAGAGCAACGGAGCACAACGCCAGCGCGCGATGATCCAAGAGGGCGCCGGGCGCAGAGACGTGTTCGCCGCAACGGTGGCCGAAACCAGACAGACATACACAGACAACCCAGAGGAGGCGGAGATTTGAGTACACCCCCAGCAGAGCCAACCGAAGAGGAGCTGCGCGCCGCCTACGAGGCCGAACTGAGCCGCATCTCGAGCGCCGACATGATGCTGCAGACAGTCGTCTCGCTGCTGAACATCGGCATCCGGCGCATCGGCCTGGCCGGCACACCCGACGCACAGCCCGTCGGCAAGGCCGATCTCGAGCAGGTGCGCGACGCGATCGATGGTGTCAGTGCGCTGCTCGCGGTCCTCGAGCGACACCACCCCGAGGAACTGCGGCCGATGCGTGACGCGCTCGCTCAACTGCAGATCGCCTACACCCGTCAGAGCTCCCAGGAGGCCAGCGAGCCGGCTGTCGAGCAGGCCCCGCAAGGCGCCGGCCAGCCCACCGCCGAGGACCAAGGCCCCACGCCGCAATCCTCTGAGGAGCCGCGCCCAGGGCCGGCGCAGGCAAGCGGCCGGCTGTGGGTGCCCGGTAGTTGAAACGCGCGACACGCCCGCCGGGAGCTCCCAGGAGCTGGTAAATTGCCTGCCAGGCGGCGTTCGGATCGCTGCCGCGATAGACTGCGCCCGCCTTTGCGCCGCCTAGACGCTCCGTGTGAGCGATCCGTGCGAAATCTGTGCACGTGAGCACGTCTCGCGCCGCACACTAATTTGACCGCTTACTGGAGGAGTTCTGTTGAGTAGCTTTCTGACGAACCACGGGGTCGTCGTCGCCCTCGTATGTGCCGCGTGCGCCGTGGTGTACGGCTTGGTAACCACCAAATCGTTGCTTGCGCTGCCCGCCGGCAACGAGAAGATGCAAAGCATCTCCAGGGCCGTGCAGGAAGGCGCTAGCGCATACCTGAACCGCCAGTACACGACGATCGCGATCGCGGGCGTGGTCCTGTTCGTCGCGCTGATCTTCATTCAGAACATCGCGGTAGCCGGTGGCTTTGCGATCGGCGGCATCCTCTCGGGCTCCACGGGGTTCATCGGCATGAACGTGTCAGTGCGCTCCAACTCGCGCGTGGCCGAGGCCGCCCGAGGCGGCGTGAACCCGGCGCTGAACGTCGCTTTCCGGGGTGGTGCGATCACGGGATTGCTCGTCGTCGGGCTCGCCCTGCTCGGCGTCTCCGGCTACTACGGAGCGCTCACCTCGATCTTCAACGACAGCCCACAAACGGCGGTTGACGCGCTCATCGGACTGGGCTTCGGAGGCTCGCTGATCTCCGTGTTCGCGAGGCTGGGTGGCGGAATCTTCACGAAGGCCGCGGATGTCGGCGCCGACCTGGTGGGCAAGGTCGAGGCGGGCATCCCCGAGGACGACCCACGCAACCCGGCGACGATCGCGGACAACGTCGGCGACAACGTCGGCGACTGCGCCGGCATGGCCGCCGACCTGTTCGAGACCTACGCGGTGACCGCGATCGCAGTGATGCTGCTGGGTGTCCTGACCTTCCACGAATCCACGAGGGTGGTTCTCTATCCACTGGTGATCGGCGGCGTGGCGATCATCGCCTCGATCATCGGCACGTTCGCGGTGCGTACGAAATCTGGCAACGTCGAGTTCGCGCTGCTGAAGGGGCTGCTCGTCTCCGGTGGGCTCGCAGCCCTGGCATTTGCCCCGATCACCTACTGGCTGATGAACAACCTCACGTTCAAGAGCGCCAGCGGACCGGTGCAGACACCCAGCTGGGGCGACTTCTACCTGTGCGCGCTGATCGGAATCGCAGTCACGGCGCTGCTATTCGGACTGACCGAATATTACACCTCGACGCGGTTCTCGCCGGTGAAGAAGACAGCCAAAGCCTCCGAGACAGGCCACGCCACGAACATCATCCAGGGCTTCTCCTCCGGCCTGCAGGCCACCGCGCTGCCGGCGATCGTGATCGTGCTCGGCATCCTCGGCGCCTGGAAGCTCGCGGGCGGTGGAGTCACCGGCATCTATGGAATCGGCGTCGCTGCCACAGGCCTGCTGTCGCTGACCGGTCTGATCGTCGCGCTCGACGCATTTGGCCCGATCACCGACAACGCGGGCGGAATCGCCGAGATGGCAGACCTGCCCGAGGACGTCCGCAAGGTCACCGACCGCCTGGACGCCGTCGGTAACACCACCAAGGCCGTCACCAAGGGCTACGCGATCGGCTCAGCCGTGCTCGCGGCGATCGTCCTGTTTGCCGGCTTTGAGAAAGAACTCGAGGCCAAGGCCGGGCATGTGATCTCCTTCGGCATCAATGAACCGCCCGTACTGATCGGGCTGCTGCTCGGAGGTCTGATGGTGTGCCTGTTCGCCTCGCTGTCGATCGAGGCCGTCGGTCGCGCCGGAGGGGCGGTAGTCGAGGAGGTGCGCCGCCAGTTCCGCGAGCACCCCGGGATCATGGACTACTCCGAAGAGCCCGACTATGCGGCCTGCGTGGACATCGTCACCAAGACAGCGCAGCGCGAGATGATCCTGCCATCGCTGCTGCCGATCCTGCTGACGCTGGTTGTCGGGCTGATCGACAAGCAGGCGCTCGGTGGGCTCTTGATCGGCGTGATCGTGGTCGGCTACTTCTTCGCGGTGATGATGACCGCCGGCGGCGGTGCCTGGGACAACGCCAAGAAGCTGATCGAGGACGGCGCCTTCGGCGGCAAGGGCTCTGAGGCGCACGCCGCCTCGGTGACCGGAGACACCGTCGGTGACCCCTTCAAGGACACCGCTGGGCCCGCGATCAACCCGATGATCAAGGTCGCGAACATCGTCGCCATCCTCATCATTCCGCTGATCACCTGAGATCTAGATCCACGGCCGCTAACCGACAGTCCGTGGTGGAGCGCCCCGACCACACCAGAGCCCTCTAAGCTCAGCTGCAAGAGATGCTCGCACAACGAATTCATCGCAACTCCACGCGGGTGCTGTCGCTGTTCATGATCGCGCTCGGCGTGGCGCTCGCGGTCCAAGCGATCACGGGAGATGGAGGAGTCTTCTCCTCCCGTATGCTGCTCGGCATCCTGATGATCGCCGCCGGCGGCGGACGCATCTATCTAGAGAGGCGCCGGAGCCGCGAAGCATGAGCTCACAGGACTCCGGGCCAGAGGGCACAGACCCATCACCCGGCGCTGAGGAAGCCTCTGAGAGCTCAGGGCTGAGCGGCGGCGCGCACGGCTCGGCCGCGGCGTTCGGTCGCGCGGGATCGGAGTTCTCCGCTCTCTCGCGCTCCACGCTGCGCCGCAGCCTCGGCTCACCGGTGCTGTTCGCGATCGTGTGGACACCGCTGGCGAGCGCCGTCTACTTCTCCCTGGGGGTCGTATCCGACCACGCGCTCGGTCTGACACCGCTGGTCTTCGGACTCGCGGCCGTGATGTTCGGGCTGACGGCGATGACATACGTCGAGGGCGCCTCGCTGCATCAGGACCGAGGCGGCGCGACCGTATTCGCGCGCTACGCCTTCAACGAGCTCGTCAGCTTCATCGCCGGCTGGGCGATCCTCCTGGACTACATAATCCTGATCGCCGTCACCGCCTACTCGGCCACCCAGTACGCGCGCGTGTTCTGGGACCCGTTGGGGCGAGGGGCGGAGGCTCTGCCGCTCGCGCTGGCGGTGATCGCGTTCGTGATCCTCAGCAATATCCGCGGCTTCTCCACGAATCGCCGTCGGCGCATCTCGGTGCTCGTCGCCGGTGACCTCGCGCTGCAACTGCTGCTGGTGATCCTCGGGCTGGCGCTGTTCTTCACCCCGCACAAGCTCACGAGCCAGATTCATCTCGGCCGCTCGCCCAAGTGGTCAGATCTCGTGTTCGCGCTGACGATCGCGACGATCGCGTTCACGAGCCTCGAGTCCGCGGCGGGCCTTGCGGGCGAGGTCAGAATCGGCCGGCGCGGACTGCGCCGACTGGTGGCAAGCGCCACTGGATCGGTGCTGATCGTCTATGTCGGCATCGCCCTGGTGGCTGTCACGGCGCTGCCTGTGCATGCGGGCCAGACCGCCCTCGGGCACCGGTTCCTGAACGCGCCGGTCGTTGGCATCGCCGATCAGGTGCATCCACACTGGCTCAGGGAGGCCCTCAGATACACGGTTGCCGGGATGGCGGCGCTGACGCTGGTGGCGGCGGCGAACTCGGCGATGCTGGGACTCTCGCGGCTGGCCTATTCGCTGTCCACGAACCGTCAGATACCGAGCGGCCTCGGGCGGCTGCACCCCCAGCGCTCGACCCCCTACCTGCTGATCATCTTCGCCGGGTTGGTCGCCGCTGCGCTCGCCGCCACCGAGAGCATCGACTTCCTCGTGGGGATCTATGCCTTCGGCGCGATGCTCGCCTTCACGATCGCTCACCTCTCGATCTGCCGCCTGCGCTACTCAGAGCCAGACCGTGACCGTCCTTACCGGATGCCGCTCTCGATACGTCTGCGTGGTGGAGACCTGCCGCTGCCGGCGGCGCTCGGTGTGCTCGTCTCTGCCGCTGGCTGGATAGCCGTGATGGTCGTCCACGAACCGGCCCGCTACGTGGGTCTCGGCTGGATGGCCGGCGGGATCGTGCTGTACGTGGCCTACCGCAGAGCCGACGAGACCTCGCTGTTGCGGCGCGTGACGGTTTCGCCGCAGATGCTGCGCCCCGACGCCCAGCCCGAACGCGACTACGGTTCGATCCTCGTGCCACTGTCGGGGACCGCGCTCGACGACGACATCATCCAGACAGCGGCGCTGCTCGTATCGGGAGAACCGACTGACGAGGCGGAGATCGACAGATCGACCATCGAGGTCGTATGGATATTCGAGATCCCGATGTCGCTGCCGATCGACGCGAGGTTGCCCGACACGCAGATCAGGGACGCTCGAACGGCACTCGCCCGCGCCAAGGCGGTCGGCGAGGAGTACGCGGGGGTGCAGGTCGCGACCGCCACCGTGCGAGCCCGACGCGCCGGCCTTGCGATAGTCGAAGAGGCACGCCGTCGCGGGGTCGAGGCGATCGTTCTCGGCGCGGAGGAACCTTCGCTGGTTGGCGGCGGCAGACGGCTCGGCGGAAGCGGCGGTCCGCTCGAGAACTTCGTGGGGGAGACCACCAAGTACGTGGTCTCCAAGGCACCTTGTCGTGTGATCGTGACCGCCCCTCCCGCAAACCCCAAGGAGCACACCCTGCCCACTCCTCTGGAGACCGCCTCGATCGGTTCGGTGCAGGGGCAGTGAGCGGTACCGCACGCGCTCGTGCGGTAGCGCACATATTCTCTGTGTGGGCTTGACTGCGGAGCGTCATCAGCATCGCTAATCTCCGCGGCATGCTCGTCCTGATCGTAGGAGCAGGACGTGTGGGCTCGGCTGTCGCCAAGCACGCACTGTCTGCCGGCTATGAAGTTTCGGTTCTCGACGAGGACCCGCTTTCGCACGAGCGTCTCGATGCCGGTCAGCAGAAGAGCTGGGAGGATGCAAACGGCCAATTCACCGTCGGGACGGCACTGGAGATAGACGCTCTGAAGCAAGCCGGCATCGAGCGTGCCGAGGTCTTCATCGCGTCCACCGATGGCGACAACACGAATCTGATCATTGCCCAGATCGCCCAGAAGCAGTTCTCGGTTCCGAGGGTGATCGCACGAGTCATGGACCCGGCCCGCGCCGCCTGGTATCGCGAGCAGGGTCTGAACACGATCTCACCGACTCAACAGGCGATCGAGATGTTCCAGCGCGCCCTACAGCCAGAGGGAGGCTGAGGCTGTGTATGCGATCGTCGTAGGCGGGGGCAAGGTCGGTTGGAACCTTGCACGGGAGCTGACGGCCAAGGGGCACGAGGTGACGCTGATCGAGTCTTCGCGAGCGCGCTACCTGGCGATCGAGGAGGAGCTCGAGCACGCCGTGCAGTATGGCGATGCGACGGAGCTGTGGGTACTCGAGCGGGCGGGCATTCAACGTGCCGATCTGGTGATCGCGGTGACCGGGGACGACGAGGACAACATGCTCGTCTGTCAGGTAGCTAAGGAGAAGTACCTCTGCGATCGGATCATTGCGCGGGTCAACAATCCACGCAACTACAACCACTTCAAGCTGCTCGACATCCTGCCGGCCGTGTCGGCCACCGATCTGATCCTGCGCCTGATCGAGCACGAGGTCCCGCGCTATGGCCTCGTGCATCTGCTCGCGCTCGAGGAGGAGCGCCTGGAGATCATCGAGCTAGAGGTCGGCGCTGATTCAACGGTCGTCGGACAGAGCGTCGCCGATATCAGGCTGCCGGAAGGCAGCCTGATCATCTCAGTGCTTCGCGGTGGCTCTGGGTTTGTACCCAAGGCCGACACGGTTATCGAAGCTGGCGACGAGGTTCTACTCGTGCTCGATCCGGGGCTCGAGGAGTCGATCACGACTCATTTCTCCGCGAACGGGAATCGCACCTGAGCCCCGGTTGACTATCCTTGCAGGACCGGTCCGGGATGGTGTAATCGGCAACACGCCTGCCTCTGGAGCAGGAATTTGGGGTTCGAGTCCCTGTCCCGGAGTACGCTTGCGCCCCGTGAACACGGGGCGTTTTGCGTTTTTCAACCCTCCTCGGGCCAGGATTTGGGCCATTCCTGCTGACCAAGAGTGCTCGGTCCGAGGCGCTGCATAAGCTCGTTCGATGACTCCAGCGAAGCGTTCCAGGGAGAAGACCGACTCTGCTGCCGGTGGGCCGCCTCCGATTCGGCGGCGCTGGCGCGACTACAAGACCCCATCGGGTCGTAGTCCGGTCGAAGGGTTCATCGACAAGCTCTCCGATTCCGATGCGGCGGCTGTGCTTGCGGGCATGGAGGAGGTTCGCGATCGGGGCCTGCGGGCCGCCCGTCATCTTGACGGGGATATCTGGGAGGTCAGGGTGGACGGCGATCGGGTCATCTACCGCATCCTGCTTGCGGAAGAAGGCAGCCGCGGACAGATCCTGCTGGCATTGGACGGGTTCAAGAAGAAGACGCAGAAGACGCCCCCGGCCACTATCGAGCTGGCGAAGAGACGTCTTGCGGATTGGCGGCGGCGTGGGGATCAGAAGCGCGTTGCGCGCGGCAGGCACCCGCTGCATCAGTGAGAGGTGCTACTCTTATCTCTCAAAAGAGATACCGCTGTAGGTATCAAAACCCATTCAGAGAGTAGGCAACGCCCCATGCCCGAGCGCGACTTCCTAGAGAAGATGATCGACAAGCGCGCCGCGCGCAACCCCGAGTTCCCGCGGCTGCTGGACGCCGCTCGCCGGCGGCGTGAGCTGCTGCGTGCTCTGGCCGGGCAGCGTGAGGAGCAGAAGCGCTCGCAGACCTCGATCGCCGCGGCGATGGAGACCTCGCAGTCTTTCGTCGCGCGCTTGGAGAGCACGGCGGCCGACGCGAAGGTATCGACCGTCGATCGCTACGCGGAGAGCCTCGGCTTCGTCGTGCAGTACCACTTGATCCCGACGGCCGAGGCGGACAGCGCCCCGCCGGTTGTGGTTCACGCAGCATAATCCGCGCCCTGTCAGAGGAGATGACGGAATGGATGTGTCTGTTCTCGACGGCGCACCGATCGCCAGAAACCAAAGACCATCGCTCTGCAGGTGGGTGTGGTACGCGGCCGCAGTGGCCGCCTGTGATGCACCATGGTGGCGGTACAATGCGTGCCTGAAGCGCACCATCCTGACAGCGGCGACGGTTGCGGCTTTTGCCGGAGTTACGGCAACGGCGCTAGGCGCCCGTCCCGCTACGGCGCACGAACGATCGTCAATGGCACGGGCGGTGCGGCAGTACTGGCACCCTTACGCTAAATGCCGATCGACAAAGCAACGGGTTTCGACCGTCGAAAGCGGCTGGGCATCGGCGTGGCTCGGCGGGCACTGTGGTGACACGGTGATCTTCCACCATAACGGCCAGGATCGTCCCGGCATCTGGAGGGTCAAGTTGGTCTATGGTGAACGAGAAGGTCCGTGCGAAGATGTTCCAACACGAGTGGTTGTGGATCTCGGTTTGACAGAGAATATGGCCGAATGTGCACGTACGTGGCACGAAGCGCGGGAGAAAGAACAGTACGAAGCGGAACAGCATCGGCAGAAAGCTGAGGCGAAGGACAGAGAAGAACTCGAAACCGCCGAGAACAACTGCGCTGAACAAGGTCCCGGCGACAAGCTAGTGCTTTTCAACGAAGAAGGTGAGCCTATACGCGGGCCCAACGGTAGCTTCGAGTGCCAGACGTTGGGAGGCCTCGTATGGGTGAGTGGTAAATGACAGGACAACGGTGCAGGCCATGGGACGTCTACATCGTCGGAGACGGTGATGTAACGGCGGCGTGCTAGATCGCTCGACGGCGAGCCAGAGCGCCGCGAGGACCCTTGCTTTGTGCCCAACCCGGTAGGGAGCCATCAGTCTCGTACGGACGGCGCGATGACTATGCTGACGCCATGCGCGAGTCGTGGTGGCGGTAGGCGGCTTCGGATGGCGAGCGCCCAGGGCCGCGTCGCTGATTTCTGGGACGAGCTGACCGCCGCTTGGCTGGCCGGTGAAGATCCGCAGCCCGACCCACTCCCACGCTGGTACGCGAGCTATAAGGGACGCGGAGAGGGGAAGGTCACTCGTGAGGCGTTCGCCGAGCCCTACGTTGGCGATCTGCGCGGAACGCCGCGCATGGTGACCCTGGGCTTGAACCCGGGCCAGGCATGCCCCGACTTCCAGGCACGCAGTGGCATCTTCGCCCGTGAGATCCGCGAACGCGGCTCGTACTCGGCGTGGGCTGCCACCTCCCCCTACCTCGGCGAGGAGTGGTTGCGGGTCAATCGAAGCAACCGTTATGCCTCGAGCCGGCTGCGCTTCGCGCGCGAGTGGCTTCAGGACGACGAGTTCGCCGCAGACCAGCTACTCACGCTCGAGCTCTACCCCTGGCACTCCAAGCGGGTGACGGCGTCGATCGTGCCGCCCGCTGACATCATCGAGACCTTCGTCTGGCAGCCGCTGGCCGACATCTCGGTCGAGCTCGTCTTCGCGTTCGGCAAGCCGTGGCTGGGGGTGTGCGATGCCCTGGGCCTGCCGGAGGTTGGGCGCTGGGGACGTGACGGTGTCGACCTCGGCAGCTCGGTCGCCTCGCGCGCGGCCGTCGCGTTCGCGCTGCCATCCGGCCAGTGGGTGGTCGTCTCCTGGCAGTCCGGGTATGCCGGGCCGCCGGGCAGCGCGGACGCTCTCCGCCTTCGAGAGCGGATACTCGAAGCGCGTGCCGGCATGCGGCGAGACTCTCGCCCGAACCCGCAGGGATTGCTAGTGACGCCACAACGGCAGAGGCGGAAGTACACGGTGCCACAGGCGAAGAATCGGATGCGCAGGACCGTCGAGGAGATCCTCGACCCAGGACCCCGCGACGTCAATGCTCTATGGGAGCACTTCGACGCTCAGTGTGCGTACTGCGGGAAAGGGCTGAGCCGCGACCGGCGCGAGGGTCACGTCGATCACGCGAACCCTGATGGCGGAAACGATCTCGGCAATCTGGTCCTCGCCTGCGGAAGCTGTAACGGCGACGAGAAGCGCGAGGAGTCGTGGCACGGGTTCTTGCGGAGAAAGACGCCCGACGACGCCTTATTCGCAGAGCGGGAGGGGCGCATCCGCGCGTGGCTCGATCAACATCCGCGAAAGTCAGCGGAGGACTCACCGGAGATTGCCCACGTCCGCGAGGAGATCGAGGGACTGATCGAGCAGTTCGCGGTCAAATGCGCCGAGCTCAAGAGGCTTGTGAGTCAACACGACTCAGCCCCATGATCAATCGCGGGCCCGCTTTGCGGACTTCCGAGTGCGCCGACTAACGATCGGTTCACGCTCGCTCCCACCGGGCGTTGCGGAAGCGCTCACCCCGTCGCTCGGGGAGTGTCCGAGGAACTGTGTGGGCTTGATCGAAAGAGACGTTCATGCCTACGACTATGAGAAGCAGGACTCAGAACAGCAGGACAGTGTTGGAGGAGGGCCGGGAGCTCGGGGAGTTTGAGCTTGGGATCGAGTTGGGGTTGCCCGGCGATGATCGCAGCGAGCTCGTAGAGCGAGCTGTGATTGGCGCTGGGCAACCCCAACGCAGCGTGTCTGCCGGGCGCGCCTCGGTACTCCCGCCGGGGGTAGTTGATGAGGCCGTGGGGCGGGCTGCTGGCCGCCGCCGGGTGCGGCAAGCTTTGCCGGTGGCGTCCGATCCGCGGATCAGTGATGAGGTGATCGACGAGCTGCTCGCTGGTGCGAGCACGGAGGAGGAGATCGCTGGGCCCGGCGGGCTGCTCGCGCAGCTCACGAAGCGCCTCGTGGAGCGCGCGATGGAGGTCGAGCTGACCGATCACGTTGGCTATGAGGCGCATTGCGAGCCGCCTGGCGGCGTGCGGGAATACCCGCAACGGGTCGACCGGGAAGACGCTGATGACCGAGCACGGGCGGGTGCAGATCGACGCTCCGCGTGATCGTGACGGCAGCTTTGAGCCGAAGATCGTCAAGAAGCGCCAGCGGCGGTTCGTAGGGTTTGATGAGAAGATCCTCGCGCTCTATAGCCGTGGCCTGTCGACAAGAGACATTTCTGCTCATCTGCGGGAGATCTACGGTGTTGAGGTCGGCCGTGACCTGATCAGCCGCGTGACTGATGGTGTGATGGACGACGTGCGGGAATGGGGCAAGCGGCCGTTGGAGGACATCTACCCGATCGTGTTCCTCGACTGCATGGTCCTGAAGATCCGCGAGGGCGGGACCGTGCAGCGCCGCGCGCTCTACCTCGCGCTCGGGGTGACCCTCGAGGGTGAGCGGGACGTGCTCGGCATGTGGTTCCAGGAGACCGAGGGCGCAAAGTTCTGGATGCAGGTCCTGGCCGATCTCAAGCAGCGGGGCGTCAGGGACATCCTGATCGCGTGTGTCGACGGGCTCACGGGGTTCCCTGACGCGATCGAGGCGGTGTTCCCCCAGACCACGGTCCAAACATGCATTGTGCATCTCATCAGAGCATCCTTGAAGTACGTGCCGCGCCGTGAGCGAGAGCAAGTCGCGCGCGACTTGAAGCCGATCTACACCGCTGTGGACGCTGATCAGGCCCACGCCGAGCTCGAGCTCTTTGATGAGAAGTGGGGGCAACGGTTCCCGCCGATCACCCAGGCCTGGCTGAACGCTTGGGAGCACGTGACACCGTTCCTCGCGTTCCCCGCGGAGGTGCGCCGCGTGATCTACACCACGAACGCGATCGAGGCACTGAACCGGCAGCTACGCAAGGCGATCAAGACGAAGGGCAGCTTCCCGACCGAGGACGCCGCCCGCAAGCTCGTCTACCTCGCCCTCCAAAACGCCGTCCCACAATGGACCAAGACGAGGAACTGGACAACAGCGCTACTCGCGTTCAAGATCCACTTCGGCGACCGCGTCCCCGACACTGCAAACTAGCCGTCACACATTGACACACACGGAGTAACCGCTAAACTACCCACCAACCCGCCCACACAGTTAACAGGACGCCCTCGTTCGCTCGGGTGCTGGTGGTTGGGCGATGCGGTTGATGGCGCGGGCGATCCCTGGTATCCGGCTGCGGCGGCAGGGTGCGATCGGGCGCGTGTAGCCGCGGCCGTATTCGGGGTCGGGTAGTTCGGGGTGCGCGAGCGATGGGGTCTTGGTGCGGCTGTTGCACATCTGTTGGGCGAGGCGCGTGATGCGTGCGGCGTCTTGTCCTTCCTCGCCGAGTTGCCCTCGCGGGCGATGTACCAGTCGGTGCCGTGTCGGGCGCGGGTTGCCTCCACGTAGGCGGTCTCCTTGCTGGTCTGCCAGCCGCCGGTGAGCACGACGGAGCGCGCGACGGTCGCGCCCTGTTGGCGGTAGACATGCTGCGCGTACGCGAGCCTCAGCGACTCCACGTCCTCGCCGGCGAGCTGGACTCTGCGCTGCGATCCGTCGAGGGTGACGGTCACGCCTCGCTCGTGGATGGCGCTGACCTGTCCACGGGTGCCGTTCTCGACTCGCGGCTGCCCCCGCGGGCGATGCTGCGCGGTGAAGGCGATGAGGTCGCCTTCGCGTAGGCCGTAGTGGACGCCGGGTAGCGGGGTCTCGTGGTGTCCGAGTTCGCCGCGCTGTGCGCGTAGGTGTTGGGCGCGGGCGTTGAGCCGGTCGATCTCCTGGTTGGAGGCGTCGGCGATCAACGCGACCTCGCGGATATCGCGCCCCTCCGTGAGGGTGGCCCATGTTTGTACGGCTTGCTCTGCCGCCTGGTCGCGGGTATCGTAGAGGTGAAGCTCGCCGCGTGAGACGTAATGCGCCATCGCGCGCTCGGGTTCTCCTGCGCGTAGTGCTTGCCATGCGCGCTGGTCGGCGGGGTCCTTGGTCCGGTGGATGTCTGCGAGCTCGGCGCTGGGTGCGTGGCCGGTGAGCCGGTCGAACATGCCGCCGGGGCGCTTCGATGGCGCAGGACCCGTATGTCTATCCGAGCACCGGCGTTCTGCGCAACAACCTCGGGATCCGCGATCTTGCCGAGCTCGCGGTCGCGGAGGGAAACGGCTCAGGCAGGCCAAAAGTGAGGAGGCTCACCTCGGTCTGACCGTAGGCAAACCCGAGGATGTCCATGTAAAAGGGAACCACCACCGCACGCGGCTAGGCTGTGGAGTTGAGATGTCTGTCATCGAGCTGAACCCCCGCTTCGGGGATCACCGTCGGCGTTTGCTCGAGGGTCTGGCGGCGTCGATTCGTGAGAAGGGCCTGGCCGGCACGCAGATCACCGACATCGTTCGCCACGCCAGGGCTTCCCGACGCACCTTCTACCAGTGCTTCGTCGACAAGGACGCCTGCTTTCTAGAGCTCGCTGAGACTGTCGGTGATCTCGCCCGCGAGGTCGTGAGCGGAGCGGTGGACGCCGATGCGCCGTGGGAGCGCCAGCTGGAGCAGGCCGTCGACGCCTATCTTGGGCTGCTCGCGGCTGATCCGAAGATGGCTGTTGCGGTCTCCAGTGAGCTGCCCACCCTGGGCGCGCCTTGGCTGGCGATCCGTAACGTGGGCATCGAGCGTTTCGCCTCTCTGGTCGCGGAGTTGAGCCGTTCACTCTCGATGCGTGCGGGCGGCATCGAGCCGCTGTCGATCGAGACGGCGGTGATGATCGTCACCGGCCTCGACGGGATGGTCGCGAGGGCGGTGCGGCGTGAGGAATCGATACTCGACCTCGCCCCGACCGCCAAGGCGATCGTGAAGACGGTGTTCGTCGGCCGTGGCACCGGGCTGCGCACGGTTGCCGCCGATAGCGGAGCGCGGAGCGCATCGCCTCGCAGGCGCCGATCCGCCGGTTGATCTCACGGCCGAAGCGCGACTCGGAGTCCTTGTTCAGACAGATGGGTACTCATGAGTACCCAGGCCTGGTATAACTCAGCCGGGTACCCGCGAGTACCCAGTTGTGGCGTAGAACGGACAGCCGAGAGAAAGGGCCCCATGACCAGCACGCGCACCGCATCGTCTCTTCCGCCCGGTCCCCGGCTTCCCAAGGCTCTCTCGGCGATCGCGATCCTGGCTCTACGCGAGCGGGCCACGCGGCGCTTCAGGCGGCGATACGGCGACGCCTTCACGGTCGAGCTGCCTGTTTTCGGCCCGACGGTGGTCCTCTCGAGCCCGGATCTCGTCAAGCAGATGTTCCAGGCAAAGCCTGATGTGCTGGCCTTCGGCGTGCGCAGCCCCCTCGGCAAGGTTCTCGGGGCCGGCTCCCTGTTCTCGATGGACGGCGAGCAACATCTGCGTGAGCGCCGGCTGATCCTCCCGTCGTTTCACGGCGAGCGGATGAAGTCCTACGAGGACATCGTCGAAGAGGAGACACTGCGTGAGATGCGCACATGGCCCACCGCTCAGGAGTTCGAGACGCTTCCATCGTTCATGCGCATCACGCTCAACATCATCCTGCGCGCGGTTTTCGGGGCCGAGGGCAACGAGACCCGTGAGCTGGCGGCAGTGCTGCCAAAGCTCGTCACCAGCGCCTCACGACTCAGCCTGCTGCAACCACTGCAACGCGACCTCGGTCCGGGCAGCCCAGGCCGGCGCTTCAAAGGGCAACGTGCACATTACGACGCCATCATCGGCCGGATGATCGACGCGCACCTCGCCAAACACGACAGCGACCGAGGAGACGTGATGTCGATGCTGCTCAGCGCGCACTACGAGGACGGATCCTCTATGTCACGCTCGGCGATTGCCGATGAGCTGCTCACGCTGCTAGCGGCTGGGCACGAGACCACCGCCACCTCCCTGGCATGGGCTGTCGAGCGGTTGCGCCGCCACCCACGGGTCGTGGAGCGCTTGGCTGAGGAGGCCAAAGGCGAGAACAACGAGCTGCGCACCGCGACGATCCTCGAGGTTCAGCGCACACGACCCGTGATCGTTGGAACGGGACGCCACGCGATCCAGGACTTCCAGCTCGACGAGTGGTTGATCCCCAAGGGCTACCATCTGTTCGCCGCCGCGACGATGATCCACAACGACGAGCGCTTTTTCGAGCGGCCACTGCGGTTCGAGCCCGACCGCTTCCTAGCTGGCGGCTGTGACCTAGCTCGTAAGCCCGACACCTACACGTGGATCCCGTTCGGCGGTGGCACACGACGCTGCCCCGGGGCCGCGTTCGCGCACATGGAGATGGACGTCGTGATACGCACGCTGCTGCGCGAGTTCGACCTGCAGAGTACGACCGAGGCGGATGAGGCATGGCGCAACCGCGGGGTCGCCTACGCCCCCAGACGCGGAGGGCGAGCGGTCCTCCGGCGCATAGACCCCGAGCATCGCTCATTTGCCAAACCCCTGCAGGCGCTGGCCAGCGCTTGAAGACCGCAACTCCCGACGAACCACCGGAAAACGACAGGCGTACGCTCGCCGCGCGAACGCCGGTCGAGAGATTCGAGTCCCCGCACCGCAGTCGCCAGCAACTCGGTGTTCATCGGTTCTAGCGTCTAGCGAGCCCGCTCGTGCCAGGATCAGGCTAACGAATGATGGGATCGCAGATCGCGTGCTCGCTTGCGGCGTGGCCCAGAGCCACGGGGCGTGCAGAGGCGATGGTTTTCGGCGCTGAGGTTTGCGAGCACCCGGGCCCGAAGCCGTGCAGGGCGTCTGCGCCTATTGGCGGGGTGAAGACGGATTTGCGCGTCTGAGGAGGTAGGGGATCACGATGTGGTGGATCGGCTTGGCCAGCGCCCATGCCGTGCGTGCGATCGGCCGGTTGAAGTGCACGACGGTGACCCAGACGACGCTCGAGTCGTTCACGAGGACGACGTTGCGCGCGGCGATCAGTCGCGAGCGCGATTGGATGGCGATCGTGTTGGCCTTCCGCTCGCAGATCAGCCAGCCGAGGATGTGCTCCGAAGACGGCCTCGGTCCGATCGCAAGGCCGAGGACGAGGGTCCATCCCCTCAGCAGAAGCCATCGCAGGAGAGCCGGAGCGTCCTCGAACACGGCTCGCGCCCATTGCTCTGGTGTCAGGGCACGGGCGTGTCGAGTCTGCAGTTCAAACGCCGAAGAATAATCGGGCTGCTCGAGAGCATCGCCTGCCCCGATCGCTCGAGGTACCTCCACACGACGTACGTGCGCGCTGCTCATCAGAGAGGACTCCTCGAAGGACGGTTGACGAGGGTGGTGGGCCCAGAAAGAGCGAGTGCCCGCAAGCATCTGCGCGCGGGACGGTGATCGACGGACCGCTTCGAGCTCTCCAGACCCGGCGCCCCGAGCGCTGCCTTGGGGCGAAGAGAGGGGGAGGTTTCCAAGCCGTGGCCCATGAAATCGTTCGTGCTCGCTCGGGGCTCACCGAGCCCCGTCCGCTCCCGGCGCGGGCGTGACCTTATATGCGCCTTCTCTGAACAGCGCGTTGTTGGCGGCGTTCCACTGCTCGAGCTGCTCGGGTGCGAAGAGGGGCGCTGGGAGGTGGCGCTCGATAGCGGCGTTGAACAGGACCGAGCCGAGCACGAGCACGACGCCCTCGATCGTCGTCCAGGTGATGTCGGCATCGGGACGCAGGAGGCCCTGCTCGGCCAGTCCCCGCCAGTGCGCGGCCACGATCGCGACAAACGCGTCGAACATCTCGAGCGCGGCCTGTTCGCCATCGGCGGCGCCGCGGGCGACATAGAGCAGCGCGGTGGGGTGCTCGCGCACCGCGGCGGTGACGCGGTCACCGAGCTGTTGCTGCACGTCGGTCGGCGAGCCGTCTCCCGGCAGGTCGCGGAAAGCGTTCGTGGCGATCTCGAGGACGTAGTCGTTGACGGCCGCAACGAGCGCCGCCTTGCTCGGGAAGTAGTACTGCACCAGTCCTGGAGAGACTCCGGCGCGCGATGCAACGTCACGGATCGAAGTCGCCGCTACGCCATCACGGGAGAAGCTCTCCAGGGCGGCGTTGCGTATACGCGCCAGCGCGGTCAGGTCGGAGTCGGCGAGCACCACCCGACCATCATACACACGTACGATGTACTATACGATCGTATGGGCAGGCGTTCGATCTTCTCCAACCTCGCACGGCTGGCTACACGCCAGAGCCGCCTGGTGGCGCTCGTGACCGTGCTGGTAGCCGCGACTGCGGCTGTGCTGGGCGCGGGCGTCGCGAACCGTCTGGACCCCTTCGAAGCGGGCGACCCCTCCACGCAGAGCACCCGCACGGTCGAGCAGATCGAACGCTCTAGCGGTCTGGAGGCGACCCCAGGACTGCTCGCGCTGGTGCGCGCACGGGCGGGCGTGTATGCGCCGCCGGTCCGCGCGAAGGTGAGAGCAATCGAGCGGATCATGCGAGCAGACCCCGCGGTCGGTCACCTCGCGAGCTATCTGAACGCCGACCCACGCGTGTACGTCTCGCGCGACGGGACGATGACCTATGTAGCGGCGCAGTTTCACCGTGCCTCCGCCAAGCGCCGCCAGGACGCCGCGAAGCAGCTCGCCAGCCGCCTGCAAGGCATCCCCGGCGTGACGCTTGGCGGCACCGACCTCTCCTATGCGCAGGGCAACCAGCTAGTCAAGGAAGGGTTGAAGCGCTCAGAGCTGATCGCCTTCCCGATCCTGCTCGTGCTGCTGCTCCTGTTCTTCGGTGGCGTCATCGCCGCGCTGCTGCCGCTCGCACTGGGAGGCCTCTCGATCTTGCTGACCGAGCTCGGGCTGAGCCTCGCCAGCGGTCTCACCTCGATCTCGGTGTTCACCCTCAGCCTCGTGAGCCTGCTCGGCCTCGGCCTCGCGATCGACTACAGCCTGCTGATCGTCTCACGCTACCGCGAAGAGCTGACCGTCACGCCCGAGGACACCGCCGCGGCGCTCGATCGCACGATGCGCACCGCGGGACGCACAGTGTGCTTCAGCGCGATGACAGTTGCTGCCGCGCTCGCCACGCTGCTGGTCTTCCCGCAGCCCTATTTCTTCTCGATGGGGCTCGGCGGCGCGCTCGTCGTGCTGCTCACCTGCGCCTCGGCGCTGCTCGTGCTGCCCGCGCTGCTCGCGCTGCTGGGCCACCGCGTCAACGCGCTCGCACCGGCCTGGCTGCGGGCACACCGCGAGCGCGCGAGCCGGCCCGACAGCGAAGGCCGCTGGTACCGGCTCGCACAGACCGTGATGCGCCATCCGGTACCCGTGACGCTCGCGGCCGCTGCGATCATGGTCGCACTCGCCTGGCCGTTCACCACGATCAGGCTGACGACCACCAGCGCGAGCACGCTGCCACACAGCGAGAGCGCCCGCCAGGTGGACGACGCGCTACGGCAGAGCTTTGAGGTGGACCCGTGGCGCAGCGTCGCGATCCTCACGTCACAGGCCAGCGGCCGCCAACTCGTCCACTACCAGACACAACTCAGACTGCTACCCGACGTCGTCTCCGTTACGCCAGCCGCACACATCGCGGGCGCTCTGGACACGATCGAAGTCGCGCCCGCCACGTCCACGCTCAGCTCCGCATCTCAGCAGCTCGTCAGCCACATACGAGCGCTGCGCCCACCATTTTCCGCCGGTGTCACCGGAGCGGCCGCCGCGCTGCTCGACCTGAAGAGCAGCATCACAGAACGCCTTCCGCTGGCGATCGGACTCGTCATCCTCGCGACCACGATTGCGCTGTTCCTGCTGACCGGCTCGGCGATCCTGCCGTTCAAGACGCTGATCATGAACGCGCTCACAATCGGCGCTGCCTACGGCATCATGGTGCTCGTCTTTCAAGACGGCAACCTGCAGGGACCGCTCGGCTACGAACCACCCGGCGCGATCGACATCACACAACCGGTCGTGATGCTCGCCGTCGTGTTCGGCCTCTCAACTGACTACGGCGTGTTCCTGCTCGACCGCATCCGCGAGGCACACCAGGCCGGCCTCGAGAACCGGCAGGCCGTCGCGCTCGGGCTGGAGCGCACCGGGCGCATCGTCACCACCGCCGCGATCCTGTTCTGCGTCGCCGTCGGCAGCACCGTCGTCTCACCGCTCGTCGAAGTCAAGGAGGTCAGCCTCGGCATCGTCGCGGCGATCCTGCTCGACGCCACGATCGTGCGCAGCATGCTCGTGCCGGCGCTGATGCGGCTGCTCGGAGACTGGAACTGGTGGGCGCCACGGCCGCTGCGAAGGCTGCACAGCGTGACCGCGGGGCATGCTGTGCAGGAGACGAGCGCCGTCGGGTCGAGCACACCGCGGTAGAGCCACGCGCCCGCCAGATCACGCCGAGCTCTGCGCCCTGCCGCCGCGAGTCGGTCAAAAGCGCATTGCACGCGGTCTCCGAATGGCCAGCGGCTCAACCTGAGGACGTCAACCCGAGGACGGTTACATCAGCGCTCGTTGATGAGGGTTGGGGTCGATGAGTTCGCGAGGTAGGGATAATCCTGTTCGTAGCGTGAGGACGCCCTGATCCGGTACCGCGCGGGACCTGCGAAACGGAATCTGTAGGTCGCCTCGAACTTCCCTCTCGAGTTCGTGTGCACGACGTTGAACGTCCGCCATTTCGCGCCTTTGACACCCAGCGCCAGAGCTTGCAGCACAACCTGCTTGCCGCCCGCCGGAATCGGAGCTGGGACAGACCCGGTCATCCTGATCGTAGAGCCGTCGCTCACCCGCCGCGGCACCACCCGCAGCGTGATCGGCACCGGGACATCCACCGTCAGCTGCGCCTCGGCGGCGAGGCTGATGTCGTTGACGTGGCTCTTGTACTGGAAGGTCAACGTCCGCGAGGAGCGCTTCGCGCGCGTGTCGAATACAAACGATCCGTCGCTCGAGGTCTTCACGGTCCCTTCCAAATAGGTTGCCAGCCCGGGACTGGAGGGCGTCCCCGTCACCTGAATCACTGCTCCGGCGATCGGCTGGCCGTCGCTGGCGAGAAGCCTGCCTTGCGCGCGCGAGCGCCGCGCATAGCCAACTTTCACGCGCGACGCGGATGCGCTCGCCACCCAGTGCACGGACAAGCTCGCCTGATCAGAGGCCGGTGAACCATTCGCGGCTCCTCGTGCTATCGCCAGCGCCTCGTTGCTCAGGGCTTCGCTGCTCGATGAGCTGTTGGTCGTCGAGGAGTTGTTGGTGGTTGAGCTAGTCGAAGTCGGGGGGCCAGATCCGGCGATTTCGATCGTCGGCTGCGAGTCAGAGGTTGTTTCTCCGTCGCTGTCGCTGACGGTGTTCTGGTAGACGAGCGTGTGACGCACGTCTTCAGCGCTCGGCGAGTATGTGGCTGTGTCCGCTCCTGGGATCGCCTGGCAGGAGGCCGGGATACTCGCGGAGGTGCACGCCAGCCACTGGCCGCTCGTGGTCGACAGCGATCCCGCGCCGCTGGGCACCGAGAACGTGGCGCTCGATCCGGTGAGCGTGGAGCCAACCGCCGCAACACCGGAGATGGTGGGTGCGTTCAACACCCCCGGGGCGTTGTCGGTCTGCACGGTTCTATCGACGACGATCGACTGATTGCCGGCGGCGTCTTCGATCACCACCTGAACGTGGTGGGTGCCGTCGGGCACCAGTGCCGTGTTCAGATCGTAGGTGCGCCCGCCAACCGAGGTCTTGCAGGGGATCTGGTAAGCCCAGGTGTAAGCGTCGTGGCCAGGCACGGGCACGCAGTGACCGTCATTGGTGTCGATCGTCTGTGACTGGACTGTGTTCCCGTCGACGAGCAGTTTTACGTAGGCCAAGCCGGGGCCCTGGTCGGTCGCCGAGAACGTCACCGACTCGGTGCTTCGCAGCGGAGTTTCTGTCGTCATCGGGCCGGAAATGTTGCTCGCCTGCGGGTCGTTGACCGCGTTTAGCGAAATAGCCCCGCCAAAGATTCGGTATTCCCATTGGCCAGAGGCGAGCGTGCAACTGTTGTTGTTGTTCCCAGCGGGGTCGCAGTCTGCGTTGACATCCCAGTGACCTCGATCTGCAGAGATCATCAAATTGACGAGGTTGTGCGGTGAAAACGACCAGGAGAAGGTTCCCCTGGACGCGACGTTGCCCGCGTACCAGTCGCCGGAATCTTCGTTGTTGCGCGGCTCCGAATACAGCACTTCCCAGTCTCCCCCCTGCTGGTCAATGCCCATGAACCCGTTGTTAGGTCCTTCGGCGCGCTCCGCGCGATAGATAGTCCCTTCGTTGATGGTCACGTACGCCGGCGTCTGGTAGAGAAGGGCTGCCCAGGTGCCGTCTCCGTAGGTGGTGCCATATCCCACGGCCATCGGCACACCGCGTTCCGGGGTCATCCGGCCACTGGCGCAGTTGACCTCGGAGGTGGTGATTTGCCAGAGATCGGTGTTCGATGGGTTTGTGAGACCTTCCGGCATCCCGGAGATTCCAAGGCCGTCTTCGGTGGAGGGGTCCGCGCAGAGGATCTGCGTGTAGTTGCCGTTGCCGTCGGAGGTCACGGCGAGCGTCTCGACCGGCCGCCACAGAGTGGGCGCTATCACCAGCGCCGTTGTCAGCAGCAAGGTGCCCACAGCACGACGAATGCCCAGTCCACTGTTCGCGGCGAGCACGATGCGTGGATCTGCCCGCTGTGGCTCTAGCAGGAAGCCACAGACAGAAGAACTCCGTACTCGACCGAGTACAGCGCGCTGAGATATGTGGTCACCGAACATAGTCTGCATCACCTATGTACGGCTACGGGAGCTTGTGCACCGCGATAGCAGACTCGACTGGCGTATCGAGCTTGCTGTCGTGGTGCGATCGTAGCGCTCGATGATCGACAATTCAAGGAGCCGGGCCGGCTCTGAACCCGGGTGTGTCGTCTCACCGAAACCCCATGCCTTCCGCAATCAACCCCATGAGGATGTTGATCAAGACAGGCAGCAGACCCCGAGACGGGCGTCAAAGTAGGCAAACCCGGTGGCGCAGCCGTTGTCGCTTGATCATGTCCACAGACAGCAGGCGCCCTCGCGGCTCCTCGTCGAGGGCGATGATGGTGTCAGCCGCGACGCCCTTGGCCTCGTGCCCTCGCAAATGAAGCTGAGGTCTGTCGGCTGATCGCAGAACACAATCCCAGCCGCCAGTGGCAATGTTGTTGGCGGACTGTGGCGCGAGGATGCTTGCCCGAAGGAACTCGCACTAGACGACGGGCGGGCCGTGCGCTAACCTGGCTCGAGTCTGGCTTGGTTGCTCCCGTAACCGGTACGTAGGGAAAAAGACCCCTCATGTCCGGTGACCACACAAGTTTCTCGATCTGAGCGTCTGCGCTCAATTGGCCTAGCGGTTTTGCTCGCGGGGTCGTTTGCGCTCTTCATTGCGCCACCGACAGGCGCACTGGGCGCGCAACCCGGCGAACGGGTGAGCACCACCTACTCCTACGTGGGCGAAGTGGAATCGTTCGAAGTCCCTGAAGGGGTCGGCTCGATCGGCGTTAGCGCGCTGGGCGCAAACGGCGGCTACGGCGGTATCTATGCGAGCCCGTTTGGAACGCCTCCGTCGGCGGTCCCAGCCGCAGATGCCACGGTGGCTCCTCCCGGTACGCCGGAAGGCAGCTTTGCGCCTGGCGGCTCGGGTGGCGAAGCCGCTGCCTCGGTTCCTGTCAGCGCCGGTGAAACCCTGAGCGTCAACGTCGGTGGAGCAGGAGCAAGCTCGAACTCACCGATCAGCCCTTATCGTGGGGACGGAGGCGTGAGGCGACCGGACCTAGCGCAACTCACGCCTCAGTTGACGTTTGGTGCAGCCGGTGGATATGGCGGCGGAGGCGAAGGCGGCGGCAGCGAATACCCATACCGCCCCGAAAGGACGGCGCTGTTCTTCGGCGGCGGAGGCGGCGGCGCCAGCTCAGTCTCGAACTCGAGCACACCGCTGCTCGTGGCCGGCGGAGGTGGCGGCGGCGGAGCCAATGGGGGCGGGCGCAACGGCGACGATGCCGTTCAGGTGCAGCCCGACACGCTGTATGAACAGACCGGCAATGGCGGCGGTTTCCTCGCCGATGTCATCCCCAACCTGAGCAGCGGCGATCTCGCGATAGCCAGCGTCAACTGGGTCGCATACCAGCCAAACGACATGCCAGCGACGCCCGAAGGCTGGACGTTGCTGGACTCCGCCTCTTATGGTGAAGTGGGCGAACTCGGGAACGCCTATGGCTCAGGTCCCTCCGGCGTCTCCGATGCCTATATCGCAACCTACGCGAAGCTCATCAGCACCGCCGGCACGGAAAACCTGCTACTCGACTTCCCTCACAGGAGCGACATATACACCACGCTCGGCTTCGGTGTGTCCAATGTCGATCCCAACGACCCGATCACGAGCCATGAACTGGTCATCGACGCAAGCAGATCGGGCAGCGAGTCCTTCCCGGCCACCCCGGTCGCGCGCGATCACTCCGTCGTACTGAGCATCACGAGCTTCCCAGCGGATCTTCCCTCCTCGGTCGCTTGCCCGGTGGCCAGCCTCAGCCCGAGTGCACTCGACAGTGGGACCTTCGGTCTACTGGACCGCTGCAGCGCACCGCCGCCCTACGCGGTCTCCTATGCCGAGGAAGTCCCCAGCGGCACGTTCCCGGCGGTCGCCGCCAGCTGGCCCGGCTACACCAACGCGCTCGCCGGTGAGGAGATCGTCCTGCAGCCGCCCCCGGGCTCCGGCGGGCAGACCGGACCTCTGCCCAGCAGCGGCGGGGGCGGAGGCGGCTCAAACGCTCAACTGGGCGCCGCGCAAGCGGGTGCGCCCGGAACGATCGACACTTCCGAAGGCGAACGCGGACCGGGTGGCGCGGGTGGCAGCGAATCGACGCCTGGGTTGACGGAAATCGGTGAGCCGGGACAAAGCGACGACGCCGACGACGACTCACTCAAAGCCGGCGGCTTCACCGGTGGCGGTGGCGGTGGCGGCTACAACGACGGTCTCGGCGGCGACTTTGCGATGTGTAACTTCGAACCGTGTGCGATACGAGGTGCCGGTGGCGGTGGCGGCGGCTCCGACTACGCCGTGCCCGGCGCGACCGACGTGCGCTTCGCCCGCGCGGTCAATGCCAGCGCCAGCGGCAATGGTCAGCTGACCATCTCCTACTACACCGCATATCCCAGCGAAACCAAAGCCGGCGCGAAATCCCCCACGAACGCGAACGAATCCATGTTGACACTGGAAAGCAGAGTGACCGCCGGGGGGTCGTGCTCCGGCACCATCCAGTTTCAAATCGACGGGAGCGACGTTGGCTCGCCGGCCACAGTCTCGGGAAACTCCGCCGAGATCTCCGTTGCGCCACCGCCCTCCGGAATCCACCACGTGAGCGCGATCTACTCCGGTGAGCTCAGTACGGCAAGCGCAGCTGGTTGTCTGCCGAGCACCAGCACTCCCGTTGCGTTCACGGTCTCTTATCCGAGCTCCACACAGGCGGACCCCAATCCGTCGACCGCGGTCGTCGGGGAAGCCGTGACCATCACCGCCACCGTCACCTCGAGCGTCACGGACATCAGCTGTCAGGGAACGGTTCAGTTCGAACTCAACGGCAACTCGATCGGCGGCCCAGTCACAGTGCAGGACGGTACCGCCCAGATCTCGATAACCGCTCCCGCAGCGGGAGAACACCAGATCGGCGCCACCTACTCCGGCAGCCACGGCAGCGCTACCGAAGCCGGTTGTCTGACCAGCAGGTCAACCCCCACAACGCTCACCACAACGCTCACCACAACGGCAGCCCTGGTGGCGACCGTCACGCCTCCTCTGACCCAGGCGGAGGGGCTCGTTCACGTCAAGGACACAGCCTGCGCCAGCCTCAGGAGCTTCACCATCCATCTGCTTGTGCCCAGAAAGCAGAAGCTGATCTCGGCGCGGATCTACCTCGACGGAAAGCTGCTGGAGCGGCTCGGTGGCGGGAGGCGAAGCTACCGGCTGGACCTCGACGGGCGTCCCTACTCGACGGCTACAGTGACGATCGTCGCGATCGAGGCTGACGGGAAGAGGATCAGCGGGAAGCGGGTGTACCACACCTGCCGCCCCCACAAATTGCCCGGCCACAAGCATTTCAAGATCTGAGCTCACCTGCGCAGGTATCGGTCGTTGGCTCGATCGGACAGACCAAGCGTCTTTCTCCGATGTGAAAAGAGTGCAACGTCCGCGTCTCCTCGACACGCTGCGTACGCGCCACGCCCCCTCGAGGCTCAGCTCTGCTTCTTCTTGGCCGCCCGCTGAGCAAGCATTTCGGAGTTGACCGCTACGGCCGCGCGGATGAGCGCCTTGAAGGCCGCGTCGTCGACCCGCTCTCCTTGCCGCAGGTCGATCGCCCGCCGCGTGGCCCCCTCGAGGCTGGAATTGAAGAGCTTCTTCGGGTCTTCGAGGGAGGCTCCGCGAAAGAAGGTCAGCTTCACGACCTCCTTGTAGGACTCCCCGGTGCAAACGATGCCGTCATGGGACCAGACGGGGGTTCCACCGGATTTTGGCTTCTCCCACTTCCACTGCTCCTCGATGTCGGGGTCGGCATCGTGGATCAGCTGACGGCACTGCGCGAGCACATCTCTGCGCCAGTCCCCGAGTCCCTCGATCCGCTCAGTGATTTTCGCCGAGGCGTCCTGGCTCTCCGGGCTATTTGTCGCCGGCATCCTCTCTCCCATTCTTCATTTCGCCAGCCGGCCCTGTGCCGGCAAAGGGCAGCATAGCCGCCAGCAGGCGGCCCAAAGAGGTAGTGGTCCGGCTGAATGAACTCGGCGACGGTGATCGTCGACGAGTCGGCCGACGATCACGCTGTCGGCTTGCGAGTGGACTATGCCGACTCGGTCAGTTGAGGTTCCAGCCGAAGTAGACCTCCGTCTTGACGATCCGCTCGCCATCGAAGCTCAGCACCTCGGTGTTGCGAAACCGGCTGCCGTCGGCTCGGGTGGCCTCGTAGGTGACCACGACCTCGTCTCCGGACTCGATCAGCCGGACGAACTCGAAGCGGTTGCCGCTGCCGGCGCTGGGCCAGCACTTCTCGAAGTAGCCATCCCGATCGAGCCCAGGGTCAGGTGGACTGAAGAAGACGAAGTCGGGTGCGAGCAGACTCTCGATGACCTGCCGTTCGCCCGCAACGAACGCACGGTAGACGGCGCGGGCGATGTCGATTCGATCTGGACTGCTGGACATGGCGTCTCCCTGAGAGACTGAACCTGTGATCGCGAACAGCGAGGGCGGCCGGGATGGTAGTCCGTCCAAACCTCTCCTGCCGACAGACTCGCGCGGCGCGCAGGAGGTCGCGTACATCGTTCGTGGACGTGCCGGCGGCGCTCAGGTGCCAGCTGGCTGGGTGCCGAAGGGCAACTCGCCAAACGCGCTCTCGGTCTCTGCGGCCGGCTGACGCACCGGCTGCTCGGCCGCCTCACCGATCAGCTCGATCAGTGCGTCGATGATCTGCGGGTCGAACTGTGTCCCGGAGTTCGCAGTGAGTTCGGCGATCGCCGCTGAGTCGGACATCGCTTTGCGGTATGAGCGTGTGGTCGTCATCGCGTTGAACGCGTCACAGGTGCTGACGATCCGCGCCTCGAGCGGGATCTCCTGGCCGCGCAGGCCATCCGGGTAGCCGTTGCCGTCGAAGCGCTCGTGCGAGGAGCGCACGATCTGGCCCACCTCGCGCATGAAGCCGCCGACGCGCTCGAGCATCTTCTGCCCCTCGATGGTGTGCGTCTTGATGATCTCCCACTCGTTCTCGTCCAGTTTGCCCGGCTTGTTGATGATCTCCTTCGGAACGGCGATCTTGCCGACGTCGTGCAGTAGAGCCCCGAATTCGACGTTGCGCTTCTCGTGGGCGTCGAGGCCCATCGCGTCGGCGACTTCGAGTGCGAGCCGCACGACTCCCTTGCAATGCTCCCCTGTATAGGTGTCGTCGGCCTCGACCACGTCGCCGAGCACGAGCGCCGTGCCGCGGTAGGCGCTGTTGAGCTCGATGACCTGCTCGAGGCGCGCGCGGCGATCGCGCGAGAACCAGTGCAGGACCCCGAACAGCGGCGCGATCAGCAGGATTCCCCACGTGTGCTTGACGGTGGTCAAGGCGACGATCAGGCCGAGCGGCGCGAATGCCAGGTCGATCAGATAGACCTCACGCAGCTCTGCCGCGAGCTCTCGCACCGAGATGCCTCCACGCAGTCGTTCCCGTGCCGCGTTGGCCAGGAAATCGCAGGCGAATTGTGCCGCGAGCGCGGCCAGCAGCACTGTCCAGTGGCCGGCCGGCTGGCGGTCGGAGCCGAGCAGCAGCACCGCGGCGGGCCCCCACGCAAACCAACTGTTCGCGGGCACCGTCAGAATCCGGCTGGCCGAGGCCCGGCCGCTGAGGATCGTCGGCACCATTCCGAGCGCGAGCGCGAGCGCCACTAGGAGCGGCACGAGCTGATCGGGCAGCGCGAACAGCATCGGCACGAACACCACCTGCGTGGGCACCGTGAAGCCAGCGCCGACCTCGAATCGCACGTGGCCGGCGGCGGCGGCGCAGACCACATACAGCGCCGCCAGCGCCAGCGAGAAGGGCCTGTTGGGAGAGGCGAGCGCCGCGAGTGCCGTGGCGGCGATCAGGAAGCTGAAACCGACGATGAACTCGCCACGGAGCTCCAGACCGCTCATGCGCTGCTCCTGGGAGGCGAAATATACGCGCGCGTTTTCAGAGCGAACTAGGTCATTTGTAGACATCATCAAACCGCTTGACTATCGCCAAAATGGCGGTCGATCTAAAGCGAGAGAGACCGAGGAAGACACCCTTACTACCAGGGCGTCTGTGCCCCTGGGGCACCTTGGCCAAAGGCGCCCCGCAGCGAGTGCGTTTGCCTCCTGGCTTATCCGCTTTGCCCGCTGGCAGTACTCACATCGTGCGGCTAGTACATACGTCCAAACAGGTTTTCAACCAATGCTCGTTCGTGCATCATGGCGCGAGCTCTAACAAACGAAAACTGAAACAGGGCATACTCGTCGCGAGATGAGGACGCAAAGCTAGAGGTCTCCCAGGAGATAGCTCGGCTACCAGAAGACCTCACGGAGGCCTATCGTGTTCTCGCACTCGCTGTCTTCAAGTTCATTCTCTCACCGTCGCATCATCGCCTTCGGCGCTGGCCTTCTGGTGGCATTCGGCTTCATGGGCGCAGCGCAGGCCCACGCCGCGCTGATCTCCACCGGTGCGTGCAACGAAGCGGCTCTCAGCCAGCCCTTCGCCCGCTGGGGCGATCAGAACAGCTACGAGCTGGTAAGCGGCGGCGACTTCGAGGGCTCCCTCGAAGGCTGGACACTCGACCGCGCAAAGGTGGTCCTTGGCTCCGAGCCCTACGGTGTAACCGGCCAGGTCGGCGAGCACTCCCTTGAACTGCCCGCGGGCGCGAGCGCGCAGTCGCCGTTTAGCTGCGTGAACATCAGCTACCCGACGTTCCGCTTCTTCGCAAAGAACAACGGGCTGCTCTCCGCCCTCGTGGCGCAGGTCGTCTACAAGACGGCGCTCGGGGAAGTAGTCTTGCCGCTCGGCGCGGTCGCGCTCTCTGGCCAGTGGAGCCCGACGCTGCCGATGCTGACCGGCTCTGTCGTCGGTGGCCTGCTCTCCGGGGGCACGGCGCAGGTCGCGCTGCGCTTCACCGAGCTGACCGGCAGCACGCAGATAGACGACGTCTACATCGATCCTCGCATGCGGTGAGCTAGGAGCAAACTTGGGCTGGCGGGCGCACCCCCATGTTCTGTGTGGTCCACGGGGGAGGCGGCGGTCGTCACCGGGCGAGTGGAGCTCCCCATAGGGGCGGGAAGCTCTGGTCCGGTGCGGTGCCGCCGCCCGCTGCGTTTAAGGGGGATCCCTACGCCGCCGACTGCGAGGCCCAGTCGCGATACAGCTCGTAGTAGCGGCCCTCGGCGGCGATCAACTCGTCGTGGGTTCCTTGCTCGACTACGCGTCCGTGCTCGAGCACCACGATGCGACCGGCTTGACGAATCGTGGAGAGACGGTGGGCGATCACGATCGCGGTACGGCCCGCCAGCAGTCGCCGCAGGCCGGCCTCGATGCGGCCCTCGGTGTGCAGGTCCACGTTGGAGGTCGCCTCGTCGAGAATCAGGATGCGCGGGTCGGCGATCAGCGCGCGGGCAAACGCGATCAACTGGCGCTGGCCCGAGGACAGCTGCGCACCGCGCTCGCCGACCTCGGTGTCGTAGCCGTGCGCGAGCTCCGCGATGAACTCCGCGGCGCCGACCGCCGCCGCGGCCTCGCGGACCTGGTTGGCGTCCGCGTCGGGGCGGCCGAAGGCGATGTTCTCGGCGATCGTGCCGCTGAACAGGAACGCCTCCTGCGGCACGATCCCCATCTGCGAGCGCAGCGAGTCGCTCGAGACCTCGCGCAGATCGTGCCCGTCGACCGAGATCTGACCGCTGCTCGGGTCGTAGAAGCGCGCGAGGAGCTTGGCGATCGTCGACTTTCCCGCTCCCGTGGCTCCCACCAGCGCGACCGTCTGTCCGGAAGGGATCCTCAGGTCGATGTGCTCGAGCACCATCGCCTCTGGTGTGTAGGCGAACGAGACGTCCTCGAAGCGGACTTCGCCGCGGATGCGCTCCAGCTCGAGCGCGCCTGCCCGATCGGTCAGGTTCGGCGTTATGTCCAGCAGTTGGAAGATCTTCTCCAGCGCCGCCATGCCCGACTGGTAGGTGGTGTAGAGCTGGGAGAGCTGCTGGATCGGTTCGAACAGAAACGACAGAGTGCCGACGAACGCCACGACGGTGCCCGCGGTGATGTGGCCTTCCAGCGCTTGGTAGCCGCCGTACAGGACGATCAGTGCGAGCGCAACACCGGAGAGCATTTCCACCGTCGGGAAATAGGCGGCGTTGAGCCGCACCGTGACCATGTTCGCGTCACAGTTGTCGGTGTTGAGCTCGGCGAACCGCGCCTCGTGGTGGGGCTCCTGGCCGAAGCTGCGCACGACGCGGATTCCCGACAGGGTCTCCTGCAGGTAGGCGGTGATCGTGCCGATCGTCTCCCGTGTGCGCCGGAAGGCGCTGGCCGAGACGAGCCGGAACCAGATCGAGCCGGCGGCCACGAACGGGACCACGCAGAACGTGAGCAGTGCCAGCTTCACGTCGAGAAACAGCAAGACGGCGACTGCCCCGATCAGCGTCAGGCCGGCCTGGAACAGGGTCACCACGGAGTCCGTCACGAGGCTTTCCAGGGCCTCGACGTCGTTGGTCATGCGCGAGATCAGCACTCCGGCGGGGCGACTCTCATAGAAGCCGATCGGCTGGCCCTGCAGATGGGTGAAGATGCGGATGCGCAGGTCCGCGAGCGCACGCTGGCCGACCCAGCCGACGAGATAGGTCTGCGCGTAGGTCATCGCCCACACGAGCAGCGCCGAACAGAGGAATGCGACCACGACCAGCACGAGCGCATGGGTGTCGTGGTGGTCGATTCCTTCGTCGATCGCGACCTTGGCCAGCAGCGGGGGCGCCAGCGAAGCTGCCGTGCCGAGCACCAGCGCCGTCAACATCGCGCTCACGCGCAGTCGATAGGGTCCCAGCAATGCCAGCAGGCCGCGCAGGTTGCGCCCGCGCGTGCCCTTCGCGGCGCGTTCGCCGTCCCATTGCGCTCCGCCGCGCGCGGACCCCGGGCCGAGCCCGCGCCCGCCGCCGCCACGACCCATGCCGCCGCCTCCGCCTCCGCCAAATCCGCCGGGAGGGCTCATATCCCGCTCACCTCACGTTCGCGGGGGAGCTCCCGCGTCAGGAAGACCTGATCGGGGAGCCCCTTTTCGACGATCTCGCGATACATCGCGGAAGCCTCCAGCAGTTCCTCGTGGTTGCCGTGCGCGGTGATCCGCCCATGGTCCAGTACGACGATCTCATCCGCCAAAGCGATCGTGGAGAGGCGGTGGGCGACGATGAACGTGGTCCTTCCCCGCATCGCCTCGTCGAGCGCGACCTTGATCTGACGCTCGGTCGAGGCGTCGACCGAGGAGGTCGCGTCGTCGAGGATCAAGACGCGCGGGTCCGCGAGCAGCGCACGGGCGATCGCCAGGCGCTGGCGCTGGCCGCCGGACAGGGTCAGGCCGCGCTCGCCCACGCGCGTGTCGTAGCCGTCGGGTAGGTGCTCGATGAACTCGTGCGCTTGGGCGCGGCGGGCGGCCAGCTCGATCGCCTCGCGCGTGGCGTCGGGGTGCGCGTAGGCGATGTTCTCGGCGACTGTCTCGGAGAACAGGAATGGATCGTCGCTGACGATTGCGACGGCGTGGCGCAGCGAGCGCAGGTCCACCTCACGCACGTCGGCGCCGTCGAGCAGCACGCGCCCGGCGCTCACGTCGTAGAGCCGTGAGATCAACGAGACGAGGCTGGTCTTGCCCGAGCCGGTGGCGCCGACGAGCGCGATCGTGCGCCCGGCCGGAACGTCCAGGTCGACGTCGCTCAGGACGGCCTTTGCGGTGTGCGCGGGCTCGGCGCCGTTTGCGCTCGCCGTATCGTTCTGGCCGATCTGTGCGCCATCCGCCGAACCGAGACCGTCGGTTGTGGTGGACTTCGGCGTTGATGTCGCCGAGTAGCTGGCCCCGAAGTCGTCGGATTCGTCGTAGCGCAGCGTCACACCCTGCAGTTGCACGTGCCCGTTACCCGCCGGTAGCGGCGGCGCGCCGGCCGGTGCGGTCAGGCGCGGGGGACGGTCGAGGACCTGAAACAGGCGCGCTCCCGAGGCGGTCGCGCGCTGGGCGAGGTTGAGGATCACGCCGAGCGTGCGCATCGGGGCGATCAGCATGTTCAGATACAGGTAGAACGCGGTGAACTGGCCGAGCGTCAGATGCGCGTGGATCACCGAGTTGCCGCCCAGCAGCAGCACCGCGGCGAGGCCGAGCTGAGGGAGGAAGCCGATCATCGGGTTGAACTTCGCTTCCAAACGGGTCGCGACCATCGCCTGGTGAAACACGCGCCCGACGCTTCCCTGGAAGCGCTCGAGCTGACGAGGCTCGCGCGCGAACGCCTTGACGACGCGCACGCCGGAGATGTTCTCCTCGGCGTCCGCGGTCAGCTCGGCGATGCGCTGCTGGGTCTGCTGGATCGCCGGGCGCGCGCGGCGACCGTAGCGGTAGGAGATCAGCACCACGAACGGCACCGGCGCGAGCGAGATCAACCCCAGCCGCGGTTCGGTCGCGATCATCACGATGCCCGCGAGCACGATCGTGAGGATCGACTGCAGGATGAACACCAGGCCGTAGCCGAGGAAGAACCGCACCGCCTGCAGGTCGACGGTCGCCCGGGACATCAACTGACCCGTCTGCTGGCGGTCGAAGAACCCGAGCTCGAGTTCTTGCAGGTGGCCGTAGAGCAGCTCGCGCAGGTCGTATTCGACGCCGAGCGAGAGCCGCCCGGCGACCATCCGCCGCCAGTACATGAACCCCCAACGCATCAGTACCAGGAGCGCGATCGCGCCGGCGATCAACGTCAGTTCGTGGTGGTCGCTCGCCCGTGCCGCGGCGTGGCGGTGGGACCCTGTGCTGATGATCTGCACCGCGCGGCCGGTCAGCAGGGGAAGCGCGACCGTCATCACCATCGCGAGGCTCGCCAGCGCCCACGAGATGATCATCCCCCGCTTGTAGGGGCGCAGAAATCCGAGCAGCCGATAGAAAGTGGTCATAGTTGTTTAGTCAACGATTATTGCAGGGTTGGTGTGCCGCGCGACCGCTCCGGTGTCTCGGCATTACCCTGCCGGCATGTCCCCCCAACCGCCAGCGCCTCGATCGCCGTCGCGTCGAAGTCTGCAAGCGGGTCTGTGTGACACCTGCGAACACCAGGTCGCGGTACCCAACACACGCGGGTCGGTGTTCTCGCTGTGCGCTCGCTCGCGCGAGGACCCAGCCTATCCGCGCTATCCGCGCCTGCCGGTCCTGGCCTGCGCCGGCTATGAGCGGCGGGTGAGGGCTGAAGGTCTCTCCGAGCAGGACTAGCCACCGAGGCTGGGCCCTCACGGCAGCATCACGAGGGTCGATTCTCGCTGGGTGATGGTCGAGTCGCACGTCGCGTTTGATGCCGCGCAGCTCACGGCATGGCGTCCTGATGGCCGAAGGGTGCAGCGAACAAATCAGTTCGCGACTGCCACGGCCGTGGGCTCGCCTTCGTGGGAGGGCTGTGACTCCTGGCCGGGGGTCACGAAGTCGCGTGCGCGGACGAGCGCGAACGCGAGCAGCGCGCCGATGAGTGCGATCGTTGCGGCGATCTCCACGATCGTGGTGAAGGCGCCGGTGAAGCCGACGCGATAGGAGTGTTCGAGGGCGGTGCGGGCGGCGGGGGAGAGGGAGCGGGCGAACTGGTGGACTTCGCCGGACTGCAGCACTGTCGCTAGCTGCCCGCGGGCGGCGCCGAGCACTTCGCGCGCGTGTCCGCTCGCGCGCAGGGTGGCGCTCGTGCCGTGGCTGACGCTGTGCTGGAAGACCGCTCCCAGCCCGGCGATCCCGGTGGCGATTCCCACCTGGCGGAAGGTGCTGTTGATGCCCGAGGCCATGCCGCTGCGCGAGGGGTGCACCACGCCGACCGCGGTCGAGGCCAGCGGTGGGTTGATCAGGCCGACGCCACTGCCGGCGATCAGGAAGCCGGGGATCAGCGTCGTCCACCCCGAGCTCGCGTCGACGGCGGTCATCGCCAGCAGTCCGGCGCTGACGAGTAGCAGCCCGACGCCGAGTAGGACGCGAATCGGCACGCGCACACTGAGTTTGCCCGAGACGGGGGCGACGGCGAACGTCAGCAGCGTGATCGGCAGGAAGCGCAGGCCGGCCTGCAGCGGGTCATAGCCGAGCACGTCCTGGATGTAGAGAGTCAGGTACAGGAACATCGAGAACATCGACGCAGAGACGGCGAGGGCGACTATGCTCGCGCCGGCGAACGCTGGGCGGCGGAACAGCATGAGGTCGAGCATCGGTCGCTGCTGGCGGTGCTCGGCTATCAGGAAGCCCGCGAACAGGATGGCCGCGGCGACGAGGTAGGAGACGATGCGGGTGGAGCCCCAGCCCTTTTCGTTGCCCTCGATCAGCGCGAACACCAGTAGGAACAGCGCGCCGGAGAACGTCAGCAGGCCGACCCAGTCCACACCCGTGGCGTTCGGGTCACGCGACTCACTGACATGGCTGAGCGTGAGGAACACCGCGCCTATGCCGATCGGGACGTTGACGAAGAAGATCCACTCCCAGCCGATGCCCGAGGTGATCAAGCCGCCGATGACCGGGCCGACCGCCACGGCCGCGCCGATCACGCCGCCATACACGCCGAATGCCAGGCCGCGCTCCTTGCCTTGGAACGCTCCCGCGATCAGCGCGAGCGAGGTCGCGAACATCATCGCCCCGCCCGTGCCCTGGACGGCGCGGGCGAGGTTGAGCATCAGTGGGCTGTCCGACAGCCCGCATGCGGCCGAGGAGGCCGTGAACACGATCAGGCCGACTACGAACACGCGCCTGCGTCCGATCAGGTCCGCCACCGAGCCGGCAGTCAGCAGGAACGCCGCAAGTGTCAACGAGTAGGCGTTGACGACCCACTGCAGATCCTGGAAGCTCGAGTGCAGCGAGCGCTGGATGTCGGGCAACGCGACGTTGACGACAGTTATGTCCAGAAGCAGCATGAAAATCGCCACCGAGACGGCGATCAGCGTCCACCACTTACGCTCCACTTTCGAGTCTCCTTCGCGTCGGGGACGAGTCCATCGAATTATACGGAACCCGAGCTCCGTATAGCTTTGCGAGCTGGCTTTTCGTTTGCGCGATGCTTCCTGGTGGGCGCTGGGCGGGAAGCCGCACGATCTCGGTGCTCGGTGGGTCCACTGACACAGGTTCTATTACCCGAAGCTGACCTCGATGATCCCCGAGGATCTTGCGCGGCCTGCGGTCGCGGTGAGGAGCGTGGTGAGTACGCGGATGGTGGTCGTCTTGCCGGCGCCGTTGGGCCGCACGCGTGCGATACCGCTCTCGTCGCGACGCGGACGTTGTCCAGCCGTGCTCATGGCTGGGGCTCCTTCTCTGCCGCGACCGGCAGTGGGGGAGGGGGGAACGCGCCCTCGGCGCGCGCGTCGAGCTCGCGGATCTTGCGGCGCGCGCGCTTGCGTGTCTCGCACAGCTCGTCCTCGAGCTTTGCCAGCTCGACGGCCCGGTGGTGGACGAGCTCCAGTTGGCGGTCGATGTGGCCGAGCGCCTCTGTCAGAAGCTCTCGACGACGCCCGGGGTGAACGTCCTCGCGGCGCAGTTGGGCGCGCACCTCCGCGCGTGCCTCCTCGGCGGTGAGCAGCGTCTTGAGCTCTTCGAGCGACACGCCGAGCAGATCCTTCAGCCGCATCACCTCGCGCAGGCGCTCGACCTCCGCGTGCGTGTAGATCCGGTGCTTGCCCGACAGCCGGGCGGGGGCCTCGGCGAGCAGGCCGATCTCCTCGTAGTAGCGGATCGTCCGCGGCGTGGTGCCGACCAGGCGGGCGACGTCGCCGATGCGCAGGTTGGGCTCGGTGGGCGCGCTCATACTCGTACCCGCGCTCGCGCCGGCGGCTGCTCTGGTGTGGGCTCGCCCGGCTCGACCTCGGCTGCCACTGCCTCGCCTGCGCCGCGCGCAGGCGCCCCCGGTGCGGTGTGCTCCTCGAAGGACAGCGTGGCCGACTCTGCGACGGACATGTGCTTGGGGCGCAACAGGCAGACGAAGACTCCTAGCAGTGAGGTCGCGGCGAGCACCCACAGCGCGACGTGCATGTTGTCGATGAACGGCGCGAGCTTCTGCGCGGACAGGCCCTTGGCGAGCCCCGAGAAGACGGCGAACAACGTGGGCTTTGGGACCGCCGAGGTGATGATCGCGAGCACGAACGCGATCGACAGCACCGCGCCGGTGTTCTGCAGCAGTGTGCGCGCGCCGGCGGCGATGCCGCGGCGGTGGGCCGGGACGGTGCCCATCATCGCGGCGGTGTTGGGGCTGTTGAACATGCCGGACCCCACCCCGACGATCAGCAGCCACAGCGTGCTCTGCCAGTAGGGACTGTGGACCTGGAGCGTCGTCATCGCGGCCAGGCCGGCCGCGCTCACGAGCATCCCCAGCGCAGCCAGGCCGCGGGAGCCGTGGCGGTCGGCATAGATGCCGGACAAGGGCGAGGAGACGAGCATCCCGAGCGCGAGTGGGATCAGCTTGATCCCGGCGGTGATCGGCGAGTCGCCCTGGGCGCCCTGGAAGTAGAAGACGAACAGGAACATCAGCGCGAAGCGGGCGAGCCCGTTGATGAACGCGGCCGCGGTGGCGGCGGCGAACAGGCGATTCTTGAACAGCGACAGGTCGAGCATCGGCGCGCGCGAGCGGCTCTCGATCAGCACCCAGATCGGCAACAGCACCGCGGCGGTCGCCAGGCCGGCGATCACGATCGTGCCGTCCCAGCCGCTCAGACCGCCACGCGAGACCCCGAGCACGAGGCCGGTGAGGCCGAGGATGAAGGTGAGGTTGCCGAGCACGTCGTAGCCGCGCACCTCATCAGGTCTGGCGAGCTCGCGCAGGATCAGCGCGCCCCACAGAGCGCCGGCGAGCGCCAGGGGCACGTTGAACCAGAAGACCCAGTGCCAGGAGATCGCGACCAGCGCGCCGCCGAGCACTGGGCCGATCGCCAGGCCGATCGCGGCGACCATCGTGTTGGTGCCCATCGCCAGGCCGAGCTCCTCCTTGGGGAAGGCGTCGGTGACGAGCGCCGCGGCGTTGGCGAACAGGAATGCCGAGCCGATGCCCTGGAAGATTCGCCACAGGATCAGCACGGTTGCGCCGGAGGAGAAGCCGGCCCCGAGCGAGGCGAGCGCGAACACGACGAAGCCGCCGATATAGGCGCGCTTGCGTCCGAACAGGTCGCTCAGTCGACCCGCCATCAGCACGAGCACGGTGGCGGCGATCAGATAGGCGAGGATCACCCACACGAGCGCGAGCAGGCTCGCGTGCAGCGAGCGCTCGAGGTCGGGCAGCGCGATGATCAGCGTGCCGGAGTTGGTCGCCGCGAGCAGCATGCCGAGGCTCGTGCAGGAGAGGGCCCACCACTTGTAGCTCTCGTGACCGGCGGCGACCCCGAAGCGCGAGCCACGCGTGGGGCTCGAGACCGGTTGTGCGGTGGCGGGTGTTGCAGTCAAGTCGATGGGCTCCCGGGAATCGTCTAGAAATCTAACGTGAACGTAAGGATTAGGATAGCAGGAGCCCTGAGGTTGGCCTGGCAGGAGCATCTCGGTAGCCTGTCGCCGACATGGTCATGCAGGAACAGTCCCGTCGCCTGGCCGAACCGTTGCGCTGGGGGCGGCGTGAGCGGACGATCGTCGCGGTGCTGCTCAGCTGCGTCGCGCTCGCGCTCGTGGGCCTGGGCGTCTACGGGCTCACCAGCGACTCGCGTACTCCCAGGGACTGCATCGACGTCGTTTTCGCCTCCACGCTGGGCGGCGCCGATCTGAAGGGCTGCGGTGCACAGGCGCAAAAGATCTGTGCGGGCGGGCACACCTTCCACACGATCGAACACGAACTGCAGAGCGCCTGCAAGCGGGCTGGGTTCCCGTTCGAGTAGAGGCCCACACGCCCGCTTTGCTCCGCGCACCGGAGCCGTCTAGACAAATGTCGAAACTCCTGCTCGAAGTGTTGGCCACGATGGCCCTAGCGGCGCCGCCGGCTGGCGAGTTTGATTGCTGACTGTCATTGCCGCCGCCGGCCGAGCTTTGCTCTGCGCTGGTGAGAGCGGCTCCACAATTGTAGGAAATGGAGGCATATGTCCTGGCTGGCATACCCAAGTTGGCTAAACGCCGGAGATAACGCGTGGCAGATGACAGCTGCGACATTCGTGGGGCTGATGAGTCTTCCCGGGCTCGCTGTCTTGTACGGCGGTGTTATGCAGAAGCGCTGGTCTGTGAACAGCATGATGCTCACGTTCGTGGCGTTCTGCCTGGTCTTGGTGGCCTGGTGTTTGTGGGCATTCAAGATGGGATTCGGCACACCTATTGGTCACGGCAAAGGTTTCTTTGACACGTTCCTGGGTAAGCCCGGCAGCATTCTTTCATCTGGTGCTGAGGAGGCACAGGCGTCGATTCCGTCAGTCACCGAAGGTCCGCCGTTCCACTTCCCGGAGGCCTCGCTGGTCTACTTCCAGTTCGTGTTCGCCGCGATCACGCCGATCCTGATGCTCGGCTCGGTGCTCGGGCGGATCAACTTCAAGGCGTGGATTCCGTTCGTGCTGCTGTGGATCACGTTCGTCTACACGGTCAACGCGTTCCTGCTCTGGGGCGGCGGTTACTTCGCCGCGCATGGAGCTCTGGACTACTCCGGTGGTTACGTGATCCACCTGGCGGCCGGCATCTCGGGTTTCGTGGCGGCGTGGGTGATCGGTCCACGATTGCAGCGAGACCGAGAGGTTGACGCCCCGAACAACCTGTTGATGGTCGCCGCTGGAGCCGGTCTGCTGTGGCTCGGCTGGAACGGGTTCAACGGTGGAGACTCCTACTACGCCGGCGCGAATGCCGCGGGAGCGGTTGTCAACACGAACCTCGCGACCGCCGTGGCGATGCTCACCTGGATCGCATGGGACTATGCCTTCCGCGACAAGCCGTCACTACTCGGCTCGGTCAACGGAATGATCACGGGTCTGGTTGCGATCACGCCAAGCGCCGGCTTCGTAAATGGATACGGCGCGCTCTTGGTCGGCCTGATCGGCTCGACCGTCGTGTGGTTCTCGATCCGCTTCCTGAGTCGAGCGCCGATATTCCGTCACGTCGACGACACGTTGGGGGTGATCTATACACATGGGATTGCAGGATTGTGCGGAGGCCTGATGGTTGGGCTGTTCGCCGATCCGCATATGATCGAGTACATCGGCGTTGGCGGTGCAAGCAATTTGCCCGGCAAATCGAGCGTGTTCTACGGAGGCAGCTTCGAACTGCTGAAGTGGCAGGCGCTAGCCGGTCTGTGGGTGATCGTGTTCAGCGGTGTGGTTACGTTCATCCTGCTGAAGATCGTTGGGATCTTCTTCCCGCTACGTCTCTCCGACGAGGAACTGGAGATCGGCGATCACGCGATCCACGGCAACGAGGTGTACCCCTCGGACGTGCCGACCCTGGGTGGTCCGCACGCACCGAGTTGGCAGCCCGCCACGTAGCCGATGCTGGTGCCCTGGGTGTGCCCGGAATCCCGCGGGCACACCCAGCGTGGTAGCGCTCACGACGATCACAACCCGTGACCCCGTCCTCAGGCGGGGTCACGGTCGTTGTGAGGACGTCCCTCGTTCAGCCGCTGGTGAGCCCAACCGGGCAGGAGACCCCGGTGCCGCCCAGGCCGCAGTAGCCGCCCGGGTTCTTGGCGAGGTACTGCTGGTGGTAGTCCTCGGCGTAATAGAAGGGCCGCGCGGGACTCGCCTCGATCAGCTCGGTCGTGATCTGGCCATGTCCGCCAGCCGTGAGCATCTGCTGATAAGAGGCACGAGAGCTCTGCAGCGTGTCCCGCTGAGCATCGCCAAAAGAGACGATCGCCGAGCGATACTGGGTGCCGACGTCGTTGCCCTGGCGCATACCCTGGGTGGGATCGTGACCCTCCCAGAACAGCTTCAGCATCTGCTCGTAGCTCGTCACGGTGGAGTCGAACGCGACGAGCACGACCTCGGTGTGTCCGGTGCGCCCCGAGCACACCTCCTCGTAAGTCGGGTTCGGCGTCATGCCACCCGCGTAGCCGACCGCTGTCGTGTACACGCCGTGGGCTTCCCAGAAGATCCGCTCGGCGCCCCAGAAGCAGCCCATGCCGAAGATCGCCTGCTCGACGCCCTCGGGAAACGGCGGTTGCAGCGGTGTGCCGAGAACGTAGTGGCGCTCGGCGACCGAGATCGGCTGCTCACGACCCGGCAGAGCACCGGACGCGTCGACCATGACCGGCTCGGGGCGGCTGAAGAACCTCATTTTCTCAGCCTAGCCGATCCGCGAGCCGCCAAATCGTTTTATGCACCTCCAACAGAATGTTTTGAAACCCACGATTCGGGGAATCACGTACTGCGAGGAGTCCTTCTTTCCTCGACACGCCCCCCTCGACCGGTCCGCTCACCCCTGGCGGGCCGGTCTTTTTTTGGTCCGGACGCTCCTCGATCCTCTTTGGCTGGGCCACCGGGCGGTCTCGATGTGACCGACCGCGAGCTCGTTTGCCGTGTTCGGATCGGCCACCGGATCGTCCCATCTCAATTGCTCTCTACCCTGCTCGGCAGCCATGCACAGTCTCCCCATCTGGACCGCCGGACATTCAAATCACCCGTTTGAGACGTTCGTCGAGATGCTGCGCCACCAGCGGATCGAATCGGTCGTCGATGTGCGTTCCTATCCCTACTCGCGCGTCGCGCCTCATTTCGGCCGCGAGCAGCTGGAGGAATCTCTGCCTTCGGTGGACATCGCTTACCTGTTCATGGGCGAGGAGCTGGGCGGTCGCCCAACCAAGGAGGAGCACTACGACGGGCACGGTCACGCGCTGTATGAGCTGATGGCCGAGGAGCCCAGCTTTCAGCAGGCGATCGACACCCTCCTGTCGCGCGCCGCAACCGAGCGGCTGGCGATCGTCTGCTCAGAGGCCGACCCGGAGCACTGCCACAGGCGCCTGCTCGTAGGCAAGGTGCTCACCGAGAACGGCATACAGCTGCGGCACATCCTTGCTGATTGCACAGTTCTTTCAGAGCGCCGCGTGCCAATGCCCAGATATATCCAAGAGACGCTCTTTGGAGAAGGCGAGAGACCATGGAGATCTACACAATCGGTTTTACACAGACGAACGCAGAGCACTTCTTCGATCGACTAGTGCAGGCGAAGATCGAACGGCTGCTCGACGTCCGGCTCAAGAACGTCTCGCAGCTGGCGGGGTTCGCCAAGGCGCAGGATCTGCCCTATTTCCTGGACAAGCTCGCGGGAGTCACCTACGAGCACGAGCCGCTGCTGGCTCCGTCAGAGGATCTCCTGGCCGCCTACCGTGACCGCACGCTGACGTGGGAGAACTACGAACGCGGCTTTCTCTGGCTGATGGAGGACCGTGAGATCCAAACAGTCCTGACCCGTGAGGACTTCGATGCCAGAACCGTGTTGCTGTGTAGCGAGGCGACCGCCGAGTGCTGTCATCGCCGTCTGTTGGGGGAGTACCTGGCTGAACACTGGAACGACCTACGAATGGAGCATTTGTGATGAAGATCGTCCTCAACCACATAACCCGCATGCGCGACTCCCGCATCTGTGTCGCGGGCCTCGACTCCAGCGGACGCCACGTGCGTCCGGTCACCTCCTCGAGCACGCGTAAGCTGACTCGTACACTGCTGATTGAACGTGGTGGCCCGTTTGAGATAGGTGCGATCCTCGATCTCGGCGACGTCTCAGCCGCTCCGCGCGCCCCGGCGATCGAGGACCATCACTTCCTGGTCACGAACACCAAGCGCGTCAAGCGTCTGGAGAGCGACGAGTACTTCCATTTGCTCGACCGGGTCGCCAAGGAGGATCTCCAGGAGATCTTTGGACCGGATCTCAAGCGGCGCAAACAGACCTTCGCGGTCGATCGCGGGGCTGGCAGCGCCTCCCTCGGGGTGCTGCGTGTCGAGCAGAAGATCGACCTCACGAGCGGGCGTTATGGCGGCTTGCGGCTCCAGCTCGGCGAAGGCAAGACAGCGGTGCATCTGCCGGTCACCGACCTGAGGTTCGTCGAGGAGGATCACAAGACGGTCAGAGACGACGTGGTCGAGGAGGTCCGCTGGCGCATCGGGTCGGGTGTACAGGCGATTCTGATGGTCGGCCTGACGCGCCCATTCAAGGTCTCTGACGATGACGATGAGCGCCACTGGCTGCAGATCAACGGGATCTGCCTGGCGGACCGGCCACTCGGCAGCAGACCATAGGGCCGCGCCGATACCCTCACATCCAGACCGCCTGTGACCGTCGGCCGCTCGCCTCGGTGGGGCCGGTCCCCGGGGCGAGAGATCATTTGGCGCTCGCTCCTGGCAGGATACGCACGCGCTTATGGGTGCTCAGGGCGATAGAGGAGAGCTTCGCGCAGGCGGCTCAGATCGGTGATCTCGAGGATCCCGAAGGGATGGCGTGTGGTCATCGCCTACAGCCTGCTCGCCGGCGCCACGCAGATGCTGTGGCTGACCTACGCGGCTATCACCACCGACACGGCCAGGCGCTATGGGGTCTCAGAAGGCGCTGTCGGCTGGCTCGCGGAGATCTTCCCGCTGCTGTATGTGCTGCTGGCGATTCCGGCTGGGATCCTGCTCGATCGCTGGTTCGTACCGGTCCTGAGGGCCGGCGCGCTACTGGTCGCAGTCGGCGGCCTGGTTCGCCTGGGCGGACAGACATTCGCCTGGGCGATGGCCGGTCAGGTGCTGATCGCCCTCGCCCAACCGGTCGTCATGAGCGCGGTCAGCAAGGTCGCCGGGGAGTACCTCGAGCAGCAGCAATGCGCGCTCGGAATCGCCGTCGGATCTGCCGGCGGCTTTGCCGGCATGCCCTTGGCGCTGCTGCTCGGGCCGATCATTGGCGGCTCACGGCTCGAGCTGCTGCTGGCAATCGAGGGCGCCGCGGGAGCGCTGGCCGCGCTTGCGCTGGTTCGGGTGCTGCGTCACCCACCGCGCCGCAGCGCCGAGGCGCCGGCCGTCAGGACAGGCATGGTCTCCTCGCTTTGGGCGCAGCCGACGATGCGCACACTCTGCGCTTTGGCGTTCCTCGGGTTCGGCGTGTTCGTTGCGCTCGCGACCTGGCTGCAGACGCTGCTGCACCCCGACCACGTCTCTGAAACGACGGCCGGTGCGCTGCTCGTGGCGATGATCCTCACCGGCGTCGTGGGATGCGCGGTGCTGCCCGCACTGGTCAGCAACCGCGACTCCGAGCGTGGCTTCCTACTGCTCGTGGTGGTGGTCGGCGCGATCGGCGAGGTTCTGTTCGGGACGATCGACGCGATCGGCGCTCGCTTCGCGATCGTGCTCGTGATGGGCATCTTCCTGCTGCCCGCGCTGCCGGTCATCCTCACGGCGGCAGAGCGGCTGGCCGGTCCCGAGCTCGCGGGCAGCGCCGGCGCGATTGTCTGGCTGGCCGGGAATCTCGGAGGCCTCGTGGTCGCCGTGATCGTCCAGGTGCTGGTGCATCACCCGCTGGCGGCTTTCCTGGCGATGGCGTTCATCTTTCTCTGCGGCGCTCCGTTCGCGCTGCGTCTTGCCCCTCAGCGCGAGCGCGAGACGCTGCCGCCGGCCTTGCCGCAAACTCCTTAGCGGCGGGGCGGCGGCGCCGTCCGGTGGCTGCTTTAGCGTTGACCGCAAGTGTCGGTTACTCGCGATAGCACCATCACCCAGCAGTCTCTCTCGGTCACTCAAGTCGCACACCGTATCGACAGCGCTCTACGCGACCTCGGCGACGGCTGGATCGAGGGCGAGATCCGCTCGATCGCCCAGCATCGCTCCGGGCACATCTACCTCACGCTCGCCGACGAGGGCTCAAACCTCGATGCCTGCATCTGGAAGGGGCGCGCCAAGCGCTGTCTGCCGCTGCCCAAGCAGGGCGATCTCGTGCAGGCCCACTACGAGCGCATCGATTTCTATGCGCCGCGCGGCGCGACCAAGCTGATCGTCGATGAGATCAGGCCCACGGGAGAAGGCGAGCTGCTGCGCCGTCGCGCTGAGGTGCTGCGCAGACTGCGGGCCGACGGGCTCTGCGACGCGCAGCGCCGTAAGCCGCTGCGCACGTTCCCGCGCCGTATCGGCGTGATTGCCGCCCAGGCCTCTGACGCGAAGGTGGACGTGATCCGCCACCTGCACGAGCGGCTGCCTTGCCAGGACATCGTCTTCTGCCCCGCCACGGTGCAGGGAGTCGAGGCGGTCGGCTCGGTGATCGACGCCCTCGGGCGACTGCAGGCGATCGACGACGTCGACGTGATCGTGCTCGCGCGCGGCGGCGGCTCTGTGGCGGATCTCATCGCCTTCGACGACGAGCGTCTGTGCCGGGCGATATTCGCCTGCGCGGTGCCCGTCATCACCAGCATCGGCCACACCAAGGACCGACCCAACTGTGACCATGTCGCCGCGGCGTCCGCTCCCGTGCCAGCCAAGGCCGCGGAGTACGCGATCGCCCAGTCCATGCAGCGGCTGCTGGAGGACTTCGACCGCTATCTGACCGATCTCGAGGCGGCCGGCAGGGTGGTCCGCAAGCACACAGAGCGGGTCGCGGACTGCTGGCGTCAGATCAGGCCATCGCAGCGAATCGCAGCGCTCTCTGATGCCGTGACCGGGACCAGCGATCTGCTCTCATCCAGAGCACAGGCGACCTATCGCAAGCACGAGCTCGCGCTCACGGACACCTCCCGAGCATTGACGCGGCTGTCCACGAGGCTGCCGCGCGGGGAGACCCTGAACGACGCGCGAGAGCGTCTGCGCGATGCCGCCGCGACAGCGCTCAGCGCGCAGATGAGCGCCCTGCAAGCGCGGCACGACGAGCTGACTGCCGCGACGACGCAGAGGATTCCGCGTCCCGCGGCGCTCGACGTGTGTGCGGTGCACCTGGCCAACACGGCATCGCGCGTCCGCGAGCGCCGCCGCGACTACGGTCGTGCACTGGACCGCATGGCAGGCGACACGCAGCGTGACGTGGGGCGGCGCTTGATCGCCGAGGCCGGAGATCTGGACAGCCAAGCGCAGGCGCTGCGATCCGCCACCGAGCGTGGGATTGGCCGTGCGCGAGAGCGGGTCGCGCACCTGAGCGCATTGGCCAGCGCGAAGGACTTTCGCAATCGAGGCTGGGTGCTCGTCTGCGATCAGAGCAATCGGGCGGTGCGCGGCCTCGCCGGCCTGCAGAGAGGCGCCGCGCTGGAGCTGCAGTTCGCCGATGGACAGGCCGGCGTCACCGTGGAGCACATCGAGTTTCATCAACAAGGAGAGGGCCAATGAGCCAAGCAAGCGCGTCTGCGCGCGAGGACATCACATTCGAGAAGGGCTACGAGGAGCTCAAGAGCATCGTCGCCAGGCTGAACGACGAGGACGTCTCGGTACACGAGATGTTTGAGGGTTTCCGCCGTGGCAAGGGCCTAGAGCAGGCCCTGCGCGGCTATCTGACCGAGCGCGAGGGCGAGCTGACGGAGATCGAGCAGGGCAACAACCTGCCGGAGTTCAACGTCGTCGCACCGTCGGGGCAGTCCGGCAAGCGCCGTGCAAAAGAGATCGAGCTGGGCGATGAGGACTTTCTCGAGCAGCAGACGTTGGTCGCGGACGAGCCGAACGTAGGCTCGATCGAGGGCGAAATCCCCTTCTGAGCTCAAACCAAGCGCCTGTGAATCCTCGCGGACTCGCCGCGCGGCGAGGACGGTCTCTGGCCCAACTACCCCGACGGATTCGCGTCGGCGCTCAGCATCAAAAGGGCATCCAGGCTTCTCAACCACGGCATGTCTGGTGCTTGCCCGGTCAAGTCACAAGGGTCCAGGACCGGCTCCCACAAACAGGATTCTCGTAAAGCGGCTGAAGGGATTCGAACCCTCGACCTTCGCCATGGCAAGGCGACGCTCTAGCCAGCTGAGCTACAGCCGCAAAGTCAGCGGATTATAGGGGACAGGATCATCGCGGTGGCGCCCCTCGTCTCGTGATCGCCCGAGCTCTGGTGACTGTCAACGCGGGATCACGCCGAGGCCCGAGCACGGCACGTAGCGGCCGCCGTCGCCGCGGGTCAGCTTGCCCATCAGTTCGAGCTCGGTGACCGCCATCAGAGCATCCTGGGTCTCCAGGCCCGTACTCGACAGCTTGCTCACGGTATCGTGTCCGGCGCCGACCTTTTCGAGGATCTCCTGAAGCTTCGGCTCGAGATCTGGGCCCGGTGGCGGGACGTGTCTGGCACCGATGCCGTACAGCAGGTCGAGCACGTCCTGAGCTCCTTCCACCAGGCGCGCGCCCTCGGTCAGCAGGGTGTGGGCGCCGCGTGAGCTCGGTGATGTCACCCGTCCGGGTACCGCCGCGACAGTCTTGCCCAGCGCCTTGGCGAGATTCGCGGTCATCAGATCGACCGGGGTCTTGTCCGCCTCGATCACCACGACCATCCGCGCCAGGCCGGTGACGACACGGTTGCGCGCCGGAAAGCACCAGCGCCGCGAGCGACAGCCGCAGGGAAGCTCGGAGATCGCGCATCCCGAGGCCTGCAGCGTCTGATACATGGCGCGTCTGTTCGCCGGATAACAGATGTCCACGCCCCCGGGCATGACCGTCAACGTAGGACCGCCCGCGTCGAGCGCTCCGAGATGCGCCGCCGCGGGGATCCCTTCGGCCATCGCGCTGATCACGGGCACGCCGGCCGCGGTGAGATCGCGCGCCATGCTGCGAGCGATCTCGATCCCGTAGTCGGTCGCCTTGCGGATTCCGACGATCGCGACGGCTGGCTCGGCGAACATCGTCTTGAACCGCTCGACGTCTCCCGCCACGTACAGCACAGCCGGACTGCCCAGGGTCTGGCTGAGGATGTACGGGTAGTGCTGGTCGTGCAGACAGACCGCCGCCGTGCAGCCGCGCAGCCGAAGCGACTTGGGATCGAACTCTTCATATTCCTGACGGAGATCCTCGTGTTTGTGGGCATTCAGCGCCTTCAGGAGATCGCCGTCGCTCAGCGCGAGCAGACGCGTGAGGCGTTGCAGGTCATACCGCCGAGCATCCAGGTACCCCGTCAGCGCCGACAGCAGCCAGCTGCGCCGCAGACAGTCATCGCAGGCGTGCATGCCGTGACTGGTGTTCCCCTGAGCGGTCTCCTCGAGTGTTTCGGTCGTGAGCAGGTCATCGAAACTCTCGGGTGTGGTCAACTCCAGCGTGCCGGCGAGACTCATCTTCAGATCACGCTGCCCGGGTGCCCGCGAGGCTCGCCTCGGGACGCAGTGAAAGGGCCATCGCGACGTGTTGCGCGGCAACGCGGTCGCTGCCAGCGAGATCCGCGACCGTGCGCGCGACACGCAGCGTGCGATGCTGTCCGCGTGCGCTCAACAGGCCGCGTTCATGCGCCGAGCGCAGCATCATTTCGCTCTTGTCGTCGAGGTCGACGTGCTGGCGAAGCATCCTCGTGTCCATGTGGGTATTGGCGACGATTCCGTCCTCGGTAAAGCGCGCCAGCTGACGCTCGCGGGCCTGCAGGACGGCATCCCGTGCCTGGGCAGAGGTGGTCAGAGGCTCCTCGTGCAGGTCGTGGGTCTTGGGGCGCTCGAGGTGCGTGAGCAGGTCGATACGGTCGAGCAGCGGTCCGCTCAGCTTGCGCCTGTAACGCGCCAGGTCCGCCTCTGAGCAATGACAGCGCTCCGCGACCCCGGCAAAGCCGCAGGGGCACGGGTTGGTCGCCGCTACCAGCATGAAACGCGCGGGGTAGACGGCTGCGTGGTTGGCTCTGACGATCGCCACACGGCCATCCTCGAGTGGTTGGCGCAGAGCCTCGAGCGTCTGGCGCGCGAACTCCGAGAGCTCGTCGAGGAACAGCACTCCGTTGTGCGCGAGGACGATCTCACCGACCCAGCCGGATCCCGCACCGCCCACGAGTCCCGCCGTGGTGGCGGTGTGGTGGGGCGCCCGGAATGGCCTGCTGGTCATCAGCCCGCTGCGCTGCAGCGCGCCGGTGATGCTGTGTATCCGTGTGACTTCGATCGCCTCCGAGCGACTCAGTGGCGGCATGATCGACGGCATGCGTTGAGCGAGCATCGTCTTGCCGGTCCCCGGAGGGCCGCTCAGCAAGCTGTTGTGGGCGCCCGCGGCGGCGATGATCATCGCCTTCACGGCCTGGTGCTGCCCGCGGATATCCCTGAGGTCAGGCTCGTGGCCGGTGAGCGCCTCATCGCCGGTATCGGTGTCTGGAACCGGATCGGAGGTGCCGTCGATCAGGATCCGGACGGCGCTCGAGAGTCGCTCTGCTACACCAACGGTGAGCCCATCGACGAGTGTCGCCTCGCGTGCACGTTCGGGCCCGAGGACAAGAGTGTGCAGGCCGGCGGCGAGCGAGGCCTGGGCGACCGCGAGGGTGCCCTGGCAGGCACGCACCTCGCCATCGAGTGAGAGTTCGCCGAAGAACGCAAAGCCCTCGAGTTTCTCGCAGGAGACCTGGTCGCTTGCCCCGAGCACGGCACAGGCAAGCGCGAGGTCCAGGCCCGCACCGACCTTGCGTATGTCTCCCGGCGCGAGATTCGCGGTGATCCGCCGTGCGGGGAAGTCGAAACCAGAGTTGAGGATCGCGGCGCGGACGCGGTCGCGTGCCTCGCGTACCGCGGCGTCGGCGAGGCCGACGATCGTGAAGCTGGGCAGGCCGACACGAATGTCGACCTCGACGGTCACAGACCGTGCCTCCAAGCCCTCGATGGTGAACGTATGTGCCCGAGCAAGCATAACTTTCTCCGTGTTGCGATTGTGAGCCGTGCGCGCCTCAAACTAAGCTCTACTTGGGACGGGACAGTCCGCGCTGATGCTCCGCCGCGAAGAAATTCACCTATGTCCAGAGCTATGTCCAGAGATTCGAGACGATCGGCGTGACCGACGGCCCGGCCGAGATGCAAATCCTGTCGTTCTCAACACTCGCCGAGTGGGAGAGATGGCTCGAGGCTGAACATGCGACCGCTTGCGGGCTGTGGCTGAAGATCGCCAAGAAAGGCTCTGAGAGCACGACGATCAACTATGCGCAGGCACTGCAGGTCGCGCTCTGCTTCGGCTGGATCGATGGGCAGAAGGCGGCACACGACGAGCACTTCTGGCTGCAGCGCTTCACACCACGCAGGGCGAAGAGTCGCTGGTCGAAGATCAACCGGGAAGCCGCGATCAAACTGATCGATGACGGCCGCATGCGTCCGGCCGGCCTGCAGCAGGTGCGGGCCGCGCAGGACGACGGTCGCTGGGAGGCTGCGTATGAGGGCCAGCGCGCAGCCGCCGTACCGGAGGATCTCCAGCGGGCGCTAGGGGAAAACGAGCCCGCCCGGCTCTTCTTTGCGACGCTCGAGGGCGCCAACCGCTATGCGATCCTCTATCGCATCGAGCAGGCCAAGCGAGCGGACACACGGGCGCGGCGGATCGAGCGCTTCGTCGCGATGCTGGCCCGCGGTGAGACCATCCACGGCTGACCAATCAATCAATCGGCGAGTAGCTACAGGCCGGCCGGATGCCTGACAACGTAGCCGGCGGTGGAGGTCATCGAGTCCGACCAGCGGTTGCCGGTCTCCTGCAGGGCAACCGTGTCAAAACGCCGCCCGTCGATCGTCATCCACGCGTGTTCGGCGTCTGCGTAGATCGTTATGTACTTACCCGGTCCCGGTTCGCCGTATGACTCGAGCGCCGTGGAGTCCTCCGGGGCGCTGAGCAGACCGCCGCCGTGCAGCGCGTAGGAAACGGATCCCGAGCAGTCATATCCGGTCGACTCGAATGAGCCGTGGCCACCGCCGTACACATAGGGTCGCGTGGCGATTTCGTTGGCGGCCGCGATCACCTCCGCGATCACGGCTGGTTCGCCACCGCTCGTGCTGCTGGCGCTCGCGGTCGCCGTGTGTGGCGGGTTGAGGGTGGGGGCTCCCTGAATGCCGATGGCTGTCCATGTTTCGGGTCCGACGATGCCGTCGACGGAGATGTTGTGGCTCGCTTGGAAGGTGCGGACGGCGGCCTCGGTTTCGGGGCCGAAGTCGCCATCGGCTGTGATGTGAAGCGCTTCCTGGAGCTGCTTGACCGGATCTGAGTCGCGCGAGACCGGGGCCACGCTCGCGATGCGCGCGGAAACGCTCACGCGCCGCTCGTCAGAGGCAGCGAGCGCCGAGCGAGGCGGATTGAGGGTGGGGCCACCCTGGAAGTGCGCGGCTGTCCATGTTTCGGGTCCGACGATGCCGTCGACGGAGATGTTGTGGCTCGCTTGGAAGGTGCGGACGGCGGCCTCGGTTTCGGGGCCGAAGTCGCCATCGGCTGTGATGTGAAGCGCTTCCTGGAGCTGGCGCACCGACCCGGAAGCGGCCGCGGGGACACTGGCTGTGTGGGCGCTCGCCTGGTGCTCGGTAGCGGGGAGAGCCGATGGCGGGGGAGTCAGCGTTTCCTGACCGTGGATGCCCAGCGCGTTCCAGGTCTCGGGTCCGACGATGCCGTCGACTGTCAGTCCGCGGCTTGCTTGGAGGCTGCGGACAGCTGCCTCGGTCTCTGGGCCGAAGTCCCCGTCTGCCTGGATGTGGAGCGCTTCCTGCAGGCGCTCCACAGGGTCACCTACGGAGCTGGAGCTTTGACCGCCCGCGGAGACGCTGGCGACATGGGCGCTCAGCACTTCGGAGTCATCGACCTCGCTCAGCTGCGAGACGACCGCCCCGTGGCTGCGCAGCGCGGCAGTCGTCTGCGGCCCGGCGATGCCATCGACGGTCAGTCCTCTGCTTGCCTGGAAGCGGCGCACCGCTTCTTCGGTTTCGGCGCCGTAGATGCCGTCGACCGCGATCCCGAGCGCGGCCTGCAGCAGACGCACCTGACGTCCTTCGCTGCCGTTGGAAAGAGAAATGCTGTGTTCGGTTGTGGTTGGGGCTTCTGGGCTCGAGGCGGGGGAGGAGGCACTCGCTTCGCTGAGAGCCGCTGTCGGGCCCGCGGTGAGCGCTACGAGAGCACCGAGCGAGATGCGCTTGGCGCGAGTGCTGGCCGGCACGAAGCGGAGCTCCGAAGCGCGGCGGCGTGCACGAGAGCGACCGAGGGAGAGCTCCCACGGCTCGCTGTCGGAGAGATCACGCAGTCGGATGCCAGCCAGTCCACGGTGCTCTGAAAGCAACGCCGACAGGGCTGTGGAAGCGGATCCTCGACGTTTGTCCCGGGTGCGCTGTCGGCGCTCCTGCGAGCGCAGAAGTGACGCATTCCAAGGCTCGAGGGCAGCAAGATCACGCGGGTATCCCGACATGCGAAGGCCAGTCCTTTCAACGTTGCAGGGCGCCTACGGGGTTAGCTGTCGGGCTCGCGCATGTGCGCTACGCCACAAATGTGGCGATTCGCCCCCGCAGTCTCTCGACTGCAACTGGGTCCCCCGTTCCCCTCCCCCGTGGGGGAGAAAGACTCGGCACGAAGTGGTGTCAAGCTAGCAGGTAGGTTTGCAAGATGCATCACACGGGAAGGTATGCAAGATTTCTTGCCGACGGGCGTCTTGGATACCGTGAGCTCTGAGACGAGGAGGATAGGCACTTGGCGCGCGCGCCAGTCGGCGGTGCTAAGTTCGCCTGCCCTGCTCCTCCTCCTGAATCTGTCATGAGCACAGCGCCAACAGAGAACCCCCAGTTAGACGCAACGATCGGTCCTACACCGGACGGGGATGGCGGTGGCGTGCGACTGAACACGCGATCTGTGCTGGTGCTCCTCGTGATCGTTGTGATCGCCGGTGGAGTGGCGCTGCTCACGATCGGCAGCAGCAACTCCTCGCGTCCGGCGGGTTCCACCAGCGCAAGCCAGACGGCCTTTCACGCCGAAGGTGTCCTGTCTCCGGCAAGAGAAGCTCCGCCACTGGCGCTGCGCAACTATCTGGGCCAGCCGGTGAACATCCGCTCCTACCGCGGCGAGGCCGTGCTCGTGACGTTCCTCTACACCAACTGTCCTGACATCTGCCCGCTGATCACATCGAACCTGCGCATAGCGCAGAACCTGATGGGCCCAAAGGTCTCCTCCAAAGTCCAGATCATCGCCGTGTCGGTCGATCCGCGCGGCGACACGCCCAAGGCGGTGGCGGCATTTCTCGCTCGACACGGCATGACCGGGCGGATGCAGTACCTGATCGGATCCGCCACGGAACTGGCGCGCGTGTGGAAGGCCTGGGGAGTGGGCTCCTCCCGAGACGTCGCACAGCCACAATTCGTCAATCACACGGGGATCATCTACGGGATCACGGCCTCCGGCATCCAGACCACCGTCTATCTCGCCGGCTTCAAACCCGCCGCGGTCGCCCACGACGTACCCCTGCTGGCCTCCGAGTAGGTTGCACATGTCTGGCCGCAGACGGCTTCTGACTGCCGGTCTCGTGCTCGTGGCAGTAGCCGTCCTGATCGTCTTCGGTCTCGCGGGAACGAAGTCCCCGCGAGGAGGCAGGCTCGCTCCAGCGTTGCCGTCAGCCGCGCTGCTCGGGCCTCGAGTCACACTCGCCGAGTTGCGCGGCAGGCCCGTGTTCGTAGTCTTCTGGGCGAGCTGGTGCGATCCGTGCGCCCAGGAGGCCCCGGCGCTCGAGCGATTCGCCCAAAGCTCTGCCGGGCGAGGTCGGCTGATCGGCGTGGATTGGAATGATCCTGTCACCAGCGACGCGCGCGCTTTCATCCGCCGCTATCACTGGACCTTCCCGGTGCTGCGCGATCCGGAAGGGACGTTCGGAAGCCGCTACGGCTTTTCCGGTCTGCCCACCACCTTCCTGATCGACAGCCAGGGACGCATCCACCAGACCCTGCGCGGCCCGCAGACCGAACAGACACTCAACAGGGCGCTGTCGCAGCTGGCCAGCAGCTGATCACGCTCCCGGGATCGTTGCGGCCTCGGTCGTCAAGGTCTGAGCGATTCCGGTCGATACAACCAAGTGTCCGCTGCGCGCGAACTACGGATCATCTCCTCGGCCGACAGCGACCTTGCGCTTTCGGTGCTGGGCATGCTCTCGGGAACGTCGGTAATCGCCTTCGACTGTGACCTTCGTGTCACGCTGATCAGTGGAGAGGCATTCGCGAGTGACATCGCCAGTCCACGGGAGATGGAGGGACAGCAGGTCAAGAGCGTGCTCGATGAGGATCGCCTGGCGGTGTATGAGCCGCTTTTCAGGGCCGCTGTGCGCGGGGAGTCAAAGACACTGGAGATCTGGTCTGAGGACGAGCGAGTCTGCCACTCGGTGCGGGTCAGCCCGTTACGCGGGCAGGACGGGCAACTGACGGGCGGCGTCGGAGTTTTTGAGGACATCACGCGGCGCAAGCACGCCGACGAGTCGCGCCGTCACAGTCAGGAGCGTTTCGAGCTGCTGTTCGACAACTCTCCGATAGGCATGGCTTTGCTGGCGGCTGACCACCGCGTGGTGCGGGCCAATCAGGCACTGCTGACGATGACCGGCTACGGCTCACAGCAGCTGCACTCAAAGACGCTGGGTGAGCTGACGCATCCCGATGACGTCCTCAGCGACGGCGAGCAGATGCGTCGCCTGCTGGCGGGGGAGATCAGCGAGTACGAGACACCGAAGCGATACATGCATGCGCGAGGCCACGTGATCTCGGCGATGCTGACTTTGTCACTCGTACGCGACTCTCAGGAGAAGCCGCTGCACTTCATCGCTCAGATTCAGGATCTCACTGAGCAACGGCTGATCGAGCAGCGCCTCGCCGAGCTCGACGAGCGCGACCCACTCACGGGCCTGCTGACACGTAAGTGCTTCGAGCAGCACGTCTCCCAGCGGGTGAGCAGCACAGCGCGCACGGACGAGTCCTCGGCGCTGCTTGTGCTCAACCTCGACGACTTCAGGCAGTTCAACGAGACTTATGGTCACAAGACCGGGGACGATCTGTTGCGGAAGATCTCCTCGGAGCTGTCTCGCCGGCTGCGCGGCACCGATCTGATCGCGCGTCTCGGCGGCGATGAGTTCGGCGTGCTCTTGGCTGACGCGGAACCCAAGGCGGCCGACGCGGTCGCGAGAGATCTGGTGAGGGTTCTCGAATCATGCGCGGCAGAGGTCCCGGGAGACCGCGCGAGCTGTGCCGCGAGCTACGGGGTGGCGCCGATCGCGGACGGCACCGGCGACGAGGACGCGGTTCTGATCGCGGCCGAGCGCGCGATGCGTGCCGCGAAGCCCTCGCGAGGACGGGATCTGCATCCCGTTGCGCCGCGCCGTCGATGATCGGGCCGCTGCTTGACAAGACCACGCTTTCAGAGCCGAAAGCGCAGTTCGTCTACAGGGGGAGTATGGTCGCAGACATCCTTTCCCCGATGAAGTCAGAGAGGCAGCCATGAGCCTGCTGGACAAGGTAAAGACACAGGCAGAGCAGACTGCGGCAAAGGCGCGTGAGGGCGTGCAAGAGGTGCAATCAAAACGCGAATTGAGCCAGGCATACGCGAATCTCGGAAAGACTGTGGTTTCGCTGGTCGAGCGAGGGGAGATTTCGCACGCCGAGCTCACCGACGAGATCGAGCACATCAATAAGCTGATCGCCGAGTCTCAAACCGACCAGCCGAGCGTCGGTGGGAGCTGAGCCTGCCCTCAGCAACCAGCAGGCGACGCTCGCCTCAGTCAGCACGTGTCTCGGCCGCAAAGCGCAAGTAGCTACTCAGCCGCTGCGCATCTTTGACCACTGCGCCTTGTGTATGCGCTTGGCCGCCTGGTAGTCCAGCAGCGCCTGTGGTGAGTCGACGTCTCCGAGAGTGGGGTGGGGCGGTACGAGGCTCTTGGCCATCGCCAACTGATAGCGCTTAGCCAGCACCGCTGCAAGCGACTTGACCTTCATCTCGCCGAAGCCCGGCAACGCCGCGAGCTTGGCGCGCAGTGCGCCCGCATTCTCCGCGTCGGTCCAGACCCTGGCGGCTTCGCCGTCGTAATGCTCGAGGATGTGTACCGCCAGATCGTGCACTCGCTTGGCCATCGCCCCGGGAAAGCGGTGGATCGCTGGTTTCTCACGAAAGATTGTCTCCAGGTCCGCGGCTGCGAGCGTGGCCGCATCGAAGGAACCCAGACGCTCCTGTAGTGCGAGTGGCCCCGCGAACGCCTTTTGCACGCTCACCTGCTGATCGAGTGCGAAACCAACCAGCAACGCCAGCGGGTCACTGGCGTTCAGCTCGTTGGCCTCTTCGGACTCGGTGAAGTAGAGACGATCGGGCACCTAAGTAATCGTATCCGCTGCGGCCGTGATCTCGGCGGCGAGCTATCGTCGGGACGGCCTTGTGGCACCGGGTTCGGATCTCGTATCTGTCCGATAGTCGCCGCATCAGGCCGCATGCCATGTAGAGGTCTCGATTGTGATCAAGGTGGGTCTGACGTTTGCGAGTCACCTCGACTGCTCCGTCTATATGCGTCTGCGCGCTGGTGACACTCGAGTCGGCGAGGTCGATAGGAGGTCCGGGCCGGTCCTTAAGCTTGAGGAAACATGCCTCCGACTTCTGCCGAGCTTGCACGACGGATCTATGCGCGATCGCGGTTGACGGGGGAGTTTCGCTTGCGCTCAGGAGCGGTGAGCAACGAATACTTCGACAAGTACCTATTCGAGGCCGATCCCGCATTGCTGCTGCAGGTATCGGAAGCGATGGTTGCGTTGCTTCCCGACGACGTCGATGTACTCGCCGGCCTGGAGCTTGGTGGTGTTCCACTGGCGACAGTCGCTTCGCAGATCTCTGGATTGCCGACGTTGTTCGTGCGAAAGCGTGCTAAGGACTACGGAACCTGTCAGCTTGCAGAGGGAGGCCAGATCGACCGGCGTCTTGCGATCGTCGAGGACGTCATCACTTCTGCGGGCCAGGTCATCGAGTCATGTGCCGCGCTGCGCGAGCACGGCGCTCGAGTGAGAACCGTACTGTGTGTAATCGACCGAGAGGCTGGCGGAAGGCAGAACCTCGCGCAAGCTGGTCTCGAGCTCCGCTCGCTGTTCACCATGAGCCAGCTTCGGCACGCATCTACGGGCTGACCGTCTTGTGCGGGGCGTAGCAGCGCCATCGAAGGATCCGGATCCGAGGCTGATAGCAGCTGACGGCACCGCAACGACCGCAAAGCGCGACATCGACGGAACGAACGCGCTCACCGCCGAGTAACCCGCCGTTATCAAACGATTCCTGGACAGCGAGGGGCATCGAGCGCGCGCGAGACCACCCCGGGTGGAACAGCGACCGGACATCACCGGGAGCTAGTTGATATCCGGTACAGGACGTGAGGCCGCAAGGGGTCCGTCTCTTCCAGGTCCGGGTGATCGAAGTCATCGGCGGGGTCGTGGCTCATCCCGATGCGTTCCATCACCGCCCGTGAGCGGACGTTGGTCGTGCTCGTGAACGACACGATCTCCGCAAGGCCGGCGTCTGCAAATCCAAACGCGATCGACGCGACAGCGGCCTCGGTCGCGTAACCCTTTCCCCACGCGGACCGCGCTAGACGCCAGCCAACCTCGACAGCTGGTGTGAAGTGGGCATCGAACGATGGTACGGCGAGGCCAGTGAACCCGACGAACTCGCCCGTTGCGCGTACCTCCAGTGCCCAGAGTCCGTAGCCGCTGCTGGCAAAGCCGGCCTCGATTCTGGCGATCAGCTGATCGCTCTCAGCGCGGGTGAGTTGATCAGGAAAGTACTCCATCACGATCGGATCGGCATTCAGCACCGCGAACGGCGCGCGGTCAGTCTCACGCCATGCCCGCAACAGCAGCCGGGCGGTTCTCAACTGGCTTGGACTGGACATCGGAGGATGTCTACAACACGCAGAGGCTCGAGGTCGAGTCTCGATGGCTTGCGAACTTCAAGGAGTCACATGGCCACGCCGATAGCATCCCGTGGCTCTCCGGCTCGCACAATTTGGCGTCGGTCTGCGCGGCAGCGTATATGTCGCTGCCCTGGTCGTCATCCTCATCTTGTCTGTGAGCTCCGGTGCTGCTGCCCATGGCAGATCGAGTAATCCCGTCTTTACCGGTCTTACGCCAGCGCAACTACATGCCGCTTACCAGCTTCCGGCGGTCACGGGGTCTTCGGCGTCGCAGACGATCGCCTTGATTGAGATCGGCGGCGACCCTACCCTCGAATCCGATCTGGCTGTATATGACAGACGTTATGACCTGCCGAGCTGCACGAGGGTTGACGGCTGTCTTCGCGTAGTCAACCAAGAAGGCAGTGCGACGGAGCTGCCGGCCAACGCACTGCGCTCAGGCGAGACCTCGATCGATGTCCAGGAGGCCCACGCGATCTGCCAGAACTGCCGGATCCTCGTGGTGGAGGGGAGTCCGCAGAGCGGCGATCTGATCGAGGAAATCGGCGTTGGGGTCAACACCGCGGTCAGCGACGGTGCGACGGAGATAAGCATTTGCATCGAGCTTTACGCGGACTCCACGGAATCGGCGGAATCGGCCTACCTGGTCGAGGCGAACAACGAGTACTTCAACCATCCCGGCGTGGTGATCACCGTCGCGTCGGGCGACTGCGGCTACGACGAAGCCAACGACCCGGAAAGCTGGACCTTCTGTGAGGAAAGCCGCTGGCGGTACGCGAGCTTCCCCGCCAAGTCACCGACCGTCATCGGTGTTGGAGGAACGATGTTGACCCAGCGCGGTGGCGTGTGGGGGAGCCAGGTTTGGGCGCAGGGAGGATCGGGCTGCAGTGCGATATTCGCTGCTCCTACCTGGCAGGTCGCGGTTGCGGGCTGGTCGACGACGGGTTGCGGTGGCGAGCGCCTCGATGTAGACGTTGCGGCAAATGCCGACCCTCACACCGGACCAAGCATCTACGACAGCACGCCCGCGCCCGACTGGCCGCGGTCCGGGTGGGGCGTGGCCGGAGGCACCTCGGCGGCTTCGCCGATCGTGGCGGCGGAGTTCGCCCTCGCGGGCGGAGCGCGCGGCGTTGCATACCCAGCACAAACCCTCTACACCCATGCCGGAGAAGGCAGCGCCTTCGAAGACGTCGAGGACGGCTCCAACGGCTCGTGTGCAGGCACCACCGTGTGTCAGGGTGTCGCCGGCTATGACGGTCCGAGCGGCCTCGGCAGCCCGATTGGGCTGTTTGCCTTCTCGCTGCCAGGAGCTCCGACCAACGTCGGCCTGCCCAGCATCTCTGGCAGAGCGATGGTGGGTCACATCCTCACGGTGCACGACGGGACATGGACAAACGGTCCGACTTGGGTCGGGTATCAGTGGGAAGACTGCAACCCTGCAGGCACGGACTGCCTCCCAATCGAGGGCGCCACGGCAGCCAGATACACGCTCCGCGCTCACGACGTGGGCAGAACCATCTCTGTCATGGAGGTCGCAGGCAACTCGTCGGGCTTCGGGCCGTCGCAGTTCGCAGCGGCGACTTCCGCAGTGCTCCCCCGCACCACCGACTCGGGAGTTCCTCGGCGAGATAGTCGCCGACCATCATGAGGTTCGCCCATGGTTGATCCTTGAGCAGAAGCCGTCCAGCATGGGCACGATCTCCTTCGCTGTGCCGCCTCGTGCACCGGGCCGATATGAACGGCAGCACCACTCAGCTTCACGTAATCTGGGACACGGAGAAGGCGGTACATCAGCGGAACGACGATGATCGTCTCTGATCCTAGGGCGTCAGCGGAGCGGTTTGCCCCAGTTGGCGTCTTCGCGCAGTTCGCGCTCGAGGATCTTGCCGCCGGGGTTTCGCGGTAGCGGCTGGTCGCGGAGGCGAGCCCGGTGAGGTCAAACGACCCGCTCGCCCTTGCGCTGCTCGATGGTGGCGCGGATCTGCTGCCAGTCGACGTCGCGGAAGTTGTGCATCGGACAGTACTTCGGTCCACACATCGAGCAGAACTCGGCGTGCTTGAAGTAGTCATCGGCGAGCGTCTGATCATGCATCTGACGGGCAGTTTCGGGATCGATTGCCAGCTCGAACTGGCGGTTCCAGTCAAACGCGAAGCGGGCCTTTGACAGCTCAAGGTCCCATGCCGCGGCACGCTTGTTGCCGCGCGCGAGATCCGCGGCGTGCGCGGCGATGCGGTAGGCGATCAGGCCCTGCTTGACGTCCTCTGCGTCGGGTAGCCCGAGGTGCTCCTTCGGAGTGACGTAACACAGCATCGAGGTGCCATGCCAGCCGACGATCGCCGCGCCGATCGCTGAGGTGATGTGGTCATAACCCGGTGCGACATCCGTCACCAGCGGACCGAGGGTGTAGAAGGGCGCCTGGTGGCAGATTCGCTGCTGGCGCTCGACGTTCTCCTGCAACTGGTCCAGCGGCACGTGGCCGGGCCCCTCGACCATCACCTGCACGCCCAGATCCCAGGCGCGCTCGGTCAGTTCCCCCAAGGTATCGAGCTCTGCGAACTGCGCGGCATCGGAGGCATCCGCGATCGAGCCGGGACGCAGCCCGTCGCCGAGGGAGATCGTGACGTCGTGCTCGGCACAGATCGCAAGGACATCCCGGAAGCGCTCATACAGCGGGTTCTCGCGCTTGTGGTGAACCATCCAGCGCGCCAACAGGCCGCCTCCACGGGACACGATCCCGGTGACGCGGTGCTGGCAGAGCGGCAGGTGCTCCAGGAGCACACCGGCATGGATCGTCATGTAGTCCACGCCCTGAGCCGCCTGGTCGGCGATCACCTCCAAAAGCAAGTCAGCGGTGAGTGTCCTCCGGGCTGCCGGCGCGCTCGAGCGCCTCATAGATCGGGACCGTGCCGATCGGCACGCTCGCCCGTGCGATGATCGCCTCGCGTGTCTGGCTGATGCGCTTGCCGGTCGAGAGATCCATCACCGTGTCCGCACCCCAGCGCTGCGCGAGCTCGAGCTTGGTCACCTCCTCATCCAGTGAGGAAGTCGTAGGCGAGCTGCCGATGTTGGCGTTGATCTTGACCCGCGCCGCAAGACCGATGCCCATCGGATCGAGGGCCGTGTGCGCGGGGTTGGCCGGGATCACCATCCTGCCCGCCGCGAGCTCCCCACGAACCATCTCGCAGTCCAGGTGCTCGCGCTCCGCCACGCGGCGCATCTGTGGCGAGACGACATCCTCCAGGGCCTGTAGGCGCTGCGTCAGCCGGGCACGTGTTTCGGTTTGCCGCGGACCGCTGTCCTGTGTCATGTGATCGCTCCCTTCGCTGGTGTGAGCCAGAGCAGGTTCGTCGGGTGGTGACGCTAGAAAGCGTCATCTCAGCCCCTCACACAGGGACCCCCCGGGATATGTATTGGTCGCAGCCCAGCATACCCACGCCGGAGATTTCCGGAGCGGCATCGCCTGGCGCCTCAGGTGCTGCCGGGTGGGCGTCAGCGAAGCGGATCGCCCCAGTCGGTGTGCTCGCGCAGCTCGCGCTTGAGGATCTTGCCACCCGGATTTCGCGGCAGCGGCTCGTCGCGGACCGCTACGTACTGAGGAACCTTGAAGTCGGCCATGTGAGTGCGGCTGTACGCGAGCACCGCGTCCACATCCAATTGTTGCCCGGCGGCGGGCACGATCACAGCGCCGACCTTCTCGCCCATCATCTCATCGGGCACCGGGAGGACCGCGACCTCGCCGACTCCGGGGGCACCGGCGAGCACGTTTTCCACCTCGATCGAGTAGACGTTCTCGCCGCCGCGGTTGATCATGTCCTTCTTGCGGTCGACGATGTACACCAGTCCATCGGGGTCGATGCGGGCGAGGTCACCGGTGTGCAGCCAGCCGTCGGTGAATGCCTCGGCGGTCTCCTTTGGCTTGTTCCAGTAGCCCTGCACGACGTTGGGTCCGCGCACGAGCAACTCGCCGACACCGCTGTCGGGGTTGGGGTCCTCGAGTGCGAGGTCGACGACCGGCATCGCGAAGCCAACAGAGTCGGCGTGCTGCTCGGCCTCCTCGTGTGGCAGAAACGATGTGAGGGAGGACGTCTCGGTCAGGCCGAAGCCGTTGCCGACCCGCGCGTTCGGGAAGGCGTCCTTGATCTTCGCGACGAGGCTCTCCGCGATCGGAGCACCGCCGTAGGACACCCACGTCACCTGGCTGACGTCGAGGTCCGCGAACTTCGGATGACGCATGACGGCGTGGTAGATCGCTGGCACTGAGACGAGTTGGTTGACGCCGTGTGAGCCGACGGCGGTGAAGAACCCGTCGAAGTCCAGTGGGCCGGAGAGGATCTCTACGCGCCCGCCGAGCTCGAGCACGGGGATCAGTTGGCTGTTGCACCCGGTGACGTGAAACAGTGGCACCGACACGAGCGTCGAGATCGATGGCCCCTCGGCGCGTGAGGTTTTCAGACAGCGAAACGCGTTCTCGCTGTTTGTCAGGAAGTTGCCGTGGGAGGTCATTGCCCCCTTGGGGAAGCCGGTCGTGCCGCTGGTGTAGAAGATCGCCGCGAGATCGTCCGGTTGCAGGTTCTCGAGCACATGGGGGTCACCGTCGGGCAGCGGACGGCCGGCAACGAACGTGAACGACGCGCCCGAGTCCTCGAGCACATAGCCGACCTCCTCCTCTGTGAAGCGTGTGTTGACCGGCACGATCACGGCGCCGAGCATCTGCACCGCGAAGAACGCGGTCACCCAGTCGATGCCGTTCGCCAGAGTTGTCGCGACGCGATCGCCACGCTCGATGCCATCGTCGCGCAGACCTCCAGCCACGCCAGCCGCGCGCTCCCACAGCTCGCCGTAAGTGACCGATGATCCCCCGACCTCCACCAGCGCGACAGCCTCCGCGTCGCGTTGCACGCTCGCGCGCAACATCGCGACCAGCGATGGCGGGCGATCGACGTAGCGCGCGATGCCGTCGCGATCACGCTCGACTCCGGTCTCCTCGAATGGGTTGCGTCCCCGGGGCACGGGCTCAATCATCGGTTCTCCTCCTCTGCGGATGTGATGGGAAGCTGTGCGTCGATGTGGGTCAGCGCGGCTTGGTCGAGCCACCAGCCGGCATGGACGAGTAGTCGCTCGGGCGTGAAGCGAGCCGAGTCAGTCAAGACGAGTCGCGCGTACTCATCGGAGATCGCGGACAGGATCCTTGCCGTGAGCTCCGGGTCCGGGGAGTCACGGTCGCGCAGGAGTGCTGGGCGGACAGCTGCGATGAGTTGCGCAAGGACGGTCGCGCGTCCGTGGGCGATGCTTTTGCGCAGGCTCTCGGGCGCGCCCTCGGGTGCCATCAGCACCAGGCGCCAGGTCGTGGGGTGATCACGAACCGCATACAGGTAGGAGCGCAGGCTCTCGAGCATGAGCTCCCGCGGGGAGCCCTCGGTCAGGTCTGTCAGCGCGGTCTCTGAGACCTGTGAGTGAGCACGTGTCATCTCGCGCTGCACGACCGCCTCCAACAGTCCGGGGAGATCCCCGAAATGGCGGTAGACGATCGGCCGGGAGATGCCGGCCTCACGCGCGACGACTTCGATCGCGACTGCCCCGAAGCCGCTCTCGGCAACGATCTGCGTGGTCACGTCCAGCAGCTGCTCACGGCGCTGCGCGGAGGTCATCCGTCGCGAACGCCCGTCGATAGCAGTGGGTTGCAAGTTCGGACACATCAGCAGAGTCGTATGTTACGCTGCCGCCACTTACGGTGTCGTAACAAAGGGAGGATCGGGATGCTCGAGCTGGACATCCGCAAGACGAACGTAGCGGTGCGGCGTTTGATCGAGGTGACCGAGAACCCTCGCCATCGGTACCTGTTGGAAGCCTATGATCGCCATCGCAACCTCGAGCACGCGGGGCGCTTCGAGGAGATCTTCACGCCGGAGATGACGGTCGAGCGGCCGGTGTATCGCTTCAACATGGCCGGTCAGCCGGCGATGACACTCGAAGGTCGCGAGCAGGTGGAACCGATCTACCGGCTGTGGGCTGAGAGCAACCAGTCGATCTTCTACAACGAGTCAGAGACGATCGCGGTCGGTGACCGGATGGTCACGAGCACGATGATCGGCTACCAGCAGACACTCGGATCGGCTCTCCTGGCCGGCGGGATCGACGCGGACAGGGACGCGATGTATCTCGTGCGGGGCCGCGTGGCGATGATCTGGCCCTACGACGAGCGCTGCCGGCTGATCGGCGAGAACGTGTGGGAGTACGACCCAAGCGAGCATCAGGTGATCGAGCTCGCCCCCGAGGACGTGCTCAGCACCGAGCGGGCCGCCGAGCTGCTCGAGCCACTGATCAAGCCACTGCGCCCGTTCGACGAGCACCTCCTGCCGACGGTCTAGCCAGGCTATGGGCACGTTCGACGCCACCGACAAGCGGATCATCATCACCGGTGGGGCGAGCGGCATCGCCGCCGCAACAGTGACAGAGCTCAAACGCCACGGCGCACGCGTCATCGGCCTCGACCGAAACGCCGCAGGAGACGGCCTGATCAGATGCGATGTACGCGACCAGGCGTCCGTCGATGAGGCGGTGGGCGAGGCAATCGGGCGTCTCGGCGGCCTTGATGTGCTGATCAACTGCGCGGGTCTCGCGACGCCGCAAAGCGCGGGCCTACCGCCCGACGAGAGAGCACTCGCGGTGATCGACGTGAACATGATCGGACCGTGGCGCGTCACGAGCGCCGCGCTGGGAGCGCTACGGCAAACACACGGAAGGGTCGTGAACGTCGCCTCCGGAATGGCATTCGTCGCGCTGCCGTTCGCGCCCGCGTACGCGATGAGCAAGCACGGAGTGCGCGCCTACTCCCAGGCGCTCAGGCTCGAGCACGGCGATGCGATCACCGTCACAACCGTCTACCCGGGCAACATCAAGACACCGATCCACCAAGACGCGATCGAGTTCGGCATCACCGTCTCCTCTCCAGAGGAGCCGATGCAGGACGCCGTGAACGCCCTCGTTCGCGCCGCGCTGGATCACAAGCCGCCGCGGAACATCACGACAACCCGGACAGGTTGGATCGCCAACTCGCTCTCACGATTCGCGCCGCCACGCTTCGTGGACTGGGTGATCCTCAAAGAGATACGCAAGGGCATGAAGGGCCGCACGTTCGAGGACCCATCGCACGCGGTCGCCGAATTCGCAAAACGAATCACCTAATCGAGCAGGGGAGGCCAGCAATGAACAGCGAAGCACACCACACCTCAGTCCTCACACCAGTGCTGTTCAAAGAGCGAACACGCCCGATGCAGATCCTCCTCGGCGGCGTCATACCAGCAGCGATCGGCGCGCTCGCCGGCGTGATGATCGGCGTATCGACCGGCGCCTACTGGGCGATAGCTGTGCTCGCAGCCATCGGCAGCATCGTCTCGGGCTTCGAGCACCTCGACGGGTGGGGCGCCGCTGACCGCGGTCTCGCCGCCGGTACGATCTACGGCGCCGCGCTGCTGATCGCTCACGCGCTCGCCGGCACCCACGCAAAAGTGTCACTCGGCAGCTTCCCACCTTTCCTGATCGTCATCACCGCGATCGCCGGAATGCTGTTGTGCGCTATCGGCGGACGCACAGCGCGAGTGCGAAGAGAACGCAACACACCCACTGTCGAGGACGACATCGATGGGTGAGAGCCCCGATGGCCTGTGTGTATCGCGGTGTCGGCGAGCCTGATTCCTAGGAGGATCTGGGGCTCGCGCACGGGGACCAAAGGGTGTGCTTTGATTGAAAGAGCAGTCTTTAGCCAGGTCGAAGTCGCCACGTCTGCAGGGCGGTTCGGGACGATCACGAGGTAATCGACGTGGAACCGCAAGTTCTCAGCAGCGAGTCGGTGCTCTCCGAGCAGGAGCTCCGCGAGGCAGTACTCCAGTCACTGCACAGTCAGGGATTCTCCACGGGTTCAGGAAGCGGCGGTGCCCGTAACGTGATCGAGAAGGCCGCGGCGCACGCAATGCAGGCAGCCGCGGTCGAGGACCGCGTGGAGAAGGGCAAACGCGGACTGTTCCGCGACGAGCCAGAGCTGATCACCTACCTGAACATGCCGGTTCGCAGGCTGATTGCATTGAAAGAGGCGACGACCGGAATCGAACCGGTGTAGACGGCTTTGCAGAGCGACCGAAGAGGTAATCTTGGCTTATCTAAGCCGTTCTTGGTAGCTCCAAAGTGCTCTCAGGTGACCCCCAAATACGCTCCGTTGGGGAGAGTTTGGGGAGAGTTGCGGGTTGCGAGTAGGGCAGAGCCCACGACGGCAACTTCCACGACACCGGCTCGCCGCTCGCCGCGTACAGAAGGCTATGTGCCCGCGTGCCGAGACCCCTTTCAGATGAGGTGTATGCCTTCCTTGCCCGGTCTAATCCCGGGCAAATCCAGGCTTAGATCAGACTTTGCGCCTGAATGCCGATGCCGTGCTCGATGCGCTCGGCTAGAGCCGCGAAGTCATCGAACGCGCCACTCACCGCTTGCTGGTGGGCGCCTATCGCTCCGTCCGCTGGCTTCAGCGCGAAGATCGGCTTGTGTGTCTCCTGGCCGAGGGGAATAAGGCTGTGGTAGTGCTTGAGCATTGCCAGGCAGGCAGGGTCCTCGGCGATAGCCGGTACGTCAGATGTGTGCTCATTGAGTACTGCACTCCTATATGTGCCAGGTATCTGCGCAATCCAGCGGGCATATGCCTTGACGGGGCGATCAAGCCGGACACCGTGCTGCAAGACGACGTATCCCATTGGTTGCATCGCGCCAATAGGTAGCTCGAGCTCATCGGGCTCGGGATTAGCCGCGAGACGCTGCTGCCACTCGGAGCGCCAGCGGCGCAGCGTCGGTCCAAGGTTGCGGAGTCCCTGAAGAGAGAAGAGGTCAGGCGCAAGAGGAATCACGACTTGGTCGCTTGCGATCAGCGCCGAGCGGTTGAGGGCACCCAGATTGGGACCGACATCGACCAGCACGATGTCGTCTCCACGCTCGCGGGCCGCCGCTAGCACTACTTGCCAGATCGCTGTCACGATCCGAAAGGCGCGGACCTTGCCATCAAGACAGGCCGGCCACTGGCTGCTCAGCTCGTCCTCAAACACTGAGAGGCTGAGATCCCCGACCACGAGGCCGAGCCGATCCGCGATCTCCTCGACGTGGACGCTCCCCAGTGCTCCGGTTCCCTCGAGCAGTGGCGTGAGAGGTCCCGCGATAGTAAGCCGTGGACTCGTATCGCTCCACAGCTTTTCGAGGCGGTCTTCGTCAAGAAAGGCGGCAGACAGGTTGGCCTGCGGGTCGAGATCGGCGGCCAACACTTTGTGGCCGCGCTCAGCGAACATCCAGGCCAGGTGGTAGGCCAAACTGGTCTTGCCGACGCCACCCTTGTTGTTGAAGAACGCGATGCTCGGTGGGTCGGTCATATGGACCTGATGATGGCAGCTATGTAGGTGGGCTCCAGTTGGAACTCCAGCTCGGGATTGCCGGCTTCCATCAGTGCTCTGCGTGCTGTGGCGATGCCCACGCCGAATCGCTGTACGTAGCCGAGGCCGCGCATCGCCTCCGCGATCGTTGGGTTGCGGTAGTCGGTTACTCCTTCGGTGCCGAAGTTTTCGATCGTGACCTGACCGTAGGGTCCGCCAGGATTTTGGATCTCCACTCTGTCTGTGAACCACGAGATCCGTGCCGGCGCGGTCGAGGTCTCGCAGGTCCGGTGCATGATGGCGTTGCGTGTGAGCTGCTGCAGCGCGACCAGCGGGTAGTCTGCCTGGCGCGTCTCGACGGTTCCCGAGGTCAGATCGACCGCAGTGCGGATATTGATTCGTAGGAGCTCATCTAGCTCACGAAGCACGTTTGGTAGTGGCCCGGTGATCGTGTGTGCGGTGACGACGTCGTCGCTCAGTTCCTGGCCGTCGAAACGAGTGAGTTGGACGTATGCCCCAGGGACAAACACCTGGGGTTCTCGTCCCACGGTGATCATGCCTGCCACCGTCGGTGTGCCGCCGGGCGTCGCGAATCGCAACGCGGCGAGCTGATGCTCAACGGACCGATTGTTGGCCGCCAACACGTCAGCTGACAGAGCCGAAGGGAGGTAGGTCTGCTGGAAGAGGTCGAGGTCGAGATCTTCTAGGGTCGAGGACTGAAGGTCCCGGGCGTCGAACGGCAGATCTGCGCCACGACGACGCTCGGCCAGTCGCGTCTCCTCCTCCGGCGTGGCCTTCGCTCGTCGCGGGCCCACTCTGATCCAGACCTCGCCTTTGTAGCGGACCGGTGGTGCGGTCGACGGCAGGACTTCAACGAGCGCAACCTCGACGCCCGCCACCTGCCGCTTGGTGACCGTGATCGATGGCACGGGCAAGATGTCGCCGTCGTCACGCAGGCCGCCCAGGTTCTGCAGCAGCTGGTCGGTGATCGCCAGGTCGGTCGGTGTGCCGTCGTCGGCGACGCCGATAAGTAGATACCCAGGGAGTCCGTGGCCCGGGAGGTCGTTCGCGAACGCACACACGGCCTGTCCGGCTCTGCCTCGATCGGTCAGCGCCTCCTTGCGCTCGACGCGATCTGACTCGACATCGATAGCGATTTCGTTGAGCTCGGTATCGGAAATCGGCATGCGACAATCATCCCGATTTGCAGGCAGTTCGCATAAAGGCGACGACCGGAATCGAACCGGTGTAGACGGCTTTGCAGGCCGCTGCGTAGCCACTCCGCCACGTCGCCAAGACAACGCATGAAGCCTAGCGGGCACGGAGGTGATGAAGCTTGCAAGGGCACGTGGCGCTTGGGACAGCCCTCTTACGTGGGGCTTTGGCGGTCATTATCAACGCTTTCGGGCGTCGTTAGCAGCAATTTCAGAACGCGTTAGCACCCAGTCAGAGCGGGCGAGCACACTGTGGTGATCCCGAACTCGGAGGTCACTCGTGAAACGCTTTTGTCTCTCCATCGTTGCCGCAGCACTTGTCGGTGCAGGGTCTGCCAGTGCGCTCTTCTTGGCAACTGGCAAGTCAACTGCCCGTGGCGGGCTCTCCAGTGCTGCGGCCAGCCAGAGCACGAGCGCTGCGCTCGACAGCAACAGGCGCGATGTCTCCTCCAGTGCTCCTACCGCGACGCAGATCTACCAGCGAGATTCTTCTGGCGTGGTGTCTATCAAGGCAGTGACGGCCGACGGCGAGGATACGGGCACGGGCATCGTGCTCAACGAAAGTGGGCTGATTCTCACGAACAATCACGTGATCTCCGAAGCGCAGCAGGTGACTGTCAGTCCTGGCAAGTCGTCGAGCTCGACTCGTGTTGCGACGCTTGTCGGTGCGGACGCGAACAGCGATCTGGCGTTGATCAAAATCGATCCGACTGGATTGGGACTGAAACCGCTGAAACTGGACAGCTCGAGTTCGGTTCAGGTGGGCGATTCGGTGTATGCGATTGGTAATCCATATGGGCTCGACGAGACTCTCACAAAGGGCATCGTCTCAGCAGTCGAACGTGAAATCTCGGCGCCAAACGGTGCCACGATCAAGAATGCGCTCCAGACCGACGCGGCCCTCAACCCGGGCAACTCCGGTGGTCCCCTGCTCAACGAACAGGGCGAAGTCATCGGTGTGAACTCGCAGATCGCAAGCGATGCGGCGCGCACCGAAGGCTCTCAGCCAGGCAGTACCGGTGTCGGATTCGCCATCTCGTCAAACACGGTGGTCGAAGTCGTCAAGATCATCAAATCGGGCAAAGGCACCAGTGAACAGAACGAGACTGAAGGTGGATTGACGAGGCAGAGCACCCCGTATGGAGAAGAATCCTCTGCCGAATCCGAACCGCGTTTCGGATCGCCAGGATCTGCCGGAAGCGCTGAAGCTCGTGAAGAGAGCCCTTACGGATACGGATCGGGCTCCGACTCCGAAGGGGTGGGCGGGACAGAATCCCGGCAGGCCACGGGGACAGATGGGCAGACCGTCGTAATCGTTCCCTGAACCGCCGACCCTGAGCCTCGGGTGCGACGCAGCGTTCGTCCGGGTTGGACGCTGGAGATCGATTGGCGTTGATAGGCTTGCCCGGTCCCAGGGCGATTAGCTCAGCTGGGAGAGCGCCGCCTCGACAAGGCGGAGGTCATTGGTTCGAGCCCAATATCGCCCATCGCCCAAAAGCCCCGCAACTGCGGGGTTTTTCTTTGGTTCAGTGTGACGGATCGGGGGTCGGATCGGGCACATTTTCGCCGTTTTGCCCACACTTTGCCCACATGGCTCCGCTCGTCAGGATTCGACGGCGCTGACAAAGGGTGAGGGCCGACGCGGCCCGGCGCGCACCCCTTGAGATCGTCCGCAAGTTCTGCTCTGCTCTGGCGGCAACCAAGAAACCGAGTGGCCGGACGAGTTGCGGAAACAACCCGCCCGGCCGTAGCACCGAAGGGACGTGCCTTCGATGCCACGGAGAACCGTAGCCCGCTCAGCTACGGACGGTCATTCAGCCGTGTTCGTGGGCACGTCCCTTCCTCGGTGCGGGAAGGAAGCCGGGTTTGGCCCACGATGCCCACAAGCAGCTTTCGAGCCGGCGCCCGGGCGTGCTGCTCGTGTACGGCGAGAAGCGCGCGAACGCCGGCCTCGCCGGGGAGCTTGAGCTTGACGGCTACGTGGTCCATCGAGCAAGCCACCCCTCGACGCTAAGGGAGCGCTGCACACCCGGCGAGGTCGATTTGGTCATCTTCGGCAAGTCGCCGCATCGCGGCTTCGACGTACTGCGGGCGCTCCGTGGTGGCGAGCTTGCGCCGGGCGCATCCGGCGTCCGCGTCTTGTGGCTGAGCGCGAGCCGCGAGCCCGCCGCGATGAGCGTCCTGCGCGCCTTCGAGGCTGGCGCCGATGACGTGGCCCGGACCCCGCACGGATACGCCGAGCTACTTGCCCGTGTGCGCGCGCTGCTGCGGCGCCACAGCTTGATCGACGGTCCTGCCGTGCTGGCGTGCGGTCCGCTCGAGGTCGACGTGGCGACGCGCACGGCCACGTTCGGGGGAGTGCCCGTCGAGCTTCGCCGGATGGAGTTCGCGCTGCTTGCCCACCTTGCGCGCGACCCGACCCGCGTCCATGAGAAGGCGGACATTCTGCGCGAGGTCTGGGGCTACCGTGCCGAAGGGTCCACGCGCACCGTGGACTCGCACGCCTGTCGGCTACGACGCAAGCTCGCTCTTGCTGGTGCCGACGGCTGGGTCTGCTCGACGTGGGGCGTCGGCTACCGGCTCGCTCCCGACATTCGTACAGACGCGTTGTGGGCGGTCGCTGCATGACCGATACGTCCCGTCGTGAGACTGACTTGGCGCTGGCGAGACTCGGACGAGTCGTGCGCGAGCTGCGCGAGGCACGCGACCTCAGCGTGGAGGAGCTTTCCGTCGCCTGCAAGATCGCGCGATGGCGCCTCACTCGGATTGAAGCCGGGACTCTCCGCACTGTGGATTACGGGGAGCTGTGCAAGCTCGCCGAGGCTTTCGATCTGAGCGGCGGGGAGTTTGCGAGAAAGGCCCAACTATGAGGAGGTCGGCTCATGCCGTCTAAGAAGTCCTCGGCGAACCGCGCGCTTGCCAGAGTCATCCGATCTACCCGTGAACGGCGCGGCTACAGCCAGGAGGGATTCGCCCGCCATGTCGGGATGGACCGCTCCTACTTCGGCGCGATCGAGCGTGGCGAGTTCAACGTGTCGCTCGATACGCTCGTGAAGATCGCTCGCGGCCTCGGCACGACGGGCGGCGCGCTGTGCTCAAAAGCGAAGCTATGACGTGGCGTGAGGCGAATCAGGCCACGGCACCGCCTGGGCGCATGGACTATCTGCCGGATAGCCGCATCTTGACTCCCGCCGACAAGGCCGAGAGGCGGGCGCTGTTCATGGCGTTCGGCGCGAATCTCAGGCGCGCACGGCTGAGCGCCGGCATCACTCAGCGCGACCTCGCTATCCGGGCGGAGTTCTCAAGCGCGACCGTCGCCTCCCAGCTTGAGGTCGGGACACGGCCACCGAACTTCCTCCAGCTAGTGATGCTCGGGCACGCACTCGATATGACGCACGACGCGCTGCTTTCGCATCTCCCCGTCCCGCTGCGCGAGCGCAGCACACGACTCATGCTCGCCCTCGTGCGCAAACACCCCGGCATCAGCGCCGACGAGCTAGCCAACGCGCTCCGCGTCAAACCCAGCTACATAACGATGCTCGGCGGCCGGCTGAGCCTTGAACAGCGAGTGATCTACGAGCGTTCTCACTTTCTGCCGTCCCCCGATCACACCGAAGGAGAGCTATGACCGACCCGGCTCAAGCCGAGAGAGATTTCGACAGTACGGTCCTTCGGCTCCTGCTCGACGTGAACGTGCCGTGGAGCGTCGAGGAGATTGTCCGCGAGCTTCAAGACCCGGACGCGCGAGACTCCGTGGCCCGGCTCACCAGCGCCGGGCTAGTCAACCGAGCTGACGAGCTGGTGTTCCCCGCACGCGCCGCGCGCCGCGCGGCAGAACTGGAGATTGCCGACTAACGGCAGCATCGAGGCCTGCCGGCGCGACGCGCGACGGGGTGCTGCCAGTCCGAGGCCGGGCGCCGTCGAAGGCACCACCGGCGCAGACCCGCCCAAGGCCAGCCGGGCGTTGTCGAGTTCGTTGTGGAGCAGGCGCGAGGGCCGCGTCGCGCGCTCATGTTCCGGCCTTGGCGACGATCGGGTTGCGGCGCCCGATGCGGGGATCGCCCCCCTTCATGGACTCGTCAATGTCGGCTTGCGCGTCGTCGGGCTCGCGCCACTCGTGCGCGCAGTAGATCGCCGTTCCAAGGCGGTGCGCCAAGACGTTGATCCGCTTGCCGAGCGCGAACCACGCATCCGAGTCGCCACCGTCTATCAGGCGGCTGGCCTCGCTCAGCGCGCCACGCAGGTCGTCGCGTACTGAGTCGATTTGCTCTGCCGCGCTCGTCTGCTTCCGTCGCCACTCCCGATGCTGCGGTGCCTCTGGCAAGTCCAACGCCTCACGATCGGCTCGCCGGGCTTTCGCTAGGCGCTTGCGCCCGCTGCTGGTCAGCCTGATAACTGGCCTACCGTTGCGCTTCAACGGCTCAATCAAGCCGCGAGCGAGTAGGGCGTCCGCTTGCGGGCGCAGTTTGTGGGTCGCGGCCCCCGTGTGAGCGAATCCCAAGTGACTGAGAGCCTCGCCCCAATGCACGCCGGCATCGGGGCCGTGGCTGCTGTGGCGTTGTGCGCGGTCGATGGCAGCGAGCAGGAGAGCGTCGGATACAGGCTCGAACCGGCGCAAATCGGATGGGGTATGCGTCGTCATAGGCCGATCAACTCCAACTCGTCAAGGCGTCGCGCGCACGGCGACGCCACGATGGCGTCAGCGGAGGGCGTAAGCGCGACGCCGTGCCGCTCCAAGCGCTCCAGCGCCTCCGCGAGCGCGGAGGGTGCGATGCCGTCGAGTTCCGCTTGAAGCTCGGTGCGGGACCACCGCTCGTCGTGGTCGTCGCGCAGGAGCTGCAAGACGATCGCCCGCTCGACCCTCCGGTAATCGGGCGGCACGCCGGGATGCTCAGTCATCGGGACTCCTTCGTTCGGCCGAAGAAGCCGCCGACGAGCCGCCGGGCTGTAACGACCACTCCATCCTCAAGGTCGGTCCGAAGCGTTAGGACAGCGCGCGAACGGAGCTCAAGCCGAGAGGTACATCGACGGCGCCGTCCTTCGGCTCCTGCTCGACGCACGGGGATAGATCATCACGTAGAAGGCGCCGCTTCCGCCGCTTCATATTCCCGCATTACCGCAATGTACTGAAAGCCGAAAGCGACATAGCCGTCATTGCAAAGCCACCCTTCTGCTATGTGGCGATCGGGAATGCGGTAGGTGCAACTATACCTCATCGGCACCGGCCCATGACCGTTGGGGAGAAGCGAGGGCCACACCGTCGAGAGGTGGGTGAGCGGCTTGGGAAAACCGCCGTATTCAGGACCATAGACCGGGAAGTGACCCACAAAGGCACCGAGTTCGCGGCATGAGTCGTTGCGTGTGACTAGGCCGCCAACCCAGGTTTCGTCTGCATCGGTAAATGTGGGACAGGAGCGCAGTGGTTCGATCGGTGCAGCAAAGAACATCGTTGCGCTATGGAGCGCACGACACGAGAACTGCGGAATGCTGCCTTCGGCTTCCGGCTGGACGACTGAGCAGTGCCAAGAGCCGTGATGCGTGACGAAAACGACCACACCTCCACCGATGGCATTATAGGCCGCGTAGCTATCGAGGTATTCGGTCGCAGCGCGTCGGGCGTCGCCGCAGGTTATGTGCTGCACGCGGAGATTGTCAATCTGTGCGGTGCTTGGACACCGGCGGCTGGCTCCGTTAGCGAGCACTGGCGTCGCAGGTGCAAGGAACGCGAAACCCGCGAGCGCGCTCAGCAGCGTTCGTCTCATGGCGTGGGCACCCTACTAGATGGGGTCCAGAGACGACCCTCGCCCGGCCAGATTGCCTCGGTCATCTCGGCGTAGCGGCGGCGCGCCTACTCCTGCTCAATCTCCCGTTCCTCTCTCAGCCGCCGTTCGACGTCGGCCTCAGCCGCAACGAGCACATCGCCGGCACGATCGCAGAGTGTAGAGATGGCAGATAGGAGGAAGGGGGCTGCCCAACTATCGGTTGATGTGAGAAGCGTGCCGGTGCTGACAAGCAAGGACAGTGCTACGGCGTGAGCTGGCGTGGCGATGACAAGAGGCGAGGCGCCGGTCACAAGAGTGGTACCGAGGTGCTCGGCGTCCGGGGGTTCTAGCACCCACACGGCCACCGCGTGTACTGCGGAGGATGCCTCGCGGTAGTCGACCCGCAGGTGCGTGAAGTCCGTCGCGGCCTGGATGCCGCGAAATCCACCATCCGGCTGACCGATGAGGGCCTTCGCGGCCCACCCGTAGTCGCTGACGAACTCCTCCCCGTACACATCTACGAGCTTGTCTACGCGTTCCTGCGCCTGGGCAAGGACGCCTTGCTCATGCTCATCGAGGCGCCCTGACTCCGACGCTGCCTTGAGTAGCTGCCAGCGATTGATCGCCATGTGGTCGTAGTACCGGGCTGCCGCGTCGTCGCCGCTCTGCTTGATGAACTCGCCGACTACGACGACCTCGTGTAGCGCACGCCACCGTGAGTAGGCGCCCAGCCCATAGCCGGCTCTGAGCAGGACTAGCGCCTCCTCTGCGATACGACACGAACGGGCATGCAGATGCCCGAGCACCCACCGGAGGATCGGGACGCCATCCTCGCCCTCAGGAGTGCTCAAGTCGACGTACTCCTCGCCGATCTCGTGAGACGACCTGAGCACGCTCTCGCAAAGGTCGAGGCCTGGACCGTATGCCTGCCGGATCATCTCGGCGATCCCGGCCTCGTTCGCGCGCCGTTCGATAATCAGGGCGGGCGTACGCTCCGCAAGGCCGTCAGCTATGGACGAGCCGATCTCGGGCGCGGACGCTGCGATCGCCTCGCCAAGCTTGCCGGACTCGAGGACGCGCATAACCTCCTCCTCGCCGGCCTGCTCCGCCGCCCTCATGACGGCGTTCTCGATGACTGCCCGAAAGTCGTCCTCGATACCCATAGCAGAAGGCTATGCGCTTTCGGCGAGGAGCCAAGAACTGCTCAAGCTCCCTCCATGTTTACGGCCTCTCTGCTCGTGCGCGCGGTTCCATCCACCGCACCGTTCATGATCAAGTTGGGCGAGTGCCCATCTCAATCAAATCCTCTATCTGGGAAGTGCGCAACATGAGTAGTACCACTCACATCCAAGCCAAATCGCTCCTCGATGACCTCAAGGGCGTCGAAGGCAACGTGTCCTGGCAGGTCGGCAAGATGGTCAATGCCCTCCGAGAGAAGGCCGTCGAGGAACAGTCGGACAACGTAACGCTCGCCGTCCTGGACCCTCTCACGCCGGGGCCGAACAACATGCACATCAGCGGCGCGGGAGCAGCCGATGTTCGGGCGATTCTCGGGCAGATCGTTGCTGCCACCGACAGCGGACCCAATATCGGCTGACCAACGATGCCAGTAGAGATCATCATTGCCGGAGGGGTTCTGCTTCTCGCGGGGCTGCTGTTCGCGGTGCTTCTGGCTCGGTGGCTGAACACGCAGACGATGGCCGTGGCGATCCCCGCCAAAGGTCCCTGCGGGTTCATGCCACCTGCCTAACCCCGGCTCCGCCGCGTTGGCTACCCGTCCGCGTCGCCGGGTGGCCGCTGCATGCGCTCCTGCGGCATTACTCGGACGGCTGGCGGGCAACTATGGTCCTTGTGCATGAACGGCCTCGATCCTGAGAAGTGGGGTGCCGGAACGGCGCAGGCGACCTACCAGGCGTGCGCGCGTGATTTGGCCAGCGAGGAGGACCGCATGCGGATCATCGATGGGAAGCTGACGAACCTCGCCGCCTTCTCCGGGGTATCGATCGCCATCAGCGGAAGCGTCGGGGGCTCGGTGCTGGCCGGAGGGAAACTCGCGCTCGGCTTCGCCATCGCCCTGGGAGCGACCATCGCGGTCGCTGCGACGTTGCTGCTCTGCGGCGTGGTCACGGCCTTTCGGGGCCTTTCTCCCAAGGCGTATGAGGGCATTGACGAGCCGTCTGCCGAAGCCCGCGTCGAACAAGGAAGCCTTGAACGAACGGCTGATGAGGCGTGGGCCAGGTTCGCGTCGACGCTAGTCGTGCATCTCGTGTCTGCGAGGCAAGCCAACGATGCCAAGGCCGACGCAACAACGCGTGCCTTCTGGCTCGTAGGAGCAGGGTTTGCGATCCTCGTGCTGGCGATAGTCGTAACCGCCGTCGGTAGCGTGGTGTAAACTGCGCACATGCCAGTTGAGCGCGATAGCGGTCGAGGATGTCCGGATCGTCGTAGAACTTCGCTGGCGGCCTCCGACGATTTTGACAATCACACAGTAACGGTTTGTGACACTTCGGGGTGAGTGACCGTGTTGGGGCTCGGGAGAGCGGTTCTGGCGGCGTGGCGTTCGATCGCGATCACGAGCTTGGCGAGGTCGCGGTAGCCGATGATCCGCCGGAACTGCTGCTCGGCGACGAGCATCCCGGCGGCGGTCCAGCGCTTGCGCATGTCGCCGTCGCGCCAGCGCTTGACGTTGCGCTGCGTGTAGCGGACGATCTCGATCATCGACTCGCACGGGTTCGTCGAGCACAGCGTCTTGGCGAGCTGACCGGTGATCCCGAGCCGCATCAACGTCAGCGTCTCAGACATGCCTTCCCGCAGCGAGCCGGCGGCGTCCGGCCAGGTACGCTCGAGCTCTGAGGCGAGCAGCTCGAGCCGCTGCTCGGCGAGATCGGCGTCCTTGAGCGCCCACGCGCCGCGGATCCGGGCCAGGATCGCCGGCGCGGTCGCGCTCGGGGAGCAGATCGGTGACGTTGCGCTCCTTGTGACGATGACAGCGATGCACGAGCGCATGCTCGCCGAACACGTCCTTGATCGCCCGGCGGATCGCCTTGCCGCCGTCGATCACGAACAGGATCGCCTGCTCGGGATCCAGGCCCCGGTCGACCAGGTCGGCCAGTAGCGTGCGAGCGAGCGTGGCGTTCTCGGTCGAGCCCTTCCCACAGGCCGAGCGGGAGCTTCACGCCCTCGGTCGAGATTCCGAGCGCGACGACGTGCGTGCGCTCAGCGATGTCCATCCCGTCGAGCATCATCACCGCCAGACGGACGTCGTCCAGCCGACGGGCCATCAGCTCACCGAGCGCGGTCTGCGTGCGCTCGATGAACATCTCCGACACCGTGCTCTTCGACGTCGAGCTCGACTCCCGCTCAAGCGCCTCGCCGACCGGCTCGCCCACCACGGCGAACTTACGCGTCGAGACACCGGCCAGCATCCGGTCCATCACCGCCCGGGTCAAGGGGTCACGGTCAGCGAAGTACTCGTAGCTCTGGACCGGCAGCTCGTGCTCGTCATCGGCCGTGCGCATCCTCGGCCGGCTGACCTCGACCCGCCGGCCGCCCAAGCGTCATCGACCCGCCTCGTGACCGTGGCGGCTCGCCGTCCGATCCGGGTTGTGCTTGCCCTTCGCGCCGACGACCTCGATCGACCTCGACCTCCATCAGCGCAGTGCACCACGCCGAGCCCGACGCTCACGCTCAGCGCGAGCAGTCCCTCCCTCGCTGCCCCGACCAACTCACCCAGCGCCTCCTGAATCTCCGCAGGGAGCGAACTCTCGACAGCCTCGACAGCCGTCACCCTTTTGTCCGATGCGTCTGCCTGAGTGCTAGTTGCTTTTTAGCTAGTCCTCAGGGGCGCTATGTCGTGGTCTGGTGCTGACGGACCCGGCTTTGCCCCTGCATCGGGTCGATGGTTGACGGAGACTGTGAGTCGGAACAGCCTTGCGCGTAGATCGACGTTCACGTCTTGCTCAAATCGCGATGCCACGTAGGCCAGCACAACCGCGAACAGCAGGACAAACGGGATCAAAACGATGACCACCACGGCCCAAAGGGTCGCGATGGTCGGCATGGCTTACTCCGTGGCGCTTTCGGTCATAGGTCTCCTTTTTTGGTCGTTGTGAATCCGATTTTACTCTCGGCGAACGACGGAGCTTGCAAGCACGGTGCCGGCGAACTCGGCAGCGATTGCCGCGCCGCGAGCGGGGAGCCACGCCGCCGCGCAGCCAGGCCCGCTGCCAACTGAGATATAGGCGGCCACAAGGCCCACGGGCACGCGGCGGCTCGCCGGGGTGCAGCTTGGCCTTGCGATCCGCCGCGAGTTCTGCTCTGCTCTGGCGCCAGCCATGAAAATCGAGTGGCCGGACGGGTGTTGGTAGCACCCGCCCGGCCGGTGGACACCGAAGAAACCACCTTCGGCGCCACGGGACGACACCGTAGCTCTCCCGCCACGGATGATCCAGCTTCGGCGACAATCTGTCCGGTTCCCGAATGCCACGGCGGAAGTTCAATATAGGCGTGGGTAGTGCCGAACCCCAACTCGTTGAAGCGCAGCTCTGGGCGCTCGTGGAGCACTTCGGGCGCGACATCGAATACTGCTTCGACAACGTCGCCAACGTTAGGTCCCAATTCCTCGCCAGAGAGCATATGGCCTGGCAGGTGCGCTTCGGCATCGCGGTTCATTGAGTATGTCTTGCCGCCAGCCACGAGACTGACGAGTTCGCTCGTCAGTCTCACAGATTCACTCTTATGGTCAGTGACCGAAAGGGGCACGACGATAAAGATACCGTTTGCCACTGCTCTTTCGAGTATCTTTGCTTCAAGCGGAAGCGAGTATGTCGCTACCTCCGGCGTGTAGCCCAAATGCCATCTCAGATCGTCCACTTCTACCGAACCAATCGGTCCAACTCTCGGCGTGTTCGAGTCACTTGCGTTCTTGCTGGGATCGTTTTCGAGCTGAGCTTTGCTGGTAGCTACAGACACGTGTCCCGTTGGCGAGCGTTCGCGTGAGCTGCCGCAGCCAGTCATCACTAGAGCCACGACAACGGCTAGCGGCGCCCACTTGCCGTTAGGCTCCAAGACGAGCGTCCCCTTTCGGCCCAAGGGTCGGATGACTGTTCATCCCGCCGTCGTAGTCGGTGAACTTAAATCTTGTCTCTCTTGCCATAGCGACCGACGATTGTTGCGAAAGCGGTACGTATGCTTCGGGGCTACGGCACACGCGCACGGGACCGGCGTCGCCGTGAATCGTGACGACGGTCCCGCCTAGTTTGCGACAGTTTTCTTCCGCTTCACGTTCTTCGCGGACGAACGCGGCATGTTCCCTTTCGGCCGCTTCGCGCCACTCGCGGTCTTTTCGTTTCTGGGCTTCGCGTTCCTGTCGTGCGGTCGTGCGGCACCATTCGGTGCTGACGGGCTTGAAGTTACCGTGCCTGACTTCCTTGTCCTTACCCGTCCACGCTTCAACTGTGTACTGGTAGATGCCGCTCGGGCTCTCGCAAGACCACTTGAACGGGAACGATCTATGGGGAGCCGAGCCGGGCTGGTTCGCAACGTAGTCGTAGGTTTGATGCCCGTGGCGCCGGATCGTGAAGCGCACGTGCGCGAACTGGCTCACACTGATCGTCAGGGTGGTGTAACCAGGGGTTTTGGACGAGTGTCCCTTGTGGGATTGCACGTAAACGAGGAGCACGCCCACGGGCTGCGACCATGCGGCGGCGACCTTTTCAGCGAGTAGGGTGCGGCACCGTGCCAGCACTTCAGCAGCCCGTTCTTCGGGGTCGGGCTTCATGCTCGCATCATTGCCTGCGCCCGGATAGTTGGTGACTACGCAGGCGACGCCGCCGCCGTCGGCGAGAGCTTCCTCAGCGTCCTTGGAGACCGCGGTAGCATATTCGGCTTCCTCAGCTTTGGATTTTTCCCTTTCTCGCGCTTCGACGGTGGGCTTCCAGAGGCTGGCGCAGGTGGACTCGTAGGCGTTGTTGAAGGGCAGGCCGTGTCCCGCTGGAGGTTCGGGGCCTTCACAGCCGCCTGGAAAGGCTGCTTCTGCCGCTTTTCTGCCTTCCTGTTCTTCCCGTTCGGTGCGTTCTTCCCCTTCTCGTTTGGTGATCGCCTGCTGGCATTCCTCCCGTCCTTCAAGAGTGGGCTGCGGACACCGTTCTTCGAGTTCGCGCGTCGAAAGCCCTTGAGCGCTTGGCGGGAGCGCGAGCGAGACGAGTACGGCGAGAATGAGCGTTGGGCGTTTCATAGGTTGGCCTCCGACGGGCCGGGAGCGTTTTCGAGAAGGGCTCCTCAGTGGTCCAGTAGCTTGGCCTTCTGCCCGGCGAACTCCTCATCCGTGAGCAGGCCCGCGTCCTTTAGCTCGGCCAGCTTCTTCAGCTCGTCGGCAACCGACATGGCTGCTGCGGGAGGCGGGCCGTTCGAGGACGGAGTGTCGGGCGGCGACGAAGTAGCGGCCACGGCTGTTGGTGAGGGCGAGGGCGAGGCATTCGCCTTGCGGAGCTGACTGGTGATGGGAACGAGCTTGGCGCGCAGCTCAGCTGCCGTAAACTTCTCAGTCTGAAAAATTGCCTCCTCGCCGGACCGGAGCTTTACGATTAGCACCGCGGACTTCGTGGTCTTCTTGGCGGCGAGAGCGAACACCCCGAGGGCTAGGGCGCGGCCAGCAGTGACCCGCTTTGAGGCATTATCGGGTCCTTCAACCTCTAGGTCGAGAACCTGATTCCACGGGATCGTGAAGATTGTCGAAAAACCTCGGAGTGAGACTCCGTTCTTGTCGATGACAACGATCTTTGTCAGTTTGCCCGTGTACGTCTTTGAGTGCCCGGCCCAGCCACCCAAGTAGTGTGTTTCGGTGGCGGAGAAGCTCTCCGTGAACCCTAGGCCCTTGAAGGCTTTGGGCGCCAGCCACCACGAGTTATGCGTAGCGGCCATGACACGCACTTGCGCTAGGGTACGTCGGGTCGTTTTGGGTCCACCGTTCGAGCATCATCGGGCCACCTTGCAGACGCAACGCTACAGGACGCTCGCTACTTGCGCTGGCTAGTCCTGCCCGAGTAGCTGCCGGTACATGACCCGCGTCTCGCGCGTGGGCTGGAGTCATCGAGCGCGGAGGATTCAACTTCACGATTGAGACGCTGATGCGCGTCGCCGCAGGTCTCGACACGCCGGCAATGGGAAATCCTCCGGCGCGCCGACCTGTAGCGCGGGCCTTAGCCGCCGACCCGCCTTCCGGTACGGCGCGGGACGCTTCGCTGCCAGTCTAATGCGGGGCGCCGCCGAAGGCACCAGCGGCGAGGCTCGGTCGTGGCCGCCGGGGTTTCGTCGCAGCGGCGCTCGCGGGCGGGCACGCTCGGGCGCCACGTCTCACAGCCACAGGCCGCTTCATTTGGCGACCTCGCAAACGCTGAGCGACGACAGATGATCGCGCGCCCCTCTGTAGGATGCCGGCCATGCGTCGGATGCAGGTGGGTTGGGCACTGGCTGCCGCTGCCTTGCTGGCCGGGTGCGGGAGCAGCAGCACAGCGACCATGAGCAGCGTCTCTCAGGCCGCTCCCAGCAGCACGACACCGGCCTTTATCGAAGCGGAACGGGCCGAGGCTGCCTTCGAGCGGAAGTTCCGCCAGCAGTACATGGAAGGGTCCAACAAGGGGTTCCTTCAGGCGGCCACGGTGCGATTCAGGACGCCGTGCCATACCCAGGAAGGCGGTGGCAAGTGGACCTGTGAAGGCTGGGGCATGGAAGCCACAGGCGGCAGCGAAAACTGCTTCCTGGCGACCGCGACCGCAACGGAGAGCGGCGTCCAAGGCGAACTCCAAACGCGGACTGAGTCGCCGCATGAACCAGGAGGCTTCGATGTCTGCGCGGAAGGGGCTAAGGAAGGTCAGCCACCAGGGGACTACAACGCCGAAGGCTGACGGCGAGTTTCGCTACTCGTCTCGCCATTTCCTCCTTTGGAACTGCTGATGGAGAACGTAGGCTGACGAGCGCTATAGCACAAGGGGCGCAAGACTGTAGATCGAATCCTCCAGGTCAATCGCGCGGTGCAGCTAGCTCAGGTCTGTCCGAGCAACTGCCGGTACATCATGCGCGTCTCGTGGCTGGGTTGGAGTCCAAGCTCCTCGTCAAGGGTGTGGGCCAGCTCTTCGTAGCGTTGGGTGACGGAGCTGCGTAGGCCGAGTGAATGCTCGGCTTGGAGTGCGAGGCGCCAGCTGGGCTCGTGCAGATCGTCGAGGGAGATCGCTTGCTCGGCGGCCGCCAGCGCGCCACGCGGGTCGCCGTTGGCGAGGCGTGTGTGACCGACGCGCACGAGCAGGTCAAGGAACGTGGCATGCAGACGGCGTATCTCGCCTTCGGCCCACGGGTAGTCGCTGCCGTCGAGTGGTTCGCCGCGCCACAGCGCGGCGGCTCCTTCGAGCGCGACGGGTTCGCGCTCGGGGTCGGTGGATCGCGGAGCAGCCGGTCGAGCTCGTCGAGGTCGATGCGTATTTTGCCGCGGTCGAGCTGGTAGCGCTCGCCGTCGTGGAGCCAGGAGTCGCCGAGGGCCTTGCGGGCCTCGGTGACCGACTGCCAGAGGCGTGGGCGTGTGCTCTCGGGGTCTGCACCGGGCCAGAGCGCCTCGATCAGCTCGTCTCGGCCCGCGCCGTGGGGGTGAAGCGCGAGGTAGGCGATCAGCTCGCGCGTGGCGGTGCGGCCGATCCTCTTGGAGAGTCCGCCGATTACGAGCGGCCCGAGCAGGGAGATCGAGACCGACGGTGAGTTCTCCTCCGAGGGAGCGCCAGCGAGCGGCGTCTGCGTCGCTGGCGGTGGCGAGCTCGACGTGTTGGCGATCGGAGTGGAGATCGTCAAGACGTATGGGGACTGGCCGCTCCAGTCGCGCTCGGCGTCGCGTGGCAGCGCCCGCGACGCGCTCGCTGCGGTTCGCGGTGCGTCTGGAAGCGGGATCGGGATTGCCTGCGTCGGGCGGAGGATGAGCGCGCGGACTTCGCGAGTGAGGATCGTGAGCGCGAGGCACGCGGCGAGCAGCCATGCGATGCAGCGCACGGTTTGTTCGACCTCCGTGGTGTTGAGCGGGCCGAGCAGCGAACCGGACAGGTGCGGCAACGCCGGGCGAAGGAGCCACAGCGCCATCGTGCCGGCGAGCGCGAGCGCGGCACGGGCCGCCGCCCAACTCCGCCGGGCTGCGGCGGCAGGTCGTCTCATCGCAGGAGCGCCAGGACGCAGCCGGCGGCCATGAACGGTGCCATAGGTAGCGCCACACGAGCCGCCATTCGTCTGTGTCGGAGCCCGACGAGCACGGCGATGACGGCGGCTAGCTCGATTGCGAACAGCAATGCTCGCGGTGTCGCGCCGTGCAGTCCGCAGAGCATGAGCAGCGCGAGCTTCACGTCGCCCATTCCGATCCACGCCGGGCGAGCGAGCGCCACACCGAACAGGAGCACGAGCAGGGCGCCGCCACCGATTAGGCTGCCTACGTGCAGCCCGTCGAGCAGTGAGAGGGTCGCGCACGCGATGGTGGCGGGCAGTACGACGTGGTTGGCTATTCGGTGCTCGCGCAGGTCGTCGCGGACGATCACGCCGAGTGCCGCGCCGAGGACGGCGAGACGCGCGAGCGCGAGCGGGTCGAGGTTGAGCCTGACGCCGACCGTCAGGAGCGTGAGCGCGCCTACGACTGCGTATATCGCGGGTGCTGGTCTCATGGTTGGCGTGGTGCTGCGGTCGCGTGCGCGGAGAGCGTGAGCGAGTGCAAGCCGACGATTCCGAGCAGGATCGTCGGCACCGTACGGGTGACGGTGACGGTCACTTGGCCGGTGGTGGCGGTCGCTTGGCCGGTGGTCGATCGGTTCGCGGTGATCGTCCGCATTGCTTCTGCGCGTGCTTGGCGGGGGTCGAGCTCGAGGTGCCCGGCGTGCAGTTCGGGAATGTCGATCGCCTGGCTGCCGGAGAGCGCGGCGTCGTCGGCGATCGAGGTCAGTTGCCGGCGCACGAGGAAGGCGTGGCCCACGTCCACGCCCAGGCCGATGACCATGACGAGGGCGATGGAGAGAAGCAGGCCGCCGATCAGGACCGAGCCGCGCTCGCTGAGGAGCCGAGGTCGCAGCGCACGGGTCATGGTGGCGCCGATTCCAGGATGCTTCGGTAGCGGCCGACCGGGGCGCTGGCGTGGGTATGCACGACGATCGTCCCGAAGCGCCCGAGCAGGGGCAGCGTGCCGATCGGGACGCTGGTGGTGACTTGGGCGCTCATCACTTCGCCGCGTGCGTAGGTGCCGGTGAGGCTAAGCGTCAGCGGTGTGGGCGATCCGGCTTGTTCGCGTGCAAGCGCTTCGCTGGCGGCGGCGTGAGCGGCTGAGGGGTTGGGGGCTTGAACGGCGGACTGCACCGCGTCGCGGGCGGCCTGCTGGCCATCTACCTGCGCGAGCTCGATCCGCGCATACAGCGGCACGAGGAACATCAGGGGAATGAGAACCGCGGCGAGCAGCAGAACGCCGCTGATGATCGCCGCTTCGCCGTGCTCGTCTCCGAGCCTGCTTGCTAGACGGCGAATCATTCTTCGTCTTTCGGGTAGCGCTCCAACGGCTCGCTTGCCGTCGCGATGATGCTCGGGAGCAGCAGGTCAACGCCGGGAAAGAGGTGCGGAGCCGACCCTGTACGACGACGGTCACAACGCTCCATTGCTGTGCGCGGTGGGCCGCAGGTGTGAGCCGACGCCTCCGGCGGCCGCGAGAATCGCATTGGCGCGAGCGATGCCCGCCCCGGTGCCTTCGGTGCTGGCCGCCTCCACGCCGTCCTGCGCTGCCGCGTGGGCGACCGATCCAGCGTGCGCGAACATGAGAGCTTGGACGGCGAGCCCGACGGTGAGTAGCACCAGGCCCAACGCAAGCAGCCCGGAGATGAGCGTGTCGCCGCGCTCTGAGGTGAGCCGTTCCCGGACTGGCATCTCGCCGCGCCCCTATTTCATTTCGTTGACGAGCTTCTGTCCGGCGTTGAGTACGCCCGGCCCGACGATCGCGAGGACGCCGGTCGTGATTACGACGATGCCGATTGCGAGCACGACCCAGGTGATGACTTCGCCGCGCTCATCGCGCATGGTTTGCTCGTTAGTGAGACCGAGCCAGATTTTGGTAAGGATGCCCATTGTTTGCTCCTTTCGTGGGTTAGATCGTTTGGGCGAGCAGGTGGAGGAAGCCATAGGAGACCCACATGACGACGACGGCGATCAGTGGCACGAGCGGCAGGTGCATGTCAGGTGGGCGCGGTCGGCTGCGCGTTCTAGGTAGCGGTTCTGCTCGGCACGCATCTCGCGCGCCTGGTTGTGTAGAAACTCGCCGTATGGGCTCTCCTTGGCGGCCAGCAGTTCGGCGAACCGCAGGAACATCGGCTCGTCCGTCTCACGCGCTACCGCGACCAGCGCCTCACGCTCACCGAGCGCCCGGTCGCGGCGGGCCAGTGAAAGTGCGCTTGTCAGCTCGTCTCCGAGCACGCCCTCACAGTCTCGCGCGGCGAGCTCCAGTGCCTGTCTGAGCGACTGACCGGCGCGTAGCGATAGAGCCATGACCGCCAACGCCTCGGGCAAATCGAGAAACAGTGCCTCGCGCCGCCGCTTGGCTTCCTCGCGGAGAGACAGGTCGGGGAGAAAGAAACCGACCACAGCGAGGCCGAGCACGAGGAACCCCGGCGGAAGGTGGCCGGCTAGTACCCCATAGGGAAACAGTGGGATGAACGGCACAGCGAACGCGAGGAGCGCTTTCTTGGCAAAGAACAACCCCACACTGTCACCGTTACTGGCGCGGCGCAGCCGACGCTCATAGCGCGACGCGCACTCCCTCAGTCCACACACGCGCAGGCTCGGGAAGGCTCCCGCCAACCAGGCCGGCGCCTTGGACGAGCTGCCGGGCGCCCTGAGCGGCCGCGAACCGCGTCGATAGAGCCGGGCGGCGCCGGGACAGGACATACTCGCACAGCAGCAGGCCGCCAATCACAAGGCACAGCGAGCAGAACAGAAGCGCTCCGTTCATCGGCTGCCCTCCGGTCGTGTGCTTTGCGGCTCCGGCACCCGCCCCAGGCGACGCATCAGCAAGTAGCAACCGAAGATCAACCCACCACACAGCAAAGAGACGACCGTGCCTGCGGTGGTTCGATACGCGGCCAGGAAGCCCGGCGAGGATACCCCGATCAGTAGGAGAATCACGATTGGGCTTACGGACAGGATCGCGGCTTCAAGACCAAGGCTGGCGGTGCGAGTACGCGCACGCTCGCGCGCCTCCAGGCGCTCTGAGAGCACACCCGCAAGCTCGCGTAATACCGGAGCTAGCCCGCCGGTGGGCAGCTCGAGCAAGGCGGCGCGAAGCAACAGCGCAACGGAGTCGGTCGTGCGCTCCCCCGCTCGCCGTAGCCCGTCGAGTGCGCTCGCCAAGTCGGCGCCGCGCAAGCGCGTCCGAAACGCCGAGAAGTCGCCGCGCAGCGCCATCGGCCCGGAGTCGGCTACCAGCGCGACCGCCGCCGGGAACGCCAGCCCTGCCTCCAAAGCGTCCGCTAGCTGGCCGAGCACCGCAGGCCACGCTCGCTCACGCTCGCGCCGTCGGTTCTCACGCCGAGAGCGCAGCCATGCGACCGGGGCGACCACCGCACCCAGCACTCCTGCGATCACGACCGCCGGCACGTCCACGATCCACCACACGAGGACGCCGGCCAGAAGCCCACAGACACCAATGCAAACGAGAACCACGGCCGGCAGACACGGGCAGGTCGGCGTCATCGAGCAACGCACCCAGACGCGACGTGCCGGCGGGCATCGGTACGCGCACGCCAGTCAGGTGCAGGAACACGAGCGCCACGCCAGTCGCGAATCACCAAGCCAAGCAGGAAGCCGGTCATCGTCCGCCTGCTCCCGTTAGGAATGCGCGGACCTCGCTGACCGGATAGGCGATCGAGGTGCTCGTCGCGCGGCTGGGCAGCGCGCCGCTGGTGGTGACCGGCCCGCTCGCCTGGTAGGAGATCCCCCACTGACACGCTGCCCGACCTGGTAGCCGTCGACGGCACAGGACGACGAGACGCTAGGGTCATGGCCTTGATCGCCGGGCAGACAGCGGGTTTGGTAGACGTGGCGAACCGCGCCCGCGGGCGCGGGCCCGGCGCTGTAGGGCACACCGGGGCCGCCGGCGAGCTCAGTGCCGTCACCAAAGTGCCATTGAACGGCGCTCACCGTCGCGCTGACGGTGACATGCTCACCCCGGAGCGACAGCGATAGCGACTGGTCGGCGGGTGCGGTTCGAGCCAGAACCACGAAGCCGCGCCCGTCAAGCCCAGCGGTATGTGCTGATGGGCTCACCGCGATCCTCCCCACCTGCAAGTCCAGGTCGCTTGCCACTGTCGCCGCTATCGCTGCCGGACTGACCGCCGGCGGCGCGGGCGGGCCCGCTTCGGGCTGGACGACGGTGAAGCAAGCTCCATCGCTCGCTGGAACGTAGACGCATCGGTGGCCGCCTTCGGCTTCATACCAAAAGGAGCCCGGCCCATACGGATGCGGATTGCGGTAGCGCGGCGAGTTGCTTGAGATGGTGGGGTAGGCAGCTTCGACCCCGGAGGGACCGGCATTGACCCCGCCCCCAACGCCCTGACCATCTCCTCCCCCGCTTGGACTGCCGGGCGTCCCGTTTACCGCCGGGCTCCCCCTGCTGTTGTCGCTTGCGTTATCGAACCTCCAGCGTTGGCGTGTTCGCTGTTGCCCTGTTGGGAGTAAGCGCCGATCCCAGACTGTGGCTCTCTGCGAATCGGCAGCGCGAGGACCAGCAGGATCCGACGACGGCAAGCGAAGAGCCGGCGAGTCATGGGCAGCCTACCTTCCACACGATGAATCGCTTGCCCGCCGTCGATGCAGCACGATGCGGACTCGTTCGTTGACGGTCATTGAGCGTGCGGCCGGCCGCGTGTGTACGGGCACGACTCGCTGGTCGTCCTCGATCGTCGCCGTGGCGATCGTGTATGACGGTTCGAGCTGAACACTCAGCAAGCGGAAGTGTTCGGAGAGGGTCGAACGCGAACACCCTGGCTGCGGGCAGCGCCGAGGTAGCCAGCCCGGCGAGTGCCGGACCGCCGGTGGACGTACCCACGCGGGACTCTGTTAGTCCGAAAGACATCCCGAGACAAGCGATGATTCATGTTGAGCGCATTGCGCACCGCCTGTTCGAGCACGGTGGGCATGGTTGCCGGGTGAGTCGGTAGTCGGCTGGCTGCGTGTGGCGACGGTGGTTTGGTGACTGCCGCCACAGCCCGCGAGCGCCAAGGCCATGATGACCGTCGTTGAGGAGTCTCGGCCGTCTCATTGTGGCGGGGTGAAGCCAGCGGCTTCGAGGTCGGGGAGGAAGGCGGGTTGGTGGCGGCCCATTGCAGGTCCGAGCCGGCGCCGTTGAAGAGTGGGTTGAGGGTCATGCGGCGTCCCTCGATGCCGGCGACCTCGACGATCTGGTCGATGCGGCGGGGGAGGAAGCGGCGTTCGCCGGTGTCGAAGCTGCGGGGTCGGTCGCAGTGGACGACGAGGTCGATCTCGCGTAGCCAGTCGAGTGCTTGGTCTGCCTCGATCCGGGCGCCGGAGGTGAGCGCGAAGCGGGCGAGGTTGTCGAGTGCGTGCTCGGCGGACTCGCCGTGGACGCTGGTCATGCCGGCGTGGCCGGTCGCGAACGCCCACAGCATCGCCATCGTCTCGGGGCCGCGGCACTCGCCGACGATGATCCGGTCGGGGTTCATCCGCAGCGCGTCGGAGACGAGATCCTCGAGCGTCACCGCTGGCAGGCCGTCGGCGCTCGCGGGGCGGGCCTCGTAGCCGACGCAGTTGGGGAGGACCGCTCGGAAGCTGGAGCTCGGCGGAGGACTCGCAGACAGACGACGCGCTCGGTGCCGGGGATCGCGCGGCCGAGCGCGTTCAGGAGCGTCGTCTTGCCGGTCGAGACGCGGCCGGCGACGACGATGTTCTTGCCCGCTCGGACGCAGGCGGCGAGGAAGTCGGCGGCCTGCTGGCTCAGGAAGTCGAGCTCGACGAGCTCGTTGAGCGTGCCGGCGGCGAGGCGGAAGCGGCGGATCGAGCAGATCACGTGCCCGTTCGAGGAGACGGGCGGGATCGCGGCGGTGAGCCGTGACCCGTCGGGGAGCCGGGCCTCGACGCGCGGGGTGATGCGGTCGAGGCGCTTGCCCTCGACCTGCTCGAGCAGCCGGTCGAGGAAGCCGCGGACCTGGCGGTCGTCGGCAAAGACGACATCGGGGACGCGCTCGATCCGCTCGCCCGTGTCGCGGAACACGCGCTTGGGGCCGTTGACCATCCACTCCTGCGCGTCGGGGTCGGTCAGCATCCGCTCGGCGATCGCGCCGAGGCCGATGAGGTCGTCTCGCAGGGAGCGCGCGAGCGCGGCGCGGTCCTGCTCTGAAAGCTCGGCCCGTTGCCCGTTGAGCGCTCGGCGTGGTAGGTGTCGATCTCCTGCTCGATGATCCGCTCGGTCTGCGCGCGGCCCTGCTCGCTGGTGAGGTTGACCTGCTCGGCCGCGAGGACCTGTTCGACGCGCAGCCGCACGGCCTCGGCCGCCGCTACGCTCGCCACGCTGGGAGCTGGCTCACGGCTGCCATACGACCTGCTCCTCGCTGGCGGTGCTGGCGGGGTGAGACGAGGCGACGCTTGCGACCCGTCGGGGTGCGGCGCTGGCGGGCAGGAACAGCTCCTCCAAGCAGGCCGAGTCGATGGCGCGTGCTGTAGCGGCTGCGCTGGCGTGCGGTGGCGAGCGGTGCCCCGCGCCGCTGAGCGCGTGCGAGGCCGCGTGCGTCCCACGGCAGCCAGGCGTCGACCGTGACGCCGCGCTCGGCCAGGTGCGCGGTGATCGTCTGCGTGATGGCGCTGCGGCTCGCGCTGCCGGGTGCGCCGATGGCGTTGGCGATGACGCGCAGCCGCTCCGGGGGATGCCGAGCGTGCCGAGCAGCAGGTCGAGCTGGCGCAGGCCGTGGCGCAGCTGCGTATCCCGCGCGCCGAGCACGAGCAGCACGGCGTCGGCGCGCGATCAGCGCTTCACGGTGCAGAGCGCACGGCGGCGTGGCCGTCTGCGAGGAAGGCTCCCACGTCGCAGACGGTCAGCGGGTACAGCGATGGCGAGCGCGTGCAGGGCGCGCGTCATCGCGCCGGGCCGGGCAAGCTCGATGCAGCGCTTGCGGGTCGGGTGGGCCGAGCAGCACCGCCGGCCAGCCGGCGGGTTCGGCCAGCCAGCGCTCCACGAGCTCGCGCTGCACACCACCGTCGCCGCCGCTGACGGCCCGGACGAGTCCCGAGGAGTGAGCCCTGCGTCGCGTCGGCGCCGAGCCGCACGTCGAGGCCGCCGCCGAGCGCGTCTATCTCGACGAGCACCGTGGGCCAACGGCGGGCGGCGAGCGCGGCGAGCGACGCGGCGCACTCGCTCGCGCCGGGAGCGCCCTTGGCGCCGACCACGGCCAGGATGCTGCCGGCGTCCTCTCGACGCTCGGGACGTGCCGGCGCGGGCGCCGGGGTCGCGGGCTGCGGCCTCGCTCACTGTTCCACGGACGACGGTAAGCAAGCTCGTCGCGCGAGACGGTCGAGTCGATCGTCTCATCGACGCTCAGCACCGCCGAGGGCTTCGCGCTCGCGCTCGTCCAGTGCGAGGCCGACGAGACGCGCGCCCGACGCGCGCACGCGCGCGCAATGCCCGGCGGTAAGCCCGGACAGTTCCGGGGAGAGCAGTACGGCGTCCGGTGCTTCCTGCTCGACCGCTCGTTGCAGGTCGTCGGCCTCGGCGACGCTGCTGACGAGCGTCAGCGGCGCGTCGCTAGCGTCGAACAGCAGCGACTCGACCTCGCGCTCAGCGAGCGGGGTCAGCGCGAGGATGACACTCGGGCGCGCGGTCATGGTGCGCTCCGGCGGTTGCCTGCGGGATCGGCGCGGTAGACGCGCTTGAGCCTTCGAGCAGCAGGTCGAGCTTGGCGTCCTCGTTGGCGAGCGCGAGCGAGGAGGCGATCGACGGGTCCGTCACCGAGAGTGTCACGGGGACGGTCGTGGTGCTCGGGTCCGCGTTCGATGGCGCTTCGCCGATCGAGAGGATTTGTAGGTCGCGGGCGATCGGCCGCGTCGTCGCCTGACCGGTGCCGGCGCCAAAGGTCGCCAGCACCGTGACGGCATCGCCGGCTTGGAGGGTCGCCCCGGACACGTCGAACTCGGGAACGGCGAGCGTCATCGCGGAGGTCTGGGACTGCTGCACGGCGAGCGCGCCAGAGGGAAGCGGCATCCCGGCGGGTAGCGCGAGTTGACAGACGCCGCCCGACGGTCTGCCCCAAGTCGCGCTCGGGCACCAGCGCGGCGAGGACCGAACTATCCCCGGCAAGTTCGGCGGTACGCAGGTCGCCGCTGGAAAGGACCGTCCCGGCCGCCAGGGCGTGCGTCGTGACGAGGACAGGTGTGCGCTTGGTGCTGGCGCTGTAGACACCCCAATAGCCGATAAGCGCGATCAGCACGAGCACGACGCCGGCCAGCGGAAGCGGTTGGAGCTTGCGGCGCGCGCCCCCGGACTCAGGGGGAGTGGACGGTGGTTTGGGCTGCTCGCGCGGGCGCAGCATCGGGCCGGCGCCGTTGCCCTGCTCGTGCTCGGGACCTCTACGGGGGACGGGGATGCGTGGTGTGTTCATGGGCCTATTCCTTCCTCGGGGCGCTGACACATCGCTGACACGCGACTGACACGGCACTTACACGCCTTCTCCGACGAGCCGCGTTTGGTGGGACAAGGGCTGGCGCGGTGGCGTCGGGGGACGACGCGATCCGATGCTGGCTCGTGCGCCGAAACGGGGCGACTGAGCGCGGCATGGCCCGCGTTTTGGCGCAGCGGTGGTGTGCCGTCGCTGCTGCGGCGGCGTGCCTGCCGGATCGGGCTGTGGCAGCACGGCGCATGGAGCTTCCATTGCTCTAACCGTTCCGGATACCCGGCGATTCGGTCCTCTGAACATATTTCTTCACCGGGGCGGGTCAGCGATTTGTCAGCTCCCGGTCAGCGCTCGTGGGCACCTTCGCGTCAACCCGACCGAAGGAGTGCCGTAATGCGTCGTCATCCTGTAGACAACCTTCTGAGCGACTGGCGCCAGGAGCTAACGAGTCCGCTCTTGCGCGCCCGGTTTCGCGTGTGGCGGGATGCCGAGCCGGCGCTCGCCCGCTTCCTAGACGCGGCTGCGGTGGTGCGCTTCCTGCGCGGTCCCGGCGCGCGCGCAGAGAAGGACGCCGTGTTGTGCGCGCTGCTGGCGTGGGCGAGGCAGGAGCCGATCGGAGCCAGAGTCGTGCTTGAGGCGATCCGCCCGGGGCTCTTGAACCTTGCGGTCCGGCTCACGCGCGACGCGCGAGAGCCGGAGGCGACGGCGACGGCGACGACGATATTCGCGGCGGTCTGGGAGGGGATTCGTCGTTATCCGTTGGAGCGCAGGCCGCGCCGGGTAGCGGCGAATCTCCTGCTCGACACGCTGAAGGTGACGCTCCGCGAGCTGGGCCGCGAGAGCGCGTGGCGGGCATCGTGGCTCGACCTCGGCTACTTCGACCTCGATTCGAGCGAGGAGGTCGAAGGTTCGGAGTGTGGCCCGGCACCGGGGAGGTCGCGGCGGCACCGGAGCTGGTCGCCGAGGACGTGGACACGCTGCTCGACAGCGCTGACGTTGACGCGCTGCTCGACGGCGCTGTGCGGGCTTGTGCGATCACCCGTGAGGAGGCCGAGGTCATTCTCTCTAGCCGGTTTGACGGGGTGGAACTCGCCGACCTCGCCCGTTCGGCAGGCGTCTCGTACAACACGATGAAGGTGCGCCGCCATCGCGCGGAGCGGCGCCTGCTGCTGTTCATCGGCTATCGGCCTGTAACGCGAGGGCATCAAAACTGGCCTTCGTCTTTTGCTCGGGTTGCCGGCGTTGGGCCATAGGGCCCAGTTGGTGAGTCAAGACCAATCGAGTTAGACGAAGGAGGTGATCCCGGGTCCGTCCCGCGCCGGACCCGAGCAACGTATGAGACGCACGCTCGCGCTCGCAATCGTGCTGGCACTCGTGGCCGCGCTGTTGGTTCCTCAGGTGGCGGACGCCGCGACGAGCCTGAATCAGGTCATCGAAAACCTGCGGAACTGGCTGATTGGACTGCTCGTGGCGCTCGCCACGCTGCTGCTGACAGTCGGCGGCGTGCGCTATCTGCTCGCCGCTGGTGATCCGGGCGGGCTTGAGAAGGCGAAGGGCACGATCAAGGCCGCTATCGCGGGCTACGCGCTTGCCGCACTCGCGCCCGTGCTCGTCACGGTCTTGCAGCACATCGTCGGGTGAGACCGCGCCTGACAGTCCTCGGTGCGCTGCTCGCGCTAGTGGTGCCGCTGGCGGCCGGTGTCATGCCGGCCGCTGCGGCACCTGCTACGCGGGCGCCGGCACATGCGGCGAGCACCCAGGCCGCGTCTCCTCCGCTGCCTTCAACGGCCTTGGAAGGCGCGACGCCGGAAAGCGGCGGCATCGAAGTCGGGCCGTCGCTGCCTGCTCCGTCCTCGCCTGCCACGGGCGGCGAAGTGGAAGCTGGGAAGGCGAGTCATCCCGGCTTCTTCGACGTGGGCGGAAAAATCGAGGCGGCGATCAATGAATGGTTCGCCGGGCTCGTCAAGGACGCGCTGAATCCGGTGATGGTGCTCGTCGGCCGCACGCTGCTCTCCACGCCGCAAGTCGCGGGCAGGCCCAGGTCCGCACCTACTGGCAGCTATCGGTCGGGGTCGCTGACTCGCTGCTGGTGCTTGTGGTGATGGCGGCCGGCGCGCTCGTGATGGGCCACGAGACGCTGCAAACCTCCTACGCGATCAAGGACGTGCTCCCCCGGCTGGGGGTCGCTGCGATCGCGGTGAACGCGAGCCTCGCCATCTCGGGGCAGATGGTCAACGTCGCCAACGTCCTCGCCTCAGGGCTGCTCGGCAACGGTGTCGATCCCGAACAAGCCGGGAACACACTTGAGCAGCTAGTCCTGCACTCGATCACAGACGGCGGAATCTTCCTCGTTCTGCTCGGCCTGGCGTGCGCGGTGCTCGCCGTCGCGCTGCTGATTCTCTACTTGGTCCGGGCGTCGCTGATCGTGCTGTTCGTCTGCGCGGCGCCGCTGATGCTGCTCGGCCACGGTCTGCCGCAAACCGAAGGCATGGCGCGGTTGTGGTGGCGCGTGATGCTCGCTTTGCTCGGCGTGCAAGTCGCGCAGGCCATCACCCCTCGCCGCCGCAGTCCACATCTTCTTCGCCTCCGGCGGGCACAGCGTCCTCGGCCTGGGAACCGGCGGGAGCCTTATCGACCTACTGCTCGTGCTGTGCCTGTTCTGGGTGCTGCTGCGGATTCCGTTCTGGGCGAAGGAGCTGGTCGGCTCGCGGCGCTACTCATCGAATACGGCCCGGATGGCAAAGACCTACGTCATCTACCGGGTCATCAGGGGCGCGGTCGGGGGTGTGCTGTGAACCCGTCGCGTATCCGGCTACCCGCCGACGTGGAGATGGAGGACCGGCTTGCGTGGGGTCTCACGGCGCGTCAGCTCGTGATTCTCGCCGTGACCGCGCTCGTCTGTTACGGCGTGTTCGCGGCGGCCAGCTCGGCGCTGCCGATACCCGTCGCGGCGGCCCTCGCCGCACCGCTCGCCCTGGCTGGCGTCGCGCTCGCGCTGGGGCGCCGCGACGGGCTCTCAGGTGATCGCCTCGCGCTCGCCGCCGCCCGGCATCTCACACAGTCGCCCCGGCGCGTCGCCGTGCCGGACGGGCTCCCGGCGGTGCTGGCGAACGCGCCAGCTCAGCCGGGCGTGTCGCTGCTGCGGGTGCCGGTGAGCGCGATCCTCGCAAGCGGCGTCGTGGAGCTGGCCGACGGCACGAGCGCGCTCCTGCTCGCGGCGAGCGGCACGAGCTGGGCGCTTCGCTCGCAGGAGGAGCAGGCGGCGTTGGCTGAGGCGTATGGCAAGTGGCTGAACAGCCTTGTCGAGCCGACCGCGATCACGGTTCGCTCAGAGGCGGTCGACCTCACGGAGCGCGCGAGCGCGATCGAGCGCGCCGCGCCCGGACTGCCGCACCCGGCGCTGCGCGCGCTGCGCTCACACCTACGCGCAGTTTCTCTCCGAGCTTGCGAGTCGAGGGAGAGGGTCTGCGCCGCCGTCAAATCCTGCTCGTGCTGAGCAGCCGTAGCCGCGAGCGCGACACGGCCAGGGCCGATCTCGAGCGACGCGCCAGCGAGACGGCGGGGCTCCTGCACGCCGCCGGGGTGGAGCTTCACCCGCTCGATGGGCAGCAGGCCGCCGCGCTGTTGCTGAGCGCGCTTGAACCGCCAGGGCCGCCCGCCGGCTCACAACTGGAAGGAGTGATCCACCGATGCTGAACACGGTTCGCCCGCGTGTACGTCTCAAGGGCGCCTCGCCACCAGCGCCGACGATCCCGCTCCCTCGTGTACGTGTGAAGGGCGCCGCGATGCCAAGTGCCTCGCTGCCGGCGCCGAGCGCGGTCGAGGTCGAGCGCGACTGGCTGCGCACCGGGAACGTCTGGCATCGCACCCTCGCCGTTGTCGGCTACCCGCGCGAGGTCAACCAGGGCTGGCTCGCGCCGCTGCTGCACGGCCGCCGGGGAGCTTGACCTGACGCTGCACATCGGGCCGATCCCGCCCGTCGGTCGCGGCCGACCGGCTGCGCCGCCAGCGCGCCCGGCTTGAGTCCACACGCCGCCTCGACGCCGACCGTGGCCGGCTCGACTGACCCGACGCTCGCGGCCGCCGCCGAGGACGCCGACGAGCTGGCGAGCGCGCTCGCCGCGGCGAGAGCCGCCTGTTTCGCTCCGGCCTCTACCTCCGCGTGTCCGGCGGAAGCCGAGAGGAGCTTGAGGAGCGCACCGAGCGCGTCAAGGCGCTGTGCGCCTCGATGCTGCTGCACGTCGTACCGGCGACCTTCCGCGCGTTCGACGGCTGGCTCACGACGCTGCCGCTCGGCATCGACCGGCTGCGGCTGCTGCGCACGTTCGACACGCCAGGCGCTCGCGGCCGGCTTCCCGTTCGCGTCGTCGGACCCGCCGCTTGAGGATGGCGTGCTCTACGGGCTCACCGACAGCGGCGCGCCCGGTGATCGTCGACCGCTTCGCGCGGACAACTACAACTCCGTCGTGCTCGCGTACTCCGGCGCCGGCAAGAGCTACGTCGCGAAGCTCGAAGCGCTGCGGCTGCTCTACCGGGGCGTGCAGGTGTTCGTCCTCGACCCCGAGGACGAGTACCACGCGCTCTGCGAGGCGGTCGGCGGCGCGTACCTGCCGCTGACCGGCCCGTCAACGCGGTCGCGCTCAACCCGCTCGACCTGCCCGCCGGCGAAGCACCGCGCGCACTCGACGAGCGGATTCTGTTCCTCGCCGACCTCGTCGAACTGCTCGCCGGAGGCCTCGACGGCGGCGAGCTTGCGGTGCTCGACCGCAGCGCCCGCGCCGGCTACCAGGCCGCCGGGATCACGGCCGACCCCGCCACGCACCGCCGACCGGCGCCGCTGCTCTGCGACCTCGTGCGCGCGCTCGAAGCGGAGAGCGAAACGGGCAAGCGGCTCGCCGAGCGCTTGTCGCCCTACGCGACCGGCTCGCACTCCTCACTGTTTGACCGCCCGACATCGGTGCAGCCCGACAGCCATCTCGTCTGCTTCTCGCTGCGCGGCCTGCCAGAGCGGATGAGCGCGCCCGCGCTGCTGCTCACGCTCGACGCGATCTGGCGCTCGCTCGAGGGTCCGCTGCGCCGCCGCGTCGTGCTCGTCGACGAGGCCTGGGATCTGATGCGCGAGCGCGAGCGCGACCCGCGAGGCCCCGGCGCACGGTTCCTGTTCCGGCTCGCAAAGAAGGCGCGCAAGCGCTGGACGGGCCTGACGACGATCACCCAGGACGCCGGCGACCTGCTCGACTCCCGAGCTCGGCCAGGCCGTCGTCGAACAACGCCTCCCAGCATTTCCTGCTGCGCCAGTCGCCGCAGGCGATCGAGCAGGTCGGGCAGGCGTTCGAGCTCACCGCCGGCGAGCGCTCCTACCTGTTCAGCTGCCCCACCGGCCACGGCCTGCTGCTCACCGGCGAGCAGCGAATCCCGCTGCGGAGTCGAAGGCGAGCCCCGACGAGCACCAGCTCGTGACGAGTGACCCGGCCGAGCTCGCTGCAGGCCGGCATGAAGCGCGCGGCGCTCAGCTCGGCGGCCTGCTGTTGCTGCTGCCGGTCCTGTCATCGGCGCGGCCATGGGCGTTCTCGGCGGCGGCTCGGCGTCAGCCTCGGCCAGCCGACCGCCGAGGTCGAACAGATCGCCGGGATACCGCCGGAATACCTCCAGCTCTTCGAGGCGGCCGGGGCGCGCTACGGCATCCCGTGGGAGGTGCTCGCCGGGATCGGCAAGGTCGAGTGCGACGACGGCCAGGACCCCGACCCCTCCTGCACCCAGGAAGGCGCGGTCAACTACGCCGGCGCCGGCGGGCCGATGCAGTTCCTCGCCTCCACCTGGGCGGCATACGGCGGTCAGCGCCAACGGCAGCGGCCCGCCGATCGCTGGAACCCGGCCGATGCGATCTTCACGCGCCGCGCAGCTACCTCCGCGCGACCGGCGCACCGAGCGAATTGCAGCGCGCAGTCTTCGCCTACAACCACTCGACCGCCTACGTCCAAGAGGTCCTCGGCTGGGCCGTCGATCTACGAAAGCCAAGCGCAGCTCGCGGTCACCGCCACGCCGGCCGGCGGCGCCGCCGGCACGGCGCTGTCGTTCGCGCTCGCCCAGATCGGCGTGCCCGTACGTCTGGGGCGGGGAGAGCCCGAGCGGCTATGACTGCTCCGGGCTCGTCCAGGCCGCCTACCGCGCCGCCGGGATCAGCCTGCCGCGCACCGCGCAGGAACAGTTCGACGCCGGCCCGCACCTGCCGGCCGGCGCGCCGCTCGAGCCCGGCGACCTCGTGTTCTTCGGCGCCGAGCACCAGCGACGTGACGCACGTCGGGATCGTCGTGCGCGCCGGCGAGATGGTCGACGCCCCGCACACCGGCACCGTCGTGCGCACCGACCCGTTCCCGACGACGATCGGCGCGCCGTGGGGCGAAGGCGAGTCTACCTCGGCGCGACACGCCCGCCGCGACCGGGGGTGCCAGCGTGAGGCGCGCCGCGCACGATCGCCACGCTGTCACGGCGTGGCTCGATGAACCGGACACGCCACTCACGCGGTCTCCCGGCACTCGCGCATCACGTACGCTCGTGACCGTCGAGCAGCTAGCGCCGATCCTCGTGCCGTGAGTCGCTCGCGTGCTCGGGCTCGCTCGTGCTCGCCGTCGCGTCGCGTGCGGCGCCGTCGCCTGGCCGTGGGCGCGCGGCAGTGACGGATCGGGGTGCCACCCGAGGTCGACCTCGGCGGCGCGCTGCTGCTGTGGTCGGCGTTGCATGACCTCCTCCGACCGCGCGCTCGCGCGGCTGCTCGGCGGCCAGCCGCATCTTGTCGTGGGAGATCGTCGCCAGCGAGGCGGGAACCACGTTCCGGCTCTGGGTGCCCGAGGCGGTCCCGCCCGGGCTGATCGAGCGCGCCGTCACCTCCGCGTGGCCGGGCGCGAGCACCACCGAACCGGAGCCTGCCGGCGCACGACGAGCCGATGCGAGCGGGACGGTGCAGGCGCCTCCGAGCTCGTGCTCTCGGGACCGGACTGGTTCCCGCTCGACGGCCGCGACGAGCCCGACCCGCTGCCGCTGGTGCTCGGCCAGCTCGCCGGGCTTGCGCGGCGAGCAGCGCGCGCTCGTGCAGATGCTCGCGCGACCGGTCACCGTCCGTGCAGCAACGCCGGCTGCTGACCGTCGCGCGCCGGCTGCGCGCCGGCATCCCCCGCAGCCGCCTCGGACGCCTGCTGGACTTCCTGCAGCCAGCGCCCACGCGCCGAAGCCGCCGACGCTCGATCCGACGATCAACCCCGACGTGCGCGACGTGATGGAGCAAGGCCTCGAGCCGCTCTACCGCTGCCTTGTGCGGATCGCCGTCGCGCCGCCTCGAGCGCGCGAGGCGCGCGGGCGGATCCACGCGCATCGCCGGCGGCGTTCGCGGCGTATGAGGGCCGCGTCGGACTGCGCCGCCGTCGCGTCCGCCACGCGCCGCGTCAAGCTGCGCGAGCGCGGCGCTTGGCCGCCGAGCGTTCCTCTGTCGGTCCCGGCGAGCTGGCGGCGCTCGCGCACCTGCCCGGCGCGGAGGCGATCCCCGGCGTCGTGACGGCCGGCGCGCGCGAGCGTCGCACCGCCACCCGGCCTGTCGGCCGTCGGGCAAGCCGCTCGGGCGTCAGCTCAACGCGGCGGACCGGTGATCCTCTCGGTGTGCGGACGCGCGCTATCACCTGCACGTACTCGGGCCGACAGGGGTCGGCAAGTCGACGTTCATCGCGCGACTCGCGCTCGCGGACTTCAACGCCGGCCGCGGCGCGGTCGTGATCGACCCGAAGGGCGACCTGGTCGAGGACATCCTCAACCGCATCCCCACCGGCCGCGAACAGGACGTTGATCTGCTCGACCCGCACGACCAGACGCCGCCCGGCCTGAACGTGCTCGAGGGACCCGACAAGGAGCTCGTCGTCGATCAGACCGTCGGGATCTTCCGCCGCGTGTTCGAGCGGTTCTGGGGACCGAGGACCGACGACATCCTCCGCGCCGCACTCCTCACGCTCAGCACCGCCTCGCCCACGGCACGCTCGTCGACGTGCCTCGGCTGCTGACCGATCGGGCGTGGCAGGCCAGCAGCTCGCTGCACGAGATCGACGATCCGGTGGGGTCGGGTCGTTCTGGGACTGGTACGACGGGCTCTCCGAAGCGACCCGGCGCAGGCGACCGGGCCCGTGCTGAACAAGCTCCGGGCGTTCCTGCTGCGCAGTCCGGTGCGCGCGATCATCGGGCAGCCCGTCTCGAGCATCGACATCGCCGCGCCTCGACCATGGCCGCCTGCTGCTGGTCAGGCTGCCGAAGGGCACGCTCGGCGAGGACACCTCGCCGCCTGCTCGGCTCGTTCGTCGTCGCGCGCATCTGGCAGGCCGCGCTCGCACGCGCCGGCCGCCCGAGCAGCGGCGCGACGCGCGCTGCTACGTCGATGAGGTTCACAACTACCTGAACCTGCCGACGCCGCTCGAGGACATCCTCGCCGAGGCGCGCGGCTACCGCCTCTCGATCTGCCTCGCGCACCAACATCTCGCCCAGCTCCGCCGTGAGATGCGCGAGGCGATCGCCGCGAACGCCCGCACCAAGGTCTACTTCCAGCTCTCCCCCCACGACGCCACGGCGCTTGAGCGCGAAGTTCGAGCCCGAGCTCGCCGCGCACGACCTCGCGCACCTGCCGCGTCCACCACTGCCGCCGCCCGCATCTGCCAGAACGGACAGCCCGGCCCGGCGTTCACGCTCACCACCGAGAACCTTGCGCCCGCCATGCCCGCGCAGGCACAGGCAGTCAGAGCCTCAGCACGGCGCCGCTACGGCATCAGCCGCGAGCAAATCGAGGCGCAGCTAGCCGAACGCCAGCGCACGCCAGCCGTAGCGCCACGGGCACAACGCGAGTTGCGCCCGAAAATGCTGCCTGCCGATCCGTCCTCCAGTCCGTCCTCCAATCCGTCCTCTATTCCGCCCTCCAATTAAGCATGGAGGCCCAGTGCGCCCCGAAATGCCCGCAAATCATCAGAAACCGGCCCGGCGAAGGCTGGCCGACAAGATAGTGAATAAAACAGAGGAAGAGAGAACACGGCCAAGCCGACTGACGGAGGACCATGCGGGGAAGCTGGCTGCGCACCTGACCGAACGCGACAGACAAATCGCCCTGGACTGCTAGGAGCACCACGTACTCACGACCGACCAAATCAAGCGGCTGCACTTCAAGGGACTGAGAACCGCAACCGTGCGACTGCAACTGCTGTATGACCTGCGAGTGCTCGACCGCTTCCGACCCACAGCAAAGCGAGGGGAGGGCTCCGCTCCGTACCACTGGATACTCGATGAAGCAGGCGCACTCATCGTCGCCGACCACAAGGGCATCGACCGCAGCCAACTGCACTACACCCACCACGAAGCACTACGCATCGCCACGAGCCTCAACCTCAGCCATCACGTCGAAGCTAACGAGTTCTTCACCCGCCTCGCTGTCGAAGCCAACCAGGCCGGCGGTGCGCTCGCTGAGTGGTACGGCGTCCGCACGCTCGCCCGCCTGTTCGCCGGGCACGTCATCCCTGATGGCTGGGGCGTGCTGACAATGCCGAACCGCCCGCCGCTTCACCTGCTGCTTGAGCTTGACCGTGGCACCGAGCCACCACAAGTCCTGCGCGCCAAGGCGGAACGCTACAGCGACGCGCTGCCGCACAGCAGCCTACGCGAGCACAAGCCCGTCGTGATCCTCGCCGTGCCGAGCGTCCGTCGCGCACAAACCGCCACCGCCGCTGTCAGTCACACATCGGCGCCGATCGTTGTCACCGTATGGAACACAGCCACGGCTCGCTCCGTACTCGCAACCGTCACCACCGTCGCCGCCGAAGCATACTCAGACTCACACCACGAAAAGGACGCAAATCTTTAGCGAATCTTAGAGCAAAAACCCTTGACATTCACCCTTTGGTCTGGTCTCGTATGCCTATGACAAGCACAACGCCGAACATAACAGTAAGTCGCACACTCAACACCAGCACTTACGAAAGCAGCGAGTTCGGAATCATCCTCGCCACCGTTGACCGTGCCAGTAGCTACTCATGGCGCGCGGCGTGCTACTTCGCCCCCGACGAGTACGACGAGGAGATTCGCAGCAGCCGCGCAGCAGCCGAGACAATCGCGCTGCGTCACACCCAAGCCGTGATCGACGCACTGTAAAACCGTATAAACGTCAATAACAAAAAGTGAGCCCGCGACGCGCCAACGCCCGGGCTCATGGACAACGAAAGGATAAGTTTCGATGTCAGCTAAAACTATATCGCGCCGACGCACCTTCTCAGACGCCGAGCGCGCCGCATACCGTGACACTAAGCGCGCTGAGGCGCGAGACGCGATCGAGCGCGCGGCGCGCGCCCTGCTCACTTCCGAGGGCTGGCGCAAGTGGGCCGAGACTCGCGCGACGTTCCATGACTACAGCATGGGTAACTGCATGTTGATCGCCATGCAATGCCCGGAGGCTACGCGCGTCGCGGGTTTCAGGGCGTGGCAGCAGCTCGGCCGCCAGGTCCGCAAGGGTGAGCACGCAATCAGGATCATGGCGCCGATGGTCGTCAAGCAGCGCGACGACAAAGGCCAGGAAACAGACGAGACGATCACGATGTTCCGAGCCGTCTCCGTGTTCGACGTATCACAGACCGACGGAGAGCCGCTGCCGGAGGCTCCCTCCGAGCCCGTCACTGGCGACTCGCACGCGCCCTACATCGCCAAGCTGGAGAGCTTCGCGCGCAGCATCGGCTACCGCGTCGAGTACCGGCCGCTGGAGCACAGCGGCGGGTTTTGCAAGGCATCCGAGCGCCTGATCTGCGTCTCAACCAACACCACGAGCGCGAACGGTCGAGTGCGCACGCTGATCCACGAGCTAGCCCACGCGGTAGGCGTCCCGACGTACAAGGAGCACGGCCGCGCCGATGCGGAGGTCATCGTGGAGACAGCGGCCGTGATCGTGTGCCGCTCGATCGGACTCGACACGTCCGGCGAGAGCATCCCCTACATCGCAGGATGGGGCGAAGCTAACGACGTGGAGGCGATCCGGCGCTATGCCGAGACGGTGGACACGATCGCCCGCACGCTCGAAAGCGCGGTCGCGTGATGCCCGCCACGTTGAAGCGCGGCCGGCGCAAGTCATCATGCCGGCTGCGCAAGATCGAGTGCTCAGACTGCGGCTGCATCCTGTACGGGTCGGCCGCCGCGATCCGCATGGCAGGACTACCACAATGCACCTGCGGCGGGACGTTCACGGTCCCGCTGCTGCGCGACCTTGAGGCCATCGATCCGGAGGGTTTCGAGCAGCTTCTCGCCACGCTCGACCGCCGCTCGCACACTCAGGCCATGCGAGAGCTTGGCTATGTCGACGCCATCGAACGACGCGCGCCACCACGGCGCACACGACAGCCACAGTGCGCGAACGACGGTTGCAGCAGGTTCCGTGCGTATGGCGAGCGGTACTGCCCAACCTGCCTAGCCGAGTCCGCGCTGCCATTCTGACGCGCGCTGCACGGTGGTCTCGTAGCTGGGCAAGTTCTCGTGTAACACCGAGGGCGCGTGTCGGGCCTTCGTCTATTGCAGGGTCTCTCACCGACGCCCAAACAATTGACGAAAACAGAACGAAAGACAGCCGACCTCCCTCTAGCCATTTGGCCGTGCGCGCAACGCACAAGCCAATGGCAGCGCCATAAGCGCTACCTCCCCGAATCAAACCGGCACCCCGGCAAGATGCTCCCGGCGCTCGCGCGCCACGCGATCGAGACATACAGCGAACCGGGAGCGCTCGTGGTCGATCCGATGTGCGGAATCGGCACGACACTCGTGGAGGCGATCGACCTCGGGCGCCGCGCGATCGGCGTCGAGCTTGAGCCCCGCTGGGCCAAACTCGCCGCCGCGAACATCGAGCACGCACACGAGGACCGCCGCACACGCGCACTGGCACAAGTCGCCGAAGGCGACGCGCGAGAACTGGCGCGCGTACTCAGCCTACGCGCGCCGCGCCTACTCGGCACGGAGCGCGGGAGCACCGTTCGCCGTGTCGCGTTCGGCGCGGCCGACATGATCCTTACCTCCCCGCCGTATGCGTGCGAGGTCGCCGACCTCAACCCGGTCAGCGGACCCGAGCCGCTGCGACGGGCCGACACGACGAACTACAGTCGTGACCGCCGCAACCTCGGGCACGCACGCGGGCGCGCCTACCGGACCGCGATGGCAGGCATTTACGAGGCGTGCGCGGCCGTGCTCAAGCCTGGCGGATTTCTCGTGTGCGTCACCAAGGACATGCGCTCAGCCGGCGGCGGCGCCTTGCGGAACCTCTCGGGCGAAACCATCGCACTCTGCGAAGGCGCCGGCCTGCTGTACTGGCAGCGCGTCATAGGGCTACTGGCGACCGTCCGCGACAGCGAGCTTGTCATGCGACCGTCGTTCTGGCAGACGCTCCATGCGCGGCGCCGCCGCGCGCAAGGCGACCGCACGCAGGTCGTCGCACACGAGGACGTGCTCGTGTTCCGCAAGCCGGCGGCGGTTGTGGCCCGGCCTTGCGCAGAGCGGAAGGCGGCCTAGCGCGCGGCGATGGGAGCCCTGACGCTCGACGTTTCCCCGGAGTTGATCGAGCAGGTTGTCGAGCGCGCGACGCAGCTCGTGGCCGAGCGGAGTCGGCCGCCCGAGCCGCTGCTGACGGTCGAGCAGCTTGCGGATACGCTCGCAACGGCGCCCGAATGGGTGCGTCGCCACCAAGCTGAGCTAGGCGCGTTCCGGCTTTCGGACGGAGGCGGGCGCAACCCGATCCGGTTCCGTGCGTCCGAGGTCGAGCGGTTCCTCGCCGCGCGCCGCTTGAGGCCGCCCGCCAAGGTCGGCGCTGGTCAGTGGCGGGAGGATGCCGAGTGGGCGCTCGGCTGAATAGCGGCGCGGTGGCGGGTATCGGATATGATACACTTGTCTGTAATAACAGATGCCCCCGGCGACGCTTGCAGGCGCCCCGGGGGCTTGGACACAGGAGATGGTGACTCCCATGCCAGTACGAGAGGGTAGACCTCGCGCGGCGCTTGCCGCCGGAATCAGGGTCGAGAAGGCCCGCCGTCGCGTCGGGCTCATACAGCGCGAGCTTGCCGAGAAGGCGGGCGTCGGGCGCGTGACGATCAGCCGCATCGAGAGAGGGGCGCAGACCCCGAGCGTTGACGTAGCGCTCGCCATCGCGGGAACGCTAGGCGAGACGGTCGAGGCGCTGTTCGGGGGTGATGCGTGATGGCCGCCGGAACCATCCGTAAGCGAGGCGACAACTATTACGTTCGGACGCGGGTTCGGATCATCAACCCGCAGACCGGCGCCGTCCGTTGGAAGCAAGTCGAAAAGGTAGCCGGAAGTAGCAAACGCGAGGCACAAAAGCTCCTGCGGACGTTGCAGGGCGACGTGGACGACGGACGTTACGTGCCAACCGCCATGACGGTCCTAGAGCTGGGACGAAAGTGGCTCCGCGAGCATGTGCAGCCAAATCTCAAGCCGGGCGCCGCAGCAAACTACAAGGGCACGTTTTACAAGCTGGGCCAGGGCGGTCACGACCCACGCCGGCTCGTCGTTGAAGTCTACGACGACGCGCAGCCAGCGTCGCGGATCGAGGTCGCGGCGATAGAAGTGCTCGCGGCCGGGAATTGCATCCTCGACGCGATGATCGGGGTGAGCGACGGCGCCGAGAATGAGGTCAACCTCGTCCATGAGCTCGGGGCGGCCGAGCGCAAGGTGCTGATGGGTGCCGGCGTCGAACACGACGAGGCGGCCGTCCGGGTCGGTCGTGCTGGGAGCGTCCGTCGCCACGCACCGAAGTTACGCGGCGCTGCGGATGGCCCACACGGCGCCGAAGCCGTGGACGTTTATAGCCACCTGCTGCCACAGCGGGCGCACGAGGCAGCGCGCAGGATGCGCTCCGTATCCCACAATCCTGCCCACATTCTGCCCACAAACGACGATGGACTACCCGCGAGCGAGGATCGGCTGGCCGCTTGAAATCCGCATGAATACTAGGGTTCGGCCACATAGCGCCGTGTCATTTGCGTCCTAGATCGAATCGACAAGGCGGAGGTCACTGGTTC
>CAVZLM010000005.1:0-348019 GCA_963776185.1 uncultured Solirubrobacterales bacterium
GCCTGGTCCAGTGAATGCGCTTGGCCGCTTCGCCCCAGAACGCGTCGGGGTCGGCGAGCGAACGCCGGTACATGTCCTGGTATTTGGCGTCGTCGATGAAGGCGCGCGTCTTCCACTCGGCGGGCACTTCGTAGATCTTGTCCGACATTTCGTCATCCTCCACGCGCACGCGGCTCGGTACCGCCGGATTATGGGCGTTTCCTTAAACCCATTATGCGACGGCGGCCCGACGAGCGACAAGGGCGCGGTCCTCAAGCCGCGCGGCATCGCTAGCCCTTCGCCCCGCCCATCTTGCAGACGATCTTCCATTCCTCGGCGCCCACCGGCTGCACCGAGAGCCGGGAATATTTCACCAGCGCCATGTCCTTGAGCTTCGGTTCCGCCTTGACTGCCGCCAGCGTCACCGGCTTCGGCAGCGGCTCGACCGCCACCGGTCTGCACGGCCACCCAGGGCTCGCCCTTCTTCGCCGTCGGATCCGGATAGGCTTCGCGGATGATCTCGCCGATGCCGACCACCTGCTTCTGGTCGCCGGTATGATAAAAGAAAAACTTCTCGCCCTTCTTCATCTCTTGGAGATGCCGGCGCGCGGTGAAATTGCGCACGCCGCTCCACGTCTCGCCCTTCTTGCCGCGCTTGACCTGATCGTCCCAGGAAAATTCCTCGGGTTCGGTCTTCAGAAGCCAGTACGCCATGATCATCCCTCCGCCTTGAGTGGCCGCGCCAACAGCGATCCGATTGCCGCATCGACGCTCATCGTCTTGTCGAGCAGAGCGACGACGGCCGTCGAGATCGGCATGTCGACATTACGCTCGCGCGCCATATCGACCAGCACCGACGCGGTGAACGCGCCTTCGGCGAGGCCAGTGGTTTTCTGGATCGTATCGGGATCATGGCCGCGGCCGAGATTGACCCCGAAGCTGAAATTGCGCGACTGCGGCGACGAGCAGGTGAGCAGGAGATCGCCGAGCCCGGACAGGCCCATCATGGTTTCCGGCTTGGCGCCGTAGGCTTTGCCGAAACGAACCAGCTCGGCAAAGCCGCGCGTGGTCAGCGCCGCAAGCGCGCTGGCGCCGAGCCCGCGACCGGCAACGACGCCGGCGGCGATGGCCAGCACGTTCTTCGCCGCGCCGCCGATTTCGACGCCGCGCACGTCGCTCGAATGGTAGGGCCGGAACGTCGCCGAGCCGACCGCTTGCGCCAATGTCGCCGGCGAGCTTGCCGTCGCTCGCCGCCAAGGTGACCGCGGTCGGCAGGCCGCGCGCCACGTCGGCGGCAAAACTCGGCCCGGACAGGATCGCCGGCACGCGCCTTGGGCGCGCATTCGGCGATCACCTCGCTCATGAACTTTTTGCTGCCGCGCTCGATGCCTTTGGCGCAGACGATCAGCGGCGTGCCTGCCGCAAGCAATGGCGCGAGCGTCGTTGCGACGGCGCGCACGGCTTGGGCGGGAACGACCAGGAGGATCGCCTCGGCGGCGACGGCAGCGGCGAGATCGCCGGCAATGATGACACTGTCGTCGATGCGGACGCCGGGCAGGAACCGGCTTTCGCGCTTGGCCTTCAGTGCTTCCGCATTGGCGGCGTCCTGCTTCCCACAGCGTGACCTTGCGGCCGGCCCGCGCGCAGGTCAGCGCCAAAGCCGTGCCCCAGGCGCCCGCTCCGATGACCGCGATGTGACTGAAAGCCATCGTCGTTATAAAGATTCGCCGCGCAGCAATTTCGGGACTTCGCCGACCAGACCCGCCGCCTCGCGGATGAACAGGCGCTTCAATCCGGGCAGCCGGTCGACCAGGCCGAGGCCGACATCGCGCACGGCGCGCAGCACGTCGGAGCCGTTGGAGAACAGCCGGTTCAGCCCGTCGGTGGCGAGCCCCATGGTCACGGTATCGAAGCGCCGCCAGCGCTGATAGCGCTCGAGCACGTTCGCCGCGCCCGGATCGAGTCCGAGCCGCGCCGCATCGACGATCACCTCGGCGAGCGCGGCGACGTCCTTTAATCCCATATTGAGTCCCTGGCCGGCGATCGGATGGATGACATGCGCGGCGTCACCGACCAGCGCGATGCGGTCGGCGACGAAGGCGCGGGCGACGAAGAAGCCGAGCGGATGCACGCGCCGCGCGCCGATCACCTTGAGGTCGCCGAGATGCAGCTTGAAACGCTGCTCCAGCTCGGCATGGAACGCATCGTCGGGCAGCGCCACGATGCGCGCCGCCTCCGCCGTCGTCTCGGTCCACACGATCGAGGAGCGGCGGCCTTTGAGCGGCAGGATCGCGAACGGACCGGCGGGGAGAAAATGCTCCTCGGCGCGCCCGTCGTGGTCGCGCTCATGCGCGACATTGATGACGATGGCGGACTGGCCGTAGTTCCAGCCATGCGTCGCGATGCCGGCGGCGCTGCGAATATTCGAGCGCGCGCCGTCGGCGGCGACGAGCAGCCGGGCGTTTACGTCAGTGCCGTCACTCAGCGATGCCGTCACGCCGTCGCCTTCGCGTGCGAATTTGGCGACGGCGCATGGCTGCAGCGCGACGCCGATCTCGCGCGCCTTCGCGGCCAGCGCGTCGACCAGAAGCCGGTTCTCGATCATGTGGGCGAACGGCTCGCCCGGCTCGATCTCGCCGGCGAAAGTCAGGAAGGTCGGCCGCACCGCATCGCCGAGCCGGCTGTCGGTCACGACCATGTCGAGGATCGGCTGCGCATCGGCCTCGATGCGCCGGCCAAACGCCGATGGTCGCGAACAAGCGCCGCACCGCCGCAACGATGGCCGAGGCGCGCTCGTCGTCGCCGTGGCTTGACGCCGAGCGCCGGATCGGCGACCGTAACCGCGAACGACGGTCCCAGCCCCTGCCGCAAGGCGATCGCCAGCGTCAGCCCGGCAAATCCGCCGCCGGCGATCAGCACGTCAACATTGCTACGCGTCATACCCTATCCTAGCACGCTGCGTGGGACCGGACTTGACCCACCCGCCGAACCTATATGCAAGGAAGTGCGCGGCCGGAACCGCCCCGGCGCGAGGGAAGACAGCATGGCCTCCGCCGTCCAGGAACTGGTTGATATTCTCAATCTCGAACCGCTCGAAGTGAATCTGTTTCGCGGCCGTTCGCCGCAATCGCGCTGGCAACGGGTGTTCGGCGGCCAGGTCATCGGCCAGGCGCTGGTCGCGGCCTGCCGCACCGTCGATGACGTGGCGACCCGGCCGCCGCATTCGCTGCACGCTTATTTTCTGCTCGGCGGCGATCCCAAAGTGCCGATCATCTACGACGTCGACCGCATCCGCGACGGCAAAAGCTTCACCACGCGCAACGTCAAGGCGATCCAGCACGGCCATGCGATCTTTTCGATGTCGGTGTCGTTTCATGTGCACGAGGAAGGCTTGTCGCATCAGTTCGCGATGCCCGACGTGCCGAAGCCCGACGAGTTGCCGGACGAAGCCGAATTGAAAAAAAGCGTATGGCCGAGCATGCCCGAGCCGGTGCGGCGCTATTACGAACGCGAACGGCCGATCGAGCTGCGGCCGGTCGAATACAACCGCTATCTCGGCGAAACTCTGCAAAGACGGCCGCTTTCACGTCTGGATCCGCGCCACCGGCCGGCTGCCCGACGAACCGGCGATCCATCAATGCGTGCTGGCCTATGCCTCCGACATGATGCTGCTCGATGCGGCGCTGATTCCGCACCGGCGCTCGGTGTTCAGCGAGGACATCATGGCGGCGAGCCTCGATCATGCGCTGTGGTTCCACCGGCCGTTCCGCGCCGACGAGTGGCTGCTTTATGCGCAGGACAGCCCGAACCTCGCCGGCTCGCGCGGCTTTGCGCGCGGTCTGATCTTTGCCGAAGACGGCACGCTGGTCGCCTCGGTCGCCCAGGAAGGTCTGCTGCGGCAACGCCGCGGCACCAGCGCCTGACCCACGCCGCTGCGCTTTAAGCGCCCGGTTAAGGTGCACGCGCCAAACACTAGCCTAATTTTTGGGCACAATGAGGGTCGGCCACGTGCGCAATCCGCGCGGCTATGGTCGACAAAGCCCGAGCGAGAGCCGCCTCGAACCGATTGCGCCTGTTTAACAGAGGCTTGGGCCAGGTCTGTGAGTGGTCTGTGAGACTTGGCACGGGGCTTGATTGCGGCAGGTCCGGCGATGACGGTGCGCGGCCAGCGGCTTGCTCGCTCGTCGCTTGGCGGCGCCCAGCGTATCGAGGCAACGAACAGCCAAGGGGGAGACAGCAATGAAAGTGGTGATGGCCATCATAAAGCCCTTCAAACTCGACGACGTCCGCGACGCTCTGACCAAGGTCGGCGTTCAGGGTCTGACGGTAACGGAAGTGAAGGGCTACGGGCGGCAGAAGGGCCATACCGAAATCTACCGCGGCGCCGAATATGCGGTGAGCTTCCTGCCCAAGATCAAAATCGAGATCGCCTGCCCGTCCAGCCAGGTCGACAAAGTCATCGACACGATCACGCGCGGCGGCCAAAACCGGACAGATCGGCGACGGCAAGATTTTCGTGTTCGGTCTCGACCACGCGGTGCGGATCCGCACCGGCGAAACCGACGCTGCCGCGCTGTAGCGCATATCCCGCAAAAAGCCTGCCCTCGGACTTGATCCGAGGGTGGATACCGGTTTTGCGATAAGGACATGCGCCGCTAAACAACACTGCGCTTTTTAGACTCGCGCTCACCCGTCAATTTTGATGCAATTCCTCCCCAGCGGACGGCAATCTCGATCGTCCGCCGCGGGAAAGAAGCGCAATGACCATGATGATCGCAGCGCGGCTGCACGCTTATGGCGAGCCGATGACGCTCGACCGGATCGACGTGCCGGAGCCGCGTCCGACCGATGTGCTGGTGGAGGTCAAGGCCTGCGGCGTCGTACCGAACCTCGCGCGCGTCGTCAGCAATTTCTTCGGCAAGCTCACGCCCGACAACAAGATGATGCCGCCGCTGCCGGCGATTTTCGGCCTCGATCCGGCGGGCGTCGTCGCCAAGGTCGGCGCGCAGGTCTGGGCGGTGCGCCCCGGCGAGCGGGTCTATGTCAATCCGGCGCGCTCTTGCGGCTCGTGCCGGATGTGCCGCAGCGGCCAGGCGCAGGATTGTCCGAGCTGGACGCTGCAAGGTTACTTTGGCCGCTCGCAGGACATCATGCGGGCCTATCCTTACGGCGGGCTCGCCCAGTTCATCACCGCGCCGGCGAGCGCGCTGGTCAAGCTGCCGGACACTATGAGCTTCGAGGCGGCGGCAAGGCTGGGCTATCTCGGCACTGCCTATGCGGCGATGAAAAAGATCGGTGTCGGTCCCGGACAGACGCTCTTGATCAACGGCATCAGCGGCCAGCTCGGGCTCAATGCCGCGCAATTGGCGCTGGCGATGGGCGCCACCAAAATTTTCGGTACCGGCCGCAATGCAGGCGCTGCTCGACAAGGTCAGAGCGCTGGCGCCGGGCCGTATCGATGTGCTTGCCGTTGCCGACGCCGCGTCCCAGCCAGACCCTTTGGTCGCCTGGGCGAAAGCGGCGACCGACGGTCATGGCGTCGACGGCATGATCGATTGCCTGCCGCCCGGCGCGCCGGCAAGCGCGATGATGCGTGCGCTCTACTGCCTCCGCCGCGGTGGCCGCGCGGTCAATGTCGGCGCGGTGATGGAGACGCTGCCGCTCAACGCCTTCTGGCTGATGACCAACCGCATCGGCCTGCAAGGCTCGGTGTGGTTCACCACCGGCGAAGGCGAGGAGATGGCGGCGATGGTGGGTGCCGGGACATTGGACTTGTCGGCGCTCGAACACCGCGTGTCGCCGCTGTCCAAAGTCAACGACGTGCTGGCCGGCATGGACGATCGCGACGGCGGCTTCACCAATTTCGTCATCGACCCGACACGGGTCGACTAGGGTCGATATGCTAAGCCCTGCAATTGTCCCAAAGCTGCAATTGGCAGCGGATGGAAGTCAGGCGGTGTGGCCGTCGAACTTGCCGGGTCTGGAAATATTTGGCTGAGCATCTCGACCATGGCATTCCTCCTGGCTGAGGAACGGCCCTGAAGACAGATTGCCATCATTGTCTGACGTGTACCAGCCGGGCTTGATGCTACGTATATCGGATTGATTTTCATTGATGTAGTGGGCACGACTCATTGCGTTCACCATTGTGTAGCATCGCGCGTCGCGCCGGCCCGGAGATTTTCCAGCTCCGAGCCTTGAACAATACTTAGAGCAAAAAACCGCAGAGGTTAGGCGGTGTGGCTGGTTGCGTTTGCGCCGCCTGATTTCAGTGGCTTGGTGGACGCGAACGCAATCTCCTGAGCGAGCGCCGTAAGCTGTTCGGTCTGCCCGCTGAGCGCCTCGGATAGCGTGCGCACGTGTTCAGTTGAAAGCTCTATGAACTCGGAAGGCGACTTTATGCCGTACAATTTCTGTACGAAGTCAAATGTGGCGGTGGTATTTGCCCGCGTAAATTCCACGAGCTTTTTGTTGTAGGCCTGCGCGCCTTCAAAGGCAGTCTTGCAACTGGATTGGATGAGATTGGCTGCTTCCGCTGTGGCGGCGCTTATCTTGTCAGAGGCCTCTTTACTCTGCGCTACCGCTTTATTCATATCCATTGTGGCACTCCTCCTCAGGGCGATTTATTTCCTCGGACGCGACGCCCTGAGCGCAGCTCCAATGTCGTTGATTTTGCCAATGGCACTCCGATTTTCGGAAAATCGCACCGGCTCATTCTTAGACATCGTCATTAAATCCCGTAATGCAATATGCTTCGTTCAAATTAATGCAAAAGTGATCGCGCTTTGGATTGTCATCCGAAAATCGCTATCCGCGCGCCAACGGGGGATAAGTCTTTTCTCAGACTCTGTTTTAGCTGCTGTTTGGAACGATAGCGGCAAGCCGACGTTGTCTCCCTGCGCATCCACAAAATTAAACAGATTGCGGAGAGTCCAGCGGAGACATCCATGAGGCCATTGCGACTGTCTGTGGTGCTAACTTAGTCCGCAATAAATAGACCAAGACTTAAGAACAATCTTCTTCTAACGACCCCGGGACGGGCTTGTACGTATGCGTCGCGTCACCGCCCCGGGATGAAAGCCTCGGCCACCAACGTCCCCCGACCCCCGGCCGGGGCTTTTTTATGGGGATGGTGGCGATCGGTTATCATTTATCGAAACGGCGGCCGCGGAAGAACCCTTTGTTGGTTGTGTTTTGTTTTATGTTGGCGGTGTCTCCCTCCTCGGCAGCATGGGGATGATGTTCGTGCCTCACCAATTTGTCGTTTGATGAGGCGATTGGCCGGCTTGCCGTGCCTTTGTTGCTTTGGTTGCCTGGTGGCACGGGGGGCATTCTGCTCGTCATGAAAATCCCGCTTTTAGGATGAAGAGGAAAGATATGCTATTAGCCGCCTCGTCGACGCGTTTGTACAGGCATATCGGCGCCGCGCGATATTGGCGGAGCGACACTGCGATCCGTCAAAAGTGAGCGATTTTATACAGACTTATTCTCCGTCGGGGTTGCCAATACGGCTCCCTGGGATCACGTTGATCGATGGATGCGGCGTGTTGGCGCGCGGAGTTCGTTTACGTAGACCACAACGACGCCGGCGCGCGCCCGCAATCGCCGAATCCATTCTCGCCGTCGCCAAATAAGGCGAGCAGGATTCTGCGTGTCTCATCGGAGGCGCGTTGCTGAAGCTCACGCCGTGAACTGTCGCCACGCTGCCGGGCGAAGTCATTGGCGACCCGCCCCACAAAGGTAAAGGCTAATTCATGAACGAAAAACTGCCCGCACCGTGCCAAGCTTGTCATGGCTCGGGGTTGCGCGATGGAAGTGAATGCCGCGAGTGCGGCGGCAAAGGCTATCGCTTGTTCGTCAATGGCAATCAGATCCCGATGCGGCCGCAGCGCCGGCAACGCCAGCGTCCAATGCAGCGCCAACAGCATCCCGTCCGCTGAGCCTCTGCGCGCTCCGTTCGCGCGCAATACGCCTTCAGGCAACAGCCGCGGCCGCCACGCTTGCTTTGGCCGGTACATTTTCCTGCCGGCGCCGGGCTGGACCTGGCTCTCAATCGGCCGATAGGAATCAGGCCTCAATGCAATTCGGCCCATCACCTTCCTGGTGAGGTCTGGCGCGTCGGTCCGGCGCTTGTCTTGCTGCAGGCCATCCACTCTCTTGACTACTTTTTCCGAACCGGAACGTTGTTCACCTGCCGAACGTTGATAAACATGAGCTATACTCAGAGGCTTCTCGACAGAATTCCGCGGCCGACGTTCCGGTTATTTGTCTGTCTCTCGATCATTTCGGCAATTGGAATCATGGGGCTCGCCCTGGTTGCCCATTCGGGCAACTAGCGCCGCACCAAGACCGGGACCATGCAAGATTGCCGCTCAACTTCGCGGCGATGTTCGCCTTCAATATAAATCCAAAGGGTTCCGCTCCTGCAGCCAGGGTGGGGATGAACGGCCCGCAAAAAGCTGCTATTCCCCTCGCCAACGATAACCCGAACGAAAGCCCAGCGAGGACGCCATGTATCCCAATCTTGAACTTTTCATCGACGGCAAGTGGCACGGCAGCGACGGCCGCAAGGGCGAGGATGTGCTTAATCCGGCGACGGAAAAGCCGCTGGCGCAGCTGCCGCATGCGAGCAAGGCCGACCTCGATGCCGCGCTGGCAGCGGCCAAGAAAGGCTTCGCGGTGTGGCGCGCTGCCTCGGCCTATGACCGCTGCAAGATCATGCACAAGGCCGCCGACCTGATGCGCGAACGCCATGACGCCATGGCCAAGATCATGGTGCTCGAGCAAGGCAAAACTTATCCGGAGGCCCGCGCCGAAGTGATCGGCTCGGCCGACATCATCGATTGGTATGCGGAAGAAGGCCGCCGCTCTTACGGCCGCATCGTGCCGGGCCGCGGCAAGGGCGTGCGTCAGCTCGTGGTGCAGGAACCGATCGGCATTGTCGCGGCATTTACGCCGTGGAACTTCCCGGTGCTCACTCCGGCGCGGAAAATCGGCGGCGCGCTCGCCGCCGGCTGCTCGCTCATCCTCAAGGCGTCCGAGGAAACTCCGGGCTCGTGCATCGAGCTGGTGCGCTGCTTCGCCGATGCCGGCGTGCCGGCCGGCGTATTGAACCTGGTGTTCGGCGTGCCGGCGGAAGTCTCCGAATATCTGCTCGGCAAGGATGCGGTCCGCAAAATTTCCTTCACCGGCTCGATTCCGGTCGGCAAGCATCTCGCCGCGCTCGCGGCCAAGGGCATGAAGCGCACCACCATGGAGCTCGGCGGCCATTCGCCGGTCGTGGTGTTCGCCGACGCCGATCCGGAGAAGGCGGCCGACACCATCGCCGCTTTCAAGTACCGCAACGCCGGCCAGGTGTGCATCTCGCCGACGCGCTTCTACATTCAGGAAGACGTCTATCCGCGTTTCCTCAAGCGCTTCACCGAATACGCCAACGGCATCAAGCTCGGCGACGGCCTGGAAAAGGGCATCACCATGGGGCCGATGGCCAATTCGCGCCGCATCGACGCCATGGAGAGCTTCGTCAACGACGCCAAGAATCGCGGCGGCAAGATCGAGACCGGCGGCAAGCGGCGCGGCAACCAGGGCTACTTCTACGAGCCGACGGTGATCACCGAAGTGCCCGACGACGCCAAGATCATGACGCAGGAGCCGTTCGGCCCGGTCGCGCCGGTCGTCACGTTTAAGACTTTCGACGAGGTGGTCGAGCGCGCCAATTCGCTGGAATTCGGACTGGCCGCTTATGCCTTCACCACGTCGAGCGCAACCGCCGCCGCGATCGGCGACGCGCTGGAGTCCGGCATGGTCGGCGTCAACTCGGTCGCGATCTCGACGCCGGAGACGCCGTTCGGCGGCGTCAAAGAGAGCGGTCACGGCAGCGAGGGCGGCATCGAGGGTCTCGGCGCCTATCTGGTGACAAAATTCATCTCGCAGGGCTGAGAATATTTCGCGCGACTCGGAGCCGCCGACCGCGATGCCGGCGGCTCTTTGTATTTGAATCTAATAAAACGTATTTGAATCTGATAAAAATGAGAATCCGATAATACGCGATCCTCCGGCGTCGCGATCGCGCCACGTTTTTGGCGCGAATGTGTTGGCCGCATGGCCGCGCTGTGCATTTTCACTGATGAACAAGTTTACAGGAACGAAAGTCCATGATGTTGCATTGTCGACCGTGGCGGGGTGGGCAAGCGCCGGTCGTCGATGGATATTCTGGCTGCCATGTTCGCCTATCTGGTCTGCATCACCGGGCTCGTCGCCGGGCTGGTCATGTCATTCGTGGTGTTTTTTTCCGCTCCCGGCCAATTCTCGCCGCCGCCCGCTCAGACGATTACGATGGCGGCCGCGCAGCGTTCCATCAAGACGGCGCTGACGTCGCCGCCCATCAAAACAATAGCCAAGGCCGAGGCCGCCGAGAAGCAAGTCGCCGCTGCCGCCGCGGAAGCGAACGCCGTCCCGCCGCCGACCATCGCCCTCGACGCCCGGCAAAAGCCGCTATTCTCGCCAGCTCATTTGCGCCGGCTCGCCGAGAAGGAGCGCGAGAGGCAATTGGCGTATCGCGAGCGCCCGAGCTTCGAGACCCGCTTTCTGCACTATGACGATTGATGGCCGGTCATTCGATCAGAGCATGATCCCGAAAAGTGGAAGCCGGTTTTCGGATAGGATCATGCTCAAATCAACAACCCAGACCTTGATCCGAATTCATCTGAATTGGATCAGGGTCTAGGCGTAGGAACGTTCCAAAAAACTCACCGCATCGTCGGCAAGGATGCTTGGATCGCGTTCGCCGCGCTGCGCCATTTCGATGATGCGCTTGGCGATGATTTCCTGCGCCGCCCGCTGATAGCCCGGCGAGGCGAGCTTGCTGCCCGATAGCTCGACTTTGTTCCAGGCGGCTTCGAACACCGAAACCAGAAATTCAATCATTTCCGGCTCGAACGCCGATTGCGCTAACAGAGGAATTATCGACATGACATCAGTCCGTGTTTGCAATCCATATCATTAACTGGCGACGAATAAATTCGATACTTTGGAGTGGTCGAGCACCGCTGTCGCGGTGTTGCCGAAGAACAGCGTTTCGCCGGGCCGCCGGCTGACGCCCAGCACAATGAGGTCATAGCCGCGCCGCAATTCGTCCAGGATCGCCTTGTCCGGCGCCACATTGGCGCGCGTCGACGCGCGTAATTCCACTTCGTAGCGTTTAGCCAAGGCGCCGATGTCGTCGAGCACGGCGCGCTCATTGCGCCGGGTTGCCCGCCGTCGCGGCGCAGTTTTGCGGCCGACGCCGTGCGCGCGGGTGACATAGAGCGCGGTGACCTTGGCGTCGGTGGCGCGCGCCAAAGTCAGCCCCACCTCCACAGCGCGGCGCGACATCTCGGTGCCGTTCACGGGAATGAGGATGCGGCGATGCCGATCGGCCGGGCGATCAGGCTCGCCATGCAACTCCACGACCGCAAGCGGCCCCTGGAAGCCGCTGGTGATGAGCGAAACGTCCTTGCTGAAGCCGCCCTTGGGATTGCAAGTCTTGGCGAGGCCGACGACCAGAAGGTCATAGCCCTTACGAGCTTCGCCGGCCACCGCTTCAGTGTCGATCGCGCCTTGCTGCCGGGTAGTGACGTCGACCGTCCCGGGTCTTTCGCTGTCCGGATGTGCGTCGAGCGTCGTCGCCGCCTCGGCGGCGGTCTCGACGACCGTTCTCAACTCGTCGCCGTCCGGCTTGACCGCGGCGGCTTTGTGGTCGGATTCATCCGACGATTTCTCCTTTTCCGCTTTGGTCTTTGCCTCCTTCTTGCCGGACCCGACGTCGCTCAGATCGAGAATCGTGGTGGGCTTGCCGCCGGAGCCGGCAATCGCGCCGGCGAACTGCGCTGCCAGTTTGCCATTGGCGCTGTCGTCGGCGGCGAGCAGGAGCCGCTCGAGATTGGTGACAAAACCCTTGGCGTCGAGCGCCTCGCGCTCGAGCCGCAGCCGCTCCTTCTTGCGCATCGGCAGCCGTTTGAGCGCCCAGCGCAGCATCGGCGGCATCGCCAGCGTGGTCACCACCGCCATGGTGACAATGAGCGTGAACAAACTCCGGCTGAGCACGCTCATCGACAAGCCAATCGTGGCGACGATCACCTCGGTCGAGCCGCGCGCATTCATGGCGCAACCGAGCGCCAGCGATTCGGCGCGGTTTAGGCCGCCGAGCTTGCCGCCGAGAAAGGCGCCGAGGAATTTACCGATGCTGGCAATCAGGATGAGCGCGACGGTAAGCAGCGCCAGGTCGCCGTGGCGCAGCACGGTGAGGTCGGCGCGCAATCCGGCCAGCGCCGAAAAATACCGGCATGAACAGTGCGATAATGAGTCCGCGCAGCTGTTCGTCGATATGGCGCGTCAGGATCGGCAATTCGCCGATCAGGATGCCGGCGACGAAAGCGCCGAGTACCGTGTTGACGCCGATCAATTGCGTCGTCAGCGCCATCCCGATCATGATGAGCAGGATCATGGTGATGACCGGGAAGTCGCTGGCGAAATTGTCGTTGGCCCAGCGGATCAGGGTGAACACGATGCGCCGGCCGACCGTAAGGCTGACAAGCATGAACAACGCCGTGCCGGCCAAGGCGCGGCCGACCGACCACAGGTCGACGGTGCCCGCGGACGCCAGTCCGAACGCCACGGCGATGATGACCCAGCCGATGGTGTCCTCGAGGATCGCCGAGGCGACGATGATCTGGCCGAGATCGCGGCGCATGAAATTCATTTCACGTACCACCATGGCGACGATCTTCACCGACGAGATCGACAGCGCAGTGCCGAGAAAGATAGCCGTGACGAGCCGGGCTTCCGGTTTCGGTAGAAGATCGGCCGGCAAGAATTCGCCGAGCGCAAATCCGCAGACAAAAGGCAGCGTCACGCCGGCGATGGCGACGGTCACGGCGGCGCGGCCGACACGGCGCACCAGCGCCAGGTCAGTCTCCATGCCGGTCAGCAACAGCAGCATCAGGATGCCGAGCTGAGAGACGGCGTCGAGCATGCTCTGTTGCGCGGCGCCGGCTGGAAACAGCGCATGCTGGGCCGACGGCCAGACGAGGCCGAACAGCGAGGGGCCGAGCATAATGCCGGCAACGAGCTGGCCCATCACCGGCGGCTGGCCGAAGCGCCTTGCAGCCTCGCCCATCAGCCGGCCGACCAGGAGGAGGAGACCGAGTTCGGCGATGAAAATAGCTTCGGATGGGCCCGCTGCGCCATCGGTCGCCGCCGCGGCGGCTGTCGCAGTGGCCGCGGTTAAGACGAGACTAATTGCGATCAAGTTGCCGGGCCAACGGCGCAATGTGCGGGTTTGGCTATATCCGCCGGCAGGTCCGTGACCTGATGCCTGCATCGCGTATCCAAGGGGATGACTCTCACCGCAGCGATAACGCACGACACCGCTGTATGATCCGTGGCGTGCGGTGGCGCGCCAAATCGCTCGGTGTCGCTGGATTATGAAGGATCGGTGCGCGAAGCAGGCTGGCGGAGAGGGAGGGATTCGAACCCCCGATACGGTTGCCCGTATGCCGCATTTCGAGTGCGGTGCTTTCAACCGCTCAGCCACCTCTCCGTGAGGGCAAAAGCCTGAGCGTCGCGGCGCAGTATGTAGCGGCGACGCTTGGGCGAAACAAGGGCGGCGGAGATTAAAGCTCCCATCCGATCTTGCGATCGAGCGAGTAAGGCCCGCCGCCGCGCAGCGCGATGGCGAAGAAGATCAAGCCCCACAGGAACGTATATTCCCAGCCGTGGTGAGCCCAGGCCCAGCCGTTGGGGACGAAAAGCAGGCTGATAACTGCAAGCTCGATTGCAATCGAAGCCGCGAACAAACGCGTGAACAAGCCGAGCATGACGAAGACGGCGCCGATCGTTTCGTTGATGAAGACGATATAGGCGACGAGCAGTGCCGGTTCGAAGCCGATCTTGGCGAACTCTTCCGCGGCCGTGGCCATCGGTGGCCCAATCAGCCTGTGGTAGCCGTGCGCCAACATGGTGGCGCCGACGGCGACACGGATGAGCGGCCACGACAGCGGAACGACAACATCATAGAACGGCTGCAGGAACGGCAGCAGCAATTTGGGCTTCGCCGACGCTTCCGTCATGATTTTCTCCACATTGGTTTTCGTTTGGTGTGGGCCGCGCTGTAGATCAACACCGGCGAGAGATAAACTATTTCGGCGCCATCACCAGCGAGTAGCGCTCGTCCGCCGCCCGGCATTGCGCCAGCGGCACGCCGAGCTCCTTGCGCACGATATTGGTGCCGAGCACCAGCGAGACGATCTTATAGAAGGCGTGGCGGCGGCTCATGCCCTCGCGGCCCATGCCGCAATCGGTCGAGATCACCAGGCGCTCGGGCGGAATGTGTTTGAGCGCGGCGCGGATTTTTTCCGCCACTTCGTCGGGGCTTTCGACCTGCAGGGTGTGATGATCGATGACGCCGATGGCGATCTTCTTGTCGCTGATGGTCTTGCCGATGGCTTCGAGGTCGATGCCGCCGGAGCTCGACGATTCGAAAGTGATGACGTCGGCATCGACCGTGTTGTAGGTCTCGAGCGCCGGCTTGTAGCTCTGCACGGCCGCGAACATGCGCTGCTGCGAAGGGTTGCCCCAGCAGGAATGCGCCCACACTTCGGTCTTGGCGCGCAAGCCCTTCACGGTGCGATTGAACACCTCGACCATCAATTGCGGCGTGATGACCTTGTCCTGGATCTTGCGCACCGCGATCAGATGGATTTGCGGCTCCTCGATCTGGATCACCGGACAGCCGGCATCGGCCAGTTCGTGATATTCCTCGTTGAAGGCGTCGGCGATGGCGAACATGCGGTCGGGCACGCTTTTGTAGTGCCGATCCTGCAGCGCAAAGGCGACGATCTCCGCCGATACGGCGCCGAACTTGACCGGCTTCTCGGTGAAGCGCTGCGCCGCCTTCCACATCGCGGTGTATTGCAGATTGCCGCGCCCGATCGGGCCGGTGATGACCGGCATGACGCGCGATTCCAGATAGTCGTGCAGAATGTGGCCGCGCGGAAACAGGATGCCGCCGCGGCCGGCCGGCGTCGGCTCGGGATGCGGCCGCATCGAGCCCGCTCATATGGTTGGGCGGATAGGCGGTCCAGCTCTGGCCGCCGACGTCGTCGTCGAAGCGGCAGTCGCCGTCGGTGACGATATCGAGGCCGGCAAGCTCCTGATCGCGCAGATAGCAGGTCAGCGCGTCTTCGTACTGCTCGCGAAAGCGGCGGCTGACCATCGCTTCGAGAAAATGACGGGTGCCGAGATTTTCCGTGTACCAGGTCGGCCGCGGCAGCGAGCCGGTGATGGTCGTCGGCAATTTGATGTCCTTGGTGCCCCGATACATTTTGAACGTCTCCCCATGATTCCGGGCGGGCCGATCCCGCTCGCCGGCTTTGCCGCCTAGCTTAGCAAGCCGCGGCGGCTGATTGATAAGGAGGTTGCTCATGACTTTGGGCCGGCCCACCGCGAGAGCGATGGGCAAGGGTGGGCAGCGAATGCTGCAGTAGCGGCCGGTCGCGTTGACGCGATCAGGTGCCGGTGAACACCGGCTTGCGCTTTTCCATGAAGGCGGTGCGGCCTTCGGTGTAGTCGCGGCTGGCAAAGCACTGCTCGACCAGTTCGGCCGAGCGCGCCAGGTTGCGCTTCGAATCTTCCTTGACGACTTCGCCGACCGTGACCTTCACCGCCTTGATGGTGAGCGGCGCGTTGGCTGAGATCATGTCGGTGATGCTTTTGACGGAGATTTCAAGCTCGGCCGACGGCACCACGCGGTTCACCAGTCCCATGATGCGCGCTTCCTCGGCGTCGAACTGGCGCGCGGTGTAGAAAATCTCCTTGGCGAAGGCCGGCCCGACGATATCGACCAGCCGCTTTAAGCCGCTATAGCCGTAGCCCAGACCGAGCTTTGCCGCCGGCACCGCGAAGCGCGAATTGTCGGAAGCGATGCGCAGGTCGCAGCAGGTGGCGAGGCCCAGCCCGCCGCCGATGCAATAGCCGCGGATCATGGCGATGGTCGGCTTCGGAAAGTCGGCGATGCTGGCATAGGTCGCGTCGGTCTTCTTGTTGTAGGCACGCACCGCTTCGATCGTGGCGCGCTCGCTGCCGAATTTCGAAATATCGGCGCCGGACACGAAGGCCTTGCCGCCGGCGCCGGTCAGCACCACGACGCGGATATCGTTGTCGGCGGCAAAGCCGTTGAGGATTTCCGTGGTCGCTTCCCACATTTCCAGCGACACCGCGTTGTGCCGCTCCGGATTGTTGAAGGTCACGATGCCGACGCCGCCTTCCTTGCGCGAGAGCATCTTGTCGGTCTGGGTCATGGATTGATCCTCCTGTTTCATGGACGCGGCTGCAGCGTGGAACGGTGCACCGCTGATCCGGCGATCCGTTACGATCCCGGGTCTGCAGCCGGCACCACTGCGTGCTGCGCATGCGCCCGGGAAACGCGATGCTGAACGCGGTGCATCACACCGCATTGGCCTTATGCAGCGCGGCGATGTCGCGGTCGGAAAAACCGAATTCCTTGAGCACCGCGTCGGTGTGCTCGCCGAGCCCCGGTGGCCGCGCCACGAGCCGCGACGGCGTGCGCGACAGCGTCACCGGCTGCGCGACGAGCCGCATCTTGCTTTTGTCCTTCTTGGTGACGCTCTGCGCCATGCGCAGATGCTCGACCTGCGGATCGGCGAACACCTGGTCGATCGCATAGATCGGGCCGCACGGCACGCCGGCCTTGTTCAAGCGCTCGATCCACTCGGCGCTGGTGCGGCCGGCCATATAGGTGTCGATCTCGGCGTTGAGCGCGTCGCGGTTTTTCGAGCGTGCCGCGCCGGTCTGATAATTCGGATTTTGCAAGAGCGCCGGCGCCTCGGCCGCCTCGCAGAACCGCTCCCAGATTTTCTGCCCGGTGGCGGCGATGTTGATGTGGCCGTCCTTGGTCTTGAACACGCCGGTCGGGATGCTGGTCGGATGGTTGTTGCCGGCCTGCTTGGCGACCTCGCCGCTGACCAGATAGCGCGCGGCCTGAAAATCGAGCATGAAAATCTGCGCCTGCAGCAGCGAGGTCTCGATGTGCTGGCCCTTGTGCGACTTCTCGCGTTCCAGTAGCGCGACGAGAATGCCGAGCGCCGCGAACAGTCCGGCGCAAAGATCGGCGATCGGAATGCCGACGCGCACCGGCCCCTGTCCCGGCAGGCCGGTAATCGACATCAGCCCGCCCATGCCTTGGGCGATCTGATCGAAGCCGGGCCGGTTGGCGTAGGGACCGTCCTGGCCGAAGCCGGAAATGCTGGCATAGACCAGACGCGGATTGATCTTGGCGAGCGTCTTGTAGTCGATGCCGAGCCGCTTTTTCACGTCGGGGCGGAAATTCTCCACCACGACGTCGGCCTTCTTGACCATGCGCTTGAACGCGGCCAGTCCCGCCGGCGACTTCAGATTGAGCGTCATGCTGCGCTTGTTGCGGTGCAGGTTCTGAAAGTCCGAACCCTCGCGCGGCCCGCCCATCGGCTCTTCCGGTCCCGGCGGCGATTCGATCTTGATGACATTGGCGCCCCAATCGGCGAGCTGGCGCACGCAGGTCGGTCCCGAGCGCACCCGGGTGAGATCGAGCACCGTGAAGCGGGCAAGAGCCTTCGAAGCGCGGGGAAAGGGCATTACTGGCGTCTCCGCTGCCGGTCTAGGCCGGCTTCAATTTGCCGGCGGCAACTTTGCGCCGGTTGGAAGGGGCAGAACTTCCCCGATCTGATCGGCATTGTCCACCGGCTCGGCGCAGCGTGCAGCCGGTCGTTACTGCCGTGCAGAAGCGATACACTGGCGTCCGCCAACGGCCATCTTTCCGGCACTTTCGCGAGGCGATCATGAATGAGGATGCTTTTAATGTCAGCGTGCGCAAATTTCTGAAGAAGGTCGGCATCACCTCGCAGCGCGAGATCGAGCAAGCGGTGCGTGCGGCTATTGCTGCCGGCCGGCTCAAAGGCAACGAAGCGCTGCCGGCCAAGGTACTGCTGAGCGTCGACGGCCTCGGCCTGTCGGTCGAGATCGAGGGCGCCGTCGAGCTTGAATGAAAAGTGCGCCAGTCGCACCGAATTCCGGGATGACATCATGTTCGACCTGCGTTGTCCGCTTATCGCGTTTATGCTCGTCGCCGCCGCTGCAGCGGCGGTCGCGCAGGATCATCCGCCTCACGGCGGCGCCGCGCGCTCCGACCGCGCAAGCGAGAGCCAGCAGGAAAACCGGCAAAGCGGCGCCGGACAGGAGAGCGGCCCGGGCGTGCTGTCGCTGTTGCCGGGCGATGCCGTTACCGAGCACAGCATCGATCTCAACTCCGGCAAGCTTGCCTATACCGCGACCGCCGGAACGTTTTCGCTGTTCGATCAATCGGGCGAGCGCTCGGCGGAAATCTTCTACACGGCCTTTGTCGCCAAGACCGACAAGCAGGCCGACAAGCCGTCGGCGCGGCCGGTGACTTTCGTCTTCAACGGCGGCCCGGGCGCGGCATCGGCGTTCCTCAATCTCGGACTGGTCGGTCCGCGCATCGCCGAATTCGGCGATAACGGCCGCGACGGCTCGCAGGTCCGCCTCGTGGATAATCCCGATACCTGGCTCGCCTTCACCGATCTGGTGCTGATCGATCCGGTCGGCACCGGCTGGAGCCGTGCGGCCAACCCCGACGATGGCCGCAATTTTTGGAGCGTGCACGGCGACGCCGAAACCATGGCCAAGGTCATCGCGCTCTACGTTGCCAAAAACAGCCGCGCCAGCTCGCCGAAATTCATCCTCGGCGAGAGTTACGGCGGCTTTCGCGCCGCCAAGGTCGCGCGCACATTGCAGAGCGATCAGGGCATCGTCGTTTCCGGCATCCTGATGGTCTCGCCGATGCTCGAGGGCGCATTCCAGTTCGGCGGCGACCGCTTCGCGCTCGGCGCCGCGCTGCAGCTGCCGTCGCTGGCGGCGGCCGAGCTCGAGCGCAAAGGCACTTTCAGCAAGGAGGCGCTGGCGCCGGCCGAGCATTTCGCGCTGACCGATTATCTCACCACGCTGGCCGGGCCGCCGCTCGCAGGGCGATGCGGCGAAGAATTTCTATGCGCGCGTCGCAAAAATGACCGGCCTGTCGGCGGACGTGGTGGCGCGAGTCGCGCGGCTTCATCCACGACGACTATGTCAAGAACCTCGCCGGCGACCACAAGATCGTCAGCCGTTACGACGCGACCTTTGCGTCCGACGATCCCTATCCCGAAACGCCGGTCGCCGCGCGGCCCGGATCCGATCCTCGACGGCATGGTCCGCGCCTATGGCAGCGCGTTTGTCGGCTATGCGCGCGACGAACTCGGCTTCAAGACCGAGATGACCTACAACCTGCTCGACGCCGGCATTTCCAACAAATGGGATTGGAGACAGGGCCGCCGCCAGCCGAGCGTCGTCGACGATCTGCGCGTGCTGCTGGCGCTCACGCCGTCGTTCCGGCTCATGATCGCCCACGGCTACAGCGACATGGTCACGCCCTATGCGGTGACGCGCTATGTGCTCCAGCACCTGCCGCCGTTCAGACGGCCGAAGAGCGCACCGAACTGAAAGCTCTACCGCGGCGGCCACATGTTTTATCTCGATCCGGACTCGCGCAAGGCGTTCACCGCCGACGCCCGGACGATGTACGTCTCGCCGTGATGGTTGCCCAGACAACCAAGCACGCCAACCAAAGCCGTCGGAAAACGAACGCCTTCGATTGCGCGTTAACCATGATTTGCGGCGGTGGCTGAGGTGGCCGGCTCGCCCTAAAGAGCATGCCGCTCGCCGCCTGCCGGGGAGCGGCGCTTTGTCTCACCGATTGCCGCGGCAGTCGTCCAACCGCGCTGTAATCGCGATTTTCTTCTTGAATCTTCTGGCCGGCGCGATTCACACGTGGCCAATGGCTATAAAATGGGCGTCACCGCCATGCTGGCTTACGCGCAACCGTCTATTCGCGTTGCATTCCGCGCTGTTATGCGACATTCGTGTAATTGAAACACACCGGTCATTTAGACCTAAATGCCGACATTCACACGCGATCCAAGAACAGTCTCGGAAGGGAATAACGATGTCCAAGGATCTAGTCGGCGTCCCCGTGAAGCGGCGGACGATACTCAAGGCCGGTCTCGCGCTCGGCGCCATGCAGGTGGCGAGCCCGTTCGTGGTGAAGTCGCTTGCCGACGAGCCGATCAAGATCGGCCTCGACAATCCGCTGACCGGCACCTTCGCCGCGCTCGGCAAGAACGAATTGATCGGGGCGCAACTCGCCATCGAACAGATCAACGCCAAGAACGGCATTCTCGGCCGCAAGGTCGAGCTGGTGGTCGAGGATTCGACCAGCGGCGACACCGCGACCGCGGTGCAGAAGGCGCTCAAGCTGATCGAGCGCGACAAGGTCGACTTCCTCATCGGCAACATCAATTCGGCGCTGGCGCAGGCGATGGCGAACACCAGCTTCCAGAAGGGCGTGTTCCACATCGTGCCCGGCGGCCACACCGACAGCGTCACCGGCACGCAGTGCCATTGGAACGTGTTCCGCGTCTGCAATACGACGCGCATGGAGACCAATTCGGTCTCCAAGCTGCTGCTCACCAAATACGGCAAGAAGTGGTACTTCATCACCACCGACTATGCCTTCGGCCATTCGCTGCAGCAGGGCTTCGAGGCGAGCCTGAAGGCGGCCAGCGGCACCGAGCTCGGCGCCGACTTCACCCCGCTCGGCACCACCGATTTCTCGGCCAATCTGATCAAGGCGCAGTCGACCAACCCGGACGCGATCATCTTGTTGCTGGCGGGCGACGACATGATCAACTGCCTCAAGCAAGCAGTGCAGTTCGGCCTCGACAAGAAAACCCACATCGCCGGCGCGCAGCAGGAGCTCGAAGTGAACAAGGGCTTGCCGCCGGAGGCGCTGTTCGGCGACTGGGTGTTCGAATGGTACTGGAAACAGCCCGACGTGCCGCATGTCGAAGAGTTCGTCGCCGACGTCCGCAAGCGCACTGGCGGCAATGTGCCGACCGCGCGCACCTGGTTCGGCTACACGGCGATCCATACCTGCAAGCTCGCCGCCGAGAAGGCGAAGTCGCTTGAGCCATTGAAGCTCGCCAAGGCGATGCAGGGCTTGGTTTTGCCGCCCGAGATCGCGCTGATGCCGAACAACCCGTATTACCGCGAGGGCGACAATCAGCTGATGCCGACGTTGTTCGTCGGCACTTCGCAGCCCGCGCCGAAGGGCGGCGATCCGGAAGACCTGTTCGCGGTAACGCAACTGGTGAAAGGCGATCAGGCTGCGCTGCCGGTCGATCAGACCGGCTGCAAGATGGTGTGGCCGTCATAGCGCGTCGAGCGGGGACCGCGACATTGCAGTCCCCGGTTTGTTGTTAGTACGGAGGAGAGCTTGTTCGCCGGGCCATAGCCGGAATTGGTCAGGCCCGCCCCATCGCGAGGGCGGGCCGATTGTTGCCGGGCATCGTGTTCGGGGGGTCTGAAATCGTCGCATGTCGCAGCTGTTACTGTTCAACGTCTTCAACGGACTGATCATCGGTGCATTTTACGCACTGATGGCGCTGGGGCTGTCGCTGATCCTCAATCTGTCTGGCGTGATCAATTTTGCCCACGGCGGTTTTTTGGCGATCGGCGGCTATCTTGCCTACACGCTCCTGCCCTATGTGGGCTTCTGGGGCGCGCTGGTCGCCTCGCCCTTTCTGGTGGCTTTCATCGGCATTGCGGTCGAGCGCGTCTTGGTGCGCAGGCTTTATGGGCGCGATCCGCTCTATAGCCTGTTGTTGACGTTCGGCCTGGCCTTCATGATCGAGGATGGCACCCGCTTTATCTGGGGCGCGCAAAGCCTGCCGTACCAGATACCGAGCTGGCTCGCGGCGCCGCTGAGCAACGAATACTTTTTTCTCACCGGCTATCGCGTGTTCATGGTCGCGTTGGTCGCCGCCGCGGTCGCCGGGCTGTTTGCGATCCTCAACTACAGCCGGCTGGGCTTGCGCATCCGCGCCGGCACGCTCGATCTCGAGACGGTGTCGGTGCTCGGCGTCAATGTGCGCGTGTTGCGCAATCTTAATTTCGGTCTCGGCATTTATCTCGCCGGCCTTGCCGGCGTGTTGGCGATCGGCATGCTCGGGCTGCAGCCGACGGTCGGCGACAATCTCATCATGCCGAGCTTCATCGCCATCATCGTCGGCGGCCTAGGCAGCCTGCCAGGCACGCTGGTCGGAGGATTGTTGATCGGCGTCGCCTCCGGCGTCACCAGCGTCTACTTTCCCTCGGCGAGCGAAGCGGTGATGTATGTGATGATGGCGGCGGTTCTGATCGTGCGGCCGCGCGGGCTGTTCGGTGAAGAGGGGCGCTTCTGATGCCGCAATTCGACAAGCGCGCCGGCGATATTCTGGTTTGGGCTCTGCTCTTGACTGCGCCGTTCTGGATGCCCGCGGTCGGCAGCTATATCGAGCTCGGCAGCCACGTCGTGGTCTACGCGCTAGCCGCCATGGCGCTGAATTTTCTGCTCGGCTACACCGGCGTGCTGTCGTTCGGCCACGCCGCCTATTTCGGCCTCGGCGCCTACGGCACCGCGATGACGATCAAATACGTGTTCCCCAGTACGCCGCTTGGCATGCTGGTCGGCACCATCGTCGGCACCGCCGCGGCGGCGATCATCGGGCCTTTGATCGTGCGGTTGCGCGGCGTCTATTTCGCGATGTGCACCATCGCCTTCGGCCAGGTGTTCTATTACATCGCGTTTCAGTGGCGCTCCGCGACCGGCGGCGACGACGGGGTGAGCGCCTGGACCCGCATGCCGCTCGATCTCGGCTTCGCCAAAATCGACATCCTCAACAATTCGCAGGCCTTCTATTACTTCGTGGTGGCGATATTTGCCGTCTGCGCCGCGGCGATGGCGTTTCTGCTGCGTTCGCCGTTCGGCCGCACGCTGTTGGCGATCCGCGAAAATGAGCGGCGCGCCCGCTTTCTCGGCATTCCGGTCGACCGCCACATCTGGATGTCCTGGGTGATTTCCTGCTTTTTCGTCAGCATCGCCGGCACGCTGTTCGCGCTGATGAACAATTTCATCGATCCGCGCGCGATCCGCTGGGATCAGTCGGGCAACTTCGTTATCATGGCCGTGCTGGGCGGGATGCGGTCGTTCTGGGGACCGTTGATCGGCTCGGCGATCTTCCTGGTTCTGCAGGACTACATTTCCAGCCATACCGAGAACTGGATGTCCTTCATCGGCCTGTTTTTCGTCCTCATCGTGCTGTTCTTCCCGCGCGGCGTGCTTGGCATCATTCGACGAAAGGCGACATCGTGACCCTGTTGCGTGTTGAAAAAGTCTCCAAGCACTTCGGCAGTCTTGTTGCCGTCAACGATGTGTCGATGATGGTCGAACCGGGCGAATTGCGCGCCGTGATCGGGCCCAACGGCGCCGGCAAGACCACGTTCTTCAACCTGATCAGCGGCTTCCTCACGCCGAGCGCCGGCCGCATTGTTTTTGACGGTGACGACGTCACCAATCTGTTGCCGGCGCGCCGGGTGTGGCGCGGCATCGCCCGGACATTCCAGATCACCGAAGTATTCCCTGAGCTCACAATCCGGGAAAATCTTCGCATCGCGGTCGAAGTGGCGAGCGGTTATCGGTTGCGGTTGTGGCAGTCGCAGGATATCGACGGCGAGGTCAGGGCGCGGGTCGTCGACTTGCTGGAAATGAGCGGCTTGACCGAGAAGGCCGATCGGCTGGTCGGCGAACTGGCGCACGGCGACCAGCGCGCCACCGAGATCATGATGGCGCTGGCGCTCAAGCCGCGGCTGTTGTTGCTCGACGAACCGACCGCCGGCATGGGCGACCAGGAGACCTACGACATCACCCAATTGATCCGCAAGCTGCATCGCGACCAGAAGCTTACCATCGTGCTGATCGAGCACGATATGCGAGTCGTCTTCCATCTCGCCGACCGCATCATGGTGCTCGATCAAGGCAAATTTCTCGCCGAGGGCACGCCGCCGGAGATCGCCGCCAACGAGGCGGTGCAAGCGGCCTATTTGGGGAAGGTGGCAGCGTGAGCGGCGTCGTACTCGAGGCCGAGGGCCTCCACACCTATTACGGCAAGAGCCACATCCTCCACGGCGTCGGCCTTGAGGTGCGGGAGGGCGAGATCGTCGCGCTGCTTGGCCGCAATGGCGCCGGCAAAACGACGACGCTGCGCAGCCTGGTCGGGCTGACGCATGCGCGCGACGGCGCGGTGCGAATCTTCGGCCACGCCACCACGGACTGGCCGCCGTACCGGATCGCCAATCTCGGCGTCGGCTACGTTCCGGAAGGCCGCCGCATCTTTCCCAATTTGACGGTCGAAGAAAATCTCAAAGTGCCGATCGAGCGACCCGGCCCGTGGACGATTGCGCGCATTTACGAGCTGTTTCCGCGGCTTGCCGAACGCAAGAACAACAAGGGCCGGCAATTGTCCGGCGGCGAACAGGAAATGTTGGCGATCGCACGTGCGCTGTTGTTGAACCCAAGGCTTTTGCTGCTCGACGAGCCCAGCCAGGGCCTCGCGCCGCTGATCGTGCAGGACGTGTTCAAGGTGGTCGTCTCGGCGCGGGAGCAGGGCATTTCGGTGCTGCTGGTGGAGCAGAATGTGCGCGCCGCCGTGGAAGTCGCGGACCGAGCCTATGTGCTCGACGACGGCCACGTCGTCTATTCTGGTCCGGCCGCCGAGTTCGCCAAGGACGAAGAGCGCGTGCGGTCGCTGGCCGGCGCCAGCGCCGAGGAATGGTCGCCGCGGGCTTAGAGCGCGATCTGCACCGCAGATCCGGGACCGCCGCAAGCTCGGCGTTTTTAACGATCCCGATTCTGCGGCGCGGCGTGCCGCGCCGCGCCCGGGATACGGCAAATCAGCTGGATTTATTGGGATCGAGACCGTACTTCGCGCACATCGTTCCGACGATGGCCCGATCTTTGCCGCCGGCAATGAGGCCCATGACGGCGGATTTCACTTTGTTGCCCGCCATCTGTGCTTCCACGATATAGGCCTGTTCGCCGTTATAGGCGGGGTATGGGCTTTGGGCGTCGACCATGGCGCAATAATTGACCGACTGGTCGTTCACGATCGTGGGGAACTTAGCCCAGCGATATTTTGCCGATGCGGGATTGCGCAGCGACGGTGCGACCGCTTCGACGATGGCCTTCTTTTCCGCCGGCGTGAGATCCCGCATCGGACCGCCGGCGGCGGCGCCATTATCGGCGGAAGTCGACACGGCGGCCGCTGTCGCGGCGGCGCCGTCTGTCCCATTGGTCGCGCAACCGGAAAGCCCAAGGCTAACCGCCAACGCGGCTATCACGCTGAATCTTGCTACTTGCACGTTTGGTCCGTCGTTTAAGGGAGGTTTGGAGATGGCGGCCTAGTTTCCGGCTCGGCTCGATACTCGGACCTGGCCAATCGTAACTTTCGGCGTTGGTGCCGGTGTCGGCGTTGCCCGCGCGACCCTCGACTCCGGCTCGCCGTTCGGGCCGATCGTGTAAACGTGGTTATTGATCATCGCCCGGCCGTCGCGCGTCGGGTTGCTCATTTCCTTGACGTTGTCGCTGACCAGCGTTTCCGCCGCGTCCGGATGCCCGGTGTTGAGCAGGCGAAGATGGGTCACGAACACTTTCGGATAGATCAGCGACGAGGCCGGCACTTTCAACCCCATGAAATTCGCGACGTCGCCGACGAACGCGTTGCAGTTATACAATTCCGCGCTCCATGCATGCGAGCGGCCTTGCAGACCTTTGATGTAATCCGTAACGCGGTCGTATTCTTCCTTGTTCATCAGCACGCGATAGCGCGCCGTCACGTATTTGTTCTCGAGATCGCCGTCGGTCCATCCGGTTTCGGCGGGCACGGGGACATAATGGCCGATCACCCAGGCCGTCGAGTCGTCGCCGACCGGAGACAGTCCCGCGACGTCGGCTTTGGTCGGCGGTACGCCGACCCGGCCATGCACGATATAGGTATGGCCATAGTCCCAGGCATAGCGGGCGCGGAACTCGATGTAATAGTCGCCCGATCCGGTGGTGACCACGCCCGGCGTCGGATTGCCGGTGCGCAGGATTGTTGGTGAGCTTTGCGCATTCGCGGCTGAAATCCCAAGGGCCGAGCTCCCAAGGCCCGTCACGAGCGCCAAAATAACGGCGATCGCCAACTTTGCAGGCCGTCGACGGTCACTCAGCCAATGCCGCATGATGCCCTCCGAGACCATGACACGGGTCCATACCCGACCCATCGGGGTCACTTCCCGATGACCGAATGTCCCCACATTGTCGCCGGCGCGGCGCGATTCGCTACGGTTCATCGCGTCCGGTGCCTTAATCGTACAGTAATTGCACTTTGCCCGATGGCAAATGTTCGGCAGCCATTCTGGATTTTCGGCAGTGCGCCAAATTTGCAACGCTAGCCCTCCGGCTGGCAGCGACGCGCAACTCGGCCGCCGGCCATCGGCTTTAATCCGCTTTGAGCGAAATTTATGAGCCAATGGCCCAGTTAGCGGACCATTTTGCGCCCCAAACGCGAAGCCGCACGATTGGAACCGCAAACGCGGTGCATTCAAATGATGAGTGTGGCTTTTCAGCACTAGAGGACTGAGAGGCCCCTCTGTATGGTTAACCCTGTCATGACAAGGGGGAGTACCCTATGAAGAAGATCGTTATAGCAACGGCTGCGGTGCTAGCTCTCCTGAGCATCGCCGGCTGCGCTCAGACCGGCAAGGGCAAGGCACCGCCGCCGGTAGTTACCAAGGGGTAATGCCTTAGGGCATTGTATGGGGGAAGGGCCGGCTTCGCGCCGGCCCCTTTCTTTTTTGGGGTCCCGGTTTGACCCTGGCTGGGAGCGGGTGGCCGGCTATTCCGCCGCCCGTTTATGCACCAGCGCGGCAGCGGCTTTGTCATAGCTTTCCTCGCGCGCCAGCTGCTCCTTGAGCCCGACCAAATCGTAATAATCCTCAAGCGGCAGCAGGTGCTCGAACGTCGCGGTCAGCGAGTTTTCCCGCTTGAGGATGCGCAACACGTTGCGTACCGCCTGTGCCGCCGCGAACAAGGCGAGTGACGGAAACGTGGCCGCCACGACGCCGGCGGCTTCGAGGTCCGCCAGGCTGCGCTGCTTCAATCCCGCCGCTTGCGACAGCGTCGCCATATGCGGCCCGCCGACTTCGCGTATGACGCGCTTGATATCGTCGACGGTGTCGACGCCCATCGGCTTTGCCATGTCGGCGCCGGCATCCATGAACAACTGGCAGCGCCCGATTGCGGCGTTGAGGCCTTCGACGCCCGCGGCATCGGTCCGGCCGGCGATGAAGAAATCGGGGTCGCGGCGGGCATCGAGCGCTGCTTTGATCTTGGCCAGCATCTGCTCGACCGGGATCACCTGCTTTCCGGGCAGGTAGCCACAGCGATTGGGAAAGACCTGGTCGCTGATGAAGATGCCGGCGAGGCCGGCGGCCTCGAAGGCGCGCACCATCTGTCGCACATTGTTGACGCCGCCGAATCCGGTATCGGCGTCGACATAGACCGGTACTTCGACGGCGGCGGCGATGCGCCCGTAATGATCGGCGTAATCGCGCATGTTCGACTGGCCGGTATCGGGTTGCGCCAACATCGAGCCGATGGCGGCGTAGCCGCCGGCGCACAGCGCCTCGAAACCTTCGGCGGCCATGATACGCGCCGACAGCGCGTCATAGGCGCCGGGCATCAGCACCAGCCGCTTGCCCGCCATGATCGCCCGGAATTTCTTGCGCACGCTCATCGCGCGATCTCCCTTTTCACGCTGTGCCGATTACCGGCCGTCCTGTGCCGTCTGCAGCCACGGCTGTGCCGCGGCGGCGCGGCGCTCCCAGCCGACAATGTCGTCGATGTGCTTGAGCGTCATGCCGATATCGTCGAGGCCTTCGAGGAGCCGCGTACGATCCGCCGCAGCGAATTCGAAAGCAGTGTCCGACCCGCCGGGACCGCTGATGCGCTGCGTCACCAGATCGACCGTGAACGGCGCGGCGCCATCGGCGGCGACGACGCGGGCGATGAAGGCATCGGCGTCTTGCGGGCCGAGCACCACCGGCAACACGCCGTTCTGCAGGCAATTCTCGCGGTAGATATCGGCGAAGCTCTTCGCCACGATGACACGAATGTCGTTGGCCAGCATGCTCCAGACCGCGGATTCGCGCGACGAGCCGGCGCCGAAATTGTGCCCGGTCGACCAGAATGCGGGCGGCGCGAAACTGCGGCTTGTTGAGCACGAAATCGGGATTTTCGCTGCCGTCCTCGCGGTGGCGGGCGCGGTGAAACAGCATCGCCTTGTAGTCCTCCTTGAGGCTGCGCGAATGCATGATCGGCGCGATCTGGTCGGTATTGATGTCGTCTTTGAGAAGCGGCGCGGCGATGCCGGTATGACGTGGTGAAGGGCTGCATCATGCCGCTCCGGCCAGCAATTGCCGGACGTCGGCGATGCGGCCGGCGATCGCGGTGGCCGCTGCGGTCGCCGGACTGGCGAGATGGGTGCGCACTTTCGGCCCTTGCCGGTTTTCGAAGTTGCGGTTGGTGGTCGACACGCAACGCTCGCCGGGCTGGCCGCGATCGCCATTGCCGCCGGCGCACATCGAGCACCCGGATTCGCCCCAGAAGAAACCGGCGTCGCGGAATACGCGGTCGAGCCCGGCCGCTTCGGCCTTGCCGCTTTACGCTCGACGAGCCGGGCACGACCATGGCGACGACGCCGTCGGCGACGCGCCGGCCGCGCACCACCGCGGCGGCAGTCTGCAAATCCGGCAGCCGGCTGTTGGTGCAGGAACCGATGAAGACGCGATTGACAGGCAGGCCGGCAAGCGGCGTTCCCGGCGCAAGGCCCATATAGGCAAAGGCGCTTTCCGCCGCGGCCCGCCGGCTTGGATCGACCGCCGCCGGCTCGGGCACGCGACCGGAAATGCCGACGACTTGGCTCGGATCGGTGCCCCATGTGATCTGCGGCTCGAGACCGGTGCAATCGAGCACGACCTCGCGGTCAAACGCGGCGTCGTCGTCCGTTTGGAGCGTACGCCAATAGGCAAGCGCGCAATCCCAAAGCACGCCCGCCGGCGCGTAGGGGCGGCCTGCAAGCCAGGCGAAGGTCGCCTCGTCGGGCGCGACGAAGCCGGAGCGGCCGCCCATTTCGATATTGAGGTTGCACAGCGTCATGCGCTGTTCGATCGGCATGGTGCGCACCGCTACGCCGGCATATTCCACGACATAACCGCGCGCCCCCGCCACGCCGAGTTCCGCGATGAGCCGCAAAGCGATGTCTTTCGCGTTGATATGAGACCCGAGAGCGCCGTCGAGCCGCACGCGCATGCGCTTGGGGCGTTTGAGCGCCATCACCTGGGTGACCAGGATGTGCGCAAGCTCGCTGGTGCCGCAGCCGAAAGCGAGCGCGCCGAGCCCGCCGACGGTGCTGGCGTGGCTGTCGGGCACCGCGTGCGTCGCGCCCGGCAGTACGACGCCGAGCTCCGGCGCCACCACGTGCGAAATGCCTTGCTCGGGATCGTCGATATCGAACAGCCTGATGCCGTTGCTGCGGCAGCCCTCGCGCATCGCCTTGATGAACGCGGTGCCCGAGGGGTTGGTATCGTCGTCGCGGCCGGGCCTGGTCGCCACGGTGTGATCCTGCACCGCGAAGGTCAGGTCGGGCCGGTGCACTTTGCGCTGCTGCTTTTGCAGCTGCGCAAAGGCATGATGGGCGTGCAATTCGTGCAGCACGTGGCGATCGATATAGATGAGATCGCGGCCGTCGGCGCGCTGGCCGACGCAGTGAAAGTCCCAGATTTTGTCGAACAGAGTGGCGGGCACGGCGGTTGATATGACGTTTGACATGGCCGCTGCTATCTACCGCCGCAGCCCGGCCTAGAGCAACCCGCCCGCAGGAGGACACTGCCATGCCGCGCGTCGTCGGGATCGACCATCTGGTCTTAAGCGTCGGCGACTTCGCCCGCTCCAAGGCGTTTTACGGCAAGCTGCTAAAGTTCCTCGGCTTCAAGCTGAAGCACGACTATGGCGACATGGCCGGGTGGAGCAACGGCAAGACGCTGTTGTGGATCGCGGCTGCGGATGCGCAAGGCAAGAAGCATAAATACCGCAAGGGCGACATCGGATTTCATCACTATGCGTTCGAGCTCTCGAGCCGCAAGGCCGTCGATGCGCTGGGCGCTTTCCTTGAAGACAACGGCATGACCGTCGTCGATCCGCCCGGCGAGTATTACGGCCGCAATTATTACGCCGTCTATTTCACCGATCCCGACGGCATGAAGCTCGAGGGCATGATCTGGGCGCCGCCCGAGAAAAAGCACAAGACCGCGTCACGGAGGAAGCCGCCGAGGAGCGGAAGCCGCAAAAGCTGACGTGCCGGCGCCGCTTCAGGACGCCGCACGCAACAGCTGGCGAACATGCGCGACGACGTTATTGCGGCCGCGGCGCTTCGCGGCATAGAGCGCGGTGTCGGCCGACTCGATGAGATCGGCGGTCGATTGAAACTTGTCGGGAATGACGGACTCGACCCCGATGCTGACGGTGACATAGCTGCACGGCGATTCCGCATGATTGATCTGCAGGTCTTCGACGGCTTTCCGCGCCTCTTCGGCGATCGCGCCGGCCCGTTCGAGGTCGAGGCCGGGCAGCAGCAGCGCAAACTCCTCGCCGCCGTAGCGGGCGACCAGCACCGCCTCGTCGAGCGTCACCAGCGACAGCGTCTCGCCGACCGCACGCAGACAGGTGTCGCCGGCGACATGGCCATAACGATCGTTGAACAGCTTGAAGTGGTCGATGTCGACCATCATCAGCGCCAGCGGCGCGCACTTCTCGCCGGCGCGATGCCATTCCCGCTCGATCTCGCGGTCGAAGCCGCGCCGGTTGGCAAGCCCGCTCAAACCATCGAGGCTCGCCAGCTCCTCGAGGTGCTCATTGGCGATCTGCAGTTCCTCTTCGCGCGCCGCGAGCTTGGCCGCCATGTCGTCGAGCGCGGCGGCCAGCGGCGCGAATTCGGCGACCCACGGCTCCTGTGAGGCGCGCACGTGCAGATCGCCGCGCCCGAACCGCGCCGCGGTGCGCACCAAGGATCGGATCGGCTTCACCACCAGCTGTTCGCCGCCGAACCAGGCCAACAGGACGACGAACATGCCGAACAGGAAAAGCTGCAGGTAGGCAAAATCGATCTTGCTGTCGATGCCGCTATGCACCGCACTTTCGTCGAGGCCGACCGCCAGCCGCGCGTTGCGTCCATGGCACGCGGACATAGGCGAAGATGCGACGCACGCCGTCGAATCCGGTCGCCGTCACCGTGCCTTCGTCGTTGGCGAGCATCTCCTGCGCCAGGGCATGCCCGGCGAACTGCTTGCCGATGAAGCGCTGCTGGTCGGCGGAGCTCGCAACCAGCGTGCCTTTGCCGTCGAGCAGCATTACCGAGGCGCCGGACTGCTGCGCGGCGCTCGACGCCAGGTCGCCGATCCATTGCAGGTTGATCACCGCGAGCACGACCCCTTTGACGGTGCCGTCGTCGGCGATGACGGGAAGGGTGGCGACCAGGCTTGGCACCTGATTGAGCCGATTGATCAGATAATTGCTGAGTGCAAATTCGTGCGAATGCAGAGCATTCTGAAAGTGCGGACGATCTGAAACGTTCAGACCGATTGCCGGCAGGTTCGGTCGAGCACGTGATGCGCCCGTCGGGCGAGGCCACGGAGAGGTCGCGGATCCAGGGAATCTTGCTCGTCAGGTCGGCCATATATTTCTTGCAGTTGGACCGATCGATCGGGACTTCGGCAAAGACGCGCGAGACGATCTGGAGGACCGCGCGGATCGAGGAAATGATGTCGCGTTGTGACTCGACGCCGCGTCGGGCCATGTCGATCACATCGGCGTTGGCGCGCTCGGTGCGCGCGGCGCGCGCCGATTCAAGTCCGTGGACGCGCTCGACCATCAGCGGAGCGATTGCCAGGAGGGCGAGCACGAGCAGCCGGGCACGAATGCTCAGAAACGGCTTGTTCCGTCGCGATGCGGTCTGCGTTTTTGCTTGGTCGCCCGGCATGATGCTGTTCCCGCCCCGGTTCCAAAAACTAGCGGATACGCGTAAAAATGCGCCTCGCGCGATCGCTAAACTGCTTCACGCTATCGTTGACCATATGGAAACCATGGACAGGCAGGACGCCATTACGTCGGTGCGCGGGGAAATCGCGCGGGCCTGCCGCGAGGCTGGACGCGATCCCGCCGGCGTTACGCTGGTGGCGGTGTCGAAGACATTCGGTGCCGAGGCGATTGAGCCCGTCATCGCCGCCGGCCAGCGGGTGTTCGGCGAAAACCGCGTCCAGGAAGCGAAAACCAAATGGCCGCCGCTGATCGCGCGCCATCCAACGATTGAACTGCACTTGGTCGGGTCGCTGCAATCGAACAAAGCCAAGGATGCCGTGGCGCTGTTCGACGCCATCCATTCGGTCGATCGGGCAAGCCTGGCCGAGGCGCTGGCCAGGGAGATCGCCAAACAGAATCGCCGTCCGCGCCTTTTCGCGGAAATCAATAGCGGCGCCGAAGCGCAGAAGTCCGGGGTGCTTCCGGAGGAGGCTGACGCCTTCCTCGCGGCCTGTCGCGATCGTTACGGGCTGGTTATTTCCGGCCTGATGTGCATACCCCCGCACGATGAAGCGCCGGCGCCGCATTTTGCGCTCACGGCCAAAATCGCCCGCCGCAATGGCCTGCAATTTCTGTCGATGGGCATGAGCGCCGATTTTCCGACGGCGATTGCGTTCGGCGCCACCCATGTGCGTGTCGGCACCGCGATCTTTGGCGCACGGGCGCCGGTTAGAAGTGAACCATGATTTGTGTCTTCGGCGACAAAAACCGAAGCAGTTGCAACAACTCGTTCCGCCGCAGGCCGACACAGCCCGCGGTTGGCGCAAATCCATCCCGTGCGACATGGATGAATACGGCGCTGCCCCGGCCGGCGACGCGCGGCCTGGTATTGTGGTCGATTTCGACGATCAGGTCGTAGAGCGCGTCATCCCGGCATAGCCGGTCGCCTGGTTCATTGGCCGACCGCCGGAACGGACGGTTGTAGCGGCGGTCCGAGGGGTCCTCGCACCAAGCGTCGTTGCGGCCGATCCGTCGCATCGGCAGCAGACTTCGGGGTCGCGGCAGGCGATCGGGCCGCCACCACAGGCGCACCGGGTGAAACCGGCCCCCCGGTGTGCCGCCGTCGCCCTCGCGCTTTAATGCCTTGATCCCGCTGCGACCTAGGGCCACCGGCGACGGTCTAGCGGCCTTCGAGCCGGAAAAGAGCCAACCTTGCGTGCGCCGTCCCGGCCGGGCATGGATGCGAATGAAGCGAAACGAGGTTCGTCGCATCCCGACCCCTTGGATTCCCAATCGGTGCCTGCTCCTGTATCCTTGATTTTTGCACTTCGCGCCATGCGGCGCGACACAGCGGCGGCGGGGTCCGGAGTTTCATGCCGAATACGCGGAAGATTCTTATTGTCGACGACGATGCCGAGCTGCGCGACGCGCTGACCGAGCAGCTGTCGCTGCACGAGGAGTTCGAGGCCGAAGCCGTCGACACCGGCAGCAAAGGCGTGCAGGCGGCCAAGACCGGACAGATCGACCTTGTCCTCATGGATGTGGGGCTGCCGGATATCGACGGCCGCGAAGCGGTGCGCATCCTGCGCAAGAACGGCTTTAAGGCGCCGATCATCATGCTCACCGGCCACGACACCGATTCCGATACGATCCTCGGCCTCGAGTCGGGCGCCAACGATTACGTGACCAAGCCGTTTCGCTTCGCCGTGCTGCTGGCGCGCATCCGCGCTCAGCTGCGCCAGCACGAAGCGAGCGAGGACGCCGTCTTCACCATCGGCCCCTATACGTTCCGGCCCAGCTCCAAGCTTTTGCTCAATCCCAAGGGCAACAAGGTGCGGCTGACCGAAAAGGAAACCTCGATCCTGCGCTATCTCTATCGCGCCGGTCAGCGCCCGGTGTCGCGCGAGACGCTGCTGCAGGAAGTCTGGGGCTACAATTCCGGCGTCACCACGCACACGCTGGAGACGCACATTTATCGCTTGCGGCAGAAGATCGAAAAAGACGCCGCCACGCCCGCTATCCTGGTCACCGAAGCCGGCGGCTATAAGCTGGTGCCATGATCGCTACCATAAGTTGGCAGCATGATTTTGCGCCCAGACCGCGGAACGGTATGACCATCGAGGATGACATTGCGTTTCTGAGCCAGGTGCCGGTTCTGCGCCGCCTCGGCGCTCCGGCCTTGCGCATCCTCGCCATCGGCGCCGAGGCCTATTCGGTCGAAGCCGGCCAAATGCTGTTCGCGACCGGCGAGGCCGCCGACTGCGCCTACGTCGTCCAACACGGCTCGTTTGCGCTCAAGCCGGAACGCGCCGCCGACACCGAGGTCGTCGCCGAGCCGGGCGCGTTGCTCGGCGAAGCCGCGCTGCTCGTCGCAAACGCAGCGGCCGGCCACGGCGGTCGCGCGCGAAGACTCCATCGTGCTGCGCATCTCGCGCGCCATGTTTCTGCACATGCTGGACAGCTATCCGGAGGCCGCGCAGCGGCTGCGCGAGCTGATCGCGGCACGCGCCGATCAATGGGCCCGCGAGATGGAGAATGTGCGCGCCGTGCTGGCCCGCGATACCGGGACCGCGATCCGGGTAGAGCTCCAGGCGTCGCCGTCACCGGCACGTGGTCGGAGGGCCGCGCCGCGCCGCGATAATCCTTGGCGATCGCGATGCCGAGACGCGGTCGGCGAGCGCATCGGCGAGGTCCAGATGTGATCGAGACGGCGGCCGCGGTCGGCGGCGCGCCAGTCCGGCGGCGCGATAGCTCCACCACGTGTAGAGCTTGGCCGGCTCCGGCGTGAGCCGGCGCATGCTGTCGATCCAGCCGCCGGCGCCCGCGCGCGCGTGAAGTTTCTCGCATTCGATCGGCGTGTGCGACACGACGCGCAGCATCTGTTTGTGGCTCCAGACGTCGTGTTCGAGCGGCGCGACGTTGAGGTCGCCGACCAGGATCGCGCGCGCGGACGGCGCCGGCCGCAACGTCGCGCAGTCGCGCATCTCGTCGAGAAAGGCGAGCTTGTGGGCGAATTTCGGATTGACCGCCGGATCGGGAATGTCGCCGCCGGCCGGAACGTAGAAATTATGCACGGTGATCGGGTCGCGCAGTCCGGCGCGCTCGCCGAACACCGCGGAGACGTGGCGGCAGTCGGTCTTGCCGCAGAAGCTCTGGATATTGAAGCTTTCGAACGGCAGTCGCGACAGCACGACGACGCCGTGATAGCCCTTCTGGCCGTTGAGCGCGACGTGATCGTAGCCGAGCCGCTTGAAGCGCTTGCGCGGAAAAGCGTCGTCCGGACATTTGGTCTCTTGCAGGCAAAGTACGTCGGGACGGACCGCCTTGATGAATTTGGCGACCAGATCGATGCGCAGCCGCACCGAATTGATGTTCCAGGTTGTCAGTCTGAACTTCATTTTAGCGATCGGTAATCAGTTCGCGCGGCATATAAACGTTGAACGGCGAACGAGCCAACTGCTATCCGATTACTGACCGCTGATTACCGGCTACTGATTGCTGATGCTGCCCTGATTGCCCTGATAGTTGATGACGAACAGGTCCGGATCGGGCTTTTTCGTGGTGTCGAGATTGTAGACCGCGACCGTGGTGTCGAAGCCTTGCGGATCGGTGACCGTCCACTGCTTGAGCGTGAGATCCTTGGCGTCGAACATGATCATCAGCTTGTCGGTGCCGATCATCAATTGCTTCTGCTCGATGGTGACGGTGTCGAAAGTATCGTCGGATGTGACGCTGACGACGTCGGTGTCGCGAAGCAGATCGATACGGTCGGCGAGCAGATAACGCAGCGGGGTCTCCGACAGCGGATAGAGATCCTGCGTCGCGAGCTTGCGGTCGCGCACGACGACCGAGGAGCCGTCGGCGATGATGTCGATCGGGCTCGGCGGATTGTACTCGAAACGCACGCGGCCGGGCTTTTGCAGATAGAATGTTCCCTGCGTTCGTCCGCCGTCGGGTCCGATCTGGACGAAATTCCCGACCATGGTCTGGAGGCTCGACAGATACAGGCTGATGCGGTCGAGCAGCGCGCGCTGCTTGTTGTCGAACGCGGTCGCCTGGTTCGACGAGCCGTTATTGGAAAACGGGAAGAAACCCGGGGCGTGGACGCCTTGCGATGCCTGGGGCGATAGGCGCCTGCGGTATCGGCGCGGGAGGCAGCGGAATGCTGTCGATTGCGGCAGGTGACGGAGCGACGCCGGTTTTCGGCAACGGCGCCGGCGTCGGCAGCGGCACGTTCTCGGCATATGCGGTCGCCGGCCTGACCGTGCTGAGCCCGCACATCAACGCCACGATCACGATCGCCGGGCCGAGTTTAGCCAAGCCGCTTCCCGCCATATCCCTCTCCCGCCATTGCGCCCAGTCGATGCACCCGAATGATGCATCTTTAAGCACCCGCGCGACTAACATAAAGCACGCCCGCGACTAACACAATCCGCTAGACGCCCGGTATGGCGAATTCGCGGCCACTCTTCTTGGCTTAAGGCCCGAACGCCCGATTCTCAATAGCGTCATCGTCGGCGCCCTCGACCAGAATTTCCCGCTTGCCGGCGTGATTGGGCTGGCCGACGATGCCTTCCTGTTCCATGCGCTCCATCAGCGAGGCGGCGCGGTTATAGCCGATCTGCAGCCGGCGCTGGATGTAGCTCGTGGAAGCCTTGCGGTCGCGCGTGACGATTTGCACCGCCTGCTGGTAGAGGTCGCCGCCCTCGGCGCCGCCCATGGCGGTTGCATCGAAGATCGGATTGCCATCCTCGTCGTGCGGCTCCTCGGCGGTGACGGCTTCGAGATATTCCGGCGTGCCTTGCGATTTGAGGTGGCGCACCACCTTCTCGACCTCTTCGTCGGAGACGAACGGTCCGTGCACGCGGCTGATGCGGCCGCCGCCGGCCATGTAAAGCATGTCGCCCTGGCCGAGCAGCTGCTCGGCGCCCTGTTCGCCCAAAATGGTGCGGCTGTCGATCTTCGAGGTGACCTGGAACGAGATGCGGGTCGGGAAATTGGCCTTGATCGTGCCGGTGATGACATCGACCGACGGCCGCTGCGTCGCCAGGATCACGTGCAGGCCGGCGGCGCGCGCCATCTGCGCCAGCCGCTGCACCGCGCCTTCGATGTCCTTGCCGGCGACCATCATCAGGTCGGCCATTTCGTCGACGATGACGACGATGTAGGGCAGCGGCTCGAGATCGAGCTCCTCGTTCTCGTAGATCGCCTGGCCGCTCTCGCGATTGTAGCCGGTGTGCACGGTGCGGCTGAGCTTTTCGCCCTTGCTCTTGGCCTCGGCGACGCGCGCGTTGTAGCCGTCGATATTGCGCACGCCGAGCTTCGACATTTTCTTGTAGCGCTCCTCCATCTCGCGCACCGCCCATTTGAGCGCGACCACCGCCTTTTTCGGATCGGTGACGACGGGCGTGAGCAGATGCGGGATGCCGTCATAGACGGACAGCTCCAGCATTTTCGGATCGACCATGATCAGCCGGCATTGATCCGGCTGCAGCCGGTAGACCAGGCTGAGGATCATGGTGTTGATGGCGACCGATTTGCCGGAGCCGGTGGTGCCGGCGATCAGCAGATGCGGCATGCGCTGCAGATCGACCAGAACCGCTTCGCCGCCGATCGCCTTGCCGAGGCAGAGCGGCAGCCGCGCGGCGCTCTCGGCATAATCGCGCGAGGCGAGCAGTTCGCGCAGATAGACCTTCTCGCGCGTCGGATTCGGCAGTTCGATGCCGATGGCGTTGCGTCCCGACACCACGGCGACGCGCGCCGACAGCGCGCTCATCGAGCGGGCGATGTCGTCGGCGAGGCTGATGACGCGCGACGATTTTATGCCCGGCGCCGGTTCCAGCTCGTAGAGCGTCACCACCGGGCCCGGCCGCGCATTGATGATCTCGCCGCGCACGCCGAAATCGCCGAGCACGCCTTCGAGCGCGGTGGCATTTTCCTGCAAGGATTTCGGAGCTGACGGTGGCGCGCCCGACTTTGCTCGGCGGCGTGAGCAATTCGAGCGGCGGCAGGACGTAACCGCCGCTCGACCGGCGCGGCGTTTCGGCGCGCGCGGCTTACGCGCGCGCGGCGCGGCTTCGGTCTCGTCGTCTTCCGTCTCGTTCCCATCGACGTCGTGCGCTGCGGCATTCTCGAAGCGCGGCTCGACGCGCCGGCGCGGCATCGCGACGTCGTCGCGCGACGGCAGCGGCGTCCGCTGCCGGCCGCGGAACAGCCGCGCCAGCCGGGCGCGGAAGCTCAACAGGGAATGCGCCAAATAGCCGAGCGATATCCAGCCGCTGTCATTGTCCTCGGCCGGTTCGTCGGCTTCTTCGTCGTCCTCATCCTCGCCGTCGGCATCGCGCCAGAGAATGCCGGCGGCGCCGGCGAAGGTGAAAAGCGCGGCGACGCCGAGCACGATGGCGGCGGCGAGCCGGTGCGTTCCGGACAGCGGCGCGTGCAGCACATAGACCGGCAGGCGCAGCACGGCGTCGCCGATGACGCCGCCGAGCCCGGACGGCAGCGGCCAGCGCGCGCTGTTCGGCAGGCAGGATGCGAAACCGGCGGTCAGCACCGCGCCGGCGAGCCACAGCAGCACGCGCAGCCGCTCGTGGCTGAGGTGCCGGTGGCCGAGCAGCCGATAGCCCCACACCGCGATCGGCAACAACAACGCCAGCGCGCCGAGGCCCAACAGCTGCATCATCAGGTCGGCGGCGATCGCGCCGGGCATGCCGAGCAGATTGTGCACCGGCGCGTCGGTGGCGTGGCTCAGCGACGGATCCTGCACCGACCAGGTGGCAAGCGCGAGCGCCGCCATCATGGTGAGGCTGATCAGCGCCACGCCGCCGAGCTCGCGCAGCCGGCGCTGCAAAATGACGCCGAGCTGGCCGGACAGATGAGCCATTCCGTCAAGGCTGCGGTCGATCATCGACATGGCTGCGCTCAATCTCGTCATTGCGAGGAGCGTTAGCGACGAAGCAATCCAGAGTCGGTGCTAACGGCCCCTGGATTGCTTCGCCTCCGGCTCGCAATGACGATGAAATATTCGATGGGGTCATCATCTGCTCAGCCAAGCACCGCCACGAGGCGATGCATCGCCTCGGCGGTGATCTCGTTGTTATGCACCATGGCGACGCGGATATAATCGGCGCCGGGATTGCAGCCGTCGGCCTGTTCGCGCGCCAGATATCGCCCCGGCACGACACGAAGTCCCGCCTCGCGCCACAGCCGCAGCGTCGCCGCTTCGCTGCCGCCCTGCGCCGACACGTCGAGCCAGAGAAAAAATCCGCCGGCGGGACGGCGATAGCCGTAACGGTCGCCGACGATCTGGTCGGCGAGATCGAACTTCTCGCGGTAGAGCCGCCGGTTCTCGTCGACGTGCTTTTCGTCGTTGTAGGCGGCGATGGCGACATGCTGCATCGGCGTCGGCACCATCGGCGCGGCGACATTGCGCAGTTCCAGATAGGTCCGCATGAAGGTGCGGTCGCCCGCGGCAAAGCCGATACGCAAGCCGGGCAGGCTCGAGCGCTTGGACAGCGAATGGAAGACGGCGACGTTGGCGAAATCCGCCCCCGCCGCTTCGAGCATGCCGTGCGGCGGACGATCGCTGTAAATCTCGCAATAGCATTCGTCGGAGAAAATCAAAAAGCCGAAACGCCGCGCCAGCGCGGTGAGCTTTTCGAGATAGGCGAGATCGGCGACCGCGCCCTGCGGGTTGGACGGCGAGGCGATATAGAACGCGACCGTGCGCGCCAGCAGCTCCTCGTCGAGCGCATCGAGGTCCGGCAGGAATCCGGTCTCGCGCGTCGTCGGCAGATAGACCGGCTCGCAATCGGCGCCGATCGCGCCGGCGGCGTAAGCGGCATAAAACGGATTGGGAATGAGCACGGCCGGCGGGCCGTGGCGCGGCGCGACCCAATTCTTGGCGGCAAGCGCTGCGAGAAACAGTCCTTCGCGGGTGCCGTTGAGCACCAGCACTTCGCTTGCCGGATCGACCGGCCGCGCCAGCCGGTAGCGGCGGCCGAGCCATCCGGCGACGGCGCCGCCGAATTCGTCGAGCCCCTTGTTGGCCGGGATAGCGGCCGAATTCGGCGACATGGGCGGCGATCACCGGCCCGACGAAAGCCGGAATCGGATGCTGCGGCTCGCCGACGGCGAGACTGATCGGCGGCTTGCCGGGCGGCGTATCGCCGATGAGCTCGCGCGTACGCACGAACGGCGAGCGCTGTTCGGCGCGCGAACAAGGCGCGCAGCTTCGGCGCCATTACGGAGTGGGGCAGACTCGCGGGTCATCCTGTACATCAGTCAACAGCGGGGCCGCCCGCCGCATCACCGGTGGCATAGCATAGGAGGGCGAGGTTAAGACCCGATTAACCATCGTGGTCGGGGTGGTCATTCCGGCCCGCGTAGCGAGCCCGGAATGACGTCACGCCGCGATCTTCACGTATTCGAAATCGCCCGGCTTGTTGTCGATGCCGATGCGCGGTGGGGCGATCCAGCCGGCGAATTGGCCCGGCTCGATGACCGGCCTCATCAGGCTGCCGATGAAATCGCCGTCGTCCTTGGACGGCAGCCATTGGCTCTTGTCGCGGTTCCAGGTCGCCTCATCGATGAGCGCGCCCGCCGGCGACACATGGACGTCCTTGAACTCGCCGATCTGGCGGTGGAAGCCGACATGCGGCAGTTCGAGCCGGAAGGCGACGCCGGTCTTGTCGATGATCTTGTTCCAGCGGTCGAGCCCGCGCTGGCAGTCGGCGGTGTAATCGTCGCGCAGCCGCATATTGATCGCGGTCAGCGCCGGCTCGTCGACCCGCCTGATCGCGCCGTCGATAAGTTTGAGCACCGGATAGGTCGCATGTTCGAGCCGGTGATCGTCGTCGATCTTGGTCTCCTGGAAGCGGCCCTTGAGTCCGGCGGTGAAGGTGTTGGCGGCATTGGTCGAAACTTCCGAGCCGAACAGATCGAGCGACAGCGTGTAATGCAGATTGAGCTTCTTCTGCATCGTCGGTAGGTCGATGACGCCGAGCGCGCGCACCTTCTCGATGGCGTTCGGGTCGTCGATGCCGGCGGTTTGCATCGCCTCGCAGGTGCGCTGGATGGTGCGGCCGACGCCGGTCTCGCCGACGAACATGTGATGCGCCTCTTCGGTCAGCATGAAGCGGCAGGTGCGCGACAGCGGATCGAAACCGGATTGGGCAAGGCTCTCCAATTGCATCTTGCCGTCACGGTCGGTGAAGAAGGTGAACATGTGGAACGACAGCCAGTCCGGTGTCGTCTCGTTAAAAGCGCCGAGCATGCGCGGCTTGTCGGCATCGCCGGAGCGGCGCTGCAACAGTTCGGCGGCTTCCTCGCGGCCGTCGCGGCCGAAATATTTCTGCAGCAGATAAACCATCGCCCACAGATGGCGGCCTTCCTCGACATTGACCTGGAACACGTTGCGCAGGTCGTAGAGCGACGGCGCGGTCTTGCCGAGATGGCGTTGCTGTTCGACCGAAGCCGGCTCGGTGTCGCCCTGGATGACGATCAGGCGGCGCAGCATGGCGCGATATTCGCCGGGAATATCCTGCCAGGCCGGCTCGCCGTAATGGCGGCCGAACGGGATTTTGCGGCCTTCCTCTTGCGGCGCCAGCAGGATGCCCCAGCGGTAATCGGGCATTTTGACGTAATCGAATTTCGCCCAGCCCTTCGGATCGACCGAGACCGCAGTGCGCAGATAGACCAGCGCTTCCTGAAATCCTTCCGGCCCCATGTCCTTCCACCAGTCGATATAGCCGGGATGCCAGCTTTCCAGCGCGCGCAGCACCTGGCGATCTTCGGCGAGATTGACGTTGTTTGGAATTTTGGTGGAGTAGTCGACGGTCTCGATGTCCATGGGTGTTCCTCTTTCGCGCTCCGTAGAACGTCTCCCTCTCCCTGCGTGCGGGGAGAGGGTGGGGTGAGGGGGCTTCGCCGCTTGGCTCAGAATCGCGGTGAGGCCCCCTCACCCTCGCTTCGCTCGACCTTGTAACTTTCGAATCGCCGCCCGGGTTAGAGTAGCTGGCGCGGTGGCAGGCGTGAGACCGCCCCGACCTAGGGACACCAAGCCCGTGGGAGAGCCAGGGTCTTCGCCTGTCGTTCCATCGAACCCGAACAGTCGCTTGGGCCGCACAGCGAGCCCGTTTGCGCAAGGAAGGGATCAGATGGACGCCATCGTGGTTGGTATCGATGTTGCCAAGGACCGCTTGGATATTTGCGTGCGTCCGAGCGGTGAGAGTTTTGTCGTCGCCCGTAGCGGTGCGGGTATCGAGCAACTGACGAAGCGACTGCATGAGCTTGAGCCGCGCGTCGTCGCTATAGAAGCTACCGGCGGTTTTGAGACCGTCGTCGCAGCGGGCCTGGCGGCGGCAGAGCTGCCGGTGATCGTGGTCAATCCGGCACAGGTGCGGGCGTTTGCCCAGGCGCTCGGCAAAAGGGCCAAGACCGATCCGATCGACGCGGCGGTGATTGCGCATTTTGTCGAAGCCACCCAGGCAACACCGCGACCGCTGCCCAACGAGGCTACCCGATTGCTCGCCGATCTGGTGGCGCGGCGGCGCCAGATCATCGACATGATGGTGGCCGAAGGTCAGCGTCAACGGCGCCTGACCAACAAGCGTTTGCAGAAAAGCATTGCGCGGCTGCGCAAGGCGCTGGAGAAGGAGTTGGCCGAGCTCGACGGCGAGATCGACGATCATGTGCGGGGCTCCCCGGTGTGGGCCGAGAAGGAGGATCTGCTGGCCTCCGTTCCTGGTGTCGGATCGGTCATCGCCCGTACCCTGATCGCCCAATTGCCGGAATTGGGCTCGCTTGATCGCCGCAAGGTTGCCGCGCTTGTCGGCCTTGCGCCGTGGACCCGACAGTCCGGCCAGTGGCGTGGCAAAAGCTTCATCGGCGGCGGCCGCAAGTCCGTCCGCAGCGCGTTGTACATGGCCGCCATGGTTGCCGCCCGTCACAATCCGGTCCTCAAACAATTCCGCGACAAGCTGGTCGCAGCAGGCAAGCCTAAACTCGTCGCTCTCATCGCCGTAGCCCGAAAGCTCCTCACCATCCTCAACGCTATCCTGCGAGACAAACGGCCATGGCAGCCAAAAAACGCTTGACCACTAAGACAGTCGCTCTCCCCGCGCAGCGGGGAGAGGTGAATTCCCTCTTCACACTCTCCTGGTGTCGAACACCGGCTTCTGGCCGGTGCCGTAGCGCTTGAGCGCGCCGTCCTCGCCGATGGCGTTGGGGCGCTGAAAAATCCAGTTCTGCCACGCCGTCAGCCGCGCGAAGATTTTCGATTCCATGGTCTCCGGCCCGGCGAAGCGCAGATTGGCTTCGAGGCCGGTGAGCGCGTCGGGCGAGAAGCTTGCGCGCTCTTCGAGAAATACCCGCACCTCGTCGTCCCAGTCGATGTCGTCGGGCGCGAAAGTGACGAGGCCGAGTTTTTGCGCGCGTTCGGCGTCGAGCATTTTCCCACGCTCGGCTTTCACCGTGTCGAGATCGGCCGGATTTGCCAGGAAGCGGGATGCGAGCCGCGTCAGCCCGTTCGCCATCGGATAGGCGCCGAAATTTGCGTCAGTCAGCGCGAGTGCTGCCGGCGGCTTGTTGTCACCATCGCGCAGCCCGACCAGCATGTAGGAGCGGTCGCTGGCAAACGGCAGCTCGGCGAGCGTGCCGGCGAAACAAGAGCCGGGCTCGACCAGCGTCACCAGCGAGCGCGAGGTGAGATCGACGCGCTTGAGCACGCGCTTCCATAACAGCCGGATTTCGCGCGCCAGCCAGTGCGATTGATTGGCGTCGAGGAAACGGTCGTAGGCCAGCACCTGGGCCGGGTCGCCGGACGACTTGAAGACGATCGCCGCAACATCAAGCTCATTGAGCCGGATATGCAGGATGGCGTCGTCGAGCTCGCGCGCCAGGACGAGCGGCCAGAAATCGGCGCCGAGCGCCAGCATGGCGTCGGCCGAAGCTGGCGGCGGCGCCGCGGGGCCGCGCACAGTCACGGTGGCGATGCGTTCGGCACGGGCGAATTCGACTGTGACCGCGCCATATGCGACGCTGTCCGGCGCGAAGGTCCGCGCCAGCGGCGTCAGTTTGATTCCCTCACTCGTACTGTTGCGCGAAGACTTGGCGGCCAATTCCCTGGTCCGCGCGGCGATCTGCTCGTCGAATTTAGAACCCGGCACCACGTCGTCGACCAGCCGCCACTCGGCCGCGCGCTTGCCTTTGACGCCTTCCTCGGTGGTGCAGAACACGTCGGCATGGTCGCGGCGCACTTTGCGCTTGTCGGACACCCGCGTCAGCCCGCCGGTGCCGGGCAGCACCGCGAGCAGCGGCAGCTCCGGCAGCGACACCGCGGCCGAACCATCGTCGATCAGCATGATATGATCGGTGGCGAGCGCCAATTCGTAGCCACCGCCGGCCGCGGTGCCGTTGATGGCGCAGATCGATTTGACGCCGGAGTTCGCGCTCAAGTCTTCGATGCCGTTGCGGGTCTCGTTGGTGAATTTGCAGAAATTGACCTTGTGGGCGTGGCTTGCGCCGGCCAGCATGCGGATATTGGCGCCGGCGCAAAACACCCGCGGGCTTCCCCGAGCGCAGCACCACGACGCGCGCTTGCGGATATTCGAAACGCAGCCGGTCGATGGCGTCGGCCAGCTCGATGTCGACGCCGAGATCGTAGGAATTCAGTTTCAGCTCGTAGCCGTCGAACAGCCCGGCTTTTTCGTCGACGTCCATCGTCAGCGTTGCGACGTCACCATCGATGGCAAGCTTCCAATGCCGATAGCGCGACGGCTCAGTCTGGAAATCGATCCGTTGTTGGCCGTTCGCCAAAGGATGCAGTGTCGCAAGATCGGCATCGCCCATAACGGTCGTCCCGGCCTGGTCGCGATAATGTATTATAGTGCATACCTGCAATACGGCAGGTGTTTATATGCACTATAATTCATGAGACGGCAACCCCGGAATCGATCGTCCGCTCGCCTTCGCGGTGGTCGCGCAACAGCCGATTGATGAAGTCGACGACGGCGTTGAGCGTCAGCTCCGGGGCCTCGCGCTGCGGCACGTGGCGCACGCCGGGCAGCAGCAAAGTTTCGACCGGGCAGTAGCACTCGCGCTGCGCTACCTCGATTTGCTTTCGCGTGCCGAACTGGTCGTCCTCGCCCTGCACGATCAGGATCGGCACGCGGATGTAGCCGAGCGCTTCAGTGATATCCCACTGGAGCATACCCGGCTGCAGCCACGGCTCGTTCCAGGAGCGGAAGGCGCCATCGACGTCGGCGTGCCAGGGTTTGAGCCTGTCGCGCAAGCCGCCGGATTCAAAAGATTTGCGCGCGCGGCGGATCTCGGCGAGCCCGATTTCCTCGGTGAAGAAATGCGGCGCAATCAAAACCAGGCCGCGCACGCGATGGTCCTGCACGCCGCCGGCATAGATGGTCGCGATCGAGGCGCCGTCGCTGTGGCCGAGCAGAAGGCCGCGCCGGAAACCGATTGCCGCCAGCACGCGCGGCAGCACCTCGATCGCCTCTTCCTCCATGAAAGCAGTCGAACGCAGCAGCGCACCGGGGCTCGACCGGCCGTAGCCGGCGCGCGAATAGACGAACACGCCGGCGCCGGTCGCGGCGGCAATCTGATCGGGAAACGAGCCCCAGGCTGCGGCGCTGCCGAGACCTTCGTGCAGCATCACGACAGTGGGCGCCGCGTCGGGCCGCGGCCCGATCATGCGGAATTCGAGCCGCAGCGGCGGCAGATCGAGAAAGCCGGAATCGGCAAGCATCATGACGCTCACGCTTGCGGCCCGAGCAACGCGGTCACAACCCGCAACAGCTCGGCAAAACTCTGCTCCAGCGCCGCGCCGGAGGTGTCGACCTCGGCTTCGGCGCGGGCATAATCGGCGCGGCGCGCTTCGAGGATCGCGACGAGATCGGCCATCGCCGCGCGGTTCGCCGCCATCGGCCGGAAATCGCCCTGCGCCATCACCCGGCTCATGTGATCTTCCGGCCGCGCCTTGATCCAGACGGTGTGGCTGCGGCGCAGCAGGAGCGCGTAGGTCTCGGCGTCGGCGACGATGCCGCCCGCGGTGGTGATGACGGCGGCCTCGTGCGCTGGCGACGACGCGCTCGAGCGCGCTTCGCTCATGGCGGCGGAACGTGGCGGTGCCGGCCATCTCGATCAGATCGGGAATGCTGGCGCCGTAATCCTCCTCGACGACGCGGTCGAGCTCGATGAACGGCCAGCCGAGATGCTGCGCCAGCATGCGGCCGAGCGTCGACTTGCCGGCGCCGCGCAGGCCAATGAGCGCGATGCGCCGCGCCCGGTCGGCGCCGGCGGCGCGCGCAACGCGCGCCTCGATCAGCTTGGCGAGTTCGGGAAGCTCGGCTGCCGGCGCCTGCGCGACAAGATCGAGCACCGCGTCGAGCGCCGCGGTGCGTACACCGCTAGCCGGCAGCAGCGCGGCAGCCGGCAGATCGAGCGCTTGCGCGATGGCGCGGAGCACGCTCGCCGACGGATTGCCGGCGCCGCTTTCGATCTGCGCCAGATAGCGTTCCGAAGTTGCCGAGGCCTGCGCCAACTGCCGGCGCGTCATGCCGCGCTTGGCGCGCTGCCGCCGCACCTCGCCCCCGATCGCGGCGAGGAAAGCGGCGACCGCGGCCGTGCTGCTCGGCGCGGCGGGCGTAAGCTTTTGACGGGTCTTGGACTTTGCTGGCGGCACGGGGGGTGGAGTCTCATGCAGTATAGTTCATGTTCTATAATGCATCGAATGCTCCCTAATAACAAGCAAGCAGCGACTGCGACGCTACCCCTTACCCGAAAATCTTCCGCCAGCCGCCGCTGTCCTGTTCGGCGTGCGGCTCGTGCTCGTCGACGGCCTCGGGTCCGGGATCGTCGGGCACGAGGATGAGCGGGATGATCGGTTCGGGTTTTAGCTCAGGCTTGGCCTCGACTTTCGGCTCCGGCTTGGCCGGGGGCTCGTCGCTGCGGCGATCTGGAAGAACCTCGGCGTCCGGCGAGCCAGGGGTTTGCGGCGGCGGCGCAGCAGAGATTTCCGCGGGCGCCGGCGACGCGGGCTCCGGCTCGATCACCGGCGCACTTGCTACCCCGGTTACTGGCACTCGCCATTCCAGGGCGTCGAGCCGCCCGGTCACCGGCGACGCCGGCAGCCAGCGATCGGAGACGTGGCCGTCGGCGGTCCAGGCCGGGTTGGGCGGGGCGTGCACCGCGCGCGCCAGCCATTCGCGGACGCGGCCGACGTCGTTGCGCTCGACGCGCTCGAGGTCGGCCATCAACAGCGCAATGCGTTGGTCGGCGCGGCGAGATAAGGTTCGAGCGCGGCGCGCGCTTTGGCGAATTCCTGGGCGTTGAGCGCGGCGCGCGCGGTCGCCAGCGCGCCTTCGACATGGCCGGGCGTTTTGGCCGCCAGCGCCTCGATGCGTTTGAGCTTGTCGCGCGCGGATTCGCCGGAGCGCAGCTCGCTATAGGTCTGCGCCAATTCGGGATGCGGATTGGCGCGCCAGGCCTTGTCGATGATGCGCGCCGCCTTGCGCAGCTGGCCGCCTTCGGCAACAAGCCGCGCGGCGAGCGAAGCCGTGGGCACCAATGTCGGCGCGAGCTTCTGCGCTTCCAGCACCATGGCCTTGGCGCGGTCGCGATCGGTGTCCTCCAAAGCGTGCGCGTGGGCGGTGAGCAGCACCGCGCGTTGCCGGCGATAGACGTCTCTCGGCGAGCGTGCGCGCATTGGCTTCGAGTAAAGTGAGCGCACCAGCCCAGTCGCCATCCTTGCAGCGCGCCTCCAGCACCGCGCGGCTGGCCCAGCCGAGCGACGGCGCGGTACGCGCGGCTTCCTCGGCAAAAGCCCTTGCGCTCGCCACATCGTTGCGGCGATGCGCTTCGACGAACAAGCCATGCAGGCCGAGCGGCTTGGTGTCGGCGCGGCTCGCCATGGCGCGGAAAGTGCGTTCGGCGCCTTCGCGGTCGCCCGAGAGCTGCGCCGATTGCGCGTTGAGCAGAAGCGCCAGCGGTTCATGCGGCGAAAGCCGATTGACCGCGGCGGCGTGTTTTTGCGCGGCGGCGATGTCGCCGGCACCGACCGCGATCAGTCCATTGGAAATCGCCTCATAGGCGCGCACGCCGCGGCGATGTTGCAGGTGCCGTGACAAGAGGCCCGGCGATCGGACGATCAGGCGGAGCAGGCTCCAGATCAGGAGCAGCACCGCGAGCGCCGTAAGTAGGCCCAAGCCGAGCACCATCACCGAGGTTTTGATGCGCAATCCCTGCCAGACGATGACGACGTCGCCCGGCCGGTCGGCCAGCCAGGCGACGCCGAGCGATAGCGCGCCGATGACGATGAGAAAGAGAACGATGCGGATCATTGCGACGCCGGCTTGCTCAAGGCGGCAAGCGCGCCGGCAGAAATCTGCCGTGCCGCCGCAATCGCCGCATCGCGCGCTTTGGCTTTTTCCTATCTGGTCAAGCCTTTCTCGATGGCTGAGCTCACAGCGAGGGTGAGGGTTCACCTACGTCTCACCGCCAACTCGGCGATAGGACCGTTGCGCGTCGGTGAGATCGAGGTGGATCTGCTCGCTCGCCAGGTACAGAGAAGCAAACAGGAGGTGCGACTGTCGAGTACGGAGTTTGATCTGCTCGTCTACTTGATGCGCCACCGAGGTCGTGTTCTCTCGCGCCAGCAGATTCTCTTGGCTGTCTGGGGCTATGAGCACGATCCCCAGACCAACGTCGTTGATGTCTACATCGGCTATCTCAGGCGCAAGCTCGGAACCCCCGAGAATCCCGTGGGGATCGTCACGGTCCGCTCCGTCGGCTATCGCCTCGACGATACGCCTGATGCGTCCTAAGCCCTTGCTTCGCGGCGGACTACGCTGGCGCCTTACAGCCTGGGTCGCGCTCGTGATGCTGGTGTTCGCCGCGGTGATCTTCCTGGCCGTCTACCACGGCACGGCAACGCAGCTGCGCCACCAGATAGACCGTGGGCTGGCTGGCGACGCCAGCGAGTTCTCTCACAACCTGAAGCTCCTCGATGACGACTCCCCGCGCGCCCTTGCCGCGGCTGCCAACCGCTACGTCCACGACCAGCCGTTCGGCGCCAACTCGACGTTGCTGTTCGCGCTCGTGCCTGGAGCGCCAACAAGCACCAACCAACCGGAGCTGCTCGGAACCGCTGCTCCCGACAACGACGAGACGCCTGCCAAGCAGGAACAGGAGAACCGTTTGGCCACTCATCTACTGATCGTTCACGACGGGTACTCGACTGTGGACTTCCCCGATGTCGGCGACCTGCGCCTACTCAAGCGTCGCGTGAGCATTGATTCCCGGCTGAGCGTGACGGTTGGCGTGGGGGAGCCCCTGGCGGCGGTACACCAAGCCCAGCACGGCATCGCACAGGCCTTCATCCTCGCGGGGGCGCTGGCGCTCGCGGCCGGGCTGCTCGCCTCCTACCTGGTTGGCGCCAGGGTCTCGTTGCCGCTGCGGCGCATGGCCACAATCGCCGCGCGGGTCGACGCGGGCGAGCTCGAGCCACGGATCCACGAGGCCGGCGGCCCCGGAGACGAGGTGCGAATCCTCGCCGACGCATTCAACCACATGCTCGACCGGCTCTCCGCGGCGTTCGCCGGACAGCGCGCATTCGTGGCCGACGCCTCGCACGAGTTGCGCACACCGCTGACCGTGATCCGTGGCCAACTCGAAGTGCTCAGCGCACAGGAGAACCCCTCGGTGGCGGAGATCAGGCGCGTCGAGCGTCACGTGCTGGCCGAGGTGGCGCGCATCACGCGTCTGGTCGACGACCTGCTGCTGCTCGCCAAGTCCGAAGAGCGGCAGTTCCTGCGCATTCAAGCAATCGATTTGCGTCCATACGTCGAGGACCTGTGGCATGGGATGAGCGTCACAGCCGACAGGCGCTTCGAGCTCTCGGCGATCCCTGACGGGACGCTCCAAGCGGATCCCGACCGCCTCGCTCAAGCCTTGCGCAACCTCGCTCGCAACGCGATCGAGCACACCACAGCTACCGACGGGCTCGTCAGCTTGGACGTCGAACAAGCGGCCGCCGATCGGGTCCGCTTCGTGTTGGCAGACAACGGGCCGGGCATCCCGCTCCATCAACGCGAGCGCATCTTTGAGCGTTTTCACCGCACAGACAGCGCCCGCGACCGCGCCTCGGGCGGAACCGGGCTCGGGCTGGCGATCGTGCGTGCGATCGCGATCGCCCATGGCGGGCGCATCTCAGCCGGCGAGCGGCCCGGAGGCGGCGCGCGGGTCGCGCTCGAGCTCCCGGGCTTCACCGCTTCGATCGCCCGCAAGCAAAATGCTGAGCTCGCTGAGCCGCCCGTCAGATGACGCGCCGCCGACGCCAGCTTCGCCTCGCCGTGGCGGTCGTGCCGCTCTGTGCCGCGATCGTCGCCATTCTGATCGCTAACGCTCGCAGCACATCTCCCTCCAACGATCCCCGCCCCGCCGGTCGCACGCATGCCGCGCACGCCTCGGACCGGCTTGCAGCGGCTGATTCCGTGCTGCGCGGGCGACGGATCGGGATGCTCCCCGCGCCGCTTCAGGATGCCGCCGCAGTTTCGCTCGAGGGTGAACATCTTGTACTCCTGGGCGGCCTCGACGGCACCGACACCTCCACGGCGGCGATCGCCGTCCTCGCGGCCGGACGGGCCGAGAGCGCCGGACGCCTACCAGAAGCGCAGCACGACGCTCAGGGCGCGAGCCTCGACGGCGAGGGCTACGTCTTCGGCGGTGGCCAGTTCAGCTCCTACGATCACATCCTGCGCTTCGATCCCGCAAACGGCCGTGTGTCCATCGTGGGTCGCCTACCCCAGCCGGCCTCAGACGTCGCGGTGACGAGCATCGGGAACACCGCGTACATCGTCGGAGGCTATAACGGCGAACGAGCGCTCGACACGATCCTCGCATGGCGCCCCGGGGGCATCCCGACGATCGTCGGCCGTCTCCCCGTAGGGCTGCGCTACGCGGCCGTCGCTGCGGTCGGCTCGAAGGTGATCGTTGCCGGCGGCTCGACGGAAGCGGTCGGCTCGACAGAAGCGCACGCCAGCAGCGCGATCCTCAGCTTCGACCCGTCCACGGGTCGCGTCACCAAGATCGGCAGCCTGCCCGCGCCCCTCACGCACGCATCCGCCGCAAGCTTTGGCGGCATCCTCTACGTGATCGGCGGCCGTGGCTCGGCACCGGACTCCCAGACGGCGGCGATCCTCGCGATCGACCCCGCCAACGGCCGTGTGTCTCACGCGGGCGCGCTCGCGCGGCCACTATCCGACGCAGCCGTCGCGATCGTGGGCGGCCACATCCTGATCGCCGGCGGCCAGAGCGCCTCTGGCACGCAGGCCGCGATCTATGAATTGACACCCGAAATCCGGTAGCTCAGGGAGCCTGCAGCGAGTGTGCGAAGCGCATCGTCAGGGAGTACGGCGGCGCCAGATCCACGCCGTCGGGGTTCGCCAGATAACCCGGTTGCGAGCCCGGCTGGTGGGTGTGGCCGTACTGCCAGACGATCCTGTCGGTGTGAGGGTCGACCACGATCACACGATCGTTCTTGTCATCGTTGGCCAGCACATCCCCGTTTCCCAACGGCAATGCGAGCGAGGGCTGATCGAGCGCGTCTGCGCCCGTCGGTTCGTAGCGCCACAGCAGCCGGCCCGAAGCCGTGAACGTCTCGATCGCACCAGGGTCGGTGTAGTCGACGGAGAGAAACACGCCGGGGCGCACCTCGTTGGTATCGGAGGGATAGCTGAAACCGGGCGGATGTGTGTCCGTGACCGGCCTCCCATCGGGCCTCAGCACGTCGATCCAGTCACCGTCGATCTCGGTCACCACCGTGTCGCCGTTACTCATCGGGAACGCCCCGTTGGGACTGCCATAGGACACGCCGAGTTCGTGCGTGCAATTGCCCGTCTCGCCCAGCTGGTGGGCCACGCGATGAGCCGGCGGGCGGATGACGACGATGCGGCAGTTCTTGATGTCCGCCGAGAGCAGCGCGCCCCCCGGTGTCAGCATCGCGTCGTCGGGGTTGTGCAGATAGCCCGGTTCTGATCCCGGCACGCCTGGATGCCCGTAGCGATACGCGATCCGCCGATGAGCCACATCGACGACGCTGATCGCGAAATCGTCCTCCTGGGTGGCGACGATCTCGCTCCCGTCCGGCGAGAAGAAAGCATCGTCGGGCAAGTCGAACGACTGGCCCGACGCGAGATCCCCGGGTTCCGGGAACTGCCACAGCACCTGTCCCGTAGGGCTTACCTCCAGCAGCCGGTTGTTGTCACGATCGGCGATCAACACCGGCGCCGGCAGAACGCCCGGGTCAGAGCCCGGGCGCAGGTGCCCACCGGACGAGCGGCGGTGAGTGCTCGCCGCCGCGTGGCCGAACGCTCTCCCGTCAGATCGTGAGGACCGATCGGCGAGATCGCCACCCGCGTGGCTCCCGAGACCCTGCACCGCCACGATCAGGGCGATCAAGCAGATGACCATTACAGTCACCGCCGTCACTCGACGGCGCACGATCGCCTCCCGGCGCGGGTCCGTCACGCCTGCGCCATCGCCACCGAGGACATGCCGCAAGCATCGATTGGCCAGCTAAAGCAGGGATCAGCCGTCGATGAGAAACCGCTCAGAAGCTATTCTTCTTCGTCGCCTTGCCGTCCTGCTTGCGCGCCTGCTTCTCACATGCCGGCCCGCTGCTTCTTGGGCTTCTTCGCGCATGGCTTCCCCGTGATGGCCGGTGAGCCGGTGCGCACGTAGGCCGAGCAATTACCCTCCCGCGATGCGACCGACGGAATCCTTGGCAGAGCCCACGCTCGGAGAGATCGCGCGGGAGTGGGGCCGCATCGGCACAATCGGGTTCGGCGGTCCGCCCGCGCACATCGCGCTGTTCCGTGAGCTATGCGTCACACGGCGAGAGTGGCTGGCCGAGGATCAGTTCGAGCGGGCAATCGCGGCGACCAACATCCTGCCCGGACCAGCATCCACGCAGCTGGCGATCTACTGCGCCTGGCGGCTACGCGGTCCCAGGGGTGCACTGATCGGTGGTCTGGGTTTCATCCTGCCCGGCCTCGTGCTGATCCTCGCCCTCTCCGTGCTGTTCCTCGCGGGGTCGCCGCCTTCATGGATACGCGGCGCTGGGATGGGAGCCGGGGCCGCGGTCGCGCCTGTCGCGGTCAGGGCCGGGCTGGGCGTCGCACTTCCGATCTGGAGACGGACGCCAGATGCTCAGCGGCCCCGCATCCTCATCTACGCGCTTGCCGGTGCGATCGCAGCGGCCACGACCGGCCCATGGCTTGTGCTCGTATTGCTCGCTTGCGGCGCGATCGAGCTGACATGGCAGCGCCAGCTCACCGCAGGCACTATCGGCTTTCATGCTTGGCCGCTACTCGCCACGGTTACCGAGCCGGGCGGCCTGATATGGACGGCGTTGAAGGTCGGCGCTCTCGCGTTCGGTGGTGGGTTCGTGATCGTTCCGTTGATGCAGTCAGATGCGGTGGGGACTTACCACTGGATGAGTCACGGGCAGTTCCTCAATGCTGTCGCCCTCGGGCAGGTCACTCCCGGACCACTCACGCAGACCGTCGCGGCCGTCGGCTATGCCGCAGGCGGGTTTCCCGCCGCGCTCTTGGCCGCGTTCGTCGCATTCGTGCCGTCGTTCTCTTTTATCCTGTTCGGTGCGGCGCGCTTTGAGCGACTGCTGCTCGATGGGCGGGTCACCGCGTTTCTCGCTGGAGCGGCGCCAGCCGCTGCCGGGGCGATCATCGGCTCAGCAATCCCGCTTGGTGCCGCGCTGAGCCATGCATGGCAGTACCTCCTTCTTGCCGCCGCTGCCATCGCTCTGCTCGCGCTGCGCCGTAGCATCGTTCTGACCTTGCTCACGGCCGGCATCGCAGGCGCCGTGGCAGCCCTGCTCGGCGCCCCCATAACCCACTAGGCCAGCGTGACGATGAGGTTGGTGACGCCTCGGCCGCTCAGCATCAACTCGAGCGGTCTACCGGTGAGGAGTGACACCAGTGTGCGGCTCTCGGGGGAGCGCCGAGCTGAGGGAGATGCTCGCCTCGGGTGCGGCGCAATGGCCGGCCGCCAGGATCAGGTTCGGCGCGACGACCGTCCCGGAGCACTGTCCTCGGATGTTGCTCCGAGAGTCGAACACATAAGCCATCCACGGGAACGTGCCGGGTTCCGCGGAGTGACGACGAGTCCGTTGGGGACCACCGCCCCCAAGTTGTCGTGCGTACTCAAAACAGCCTTACCCAACCAGACCCCCGGGGTCGTGTTGGGTCATTGTTAGGTCACCTCCTTCGTCTGTGCCCCAACAGAACCGCTTCGCTCCAACACCACGGGCCAAAGGCCCTGGTCACTGAACAGCCATAACTTCATCAAGAGACCGCCACGACGGTCTCAACAACCCGGAGACCGTTACGACGGTCTCAACAGCCCCTACCCTCAACCCGACCCACGGGGTCGTCTCGAGGACCCAACACGACCTCGCGGAGGGTCGCGTTGGGCGTCGCTCACGCCACCTCCCACAGACGGTGACGTAACCGACGGTGTGGCCGACACGACGGCCACGAAAAAAGAGCCACTACGGTGCCCCCCGTCCCGGCATTCCCTCACCTACGGCTCGGCGCTACGCTGCGCTTCACGTCCCGTGACTACAGCCCCCTTTCGCTGCGCTCCGTTGACTGTAGTCACGGGACGTGCGTCCCGAGACGGGGGGCACACGCTAGACGTATCGGTGAGGCCTGCAGGACAGCGCAACAGCCTCGCCTGCCCGGCCCAAAAACATCTCCTGCTACACGTATCGGTAAGGCCTGTAGGCCACCGCTAAAGCACTGCCTACCCAGCCGCAAACATCCTCAGTCACACGTATCAGAAAGGCCTGTAGGACAGCGCTGACGCACTCCCTACCCGGCCCGTTCAGACCTCCAGGCGGACGAACCCAAGATTGGCTGGTAGTCCCTGTGTGATGGCGCTAGCTGACTGGCTGGTTCTCTCGGTTGCGGGGTCTCCAGTTGACCTCGGTCAGAGCTGTCGCTCTGCCCTTCGGATCTGCCGCGAGACCGCAACCACTTCCCGCTACCCCCATCGCTGTGCTCTGAGACCAACCTAGCTCACGCAGGCCAAGGCGCGCTTCTGCGACGTGTCTTCTCGAAGCCCGCGCAAGCACAGACCTGTCCCTCTGCGAGCCGTCCCGCACGACCCCGACACTTGCCGTTCTCTTTGCTTGCGGTTACTCGCTGAACGTCAACACAGTCTTCGGATCCGGCAACCGTGGAGCGAGTTGCCAAGACTCTCTAACCCGCTCCAGTATTCCCAACTCCGCCATGAAGTCGATCATGTCGCCATAGGTCCGCATCGGCCGACCGCGGTCCTCGGCGTGCTTTTTCCACTGATCCCAGAGCGCTACACACACCTCAGGCTCATGGACGCATGTGTCCTCTGCCGGCTCATACACGGCGTTCAGACCGTCCGGCGGCAGGATCCCGTCCCGGATGAGTGACGCTTCGTCGATCAACGAGCCGAGCGCCCACTCCGCAGGCTGGCTTCCCATCCCGAACCGATCCGGCTCGACAGCGGGCTGGACAAACCACTCCTGCCCCCTGTCCCCGTCGTAGCTCATGCACCTGACGATCTCGGCGGCAACCCCCGGAAGGATTGCCCACCAGCCCGTGTTCTCGAGATCCACCGATTCCCTCGCCACAGACAACACGTTACCCCACCTTCCGGCCCATCCACGCACGTGCGTGTCCACGTCCCAGCGAACTCGTTGGCCGGTCAATGGGCCTCTACGTTCATACACACCAGACCCACTACGACGACAGCTCGAAAGGATTCGACCAATGTCGACAGCGATCCACGCCTCACGCCCAGCGCCCCCTGCTGACGGGCAGCTCGAAACGTTCTCTCGGTCGCACACACGCACCCGGGTTCGACACCATCCCGGCGAGCAGCTCCTCACATCGCGGGACATCGAGACCCTGCGCTGGCTCGCAGAGCAGTACGCGGCGAGAGTCGATCACGTGCAAGCACTACTCGGCTGTGGCCATCGCCAAAGCCAGCGCGTCCTCGCTCGCCTGCGCGCACACGGCCTCGTGACCTCCTCGCGCGTCCTCGCCGACGAAGTTCCGTGGGTCACACCAACCCCCAAGGGTATGAGGCTGTCGGCCACCAACTTCCGCGTGTGGCCGCCGAACGTCGCCCTGCTCAAGCACCTATCTGCTGTCAACCATGTGCGGCTGCACATCGAAGCACGCTCTCCGGAGGCAGAGTGGACTTCTGAGCGAGAGCTCGCACGCGAAGCGGGCACACGGAGCCACCTGTCCGATGCGGTGGTGCTGCTCGACGGCCAGTCGATCGCGATCGAGGTGGAGCTCAGCCTGAAGTCTGAGAGGCGTCTGAAGGCGATCCTCAACAACCTCTCCTCCGAACACGACGCGATCCTCTACTTCACCTCATCGGCTCCTCGCAAACGACTGATCGAGCTCGCGGCGAGCGGCAAATGGCCGAAGCTCGGGGTGCGCGAGATACCAACGATCGTTGGTGAAGCGCCGTGAGGACGAACCCGGCCAGCGGCGTAGCGCGGGCACTGTTTGGCCCGGCAGATCCTCGGCGCCAACGAACAGCTGCGCCGCCGCCATCGCCAGCGCTGGTGGGCGTGTCCGGAGGTGAGCGTGGTCTTGTGATCGCCACCCGGATCGGTGGTGAACGAGCGCTGCCCCAACAAGGACCATGGGTACTGCTCACGCGTGGACGGATGGTCAAGCACCTCCTCGTATTGGGCGCGACTGGTGCCGGCAAGACCGAGACGCTGCTGCGTCTGGCGTGGACTCTGGCGAAGAGCAGCGACGCACCCGTCTGGTACCTGGATGGCAAGGGCGACTCCGAGAACGCACAACGCTTCGCCGCCCTCATGCAGGACGCGGGTCGCACCTCAACGTTGTTCCCAAGTCAGGCGTATGACGGGTGGCGCGGCGGCCCAGGCGAGATCTATTCGAGACTGATGGAGGTCATCGACTACACCCCCGACGGACCAGCCGCTTGGTATCGCGATATCGCGCGGACCACACTGCAGCTCGTCTGTAACCACCCGGACGGTCCGCCACGCAGCTCATCGCAGGCCCTGTCGCGGATGGACCTCGTTGATCTGCAGACGGTTCATCAAGGCTCGAGCCCTGTGAAGGCGTTGACTGAGGAGCACGTCGGTCAGGTCAGGTTGCGCTACGAGGCGTTCTTCGGCCAATGCCACGGACTGCTCGACGGCTCGTGGGCATGGGAGGACGCCACAGCCGGCTACGTGCTGCTCAGCTCACTCACACAGAAGGAAGAGGTCGCCGGGATCGCCCGGTTCTTGATGGAGGACTTCGCTCACTACTTCAGCGCCCGTAAGCCACGCGAGCAGCTGTGCATGATGATCGTCGACGAGTTCAGCTCCCTCGCCGGCGGCTCGTCAATGGCAGCACGCATCGAGCAAGCACGCGGATACCAAACCTGTCTGGTGCTCGCCCCACAGGTGGTCGAGGGGATGGGCGGGGAGATCGAGAGCGCCAGGATTCGCGGCTCGGTTGGCACAACGATCTCCCACCAGGTCAACACACCCGAGGACATCGTGCGAATCGCGGGGACACGCAAGGTGCCCCGCATGACGACACACTTCGCTGAGGACGGTGTGACTCGTCGGCAATCCGTAAGGATCGAGGACGAGCCCAAGATCGACCACAACCAGGTCCGCAGCTTGGACCCAGGGGTCGCGTACATCATCAGCAACGGGCGAGCTATGCGAGCACGGATTCTCCGCGCTGCCACGATCTCAGGACAGCTGCCCGCAGCACATGTAGCGCCCGATGTGTCCTCGACGCCGGCGACCGCACCAGAGAAGCGGCAAGCCACAGACGTCGCCCCGGCAGCGGACGAGTTCCCGTTCTAGAAGGAGATGACGGGTATGGACACCCAACCAGAGCCACTGCCAATCAACCGAACACTGTTGCTGTACGCGGCCACCGTGGTGGCCGAAATCCCAGTGATGTGGCTGCGAACCTTCATCTGCTGGGCTGTCGCGGCACTTCTTCTCTTCCTCACCGGCCACTCAACCGCCGCGGCGTCGAACTGGGCGCTGATCGGTCTGTGGCCCACGATCTGGTCGATCTCCGCGCTCGTCCCGCAATGGGACGGAGGGCGAAACTCTCGCATCGCACTCGGTTGCGTACTCGCCGTGGTGACCCTCGCGATCGTCTTTGGCCACCTGATGCTCGCCCTGCTCTGCACCGTCCTTCCACTGTGCGTGCTCGTGTCACCGTGGGCGACTGGCTGGTGGTGGTGCACACGCGTCGGCGGACGCGAACCGTCAACACGCGAGCGCGAAGCCTACGACGACGCGATGGACATCCTCGAGAACTCTTACCCGGGTCAACTCACGCCTCCCGTGGACTGGTTTGTCCTCGACCTCCCCGAGCCCGAAGCAGCCGTGTGCGGGCAAACACTCATGCTGACCCGCCCGATGCTTCAAGACCCGCGGCTCGCTGCTGTGCTGGCACACGAGCTCGGGCACTTTGCCAGCTGGGATGCGCGAACTGCTGCGGCCGTCAATCGCCTGGTGATTCACCCGCTGCGGGAACCGCACCCTGACCAGGAGCGCTACAAGCGTCAAACCGAGACGATCTTGACCGCCGATCCGGTCACGCAGGCGGTGGTGGCGATCGGCGTGTTCGTCGTGATCCTCAGCACCATTCTCCAATGGTGCCGAGGAGGCCTCGGCCTCTGGGTACTGCGCTCGCTATGGGGAGCAGAGTGGCGCACCCACGAGTACGACGCCGACCAATACGCGGCAAGCCTCGGACAAGGCGACGAGCTCGCCGACTTTCTCGAAACCAACGCCCTCATCTACGACCAGCCGCGTCCCTTCGTCTGGCTCACAGCACAGGCCCATCCACCGACGGAGCTGCGAATCGACCGACTCACACGCCGCAGCCAGCAACGTACCGCTGGCTTCCCTAACGCGGACCGCGGCCCCGATGCTGTGCAGCAGGAGGTCCCGGGCCTGATTCCTCAACCCCACGAGCAGATGCCCGCGCACCTCTGAACCCTCCGTCTCCTTCAGCCATGGCCCCAGCCTCCGTACTCCGAGATTCACAGATACTGCCCACCACGGTCAGTCGCCCACTCACCGCCGCCGACGTGATGACGGCCGCGGAGGTGAGCTGTCTCTTGCGAGTGCCCCGCTCGACCGTTGAGGACTGGGCGCGGCGCGGCATCGTGCCCTCGAAGAAGGTGGGCCGTCGGCGGCTCTATATTCGGCCGAGGATCGAGGCCCTGCTCCTTGACGACGATGCCAAAGTCGATGCTTGAGCTCTCGCTGCCCACTCGCAATCGCTCAGCCAACACCGAGTCCTGCCCTCGAGGCGAGTCCGCCGTCAGCGCCCGACCGAGTTCCGAGGTCCCACCTGCGGATGGCCGAGCGCCTGATGCACAACTGCAAACGCACACCCGACTACTATCGGGGCTCACCGCCAGGTGTCGGGCGCCAAGCCCTCCCAGCAGTGCAGCTTCTTAGAAGCTGGGCGAGAGGTTTGGCCAATCCTTGAGAGTGCCCTACCGCATAAGGGCATGACACGGTCCGTCTACAACTCGTGGCTAGCACTTGCTGGCAGAAGCTACGCCGCGAGACGCCCGGGCGCGCCTACCGTGCCGCTTGTCTCGTCGGGCAGCGGCGTAGGTTCGAAGGCCCGAGTAAAGACCTTCGCTTGCTCGGTTGCCGCTCGTGCATGCAGGTAGCGCTCGGTGGTAGTGATGGAGCTGTGCCCCATTGCGTTCTTTATCGAGACGAGGTCAACACCTCCCGCGGCGAGTAGCGAGCCGTAGGTATGGCGCAGATCGTGGAACCGTAGGCGGCGGAGCTTTTCGGCATCACGCCCAGCCTTGAACCGGCGGCGCAACGCTGAATCGTCGAGCACGCGTCCCAATCGGCTGCAGAACACCAGCTCGTTGGGATCGGTGAAGTCATCCCGTTTGCTCAACCGATTCAGCGCACCTGCCGCCTGGTCCGGGAGCGGAACCCCCCGGATTTTTCCGGACTTGGTGGAGGACTCAACTCCGGCGCTAATCGCGCGTTCGACGGTCAGGGCATGGCGGGCGAAGTCCACGTCTCGCCACCGCAGCGCTCGCAGCTCCCCCATGCGCAGCCCGGAGTATGCGGCCACCCTGACGATCTCGGCGTCTTGCTGGTCTTCGGCGTGACGCGCCTCGTGCTCCTCACCGTCGAGACTCTGAGTTGTGGGTTTCCGGTGCTTGCCGGCAGCAAGCGACCGTGCGAGCGCCTCGATGTCCTCGGGTGAATAGAAAACGAGGGCACCAGGCTCCGCCTCACGTCGCTTGTCTGCATCCTTGGCGGGGTTATCCGGCAGACCGAATGTTGAAGGGCGGCAGCCGTAGTTGTAGGCCGCGACGATGACGGCTCGGTACTTGTTGACTGTGCGTGGCGAGATCTTGCGCGGTGGGGCGTCCTTGGGGATCTTTCGTGTCGTTGTTGTCTCGCTGATCGCCGTGAGCAGATCCTCGACCTCGCGCGTCGTGACCTTGGCGGCGGGTCGGTCGCCAAGCGCGCTCATGATGTAGCCATTGGTCGTGCCCTCTCCACGCTTGTGCGCGACACCGGGCTCGGCGAGCACGTTGCGATGGCTCTGCAGTGTCGAGGGCCTCGCGCCCTTGATGTGCTCGAGCCAGTGAAGGTACGCGACAGCGACCTCTCGGAACGTAGCGGCACCGACTTTGCGTTCCTCCTCGTCGCCATCTTGTTCATGTTTGGCGACGTACGCCGCAACTATGGAGGCCGCTGCGACGTGAGCTGCACGTTCGTTGTAGAAGCCGTCCGGGACACGTCCGGGAAGTCGTCGCCACTCGCCGCTGCGCTCGTCGGCGTGAACCCACGCCCTTCCGATGCGGCGCTTGACCTGCGTACCGCGGTAGCGGAACTTCGCCTCGAAGAAGGGCTGTTTGCCCTTCTGGCAGACAACTACTGCTGGGCTCGGGTTCCTGACTGACATGTCGTTCTCCTCGTCGTCTGTGCCGGTCCTGCGTGCTTAATCGTACCACCAAAGAGCAGTGAGTACCAAGGGAGTACCACTTGTTGAGGGAGTACCACTTTGAGTACCACATCGACCCAATCACTAGTGTTTTAGCTGCATCTGAGCCGTCTAAACTGCCCGTATCTAGGCGTTTCAGTGAGGTTACTGGGGCCTCTTAAGCCCAAGGTTCCGGGTTCGATTCCCGGACGGCCCATGCAACAAATAGCCTGCAAATCGGCTACTTTTTGGCGGGATAGCGAATCCAAAAAGCCCAAGAATTCTCCGTGGGTACCACTTTGGGGCAGTGAAAACGCATCTGCGGGCCCAAATCGCGCCCTCTCAGGTGGTATCACCGAGCCCATGTCCAGGCGGTGCAAGAGGTCGTCGTGCCGCGCGCGAACTCTACCCGACGCTCGGCGGACGAGGTTCGTGGACATCTCTGATCTACGAGCATTTCGCGCGCGATCCGGCGGAGTGGGTCCGGGGCACTTGAGCCACAACCGCTCCGAGTGCGTCGCCGCGCTTGACCTTCTCGGCGCCGTTGGCCTGCGGGCGGTTGTGGTACGGGAGGTCGCCGGGGCGGTGCACGGCTGGCCGTTGAAGGCTGCGCGCGAATGCGCTACGGACAGCCTGCGGCGTTTCCGCCGCGGGCTGCTGCCTTATGCGGTACTCGACTGCTCCCAGTAGGTCGAGCACGTGGTCGCGTAGCGCTGCTCCACGGTTGCCAGGGAGAGGAGCGAGGCGTGGATCGCCGCGTAGCGCCTCCGACCTCGTGTGTGGCGCTTGCTACGAGGAGCTGGAAATCATTCGGGTCGCCGTCCACGGCCCCGGGTCCTTCCGTGAGGCCAAGACGGAGTTGCTCTCCGCGAGCTGGACCTCCCCGACTGTGCCAAAGAAACTGAGCGCCGGCTCGAGCTGCTGCTCCTCTGCTCCGGCTAGACGTCCCTCCGCCGCGTCGTGGAGTACCTTCGCCATAGCTGACAATAGCTCTCGGACCTCAAGTGCACGGTCCTCGTCGCTGAGCGCATGCTCCTGAGCAAACGTGGCGACAACGCTCAGCGCGGTGTCTGTGGCCGCTAGGTCACGCGCCGAGCTTGGTGTCGATAGCGGTTGATCCGCCCGCGTTTGGGTAGCGATAAGTGTGCTGGCTGCATTTGTCAGCAGTCGTTGATCCGCCTCGCTCGGCGTGTCGCTCGCGGTGGCTCGATGAAGAGCGAGAACGACATCGTCTTCTGCCCATAGGCCGAGAGCGGCGGTGCTGCTCAGCTCCTCCAAGCGTTGGAGATCACGCATCGGCATGGACCTCTGACTTTATTGCCTGGACACCATGATAGGGCGGCTGTCTGCCCAGCTTCATGTCTACACCGTAGGATGTAGCACGGACGGAACTAGCGCGATGCCCGCACGCTCGGATACTCAACTCAACGTGCGTCTCAACAAGCCGCACCGCGCGGTACTCGATGCAGCCGCATTCGTTCACGAAACGACCGCGGTACGGATCGTGCAAGAGCTCGCGGAACGAGCAATCGCCGACTACGAAAAGCAGCCCACAGTGCGGAAGGCTCTCGAGGCTCGCGCCGAGCAGACGCGCACAAACGCAGGAAAGCTGGCTCACCTTTCTGGTGGTCGAGCACGAAAGACGGATACCGCGCGTCCTCGGTCCGGCTAGGGCACTTGCCCAGTGGATTGTCGATGGACCTTGACGGACGGCGAGGGTGAGACGTAGCTCGGACACTGACACGAACATATGTTCGCACATGTGGAGGATGCGATGGTGCCTTTGCTTGAGCTAAATATCGGTGGTCCGGTAGGGCACCGGCGGGCGGTCGACGATCACCCGGCCACCGAGATCGATCTGCCCGTCATCGGCCGGCTTGACGTAGATCTCGCTCTCCGAACCGCTGGGCCCCTGGATGATCTCCAGCTCACGATTCAGCTGCGCACATAGCACCACAGCCGCTGAGCCTGTGGCCGGGTCTTCCGCGACCCCGTAGTCGGACGCAAACACCCGCGAGCGCAGAACCCCGCGCTGCTCGTCCTGCCACGCCCATGCCTGTACATGCCCGAGCCCGCCCGGTGGGCCCTTCAGCCCAACGACTTCTGCGGCTCCCGAAAGTTGCAGGTGTTTCCATGCCGGTGCGTACTCAGGTGCGGCGCGAACCCACGTCAGGCCGTCCTGCTCTCTGAACCGCACCTCGCCCGCGGGAGGGCGGAGCGTCGAGAGCGATCTGCTGTGCTGTTTGAGCAGCCAGGCCGCTCCGACGAGTGGATGGCCGGCGAATGGGAGCTCGACGGCCGGAGTGTAGATGGCGAGTGTGCCCTCGTCGAGGTTCTCGACGAACACCGTCTCGGAGAAGCCAAGTCGAGCGGCGATCGCCTGGCGGGCGTGTCGCGGGATCGCTTTGCCCCCAGGAAAGACCCCGAGCAGATTGCCCGCCTGCCCGTTCTCTTTGCAGAAGACGCGCAGCACGTGAAGCTCGTGGAATTCACCCATGCGCTGATTGTGAACCGCGGTGATCGATGCGGACGCCACGATGGGGTCGGTGCTCGCCGCTATGGTTGGGTGATCGCATCGAGTCTGATCCCATTCCGTGATCGTCGGCACTCAAGGATGCATCCAGTGACGGATGCCCTGCGAGCGGTGCGGGCACGCAGGCGCCGCCGCCGCGCTCAGGGCGATCATCGTACGCTGGCGCTCGGGATGCTCGCCCTGACCACGACCGGTGGCGTGGCCGCGGGCGAGCTGGCGCGTGTCTGGCGTCGCGGCGTCGCTCCTCTGCCGACAGAGACAGAAGACGTTCTCGAGGCGGCTGGAGAGGCGGCGCGACAAACCGTTGAGGTGGCAGTCGCCGGTTACCGCGAGGGCGGTCCGGCGGAGTCGGCGCTGCTCGCCGTGCTGGTGTCTTTCACCGTCGGCTTGGGCGCGGTTCGCGGCGCCACACATGTCATCCACACGCGAGGGTCGCTGGGGCCGTTTCGCAACCTCACCGTGGGGCCGCGCCACATTCATCACTTTGTCCCCGGCATAGCGTTGGCCTTCCTGTCCGGCGGCGCCGCGATCGTCTCTCCTCGGGGGCGATTCTCGCCGTGGCTGACTATCCCCTTCGGTACGGGGCTGGCACTCACGTTGGACGAGTCGGCGCTGCTGCTCGATCTCGACGATGTCTACTGGACCGAGGAGGGGATCCTCAGTGTGCAGATCGCGCTGGGGGCGGTGGGTATGCTCTCGGCGCTCGTGCTCGCGCTGCGTCTGCTGCGCAGAGGCGAGGACCGGGTGCTCTCGACACCGGCGCCGCAGTTTCCTTCCGAGAACTCGCTGAAGCTTGTGGTGGATGCCCCCACCGAGCCATCTGGGAGCACCGAGCTGGCCAGCTGATGATCTGTGCGGTCGAGACTCGCTCGTCAGCCGGCTGACGAGCCGCTGGGGGCCAGCAGCGTCTGCTCGGCGGCGTCGGTCCAGATGATCTGCTCGCGTCCAGCGCCGACGCCCACGAGTGTCACCGGCGCCCCGGTGTGCTCGGAGATGAACTGCAGATACTCACGCGCCGCCTCGGGCAGGTCGGAGTAGCTGCGGCATTCGCCGAGATCCTCCTTCCAGCCGCGCAGCTCCGTCAGACAGGCCGTGGTGTGATGCAGCACCGTCTGGTGGTAAGGAAAGTCCTCGAACTCCGCTCCCTCCGCTCCCCGGTAGCTCGTGCACACCTGCAGGCGGTCCAATCCCGAGAGGACATCCAGCTTGGTGATCACGAGCGCGGTGAGCGTGTTCAGCCGTCCCGCGTAGCGCAGCGCGACCAGATCCAGCCAGCCGGTGCGGCGTGGACGACCGGTCGTCGTGCCGAACTCTCCACCGCGGGTGCGGATCAGCTCACCCATCTCTTCGTGCAGCTCGCTGGGGAACGGCCCGGCGCCCACGCGAGTCGTGTAGGCCTTTGAGACGCCCCAGACCTCGTCGATGTCCTTGGGCCCGACGCCCGTGCCCACGCAGGCCGCGCCCGACAGGGGATTGGAGGAGGTCACGAAGGGATAGGTGCCGTGGTCGATGTCGAGCATCGCTCCCTGCGCTCCCTCGAAGATGATCTTCTGCCCGTCGTCCAGCAGTTCCCACATCAGCTTCGCCGTATCCGCGATGTGCTGCTCGAGGCGATGCCCGTAGGTCAGATACTCCTCGGTCATCGTGTGCAGGTCCAGGCTCGGATCCTTCTCGAACGGGCGCAGCGACAGTCGCTTGGGCTCCATCGCGGCGACGATCTTCTTCTTGAGGATCTTCTCGTCGAGTAGATCCTGCACACGAATGCCCAGGCGCGCCGCCTTGTCGGCATAGCAGGGGCCTATCCCACGTCGGGTTGTGCCGATCTGGCGGCTGCCGAGTTTCGTCTCCCCAGCCGAGTCCAGCAGCAGGTGATAGGGCATGATCAGGTGGGCGTTTGAGGAGATGCGCATGCCGCTGACGTCCACACGCCGGGCCCGCAACGCGTCGAGCTCCTCGATCAGCACCTTGGGGTCGATCACGACGCCGTTACCGATCACACAGCACTTGCCCGGATAGAGGATCCCCGAGGGGATCAGATGAAGCTTCCACTCCACGCCATCACGGACGATCGTGTGCCCCGCGTTGTTGCCCCCCTGAAAGCGTACGACCGCGTCGCCCTGCTCGGCCAGCAGGTCCGTGATCTTTCCCTTCCCCTCGTCGCCCCACTGGGCGCCGACTATGACTATTCCGGGCATCGCAACGAAGTCTACGCATGCACGGACTCAGGCAGAGTACGCCTGAGCGTCGAGGATCGCCGTGGCCGGTGATCGATGGGCGAGTGCGACAGGCCGCTCCTGGCGGCGATCTTCGCCCCACAGCGGCAGCGGCTCGCCGCACATCTCCATCAACCGTGACACGGTGCGTGCTCCGATCTGCTCGGCGAGCTTGTCGGGCATGAGGTTGGTCGTGGCCACGACCGCCCGTTCGGACTCGTAACGGGCGTTGATGATCGAGTAGAGCTGCTCGAGAACCCACTCGGTTGTCATCTCGGCGCCGAGATCATCGATGTGCAGTAGATCGACAGCGGTCAGACGGTCCATGAAGCCGAGCAGGCCGCCATCGGAGTCCATCGACTCGCGCAAGACGCTCAGGAGCCTTGGCAGCGAGTAGATGGCGACCGAGCGGTCGACGTCCAGCGCCGCCTTCGAGACGATCATCGCGAGCGTTGTCTTGCCGGTGCCGATGTCGCCGACGAACCACAGGCCGCGTCCCTCGTCCAGGCGCGCGTCGATCGTGCCCACGTACCTGCGGACCGCCGAGACGACCGGCTCGGGCATGCCGGGCACAGGCGGGCGATCGAAGGACACGCCACTGTACTTGCGCGGCACGCGTCCCTCGAGGTTGGCTGTGCGTCGCTGTGCGATACGACCAGCGCGACAGCGGCAGTCAGAGGCGGTGTTCGTGGCCTCGTCGATCACAAAGCCGTCTCCTTCGCAGAGCCCGTAAGCGCATCGCCCGCCGCTGCGCTGGGACGAGGGGAGCGCAGTGAGCAACTCGGCCGTGTAGTCGCTCATTGCGAGAAGCGCTCGCCGGCGTAGTTCAGAAACTTCGGATACTCCTTCTGGAAGGTCAACGTGACTTTGCCGACAGCGCCGTTGCGATGCTTGGCGATGATCAGATCCGCCTCGCCGATGCGCTCGGATTCCTCGTCGTAGTACTCATCGCGGTAGATGAACATGACGAGATCTGAGTCTTGCTCGAGGTTGCCCGACTCGCGCAGATCTGAGAGCTGGGGCTTCTTGTCGGGACGCTGCTCGACGGCGCGGGATAGCTGCGAGAGGGCGATCACCGGAACGCCGAGCTCGCGCGCGAGGATCTTCAAACCGCGGCTGATCTCACCGACGGCGGTCACGCGGCTGTCGTAGCGGCTGTCGGTGCGCATCAGCTGCAGGTAGTCGATGATGATCAATCCCAGTCCTCCCTCGCACTGAGAGTGAAGCCGCCTCGCCTTGGCACGGATCTCGAGCAGCCCGACGTCACTGGAATCGTCCACCCACAGTGGTGCGGCGGCCAGACGCTGGGAAGCCGAGAGGATCTTTGGCCAGCGCTGCTCCGCCACGCGACCCTTGCGGAGCTCCTCTCCCTTGATACGCGCCTGAGAGGCAACAAAGCGTTGCGCGAGCTCCGCCTCGGCCATCTCCAGAGAGAACAGCGCGACGGCCTTGCCGTGCTCGACGGACGCGTTCTCGGCGATGTTGCAGACAAGCGCCGACTTGCCCATTGCGGGTCGCGCCGCGATGATGATCAGGTTGCCGGGCTGAAAGCCTCCGGTGATCTCGTCGAGATCTTTGAAGCCCGATGGCGTGCCGGTGAGGGAAGTCTTCTCGAGCGACAGCCGGTGGAGCTTGTCGAGCTCCTCGTGCAGCACCTCCTCGATCGCGCGGAAGTCCTGTTGACGGTCGTCACGAGCCACCTCCAGCATCGCCTTCTCGGCCTGCTCCACGAGCTCACGGGGCGGCGCCTCGTGGCCGATCACGCTCGACTGGATGTCATAGGAGGCGCTCAGCAGCCGTCGCAGCAGCGCGTTCTCGCGCACGATCTGCGCGTAACGGCGGGCGTGCCCAGCCGCCGGAACCACCCCGGTCAGCTCATCGACAGCCGCGCTGCCGCCGACTTCCTCGAGGTTGCCCGCTTGGCGCAGGCGATCAGTGACCGTCAAGACGTCAACCGGCTCTGACTCGTTGTAGAGGGTCAGCATCGCCTCGTAGATCAGCCCGTGCCGCTCGCGGTAGAAATCCTCTGGCCGCAGGCCCTCTTCGATCACCAGCGCATACAGCGAGCGATCCGAAAGCAGAATCGATCCGAGGACCGACTGCTCGGCGTCCAGGTTGTGGGGAGGTACCATCACCCCCGCCGGAGTGCCGCTGGCGCCGTTGGAGGAACTCCTAGTCGAGGTTGCGCTCATAGCTAGAGCGAGTGTAGATCGACACCGCTGAAGGCAGCCGTGTCGATCTCGCTATCTGGGGATGAATTTGAGAGCACGAACTAATGTTCGGACTCGCACCGGACGGAGAGAACTCGAGGCTTCGGTGCAGGTTATTTACAGCGACCGGCTCTACTTCTTGGCGACGACCATCGTCTTGACAGTCGCCGTGGCTCCGTCGATCACGTCGACGGTGACCATGTAGGTGCCGACGTTCTTGATCGGTTCAGGGAGATGAACGCTGGTTTTGTCGACTTTGATCGAGCGCGCGTCGCGGATCGCCGTGGCGATGTCCTGAGCGGTCACCGAACCAAACAGGCGGCCGTCGGCGCCGGCTTGCTGAGGAATCGTGAGCACGGTCTTGTTGAGCAGGTTGACGTTGTCCGCGGCACGCTCGACCGCTTCACGCTCAGCGCGTCGGGCGGCCTCTTGGCGGCGCTTGATTTCTTCGACGGCGCCGCGTGTTGCGGGCGCTGCCAGCTTGCGCGGTATCAGGTAGTTGCGCAGGTACCCCTTGGACACGTCGATGACGTTGCCCTCCTCGCCAAGCTCCTGCACATCCTTGAGCAGTATCGCCTCGGGCATCGCCAGCTACCGATCCCGGTCGCGATCGCCCCGGTCGCGACGAGGACTGTCCTCGCGGCCACCCTCGTTCACATAGGGCAGCAATGCGAGCTCCCGGGCGAGCTTGACGGCGCTCGAGATCTGACTCTGGTGGCGCCGGCAAGCCCCGGTGATCCGCCTGGAGCGGATCTTGCCCTTCTCGGAGACGAACTTGCGCAGCGAGGCGAGATCCTTGTAGTCAACCTGCTCGATCTTGTCGCGGCAGTGCTGGCACGGCTTTCGACGGCCGCTTCCGGACCCGCCCTTCTTCTCTCTACGGCGGACTGGCTTGCGGCCGCGTTGTTTTCCCACTGAAGAACCTCGCTGTGCTGTATAGCTTGACTTAGAACGGAATATCCTCCTCGCCGGCAGCGGCGCCGACCGGCACGAGGGGCTGGAAATCCCCCTGCTCTACGGGGACGCCGCTCTCCATGCCGTTCCCGTCACTCGCGAAGCCGTTGCCGCTTGGGGCACCCTCGCGCGAGCCCAGGAATTGGACTGAGTCGGCAATGATATCGATTGACTGGCGCTTTGTGCCGTCCTGTGCTTCCCACTCGCGCCATTCGAGGCGTCCGTCGATCGCCACTGGGCGCCCCTTTGCCAGGTAGCGAGAGGCGTTCTCGCCCTGCGCACCCCACACGGTGACGTTGAAGTAGTTGGGCTTGTCGACCCATTCGCCGCTGGCTCCATCCTTGCGACGGGTGTTGCAGGCGACTCGCAGACTGCACACCGACATGCCGCTCGGCAGCGAGCGCAGCTCAGGGTCAGCGGTCAGGTTTCCGGTCATGACGACCCTGTTGATGTTGGTAGCGGCCATGGCGCGCTCCTTTCCAGATCTCTCTTTGTCTCGACATTTATTGACTTGGCGCCGAGTGTAGAGGTGGTGGCGGGCGTCATTTCGCAAGCCGTGCGGCGGTATTCCGCTCGTTGCGTGGTTTTGTCGGGCTCGTCATCCCTTAGGGATGACGGATCCTCTTCAAGACTCGCTCTCGGTGTTCCGTGCGGTGCGCCGGACGCGCGGCGAGGTGCCGAAGATCTCGTCCCAGTAGGGCGCGCTGATCCCAAATCCGCGGGTGTCGTCCTGGAAGTGGTGGCGCATGTGCCGCTCGCGCAGCAGGCGCCCAAGCCGTCCCCGTGGACGGAAGTGGTGCACGTAGTAGTGGATCATGTCGTAGATCAGATAGCCCGTGAAGAAGCCCGCGCCGAGCCCGGCGGAGACATGGGCGCCAAAGACCAGATAGAGGATCGCGAAGACGATCGCGCCGAGAGGCATGCTCACGGCCGGCGGCATCACGAGGCGCAGGGGATCGTTGGGATGTTCGTGATGGATGCCGTGGATGATCCAGTGCATGCGGGCGCCGATCCCGCGCTCTGGCTCGAAGTGAAAGACGATGCGATGCAGCCAGTACTCGAACAGCGTCCACAGGCCGTAGCCGGCGGCGGCGAGGCCGAGCATCTCCAGCAAACTCAAATACGCCAGGCACCAGGCGGCGAGCGCGACGATCACCGGGATGAAGATGATCAGCGGGATCGCGGGGTGTACACGCGACAGTGCGTCGAGCAGCCTCGAGTCGAACATGTTCGGCGACGCGCGCAGTACATCCGTTCGCCTCCCCCCCTGTTCGGCGCCGGGCGGGTTGTCGCTCAGATTGGTGGCCATAGGGCGATCTTAGTACCCCACAACTGCAGAGCGAAGCAGAGAACGTTCAGACGGACTCGCGGCCGAGTCTAGGACTCGGCCAGGGCGGGCTCTTCGATGGTCTCCGAGTCTCCTCTGGGACGGCTGACGGCGTCGTTACCGAGCCCCATGTCCGGAGCCTCCGGTGTGCCGGGCTTCAGCTTGACGATGCGGAAGCGGATGATTCCATCGGTGATTTTCAGCGTCCGGTCGAGGCCGTGCAGCAGATCTGGCGTCGCGGCGTGGAACTGCAGCAGGTGATACTCGGCACCCAGCTTGTGATCGATCGGATAGGTCAGGACGCGGTCTCCCCACTCGTCGTGGCGCAGCAGCTCGCCTCCAGCTGAGATCGCCTCCCGTGCGTCGGCGAGGATCTTCGCGCGGACGGACTCCTCGGCGCCTTGGTCTAAGAGCAGCACGAGGTCGTATGTGGGGGCGGTCGATGTCATCTGAAAAATAACCCGGCAAAGACGGGACGGGGATCATAACAGCGCGCAGCTATTTCGCCGCCGCGCGAGGCCGCCGCCGTACATTCGAGCTGACTGCAAGAAACCTTGCCGGCATCCCGAGCTCAGGTGCTGGCGAGGCCCTTGGCTCGTATGTCCGCGAGCTGCTCGTCGATCCAGTCACCCGGATCGCGGGAGGTGACGATCTCAGCGAGCCCCCGTGCTCTGCGCTGGCGCTCGGAGGGCTCCATCGTCAGCGCGGCGTAGATCGAGTCGGCAAGCTCCTGGATGTCGAAGGGATTCACCGACAGGGCGTACTCTCCCAGCTCCTCGTGCGCCCCGGTGTTCTCCGAGAGGATCGAGACTCCCTCACGCTCGTTGACGATTGGCCCCTCCTTGGCGACTAGGTTCATGCCGTCGAACATCGCGTTGACGAGCAGCACGTCGTAGTGCTTGTAGGCCGCCATCGCCTCCTCGAGGTTGTCGCGCAACTTCAACTGGATCGGCATCCAATCGGGTGTGCCGTGACGGTGATTGACTACCGCGACCAGCGCCTCGATCCGCTCCAGGTACTCTGAGTACTGGGGCACGTCGGTGCGCGAGGGCATCATCTGTGCGACGAACGTCACGCGCTCCGAGAACTCCGGGTGCTGCTCGAGGAACAGATCGAACGCCGAGAACCCGCGCAGCACGTTCTTTGAGAGGTCGGCTCGGTCTACCCGCAGGATCAGGAAGTCGCGGCGGCGGCGCAAGAGCTCGGACTCGAAGTCCTTCACGCGAGGGCCCTGAGCCAGGCGGCGAGTTGCCTCGTGGTCGATCGGCAGCGGATATGCCCTGACCCAGATTTCGCGCTCGCCGAAACGCACCACCCCGCGCTCGAAATCGACATCGAGGTCCATCAAATCCTGGCAGCACTGCAGGAAGTTACGGCGGTAGGAGCGGGTGTGAAAGCCGATGATGTCGTTCGCCAGAAGGCCTGTAAAGATCTCCTGGCGGATACGCGAGGGCAGCACCCTCCAGGCGTCCGACTGCGTCCAGGGGATGTGGATGAAGTGATGCAGGAAAACGTCGGGCCGCGCTTTGCGCACCAGGCCGGGGAGCGTGTAGAGGTGGTAGTCGTGGACCATCACCACCGGTTCCGGCTGGTCCTCGAGCTCCTCGACGACGGCGCGCGCGAGATCTTCGTTGACGACGTTGTAGCCGAATTCGAAGGCCTCGATCTCCTCGCGACGAATATCCGGTGCGTTTGACAGGTCCCACAGATAGTGCTGAATGAACCACAACATCGGATTCGCAAACACGTTGTAGAAGCGATCGTAAGCGTCGGGCTCTGAGGCGACCAGACGCACCTGGTACTCGCCGCCGGCGGGTGAGTGCACCGGGAAGGCCCGCCCGTCGTGCGCTCGAGACACCTCGATGTCCTGCTCAGTCATCGCCGAGGCGATCCAGATCGCGTCGCGGTGGGAGGCCAGGCCGGTCAGCGCCGTGACCAAACCGCCGGATCCGCGCTGCGCCTCGCCGTCTGCCTGGAAGGTGACCGGACCACGGTTTGACACCAGCACCAGCGGAGTCCGCTGTGCCGGGGCCTGGCTCATGACCTGTCGAGCTCGCTGAAGATCCGCAGGTAGTCGCGCAGGTAGCGGGGTGTCAAGAAGTGCGTTCGCACGTGCTCCTTGCCACGCCGGCCCAGAGCCTTGCCGAGTGCTGGGTCTCCGAGGATCTCGAGCGTGCGCCGCGCGCACTCCTCAGCGCTCGAGACCAGATAGCCGGTGATGCCGTCCTCGATCTGCAACGGGATCCCGCCGACGTTGCCGCCGATGAACGGCCGTGCCTTCCAGATCGCCTCCGAGACCGTCAGGCCGAAGCCCTCTCGCGTCGACTTCTGGATCAGCACGTCGGAGTGCGATTGAAAGGCGTTGACCTCGATCGCGCCGACGTTGTTGAAGTTGTTGAGGATGTGAATGTCGGGGTCGCCCTCGGCGTGCGCGATCGTCGCATTGAAGAAATCCCACCCCTCGGGATCATCGCTTGCCATCGAGCCGACCAGCGCGAGCTGCATCGTGGGTACGGCTGCCTTGACGATCCGGTACGCGTCAATCACTCCCAGCGGGTCCTTCCAGGGGTCAAAACGCGAGACCTGGCACATCAGCGGCCGGTCGATGTCGATCCCGAACTGCTCACATACATATGCCGCGTCATCAGGCGAGAGCGCCATGTTCTTTGGTGTGAGCGGGTCGATCGCCGGCGGCACGACGTTGACGTGCCCCGTCATCCCCGCGGGCACGTACTCGGCCATGTGGAAAAGCGACTGCGGGTAGTCGGCGATGTACGGCAGCAGCTGCTCGATCGTCTGATGGTTGGGGGTCGACAGATCGATGTGGCAGCGCCACACCCAGCCCTTGGCCTTCTCCGGCACGAGCTTGTAAAGCGCGGCGGGCTGAGGGTCGTGGATCAGGCACACGTCCCATCCATCGGAGAGCTCGCGGGCATTCATCTCGTTGTAGCGCCGCCAGGTGTCCCACTGCTCTTCGGTGAGATCTACAGGCGCCCCCTGCAGCGCGTTGTGCATCAGCTTGGTGGCGTTGAAGAATTCCTCGCGACCGTAGATCACCTGCCACTCGCAATCGAGTCCCACGTCGCGCATCAGTGGCACGAGGGTGTAGAGAATCTCCGAGACCCCGCCGCCGAATGCCGTGGCTGAGATATGCACCACACGCCGGCCCTTCAGCGGCTCGGCCAGCTCGCGGATCTCGTCGATCAGCCCACGGCCGCAGATGTGCGTGTAGTCGGCGAGCGTCTTGTGGCCGGTTGCGACGGGCTGAAGCACGCCGGGAACATACTCAAGTCGGCAGCGTCAATGTAAATAGGGTGCGTCCGGGGGTCGAGGAGACGGTCAGGGAGCCGTCCATTCTCTCCGCCAACTCATGCGCTATCGCCAGTCCCAACCCCGATCCTTGAACGCCGTCAGAGGTAAAGAAAGGCTCGAAGATCCGTCCCTGGGCTGAGCGCTCGATGCCGGGACCGAAGTCCCGCACCGACAGGCGCGTGGAACGCCCCTCGCCTGTGATCGAGACGATGATGTCGGTGCCCCCGGGTGTGTGAACGATCGCGTTGTCGATCAGGATGCGCATGATCTGCGCCGCTCGCTCCGGGTCGCATACAGCCATCATCGGCTCATGCGCGAAGTGCGGGCGCAGCTCTGAGGAGTGCTGGGTGAGCGCGGGCAGGAACTCGGCGCTGACCATGCGCACGATCTCGCAGAGGTCGGCACGCTCGGACTTCAGCTCGAGCCCGCCGGCCTCCAAACGCGACAGGTCGAGCAGCCCTGTGGCGAGCTTGCCGAGACGATCGACCTGAGTGCGCACCTGCCCCAGGAATTGTCTGCGAGTCTCGTCGTCCAGCTCTTCGTCGTCGATCAGCTCGAGGAATCCGCCGAGCGAGAAGATCGGCGTGCGCAGCTCGTGCGAGGCGGTGGCTATAAAACGCTCTCTGGCGCTGTCGAGCTCGGCGAGCTGGTGGCGCATCGAGTCGAGCGCGCCGGCCAGTTGGCCGAGCTCGTCGCTCGAGTCGACGGGAAATCGCGCCGAGAAGTCCCCAGCCGCGACCATCCGTGCCGCCTGCTCCAAGCGTCCGACTCGCAGGCTGAGAGCGCGCGCCACCAGATAGCCGGCGGCCAGCGAGAAAGCCAGCGCCAGCGCGCCGGCAATGAGGATGCGTTCTCTGATCTGCGACACGCTGCGCTCCACGTCACTCAGCGTCCCTGAGAAGACTGCCACCTCTGCCACTTCGCCTTTGTCGAATAGCGGCTTGGCCGCCTCTCCCACGGGGCCGCCGGTGCCTGTTTCGGTGGAGGTCAGAAGGCGGCGGGCGAGCGCCGCCTTCAACGCGATCTTGAAGTGCAGGCCCGAGCCGCCGCGGGTTCCCGGAGCCTCCGAGGAAGAGTCGTCGACATAGAACATGCCGCTGGCACCGCCGGTGCCGTGACGGACACCGAGTAGTGTCACGCGGTCGCTCGAGAGCGCCGCGGCATGCCGCACCTCGAGCGCCACCACGCCGCTTGATCTGCGCAGATCGGCGGTCTTCGCAAGCGCCCGGGAGTACGCCTTGGCGGCGATCGCCAGGGAGTGCACCTTCTGGGCTCGCAGACTCGACCCCAGCGTTGGCGCCACGTAGGAGTAGACGACCGCGATCGCGACGAAGGTGATCGAGGTGAACAGCAGCGCCAGGCGGTTCTTTATGGAGCGTGTCCGGCGCCTGCGGGTGGTTGTCTCAGAACCGGTCATCAATCGCTGTCGCGAAAGCAATAACCCACGCCACGCACCGTGAAGAGATACTCGGGCTCTCTGGGATCGAGCTCCAGCTTCTCCCGCAGGCGTCGGATGTGGACATCGATCGTGCGCGGATCGCGGTACGCGGAGTCGCCCCAGATACGTTCCAGCAGCACGTCACGTGTGAACACCCGACCGGGACTGAGCGCGAGCGCCCCCAGAATCTCGAACTCCACGAACGTCGTTTGCACGTGTTCACCGCGAACCCTGACTGAGCGCTTGGCGAAGTCGATCGTCAGCTCACCGGCGTGCAGCGGCTCGTCCTGATCGCTGTCGCTGTCCGCTGGCGCGACCATCTCGGCGCGGCGCAGAGCCGCTTTGACGCGGCTGCGGAACTCGCGCATCGAGAACGGCTTGGTTATGTAGTCATCCGCGCCCAGCTCCAGGCCGAGCACCTTGTCGATCTCCTCCGCTTTGGCCGTGAGCATGATGATCGGCACCGCGCTCTTGGCGCGCAGGCGCCTGCATACCTCCAGACCGTCGATCTTCGGCATCATCACGTCCAGCACGATCAGGTCGAATGTGCTCTCCGCAAAGCGGTTGAGTGCCTCACTGCCGTTGGCGGCCTGCACCACGTGATAGCCGTCCTTTCGCAATGGATAGGACAGCAGAGTCAGAATTGCCTGCTCGTCGTCTACCAGCAGGATGCGGGAGGGACGGTCGATCATGGGCGCCCTCAGTGAGCTTCGCAGATCTGCCTAAAGCCCAGACAAGCGCTTTTTTGCGGCACTGCCGTGCCAGATGACTCGCGTGCTGCTCCTCGGCGGCTGCCGGGACGGTTAAGGTTGGTCTCTGCGAATGCTCAACGGACGTATCTACCGGGTGGCCTGCCTGCCGCTGCTGCTTGCACTGGTGGTAGCTGGGGTGTCCTTCAGTGATCGGCCGGGGCCGATCACATCGACGCTGGCCACGGATGCCTTCGACGGAGCTAGCGTCGTCGGGGAACTGAAGAGCCTGGCGGCTGAATTTCCCGAACGGCGTCCGGGCAGCGCGGGAGACGAGCGGCTCGCCGAACGCATTGCCCACACGCTGGAAGGTCTGGGCGGCGCCGGGCGCGGAGGCTTCCAGGTGCGCGTCCGCCACTTCCAAGCGCAGACGATCGACGGCGAGCGCGATCTCACGAACGTGATCGCCGAACGCCCGGGATCGAGCGGTGCCAGCCCGATAGTGATTCTCGCCCACCGCGACGCGGCTGGCCGAGGATCGCAGGCCGAGCTGTCCGGAACCGCGGTCCTGCTGGAGCTGGCGAGGGTTTTTGCTAGCAGCGAGACGAGCCGTACGATCATCCTCGTGTCGACCAGCGGCGGCAGCGGCGGCGACGCCGGCGCGGAGAATTTTGCCGCCCACGCGAACAGGCCGATCGACGCGGCGATAGTGCTCGGCGATCTCGCCTCACGCGATGCTCGCAGACCGTTCGTGGACTCCTTCTCCGATGGTCTGGGCAGCGCTCCGGCGGAGTTGACGAGTGCCGTCGAGGGCTCGATCGCTCAGCAGGTGGGCACCATCTCCGGGGCGCCCGGCTTGCTCGACCAGTTTGCGCATCTCGCCTTTCCGCTCACCGTCGGCGAACAGGGACCGTTGGATGCCTCCGGCATACCCGCTGTGTTGCTGCAGGTCTCAGACGAAAACGGACCCTCGCCGGGTGCGCCGATCAGCGCTCAGCGTGTCGAGAACTTCGGTCGCGCGGTATTGGGCTCGGTCGATGCACTCGACCGGGCCCCTGACGTGGCGGGCCCTCAAACCGTGCTGCTGCTGGCGCGCGAGTGGATCCCCGGGTGGGCGGTGAGGCTGCTGTGTGCGGCACTGCTGCTTCCGGTGGTGCTGCTCGCTGCCGACGCACTGGCGCGTGTGCGCCGCCGTGGAGAATCGGTGGCGCGCTGGGGCCTGTGGGGGCTCTCTTGTGCTCTGCCGTTTCTGCTGAGCGCGCTTTTGGTGCTTGCGCTCGCTCATCTGGGTGTCCTCGGCGCGATGCCCCCGGCCCCGGTGCTCACACGTGCGATGCCAGTCACCGGTTCGGCTGAGGCCGTGGTCGCGATCGTCTCGCTCGTTTTCATTCTGATGTGGCTCGGCTGGCCGCTGCTGATGCGGCGTCTGGGCGCCTCAGAGCGCCCGACGGGTCCCGCCGCCGGCGTCGCGGTCATACTCATCCTTCTCACGACGACGTTTCTCCTATGGCTGGCAAACCCCTTTGCGGCGCTCCTGCTCATCCCGGCGTTACATCTGCTCCTGTTCGTGCTCTCGCCCGAGCTGCGCCCGCGCCGCGCCCTCGGCCTGGTGGTGATCGCGTGCTCCGCGGCGGCACCTGTGCTGTTGGTCGTCTATTACGCTCACGTGCTCCACACGGGCCTCATCGGAGCTCTGTGGACACTGGTGCTGTTGCTCGGCGGGGGTCAGCTGAGCCTGCTCTCGGCGCTCCTGGGAAGCCTCTTCCTGGGTGCACTGACGGCATCACTGATCATTGCGCTGCAGGGCAGAACCTCGACCGAAGAACTCCCGGGGGTTAGCATCAGGGGCCCGGTCTCCTACGCTGGACCTGGGTCCCTCGGTGGGACCGAGCCCGCTCTACGACGCTGAACAGGTATGTCTGAGGAACTGCATCTGTCCTATCGCCGACCCTCATCAAAGGCTGACGCGGCGGCGCTGTCGCGTCCGGAGAGGCGCTTCTCGAGCGCCGTGGCCGCCCTCGCGCGCCCAACCGGCACCAACGCTCTCTCGCTCGCGCGCCCAGAAGCTGTGCTGGCGGGTGGATTTGGCGGCGGGGCTTCGATTCCGCTGCGCTCGCCGTTCCCGGTCGTTCCGCGCCGCTTCATGCGGGTCGTGTCGTGGTTGCTGGTGATCGTCGGTCTGTTGACCCTCATCGATGCCGGCGTGACGTTGGTCTGGCAGGAGCCGTTCTCGGCGCTCTACGCATCATTTGAGCAGAATCATCTGAGCAGAACACTCAGCGTGATCGACCGCGCGCCGCCGCAACCCGCTGTTGCTCGGCAGCTCTCGCGCATCCGTCAAGAGCGTCAGCGCCTGGCGGTGCTCGCCGATGCGTTTGAGCATCAAGCCAAGAACGGCAGCGCTGTGGGCCGTATCGAGATACCTCGCATAGGCGCGAACTTTGTTGTCGTCAAGGGCACCGACACGGCGGACCTGGAGAAGGGCCCAGGGGTGTATTCGGAGACGAACTTTCCCGGGATCGCCGGAACGACAGCGATCGCCGGTCACAGGACAACCTACCTGGCGCCCTTCCGCCATATAGATCAGCTCCGCAAAGGCGATCGGATCATCGTGCAAATGCCCTATGGGCGGTTCACCTACACGGTTACGGGAGAGCGATCGGTGTTGCCCTCCGATGTGCGCGCCGCGATCGACTACGTCGGCTACACACGCCTCGTCCTGTCGGCCTGCACCCCTCCGTTCAGCGCCGCTGAACGATTGCTCGTGTTTGCGCGCTTCACCCGCGTGGTGGCGCTCGGTGCGGCCCGGCGCCGTTGAGGCGCACCGGGTTCACCAGCTGTGCTCGAAACCGGTGAGCTCCTGGCTCTTGCCCGCGTAGCGCAGCTCGACCCCGGGCTCCCCCTCGAACACCTCGCCAATCCAGCTGATGCCGACGCCGCCGGCGTCGCTCAGCGCTTGCTCGGCACGCTGACGATTCTCCGGCGCGACGCACACGCACAGCTCGTAGTCCTCTCCCGCTCCCGCCGCCAGACGCCACGGCTCGAGACCCAGTTGCCGTGCGATCTCGCCGAGGCCGTGCTCGAGCGGCAGGCGGTCCAACTCGATCAGCAGATGCTTGCCGCTCGCCCGTCCGAGGTGCCCGGCGTCGCTCGCGAGACCGTCCGAGAGGTCGATCATCGCGTGCGCCCCTGACCTTGCCAGCGCACTACCCTCGCGAAGTCTCGGTGTCGGCGCTCGCAGGCGCTGCAGCGCGGTCTCTGAGCCGGGCGCAGCCGTGGCGTGTCCCTCGAGCAGCGCCAAGCCGGCGCCGGCGCCGCCGAGCCTGCCGGTCACGCCGATCAGATCACCTGCCTGAGCGTCGTCGCGTCCAAGCAGATCCTGCTCTCGCTCTGCCCAGCCGACGACGGTGACGCTGAGCGCGAGCGTGCTTGCGCTGACGATGTCACCACCGAGAATCGCGGTGGCGCTCTGGCGCGCGAGCCGGTTTGCGCCCCTGAGGATCTCCAGGGCCGAGCGCTCGCTGAAGCCGCCCGGCAGGGTGAGCGCCAAGTAGGCCTCGCCCGCCTCGGCTCCCATTGCCGCGATGTCCGAGAGCGCGCCCGCGAGACAGCGCCAACCAACCTGCTCCGCGCTCATCCAGCCGTCGCGCAGGCGAAAGTGGACTCCGTCGATCATCGTGTCAACCGAGGTGACGCTGAGTGGCCGCGAGCGCACAACGGCGGCGTCGTCGCCAATTCCTCTGAGGATTCTCGCTCCTCGATACTGCTCGAGCTCGGCCGCGATGGCCTCGATCAGTGAGCGCTCAGCGATGTCTGTAGACGATCCGGGCGCGGTCCAGATCGTAGGGGGAGAGCTCACAACGCACTCGATCTCCGGGCAGGATGCGAATACGGAAGCGGCGCATCTTGCCGGCCACATGCCCCAGCACCACGTGATCGTTGTCTAGCTTCACGCGAAACATCGCGTTCGGCAGGGCCTCGATCACCTCGCCCTCGAATTCAACCTTGTCCTCCTTCGCCACGAGCATGCGTCCTATCCGGCCTCACGTTGCGGGAGACCATTAAAGTGCGGATTTCGTGCACCCAAACTACCAGCGTTAGCCGTCGGGGGCGATCCCGCCGGCTTCTTTGACGGTTGGAGCATCGCCGCCCGGGGCCGGTTGAGCGCCTGGCTTTTCGCCTGGTGGCGAGGCTCGAGGAGTGCCCGCACCGGGATTGCCCGTGCCGGCGCCGCCGATTTCGGTGGTTTCGCCGGGTTCGCTGCTGTGTCGTGGGGCCTTGGGCTTGGTGTGAGGCGCGGCGTGCTTTTCTGCCACGGATTCGCTCAGCTGGCTGCTTTGGAAATACCTGCCGGTGCTCGCGAATTTGCCAAAAAACGGTTGGTAGGAGATCGGTTCGGTCGGCGCCGGGAATTCGGCGCACTTCTGGCCTTCAGTGACCGCGGCCATGTACGCGTGCCAGATTTCCGCGGGCAGGTATCCGCCCTGCTGCGGCTCACCGTGCACATCGGTCATCGAGACTCGCTTGTTCGGGTAGCCCATCCACACGACGCTCGAGTAGTTGGGTGTGTAGCCATCGAGCCAGGCGTCGACCAGTTCACTGGTCGTACCGGTCTTCGCGGCGGTCGGGCAGTCGATCGCCGAGCGTGTGGCGGTGCCCTCGAGCACGTTGTCGTGGAGGATGCTCGTCTCCTCAGCGGTGACTCCGTTGGAGAGCACCTTGACTCGGTCAGGCTGACCCCAGCTCGAGTCCACGCGCCCGTCAGGGAACACAACCTTCGTGATCGCGATCGGTTTGTTGCGCCAGCCCCCGTCGGCGAGCGTCGCGTAGACGTCGGCCATTTCCAGCGGTGTGACGCCGAGCGTCAAACCGCCGAGCGCCTCGGCGGGGTAGCTCGACAGGTGGGTGGTGACCCCCATCTTGTAGGCCATCTGCGTGATCGTGTTCTCACCGAGATCGGCCGCCAGTTGGGCATAGACGGTGTTATCTGAGGTCAGCGTGGCCTGAACGAGGTTTATCGATTTGTTCAGAGAAGTGCCCTCGAAGGTCTTCACTTCGTACTTCGGTTCGGCGGCCAGCCATCCTGGGTACAGCGTGTGGGACTCGTAATAGGTGCTGTTGGGATCGATTCCGCGAGACAACGCGTCGGCCAGATCGATCGCCTTGAAGGTCGATCCCGGTTGACGGTGCCCATCGGCCGCGAGGTTGTACTGGGATTTCTCATAGCTCTCGGACTCGGCCATCGCGTCGATGTGCCCGTTGTGGGGGTCGATCGTGACGATCGCCGAGGCTGGATCTTCGGGCTCGTCGAGCACTGTGTCGATCGCCTCGCGCGCCTCGCGCTGCATGTTCAGGTTGATCGTCGTGTAGACCTTCAGCCCGCCCTGTTCGACCGTCTTTGAGTGGTAGCGGTGGATCAGCTGCTCGCGCACGTATTCGAAGAAGAACGGTTCGCTGCGCTCGGAGTAGTAGTAGCCGTGATGTATCTGTAGGCCTTCGTGCTCAGTCGTCTCCGCTTGGGCCAACGGGATGTAGTGCAGTTCGGCCATCTTCGCGAGCACCTCGTTGCGCCGTTCGCGGGCGGCTTCCGGATCGAGGAAGGGGTTGTATTGCGAGGGTGCTTGGGGCAGGCCCGCGAGCAGCGCCGACTGCTCGAGGTCGAGCTCGGATGCCGGTTTGTCGAAGAAGATCCGGGAGGCCGCCTGCACGCCGATCGCGGTCTGCCCGTTGACGGTTCCGTATGGGACGCTGTTGAGGTAGCTGGTCAGAACCGATTGCTTGCTGTGGTGTTTCTCGTAGTCGACCGCGAGCTTGGCCTCGATGATCTTCTGCTTGAGCGTGTGCTGATCGCCGCCCAGGTAGAGGTTGCGCACCAGCTGCATCGTGATCGTCGAACCGCCCTGCAGCGCCTGGCCGTTGGTGATGTCCTTCACCGCGGAGCGGAAGATCCCCGTGAGATCGACGCCGTCGTTGTGGTAGAAGCGCTGATCCTCGATGGCGACGGTGGCGTTGGCGAGATCCCTGGGGATCTGACTCCAGGGGATCGGGCTGCGCAGCTGGTCGGACTGGATATAGCCGAGGCTGGTGCCATTGGCCGCGAACACCTGCGATGAGCCGCCGGTGATCAGTGGGCGCAGGGAACTGAGCGATGGCGCGGATCTCGTGACCGACAGGACATAGCTGGCGGCCGCGATCGTGCCCGCGAGGCCGAGCGACACGACCACGCCAAGCGCGATGAACAGAAGACGGGTTGGTCCGGCACGGGTGTGTCTGTGCCGGCGTGAGCGTGCGTGTCGGGACATCTCTTTCAGCGAGCGCCGTGTATGCGGGTATAGGGAGTTCTCAGAGCCCCAGCGGGCGAGGATTCCAATTCTCTCACAGTGCTCATCGTTTGACGCACCCTTCGCCCGCTCGGATCCGGTGGCTCCCTTTATAGGAGGATGCGGAGTACTACCCCCGCCGGGGATGTTCTCCTGCCCGGACTCCTGATCAGCGCCAATGCGACCAACATGAACAGCGACACCGCTGAGATAGTCATCGACTCCGCGACCGAGCCCCCGAGTCGGCGTCCATGGCCGCGGCGCGGCGGACTCACTTCGCGGATTGGGGACCTGCGCTCCGATCGCGCTCGAATGGCTGCGCTACACGACTGTTTCAGAGCGCTGTGGGTCTCCCGCTCACTTGCGCTGATCGGCGGGGTCGGAGCGGTGCTCGCCTTGGGTTACGGGCCTGTGCGGCACGTATTCGATCCGCTCGGCGTCACTCGTGGGCTCGGCGCGGTCGGCAACCTGCTGGCGGCGCCGGTGGCGCGTTGGGACGCCGCCTGGTATCTGGTCATCGCCCACTACGGCTACCGCCCCGATCTGGGCGCGTTCACATCCTCGCGGACCGCGTTTTTCCCGCTCTACCCGATCGGGATCAGGGGGGTATCCGATTTGGGTGTCCCGCCCGTGCTCGCGGGCGTGTTGGTGTCGATCGGCGCGTTCTGCCTGGCGCTCTACGGCATTCATCGCCTGACGACGCTCGAGCTGACGCGCTGTGACGGCGGGCCTGATCACAGACGCCTGCTCTCGCGGGGATCGTCGCTTCTCGCCGACGGGGACGCTCAGGTCGCCCGCTTGGCGGTGATGGTGACGGCGTTTGCGCCGATGGCCTTCTACTTCTCCGCTGTCTACTCCGAGTCTCTGTACCTGGCGTTGTCGGTTGGGGTCTTCTGGTGCGCGCGTCAGGGGCGCTGGGCATCGGCGGGGGCGCTCGGCCTGCTGGCTGGGGCGACGCGCAGCACGGGCCTGGTGCTGGTCGTGCCGGTGTTGATCCTCTACCTCTATGGCCCGCGCGAGGACCGCGCTGTGGACTTCTTCGGTCGTTGGCGGCCGCGATATAAGTTGCGCCGCGATGTGCTGTGGCTGTCACTGATACCCGTCGGGATCGTGCTGTACATGAGCTACCTGGCGCTGAGCGGCGGCAATGCGTTTGCGCCCTTTCACGCCCAGGAAGTCTGGAGCAGGCAGTTCGCCGGGCCCTATCTGGGTGTCTGGGACGGTGCGAAGGCGGCGATCGACGGGTTGCGTCAGCTGCTCTCCTTTCAGCGCGAGCACATCTACTTCGGAGCCGGTACCGGCAGCCCATTTGTCGGCGCGTCGCACAACCTGATGCTTTTCGCGTTTCTGATCGCCGCGGTCGTGATGAGTATCGGTGTGTTTCGGCGCCTGCCACTCGCCTACGGCGTCTATGTGCTCGCGGCGCTGGCATTGCCACTCTCCTACCCGGTCTCCTCGCAGCCGTTGATGTCGCTGCCGCGGTTTCTGCTCGTGCTGTTTCCCCTCTCGATGTGGCTGGCCGCGTGGCTCACCGAGCATCCACGGGCGCAGCGGCCAACGTTGGTCATCTCGGCGATCCTGATGGTCTTTTTCCTCGCGCAGTTCGCCACCTGGCACTGGGTGGCCTGAACGGATGCAGGCGGTGCTCCTGGATGGACTCGGCACGCTGTTAGAGCTACAGCCTCCCTCCCCCTTGCTCGAGTCGCAACTGCGAGACCTCCACATCGAGATCACCCCAGAGCAGGCGAGGCGCGCCTTCGGAGCCGAGATCGCCTATTACGTGGAGCATCACCTCGAGGGTTTCGATTGTGAGTCTCTGGCGGCTCTGCGAACTCGCTGCGCTGGTGTTCTGCATACCGCGCTGCCGGCCGCCGTTGGAGATGCGATATCAGGCGCACAGCTGCTCGCGGTGATGCTCGACTGCCTGCGCTTCACCGTCTATTCCGACGTGGTGAGCACGCTCGGGCGCCTGCGCGAACGCGGCCGAGCGCTGATCATCGTCAGTAACTGGGATATATCCCTGCACCAGGTCCTGCGCGTCACTGGGCTCTCGGAGTTGCTCGACGGCGCCGTCACCTCGGCGGAGGTCGGCCAGCCCAAGCCGGGGCCGGCGATCTTCGAGCAGGCACTCGACCTCGCCGGTGTGACCGCGCGCCAAGCGATGCATGTAGGCGACTCGCTCGCAAACGACGTCCACGGAGCACTCGCGATGGGGATCAAACCGGTGCTCTTGCGGCGCGCAGGTAGCACGGTGTCAAGGGTGCCGGCGGGGACGCGGGTGATCGACTCGCTGACGGAGCTTCTGGCCTAAGCTCGGGTGAGATGAACTCCGATCACAGCCTTCCCCCGCTTGGCGCAAGCCCATCGCCAATGAACAGCTGGCCCGCCTGGGCGGCACCGCTGGCGCTTGTCGCGGGGTTGGTGCTGGCGGCGGCGGGCAGCCTGGTGGTGGATGTGCCGGCGGCGATCCTCGGTGCCAACGTGACGGGTTCGCACACCCCGCCCGGGCTCGTCCTCGCGGACACGGTTGTTCAGGACGTTGGCTTCGTGCTCGCGGCCGTGTTCTGTGCGGGCATCGGCGGCCGTATGGTGCGCTCATGGCAGTTCGGCCTCAATCGCCCCGGCATCGGCTGGAGCTCGGCGGGCGGTCTCGTGCTGGCGCTGCTGAGCGTGTTTCTGCTGCTCAACGTGATCTGGTCGGCGCTCGTGAACCCCGGCGAAGACAAGTTACTCGATGCGCTGGGCTCCAACGAAGGCACCGCGCTGCTGCTGCTCAGTGCTGGCCTGACATGTGTGATGGCGCCGATCTGTGAGGAGTTCCTGTTCCGTGGCTTCATGTTCACCGCGATCCGCAACAGGACGGGGACGCTGCCGGCGGCAGCGATCGTGGGACTGGTGTTCGGTGGGGTTCACTACGAATCCGCTCCCGTGCTGGACCTCGTCCCACTTGCCGCCCTGGGGTTCGGACTGTGCCTGCTGTACCGATACAGCGGATCGCTGTATCCGTCGATCGCGGCTCACTCGCTGAACAACTCGCTGGCATTTGGGTCGCTGGAGAACTGGCCCGTGTGGCAGGTGCTCGTCCTGATGGCGGCAGCGCTCTCGTTGATCTGGCTGGTCGCGCGAATCTTCGAGCGAGTCGGCTTGATATCCGCCTCTCCTCCATGGCAGGTCATTCCCCACGGCTCATAGAATCTAGGCGGATGAAGACGATGCGAACGCGGATCCTGGCGGTCCTCTCCGCGCTCGGCTTGATGCTCATCTCTGCAGCTGGCGCACGCGCTGTAGCTCTCCCGGCACCGGCTCCCGGAGCTCCGGCGGTTGCGGGGCAACTGAAGCTCGTGCTCCAGCACGTCCACGGCAGGCGCCCATTCGAGCTCGTCGGCGAGCGTCTTGCCGTGCGTGGAATAGTGACGCCCTTCGTGGCGGGACTGAAGGTGACTGTGCGGGTCTACAGGGACGGCCAGCTGATCACCGCCAAGCACGTGAGCGTGCTCTCGCTGGGCAACGGCGCTGGACAATTTCACATCGGCTACTCGGGCTCAAAGCCCGGTGCTCTGACAATCGAGGCTGAACACGCGGCCACGCCACAGATGGCGGCGTTCAGTGCGCGCACGGGCACCGTGGACTACCTGTCGGCCAACCTCGCCGAAGGTGCCACTGGCCCCGTCGTGCGTCTGCTGCAGGTGGAGTTGACGGCGCTGCACTACGCGGTGCCCGACGACGGCATCTTCGACGAAGCCACGGGCCGTGCGGTGATCGCCTACCGCAAGATGACCGGCCTTGACCGCGTGCCGGACACGAACCTCCAGGTATTCGATCTCCTGCAACACGGCGCTGGCAGCTTTCATGTGCGCTATCGGGGGGATGGGCGCCACGTGGAGGCCGATCTCTCGAGGCAGGTGCTCGCGGAGATCGAACCGGGGGGACACGTCCGCCGCATCTATACGATCAGCTCCGGCAAGCCCTCGACCCCCACCGTCCTGGGGCGGTTCCAGGTCTATGAGAAGACACCGGGAACCAACTCCGAGGGGATGGTCGACTCGAACTACTTCATCCGCGGATACGCGATCCACGGCTACGCCGAAGTTCCGACCTACGCCGCCAGTCACGGCTGTCTGCGTGTGCCGATACCAGACGCCGCGTCGATCTACTCGTGGGTGCGGATCGGCACGCCGGTCGATGTCTACTACGAGGATGAGTGAGCGAGCACGAATGCACCCGCGGATGGCGGCCAAGTAGCCGAATCTAGGTTCTGACGCTCAGCAGCCTTGCGATGAAGCTGAGGCCAAACCCATAGACGAGCAGGGTCATCAGCAGCTTTACGCCGCGAATGGCCCATTGATTGCTGAATCCAGAGGTCAAGCCAGAAAACGGCGAAGTGAGTTCCGCGGTCGCTTCATCGAGCGTCTTGTGCACCGTGTCCTCATGCTCGCTTTCGGGCGTAGTCGAACCCCCCTGGGTGGATCCGCTGCTCACCTCGCGCTGCTGGCCTTCCGATGCGTTGCCGGTCTGGTTGACGGCAAAGAGCACAAATGACGCGATCACTATCAGGCAGATGACCCTCGATGCGAGTCGCAACAGTCCGGGCAGCACGCCGCTACATTAGTCCCTGAGATGGATGCCGCCACTGAATCGCCCAGCGAGCTCGAGCAGATCCGTGCACGTCTGATCGAGGAGCTGCGTTTGCATGCGCTGGTGATTGGCGACGTGACACTCACAAGCGGAGTCAAAGCTTCCTACTACGTCGACGCCAAGCGCGCGATCCTGCGCCCCGAGGGCTTTAGCGCTCTCGGTCAGTTGGTCGCGGCCCACGCGCGAGAGTGGGGGGCGACGGCGATCGGAGGGATGACGATGGGGGCCGATCCGGTCGCCTGCTCAGCGCTGGCCGCGGGCGCGCAGGCAAAGGCGTTCTTTGTCCGCAAGGACGCGAAGGCTCATGGCCTGCAACGACGAATCGAGGGCCCGCCGCTCAGCTCTGAGGATCGCTGCCTGGTCGTCGAGGATGTCGTCACAACCGGCGGCTCGACGCTCGCCGCGATCGAAGCGCTGCTGGATGCTGGACATCGGATCTGTGGTGTGGTCAGCGTTCTCGACAGACTGGCCGGCGGCGGCCCGGCGATCGAGGAGGCGTCCGGTGCTCCCTACGTAGCGCTCACGACGATCGATGATGTCTACCCGGATCGTCAAAAGCCCGCGTGACCGGACCGGTTGCGCTCGGTAGCCTTCCTCACCGCGCCCTCGTAGTCCAATGGATAAGACGACCGCCTCCTAAGCGGTAGATCCAGGTTCGACTCCTGGCGGGGGCATTGGCAGGAAAGACCTGTAATCAGCATGTTTTAAGAATGGCAGCTGCTCGTCTCAGGGCTGCTCAGAGGGCAAAAATCGTGCTCGCTGCCTTTTTGCTGCCTAAACCCCACCCTCCTGACCAGGCACGCAGCCTCTCCTTGGCGGTGTCAGCGCGCTTGATGTCTCCTGGAGATGGGACTCAGTTGCGCCTGCGTCACGCGCCGTCTAGCGTCGCATGGCTATTCGTGCTGGCTATCGCGCTCGGCCTGTAGTTCCTCTGCCAAACGCTCAGCATCGCGCACGGCGAGCTGCGCGCGTTCGGCGAGAATCCGCTGGGCTGAAACGTTTACGTCGGCCGCGGCGCTGAGTAGACGCCCCGTCGCAACGTGATCGACAACGCAGTACTGGCCGTCTGCACGCCTGACGAGACCTGCAGCCTCCAGCGGCGCGATCAGCTTCGTAAGCTGGCCGGCCTTCCTTTTAGCAAGGCCAATCCGCGGCAGAAGCTCTGCGTGCTTCAGCCCGGGGCTGTGTCGAAGCTCACGCACGATTTGGAGGCGCGTCTCATGGGCGAGCGCGTGCAGCAGCGTGTCCATCCGGGTCTGTCCCTAGTGTAGTTTTCGAGTTTGGAAACACGGAAACTACATCAGCCAGTGCCTAGCGGTAGACGCGCGCAAAATGCGAGGTCATAATGGCTCTAGCAATGCACTTCAACCGAGGCAAGTTCAAGGAGCTGATCGTCTACCTTTGCGCTGCTTCGGAGCAGGCGGGCGACGAAGGCTTCGGGATGGTCAAGCTCAACAAGCTGCTGTTCCGCGCCGACTTCGAGGCATACCGCCTGCTTGGACGCCCGATGACTGGAGAGATCTACGAGAAGCAGGAATATGGTCCGGTCGCACGTGACCTGCCGATCGTGCTGGATGAGCTTGCGGCTGCCGGGCGACTGCGCTGGCAGTCGATCCCCCGAGGTCCACGCACCCGGAAGGTCCCGACGATGGTTGGGGACCCGGGTGCGGCTGCTGACATGAGTGCCTTTCCCGAGGACGAGCGCCAAGTGATCGAGAACACCCTTCGTGAGCTCGCCGCCTACGGCGGGAAGGGTGCAAGTGAGTGGTCTCACGAGGAATCCGCCGGGTGGAACGTCGTGCCCGAGTATGGCGAAGCCATCAACTACGCCTCCACGTTCATATCAACCGCCCCCATACCCCCCGAGGATCTAGAGCGAGCAAGGCAGTTCGTGCGCGATCGAGGCTGGGTCCCTAGCCCAGGTTAGTTCCGTCCTCTCCAACACGCAAGCTGGGGTCCGTGCCGGAGCCTCCAGGGCATCCACGCTTCGAGCCTCACCGTGAGCCGTCCTTCGACGCGGATCGGGCAGAGCTTGGCCTCGGTGGCCCGGCTTTCGACTACTTCTTCCAGTCGGTCGAGGACCATCTCGGCGACTATCCTTGGGAGTACTCCGAGGAGGTCCCCGACAGCGAAGGCATTCGGATGCTTCGCACGCGCGACGCCTTTCCGGACATTCCGCCGCTCTACGTCTACTACCGAGTCGAGGAGCAGCCCAACGAGATTATCTACCTCGGTCTGAGTCGAGCTTGGTCGCAGTAGGAGTCCTTCTGACGCGTAGGACAGGCGCCACTGGGTGGCCGCCGTCGCTTCGGCACCAGCCCGGACACCGGTGACTCCTGGACGAGCGGCTCCCGGGGGCACGCGGACGCCGCCGATCTCGCCGCGATTACGCCCGTTATCTCGGGGGGGCAGTAATAGGTTGTCGTTCCGTGAGGGCTACCGCGCGTCATTCTGTCAGGAGCCTTCAACGTTGGCTGCGAGCGCAAACGGGCTTCCCTCGGAGTCTCGGCAGATGGCCCACCTATCGCCCGGATGAACCACCACTCCGCCGTACTCGACCACTCGCTGCAGAGCACCGTCAATATCTGACACCTGGAAGTAAGCCAACGAAAAGGAGTCACCGGGGCCGCGACCTCTCTCGTGCACCCCGACAGCCGGCTCGGTCTCGGTCTGCCAGCCGGCTCCCTGCTCCTCCCGGCGCGGCTGCAGGTCTGCTCCGAGGACGCCTGACCAGAAGCGTCGCGCACGCTCAGGGTCATCCGCCGGGAACTCGATCAGAGACGGATGGGCCAGTGAGCTCAACACACGATCGATGCTATACGCACGGGCGGCTCAGACCGTGAAGAGCTCGGCGGCGCGAGACATCCCGTCAGCGCACACACCACGTACTCACTCGCTGTCGTCCTCGTCCTCATCGCCCTCATACAGCGACTCGCACGCCAGCTCCTGGCCTTTGGTTCCCCACAGCTTGATCTCCAGCAGGTCGTGGCGGTAGTTGTCCGGGGCGATCAGCGTGAAGCGCTCCTCGAACAGCTCGCACTGGTCGACTGCTAGGTTGGCAAGCTCGGCCGTCACGATTCGTCCTCCGGAGATCAGCGGGCGCCCCCACACGAGGGTCATCGCCGCGGCGGCGCCCAGCTGACCGCGCCAGCTGCCGATCACCTCCTCGCAGATGTCGAGAGTCCAGTCCGGATTCTGCGCTGCGGTTTCATCGGTGAAGTCGACGTTCGTGGAGAAGTCGCTCGGATCCCCCCCGTCGCTCGCCGGCACGAAGCGCACATAGCCGAACAGCTCATAGCCAGTGGTGGTGAGGGTGGTGGCGGGGACATAGGTGCGTCCGTGCCAGCTGCGATCCGGGTAGAAGATGACATCGCCGGGCTGGCCGAAGTCCTGCTGCTCGGAGTCCAGCACCGCGCAACCCGCGAGAAACTCCACGCGCAGACGCTCCTCCCAGCGACCATAGGGCAAGCCCTCCTGGGAAGGCTCGGCCGCAAACCGCGGCAGGACACGCTCTTCGGGTGGCACTCGCGGCAGCCTAGCGCGCTGCGGCCATCTCACGCCTCGAGCAGTAGCGTGACTGGCCCGTCGTTGACCAGCTCGACCTCCATGTGGGCACCAAAGACCCCACGCTCACATCCGGTCTTCGCGCAGAAGCGCTCGTACAGCTCGAGGGCTTGCTCGGCCTTCGCGGCGCCCGTAAAGCTCGGCCGATTGCCGCGCCCGGTGTCCGCATACAGGGTGAATTGGCTCACACAGAGAACCTGGCGCTCGCCCAGCGCCTCGCTCATGCGCCCCGTCGAATCCTCAAAGACACGCAGCGCGAGCACCTTTTCGGCGAGTCGGTCCGCTGTGGTCAGATCGTCCTCGTGTGTGACTCCGAGCAGGACCAGCAGACCAGCCTCGATCGAGGCGATCAGCTCTCCCTCCACGCTCACCGCGGCGCGGGTCACCCGCTGCACGAGGGCGCGCATCAGCTCACCACCACGACCATCACTGCCAGCACCGCGACAAGCGTGCTCCAGGCAATCGTCGCCGAGGCCAGGCGCTGATCGAGGCCGTAGGAGTGCACGATGATCAGCGTGTTGATTCCGCTGGGCATCGCCGCTTGCAATAGATAGGCGTGAGGCAGGTGCACGAACCCAGAAAAGCAGAACAGGAGCGCGGGAACACCGAGCATTCGCAGCGCGATCGCGCTCGCCACGGGAGCTCGCTGAGCCGCGGAGAGCGTGAGCAGCCTGTCCTCCGCGGCCGTGGCGAGGTTGACGCCGAGGACATAGAAGCCCAGCCCCAGCAGCGCATAGACAACTATGTGAGCGGCCTGTACGAGGACGTGAGGCGCAAGCGAGGACGGTGCGAGCAGACCGGCGATCACGGCGATCAGCGGTGGGTTTCTCATCAGGAACGCGCGAGCGCGCTCGCGTGCGCCAACCCCCGCGCTGGTGCCGAAGCTGGCCCCGAGGCCAAAGCCAACGAACAGCAGCATCGGTCCGCTGACGAGCGTGTCGTAGGCCACCGCGGTGGGCAGGTGGCTCTGGCCGAGCAGTGCGCTGGCCAGCGGCAGGCCGAGGTACGTCGTGTTGGCCACGATCACGGTGCAGACCATCGTTGCCGCGCTGGACTGGCTGAGACCGTAGAGCCGTCGCGCCAGAATCCACGCGGTCGCCCCCACGATCGCCAGCGCCAGATAGGCGAGCCCGATCCCGGTCCCCACGTTGGCGCTCAGGTGAAGTCGCGCGATGTTGAAGAACGACTCGAACGGCACCAGCACGAACAGCATCAAGGTGAGGATCGTCTTTGCCGAGTGACGGGCCCTTGCTCCGGCCGTTCGCTCGCTGCCCACGCCGATCGCCGTGCAGACGACGATCGCGACAACGATCAGGATCACGCTTTGCGCAACTGATCCGCCGCGTGCTCGGGTGCGACGATGTTCAGGTTCACCCCAGTCGATAGCTCGAGCCCCGCCAGGTGAGTGAGGCGCGGCATGATGTCGATCCGCCAGCAGAAGTGCTCCGCCCCGCGCGGTGCGGTACGCACCCACAGGTTCAGCGGCGGACTCGATCCCAAGTGGCGTGCGAGGCGGCACAGACCGTCGTGCAGCAGCGCCGCGCCGGTCGGCCCGTCGTCCTCGAAACGGGCCTGGGGACGGCGCGGCGCGAGCATCAGCTGAAAGGGAAGCCGCGACCCATAGGGCGCCATCAGCACCGCCTCCTCGTCGATCGCCACGATCCGCTCGTCCAAGCGCACCTCTTCGGCGACAAGCTCACCGAGCAGGTTCTGGCCCATGGTTCTGCTCGCGTATGAGGCGAAGCGCTCACGCTCCCGCGCGACGTCGGCGGGCACGAAGTCGAGCCCATACAACTGGGAGTGGGTGTGCGGCAGCGAAGCGCCAGCCTCGCGGCGCTCGTTGACGATCAGCTGCACACAGGCGCACTCGCTGTGGGCGCGCATACGCTCGCGCCAAACATCGACCGCGCAGATCACCTGCTCCACCGGAAGCTCGGCCAGTGAGAGCACCGACTGCGGGCCGTTGATGATCACCTCGTGAGCGCCTCTCGCAGCGCTCGCGCCGAACAACTCAGGGCGCGCCTGGGCAGGCGGCGTGGGACTGTCGGGCACGAGCGCCGGATAGAGGTTCGGGACGACCCGCACACTCCAGCCCGGCGAATCGGCCGGCGATCCTGGTGCGCGCACGGCGTAGAGCTCCGGTGGGGTGCGGTCCTCGTGTCCCACCGCGAACGGGTCTCTCTCGACATCGATCGGCTCGGGCGGCGAGCAGCCAGGCTCTCCCCCCGGGCGCTTGGAGCGCTCGCCCGCGACGATCGTCTTGTGCCCGCTCAGCGGGTCGATGCGAACTTCGGGCACCGCTCAGCCGCCCAGTGCGTAGCGCTCGACTGCCGATTCGAGCTTGGCCAGGCTCGGATAGGGCCCCTGGATGATCTGGGAGCGTCCCGCGCGATCGTAGAAGACGGTGACGGGCATCACGGAGGAGTCGGTGATGGCTTCGCCGAGGTGCCCGCTGTGGTCGTAGTAGCTTGGGTAGCTGACCGGGTGAGCGCGAAGGAAGGCCAGCGCTTCGGAGCGGTTCGAGTCCTCCGAGTCGATGCCGATGAACGCGACCTCGCGCCCGAGGTTGACCGACGCTCTGGCAAACGCCGCGAACTCTGAGCGGCACGGCCCACACCACGAGGCCCACTTGTTTACCACCACGGGAATGCCGTGCAGGGAGGCGAGGCGCGCATCGAAGGCCGTGGCGCCCCCGCCCAACAGCTGGTTGGACTGTGCGTGCAGCGCCTGGAGCGGAGCCGGCGATCCGGCCAGGCGCGCCTGCGTTTGTGCCGGCGTCAGCTTCGCCGGTTCACTGGAGTCAGACGGACTCGAGGAGTTCGCGAGTCCGATCAGCCCCGCGATCAGCACCGCGATCAGCGCGAGCCCACAGAGCCCGATGAGGAGGCGTCTCGGTGACATCACCGCAAAGAGTGCCAGATGATCAGTCTTCTGAACCCCGCACTTCAATCTCTCCCCCACGTGCTATATCCTGGAGCTACACATCAGGGTCGGGTTGCTCTGAGCGCCCGGCAGTATGACCGGTCCAGATACCGGTTTTCTCGAGTCGCGCCAGCTGATTGAGTCGCGGCTCCGTCTCGAAGTCCAAGCCTTTTATGGCCGAGTCCACTCCAGTGGCCGTCGTGGCTGCTCCCCTCCCCAGTTCCGCCGAAATCACGCGTGCGGAGAAGTTCGTGCGCGAGCGCTTCCTGCACGAGGGTGAGGACGCCACCGTGGCGCTGGCCGCGGGCACGCCGCGCAGACGCGCACTCGACGGGGCGCTGCTCGAGCTGAGCGATGGTGCCAAGCATCCTTCGACAGCCTGGCGGCGCGAGTTCTCGTTGTTGCTCGGGCTCGAACGTGTGCTCTCCGAGAAGGAGCCGAAGCTCGAGGACGGCACGGTTCTCTCCGCTCACCAGGTCGATGCCCTCTCGGGCACCCTCACGGCGCTGCTAGCGGAGTCCCAGCGCACCGCCGAGAACGGCAACGGCAAACGCGCTGGCGCGACTGTGGCCTCTCCCGAGCTGCTGGCCTCCGCCGCGATTCTCGGCGTGGACGAGGATGAGCCTGGCACAGCCGCGAGCGATGACCGTGAGCCGCCTAGGGCCGAGGAGATCCCCGAGGAAGACGACGAGGACGATCTGGAGGACGAGCTAGACGACGACGAGGAGGAGGATCTCGGGCCCGTCTCGCGCGCCGCGCCGGATGACGAGGAGGAGGACGAGGACGATCTGGAGGACGAACTCGAGCTTCCGCCGGAAGACGAGCAGGAGCTCGACGAGGACAACGAGTCCGACGAAGAGCCGCGCGACTGGATCGAGGACGGCGAAGAGGACGAGGAGGATCTCGCCGATCAGCCAGAGGACCCCAACGCGGCCAAGCGCTTCTGGTTCGAGCATGCCACGGGGGCCGGCAAGACGGTCGCCGCGCTCGGCTTCGTGGAGGCATCGCGCACTGGCGGGATCCTGATCCTCACCCACCGGCGCAACCTCGTCGACCAGTTCCTCGGCGAGTTACAGCAACGCGGGTATCGAAGCCGCATCAGCCGTCCCCTGCTGAAGGGCGAGGACTCGGTCAAGGGGCCGGTCACGGTCGAGACCTACCAGTGGTTTGTGCGCAACTCGGGCAAGATCTCGAGCGCCTACACGATCGTCATCTGCGACGAGGCCCACACTGCCCTGGGTGAGAAGACGAGCGCCACGATCCGTGCTTGGACCGGCCCGATCTTCATCGGCATGACCGCCACGGGCGCACTGATCGCACGCCACGTCACCGATCTGTTTCCCACCCAGACCTCCCGCTTTGACCTGGCCCAAGCCGCCAGACGGGGTGTGATCTCCCCGCTTCGCTGTGTGCGCATTCCCCCCGGTCCAGGTGTTCGCACGATCGCCAAGGTGCCGCTGCGCCGCGGCGAGGTGGACACCGAGTTCGACCAGGAGATGCTCGCGGAGCTGCTCGACCAGCATCCCTTCAACCACGCCGTCGCCGATCTCTACAAGGTTCGCTTCAACGGCGTCCCGGGAGTCGTCTATGCGGCTGGCGTGCGCCACGCCTACAACCTCGAGGAGGCGTTCGTCGCCGCCGGCCTGAAGGCGAAGGCCGTCTCCGGGGAGACGCCCAAGCGCGAGCTGGCCGAGATCCTGGCCCGCTACGAGCGTGGCGACATCGACATCCTGATCAACGCGCAGCTGCTGGCCGAGGGCTGGAACAGCCCCCGCGCCACGGTCTGCATTCATCTGGCGCCGACGGCCTCCAAGCGGATCTACCAGCAGCGGGTGGGACGTGTGACCCGCCGCCATCCCGGCAAGGAGGCGGGGCTGGTTGTCGACTTCGTGCACCCCGCGACCAAGCACGACGATCCCGTTGTCACGCTCCATTCGCTGCTCGACCGCGATGTCTACCGCGGCGGGGCGATCGTCGTCGGCCCTGTTCGCCGTGGTCGTGGACGGCGCATGCGTGTGGAGCGTCGCGTGCTGCCGGTGTGTGCGGAGGAGGAGCGCCGCTTCCAGGTCTTCGAGCGTGAGCTGTGGCGTATCGCGGTCGAGCATCTCGACTATGGCGAGCAGCACGTGTGGGCGGCGCTGGCCGGTGCCCGCGTCGTGCCCACAGGTTGGCGCCGGGCGCGAGCGATGCTCCACTTCGACCGCACCGGCGAGCTCAGGGCACGCTTTCTGATCACCGCCGTGCAGCGCAACAAGAATCCACAGCTTCGTCTGCGGGCGCTGACCGACGTGGCGGCGATGCGCGATCCGGATGCGTTTGACACGGCGATCGACATAGTCGGCACCTGGCCGCGGGACGAGCGCCGTGAAGCGACCAAGATCCTGCTGCGCGCGATGGTCGAGCGTCGCATTGGCCGCCGCGATCAGGCCAACGCATGGATCTGGCGTCTGGCTGAGTACACGCGAGAGGTGCACGAGGAATATGCGGTGCAGCGCTGGCCTGAGACCAAGCGCCTGCTCGGCCTGCTCGTCAACTCCGCGGGGGGCGCGCATGCACGTAACGCGCGCCGGCTGATTCACGCCGCACGCAAGCAGGACCGCCGTCTCGCGGCCGCGCTGCTGGCAGCCGCGCTGGCCCACACACCCGAGGCCGAGGAGGCGCTTCGCGGTGCACGCACGAGGCTGGCACGCAAGCCCCCGGCGCTAGCCCGTGAGCTGCTGCGCAACTTCCCCAAGCGTCGCGCGAGGACCGCCAGACGTAAGCGCAAGGGATCCAAATCATCTGAGGCGCCTCGCCGCGAGAACACGGCTGTCAACCCGACCAGCGTCGACTCCGGCGAGACTCAGAATGGCAGGGGCGTCGTCGAGCCGGCGCAAACAGCAGACGCCAAAGCCAAGCAGACGGCGGCCGCGAACACCAGAAACGGATCCTCCAGGAGGCGCGCTGGAAAGTCCCACGCATCGAGGAGATCGAGAGCGGTCGAGGGGGGCAATTCCAAGGTGTCACCGAGCGACGGGGTGCTGTCGCAGGCGATCTCCAGCGAGCCTTCGGCGCGAGCTGCGGAGCTGGAGCCGAGCGCCGGCAAGGAGCTTCAGCGCAACGTCGAAGACGCCCTGGATCACGCCACCGAGTAGCCGCCGGCGAGATGCACCTCGCCGGCGTCGAGTGTCTCGCGTACGCCGTCTGAGCGATGGATGATCAGGCGCCCCTCCGTGTCGACCCCCTGGGCCGATCCACTTCCCCGCTCGTAGGAGACCTCACGTCCACGCAGGGCGTCGCGGTCACTCCACTCCGCCACGATACGCTCGGCGGGATTGTGGAGCCCACGCTGCAGATTCAGAAGCAGCCTCTCGAGCAGCGGCTCGATCTGCGCTGGTTGCAGACCCAGAGTACCGGCGCTGTGGCGCAGCTCGCTCGGCAGATCCTCGACCTTCACGGCGACGTTCACGCCGATGCCGAGCACCGCCCAACCCTCCTGAGGGCGGCCTTCGGAGAGGATCCCGGCCACCTTCACGAGCCGCCGCTCGCGCCCAAAAACGATGTCGTTGGGCCACTTGACGCGTGCCGCTGGGCCGATCGCCTCACACACGGCGACGGCCGCGAGCAGCGACAGCAGCGCGGGAGGATCGCGCAGCACCACCGACATCAGCAACGAACTGCCCGCCGGCGCCGACCAGCTCCGTCCCTGGCGCCCGCGCCCCGCGGTCTGCTCATCGGCGCTCACAACCGTTCCGTGCGGCGCGCCGCGAAGGGCCAGCGCGCGCGCGCGGTCGTTGGTCGAATCGGTGCAGCGCAGATGCACCCGTGGCGCTCCGAGTGTTCTTAGCGCTTCCACATCTCGAGCTCCGCGTCGCTGCCCGCCAGGAGCGTCTCAGCCGCGGAGCCCCGGTTGACAGCGAGCGCAATCATCTGCCGGGAGTCCTCGTAGAGCAGGAGCTCGTCCGGTTTCAGATCGGCAAAGGTCGAGGCGTAGCGCGCGCGATGGCGCCGTCCAGCGATCTGGAGCTCGAGCTGGTGGCCGAGCCGCAGGCCGATCTGTGCGAGCTGTCCGCCGCTCGCGTCGAGCGTCAGATTCCCGAAGTGATCGTGGCCCAGCACATGCGTGTGCAGCCGTTCCCCCTGAACACGAGCATGGGACAGATCAAGTCTCCGCAACTCCTCGATGTCCAGCGGCTCTCCCATGTCCGCAAGCGGCGCTCCAGCGGCGAGCGCAGCCGCCACGGGCGCAAAGATGTCGCGCCCGTGGAAAGTTGCCGACACCGGCTCCAGGCGCTCGGGCGAGCGCCCGATGTCGATCGCCTCGACGATGCCGCCGAGCCTCTCGCTGGAGAGCGTGAGCAGGCCGTTGTCGGGGCCGACCAGGAGCCGATCCTCATGCGCTGTACGAAGCGCCACCGCGCGCCGGGCGCCCTCGCCGCGGGCGCCGACCTCGGGATCGACGACCGCCAGGTGGACGCCTGCGGGCATGTGCGTCAAGGCGCTCGCCAGGGTAAGCGCCGCTATCTGTATGTCGTGGCGCGGGATCCCGTGGGTGATGTCGATCACGCGCGCCTCGGGACAGCGGCGCGCTATGACGCCATGGCAGATGCCAACGAACTCGTCGCGATATCCGTAGTCAGACAGAAACGTGATGATCGGTGCCGCCATTCATCTCTCCCGGCTCTCGACATCTGAGAGCAGTGCCTGCAGTAGCCCGTCGATGTCGTGGCTCGATGCCTGCACGTGGGGCTCGAGGCCGTGCTCACGCAGGGTCTGGCTGGTGGCCGGGCCGATCGAGACGAGGCGTGTGTCTGGCGAGAGCTCACCGCTCACCGCCGCCATGAAGAAGCGCACGGTCGAGGAGGAGGTGAAAGTGATGTAGTCGGCCCTCCTGGCCGCCTCCAAGGTACGCTCGTGGAGCGGCTCGGCGACGGTTTCATAGAGCTCCACCACATCGACCTGGGCGTCCGGTGCGCGCAGCGCCTCAGCGAGCACCTCGCGGCCACCGCGAGCGCACGCAATCAGCGCTCGGTGAACCGGTATCCCGGCGAGCGCTTCGATCATGCCCTCCGCCACGAAGCGCTCCGGGACTAGATCGGCCGCTATCCCGTGCTCTGACAGGGCGCGGGCGGTCCCGGGACCGATGGCCGCCACGCGTATCTCGGCTAACGAGCGGGCATCGCGTCCACCGGCCGCCAGCGATTGAAAAAACCGGTCGGTGGCATTTGGGCTCATCAGGCAGATCAGGTCATACCCGGCGGGGTCGATCGGCGGCTGCTCGATCACCTGAGTCTTGATCGCCGGCGCTTGGAGCACATCGGCGCCCAATTCCCCCAGGCGCCGCGCCAGGTCGCTCGCCTGCGGGCGCGCCCTGGTTACGGCCACACTGACCCCTCGCAGGGGAGCGGGCACGAGCCACGAGAGCTTCTCCGAGAGCGCCGCGACCGCGCCCACGACAGTGATCGACGGCGCGTGCACATCCTCCCGCCGCGCGACCTCGGCGATGTTCTGAAGCGTCCCCGTGACGGTGCGCTGATCGGGGAGCGTGCCGCGTTCGACGATCGCCACGGGCTCCTCGGCGGGGCGCCCGGCGGCGATCAGCGACCGCGCGATCTGCGGCAGCTGGCGCACACCCATGTAGAAGACGAGCGTCCCCGGGAACGCCGCGAGCGCCGGCCAGTCGAGCGCCGACTCCTCGGGCCCCTCCTCGCGGGTGTGCCCGGTGACGAGCGCCACCGCGGTCGCCAGCCCGCGGTGGGTCACCGGGATGCCCGCGTAGGCGGCCGCGGCCACACCGGAGGTGATGCCAGGGACGATCTCATAAGCGATCCCGGCGTCGCGCAGCGCGAGCGCCTCCTCGCCGCCGCGTCCGAACACGAACGGGTCGCCGCCCTTCAGACGCACGACGCTCTGCCCGGCCTGGGCGCGCGCGAGCATCAAAGCCTCGGTCTGCTCCTGGGGAACTGACGGTCCGCCGCCCTCCTTGCCCACGAACAGCACCTCGGCCTCGGCGCGGGCGCCCTCGAGCGCGGCCGATGGGATCAGGCGGTCGTAGAGGATCACGTCCGCGACGGCGATCAGCTCGAGCGCGCGCGCAGTCAACAGGCCGGGGTCGCCGGGCCCCGCGCCGACGAGGTAGACCCGGCCCACCGAATCCGCAGCTGGCGCTCCGCTCGCGCGCTGGGCGGGTGTGTCTTCAGGCGTGCTCAATGGCCAGCTCCTCCGCGCGGCGCAGCAGCTCTCCGGCGCCGACCGCGCGCATGCGCTTCGCCACCCGGCGTCCGAGTGCCTCGGGGTCGGAGAGGTTGCCGAGCAGCTCGTCGCTCACCCAAGCCGAGCCGTCGGGGAGTCCGACCCATGCCCGCAGGTTCAGGTGGCCGCGCCCAGCGGGCACCGCGTGGGCGCCGAGCGGGGTGTGGCAGCTCGCCTCCAGCCCGTAGGCGAGGGCGCGCTCGGCGCGCAGGCACGCGAAGGCGACCGCGTCGGCGATCGTGCGTACCGCCGCTTGCACGCGGGCGTCGCCGGCGCGGCCCTCGAGCGCAAGCACGCCCTGCCCGGGGGCCGGCACGAAGCGCGCGGGGTCGAGCACGGCGCCGATCTCCGCCGCGCGATCCAGTCGCAGCAGCCCGGCCTGCGCGAGCACGATCGCGTCCACGTCCACCCCCTCGCCGAGCCGCCGCAGGCGCGTGTCGACGTTGCCGGCGATCGTGATCACCAGCAGATCCTCGCGCGCGGCCCGCAGTTGTGCGGCTCGCCGCAGGCTGCTCGTCCCCACGCGCGCGCCCTCGGGGAGAGACTCCAGAGCGTTTGCGCCGCACAGCACATCCGCGGCAGCCACCCGCGTCGGCGCGCCCAGCAGCGTCAGTCCCTCGGCCAGCTCGCCCGGCACGTCCTTCGCGGAGTGCACCGCGAGGTCGATCTCACCGGCGAGCAGCGCGGCCTCGATCGTGTCGACCCAGCGCGACTTGTCGGTGAGCTCCCTTCCGGGCGGCGCCTGCAGGTTCGTGCTGTCCCCGCTGGTCGTGATCGTGACGAGCTCGATCGCCACGTCGTCGCCTGCCGCGATCGCTAATCGTTTGGCGACGTGGCCAGCCTGCGCCAGCGCGAGCGCGCTTGCGCGGGTTCCGATCCGCATCAGGGCCGCCCTCGATCGGGGCGTGACAGCCGATCCTCGACCGGTGAGATGACCGGCGGCCGCGCGGGCATCGCAGGGATGGGTCCTCCTCAGCCCTGGCGGCGGCGCTGGAGGTCGTGGATCTCGGCGAGCTGGGTGGGTGCGATCCGATCCTGTTTCCCGGCCTGGGGAGCGCTCTCGGCGGGCTCATCGTCGCGCAGGCCGAACAGCTCGCGCACGAGCTCGAGGCTCGCGTGGCCGCGCTCCTGCGAGAGACTGCGTAGGCGGATCGTCGGCTCGTGCAGCAGCCGGCTCATGACCGCGCGCGCGACCGCCTCGATGCGGGCGAGGTCGCGCGGGGAGGCCGCCTCCCAGCGCCCGGAGTTCTCGGCGAGCACCTGCTCGACCAGCGCGTTGCCGTGATCGCGCAGCGCGCTCACGGTCGGCAGCACGTCGAGCTGGCCGAGCCAGCGCGCGAAGCGTTGGATCTCCTCCTCGACGATCTCCTCCGCACGCGGGATCTCGCTCGCGCGCGTGTCGAGGTTGCGCGCGACGACGGCCTGCAGGTCATCGATGTCATACAGCGTCACGCCATCGAGCTCGCCGCAGCCGGCATCGATGTCGCGTGGCACCGCGATGTCGATCAAGAGCAGCGATCGGCCCCCGCGCTCCGCCATCACCAGCTCGAGCTCCTCGCGGCCGACGATCGGATGCGGCGAGGAGGTCGAGGAGAGCACGATGTCGGCGTGCAGCAGCTGCTCGGGCAGGCCGTCGAGTCCCACGACCGAGCCGCCGAAGCGCTGGGCGAGGCTGAGCGCGCGGTCGGCGTGACGGTTGGCGACGAAGATCGTGCCCGCGCCCTGCTCGGCGAGCGCGCGCGCGGTCAGCTCGCTGGTCTCGCCCGCGCCGAGGATCACCACGTGGCTCTCCGCCAAGCCGCCGAGCACGCTCAGCGCGAGATCGACCGCGACTGAGGGGACGCTCACGCGCGAGGAGCCGATCCCGGTCTCGGTGCGCACGCGCTTGCCGGTTGTCAACGCGGCGGCGAACAGACGGTTGGAGAACGCGCCCGTACTGCCGGCCCGCATCGCGGCCTCGTGTGCGCGGCGGACCTGGCCCTGGATCTCCGCCTCGCCGATGATCATCGACTCGAGGCCCGCGGTCACGCGGTAGAGCTGGCGAGCGGCGTCGCAGTTGCGCGGCGAGTAGATCTCCTGTGCGAGCTCCGTCGGGCGGATCCCCGCGCGGCGAGCGAGCAGGCCCAGCACCTCGCCCTCGGCCTGCACGGGGTCGCCGACGACGAGGTAGACCTCGGTGCGGTTGCAGGTCGAGATCACGACCGCCTCGCGCACCTCGGCGCTCGCCGTGGCCGCCGTCGCGAACTCGCTCGCCTCGCGCTCGGTGAACGCCAGCCGCTCACGCAGCGCCACGGGCGCGGTCTTGTGGGAGATGCCGAGCACCAGCAGCTCGCTCATACCCGCTCGCGCTCCCGTGGCGGGTTGTGTGCCTCGTGTGCTCCGTGCGTCTCATTCGGAGCGACCCCGGCGACGGTCTCCGCGCGCTCGTTCAGCTCGCGCAGGCTGCGCTCGACGCGGGTCAGGCGCAGCGCCATGATCGCGACGTAGATCAGGACGATCGCGAAGAACACGATGTAGGCGGCCGCTACGTAGCCGTTGTTGGAGCTTCCCGGGATCGATGTCGCGAGCAGGATCATTGGAACCCCAGGGTGCGGCTGCGCGCTTTCAACAGCATGCGCGTGCGCTTGGCGGTGAGCTCGTAGGAGCAGAGCGTCGCGAACAGCAGCGACATCGCCACGAGCGCGACGAGGAACGTGAACGCCATCTTCGGTGGCAGGTTCGAGGAGCTGCCGAGCACGCGCGGGTGCAGATAGGAGCTCGACAGGCGCACCGCGAGGAAGTTCAGCGGCACGAACGCGCCCGCGACGATTGCGAACACCGACGCGTAGCGCGCCTGGCGCTCGGGGTCCTCGATCGCGAAGCGCAGCGGCTGATAGGTCGCGTAGAGCAGCATGACGATCAGGAACGAAACGAGCGTCGGCTCGCTCCACACCCACCAGTGACCCCACGAGCCGCGTGCCCAGATCGAGCCGGTGATCAGCGTGCCGACGCCGAAGATCAGGCTCATGTGGATCGCCACATAGGAGCGCAGATCCCAGTTGCGGTCGCGCGTGCGCAGGTGCATGATCGCGAGCAGGCCGCCGAGCACGAACCCGCAGAGGGTGACGATCGCAAGCGGCACGTGCAGGTAGAAGATCTTCTGCAAAAACCCTTCTTCGGCTTCGATCGGCGCGTAGAAGAACACGAGCACGAGCGCGATCGGAATCGCGGCGATGGTTGCGACGCTCAGTCTGTGCAGGCCCCGCGTGTTCTGGGGGGGAGATGTTCGGGACGACACTAGTCCTCCAGGAGGAAGTCGAAGACGGCGTAGGCGATCAGCCCGAACACCAGATCATAGAGCGCGAGCGTCGCCAGCCAGCGGATTGGGACCGCGCTCGTCCCACTCACCCCGGCCTGATGGGTGAAGATCAGCAGCGGAGAGCTGGCGCGGGCTGCGCCGATCACGACCGGCACGAGCAGCGGCAGCGCGAGCAGCGGCCCGAGCAGGTCACGCGCGCGCGTCTGCACGGCCAGCGCCGCGACGAGTGTGCCGATCGCCGCGATCCCGATGTCGGCGAGCGCGAGCACGACGAGCAGGTCGGGCAGCGCCTGGTGAAGCGGCGGCCCGAGCAGCAGCAGGCCGAAGGCCGGCACCGCGATCAGCTCGAGCACCGCGAGGTAGGTGAACAGCGCGATGGCCTTGGCCAGCAGCATCGCCGTGCGATCGACGGGCGCGAGCAGGAACGCGTCGAAGCCGCCCTGGTCCTGGTCGGCGACGAACAGGCGGTTGACGCCGAGCATCGCGGCGAACAGCAGCGTCACCCACAGGATCCCTGCCGCCTCGTCGCCGGAGACGGTGTTCTGGTTCAGTGCGAAGTGGAACACGACGAACGTCGTCACAGCGAACAGCGACATGCCGGGGACCGACTCGAGCGTGCGCAGCTCGACGAGCAGCTCCTTGCGCAGCAGCGCGCCGACGGTCGCCGTCATCCCCGGCGGCTTTGAGGGGCTGCCCGACCGCGCTGTGGTGGGGCGCTGGCTGGGGCTCTGAGTCTGCATGCTCATCGGTAGAGCGCCGTGATCTCGTCTGGGTCGATCGAGGAAGCGCCGGCGAGCAGAGCCGGCATGCCCGCGCGCAAGCCGAGGACCAGGTCCGCCTCGGCCAGGCCGCTCAGTGGATCGTGGCTCGAGAGCACCCGCGTGCAGCCGCTCGAGCGGCCGATCATCGGCTCCACGAGCTCGCTTGCGGCTGGGTCCAGATTGGCGCGAGGCTCATCGAGCAGCAGCAACTCCGGTTGGTGGAGCACGGCCCTCGCGATCGCAACTCGCTGCACCATTCCACGTGAGAGTGTGCGCAGCGGCTCGCCGGCACGACTGCCCATCGCGACCGCGTCCAAGGTCTCCTCCACGCGTGTCCCGCAAACCCCGTGCAGGCGCGCGTGGAAGCTCAGGTTCTCGCGTGCGCTGAGCTCCCGGTAGAGCAGCGGCTCGTGGGCGAGCAATCCGATGCGGGCCCTGACGGCCCAGGATTGATCGGGGAGGTCGTGCCCGAGAACCCTGACCCGGCCCGCGTGCGGGCGCAGCAGCGTCGCGAGTATTCTCAGCAGCGTCGTCTTGCCGGCGCCGTTTGGACCGAACACCACCAACGTGGAGCCCCGCGCGAGCGACAGCGACAGGTCACTGAGCGCCGTTCGTTCTCCGTAGCGGCGCTCGAGGTTCTCGAGCTCGATCGCCGGTGTGCCAGCTTGCGCCACGGCAGCTCGCTGCTGTTGTTTGGAGGGCATCGCGCACATCACGAGGGGAGGCCGTCGAGCGCGGCGGTGAGACAGGCGTTCAAGCGCTTGCTGACAGCGGGGAGTGCGCTCGCTGGCTCGCGGCGATCAGCTCCCGCACGGCCTCCCGGCGACCGCCGCGCAGCAGCTCGATCGGGTCCGGGTCGCCATTGACGATCGACTCGAAGAAGTCCTTGCGCTCGTCGTATGTCGGCAAGGTCCCCTTCGCCCAGCCGCGAACCTCGTTCAGCAGCAGCGCGAGCTCGGCGTAGTGCTCGCCGAAGAGCTCTGAGATTTCACGCTTCATGCGCTTGGCCAACGCCGGTGAGGCACCGGCCGTGGAGATCGCGATCGCCAGCGGCCCGGTGCGCACGATCGCGGGCAGAATGAAATTGCACAGCGGCGGGACGTCGACGACGTTCACGAGCATCGCGCGCCGCTCGGCGTCCTCGAACACCCCGATGTTGACCTCGCTGTCGCTGGTCGCGGCGATCACCATGAAGACGCCCTCGAGATCCGACGGACCGGCGTATCGGCGCTGCAGCCAGACGATCGAGCCCTCGCTGCAGTACTCGGCGAGCGGCGCCTCGATTTCCGGGGCGATCACCGTCACTTCGGCGCCGCACGCCAGCAGCCCCTCGACCTTCTCCAGGGCGATGCGCCCGCCGCCGACGACCACGCAGCGGCGGGTGGTCAGCTTCAAGCAGGCGATATAGAAAGGTGTGTCGAGCATCCCCTGCACACAGGACTGGTCACAGATCCCCTTGCGCAGCTCGCAGACGCAATCCTTTCCAGCGTAGGCCTGAGCGGGCATAGCAGACAGATTAGAGAGGTTCCTGGGCTGTTGGGGAGATGACCGTCGCGGATGCCGGTGCGCTGACGGGCTGCTACTGCGACGCTCGCTCGCTTCGGGCGCCGCTGCGGGGCACTTCAGGCGCGTGCTAGTGACGCTTGCGCCGGGCCGGCTGCGTTGCGTCGCGGCGGCGCGGGTGGCCCAGCGCACGGGCGCCAACTCGGGCAACCGAGAGCGCCCCGTGGCGCCATGCCCGCTCACGGTGGGAGTCTCGGGCGGAGCGCAGCTCGGCGACCGACTGCGCCGCGCGCCTGAGCGTCTCCTGGTTTGGGCCCCACCACAGACCTCCACTGCCGGGTGGATCCCAGGTGATCAGCTTTTCCTGTGTGCAAGCCCGCAGGCCGGCTCCTCCGAGCGTGTGGCCGAGTCCCGCTCCCACGGATGCCCCCCAGGGTCCCTGGGCGATCATCGGGCTCGGCAGGTGATCGTTGAGCCAAACCATGCCCGCCCGCAGCTCCCGGGCGATGCGCAGGCTCTGGTGACGATCCGCGCTCCACACCGAGGTGCCGAGGCCGCCATCGCAGTCGTTCGCCAGGGCGATCGCCTGCTCGACAGAGTCGACGAGCATCACCGCCAGCACCGGGCCATTGACCGGCTCTCTCATCAGCCGCATGTCGTGAGAGACATCCACGATCACGGTGGGCTGATAGAAGGAGCCGCCGTGCTCCTGTGGCGCGGCGGCTCCGCCACAGAGCACGCGCGCGCCATGACCGACCGCGTCCTTCACGAGCTCCTCGACGTGCTGCAGGCGGCGTGCCGAGGCCAGCGGACCGATCTGTGTGAGTGCATCGAGCGGATCTCCAACCCGCAGCGCCCGCGTCTGCTCCACCACGCTCGAGATGAAGCTCTCTGAGATCTCGCGCGCGAGATAGATCCGCTCGATCGACCCGCGCGCCTGTCCGGCGCCGGCGAAGCCAGCCCACAGCGCGCCGCTGACGGCCCTTGCGATCTGGGCGTCTTTGAGCACGAGCATCGCGTCCTTGCCGCCCGCCTCGACCAGCACCTCCTTGTTCTGCGAGACACATGCCCGTGCGACGGCGTGTCCGGCCGCCCGCGAGCCGGTGAACAGAACCTTGTTGACAGGGGCGCTCGCCAGCGCCACACCGAGCTGCGCGCGACCGTGCACGAGACGCACGAGACCCTCGGGCAGACCCGCGCGCGCGAGGACTCTCGCGAGCCGCTCGCCGGCGAGGCAGGCGCGGGCCGCGGGCTTGAACACGACGCCGTTGCCACCGAGCAGGGCGCCGGCGATCTGGCTGAGCGGCTGCGCGAATGGGGCGCTGCCGGCGCCGATCACGGCGATCACGCCGAGCGGCTCATAGGCGATGCGGGCACGCTTGGTGAGGAACATCGATCGGTGGATCCCCACCCGCCGCTCACCGAGCTCCTCGGCGCCGTGGTCGGCTATCCAAAGCAGAGCGTCGATCGCCGTCAGCAGCTCGAGCGTGGCGATCTCCGAGCGCGGCCGTCCCTGCTCACGCGCAAGCGCCTCCGTCAGATCCTCGAACTCGTCGATGATCGCCTGCGCCACACGGCGCATGTAGCGGGCGCGGTCGGACACCCGCAGCAGAGACCACAGTGGCTGGACCTTCGCGCAGGCGGCGAGCACCTGCGGGATCTGCTCCGGGGAGGTGCACTGATACTCACCCAGTTGCGCTCCGCTGGCCGGCTCGCGAGAGACGATCGTGGCGAACGCCGCGCTATCGACTGCGGTTGAAGTCATGTGCGAGGCATTATCGCGCGGCCTTCAGTCGGTGAGCCCGCGCAGGCGGCGAATCCGCGCCAGGCGCGCCGCCAGCTCGGCCTCCGCCTCGTCAGGCTCATAGAAACGCTCGCCGCCGAGGGTCTCGGGCATGACCTGCTGCTCGGAGAGGTGCTCTGGATGGGCGTGCGGGCTGTCATATCCGCCGATGTCCTGCCCGGGGCGCGGCCCCGATCGCAGCCAACCCGGCGGAGTGGCCGCGCCGTGCTCACGCACGTGACGCTGCGCCGCCCCAAGGGCACGGCCAGCGGCGTCTGACTTGGGTGCGAGCGACAGGTATATGGCCGTCTGGGCCAATGCGTAGCGAGCCTCCGGCAGCCCAACGTGCTCGACGGCCTGGGCGGCCGCGGCAGCGACCGTGAGCGCGGTGGGGTCGGCGTTGCCGATGTCCTCTGAGGCGAGGATCACCATCCGCCGCACGATGAACCGTGGATCCTCGCCGCCCTCGAGCATCACTGCCAGGTAGTAGAGGGAGGCATCTGGATCGGATGCGCGCGTCGCCTTGATCCAGGCCGAGATGTAGTCGTAGTGGCGGTCTCCGGCACGGTCGTAGAGCACCGCGCGACGCTGCAGGGCATCCGCGATCCGCGCGACGCCGACCCGCTCCTCGCCGAGCTCGCGAGCGGTGTCGAGCGCGAGCTCCAACGCGTTCAGTGCGCCTCGCGCATCGCCCTCTGAGTGAACTGAGAGGAAGCCAAGCGCCTCGGGCTCCACCGCGATGGCGCCGTTGTCCCGTGGCGGCAGTGCCCGTTCGAGCACCGTCTGTATCTCTGCCGCGGAGAGCGCCTGCAGCGCGTAGATGCGTGCGCGCGAGAGCAGGGCTCCGTTGACCTCAAACGCCGGATTCTCTGTGGTGGCTCCGATCAGCGTGACCAGCCCGTCCTCGACCGCCGGCAGAAGCGCGTCCTGCTGGGCCTTGTTGAAACGGTGAATCTCATCGAGAAAGAAGACCGTGTGGGCGCCGTTTGTCGAACGACGATGATGGGCTCGCTCGAGCACCGCACGGACCTCGGCACGGCCGGCCGCCACGGCACTGAGCTCCTCGAAGACAGCTTCAGAGCCGGCTGCGAGGATTCGCGCCAGGGTCGTCTTCCCGGTGCCTGGCGGTCCATAGAGGATCATCGAGTGAGGCCGCCCCTGCTCGATCGCCGTACGTAGCGCCGATCCCCTATTCAGCAGATGGGTCTGTCCAACGAAGTCCTCGAGGCTCTGCGGGCGCTGACGCACCGCCAGGGGACCCCGGATTCTTGCAGCGGAGGCGCTGGCGGTCTCGCCGGCCGGTTCGGCGTCGGACTCAAACAGCCTGTCCATGTCATGAGTATCGCGTGCGCGGGCAGCCAACCGGCAGGAACTAGCTCACCGAGCGGGAATTTAGGCTCCAGAACACTCGTCTAGAGGCGCTCGGTTCCTACGCCAAGTGATTTACCTTAAGAAAATCCGCATTCTCTCCTGGAGGAGGAAACAGCGTGGGTAGCTGGACCGTCGGGCGAGCCACCCCGGCGGAACCCTCACACAGCGAGGGTCCGCGATGAGCCTCGGCGCCGCCGAGATGTTTCCCGTCGGGGCCGGCGGCCTCGAGGATCTCGGGGCTGGCGGTGACATCGCCGCCCGCTCTCCACTGCAGCTCTTCTGGCGAAGGTTTCGCCAAGATCGCGTGGCGCTCGTTTCTGGCGCATTCATCCTGTTCTTGATCGTCATCGCGATCGCGGCCCCGCTGGTCGTCAAACTGCTCGGCCTGCCGGGGCCGTATACGCAGAACCTCACCCTCACGAACTCATTCGGCAGTCCGCTGGGTCCGAGCCTCGCGCATCCGTTCGGCGTGGATCAACTCGGCGAGGATGTGGCCTCGCGCGTGATCTACGGGACCCGGGTCTCGCTAGAGGTTGGAATTCTCGGCACCGGTATCGCCACTTTCATCGGCGTGGTCTTGGGTCTGGTGGCAGGTTTCTATCGCGGCTGGGTTGACGTGCTGCTCTCGCGTTTCACCGATGTCGTGCTGTCGATCCCGATCCTGCTCCTGGGCCTCGGCATCGGTGCCGCCTGCGCTGTACGGGGCTGTCTCGGCGGGCGCATCCAACCGGGACTAGGGGAGATCCTGTTCCTGATCGCTCTGGCCAACTGGACCTACGTCTATCGCATCGTCCGTGGGCAGGTGCTGTCGCTGCGCGAGCGCGAGTTCGTGGAGGCCGCACGCGCTCTCGGCGCCTCCGACGCGCGCATCATGTTCCGCGAGATCCTGCCAAATCTCGTGGCGCCGATTGTCGTCTACTCGACGCTACTGATCCCGCTCAACATCCTCCTCGAGGCCGCTCTCTCGTTCCTCGGAGTCGGAATCCGCCCGCCGACGGCGAGCTGGGGGCAGATGATCGCGTCGGCTACCCCGATCTTCAACACCGCTTGGTGGTACATGGCTTTCCCGGGCATTGCGCTGCTTGCGACAGTGCTGGCGTTCAACTTGCTCGGCGATGGCTTGCAGGATGCCTTGAATCCAAGGATCGCCCGGTGAGCCGGGTGGTTCGAGAACGACCCAGAGGAGGCCCCATGACGAGGTCGATAAGGACGATTGCCGTGGCCGCGCTCGCGGCCGTCAGCGCGATCGCGGTGACGGCCTGCGGCTCGAGCTCTAGCTCCAGCCCGAGCTCCAGCGCGGCCAGCATCAAAGTTCCCAGCGGTATCTCGACCCCCGCAACCGAGTCGCTCACCGGGGGCAAACGGGGTGGCACGCTCACCGTCCTCAACCACGAGGACTTTGAACACATCGATCCGGGGGAGTCCTACTTCGGGGTCGACTACGAGGCTGTGTACGCGACCCAGCGGCCGCTGTACTCATATAGGCCGAATGACTCCAAAGAACCGGCTGCGGACATGGCCGCGGGCCCGCCGCAGATCTCCGCGAACAAGGAGACGATCACCATCCACATCCGTCGCGGCGTGCACTTCAGTCCGCCGGTGAATCGCGAAGTGACCTCGGCTGACGTTGCCTACGCGCTGGATCGAGGGAAGAACCCCAACGTCGCCAACCCCTATTTTGAAGCCTACTTCGGCTCCGTCGAGGGAGTCAAGACAGCCAACGGCGGCCCGATCCCGGGCATCACGACCCCGAACAAGTACACGATCGTCTTTCACCTCACCGAACCAAAGGCCGGAATCGTGGTTGGGGCGCTGGTACTTCCGGTGAGCGCTCCCGTGCCCGAGGAATACGCCAAGAGGTTCGATGCCGAGAAACCAAGCGAATACGGCAACTATCAGGTCGCCACTGGGCCCTATATGTGGAAGGCCAACAGCGCGGGCAAGGTTCTCGGCATCGGCTACATCCCGGGCAAGTCGGCGACGTTGGTGCGAAACCCCAACTGGGTCGCGAGCACCGACTACCGTCCCGCCTACCTGAACCAGATCGACATCAGCATCGGCGGTGACACCAACGTCATCGGGCGCCAGGTGCTGGAAGGCTCGGACATGATTCAGAACGACCCGGTGGCGCAGCCGATCGTCCAGCTCGCTTACGAAAAGTTCCGCTCGCAGCTACAGATCTCACCGGGCGCCGGCGATCGCTACATCGCGGTCAACAACAGCAGTGGGCCTTTCACAAACGTGAACCTGCGCAAGGCCTATTGGGCCGTGCTCGACCGTGAAGCGATGAACAAGGTGCGAGGTGGCGAACTGGTGTCGAACGTGATGACGCACTTCCTGTATCCGGAAATCCCCGGATTCGAACAGGCCGGAGGCGTGACAGGGCCAAAGGTGGACTACAACGAACACCCCCAGGGAGACATCGCGGTGGCCGAAAAGTACATGAAGCTGGCCGGCTATCCGAGCGGAAAATACACAGGCAACGCAACGCTGCAGGTCGTCGGCTCGACCGGGGATCCGGCACCCGAGGACGCGGAAATAGCCACCCAGGCGCTCAAGAGCCTGGGCTTCAAAACGAAGCTGAATCTCGTCGACCAATCGGTCATGTATTCCAAGTACTGTGGGGTGGTCAGCGAAAAGATCGACGTCTGTCCCAACGTCGGCTGGCTCGCCGACTTCGGTGATCCCCAGGCGGTGCTGAGCGTTCCGTTCGACGGCAAGAACATCGTCCAGAACGGAACCAACTCCAACTGGGGCCTGGTCAACGATCCGACCATCAACAAGGCGATGGAATCGGCCGAAGACGTGGTTGGCCTCGCCGCCCGAGCCAAGGCCTGGGCGAACATCGACCGCGAACTGGTTGCCGACGCCGCCGCCATCCCGTACGAGTGGGACAAGGAACCGGAGATCGAGTCCCGCAACGTCGCTGGTGTCGGCGACATCTGGAACGAGGGTGCGTGGGACTACAGCTTCACCTCGCTGAAGTAGAGGAGACGTTGAGGATGCGGGGTGGATCCGGCTCAGACCGGGACATCCCGCATCCGCGTCGCGGCCTGCCCAGTCGATCGAATCGACGCATCTGACATGGCCCGTCCGACTCGAGGAAAATGACCGGCTACATCATTCGCAGGCTGCTGTGGGGGGTGGCGCTGCTGATCCTCGTCTGCGCTCTGACTTTCGTCATCTTCCGCGTCCTGCCGACAGCCGAACCGGCGAAGCTGCGCGCCGGGCGCATCCAGAACCCCAAGATCATCGCCGCGATCCGCCACGACCTCGGCCTCGACAAGTCGCTGCCAGCGCAGTTCTGGATATACATGAAGGGAATCCTCCTTCACTTCGACCTGGGCTACAGCTATTACAGCAACGCGCCCGTCAAGGAACTGATCTTCGACCGGCTGTCGGACACGGTTTCACTGGTGCTCGGGGGAGCCGTCTTGTGGCTGGGCTCCGGCGTGGCGGTCGGGATCATCTCCGCGCGGCGGCCACGCTCGGGGCTCGACCGCTTCAGCATGGGTGGCGCGCTCGTGCTCGTGTCAGCGCCGGAATATTGGCTCGGGCTGATCGTGCTGTTCCTGTTCGCGAGCGACATCGGTAAGTGGAAGATCTTTCCCGGCGCGGGCAGCTATGTGGGCCTCACCGACGATCCCTGGAAATGGTTCACGTCGCTGATCCTGCCGTGGCTGGTGGTGGCCGCCGGCAACGCCGCGATCTATGCGCGCCTGGTGCGTGGCAGGTTGATCGAGACGATGAGCGAGGACTACATCCGCACCGCGCGGGCCAAGGGCCTGTCCGAACGGCGCGTGGTCCTTCGCCATGGCCTGCGAGCGGCGATCAATCCGATCGTGACCATCCTCGGGCTCGACATCGGGGTCCTGCTGGGCAGCGCGGTGCTGATCGAAACCGTGTTTGAGATCCCGGGGATCGGACTGCTCAACTACGACGCGATCACGCACTCGGACTTTCCGATCGTGCAGGGCACCGTTCTGTTCGCTGCCCTGTTCATCATCGTGGCCAACATCGTCGTGGACATCGCCTACGCCTACCTGGATCCCAGGGTGCGTTACTCGTGATCGTCAGCGAGCCCCTGTTGCGGGTGGAGGACTTGCGTGTCGAGTTCCACACCGAAGACGGAGTGGTGCACGCGGTCGACGGGATCAGCTACGAGGTCCAGCGGGGCGGAACTCTCGGAATCGTCGGCGAGTCGGGCTCGGGCAAGTCCGTGGCCTCGCTCACGACGCTTGGCTTGACGCGCTATCAGGGGGCGCACATCTCGGGACGGATCCTGTTTGAAGGGCGTGACCTGGTGGCGCTCGGCGACGAGCAGCTGCGGTCGATCAGGGGCAACGAGATCGCGATGGTCTTCCAGGATCCGCTGTCATCGATGCACCCCTTCTTCAAGGTCGGCGCGCAGTTGATCGAGGCCGTTCGCGCCCACCAGGACCTCTCCAAGGCGAAGGCGCGCGAGCGGGCCGTCGAGTTGCTCGGTCTCGTCGGCATTCCCGACCCTGCCAGGCGCGTCGATGAATTCCCACACGAGTTCTCCGGTGGCATGCGCCAGCGCGCGATGATCGCGATGGCGCTCGCCAACGAGCCGAAGCTGCTGATCGCCGACGAGCCGACGACGGCGCTGGATGTGACGGTGCAGGCGCAGGTGCTCGCGCTGCTGGAACGCCTGCAGCGGGAGCTCGGCATGGCGATCGTGATCATCACCCACGATCTCGGGGTGGTCGCGGAGCTGGCCGACGAGATCGCCGTCATGTATGCGGGACGGATCGTCGAGAGCGCCTCCGCCGAGCGGCTGTTCGCAAAGCCCGAGCACCCCTACACGTGGGGCCTGTTGAAGTCGCTGCCAACGCTGCAGGGCTCGCGGGAGCAGCCGCTGCTGCCGATTCAGGGTTCTCCCCCCAGCCTCATCAACCCGCCCTCGGGCTGTCACTTTCATCCGCGCTGCCCCTACGCCCAGCCTGACCACGCGCGCATCGACCCGCAACTGCAAGCGGTTGTCGCGCAGCCGGGGCACCACGTTGCCTGTTTGCTGCAGAGCGAGACGCGCCAGCGCCTGTGGGAGGCGCTGTGCGCTGGGCACACGCCCGCCGAGGCGCTCGCGCAAGCCGGGCTGGCGGGATCTCAGCCATGAGCGCGCTCGTCGAAGTCCGCGACCTCGTCAAGCACTTCCCGATCACGCGAGGGATCGTATTGCAGAGGAAAATCGGCGCGGTCAGGGCGGTCGACGGGTTGAGCTTTGACATCGCGCGCGGCGAGACGCTCGGGATCGTCGGTGAGACCGGCTGCGGCAAGAGCACCACCGCGCGCTTGATCATGCGCCTGCTCGCGCCCAGTTCCGGTGAGATCCGCTTCGAGGGCCAGGACATCACGCATTTGAAAGGCGCGCCGCTGAAGGCGGTCAGGCGCGAGATGCAGATGATCTTCCAGGACCCGTTCTCTTCGCTGAACCCGCGCAAGACGGTCGGCTCGATCATCGGCGAGCCGTTCGCCATCCACGGCCTGCAGCAGGGCAAGGGGGAGCGCAAGCGGGCCGTGCGGGAGTTGATGGAGACGGTCGGGCTGAACGCCGAGCACTACAACCGCTACCCCCACGAGTTCTCCGGCGGGCAGCGCCAGCGGATCGGTGTCGCCCGGGCGCTTGCCCTGAAGCCCAAGCTGCTGCTCGCCGATGAGCCCGTCTCGGCCCTCGACGTCTCGATCCAGGCGCAGGTTCTCAACCTGCTGCGAGATCTGCAGCGCGAGTTCGGGCTGACCGTGGTCTTCATCGCCCACGACCTCTCGGTCGTCCGCCACATGTGCGACCGGGTGGCGGTGATGTACCTCGGCAAAATCGCGGAGATCGGAGGCGGCGATGAGCTCTACGGCTTCCCGCGCCACCCCTACACCGGCGCGTTGCTCTCGGCCGTCCCGGTCGCCGATCCCGCGCGCCACGGGCAGGCGCGTCACCTGCTGAGCGGCGACGTGCCAAGCCCCGCCGATCCTCCCAGCGCCTGCCGCTTCCACCCGCGCTGCCCGAAGGCGCAGGAGCTGTGCTCCGCCCGCGAGCCGGTGCTGGCGGAGATGGACTCCGGCACGCGCGCCGCCTGCCACTTTCCGCTGACGCGTGAGGAGAGTGCGCGGATCGGCGTACGATCACTGCGATGAGCGCTGAGCAGCAGAGGACCGAGGCCGAGCGTCTGCTCAGCGATCTGATCGCCTTCAACACGGTGAACCCTCCGGGCAATGAGCGTGCCGCCCAGGAATACCTGGCCGCACATCTGACGGAGGCCGGCTTCGAGTGCGAGCTGCTCGGCTCAGAGGCCGCGCGACCCAACCTCGTGGCGAGGCTCAGAGGCGCATCGGACGGGCCGACGCTCTGCTATCTCGGGCACGTCGACACCGTGCTCGCCAATCGGAGCGAGTGGACGCACGACCCGTGGTCCGGGGAGATCGACGAGGGCTTCGTGTGGGGGCGGGGAGCGCTCGACATGAAGTCCCAGGTTGCCGCGGAGATCGCCGCCGGCGCCGGCCTCGCGCGCTCGGGCTGGCGGCCGGCCAGCGGAGATCTGCTGATCGTGGCGGTCGTCGACGAGGAGACCGGCGGCGAGCTCGGCGCGGAATGGATCACCAAGACTCATCCCGAGAAGGTCCGCTGTGACCTCCTGATCAACGAGGGCGGCGGCGCCGTCTTCGAGTACGGCGGGCGCCGCCTCTATGGCGTGTGCTGCGCCGAGAAGGGGGTGTTTCGCTTCACGCTCAGCACCGATGGCGTCGCCGGCCACGCCTCGATGCCGAAGATGGGCGAGAACGCGCTGCTGAAGATGGCACCCGTACTGAGGAGCCTGAGCGTCCGTCAGCCGGCGTATGAGCTGACCGCGGAGCCCGCGGCGTTCCTGCGCGGCATCGGCGAGGACCCAGATGACCCGAGCGCCGCGATCGCCCATCTGCAGGCCGCCGATCCGCGCCTGGTGACGATGTTCGAGCCGATGCTCGGCGTCACGTTCACGCCGACACGCATCGGCGCCTCGGAGAAGATCAACGTGATCCCGAGCCGCGCGGAGCTGAAGGTCGACTGCCGGGTCCCACCCGGTCTCGGCGAGGAGCAGGTGCGCCGCGGAATCTCAGAAGTCCTCGGCGATGAGGGGTTCCGCATCGACTTCACCGAGAAGGTCGTCGGCAACCGCTCGCCGCTCTGCTCGGTTCTGATGGACGGCATCTCGAGCTGGATCGCCGAACACGATCCGGGGGCCGAGGTGGTGCCCGTGATTCTCCCGGGCTTCACCGACTCACGCCACTTTCGCGCCGCGTTCCCCGCATGCGTGGCCTACGGGTTCTTTCCCCAGACCCACCAGACGCTGTTGGAGGCCCAGCCGCTGGTGCACGGCGCGGACGAGCGCATCGACGTGCGTGACCTGCAGTTTGCGACCGAGTTCTTTGCGGATCTGGCCCTGCGCACGCTCGGCTGAACCGCCGGGGCTCGACATGCGCGGGAAAATCCCGCATAATCATTCGCGATGCCAAGGATGGTGCATTTGCCAGGGATGGACAGTTGAGCACGCCGGCCACGGTGCGGCCAGGCTCCTCGGGCCGGGCGACACAGGCGGCAGGCGCCCACCGTCTCCACTCCGTCGTGAGCGGCGCCCACCAGGCGCTCAAGCACGCGGCGCTGACCCACCCGGTCGTGCCCACGAAAGCTCCGCCGGTCCCGCACATCTCCTTTTCCCAGGAAGTTCAGAACTTCGCTCTGAACTGGGAGCCGGTGGTCGCGATCCTGTTCTTCGTCGTGATCATCGTGGTGATGTGGCGGATGCTCAAGGTGATGCCGCGGATCAAACCGCAGCGCATCAAGCCGTCCTCTGATCAATCTGTCACGTTCGCTGACATCGCCGGGGTGGACGAGGCCAAGGCCGAGCTCCAAGAGATCGTCGAGTTCCTGCGCGAACCCAAGTCCTTCCAGGCACTCGGGGCGAAGGTGCCGAAGGGCATTCTTCTCCACGGCCCGCCGGGCACCGGCAAGACGCTGCTGGCCAAGGCCGTCGCCAACGAGTCCGGCGCCCAGTTCTTCGCCCAGTCGGCGGCCTCGTTCGTGGAGATGTTCGCGGGCCTCGGCGCGGCACGTATCCGGCGGCTGTTCGCGATCGCCCGCAAGCACGAACCGGCGATCATCTTCATCGACGAGCTCGACGCGGTCGGCGGCCGGCGGGGCATGGACATCTCCGGCGAGAAGGACCAGACGCTCAACCAGCTGCTCGTCGAGATGGACGGCTTTGCCACCAGTGGACGTGTCGTGGTGATCGCGGCGTCGAATCTGCTGGAGAAGCTCGACTCCGCATTGCTGCGCCCCGGGCGCTTCGACCGCCAGGTGTTCGTGGTGCCACCTGATGTCAAAGGACGCCTCGGGGTGCTGCAGGTCCACACCCGCGACAAGCCGCTGGAGAACCTCGATCTCGGTCTGGTGGCCCAGCAGACGAGCGGCCTGACGGGCGCGGATCTCGCGAACATCTGCAACGAGGCAGCCATTTTCGCGACCAGGCGCGGCGCCAAAGCGATCGGCCTGAAGGACTTCGACTCGGCGATCGAGAGGGTGATCGCGGGTGTGCAGTCCAGGCGTGTGCTCAACAGTCACGAGAAGCGCGTGGTCGCCTACCACGAGGCCGGGCACGCGCTGTGCGGAGAGCTGTTGCCCTCGGTCGACCGCGTGCACAGGATCTCGATCGTGCCACGTGGGCAGGCGCTCGGCTACACCATGAACCTGCCGGCCGAGGATCGCTACCTGAAGACGCGCGAGGAGCTGCTCGACTACATGACGGTGCTGCTCGGCGGACGGGTGGCAGAGCAGATCGTCTTCGGCGCGATCACGACCGGCGCCTCGGATGACCTCAAGCGCGTGGCCGACATCGCCCAGTCGATGGTCCACGACTTCGCGATGGTCACCTCCGGGGTCGGGCGCTCGCCCGACGGCGATGTCAGGCTCTCGGAGACGACCCTGCGTATTCGCGACGAGGAGCGCCAGGATTTGATCGACGAGGCGCGCCGCGCCGCACAGAAGATGATCATGGCGCACCGTGCCCAGCTCGAGTCGCTCGCGACCGAGCTGCTGGAGAACGAGGTTCTCGACCGTGAGGCGATCGAGCGCATCATGGAGGGTGTGCCACGGATGGAGCGCGCGCCCGGCATCGGTCTGCGGGTGGTGGCGGCCGTGAGCGTCGCAAACGCGGCGAGCGGCGAGACAGATCGCGGACGCATATAGACTCAAGGGCGTGTTCAGTCGAATCGATCACATCGGCGTGGCCGTGGCGGAGCTGGACGGCGCGATAGAGCTCTACCGCGAGAGCTTCGAGCTGACCGTCGCCCACCGCGAGGTGGTCGACGAGCAGGGTGTCGAGGCGGTTCTGCTGGACGTCGGCGAGGGCCATGTCGAGCTGCTCGCGCCGCTGCAGGCAGACACCCCGATCGGGAGATTCCTGGAGAAGAAGGGAGCGGGCCTGCATCACGTCGCCTACCAGGTGGCAGACATCGATCAGACGCTCGCCGCGTTGAAGGCGGCCGGACTGAAGCTGATCGACCAAACGCCGCGGAACGGGATCCGCGACTCGCGCGTCGCCTTCCTGCATCCGAGCTCCAGCGGTGGAGTGCTGACCGAGATCGTGCAGCCGGCTCACGGCGGCCGGGAGAACTGATGGCCTCCGGCGATCGGCGAGTCAGCGTCGGCTTTCAAGGCGGGCAGGTGCTTGCGCTGCGCGTCAGCGACGAGCAGCTGAAGAACCTGCACAAGTCGCTCGGCTCGGAGGGGTGGCACGAGCTCGACACCGAGGACGGCCCCGTCCGTCTCGATCTCAGCCAGGTCGTGTATGTGCGCTCGGAGAGCGACGAGCCCCGAGTCGGCTTCGGGGCCTGAAGAGCACAGCGACCGCCCGGCGCCGTGCTCTGCCGACGATGAGCCTCGACGAGCGACTGCTGCGCGTCGCGCGCACCAGCGGGCACACCCCCGCCCGCGAGCGTGCGGTGGCGCGGTTCTCGCGCCTGGGTGAACACGGCGGGGTGTGGTTTGCGATCGGCGCGGCCGGATACACGCTCGACCGTCCCCGGCGGCCACGGTGGCGCCGAGCCGCCGGCACCGTCGCCGCAACCTACGCGCTGAACACGCTGACGAAGCTGATCGCCGGCCGCGGCCGCCCGCAGCTGGCGGATCTCCCGCCGCTGAGCACCACTGCGACGGGCTTGAGCTTCCCCAGCGCTCACGCATCCACCTCCTTCGCCGGCGCGCGCTGCTACTCGCGCCTGGGCGTTCCCGGGACGCCGCTGTACACGCTGGCAGCTGCGCTGTCGCTGTCGCGGCTGTACCTCGGCGTGCACTATCCCTCCGATGTGCTGGCGGGTGCGGCGCTGGGAATCGCTTTGGCGGCGCTCTCGCGCGACCACCAGCTCGAAGGGCCGCTCCGGTGAGCATGAAGATCGGCATCGTCGGCATGCCCAACGCGGGCAAGTCTTCGCTCTTCAACGCGCTCACCAAAGCGGGAGCGGAGGCGGCCAACTATCCGTTCACGACGATCGAGCCCAACGTCGCGGTCGTGCCGGTCACCGACGATCGGCTGACTCGAGTCACGGAGATCGTCGGCGCCTCGTCGATTGTCTGGGACACGATCGACTTTCACGACATCGCGGGGCTGGTGGCGGGTGCGCACGAGGGCGAGGGGCTGGGAAACAAATTCCTCGCGAACATTCGCGAGACGGACGCGATCGTTCACGTGGTGCGCGCGCACCACGACGAGAGCGTGATCCATCCCGATGGCCGGGTGGATCCTCTCGCGGACATCGAGACGATCGAGACGGAGCTGGTGCTCGCGGATCTCGAGACGGCCGAACGCCGCGTCGAGCGGGTCGCCAAGCAGGCAAGGGGCGGCGACCGGACGGCGATTGCCGAGGAGGCATGGCTGCACGAGGTGATCGCGGTCCTGCAGGCCGGCCGCCCCGCGCGTGGGGTGCCCGTTCCCGACGAAGCACCCAACGCCGCCCGGGACCTCGGCTCGCTGACGTCCAAGCCAGTGCTGTTCGTGGCGAACGTCGACGAGGGCTCCGATGAGGTGCCGCGGCAGATAGTGGACCACGCCGTCGCACAGGCCGCGCGCGCGGTGGCCGTCTCCTCGCGGATCGAGGCGGAGCTCGCCGAGCTGGACGACGAGGATGCCGCCGCGATGCGCGCAGAGCTCGGGGTCAGCGAGTCCGGCCTGACCAGGGTGGTCAGAGAGGCGTTCGAGCTCCTGCGTCTGGTCGCGTTCTTCACGGCCGGCGAGGGCAAGCCGGCGCAGTCCTGGCACCTGCGTGACGGCGACAGCGCCTGGCATGCCGCTGGGCAGATCCACAGCGATATCCAGAAGGGCTTCGTGCGGGCCGAGGTGATCGGCTGGCGCGAGCTGATCGACGCGGGCGGCTACGCGGGCGCCCGTGACCGCGGGACGTTGCGCCTCGAGGGCCGCGACTACGTGATGGCCGACGGCGACGTGATCACGATCAAGTTCACGCCGTAGGCCTTCACAGCAACTTCAACAACACCGGAAGTTGCTGGACGTGCGTGGAGAGCAACATGGCAGCGAGCGCCAACGTCACGTGGACCAGACGCCGCGCTACGCAGCCAAGGCAGTTGGTCGCGCAGAGGACTATTCTCTCCCGTCGCCGCCAGCGCCGATCGCGAAGATCTTCTCGACGGTCCTCAACGTTGAGGTCCTTGATCGAATCTATGTCGGCGATCCGCCTCACACCGAATCTGCCTCTCCCGGCGTGGCCGGTGTATGCCCGAGATACTCGCGCCCGAGCTCGGTTATCTCCCATATCCCTCGATGCGACGTACTGCTCAACAGTCCCCGTTCTGTCATTCGCAGTCGTGCGAACCGAGCGCGATTGCGCCAACGTACCTCTCCCATCGCGAGGGTCTCGTAGTCGCGAGGTGTGAGCACGTCCTGCATTTGCTCACCCAACGTCTCGATCACGTCGCTCGCGGCGGCTGCTCCATTCGACTGGTCGAGGATCTCGAGAATTGGGCGCCAGTACTCTCGCTCGGGAAGAATCGAGCCAGGAGTCGCCCGCGGCGATGGCCTCGGGCTGTCCACATCTTGTTGCAGTTGATGCACTGTCCGGTCTCCTGGCGATGCCTCTGCTTTATCCAGAAGCCGGACGACAACATCCTCCGGGGTGTCCGAGAAAGAAGCCGAGCGCCTCAGGAGGCGGGTGTATGTGTTTTCTGATACCTCAATGCTAAGCATAGAGGACACCTTATCATGCACTGGTCAGTGCATCAAGTGCAGTAAGAGTGGATTGCGGGTGGAGCTAACCGGTGGCGAGGCCCTCGAGCCGCTCGGCCAGCCGGCGCATCCCCAACGTGTCCGCCATCCGCGCGCCGTTCGCGAAGTCGGTGGCACGATCCTTCGGCGGTTTCACGGCAATCCTCTGCAGTGTGGCTATCTCCTTGAACCTGCGCAGCAGCTCAGCGTTCTCGCGCAGGGCTGCGGCAGTGCGTGGGCGCATGCCGGACGAGTGGGCAGCCGTGACACTCTCGGCCGCCGCGAGCGTGCCCTCCAGCGACCCGTGCTCACGTAGGAGCTCAGCAGCGGTCTTCGCTCCGATCCCCGGCGCACCGGGCAGCCCGTCGGAAGGGTCGCCGCGGAGGGCGATGAAGTCCGGGACCAGCGCCGGGTCGATGCCGTAGCGCTCGCGCACCTGAAGCGGGCCGATCTCGGTTGGCGCCCCGCCGTCCTTGCCCGGCAGCACCACCGCGACACGCTCGCTGACCGCCGCGAACAGATCGCGGTCACCGGTCAGCAGCAGCGCTCCTCCGTGCTCGGCGCCTCGGCCCTCGGTCTCCGCCAGCGCGTAGGAGAACATCACATCGTCGGCCTCCAGCTGATCGTCTGTCGCGACCGTCCAGCCGAGGCTCGCGAGCAGTCCGCTCGCCTGCTCCCACTGCGAGCGCAGCGCCGGCGGCATCGCGTCGCGCTGGGCGTGATAGGGCGGATACAGCTGCACACGATAGGCGGCCTCCTCGGCACCCAGACAGGCAACCAGCGCACGCGAAGGGCGCGCCTCCAGCATACCCAGCAGCGCGTTGACCGTTCCGAGCAGCGCGTTGACGGGTTGCCCGTCGGCCCCAACGATCGATTTGGGCAGCGAGAAGAACGCGCGATACAGGAGCCACGGGACATCGGCGATCAATAGCGGCTGCATTGGCGGCTCAGGTTAGAGGCAGAGCGCGGATCGCGGTGCGCTCCTGGCCCGGTGACTATGCTCCGGAGCGACCGGTCATTCGCGAAAGGGGCTGTGCTGTGCTCACACTCACGGGGTTGGAGGAGGTCAAGGCTCACGCCGGTAAGGAGCTCGGCGTAAGCGACTGGCACGAGGTCACCCAGGAGGCGATCGACAAGTTCGCCGATGTCACAGGCGACGACCAGTTCATTCACGTCGATGTCGAGCGCGCCAAGCAGACGCCCTTCGGCGGAACGATCGCCCACGGCTACTACACGCTCTCGCTGGCGCCGATGTTCTCCTACGCGATGTTCTCGATCGAGGGCTTTGCGTTCGGCGTCAACTATGGCCTGAACCGCGTGCGCTTTCCCGCCCCGCTGCCAGTCGGCACACGCGTGCGGATGCGGGCGAAGCTGCTGTCCGTAGAGGAGATCCCGGGCGGCGCGCAGATCTCCAGCGAGCTGACATTCGAACGTGAGGACGGCGAGAAGCCAGTGTGTGTCGCCGAGTCGCTCGCGCGCGTCTACACCGGCTGAGGCGCGCTCGACGCGCCGAGGCCCGGTCGCGACCGGCGGCCAAATCGCGCGGCCCAGTCACGGGCAGATACCCGATGCCACCGCCGAACACCTACCCCGCGACGACGCCCCCCGCCGGGCTGGAACTCGGCGAGCCGGGCGGTCCCTGCACGCCGCCTTCCGGACCGGTGGGCGTCGCTGGTGGCGGACCCGCGCCCGCCGCGCCACTGGCCCCCGGCACGCCGCCGCCAACCGGCGGCACCCCGCTCTGGTCGGGCTCGGCACTGACGGAGCCTGCGCGCTTCACGCTGAAGTACGCCCACGTGGAGTCGAGCCCCAGGCGGGCTGCCAGTTCCGGCCCGCTCACCTGCGTATCGCCGCTCGATCCGAGCACCGCCGCGGAGACGATCCTCGGGGATGTGCCTCGTTTGAGGACCGCGATCCCGCGGAAGGAACCCTTCACCAAACCGCGCAAACGCGCCGCGGCGGTGGCAAAGCTCATGCTGAGCGTCCAGTTCGAGGCCGATGTTTCGTAAGGGTCGGACACGCCAACCAACCAGGGCTCCGCGCTGGCTCCGGGGAACGCGTCCTGGACGTCCTCGGTGCGGCCGCCGGAAGAGGCAAAGAAATAAGTGATCGCGGGTGCGCCATCGTAGGTGACGATCTGCCCGGCGGTGGCGATCGTCGCGGCGTTTGTGCTCGCCGTTTCGGCCGCCGGACCGCGGTAGACCTGCGAACGCGTGTCGGAGTAGACGTCGAACTTAGAGCCGCCGGCGTGGGCGGTGAGAGCGTACGTGCGCACGGCCACCGCCTGGGCCTCGAGTGCCGCCGCCGGCCACGATGCGGGCATCTCTGCGGAGATCACCCCGCGCACATACGTTTCCAGGGGGAACGTGTGGACCGTGTTGCCGATCAGCACGCGCACCTTTGCGCCCACGGGTGCCGCTCCCAACGTGGTGCCGGTGTAGTAGTGAGCGAGGATCGCGCTGTAGGACCAGCCGTGCTGGGCGAACCCGAGTGCTCCGTCCTGGCTCATGCCAACCCCGTGACCGTCGCCCGCGCCGTTGATCACGAGGATTTCAGAGCTCGACTCGCTGGTGTGCCCGACGCTCCTCGCCGCCACCGAGGCACAAGTACAGACGCTCAGCAGGAGCCAGCCCGCCAACGTGGCCAATACGCGGGCCAGGTTTCTCGGGGCGTTGCGGGGACGGTGATAGGTTGAACTCATGGTGGGATTGGTGCTCGAGGGCATCGACGATCACGCGGGCAGCCGGTGCGTCTCGCCCTTGCGCCCCTGTCGTCATGAGCTTGATTCGGATGAACGGGCGCTGGGCATGAGCGATCGGACTCCCAGTTGGCCGGAAACATCGCTGTTGGGATCTCCGGGTATCGATTCCTCAAACGGTCAGCAAGCGAAATTGCGTCGATCATCGGGCTGGCGGTGCCCGCCCGGCACGCGCTCGCTTCAACAGGAGATCTGAAAGGAAGGCGAGTCCTAGATGAGTACTCAGAGCGAGGAGCAGTCGGTCCTTCGGTGGGTCCCCAAGGAGCTCTTCATCGCCGGGGAGTGGCGCGCGGCCAGCGGTGGCGGCACACTTGCCGTCGAGGACCCAGCAACGACAGAGCCGTTGGTGGCGGTCGCCGATGGCCAGCCGGCGGATGCGCTCGCGGCACTGGCGGCGGCGGCCGAGGCGCAGGCGGAGTGGGCGGCAAGTGCACCGCGTGAGCGCGGCGAGATCCTGCGGCGCGCATACGAGACGATCGTCGCCAGGACCGATCAGCTGGCGCTGCTGATGACGCTCGAGATGGGTAAGGCGCTGGCGGAGTCGCGCGCCGAGATCTCCTACGCCGCCGAGTTCTTCCGCTGGTTCTCCGAGGAGGCGGTGCGCATCCACGGTCGCTACATGGTCAACACCTCAGGCAGCGGACGCATCCTCACGATGCGCCAGCCGGTCGGGCCGTGCGTGTTCGTCACCCCCTGGAACTTTCCCACCGCGATGGGTACGCGCAAGATCGCGCCGGCGATCGCCGCGGGCTGCACGATGGTGGTCAAGCCAGCCCAGCAGACGCCGCTCTCGATGCTCGCGCTGGCGAAGATCCTCGAGGACTGCGGTCTGCCCGCTGGGGTACTGAACGTGATCACGGCCAAGCACTCAGGTGCGGTGATCGAACCTCTGTTGAAGGATCCGCGCACACGCAAGCTTTCCTTCACGGGCTCTACCGAGGTGGGACGCAAGCTGATCGAACAGTCCGCCGATCAGATCCTGCGTGTCTCGATGGAGCTGGGTGGCAACGCGCCGTTCCTCGTCTTCCAGGACGCCGATCTCGACGCCGCGGTGGAGGGGGCGCTGCTGGCAAAGATGCGCAATGTGGGAGAGGCCTGCACGGCCGCCAACCGCTTTCACGTACACGAGTCGATCGCGGATGAGTTTGCGGCGCGGATGGCGAAGCGGATGGGCGCGATGAAGGTCGGCCGCGGCACCGAGCCGGACGTCGACGTGGGCCCCTTGATCGACGAGGCCCAGCGCGAGAAGGTCGCAGAGCTCGTCGGCGACGCCATCGACCACGGTGCTCAGGTGCTCCTGGGCGCAAGCCGGGTGGATCGTCCCGGCTATTTCTTCGAACCGACGGTTCTCGCTGGGGTGCCCGCGCAGGCGCGTCTGCTGGCGGAGGAGATCTTTGGGCCCGTCGCGCCCGTCGCGACGTTCTCCACCGACGAGGAGGCCCTCGAGGCGGCCAACCGCACGGAGTACGGGCTGGTGGCCTACGTCTACACGCGTGACCTCGCGCGCGCCTTTCGCGTGGTCGAGGGGATCGAGACCGGGATGGTCGGCCTCAACCAGGGGATCGTCTCCAATCCAGCCGCTCCCTTTGGTGGCGTCAAGCAGTCGGGCTTTGGCCGCGAGGGAGGCTTCGAGGGCATCAACGAGTACCTGGAGACCAAGTACGTCGCGATCAGCGTCTGAAGGGTGGCGCTAGTGGGCGCTCTGCAGCTGGCTGATGTCGATCGAGTCTGCGGGTGCGACCAGCCTCACCGGCTCGTTCCATTCGTCGAACACGATTTTGCCGCCGTTGGAGCCGTGCTTGATGACCTCGAGCGGAAATGGAGTGCCGGTGCTCGCCACGTACAGGGTGCCGTCCTTGGCTGAGTCGGTGACGCCGACCGCCTTCTGTCCGTCGATCGTGGTCGTGCCGCCGTTCGCGAGCTTTCCGTGAGCCGCAAGCGTGGAGTTGATCAGCTTGCTCAGATCGGTGAGCGACGACAGCGAGGCGAAGCCGCCGTTGCTGGCGGGCACCTCCAGCCATTTACCGTGCAGCAGCTGCGCCGCCGCGGAACCGGCGATGCGCTGATAGAACGCGGCACTGCCGTTCATGTAGACCGCCTGGCCGACGTCGATCAGTTTGATGCTGAGACCTTCGAGCACGATCTGTCCCTCGCCGCCCTTGCCGGCGACGAGCTTCATGTCCAGCGAGATCGGCTTGCCGGCGCTGACGATCGAGCCCGAGATGTGCGCGGTCTTCGCACTCCCGGACGCCGATTTGGCAGCGGCGATGATCTGCATCGGTGTCTTCGACGCCACGCCGTTGCCAGCGGAGCCGGAGCCTGCGCAGCCAGCGAGCGCCACGGCGGTCAGTGCGAGCAGGGCACCAGCGCGATGGTTTGTTCGCCCGGGAGGCTCGATGACCAAACCCTAATGGAGCGCCCGATGAATCGGGTGACGGGTAGGTGCCAGCGTGAGATCGGACCGGTAGGCTCTGAGCGATGGCGCTGGCAGGCAAGATTCGCTTGGAGCAGGACGGGCCGCTCGCGGTGTTGACGATCGACAGCCCGCCTCTGAATCTGTTCGATCGTGCGCTGATGAGCCAACTGGCGGATGCCGTGCAGCGCTTGAGCGACGAGCCGCCGCGTGGTCTGCTGATCCAGGCCGAGGGCCGCGCGGTGAGCGGCGGCGTCGACGTGGACGTGTTCGACGGCCTCTCGCCGGCGGACGCCAGCAGACTGTGGGCCGAGTTGCTCCAGACGATTCACCGTGTGGAGGAATTGCCGCTGCCCACGGTGTTTGCCGCGCACGCCCTGTGTCTGACGGCCGCCTTTGAGCTGTCGCTCGCCTGCGACATTCTGCTGGCGGCTTCCTCGGCACGGTTTGGATTGGTGGAGAGGGTGGTCGGCCTGACCCCCGCGATGGGCGGCACACAGCGTCTGGTGGAGCGTGCCGGGCCCGCGCGTGCCCGCGAGTTGGTGATGACGGGAGAGCTCTATGAGGCGAGTACCCTCGAGCGGTGGAACGTCGTGAATCGGGTGCTCCCCGATGATGGTTTCGATCAGGCGGCGCGCAGCTTCGCGCTGCAACTGGCGCAAGGACCCACGTGTGCGCATCTGGCCACCAAGAAGATCGTCCGCGCGGCCCTCGACCACGGGGGAGCCCGGGGTGCGGACGAGCGGGTACCGGAGATCGCCGGCGATCTGTTTGCCACCGACGATCTGCGCTCCGCGGTGCGCTCGTTCCTCGATCAGGGCCCGGGGAACGCGACGTTTCAGGGCCGCTGAGCCGGCCGCTAGGCCATCTGTTTACCAAGTGTCGTGGGGCTCATGCGCCGTGCGAGATTTACCGACCGCGATAGTGAGTCGGGGGAAGTTCCGAGCCGGGGCAGATTGCAAACCCGTGGCTTTGAGCTCTCCCCTTACAGCGAACCGGCCGTTGAACGATATAGAAGATCTAAGTGCGTGGAGTCATCCAATCCGACTATCGGAGGTCCGAGCCAGCAGGGGCGTCGCTGAATCACAGCGGGGCCTCCAGCCGCCTGGGCGGTGAGCGCCTGCCGAGCTCCGCAGGCTCCTCCGCTCAGGGATTTCCCGTAGCTGCCGATGAAATGCTTGACTTGACTGACGCGCGGGTAGGACTGCGGAACAGGTTGAGGCGCGGGTTCGCAAAAGTCCCCGCGTTGCCGGGAAACACGACGAGTATGACGGGGTCACCTCACGATCGGGTCCATCGACCAAACGCCACCCGCTGGGCAGTGGCGCTCGTCATGGTAGTTGTGGCGGGGATCGGGATGATCGTCGCCGACGGCAGCGCGAGCCTCACCGCACTGAGCGCGCTGGTGCTGCTCGGCGCGGGAGTCCTGCTGGGCCTGACTGCCGATGTGGCACGGCGCTCGGAGCTCGAACGGCAGATCGAGACGCGCTCGAGCGAGCTCGGCGAGGTGCTCACAGAGCTCGAGGTCGCGCAAGCCGAGACGGTGCACCGGCTCTCGATGGCGGTCGAGTTCCGTGACGAGGACACCGGTGCGCACATCGAGCGAATCGGGCGCTTCTCGACGATGCTCGCGGAGCTGATCGGCATGGAGCAGGACTATTGCCGCCGGCTCAGTCACGCGGCTCCCCTGCACGACGTTGGAAAGGTGGCGATCCCAGACGCGATCCTGCTCAAGCCAGGGCCGCTGACTCCCGACGAGCGCGCGATCGTCGAGACTCACGCCGAGGAGGGGCATCGGCTTCTGCGGGGCTCCTCCTCCTCGATTCTTCATCTTGCCGCGACGATCGCGCTGAGCCACCACGAGAAGTGGGACGGCACCGGTTACCCGCGAGGAGTGGCCGGCGAGGCGATACCGATCGAGGGACGCATCGTGGCTATCGCCGATGTCTTCGACGCGCTGACCAGCGACCGCGTGTATCGCAAGGCGTTCTCCTTGGATCAGGCGGTGGAAATGATGATGCAGCAACGCGGCCGCCACTTCGACCCGGTGCTGCTCGATGCCTTCATGGAGGTGCTCGACAACACCGGTCCCGATGCCCGCGCGAAGACATCCGGCGATCCCACGGATATCGTCGAGAACGCGCTGGATACTTACGCCAAGGCGATCGAGGGCGGCGACGCCGAGATGGCCGAGGGCGCGATCATGCAGGCGATCGAGGATGGTGTGGACCCCGTGACCCTTCACAGCGAGGTTTTCGCGCCGGCGTTGGTCCGGATCGAGAGCCTTGCCAGGGCCGGGCAGATCGACGCGCATACCGAGCGTCTTGCGATCGGCATCACCAGGCGCATTCTCGCCACCCTCTATCGCTACATGCTCGGTGGCACCGAACACAATCGCGAGCGCATCATGCTTGTCGGGTTGGAGGCAGATGGGCACATGCTGGAGCTGCAAATGGTCCACGATCAGCTCGCGGCAGTCGGCTATCGGACGACCATCGACACGAGCTTCTCGGTCGAGCGTCTACGGGAGCTGTGCGAGAGTCAGCCACCGAACCTGCTCGTGGTCGGGATCACCACCGCATCTGACGCCGAGGCGGCCGGGTCGGTGGTCAAAGATCTGCTCGAAAGTCATCCTGACGTCCCGGTTGTGGCATGGGCGGCAACCGGGGCCGCCTCCTCCCGCCTGCAGGATCTCTCTCAGACCACGCTGCTGGAGCGGATCGAGCAGTCTGTGCCCGTGGTGGAAGAGCTCCTTGCACACGAGCACGCCGTCAGCTGACCCGCTGGGGTGCCAATCCACACAGGGGCCGGCGGCGTGGATCCTTTATGCTCGCGCATCCTCAGCGTTGCGATCGACACGAGACCTCGGAGACATGAACTCGAGCGAAGGGCAGACCAACTCACATAGGGCGGTGGTCACGGGCGGTGCCGGCTTCATCGGCTCTCACGTGGTGGACGCGCTCCTCGCTTCTGACCACGAGGTGATCGTGATCGACGACCTCTCCTCTGGGGAGGCGTTTCGTGTGGACGAGCGCGCTCAATTGCGCGAACTCGACATCGTCGACAGCGAGGCTCTCCACACGGTCATCGAGACGTTCCGCCCGAGCGCCGTCTATCACCTCGCGGCGCAGGCGAGCGTGACCGCGTCGGTTCGCGATCCATCACGCGATTGCGCGGTCAACGTTCAGGGCACGCTGAACGTCATAGACGTCGCGACCAGACTGGAGGTGCCGGTGGTATTCACCTCCACAGGCGGGGCGCTGTATGGCGACGATGTGCCGATACCCACCCCGGAGGACCGGATCCCGGCGCCATTGGCGCCATATGGGGCCTCCAAGTGGGCCGCTGAGGCCTACGTCAAGACCTGGTCGCTGTTTTCGGGTGTGCCGCACGCGGTGTGCAGGCTCGGGAACGTCTACGGGCCGCGTCAGAGCCCGCACGGTGAGGCTGGCGTCGTGTCGATCTTCTCGCACCACCTGTACAGCGGCGGCGTACCGAAAATCTTCGGTCACGGCACGCCGACGCGCGACTATGTGTACGTGGGCGATGTGGTTCGTGCACTGCTGGCGGCGTCGGGTCGCTCCGGCACGTTCAATATCGCCACCGGAGTCGAGACGGATGTGATCACGGTGTGGAACGAGCTGCGCGCGGCCGCCGGCGCCGATATCGAGCCCGAGCTCGCCGATCTACGTCCCGGGGAGCTCAAGCGCAGTTGCCTGGACTGCGCGCTCGCTACGAGCGAGCTCGGCTGGAGGGCCGAGGTTCCGATTGATCGGGGGCTGCTGCAGACCTACCAAGCACTGGTCGAGGAGTTCCGGACGCGGTAGCGCCCACGACCTAGAGGATCCACCCGGCGCAGGGGGTTGCAAGGCCAAATGCACGAGTCAGAGGCTGATGAGCGCTCGTCGAGGGTAAATGTATGAGGTATGCCGGCAAGGCCGCCCGCCTGCTCCCGCTGATCACGACGCTGGCAGCCTGTGCCGCGATGCCGGGTGTGGCCGATGCCGACACCGGCGGCGTCGAATACGGGGCCCGGCTGTCCGGTGGGCCTGTCCTGAGCGATCTCTCCGTTCCGACTGCTGTCCCCTCCGGTGAGCTGCCAAGGATCTCGCTGCGCGTTCAAGAGGCTGGCGTCGCCACCGTCGAGGCAAAGGTGACGGTGGCGAGCGCAACCTCGCATGTGTCGGTGGTGAAGGTGAACCTGGGCTGGATTCACACCGGGCACTCGGTGCTCGTGCGATGGCCAAAGGGCACGGTCTTGCCCGCCGGGGCCTACCAGGTGAGTGTGAGCGCTCGAGACCACCGCGGTCAACCGCTTCGGCACGGCGCGCACAGCGGTTCCGGGGATGTGAGCTTCCGGGTCAGCGCGCCGGCCGCGCCGAAGCCACTGGCGACCGCCGCACCGACTCCGGTGGCGGTGTCACTCTTGCCGATGGGAGTGCCGACGCCGGCACAGAGCGCGGCCGAAGGCGCCGTCTTCCCAGTCGCCGGTGCGCACAACTTCGGCGGTCCGGAAAACGCCTTTGGCGCACCTCGAGACGGCTACTCACATCAGGGCCAGGACATACTCACGACCGAAGGCACGCCGATCGTGGCACCGATGTCGGGGACGATCCTCACGACGAGCTACCAGGAAGGCGGCGCCGGCTACTACGCAGTCGAGCAGACCGGCGTCGGTTTCGACTTCATGTTCGCTCATTGCGAGGCCGAATCTCTCGCCGTGAGCACCGGCCAGGCGATCGCCCCCGGCCAGGTGCTCTGCCGGGCCGGGCAGACGGGCGATGCGACGACGCCGCACGTCGACTTCGAGATGTGGGTAGGCGGCTGGCAGACCTCGAGCGGCCACCCGATCAACCCCCTGCCTTACCTGGAAGCGTGGCAGGATGCCGGTTGAGTCGGGCTCTGCGCAGCCAGGAGGGCCGCCCCCTCGCTGAGCCACCGTTGTGGGCAACCATCGCGATCCATCGACGCTCGTGCCGCGCAAAGCGGCCACGCGATGCTCAGGCCGATGTGAGCTTCAGCGGCCACCGTCGCGAACAGAACGACGCTGCTCCCGGGCCGTCTGTTGGGCATCACCGATCTCAAACCGCCGAGTGCCGGTTGCGGAATGCTTGGTGTGCCCGATCCAGCTGTGCGGGCCACTGCGGTGCCGTCGCGTGGGGGGCCGTTTGCTGATGGGTGCTCTGGCGCCGCGTCGTCTGGAACGCCTGCGCGCGTTGACTGCGGAAGGCCGCGAGCAAACCTCCGTGCTCCACGCGCGAGCGCCACGACCTGCCCAGCAGCGCAATCCAGCTCTGCCGCCGAAGGAGTAGCGGCTCGGGCGGGAGATAGGGCTTGCTCATCAGTGTGTAACCGCGGGTCAGGGACATATCCCAGACGATGCCATTGCCGTTGGTGCATGTCGTCAGCACGGCTCGGCGACCGTCTCTGATGACTGGGAATCCGCACAACCCACCAACCTGTAGATATCCGTCGGACGGGGTCCTCGACCGCGACCAGCGCGGACGCTCGGTCGCCCAGAAGCCTTCACAGAGAATCGCGTCGAGGACGAACGGCTCGACGTGCTTTGTCATCCAGTCGCGGTACTGGTTGAGTTGCGCCTGCTGAGGCCCCGACCGGGTGCCCTTCAGAGCTTCGAGCCTCGCCATCGCATCGGCGACCGCGGCGGCACCCGGAATGCCGGGCTCCAAGCGCTGCACGAACCGCCGCAGGGCGTGAGCGGTGATCTCTACGCTCGGCAGATCCTGCTCAGTCACGAGGCGGCCAAAGTTGGGCTCCGGTCGCGTGCGCCTCGAGGCTCTCGTGTCGCGAGCAAGCCGTCGGCTGAAAGTTGCTCGTGGCTTGCATGCATGGCGCCGCGCAGGTTCTCGATCGCGACTTGGCATCTCACCAGCCAATCCGACTGGTCCACCCGATCGGGACAACCGTGGATTTGATACGGCCACTGACCGCAGCTTCCAGTCCAGTCCAATCTGGCCGCTCCAGCCGACCGGCTGGAGAACCTCGGCGCGTTTGCCGCGCGCAAGCCGCTGAGCGGCGGGACACGGGTCGCGCGAGCATGGGCGGCACTCAGCCGCAAGTTTGTGCGCGCACCGATCGAGATCGAGCTCAACGGGCGGCTCGGTCTGTTGCTTGTGAGCGATGGTGGCCATCGCTCGATCATTCGCAGCGCGTTGCCCTGGTGAATGCGTTCCCACGACCGCTCGATATCAGCTCGCGAGCCGCTCCAAGGCGTGCTCGACAACGTCCGCGCGGCTGCGCCCGTCGTGATCGGCGGTGACGAAGTTGCTGCCGATGAACAGCGTGAAAACGAGCAGGCAGCGGGCCTCAACATCGTCCTCGTCGGAGCAGAAGTCACCAAACAGCGAGCGCATGTAACTCATTCGCCGGTTGTCGACGCGACGGAGGCGATCGGCCACGCCCTCCTCGCGCCGTGCCCAGTTGCGGATCGCCAGCTCGACCTTCAACAGTTCGCCGCCTGAGGCAGAGGCCAGCGCGAACAGGCGCCTCAGTCTCGCCCTTGCGTCTCCGCTCTCGGCCTCGACGGCCGCGATCACCTCGTCGACCCAGGTGCGCTCCCACGTGTCCAGCATCTCCTCGAGCAGCGCCTGCCGGTCGTCGAAGTGCCAGTAGAACCCGCCCTTGCTGACACCCAACGCTTGGGCCAAGGGTTCAATCCGGACGGCGTCCGGGCCGCCGCCGGCAAGGGCACGCAGGCCCTCTTCGATCCACTGGTTGCGAGGCGTGCGGGTCGGGGGCGCCATCGCCTCTCTATCGCGTTTGGTTCGGTGTTGACACTTCCAAAGATGATGCTAGGCTTCGTCTATACGCTACCGTATGGATGGAGTCAGGGTGACGGGTGGAGAATTCTTGGGTGAGCGGCACAGCCAGGTCTGATCGACAGCCATGAGCCAGCACGAAACCGCACGGGTCCTGTTCGAGCTCGCGGCCGCGGACTTCATCCTTGCGGGCGGCCTGCACGCGCTCGCAACCCTCATCGATACCGTCCGGCTGACCTTCTTCGCCCCGACGAAGCCGGGCCTGCGCTCCGAGATGGAGGTTTCCGGGGTTCGGCTGGGAGAGATGTTTCCCGGCGCTCGCGGGGCTCATTTCTCGATGTGGCGGGCGTGACTTGGGTTCAACATCAGCCACGGCCTGGGGGTCGCCACATTCGGTTTCACGATGCTGATCCTGGCGCTCCACAACTACAGCCTGGTACAGCAGATCAGCGCCATCGAGCCCCTCACCATCGCGTTCTCCGCTGTCTACTTTCTGCTCGCCGTGCGGTACTGGTTCTACGTGCCGGCCATCTGCTGCGGTCTCGGGCTCGGCTGCTTCATCGCCGCTGCGGTACTCAGCTGACCGTCCCTGTGCCACCAAGCCGCTATCGCTTTCGATCGTGCGTGAGTGCGCGCTCCAGTCGATCCGCCAGCGAGCTTCACGACGCTCTCGGTCGTCCGCGGCGACAACGCCGGTGCGGCTGGGCGCCGATTCCTGCTCTCGGCCGCAGAGACTCGCTGGTCCAGTAGCCCGGTGGACAGGGCAAGAGCCATGTAGTGGGCGAGCACCGATACCATGAATGTTCTGCGGCGAGATAGCTCAGCTGGTAGAGCACTCGACTGAAAATCGAGGTGTCGGCGGTTCAAGTCCGCCTCTCGCCATCGCCGGATGCGGGGCTCCCGAGTGCCCCGCATGCCTGGTATCCGTCGGGGGCTGCCTCGGTCGAGTACGCTCCGTGAGTGCTGCGTCAGGGTTCAGGGGAGCCACTCGTTTTGGTGCATGGCATTCTGGGCAGCGAGCGTATTTGGGGCAACGTTGTGGGGCTGCTCTCAGATCAGCACGATGTGATCGTCCCGACCATGTTGGGACACAACGGCGGTCAGATCGCTAGCCGTAGACCGGCTAGCGTCGAGCTTCTCGTGGATGATCTCGAGCGGGTGCTGGACGAGTTGGGGATTGGCAAGGCGCATCTGGCAGGTAACTCTCTGGGCGGCTGGGTGGCGCTCGAGCTTGCCCGTCGTGGACGGGCGCTCACGGTCTGTGCGCTCTCTCCGGCGGGCGCGTGGGCCAGTGACACCGATGCGCAGCTCGTCCGGGCGACTCTCAAGAGGGCGATACGCGACGTCCAGCGCTCGCGCAGAATCGTTCCGCTTGTTGCTCGCTCCAGACACATCAGACGTTTCGCCTTGCGCAACAGCGCTCTGCATGGGGAGCGAGTCAGCCCAGCCGAGTTCCGGTCGCTCACCGACGATGTGATCGGCTGTCAGATAAGCGGCGATCTACTCGCAAGCGACGCACGGCAAACCCCTCTGGACCCAGTGCCATGCCCGATCACCCTGGCGTGGTCGGCTGAGGATCGCATCTTCCCGCTCGGGGCCTATCGCTCACATGCGTGTGAGCTGATTCCGGGAGCGGACTTCATCGTGCTCGATGACGTCGGGCACATCCCGATGCTCGATGACCCTCGACTGGTCGCCCAGACGATCCTCTCGAGCGCCGCGAGGGCCACCGGCACGCTCTAGCGACTAGCACCGAGATCCTTCTTCGAGCAGGCAGTCAACTACTGCGCCTAGAAAACCACGGAATCAATCATCTGACATTGAGCAAAAGGTCAAGGCCCTGCGCGGGTCTGATCTATCCGTTGGAGCGGGTGACGACCGTCTCGTCGCTTGGAGTCGTCTATCTGTTGGGCGTGGTGATCGTCTCAGCGCTTTGGGGTGGTGGTTTGGGCTGGCGATGTCGGTGCTGAGCGTGAGGCGTCCTCGATCGGTTTCATTCCCGGTCGATTTCAAACCACGCTGTACAGTCGATGTCCTCGATCGACCAACGGTCCGCGACCTGATCCAAAAGAGCGCGTTCATACGGCAAGCAATCGACCTCCTGCAGGAGGTCGCTCGGTGCCCGTAGCTCTACTCGAACCACGCTTGTCGGTACCCATGCTGTTAGCTGCACCTCGCGCCCCGTGTCGGCTGCGCACCTGCGCACCGCGCGCGTGACCAGATCGCTGGTCAGAAGGCTCACGGCGTCTCGCATGTCGGGGTCCAGGTGCCCCACCTCTTCCATCCGGTGACGCGCCAAACGGGGCGCGAAAGCGTCCAGGTGTAAGGACAGCTCGAGATCGGGGGCGAGCGAGTTTTGCACTAACACATAGGTTCCCTCGGCGCAAGCCCGTAAACCCTTTAGTCATCCGGCCGACACTCGATCACCGGGCCGTTTGAGCCGGAAAAGACAGCAATGAGTACATCTGGGCCTTCAGATGCCAGGAAGGCGTAGCTTCGTGTGAGGACAGCGCGGCTATCCTCGCACGCGGTGCAAGCACGTGGCCTTCGACCTCGGACCGGGGCGGCTCAGCGAGACGCAACCTCCTTGACCTTCCAGCCACCGCCAGACTTGGTGATCTTGGCTTCCTTCTGCAGCGGGGGGAGTACACGGTAGAGGTAGGTTCTGACAACGCCCATCCTCTCCGCCAACTCGGGGATCGTGATGCCCGGTTGCTCGCCAATCAGGGCGAGCGCCTGAACGGCGCGTTTCCCGGTGCCTTTTGGGCGGCCTCCGCGTGTCTTGGCCCTGGTCTTGCGGGCCGGCCTGGCGGTGGCAGGGCTCGTGGAAGCCTCGGGCGACGCCGGCCGAGTTGCTGCCCTGACGCGTGGAGTACCACTGGTGCCACGGCGTAGCGATGCGCTAGAGACACCCTGTCTAGGGCCGGCCGGGATCGCCTTCAAGGCAGCCGCCGCGGCTTGCAGCTCCTGATACTCCTCCAACAGCGGCTCGAGCTCCGCCAACCTAGCGGCTATCTCAGCCCGGGTGTCGTTGAGAAGGTCGGTCATGCGCATCCTTCCATCGTCGGGGTTGAAGGTACGAAGTTAACACGATCGCGTGCCCGCCGCGTGTAACCGCAACAGACCGAAGGTACGATCGCTAGTGAGAGCTGGGCGCGACGCGAAACCGACCAGTGAACCAGCGGGCTTCTACGCAGTGCACCAAGACCGGTGCTCGACAGCTCGATCCGTAAGACGATCACTGCTCATCATCTCCGATCGTGGGGCGCCAACCAGGCGCTCGGCGAGTGCAAACTTTCAGATCTGCCGATTCGAGCGAGGAGGCGATCGCTATTTCCACTCACGGGGCGCCTACAGCTTCACTGTGACGACTCGACGACCGCATCACCCGGCTCGTCCCTGTCACCGAGCGGCGCGTGCTTCGCAACGAAGGTAATTCAAGGTTTCAAAGGGGAGGCGCCCGCACCAATACAGGGCTGCAAGTACCCGAGCACATAGCCAGATGTTGAGCTCGCGGCGAGAGACGAGTCGCCACGCGGCAGTGTGTCTGCTTCGCTGCGCCTTTACCGTGTACTCGAAACCATCGACGATCTCGGTGATCGGCTGCTCCATTCTCTTCCACGATTTGCGTGCTCGTTGGGCGTGATAGCGGTAAGCTGAGCCTCTGATGAACAACACCGGTCGTGCTCGGCACGCGCACAGAATGCTGGGCCGCTCGGGTGTTCTGGCAGCGTTTGTGACGCTCGGATTGTGTGCTTGGGTGTCCAGCGCGCTTGCGGTCACCGAGCAGGCGTCGCTCAACGCCTCCTTCACACCGAATCGTCTCGGTGACCCCACGACCATCGCCTTCGGCTTTCACGTGTCAACCACCGAAGGCGTCGCTCCGCCCCCGCTGACGAGCCTCGACCTGCAATTGCCGGCCGGGATGAACTACGTGACCACCACCCTCGGGCTCGCGACCTGCAAGCCCGAGACCCTACTCGCCGACGGTCTCGGCGGCTGCTCGCCGAACTCTCGTCTGGGCTACGGCACCGCCTTCGTCGAAGTTCCATTCGGTACCAGTGCCGGACAGGAGATCCCGGAACTGCAGGCTGTCGAGGGGCCGTCAAACACAGGAAACCTCGTGGTGCTGTTCTATGCCAACGGCCTATTCCCGGTGGCCGCACAACTAGCCTTCTCAGGCGAAGTGCTGCCCGACAGCGGTGCCTTTGGCTCCCAGCTCTCGGCGACCATCCCGCTCGTGACGAGCGTGCCAGGCGGTAGTGACGTGTCGATCGTTAGCGTGCAGGCGACGATCGGCCCCGAGCACCTGACCTACTATCGCCATTCCCACGGCCGTCGAGTCGCCTTCCATCCGCGGGGTATCTCCATCCCGGAGCACTGCCCGCACGGCGGCTTCCCGTTTGCGGCCAACTTCACCTTCCAAGACGGCAGCACCACCGCTGCATCCACAACTGTCCCCTGCCCGCGACACCGTAGATGAGTCACGGGTCCAGCTCGTTGATTGACAGTCAGCGGGAGATCTGCGATCACACACTGGACGCGAAGGATGTGGACTACCGAGGAGTCTCGCTGTTGGAACGTTCGCCCCGCTCGGCTCGATCGAGATGCTCGTGGACTTCGCCGAGCCGGTTGCCAGGGCGCCGTGGTTGAAGGCAGGCGGCGGTCGTGATCTATCGGGCAGGCGCTCCTGCGCAGGGCGCCTGTGGTCGTCTTTCGTTCCGTGCGCTCGAGTGTCGCCGGGCGCGAGAAGCAGGCCGCGAGAGGCAGTCGGCATGGCATTGAGCACGGAGACGATCTTCGACCGCGTGCGGCGCGTCCCACCCGGCTTTGTGACTACGTACGGAGACCTCAGTCCGGGGGCGCCACGCCACGCGGGTCGGGCACTGTCGCAGACGCCGTCTGACATCCCGTGGTGGCGCGTGGTCCGCAGCGACGGCACCTGGCCGAAGGGAGAGGCGCAGCGGGCACGACTACTCGAAGAGGACGTGCCGATTCGCGGTCAGCACGTCGTCATGGCCGAAGCCAGGATACCGACCGAGGTGATCCATTAGCGCACCGCAAGCACTCGCCATCGTCGAGGCGTGCGCCAGGAGTCACCTGATGATCGGTCCTGCTTGGCGGGTGCGGGCCTGCGCGCTGGCAACGCAGGTAGTCTTTGCCCTGCAATGAGAAGACAGGCCAGATTCGGTACACGGCCGCTCGCCGGTTGAGGCATGTTCGCCGAGGTCACCTTCTACGACGTCGTTCTCTGGATTCACATAACTGCGGTGGTGACAGCCTTCGGTGCATTGTTTGCTTACCCTGTATTTCTTGCCGTGAATGCCAAAGCGCCGTTGTCGCAGCGCGCGAACTTCCATCGCCTGCAGGTGGCTTTCAGCAAACGCATCACGGGTCCTGCGATCGGCGTGGTCCTGCTGGCAGGCATCTATTTGGCCAGCGATGCACATCTGTGGTCGGAGGCCTGGGTCATTGTGCCGTTCGTCCTGCTGTTTGTGATAGCTGGCCTCGGCGCGACCGTTCTGCGGCGAGGTGAGTTGCGTCTGATCGAGTATTCGGAGTCTGGCAGCGAAGAAGACTACGACGCCGTTCTCTCCGGGGTGAAGATTTGGACGCTCGTCACCATTGCGCTGATCGTCATCACGATCTTCTTCATGGCGGCTAAGCCGTTCGCTTAAAGCCATGCGGCGGTGGCCCGGCTGCGGAGCCGCACGGGTCAGGAGCGGGTCATGGCGAAGCGGTCACTCGATGTCAGCGGTCATGATCTGCTCATCAGCACTAAAACAGCCAGCCTGGGAGGCAGCTTCATGACTAGTCGCATCGTCAGCGTGATCCGCAGGAACCTCGTCGCATGGCTGGCGCTGTTTGCCGCGCTCGGCGGCACGGGTCTCGCCGCGAGAGCCTACGTCATCACCTCCACGAGGCAGATCAAGCCGAGCGTTCTGGCGAAGCTGAAAGGCAACCACGGGCCGGCAGGTCCAGCGGGTCCGGCGGGAGCCAATGGCGATAGCGGCCCCCAGGGTGCCCCCGGAGGAGAAGGCAAGCAAGGGCTTGAAGGCAAACCCGGCCTGACAGGTAAAGAAGGTTTGCGCGGACCGTCTGATGTTTACGAAGCGGCCTCGGAAACTGGCGGCGTCGAATCCGTGCCCGGTGAAACCAAGTCGATCTCGCTGGCCCATTTGCCGGCCGGATCGTATGCCGTCTACGGTAAAGCGATAATCGCCACTTCAACAGCGAGCGGCGGCTACCTGCGTTGCACGCTGTCCGGTCCGGGCGGTCACGACGTCTCCCTCGTAGATCCGCCCAATCATGGCTCCAACACGATGGATACCGTGCGCAGCTTTACGTTCGCATCCGAATCCGAGATCAGCATGGGATGTGTGGAGGACGACAACAAATGGAGCTACGTCGAAGCTCGGATCCTCGCTGTCAGGGTCGATACCCAGCACTCAGAAGCGGTCACGCCGGAATAGCGATGGCCGTGCTTACATCGGCGGATTGACAACGGGCAGACGTTGCAGGCCGGCGGAGCCCGGAAAGCGGCCTTGTCGGGGGGCCCTACCTCGTCGTGCTCTGTGGTGGAGTCAATCCACGACGCGGTGGCCGCCGGTGGCCACCATGACACGAAAGTTCTTCAGGTGGTGGGTTTTGGTTGTTTTGGGTTGGTGGTGCGGATGTCGGTGGTGCCGCTCGCGAGGCCTGGCCGGGGTAGCGGGCGGGGTGCCTCTCGCTCTGGGCGATCAACGGGGACCGTGGACCCTGCTGGCAGGTCGGGCTTGACGGGCTCGTCAGGACCGAACACCTCGACCTCGCTCTTGCCCTCGAGCAAACCCAAAAACTCTTCCTTCTCGATCGTCTCACGCTTCAACAACACCTCCGAGAGCATCGTCAACCGCTCACGATGCTCGGTGAGAAGTTCTGTCGCACGCTTGTGCGCCGACTCGATGATCCGCCTGACCTCATCATCGATCTCACGCGCGATTTCATCCGAATAATCAGGCTCAGTCTGAAACTCGCGACCCAAAAAAGGCTGACCATGATCATGACCAAACACCCGCGGACCAAGCTTCTCCGACATCCCGAACCGCATCACCATCTGCTTAGCAGTCGCCGTCACCTTCTCCAGATCATTACTAGCCCCAGTCGTGATCTCCTCAAACACGATCTCCTCAGCAGCACGCCCACCCAACGTCATCGCCATCGTGTCATTCAACTCAGCCCGCGTCGTCAAAAACCGGTCCTCCTGAGGCATACTGATCGTATACCCCAACGCCTGCCCACGAGAAATCACACTGATCTTGTGCACCGGATCAGAATGCTCCAAATAATGCCCCACGATCGCGTGACCCATCTCGTGATAAGCCGTGATCGCACGCTCCTTCTCGCTCATCACCCGCGTCTTCTTCTCCGGGCCAGCAATCACCCGCATGATCCCCTCCTCCAACTCATCCTGCCCAACCTCACGCTTCCCCGTACGCGCACTCAACAACGCCGCCTCGTTGATCAGGTTCGAGAGATCAGCCCCCGTAAAACCCGGGGTCTGACCAGCCAACGCATCGATATCGATCACCTTCGCCAACGGCTTACCCCGCGTGTGCACCTCGAGAATCCTCGCGCGACCCTTCCGGTCAGGACGATCCACCGCGATCTGACGATCAAAACGCCCAGGACGCAACAAAGCCGGATCCAAAATATCCGGCCGGTTAGTCGCCGCGATCATGATGATGTTGTCCTTCGCCTCAAACCCATCCATCTCGACCAACAACTGATTCAAAGTCTGCTCACGCTCATCGTGACCACCACCCATCCCCGCACCACGATGACGACCAACAGCATCGATCTCATCCATAAAAATGATGCACGGACTGTTCTGCTTAGCCTGCTCAAACAAATCCCTCACGCGAGAAGCACCAACACCAACAAACATCTCAACAAAATCAGACCCCGAAATCGAAAAAAACGGGACACCCGCCTCACCCGCAACAGCACGAGCCAACAACGTCTTCCCCGTACCAGGCGGCCCATACAACAACACACCCGTAGGAATCCTGGCCCCCAACGCCTGAAACTTCTTCGGATTCTCCAAAAACTCCTTGATCTCATGCAACTCCTCAACAGCCTCATCCACCCCAGCCACATCCCTAAACGTAATCTTCGGCGAATCAGCCGACATCCGCTTAGCACGCGACTTCCCAAACGACATCACTTTCGACCCACCACCCTGCATGCGGTTCATCAGGAACATCCAGAAGCCGAAAAAGAGAAGTAAGGGGAGCAGATACGTCAGCAGGCTCAGGAGCAGGCTGCTCTTTTCCGATTCGATGTTGTAGTGAACGCCAGCTGCCTTTAGCTCTTTGAGCAGTTCCGGCGCGGCTTGAGCGATGAAGCCGGTTTCGTAGCTTTCGGGTTCGTCTGTCAGCTTGTTCTTGAGCTTGACGACAAGGACATCGCCCTTGTTCTTGAACTCGACGGACTTGACTTCACCGTTCGGGATCTCTTTGGAGACCAGCGTCTGGTAGCTGTGGACTGGACCGCTCTTGGAATCGGAGCTGACCCATTTGACCAGGAAGAACGACAGTACGAGGACGATCAGGATCGGTAGGGCGCTACTCTGAAGGCCGCGCTTGGAGAATCGGTTCATGGTTGGATCCTGATGATTCTGGCGTCTGCTGTGACTGTGCCCGCCTGCACCTACGGTATCACGGGGGCTTGGTTTTCCGTGTAGTTGCAGGGTGGACCGCGACTCCCGGCGTCTTACGAGGGTCCTCTCGGTGCGATGCCCACGTGTTGCCGGCGCTTGGTGTCTGGGGTGGGGTGGCGCGAACCGGTGGAGCGGGGTCTCTGGCCGAACGCCGTGGTGGGCTCAGCGGGCTTGCTCTTGTACCCAGCCGATCGCCAGTTGGGCGGCGTGCTGCCAGCGGTTGTCCCACATCACAGCGTGCTTTGAGTCCGTCAGGCAAGCGAAGTCCGCGCCCAGGAAGCGGGCCTTTGCCAACTGCTGGGAGGGCGTGAACGTCGTGTCGAGCGAGCCGCCGATGACGAGCGTGGGGCAGCCGAGTGGGCCGGGGCTGGGCGTGCGCAGGTCGATCAGGCTGTAGCCGAGGGAGTCGCCGGTGAGCTCTTGCAGGTAGCGCACAGGCTCATCCTCGCCGAGGAGGGGGGAGAACAGAAGGTCACGGGCGTAGGCGGGGTTGGTCGTGAACGGCGCGGCGTCGCGGGTCAGGCAGGAGCGGATGCTGAGTCGGGGCTCTGTCAGTGCCTGCCGGGCAAAGAAGCTGAGGGGCATCCCGCCGATTGGCATTGCGGCGAGCAGCACGGCCGCTGGCGGGGTGGCGATTTGGCGCGCGGTGTGCTCGACGAGCATCGCTCCGGCGGAATGACCGATCAGGATCGTGTCCGGCCCAGAGTGCTCGAGTGCGACGGCGATGTCATCGAGATAATCGCGTCGTCGTGCCCGGCGGTAGTTGCCAGTGCTCGCGCCGTGACCGCGCAGGCTGAGCGCAAACGCGGGGTGTCCATGCGCGGCGAAGGTTCCCAGCCAGCGCTCCCAGCATCGTGCGCTGTGCCCGGCGGCGTGGATGCACAGGACGGGCTGGCGGGTCCTCCGGCCAGGGCTTGCGCTGAGCAGCTCGAGCGTGCCCGCATGCCCGGCGAGGTGCTTTTGGGTGAGACGCGGCTCGGCGAGCGTGTCACCCATCGTGGCCGCGTGCGGTCGGGGCGGGCCAGATGCGTGCGGCAGCGGGAAGGCTGAGCCGCAGGGCTCGTACGGCGAGCGGGTGGCGGACGGGATCGTCGGTGTGTTCGACTTCGCGTCGGGCCTTGGCGAGGCAGTCGCGCGTGGCTGCGTCGTGCAGAGCCGCCATCCCGATCCGCCAGAGGATTCGCGCCAGACCGCGGTGGTTGGCGTTGTAGGTGTGGAGGAGGCGCGTGCCAACTGGATCGGACTGGACGCTGAACTCGTGCCAGCCGTCGAATCCCCGCGGGGCGAGGAAGCGGTAACGCACACGCCGTCCCTGCTCATACGCCTCGACCCGGTAGCGCACTGGCCCGTGCCCGACGATCGCCCCTACCTGCAGTGGCCGATCGAGGTGCTGGGCCGGCCAGCCTTCCCTCGGCCACAGGCGATCCTCGGTCGATCCGAGCGAATCGAGCAGCGCTCCCACCTGTGCCTCGCTGCACGCCAGTGAGCATTCGTGGCGCACCCAGACCTCGTCGCGCGTGAGTCCGCCGCGGATCCTCGCGCTGCGGACGCTCGCCCGCCGATCGAGGCAGTTCCCGGGTGGGGATTTCCCCGGCTCGGTGCTCACGCTCGCTCGGATCGGTGAGGCTCGTCGAGTTGGCTCGAGAGGCCGCTCCAGCAGAAGTCCAGGACACGTTGAACCAGCTCCTCGCGCTTGGCCGTCGGGTGCTCATACCACCAGGCGGCCATCCCGTTGAGCGACATCTTCAAGAGCTCGGCATACATCTGGAGTGTCTGCTGACGGTTGGGATCCTCGCGCAGTGCCCCGGGTGCGGAGTGCTCGAGGAACAACGCGATTCCCTCGGTTGCGCGTTGGTGGATGCGCGTGTGGGCGAGCGCGATCTCGGGGTCGGCTGGCGGGTCGCGGAAGATCAGTCGCCAGGCGAACGGGTGGTCCTCGACGAACTCGAAAAAGGCGTCAACCCCGGTTCTCATCCGCGCGGCCGGGTTCGGATCGGTGTCTGCGAGAGCGCGCCCGACGTACATCAGCAGTGCCTCGGTTTGGCCTTCGAGCAGCAGCGCGTGCAGTTGCTGCTTGCTCGCGAAGTGGTCGTAGATCACCGCCGCGGTCACGCCTCCGGCCTGTGCGATCTGGGTCATCGAGGCTCCCTCGTAGCCCCGCTGCGCGAATACTCGCATCGCGCCCTGGAGGATCTGCTCGCGACGATCCCCGAGGGACAGGCGGCGTGGGCGCTCGCGCCGCTCCGTGTGAGCCGTCATAGCTGCCAAACGATCATTTGGTTAGTAGGCTATCACAAACCAAACGCTCATTTGGTAACACGCCGCGGGGCTTGGGCTCCCGTCCGTGGTGGCTGGGTCGATCCACCGCACGTCCCTGTGGACGCGGAGCTGAGTATTGGCCTCCGGTACACGAGCGCTCCGTGCCTGTCGCGAATGACGAGCTCGGCCGGCCTGCGCGTGAGGATCCCGTAGAAGATCCCGCCAGGCACGCGCAACCGCGCTGGGACGGTGGCGTGCTCGAGCTCGTAGGTGCGCGCCGGCGTTTTCAGCCACGCGGTGAGCCCGGGCTCCAGCAGCAGTCCCGCGAGCAGCTCGTGGCGCGGGGTGGGGCACGATCCTTCCGCTGTTCCGGCGAGGAACACGGGGGCGCCGTTCGCTATCGGGTAAGACGGGCATTCTTCGTTGCCGTCTGGCCTCTCGCTGATGCACAGGTGCTGCTTCCCCAGGAAGCGGATGCGCTGCAGCGTGATCTCAAATGGGGTGCCGTGCGGCGTCCTGCCGCGAGCGATCGTGAGGACTCCGGGCGCCAGGCCGATCACGGGATGGGAGAACCCGTCGCTGGGTGGGGGCCCACTCGCGAGCACCCGGCCGTCCGCGGCGAGCGACTGGAACGCCAGCGCGTGCGCGATCGAGCGGTTGGCGAACAGGATGAACGCACCGGCGCCCTTCGCGATGCTTGTGGGCATCCGGTGGACGAGCGCCGTGAACGAACCGCCTCCCGCGATCAGCAGGCGCACGCTGTGCGCCGCCGAGGAGACGGTGCCTTCCATCTCCTCCCACTCCCTGCCGCCATAAGCTCCGAAAACCCGGGGCAGAAGGGTCCTGCTGAGAGGCTCACCACATCCGCCGGAGCTCGAGCCGGTGGTGGATCGCAGTTCCAGGCGCACCCAGCCAGGGCACCTGCTGGCGGCGACAGCCAGCTCGTAGTGCGCTCCGTCCGGGCCCCGACCCCGCGCGAGGATCACGGCTCCCGGGGCGAACGGCGGCTCGCCTCCAAAGAGCGTCACAACCGCCGCGGTGGCAGACCCGGTGAGGATCGCGATGCCGGCGAGGGCGCTCGCGAGACGGATCTGGCGGCGCCGCCAGAGCGGTGCCCTGAGCGCTCGCCGCGATGAGCGCGACTCGAACTCGTGTGCCAGCCGGTCTCGCAGCTCACCGAGGATCGGCAGATCCTCGAAGGTGTCCTGCTCGTGCGTGTGACTCATGGCTGCTCCTTTCTTGCCTCGGCCGCTCGCCGCAGAGCTTGCAGACCGCGACTCACGCGAGCCCTGGCGGCAGGCTCGCTGACCCCGAGCGCCTGGGATATGTACGGATAGGGACGCTCCTCTATGACGCGCAGGGCCAGTGCCGCGCGTTGCTCTGCGCTGAGCGCGTCGAGGGCGCTCCCGACCCGCTGCTGCAGCTCCGCGGACGCCGCCAACTGCTCGATGGCGGCTGTCTCGCTGTCGTCGAGTGCCCGCAACTCGCCGCGCACCCGCTGTAGCGCACGCTGCTCGACCGCTCCGCTGCGGGCGTGGTCGATCAGGCTGTTGGCCGCGATTCGATAGAGCCAGGCGGCACGCTGGCTGTCGGTCCGCGCACGGGCTCGCCGGCGCTGTTCGAACGCCTTCAGGAACGTGACGCTGAGCAGGTCCAGGGCGACCTGGGGATCGGCCGTGCGCCGCGCGAACCAGCCAACGAGGTCTCTCGCGTGCGCGTCATAGAGCGTGATGATCTCCTGGTCATCCATCAGGCCAACCCATGCGCGTCCTCGCCGTCCTTCACGACCATACAGACGGATCAGCCACCGACACTGTGACGCAGCCGTGGGGTTCACACGCGCACGAGGACAGTGGTGTGGCGGCTGATCGCTGCCTGTCCCGGTCCATTTCTCGTGTGCGACGCCTACGCTGTAGGCGATGGTCGAGAGGATCCGGATCGCGCCAGCGCTGGGCCTGTTTGTGCTCCTCGTGAGCGTCACAGCGAGATGTGGCGCCAGCGCCGCCGCCCTGCCACTGAACAGCACCGACTACGCCGTGCATCGAGTGTGCCCGCCGGCGCCTGGCGGTGAGGCGCACTGCCTCGGCCTGGAGCTCGTTGCAAGGGCCGGCACACGCGCCGGCATCTGGACAAAACGGGAAGCGAGAAACAACTCTGGCGGGAGCGCAAGCGCCGCGGAAGGCGGCCATGGTCTGCGTCCCGCCGATCTGCGGAGCGCCTATTTTGCGGGCGAGGAACCCGACACCCCCGCCGCTGAAGCGCCCCAGACGCTCGCGCTGGTGGATGCCTACAACGACCCGAACGCCGAAGCGGCCCTCGCGGCTTACGACAAGGAATTCCAGCTCCCAGAATGCACAACGGCCGACGGATGCTTCGCGCGGGTCAACCAGTCTGGTGAAACCGGCAACCCGCCGTTTCCCCGGGACAGGCTGGCGATCGAAGCCAAGGAAGCGCTCTGCCACGACAGCTCGGCAAGCGAAACCGAAAGAAAGGCCGCCTGTCTGGAGGTGGAAGAAGTCGATGGCTGGACGCTCGAGATGTCGAGCGACATCGAGGTCGCGCACGCAGTCTGTGAGAACTGCCGCATCGGGCTGATCGAGGCCGCCTCGCCCGAAGCGGGCGCGCTGGAATCGGCGGAGCAGACAGCCGCTCGCCGACAGAGCGAAGGCGGTCTCGGGGCAACCGAGATCTCAAACTCGTGGGGCATCCAGGAACCGCTCACCGACAGCGAAGCCTTCAACCATCCGGGCGTGGTCATCACCGCCGCCGCGGGGGACTTCGGGTACCTCAACTGGACCGAAGCGCAAGCAGCGAAGGCCCGCAACGAAACCTATTACTCGGGCGTGGAATACCCGGCCGCCTCGCCGCACGTGATCGCCGTCGGTGGGACAAAACTCACTCTCAACGCCAGCGGTGCCCGCCAGAGCGAGACCGTGTGGAACGAAGACCCCGGCCTCACCGGCAAGAGCGAAGGCGCCGGCGGAAGCGGCTGCAGCCTGAACTTCAGAGCCCAGAGCTGGCAACGCGAAGTGCCCGACTGGCCGTCTGTCGGCTGCGGCTCGGGCTCTGAAGCCAGGCGCGCCGTGGCCGACGTCTCAGCCGACGGCGATCCCTATACGGGCCTGGCGATCTACGACGTCGAACCAGACGGCACGGGAGCCTGGAAGACCTTCGGCGGCACGAGCGTCTCCGCGCCGATCATCGCCGCGATGTTCGCGCTCGCCGGGGGAGCCCACGGCGTCGCCTACCCCGCACAGACGCTGTATTCGCACCTCGGCTCAGGGTCGCTCTACGACGTGAGTGCGGGTGGCAACGGCCAATGCGCCGGTGACTACTCAGACGGGTGCGCCGGCTCGATCAATCCGCTGTCTGCGCTTGATTGCGGGCAGGGCGTCCTGATCTGCAACGCGGCTCCCGGTTACGACGGTCCCACCGGCGTCGGTGCGCCGAACGGGATCGCGGCGTTCAGGCTCAGCGTCGCCGAACCGGACGGCAGTGCCACAGAAGCCCCCGACCGCCTGTACACCCAAATGTCCAATGGCTCAAGTGGCGCGGGTGCGGTCGGAGCCCCCGCGGCGGCTGCTGAGCCGTCGCGCTCGGCGAGGACACGCCGGGCGCTCGCGAACCGGGTGTGGAACCTGGCTCTGAGCGGCCGGGCGATCGAGGGCCTATCCAGCGGTCGCCCCGCGGTCTCCCGAGTCGCCGTCACCTTCACGCTCAGATCACGGGGCACAGTGCTCCTCTCGCTGGCAAAGCGGATCCTCTCCCGAGGGCGAGCACACTGGCAAGTGCTTCGCGACTCGCTCTCGATCACGCGAGACAGCGGCCGTAGCAGTGCTCATCTGCATGCCTCCGGGAGGCTCGCCCCAGGCGACTATCGCTTGACCGTATCGCCGCGTCACGGAAGCGCGCGGTCGCTCATCTTCGAGGTCGGATAGCCGCGAGTGAGCGATCGCGGAGGGCCCTCGGCCTTTTGTTGCCGCCACGGCTCGATTGGACTATAGTCAAGCGTCGATCTGGGCTTGAAGAGGACAGCGGAGGCGATGTTCTGCACGAGGGCATCTGCGACGCAGCCAAACAAACTGGCTGTGCGTGGGGAAGGGTGACTTGTCTTGATGGCCAGCGGCGACTCTGCATCTAGACCAGTCCTGCGTTGTGGGCTCGTGGTCCCGCTCGTGGCGGTCTGCCTGCTGACGCGCGCCAATCCCGTGCTGGGTGCCAGCAATGGCGCATTCGGTTGGGGTGAGAATGCGCGCGGGGAACTGGGTAGCGCCGGTGTCGCCTCGAGCGATGTCCCGCTGGCGGTGGGCGGACTGGACGAAGTGAGCGCTGTTTCGGCGGGCGCGGACTTCAGCCTGGCGTTGCTCAGCAACGGCACGGTGATGGCGTGGGGCGAAAATGGCTTCGGGCAGCTGGGTAACGCCACCGCCGGAGTGGACAGCTACATCCCGGTGCCGGTGAGCGGTCTCAGTGAAGTGGCGGCGATCGCGGCCGGCGGCAATCACGCTCTTGCGCTGCTGCGCGACGGCACGGTCGAGGCCTGGGGCTACAACGCCTTCGGACAGCTGGGCGACGGTGAGACCGGCTACGAAAACAGCAGCGATGTCCCGGTGGCGGTGAGTGGCCTGAGCGAAGTCACGGCGGTTGCGGCCGGCTACAACGACAGCTTTGCGCTGTTGCGCGACGGTACGGTCGAGGCCTGGGGCTACAACGCGTCTGGAGAACTCGGCACCGGTAGCGTGACAGAAGCGAATCCGACGCCCGCCCGGGTGAGTGGCCTGAGCGAAGTCACCGCGATCTCAGCTGGTCTTGGCGGCGTCAGCACGGCGCTGCTGAGCGACGGTACGGTCATGGACTGGGGCTACGGCCAGTTCGGAGAGTTGGGCGACGGCAGCGACGCCAGCAGCGAAGTGCCGGTCCCTGTGAGCGGCCTGAGCGGTGTCGTCGCCTTGCCGAACGGCGGTGAGAGCATGGCCCTGCTCGGCAACGGCACGGTCGTGGATTGGGGCCTGAACTCCTCTGGACAGTTGGGAGAGGGCAGTGAAGGCTGGCAGACCAGTAGCGATGTGCCGGTCCCGGTGAGCGGCCTGAGCGGCGTCAGGGCTATCGCCGGTGGCTTCGAACAGCGCTTGGCGCTGCTCGGCAACGGGCACGTAGTGGCTTGGGGCAACGGTGCCGGTGGAAGCATCGGTGATGGCGCTGAAGGCAGTGACGATGCACCTGTCGAAGTGAGCGGGCTGAGCGGGATCACATCGATCGCCGCCGGTCAATACTTCAGCCTGGCGGCGGCATACCCACCGCTGCTGCCGTCAGCGACGGTGAGCAAGGTCGAACCCGCAGCCGGCCCGCTGTCCGGTGGGACGTCGGTGACGATCGAAGGCACCAACTTCGCAGAAGTCACGGCAGTGGACTTCGGCTCAACCCCGGCCAGCAGCTTTACTGTGAACTCGGATACTTCAATCACCGCGGTCGCGCCGCCGTTGGCAGGCGGAAACGCGATCGGTGAAGTGACAGTCACAACCCCGAGTGGGGCCAGCCGCTACTCGATCGGCGACTCGTTCATCTACGAACCAGCCGTAACCGAGGTGGAACCAAACAATGGCCCGCCGTCCGGTGGGACCTCGGTGACGATCACCGGCGGTGGATTCGAAGGTGACTTCCTGAACGGGGCTGGGGAAGTTCCACCCTTCATCAGGACGGTGAAGTTCGGCTCGGCCGACGCCACGAGCTTCAAGGTCGATTCGGGCACCGAAATCACGGCGGTCGCCCCGCCGGGCACCGGCACGGTGGACGTGACGGTCGAAACGTTCACGGGGGCGAGGAGCTCGACGGGCTCAGCCGATGAGTTCAGCTACGAAGCGCCTCCCGTGATCGAACCCTTGGGAAGTGGCCGGCCGGAACCGCAAGCCGGCGGGACGTCCTCATCCTCGCCGCCAGGTGTAACGCCTCTCGTCTCTGGGCCCGGGAGGACGATCAAGCCGACCGTGCTGCTCAGCACAGAGAAGCTCGTGAAGGGATTGGAGCAGTGTCGGAAAGAACCCAAGCACAAACGAACGGCATGCCAGAAGCGGGTCCGCAAGTCCTACGCCACAGTCGCAAGAAAGAGTAGAAGGGATAGCTGACATGCGCACTTCAGCTGGCGAGCATCTCTCGAGGACGAGGTGGTTCTGGTTCCGCGACCCATCAGTGGCCGTACTCGCGAGTGTTTTGCTGATTTTTGCAGGCATGCTGAGTCTCACGGGACGGGCGCTCGCCGGGTCGCCTGGCGTCGTCTCCTCGTGGGGCGACAACACCTATGGGCAACTCGGCGATGGCTACGAAGGCTGGGGATACGACAGCAAGGTGCCCGTGCCCGTGGGTGGACTGAGCGGCGCCAAGGCTGTTGCGGCAAGCGGTTCGGCTGGTCTGGCGCTCATGGAGAACGGGACCGTGATGGGGTGGGGGAACAACGGTGCCGGTGAACTCGGCGACGGCACGATCTCCCAACGCGACACGCCGGTGGCGGTCAAAGGGCTATCCGGGGTCGAGCAGATCGCGGCAGGCGACCAGGACAGCTACGCGCTGCTTGCAAACGGGACGGTTGAGGCCTGGGGTTACGACAACCTCGATCAGCTCGGCACGATCAACCCAACGGAAATCTGTGAGAGCGGCGCTGCCTGTGTCCGCACGCCGACGCTCGTGCCCGGGCTGGCGGACGTCGAGGCGATCGCCGCTGGAGAAAGCTACGCTCTCGCCCTGCTCGAAAACGGGACGGTCGAGGCCTGGGGCGAAGGCTCTTGGGGCCAGCTTGGGAACGGCCCGATCATCGGATTGGAAATCTGCCCAGAAGAACCAGCGGTAGAAGGCTCTCGGTTGTGCAGCAAGACACCGGCGCCAGTCAACGGGCTCTCTGCGGTCACGGGTATATCGGCTGGTCATGGCGACAGCCTCGCGCTACTCGAAAGCGGCACTGTCATGAGTTGGGGTTACAACGGTGCGGGGCAGCTCGGGGCGGGAAGCACCGAAGGGCCTGAATCGTGCGTCAACGGGGTCGCATGCAGTGGTGTGCCGGTGCCGGTCAGCGGGCTTTCCGCGGTCACCCAGGTCTCCGCGGGCGATCTCCACAACCTCGCGCTGCTGAGCGACGGGACGGTCGAGGCCTGGGGTAACGACGAAGCCGGCCAGCTCGGAAATGGCGGTTTCAGAGAAAGCGATGTGCCGGTCGCCGTCAAAGGACTCACGGGCGTGACCGCGATCTCCGCCGGCAACTACCACAGTCTCGCCCTTCTGAGCGACGGCACCGTGGAGGCGTGGGGCGGAGACATCCTCTGGCAGCTCGGGAACATCGAAACCGAAGGACAGAGCCGTGTGCCGGTGCCCGTGAGCGGCCTCTCCGGGGCCACGGCCATCGCTGCCGGCAACGGCCAGAGCTACGCCGTCGGCGCGACCCCGATCGCCTACCCGCAGATCGCCGAACTCAACCCCTACCAGGGCCCCGAAGCGGGCGGGACATCGGTCACGATCACCGGTCTGAACTTCACCGGCGCGACAGCCGTCGAGTTCGGCTCCGAGGAAGCCGCGAGCTTCACCGCGAACTCGCCGACGACGATAACGGCGGTCTCGCCACCCGGCGAAGGCGAAGTCGACATCACGGTCACCACGCCCGAGGGCGCCAGCTACACCAGCCCACGGGACGACTACTGCTACGGAATGAGGACGACCGGCGAAAGACCCCAGTGCGAGAAAGAAGCTCCCGGTGGGGGCAAGCCGGCTAAAGAACCTGTAGTGAGCGGCGAGTCCGCCTCAGATGTCACCGAACACGAAGCGCGGATCGGAGCGGAAGTCAACCCCCAGGGCACGACCGAGATCACCTATTTCGTGCAATACGGCACCACCACCTCCTACGGGCAGAGCGCCCCCAACCCTCCGGCGAGCACCAGTTGGGTCACATGCGGGCTCGAGTGCGCCGGTGAAAACGAAACACCGCGGCCGGTCAGCGTGGCTCTCGCCGAACTGCAGCCCGGGACCACCTACCACTACCGGGTGGTGGCGAGCACCAGCCACGGCACGAGCTATGGCGCGGACTCCACGTTTACCACGCTGTCCCAGACCCCCTCATCCGGTGGGGAAACGCAGCCGTCGATCGATAGCGAGTCGGTGTCGAACATCGGCGAACGGAACGCGACACTGGAAGCCCAGATCGACCCGAACGGCCGCTACACCGGCTATGAGTTCCAGATCGACACGACAGGAAGCTTCGACTTCTCTGGGCCTGTGTGTCCATTCTCATTTCCCGGTGACGCCGAGTGCGACGCGATCCTAGCGAGCGGTGAGACGATGCCGGGTGGTGTCGAACCCAAACCGCAGTACATGGCGGCGGCCACCGGCGCCGAGACTTTAACCCTCGATCTGGCGAGCATCGGCGTGGTGCTGGAGCCGGGGACGACCTACCACTACCGGGTGATCGCGACTCACGGCGGCGCGGCGACCGTCGACGGACCCGACCAGACGTTCACGACAACCGGGTCTGGGATCGTCCAACCTTTGGGCAATCAAGGTCAGCTCGGCGCGAACACCCCGGCCTCAACAGACGAAGGCGGCGGGCGGCCTGCGACCACGGGCTCGCCGACTGGGTCCTTGGGATCATCGGCGCTCCTTCCAGCCTCGCTCGGAAATACGAGACCCGCCCGAGCCCAGAAGCTCGACAAGGCGCTAAAGCAATGCCAGAGGGAGCCCAAAGGCAAACGCGTGGCGTGTGAGCGGCGGGCCAAACGGAACTACGCTCTTGCGGCCCGTGCAGGCAAAAGGAGTAGGTCACATTGAGATCTCCATTTGGTGACGTTCACGCAAGACCGGCCTGGCGCCTTCTCGGTTTCCTGGCGCTGGCGCTCGGATGTGTTTCACTGGTGCTCACCGGCCGGGCGCTGGCCGCGTCCTCCGGCGCGTCGGCGTGGGGCGATAACGAATACGGGCAACTCGGCAACGCCACAAAAACAGGCAGCGATGTGCCCGTCGCGGTGAGCGGCCTGAGCGAAGTCAAGCAGATCGCGGCCGGCCAGAACGGCGGACAGGTTCTCCTCGCCGACGGCACGGTCGTGGCCTGGGGCGACAACTACCATGGGCAACTCGGGGACGGCACGACAAACGACAGCGAGGTGCCGGTCGCTGTCTGCGCGCTCGGCGAAGCGGCTCCCTGCACCGAGCATCTGAGTGGTGTCAAGGAAATCGCCTCTGGCTCCGGGCACACCCTCGCTCTGCTCGAAGACGGCACTGTCCTGGCCTGGGGTGAAAACGACAGCGGGCAACTCGGCGATGGCAGCGAAGCCAGCAGCTACGTGCCCGTGGAAGTCCAGGGACTGAGTGGCGTGAAGGCGATCGCGGCCGGCGGAGACGATAGCCTCGCGATCCTCGAAGACGGCACTCTCATGGCCTGGGGCGGCAACTCAGAAGGACGGCTCGGCGAGGGTAAGACCTGGAGCGAAGTGGAGAGCTCAGACGTGCCGGTGGCTGTCTGCGAAGTTGGCGCGAGCGCTCCCTGCGCGCAGCATCTGAGCGGCGTCACGGGGGCGGCGGCCGGCTATTCAAGCACCACCGTGCTGCTCAGTAACGGCTCCGTGGTGGCTATGGGCTCGAACACCCGTGGCGAGTTGGGCGTAGGTGTGGGAAGCCCCGAATACACGGCCGATGTGCCGGTGGCCGTCTGTGCCGTGGGCGAAAGCGCCCCGTGCGCTCACCATCTGAGCGGTGTGACGTCGGTCGCGGCGGGGTCGTTTTTCAACTTCGCGGTCCTTGCCAATGGCACGGCGGTAGGCTGGGGTGAAAATTCCGCCGGGCAGTTGGGCGACGGCACCGAAACTGGATTTGACGTGCCGACCGCTGCGCCCGTGGAAGTGAGCGGGCTGAGCGATGTCGAGGCGATCGCCGCGGGTTACTCGCACACTCTCGCGCTGCTCGAGGATGGCATGGTCATGGCCTGGGGCAACGGCGAAGCCGGCAACCTCGGCAACGGCACCACCGATTCGAGCGACCTGCCGGTCGCGGTGAGTGGACTACGTGGTGTTACGGCGGTAGCGTCCGGCTCCGGCTATGACCTGGCGATGGGTCCACGGCTGGCGACTGTCGCCGGCGTTGAACCCGACGGAGGTCCACTGGGTGGAGGCACCTCGGTGAGCATTGTGGGCAGCGGCTTCAGCGAAGCCACAGCCGTAACGTTCGGCTCGACGGATGCCGCGAGCTTCAAGGTGAACTCGGAAACCTCCATCACCGCGATTTCCCCTGCCGGAGCGGGCACGGTGGGCGTGACCGTGGCGACTCCCGGAGGCGACAGCGCACCGAGCTCGGCCGCCAGCTTCACCTACGGAGTCAGCGTGCAGAAGGTCGAACCCGACGAAGGGCAAACGGCGGGTGGAACCTCGGTGGCGATCACTGGCACCAACTTCACTGGGGCCAGCGCCGTCAAGTTCGGCTCGACCGAGGCGACGAGCTTCAAAGTGAACTCGAACACCAGCATCACCGCCGTCTCGCCCGCGGGGAGCGGAGTGGTGGATGTGACCGTGAACACCCCAGAAGGTACAAGCCCGACGAGCTCAGCGGACCTCTTCACCTTCAACGACGCCCCGATCGTCAAGAGCCTCAGCCCAAGCTCCGGCGAAGAATCCGGCGGAACCTCCGTGACCATCACCGGCACCAACTTCACTGGCGCCAGCGCCGTCAAGTTCGGCTCCACCGACGCTGCCAGCTTCGCAGTCCAGTCGCCAACTTCGATCACCGCCGTCTCGCCGCCCGGCGAAGGCCAGCCAGATGTGACCGTGACCACGCCGGAAGGAACCAGCGCAACCAGCGCAGCCGACAAGTTCCACTATGACGGGGAATCGACATGCTCACCACGAGCAAGCGAAGGCCCGATCATCACGAGTATTCAACCCAACACCGGGCCCTCCAGCGGAGGCACCTCCGTGAGGATAGTCGGCGAACACTTCTTCGCCTCGGCAGAGTGCCGGAACCTGCCGCTCGGGACCTCCTACTTCGTCAGGAAGGTGATGTTCGGCTCAAAGGAAGCATTGAGCTTCGAACAACAGGGGGCCGACGACGTCGTCACCGCCATAGCACCCCCTGGGACCGGGACGGTTGACGTCACCGTAGAGACGTTCGCCACCAGCCCCACCAGCCCAGCCGATCAGTTCAAATACCCCGGGCCGGCGATCGAAAGTGAGTCCGCGACGAACATCAGTCAGTCAGACGCGACGCTTGAAGCGCAGATCAACCCGGCCGGTTTTGAAACCGAATACGAGTTTTACCTGGAATCGCCATGGTGCGGCACGCGTGGTCCCGGTGCCTGCGAAGCGAGCGGTGGCGTTCCGATCGCTCATGGTGTCATTCCGGCGGGCACTTCCCCTCAGACCGTGAGCGTGGACATAGCCAGCGTGTTCGGTCGGCTCTCGGCGGGCACGATCTACGGCTATCGGGTGACAACAACGAGCACGGACGGCGAAAGCTCTGGCCGCGAGAAGACATTCAAGACTGAAGGCGAACCGATCGCCGAATCGCCGCCCACCGAAGTCGTGACCGGAGCGGCTGAATCCGGCAGTAACGGGTTCAGGCTAACCGGCAAGCTCAACCCGGGGAACTTGCCCACGAACTACTACTTCGAATACATCGCGAACGACGCGTACGAATGCTTGGAAGGCGAAAACTGCTGGCCCGAAACAGCCCATGAGGGGCCGATCACCGGCGACTCACAGCAGGGGGTCGGGTCGATCGAAGTCACGGGCCTGCGGTTGGGAGAAACCTACGGCTACCGCCTGGTCGCCGAAAACGCCAAGGGCACAGCGCGCGGCAAGGTGCTGACGTTCACCGTCACGCACGCGTACCCAGCGTCGGTCGGCTCTGAGTCGGTGTCTAACGTCACCGAAAACGGCGCGACGCTGGAAGCCCAGATCAACCCGCACGGAGAAGAGACCTACCGAACCACATGGGTCTTCGAATACGGCACGAGCACCGCCTACGGCCAGAGCATCCCGACTCCCCCGGGGCTGTTCAACAGCGAAGCGTGCAAGTACGAGGAAGATATTCCGTGTACCCTGTTCACCACTCCACAGCCGGTCAGCGAGAGCCTGACGGGACTGGCGCCCGCCACCACATACCACTACCGGATCGCCGCGACCAACAGCTGGGGAACGAGCTACGGCGAAGATGAGACGTTCACCACACTATCCTCGCGCGCCCGTCCGCTGGGTGGCGAAACAGAACCCACAGGCAATGGCGCGCAGTCCGGAGTATCGGACGCCACCGCTCAAGGTGAGTCGTCCGGCACACCCGGTGCGAAACTCCCTGGATCCTCTGGCAAGGCAGTCAGCCCCAAAGTGCTTACCGAGGCGCAGAAGCTCGCCAAGGCGCTGAAGCAGTGCGAGAAAGAGCCCAAGCACAAGCGAGCCGAGTGCAAGGAGCAGGCTCACAAAAAGTACGCGCCTGAGGCGAAGAAAAAACACAAAAAGAGATAGCTCTCCTGAGGGGTACCGCGGCTGGCGGCGCTCAACGCCGGGATCCTCCCCCAAATAGCTACAGCCAGCGCAGTCCTGCGCCTCAAAGCGGTCGTGGTGGTGACCTGTTGTCTAGCTCGAGAGACGAGGCATGAGCAGGCGGAGATGGGGTGTGCTGTCGCTGACCGCATTGGCGATAGTCGTAGTTGTAACGATGTGTATGTTCACTGCAGCGAGAGTTGGAGGGTCAGTAGCGCCACGATCGCTGTGATGCAGATGAGATGGTCGCGGCAGATAGATCTGGCGAGTCGGCTCTGGTCTGGGAGTGTGTCGGTCCGGGCGCCGAGGCGGACTGCACTGGGGACCGTGTGGGCGCCGGCGAGCCCGATTGCCGAGCACGCGAGGGCGAGCGATGACCATCCGGCCCAACTCGGCGTACCTCCCCGTATTATCTCCAGGACGACGCCGGTGAGCGTCGCGAGCATGACGGTGGCGATGAGCCTGTTCATTGGTGTAGCAGTAGTGGTGACCCTCCGGTAATAGCCGGAGATCGACGCGAGCACCTCCTCCGGTAGGTCTCCGTCACGCCCGCGATATCTGAGCACCTGGACATCGAACATCAGGTCGAACCACAGGACCGCCAAAAGGAACCCGGCCGATGCGGTGACAAACGCGCTCACTGTGTGAGTATCTCAACCAGCACGCTCGCGGGGCTGCTGGAGGCATCCGCGGCGGCATCGGGGGTTACGCCATTTGCCGCTGTGCGAGGATCGCGATGAGTAACTATTCAGGTGCCGATCCAGCGTTGGTAGGCGGCGAGGAGGCGCGAGGTGACTGGGTCCGCGTCGATGTGGATGTCGAGTAGTGCCACCTCGTAGCGTTTGCTGTTGCGCTGGCATGTGGCGATCAGCTCGCGGCGGTTACCTGTGGTGGTGACAGAGAGCACGTCGACGGTCTCGCCGATGACGGTGCCTGGGCAGGGAAAGTTCGCTTCGTCGAAGGCGTTCTCAAAGCCCATCAGCTGCTCGTCCTCGTCGTATGCGTCGACGGTGATTTCCTCGATCAGGCTGTCGAGGTCGGGGTCGCTGTGGGAGGTCGGACTGATGGGGTTATCCTTCGGGTCAGGCGGCTGGGTGCAGGCGCTCCAGCAGTAGCGGTGGGCATTGGCGGATCTCGCCGCTGCCGAACCGGCCGATCGGCTCATGCACGCAGACTGTGGCGGTGTGCTCGTCGAGCTCGATCACGACGCCGTGCACGCCGCGCAGATATTGGGGTTTGGTGCGGTGGGTGAAGCGGACGCGGTCGCCGACTGAGAGCATCGCCAGTGCCTTGGCGGAGTTGACCGTCTCCAGCAGGTCAAGGCGCGCGTGGGTTGCGTCAGCGATCGCTGTCAGGTGCTGATCGAGCGCTCCGGCCGCGATCTGGTCGAGCAGCAGCCGCTCGGGCCGGCCCGGTGTCTGCTGGGTATCCTCATGCGGTGGCGGGGAGCTGGCGCGCGCTGCGGCTGCCGGCAGCTGGCGTTGGGGTCTGTTGCGGCGGGATCGCTTGCCCATGATTGGCCTGCGATTATCGCCGCCGCGGCGGACGGCCCCCAGGTCAAGCGCGATCAGGCGTTCACGCGTGCCAATCGGCCCAGCAGACACTCATCCGGCGCAACCATGCAGTGAATCGTGGCGTAGAAAAGAATCCTTTTGTCGTGAGCGGCCTCTTATGTGTGTCTCGGCATTTCCGTCGAGCAGAAAACGGGAGGCCGATCATGCGCAGGACATCGATTTCTCTGGTCGTGCTCGGCCTCGCCGTTCTCGGCATGTCGGCCACTGCCTCGGCGGCGCCGACGTTCACTTACAAAACGAAGGCATATCCAATCCCGGGCTTCCCGGGTACCGGCGACTTTCTCGGCGCCCACACCCTGTTCCAGCTCGAAGGCAAGATCTCCGGGACCGAATACGGTGGCTTCCCGCCGCCGCTGACCGGGATCAAGTACTACGGGCCGGCCGGTGCTGAGCAGAATCCTCAGGGGTTCGCCACCTGCGCGCCGGCCACGATCGAAAAGGAAGGTCCGGAACTGTGCCCGAAGAGATCGATCGCGGGCCCGCAGGGCTTCGGTGTCGGTGTCGTGAGCTTCGGCGGCGAACGTGTGCAGGAGAGGGCGTCGATCCAGCCGTTCTTCGCTCCGGGCGGGGACCTGGAGTTCTTCGTGGACGGCAAGACGCCGGTCTCGCTCGAACTCCTCACGGTGGGTCACGTCGTCAAATCGCCACCGCCGTTCGGCCCGACGACCATCGGCGAAGTTCCTCTGGTCGAAACGGTGCCCGGAGCTCCGGACGCATCGGCGGAGGAAGCCACGATCAGGGTCGGCGCCGCCTACAGGCAGGGCAAGAAGACGTTCTCATACTTGACGGTGCCGAAGAAGTGCCCGAAGGGCGGCTTATCGACAAAGGTCGAACTGACCTTCCTCGGCGGCGCGACCGCGGAAGCCTCTTACCAAATGCCGTGCCCAAAAAAATAGTCATCCAAGCCAACTCATCCCAATCAGGAGGAGACTCTCATCATGACAATCGTCTATCTCATCGCGGCCGCTGTCGTTATCTGCTGCTGCGTGTTCTTCGCCAGGAGAGCCCGCTCCCGTGACTGAGAACGTCACCTGGTCCTGGCCGACCGAGCGCATCGTGAGCGCCGCCCAGCAGGGCGACCCGCGGGCGATCTCGACACTGGTCTGCGGCTCGCATGCACATGTGCAGCGCTTCGCCCGCACGCTTTGCTCGACACCCGAGGACGCGGAGGATGCCGCACAGGAGGCCCTGATCGTCCTGTATCGAAAGATCGGGACGCTCAGGGCCACCGGCGCACTGGCGTCGTGGATGTTTCAGATCGTGCGCAACGAGTGCATCCGCAGGGCCCGGCTCGCATTCAGCCGCTCCGTCGTGGAGGAGGCGGTGGAGTCTTCCGCCGAAGACGTCGCGCTCGCTCGGCTGGAGATGCAGCGAATCGTCGACTCGATCGCCGAGCTCCCCGCAGACCAGCGCGCGGTCATCGTCCTGCGCGACATCCAGGGCCTGTCGGGAGCGGCGACCGCCCAACAACTGGGCCTCAGCCGCGCCGCAATGAAGTCACGCCTGCATCGCGGTCGCGAAACCCTGCGCTCGGGACTCAGAGCACCAAACACGACCAATCAGGCGGGAGCCGAGCATGCCTGACCCCGACCAGCACGTTTTCGCGAGTACCTCCCTGCCCCGCCACCTCGCACGCGGTGTGCTCGGCTTCGGTCTGATCGGCTCGGCCTTCGCACTGACCCCGAGCGCCGGTCCCGCTGCGCTGCTGCTGGCGGCCCCCGGCATGGTTGCCCTTCGTGGCTGTCCGATGTGTTGGATCGCCGGGCTGGTCGAGACGTGTTCAGCCGGCCGCGTCAAGCGCACATGCACCGACAGCGGCTGCACGCTGAGCACATCCGCAACGAAATCGCCAGCAGACGACAGCGCTATCTGACACGTCCACGGACGGGGTGCTCACCGACGACGTTCCTGCGGCCGGCGCGACGGATCACTGGATGGTGCGCTAGCTCCACGGGGAGGTCTTTGCGGACCCATTGGACGTCCAGGAGAGCACGCCATTGGCGAACGAGAGACTGGCGATCGTCGGGACGCCCGGTTCGGGCTGCTGAGGTGGCGCGCCCAATTCGAGCAGACGGATGGAGCCACCCACCGCCTTCGTATACAGGCCTGCGGGACGGTCGGTGGAGGCGGCTGACACCTCGCCCAGGAATGCCAGCGAGCCGCTCGGCGCGACGACGAAGCTGAAGACGCTGACGTTGCATCCTTCTTCGCAGCTGAGCAGCTCGGCTTCGTTGCTGTTGAGCCTGTGGCCGGTGTGGACGTTGAAGGCTTGCAGCAGATCGGTCCCGGCGAGTCCGACGCCGACGGTTGAGCTCGCCACGGCTATCACCGAGGTCGATCCGCTCGCAGCCGTCACGGTCCGCAGCCTCACTTCATTGTTTGGGTCACGAGGTGACTCCGTGACGAGCACGGTCTGACGCCCGCTCGCACGCCAGCAGGCGATCACGAGATCGCTCGTGGATTCGCCGTGCCCATAGTTGTGGGTGCGGTAGACACGAAGCGTTTTCTCAGAGAGCAGCGTGTGTGACCCGCTGGGCTGGCAGCGACCGACACTGGCAAATGTAGCCGCAGCGGCCGCAGCGGCGGCGAGCACGAGAAGCAGGCAGGTGGCGAGCGTTGCCACGAAGGTTGGTCCTCGACCGCGCATGCTCTAGGCAGCGTACTCGCGCCGGCGCAGTGCGCGTCACGTGTGTGTCGCGATGACCGCGAGGCGCGCAGCAGGCACCGAGGAGGCCTGCCTGCCGTCCCGCGGCCGGTGAGAGAGTAGGCGGAACGTTGTGGCCGGCGGGGAAATCGAGCCACCGCGGGCACGTTCTGGAGCCTCGAACGCCGCGAAATCGACCCGACACACGAATTGCGCGGTTCAGGATTGAGGAGGATCTGCCGACGTAAGCTCTGAAACTTCCTAGATAGGAGCCGAGCACCGATGCCAACAAGCACCGCTGAGAAGTGCCGCCTCGTGACCCGCAGTGACTTCGACGGGCTGGTGTGCGCCGCTCTGTTGAAAGAGCTCGGGATTCTCGATGAGACCAAGTTCGTCCACCCCAAGGACATGCAGGACGGGCTCGTCGAGCTCACCGATCGCGACATCACGACGAACCTTCCCTACGTGCCGGGCGTGCGTCTGGCGTTTGACCATCACGAGAGCGAGACCCTGCGCCTGGATCAGACCGCGGAGAATCACATCATCCTCCCGGGTGCTCTGTCCGCCGCCCGTGTGGTGTATGACTACTTCGGAGGCGCCGAGCGGTTCACGCAGGTCACCGAGCCACTGATGGAAGCGGTCGACAAGGCTGACAGCGCGCTGTTCTCGCTCGACGAGATCAAGGCGCCAACCGGCTGGATCCTGCTCAGCTTCCTGATGGATCCGCGCACCGGCCTCGGTCGCTTCCGTGACTTTCGCATCTCCAACTATCAGCTCATGATGGATCTGATCGATGCCTGCCTGGAGAGCACGATCGAGGAGATCCTCGAAATGCCCGATGTCGTCGAGCGGGTGACGCTCTACCAGGAGCACGCCGCCGCGGCGCGTGAGCAACTGCTGGCACGCTCGACCGTGCACGACAACCTCGTCGTGCTCGATTTGCGCGAGGACGAGGTGATTCACCCGACCAACCGTTTCATGATCTATGCCCTTCATCCACAGTGCAACATCTCGGTACACGTCCTCTGGGGACTGAGGCAGCAGAACACCGTGTTGGCGATGGGCAAGTCGATCGTCGATCGCTCCAGTCAGACGGATGTCGGCGCGCTGATGCTCGCCTACGGTGGCGGTGGGCATGAGGCTGCCGGCACCTGTCAGGTGGACAACGCCGCCGCCGAGCGCGTGCTGGCTGAGCTCATCGAGCGTGTCAACATAGACGGATAGCTGTTGCCGGACCCGAGAAATCGGTTTCAAGCCTCTACAGCGATCAGATACTCCAGCGGCGCTTGTGCACAGGGGCGACCCTAGAGCTGTGTGAACAACCCTAGAGAGCCATTTACTAGTGCACGCCGGAGAGCTAATCTCCACGGTGTGGTGAGGACGTCAGGAACTCGTCACCGGGGAGACGCCGCACAGTCTCACTGTGAGCGAGGAGAACTCGAATGACCGATGAGCAGCCAATACTCCCCGAGGACAGCATTGAGGATCTCACGCCGGATGAGGAGAGCGAGCAGGTCAGCGGCGGCGCGGTCGACGCCTTCTTGAAGCTAGATACCATCACGGGTGAGTCGCAGAGCCTGAAGAACGGCTTTTGAAGATCTACGTAACCCTTCGGTAAGCGCGGTGCTGCGGCCGGTGAAGCGCTCGCCGAGATCCTCACCCAACCGCGAGCATCACCGAAGCCGAGCCTTGACACACAGACTTCGTCACGGATGGCGATCGACGCTCACCGGCATTGGATGCCGGTGAGCGTCTCTTTACCGGCCACGAGAGCGCTCGCGGCTCTACGCGGCGCGCTGATCGAGACCGACTATCTCGGCAGATCCACCGCCGCCCGGCACACCCGCGAGTGCTTCTCCACGCCGCGGGCAATCCCGCGCGGGCTTCGTGAGGAATCTGAGGATCCGCGGCTGCAAACACTGCTCGACCTGTTCGCCTACGGCGGGGAGGTCCGGACCAAGGCGCTACGCACAGCGATATCCGCCGAAGCCCCAGAGGAGCTCGCGCGTCTGGGGGTAATCGAGCGACGTGAGGGACGCTGGCGCTCGCGGATGACGATCAGCGGAACGGAGGAGATCCTCGTGTTCGGAGACCTCATTCGTGGCGGCGAGCGCCGTGACCGCGTCGACGGCTACACCCAACCGGCTGCCCTGGCCCGCGCCATCACGATCCCCGCCGATGGCGCACATACTCTCGACCTCGGCACCGGGTCCGGAATCCAGGCGCTGAGCGCCCGCCACGCGGGTAATCACGCGGTCGGCGTGGACATCAATCGCCACGCCCTGAAGCTCGCCCGCCTGAGTGCTCTGCTGAGCGGCATCGACGGAGTCGAGTGGCGCGAGGGCTCATGGTATGAGGCGGTGGCTGGAGCGCGCTTTGATCGGATCATCTCGGTTGCTCCGTATGTTCTGTCACCCGACAGCGAGTTCATCTTTCGCGATGGCGAGGGCGGGGCCGGCGATCCGTCGGCGAATATCGCCGCGGGGCTCAACTCTCACCTCAGGCCGGGTGGTTGCGGGCAACTGCTGTGCTGCTGGGGGCAGCGGCCCGGCGAAGAGTTCTCCCGCGGCCCGCTGCGCTGGCTCTCCCGTGCGCGCAGCTGTGACGTGCTGCTGACGCTGATCGAGCAGGTCGAGCCACTGAACTACGCGATAGCCTGGAACCGGCCTCCCATGCGCTCGCTGGCGCCTAGGAAGTTCGACCGTGTCCTCGCGCGTTGGCTCGAGCATTATCAACGAGAAGGCTTCCAATACATCAACTTCGGCGTATTGAGTGTCCGCCGTCGCCGCACCGGCGCACCGGCAAAGCAGGGCCGCGTCGCACTGAAGGCAATGGACGCACCGCCCGGACCGCGCGCCGGCGAGCAGTTGCTGCGTGCGCTCGAGGCATCGGCGATGCTTGCCGAGCAGGGCGCGGAGCGCGAGCTGTTGGAGCTCACTCCAGAACTGCCCGAGGGTCAGTGCGTCGATCAGCGATTGCGCCGCGATGGCTCTCGCTATCGCCTGCTGCGAGCCCGCCTGCACCAATTCGAGGGACTGGGTGCGCATGTTGATGTCTCAGCGGCGGTGCTCGAGGTGATCTACCGCCTCGACGGCACCCGGACGCTCGCGCAGGCGCTATCTGAGCATGGTGGCGATCGGCGACTGACCGTCGAGGTTCTCGAGCAGACGCGAGCGCTGATGCTCGCCGGCCTGCTCAGCGTGCGCAGCGAGCGATCCGCGGCCGGTGTGAAGCTGCCGTCGGGCGCACACTGAGTTCCTGATCGCGCCGGGGAGACGCTCAGGCGATCAGTAGCTCGACGACTGCGGCGTGAGGGCGCGAGTGGCTGCCTCCCCGACCGCCGGGCGCGCCGCCGGTCACCAGTTCTGAGTCACTCGTCAGCGGCTCGAGATCCTCGGCCCCGAGCAGTGTCGCCAGGCCTTCGCGGCCCTCCACACCCAGGCGCCGATAGATACGCGTGAGATAAGCCTCGACGGACTTCACGCTGTAGTAGAGAGCGTCGGCGATCTCACGGTTTGACTCTCCTGCCAGCGCTCGTTCGGCGATCCCCCGCTCGGTCGAGGTCAGAGCCGCGAGATCCTCGTGCTCGCCGTCCCTGGCGTGGTCGGCCTCGACGAGCATCAGGCCACCCGCGCCGAGCCCCAGGCAACGCTCGAGCTCTGAGGTGCCGCGAAATGGCAGTGGCGCTCGGCCCGGGAAGGTCACAGTCCCGGCCAGCCCACCCGTGCCGAGCACGTACTCCACGCGCGCACGGCGTGCTTGGGGCACCCGGTCGAGGAACTCGGGTTGGCCCAGTGGGCTCATCAGAACCGCCTCAGTTGCGCTCTTGCTGCGGACACGGACCCTTCGCTTGCATCAGGTTTGAACTCACACGACGACTCTATGGCACCTCGAGGAGTCAGGCGGTAATTCTAGGGTCAAAGGGTGATGTTGGCGGTCGTCCTGGAGCCGGCGAGGACGATGCCGGCGAGACCATGCGCCGTGTCCACCCCGGCAGGGTGTCTGAGCGTGATCGCCGTGACCCTGGGCGTTGGCACTCTGTCCAAACGCCGCGCGCAGATGCTGGCCTGCGGTCCGAGTTGACCGGCGGACGAGCAGGGCAGACTGCTGGAGTGGCCAGCAAACTCGAGATCATCGGTGGGCCGACCTTGATAACACTGATTCACGTGCCGGGACAGCTCTACCGGTGGAAGGTCCAAAACGGAAGCGCTGAGCAGCACGTCTACGTGCAGATCGCCGATGCGCTGAGGCCCGAGACTGTGGATGAGCCGCTTCGCTCGAGCATCGAATCCAAGGGCGAGTCAGTGCTCCGCAGGCTGCTCGAACGCGGCAATGTTCCGGTCCGCATCAAGATCACCTCCGGCGGGATCACCGAAGTCGGCACGGATCAACGCGCACAGCCCGTCTCGATGTAGCTTTTGGAGTGCGTGGAGGCGGCTCCCACGGCGCCCAACGGCCCTGGTAAAATCGACCGGCAGCTGTGGAGAGTTGCATTCGGGTCTGATTCAGGGGAGGTTGTATGGAGACTGCGGGTAGACCGCCGATGGCGCAGCCCGCTGTGGACGCGAAAGCAGAGGAGGGCTCGAAACGAACCACCCCTCTCTACAAGCGCCTACCGCGTGGTCCTCACCGGATGGACCGCAAAGAGGTTGTTCTCAATCAGCGGGCCCGCCTGCACGGCGCGATGCTCGAGACCGTCGCCGAGTTCGGTTATGAGAGGACGAGCATCAAGCGCGTAGTCGCTCTCTCCGGCGTCTCGCGGCGGACGTTCTACGAGCAGTTCGCCAACAAGCAAATATGCTTTCTCGAGACCTTCGACGAGGTCGTCCGGCATGGCATCCGACGGGCCAAGAGCACGTGGCTGGCCTGCGACGGAGATCTGGAAGACAGGCTGAGGGCCATATTTCAGAGATTCGTGCAGGCGACTGAGGAGGATCGCAAGGCCGCCGTCTTGACACTCGTCGAGGCGCAGACGGCTGGAGCGCAGGGAGTCCTGCGGGTGTGCAGGGCGAGCGCCACATGCGAGCAGATGCTCGCCGAGATCTTCAGCGAATCAGAAGCCGGCTCCCTGCCGACGCCGATTGTGAGGGGGATCGTCGGCGGTTTGCAAGGCGCACTCTGCAACCTCTTGCGCCAGTGGCGTTTGGGTGAGGAGCACAACCTGGCCGAGGAGATGCTGCGCTGGACGCTGCTGTTCCAGGCTCCCTCGGCGGTGGACACGACCGAGCAGATGGCCTCGCGAATGGCGGCCAGCATGAAGGAGTTCTCCGACCTCGAGGCAGACGGCGGCGACACGAACCAGCCCGAGCGGGACGATCGCGAGCGGCTTCTGCAGAGCGTGTTGCGGCTTTCCACGCTGCACGACTATCACGAGCTGAGCACTCTGCAGATCGCGGAGGAGGCGGGCGTATCGTTCGACACCTTCGGCGAGATCTTCACCTACAAGGACGAGTGCTATCTCGCGGCCTTGGAGATGGTCGGCCTGGAGATCCTCGCGATCGTCGAGAACCCAGATCTGGGCGGCAGCGACTGGCCACGTGCGGTACGCCGCACCGTCAAGGAGATGATGTGCCACCTCGCCGCACGGCCCGTTCATGCCCAGACGATCACTCAGGAGGCGTTCTTCACGGGAGCGCAAGCGGTCGAGTTGACTCACGGGCTCGCCCACCAGATAGCGACACTGCTGACCGAAGGCGCGCCCTGTCGAGCACAGAGCGGACTGGCTGTCGATGCGATCGCGGGCGCGATCTGGCACACGATCCGCTGCCAGGTCTCAGCAGGCCGAGTAGAGCTTCTCGCCGCCACCCCCGACTATCTCACATACATCGTTCTTGCTCCCTTCATCGGGGCTGACGGCGCGTTTGCGAGCATCGGCGACGATTGATGTGGCTGGGGCGGTCCGACGTGCCACGAGGCTCCTGTGATCCTGACAAATCGTCGACATCACCATCGCGTGCTTGGGGCCGGGGGTGAGGGATGAGCCCGATGTTTGTTCACAGAGCCACATGTAAGGCGATCCGCTCGCGGAAGCTGGTCGGTCTGCTCGTTACGGTTGGTGTGCTGGCCCTCGCGGGTCCGGCATGGGCGGCGGGCGAAATCCGCTTCAGCGGCTCGTTCGGCAGCGCGGGCTCCGCCAACGGCCAGTTCAAAGAACCCTCCGGTGTGGCGGTCGATGAAGCGAGCGGGGACGTGTATGTGGTCGACAAAGGCAACAACCGTGTCGAGTACTTCAGCTCGACGGGGACATTCGAGCACCAGTTCAACGGGACTGAAATCGATCGAGCTCCCGCGGGGGCGGGCAGCCAAGCCCCGGCGAAGTTCTCAGCACCGGAAGCTATCGCGATCGACAACGATTCGACGAGTCCTTCCTACGGCGATGTGTACGTAACCGACACGGGACACGAGGTGATCGACAAGTTCAGCCCGAATGGCAGCTACATCGGCCAACTGACCGGGCCGGGCAGCGACACGTTCTCGGGCAGACTCGGAGTCGTGGTCGATTCCAAAGGCGACGTGTGGGTCAACGAAGAAGCGGCGATCGACGAGTTCAGCGGCGACCTCGGGTTGCTCAAAGAGTTCGCGACGAGCTTCAAAATGAGCCCTGGGATCGCGCTCGACGCGGCGGATCGCGTGTATGTCCTGACCGCCGAACACAACGCGAAGCAACTCGAAGAAGGAGGCGGCGGAATTCACCCGCTGATCGAGCCGCAGGGCTGCGACTGCGATACCGCGCTCGCACTCGATCGGTCGACGGGTGGCCTCTATGTGGACGAAACGACCCGCCTTGCTGAGTACAGCCCCGCGGGAGCGCTGATCGAGCAGTTCGGCGTCGGCGAATTGGGCAGCGGGGCGGGTGTCGCGATCAACGCTGCGACGGGGGCTCTCTATGCGGTCGATGGCGCCTCCGACGTGGTGCGCTCGACGTCTTCCCCGACACGGGTGAGCGTGGAAGCGTGCGCAGGTGGAGGGGGCGTGCAGCCGGTCGATGGTGGGGATGAACTGTGCGCGCTGATCAACCCGCACGGCACCACTGTCGAAGCCTGCAAGCTCGAATTCGGGACCCAGGCTGCCAGCTTCACGAACGAGGCCGCTTGCGAAACGACCGGTTTATCCGGGGTGCAACCCGTCGAAGTGCATGCCCGGCTCACCGGCCTCGAGCCCGGCAAGACCTACTACTACCGGTTCTCCGCGACGAACACGAACGGAACCGAATTCGGTCCGGAAGAACAGTTCACCACCGAGGTGGTAGAGCCCACCGTGATCAGCCAGACGGCATCGAACGTCACCGAAAACGACGCGACGCTCGAAGCGCAGATCAACCCCGGCGGCGAAGCCGGTTACTACTTCGAATACGGGACGAGCGCCTGCGAAGCGGATACCTGCGGGACCAGGACCTCCGAAGGTTTTCTGATCGGTGACAGCGGCGAAGCGGGCAGCGTCGAGGTCACCGGCCTGAAGCCGAACACCACCTATCACTACTGGGTCTTGGCGGAGAACGCCGCGGCTCCGGGAGCGGTGCACGGCGAAGCGATGCAATTCACGACGCCGAGGGCCTTTGAAGAAATACGCAACGAAGAAATCGAACTGGACATCAAACAGAGAGCCGAGGCCGAAGCCAGGGCTACGGCTGAAGCCGAAGCCCGGACGGCGGTAGCGGTCAAGGAGAACCGGGAAGAAGAAACCGCGGCGGCGCAGAAGAAAAAAGAAGCAGAAACCGCGGCGGGCAGATCACTTTCCCTCACGATCGCGAAGGTCAAGGTGGGCGCGGGCAGCGTGACGGTGACGCTCGCCGCCTCTCAGGCGGGCACGGTCACCATCTCAGGCCCGGGGCTGAAAACGACGACTAAGAGCGTTGCCGCCGGCGCCGTGCAGGTCGAGGTCGTGCTCACCGAGGCCGGCAAGCGGGACCGCAAGCATCACAAGAAGATCAAGATCACGGCGCGGTTGAAAACCGCTGGGAGGATCGTGTCTGGGTCGAAGACGGTGAGGCTTTAGGAGTCGAGGGCACCCGGCTGAGCGCGTGGACCGCGGAGCCCACGATAATCCGCGGATGGCAGACGCTGAGGCTCTCGATCGAGCCACGCAACTCGACGGTGGTGGCGGAAACTACGCGACGAGCATCTCGCGCGCGTGGGAGATCTGGGGCCCCAACGGCGGGTATCTCGCGGCGCTCGCGTTGCGCGCGGCGGGTCTGCGCGCTGAGATCAAGCGGCCCACGAGCTTCTACTGTCAGTTCCTGCGCTCGCCGGACTTCGATCGTGTCGAGCTCGAGGTCGAGGTACTCAGAGCAGGCCGGCGCTCGGAATCGCTGTCCGTGAGGATGACCCAACACGACAAGCCGGTCCTGCAGGCGCTCGTGGGCACGACGGCCAGCGCTCCGGGCCATGAGCACCAGCAGGTGCAGGCGCCCGATATACCGGGACCCGAGGGGTTGAGGAGCATGGAGGAGTTGTTCTCAGAGCGTGAGCGCCCGCCGTTCCGGTTTTGGGAGAACATCGAGCGCCGGCCGATCGATCAGAGCACGACCCCCGAACCCGGGCCGGCGATCGTGCGCGAGTGGACCCGGTTCCGGCCCCAGGCCTGCTTTGAGGATCCGTTCCTCGATGCCGCGCGCTCGCTGATCCTGCTCGACACATATGGCTGGCCGGCGGCATATCGGATGTATCGGGACAACGCCAGGATCGCCCCCAACCTCGACACGAGCGCGTTCTTCCATCAGTCGTGTCCGGACTCGGAATGGCTGTTGGTCGACCACGAGTGCATCGTCGCCCACGACGGGCTGCTCGGCGTCAGTGGCAGGGTGTGGAGCACGGACGGACAGCTGCTTGCGAGCGGCAGCGCGCAGCTGTGCTGTTTATCGGCGACGCCGCTCTGAGCCCGAATCTATTTCGGCTCAAGGCTCAACCGACACCCATGCAATTGTGCACCAGACGTTGGGATTTGCATGGTGCGCTGAATGCGCCGCTGCTCACGTAGTCATCTTGTGGCGCGTCTGAGTTGAGCTCGAGTCGGGATCGTGGTACACAAGACGCTGACGTTTGCGATTTGTTGGGCGCTCTACCATGGATAGAGCGGTTTCTGGGGCAGAATCTGTCTACGCGAGCGAGTGAGCCGGGAGGCCACGGAGCGCGACGATGAGCTGGCGAGATCACGAGTCGAGTATCGGGCGAGGCGAATATGGGCCGGGACGGATCCTCGGGCCTCGAGTGCTGGCGTTGGTGAGCGTTCTGACGGCGGCGATCGGCGTGTTGGCGATCGCGGGGCCGGCAAGAAGCGTGGTGAGAAGTGAGCCCGGTGAAAAGGCGCGAGCTGAATTTGTCGTGCGGGCAGCACCGAGCGATGCCTTGGGGTTGGGCAGTGTTTAGTAGAGTCCTTCGGGGTTTCGACCATCACTGCAGGACACCTGGGGTCGCAGTGCAACCGGCGCAACAACAGAACGGGAGAACACCGATGAGAGCCGCGGTCAAGATCGCGTTCCTGGCGGCCGCGGTGATGTGCCTGCTCGCCCTCGCCGTGTCCTCGGCCTACGCGTCGACAGAAGAATATTCGTTCGTCGCCGAACAGTACCCCGTCGAACTGGAAGCGATCACCCACAACGACGGTTTCGAAGTCACGGGCGGCGTAGGCGTCTGCGAAGACGCGACGTACACGACCGGACCGATCGCCGGGCCGACCACCTCGGCGTCCGTGAGCGCGTCGTACAGCGGCTGTGAGGGGGAGATCGCCGGGAAAGTCTACAAGGCGTCGGTGGACATGAACGGATGCACCTACAACTTTCATCACTTCGTTTTCGAAAGCCACCAGACAGTCGCCGGGAAAGTCAGCGTGGAATGCCAGCCGGGGCATGAGGTCGAAGTGAAGATCCCGGAACTGAACTCGAGCTGCGTGGGCAGGATCCCGGCCCAGAGCGAACTCGCCGGGACAACGTACACCCTCGGCACAAGCGCAACCGGGTGGCCCACGATCCGCGCCGCCGCCGCCCTGACCGATGTCGAATACTCGAGCGAAGACTGTCCGGGACTCGCGAAATCGAGCAGCGAAGCGGGTGCGAAACCGGGCAGACTAGAAGAGGGGGAACTCAGCGGTGAAAAACAGATCGAGCTGACCGGAGCGCCGCTGCAGGCGGAAATCAAGGGCTACAAGGCTGGCACCGCGCACGAAGAAGCAAACGAGATCGGCGTGGAAGGCGCAATCGATCACGCGCTCGGCGCCGGCGAAGGAGGGCAGATCGCGGGGACGGTCACGAGCGTGCTGGCGACCCCGATCGAAGGCATCCGCGTCACGGTCTTTGGAGCGAGCGAAGCGAACTCCGGCTTCTACGGCTCCACCACAACGAATACGGGCGGCGAATATTCGCTCTCAGGGCTGCCGGGCGGCGAATACCGCGTCGAGTTCTCCACCGTCCACGGGAGCGACCTCGACTATGTCAAGCAGTACTACAGCGGCAGAGAATCGTTCTCCCAAGCTGAAGCGGTCACCGTGACCGCGGGCGAAACGACTGGAGAAGTCAACGCGGAGCTCCAGCTGCAGGCGTCTCAGACGCCCGGGCAGATCACGGGGACGGTCACAAACGCGGTGACGAGGGCTCCGCTCGAAGACGCCGAAGTCGACGTAGACGAAGTAGCCACCGAACGTTTCGTGGCCCGTGTCTTGACCAATGCACAGGGTGGATACACCGCCCCTGGGTTGGCGCCCGGCGAATACGAGGTCAGATTCGCAGACGAACCGAACTACTTGCCCGAGTACTACAACGGCAAGACCTCGTTCGCGGCGGCCGAAGCGGTCGAGGTGAGCGCCGGCGGCACGACGTCGGGAATCGACGCGGGGCTCCAGGCGGCCGGGGAGATCACGGGCGAAGTCACCTCCGAAGCTTCCGGCCAGGGCATCGAAGTAATCAATGTCGTGGTCTACGAAGCGGGCGTGGAAGGCAAGAAGGCCGCCGAAGCGCAGACACACGGAGGCGGCGACTACACGGTCGCGGGCCTGCGCCCCGGGGAATATGTGGTGAAGTTCTACTCGGGCGTGCCGGGCGCGAACGGGAAAAATTACGCCGAGCAGTTCTATCCCGGTCAGTCCTCACGCGCTGAAGCCCAACCCGTCAAAGTGACTGAAGGCGAGACGAAGTCCGAAGTCAACGCCAGACTGCAGAGCGGCGGGCAGGTCAGTGGGACTGTCACAAACGCTCAGGCCGAACCGGTCGAGGGTGTCGCGGTCGTCGTCTATGACTCCGAAGGCAGCGAAGAACAGAGCTCCTACACGGACTCGAACGGTGAATACACCGTGTCGGGACTGGCGAGCGGCGAAGACAAAGTGGGGTTCATCGGAGCCCGATATGTGACGCAGTACTACAAAAACGCATCTTTGCTCGCCGACGCGAGCCCAGTGACGGTAAAAGCGGGAAAAGAAGAAACGACCACGGGAATCAATGCAGAATTGATGGCTGCAACCGCCCCCGAAAAGGTCAAACAGCCCGTCGTGATGGGGACAGTCGCCGTGGGTCAGACGCTCACGTGTGCGAGCGCATGGACGGGCACTCCGACACCCGAAGAATTCACCTACCGGTGGCTGAAGAATGGCGCGGCGGAAATCGCCGGTGCGACGAAAGAAACCTACAAAGTCACGAGCGCCGACGAGCGCCACGCTCTTGCCTGTGAAGTCACAGCCAAAAACAGCGCCGGTGAAAGATCGGCTCAAAGCCCCGTCACCCCGGCGATCTCGGTGATAACGCCGGTGAACACGACGCGGCCTGTGGTGAGCGGGACGGCGGCGCTGGGGCAGACACTTACCTGCTCGCACGGGACATGGGAAAGCTTTCCCGCGGGCTACACATACAAGTGGCTGCGTGAAGGCACGAAAATCCCAGGAGTCTTCTCGAGCGCCTACGCCGTGCAGGTGGCGGACGAAACCCACAGCATCTCCTGTGAAGTGACGGCGAGCAACAGCGCGGGACCGTCGGCTCCTGAGCCCAGCGCCAACAGCGAGAGCATACCGTTGGTGCCGTCACTGCCTGTGAACACCTTGGCGCCTGAAGTGGCGGTGCGAGGTGGTGGGGCGGCTGTCGTGGCAAAGGTGTTGGCGTGCTCGAACGGAACTTGGACGGGCATTCCGACACCGACGTTCAGCTACAAGTGGTTGCGCGACAGTGTGGCGATCGGCGGCGCCGAATCGAGCACCTATATCGTGACGGCGGCCGACGAAGGCCACAGCATCTCCTGCGAAGTGACGGCGACGAACACCGCCGGCGTCACGAGCGCGGTGAGCGCCAACAGCGTTGCGGTTCATGAAGAAGCCAGGGAAAAGCTCGAACACGAACAAGAGGAAGCGGCAGCGGCAAAGAAGCGCGAAGAAGAAGCGCCAGCCACGAAGACGAAGCTCGAAGAACAAGCCAAAGTCGCGGCAACCGGCAGCGTGTCGCTCGCCGGATCGACTATCGGCGTCCAGAGCGCCGGCAGGGCATCGGTGAAGCTCAGCTGCGCGGGCACAGCCACGTGCACCGGCAAGCTGACGCTCACGGCCAAGAGCACGACCGGAAAGGGAAAGAAGAAGCGTTCTGAGACGACCACGATCGGGACCGCCACGTTCTCCATCCCGGCGGGCAAGACCGCGACCGCCACGCTCACGCTCACCGCGACCGGGCGCACGCTGTTGAAGTCCGATCACGGCAAGCTCAGCGCGAGTCTCACCATTCTCAAGTCCTCGCCCAGCCCGACCAGTACGCAGCGCAAGAGTGTCCAGCTCGTGCAGAAGGCGGCAACCAAGGCGAAGAGACAGAAGAAATAGATTCAGTCTAGTCTCGACGACTCTTCCTGCGTCAGGTGATCGAGGCCCACGGGCCAGCCGCTCTGTGCGAGAAGCGCCACGAGATGTTGGACGAACCGCCCGCCGCTTACCTGTGTCGTCGCATCTTGGCTTTCGGTGAGGACGGGTGAGCGGCGGCCACAGAGGCGAGTACGAGCCGCCAGGTCAGCTTCGCGACCCTCTATAACGAAGCCTCGACCTCGTCGCAGATAGGGTTAAACGCTCCTTGGCTATCGTGGAAGCCCCGTCAAAGGCGAGAGCCGAGCAACAGCAGGTCTCAGTGCCAATTGTGGTTTGTGGTTGGTTTCAGTGGCTGCCCATCTGGTAACTGTTCACGTCGTGGCGGGCCCGGGGTTTGGTCAGGGGGAGGCGGGTAGCCAGGGTGTTCCGGCGGTGAGCGCGTCGAGGGCGTGGAGCGCGTCGATTCCGTTCTTGCGGGCGGTGGAGAGGTAGCTGCGGATGGTGAGGAAGCGTTGCGCGCCGCTGGTGGTGCGCCAGCATCCGGAGATCTTTTGCTGGAGCTTGACCATGCGGATGTCTTGCTCGGCTTGGTTGTTACCGAATGGGACCTTGAAGTCGTTGGCGAAGCGCAGCACATCGGGCTGATAGCGCTCGAGGCGCAACAGCAGGTTGTGCGGCTTGGTCTTTCTGGCGGTCGTGACGGGATGCTCTTCGTGGCCCATGTCGATCACGGTCTGATAGCTTGCGGTGAGTTCCCGTGAGGCGCGGGCGCTGAGGCGCTGCCCGCCGGTGGCGATGGTCTTGGCGACGAGATCCTTGGTGTCCAAAAGCAGGCAGCTCATCGCCAGCGGCCAGCGCTGCCCGGCCTCGATCGCGGCTTGCAACTCGCGGAGGTGGTGGATATTGCACAGGCCGTGCTCGCAATCGGTGTAGTTACGATACGGCGCCCAGCCGTCGTGGATCGCGATGCCGTTAAAAGCGGGGAGCACGCCAGCGTCGTCGATCGCGTCGCTGCCGCGCCGCTCGTGCGAGGTGTACCGGGTGAGCGTCTCGGTGCTGGCGCTGTGCACCCATCCCAGCCGGCCGGCGATCCTGGCACCAGTCTCATCGAAATGGCAGACCGGCGCGTCCGCCAGTAACGCCCGCAGCCGCTCGTCGAAGTCGCACAGTCCCTCAGCTGCGACCGTTACCCAACCGGTCAGCGTCCCGGTTGACACCTTCGCAGCGACCAGATCGCTCAGCGCCTGGCAGGCACGGTCATACGGCAGATGCTGGAAGACGTGCAGATATACGCCGAGCGCGCGGACCCCGGGCCCGTACTGCGTCGGCGCTGTGACCGCGTTCGGGAACTCACCACAGCTGACATGCCCGCAATCACACCGCCGTAGCGTCGCGACATGCTCGATCACCGACAACGCGCGCTGCTGGGGAACATCGAACACTTGACGCGATTCGCCGCCCACAACGCTCTCAGCATCGCCGAGATCTTTGCCGCACTCCTCACAGCACTCCGGCGGGTACTCAACGCTCCCATCCGGGATCGCGACGCGGTCAAGCCGCGCGCCTTTATGCCCCTCCTGCCCACCTTGCTTACGCCCCGACGAGCGGCGCAAGCTCCGCTTCTTCGGATCGACCGCCGGCTTCGCCAGCCCATCCGAAGAGGACGGCCGCGACGAGTTCCGCGAGTTGGCCGCCAGCCGCGCCTTCAACTCAACGATCTCCGCTCTCAAATCGAACACCAACGCCGCGAGCTCCTCATAGCTCGGCCGCCCCGCGACATCCTCCGCATCCACCACACACGCAAACTTCCCTGCACACGCACCGAATCCTGCCCAACCCAACACGACCTGAACAGTTACCCCATCTGAATGCTCGTTGCGTCCTGGTGCGCGATCGACGGCGTTCATCGCAGCTGGGCGACGTGGCTATGGCGGTTGGTCCCCATTGACCCGGCAGTGCTCTCCTGACGCTGTGTGTTCCAGCGACGCCGGCTTGCCGAATGACCATGAGGTCCCGCCGACTCGCCATCGCGGCGTGCCCACACCTTCCCCCCTTTTGGCGACCGATTCCTAGTAGTACTTTGGCGGGTTGCCCAGATCGCCGGATCGTCGGGATTTCTATCCAGCAGATTTGGCTCTGCAGAACCAATGCAGGAGTTTTGTCGCCGACGTCGTGGCGGGCATGTTTTGCCCAAAAAGAGCGATGTACCAAAGCACTACTAGTTGCAGTGAAACCTGCCCTGACCCTCGCGCGGAGATCCAATGGCGCGAATTTCCATGCTGGGCTTGGCGTTCGCCCCCACTCGCTCAGACCTCGTTGGACGCACCGGCCAACCCGCAGGGCGAAGTTTGGATAGATCGGGCTCGACGCTGGCCCCCTTATTTCTTGTAACGCACCTTATGATGTGCTACGCTTCTGAGAGCATGAGCAAGGCTGCCGAAGTGCATACTCCCGACGTCACCGAGGTCCGCAGCCGGCGCCGGCGTGCCCCCAGACGCGACGGGCGCAGGACCCAGCTCACCGTACCCGCCGAAATGTGGACCGAGCTCACGCGCGTCGCACACGCAATGCGCACCACCCCAAACGATGCGCTCGTGCGCCTCGCTGCCGAGCGTCTGGATGACCAGCGCCGCGCGGCTGCCCTGAAGCAGCTCGCCGACGAGCGCTGGCGCGCATTCACCGACGCCGACAGTACGGCCCCTGCAACCGACGGGATCGACCCGCTGACCGAGGACCAGCTCGTCGAGCTAAGCCTGGCGTTCCGCGAAGACGCGTAAGTGGCAGAGGCGTGGGACACCACGACCGCGGCTCGCCTGCGGCCGCGTGGAAGCTTCTACGACTTTGCCGAGCGCCGTGCGGCAGCGGGCGATCCGGTCGCGTTCACCGCGACCACGCTCACCGAGCTCGCCTACGGGCTACGCAAGGCCGCCGCATCTGAGACACCCGCCGCAGCGCTCCAGCTGCGCTGGCTGCGCGACCAGATCGATCGTGGACTGCTCGACATACTGCCCTTCGACGACCGAGCTGCCTACCTTGCCGGAGCGCTGCGAGCCAAGCTACCCATCCCGCCGCCGGCCCCCAAACGCAAGGCATCTCGATCCAAGGCAGAGAGTCGAGTCGCTTGGATCATCGACCTCCACACAGCCGCGACCGTCTTCGTACACGGATACGACCTGGCCACCGCCGATGAGCACCACACCTTCATCTCGAGCGCACTCAAAGAGCTCGCTCCGAATGCGCCGCCACTGGAAATACGAGCCCCGCCCGCTTTCTAGTCACTGATCGGACCAGATGGGGCGGCGCAACCGCGTCAGGGGTGCCGAGCGACAGATGGTTGGCAATCACATTTCAGCGAGCGGCCAGTCCGGGTGCGGTCCGCTTTAGGGTTCGAGCTGTGATTTCCACTTTGCTTGCCACTGTGCACCACGCGCACGGGTTTGCGCGTGCTTACGGTCTTCCCGGACGTCTCGTCGAGCGCCTGCGCGAACGACTCGGTCGCGCCTATATCCCGGCGATCGTGGTGATCGAGTCCCTCCTCGGGGCCGCACTCTACGCGCTCTCCTCGGTGCTCGAGCAGCAGGCGGCCAGCGAGCAGCCCCGTGAGCACTCGCTGCGGGTCGGCCTGCTCGTCGTGCTCGCCCGGCGACGGCGCTGGTTGCTCGGCATGGTGGCCGGGATAGCCGGCTATGCGATGCAGTTCATCGCCCTGCGCAAGGGCTCACTCGCGCTCGTGCAGCCGATCTTCGTGATCGGTCTCGTGATGGCCCTCGTCGGCAGCGAGTTCGCCCACCAGCGCAAGCTCTCGCCACGCGCATGGGCGGCGAACGCACAGATCCTTGGCGGCGTCGCGCTGTTCATCGCTGTCGCCCAGCCCGGACCGGGCCACCCGCTCGGCTCCGCCCTCGGCTGGACCCTGCTCGCCGTGATCACGACAGCGGTGGTGGCGGCGCTGATCGTTTTCGGCCGCGGCTCTCCACGGCGCCGCTCGCTCGCGCTCGGCGTAGCCACCGGCATCGTGCTCGGGGTGACCTCGGCGATCACCGAGCGAGCTAGTCACCGCCTGGGAATCTCGCTCGGGCACGCTCTCAACGACTGGTCGCCCTACGTTCTGGTCATCGTCAGCATCGGTGGCCTGCTACTCAACCAGAGCGCCTTTCAGGCCGGTGATCTGCAGTGGTCGCTCCCCGCTATCACCGTGCTCGAGCCGCTCGTAGCGATCCTGATCGGACAGACACTGTTTCATGAGCACATCGCGAGCGGTGCTCCGAATCTGCTGGGTGAGACCGTCGGATTCGTCTCTATGGTGAGCGGTGTACTCGTCCTCGCACGAAGCCCAGCGCTCACGCGCTTCGCGCCTGTCAGAGATGGTCCCGAGGCGTCCGGCCCGTAGAGCTTCCCGTCAGGAAGAAGTGAAGGCTCGGCGAGGAACAAGATCGATCGCAGCCTGCAGCTGGCGAGCGGCGTGGTCGTCGCTGAATTTCAGTGCGGATAACCTGCCGTTGATCGGTGCAGGCAAATACGTGCTACCACGGGTTCTTGCAGGACCAATGACCATGTCGAGCGAACATCTCGATCTTCGCTTCGCTGGTAACCGTGGTCATGGTCTTCAGCTCGTCAGACACGTGGATTTGAGGGTAGCGCCAGCTCGGGCTGTGAGCGCACAATGGTGGATCGCGAATGGTTCAGGTGCCGGCGCGTGCGAGCCGGCGTGAGAGCACTCGCAATTGCTCCAGCAGCTCGGGCGGCTCGTGCACCTCGAAGTCGACGCCAAGCATCGCGATGCGCAGCGCCAGCCAGCTCAAGTCGTCGTCCCCAGTGGTGAACTCGCAGTTGTGAGCGTCGATCGGCTCGATCGTGCCCCAGTGCGCTGGGATGCGACTCTTGAGCTCCTCTGCCCCGACCTGCAGAGTGACCCGCGCTTCGAATCGATTCGGCCGTGCCTTCATACTCTGCTTGACGTATGCGGCCGCGTCTTTTGCCGGCAGCGCGCGCGGCACGAAGCGCAGCCCGCTAGACGCGGGTTTGGCCAGGCGATCGATACGAAAGGTCCGCCAGTCCTCACGGCCACGATCCCAGGCGAGCAGATACCAGCGGCGGCCATGGTTCACGAGCGCATGGGGCTCGACCTCGCGGCGGCTGTCGGTGCCGTCGCGGCTTCGATAGCCGAAGCGAAGGCACTCTCGGTCGCGGCAGCTTGCGGCGATCGTCGTCAGGTGCTGTGGGTCGACCGTCGGCCCGTCGGCTGGAAGCGTAAACGTCGCCGAACTCAGAGTGGCGACGCGGCGGCGCAAGTGCGCCGGCAGAACCTGCTCGAGCTTCACCAGGGCTCGTACCGAGGTCTCCTCGATGCCGGTCACCGACGCTCGGGCGGCCGTGCGAAGGCCGACAGCGATAGCGATCGCCTCCTCGTCATCGAGCAGCAGTGGCGGCATCGCGCTGCCGGCGCGAAGCCGGTAACCGCCCGCGGGGCCGCTGAATGACTCAACGGGATAGCCCAGACTGCGCAGACGGTCTACATCGCGCCGGATCGTCCGCCCGGACACCTCCAGCCGATCGGCCAGCTCGTTGCCCAGCCAGTCGCGGCGTCCCTGTAGCAGCGACAGTAGTTCCAGAAGGCGGCTAGAGGTTGGGCTCATGTCATTTTCATGATCTGATTCATTCAGGACAGATATTGACCTAAACCCTGTTTACGGTGGGTTGCGTCCATAAGCAAAGAAAGGATCACCAATGCTTCAGCGAGACGGATATCTGCCCGGTGTGCCGTGCTGGATCGACACCAGTCAGCCCGATCCCCAGGCGGCTGTCGCCTTTTACGGCGGTTTGTTCGGATGGGAGCTCGAGAACGTGATGCCGCCGGATGCACCGGGCCAGTACTTCATCGCCCGCTTGGCCGGCGGCGATGTGGCCGCAATCGGCTCGCAGCCCGAAGGTGCGCCACCGGCGGCGACTTGGAGCACATACATCTGGGTTCAGAGCGCCGATGAGGCAGCCTCCAAGGTGCGGGATGCAGGCGGTCGCGTCATCACCGATCCCTTCGACGTGATGAGCGCCGGACGGATGGCCGTCTGCCTCGATCCCGAGGGAGCCGCGTTCTGTGTCTGGCAGGCGAATGAACACAAGGGCGCCCAGATCGTCAACGAATCCGGCTCGTTGAACTTCAACGGCCTGAACACCCGCGACCTGGCGGGCGCGAAGTCGTTCTATGGCTCCGTCTTCGGGTGGGAGGTGCTCGACTTGCCGGGTGGCGGTGGAATGTGGCGACTACCGGGCTACGGCGAATACCTCGAGCAGCGTGATCCCGGCCTGCGCGAGCGCATGGCCCAGAGTGGCGCACCGGCTGGCTTCGCGGACGTCGTAGCGACACTCAACCCGATTGCGGACGACCAATCCCATGTAGCTCCCCACTGGAGCGTCACGTTCGCGGTCGCCGATGCAGACGCGACCGCCGCAAAGGCCGAGGAGCTCGGTGGCCGGATTCTAGTCGCACCGTTCGACGCCCCCTGGGTCAGGATGACCGTCATCAGCGATCCTCAGGGCGCGACGTTCATCGCGAGCAAGTTCGTCCCGGAGAACAAGGATCTCACCAGCCCGTCCGACTCGACGCTCCAGGCTGCCTAGCAAAGGCAGGCTGTTAGGTGGCGAGAGGCTGTTCGTTCGTTGACGAGGGCGATAGCGAGGCGCGCCGCCGCTATCGCCCCGCCGACGGTCGCAGATCCCGCTATGGGCAAGCCAAGCTTCGCACCACTTCCAGCCAGCACAGCCCTCGTGTCGCGCGGTGCGGGTTTCCGCGCTCGACGCTTGGTTTACGCAGTCGAAGTTCCTGATATCGGAAGGGAAATCGTGATGTGCAGACGGGTCGTCACCCAGTGCGCGTTCCGGTGACGGACGAGAGCGAGCGTGTAGCTTCCCGGCTTCAGCGTGTGACTGTCATCGAGCAGCAGCTCGAGATGCCCGCGAGCGTCGATGACGCCTGTGCCCACCGCGTACACACGGTGTCCGCGCACCAGCGTGGCGCGAGTTGCCCCGGCGCTTCCGGTAACCGTGGTCGTCGTCGAGGCCGGGACTGTGCTGCACACGCGGTGGTTTGCGTTGGTCTTGTGTCCGCCCCGGTGTAGCGAGGTCGTGACGGTGTAGCAAGTGACGATCTCTACCGCACCCTTGGGGCCGCTCGCGCCGCGCGGGCCTGCCGGCCCCATGGCGCCGGCGACGCCTGTCGGTCCTTGCGAGCCTGTGGCGCCGGCAACACCGGTGGTTCCCTGTGGTCCTGTGGCGCCGGCAACACCGGTGGTTCCCTGTGGTCCTGTGGCGCCGGCAACACCGGTGGTTCCCTGTGGTCCGGCAGCACCCGTGGCGCCTGGTGACCCGGTAGCGCCGGTGGGGCCCGTGGGTCCGCTGTCTGCTGGTACACCTGTGCCGATGAGGCTGATGGCTGAAGGGGTGGTCTCGTTGTCGGTGAGTGCGAGCGAGGCCACGCGCGCTCCTTCCTGGGATGGAGTAAAGCGCACCGAGATGGTGCAGCTGTCTTCAAAGGAGAGCCTTCTCCCTTCACACGCGTCGGCGCTGATCGCGAAGTCCGCAGCATCGGCCCCTTCGAGCTTGGCGGTAGCGATCGTGAGTGCCTGGGCGCCGAGGTTACTCACGCGGATCGTCTGCAGCGCCGATGGCTCGCCGACGGTCTGATCGCTAAACGCCCCGCCGGAGTCCGACACCTCAGCGGCCGGGTAGAAGAGTTCGGCGCTCGACAGAGTGCCGCTGGTGTACCCGCCAGCGATGAGCGTCTCTCCATCGGACACAGGCGCCGCCACGCCTCCTTCGCGCCCTCCGGTCAGCGTCGCGGACAGGCTTGTGAACGTGCCGCTGGCTGGGTTGAAGAGTTCGGCGCTCGACTGCAGGCCGCTGCTCTGGCCGCCCACTATCAACACGCTGCCGTCAGGGAGGGGCGCCGCCATGGCTGCGTAACGTGCTGTCGTCATGGCGTTGGGCACGCTCGTGAACGTTCCGCTAGCTGGGTTGAAGAGTTCGGCGCTCGACAGAACGCCGCTGTGCTGACCGCCTGCTATCAGTACCTCTCCGTCGGGCAGCGGTGCCGCCACGGCTTCCTGGCGCGAGATCGTCATCGCGCCGGTCACGCTCGTGAACGTTCCGCTGGCTGGGTTGAAGAGTTCGGCGCTCGACAGCTCTTCAAAGCTGTCGTAGCCGCCGGCGATCAGCACTTCGCCGTTGGGGAGTGCCGCGGCCATGGCGCCATAGCGTTCGGTGATCATCGCGCTGGTTACGCTCGTGAATGTGCCGGTGGCCGGGTTGAAGATTTCAGCGCTCGACAGGAAGCTGCTTTCACTCTGGCCGCCGGCGATCAGCACCTTGCCGTCGGGCAGCGGTGCGGCCGCGGCGCCAAAGCGTGGGCTGCTCATCGTGCCGGCAATGCTTGTGAACGTGTTCGTTTGCGGGTTGAAGATTTCGGCGCTCGTCAGGATGCCGCCTTCATTGAGGCCGCCGGCGATTAGCACCTCGCCGCTGGGCAATGGCGCCGATGCGGTCGCTACACGCGCGGTGGTCATCGGGCTCACACCGAGGCTGGAGAAGTAGGAGGCTGAAGACGCGTATGCGCCAGGGGTCGGCACGAGCGCAGCGCTCAGCGTGCACGCGAGCGCCAGCGTAGACCGCCGCACACGCGACTTAGGGCCATGATGTTGCATTCCGTCGGGACCGTTATGACTTCGGTGCACGGTGTTTAGCTCCTTGAGGCTGGTGCGAGCGCGAAGTGGCGCAAGCGTTGGGAGGTCATGGCGTGCCTCTCGACGGAGGGACTTGTTGCCCTGAGGGGTGCAAAGGGAACTGCATCGCAACACCGATGCATTCAGTCTCGACCGCGAAACTAGGGGAGTCCTGTGGCTGGGGGCGAGCGGCAAGAACAGCAAAACGGGATGGAGTCTCGAGCCGACGATGCTCTAAACCATCCTAAGCGCGGCGTATTCTTGGGGTTCGGGGCGTTTTGGAGCCGCGTCGAGTGTCTACGCTCGGTGCGCCGCGCGGCTAGAAGGCGCTAGGGGCGCCGGTGTCTTCCGGGCTTGGGCCCGGGGTGACTGTTTAGGGCGAGCGCCAGGGGCGCTGACGACCTTTCAGCAAAGAAGGGTGCGACGTGACGCGAGCGCCCGTGCTGACGTTCTGTCTGGTTCCCAGCCGGACGATCCCAGTTGGCTGTTGACTCTCACGAAGGACGCGCCGGATGACGAGTCCGTGCACTCCTTTGGCTACGGCGTCGACTGAGACGCCGTGCGCAGCGCTTTGGGCGCAGGCTGAACCTGCCGAGCGCTCACGCTGGACCATCCAAGTAGACAGTTGGTCTCTCACAAAAGGACGCTCTGGATGAAGCGTCCATGCACTCCTGCCCTCCGGCGTCCCCCGCACAAACCCCTGATTTCCAGCACTTTTGACCCACTGCCTCGGTGTCAGCTGTCTGGTCAGTGCGCAAATCCGCGTGTGAATCTGTCGGAGTTTGTCTCCACGAATTACCGGGTTTCACCAAAATTTTAACTTGACAAAATGGCGGCAATCTGTCACAGTGCCTCGGTTCGGCAAAAGTGGCCGTTTTAGGGGTGTTGAGGGGAAATGGTTCGGGTCATTGGCGAGGTGTGTCTAGGTGACACCTATGCTCTAAATCAGGCCGTGTGTAGTTGAAGCGGTGCGGCCGGGACGGCCGTGTGGAAGGGGTGATGTGTAGCGCCGGGTAGGTAACGGATTACCGATATGAAGCTCGTCTGCGGGTGTTTGGCGCGGAGCTGTCTTTTGCTGGGGAACGCGGTGCTGCCGTGCTTGGCGGGATGGGGATGGGCTTACGGCTTCACGGGGGTGGGGTTGTGCGAGGCAACAAAAGTCTCGACCGCGAAACGGAGAGTCCTGTGACTGGGGGCGAGCGGCAAGAACAGCAAAACGGGATGGAGTTGGAGCCCTTTGGCTGCTCTAAAGCCTCCAGAGAAGTTTATTGAGGAATGTTCTAACTCCTCTGGAAATGGCGTCGATGTAGGACGTAGACGATGATTCGAACTCGGACAGAGAGGAATGTATGAGTATCGAGACGACCGCAGAGGAACTCGAAACCCTGATGATGCATCTGGCAGCAAACCCGGCTGATGGCCCGGTTCGGATCAGTGTGGACGAGGAGACAAGAAGCCTGGTGTCGGAATGGATGAGTCATGGCAACCCGACGAAGGTCGGACCCGCGGTCACGAAGCCGCTCCCATAAACCCAAAGACCTTCAGATTTCATCTGGCCTTTGTTCTCCACTCATCCTGCGAAAGGCGATGAAGCTGCTAGCACAGATGACGCCTAGTCCTGTTGCTTAGACGCCGAAAGAAGCCAGTGTGATTGTATGCGCACATGGCTGATCGTGTTGATCCCGCAGAACTCGATGATCAGACCGAGCTTTTCGTCGCGCTAGTCGCCGCCGTGGGCACGGATGTCGGAATGATCGGCGAGGAGGTGGGCATCGAGCTGGCCGAGTACGGGTATGAGGTGCACCCGCTGCGGCTCAGCGAATACCTCGCTGAGGAGACGGGCGAGGACTTCAGGAAAAAGAAGTTCGACGAGCAGCTGTGGGATGCGATGACCGCCGGCGATGAGCTGCGGACATCGTGGGACCGGAGCGATGCCTTGGCGCTCCATGCGATCAGCGACATCGTCGCGACGCGCCAGCAGCTCTCCCCGGCTGCCGGAGAGGATGCGCAGCCGGGATACCTGGATCGCCACGCCTTTGTGTTGCGTTCGCTGAAGACACCGGACGAGATGGAGACGCTGCGGGCGATCTACGGCCCGCGGTTGATCGTGGTTGCGGCTTACAGCCCTGAGGACCAGCGGCTTGAGCACCTCGCGACGCAGATCACTACGTCGCGAGGCACAAAGGACTGCTCGAAGTGGGTGCACCAGCCGCAGGAGCTGATCGACCGAGACGAGAAGGAGGAGCGTGTGGGAGGGCAGGATGTCAGCGGCACGTTCCATCGAGCGGACTTCTTCATCCGGGGCTGGAGTCGCGATGTCGCTCGTGAGGACCTGCAGCGGACGATGGAGATTCTGTTCGGCTCGCCGTTTCGTACACCCACCCGAGATGAGCACGGCCAGTTCCTCGCGGCCGGTGCCGCCTTGCGCTCAGCCGAGTTCGGGCGACAGGTCGGGGCGGCGATCGCGACCCGTGAGGGCTCGATCATCGCAGTCGGGACTAACGAGGTGCCCAAGGCTTTCGGTGGCTCACACTGGGAGGAGTACGGTGTCGGCAATCGCGATTTCGAGATCGGCGACGTTGACACCAACCGCAGGCATTTCGACGAGCTGGCCGAGGAGCTCACCCACCGGATCGATCAGAAGGTCGGAGAATTCGCCGCGACCCTTAACGCTGGGGATCAGGCGGTGCTGCAAGCGCTGAGAACGCAGGTACGCAATGAGCTGCCGGGCGAACTCTGGGAGGGTGGCCTGAAGGACCTGACCGAGTTCGGTCGTGCCGTGCACGCGGAGATGAACGCGTTGCTCGACGCAGCACTACGAGGAGTTCCCGTCGCTGGAGCTACGCTACATAGCACGACTTTCCCGTGCCACAACTGCGCGCGCCACATCATCGGGGCCGGGATCGCGCGGGTCGTCTTTATCGAGCCATATACGAAGAGCCGCGCCCAGCGACTTCACGCCGACGCAGCGACAATCGCTCGCTCCGAGCGGGATCCCGAGAAGGTTGCGTTCGAGCCGTTCGTCGGCGTCGCCCCTCGTCGATATCTAGAGATGTTCGACGCTGCCGCCCGTCAGCGACTCGGACATCTCGCGCGCAAGGACGAGACTGGTCACAAGCAGAAGTTCGTCAAGAAGCAGGCGTTCCCGGTGTTCGTCGACGCTGGACTGCCTCAATTCCGTCCAGAGCCACGCGAGTACCGGATCAAGGAGCTGCTTGCGCTGGCTCACCTCGCTGAGCACACTGAAGCACGAACAGATTCCGTCCGAAGGAGCGGGGAAGCTAAAAAACGGTAGTTAGGTGACAAGCTTGAGGAGATCACGATGGCAGACGTAAACGCCCGCAAAGCAGCAATCGAGAAGGCAAGCGTGCAAGTGCGAACGAGCGGGATTTCCGTGCATAGGAGCAAAGCGGATGGCAGTTGGCGGTCTAAGAGCGGAATAGCGGCCTCTACAGGGCGCTTCAGCGCCGGGACTAAGGCATCGACCAAGAAATCCAAGCCGTAACCCGCCATGGTCGCTGCAGTTCAGCGACGTCCCAGGTTTTGACGGAAGAACATGATGTGGGGGCTGACGCCAAGCGTTCTTTGCTCCGTCCGCTGGCTGGCTACCATCCGTAGGCTGTCGTCAGTCCGGAATGGCCGGGTGAACTCGTAGGCGATGGCGCCCCATAGAAGGAGGCCCAAGTGGCCAAGAATCCACCGACCGGTGACGGTCATCGCAAAGGCGCGGTTCGTGATCGCTCGCAGTTCCAGACGCCGAGTGGCAACTGGGCTAAGCGGGACAAGGACACGGGTCGCATCATGGACGTGAAGACCTCTGACAAAGCGCCCTTCAAGGGCGTTCGTAAAGAGAAATAGTCAAGCGGCACCGGTGCGGGAGGCTTATCTCCTCCCGCACCACTCAAGCAGCAGGTAGTGCTGGCTGATCGACTTTCGAGCCTAGGAGCCGGGTGGCCTCTTCGAGTGCCTTCTCGACCTGGTTGATCTCGCTGGCTAGCTGCGATCGCTGTGCTCGAATCTCACTGAGATCTGTCTTCAAAGAAGTGTTCTCTGTGAGTTGCCGTATCTCCCCATGAAGGCGGTCTAGCTGTGCTTTGAGGCGCTGCGGCGCTTGGCGGTCGATTTCGTATATGCCGGCTTGCGTGGTCTTGCGCACCGCGGGCGAGCGGCTCACCTGGGTCAGGAAGACCGCTAGGGGGTCCTTGCCAGCAACGCTGTAGCCGGCGGCTGTCAACAGCTCAAACCACTCGCGGTAGTGGATGACATCGGTCTGAGAAGTTTCCGCCAGCAGTTGTACGGCGGTCTCTCGGATCGCGGGTCCTCGGAGCGGATCTCCCTGTGCCTGAGAGTCAGGACTTTGCTGCTCGGTACTGTCGGTGGTCGCTTGGTCTGTTGGTGCGAGCCTGTCCAACAGGCGACGCCGATCGTCTACCTCAGCCAGGGTGTTCTCGATCCGATCTAGCTCGGCACGCAGTGAGTCGCGCTCGCGAAGGATGCGCTCACGGTGCTTTTCAAGATCCGCACGCTCGGCGGCAGCGGCACGAAGCAGACGGGTGGATGGCTTGGGAGATAGGGGAGCCACTAGCTGGAAAGGGTTGTATCGGGTCGGCATAGCTGAGTGCCAGTATGCCCTGTGTGCAAGTCGCTCCTACGCAGATTGACGTTGGGGATATCTGCCACGTATCTGTGGGAAAGCTGTGGATAACCGGAAGGATTTCTCCGCAAAATGCAGGCCAAACTGACCCTATAGGGCCAATCTGCCATGGGATTGTCTCGGAGATCGTATGCGGCACGCCGGTTCCGTCCGGTGCATATGAGACCGTCTAGTGACGCTATGCACATCTCCGTAGGACATATGCGCTCGAGAAAAGTCTGCGAAGGCAACGTTTCGGCGCCACAAAGCGCTGAAGCGATGCCCTCGGTTCTAAGCCACGTAGCCGACACAACCCCTCACCCGACCGTCGCTGCTGGTCCTGGACTTCATAGCGAGGCTGGGTAGCAACCAGATTGGGGCACGCTGACGTGGGATACGAGATCGATTTCCTGCCGGTCGGCGAAGGCTCAAAGAGCGGCGACGCGATTGCGTTGCGCTACGGAAACCTCGAAGGGACTCGAGCCGAACAGACCGTCATCGTGATCGACGGCGGGTTCACCGACGACGGGACGGCGCTCGTGGAGTTGATCAAGACCCACTACGGGACCGAACACGTCGACGTCGTGCTCGCCACCCACCCCGAGCGGGACCACATCAAGGGTCTCGAGACGGTCCTGGAAGAGTTCACGGTCGGGCAGTTGTGGATGCACCAACCGTGGGCGCACTCTGCCGCAATCAAGGAGGCACGCAGCGCGAGCTTCAAGACGCTCGAACTCAGCGAGCGGCTACAGGAGTCCCTCACCGAAGCCTCAGACCTCGAGACACTTGCGGGGGAAAAGGACATACCGATCATCGAGCCGTTCACCGGGGTCGCAACGCCCGACAAGGGGCTCTTCGTGATCGGCCCCGACCGCGACTACTACAAGGAACTGCTCGGCGAAATGCCCGGCAGGGCGACGCAGGCCGCTGCCGCAAGCCTGGTGCGCAAGCTCGCCGAGGCCGCGCAGGCGCTCATCCCCGAGTCCCTGACGATCGAGACGCTCACCGACGCGGGGAAAACCACCGCCCAGAACAACAGCAGCGTTATATCCGTTCTTGCAGTGGAAGGGCGGATGAGCATCCTCACCGCAGATGCGGGTATGCCGGCGCTCGGACGCGCCGCCGATGTACTCGAGAGCGCCGGCTACCAGCCCGGCGAATGCAAGTTCATCCAGATCCCCCACCATGGGAGCAGGCGGAACGTAGGGCCAACTGTCTTGGATCGGTTCCTGGGCAGCAAGGGAACGGAAGATCGACGTGGTACCGCGTTCGTCTCGGCCGCCAAGAAGGGGGCCCCAAAGCATCCCGCAAAGAAGGTCACGAATGCATTTAGTCGCCGCGGCTACCGTGCGCATGCCACCCAGGGTCACGCCAAGCTACATCATTGGAAAGCGCCAGATAGACCTGGATACTCGTCATGTGAGCCACTCCCACTCTTTACTTATGTGGAGCAATCCGATGAATAGCAACGGCAAACCGACCAGCCGATCACGGTAAGGGCAATCGAGTGGACAAGCTTCCCTTTTCAGTCTACGACTTCTTCGGATATCTGTCCGCGGGATTTGTGCTGCTGGTGGGTCTCGCTGCCGCCTTTACCGGCACGGAATCGTGGCAGCGAACCCCAGGAGCAACGGTCGGGCTCCTGCTTGTGATTGTGGCATACACCGCCGGGCACGTCATCGCGAACGTCTCTGGCTACCTGATCGAGGGGACCCTCGTCCGCAGGGTTCTCGGTACGCCAAGCACCGTGCTGTTCCAAGAGCGCCGGTCGCGGTGGGCAAAGCTCCTGCCCGGCTACTACCGGCCACTTCCACCAGAGCAGCGCCAACGTGTCCTCAACCGTGCTGTCGAAGCCGGCATCACTGGTCCCGGAGAGGGTCTCTTCTATCACTGTTTCAGCGCCGCAAAGGAGCGCGAATCCACGATGACGCGGCTCAGCACATTCCTCAACCTGTACGGCTTCTGTCGCAACATGGCGGTTTCGACGTTTATCGTCGCGATCGCACTATTCGCGGGCACGCTGCTTGGTACCGCGAAGACAGGCCACCTCGTGGCTCCAGGTTGGTGGGCTGGCGGCGCCTTTCTCGCATCCATCGGTCTGCTGTATCGGTATCTGAAGGTCTTCCGCCACTACAGCGTGGAGGTATTCGTGAGCTTTGCCGAGCCGCCGACTGGACACGGGACCTAATGATGCTCAAAGATCTGATCGCTCGAGCATTTTGCCGCGAAATAAGTCGCAAGCTGCGCCGCATGGGAGTTCTGGGTGCAATCCTCGGCGCGTGCTTTGCGTTCTATGTCGAGCTCCCTCTCGAGATTTCCGTAGCCACCAAAGAGGCGCAGGTGATGGTGATCAGTGTGGAGCACTCAGTAAAAGAGAGTGTCACGCAGTGGGAGCGCCGCGAGGACAAGACGCATTTTAGTCAGGAAGTTCAATCCACTTACAATCGGAGGAACCGACATGGCTGAGTTCGAGGTCATTTTCTGCGACATCGGCGAGGGCGACTCGACGCTTCTGCGGCTACCCGGCAATCAATACGCACTGATCGACGTGTTTCGTTGCGAGGGGCACGGCATCGACCTCTTCAGGTTGCTCGATGACCGCCTGCCGCGGGGCGAGAGCGGCAAGCCCCGCCTCGCGCTGCTGGTCATCACCCATCCTCATGACGATCACATCCGTGGCCTGGCGGACCTACTCGAGCGTTACGAGGTCGGGGAAGTGTGGGCACCCCGTTATGAAACCGAGAAGCCTCTTGGTGAGCACTTCGAGGAGTTCGCGAACATGATGCGCGAGCACCCGAACGTGCAGATAAAGAAGGGCAGTCGCTCACCGATCGCGCAGCTCGGCTCCGGAGACGAAGTGACGGTGCGTTGCTTCTCGCCGCCCGGCTACATCGACGTCAACAAGGAGCTGACCGAGCAGAAGGCACGCGACGAGGTCCACGAGTTTTGCGGCGTCTTCAAGTTCGAGTACGCCGGCGTGTCAGTGATGTTCGCGGGCGACTCGGATCTAAAGTGCTGGCGGCGCATCGTCGGTTACTACCGCGATGTTGCCGACCAAGAGGCTCCCGACCTCTCGGTCCTCGCGTGCACGGTGCTCCACGCCAGTCACCATGGCTCCTACACGTTCTTCAAAGAGGACGCCGAGGATGAGATATCGCTGGATGCACTGAAGCTGACTAACCCCGCGCAGGTCGTCGTGTCCGTGGGCACCAAGAACAAGTACGGCCACCCTCATGCCGACGCGATGGCCAGCCTACCGCGATCATGTCGGCGCGAAGGCATTGCTCACCACCGAAGAGACGGGAACGATCGTCCTCGAGGTCACGGCCGACGGCAACTACACGCTGAAGGGCGACGATGAGTTCGCCGCCAAGTACGGATGGGAGGACGACGATAGTGACGACGACACCGGGGGCAAGCACGGCGGACCAACGCCCCCACCGCCGCCTGCACGGCCAAGACCGAAGCCGAATCCTGACGAGGGACGGACCTACGGGTGAGAGGCCGCCGCTGGTGGGAGCACGGGACCCGCACCATCGAGGACGAGGCCCATTGGTACGAGGAGGACGGTCTGGACTTCAAGCTGGACACGGACCTGTTCGACGCCAGTGAAGCGGTCGTCTTCCAGGGCGAGCTGCGTCTAGGCGAGAAGCGCTGCCCGGCGCGAGTCATCTATCCAACCTCCTACGGGGCGGACGGGCATCCAGTGGTGCTTGCCCCGAAGCTGCCCGTCTACCGGCACCGCTCGCCGTCCGGCGCTCTTTGTCTTGATCATCGAGCGCTCGGGGAGGCTCGGCCGATGTGTGGCGCGGAGGCGGTGCTTCGAGCCGAGCGTCTATGGGAGCTGTGGGAAAACGACCGTGGGAAGCTCGCTGAGGAAGAGGCCGACGCGCCCGACCCGGCCGCCAACTACTACCAGTACCAACCCGACTCCGGAGTAGTGCTGATCGACGTGGAGCTCGGGGGCGCCGAGAAAGGGTTCTTTACGCTCGCCGCCGACCAGATTACGCCACTGCACGGCGCCGTGACCAGTGTCCGTGTGTCTCACCCGGCGCCTAGACAGATCATGCCTCCGGCGGGGGTAAACGCGCTGCTCGGCGCCACCGAGCTGACCGGCCCATTCACGCGCGTGGACACGCCGCCACCGTTCAGGGTAGACGAGTGGGGGTCGTGGCTGGGCGAGCATCATGGGCAGCTCGTTAACCGCCAGCTGCGCCACGCCCGCGATCAGGGCCGCGTGCACGGGACGACGGTTCCTGCGCTGGTTGCGTTCGTGTACCCGGACGAGGGCCCGGGACGTGGAGAAACTCATGATGCATGGCTGCTGATGACGGTTGATCCGAGCACCAATCAGGTTCAGGTCGCGCGGACCTTTCATGTGCGCGAGGGAGAGCGTTGGTTGCGCCAGCCGCAGCTCGCGGGGCTGGCCGGGAAGCGCATCGCCGTGATCGGCGCAGGTGCACTCGGCTCTCAGGGCGCCGCGCTACTTGCACGCGCTGGGGCTGGCTATCTTCAACTCGTCGACTTCGACATCGTCACCCACGGAAACCGGGTGCGTCACGAGTTGGACCTGCGCGACGCAGGCCGGACGAAGATCCTAGCGCTCGCTCGGCGAGTGACGGCGATAAACCCGTGGATCGAGGTTGCGGCTCGACTCGAACGAGTCGGCGGCACGTGGGGAGACGCCGACTCGACGATCCAGGTACGCGAGGATGAACTGTTGGAGGATCTCGTTGCCGCTGACTTGGTCATCAACACATCAGCAGACGGCGTGACCGGTAAGCACATCTCGCGTCTCGCCGCCGAAGCGGGCACGCCCGTCGTGCACGGGTGGGTTTCCGCGGGTGCGTGGGGCGCACGGATCCTGGTGCAGCGCCCCAGCTTGAGTGGATGCTGGAACTGTCTGGCGCTCGCACAGGCCGAGCCCGATCGCTACTCGACGCCTGTAAAGGTGCCCGCGATCCCGTCCGACCCCGACCGCAGAGAGGTCAGCGAGCGGGGGTGCGCCGACCCGACATTCACGGGTCCCGGATTCGAGCTCACGGCCGCCGCGGCGGCGCTCGCGCGCACCGCTGTCGGGCTGCTGCTCGACGGTAGCGGTGACTATCCGCCTGTGGAGTTTGACCTGGCAACTATCAACTTTCGTGACGCCGAGCACGCCCTGCCTGGTGCGCAGTACACGGCGCTGCCGGTGCATCCCGACTGCGAGTTCTGCAGCACTGGCGCGTGATGACGAACCTGTTCGTACACGAGTCGGTATGTGCGTGCCTCATGAGTGTGCCGGTTAGGCCATACGAGGTGGGGGGTTGGCTGCTCGGCTACTGGGCCGAAGATCGTTCATCTCTTTTCGTTACTCACGCAACTCCACCGGCTTCAAGAGGAACGCCCTTTGGCGTGCGCATCAGCGGCCGTGGTCACCGCAAGCTATTTGATCAAGCGTGGGATGCTAGCGACGGCCTTGTCACCTTTCTAGGAGACTGGCATACCCACCCAGGTTCGCCTCCCTATCCATCAGCCCGTGATGAGGCAGCTCTGGTGCAGTTGGCCACGAGCGTGAAGTTCGACACGCCCGAGCCGTTGATTGCGATTGTCTCCACACCGAGATATCCCTGGCACCAGAGCTCGGTGACAATCGGCTTCTACCTAGGAGGTGGAGAAGAAGCTGCGAGGAGCGTAGAAGCACATGTGACATCCAAGCTCCCGACCACGGTCCTGGACGTCCCCACCTGGCGCTGGCCTAAGGACCGTCCCCGGCGCAAGCGACCTAGCGCGCGCGTTTGTGGTCATCCAGTTCGTGCGGACACTAGGTCGCCCCCAAGCATCCAAGATCAGGCGAGAAAAAAATGAGCTTCCAACCGTTCTCGGATGATGACGCGGCAAGGTTTCGCGAATTCGCCGGACTGTTCGCCCAATGCCGCCAGACATTCCGCGACACGGTCAACGATACGGCCGAATGGAGGCCGTCTCCTGGGTCGATTGCGGTGCAAGATCGCGAGGCGGCCCTTCGCGGCGATAGCCAGTACGCGGAGAGCAACGGTGGTCTACCAGCTCTGGTCGTGATCCCATTCCTGTTTGTGGCGAGCGAACAGCTTGGCGCGCTCGGGGCTTTGTACGAGCGGGAAGAGGTCCTGGTTCCCTCAGGAGCGTGTATGCGCAGTGCCTTGGAGCACTCCGCTCATGTCCTCTGGGTCCTACAACGGGCGGACACTGAACCATTCGAGGAGCGGCTTGCCCGCGCTTTGCTTGAGATGCTACGGAGCGTTGAGGAACGCAAGATTGTTGTCTGCAATCTGTTCGGCGACGATAGCCCGGAGTGTGCGCAGTGGAAAGAACGGTTCACTGCAGAAAAGCGGAGGATCAAGGACAGCTTCCCGGACGGGCTCACATACGATCGCCACCTACCGGTCCTGCTCGAGCAGAAGGTGCCAGGCCCAGAGGGGGCAGTGGCGTGGATGTTCGACTTTCTGATCGACACGCTGACCACTGAGGTGGGTAAGGGCGTCTACGGATTTCTTGCCAATCTCTCCCATCCGACCGTCGATGCGATCATGGAACTGTGGGGCCAGCGACCTCGCGCGGAGGAGCAGCAGAGTTACGTCGAGTACGTCGTCGTGGGCTTCTACAATGCTCTGTCTGCCGTGATCGACTATCACGGGTGGTCGCGTGGCCGATTCGATGAACTGACCAATGAGATCGATCGAGCCCTACCCGGCCTGTTGATTTAGAGACCGAGGCTGTGGCGGGGCTAGTCGTCTCATGCCCGCCTTTGCTCCAACATGGCTGCAATTGCGTTAGTCGCTAGCCAGTCCAGTTCTCGCTGATGTGTTGCTCAAACTTCCGAGTCGCACCGCGCGAGAGCCAGGCGACGAATAGGCCAAACAGCAACTGAGCCAGGCCGATGATCCAATTCGGGTGCCCAACGAACAAGAACACTCCTCCACCAACGAAAGAGTTCACCGTCAACAAAGCCTTCGCTTGGGAGCTTTCGATTTTGCCAGTGGCGCACCAGTGCGCGACGTGCTCGCAGTTGTAGCCGAACAGGTTGTAGGTCGTCGGCGGAGGGTTGTGGAGCAGCCAGAGCGCTCGTTCTACGGCGGCGGCTCGATCCAACTCGTCGTGCTCCACAACTTTGACCCGACCACCTTTAGCGAAGTCGGTAAGAGACGCCTCGTGGATCAGGGCATGCCGCTTATCCTTGATCCGGCCGCCGAACTGGACGACGGCACCATTCCCGATGTAGCAGGCGTCGTGGTGGTAGAAGAAGCCGCGATCGACGCGCAGCTCGTCGCCCGGCTGAAAAGCCTCGTTGTCCAACATGACTCAATGATACATCCGCGATGATCCACCGCCCGCATAGGCGAAGGCGCCGATAAGCTTGACTGCTCGGTGTCATCAGCAGAGGTCATCAGCGTCGCAGCGCTCGCGGTCGCGGCAATCGGCGGGGGAAGCTCTGCCTACGCTGTCGTCATCAGTCGTCGAGTCCTGCGCCTGGAAGAACAGCGGGACCGTGAACGGAGCGAACCCAAAGTATCGATCAGCTTCCGACATGCCACTCAGCAGAAGCCAAGATATGTCATCGATCTCAACAATCCCGAACCTCCCGAGTTCTACTACGAGATGACGATCAACATCATCAACGAAGGACAGGCCCCGGAGTTCCTCAAGACGTTGTGGGTCGAGCCGACTGGTGGCGGCGCAGGAATGGACTATTCGCCAGAGTCCGACACGGAACTGAAGCCGCGCTCACGCTGGCCGGTGCCGATCGACGCTGCGGACATACCTCACCCCGACGCAGGCTTCGTAGCGATCGTGCACCTTGCGAGTGGCCAAGAAGTCCGTTCGCCCGTCGAACACCTTATCGACGGGATGCTGGACGACACGGAGGGGGCGGATTCTTGAGCTCGTCAGGTTGTGCATTTAGCGACTCACCGCTTCTAATCCACGCTACCGGGATCGATGTCCGAAACGTAACTGCATGAGGCCGCGTAACGGTCATAGTTAGTGTGTCATCCATCTACTTGCTCACCACGCCACCATCACCGAGGATAGAGCGAGGCCTCTGGCCGAGGCGTAGACAATGCAAAAGAAGGCTGAAGAGCCTGAAGTGAGCGGATGCGAACGGTCTCTCTACACAACATATGTATACAAGAGAATTGTCCTAATACTCTTTCCTTTATGTGGCCTAGGCAGACGGCGTGGCATCCCAACCGACCGGTAGTCTTGATGTGTTATTTCGAACTGTGAATAGGGCCGCTCGACGCCAGAAGGGGCATAGCGAGCACGCCGACATCACCGCCAACAGGCCTCTCTAATCGCCTGACAGGCCGGAGATGTTCGTGGAGCCTGCGCCCGCAGGCTTTGAGCGAGCGTTAGCGAGTCGGGTCACGAAGAACATCGGAGGCTTGAAGGCCTAGAGCGAACGGATGTGAGCGGTCTCCAAACCTCAAAGAAAAAAACCCTGTAAGGGTGGAGGGTCAAGAGTGAGCAGATGCGAACGTTCTCCAAAACCCCAACCGACCACCCTATGTATCTGCACGACACGCGGAGGCGTCTATGGGGTCCTAGCCGAGGGCTTTGAGTTGGCCGAAACGGGGATGCGCAGTGTCTCGCGGCTTCGGTAAGCGAGTCGGGTCACGAGGGGGGCTGGAGTGTGGAGTGCCTGGAGGTAGACGTATGTGTCCCGGTCTCCAAACCTATATAAAGAGGCCTATGTGTACACACGCTTTTCGCTTTGTGTCATCTCTGTGTCGAAACTGTGTCGTTTCTGTGTTTAGTGGTAGCTATCTGATGTATTGCGTAGGAACGCAATGTCTCGATGTCTGGTGTGGCTGGGACAATGTGTAAGTGCCTCGGATCAGCTATTTCTATGGGTTGTATTCTCCTCTGGGTTCGGTCTCGGCTGGGATGGCCGGCGGATGAAGGTGGGTGTGTACATCGACGGCTATAACCTGTACTACGGTGCACGTGGGCTATGCGGTGCGGGAACGTCCGGATGGCGGTGGCTTGATGTCCGGGGTCTCGCGGCGAGCTTGTTGCCACCGTCGTGGTCTAGCGCCCAGATCGCGCGCGTGGTCTATTGCACCGCTCGCGTCGATCCTGCCGGCAATCCTTCTGGCTTTGTGGATCAGGATGTCTACCTGAAGGCCTTGCGATCCAGCGGGAGCATTGACCTGATCGAGTATGGCTACTACGTGTCTCGTGTCAAGCGGGCGCCATTGGCGACGCCCGACAAGAAAGGCCGACCTATCCTGACTACGTCCCAATGGCCAGTGATGATCCGCGACTCTGCGGCTGGCGATGTGCCGCAGGCCGGATTCATGGTTTCCTATGCCTACCGGGAGGAGAAGGGCTCGGATGTCAACGTCGCTGCGCATCTGCTGTTGGATACGCTCGGGGGTGCGATCGACGCGGCGCTCTTGATCTCCAATGACAGCGATCTGCGGTTCCCGGTGCGGCAGGCACGCATGCGGAAGCCCGTCGGGACTGTGAATCCCAGCTCGTCTTACACGGCGGGCGCGCTGCGTGGCGCCCCGAATGACGGGGTCGGTGGGCACTGGTGGCGCCAGCTCGAAGCGGCGGATTGTGCCGCCAACCAGCTGTCAGATCCTGTTGGTGCCTATCGAAAGCCCGCTGGCTGGTAGCCGAGCGTCGTAGGCGCCAGCTATTGATTTCCGCCCGCGATCGCTGCTATAGTCCCTTTCTACACCACCCGGCCCCTTGTGGGCCGGGTTTCTTTTTGCCCAGATTCGCGCGGCGGTTTCAGTAGTCCGATCTCTGATCGTTTGGCATCTACGACGCGCAAGCGGGTGGATTCGTCCTCGAAGAATGTGCTGGACGAAACGGGGATGCGGAGAGTGTCTCCCGGCTTCGGTAAGCGAGTCGGTCACGAGGGACGCTGGAGTGTGGAGTGCCTGAAGTGAGACGTATGTCTCCCGGTTTCTAAACCTCACCATATTTGATTTGAAAGATCCCCTTGATCTGAAGAGATCGCCTTGATTTGGATGCACTCGTACCAACCTCGAGGGATCCGGAGCGGAGCAAAGGCAGAAGGGCACTATGCCCGGTTGGGGCTGCCCGGGTGCTGATCCGACCGGATATAAGCTATACGCTTCCCACTTTGTTACCGCTCTATTTCAAAACTGTGTTATCTCTGTATCTAGCCCGAGTTATCTGATGTATTACGTAAGAACATGGTGTCTCGATGTCCGGCGTGGCTGGGACAATCTGTAAGTGCTGCGGATCGTCTATTTCTATGGGTTGTGTTCTCGCCTGTTCTCGCTTTTGGCTAGGATGGGTCTGGGCCGCGTATAAGGGTGTCGCGGCGGATGCGATCTTCGATACAGGTCGGTTGAGCCGTGTCCGACGAGGGGATCGGCCATCAACGGGAGATCGCGCGGACTGCGTATGGCATTGCGCGTGCCGCGCTCGATGAGCAGCACGCGGCAGTTCGAGATCTCCGTGCGCGAACTGGAGCGTTGCTCACGGCTACATCGGTGGTTGTCTCGTTCCTTGGCGCCAGGGCTCTGACTACCGGCCATCTTCGAGGTCTGGCCTTTCTCGGACTCGGTGTGTTCGTACTCTCCCTTGTGCTCAGTCTTACGTGTTGCTTCCTACGAAGAGGATCAAGTCCCTGGCTGCTGGCGGTGTGCGATCTGTTTGGCTCGATGTATCGCCGCCGGCACGATCCAGCCGTGGATGTCTACCGTCGACTTGCAGCCACGTGCGACAGGATCTCTGTGACCAACGAGTCCCATATCGAGATGCTGGGGCGGGCGTTCACGCTGGCGTCCGCGGCGATAGTCATCGAGGTCCTCTTGTGGGGACTGCAGCTCGCGCTATCATGATTTTGATGCTCAAGAAGATCTTTAGGATGCTGGTTCCGCAGCGCCGAGCTTGCCCGAGCCCAGCCCCGACGTGATCACCTCGATGATCAAGCCTGAGCCGGGAGCGATTCTCGGCGGTCGCGGCGGCGCCAAGCAGCAGTAGTAGTCGGCTTGCCGGAGATCACGCGGCGCGTACATGGCCCACCAGCTGCCCGATTCGGTCGGGAGGACCGCGAAGCCGTCCGGCTGGTAGCCGCCCTGATCCCGTCCCTCCAACCGTCTACGATGGCCCCATCACTCACCCGGTCCCGTTGGGGGCCGGGTTTCTTTTTGCCCAGATTCGCGCAGCCGTGTCAGCAGTCCGATCTCCGATCGTTCGGGATCTACGACGCGCAAGTGGGTGGGCTTCACAGCCTGCAGGTCACGACTGTGATCAGACCTGTGCAGCATTTGCTCGGGGAAGCGTTGGTATCGTGTGCTAGGACCGTATGCGTCCACAGAGGATGGGAACTACGTGACTGAAGTGGGCAGACACCAGCGCTCTATATGGAGTGGCAAGAGCGGAGCGTCGGTAGCTCTCGCACCGGGGAGCTGACTAAAGCCTCGCCGGCGGCGGATACGCTGTTGCTCTTTCGGGATCCCACACTGAAATGCAGCGGAACGCACCCACAACTTCTAGGACGGTCCGGGAGATGCATGCGCTCTATGAGCAGGGTGCGACGCTCGGGGAGGTTGGGGAGCGGTTTGGGATCTCTGGCTGCCGTGTGTCTGAATTGTTCAACGAGGCAGACCTGCAAATCCGGCCGCCTGGACGAGCTCCACGGCGTGACTATCCGCTCGGCGAGATGCATGCTGTGTATGAGCAGGGTGCATCGCTTGGGGAGGTCGGCGAGCGGTTCGGAGTCTCCGCTGCTCGCGTGCCGCGGCTATTCAAAGAGGCTGGCCTGCCGGTGCGCCCGCGCGGGACATATCGCAGACGTGAGTACCCGGTCAGAGAGATGCATGCTGTGTATGAGCAGGGTGCATCGCTGGGGGAGGTGGGGAAGCAGTTTGGAATCTCTCTGAGCCACCTGTCGCATGTGTTTAGAGCCGCCGGTCTGCCGGTGCGCCCGCGCGGGAAGTCCCAGGAGAGGGAGTATTCGGTCAGCGAGATGTATGCGCTGTATCAGCGGGGCGTATCGTTGAAGGAGGTCGGTGAGCGGTTCAGGGTCTCTGAAAGCCAGCTGTCGCGGCTGTTCGGGGCTGCTGGTCTGCGGATACGCCCGCGCGGAAGGTCCCAGGAGAGGGAGTATCCGGTTGCTGAGATGTATGCGGTCTATCAGCGGGGCGCGTCGCTGAAGGAGGTCGGCAGGCAGTTCAGCGTCGCCGCCAGTCATGTGCGACGGCTGTTCGAGGCAGCGGGCCTCGAGACGAGACCCGCTGGCAGCATTGTCCGCGAGTATCCGGTTGGCGAGATGTATGCGGTATATCAGCAGGGCGCATTGCTCAGAGAGGTAGGTGAGCGATTCGGGGTCTCTAGCTCGCACGTCGCGCGCCTCTTCGCAGCGGCGGGGCTTGAGATGAGGACATCGCGTCGCCGTCAGTATCCGGTTGGCGAGATGTATGCGCTTTATCAGCAGGGCGCGTCACTCAGAGAGGTCAGCGGACGACTCGGCGTGGCTGAAAGCACGGTATCGAAACTGTTCAGGGACGCCGGCCTGCCGGCACGGGCGCCCGGGAGACGACGCAAACGCGAGTACCCGGTCGGCGAGATGTATGCGCTGTATGAGCGGGGCACGACACTCAGGGAGGTCGGTCGACGATTCAGGCTCTCTCATGGCCGCTTGAGAGAGCTGTTCACTGAGGCGGGTCTCGAGACCAGACCCACCAGTCGTGAGTATCCGGTCGCTGAGATGTATGGGCTCTATGAGCAGGGCGTGCCGCTGAAGGACATCGGCAGGCGATTCGAGGTCTCCGAAACCAGCCTGTCGCGGCTGTTCAGAGCATCCGGCCTGTCGCTACGGGCGCCCGGGAGACATAAGAAGAGGGAGTATCCGGTCGCTGAGATGTATGCGTTGTATGAGCAGGGCACGTTACTCAGGGAGATTGGCGAGCGGTACGGGGTCTCTGACACGCATGTGTCGCGCCTATTCAGATCGGCGGGCCTCAAGACGAAAACGGCCGACAGTCGTGGTCGCAGGCGCGGATATCCGGTCGCTGAGATGTATGCGTTGTATGAGCAGGGCGCGTCGCTCAAGCAGGTCGCCGAGCGGTTTAGGCTCTCCAATAGCCTCGTCGGGGAGCTCTTCAAAGCGGCAGGCCTGCAAATCCGACCGCGCGGCAGCCGCTCGGTCGAGCTGGTCGGCGCCGACGAAAGCCTGCGCCGGCTGGGCGCCTCTCTCGAGGCCCCACAACCGCCTCGGAGCCCTAGGAGGGCCCGCCACCGAACCGCTGCAGGACCCCGGCTATTTAGCTCGGGTCCGGGTCGATCCGAAGCTTGGCACGATCGTGCGGCCCAACGACTTCGACCTTGATCCGGATGTATTGCACGGTGACTTCGAGCCGACTCGGCGTGCAGCAGGTACGTGCGCCTCCAGTATCTAATCTGCGGTTGCTCGCGCTAAAGTCACGTATATGTCTGCGTGTGCGACAAACGAGAACATCGATTATGAACTGATCGTAGCCCCGGACGGGAGCATTCCGTCCGATCAGCTCAAACGTTTGGGCGTTGGTCCTGGCACGCACCTTCGTGTGGTGGAGATTACTGTGACTCGCTTGGGCGGCAGCTTCGCTGGATCGTTGCCCGACTTCCCAGATTTGACGTGGGAGGACTTTGAGCGCGCCAGCCAGCTCGCTCGCGAAGACGTCGGTTCGGCGTGAGGGTTCTCGCGGGCATTCACGCCGTCGTCTGGCATCTCCGACTCTCGCTCATACCTGTCCTCGTCGTACCTCTGTTGCTTACCGGCTGTGGCTCATCAAAACCAAAACCGGATCCGGTGAGAGAGGCCCGGTTCGTTGCAGAAACGAACGCGCTATGCGTTCTCATTGGTCACAGCGGGCACGCGACAAGCAAGCAGCAAATGCAAGAGCAGCGCCGTCTAACGACCCTGGAAAAGGACATACACGAAGCCGCGGCGTATCTTCCTGCCGGTAGGTCGTTCAACGAAGCGCATGCGAAGCGACTGGCTCTGCGCGCGAAGCTAAACAGACAGTCACACAAACATAAGAAGTCGGGCCCCACTATCGTCGTAATCAAGGGTGCGCAACCCTTCTATTTCATTGAAGAATCCTACCGCCTGCAGATGCAAGCCTACAACGCGATCAGGGCGCTTGGCCTGACCCAGTGTGCAAAGCACCCACCCAGAGCGCCGATCTCAGGTTGAAGACGATGAGCGGTCGGCCCCCGTCTGCACTATCTCAATCAGGACGGACCAAAATCCTAAGCCTCTTTCCTTAGTACCCTGTAACGGGAGAGAATCCAGGTAGCACAGATAAGGGAAAGCGTACGGGGGCGAGCCGATCGGATCAGTAGGTGGGCTGACCGTACTGGGCATAGTACCTATCTGCCCCTGGTCCGCTGCGGATCGCTTTTGGGTTGGTCTTGAACTGCATTGAGATGAACCAACGGCTTCAATCAAGAAACGAGTTCAAGGCAGCTAGACAGCTTCAAATCAAGTGGCTAGGGGTGGCGTGTCTAGTGTAGTGTCTCGCAAGTAGTTGGTGTTTGTGGTAGGGTGTCGTATGCGTCCGGCTACGGCACCGATGCCTGTCACGAACAGCCAACGGGAGATCTTGGAGGGGGTGGCGAGGTCTCATGTCGCGGCGCATCGTGATGTGCAGCGGGCACGTGTATTGCTGCTCGCGGTTGATGGCGTCGCGAATACTCAGATCGCGGCGAGGGTGGGGGTTTCGCCGGCGAGTGTGAAGGCGTGGCGTGAACGGTTCGCGGAGGATGGATTGACCGGGTTTGGTGGGGTCCGTCCGGGCCGTGGTCGTAAGCCATCGATCCCTGCCGGGAAGGTGGAGGCTGTCGTGCACGCTACTTTGCACGAGAAGCCTTTGGGTGAGACGCATTGGTCGTGTCGCTCGATGGCCAAGGCCCAGGGTGTGAGTTCGGCGACGGTGCAACGGATCTGGTCCGCGCGGAACATCCAGCCGCACCGTGTGAAGACGTTCAAGTTGTCTAACGACAAGCGTTTTGAGGAGAAGCTCGTCGATGTTGTGGGGTTGTATTTGAATCCGCCGGAGAAGGCGATCGTCCTATCGATGGACGAAAAGAGCCAGATCCAGGCATTGGACCGCACCCAGGCGAGCCTGCCGATGAAGAAGGGCCGGGCTGGCACGATGACCCACGATTACAAGCGTCACGGCACGACCACCCTGTTTGCCGCGCTCGATGTGCTCACGGGCACAGTGATCGGTGAGTGCCTACCCCGCCACCGTCACATCGAGTTTCTGCGGTTCCTGCGCACGATCGACCGGGAAGTCCCCAAGGGCCTGCAGATCCACCTGATCCTCGACAACTACAGCACGCACAAGCACGAAAAGGTCAAGGAGTGGCTAGCGAAGCACCCCCGCTTTCATCTGCACTTCACGCCCACCGCCAGCTCATGGTTGAACCTGATCGAGCGATGGTTCGGCAAGCTCACAGACAAGGCCATCCGGCGCGGCATCTTCCACTCCGTACCCGAGCTCATCAACGCGATCGAGACGTACCTACAAGCCAACAACCAGGACCCTCAGCCATTCATCTGGACCGCCACAGCAGAGCAAATCCTCACCAAGGTACGCCGCGGCCGCGTCGCACTCGAAACAAACACCAACTAAAACCGAGACACAGCACTAGCGTCAAGAGGGGCGTTGGCGTGAGACCCGCGCTCACGCCAACGCAGGACTCGAAGTTCAGGGGGATGAGGAGACACCAATGGCGAGATCACAAGGCGACCTGGGCTCGGAGGGCAACCGGTATCGTTGGTGGCTCGATGGACATGACCTGCATCCAAGCCCAGTACAGCATTCCCGCCTGAGCTCTCGAAGCTGCGGTCCTGGCGCGACAGCGGCCCGGTGAAGCTGCAAGGATCTACGTATGGATACCGAGACGATTGACCAACAGTACAACCAGCTTCAGAGTGAGTTCCAGGATGTCGCCAAGTCCGTGCAGGATGTTAAGCGCCACCTTGTTTGAGTACGGCCGGGTGGGTTCGCGCCATTGTGGGTGAGGATGGGATGGGCGTGGGGTCGCCGGGGTCGGTGTCGCGGTGTCGTTGGGGGTGAGTATGGGGTGAGCGCGGGCGCTTACCGGGGGTGTCAGGCTGCGCGTGTTCGTATACACGCGAGGGCCCTCCCGGCCGTCCGTTCGTGGTGATCGTAAGCCGGGAGGACGCCTCTTGATGCCGGAGGTGGCACCCGTGCTTATGGTAGAGATAGACGTGCCTGGGGTCGAACGTGACCTGCGGGCCGGGTTGTTGTGTTGTCCGTCGTGTGCTGGGGCGCTGGCGCCGTGGGGGTGGGCGCGGCGGCGGTGTGTGCGCTCTTTAGAGCGGGGTGCGCTGCTGGCGTTGCGTCCGCGGCGGGCGCGGTGCCGTGGTTGTGGGGGCACGCATGTGTTGTTGCCGGATGCGTGTCTTTTGCGCCGTCAGTATGAGGCGGCGGTGATCGGCGCGGTGCTGGAGGGGAAGGTGTCGGGTTTGGGGTATCGGCGGATCGCTTGCGCGCTCGGTGTCCCGGCGGACACGGTGCGTTCGTGGCTGCGGCGCTTCCGCGATCGCTCAGGGATGATCCGGTCACACTTTGTGTGTTGGGCGCATGCGGTCGATCCGGAGCTGGGGTCGATCGCGCCCGCTGGATCGTTGTTCGCTGAGGCGGTCAGCGCGATCGGTGTCGCCGTGGGAGCGTGGGTGCGGCGCTTCGGTGCGCGAGGGTTCTGGCGGCTGGTGTCGTGGCTGTCTGGTGGGCTGTTGCTCGCAACACGAGTTGCCCCCTTCCCCGCGGTGCCATGAACGGCGAGGCTCTGATTCTCGTTGTCGAGATGGGGAGAGAGCCGTGGAGGAGAGTCATCGCAGGGATATAGCGCTGTTTCGTTACACGATCGTGCGTACCGTCGCTGACGGCGCGCTGTCGAAGGCCGAGCGCGGCAGGATGGTGCGCGCGCTGGCTGACACCGAGCACGTCGGGCCCGACGGCGGGCTGGTGAAAGTTCACCGTTCCACGATCGATCGTTGGGTCAGGCGCTGGCGCACGGGTGGCTATGAGGCGCTTGTTCCGCGCGCACGGGTCGGGACACCGCACACCCCGAAGGAGCTGCTGGATTTGGCGGAGTCGCTGAAGCGCGAGACGCCGGGGCGCACCGCGGCGCAGGTGCACGCGATCATGGTCGCGACGGGGCAGCCGGTGGTGCCGGCGGTTCGCACCCTGCAGCGCCATTTCGCGCGGGAGGGGTTGAACATGCGCGCGGACGGCCGCACACCCGACCGTGTCTATGGGCGCTTTGAGGCGTCGTCTCGCAACGAGTTGTGGACTGGTGACGGGCTGCACGGCCCGAAGATTCAGGGACACACCGCGATCCTTTTGGCGTTCATCGATGATCACAGCCGTTTGCTGGTCGGCTACCGCTGGGGTTTCGCTGAGGACGTGCTGCGTCTGGAGGCCGCGTTACGCGCGGGGTTGGGCGCGCGGGGGGTCCCTGCCGCGATTCTCGTCGACCGCGGCTCGGCGTTCGTTTCACACCAGTTGTTGCGCTCGTGCGCGGTGCTCGGGGTGCGGCTGATTCACGCGAGCCCGCGGGCGGCGACCACGAAAGGCAAGATCGAGCGGTTCTTCCGGACCGTCCGTGACCAGTTCCTGGTTGAGCTGGAGGGGCGCGAGCTAACCGAGGATTTGACGGAGCTGAACCGGTTGTTCGCCGCGTGGGTGGAGAGCGTTTATCACCGCCGTGCTCATTCGGAGACGAAGGCCACGCCGATCGAGCGTTTCATGGCGGACGGGCCACCGTCGCTGCCCTCGAGTGTGGAGTTACGCGAGGCGTTTTTGTGGCAGGAGACCCGGACGGTGACGAAGACCGCGACGGTGTCGCTTTTCGGTAATCGTTACGAGGTCGATCCCGCGCTGGCTGGGCGGCGCTGTGAGCTGATCTTCGACCCGTTCGATCTCACCAAGATCGAGGTCCGTTACAAGAACAAGCCGCTCGGGCTGGCCGTCCCGCTCCTGATCGGGCGTCATGTTCATCCGCAGGCCAAGCATGAGCAGCCTCGGCCGAGTGAGAGCACCGGCATCGACTACCTGGCGTTGTTGGCCGCCCAGCGCGAGCGTGAGCTCTCCGGGCGCCCGATCGACTACGCCGCGCTCGCCGGCCACGAGGTGGGGCCAGTTGAAGCGTCCACATTTACTGAAGGGAGTGGGTCATGAGCATTGATCGTTTGCGCGCGCACTACGGGTTCTCGATGATGCCGTTCGGGAAGGATCTCGCACCGAACATGTTGCACGGGCATCGTGCGCATCAGGAGGCGCTCGCACGGATCGCGTGGTGTGTCACTGAGCGCCAGATCGGGGTGATTTCTGGGGAGTGCGGGGCGGGCAAGACGGTCGCCGCAAGGGCCGCGGTCGCGAGCCTCGACCGCTCGCGGCACACCATTCTCTATCTCGGGACCCCTGGTGTCGGGTTGCGCGGCCTTTACGCCCTGATCGTCACGGGGCTGGGTGGGACGCCGCGTTTTCACGCCGCGAGCCTGATCCCCCAGGCCCAGGAGCTGCTCGCGGCCGAGACGGAGGAGCGCTCCAAGCAGGTCGTGTTGATAATCGACGAGGCTCATTTGCTTGACGGGGAGAGCCTCGAAGGGCTGCGCTGTCTCTCGAACGCCGACATGGACCAGACCGCGCCGTTCACGCTGCTTTTGCTCGGCCAGCCTACGCTGCGCCGGCAGTTGCGCCAGGGGGTGTTCACGGCGCTGGACCAGCGCATCGGGTTGCGCTACACGATCGAAGGGCTCTCACGCGAGGAGACCGCTTCCTATATCTCTCACCACCTCACGATCGCTGGGCGCAGTGACACGCTGTTTTCTGATGATGCGGTCGGGCTGGTTCACCAGTCCTCACGCGGGCTGCCGCGTTTGGTGAACAACATCGCGGTGCAGTCATTGATCGCGGCGTTCGCTGAGAAAAAGCGGATCGTGGACGAGTCCTCCGTGCGGACCGCTCTCGCCGAGGTCTCCGCCGAGTGAACCACTCAACGCCGCTCCCGTTCGGTCCGCCGGCGGACACAGGCATCCTGACGCTCCCGGCCCCGGCGGGCTGGCCCGAGCCACCCCAGGGCGCGGCCTACCACGGTCTCGCCGGGGAGATCGTCCGGACGATCGCGCCGCACACCGAGGCGGACCCCGTCGCGATACTCGCCCAGCTGCTCGCAGGTTTCGGCGCCGCCGTTGGTCGTGGCGCATGGTTCACGGTCGAGGCGACCCGCCACCACCCCAACGAGTTCGTCATCATCGTGGGTGACTCCGCGAAGAGTCGCAAGGGTTCTTCCTGGGATCACGTCGCGCGCGTCATCTCACGCGCGGACCCCAGTTTCCCCGCACGAATCGCGACCGGCCTATCCAGTGGGGAGGGCCTCATCTGGGCGGTCCGCGACCCCGTCGGGACCGACCCCACGAGCGCCAGCGGCGAGGATCGCCTGCTCGTGCTGGAGCCAGAGTTCGCGAGCGTGTTGAAGAACGCCTCACGGGACATCTCGACGCTGTCGCCGGTGCTGCGCTGCGCCTGGGACGGCCGGCCACTCGCGTTATTGACACGCACCGCGCCCGCACAGGCACAGAACGCGCACATCAGCGTGATCGGCCACATCACCGCCACAGAGCTCGAGCACAACACCACCACGATCGAGATCACCAACGGATTCCTGAACCGCTTTATCCTTTTTGGGTGCCGGCGGATGCGCCTGCTCCCCGAAGGTGGACACGCAGACCCCCTGAAAGGCTCTGGAGCAGAGAAACGCCTGGCCGCTAACCTCAAGCGCGCTCGCAACGCCGGACAATTACGCCTAGACCCCCACGCACGCAAACTGTGGTGGGAAGCCTACGCCCGGCTCTCAGAGCCCATCGACGGTCTCGCCGGCGCGCTCACCGCGCGCGCCGAGGCACACGTCATCCGCCTCGCCCTAATCTACGCGCTGCTCGACGGCCAAGGCGAGATCGAATCCGCTCACCTGGAAGCCGCGCTCGCGCTCTGGGACTACTCCGCCCAAAGCGCCACATGGGCACTGCGAAACTCCACCGGCAACCCCCTCGCCGAGCAAATCCACACCGCCCTGAAAAGCAACCCCGACGGGCTCACCCGCACCCAGCTGCGAGACCTCTTCTCACGCAACCGCACCGGCAACGACGTCGAGCAAGCACTACAAACACTCACCCGCACCCAGCGCGCCCACCCCGAGCGGGTCAGCACCGGCGGCAGACCAGCCGAGCTCTGGCACGCCCAACACCCACCCCAAGCGCCCTGAACCCCGCCGGGTTGCGCCTATGCGCAACCCCTAATTGCCGAGCAGTGAAGCGAAGCCGGCCAGTCAAGGGCGGCCCGACAGGGCCGAGCACAGCGAGCCGCGAAGCGGCGCCCTTTACTTGCCGGCGAAGCGGAACTACCACAGCCGACCTTTGGTCGTTCGGTCGTTGACCACCCCCATCACCAACCACCATGACACCCACACACTCAATCAGCGTGTCCGGCAACATGCAGGATTTTGCGCAGAAGCTCCAGGGCGCGGCACAGAGCGGAGATCAGAACGCCAAGGAATGGCTGCTCGACCTCAAGCAGATAGCTCTCGATGTCAAGGATGAGCAGATGCAGGTAAACAACCTTCTCACGGCGCTGCACCAGTTCGTCGCCAACGCCGAGCAGCAGGCACAGCAGGCTCCGCCACCGCAGCAGGCCGCATACCAGCAGCCGATGCGGGGCGGGTTCGGCATGGGTGGTGGGGGGATGTTCGGTGGTCTACTCGGAGGGGGCTTTGGCCGGGCGATGGAGATGGGCGCAGGCATCGGGCTCGGCCAGGATCTGATCAACAGCATCTTCTAAGACCTACCCAACAGCCCCGCAGGGTCCGTTGGCGCTCGATCTGGCACAGAAACCTGTAGACAAACACTAAGCCGGGTCGGGCTGGACCTGTACGCTGATAACTAGCCGCCGTTCAATTCTCCGCCGGTACCGCCGGAGACCGTTGCCGCCTACGTCGACATGAGCGCCGGCGCTGCCGTGAGCCCTAGCCGCCCGCGCTCCGGTGCTCCCCAATCACATTATCCAGGTGTTCCAGTCGCCGCTCGGCGTCATCTCGTGGCGCGGAGGGCATGTGGAAGACGTAGCGGTGCACCCCCGCACGCTCGTAGTCCCCGATAGCCTGGGCCTTCGCAGGGGCAGCGTACAAGGTCACGCCGAGCGCTCCGCGTCCGGAGTCTTCGGCGGATTTGTGGAACTCGCGAATCCGCTGCTGCAGCGCGGCGGCATCGGGCATCGCGTTGGGCATCCACTCATCACCGTAGGTCAGGACGCGGTTTGTGACCGTCGGGCCGTTGCCGCCGATCAGGATAGGAGGGTGCGGCTGCTGCAGCGGCTTGGGTTGTGCCCAGATCGGGTCGAAGTCGACATAGCGGCCGTGGTAGCTGGCCTGCTCCTGTGTCCAGATCGCCTGCATCGCTTCGATCCGCTCGCGCATGATCCCGAAGCGCTTTGATCCATCGGTGCCGTGGTTGGCCATCTCCTCGAGGTTCCAGCCGGCTCCCACACCGAACAGCAGTCTCCCGCCGGACAGCCTGTCCAATGAGGCCACCTCCTTTGCGGTGGTGATCGGATCGCGCTCGATCACCAAACAGATTCCCGTCGCGATACGCAGGCGCTGAGTCGCGGCCGCGGCGGACATCAGGGCGATGAAGGGGTCGTAGGTGTGCCAATACTCCCGAGGCAGATCGCCGCCGGCAGGGTACGGCGTTTGGCGGGAGACCGGGATGTGGGTGTGCTCGGGGAAGAACAGCGACTCATAGCCGCGCTCCTCGACCATCTTCGCCAGCTCGTCCGGCCTGACCGAGTACTCGGTCGGAAACATCATCACCCCAAAGTTCATGCTCGATACCCTCCAGGTAGCCCGAAGTCACGGTCGAGCAAGGCAGTCTACGTACCAGAGACTTCGGGAACAGCGCCAGCAGGCAGGCAGGCGCGCTGCTCCGTGGGCCCTGGGAGTGTCGAAATGGGGTTTCGCGATGGTCAGCTTGGTGGTAGTTTGCAGGGTTCTAGCCAGCGGTAAGGGACGACAACCAGGAGAAGCGGGATGAGGCGGTTGCGGTCTGTGCGGAATACGTCGAGAGTTGGCGCCCTGCTGATCGCAGTGGGTTTGCCGGTCGCGGTGGCTGATGGGCTCGCGCCGCTGGGCCGGGCGCGTGCGAGAAGACGTTGGCGGCGGCGCGAAGTTTTTCTCGCCTCGGCTTGCCTTGCGTCGGCGGCGGCGCTCGGATGCGTGGCGGTGCTCCTGGGGCTGTCCGGTGGAGCCGCGGGGCGCGCGACGACAGCCCATCGCGGCCTGACGAGTTTGCCGCTGACCGCGCAGGGCCCGATCTCGGCTGCGCTGGGGCACGACGAACCGGCGTATCGTGTCACAGCCCTACAGGCCGTCAATCCCGCGCAGCATTTGCGCGCCGACTTCTCGGGCCGTGGTGTCACGGTTGCCTCGGGCCAGGCGCGGCTTGGCATGGCGCTGTCGGCGTACGGCTACGGAAGCGCGCTCGAGCCGGTGGGGTCTGTTGTGCCGCGTGCCAGCGCCAACCGCGTCAGCTACGCCCACGGAGCACTCACAGAGTGGTATGCAAACGGCCCGTTGGGAATCGAGCAGGGCTTTGATGTCGCGGCCCGCCCCAATACCGCCGCCGGGCCGCTGACGCTCTCGCTGGCTCTCTCTGGCAACCTCGCCGCGCGACTGCAGCGTGGCTCGGTGCTGCTGACCGGCCGGGGCGCCGCGCTTCGCTACGCCGGCCTCCTCGCCACCGACGCGCGCGGGCACGTGCTGCACTCCTGGCTGCAGTTGGTCAAGGGGCATGTCCTGATCCGCGTCGCAGATCGCGGCGCGAGGTATCCGCTGCGGATCGACCCGTTGATCCAGCAGGGCGAAAAGCTCACCGGCTCGGGCCAGACCGGAGGCGGCTATTTCGGCTACAGCGTGGCGCTGTCGGCCGACGGCAGCACGGCGCTGATCGGCGGGGACCAGGACGACGGCGGCCTCGGGTCGGCGTGGGTATTCACACGCTCTGGCTCGACGTGGACTCAGCAGGGCGAAAAGCTCACCGGCTCCGGCGAGGTCGGACCGGGCGCGTTCGGCACGAGCGTGGCGCTGTCAGCCGACGGCGACACGGCGCTGATCGGCGGCTGGAGCGATGACGAATGGGATGGGTCGGCGTGGGTGTTCACCCGTTCTGGCTCCACCTGGACGCAGCAGGGTGCGAAGCTCCCCGACCCCGGCCGCCACGGAGCTCTCGACGAGTTCGGCACAAGCGTGGCGCTGTCCGCTGATGGCAACACAGCGCTGGTCGGCGCGCCGCGCGATGACGAAAACGCCGGGGCGGTCTGGGTGTTCACGCGCTCAGGCGAAACCTGGACCCAGCAGGGCGCAAAGCTCACCGGCACGGGCGAGATCGAAGGCGGCTGGTTCGGCGACACGGTGGCGCTGTCGGCTGATGGCAATACGGCGCTGATCGGCGGACCCCAGGATCAGCACGACGTAGGCGCGGCGTGGGTGTTCACGCGGACGGGCACGACGTGGACTCAGCAGGGCTCGAAGCTGACCGGCGCGGGTGAGACGGCGGGCGAAGGCTTTTTCGGCGAAAGCGTGGCGCTATCGGGGGATGGCGAAACGGCGCTGATCGGGGGGCCCCGCGACAACAACGACGCCGGGTCGGCGTGGGTGTTCACGCGGTCGGGCTCGACGTGGACGCAGCAGGGCTCGAAGCTGACCGGCAAAGAAGAGACTGCACAGGGCAACTTCGGCACAAGCGTGGCGCTGTCCGAAGACGGCGAGGAGGCGCTGATCGGTGCGGGCCTGATCGGCGGCATCGGAACAAGCGAAGCCGCGGCGTGGGTGTTTACCCGCACTGGCTCCACCTGGACTCAGCAGGGCTCGAAGCTGACCGGCGCGGGCGGCATCGGAGAAACCCATTTCGGCCTGGGCGTGGCGCTGTCCGGCGATGGCGACACGGCGCTGATCGGCGGGCCCTGGGATAACGACTCCGCCGGTGCGGCATGGGTGTTCACGCGCGCAGGCGAAACCTGGAGTCAGGACGTGGAAAAGCTGACCGGCTCGGGCCAGAGCGGAAACGGCGAATTCGGCTACAGCGTGGCACTGTCTGCCGATGGGAACACAGCCGTGATCGGCGGGCCCGAGGACAACGACTGGGTCGGGTCGGCGTGGGTGTTCACACGCTCGGGCGCCACCTGGACTCAGCAGGGCGCAAAGCTCGTCGGTGACTGCGCGAACGACTGTGCGGGCGAGGGCACCGGCGAGACCGGAGACGGCCGGTTCGGCGAAAGCGTGGCGCTGTCCGCCGACGGCGAGGAGGCGCTGATCGGCGCGCCTCGCGACGGGAGTAGCGGGGCTGTGTGGGTGTTTACGCGCTCAGGCGAAACCTGGACCCAACAGGGCGGCAAGCTCACAGGCAAAGAAGGCGGAGGGTTTTTCGGCGACGACGTGGCGCTGTCCGCTGATGGCACTACGGCGCTGATCGGCGCGCCCTCTGGCTTTGGGGCGGCTTACGTGTTCACGCGCTCTGGTGAAACCTGGGCGCAGCAAGGCGCGAAGCTGACCGGCACGGACGAGACCGGAAAAGGGAGCTTCGGCACGAGCGTTGCGCTGTCCGAAGACGGCGACACGGCGCTGATCGGTAGGCCCTGCGATTACATCGAAGCTGAAAATTGTCTCGCCGCAGCATGGGCGTTCACGCGCTCGGGCGAAACGTGGACCCAGCAGGGCGCGAAGCTGACCGGCACGGGCGAGACCGCGGAGAGCCGTTTCGGCGAAAGCGTCGCGCTGTCCGGGAGCGGCAACACGGCGCTGATCGGCGATCCCAACGAACAGGAACGCCACGGCGCGGCATTCGTGTTCGCGCGCTCGGGCGAAACCTGGACACAGCAGGGCCCACGGCTCACCGCCGGCGATGACGAATATGGAGAATTCGGAGACAGCGTGGCGTTGTCCGGGAACGGCAATACGGCGCTGATCGGCGAGCCCTGGGACAACGGCATAGTCGGGGCGGCGTGGTTGTTCACGCGCTCTGGTGAAACCTGGACCCAGCAGGGCGGCAAGCTCACCGGCGCGGGCGAGAAAGATCTGGGCAAGTTCGGCTCCAGTGTCGCGATCTCCGCAGACGGGGCCACCATGCTGATCGGCGCGCCCACCGACAACGGCGCCGGCGCGGTGTGGCCGTACGTGCTCCTGCAAGTCTCGGTCCCACCGCAGTTGAGCTTCGGCTCGCAGACCACGGGGCAGCCCGGTCCGCTGCTGTGGCTGCCCGTGCAGAACACCGGGCCCGCGCCGCTCACCCTCGGCGGCGAAGCGCAGATCGGCGGAACCGACGCCGGCGACTTCACGATCCCGAGCGGCGATGACCTCTGCGCCGGTGCCACCCTGGACCCGGGGCAGGGCTGTCAGATCGGCGTGCAGTTCACCGCGTCCGAAAACGGAGGACGCTACGCGACGCTCAGCCTCGACGCAGGCGATGGCTACGCACCCACGGTCGGCCTCACGGGAACGGGTGTCGCGGCGAGCCCGGGACCTGCAGGCCAAGAAGGGACACCAGGCAAAGAAGGCGTGCCGGGCTCTCAGGGTCCCGTCGGATCGCCAGGGCTCACGGGCATCCAGGGTCCCGCCGGCCCCGAAGGCAAGGAAGGACCAGCGGGCAAGGTCGAGATCGTGACGTGCACGAAGAAGGGCGGCAAGCAGACGTGCACGACAAAGCTCGTGTCCGGTTCGGTGAAGTTCATCGCCACCGCGTCGGCGGAGCGTGCGACGCTCTCACGCCGCGGACGAGTGTTCGCGGCCGGCACTGTACGCACGGTCGACGGACACATCGAGTTCCTGTTGAGCAATCCGCGCGTGGAGCTGTCCCACGGCCGCTATACGTTGACCATCACACGTAAGACCGGTAGTAGGCGCACCACCACGACTCACCAGACGATCACCGTCGCCTGAGCCTCGAGGGTGGCCGGGCCGGGCGGACGCGCGGCTGCGCCATGGCGGGCATAGCAATCGAGAACATCGGCATCCGCCGACCGCGATCGGCTCAGAGCAAGAAAGGGATCAGCATCTTGGTTGACGCTTTGTAGCTCGGATACGTGTCCGGGAAAATGTCGCCCATCAGCTTTTCCTCCACCCGCGCGCTGTAGAGGAAATAGGTGCCCATCACGATCAGGACAATCAACCAATACAGATCGGTGGCCGACGCTGTGCCCAGCATGGCCAGCAGGATCCCCGAGTAGATCGGGTGGCGGACGAGGCGGTAGGGGCCCGAGGTAACGAGCTCCGGCTCGTCCTTCCGCGTCATCGGCATACCCCAGTTGCGACCGAGATAGAGTCTCGCCCACACCGCCATACCGAGGCCCGCCAAGAACAGAACCGCTCCCAGCGTCTCCAGGATCGGATCGTCAATCGCCAGGCGCCCGCCTCTAAACACGCGCAACAACACGATTGCCAAGACGATGATGATCAGTCTCGGTAGGCGGCTGCGCCTGGGGTGAGACCCCTCCTTGGCGCTGGCGGCGGAGACGAGCCAGTAGACCCAGAAGACAATCCAGAGGACCCCGATGGATATCTTCAGAGCAGACATATCAGCTTGCTGGCTCTCGACGCAGGGGCCGGCTGCACCGATCGCCTATGCGCGGGCGTCAGGAGCCGCAAGCGCGGTCGTGACGAGCTCCGTGTCCAGGTACTCGGTCAGCTCCGCCAGCTTTCCGTCGGCGAGCCGGCAGATGTAGCAGTAGCTGTTGTTGTAAGGCGCTCCAGTCTTCGTGGTGGCGCGACCGCGACACTCGATGACCACGTAGTCGCCCTCGGCGATGAACCGATCCGCGGTGTTCGTGTACTCATCCGCGAACTGAGCGAAGAGCGGTGCCATCAGCTCGGTCAGGACTGCCTGCTTGCCCTCATAGGTTCTCGACCACTTTGTGCTGCCTGTGATCGTCCAGCGGAAGTCGTCGGCCATCGCATCACGGAAAGGCCTGCCGTCGCCCTGCGAGAGCGCGGAGAAGATGTCTTGCATCAGCTGCTTGTTCTCGGTTGCGCTCATAACCAAACGCTATCTCCTCGAGCCACGGATCGTATCCAGCTACCGCGAAGGCTCCGTGGTTCGTGACAGGTCCCCGCACCGCACGTGCTCAGTGACGCAGACGACTCGCACGCTGGCCCTCCGCGGCGCAGCGGCGACTGCTCACGGCCGCACAGCCGCTCCGAGAGACAAAGTCTTCAGGCAAAATCGGCGGTAGGCTTCAGCCATCTCGACATCCGCGAAGATTTCGACCTGCGTATCCATTGCGGCGGCTGCCACCGGCGTGATGATCGGTTACGCGGATGGGAACGGGTCGCTGTGGCTGGCGCTCGTGGTTATCGCGTTGTGCAGCGCAGGGATCGTGATGCTCGCGAGATGGGCTGACAGAAGGTTTCGGGTATCTCAGCACCGAAACGGCTCGCGCCCAGGCAGACATTCGGGTCGCTAGTCCCATCAAGCCGATGCGCCCGCCATGGCACTCGTCACGAGTTCGGCTAGCACAGCGCTCCGCGTTGTGTGCGCATGGTGAACTGCTCGATGAAGGGCAAGTGGATCTTCTTGCCCTCGGCTGTTTCAGTGGCGCTTGGTGCGAGTAGTGGGGTGGCTGTGGATGCTTGTCTCCGCGTTCTTCTTGCAGCCGCTTGCGGAAAGCAACTCGGAGCTCTTCGGGGATGCGCGTGCCCAGGCCGAAAAATCCCTTGCACGGCGCTCAAGTAACAATTGGAAGCTGCCGATAGAACCCCACAAGGCTCCAGCGACGCTGGAAAGCAATTACGAGGGATGGCGCTTACCCATGAGCACTATTGACCAGACAACCGACCAGGTCACCTGGACTACCCCGCAGACAGGCGGGGAGGTCGATTCGGAGCACATCGCCCTGGAGCTTGGTCTGTCCGAGGCTCAGGCACTCCGGACTTGGCTGATGAAGCCGACGAAGGACGGAGCCAACGCCCTCGAGGAACCACTTGTCAGTCACTTCCTGGCCAACTTGGCCCGAGCGGTGGACGGTGTGCAAGCAGCGGTAAACGTCCGCCGTGAGCTCGAACAAGCCGGGTTGCAAGTTGCCCATTTGTCTGACGATCAAGTGCGTGAGCTGGGCCGGAAGGTCACCGAGGCTGCCATGCCCGGTATCCGAAGCTGAGCGCTGATCCGAGCTCTCATCCCCCGCGAGGCTCTGCCAGCAGAGAAGAGGAGCTTCGCGCTCACGCTGCGATGTCCACGGTGGCGCTGTTGTACTCGGGCTCAAACTGAACCTGGAGTTGCGCTGCCGCGTTGAAGTTGCGATGACCGATCGGGACTTCCAGACCGTCTGTGATTGCTACACGACTACCCAACCCGGGTGACGCCTGACTGACCCGACCAAAGGTCGATCTGGATGCGCACTCGAGAGGCCGGTCGGTCCCGAAAATCTGTCTAGCCCTCGCCCGCGAGCGTCGCGGAGCTAGCCTCCTGGCGAGCCCATCCCTCTGTCAGCAGATCCAGCAGCACGTCCGGAGGTTGGGCGCCCGAGACGCCGATCGACCGGTTGAGGACGAACGTCGGCACAGCGCTGATCCCGATCTCGCCGGCGGTCCGCTCGTCCTCACGCACCTCCTCGGCGAAGCGTCCGCTCACGAGAGCCTCGGTGATCTCAGCGCTGTCGAGCCCGACTTCCCCGGCGAGCCTCACGAGCGTCGCCCCGTCGCTGACCAGCTCGCCCTCTGTGAAGTAGGCGCGCAGCAGTCGCTCCTTCATCGCGTCCTGCAGGCCGTGCTCGGCGGCGAGGTGGACGATCCGATGCCCGTCGAAGGTGGACCCGCTGCGCGCGATGTCGAAGCGGAACTCCAGGCCGTCCTGCGCGGCTGTGGCGATGAGGTCTCGCTCGAGCTCCCGTGCGCGCTCGACCGAAATGCCGTACTTCTCCGCAATCCGCACGGCGCGATCCCCGCTGCGCTCGTGTGGCGCGTCGGGATCGAGCTCGAAGCTTCGCCACAGCACCCGCACCTCCCCGGCGTGCTCGAAGCGCGACAGCGCCTCTTCCAAGCGGCGCTTGCCCACGTAGCACCAGGGACAGGCGATGTCAGACCAGATCTCCAGCTCCACGGGCGAACCTTTCTCAAAAGCGGCAGACAACAGCAGTCTAGGAAGCGGAGTCGCTCGACCGGTGCTCTGGTGTGTAAGGGCGCGAGAGCCGCGCCGATTGGACCGCACCGTTTCCGGGTATCGCGTCTGGCGAGGATGCGAAGAGTCAAAGAGCAAAGGGGAGTTATGCCCGTTGTCAGGATGCCGCTAGAGTCGAGCGCGATCGGCCGTACGATCGGACGCGTGTTTCCAGGCGGCCTCGCGGGCCTGCTGTCGATCGTGCTGCTCGTGGCTGCCCTGAGCGCGCCTGTGGCGCGGGCCGCGGTGCCCGCCCCGGAGCAAGATCCCTTCTACGCTTACCAGGGCAGCACTCCCCTCGCGAAGATCGCTCCCGGTACGGTCCTGAAGACCCGCACCACCGCCTTGCACATCGAGGGCATCGAACTGCCCGTCAGGGCCGTGCAGCTGCTCTACCGCTCGACCTCTGAGCTCGGCAAGCCGACCGTCAATGTCACCTCGGTGCTGCTGCCGCCGCTGAAACTCAGCAACTCGGTCATCTCCTACCAGTCCTTCTACGACAGTCTCAACACCGAAGACGACCCCTCGTACGCGATTTCCGGCGGCGTCCACAGCGGTGGCGAAATCGCACAGGCCGAGTCGGTGCTGATCTCCCCCGCACTACTCGCTGGTGAGACCGTCGTGATCCCCGACACCGAGGGAGAGGAAGCGGACTTCTCCGCCGGTCCGGTCTATGGATACAACACGCTCGACTCGCTGCGGGCGGCGCTCAGCTCGCCCGCCACGGGCCTGACCGGTGCCGCCAAGATCGGGCTGGCCGGCTACTCCGGCGGCGCGATCGCCACTGGCTGGGCCGCGCAGGAGGCGCCCACCTATGCGCCGGAAATCAACCGCGACATCGTTGGCGCATCGATGGGCGGCGTGCTCGTTGACCCCGCCCACAACCTCAAATACGTCGAAGGCAGCTCGACCTGGGCATCGATCATCCCGATGTCGCTCGACGGCCTCTCGCGAGCGTTCCACCTCGACCTGACGTACTACCTGAACGAATACGGCCAGGAACTCATGAAAGATGACGAACACGACTCAATCACGAACGAGACCTCGGTCCCCGGTCTGACCTGGTCTGACATCGCCAAGCCCGAATACCCGTCGCCGGAAGGCATCAAGGTCTTCGTAGAGACCGCCAACAAGCTCATCATGGGCCACGAAGGTCACCCGACCGTGCCGATGCTGATCGGCCAGGGCAACGGCGGCGAAGAATTCGAAGGCACCTCTGGGACCAAGCCGGGAATCGGGCCGGGCGACGGCGTCATGATCGCCGGCGACGTGCGCAGCCTCGCGCGTCAGTACTGTGGCCAGGGCGTCGCCGTGCACTACACCGAATACCAGCATCTCGGCCACATCGAGGGCGCCGCGCCATGGTTGGCCGAAACTGTGCCGTGGCTGACCGAACGCTTCCTCGGCCTGGCCGCTCCGCAGAACTGCTCGGAAATCGCCCCGGGCAACTCGCTGGCGCCGATCGGCTGAACCTCGGCCGCGCACGTCAGTCCGTCCGGGCAATGAGCCTAGCCCGGATTGGTCATCTGAGAATCTCTCGGCTGAGCTGATGATGCGCTCGAGCGATGTGGCCGAGGAGGAGACGCGACGCTGACTGGGGTCGTCGGGCGTCTCTGCACGCGATGGCTTGGCTGCGAGCACCATGGGCAGCGTCGAGCTCGACCAGAGGTTGGGCAGATCCAGCCCGCGACGGTGAGGAGGTCGTGCCAGCGATCCTCGAGCGGCACTTGGTGGATGGGCTCGTGGTGCGCAACCCGATTACGCAGCGCGTTCAGACGCTCTACACGGTCGTAGACATCGGTCCGGACCTTTGGTCGGAGGTGTGGGAAGGCGTGTCGCAGTGCGGGCGCCCACAGCGTTGGTGAGTGGCGTGCGTCGAGCACGAATCGCCAGAAGCCGAACATCGGCTCTGCGATCACCTTTCCGTGAGTTTCTGGGACACCGCCCCGACGCGCGCGCCTGCGTGCGTCGGTCACGAGGTTCGCCAAGTCGGCGTGCAGTGGCATGGCTGGGTCGTTCCACCACGATCCATCGCCGCCGATGACCGTCCGGTGATACTTGCTCAGTTGGGTGTCGAGCGCGTTGCGAAGGAGCACCTCGAACTGTCCGATGGCGCCATGCACCGAAGAAGACGCCTGGATGTTCCACTCGTACAGGTGGAGCGCGAGGATCGTGTCACCCTGCGCCGCGGCGACGTACCTGTCGAATCTGGGTGGCGCGAGCCGCGCTCGCAGCAGCTCTATGTGTGGCAGGCTGGATGAAGTTCCGAGAGTGATCGGCGATGCTACTCTGTTGCTTACAAACCCCGGAACGATCCCTACCCACCGCTTAGGCAGTGAGGCAAATCGCCGGGGTTTAGATGTTAGCCCCGAGCGGGCGGTAAGTGTGTGGATGTGGCGGCGGGGCCGCGTTCGGTGCGCGGGGGCAGTCGTTTAGGGGTTTTGTTGGGTGTGGTGGTGTGCTGGAGGGTTGTTCGGTGTGGTCGTGGGGGGGGTCTGTGGGGGGTTTGTGCCCGGTGGTGATCGCCGGTCGTGGCCGGGGGCTGCTCGATTTGGTGTGAGTCGGGCTGGGCCGGGTGTTGTCAGCCGGTGGGGCTGGCAGCGTTCTGAGCTTCGCGAATGCTTCGACGAGCGCGGTGGCCCAGCGCCGTGTGTCTTGGAGGTGGAGTTTGGCTTTGCGTCCGTGGAACGCGAGCCGTCCGGCGACGTGTAGCGGCTGGTAGCGCAGCCGCTTGGGCTCGGCCTTGGCGAGTTCCCCATCGAGTAGCAGTGTTTGGGTCCAGACGATCAGGTCGTGCGCGAGCATCACGATCTCCAGCCACAGTTCGTTCAGCTGGAAGTCTTTGAATGGGAACTTGGATAGGCGGGTGTCCTCCTCGTCGCGGATGCGGTCCTCGACATGGGCGTGCTGGCGGTGGCGGCGCTCCAAGACCGCGATGTCCTCATCGTCCTGGTCGGTGAGGATTGCTTGGAAGCGGCAGCCGTCGTGGTCGGTGAACGCGAGTTGTGCGCCTGGGTGGGGGCGCTCGCGGCGTACGATCAGCCTGGATCCTCCGGGCCACGCGGACAGATCGATCTGGCCGGTGATCTCACATACCTCCCCGTTCTTGCGGGTTGAGCCGTCCTGGTCCAATGCTGGGACCCAGTCCTCGTCGGGGATCTGCAGGATCGCTGTGCGGACCTGCCCAGTGAGTTCGTAGCCGACAGAGAACCGAATGCGAGCTTCGCGGCAGTAATCCGTCAGCCCGTGGGTAGCGCCAGCCGGCGCAAGCCACCGCAACTCAGGTTGCGCCTGCATGCGTCCGGTCGCCACCGCCACATTCAGCCGTCAGGCTACGATCGAGGGTCCAGACGCACCACCGAGACGGACAAGGAACGAGACCTATACAGTTCATCAAAGGGATGCCGATCTTGGCGAACATCATCCAGAGTCTCTTTTCGCTGCCGACCAGCTGGTTCGAGTCGATTCTGGTATTTCTTCACGGACACATCGTTGGTGGTAGCTGGGGCTTGGCAATTGTCGGGCTGACGGTGATGGTGCGGGCATTACTGGTGCCGCTGGCCCTGCGCCAGCTGCGCTCAACGCACAAGATGCAGACGCTTGCGCCAAGGCTGAAGGAGATCAAGGAGCAGTACAAGGACGACAGGCAGCGCCAGCACCAGGAGATCATGGCGGTTTACCGGGAGAACAAGATCCACCCGCTTGGTGCTTTCGGCCCGCTCATTGCGCAGGCTCCCGTGTTCGTGTCGCTCTACTACGCGCTTCACAAGAACCTCAAGCTCGACATCTGCGGCAAACAGCTCAAACGTTACTTCCATGTAGCCAGGCCAAGTGAAATCCCCTCGGGGAAGCTGCAATCCATCGGCTGCAACCACGTCGCGCGCCATTCGGCCAGGTTCCTGTTCCTAGGTGACATCACCGCTCCCACCACAGGTCTGGCGCTCGTGGTGCTGATCGTGCTCTACCTGGCGTCGCAGATGGCCTCGGTCCTGGTCACATCCGCGACGACTGCAGCCCCCGGATCGAAAATGATGATGCTCGCGCTCCCGTTCGTGCTCGTGTTCTTCGTATACACCTTTCCCCCGGGGGTCTTGGTGTACTGGATCACAACCAACTTCTGGACGGCAGGGCAGAACTACCTCATAAAACGACACATCGGAGTCCCGCCTACCACCCAGATCGTCAGCTCGGGCACGGCTGGAGAGGGTGCAGCGCTAGCGGGTCCTGGCGACACGACGAGCAATCGTCCCGCTACCCGTAAGAAGAGGAAACGCTCGGGTAGACGAAGATAGACGAGGTGTAATGGCAATACCGTTTCTTTAGGCGGCTGTGATGGTGATGGCGTCTGCGGGCGGCGACGTTGGTTTTTTGGGTGGGTTGCGGTGCTCGGGTCGCTTGGCTGCTCGTTTGCTCATCTTGCGCTTGATCACGCGTGGGTTGGACCTGGGTCGGCGCGGTTCGCGTGTGTTGGCGAGAGTATCTCGGTGACCGGGTGCCTGTGCGGGGGAGGGTTGACAACGTCCCCGACCCTATGTAGAGTTCTACTCTATGAGGGTCACACATCACACAAAGCTCGTGCTGTCCGTGCTGCTCGACGCTCCGGCAGAAGAGGTCTACGGGTTTGAGCTTTCGCGCGCCTCGGGTCTGCCGTCCGGGACGATCTACCCGATCCTCCGTCGCTTGGAGGACGAGGGGTGGCTCGCGTCGCGCTGGGAGGACATCAGTCAGGAGCAGGAGGGTCGTCGTCGCCGCCGCTATTACCGGTTGACTGGTGATGGAGCACTGGCGGCTCGCGAGGCGATCGCTGTGCAAGAGCGAGGTCTGAGGTTGCTCGTCCCGGGATGGGTCGCATGAGGCCGCGGCGCTTCAAAGTCAAATTCTCTGGCTCGGACAGAGACGACAGCGACAGATCGAATGTGGTGAAGGTCAACATCTCCGGATGGAGCGTGTTCGTGACGCTGGCTCTCGGGTACTTGCTATTCGCCGCCATCTCCTCGGGATTCACTCTGTCGAGCGTGATCTATCTATTGGTGACTGTCGTGTTTACTATCGTCGAGCCCCTCGGCTCGCGGTTCCTCCACTGGATGCGTGAGCGCCGTGAAGGCGATCGCGTTACAGGCGCTGATGGGTTCTTGTGCGCGAGCAGCAATCTGCTTCCTTACGACGTACGCGAGCGATACCTCGATGAGTGGCTCGATGATCTGCAGTGCCGGCGCGATCAGGGTCGCCGCGCTTGGCCGGCCGCGGTTTGGATCGTGGTCAGGTCTGTGCTGCCTCTCACGGTCCGCCGAAGGCGCGAGCAAAACGGGAGGAAAACGCGCAGAACTCCTGTTCGTTATGAACTAGTCCTTGGAAGGGAGGAGCACGGGATGGATATGGCCATGAACTTCGCACCGCTCACATCTACTCAGCAGGCAATGTCCCGAACGATCGACGTCGCAACTGTGGTTGTTCTGATGGTGGCGATGTCCTACATATTCGGTGGCCTGCGTGTGCATGGCGGCAACTTGACGGTTGAACTGCGCACGCTGGCGACAACCTTGTGGCTGCTGTGCCTGGGGTTCTACTTCTACCTCCCCAGCATCCTGGGTCAAGAGACGCTCAGCAAGCAGCTCAGTCGCCGACTCGCCAAGTAACGGCGCGGCCGCCACCAACCCAGTCGACACGACGCGGCGCATAGAGGGAGGAGGCTCAGAATGCGTCTGGGCCCCTCCTTGCTGGTGGTGACCATGGTGCGCCGCGCCCTGGGGCAGGCTGGAGCAGCCACGCGTTCGTCGGCAGTCCGCTGGTTTCAGCTGTACCTGGCTATGTCTGCGAGAGAGAAGGGACGCCGATCCTGGTGCCTCTTTGGATCTGACGGGGAGTAGAGTTCGGCGACGTGAGATGGGGGCCTTTTAGATCCAAGGTGCCGCTGGCGTTTTTGGTGTCGTTACCGCTCATTGCGCTGACACTCCCCACCTCGGCCGACGCCAGCATGAAGACCTACAGTGGCACGATCGCAGCCGCCGTCGAAGCTGCCTGCGCCCACACTCGGTGTGAAGGCCGGTGAAATCGAAGTCCAAGCCGGCAGCAGCATCGAAGCGAACAGTGTCGGTTACGCGGGAGCGGGTCTGGAAGAAGAGGAAGGCGGGAGCGCCCCGGGCGTGACGGTCTCGACCTACGCGGCGGGCGGATCGCACGGGGGGCGCGGGGCTGTCCTCCCCGGCCTTCACGAAACAGGCAAGAGTGAATCAGGGGACACCTACGACAACCCCGAAGACCCGAACCTCGCCGGTGGTGGCGGCGGTGGCGGCTATGTCATCTCGACGCGCGCCAGCAGCGGCGGTGGGGTCATCGACGTGACAGCCGGAACGCTCGTGCTCGACGGTGCGATCGAGGCCAACGGAGAGAACGACTGGGGACCGACCATCGAAGAATCGTTCTGGTACGAACTGGGTGCCGGCACGGGCGCTGGCGGATCGATCCCGGTCCACGTCCAGACGCTCAGCGGCAGCGGCGAGATAGAGGCGAACGGAGGCACCGGGTGCGTGCAAGCCGGGGAAGGCTCAGACCCGGCATTGCAAAGCCCCTGCGCCGCAGGCGATATCCCCGGCGAAGACCAGAGCACCGGCGCCGGCGGCCTGATTCTGGTGCAGGCGCCCAACCACGCCGACTTCACCGGCCAGATCACAGCGGCCGGTGGCCGCCACGGCTACACCGAAGGCTCCGCCGGAGTGGTCACCGGTCCGTAGCGGCAATCACCGCCGCCGCTACTGCTCAGACGAGCCCTGACGCAGCTGTGACTGTGTGGATGGGAACAAATCTCGTGGTAGATACGCTTGAATCCCGGCGAGGCATGGTGAGTACCGGGCTAAGCACTGCCCAGGAGCGGAAGCCTGCTGTAGAGAAAGGTGCTAGACACCCATGCGGATGCCTAGCACCTCGAGCTCGTGTTCGTGGGGTACTCAGAGCATGCCCAACAGCGATCCTGCAGCCGACTGCGCTGTTGTTTCAAGCGTTCTTTTACCCTTGCTGAGTTCGCTTTCGATGGTCTGCTGCCCTTTGCTCAGTTCTCCTTCGGCGCTCTTCTGGCCTTTGGAGAGTTCACCGTCGAGCTGTCCTTCACCGCTAGTGAGCTGACCTTCAAGGCTCTTCTGGCCCTTGGCTAGTTCTTCTTCCAGCTTCTGTTCGCCCTTGGCCAGTTCGCCTTCGAGGGTCTTCTGGTTCTTCTTGATTTCGGCTTCCAGCTTCTTCTGGGCCTTGGACAGTTCTTCTTCCACGCGTTTTTCGCCACTGGCGCTTTCTGCTTCCAGGCGCTTGCGATTCTTGGCGAGCTCGCCTTCGAGTTTCTTCTGGCCCTTGGCCAGTTCGCCTTCGAGGCGCGTCTGTCCCTTTTCGAGCTCACCTTCGAGGCGCCTGCTGCCCTGTTCGGAGATTTCCTCGAGCTGCGCTTCGCCCTGGGTCAGATGGCCTGCGCCCTTGGCGAGCTCGCCTTCGAGCTTCTTCTGCCCGGCGGCGAGTTCTGACTGGAGCGTATTCTGACCCTTGCCCAGTTCTCCCTTCAGGTGTGCCTGGTCCTTTGCGAACTCTCCCTTCAGGCGCTCGAGCTCCTGTGCATAGGCAGAGCTGCTAGTGGTGCTGGGGCTCGAGTCCTTCACCGTTACCGACATCGACATTGCGGGGCTGGGGCTGACGCTGGCGAGTACGCCTAGCAGTGCGATTGCGACGCTAGAGCAAAGCGCCATGGCGCGAAATCGCAAACATCTGGACACTAGATACACGGGTTCCTCCTTCGCGGATAGGCGAGTATTGGTGAATTGGCGACGCCGGCAGCGGCACGCATCGTCTAGCTAGCGGCGCGTCTACTCCTGACGCTCGCTGGTTCTGTATCCGGCCGGCCGAATCGATAAGCGGCAAACCGATCGACGACTTCTTACCCAGGCCACCGAATACCAAACGGTTTACCTGTGGCGCTGGCTGCAGTTCTGCTGTTACGGTCGCTTTGTGGATCTCGGGAGCGGCGGCGAGAGCTTCCGTGCCCTTGCCGTTTGCAATTCAAGGGCGAATGTCTTCAGTGGCGGCCTGTCGTAAGCGCTGGTGGCCCAGCACCCAATGCTCCTGCTGGTACGGAGACCAATCGTTGAAGGGCACGGCCGGCCGCCTTACCGCGAAATCCGTTGGAGGTGGCTTGGACGATCGTCATTCCGGCCGTGGTGGAGTCGACGGTGAGGACGAGCGACTCGCGCTTTCCGGCGAGTACCAAGTAGACGACGCCGGGGATTACGAAGCAAAACAGCAAGACGATGGCGACCAACACTCTGGGTCCCCTGTGGTATTGGAAGCTTGCCCCGTGATTGCTTTCTACCATGGTCTGCCAGCGTCGCTTGGCGCCGACGATGCCAATGGCGGCCATGATCACGCGATGTGGGTCGCACGATGTCTCAAACCTCAGGTTCTCGCCGGATCGCAGCATGACAAACGCGGCGATGGCGCCGATGACAATGAGGAGGATCAGTATTGACACGAGCTCTTCTTTCGTGGGTTGCTCCCTGTAATCCGACGGGTCAGGGTGCCGCGGGACACCCGAACGACCGCGATCACAGCCGTGTGGTCTCTACCGTCGTACTACGGCCACTTGTCACTTCCTGGCCAACGTGGCACGAACGGTGGATGGTGTGTCGTCGTGGCTGGAAGAAGCTGGGCTGCAGGTCGCCCACCTGTCGGACGATCAGGTGCGTGAGCTGGGCGGCGAGGTCACCGAGGCGGCGATGCCCGGTATCCGCAGCCGAGCGCGTGATATGCCAAACGGCCGGTGGTCGTGTGAGGTAGCGTTGCCGTCTATGGCAGATGACAACGCAGTACCTACAGGCTCGGCCGTCAAGCGCACACAATCGAGACGTCTCCCACGGTGTCGGCGCCTGATCTTTGCGCTCGTGCTTCTCAGCGGTGGAAGTCTCCTGCAGATGCCGGCGTTCGCCAGTTCGCGTGCGGCTGATGGCGAACGCTGCCGGTCGGCCGGGCACGTGCTCGCACGAGGACCGCAGGCCGTGGTGTGGCAGGTGACGGTGGACGCCAAGAAGAGGCTCTATGCATGTGCGCCGGCGGTGGGGGCTGATCACCTGGTTTCGGTCGCCAACCAGAGCGTTGCCGGGGTAGTCGCGTCGGGCTCCTATGTCGGGTTCACCGACCACCACCACGAAAACGAAGACGAAGTTCATCTCGACGTGTTCGATGTACTCACGGGGCACACCGAGCTCGACCACGACATCGGCAGCTACAACAACCTCGCGTCTCCCGGCGGCTCGGATACCGGCGGCGGCGGAGCCAATCCCTGGTGGCTGGCGCCGAATGGCTGGGTGGTGCAGAGCGACGAGCAGAGCGAGTACCCAAGCGCGTTCCCGGGTGACTCCGAAGGCGGCGGGCTGATCGCCACCGACGGGCGCCACACCGCCACTGACCTGGACAACGAGGCAACCAAGCCGCGGTTGAGAGGATCTACGCTGACATGGGAGATCGGGGACACGAGCTATGCGGCCCCAGTCGGCTCACAGCTCGAGGCGTTGGGGGCAGCCGACGCACCGCCGCCTACAACAGCGCCCAATACCTGCGCCTTGTTAGCTGCCGCCGACGCGCAGGCCGTGCTGGGGACGGTCACCTCGACATCCGCGAGCACCAGTTGCACCTATGTGACCGGCGGCTCGCAGGCGAGCACGCTCACCGTCGGTCTGCAAACCGGTCTGACCTCGACGCAGGTGTCGGCGGCAGAGCGGGCTGCATACCACGCCGAGAGCTACTACTACACGAGTTCTCCGGACTACGGGACCCACACGTGGACGGCGCTGTGGGATACGGCACGCGTGGGCCTGGGTTCAAGCCACGTGGAGCGCTTCGTGGGAAACACGCAACTGACACTCGAAGTCGCCACCGCCGATCCGTCCGGCGTCCTGGATCCTGTAGTCGCGTCCACGCTGCAGTGGACCACGGACGACGCGGTCATGCACTTCACCGACCTGGCGTTTGACCGGCTCATGGGCTGGCCCGTACGGTACGTCTCTGGGTAGCTCTCTGCGCGAGTGTCTCCAGGGGATCAACCTCATCTCAACCCCCCCCCAAAAAAAGAGAGCGTTGTCTAGTCGAGCCCTGCCTGCCAGGCGCTGTATAGACCGGGTCTCATCGGGGCGCCCGGGAAGTGGCCCACGAGACGGAAGTTGAGCCAATGTGTTTTTACTCGTAGAGCTGGCGCCCAGCGACAGGCCCGTCACAGTTGGCTTGATCCTGGAGCTTTGCCTTCTCTTTAGGAACGCTGGCTACGCTCGCGCTCGCAATGAACAGGGAGGATCTCGGGGTGTCAAATACAGAGGCTGGTGCAATGCGCTCGAACGTTGGTCTTGCTGGGATCTTCACGGTGGCCGCCGCGTTGCTCGCGGGCTGTGGTGGAAGCTCCACAACAGCAAGAACACCAGCGACGACGGCAATAGCCGGTTCGCCCGCCGCGGCCGTCGCCACGCCCAAAGCATCTGGCGCGAAGATCAGCGCGGTTGCCTACGTGGACAAAACGCCCATCCCCAAGACCAGCTATGAACATTGGCTTGCGGTCGAGACCGCCGGCGGCGTCACGAGCAACACCGCTCACCGGGCGCTCGGCTTCCTGATCACCTCCGACTGGATGCTCGGCGAAGCTGCGGCACAACACGTCTCTGTCACCGAAGCCGAAGTCAGCAAGCGCCTCGCCCAGGTCGAGAAGCAGAGCTTCCCCAAGGCCGGGGCTCTGCAGAAGTTCCTGGCTAAATCGGGTGAGACAAAAGCCGATCTACTCGCGATCGTCAGGGTCGAACTGCTGAAGTCGAGGATTGTCGCGAAGGTGAGCGCCGGCAAGAGTGGATCGAGCGGCAAAGCCGCGCTCGCGAGCTTCGAAAGGGCTTTCCAGCCTCACTGGAAGGCGCTCACCACATGCGATCCGGGCTACTTCATGGAAGACTGCTCCGAGTACACAGGCAAGGGCAAAGAACCGAACCTGACCGCCACGGACACCTCCACCGCGGCCTCCGGCGGCTCGGCAACCAGATCCTCCAGCTCCTCGGGGAAGTCCTCCATCCCTCGCTCTCACACCAGGGCCGCGTCAGCGTCCGGCGGATCGACCTCACCGGCCACCAGCCCAGCTTCGGCCACATCGAACTCGAGTGGTGAGTTGCCTGAACCTCGCGCGGGGGAACTGGCGTTGAGCAGTTCGGCGTTTGAACGCAACGGTGAGATCCCCAAGCAATACACCTGCGACGGTGCGGGCACGAGTCCGCCGCTGGAATGGAGCAACGTGCCCGCCAAGGCAAAGGCGCTCGTACTGTTCGTGATCGATGTCACATCGGGCCTGCACAGCCCGGCGAGCGGCATTCGCTGGGTCGTTGGTGACATCAACCCGAAGAGCACGGGCGTCGCGGCCGGGCAGACCCCTGAAGAAGGGATCGTCGGCTCTGACACCCAGGGGCACTCTGGCTACGGCGGAATCTGCCCCGAACCGGGGAAGACCAGCACGATCGAGTTCCAGCTGTATGCGCTGAGCGAAAAGATCTCGCTGTTGCCCGGCTTTACACCGAGCGTCGCCGAGTCGGAGTACGGCGGCCACAACCTGATCCTCAGCAACGGCTCCGCCACCACGTACGCGACCTACACACGCCCCTGAACATCGTCGTGAGCCGACGGACGCACCCGCGTTTGGGTTGTGGTGAACAGCGGACGATCACCGATTCACGGTGCACCGGTTGCCGTGCCGCCAAACAAGCACGTCGGACCGCGATAGCGCCGCCGTTCTGGATGCAGAGGGACCGCCGCACACGGCTAGCTGTGTTCCGCTCGGTTGCAGTCGCTCTGTGAGGAGCGCGTGATCGGCATCGATGTCTGCACAGGCCCCACGCTCCGGGAGGCAGCGCTCAGTGTGGCCGGCGGCCGAGGTACAGTTGCGGCGTGAAGTACAGGATAAGTCGTCACTCGGGCCACGCGGCGCCTGCTGAGGCGCTCGATCTGCTGTGGCCGAGGCTCGATGGCGATCACCGTGGTGTTCGTTTTGAGCGGCTCGGCAACGAGATCAGAGCGACCTGGACCCAACACGCTCCGACCGCGACGGAACGCAAGGTGCGCGAGGAAATCGGGCGTCGCGTCGTCCTCGACACCGTATGTGGCGTCTGTGACAGCTCGCCCGAGCTCAAGTCAGACTGGTATGCGGTCGCCCCACTTCGCTAGAGCAACCTTTGCGATGGCGCCCCAACCAGCGGATTTATCCTGTCCTTGCCGTGCCTGGAGTGAGTGGTATATCGCTTGGACTATCCAAAACTCGACACCGAGCGATAGCCGATGAGCGCCGGAAGCTGACGGCCTCGATCTGACCGCACGATGCTCCTGCGTTCATTGGTCACGGTCGCGTCACCCGAATTGTCCGCCCACGTACACTTCATCGGGTGTCTGCCCTCGAGAAGCTGCGCGAACGCTCGGCAGAGCTCAGCGATCTCGCCGGGCTAGAGCGGCTCGCCACCTGGGATCAGTTGGTGATGATGCCCGCCGAGGGCGCCGCTGTCAGGTCCCAGCAGCTCGGCACGCTCGCGCGACTCACACATCAGCGAGCAACGAGCGAGGAGATCGGCGGGTGGCTGACCGATCTCGATGGGCAGCAGCTCGACGAGCTCGACCGTGACATCGTGCGTCTCGCGAGCCGTGACTGGGGACGGGCCCGGCGGGTCCCCGCCGAGCTCGCCGTCGAGCGCTCCCGGGCTCACGCGGAGGGCCAGGAGATCTGGCAACTCGCCAGGGCAAACGACGACTTCGCGGCATTCGCTCCCGCGCTGCAGCGAAACGTCGAGCTCGCGCGGGCCTACGGAGAATGCCTCCTCGAGGAGGGCCAGAGCACCTATGAGGCGCTCCTCAGCGACTTTGATTTTGGGCTGCGGGCCGAGGAGCTGCGGAGTCTGTTCGGTGCGCTTGCGCTGGAGCTGGCGCCGTTGGTGGCCGAGGCCGAGGTCCACTCGCCGCCGCGTACTCTCGCAGTGCCGGTGGCGGCTCAGCAGACGGCGGTAGCGAGCGTGCTGAGCCGGATCGGCGTCGAGGAGACGAGTTGGCGGGTGGACGTCTCGACGCATCCCTTCACCTCGTGGATGGGCCCGGGAGACAGCCGTCTGACGACCCGCTACAGCGATGGCGAGGTCGAGTCGCTGCTCAGCTCACTGCACGAGTATGGGCACGCCCTCTATGAGCGCCAGATCGACCAGGCGCTCGAGCGCACCAACCTCGGATGCGGCACGTCGATGTCGATCCACGAGTCCCAGAGCAAGCTGTGGGAGAACCACGTCGCACGCAGCCCCGCGTTCGCCGAGGTGCTCGCCGCCGAGCTCGATGCCGGCGGCTTTCAGGTCGCTCCCGCCGATCTCTACGCGACGCTGGTGGGCGTCGAGCGATCTCTGATCCGCGTCTCCGCCGATCCGCTCACCTACCCGCTGCACATCATCCTGCGCTTCGAGCTGGAGCTGGCGTTGATCGATGGCGCCCTGGCGGTCGCAGATCTACCAGCCGCTTGGCGAGACGGAATGCGCCGTTTGCTCGGCGTCGAGGTTCCATCCGATGCGCTCGGGTGCATGCAGGACGTGCATTGGAGCGCCGGCGCGTTCGGATACTTCCCGAGCTACGCCCTCGGCTGCCTGATCGCCGCTCAACTGTGGCAGACGATGGAGGCCGAGATCGGACCGCGGGAGGAGGATCTTCGCCGCGGCGAGGTGATACCGATCCAACGCTGGCTCGCAGAGAAGGTGCATCGTCACGGGAGACGGCTCGACACGACCGAGCTCGTCGAGCGGTCAACTGGACGCGAGCTCGAGATCGAGCCGTTTCTGAGCTACGTCGCTCCGCTCGCCGGCCGCTGACTCGCTGACCGCGCGGCGAGCAGAGACGACGAATAATCATCAACGGCCCCGGCAGGTATGCCTAACCGAGGAGACGGCGCAGAGCCGACGGAGTCCCTCCCGCCTCCTCGCGCAGGACGCGGCAGAGATGGCTCTGATCGGTGAAACCGAGGTTGCAGGCCATCCGCGCGAGGTCGTCCTCTCCGCCGGCCAGGCGCTCGAGCGCGTCGCGGGCACGTAGGCGCATGCGGTGGCGAGAGATCGTGTGGCCGCTCGCCGCGCGAAAGACACGGCTGAGGTGGTGAGGGGAGACAGCGAGCTCGCGGGCCAGCTCGGGCAGCGAGCGCTCCGGGCTGGCCGTGAGGATCTCGCGCGCCCGGTCGGCGAGGGCCCGCCGCGCCCGCGTGCCCGAAGGCCGACCAGCAGCCGTCCGGCGCGGGTCGATCTGCTCCAGCGTCCGGGCTGTCAGCGTGATCGCTCGCTCCACGAGTTCGTGCGAGTCGGCGCCGCGGCGAATCGCACTCAGCATCAGCCGGTGCTCGATGTCGATCTCGGGCGAGACAGGCAGCGGCACCGACGGCAGCCTCGTCTCGCCGCCCCACAGCGACGCCACGAGGCTTGGCTTCAGAGACAGCGAGGTGCAGTCATCGCCACGGTCGTGCGGATGGTCATAGCGCTGCTCCTCGCCCGGATTCATGCAATAGGCCAGGGTGGGGTCGAGCAGGCTCTCGACACCATCAACGCTGCGAACGAAGCACCCGCGGCGCACGAACACGATCACGTGGCCAGCCGTCTGCTCGTCGGTGAGCCCGGGACCACGTCTGTGGCGGCAGGCGACATCGGCGATCTCGACGCCGTCACGGGACAGAAACGTACGCGCGCTCAGCACATCGCCAATTCTCCCAGATGAGCACAAATATCCAAGACGGCAGCTGAGATTTCTGCGAGTCTCGAGAAGTCCTTGCCGGCGCGCGAACGCCGGCTCTCCAACTACGACAGCAGGCGGGAGATACAGATGGCTTCAATCCGCAAGGAGATCCTGATCGACGCTAGCCCGGAGGACGTGTGGGACGCGGTTCGCGATTGGGGTGCGCTGCACGAGCGTCTCGTGCCGGGCTTCGTCGTGGATGCGCGCCTGGATGGGGAGGACCGGATCGTCACGTTCGCCAACGGCATGGTCGCCCGCGAGGTGCTCGTCGACCTCGACGACGAGGCTCGCCGTCTCGTCTGGTCGATGGTCGATGGCCCATACACTCATCACAACGGTGTGGCACAGGTCTTCTCCGAGGGTGAGGGCGGTGCTCGCTTCGTGTGGAGTGCCGATCTGCTGCCCAACGAGTTGGCCACCGCGACGGCGGAGGCGATGGCGCAGGGGACGGGCGTCGTCAAGGAGACGATGGAGGCGCAGGCGCGGCGCGGCTAGCGGCGTCTGCGCTGAGTTCTCCGGAGGTCAGTGGGGGCCGTGGGCTCTACTCGTTGTGATCGTGGTGAGCCAATCGTGGGAGGATCGCCAGCAGCGCACGCCGCTCGCTGGAGCTCAGATCGGCTAGCAGCTCGGCCTCCATCGCGCGGATGTCAGTCCGGGCACGGGCCTGCAGTTTGCGGCCACGCGGCGTGAGACTCACGGTCCGCGCACGGCGATCGTCGGGATCGGGGAGACGCTTGATCAGCTTGTCTCGCTCGAGCTCGTCGAGGAGATCGATCAGTCGTGTCTTGTCGTAGCCGATCGCCTTGGCGAGGTCGGCCTGCATTCGAGCTGGTCGCCGCGCGAGCTCCGAGAGAACGATGTACGTCCACATCGACAGGCCGTGCACGGCGAGCAGTGGCCTCTCTGCCCGGATCAGGCGGTTCGTAACACGCGCGAATAGCGCGCCGAGGTCTTCCCGGTCCATTGGTGGCAATTGTAGAGTTGACAGACAGTAAGCAAAGGCTTATTATCAGTTGATGCTTACTATAAAGGCCCGCTCCGAGACGCGCGCAATCTCGATCGCCGCCGAGCCCCACGCAGTGCTGACTTTCCTGGCTGATCCACAGCAGCTCCCAGTGTGGGCACCGAACTTCGCCGAGTCCGTACGTCAGGACGGCACTGAGTTGGTGGTGGGCAACGGTGGCAATGAGATCCGGGTCGTGATGCGTGTCAGCTACGAGCACGGCACGTTTGACCTGCTGGCCGCCAAGGATCCTCGCGTCGGAGCATTCTCGCGTGTGATCCCGAACGGCGATGGCAGCGAGTACCTCTTCACGCTCCTGTTCGTAGACGGAACGCCGGACGCCGACATCGCGCGGCAGATGAGCATCGTCGAGCAGGAGCTCCAAGCCGTACGCACACACTGCGAGCACTCATAGCTCCCGCCATCCGTCGGCTTCGCTCGTGTCGGTAGCGTGGAATTCTTATTAGGCACGCTTTAGCCAATCCGAGTACCGTTGCTCTTGAAGCTGGCAGTCACGGTGTTTCGATGGGTGGAGAGGCTTAGAACAGGAAGGCACTTGGGGGTGGGTTAGCTAGCCGTCTTTTCAATCGACAAGCTGTGTGGGCCGCCGCCTTCGCGACCCACACGATGAGCTTGGGCGCTACTCAGAACTCTCCGGTGGCGCTCAGGAAGGCCTCGCGGTGCCGCGGCGCTCGAGGCCACCGGGGGTGTCGTGGCCTTCCCCTGGGTCATGGCACCCCCACTATCTGTGCCGGTCGTGCAAACACGTTGCGGCCACGCGGCACTGGATCTGTTTCTCGGTATCGCATCGCTTGCTCGCCGCGATGCGATCGTTGAGGTCAATGAATGACCGGTAGGGTCTCGTTGATGACCGCCGCGAGGAGATCCGTCGGGGAGGCGCCAGGCACCCTGCAAGCCGCGCAGGTCAGCGCGATGTTCAATCGCATCGCGGGGATGTATGACCTGCTGAACACGGTCATGACGGCGGGGCTCCATCACCAGTGGCGTCGCCGCGCCGCTGACTTGGCGCAGGTCGGACCGGGTGACCGGGTGCTCGACGTCGCCGCGGGAACAGGCGATCTCACGATCGAGCTCGCGGGACGCGTCAGACCGGACGGTGAGGTCGTCGGCTGCGACTTCTCCGAGGAGATGCTCGTCCGAGCTCGAGCCAAGGCTCCCGAGCTGCGATTCGAAAGCGGCAACGCGCTCGATCTCGAGTACGAAGATGATGAGTTCGACGCGGCCACGGTCGGCTTCGGCGCACGAAACTTCTCCGACCTGCAGCGGGGGCTGCGGGAGATGGCCCGTGTCGTGAGGCCGGGCGGACGGGTGGTGATGCTCGACTTCACGACACCTCTGCGAGCTCCGCTCTCGACGTTCTTTCATCTGTGGTTCGACCGCGCGGTCCCAATGCTTGGCCGGCTCGCCGGCGCGCCTGACGCGTATGGCTATCTGTCGAGCTCGGTGCGCCGCTTCCCCGCACCGGCGGAGCTTGCCGCGGCGATGGAGAGCTGTGGCATGGGCAACATCCGCTACATCATCACCGGCGGGGGAATCGTCACCATGCACGTGGGGATCGTCACGTCCTCTGGTGCCCCGGCTACGAGCAACGGCTACCACACAGACCTCCCCGGGGTGTGACCCATCCGCTTGGCGGTCGCCGCGCTCGACTGCGATCTGGAGGATCTCTACGTGGATGAGCACGCGCGCGGCAACGGCGTCGGCCGGGCGCTCGTGGAGGCCGCATTCGAACACGCCAGGCTGCGCGGCAGCGGCCGCATCGAACTAGACGTCAACCAGGGCAACGAGCCAGCGCTCGCGCTCTATGAAAGCCTCGGTTTCTCGAGCTGGTCTGATCCGCTTGCAGGCAACGACCTCCGGGCTCGCAGCTCGCTCACCCGCCCGCCCGCCGGTTGACCCTGAACGCCGCCGCGGGTTGCGGCGCTCAGGTCAACCAGGTCACGAGCAAGTGGCTCGATCATGCCGCCAGCTCGGTTGAGATCGTGGACCTCACGCCCGCGAGCTCGGCGTCGACGTCATCCACCTCCTGAGTGATGCTCGCCGCCGGCGGGCGCAGCACCAGGAACGCCGCCAGCACCCCGCCGAGCACGCATATCGCCGCGACGATGTAGGCGAGGTGATAGCCGCCGGTCAGCGCGCTCGAGAGCGAATGTCCGCTGTCGGTCAGTGTCTTGGAGTGATCGGTTGCGATCGCCCCCAGTGTCGCTAGGCCGATTGCGCCGAACAGCTGCACCGAGACGTTGATGATGCCCGACGCGAGCCCCGCGTCCTTGGCCGGCGCGTCAGCCATCCCCATCGTCAACAGCGGCAGGAACGAGGTGCCGGCACCGAGCCCGAGCGCGAGGAACGCAAGGAACAGACCGGGGAAGTAGCTCGCGTGGACGCCCTGGCCCGCCAAAAGCAGCAGGCCGACGACGATCCCCATGAGGCCCGCCGCCAAGGTGTTCAGCGGACCGAAGCGATCGACCGCCTTGGCGGATAGGCCCATCGACATCACGGCGATCGAGATCGTGAGCGGCATGAACGCGAGCCCCGTGTCGATCGCGTCATAGCCGAGCACGCGCTCGAGATACAGCGCTCCGAGGAAGAACGCCGAGAACATCCCCGTGATCAGCAGTCCACGGACGAGGCTCGACCCCATCAGCATCCGCAGCCGTAGGATTCGCAGCGGCATGATCGGGTTGGAGATCCGGGCCTCCAACGTGAAGAAGGCCGCGAGCAGCACGAGCGAGACGCTGCCGATGCCGAGTGTGCGAGCCGACAAGAGCCCATATTCGGTGGACTTCACGATCGCGAACGCGCCGAACATGGTCGCCAGTGTGATCAGGGCCGACCCCGCGACATCCACGCCGCCGGCAAGGCCGATGCCCTCGTTCTCCTCGATCAGCGCCGAGCCAAACAGCAAGGCAACCACGCCAATCGGCACGTTGACAAAGAAGATCCAGTGCCAGTCCAGCGATTGCGTCAGGGCGCCGCCGGCGAGCAGGCCGATCGAGCCGCCTCCCGCCGAGACGAATGCGTACATGCCCATCGCCTTGGCCTGCTCGACCTTCTGCGGGAACTCGGTGACGATGATCGCCAGAATCACACTCGAGGCGACCGCGCCGCCGATTCCCTGGATCAGGCGGGCCCCGATCAGCATCGCCTGGCTGTCCGCGACACCACAGAGGATGGATGCGGCTGTGAACAGGACGAGCCCCGAGAGGAAGACCTTCTTGCGGCCGACCAGGTCGCCGAAGCGGCCAGCCAGCAGCAGGAAGCCGCCGAACGTGATCAGGTAGCCGTCGATCACCCAGGTGAGGTTCGCCTGCGTGAAGTGCAGGTCGTGCTGAATCGACGGCAGCGCGACATTGACGATCGTCGCGTCCAGAACCATCATCAGTTGCCCGAGGCACAGCACGGCAAGGGCTATCCAGCGTCTGCGCTCGCGCCTCTTCTCGGCGCTCCCCGGTGCTTCGTCGTTGCTCGCGGGACGCTCCTCGGAGGCGATGGCGTGCGCACGCTCGGCGCGCGCGAGCTCAACCGTGTATGCCTGCTCGGCGGGATGTGCCAGCTCAGAGCCGGGCGACCGCGGTGAAACGCGCTTCTTCAGGCGGCTAGCCCGGCGTGCTGGGTTGGGACTACGGGGGGTGATCGTGTTGCTCATGTGGCTCCTTCCAGGTCAGCGAAGGGAACACCGTAGCATGGATCATCCATATAACAGGGATGATCAACAAGAAAATTACAATCGGTGGTAAAGTGACGAGTGATGCATGGTGGTGTATAAATCAACAGATATGGGTGAGCAGAGGGCATGCGCTCCGGGCTCGATGGTGCTGCTGACACGGTTGGCCAAGCAGGTCTACCGTCGCAGCAGCGACGAGCTGCTGGGGATGCAGTTGCGCTACCTCGTCGCGCTGAGCTATGTGCGCGATCACGACGCGTGCCCGCAGCAGGAGCTCGCCGACGCGTTCTGCATGGACGCCAACAACGTCGTGCTGCTGCTCAACGAGCTCGAGGATCTGGGTCACATCACGCGCCGGCGCGATCCCGGCGATCGCCGACGGCACCTGGTGGAGCTGACCGAGGAGGGCGCCAACGCCCTGACAGGCGCGGAGCGAGCACAGGAAACGATCGAGGACGAGGTTCTGCAGGCGCTCGATTCGGACGAGCGTGCCACTCTCTGGCGGCTGCTGACGTGCGCGCTGCAGGGCGCCGAGCCAGAGATGGCAGAGCCCTACATCCAGACCGCCGCCTCGATCTAGACCCGATACCGTTGACTTAAAGAGCGGAGTCCCAGCCGACAGGCTGCTGCTTGGCGTGGAGAGCGAGCGCAGCGTCGGCGTCGGCTCGGGCTGCTGCTCGTCGTCCCCAGGCATGCGTCTCGCCTCGGGCGGACGACGTGCCTGCTTTTGGCGAATACGAGGGCGGTCAGCCTGCTGGCCGTGGCACCTGCTTCGCGCTGACGGGGGTGCTCCGCTCGGGTTGCGGGAGGCTGCCTATCTTCCGAGGCGTCCCCGGGCTACCTCGCGGGCGGTGTGATCTTGGGCGCTTGTTGGCGGGCGAGAGCGATGCTGGTGATCGCCGTGAGCGCCATTGCCGCAATGCCTATAGTGCTGCCGTAGTTTAGGCGCCGTCGACTGGGGAGCTATGCCCGGTGTTGGTGCCTGCGGCCAGCATTAGTTAGGCCGCCGAAGGCGCTTCCGAGCGAGAACGCGACGCTGCGGGCATGGCGAATGAGAAGCAGACGTAGCCGGCATTACTCACTCAGGCCCACTCTTCGCTTGCGCGTAATCGAGTCCAGCGACGTGGAGGAGTTCCGTGATCTCGTCGAGCTTCGTTAGGGGAATGGCGCCCGCTGGTTCGAGGAGATCTGAACGGGACAGCGTCGTCAGCCAGGTGCACGGGACGAGACCTGGACGCGGAAGCGCGACGCGCACGACGCCTTCGAAAGGCAGTCCTTCGACGTTGCCTACGGCGACCTCCAACGCGACGCCGGTGATGTCCGTCGGGGCGGCAGCGACCACTAGTATTGCCCGAAAGCCCGAGGGTTCCTCATCGCCGAGCAGTAGAACGGGGCGCCGCTCGTCGAAATCAACCCACCAGACTTCACCGCGATGCATTGGGCCTCCTGGCCTGGGGCTGTTGGCTTTGGCGAGGGTTTGGTCGACGGTTTGATCGGGACGAAGGGTAAGTGTGGAACCATTGGCTCGCACCACCAGCCAGCTACACACTAACGACGTGCATCGCTAGCTATCACGACCAGCCCGACGGCGCGCCGTTGCGGTAGCGCGGCCCAAAATGGCACGAGAACAAAGCCTGCGAAACTGGGGTCATGAATGGCTCAACTATCGAAGTCGCGACACCCGACGGGGTCGCCGACTGCTATTTGACCAAGCCGCTCGGCGATGGGGCGCACCCTGTCGTCCTGTTCATGATCGATGCGATCGGGCTGCGGGCGCAGATCGAGGGGATGGCCGATCGGATCGCCGCCCAGGGCTACGTCGTGCTCGCTCCAAACGTGTTCTAACGGGGCGGACGCGCTCCGCTGTGGGAGACGCCCGACCTCCACGATCCTGAGTCGCGCGGCCGGTTGTTCCGTGCGCTCGGTCCGCTGATGGGCGCGCTCACCCCAGCCGCCGTAGCGGCGGACGGCGGCGCGTATCTGGACAAGCTCGCGGAACTGACCGACGGACCGGTGGGGGTTACCGGCTACTGTTTCGGCGGCTGGCTGGGCTGGACGATCGCCGCCGCACACCCCGATCGCATTGCCGCGCGGCGGTTTTCACGCAGGTCGGATGGTCAGCGACGGAGAGGTAAGTGCTCATTTGCTCGCGCCCCAGGTCCGCGCGGAGGTCTATTGGGGTCACGCCGACGAGGACCAGAGCATGACCGCGGAGAACATCGCGACGCTGAATCAGGCGATGGACGACGCCGGCGTGCGCCATACGAGTGAGATCTACGAAGGTGCGCAGCACGGCTACACGATGGCCGACACTGGCGAGCACAACGAAGCGGCCGCTGAGCGACACTTTGAGGCGCTGTTCGCGCTCCTTCGACGAGCCGTCCCGGGGCCGAGAACGTCGCGGGCGTAACGCGAGTCCGCATCTGGTGATCCGTTCTGGCCTTCAGGCCAATGTGCGCGAACCAACGCAACGACCGAGAGGGCATCTGACAACTCTCCACCGAGCGACGGCCGGTCCGTCACCCGCGCGATCGCTCGCAGAACCGGCCCAGCTTTCGTGTCGGCACGCACCTTCCGGACCGCTGGTCGCCCCGCCCTGTCTCGCGCGGCATGCGGGGCGCGGGATGAGCGAGTCGGTCTGCACTCGCACTCCGCGATGCCGTGATCGACCATATTTTGGCTGGGGATCGCGGTCTCGCCATGGGACCGGCGCGTCTCGTCTCTCGTGGCCATCACGCATCGCCCTGCGGTCCGTAGCCCTGTGGTTCCACGTCTTCCAGGAGTCTGAGCTTGACCGCCGGGTCTGCGTCCGCGTCAGCGATGAAGGAGTCGACCTCGTCCGTAGTGATGCTGGGTTTGCCGAGCACGACTCGCAGGTCGTGCGGGTTTGAGATGTCATAGACCGTCATTTCCACAACCTCCTCGAGAATCCGACTTTGGCCAGCGTGCGGCAGTCCGTGACGTTCTTGGCGCCGTTGACCATGCGCTTGGGTTTTCCGCTGTCGACGGCCTCCACATCATCGGCTATGCGAGCCGTGTCTTCGGCACCAGCGGGGCCGCCTCCTCCTTCTGACGTCGGTTCATGATCCGAGCTGTCCGAGGTACTGCTCGGCGAAGGTCACGGCCATGCTGCCCTCTCCCACCGCGGTCGCAACACGCTTGACCGAGTTGGCCCGCACGTCGCCGACCGCGAACACACCCGGCAGGCTGGTCTCAAGCAGATAAGGGCCTCGGCCCCGGGTGGCCCAGTCGTTGTCTGACAGCGCAGCAGCCGAGATCTCGTCCCCGGTGGGGATGAAGCCGCGACGATCCCGAAGCACGGTCTCCTCCAGCCAGGCCGTGTGGGGGTCAGCCCCGATCATGACAAACACATAGCGCGCGGGCAGCTCAGTTTCCTCGCCGCTGCTTTGAGCCGGTACCGCGCTTAGGGCACTAGTACGGCCCGCTCGCCGGGCCCGTCTGTGCTGGCCCAGATCGTTTCCACGTCCGACAGCGCCCTCGCGTTTGCTTTTAGCGCGATCGTGCCGGCGTTGATCTGATCGACGAGGGACGGCAGTTCGGCGAGATACGCCTCGGTCGACACGGCTCCTTGGCCGTTGCCTTGGAGTCGAAGGTTCGCTGAGCGCAGTGCGACCGAGGGCAGCTCGATCGTCGGCCCGGCCATCGCGCCGATCTGGATCCAGTTCAGCTGGTGGCTGCGGTCAGACCGGGCGGTAAGCAGTGCCATGATCGCCTGCTGTGCCGGCTTCCCCCACACGTAGTCGATGACGATGTCGACATTGGCGGCCGCGTCGGCTAGCGCTTTGCCGGTCGCGTTGGCGTCGTCTGTCAACTGGACCATCCGATCAGCACCAACCGCGGTGAGCGCGTTCAGCCGCTCGAGGTCGCGCCCGGCGGCGACCACAGGTCCGGCACCGAGTAGCTTGGCCACCTGGATAGCCATCGCTCCGGCGTTGCCTGTGGCTCCGAGTACGAGGACGCTCTGCCCGGGTTGGATCGGAACGCGGAGGCGCAGGGCTACCCAGGCTGACATCGCTGGATTCATGGTGGCGGCGACCGTCGCGGCGTCGACGTCGTCGGGCAGTTCGATCGAGCGCCGCTCATCGACTAGGGCCTTGTCCGCCATCGTCCCCATGACGTCGTCGTCGGCAACGAAGTAGATCCGCTTGCCGTCCGGCCGCCGGCCAACTCCATCGATGCCGGGGATCATCGGCAGCCTGCCGGTGCTCGTGTAGTGGGCACCGGCGGCGCCACTGCGGACACGCGGGTGCAAGCCTACGGCGAGAACATCGACGAGTAGCTGCTCGCCAGCGGTCGGCTGCGGGACCTCAAACTGCCGGTAATGCGGCGGCTGGTCGAACGACGTCACCACTGCCGCGTTCATCTTCGCCATGGTTCATTTCCTCCTGCGGGCGGAGCCCGGATCGCCTTTGTTCGTGCTACGTACTACTTTAGTGGGTGGCACGGACTAAATCAAGTACATTGACGGCATGGGACCTCCACCAGCCGATCGGTCCGCAACCGGGGCGACACGGGAGCTGAGCCCCGTCGACGGCCTGGCTCAGCTCTCATTCCTCATCCATCGCATGCTTGAGCACCGTGCGGCCGAGTACGACCTCTCGATCATCCAGACACGGCTCCTCGGCGTGCTCCGGGACCGCCGGCCGACCATGAACGAACTGGCCAAACTTCTGGCCCTCGACAAGTCCAGCGTCAGCGGGCTGGTCGAGCGCGCCGAGCGCCGCGGCCTGGTCACACGCGCTCCCTCGCCGGCCGACGGACGTGCCGTTCTGGTCAGTCTCACCGGGGCCGGCCGATCACTCGTCTCTGAGGCCTCGTCGCAGTTCGGAGCGGACGTCGGCGCGCTGCTGAACCGATTGTCGCCATCGGATCGCACCGCGCTGTCCGCGCTCGTCAGCCAGCTGCTGGTTGCTCATGCGGCCGACCAGGGGATCGACCTGTTCCCCAGCGTAGATATCGACTGACACCCGCATCTCAGCGGCGCGTGCACCCCCTGACGGCTGGGCCCAAGACCAGCCTTGCGCGGAAGGCGGGAGGGCCGGCGCCTTTCGGTCGGACCGGGCCGCGCGCTGCGGGGACGCGTCGTGCTTCTGGCGACAAGCAGGACGGGCGAGCAGCTCACGTATGAGTCCTGCTCTTGTGTGGGCTCGGGCATGCTGGGATCGCGTGGCAGCCGTCCCTATGCCACCCCCTTTTTCCGAGCCGGTCACGGGGCGGGTACGATCTGTAGCGTTGCTGATCTACTCGATGGGCGTTTCGGTTGACGGCTTCATCGCTGACCGCGAGGGCGCGTTCGGGTGGACTGTCCCTGACGAGGAGCTGTTTGGCTTCCATCTGGCGCGGGTGCGCGAGCTTGGCTGCCATCTGTGCGGTCGCAAGCTCTACGAGACGATGCTGGTGTGGGAGACCGATCCGTCGCTGCGCGACACCGAGCTGCATGCCGCGTTCGCCGATGTCTGGTGCGCGCTTCCGAAGGTCGTCTTCAGTCGCACACTCGACAGCGTCCAGGGCAATGCTCGGCTCGCCGAGGGGGCGGTGGAGGAGGAGGTCGCCGCCGCACTCGCCGCGACTGACAAGGACATTGAGATCGGCGGCGCCGGCCTCGCCACGACCACGATCGAGCTCGGCCTGGTCGATGAGCTGCGCATGTTCCGCCATCCAATCATCGTCGGTGGCGGCACGCCGTTCCTCCCGCCGGTTACCGCGGACGTCAAGCTGGAGTTGATCGAGACCAGGACGTTCGGCTCGCGGGTGATCTACGAGCGCTACAGGCGCATCCGCGCTGACATGAACTGATACCTCGGACGGTGCGGTCACGCGATCGCAGCGTGGAGCGTAAGCGATCATCGATCCGCCCCCGTCTCCGCTATACCGCGCGACTCTTGATCGTCAGGCGGCAGCTCTCGCCTTGCGCGGATCCGAGGCTCCCGCCAGGGTGAGGATCGGGGGCCGCGGGTGTGGAGATCACGAAGTAGTTCGTCGTGGGCGCGGGCGACCGCGCCGAGTTGGCGCGAGCGATCGGGCCGGGAGCGTTTACCGCCCTATGCGATAGGTGACGTGCGTCGCCTTCGGCGAGTGGATCACATCGACCGGCTCGAGCCCTGGATCCTCCACATCTTCGAACAGCGTCTCGCCGTCCCCGAGTAGCACCGGCGCGATGTCGAGCACGAGCTCGTCGAGCACGCCCGCTGCGAACGCTTGGCGCACGGTCGAGGCACCGCCCGCGATCAACACCTCGCGCTCGCCCGCGGCGGCCACCGCCTGTGCATGGGCGGCGGCGAAACCGTCGGTGACGAAGTGAAAGACCGTCCCGCCGTCCATCTCGATCGGGTCGTGGGCGTAATGCGTGAGCACGTACACCGGCGCGTGGTAGGGCGGCTCGTCACCCCACCACCCGCGCCAGTCCTCGTCCCACTCGCCACGGATCGGACCGAACATGTTCCGGCCCATCACGTAGGCACCGCGCTGCTTGGCTAGGTGCTCCCGGGAGCGAGCGTCTCCCTCGTGGAGTGGCTCAGCGAGGTGCCACTGGTGCAACTCGAGGCCACCGATACCGATCGGGTTCTCGCGATCCTGGTTCGGCCCCGCGATGTAGCCGTCGAGCGAGATTGAAAGGTGAGCAGAGGTCTTTGTCATAGGCTCGGAGACTGTCGCAGAGAAGGAAACTCATTGCCAGCGGCCGGTCGAGCGCCCCTCGGCAACCCGACCAGGCTCGCCACGCGACGCTGCGGACGCTAGCCGAGACCCGCCTTCACTCCGTCGCGGGCTTCTCGAGAGATGGACGCTTGACGTCCCGCTGAGCGCGGAAAGCAGGCGCGGCCCCGTGTAGCCAGGGAGACGCCCGAGTTGGACAGCGGCTGCGAAAGCCGGAGTCGGATCTTGGTTGGCCGCTCCTTTCCACAAGATAGCGCAAGCCGGCTCCGGTCTTGAGTAGACGGCATTGGACCTAGACCAGACCGCGCGGATCAACCGCACGTTGCACGGGTGCTTTGCCGGGACACGACACCAGCGCCCGGTCGCTGTCCTGGCTGGCGGCTGAGAAGGCCGCTGGCGCGATCGGCCGCTTCTCAGAAGACGGGCGTCTCGGTGTAGGCGCCGAAGACCCGCTGCAGGGACTCGATGATCTCCCCCTCTGAGGCGTTTGCGCGGGCACAGTCCAGCAGCGGCTCCATCAGATTGTGATCCTCGTGCGCCGCCGCCTCGCGCAGCGTGCCGAGGGTGCGCTCGACCTCTGCCCCATCGCGTTTGGCGCGCGCGCTCTGTAGCCGGTCGATCTGCTTGCGCTCGAGCGCCGGATCGACCCGCAGGGTGGGAATCGGCTCTTCGTCGTCTTCTGTGAAGCGGTTGACACCGACGACGACCCGTTCCGCGGCGTCTATCTCCTGCTGCAGGACGAACGCCGCGTCGGCGATCTCGCGTTGGGGGTAGTTGCGCTTGACCGATGCGACCATCCCGCCGAGTTCGTCGATCTTCTTGAAGTACTCGTAGGCGCTCTGCTCCATCTGATCGGTGAGCGCCTCGATGAAGTAGGAGCCGCCGAGCGGATCGGCGGTATTCGTAACGCCGGTCTCGTGCGCGATCACCTGCTGGGTTCGCAGCGCCACACGCACCGCCTGCTCGGTCGGTAGCGCGAGCGCCTCGTCGTAGCTGTTGGTGTGCAGCGACTGGGTTCCGCCGAGTACTCCGGCGAGTGCCTCGATCGTGGTGCGCACGATGTTGTTCAGCGGCTGCTGGGCGGTCAGCGACACCCCCGCTGTCTGCGTGTGAAAGCGCATCAACCACGAGCGCGGATTCTTGGCGCCATATCTCTCGCGCAGCTCACGCGCCCAGATCCGCCGCGCGGCCCGGTACTTGGCGATCTCCTCGAAGAAATCGATCTGCGCATTGAAGAAAAACGAGAGACGGGGCGCGAAGTCGTCCACGTCCAGGCCGCGCTCGATCGCCTGCTCGACGTAGGTGAACCCGTCCTTCAGCGTGAACGCGAGCTCCTGCTGGGCGGTCGAGCCGGCCTCACGGATGTGATAGCCGGAGATCGAGATCGGGTGCCAGCGGGGCATCGCGCGGGTGCACCACTCGATCATGTCGCCGCACAGCCGCATCGCCGGATCGACGGGGAAGCACCACTCCTTCTGGGCGATGTACTCCTTGAGGATGTCAGCCTGGATCGTGCCGGCGAGATGCTCGGCGCTGGCGCCCTGGAGCTCGGCGGCCGCCACGTAGAAGGCAAGCATGATCGCCGCCGGCGCGTTGATCGTCATCGACACCGACACCTTGCCGACGTCTATCCCCGCGAACAGCGTGCGCATGTCCTGCAGCGTGTCGATCGCGACGCCCTCGCGTCCCACCTCGCCGAGCGAGCGCGGATGATCGGAGTCGTGCCCCATCAGGGAGGGCATGTCAAAGGCGGTGGACAGCCCCGTCTGACCGTGATCGAGCAGGTAGTGGAAACGCTCGTTGGTCTCCTCGCTCGTGCCGAAGCCCGCGAACTGGCGCATCGTCCACAGCCGCCCGCGGTACATCGACTCATACACCCCGCGCGTGAACGGATACTCACCGGGGCGGCCGATCGGATCGTGCTCACCGCCCACGCCGTCCGGCAGATCATCGTGCGTGTAGAGCTCCTTCACGGGTACGCCGGAGAGGCTCTGAAAGACAGGCTCGGACTCAGTCTGTCCTCGCTCGCCGGCCGGCGGGAACGCATCGGTCTCGGGCAGTGTGGATGTGCTGTGCGCCATCGCGAATATCCGAATCTGTGGGGGCTGACAGTCTAGTGGCAGAGCCTGGCGGTCCGCGAACCGGCTGTGAGCCGGAAGTGGCCGACTCCAGCACAGAGGGCCGCAGACGCTCCCGGCGGGCGGTGCCTATCGTGTGAGGGGAGCATGCGGTCTTTGCCTGCATCCGGTTCCCCTCTGGCGGCGGCGAGCCGCGCGTCTGGGCAGGCCCCGCCGATCGCGATCGCGGGCAAGAGCGCTCGCCTGTGGATCATCGAGCTCGATTGCACGCCGGGCGGTGTGCGGAAGGCCAGCGAGATGCTTCCCGCGGCGGAGCTGGAGCGCTGTCGGTCGGTGATCGATCCGCGGCGTCGCCGCAGGCTGATCCTGGCCAGAGCGGCACTGCGCCAGACACTCGCCAAAGAGCTCGCGCTCGAGCCGGCCAGCGTCGAGATGCTCACTGGCCGCGACGGTAAGCCGGCACTCGCTTCGACGCGCGGACTCTCGTTCAGCCTGAGCCACACGGGGCGGTGGGCGGCGATTGCCGTCAGCCAGGCACGGTCGGTCGGGGTCGATATCGAGCTGCTCGATCGGCACGTCACCGCGGGACTCGTGCAGCGGGTGCTCACACCGGCTGAGCTGGGCCTCGTGCTCGCGCTCCCGGCGGAGCGCCGCAACCAGGTGTTCCTGGCTCACTGGACCGCGAAGGAGGCCGCCGCCAAGGTGCTCGGCGGTGGCCTCGCGGGTAATCTGCCGCGCCTGGAGTTGCGCGACGCCCTCACCGCCCCGCGCCTGGCGGATCCGCGCCTGGATGCGATCGAGGTGCGGCCTCTGGGACCGCATCGGGCCTTGATCGGTGCGCTAGCGGCGACCGATGACACGGCGATCGTGAGCGGCGCCTGAGGCTCGCGCAGGCCGGGCCGGCGGCTATTCCGCTCGCTGCACTGTCCCGGCACAACCGCTCTCTACTCTCAGTCGATCGACCTGATCGAGCGGCCCGACGGCCACCTCCCAAAATCACAAGCCACAGATGTCAACGCGCCAACAGACAGCCAGCCGTGAACCCCCCATCGCCGTCGGCCGCACGAGCCCGAGCGAGACGGCGACGACGCTGGGCCACACGCACGTGCCAGCTGACCCGTCCTCGACGGGACTGCGCTTCCAGTACCGCCGAGCGGTAATCCAGGCCGCCACAGCACAAGCGCCCCGGCAACGCCGGCGGCTGGCGGTGCGGCCGTGGAAGCTGGTGCGCCTGGCCGATCATGGCCGTGTAGCGGTCGTTGGGGAGTCCTTCTACCAGCCCGCCCTGATCGCCATCACAGGCCGGCACGAGTGGAAGGAGATACAGCACCAGTGCACCGCGATCCTCGTGCTCGAGCCTCACAACCCGCACGATCCAAACGCCGTGCGCGTGGAGATCAAGCGGCGCCTCGTGGGATATCTCTCGCGCGCTGACGCCGTCAGCTACGGCCCATATCTGCGCCGGCTCGCCAGGTTTCGCAGGCTGCCCTGCTGCGAGGCGCTGATCTCAGGACGCGGCCCGGGTTCAGAGACCCAGCACATGGGTGTCTTCCTCCACATATCCGCGCCCGGTCCCGAACTGCTGATCAACGCCTAGAAAGCACGGCCCACGCCACGATCAGCGCCGCTTGGCTTCTCTCGGCCGCCAGGAGCTCATACGCGCCGCTTACATTCGCGTTAGCCGCCGCACAGCCCCCGAGCTGATACTCGCCCTTCTCGCACACCCTGCCGGCAGCCCGCTCCAAGGAGGTGGCGCAGATGGCCGAGAAAGCGACCCCAGCAGAGCCCGCAGGCCGGGAGTCATCCGGGTCTGTTGCAGACAAGCGCCAACGCGGCCAGCAGCGCCTGCGAGCGCGCCGAGCCGGGATCCGGCGCATCCGCGTCAGGATCGCCGCTGGCGCAGTCTGCCTGTTCCTCGCCTGCTGGCTGACGATCTTCGGCGTCCTCGTCGAGGGCAAGGATCCGGCTCTGAGCGCGAACGCCCGTCGCGACGCGGCCGATGTGAGTACGGCTGTGAAATCGACGACGCTCACGAGCCACAAAGCGAGCTCCGCCACGGAAGCCAAAGCGACGTCCACCCAGGCGAAATCGAGCGAAGCGCTCGCGGGCGAAACCGTCTCCAGCTCGGGCGAATCCGAAGGATCCTCTGAAAGCTCGGAATCGGCCGGCGCCAAATCCTCCGCGACGCCGATGACGACGAGCCAGTCGTGAGCGCTGTCACCGGAACACGCCGCACCGCCACGGAGTACGGAGAGACATTTGCCTGCTTCGGCGGTCGGTGCGGTGTGTGGGTCACTCCCGGGCCGGCCACCCCGGGCAGCGACAGGGCCCTCAGCGACGCCAAGCGCAGGCTGCTCGCCTGGCACAGGCGGTTCACTCGTTTTGATCGCAGCAGCGAGCTCAGCCGGCTGAACGCGGACCCACGCGTGAGGGTGCCGGTGAGCCAAATGATGGCGCGCTTCATCGAGGCGGCTCTCGGCGCCGCGCGAATGACCGATGGGCTGGTCGACCCGACGCTGCTGGGGCAGATCGAGCGAGCCGGATACACCCACGATCACGAAGGCTCGCTGCCGCTCGAGCTGTCGCTCGGTCTCACCGTGCGCAGGGCGCCGGCGGCACCGAGCGCCGCCAGTCGCTTCGGCGAGGTCCGTCTGTGTGACGGCGGGCGCATGGTCGAGCGCCCGCCCGGTGTGAGGCTCGACAGCGGCGGTATCGCCAAGGGCCTGTTCGCGGATACGCTCGGCGAGTCGCTCGCGGACACCGCCGGTTATGGAGTGGACTGCGCCGGGGACCTGCGCGTCGGCGGAAGCGAGGGCATGTCCCGGCTGGTCGGTGTCGCCAGCCCGTTCGGTGAGGAGGTTCTGCACGAGTATGAGCTGCGCGACGGTGGCATCGCGACCAGCGGAATCAGCAGGCGCAGCTGGCTCGATGACCGTGGATGTCCGGCCCATCACCTGCTCGATCCGTCCACCGGAAGGGCCGCGTTCACCGGGGTTGTGCAGGCGACCGCGCTTGCGCCGAGCGCCCTAGAGGCAGAGATTCGCGCCAAGGCCGCGGTTCTCAGCGGTCCCGAGCGGGCGATGCAGTGGCTGCCCCACGGCGGCGTGATCGTCTATGACGACGGCGACTTCTCGGTTGTCCAGAGGTGTGCATGAAACGTTGGGACGATGGTTTGCGGAGAACCGGCGCGTTCTGCTGGGGGGATGCAGAGGAGCTGCCATTCTCTCCTTATGGAACATTGAGGTTCTTCACACGTTGCTCAGACGCGGGCCCCCGATGCTTTCCCTGTGAAATCACCGCGCTCACTGCTCGCCGCCTCTGAAGTCACGGCGTCACGCTCCGCCGATGTCCCCGCCGCGGTGGCCGACGCGGCGTTCACCGGTGGTGGCGCCCGCGCCCGTCCACGCCAGCGGCTGAGCTGGCTGGCGATGGTTCGCGACGCCCGTCCCGAGCTGGTGGTTCTGATCTTGCTGGCGGGAATCCTGAACCTGTGGGCACTCTCGAGCAACGGCTGGGCCAACGATTACTACGCCGCGGCGGTTCGCTCGATGAGCGGTAGCTGGCATGACTTTCTGTTCGGCTCGCTGGACCCGAGTGGCGTGATGACTGTCGACAAGCCGCCGCTGGCTCTGTGGATACAGTCGCTGTCGGTCAGGATCTTCGGCTATCACTCGCTCAGCCTGTTGGTACCGCAGGCGCTCGAGGGCATCGGCAGCGTCGTGCTGCTATATGACCTCCTGCGGCGCCATCTCGGCCGGGTCGCCGGATGTGTCGGGGGTCTCGTGCTCGCGCTCACTCCGATCACCGTGGCGATGTCACGTCACAACAACCCGGATGCGCTGCTCGTGCTGTGCTGCATGGCGGCGCTGTGGTTCGCGGGCCGGGCGCTGCAGGACCATCGAACCAGGTGGATCGTGCTCGCCGGAGTGGCCGTCGGGCTCGGCTTCGAGACCAAGATGCTGGTGGCGCTCGTCGTCGTGCCGGGGATCGTCGCGGCATGGCTGTGGATCGCGCCCAGAGGCCGCCTTCATGCACTGCGGCAACTGCTTGCCGGCGGCGGCGCGATGCTGCTCCTCGGCGGCGCGTGGCCGCTGCTCGTCGAACTCACCCCGGCGGCTGACCGGCCCTGGATCTCGGGCACGAGCGACAACAGGGTTCTCTCTCTGATCTTCGAATACAACGGTCTCGGTCGCGTCGACGGCCAGGCTGGCGGTCCCGGCGCGATCGGCGGCGGCAATATCTTCGGCGGTAACCCGGGCCCGCTGCGTCTGCTGAACTCGGCGTTGGGCGGGCAGGCCGGCTGGCTGCTCGGCCTCGCGCTGCTGTGCGGCGCGGGGATGCTCATATCGAGCCGTCTGCGTCGATCAGATCCACGTACCGGCTTGCTGATGATCCTCGGCGGCTCGTTCCTCGTCACGGCGATCCTGTTCAGCGCGGCCAGCGGCATCTTCCATCCCTACTACGTCTCGCTGCTGGCGCCGTTCGTAGCCGCACTCGTCGGCGCGGGAGCGGGACAGCTCACGAGCGGCGCGCTGAATCCACGAATCTACGGCCCGCTTGGGATCGCGGCTGCGACCACGACCGAGCTGCTCGTACTGCACGACTATCCCGGTCAGCTGTCCTGGCTTGCCCCAGTGCTGATCGCGGTTGGAGCGATCGCGGCTCTTGCGCTGATCGGATTGCGCCAGCGCGCCGTTCGCTCCTCGGCGCTCGCCGGGGCGCTTGCGGCGCTGCTCATCGCGCCCTCGATGTGGGCGGCCGACACGCTCGGTTACCCAACCAGCTCGACGTTTCCCTCCGGTGGTCCGCAGGGTCTGGCGATGGGCGGTGCCGGAGGTCCCGGTGGCGGGCGCGGACATTTGGGCAGAGGGCGTGGCGGATTCCCCGGCGCGGGGCCGCAGCTATTCGGCAACGTCTCCGGTGGCGCTCCAACGCAACCGCCGCAAGCCCAGGCCGGGGGCCCACCCTCCGTCGAAGCAGCCGCTCCCGTGCTCGTGCCCGGTGGCTCCGGCGGTTTTCAGGGCCGGGCCGCTGGCCCTGGTTCTGGCTCTGGCGGAGCATCCCCTGGAGGCTTCGGCGGCGGCGGGATGTTCGGCAGCGATGCCTCACTCACCAAGGTCCTCACCTATACAAAGACTCACGGAGGCGGCACGATCGCCGTGTCCAGCCAGTCGAGCGCCGCTCAGGCGATCATCTCGAGCAACGCTGATGTCGCCGGCATCGGCGGGTTCTCGGGTCGCGAGAGCGATGTCAGCGTCGCCTGGATCGCGCACGAGGTGAGCTCCGGGCACATCCGCTGGGTGCTCGAGGAAGAAAGCTCGGGCGGGTCCGCCGGCATTCAGACGCCCGCTGAAACGAGGCCCGGCGCGAAAGCCGCGATGGCCGCCGCCGCAAAGGCATGTCAGCTCGTCAATACGGGTTCCGCCACCACCGCCGGGACGCTGTATGACTGTCAGGGACGCGCCGCGGCACTGTCGAGAGCCGGCTGAGGCGACACGCCGCGATCGAGCGAGGGCTTCCCGGCGAGCAGGCGAACGATTCCGACACTTCTCTTAGGCGGGACTCACATGCCTCATACACCGATCGGCGAGGCTGTTCTCATGGCCACTTCACACACCGATATCCAAAGCAGCGGCGACTCTGATCCGCTGAGCAGAATTCTCACCGAAACACAGAGGACCCATCCGCACGTCGAGATCGTCATACCGGTTCACAACGAGCAGCGTGTGCTGCGCGCGAGCGTCCTGCGCCTGCACGAGCACATGACCGAGAATCTCGACCACGACTTTCAGATCACGATCGCCGACAACGCGAGCACCGACGCGACAGAGGTGCCTGGCAACGAGGCTCGCTCGTGAATTCGCGCGTGTCGGCTACATGCGCCTGGAGCAGAAGGGGAGAGGCCGCGCGCTGCGGGCCGCCTGGAGCGCCGCTCAGGCGGATGTCCTCTGCTACATGGACGTCGATCTCTCCACGGACCTCGGAGCGCTCGATGAGCTGTTGGGCCCGCTGCTGCGCGGCGAGGCCGCGATCGCGATCGGCTCGCGCTTGATAGACGGCTCACAGGTGACACGGGGCCTGGTGCGTGAGCTGATCTCACGCTCCTACAACTGTCTGCTGCGCCTCGCGCTCGACGCCGAGTTCTCAGACGCGCAGTGTGGGTTCAAGGCCGGTCGACGCGAGGTGATCCAGGCGCTGCTCGACCAGGTGCAGGACGAGTGCTGGTTCTTTGACACCGAGCTCCTGTATCTCGCCCAACAGGACGGTCTGCGAATCTGCGAGGTGCCGGTTCGCTGGGTCGATGACCCCGACTCGAGCGTGGACATCATCGCCACGGCACGCGAAGACCTGCGCGGGATCATCCGCCTGCGCCGTCGCGCCCGGGAACGCGATGAGCGCCGGCGCGCTCGACGTCGCCCGCTGGCCTCCTACATCGAAGGCGCCTGAGTGTCGACCTGGCCAGTTCTCGTGCGAAGGTCGATCGACCGGGGTCATCGCCACGACTTGTCTGTGTCAAAGAGGTGCGCAACAATGCTCGCGATGAGCGAAAGCGCCGATGTCGAGCTGCTGCACCGGGTCTGGGAGGCGATGGCTCGAGGCGATCTGACAGTTCTCGAGAGCTCGTTTTCGGCCGACGCACAATGGCATGGGGTGGAGGAAGGGCAGCTCTGTGGGAGCCGTCAGGAGATTCTCGAGGTGATCAGACGCAATCTGCCCGGCCGTTTGCGAGGCAGGATCGAGGAGACGATCCAGGACGGCCCCCGCGTGGTCGTGGCGTTTCGTCCAGAGCACCCGGCGTCGGTGGATCGCCCATTGGATCAGGGGGTCGCCTACGTGGTTGTGAGCATTGCCGGCGGGAAGATCATCGAGATGAAGGGATGCGCCGACCGGGCGGCGGCGCTCGCTTACAGCTAGGGCGACGGACGGCCCGCAAGCTCTCGGCGTTGCCGGCACATCTCCCGAGCATCGCGTCAACCGCCTGCTCGTGGGCGTCCAGGTCGATGGCGTGCAGTGAGTGGCGTTCAGCAGAGAGCCGAGCCGAGAAATGCGCCTCACCCCGCTCTGAGCGCCCCCTTGGGGAGCTTCACGCGACGGGTGAGGATCTCCACGGCGAGGAGCAGTGTGCGGAGTACGCCGAGCTCTCCCAGCAGTGCGATCGAGTCCGAATGTCCACGATCTTCGAGGATCCTGCCGTCCTCGCCCAGACGGCTGATGGTGATCCCGCGGAGGGTCACTCCTCGCCCGTGGTAGACACCTTCGAGCACCCATCGCGAGGCGACGCGGTTACCCTCGGTGACCTGCTCCTCCACGCCCATGCTGTAGCTCCTGAAAAGGCGCCGGTAGAAGGCAAGCGATTCGCGGCCGCCGTCGTAGCCGTGGAAAGTCATGCTGTTGATGTGGTCGGAGAACTCGGGGTTGTAGAACTCCTCTATGCGTGAAACGTCACCCGCGCAGACGATCTCGATCGCCCGCCTTGCCTGTGCTGTGTAGTCGTGCTCTGCGGTGGTCATGAGTCAGATAGTACACTACGAAAATGTAGTAGTGGGGTTGTCGCAGGACAGGATGTCTCTGGGCCCTCGTGGCCGGGCCCGATCCGGTCCGGATCGGCGATCGGCGCCATGGGCCGGATAGCGCCGCTACACGACGACAATGTAGTAGTATGCTCCTGTGGCGGGACGGCCGAAAAAGACGAGCACCGGCTTGGCGCCGCTCGAGTCGGAGGTGATGGACGTCGTATGGGGCAGCGGCGATCCCGTGTCCGTTCGCGAGGTGCTCGACGCGCTCAATCGGCGGCGATCCGAGCCGCTCGCCTACACGACCGTGATGACCGTGATGAACCGGCTCACCGCAAAGCGTGTGCTCAGCCGCGCAGGGCAGCGGCGCAGCTATGTGTATGAAGCGACGGCCGCGGACGTCGCCGGGATCGCGGTGCGCGACGTCATGCGTATCCATGGGGACGCCGCGCTCGCTCATTTCGTGGACGAGGCGCGCGCCGACCCCGGAGTTCTCGACCGGCTGCGCGCTCTGCTCGCGCAGGAGCGATGAGACTGGACAGCGCCAACCGCAGTTTCCTGGCGCTGAGCGCCATCGGTCTGCTGCTGAGCGCCTTTGTGATCTGCGGCGCGATCGGGGCGGTGCTCGAGCCGCTGGTCCTCGCGCGGCTCTCCCACCACGGACTCGTAGGGTCACTCAGCGTCTCGCTGCTGCCGGTGCTCGGGTTCCTTGTGCTCGTCGCGGCCGGCCTGGTCCGTGCCGGTCGCTCGCTCGCCCGTCAGATGTCGGCGTCCCGGCGGCTCCGGCGTCTGCTGGCGGAGCTGAGGATCGACTCGCCGGATGAGCTGACGCGGATGGCCGGCGAAGCTGGACTCGGCGGGCGTGTGGCGCTGCTCGACGCGCCCGAGGCGTTCTCCTTCGTCCACGGTGCGCTGACTCCACGCGTCGCGGTCAGCCTCGGGCTGCTCGAGCGCCTCTCTGTCGCCGAGGTACGCGCGGTGCTCGAGCACGAGCGCTATCACGTATCCAACCTCGATCCGCTGAAGATCCTGGTGGCGCGATCGTTGTCGGAGGCGTTCTTCTTGCTGCCAATATTCGAGTCGCTGGCGATCAGGTGCGCGGCGACTCGCGAGCTGGCGGCCGACCGGCATGCTGTCGCGGCCTGTGGGAGCACTGTCCTTGCTCGAGCGTTGCTGCAGGTCGTCCACGGACCCGACTGGGAAGAGCTGGAGCTCGCCGCCCCGATCGGCGACCCCGCGCTGCTGAGCATTCGCGTCGCGCAACTCGAGAGAGGCAGTCAGCCCAGGCTCGCCAATCCAGGTATCAGCGGCGGGATCTCGCTGCTGGGCGCCGGACTGCTCGCGGCTGTGTTCCTTGCGTCGGTATCTAGCCTCGGCGGGCCGGCGGCGATTCATGACGCGATCGGCGCGGGGTTGGCCAGTGCCGTTTTGCTCGGTGGGCTGTCATGCACCGCTCCGTTTGCGGGCGCCGCGCTACTGGTGTATCTGCTGATCGCGGTGCGTGCGAACCGGTCGCTGGAAGTGACGGATCCGCACGGGCGAAGGCGACCCGTCGTGGGAGCGTAGGCGGTCGTGGATCCGCTGCCGATGGCGCCGAGCTGCGCTCTCGATGAGATCGCGATGCGCAGTCAGCTCGAGCGCTACCGGCGAGCCGGACGGCATGCGCGGCTGGTTCATCGTGGCCACCGGCGTATCGTCGTGGACCTCGACGAGCACGTCGATCGTGAGGTGATCGAGCAGGCGATCGCGGTCGAGCGCGAGTGCTGCCCCTTCTTTGCGATCGAATGGGAGCCCGGGCGGCGCAGGCTGACCGTCTCGGTGTCCCAACCAGAGCACGCGCCCGCGCTCGAGGCGATCGCGTATGCCCTCGACATCGGTCTGTCGGCTCGGCAAACGGTGGCGGACTAGAGTCTCCATGCTCACTGCCTTCGGCGCCACAGCGGTCACCTTCATGATGATCATGTATGCGCTCGAGGCGCGCCACCGCCGATTTGTGCTCGCCTTCGCTTGCGGATGTGCTCTGTCCAGCGTCTACGGTTTTCTCACCGGCACGTGGCCGTTCGGCGTCGTCGAGGCGATCTGGGCCCTGGTTGCGTTGCGTCGTTACGGCCAAACGCGCCGCGGCGCATAGACTCGGCGTCAGATCGCCCCACGTGGATGTTGGTTCTCTGAGAGCAAGGAGGAGCAGGTGAGGATTCGTGCCGCTGTACTCGAGCAGTTCGCCCAGCCCCTGGTCATCGAAGAGCTCGATCTGTCCGCCCCCCGCGCCGGTGAGGTGCTGATCGCTCTGCACGCCTGCGGCGTGTGCCACACCGACATGTACACAGCGTCGGGGGTGGATCCCTCGGGGTATGCGCCGACCGTCCTCGGTCACGAGGGAGCGGGTGTCGTGCAGGCGCTCGGCGAGGGGGTCAGCTCACTGCGGGTCGGCGACCACGTCGTCACGCTGTTCTCGCCGCAGTGCCGGGAGTGTGTGCACTGCGAGAGTCCCGAGACGAACCTGTGCCTGGCGATCCGCGATCAGCAGAACAAGGGCTACCTGCCCGACGGCAGCACGCGCCTGTCGCGAGACGGCGAGCCGATCCGCCACTTCATGGGCACCTCGACCTTCGCCGAGTACGCCGTCATGCCGGAGATCGCGCTGGCGAAGGTGAGCCCCGAGGCGCCACTGGATCGAGCGTGCCTGTTCGCCTGCGGCCTGTCCACGGGGCTCGGCGCCGCGATGTTCACCGCGAAGGTGCGTGCTGGCTCGGCGTGCGTCGTCTTCGGCGCCGGCATGGTGGGCCTCGGCGCGGTCGCCGGCTGCCGGCTGAGCGGCGCGGAGCGGATCGTGTGTGTCGATCTCTCGCCCGAGCGGCTGGAGCTCGCGCGCGGACAGGGAGCCACCGACTGCTGGCTGGCCGACGAGCACACCATCGAGCGGATCCTGGAGCAGACGGGTGGCTTCGGCGCCGATTACACCTTCGAGGCGACCGGCCTGGTATCGGTCATGCGCCAGGCGGTGGAAGCGGCACGCATGGGGTGGGGTCTGTGCACGGTCTGTGGCGTCGCGGGCAGAGGCGAGACGCTGGAGGTGATCCCACGTCTGCTGATCACCGGCCGGCGCGTCTGCGGCTCCTCGTTCGGTGGCCTGAAGGGGCGCGACCAGGTGCCTGAGCTGATCGATCTCTACCTGCGGGGGGACATCGACGTCGACCCGTTCATCTCACACCGCATGGGGCTCGAGGAGGTCAACCGCGCATTCGATCTGATGGCCGCTCAGGACGGCATCCGGTCGGTTCTGAAGCTAGCCTGAACGGGCGCTCGGACGCGAGGCGCTGAGCGTGAGTCCTCGCGCGGCGCGATGGTGGTCGGGCCTTGGCGCAACGGGCCGCTGATCCGCCAGATCAGGAGCACGAGCGCCGGGACCGCCACGATGCCGATCATCGCCAGAAACCAGATCTGGCCGGAGTCGGTTCCCTCGCCGAGTGAGTGAGCGAGGCCAAGCAGCCACACCAGCGCGGTGAAGCGGTGAAGCGTGCGCCAGCGCTGAGCGCCGATGCGGTTGCGCGCATAGTAGGAGGAGCCCAGGAGCACCATGCCCCAGCCCGCGATGATCCCCAGCGTCGTCCAGACGGTCTCATAGCCGCTCACGAACGGCACGCTGACATCGAGGACCGACGGATGCAGGTAGCTGTCGCCGAGCAGCGCGAGACCATGCACGAGGATCGCGGCGATGCTCGAAAGTGACAGCGACTCGTGTATGACGCGCAGCGTCGGCTTGCCGATGCGAGCGAGAAGCCGTGTCTGCATCGAGAGGCCCACACAGACGGCGAGGCTCGCCAGCACGAGTGCCGCGATCCCCGCCGCGCGAGAAGTGATCCAGAACAGATACGGCGAGGGGTCGGTCATCTGCTCACGCTCGCTGGGCTGTCGAGTTGCGGTGCATCACCACCACAGGATCGCGCTGCCCGGCAAATGCCAGGTAGGCGTTCCCTAAGAGCAAAGTAGGAGTCACCCCACAGCTGCCCGCCGGCGCGTCAGAATCATTCCCGTGAGGATTCTCGTTGTCGACGACGACCGGGCCGTACGCGACGCACTGCGCCGTGCGCTCACCCTCGGCGGATATGAGGTGGCACTCGCCGATGGCGGCCAGCGCGCGCTCGAGCTGGTGATCCAGGAGATCCCCGACGCCGTCGTGCTCGACGTCGGCATGCCCGACATCGACGGCCTGGAGGTCTGCCGCCGTCTGCGGCTGCTGGGCAACCGTGTGCCGATCCTGATCCTGACCGCGCGCGACGGCGTCGCCGACCGGATCGATGGCCTGGATGTCGGCGCCGACGACTACATGATCAAGCCGTTCGATGTCGGCGAGCTGAAGGCCCGCCTGCGCGCCCTGATGCGCCGCACGGGCGGCGGTGAAAGCCCCGACACGCTGTCCTTCGCCGAGGTGACGCTCGACGCCACCAGGCACGGAGCGAGCGTCGGCGAGAGTTTCGTCGAGCTGACCCGCACCGAGTATCAGCTGCTCGAGCTGATGATGCTCAACCCCAAGCGTGTGCTTCCTCACAGCCTCATCTACGACCGCGTGTGGGGCTATGACTTCGGCCCGGCGTCGAATGCCCTGCGCGTGTATGTCGGGTACCTGCGGCGCAAGCTGGAGGAGGCCGGTGCTCGCTCGCTGATCCACACCGTGCGAGGGGTCGGGTACGTACTGCGCGAGCCATGACCCTGCGTCACCGGATAATCGCCGTGGCGAGCGTTGCGGTGGCCCTGTCGGTGTTCGCCGCCGCCCTCGTGCTGTACCTCGCGGTTCGCTCCGAGCTGAGGGGAGAAGTCGATCAGTCACTGCGGCAGCGCAGCCGGTCGTTTCTGCCGTTCGGCGGCGGACCGGCCGGGCAGGGACAGCCGCCGCAAGGCGGCGCTGAGCCGAGCGGCTACGGTCCTCCAGGCGGCGGCGAGGGCGGCTTCCCGAAGCATCTTCAGCGGGTGCCGCCGTTGAAGGAAGCAGGAATACAGGTGGAGTTCATCGCGCCCGACGGCACGGTCGAAATCCCCGGCGGACAGGGCGGCTCGCAACTGACGATCGCGCCGCTGGCACGCGAGAAGGCGATCGCGCGGACGGGACGCGGCAGCGCCTTTGCGGAGCGCACCGTCAAGGGAGCCGACCTGCGCATCCTCACCGTCGGCGCGGGCGCAAGCGGCGCGGTGCTGGTGGCCCGCTCGCTGGGGGAGGTCAATCACGAGCTCGGCCGCATCGGGCTGATACTGGTCCTGATCGCGATCGGTGGAGTGATCCTCGCGGCGATCATCGGCGCGCTCGTGGCCCGCACCGCACTGGCGCCGATCGCGCTCTTCACCAACCGCACAGAGGCGCTGACCGGAAAGCTGGATCTCTCTCAGCGACTGGAGGTCAGGGGTCGTGACGAGCTCGCGCGCTTGGCGGAGAGCTTCAACCTGACACTCGACGCGCTCGAGCAATCGCTGCAGGCGCAGCGCCATCTCGTCGCCGACGCGAGCCACGAGCTGCGCACGCCGATGGCGAGCCTGCGCGCCAACATCCAGGTGCTGGAGGACGCCGATCGCCTGCCGCCAGAGGAGCAGGCGGCACTGCGGCGGGACATCATCGAGGAGCTCGATGAGCTGACGGCGCTGGTCAGCGATGTCGTCGAGCTCGCCAGGGGCACCAAGACCGACATGCCCACCGATGAACTGCGCCTGGATGAGATCGTCCGCGAGGCGGTCAAACGCACCGACCGTCGCGGCGACCTGCGCCTGCGGGTCGACCTCGAGCCGACCGTCGTGAGAGGGCAGGCCGACCGTGTCAGCCGCGCCGTGTCGAACCTGCTCGAGAACGCTCGTAAGTGGAGCTCTGAAGGCGGCGCGGTCGAGGTCGACCTCCACGACGGGCTGCTCAGCATCCGCGATCACGGACCTGGTTTCAACGAGTCGGACCTGCCGTTCGTATTCGATCGCTTCTATCGCGCTGAAGGTGCCCGCAGGCTTCCCGGCTCCGGTCTCGGGCTGGCAATCGTGCGCCAGGCCGCGGAGTCCAGCGGCGGCTACGTGAAGGCCGAGAACGCGCAGGGCGGCGGCGCGCTGCTGCAGATCAGCTTCGGCGCGCCCGTCGAGTGAGCCCCCGCGACACTCACCCGACGATCCGCACGGCCTTCGGTTTCGGCGAGACGCCGGTGGTTGGTCAGACCGCCGGACGGTAGACGGTCACCACCGCCGCGCCGCCAAGTCCGATGTTGTGTTGGAGGGCGACCTTCGCGCCGTCGACCTGACGCGCGTCGGCCTGGCCGCGCAGTTGCCAGGTGAGCTCTGAGCATTGCGCGAGGCCCGTCGCCCCGAGCGGATGACCCTTGCTGATCAGTCCACCGGAAGGATTTACGACCCAGCGCCCGCCGTAGGTGGTGTCTTCACTATCGACGAGCTCGTGACCGTGACCCTCCTCGGCCAGGCCGAGCGCCTCGTAGGTGATGAGCTCGTTCGCGCTGAAGCAGTCGTGGAGCTCGATCACGTCGAGATCCTCAGGTCCCACCTGTGCCTCCTCGTAGGCGCGGCGCGCGGCCTCCCTGCTCATGTCGTAGCCGACGATCGTGATGCAGTTGGCGCTCTCGTCGAACGTCGAGGAGAGATCCGTGACCATCGCCTGTCCGGCGATCTCGATTGCCGTGTCCCACAGCGCGTGCTCCTCGACGAAGCGCTCGCTCGCGACGATCGCCGCCGCGGCGCCGTCCGAGGTCGGGGAGCATTGCAGCTTCGTCAGTGGGTCGTGGATCATCTTCGCTTCCTTGATGTCCTGCAGGGAGTACTCGTCCTGGAACTGCGCGTACGGGTTGTTCACCGAGTGCTTGTGGTTCTTCCAGCCGATCCACGCGTAGTGCTCGGGGGTCGACCCGTATTTATCCATGTGGTCGCGTCCGGCGTTACCGAACATCTGTGGCGCAAACGGAGACTGCTCGAGCTCGCGCAACTCGATCATGCGCTGCATGTGCTTGTCCATCGCTGGCGTGCGATCGGTGTACTTCATGCCCAGCGAGCCGCGCTCCATCTTCTCGAAGCCGACAGCCAGCGCACAGTCGACCAGGCCGCCCTTGACGGCTTGGCGTGCCAGAAACAGGGCGCTCGACCCGGTCGAGCAGTTGTTGTTGACGTTCACGACTGGGATGCCCGTCAGACCGAGTCCGTAAATCGCGCGCTGACCGTAGGTCGAATCCCCGTAGCAGTAGCCGGCGTACGCCTGCTGTATGAGCTCATAAGGGATACCGGCGTCGGTGAGCGCCCTGGATCCAGCCTCGAGCACCCACTCGGGATAGTCGCCCTCCTTGGTGCCGGGCTTGTCGAACTTCGACATCCCGACCCCGATTACGAACGTACGGTTGCTCATCCGTTGCCTTCCTCTAGGTGTGAAAACTGGCCAGACGGCCAAACGGTGGAAGCGAAGCCTAGTAGAGAAGGCGCGACGCGGGTCTCGCGGATGACCGGAACCTCCCCGCTGCGACTGGCAGCCGACGCTCATCGCTGCGCTCGCCGTGTGTCAAGTCGGGCATTTCACGCCGTGCAACCCGCAAGCAGCCATTCCCCCGGGGCATCGGGACCCGCCAGAACACTCAGGATCACCGAGTTGTGCGCGGTTGGTTCGAGTGCTCAGATGGCGCAGCTATGGGCAGCCGGAGGATATCTTCACCTGCCACCAGCCGGCGAGCATGCCTATCAGACCAAGCCGCGGCCTGGCTTCGTAGGTCTTGCAGCTGGGGAGGCCCATCTGAGAGTTGCGGATACGCACGAACTTGAACCTGGCTGGGTCGGCGATCATCGCCTGGAGTTCACACTTGACGGCGACGCGTTTGGCCTCTATCCGCTCAGAGGCGAGCGTGGCCCTGCCGATCGTGTCGATCAGCTCATCGCGCTGGCGCTCGAGTTCGCCCAAGTCACCGAGTCTCGGCCCCCCGCCGCGACGCCTGGGGTGACTCACGGCTGCGCGTGCACAGTCGAGCTCGGCGCGCGAGAGCGTCCGCTCCAGGTGAGAGATCTGCGCTCGCAGCTGGTTGCGTGCCCGGCAGACCGACGCCTCCTCCACGGGGCGCTCGAGGCTGGTGGTGATGCCTGCGGTCATGGGTGTTTATCCTCCGATTGGTGCGCGTGGGTTTGTGCCCCAGAAGATGACGGTGCCGAGCATGCCTATGAGGTTTACGAGGACGAGGTTGAGGACCATGCTCTTGGCGGTGGCTGTGCCGACGCCGACTGGTCCGCCTGAGGCGTTGTATCCGTAGTAGCAGCCGACGAGGACGATGGCGGTTGCCATGGTCATTGCCTTGATTAGGCTGAAGAGGAAGTCTGGGGGGTTTTGGAATTGCCAGAAGATGAGGAAGTAGCCGCCTGAGGAGACGTATCCGACTTGTTGTACGACGGCGAGGTAGGAGGCTAGGTAGGCGATGCCGATTGCGGATATGTACATGAATGGCAGGACGATCCAGGCGGCGAGGATGCGTGTGGCGCAGAGGAAGGTGATTGAGTCGAGGCCCATCACCTCGAGTGCGTCGATCTCATCAGAGATGCGCATCGCGCCGAGCTCGGCGACGATGCCGGTGCCGACCTTGGCGGCCATCATGTAGCCGAAGGTGAGTGGTACGGCCTCGCGTAGGTCACACCACGCGGTGAATACGCCGGCGTAGGCTGGTGCTCCTTGGGCCTCTGTGAAGTAGGCGCCCTCGACTCCGCAGGTGCCGAGTCCGACGATGAAGACTAGGCCCCAGATTACGAGTGTGGAGCCGATGATCAGGATCCCGGATTGGCGGAGTGTCTCGCCGAAGAACTTTAGGACGCGGAGGCTGAAGATTTGGCGGAGCACGTTTGTCATGAAGCGTGCGATCTCGCCTGTTGCTGCGAACCAGTCGCGGGTGAGTGCTGTGAGGTCGTTCATGTCAGATGGTTGGGGCGGGTGGTCGGTGTTGGTCGGACGGGCGGGCGGGTTGGTTTACTTGGGGACGAGGAGGCTTGGGTGGGTCGCGAGCAGTGTTTGCGTGAACACGGTGTTGAATGCGCCGATCCCGAGGAATGACACGACGACGGCTTGGTTGACGGCCTTGCCGACTCCCTCGGCGCCGCCGGATGCGGTCATGCCCTTGTAGCAGCAGACGATCGCGATGATCGCTCCGAAGATTGTTGTCTTTAGGACTGATCCCCAGAGGTCTGTTGTTGTCGCGTTGGAGAAGAGTGTTGCCCAGAAGGGGCCTGGTACGCCGCCGTTTGTCGCGGAAGCGATGATCCCGCCGAAGATCCCGAACAGCAGCGAGTAGATGTTGAACAGGCCTGTGACGATCATCAACGCTAAAAAGCGGGGGACGACGAGGTTCTTCACGGGGTCGACGCCGAGGACTTGTAGCGCGTCGAGCTCCTCACGGATCTTTCTTGCTCCGAGGTCCGCGGTCATTGCTGTGCCGGCCACACCAGCGAGCACGATCGCGGTGATCAATGGCCCGATTTCGCGGACGGCCGCGAGCACGAAGAACCCGCCCAGACGGTCCAATGCGCCGATCGTGGTCAGGAAGTTTGCTGCTTGTAGGCCGGCCGCGCCGTAGTTGATCGCGAGGGTAGACACCAGCAACGGGAACCACACCAGCCGCAACGCGAACAAGAACTGGTTGACGAACTCCCCACCATACGGGTACGGCGGCCGCACAGCAGAAATAATCGTTTTGCCCGTCAACAAAACCATATCCCCGACTTCCTCCAAAAAATGCTGCACCGGCAAAAAACCACGACCCACCAAACCCCACACACCCAAATCAGCCACCGGTTATCTCCGTTCTACGCGATACTGCGCATCGGCTGGCGGGACCGCTTCGCTCCGGAGTGCTCGCTGCGGACGCCGGCGGACTCGATGGTGCGATCCTCGCGGGCGATCGCGTTGCAGCTTTAGACCCGACTCTAGTCATAGGGCTAATCTACTAGTTGACTAGCACACTGTCAATCGCTTCTTTATCTCGCTAGAATTTGGGGCGTGACACCGTCGCCTGACACGATCGCATTTGGTGAGCTCGGCATTTCCGTCGACCGGCGTGCCGATGTGCCTCTCGGGGTCCAGCTGGCGTGGGCCCTGCGGTCGCGGATCCGCGACGGGCGGCTGAAGGCGGGACAGAGGCTTCCCGGCCTGCGGGACCTGGCAGATGCCCTCGGTGTCAACGCCAACACCGTTCGTTCGGTCTATCAGCGCCTCGAGCAGGAAGAGGTGCTCGAAAGCCAGCAGGGAAGCGGCACTTTTGTGACGTCCACGCGAAAACTGCCTTCCGCGGTCGGGACGATCGCCGCCAACGCCGCGCGTGAGGCCCACGAAACCGGAGTCGACCCACGCGAGGTCGCCGCCGCTCTGTACGTGGCTCCGGGAATCTATTCACAGCCGGCCGACGAGGTGACCACCCGCCGTCGGCAACTGCGCAATCAGATTGCCGCGCTGGAGCAGGCGCTCATCGAGATTCAGGCCAAGTACCCTGGGCTCGCTCCGAGTTCCGCCAAGGCATCACCGCCACGCGGTCCCCGACTGCTCGATGCGGCGGAGCTCGAACAGATCCAGGCCACGCTTCTGCGCCGATTGGCCTCCCTGCAGGCCGCAATCGACGGTCTGGCAGACGATGATCTCGCGGTGACGGACGCTCGCAAGCCGGCTTCGCGCAGTCAAAAAGCAAGGGCCAAGGCGCGCCCCGCGACAGCGGGGGCCTGATCGGCGACGATGGAGGTCTACTTCCTGTGTGTCGTCCTGGGGTTCCCGCTTGCGATCCTGATCGTGGCGGTTATCGGCGGCTACCTTCACAGAGAAGACGACGTCGAGATGCTCAGCTGGCCACGACCAGGCGCCGTCAGCGCGGAGGCCAAACGGGAAATCGCCGAAATCAACCAGATGCTCGCCGCCCAAAACGAGCTCCGCCGCCGCAGGGGGGCGCCTGAGCGCTCGTTGGACGAAGTCACCGAGGATCTCGGTGACGCTCACAGATGAGCCAGCGTCGCCTCGGCCGTGAGATCTTCCGGCGGCGCGCGTTCCTCGAGCCGGTCACGAGCCCGATCGCTCCCGTGGTTTTCAGCGCTCTCCGTGGGCGGCCCAACTGCGCTCATGGGCACTGACGAGGAACCGGTTGATCGCCTCGTGGTCCGGGCGCTCTGGTAGCTCGCTGGCCTGCGCGACTCGCTCGAGCTCCGCCGTCTGCTGATCGAGGCGCGCCAGCACCTCCACGAGGGTCAACTCGCCGCGGCGAACCTCCATCAACTGCTCGCGCTGAGGTTCGGGCACAGGCAGCCTCATCCCTCCGGTGCAGAGCAATTCGTGGCCCTGATGAGCCAGGCGCAACGCGTGCATCGCGTACTTGGTGTCATAGCCATGCGCCGGCGCCAGCTCCCTGGCTCTCGCCGTCCCTCGATCTCTCGCTAGACCCAGACGCTGCGCGTGCAGATACCCGAGGAACGCCTTACCGGTGTGCCTGGAAAGAAATGCCGGTGCCAGTGCCTGCAGCTCTGAGCCGAGAGGCTGGCGCTCGAGCACATGCTCGCCGTCGATGAACAGGAGCAGCAGCACCGTGGGGCTGCTCTTCATCGCCAGCCGGCAGTATCTTCGCAGCCCGTAGATCGTGAGATCGAGATCTCCGGGGCCGCTCGGTAAACCCTCAGGCTGAGTGCGCCAAACCCAATGGTCGAATTCGCGCAGGCCAAGCACATACTCCCGAGGCTCGATGCAGACTCCCATCTCGTCGCGATCGTCGGTCCCGGGATTTGAGAGTCCGTGGACGGTCGAGCCCACCAGACAGCGCAGGATGCAGCCATCCCGCCCAATCCTCTGCGCGCGATCGTGATCGACCTCCTTGCTGTGCGAGCTCGGCATCCAGCTAGCCTACGGCCTCGCCGGCGGCGTTGCGGACAGCGGAATCCTCATAACCGGGTGGAGAGTCACATGGGCTCGAGCCGGCGGCCGCATTGGTGTGCGTTGGACGAGTATCGGTGGCTCCTCCAGGCTTCCGGTAGGCCCTCGACTGGCGAGGGCCTCGTACTGGTGTCGATTCTCACGAACATGAGCCTCCTTCGTTAGCTCAGATCTTGAATTTGGTGTGCGCCGGCAGTTTGTGTGCACGGCATGTGTGATAGATACGCTCACCGGTCACGGTATGACCGTCTGGCTCGCGCGCTGACAGGGTTATGGTGATCGTGGCATATGGTCTCCCTCGGAGGTTGAGTTTGTAGATACGGACGTTTTGACCGAGGCGCTTGGCGAGCTTCCCATCTATGTATACGGCGGCGCCCAGCAGCTTCAGGCGTCGCGGCAGCTGTAGGTGAATGGCGAAGTGTCTGCTGCTTTGACACGCCAGCGACTTTTTGATCGGCACCAGGCCCTCGGCATCGGTCACGGGTACAGAGGTGGTGGTGAGGGTGGTGGGTTCGCTTTTGCTGGGTAGGCAGCCTGGTGAGGTCGAGGTGGTGGGTGCGCCAGAGTAGATCGCGACGATCTTGTGACTGCCCGCGGGCGGCGCGGCGATCGTTGTCTGCGCGCTGTTGGAGTTGACCGGGATTGGCGGTCCGGTGGGAGTCCCGTCGAGCTGAAATTCAATTGTCCCCGCGCACGGTCCGCTGGCTGTGACGGTGCCAGTGAGTGTCACGGTTTCGCCTGTAGCCGCCTTGGCTGGTGACGGTGTCGCGGTCGTTGTCGTTGGGAATGGTTCGGTGGTGGTGAGGGTGGTGGGTTCGCTTTTGCTGGGTAGGCAGCCTGGTGAGCTCGAGGTGGTGGGTGCGCCGGAGTAGATCGCGGTGATCTTGTGGCTGCCGGGCGGTGGCGCTGTGATCGTGGTTTGCGCGCTGTTGGAGCTGACCGGGACCGGTAAGCCCACAGGTACTTCATCGAGTTGAAATTCGATCGTCCCGGCGCACGGTCCGCTGGCTGTGACGGTGCCAGTGAGTGTCACGGTTTCGCCTGTGCTGGCCTTCGACGGTTCTGGCGTCGCGGTCGTTGAGGTTGGGAATGGTTCGGTGGTGGTGAGGGTGGTGGGTTCGCTTTTGCTGGGTAGGCAGCCTGGTGAGCTCGAGGTGGTGGGTGCGCCGGAGTAGATCGCGGTGATCTTGTGGCTGCCGGGCGGTGGCGCTGTGATCGTGGTTTGCGCGCTGTTGGAGCTGACCGGGATTGGCGGTCCGGTGGGAGTCCCGTCGAGTTGAAATTCGATTGTCCCCGCGCACGATCCGGCTGCTTCGACTGTCCCCGTCAGAGTGATTGTTTCGCCTGTGCTGGCCTTCGACGGTTCTGGCGTTGCAGTCGTGGTTGTCGGGTAGGGGGTAGTGGTGGTCAACGTCGTCGGCTCGCTTGTGCTCGGCAGGCAGCCTGGTGAGCTCGAGGTGGTGGGTGCGCCGGAGTAGATCGCGGTGATCTCGTGACTGCCTGGCGGTGGCGCTGTGATGGTGGTTTGCGCGCTGTTGGAGCTGACCGGGATTGGCGGTCCGGTAGCCGTCCCGTCGAGCTGAAATTCAATCGTTCCCGCGCACGGTCCGCTGGCTGTGACGGTGCCGGTCAAGGTGATTGTTTCGCCTGTGCTGGCCTTCGACGGTTTTGGCGTCGCTGTTGTGGTCGTCGGGTAGGGGGTAGTGGTGGTCAGCGTCGATGGTTCGCTAGTGCTCGGCAGGCAACCAGCGGCCGTAGCGCTGCTGGGTGTGCCGGAGTAGATCGCGGTGATCTCGTGACTGCCTGGCGCTGGTGCTGTGATGGTGGTTTGCGCGCTGTTGGAGCTGACGGGGATTGGCGGTCCGGTGGGGGCCCCGTCGAGCTGAAATTCGATCGTTCCCGCGCACGGTCCGCTGGCTGTGACGGTGCCGGTCAAGGTGATTGTTTCGCCTGTGCTGGCCCGCGCGGGATTCGGGATGGCTTCGGTTTCGGTTGGGTACGGCTCGAAGTAGCTGAGGACGATCTGCCCTGGCGCTCCCTGCGCGTTCGCTGCACGCTTCAGGATGACTCCACTCGCGCTCGGCTCGGCGTAGTCGGAGCCTCCGCCGCCGCCTCCCGCGCCGGCTTCTTCGCATGCTTCGATGCAAATGCCAAACGAGCCGCCGAGGCCGCCGTAGTAGCCGCCGCCACCGCCACCACCGGTGAAACCGCCGTCTTCGTGTGGGTCATCGGCTGAGTTGTCGCCCTGTCCGGCGCCTCCGAATTCGCGTACGGATGCGGGCGTATCTTCGCTGCCGCCGGCACCGCCCATGGCCGACCCGTCGGTCCCTGATTCGCCAGCTCCCTGTTCAGCGTTGCTGCCGCCGCCGTTGCCGCCGGTACTTGGCGGTGCGCCCGGTGGTGCCAGTGCGACGAACGGCTGGACCGTGTCTCTGTGGTCGGCCGTGAGGCGCGCCACGCCTGCCTGCTCGCGTGAGCGTTCACCTCGGTTCGCGCCTCCGCCTCCGCCTCCGCCGGCGACCACCAATGAGGTGTCCGCAAGCGAGAGTGTGCTGGCGCCGCCGCCACCGCCACCGAAGAACAGGAAGGTATCGCCCGAGAAGTAGAAGTTTTCGCTGTCGCCCCCTTCGCCGCCGCCGTTGTAGCCGCCAGGTGCTCCCGGCGTGTGTGGCAAGGCCACCACGAGCTCCGGTTGACCTCCGAATTGCGGATCGACAGTCGGGAACCCGGAGCGGCGCGACGGCGTTTGCGAGTTGGAGCCGACACCGCCAACGTTGACGGTGAGTGTCTGGCCACCGAGCACCGGAATCGAGGCTTCCACTTCGCCGCCGTCGCCTCCGGGCGCAAGGCTCCCTTCGGGAGCGCCTGCCACGGTCGTCGCGTCGCTGACACTCGGCCTGAGCACATCGTTGCGAACCGGTTCGACGGACACGCCGCCATATCCGCCGGCGGCTCCGAAGGCTTTGACGCCGATCGACTCGATGCCTTCGGGGACGCTGAACGATTCCGGCTGGCCCGTGAATTCATACGTTTCAGTGACGAGGCTTCCCGGTTGAGGGATGACGTCTGGCCTGGGAGAGCGCCCACTGGCCACTGAGGATCCCGTCAGCAGCGAGACGCCGATCATGGCTCCAACAACGCCAACGAACGCCTCGCGCAGAAGCAAGCTTCTCTTGAAAATGTGGTCACCGGGCATGGAAGTGATTCCCTGCGTACCGGTTACGGGAGCGACCAGATATTCAATTCGGAGGCGAACTACTCCTATCCAGGAGTCACGTCAACCTCGGCGCCAGCTTAGCATCGCGTCCTCGAAGATTGCAACCCTTCATTCGGGCTGTTGGTGAAGTGGCTGGAAATCAGCGTCTTTTGGTGACGGCCGCAGGCTAGCGGGAGGCTATCCGCAGCATCTGATCTCTGCTCGTGAGCTTCACGCGGGGCCGGCCGTGCGGTTCGCCTGTGGCTCGCTCGTGCGCGTCGATCGCTTCCCAGCCGGTGTAGTCGACGACCCGCACGCCGCGCCGCTCGAGGGTCTCCAGCAGCTGTTCGGGCTCAATCGTGGGCGTCGCAAGCAGTCCAGCGGTGAGATCGGCCAGCAGCGCTCCGACGGTCTCGTTCGCGCACTTCTTGTTGGTGCCGATCACGCCTGATGGCCCGCGCTTGATCCAGCCAGCTGTATACAAGCCGGGCACTGGCTTGCCGCTGTGCTCATCGGTCACGCGCCCGCCGTCGTTGTGGATCGTGGCCCGGCGCTCATCGAACGGCACACCGGCGATCGGCGATCCCCGGTAGCCGATCGAGCGCAGCACGAGGCCCGCCTGAATCACCTCGGTCTCATCGGTGGCGCGCGCTGAGAGCCCGCTTGTGCTCGGGACCAGTTCGTTGCGCACGACACGGACGCCCTCGACCCGCTCGCCGCCGAGGATCTCCAGCGGCGAAGTCGAGTAGCGGAGCACGATCCGCTTGCTCTTGGTGGGTGGCGGCAAGGCCGCGAAGCCGGTGACGATCTCGACATTGCGCCTCGAGGTGATGTCCGCCGCATCCGACTCGATGAAGGCGCGGCTGTGCTCATCGAGTGCCACATCAGCGGGATCGACGACGACATCGGCGTCCTGCATCTCCGCGAGCTCGCGCAGCTCTGGATTGGTGTACGCGGCCTGCGCGGGGCCGCGTCTGCCGAGCACCACGATCTCCTTCACGCGACTCGCCGCGAGCGCTTGCAGGGCGTAGTCGGCGGTGTCGGTGGGTGCAAGCTCGGCTGGCGTCAGCGCGAGCATGCGGGCGACGTCGAGAGCCACGTTGCCATTGCCGATCACGACGGCTCTCTCGACGCTCAGGTCGAAGCTCTGATCGGCGTAGTCGGGGTGGCCGTTGTACCAGGCCACGAACTCGGTGGCCGCGTGGCTTCCGCTGAGATCCTCGCCGGGGATTCCGAGCCGGCGATCGGTCGGCGATCCGACCGCATACAGCACCGCGTGATATGCGCTCGCGATCTCCGCTGCTGACAGGTCGCTGCCGATCTCTACGTTGCCGTGGTAGTGGAACGCCGGATCGGCGGCGATCTTCTCATACACACGGGTCACCGACTTGATCTTCGGGTGATCCGGCGCCACGCCGGCTCGCACGAGACCCCAGGGTGTCGCGAGCCTGTCATACATGTCGACCTCGATCGGCTGGCCGCTGGAGAGCAGTTGGCCGGCGGCATAGAACCCAGCCGGTCCGGAGCCGATCACGGCCACACGTATCTTGGGGTCTGCGATTGTCATGGGATGGGCACGGCCCGACTCGAACGGGCGACCCCCTCGGTGTAAACGAGGTGCTCTAGCCAACTGAGCTACGCGCCCTGGCTGGGGCCTCTAAGGCTAGCGTGCCCGCCGTCTCGATCCGGTTGCAGTCGTGTCGAAGAGATCATCTACGGTCACGTGACCGTCGCCTCAAAAGCCGCGGCCCCATGGCCAGGAGTTGACTGCGGCAAGGCCGCTCTGCCCGCGCCGGCGGAGCTCGTCAACGCGTCCTGCAGGTGCGGCGCGGGAGGCGAGAACCGTGGGCGTGGCCTGTTTGCACAGAAGTCCTGGCAAGCTTGTCGTATGCAAGCTGCTTTACGCGGGGGCAGTCGGATCGGGCGTGTGGGGTTTCGTGCCGTCGCACTTGGCGTTCTTGCGCTTCTGGTTGTCGTGCTGCTCGCCGCGCAGCTGCTGCTGCCGGGAGTCGCGGAGCAGCGGGTGCGCGAACGCGTCGATCGCTATGGCAGCGTCCGCAGTGTTCACGTCAGCACCTTCCCTGCGATAGAGATGCTCTGGGGCAGAGTCGGCTCGATGGACGTGAGCACCGGACGGCTGCGTATCGGCCTGTCGCAAATGGCGAATATGGTGTGGAGCGCACGTCAGGTGAATCATCTGAGCCTCGCCGCCGACGGTGTGGATCTGACAGCCGCGAGCCTTGCGAGCAGCGGGCTGCTGTTGCGCGACGTGAGCTTTCACAAGCGCGGCACGTCACTCAGCGGATCTGGAACGCTCAGCGAATCGGATCTGCGCGCCGCGCTGCCGCCGGGGTTCGACGTCCAGCCCGTGGCAAGCGGCGATGGTGAGATCCAGGTGAAGGCAAGCCTGCCGATCTTCGGCATCGAGACCTCATTCGAAGGGATCGTCAGCGCGCAAGCAGGCAAACTCGTGGTCCAGCCAACCGGTCTCCCCTTCGCCAACCTCGCCACGGTGACGCTGTTCTCCGACCCGCGGATATTCGTACAGGGTGTCTCAGCGACACAGCACACAGGCGGATATGACCTGAAGATCGAAGCGCGGCTCACATAGCTGGATGCTCACGAGCGACCTGCCGCGAGCGGTGTCTGCTCAGCCGCGACACGCTCACCGACGATCATCGGCATGCCTTCCTTCGGGCTGATGGTCGGCATCTGGCGGATTCTCAGACGAAACTCCTCAGGCAGCGAGAGGGTGAACTGGGCGAGGATCAGAGTGGCGATCGTGCGGATCTCGAGTTGCCCAAAGCGCATGCCGATGCAGGTGCGAGAGCCGCCGCCAAAAGGGATGTAGGCGCCCTTGGGAAGCGCCGCCTTGCGCTCAGGCGTGAAGCGCTCGGGACGAAACGACTCAGGGTCGGCGTAGACATCGGCCAGGTGGTGGGAGGCCCAGGAGCAGTAGTTGACGAACGTGTTGCCAGGTACCGGCTGTCCACTCAACTCGAAAGGCTCTATCGAGCGGCGCGGGCCGATCCAGGCCGGTGGGTAGAGGCGCAGGATCTCATCGAGAACCATCTCCAGGTAGGGAAGACCCTCACCCATCAGCTGTGGCGCCGTGGGGCGAGCGCCGATCAGCTTTGCGTCCTGCTCGGCGAGCAGGCCCGCGACCACCTCGGGGTGGCGGGAGAGCTCGTAGAACATGAACGCGACGGTCGAGGTGGTGGTGTCGTGCCCGGCGAACATCAGGGTCATCACCTCGTCGCGGATCTGCGAGTCGGTCAGGGCCGCACCGTCCTCGTCGGACGCGTCGATCAGTAGCGAGAGAACATCCTCGCCACGCTCGCCCGCGGCACGCCGGCGCGATATCTCAGCGTAGATCAGGCCGTCCAGCGCCCGCGTGGCTTTCTGCTGCTTATCCCACGGTGTGAGCGGCCCGCGGAGCATGCGCAGGGCATAGTCGCGCCCGTAGAAGGAGAGCGTCTGCTCAAACAGCTTGGCGGCATCGATCGAGCGCGACGCGGGACCGTCGGGATCGAGACCGAACAGCCCGCGCATCGCGATCCGCAGGGCGAGCCGGCGTGTCCAGGCATACAGGTCGACGGTCTCACCGGGGGTGAACCACTCCAGTGCCGAGGTGGTCTCGGTGAGCATCGTCTCGACCGAGGCGAGGATGCCCTCGTGATGGAAGGCGGGCAGCATGATGTGGCGAGAGGCGCGGTGGAACTCGCCGTCGGTCGTGAGCAGGCCATCGCCGGCGAAGCCGATCAGGTCGCGGAAGTAGGAGGTTCGATACAGGAAGTTGGACGCGTGCGAGACCGTGATGTAGTGGTTCGCGGCGGGTCCGAGCGCGAATACGGCGTTGCCGTGGAAGAGCCGCAGCGTGAACACCGGCCCGAAACGCTCGTAGGACTCGAGCAGTAGGGAAAGCGGTTCATCGGCGAAGCGCTTGGTGCGTGCAAGCGAGAAACGGGTTTCCCCCGGTGGGAACGGAACGGATGCGGCGCGCTCGTCGAGGAGATCCTGGGTGACCGCGACGAACGGGTTGTAGGACCGAAGCGGCGGCGGGCTCTGAAGTGGCATGTGAAAGCAAGCCTAGAGCAAAACTGGCTGATCAGCCAGTTTTCTTCAGAGACTTTCACGGCGGCCTTCTCGGCGGCGAATTCGCTGATGCGGATGAAGGCTCGAGGCACCGTGGATGTAGCTCAGCCTGTAATCGTCTGCTCTGTGGTGGCTCGGGGCTGAGCTCAGTCCGTTGGAGCGTGTCCTCGTCGATGCCACAAGACCGTGCTCTCCATGTGAGTGGAGTCTGAAAGCGCTCTGAAGCGAGCGGTGAGGTAGCGAGATCTCCGCACGCCGGCAAGGATTTCCCGCGGATTTCCCCAGACGCTCGAGGAGCGCTCGAGACGGCCGCGACCGAGGACAGGCGGAAGTCGCCGTGTCGCTCGAAGGTCAGCGTGCCACACGGCCAAAATGCTTGGCATACTTCAGGGACTCCCGAGATGGGAATCGTCCGCTCGCGGGCACTCGGGGGGCGTAGCTCAGTTGGTTAGAGCGCCGCCCTGTCACGGCGGAGGTCGCGGGTTCGAGTCCCGTCGCTCCCGTAGGAAACTAACGATTAGCAGGCTGTTTTGCGAGTCCTCTAAATCGGGGACCCAGCAGAACGGCCTGCGTTTGCGCACACATTGGCAATTGCCGCGGTGTGAAGCGTGCCCCCCGGCATCGAGTGAGGTTTGACGCCGCAGTGGGCGATATCTACGATCCACTCCACCACGCCAAGGACCACATGAACGCTTCCCACCCTCCGACTCTGGCCACCGGCAAGATTTGCTACGTCGAGATTCCCGCGACCGACGTGGAGCGGTCGGCTGAGTTCTATAGCCGGGCGTTTGGCTGGCGGACCCGTCGACGCAGAGACGGTGAGATCGCGTTCGACGACGCGGTCAATGAGGTGAGCGGAGCCTGGGTTCTCGGCCGCCCGCCATCATCGGAGCCTGGTCTGATGATCCACATCATGGTCGCCGATGCCCTTGCCGCCGTCGAAGCGGTGATCAGCGCGGGTGGGGAGATCGTGCAGGATGTCGATCCGGCGGCTCATGAGAAGCTCGCGAGGTTTCGCGATCCCGCGGGGAACGTCCTGGGCATCTACCAGCAGCCGGGTCTGGCCGAAGCCGAGCAGGCCGACAGGGCATCGGTCGATCCGGTTCCTGAGCATCTGGGCACGGTGACAGCGCGGCTCGTGCTGCGTCGTGCGGCGGAGGCGATCGAGTTCTATCGCAACGCGTTTGGTGCTGAGGAGCTCGGCGAGCGGTTCACTGGACCCGACGGAGAGATCATCCACGCCGAGATCCGCATCGGTGACACGGTGCTGATGATCTCCGAGGAGAACGACGACACGCCGCCATCTCCCCAGGCCAGCGTGCTCGCGGGCGCCATCATGGCAACCTACTGGGAGGACGTCGACACCGCGTGGGAGCGCGCCATCGGGGCCGGTGCAGAGGTGGTCTTTGTGCTGGCCGACCAGTTCTACGGTGAGCGCGGCGGTCGTCTTGTCGATCCCCACGGGCAGCAGTGGATGCTCAGCCAACGCACCGAGGACCTCTCGCACGAGGAGATCGTCCGGCGAGCCGCCGCGTTCTTCGACTCCACCGAGTAGCTGCACCCGGCCCCGAGTCTTCGAGGTATACCGCCAGCGGCGCCTGAGAGCAGGGTGCGGTGCTGTGTGGCGCCGGGTTGGCTTGTCGTTTCTTACAGCTCGAGCACAGAGCTCTGCTTGGCCACCAACACCTCGGGAGCGGTTCCGCTGAGCCGCTGGGCGAGCTCATCGAGCGCCTCGTCGGTGCGGGTGTGCCGATGGTGAAAGAGCACGACCGACCGCGCCTCGGCGCGCTTACCCAGCTCGACCGCGTAGTCGGCGACGGAGTGCCCGAAGTCTGCCTCGGCGGCAAGCTCCTCCGGAAAGAGCTGGGCATCGTGAACGAGCACGTCTGCATCCTTTGCCAACTCGATCGCGGTCGGGTGGTACTCGCCGAAGCCGTCGTCACCGGGACCCAGCGTCGTCGGGCAGTGGTCTGGCATGTAGGTGAGGACGGAGTGCCCATCGCTCACCCGATATCCAAATGTGCGACCCCCCTTGTGTGGGATCTCGCGTGCGATTACGGTGAATCCCTCGATCCGCGACTCGCCCGGCGTGATCGTCGCGAAGCTCCAATCCCCGCGCAGCTGTGTCGGTTTCACCGGGAAGTAGGGAGGGGACATCATCCCGCCGAGCACGATGTCGGCGGGCTCCCCGTTCTCCTGGTCGGGGAGGATCACGTGGACGCGCGAGTCGACGTTGTCTGCCGCGGCGAAGAACGGCAGCCCGAGGACGTGATCCCAGTGCAGATGGGTGAGCAGGATCGTGCCGTCGAACGCCGCTCCCCCGAGCAGGCTCGTGACCCTCTGCAGGCCCGCGCCGGCGTCGAGCACGAGGGTGGGCGCCGATGTGTCGTCGTGCGCCAGCGCCAGACAGGATGTGTGTCCTCCGTAGCGCACGAACTCGATACCGGGCGCGGGCGTCGATCCTCGCACGCCGCAGAGGTGGACCTGCAAATCAGCTCAGCTCCGGCCGCGGGGTGCCCGGCGGTGGCCGTGGGAGAGTCTCTGGCGTGCCTCGTGATCTGGTCGCGTCGCTTCGATCGCCAGCAGAGCCAATCTGCTCCAGCCCACGGCCTGCGGGGGAATCCGCGACATCGACGTGATCGAACTCTTGTGGCGCACCAATCGCATTATGTTCCACCGGCCAGCCGCTGTCCAGCGGATCGAGCAGCCGCCGCGGCCGGGCTGCTCGCAGGCCAGGTCTGCGCTCTTGGCGGCACGCGTCTATCCGAGGGCGCGATCGAGGTTGACGGCCGCGCTGATCAGGGCGAGATGTGTGAATGCCTGGGGGAAATTGCCGAGCTGCTCCCCCGTCGGGCCGATCTCCTCGGCGTAGAGACCGAGGTGGTTGGCGTAGGTGAACATCTTCTCCAGGGCAAGGCGCGCCTCGTCGAGACGCCCGGCGCGTGAGAGGGCCTCGACGTACCAGAACGAGCAGATCGAGAAAGTGCCCTCCTCACCCATCAGGCCGTCGGAGGCGCCGGTGAGGTTGTAGCGGTAGACGAGACTGTCGGAAACCAGATCGGAGGAGATCTCGCGCAGCGTGGAGATCCACCGTGGGTCGGTGGGCGAGATGAACTTGACTAGCGGCATCAGCAGTACCGAGGCGTCCAGGACGTCGGTGTCGTAGTGCTGGACGAATGCGCCGCGACGCTCGTTCCAGCCGCGGGTCATGATCTGGCGGTATATCTCATCGCGCGAGGTCCGCCAGCGCTCGAGTTCAGCCGGCAGGCCCCGCTGCCGGGCGATACGCAGGGCGCGCTCGACCGCCACCCAGCACATCAGACGCGAATAGGTGAAGTCCTGGCGCCCGCCGCGCACCTCCCAGATTCCCTCGTCGGCCTGGTCCCAGTGCTCGCATACCCAGTCGACGATCCGGGTGAGATGTTCCCAGGCATCGTGGTAGATCGGTGTGCCGTGCTTGTTGTAGAGATACACCGAATCGATCAGCTCGCCGTAGATGTCCAGCTGCAGCTGATCGGCAGCGCCGTTGCCGATCCGCACGGGCGCGGAGCGTTCGTAGCCCTCCCAGTGATCGAGGATCGTCTCCGTCAGCTCACGACGACCGTCGATGCCGTACATGATCTGCAGCGGTCCCGAAGCACGCTCGCGCTCGTCGGAGAGGCGCAGTGTGAGCCACTGCATGAACGCGGCCGCCTCCTCGGTGAAACCCAGACGCAGCAGTGCATAGAGCGAGAAGGCCGCGTCGCGTATCCACGTATAGCGGTAGTCCCAGTTGCGTTCGCCGTGCAGCTCCTCCGGCAGGCTCGTGGTCGCCGCCGCGACGATCGCCCCGGTCGGCTGGTAGGTGAGCAGCTTGAGCGTGAGCGCGGAGCGGTGGACCATCTCGCGCCAGCGGCCCGTGTAGCGCGAGCGACCGAGCCATTTTCGCCAGTATGTGACGGTGGCGTCGAACAGCTCATCGATCTCGCCTTCGCTGTGTCCGGGCGGGGCGATGGAGTCGCCCGGCAGCGTCTCGAGCACGAACGTGGCGCTCTCGCCCGCTTGGAGATGTAGCCGCGCGTGCACAGCGCCGTCGCGCAGGTCGAGCGCGACATCTGTCTCCAGGACGAGCGAGAGCTCGGGTGTGCGGAAGACGGCGCCGTGAGCCAAGCGAGAGCACTCGTGCTCGCCGCGGCCATAGTCGAAGTTCGGGGCTATCTCCGTTGTGAAGTCCATGCTGCCGCGCACAGCCAGCACGCGTCGCACGAGCCGCTGGCGGTGCACGCCGCCGGCCAGCGTCTGGCCGACCGGCATGAAGTCGTGGATCTCGCCGACGCCCTCGGGTGTGAGGAACCGTGTGATGAGGATGTTTGTGTCGGGAAAGTAGAGCTGCTTGGTCGTGGTCACGGCGCACTCGGGCGCCAGGCGCCAGCACCCGCCGCGATGTGCGTCGAGGATCGAGCCGAATACGCTTGGCGAGTCGATGCGCGGCGGGCAGTACCAGTCGATCGTCCCGTCGGTTCCCACCAGCGCAACCGAATGCAAGTCGCCGATCAGGCCGTGCTCTGCGATTGGGAGGTAGTCGCTCATGGCTGGCCTGGAGTGACACTATCCGACCGCGCGAGCTCACAACGGCCGCCGAACTCGCGATACTGTTGCCCGGTGCGCCGGGCCTGGCTGACTACATCCGCGAGCCACCGCGTCAGCGTGTGGATCCGGACTGTTCAAGGCGACACTGCCTGGGCGAGCCGGCGATGTCGCCGATAGATGCTGTCGGCGTCGGTGCTCCGGTGTCAGCGTCCAGTCTCAGTCGCACGCCTCACTGCGGCTATCCCCACCTCGCCTTGGGGGTAAGCCCGTCGCGTCTCGGTGGCCAACCTTAGTGACGAGAAGGCCGGCGTCGTTCATCCTTTCAGGATGAGCTCACCCGACTCCACGCCCGCGCTCGCCGGGCCTGCGCTGCTCGAGCCCGACGCGACGCCTCTCGCCCTCGATGTCCCCCCTGTGCCCGCGCCGTCCCCAGCGGAGTCCTCCGTGGGTGCCGCGGAGGGGCCAACGCCCGAGGAGATCCAGGTCCCGGTCATGGAAAACCTCGACCGGGCGATCACCGGCGTGATCACGATCGTCCCGCCGATGCTGCTCGCGCTCGCCGCCTGGCAGCTGTGGAATCACGGGCTTCACTGGCGCGACATCCTGATATTCCTCGTCATGTATGTGCCCGTCGGTCTCGGCGTCACGGTCGGCTTTCACCGGCTGCTCACGCACCGCAGCTTCAAGACCCATCCTTGGTTACGTGGACTGCTCGCCGTGCTCGGCACCATGTCAGTCGAGGGTCCCGTCATCTCCTGGGTGGCCGACCATCGCAAGCACCACGCCTATTCCGACCGTCTGGGAGACCCACACAGCCCGCACGTAGACCACGGCGGCGGCTTGAAGGGCGCGCTGCGCGGGCTGGCCCACGCGCACGTCGGCTGGCTGTTCAACCACACCCAGCGGGGATCGCGCGAGCGCTTTGCCCCCGACTTGCTGGCCGACCCGGTGGTCAACTTCGTCGACAAGACGTTCGTGCTGTGGTCCCTGGTGGGGCTGGCGATCCCATTCGGGCTCGGCGTGCTGATCGGCGGCACGCTCAGCACGGGCCTCGAGGCGATGCTGTGGGCCGGAGCGGTGCGCATCGTCCTGCTGCACCACGTCACCTACAGCATCAACTCGCTCTGTCATTTCTTTGGACGGCGGCGGTTTGAGACCGACGACCAGTCGCACAATCTCTTCTGGCTCGCGCCGCTGTCGCTCGGTGAGGCCTGGCACAACAACCACCATGCATTTCCAACCTCGGCGTTCCACGGGATGGCCGCTCGCGAGTTCGACGTCTCGGGGCTCACGATCTCGGCGCTCGAGCGTGCCGGCCTGGTTTGGGATGTGCAGCGGATCAGCCCTGATCGACAGGCAGCCAAGGCACTGATCGATTAGCAGTGCATTAGAGCGCCGGTGCCACCGCCACAGCCGTGCGAGGATTGTCGTGATGAGCGAACGCGGCCGGCCTCGAGCGCACCTCCAGAGCATTGCGGGTGCGCCGGCTCACAGATGGATGCCGACGCTGGCGGCCGGTCTTTCGCTGCTGGAATACGCGCGCTCGCTGGTGCGCCGCCTCACCGGTCTGACAGCCGTGCTGCTGGTTGCGATCTGGGCGATGGACGGACGTGGGCTGTTCTGGCCGGCCTGGGCGTGGCTCGGACTGGCGACGCCGGTGCTGCTCGACTTCGCCGCCGGTTGGGCATGGCGCCAGCCCGCCGGTGCGGTGCGCCGAGTCGCCTCGGTCTGGGCGCTGATCGGCGTCACCGCCGTAATCCTGCTGGCGACCTGGGCGCTCACCCGTGTGCTGGCGGGAGTCGCGGACTTCTGGCCCGAGTGGGCGCTGTTCGGGCTGGCGACCGCCGGCAGCGCCTACTCGCTGATCGCGCTGCACGACAGGGTTCTGGTTGCCCACGGCAGGCGGGCGCTCAGGGCCAGGATCGATCTGCTGACCCGCACACGCCACGAGGCCGTCAACGCCCAGGCGGCCGAGCTGCGCCGTATCGAGCGCGATCTGCACGACGGCGCGCAGGCACGACTCGTTGCCCTGACCCTGAAGCTCGGGCGCGCCGAGCTGCGCCTGGATGATCGCCCGGAGGTCAGAGGCCTGATTCGCGATGCCCAGCGTGAGGCGCATCTCGCGATCGCCGAGCTGCGCGACCTCGCTCGCGGTATCGTCCCGCCGCTGCTCGCCGATCGCGGACTTCCGGCCGCCGTTCAGTCGCTCGCGTCCCGCTACGGGATTGGCACCGTGATCCAGGCCGAAACCCACCGGCGGGTGGCGCCAGCGGTCGAGAGCGCCGCCTATTTTGTGATTGCCGAGGCCTTGACCAACACCGTCAAGCATTCCGGTGCCGCACACAGCTGGGTGCGCCTGATCGACGAGCGGCGGGCCCTGAACGTCGTGGTCGGTGACGACGGTCGCGGCGGCGCGGACCCGGCGGGGTCCGGCCTGGCCGGTCTACGCGCCAGAGTCGAGGCCCTGGACGGGACGCTGCGTGTCGAGAGCCCGCCGGATCAGGGCACGCTGGTGGAGGTGAGCCTCCCGTGCGGGTAGTGATCGCCGAGGACCTCGCGCTGCTGCGTGAGGGACTCGTCGCGCTGCTGCGCGAGAACGGGATCGAGGTCGTCGCGCAGGTCGAGGACGGCCCCGGCCTGCTGCGGGCGATCGCCGGGCACGAGCCGGATCTGGCGATCGTCGATGTGCGGCTGCCGCCGTCGTTCAGCGACGAGGGGCTGCGCGCGGCAATCGAGGCTCGGCGTCTGCAGCCGGGTCTGGGAGTCTTGGTTCTCTCGCAGTACGTCGAGACGGCCTACGCCAGCGAGCTGATCGGCGAGGACACCGCCGGCATCGGTTATCTGCTGAAGGAGCGGATCGGCGATGTGAGGGCGTTTCTCGACGCGCTCGAGCGGGTCGCGGCCGGCGGCACGGTCATAGATCGTCAGGTGGTGGCCCAGATGCTGGTCCCCGGCGGGGGGTCCAAGAATGCGCTGGCAGAGCTGACGGCGCGTGAGCGCGATGTTCTCGAGCTGATGGCGGAGGGGCGCTCGAACAACGCGATCGCCGACAGCCTGGTGGTCACCGCGGGAGCGGTCGAGAAGCACATCACCAGCATCTTCGCCAAGCTCGATCTGCCCGCCTGCAACGATGACCACCGGCGCGTCCTGGCGGTTCTCACCTACCTGCGCATCACGCAGTAGCGCTCTTGCCAGACTCACCGCCGGGGTCTCGAGTGGGAGTCGAGCAGCCGGCGAAGGGGACGGTGTGCCGGCTCGCCGGCTCCCAGGAGAAACTCGCCCCCTGCCACGGCAGCGCCTGATTATCCACCGCGGGCGGGGCTGTCTCCCAGGGCAGCAGATCGTGCTCCCAGACCTCGAGGAGAGGAACGAGGTCTGGGAGCCGACTGTGCGCGTGGGTGGCGCGCCTGGCTTGCCGCGTTGGGGCGGGCAGCAAGCGAGCTGGGAAGCGAAACGCATGGGAGCGCCGGCGGGCGATCGACAGGGTCAGGCGCACGGCTGGCGCGGTGTGGGAGCTGCACTCGGTGAGGGTCCGGAACCCGCGGCTCGCGCGTGGGGAGGCGGAAATCCCGGTGCCTGGCAGGCTGTCTGTGTGATCGACCATCGCCCCTGACACGGTAGAGGCGCCTTGGGATGGTTCTGTTCCGGTCGGTCAGCAAACGCCACCCACGCGCATACGGCCCACGATCCGGCGAGCGCCCGGCGCGGGCGTTTGCGATCGGCTGGGCAGACATATAGGTTTCCACCCCCAATGGACGCACAATCCAAGCCGGCGGATGAGCCACAGAGCGGCGTCGTCGAATTCGACGAACGCCGCGCCAAGATGGAACGCCTGCGCGGCGAAGGCATCGAGCCGTACCCGCCGGTAACGCTGTGGGCGACGCGCACGCGCATCGCTGAGGTGCTCGCCGCTCACGACGCGGCCACGCTTCAGGCCGGCGAGCACCCGGAGCTCCGCTATCAGATCGCCGGCCGGCTGATCTCGCGGCGAGGGCACGGCAAGACCGCGTTTCTGGACATCCGCGACCTGTCCGGTCAGATCCAGGTGGTCGTGCGCGTCGATGCGCTCGGGCAGGACACCTACGACCGCATCCTCAACTTCGACATCGGCGACATCCTCGGCGTCCTCGGCTGCGTGTACATAACCCAGCGGGGCCAGCTCGCACTCGCGGTCAAGGAGTGCACGCTGCTGACCAAGACGCTGCGCCCGCCGCCGGACAAGCATCACGGGCTCGGCGACACCGGCACGCGCTACCGCTACCGCGAGCTCGACCTGATCGCCAACGAGGAGACGCGCGAGCTGTTCATCACGCGCAACAAGATCGTCCTCGCGATCCGCGAATGGCTCGCCGAGCGGCACTTCGTGGAGATCGAAACCCCGGCGCTGCAGTCGCTCGCGGGCGGCGCGGGCTCGCGCCCGTTCACCACGCACCACAACGCGCTCGATCGCGACCTGTATCTGCGCATCTCGGTCGAGCTGTTCCTCAACCGCTGCATCGTCGGCGGCATGGAGAACGTCTACGACATGGGCAAGGTATTCCGCAACGAGGGCATCTCGCCGAAGCACAGCCCCGAGTTCACGATCATCGAGTTCATGTGCGCGTACTCCGACTACAACGACGTCGCCACCGTGACCGAAGAAATGTTCCGCGATGTGGCCCAGAAGGCGCTCGGCCGCACGGTCATCAAACGGAACGGCGAAGAGATCGACCTCGCGAAGCCGTGGAAGCGAATCACGATGCGTGAGCTGATCCTCGAGCGCTTCGGCCTGGACTTCATGCAGTCCACGCGTGAGCAGCTGGCCGAGGTGCTCGACGATCCGCTGGACCCCGCCGCGACCTGGGCCGAGGTCGTCGCCGACATCTACTCCGAGAAAATCGAGAGCACGATCAACCAGCCGACGCACGTGTTCGACTTCCCGCTCGAGCCGTTCCCGATCACCAAGCGCCACTCCGTCCATCCGGAGCTCGGTGAGCACTTCGACTCGGTGATCGGCGGCATCGAGCTCGTCAGCGGCGACACCGAGCTCAACGACCCGGTCGATCAGTTTCAGCGCTTCGTCGACCAGCGCAAGCGCCGCCTGATCGACGACGCCGACGTGCCTCATCCCAACGACGAGGAGTACACGCGCGCAATCGAGTACGGCTACTCGCCGACCGCGGGTGGCGGCATGGGCGTCGATCGCCTGGTGATGATCCTCACCGAACGTGAGTCGTTGCGTGAGGTCATCCCCTTCCCGATCGTCAGGGAACGGCATTAGAGTCCGATGACCGAGCCGGTCCGAGCGGGCCACGACCGGCCGCACGCAGCCGCCTCCACGCAGGTTCCCGCGGCAGGCGGCAGGCTTTCAGACCTCGCCTCCCAGGCACGCCGTGTGGCGCTCGTCGGCCTGGCCAAGAACACTGGCAAGACCGTTGCGCTCGGCGCGATCCTCAGTGAGCTCTCTAGCGAAGGCAGATCTGTCGGCGTCACCTCGGTCGGCCGCGATGGCGAGGAGCACGACGTCATCGACATCCGCATCGAGAAGCCCCCCATTCATCTGCGCGCGGGCAGTCTCGTGGCGAGCACAGACAGTCTCCTGCGCGCGGCCGCCGTGCCGTTTGAGCTTCTCGAGCAGACAGCGATTCGCACCCCCCTCGGGACGGTGGCGATCGTACGGCTGCTGGAGGCCGCCGCGATTGAGGTGGCCGGTCCGAGCGCGGCGCAGGACGTGCGCGCGGTCAGCGACGCGATGCTCGAGCTCGGCGCCGAGCAGGTGCTGATCGACGGGGCGATCGACCGTCGCGCCGCCTCCTCACCGGCGGTCTCAGACGGCATCATCATGTCCACCGGCGCCGCGCTCAGCGACGACATCGAGGCGCTCGTCAGCCAGACGCGTGCCGCCGTCGATCTGGTGAACCTCCCAGAGGTCGTCGATCCCCAGCCGGGAGAGCTGCTGCGGGCAAACGCCGACGGTCTGCTGATCGATCGGCTGGGCCAGCAGGTCAAATTGCCTCGCGGCTTCGCGCTGAGCGCGACCGAGCAGGAGATCGGCCAGCTGCTGCGCGAACACCCGCAGCCACGGCAGCTGCTCATCGCGGGGGCTCTCTGCGAGCCGCTCCTGGAGGGTCTCGCAAAGGGTCTCAGGGGCTCGCCGCTCGATGTTGTCGTGGCCGATACCACGAAGGTCTTTCTGACACGCCGCCCGCTTGCGTGGTATCGCCGTCACGCTCTGAACATCCAGGCTCTTCAGCGTGTCGACTTGATGGCGATCACTGTCAATCCGCTGGCGCCGGGCGCGCATCGCTTCGACTCCGAGGAGCTTCTGGGACTGCTCGGCCAGGCTATTCCCGGTGTGCCGCTGCTCGACGTGCGCAGCCAGGCCTACACGTCGCTCACGAGCAGGTAACCGTGTGTCGGGGAGCCGCGCCTATGATGTTCTGGTGAGTCCAAAGCTCGACCTCGACCCAGGTGTGGTGGCCGCCTGCCGCCAGGCGGCCAAGCAGATCTCAGAGCAGGTGGCCGAGCGCATCGCCGGCCGCACGACGGTGTCGGTCGAGCGCAGCATCGTGCGCATGCTGGGAGTGGACGGCGCCAACGATCTGGAGGCGCCGCTGCCGAACGTGCTCGTGGAACACGTGCAGCAGGGCGGCGGCCTCGGCAAGGGGATCGCGTACTGGCTCGGCAACGCGATGCTGCAGACCGGTCGCTCGCCGCAGCAGATCGCCGAGTCGGTCAGCGCCGGCGAGCTCGACCTGCTTGCGCTGGCCCGCCCCGCTAACGGGAGCGGCGAGGGAGGGGTGGCCGGGGACGGCACGATCCACGAGCACGTCCTCGCTGAGACCGGCCGGCGCCTCGGAGAGATCTCCAAGCGCTTCGACGAGCGTCGGGCGATGCGCGAGCGCCTCGGCGAAGCCAAGACTCCCCTCCGCTATGTCCTGACGGCCACCGGCGACGTGTACGAGGACGTGGTGCACGCCAAGGCCGTGGCGCAGGCCGGTGGTGACATCGTGGCTGTGATCCGCTCGACCGCCCAGAGCCTGCTCGACTACGTCCCCTACGGCCCCACCACCGAGGGCTACGGCGGCACTTTCGCCACCCAGGCCAACTTCAAGATCATGCGCGAGGCGATGGACGAGTGGTCGGAGTCGCACGGCCGCTACGTGCGCCTGTCGAGCTTCTGCTCGGGGCTGTGCATGTCTGAGATCGCGGTGATGGGTGCGTGGGAGGGCTTCGACAACATGGTCAACGACGCCCTCTACGGGATCCTCTACCGCGACATCAACATCGTCCGCGGCCTGCTCGACCAGCGCGTTTCGCGGATGATCAACGGGTACTTCGGGGTGACGATCAACACCGGGGAGGACAACTACCTGCGCACCGCGGACGCGCTGCAGGCGGCCCCGTCGGTGACGGCCTCCCAGTTCATCAACCACCAGCTCGCACGCGACTCGGGTGTGCCCGACGCGCAGATCGCGCTCGGCGACGCGTTCGAGATCGACGTGCCCGTGAGGAACGGTCTGCTGTATCAGTGGGCGCAGGCGCAGTTGACCCGCGAGCTGTTCCCCGATTGCCCGGTCAAGTACATGCCGCCGACGCGCCACATGGACGGCAACCTGTTCCGTACACACGCCGCCGACACGCTGTTCAACCTCGTCACGGTCGCCACCGGCCAGGGCATCCAGACGATCGGCATCCCCACCGAGGGCATCTTCACGCCGCACATCCACGACCGCGTGCTCGGCCTGCAGAACGTCGACTACGTCTTCAACGCCGCCCGCGATCTCGGCGATGAGATCGAGTTCAAGCGCGGCGGTATCGTCCAGACGCGCGCGCAGGAGGTGCTCGCGGGAGCGCACGCGATCCTCGAGCGGATCGCGCAGACCAACCTCATCGACGCGATCGCCGACGCGACGTTCGGCGACGTCAGCCGCCGCGAGGACGACGGCCGCGGGATCGACGGGATCCTCGCGACCGAGGACGGCTACTTCAACCCGCTCGTCGAGCTGATGCGCGAGGTGAGCTATGCGTGAGGTCGACCTCACCGCCGTCAAGCCCTACGCCGACCATCTCGACGACGGTCTCGTGCAGATGAGCTTCACGCTGCCCGTCCCGTACTCGCTTGCCGCCCGCCACGCCGCGCTCGAGCTGGCGGCGAAGATGGGCTTCGCCGAGCCGGAGGTCGTCCACTACGAGCAGCTGACCGAGGGATACACGTACTTCGTCATGTATGGACAGTGCAACCAAACGGTCGACTTCTCGGTGCTGCAGGGCGAGGGCTTCGACATCGAGTACATGAGCGAGGACGAGGTCGAGCGCTTCGCCCGCACTCACCTCGGGCGGCGTATCGTGGTCGTCGGCGCGAGCACCGGATCGGACACCCACAGCGTCGGGATCGACGCGATGCTCAACCTCAAGGGCTACCACGGCCACCACGGCCTCGAGGGCTACCGCTGCTTTCAGACCCACAACCTCGGCAGTCAGGTGCCCAACGGCGCGCTCGTCGCCAAGGCGATCGAAGTCGGCGCCGACGCGATCCTCGTCTCGCAGACGGTCACTCAGCAGAACCTCCACGTTCACAATCTCACGGAGCTCGTCGAGATCGTCGAGGCTGAGGGACAGCGGCGCAAGATGATCCTCGCCTGCGGTGGGCCGCGCGTCTCCAACGAGCTGGCCAAGGAGCTCGGCTACGACGCCGGCTTCTCCAAGGGCACCGAACCCCAGCACCTGGCGACGTTCATCGTGCGCGAGCTAGTCGCGCGAGCGACACAGAACGACCCGCCGGCCCCGCTCGCACAACGCTCACCGGCTTAGCGGGGCTGCCCTGACCGCAAGGGCCGCGCGCGCCGGCCGATCACACACACAAGCCCGATCTCGGTGCGCTCGCCGTCGCTCGGGCGAGGATCGCTCTGCAGGTGAATCCACGCAACTAGCCAACCTTGTGGGGGTTGTGGAGGTGTAGGGATGTATGAGCCCCATTGGTCGCCCGTGCGGCTGCCTGGGAGAGCCCGGTAACCCATGTCAATCATTCAAGCCATGTCGCGGCCCGCAGGTACTCGTTCATCCTCCTCGGGAGTTGAGGATGCCGTGCTGCTCAGGCGGCTGCGGTCCGGCGAGGAGGGTGCTTTCGAGGCTATCTTCAAGCGCCACTATCCGCCGCTGCTCTCCTACTGCCGCCACATGCTCGGCAACCTCCAGGAAGCCGAGGACGCCCTGCAGCAGGCGTTCATCAGAGCCCACGGAGCACTGCTCGAGGATTCGCCGCCGCGCGAGCTGCGCCCGTGGCTGTACGCGATCGCGCGCAACTGCTGTCTGTCGGCGATCGCGGCCAGACGCCCGGTCCTCGAGCTCCAGGACCGTCTGCCGTCGCTCGTCGGGCTCTCTGAGCAGGTGCGCGAGCGGGAGGATCTGCGCGAGCTGGTCGCGGACATCGGCGGCCTGCCGGAGGATCAGCGCTCAGCGCTGCTGCTGGCCGAGCTCGACGATCTCTCACACCAGCAGATCGCCGGGATCGTGGGGTGCGAGGTGAGCAAAGTCAAGGCGCTCGTCTACCAGGCGCGCAGCACGCTGATCGCCGATCGCGACGCGCGCAACGCCTCCTGTCAGGACATTCGCGAGGAACTCTCGGTGGCTCGCGGCGGGCAGCTGCGCCGCGGCCCCCTGCGCCGCCATCTCAAGGCATGCGTCGGCTGTCGCAGCTTCCAGCAGGCCGTCAACACCCAGCGCAGCTCGCTTGCGCTGGTCCTGCCGGTGCTGCCAAGCGCGGGCCTCGCCGCGCGGATCCTCCGACACGGAGCCGTGGCCCACACGATCGCGGCCGCGGCTCAGAGCGGCGCCGCGATCGCCCCGGCTGGCGCCGCCACATCGGCAGCGGCGGGATCGGCCGCGGCCAGCGGAAGCGGCGCTCTCGCGGGCGGGGCGGGGGGCTCGGTCCTCGCCGCCACAGCCGGTGCCACGGGCACCACGACCGGTGGAGCGATGCTCGGCAGCGGAGTGCTCGCCAAGGTCGCCGTGGGAGGAGCGCTGGCGCTCGCCGCGACCGCCGGCGCGGTCACGATCCCTCACCACTTCGATCACCCGAGCAGGCACGCGAGCACCCGCCTCGCGGCCAGCGCCCACCGCCTCTCCCGGCGCGGACACGCCGGTGCGAGCACGGCAGCTGGAGCGCCCGGCCCATTGCCTGTCGCCGACAGGACCACAGGCATCGCCGAAGTCCCCGCGCCATCACAAACCGCAACCGTCCAAACGCCCGCCCTCGCGAGCTCGGCAAATCCGCTGCAAGCGCCGCTGCCGGGAGGCTCCCCGCTGCTCACGGCGACCAGCCCCACCGCCATCCAAATCGCGCAAACAGGAACGCTGCCCACCGCTCTCAGCCCGGGGGCGACAAGCGCGCCTGCGCCCACCTCCCAGCAGCCCGGCGGCGCCGGCCGACAGGCTCTGCTCGAGAAAAAGCGCCATCGTCTGCGTGTCGCGCATCGCCGTCAACTTCTCAGACGCCGCGAGCGGCACGCCGAACACAGGCGGCTGGAAGCCGAGCGGCGCCGGCACGCGCGCGAAGAACGCGAACGCAAGGCCCGGGAAGCCAAGGAAGCCAAGGAACAGCGCGAACGCCTTCGTGAAGAACGTCAGCACAGGGCCCAGGAAGCAAAAGAAGCAAGAGAACGCCGCGAACTGGAAGTCCAGAACAAACGCGAAGCCCGTGAAGCTCGCGAAGCCGCCCAGAGCAAACCGAAGTCCTCGCCGCCGCCCGCCACCAGCCCCACGAGTACCAGCACCACGACGGTCACGACGACAAGCACCAGTACGAGCGGCGCCCCGAAAACAAAACTCGGTCGCAAAACCAGCACCACGACCGTCACGACGACGAGCACTTCCAGCGGCAACTGACCAACCTTTGACCGCGCGCCGAGTCACAAGGCCAGATGTCCCACTCAACTGAAGGAGGCAATCACATGCGTCTTCGTAACCTGGTCCCGGCTTCGATCGCCGCGATCGCACTGCTCGCGCTGGCTCCGGCCGCCGCGCTCGCTCACAAGCATCCGGGCCCGCTCGGCCGCTGCCGGATCAACATCAAGATCATGCCCCGGGAAACAAAGGCCGGGGAACCGACAGAAATATCCGGCCGTCTGGTGTGCAACCGCCGCCGCGCAAACGTCGGCGGTCAGCCGGTCGAGCTGTATGCGCACGCGACTGGAGGCGCGGGCTACGTCCTCGTCCAGAGCACGACGACGGAAGCCAACGGCTCCTACAAGTTCGCGACCGCTCCCGAGGATGTGAACACCAGCTTTTACGTCCGCTCGCTGCGAGCACAGAGCGCAGGCAGGCGCCTGCGGGTCAAAGCTGAAGTGACGCTCGCAGGACCGCCCGAAGGCACCCAGATCGAAACCGGCGCACCGCATCAGGTGACCTTCACCGGCACGGTCAACCCGGCGACCGACGTCGGCGCACGCGTGATCCTGCAGCGCCAGAACGCCTTGACGGGCGACGAATGGCACTCGATCGGCAGAGGCGAAGTCGTTGCCGGCGGCACCTACTCGATCACGCATACCTTCCGTGTTCCAGGTGACGCGAGCATCCGCGTGCTGATGCGCAGCGACCGGCTCAACGTCCCGAGCGAATCGAACATCCTCGAGTACGAGATCTCCCAGACGCAGAACCCGAGTCTGACGATCGTCGCCTCCGCCGATCCGATCAGCTACGGGCAGTCGGTGACGATCTCGGGCGTGCTCGCGGGTGTCACGACCAGCCAGCCGGTCACGCTACTGGCGCGCACCGTCCACCAGGCCGGTTTCGCTCCGGTCGCCGAGATCGGCACCGAAGCGGACGGCAGCTACAGCTTTCCGGCGCAGTCGCCGGTGAACAGCACCCTGTATCGGGTGCAGGGCGCCGGGCGCAAGTCCGCGGTGCTGTACGAGGGCGTGAAGGCCGTGCTCACCGCTGAAGCCTCGCCGAGCACGATCTCCTCCGGAGAAGCGGTGACGTTCAAAGGCACGGTCGCTCCGGCTGAGGAAGGGCACGTGATCTACCTCGAGCGCGAGAACGCCGCGGGCACGGCCTTTCACGTCGTGCAGATCGGGCATGTCCTGCCGGGCTCGACCTACTCGATCATCCACCAGATGTACGTCCCCGGCACGAAGGTGTTCCGGATCGACATTCCGGGTGGTCCCGGCAACGGGCGTGCGGTCAGCCAGCTGTTCACGATCACGGTGAATCCGGTTGTGGCCTCGGCTCTGCGCCCGGAAGCGTCGGGCAACACCTCGCTTCCCGCAGAAGGGCAGGTCACGGGTAGCGGAGAAACCTCAAGCGAAGGAACGCCGGAAACAGAAGTACCGGCGGAAGCCAAGACGGAATCGACGGAATCCGAAAAGGTCGAGGGCCACGGCCACAAGCGGCCGCGCTGATCTCAGAACGCCAGGGCGCCGTGGTCAGCAGTGGCCGCGGCGCCCTTTTTGTTTTTGGGCTGCCGGCGCCGGTGCAGCGAGGCTGCACGCGCTTGATTGGGTCGTGCCGGCGCTCGGCTGCAGAGGTTCAATGTGACAGTTCGCTGACGTGGGTTCTCGGTGCGTTGTGTCTATCCTGTCGCCGGTCTAACAAGAACACAACCTGATTCGGCGGAACACAAAGCCGAGAGTCGGTTTACTGGGTGGGCATGGCTACCGTCGATAGAACACGCGCGCACGAACCAGAGGCGATCCCGAGCCCGCCGGCACACCCGGCGGGCTCGCTCGTGGACATTTTCGCGAGGACCGTCGAGCTCCACGAGGGCCGGGTGGCGCTCGACGCGCCCGACGCGGTCCTCAGCTACGGCGAGCTCTCCGACGCCGTCGATCGCCTGGCCGCCGATCTCAGAGACGCCGGGGTCGGACCGGGCGAGCGGGTCGGCATCAGGCTCCCAAGCGGCTCTTCGTGGCTGTACGTCGGCATTCTGGGCGTCCTGCGCGCCGGCGCCGCCTATGTGCCGGTCGACGCCGAGGATCCGCCGTCCCGTGCCGCGAGCATCTGGGAGCAGGCGGATGTATGTGGTGTGCTCGAGGACGACCTGCGCTTCACAGAACTACGGCCAGCGGCGGCTCAGGAGCGCGACCTGAACGCCGATGACGACGCGTGGATCATCTTCACGTCGGGCTCGACCGGGCAACCCAAGGGCGTCGCGGTCAGCCATCGCTCCGCGGCGGCCTTCATCGACGCCGAGGCGCGGCTGTGGACGGTGGCCGCCGAGGATCGCGTGCTCGCCGGTCTGTCGGTCGCTTTTGACGCCAGCTGTGAGGAGATGTGGCTGGCGTGGTCCACCGGCGCGGCGCTGGTACCGGCCCCGCGCTCGCTCGTGCGCTCGGGCGCGGACCTCGGACCCTGGCTCGCCGAGCGCGAGGTGAGCGTGATCTCGACCGTCCCCACACTGGCCGCGATGTGGGAGCAGGACGCACTCGCCGGTGTGCGCTTGCTGATTCTCGGCGGGGAGGCGCTCCCGGTAGAGCTCGGCTGGCGGCTGGCGGCGGACCGTGAGGTCTGGAACACGTACGGACCGACAGAGGCCACGGTCGTCTCGACCGCCGTGCGCATCTGTCCAGGCCAGCCCGTGACGATCGGCTGGCCGCTGCACGGCTGGCATGTCGCGGTCATCGACCAGGCCGGTGAGCCGGTGCCCTTCGGCGAGCCCGGCGAGCTCGCGATCGGCGGCGTCGGCCTTGGCCGCTACGTGGACCAGGCGCTCGATGTGCAGCGTTACGCCCCCCTGCGCGCCCTGGGATGGGAGCGCGCCTATCGCTCCGGGGACATCGTTCGCGAGACGATCGAGGGCTATGAGTTCCTCGGGCGAGCCGACAACCAGATCAAGCTCGGCGGCCGGCGCCTGGAGCTCGGCGAGATCGAGGCGCACCTGAGCGCCGTCGCGGGCGTGCGCACAGCCGCCGCTGCGGTGCAGAGCACGACCGGCGGCAACAAGATCCTGGTCGGCTACGTGGTCGGGGAAGTCAACCCGTCCCACGTACGCGCACAGGTCGCCGAGCATCTGCCCGACGGCTTGGCGCCGCTGGTCGTGGTCCTCGAGGAGATGCCCACGACCACCTCCGGCAAGGTCGATCGCAGGGCGCTACCGTGGCCGCTGCAGAGCACCTCGGACGCCCGTGATCCCAAGCTTTCCCCCACCGCGGCATGGTTGGCCGAGCACTGGGTGGCGCAGCTCGGTCCCGTGCCGATCACCGCCGACACCGACTTCTTCAGCGTCGGCGGCAGCTCGCTGGTGGCGGCGAAGCTGGTTTCGGTGCTGCGCGAGCGCTTCCCCACGGTGGCGGTCGCCGATGTCTATGAGCACCGCCGCCTCGGTGCGCTCGCCGCTCGCCTGGAGCACCTCGGGGAAGCACACGGCGAGCAGGCCGCGGCGGTCCCGACACCGCCACGACGGCTGGGCGCGATGCAGCTCGCAGGGCTGATCGTGCTCACCGCGCTCGCCTCCGGACAATGGGTGATCGCCGCCCTGGGCTACGGAAACATCGAATCCGTTGGCCTGCCTCATGTCGCCTGGGGCTGGCTGATAGGCGCGTGGCTGCTGCTCGCCAGCCCACCCGGCCGTGTCGGCATGGCGCTGCTCGCCCGCCGTGTGCTGCTGCCCCGCGGGTTGCGCCCGGGACGCTATCCGCGCTACTCCTGGCTCACCTGCCGCGTGTGGTTGCTCGAGCGTCTCGGCGAGTACTGCAACCTCCCCAGGCTCGCGGGCACGCCGTGGGCAGAGCGCTACGCCCGCATGATCGGCGCCGATATCGGGGCTGGAGCTCGCCTTGGCAGCATGCCCACCCTGAGCTCGCTGGTGCGCATCGGTCCGGGCGCCACCGTGGAGTCGCAGGTCGACTTGCACGGCTGGTGGATCGACGGTCAAGAGCTCGTGATCGACGAGGTGCGCGTCGGCGCGGGCGCGAGCGTCGGCGCTCGCACGCTGCTCGCTCCCGGCGCGAATGTCGGCGAGGGCGCGGAGATCGAGCCCGGCAGCGTCATCTCCGCAACGATTCCCGCCGGCGAGCACTGGGGCGGTAGCCCCGCTCGCTATATCGGGCCCGCGGGCAGGGACTGGCCGGCTGGAGCCCCGCCGCAGAATCGCCACGCGCGCTTCTGGAAGTTCGTGTTCGCCTCGAGCCTCGCGTGGGAGGGCGTTCTGGCGCTGCTCGCGCTCGCTCCGGGGATCGCGTTGCTCGTGGCGCTCGGCGCCCCCGCTCCCGCGTTGAGCGGCTCCCTCCTCGCGATCGCCGGCGAGGCGGCGGTGATCGTCGCGCTCTCCACCGTCACGCTTGCGCTGCTCGTGGCGCTTACGCTGCGCCTCGTATGGAAGCTCGTGCGACCCGGTTGGCACGGCGAGGGCGGCGCTCTCGCGTGGGCGCTGTGGTTCTCCGGCGACCTGCGGGAGTCCTCGGGTGGCGCGCTGTTCCCCCTGTACGCCTCACTTTACACGCGTGCGTGGCTGCGGCTGATGGGGATCGCCGTCGGTCGGCGCACGGAGATCTCGACCGCGACCGGGCTGAACCCGATGGTGTCCTTTGGCGAGTTCAGCCAAGCGACCGACGACGTCGGTTTCTGTGGCGCGCGAGCGCGCGGTGGCTGGCTGCACGTCGAGCCAATCGAGATCGGCGACCGTACCTTTGTCGGTCCCGGCGCGGTGCTCCGCGAGGGCACGCGTCTCGGTGATGACTGCCTCGTCGGTGTGCTCACGCTGGCTCCACGCGAGCCCGTGGCGGGAACCTCGTGGTTCGGGGTGCCCGCGCTCGAGCTGCCGCGCGTGCCAGAGGACGCCGATCCGGCGCGCACGACAGAACCGTCACGGCGACTCGTGATGGCTCGGGCTGGTATGGATGCGACGAGGATCCTGTTGCCGAATACGATCTCACTGTTCATCGGCCTGATCGACCTGCTGGTCCTCGGCGCGATCGGCGAGCGATTGGGGATTCTGGCGATGGTTGCGCTGTGCCCGCTGCTGGTGCTCGCCTCCGGCATCTGCTCGGCCGCGATCGCGGTCGCGCTGAAGTGGATCGTGATCGGTCGCTATCGCTCTTCTCAGCACCCGCTGTGGTCATTTTTTGTGTGGCGCGACGAGCTCATCAACTCCGCCCACGAGCAGCTCGCCGGCGAGTGGCTGCTGCGCTTTGCGATCGGTACGCCCGTGATGTCCCTCTACCTGCGCGCGATGGGCGCCAGAGTGGGCCGCGGCGTGTGGTGTGAAACGACCGCGATCACCGAGTACGACGTCGTCGAGCTTTCCGACGGCTGCGCGATCAACCGCGGTGCCTGCCTGATGACCCACGTCTTCCACGACCGCGTGCTGCGCATCGGCCCGACGAGCATCGGCGCCGGCGCCACCCTGGGCCCCACCTCGGCCGTGCTCCCCGACACCAGGTTGGGCGCGGGCACCTGCATTGGCGGGCACTCCGTCGTGCTGCGTGGTGAGGAGCTGCCGGCCGGCACGCGCTGGCATGGGGCCCCCGTCAGGAGCATGTGAGCGCAGAGCGGCGATTGCCGGTTCCCGGCGCTGGAGGGCAGAGCGCTCCGCTGGCGGCACTGATCGACGCGCGCGTGCTGGGGCTCGCGGAGGAGCCGGCTCTGCGCGAGCACGCCCGCGAGCTGAGCGCCTCATCGGGGGCGCCGCACGTGTCTCGCTCATATTGCTTTCCGCTTGCGCTGATCGCCTGCCACACCGCGGCTGTGGGCATCGACATCGAGCGCGTCGAACCTTGCGATGAGAAGTTCGCCGACTCGATCCGCACTCCCACCGAGCTCTCCGGCGGCTGGCCACAGAGCGATCCCGATCGGTTCTTCACATCGCTGTGGTCGAGCAAGGAGGCGCTGTCGAAGGCGCTCGGGAACGCACTGGACTACGACCCGCGCTGGTTGGAGGGACCGGGCGCTTGGCCGGACGGGCGCTCCGGGCACTGGCGAGCCGCGAGTCTGGATGTCGGCGCCGAGTACGTCGCCTGGCTGTGCTGGTCGCGTTCGCACCCTCGTTCTCCTTCTCCTGTTCGGCACGGCGCGCTTTGAGCGACAGCTGCTCAACGAGCTGGTCACCAGGTTGCTCGCCGGGGCAGGCCCAGCCGCTGCTGGGGCGATCATCGGCTCTGCCATCCCGCTCGCCGCCGCACTGAGTCAGACCTGGCAATGCATCGTGCTCGCTGGCGCAGCCATTGCTCTTCCTATCCTGCGTCGCAACATCGGTCTGACCCGGCTCACCGCCGGCACGGTAGGCGCCGTCGCCGGGCTCGTCGGTGCTCTGATCCCCCACGAGGACTCTTGTCGCAGACCGAACATACCAGTATGCTAGCTTGCTAGCATACTGGTATGGCACAGGACAAGCGGACCGAAGAGAAGCAGCAGTTCAACGTCTATCTGCCGCCGGCGCTCATTCGGCGCGTCAAGCACGCCGCTGTGGATGAGGCTGTCTCGTTGTCGCGTCTCGTCGAGGCCGCGCTCCTCGCCCATCTGGATCATCTGCAAGAAAGCCGATCGCGATGAGGCTGAGACCAATACATTTCGTCCCCGATCTGAACGAAGCGCTGCGCTTCTATGAGGCACTCGGCCTTCAACCGGAGATCCGCTCTCGCTCCGGACATTGGATCGAGCTCGAGGCGAGCGGAGGTGAGCTCGGCCTCCACGACGCCGCGATCGCCGCTGACGGAGCGGGCCGCCGAGGCGTAGCGCTCAATTTCCTCGCCGATGAGCCTCTGGAGGAGGTCGAGCAACGACTACTCACGGCCGGATTCCCGCCCGAGGGCACGATCGTTGACCACGAGTGGGGCCGCGCCCTTCGAGTCGAGGCGCCTGACGGAACCGTCGTTCAGATCGATGAGCGCGACCCTGAGCTCTACACATAAAGAACAAGGAGAAATACCAACATGGCAACCGTCAGCGTTCGCTACATCGTCAACGACGTCGACGCCGCGATCGCGTTCTACACCCAGCATCTCGGCTTCCACGAGGACATGCATCCCGCGCCCACCTTCGCGATGCTCTCCCGGGGCGATCTTCGTCTCGTGCTGAGCGCCCCCAGCGGCGCAGGCGGTGGCGGACAGACCCTCCCGGACGGGACAGTGCCCGAGCCTGGAGGCTGGAACCGCTTTCAGCTCGAGATCTCCGACCTCGCCGCCACGGTGAAGGCGCTGCGCCAAACGGGAGCCCACTTCCGCAATGACATCGTCACCGGGGTTGGTGGCAACCAGATTCTGCTCGACGACCCGTCCGGCAACCCGATCGAGCTGTTCGAGCCGACGCGGCGTGAGGCCTCACTCTCAACTCGCTCCTAGCGCTCGCCGAGCCGAAAGCTCCCGAAGGTCTCACACTCGCCTGAAGATTGACTTCGAGCGCCACGTGGCCACATGCGAGCACAGCCCCAAGCTCGGCTCAAACCTACCCACTACCCATTGAATGAGTCAAGCGCCAAGCGCGAACAGCGGCCAGCGTCCGGGAACGCCCTTGAGCTCGTGAAAGCCACGGTCCTCGAATGCGAATGGACCACCCACGACCGTCCCAAATACGGTCCCTGAGACCAGCACCTCGCCGGGGCCGGCCAGGCCATTGACGCGCGAGGCTATATGTACAGCCATGCCGCCGACATCCTCGCCGATCAGCTCGCACTCACCCGTGTGCGCGCCGATGCGCACCTGGACCCCGAGCTCTCCCGCAGCGGTGGTGATCGCAAGCGCACAGCGAAGCGCGCGCGAGGGGGGACCGCTAAAGACGGCGAGGAACCCGTCGCCCACCGTCTTTACCTCACGGCCCTCGAAGCGGTTCAGCTCCTTGCGCACCTCCTCGTCGTGGCGTGCCAGCAGATCCCGCCAGCGGCCATCGCCGAGCTCGGCGGCCCGCGCGGTGGCGTCGACGATGTCGGTGAACATCACCGTCAACAGGCTGCGCCCAGGGCTCTCGCCCGCGCGCTGGCCGGTGAGGAACTCCTCGATCTCTTCGACGATCGCCTCGCTGTCGCCGACGAACGGCAGCGAATCGATGCCGTCGAGCTCGATGTGGCGGGCTCCCGGGATGTGCCCGGCCAGGTAGCGCGAGTGGCGCGGATCCCAGGCGGTGTCGCCGGAGCGGTGTATGACGAGCGACGGCACACGAATGCGGGGCAGCTGCTCGCGCACATCGAGCTCGGCGGCGGCGTTCAACAGGACGCGAGCCTCGCTGGGGCTCGCCGCCAGGCGCTGAAGGCGCGCAAACCAAGCCGCGAGCGCGGGATCGTTGGCCATCGAGGGCGCGAGCACCGGCAGACCGGGCCCGTCCGTCTCACCCCAACGAGCAACGGTTCGCTCGGTCCACTCGGAGCGCTCCGCGACGCTCATTGCCCACTCGTAGTCTGGTGCCCAGGTCGTGCGCGCGATCGACGCATACATGATCAGCGCGCCGACACGATCCGGTCGCTCGGCCGCCAGGTGCGCGCCGACGGGTCCGCCGAGTCCGTAGGTGAAGACCGCCGCCCGCTCGCTGCCCGCGGCGTCCAGTACCGCGAGTGCGTCATTTGCCTCCTGCTCGACCGTGTATGAGGCTCCGTTGCTGTCGGACAGCCCATTGCCGCGGCGGTCGAACAGGATCAGGCGGCTGAAGACCGCCAGGCGCTCGAACAGGCGGCGCAGAGCGGGCGACTCCCACAGCTGCTCGACCTGGGAGATCCAGCCGGTCATGAACAGCAGATCGAGCGCCCCGTCGCCGATCACCTGATAGGCGATGCTCGCCTCGTCGCTGCGCGCATAGCGTGTCGTGGGAGTCATCGGGCGTCGTCGATCAGCGTCCGAAACGGTCGTGATGCCTCGACGCTCGCGCCGCTGGCCCGCACCGCCCCCGCCAACCGCCGGTCGGAGGTCACGACACAGATCGAGGTCGGTTCGGGATCGCCGGCCAGCAGCCGGACGATCTCCGCGTCGGCCGAATCGCGGCCGGGCCGTGGCGCGTGGGCGATCTCGATCACGGTGGACAGGATCGGCGGCCTCGGAGGCTGCTCGAAGACGACCGTAACCTGCTCGCCGCTCGCCAGCGCCCACGGCTCGATCCGCGAGACGAGCTTCCTCATCGCGCCGTGGCGGTCTCTCCACCACCCATCCGGGCGAGTACCGATCACATTCATGCCGTCGATCAGCCAGCGCATCGAGAGCAAGCCTACGTCGGCGGGACGCCGAACGCGTGATCGAGCTCTGAGGATATCCCGGGTGACCACCTGCACGGGCTGCTCGGCAGCGTCTGGGCCCGCCGGTGTGACTTCTGTGTGCCGGCGGCTGGATCGGAGGGTCCGCGCTCGAGGGCATCTTCGGCGGCGGTTCTGGCTCCACCTTTCTCTGAAGAGCGCGGTAGGGCTCGCAGCGAGCGCGAAACGCGCACTGGAGCGCTCGCGTCCAGGCAGGGCGCCGGCGGTAGACTGGTCTCTCACGGCCGGCGCTCGGCGCGGGCTCGTCATGTGAGGAAGACCAATGCGCAGCCGCCGATCGGGTATGGACGAGAGTGACCGCTGAGGAAGGCCGGCCAGACCGCGAGCGGCCCACCAGACAGACGTCCGTGGACGGGGCCCTCACTCCGCGACAGCGCATTCTCGAGGCCCTGATCCAGACAGCCGCGCGCGAAGGCTACAAGCGCACGTGTGTAGAGCACGTGATGCGCGTCGCGGAGGTCACCGAGCCGATCTTTCAAGAGTACTTCGAGGACAAGCAAGACCTGTTTGTTCAGGCCAGCGATGAGCTGATCGGGCGCGTCGAGCTGGCGGTGCTGAGGTCCGTGTACAGCGACGCGCCGTGGCCGCAGCGAATCAGAAGGGGCCTTCAGACCCTGCTCACGACAGTCGTCGAGCACCCCGACCGTGCCCGGGTCGTGATGATCGAGTGCCCCCAGGCAGGCGATCGAGTGCTGGAACGCCTGCTCGAAGCCGAAGCGGTCTTTGCGCCAGTGCTGGAGGAAGGAAGAGCCTACGCGGCGAGCGTCTCGCACCTCTCCGATGTGACCTCACCGGGTGTTGTCGGAGGGATCGTCGCGATCGTGCATCGCCGGGTGCTCGAAGGACACACCGCCGAGTTGCCGACGCTGCTCGCGGACCTGCTCCACTTCGCGCTGACGCCATACCTGGGGCACTCTCTCGCGCTGACGGCCGCCGACGCGGCTCGATAGCACCCGCGGCCGGGCACGGAGCCAGATCGTCCTGGCGCGAGGGCCGCACGCTGTGGACTCGGCGGCGTTCGGTGCGGCTCTAAAGTTTCGGGCTCGCTGATCCCGATACGTTACGTATGGCGAGTTGGAAGAATCCGGGCCGCGCGGTTCGCGTGGTGATTCACGAAGAAGAGGGATCTCCGCGTCACTACTGGCGCTCCGAGGACAGCGCGGGGAACCCGCTGTGGCGCAAAGAAACTCCGCGACCCGGAGAAAAGGCCTCCGAGGAGTCGATGACGACACCCGATCTGCTCAAAGCGATCGAGGCATCGGTACTGGAGCGCCGGCGAGCCAGCCGCGGACGTAAGCTCAAGCTGCCTTTCATGTAGCGAGAGGCAGCGCCGCCGCTCGCCGGTGAGCGGCTCGCAGACCGGCAGCGCTCCACGGCGCCATCGTGAAGCGCTCCGCACCGGTTCTCACGATCTCTACAGGCGCCTGACACGACCTCAGAGGCCGCCGGTCAGCCTCTGAGGTCGGTCGCTGGCCGGGGCAGAGGATGCGCTGGAGTAGAGAGGCGACAATCTGGGTAGGTAAACGGGCACGGTGACGCGGACCGATCCGCGTGTCCACGTGCGTGCGGGTTGAATGCCACCGCTGGAGGTGTCCGGACTTTGATGACTAGCCTGTTTCACCAGAGCTCCGAGTCCTCTGAGGGGGATCTCACATCGCGTGGAGGCCAACCGCGGAGCACTTGGGGGGAACCGCGGGTCACGATCTGCCAAGCGGGCTGGATCGCGGAATCCGCCACCGTGCGGCCCGCCAAGCCGGTGCGCTTGCGGATCATCCTCGCGCTGACGGTGGCGTGTGTCGCGCTGGCGGTCCACGATCTGGTTCTCTTGGCCTTGCGCCTCTAGACCCAGATCGGTCTGTCGCATTCGGTCCGATCGGGACGCTGACAGGCCGGTCTGTGGCCGTGTGAGACACGTGAGCATTGTCTTCACACGCCACCGACAATCAATGGGGTCCTCGATCCCGGCGGAGCGATTCGCTGCCACGGGTTCGGTCTCCAGGCAGATCGCGCGAACACGTGGTGCGGGGCCAGAGCACCGGGCTGCATGGATCCAACCGCGCCGCAGGTGCTCGCCGAACAATCCGTGCTGAGTTTGCAGATCAGCTCTGAGTCGGGGCAGTGTGATCCACAGAGCGAACTCGCGCCGAAGGTCGAGCTATCCGCCGGCGGGCGGCGAGCGGACCGTGCAGCGAAGCGGTTTGAGAGCGACCGCGAGGTTCCCGAAGAGGCTTGCTTCCGGTTGGCGGCGCTGCACACGGGCCGGGTTGGCAGGCTCTGACGGCCGCGCTCGCGCGATCACGCCCAGCACGGCGGGGGTCAATCCGGCGGCGGGGGCTGAACCTTCTGCAGGAAAGTGGTGAGGAACGGGACCGCGCCCCAGCGCTCATAGAATCTCATGGCGTCCGTATTGGTGGTGATCACGCCGATCGTGAGGTCGCCGATCTGCAGCCGCCGCAGTTGCCTGTGAACGGCCTCCATCAGCATCCCGCCGACACCGCGACCGCGCATCTCGGGCAGCACCGAGAGCGTCGCGAGGTCGGCGTGGGGGCTCGAGACAGACCAGGAGACAGCCACCTCGTCGCTGAGGATCCTCACAAACGCGTAGCCGACCAATCGTCCATCCAGTTCGGCCCCGAGCACAAAGCTGTCCGGCTCACGCTCGAGCCACTGGCGCTCGAGTGCCCGGCGGCCGCGCCAGGAGTCCTCCAGCGGTCTGGCGCGATCGTCCAGGTGGGGTGTCAATGACGCCTGGTGCTCATACAGGGCCGCCCACAGAGGCTCGAGCTGCTCGAGTCGCTCGGCGGGGATTTCCACGATCACGACGGATGGTCCCGAAACGCTCACGGACACAAGCTTCTCACGCCGGAGCCGCCGCTGGAGGGCCGGCGCTGGCGCTGAGAGTCAAAGTCCGCCACATCAGGGGCGGGCGGGTGAAATCGCTTGGAGTCTAGGTGTGGCGTCGCGGCTCGATCGCGATCAGGCCGTCCTGCAGTCGTTTGGCATTGCAGGGACGAAAGGACCGCGCCTGATTGCTGGGCCGGAACGAGCGCACCTGTGGGCCGCGCAGGTCGTTTCGAAACGCTGTCCCCATCACGGTGCGTCGCGTGATCGCCCGGAGGATGATCGCCTCCGCCACGGTCGCTTCGTCGATCGCGTACTGCGAGTCGAGAACGAGCTGGCGAAGTAGCTGTATCTGCCGCTGCATGCTTGTCGGGATGTATCGGCAATCGCGGCTCGTGAGTAACAATCTGCGGCTCGACTCGACAACCGTTGGATGGGAGTTCGCCGCATCCGGCGAAGCGAAGCCGTGTGAGCGTCGCCTCAGATCAGGGCTCCTCGCCGTCGGGCCGTGCGTGTTCTGTCCAGAAGCGCACGGTCTCGCGCTCGTGGCGGATGCCGAGCTCGAGGCCGAGTCGGGGGCCCACTGGAGCGTCGTCGGTGAACTGTGCGTGCAGCGCTTCGTATTCGGCGAGCCGCTGGCGGTGAGTCTCGAGTTGCACCTCGGCCAGCTCTCTCACGTCGGCGCCGAAGAAAAGCTTCAGCAGGGCGAGATCACGCAGCATGTAGAGCTCCGGGGTTAGTTGCGCCAACCACTGCGCAAACGCCGCTCGGCCCCGATCGGTGAGGGTGTATAGCTTGCGTCGGCGGCCGTCGGGCTCCTGGCGCTCGGTCACGTAGCCGGCGCGCGCGAGGCGGGAGGGCTCCGCATACAGCTGGGAGTGCGGCAGTGACCAGAAGTGCCCGACCGTGGCCGAGACCATCTGCTTGAGGTCATAGGGGGTGGCCTGACCCGCCATCGACAGCAGGCCGAGCACGATGTGGGAGGTGGGTGTGAGCTCGATCTCGTGCGTCATTGGCACAGGCCTTGACAATGATCTGCTTCGGATGGTATGTTTCGGAGCATAAGGGCAATGCTCGACGGCCGAGAGGCGAGCTTAGATGACTGAAGCCAAGAGACGCACCGGAGTGTCGCTCCCGCTGGCAATGAAGATGACGCAGGCTGGTCTCGCCGCACTGATCCTGGCCTTTCTCGTGCTTGTCAGCAGCGCATCGGCGAGACCCGCGGTGACGCTCAAAGTCAACGTCCTGCCGATCCCCGGATTCCCCGGCACCGGTGACTTCCTGGGCGTAGGCGCCGAGGTGGAAACCGCGGTCACGATCAGCGGCACCGAATACGGTGGCTTTCCGTCTCCGCTCACGGGGCTCAACTTCTACGCGCCGATCGGCAGCAAACTGAACGACGCCGGGTTTGCCAAATGTGCCCCGTCGGTGATCGAATACAAAGGCCCGGAAGGTTGCGCGAAGAACTCCAGTGCGGGGCCCGTGGGCGAAGGGTTCGGCGTCGTCGCGTTCGGCAACGAAGAGGTCCACGAGACGGTGTCGATCCAGTCGTTCTTCTCTCCCGAAGGCCTGGCGTTCTATGTCGATGGCACCACACCGGTCTCGCTCCAAATCGTCGAAAAGGCTCACTGGATAAAGAGCAGCGCGCCCTTCAGCGAAGAGCTCGAGATCGACGTGCCCTTGGTGGAAACCGTCCCGGGTGCTCTCGACGCCTCGGTCACCGGTTTCAAAGTCAAGGTCGGCGCCGCCCACAGGAAGGGCAAGAAGACAGTCTCCTACATCACCACGCCAAAGAAATGCCCGAAGCCTGGCGCGCCGGTGAAGATGGAACTGAAATTCCTCAGCGGTGAAACGGTCACGGTTCTCGACACCGTGCCGTGCCCCAAGAAATAAGCGAACCCCGAACCGCCGGATGACTCGCGCGGTGTCCGTGGCGCAACGCGCCGTTGTGTCCGTAGGAGCGCCCGTTGGGAGAGATGCCCACCACACCGACTCGCAGAGCTGAGTCGGGCGTGAGCGCTCACGAGCACGCGGGCAGCGACAGCACCGCGGCTACACTGACACCCCATAGTGCCGCCCTCGAGATGCGCCCTGCGGCTGGGCGCCAACGGTGGCGGCGTAAGCTTCCCGGTGACGGTACTCGTCGCAGATCGGAGAGAACTATGGCTGACCGACTCGAGGGCACCGTTGCGCTGGTGACCGGTGCAAGCAGCGGCATCGGCGAGGCCGCCGCCAGGGCGCTCGCCTCCCAGGGAGCCGCGGTCGCGATCGCGGCGCGGCGCAAGGATCGCCTCGAGGAGCTGGCCGCGAGCATCGAGCGCGATGGCGGTCGTGCGCTGGCGATCGAGACCGACGTCACCGATCGCGAGCAGGCTGACGGCGCAGTCGCTCGCACAGTGGCGGAGCTCGGGCGGCTGGACACGGTCGTCAACAACGCCGGCGTGATGCTGCTCGGCCTGATCCAGGACGCACCGGTCGAGGAATGGGAGCGGATGATCGAGCTCAACCTGTGCGGGCTGCTGTATGTCGCACATGCCGCCCTGCCTCATCTGCTGCGTGCCGCCCAGCAAGAGCCGCGCAGAGTCGCCGATCTGGTCAACATCAGCTCGGTGGCCGGACGCCAGGCTCGCCTCGGCTCGGGGGTGTACAACCTGACCAAGCACGGTGTCGGCGCATTCAGCGAGTCGGCGCGCCTGGAGTTCACCGAGCGTCACGTGCGCGTCTCGCTGGTGGAGCCGGGCGCCGTCTCAACCGAGCTCTCTGACCACGTGCGCGAGGAGGTGCGCGAGCAGATGCTGAAGCGCTTTGCCGGCATCGAACGTCTGGAGGCGCAGGACATCGCCGACGCGATCGCCTACATCGTCACTCGCCCCCGGCACGTGGCGATCAACGAGCTGCTGATCCGGCCCACCGAGCAGGTTGGCTGAACCGCACGCGTCAGATCGACTCACGTCTCTCGGAGCCGGGGCACGTTGCCGGCCGCCACACGGGGCCATCGATGCAAACTCGAGCGTTTGTTCCTGGCTACAACGAGTCAGATCGCCGGCATCCGGGCTCGGCTCACGTCAGGCGTAGATCGGAGCCCGGCGCGCGATCTGTGCGGCGCGGAAGCGGCGAGCTGGCGTCGACGCTCACGTGTGCGGCGGATCTGAGCCAGGGCGCCCCGGAGCGGCAAAGCGCATCGGTGCGCGTTCGAAGACATCCGTGACGATCAGCAGCGCGACTATCACGGCGGCGCCACGCTCGAGCAAGAACGAGGCTGTGGAGTTGGAGGGCGTTGTCGGGGCGGATGTGATGGCCGGCCAGCCTCGACGCCTCTTCTGATTGCCGTAGGCGGGCTCCGTTGGCTCTGGGTCGTCTAGTCTCAGCATTTTACAAAGACGTCTAGGCTTGATACGATGCTTGGATGCCGCCTGTCCCCAAACGCAAAAAGCTCGCCATGTTTGCCGACGCCGAGACGAGAAAGGCTCATTACCGTCACGAACTGCGTCGTGTGACCGGGGTTCGCAAGGCGGCCGCCGCTCAGACCGAGGAGGCTATGCGGGAAACGGGATATCTGCTGGCGAGGGGACTGAACGCGGGCCTCCCCGCGGTAGAGGCCGCGCAGCTCTCAGAGCTGAGCCGGCCGACGATGTACCGGCAGGTCGCGCTCGCGCGGCAGCGCTTTGAGCTGGCCGGCTTGGTCGGCGATCTCGCCGAGGCCCTCGACGAGGCCACGGCCGAGCTCGGTCGACCGGCCACCGCGGCAGAGCTCGCGGATCGTCACGGTGTGTCGGTCGAGGAGCTGCTGGATGAACTCGAGGCGATCAACCCTGTGGTCGCGCAGGAGTTCGACTCTCTTGGGCCCCCCGCGTTGAGGGCGTTCTCCACGCTGGTGCCGCAGCTGGATGAACCAGAGGGTGAAATTTTGAGGATGCTGTTGCTTCACGGGATGTCCCCGAGGATGGTCGCGCGCGCGGTGGAGCGCTCGCCGGCCGAGGTCTCGGGCTGGGCCGCGCTGGGGCTACTGCGGGTCCTTCCGGGTTTGCGCGATCACAGCGACGCAGGCGACGAGGGTTCCGCGGCGAGCGTCTGATTCCCGGGGGCCGGCCGGGACTTGCCAGAACCTCCGGCCCCTCAGCGGCCTCGACAACGCCGCGATCCCGGCGTATACTCATTGGCAGATTCGCAGCCAGGGGCGTCGTCCGGAGAGGTGATGTGATGGTCGAGATGCACGGGTCGGTCGGGGAGACTCTCTCACGCGAGCGGGTGGCCGACTAGATGCCGCATGTCAGGCTGAATCGCACGGCGGGCGCGCGACGCGGAATGACCTATGTCGGCATCTCCGAGCGCTCCTTCTCCGATGGCCATGAACGCCTCGAGCGGCGTGCTCACAACAAGAAGAAGGGCCTGATTCGTCGCGCGAAGCTCCTCGCCGAGTCTGATGATTGGAAGGCCGCCGGCCAGGAGTTCGCCAGTCTTCACAAGCAATGGAAGGCCGCTGGCTTCGCTGGTAAGGCGCGCGAGGAGAGGCTGTGGACGGCGTTTTCTGGACACAGCGAGGAGTTCCGTAAACGTCGCCAGCAGCACTTTGCCGAGCGCAACCGGCTGGCCATGCAGAAAGCTTCGACCAAGCAACAGCTGATCGCTGAAGCCGAGCAGCTCAGCTCGATCGCCGATTACAGGCATGCCACCGGCCAGTTCAAGGATCTGATGGTGCGCTGGCGTGACGCCGGGCATGCCGGCAATCTCGAGGGTGCTCTGTGGGAGCGGTTCTCCGCCGCCAGGCAGGCGATGTATGACGCGACCGCGAAGGATCGTCTGGCGCTGCAGTCGGAGTATTTTCAGCGTGTGGCGGAGCGCATCCAGCGCCATCGGGAGATTCTCGGCAAGGCGAGGTCACTGCGTAGAGAGCTCACGATGCGCCGCCAGCACGTGATCCCGGGGTGGGTCGGCATGGAAATGGTCGAAGAATTCGACGAGCGCATAGCCGAGATCGACGAGTCGACTGCGTTGCGCGAAAAATGGCTCGAGCAGGACATGGCGAAGCTCAACCACGCCCAAGCGTCAGAGCAGCGCTAGCAAAGGCTGGACATGCGCTGAGCGGACGTTGACCGGGCTCGGGATGTCACTCGCGTACTTTGATCTGTTTGAAGTGAGTATCCGGCACAATCGGGCCATTGTGAACGACGGTTTCCGGGAAGGCCGCCGCTCCCAGGCCCCCCTCGACGTGCGCTCGTGCCGTGCTCCCCGGGCTTCCCGTGAGCCTGATGGGTCAGAGCAACATCGAGGTCCACGAACACGTCCATCGAACAAAAAGGTATCTCTTGAACCTTTGAAGATCAGGATCCCGCCCGCGGGTCGCACCGGGTGATCCCGTTTGGCTCCCGTGCTCGAGGGACGCCGGCAAACACAGCGGTCTATGAGTCCCTGGCATCGACATCTGATTCAGGAGCCAGTTCGATGCCGCCAGGCTTGGTGGACGGCCGAAAGGCAAACCGTTGGGCCGACATTAGTCAGGCTTTATACGTCCGGGTTAGCGTTCTGCCCCGGAGCATGAGAGTCTGGGGAATCGAGGTATCGAGGAGGGACTCGATGAGTCTTAGAGGTGCAGTGGTTCGTGTGGGACATCGGGTGGCTTGCGGCATGCTTCTGGCAACGGTTGTTGCGCTCGCTGGCTGTGGAGGTTCCTCGAGCAGCTCGTCAACAGGCACGAGCGACGCCGCGAAGACGACGGCCGGCGCGGCCATCACCCAGGCCTCGAGCGGGGGCGGATCGGCTGGGGGGCTGAAGGGCGCCGCCGCCGTTGGACGCTCACACAGCGCCAGTCGCACCAACGGCGCCGCGCTCAAGGGGGCGCTTGTGAAGTTCGCCTCGTGCTTGCGCGAAAATGGTGTCAAACTGCCCGCGCCGAACACAGCCGGCAAAGGCCCCGTGTTCGACACCAAAGGCGTGAACACAAAAAGCGCTCAGTTCAGGGCCGCCGAGACCAAATGCTCCGGGGTTCTGCGCGCTGCCTTCAAAGCCGGGACCGGTCGAGCAGGGAGCGCGCGAGCCGCCGGCCCCGCCGGTACGGTCAAACCCGCTCCGGTGGTCCGACCGAAAGTGAAAGTCCCGCCCGCGATCACCCACGAGCTCGAGCACTTCACTGCCTGCATGCGCGAACACGGGGTGGCAGGCTTTCCCGAGCCCGAAGGCGCAAGCTTCAACGTCACTCATCTGCACCTGAACTCGAAGAGCACAGGGTATAAGGCAGCCGAAAAGGCATGTGAACCGATACTGCAAGCCGCGTTTAGCGCGAAGTAAAGGCTGTAGCTAGAGGGCGGTGATAGCATCGAGGTAGATCGGCAGAGACCAGCGACCTTGGTATCGAAAGGGCAATTGTGATGGTGGGGACGTTATCGTTGGCAGTCGCGGGTAGCGCGCTGGCGCTGGGATGGCTGTGAATCGTGGGTAGGGTCCTCGGCGATCCATTTCCTCGGCAAGATGCGACAAGCGCCGACAAGGTGCTGTGGCGTGGTGTTTCTGCTGCTCTGCCGTATGCCGGCGCGCTGGTGCGCTCGGAGTCCGCGCGAGCAGAGCTGGAGCGCCGCCGGCAGGCGGCGGCATCCAAAGCAAAGCGGCCTCATTAAAGTGGACACGCCGATACCGGAGCCGCAGACCAAGCCAGCATCGGAGCTATCGACAGCGCTCGGGCTGATGGGGATAACCCGCCAGCCGGGTAGCACGCTGTGCCTGCTGCTACTGGCCGTCAACGCTGTCTGGGCGTTCGTGGCGAGACTGCTCGAACCGACTCTGATCGGTACCCATCCGGTCCTACTCGAGTTGATCGCCGGCTCAACACCAGCAATGATCACCGGCGGCGCGTTCGCACGCGTCGGGCACACATCGCTTGTGCTCGTGCTGCTGGCTCCACTGCTAGCTCTGCTGAGAGTCGCACCTCCACTGTGGTGGGCTGGGCGACTCTGGGGTCCCGGGATTACCAGAATGATCTCCCGGGGAGGCCCTCGCGCCCAGCGAAGAACAGCACGGGCGATCCGGTGGGGAGAGAGATACGGCTCCTGGACTGTCGCGTTCTCCTATTTCCTGCCTGTCCCCAGTGGCTTGATTTTTGCCTGCGCGGGATGGACCGGCATGTCTTTGCGCCGCCTAGTCGTACTGAACGTGTTCGGCACCGTCGTGTGTATAACCACTAACGTAGCGGCGGGCTACTGGATTGGGCGGTCGGCGATTCACGTAGCCAAGGAGATCAGTCACTACGGATTGATCCTGACGCTCGTGTTGTTTGTCGGCATGGTTGTGGCGAGTGCGCGAAGTAACTGGCGCCTCGTATATCAGGGATGAAAGAGTGCTCGAGCAGCACACCGGCCGGTATGTTGGCGACAGTCCGCTGGCTGCTCGACGCCGTCACTGGTGGGCGGGAGGGCTATGTCCCGCTGACCGACGAGATCGCCAAGCGCGCCGGCGCGATGCTCCACCAAGTGCGCCAATCCAATACTCCCATTGCCGGCACAGACGCCCCCATCGACGCCATGGTCGCACGAACATGGCTGTTGACGTACCTGGCTGACGACCCTGTCGTTACGCTTCATCTATTGCGCCCCGCCGCCGGGTGATCGAGTCCCTCAACTGGGAGGGTCGCCTCGCTGGCGGGGTACCTTTTTGTGGTGCGCCCTCATATCGAGTTAGCTAACAAAAAGACGTAGGCGGCCGAAGCCCTCAGCCGCTCCGCTCCGCCAGCTCGACAATGATCCCCTCCGGGCCGCGGATATAGCAGAGCCGATAGATGTCCTCGTAGCGCTCCACCTCGCCGACGAGCTCTCCGCCGCGGGCTTGCAACCTGACGAGCACGTCGTCGATGTCGTCGACCGCAAATGTGATGTGGCGGATACCCGGGGTGTTCGCCGGCGCGTGCCGCTCACCGCCCCGGCCCGACGGGGCATGAAACTTCGCCAGCTCAATCCTTCCGTGGCCGTCCGGGGTCTCCATCATCGCGATATTCGCCCGGACGCCTTCGAGCCCCACCACGCGGTCCACCCAACCGCCCTCGACTTGCCCCTCGCCCCGCAGCTCGAGTCCAAGCTCGACGAAGAACGCCGTCGCGGCCACGAGGTCCTCAACCACGATGCCCACGTGATCCATGCGTTGGATTGTCATGCGCTCGGCTGGGACAGATAGTTCAGTTCCAGTTGCTCGGACCGAATGTGTCGTCTGGTCCCTGATCGTCCGGCCCGTCAGATGCCTCGAGAGTGGCCATGGCCTCGAAGCGTAATTCACCGGCGCGCCTCGCCTCCTCGAAGGTGAGATGCAAGAACACATCGCCATCGACGCTGATCTCCTCGATAAAACGATCGACCAGCGCGCGCTCATCGGGCCCGCAGGTATAGGCATCGGTCATGGCAACCAAGGGAATCAGTAGCGCTCCATTCATACGCTTGAGGATGCGCAGATAGACGGCGAGCAGTTCCCGATCGGCGGCCAGCGCGCTCACGGCGGAGCCATCGAGCAGCAAATCCTGGCGAGCGCCCTCCTCTGCTCCAGGCCAGGTGCCGGCGGCTTCCATCCTGGCCTGGTGCTCGGCTCCGTCGAAGCCTTCCCCCGCGAGCTCCTCCAACAGCCGCGCGAACCGGGCGCGCTGAACCTCGATGAGCTCCTCATCGTCGCCGGTCACAGCGCCGCCACACGATCTGTTGGCTGCATGTTTGTGGTCATGCGGGCAGGTCGAATAAGGCCGGCCAGCTCAGCTGAGCCCAAGTCGATCAGCGTATTGCGCTCGACCGGCCGGTACTCGCCGTCGGTCAGGGCGAGCCAGTCGTCCCTGTCAGTCACGAGACCAAGCCTGGGGCGGCGCTCGATCAGCGCACCGATCTCGATCGGCGCCGGATCCATGACGAGCGTCGGCATCGGAGCAGCGTAGCGCGGCGTCGCGGGGGCCACAAGGGCCCAGATTGGCATCCCGCCGCTCGTGTGCGCGCCTCTTGCGGTCGTTGCGCGAGTGGAGTGAGTGCATCCCGGTGCGATGGTGTCGCGTGCTGCCTGGAGCGTACGAAAGCTGTTGATGACGAGCGCGACGATCCGGGTCGGAAACAACCGCTGAAACCATCGAGTGGGGGACGGGTTCTGTCCATTGCCACGACTATTGTCGGGGCTGTGGACCGTCGTATCCAGCTGCTGTGTGCGTGGTGTGGCCCGGTCTCCTTGCTGCTCTTCGTGGTGGGGTTCTGGTTTGTCGCGGGGCTCGTCCCGCCGCCGTCTGCGGCCGATGGTGCGATGAGGATTGCCCATTTCTACCGTGCGAACACGAGCCAGTTGCGGCTGGGTTTGCTCTTGGCGATGATCGCTACACCGCTAACCGTACCCTTCATCGTGTTGCTGACGCAGCAGCTCAAGCGCAGCGACGGGCGCCTCGCGCCACTCGCATACACGCAGTTGATCTGCGGCACGGTCCTGATGTTCCAGGTTCTGTTGTCGGTGGTTCTGATGGCTGTCGCGGCATTCCGACCAGACCGTGCACCCGGGCTGACACAGCTTCTCAACGACACCGCGTTCACGATGTTTCTGTGGGCGTTCTCGCCCGCCACGCTCGAGTACGCCGTGGTCGGGATCGCCGTGCTGGCCGACCGCAGCGAGCGGCCCTTGTTCGGCAAATGGGTGGGCTATTTCGATCTGGCCGTGGCTGGGGTTTTCCTTGCCGGCGCACCGACGCTGTTCTACAAGCAGGGCGTGTTTGGATGGGACGGGGCGCTCGCGTTCTGGGCGGTGCTGGGGGCCGCCGGTCTATGGATCACGGTCACGTTCATGACAATGATCCGAGCAATAGAACGCCAACCAGAACCGGCTTGAAGCCCGGTCGCGACTGCGAACTCCTCGGTGGGGGTTGGTCTCCTCCCAACCGACTTCCGTGGGCGAGGTAGAGAGCGACAATCGCGCTCGTCGGATCAACGCGCCCCCCGTCTATACCAACCGTGCGGCGCCTTGCTCGAGGACCGTCGCGTCGATGCGGCCCGGGCTCCCGCGGCCGCTCGATCCACTACTTGAGAGCTCGCAGGGAAGACGGAAAGCAAACCGCCTGAAAGTGCCGGCCAATAGAGCACCACGGCTACCCGGAATCGGTCGGCTACCAAGGCCTGTGAGTCCGTCTCGAGCAGTGAGACATCCAAGCCTCGATGACTCCCGCGCGAGGATGAAGGGCAAACGAACCGGTCGTGCACATCGACCCGAGATCGGCTCGCGCAGGCGGCGTGTAACTGAGCCGACGCTGGTAGTCTTGTGTGCAATGGGGGTAATGGGGGCGGGCAACACGATCGAATGGAAGAATGGTTCTCCGGCGCGATCGCGATCGGCACATTCACCGAACGGGCGTCCAGTGAAGCGATCGCAAAGTCCGGCTTTCACATCCGCGAAATCTCGGGTGCGTTCGAGGGGGCGAGATCGGTTGGTGCAGGCGAAGAATCGCTGCTCGTGTCGACGTCGGTGGAAACCAACGAACACAAAGAAGAAGAATGCGGAACGACCGCGATGGTTCGCGTGAAAAACGTCGTGGCCGGGTTTGCCATCAGTGGGTTGAGCTCGTACGCCTGCGGCGACGCGGCAATCGGGCTGCTGGATGGCGTCGCAGCGAAGCTGTAGGCCGCCTGGGCAGTGTTAGCAGCCGGGCAATCAGTGACGGCGGAATACTGCTTCGTCACGAATTTCCTCTGAGCCGTAATGCAACGTGACGTCCCGGCACTCAGGGACAGAGTTGAGCGTGGCTCATCCGGTCTGCTCGAGTGAGCTTGGTGGCCGGTTGAGGCGCAGGGCGTCTCTGAGCGGGTCCGGCGCCAACTGAAAGCCGCGGGACAGGTGCCAGCGCAGGCTGGGCACGTTGGCCGCCGAGGCGCCGCTTGCGAGTTGTTGCACGCCACGTGTCAAGAGTGTCTCCACGATGACGCGCAGGAGGGAGGTGGCGAGTCCTTGATCGCGGGCCTCGCGTCGCACGGTGAGCCATGTGAGCGTGGGGGCGTTTGCAGAGGCACAGGGCACCAGAGCGGCTGCATAGATGGTTTGTGCGTCGGCGACGACGACACCGAGACTGGGCGTGTTCAGGCTGCGCTCGATCTCGGCCCGCAACAGGGTGTTGGGATTCTCGAGGCTTCGATATGGGTCCTCTTGAGCCCAGACGGTGGTGATCAGATCGATCATTTGTGCGCGGTCACCGCGAGGGTCGATCATGCGGATCTGGGTGCCGCTGTGCTTGGCCGCTTCGACGGCGACGCTCGTGGAGCGAATGAAAGAGAGCGGGCGCGCGCGGTGTGAGAGCCATGCCTCGCCCGTTACCATCTCGTACTTCCAGTCTGGATGCCGCGGCAGACGATGCATCGCGTCGAGGCTCATCGGAAACTTCAGCATGTCCACATTGTGGAGGAGGACGTGATGGAACGCGCTGCCGGCGAATGCTGCACGCGCGGCGGATCCCCCGGTACGGTTTCGAGGCCCCGAGGACTTCGGCGCGCGGGCTGGGAGCCCAATGAAGCATCGTTGCAGATCCGCGACGGCTCGCAGCGCTAGGTCTACACGAGCCGCGGACTACAGCTCCTCGAGCGAAGCGGTCTCGCGAGCTGCCGCTTGAGAGAGGCCAAGTTGTGCTCGCTCGTAGGCTCTGGGGATTTCCTCGAACAGCTCCACTACGTTCCGCGCGTGTGGGTCGCCATCATCGAAGGCGCTCGAGAGCAATGCGACCGTACCATCCTTTGCGCTTCTCAGCGCTTTGTGGCACCGCTGTCTGACAGAACTCAGTCGCGACGACACGCCTGCCGCAGGGTTGGTCAGGTTGCCACGGGGTTCAAGCGCGGCGATATGCCCGTTGGTCGTGGCCAGCGATCGGCGTTGAGCGCGATCGATAGCCGACCGTTCCAGTGCGGTAGTTACAGGAACCGAGGTATGTCGCATGTCGAGGAGGTGCAGCTTCTGGGTGGTTGTCCCGTAGTTTGGTTTGGATCACATTTGGAAGATTGAACGTAAACGATAAAAGCACGGCGGATGCGGTGCAGTCTCCCGAGTTGATGTGAGGCGAGTCGCTATGAGATGGAGCGGGGAGGTCGTTGTTGAAGCGCCGACCGCTCTGGGCAGGGGGCAAAGACGCGGGGTTTTCGAGAGGTACACCCCGTCGGCGGCGCCCAGCCAGTCGACTTTGCGTGTCGCGGGTCGACGATAGGGACTGCATCGACGGCGTGTGCGGGAAAACGGGGAGCTCGTCCCTGCGCTCGTGCTTGGTGCGACGTGCTGCCGTAAGCCGGCTATCCGCCACCATGCCCGGCCCCAGCCTCCACCACAGCGTGCGGTCTGGCGGGCTCGGCGGTTTCCACCCACGAGGGCCGACTCACGCGCACACCTCTGTATGAGTTGGCTCTGGGGCCCGCCTTGCGGAGCGCCGGCAGCACACCGATGGGAACAGCCCCGAGCCCCGACAGCGGTTGGACGTAGAGCGACGTGTCTGAGGCAGCGTCGAGAACCGATTTCGCGCTCGATATTTCATTCGACGACGCCGAACACGCGCCCACGCTATCCCTGAAGGTTGACTAAACGTCAGTACTCGCGTACACTGCGGCCGCAGAGAGGCCAGGTCAACGCTTTCAAGGCTCAGCAAAAGGAGCCCAGAAGCAGCTCGGTGGGTCACCGAGAGACCGCCTACCAGGGTCGCAGGAGAGAGGTTTCGTGCTGCACGCAGGGCGTATAGGGGTCAAACGCAAATCTAGACAGCTTCACGGGTAACGACCGATGTTGCCTGCGATTTCGTCTGCCGTGTCTGGCGCCGACCACGCGCTTGATCGTGACCGGGCTTCTGTCCCGAGCGTTGTCGAGCACCAACTTCGGGCTAGCCGATGACGGCTGGCCATGAGGGCACTGCCACGAGCTCGGTGGTCTTTCTGCCGGGGGAACCGATCCCTGATGGTCAGCTCGACGACCGCGTCGATGCGCAGGGACTTCCCATCCACGCTAGCGCTACGCATGAGCGCCGATCCAAGGCGGAGCGGCTGCGTACGGAAGGCGTCGAACCGTTTCCGCACGTGCGGTTGCCTGACAGAGTCAAGATCGCTACCATTTACGCCGCGCACGATCCCACGAACCTCGCCGCCGGTGAGCACCCAACGCTGATCTATTGCATCGCTGGTCGCTTGATGGCCAAGCGGACCCACAGCAAGACGACTTTCCTTGACATCCGTGACGCGTCGGGAACGATGCAGGCCGTCGTGCGTGAAGAGGCGTTGGGGGCCGAGCTCTACGAGCGAATACTCCATTTGGATCTAGGAGACATCGTCAGCATCGCCGGTTGCATATATGTCACAAAGCGTGGACAGCTGTCTCTGTGTGCGCACGAGTGTACGCTGCTCACCAAGGCGCTGCGCCTGCCGCCAGCCAAGTACCACGGTGTCGAGGATCTCGAGACGCGCTATCGCTATCGTGAGCTTGATTTGATGGCCAATGATGAGACGCGCGCCCTGTTTCAAACTCGTGCGAAGATGATTGTGGCGATCCGCGACTGGATGCAGCGGGGCTCTTTTACAGAGATCGAAACGCCGGTACTACAGCCTCTCGCCGGCGGTGCGGCAGCGCGTCCGTTCGTGACTCACCAGAACGCGCTTGCTGGCGAGCTCCATATGCGAATTTCCGTCGAGCTGTATCTGAACCGCTGCACGATCGGCGGCTTGGAGGATGTCTACGAGCTGGGTAAGTGTTTCCGCAACGAGGGCTTCTCGTATAGGCACAGCCCTGAGTTCATGATGCTCGAGTGGATGCAGAGCTACGCCGACTACACCGACGTCGCGGCATTCACTGAGGAAATGGTCACCGCCGTCGCGAGGGCCGTGTTGGGTGGCACGGAGATTCAATGGGCTGGCGAGAAGATAGACCTTGCAAAGCCTTGGCGCCGCGTCTCGATGCGCGAGGTCATCATGGAGGTGACAGGCGTTGACATCTCAACGGCGGAGCTGGCCTCGCTGGTCGCCCTGGTCGCAGACAAGGTCTCCCCTGACGCGACCTGGGCACAGGCGGTGCACATCATTTACTCAAAGCTCGTTGAGCCCACTCTGATGGCACCGACCCTTGTATTCGACTTCCCGGTCGAGCTGTTTCCCATCACAAACCGTCACGCCACAGAGCCGCGGCTCGCAGAGCATTTCGATGCGGTGATCGGCGGCATCGAGCTCGTCAGTGGCGACACGGAGCTCACAGACCCAGACGAGCAGTGGGAGCGCTTCGTCGAGCAGCGCAAGCTCGAGCGCTCGGGTGGGGATGAGGACATGCCTCACCCCCATGACACCGAGTACGTGCGGTCCCTCCAGCATGGACTCGCGCCTTCCGCCAGCGGCGGGATGGGCGTTGATCGCCTGCTGATGATTCTCACCGGGTACGAGTCCATCCGCGAGGTCGTGCCCTTTCCGATCCTGCGAGAGCAGAAATGAGCAATGCGCCCCCGGACCGCGGTCGAGGCGAGAAGTTTCACGACATGCAATTCGCGCCCGCCCCGAACATTCTGACCGAGCAGGTTCCTGGCCCGCTCTCGCTGGATCTGCTTGCTCAGCAGGACGAGCTCGAGGGCAATGCCCGCTCGTATTCCCGCAGCGTGCCTCTCGGCTTGGCAGAAGGACGCGGGGCGACCATGCGTGATGTCGACGGCAACACGTACATCGATTTCTTCGGGGGCGCAGGCACCCTGAACATAGGGCACGGCAACCCGGTGGCGCTTGTCGCCGCCACCGAGCAGCAGCAGCGTTTGGTTCACGCCCTCGATTTTCCGACCGCGGCAAAGATGAGCCTGCTGACCAAGCTCAAGCGGCTCCTGCCAGGTGGTCTGCGGGAGGCCGCCCGATTCCATTTTGGTGGTCCCACCGGTTCGGACGCCGTCGAGGCCGCTCTCAAGCTCACGCGTGTGCATACCGCTCGCCGTTCGGTGATCGCCTTTCAGGGCTCCTACCACGGCATGACCGAAGGCGCGCTGTCGGTCACCAGTGACGTGTCGTGCGGCGGACCCGAGGATACGCCAGTGCATTTCATGCCCTACCCCTACTGTTATCGCTGCCCCCTTGGGCTCGAGCCATCCTCATGCAATCTGGCCTGTGCAGCGCTCCTGGAGACGGCGCTGCAGGATCCATACAGCGGTATTCCGAAGCCCGCCGCTGTCATCATCGAGCCGATCCAGGGAGAGGGTGGCACGATCGTGCCTCCGCCCGGCTACCTGCGGGAGGTGCGCCGCATCACACGAGCCCACGACGTCCCTCTGATCTGCGATGAGATCCAGACGGGATTTGCCCGTACCGGCACGATGTTCGCGTGCGAGCAGGACGACGTGACACCCGACGTCATGACGCTGTCCAAGGCGCTCGGAGGAATCGGCTATCCATTGTCGTGCATCGTGTACGACAAGAAGCTGGACAGCTGGGCTCCGGGTGCGCATATAGGCACGTTTCGCGGACACCAGGTCGCGATGGCGGCGGGCGCCGCGGCGATCGATTTCATCGAAGACAACAACCTAGCCGCGCACGCCGGTGAACTTGGCGCGCTTGCGCTCGCCTACCTCAAGGATGCGGCTGCGGCGCTTCCCTCCATCGGGGATGTGCGTGGTCGTGGGCTCATGATCGGCATCGAGTTAGTCAAAGACCGCGACACCAAGGAGCCGTGGCCCGAACTCGCAACAGAAGTGCGCACCGCCTGCTACCGGAAAGGCCTGGTCATCGAGCTCGGCGGTCACTTCGCCAACGTGGTTCGCTTCCTGCCGCCCCTGGTCATTCCCCGTGTCCTGCTGATGCGCGGTCTCGAGATCTTTGCTGACTCGCTGCGCGAGAGCGAACAAACACTGCAGTCGCCCACGCTTCTTGCCGCCTGATGCACACACGCGGATTTCTTCCGACCTCAGGCCACACGATCGTGGTCCCTTGCCGATGAGCAGAACGCTCTCGAGACCGGCGCGCATTTGCATGGCCGGAGTCTCCCTGGTATTGCTCTGCCTCCTTGCCGGCTGCGGGAAATCTGGCTCCGCGACCTCTGCCTCGGTTCCCGTCTCTCCGGCTGCGGCACCGACCCAGGGCACCAAGAGCGCCGCGGTCGCCACCCGGCAGGCCAGCGCGGTCGTGGCCGGGACGCCGATCTCCACCGCAGGCTACAAACACTGGCTGTCGGTCGAGCAAGCGCTCGGCGCCCAGCACTCGTCTAGTCACCAGGCGCTCGGCTTTCTGATCACTTCTGAATGGGTGTTGCGCGAAGCTGCCGCCCGACACATCACCGTCACAGAAGCCGAAGTCAAGCAACGCTTCGCACAGCTCGTGCACAAGAGCTTCCCCGATCCGGGTGAGCTGCAGAAATACCTCGCCAAGTCGGGAGAGACCGAAGCGGACCTGCTGGCGCGTATCAAGGTCGAACTGCTCGCCGCGGCGATCGCGGCGCGGGTCAGTGCAGGCAAGACGGGCGCGCAGCGCGCCGCCGCACTGCGTCGCTTCGAGAAGCGCTTCCAGAAACACTGGAAAGCGCTCACGAGCTGCGACCCAGGCTATGTGATGGAAGACTGCAAGCAGTACACGGGCAAGCCGGAACACCTCGCGGCCCCCGCCCCGGCCGCAACGAACGCCGCGTCGAGCGCAAGCGGTGAGGTCTACTCCCCGCCCGGCGGCTTCTCGATCACGAGTCCTGAATTCGAACGCAATGGGCGGATCCCCGTTCAGTACACCTGCGCGGGCGCAGGCATCTCTCCGGCCCTCTCCTGGGAAAAAGTCCCTGCTGGCGCCGCCGAACTCTTCCTGTTTGTAATCGACGACAGCTCCAGCGGACCCGAAGGCGGTCAGCGCTGGGTAGTCGGCGGGATCGACCCGAACTCCACCGGTGTCGCCGCCGGCAAGCTGCCATCCGGGGCGATCGTCGGCACCAACACCGCCGGCAAGGCGTCATACAGCCCGATCTGCCCGGCGCGCGGCAAGAGCGACACCGTCGAGTTCGTGATGTACGCGTTGTCCAGAAAAATTTCACTCACCCCAGGATTTCAACCGGCCACGGCAGAGGCCCAGTACGGCTCCGGCAAACTCCTCATGGGACAGGCTGCCGTTACCTATGGGATCGCCTCGCGTTAGCTCCCGATGAAGACGCGCTTTTCAACATGCCTCACGATTCACTGTGTACCGCTGCTGGCAACCGGTTGCGGTACGAGCAACCCCACGGGCACGAACGCCACGACTGTCGAGAGCGCCGTCGAGTGGATAAACCACGACGCAATCCAGTACAACGTCACCTCCAAGAGCGTTCCGAGCAAATTTGCCTCAAAGACCTTTGGCGAAGGTGGCGCATTCCAGATCAAGGTAACCAAGCCGGGGGGTGATCCATTACGAGTGCATGCTGTATCCAACAACGATGAACGGAGCGATAGAAGTGGTGATTTGAACTAGCTGGCACGTAGCTGGCCCAGCCGACCCGTCACGTGTGTTGATGACGAGTCGGGGACAGCGCGGGCGTCCGGCGACATGGTAATATATTTGTACTACAAGCCTCCGTAGCTTAACTGGATAACGGCGAACTATAAGTGTATGCGCAAAGACGAGTGAAGCCTTCTAGCCGAGGGGATTCCTTTCGGTGGCTCCGTCACCCACACGGCCCTCGCTCGGAGGGCATGTACCCAAGGTTAGCTAAAAAGCAACGGCCTTTTAAGCCGTCAGATACGGGTTCGAGTCCCGCCGGAGGTGCTGGCTTCATCCTAACTCACGAAGGTCCGGATTGAAACACGACAAGCAACCTCATATCTCACATAAGGGGGCGCAATGCCAAAGGTACATCTGAATCGTACTGGGGGTGCGCGGCGGGGTATGACTTATGTTGGTGTTTCGGAGCGATCTTTTGATGATGGTGCCGAACGGCGTCAGCGGAGGGCTGAGCGGCAGAAGAAGAGTTTGATTCGTCGGGTGAGGCTTCTTGCCAAGTCTGAGGATTGGCGGGTGGCGGGACAGGAGTTGGCGGGTCTGCATAAGCAGTGGAAGGCTGTGGCGTCGGCTGGGCGTGAGCGCGATGAGAAGTTGTGGGCGAGCTTTCAGGCGCCGGCTGCTGAGTTTCGCGAGCGTCGGCGGCGGCACTTTGCCGAGTTGAACAGTCTCGCCAAGAAGAAGGCATCGATGAAGCGGGAGTTGATCGCGGAAGCTGAGCGGCTTAGTTCAGTGGGTGATTACCGGCAGGCTAGTGGGCAGTTCAAGGATCTGGTGGTGCGCTGGCGTGATGTAGGGCATGCGGGCAGTTTCGAGAGCGGTCTTTGGGAGCGTTTTTCTGCGGCTAGGCAGGCGATGTATGACGCGACTGCCCAGGATCGTGTGTCGCTTCAGTCTGAGTATGTTCAGCGTGTCGCTGTTCGTATCCAGCGTCATCGTGAAGTGATCGGCAAGTTGCGTTCTTTGCGTAGGGACTCGACGATTCGCCGTCAGGGTGTGGTTCCTGGCTGGGTGGGGAGTGAAATGGTCGAAGAGTTCGATGGACGGATCGCGGATATCGAGGAATCTCTCGTGGCGCGTGAGGAATGGCTCGCGCAGGACGTGCAGAAGCTCAACCATGCGCAAGCCGTGTCAACAGCGTGAGGTCCGGGTGCCCACGTGACTGCTGACGAACAGCTGGCGCCGCCCGAGGCGTCCCGACCGTACGATCATCGCTCAATCGAGCGGCGGTGGCAGGCAGCATGGCAGGAGGCTGAGGTGTATCTGGCGACGGCTGCGAGTGGCCCTGGGGCTCGGTCAGCGTACATCCTGACGGACGAGGTGGTTCCCTCGCTCAGCGCCTCGCTCGAGCTCGTACGCAGCTACGCAATCAGCGACTCATACGCACGCTTCACACGGGCGTCCGGACCCTCGGTGCTACTGGCTCTCGGCTTCCAAGGATTCGGAGAGTCTGTCGAGAAGGATGCGCTCACTCACAATGCGACACCGCAAGCATGGGGTGAGCGTGGCGTCGCGCGCGTCAGCGAGCAGTTTCGCCATCTCGGTTTTTCGATCGATTTCTCGCGAGTCACCAACACGGCTGACGCGGACATCTATCAGTGGTCGCAGTTCCTGTTCCTGCGGCTGCTCGACAACGGATACATCCACCGTGCCGAAAACAAATGGTATCTACGCTTCAGGGGCGACCTACAGCAAGACCCGCAGACATTGGGCGCTGCGGCCGGATGGAATGACTTGGCGCTAGCTTCCCAACGTGCCGGCTCTGGGCAGGTTGACGGCGTCGAGTTTGATGTGGCATCTCTGGATGGTCTCCCTCTGACTGTCTTCACACCACACGACAAAGCGATCAGGAAGGCGGAGTTCGTCGCGATGTCGCCCAACCATCCCGATATCGCCCAGTGGATATCTTCCCTGCCGGACCCGGATCTGAGGCCCGGTGTCGCACTCGACACCGGGCACCTCATCAGCGGCGTTGGCACAGACGCGCCGATCCCTGTGATCGTTTCGGCTGCGATCGAGGCCCAGTTCGGGCCGACCGCCGTACTGGGCATTCCGTCGATCGATAAGGACGACGCCGAGCTTGCCGCCCAGCTGCCTCCACCGGCCGCAAGCGCTTGGAAGATCACCGACAAGGGGCCTACCTCCGTCCGCCCTGCCCGTCGCTGCATCGATCGACAAGTCGTTATCTCTCAGCCGCGAGGCTGGGGCACACCGATACCAATAGTCAACTGCAAGAAGTGCGGGACTGTGCCGCTTTCCCCAGTCGACCTGCCGGTCCGGCTGCCCGAGTATCCAAAGGAGTCCCCGGCCGGCAACCCGCTTGTGGACGACGAAGAGTTCCTTCTCTGCCCATGCCCACGTTGCTCGCGACCCGCGCGCCGCGAAACTGAGACGCTTCGGCCTGATTTCGATGCGCTCTGGCACTGGATAGCGCCTTGTGTTCAGCACACCGGTGGCGGACCGTTCGACGATCCTGAGCTCACCCATTGGCTTCCCGCCGCACGGGCGGTCCGGGGAGTCGACGGCGGCGGGCTGCTGTCAGACCAGCGTGCCAGCACCGGAGCCCTACGCGACTGCGGGCTGCTCTCGCAACTGCCCGACAGCGAGCCCTTTGTCAGCGTGACCATGCACGAGCACGTTCAGAAAGGCCGCCCCAAGGAAGTCAATCATCTCAACAGTCTCATCAAGAGCACCGGAGCGGACTCCGCTCGCCTCATGGTCCTCTACGGCGCCGCGCCGAGCACCGTCCTGACGTGGCGAGGGCACACACTGCGGTACTGCCACAAGTGGCTGACCTCGTTCTGGGACTATGCGCTGCCGCGATTGCGGACGCTCCCTGCTCTCCCGGAGACAGACGACAGTCAAGGAGCCGCAGCCCTCAGGGGGCGCCTGCAGCGTTGGTGCCGTACTGCGATCGTGCGTATCACGGAGAACTACGAGAACGTCGAGATACACCGCGCCATACGCAACGTCATGATGCTGTTCGTGAGGATCCAAGACTTCGAGCAGCGTGTCATCGATCGACAGGGCAAGTTGACCGAGTCCGACGAGCGCGCCCTGGCCGAGGCGATCCTTACCGCAGTGCAATTGATCGCCCCGGTAACGCCGCACATCGCTGAGGAGCTTTGGGCAGCGGCCGGGCGTAAGGGGCTCCTCGCTGAGGCTTCGTGGCCCGATGCTCAACCCCGATAGAGTGACAACGTAAGCGTCGGTTGATCTAGGAGTGTCTTACATGCGCGAGCGCACGAGCGTTCTTCTAATCCATGTCCCTAGCTGGTTAGCCAATCGTTGCCGCTCGCGCGTCTGGTGGTCCGCAGCCTCGATGCTGTTGCTTGGTTTGGGGTGCTGCTGGTCGGCGGTGATGGCCGGTGCCGCGACGGAGCGGGCCACTCTGAGCGCGTCGTTCTCACCCGACCAGTTCGGGGCAAGCACTACGATTGGCTTCGGCTTTCATATTGAGACCTCCGAAGGAGTGGCGCCTCCGCCGATGACGGGTGTTGCGCTGCGTATGCCGGCCGGGATGAACTTCACGACCACTACCCTTGGTCTGGCGATCTGTCACGCCGAAGCGCTGCTTGCTCATGGAGCCTCCGGCTGCCCAGTCAACTCTCGTATCGGGTCTGGTACCGCGCTCGTGGAAGTGCCCTTCGGCACTGGATCTGGCGAGGAGGTCCCCGAACTCCAGGCCCTGATGGGGCCGCCGCACAATGGCAACCTGGTGGTCCTGTTCTATGCCAACGGACGGGCACCGGTCTACGCGCAACTGGTGTTCGCGGGCGAAGTGCTGCCGCAATTCGGCACCTTCGGCTCGGAGCTTGCCACAACCGTGCCGCCGATACCGAGTGTTCCCAATGGCCCGGACGTGTCGATCCTCAGCGTGACCGCGACGATCGGACCAGGCAAGATCCTCTACGTCAAGCGGGTACACGGAAAAACGGTGCACTTTCATCCCCGGGGTGTCTCGGTGCCAGAACGCTGCCCCAAGGGCGGGTTCCCCTTCTCGGCTGAATTCACCTTCCAGGACGGCTCGCACACGAGCGCGAGCACAACAGTTCCCTGCCCGAGAGCTGCGCTCAGCAACCCCGAACATCGTCACCACCACCACAAATGAGCGAATAGCCTCTGGGCACCTTTTCACGCTGACCGGAGGAGGCTGCTGGAGGACGCAGGGCTCTCAGTCATCGCACCGAGCGGATATGTCAGCGGGCCGCTCGATGCGTGGTAGCCGGTCGATGCCTCGCGAAGGTCTCGCACGTTTCCTCGAAAGTCGGGATCGGTCTCTCACTGTTGGTTTCCGCCGCGGTGGGTTGACTGGAAGCCTCTTCGAGGTGGAGTTCTATGGCCTCTTGTAGGTTGGTGAGTGCTGCTGCTTCTGTGGTGGCGAAGCTTGATATGTCGATGTCGAGGCAGTGGGCGACGTAGTAGTCGCCTTCGCGGTGCGCGGTTGTTCGAAGGTTGGGGATGCTCATGGTTCAAGCGTAGTTTCGGTCGAATGGTTAGCCAGGGCCAATTATAAGGGTGTTCAGGCTGGGCAGGGTAATGTAGTTCAGGGCCGGGTAGCTGCACGTCCCTGAACTGCGGCTCACTGCTGGTCTACCGTGCGAGGAGGACAGCGATGAGCACCTGGACGTGGATCACCCCATGGTTTGCGTCTGGCGCCTCGTTTCACGCGGGGACGGAGGAGGTGCCCAAGGTCAAACCCTCGGGCTGCTGTTCATGGCTCTCTCAGGCCTCGTGACGGTGGCTGTTAGCTGTTCCGTTCGGCGTCTCGGTCGGCCGCGCGGCGACCGGCGTGACCCTCGGTGCCACCTCCTCGTTCTCAACAATCTTGTTGTCAGCCGAGGCTCGTACAGATCGGCAGGCAGGGGTCAGGGCTCTTGGGCGATCAGCTCGAGAGACCAGATCAGGACAGTAGTGAGAAGCGAGTGGTAAGACGCAAAAGCGTAAGGCAGTGCAAACGGGTCAAACGGAGAGAGATAGGAAATCTAGGGATCAAAGGGGATCGTCATAGCGAGGTTCTGGTCTTGAAGTGTGGGAAGAGACGGAACGGAGCGTAACGACGAGAGGTGGCGAGCTCGAGAGGACCGATCAATCGAAGTGAAGTCCGGTGGCAGTATCGAAGCAAAGTTGGATCGAAGTGAATGCAATACCGAAGCAAAGGCAGCAAAGGCAGTAAGCAGCAAAAGCATCACGACATAGCAGAGCGCGATCATGCGGCAGCTCGGCCAGTGCCTGTGAAATCGACTCGGTTGGGGAACGCCCGTGGCGGCGCCTGACGAGCACGTAGCGTTAAAGACTTCTCGAGGCTGAGAGGACTTGCGGGGCAACAAAACCCCGACCGGAGCCTGTCAAGCTCGGTGAGACAGTTTGGCTGGGTATTTAGTGAGTAGCCTCCTTTGTGGCGGGTTTGTTGATCCACGCGCTGGTCGGTAGCGCGGGTGGTCGTGGTGGCCGGCGGACGAACCGGTTCGGGGTCGCGGCGTAGGCGGCGTCGAGGACGATTGCTCGTGCAGTGTGGGTTTGCTCGGCGAGGCCGTGGTGGACGGTCGCGGGTGTCATGAGCCCGATCCCGGAGTGACGATGCTGATTGTTGTACCACGGGAAGAAATGCCGGCAGAACGCGCGGGCCTCGAGGATCGAGGTGAACCTGGCGGGAAACCCGGGCCGGTACTTCAGTGTCTTGAAGTGCGCCTCGCTGTAGGGGTTATCAGTCGAGGTGTACGGCCGGCTGTGTGTCTTGACGACCCCGAGGTCTGAGAGCAGAAATGCTACTGGCTTTGAGCGCATCGCTGACCCACGATCGGCGTGGATCGTCAGCTGGTCGCGTGGGATCTGCTGCTTGGCGAGTGTCTCGGCGATCAGCCGCTCCGCGAGCAGCGCGGTCTCTTGGTGCTGCACGGTCCAGCCAACGACGTAGCGGCTATAGATATCGAGAATCACGAACAAGTAGAAGTACGTCCACGTCGCCGGGCCGAGCAGCTTCGTTATATCCCACGACCAAACCTGGTTCGGTTCGCTAGCGAGTAGCTCTGGCCGAGCATAGGGCGGGTGGGTGAGCTGGTCACGACGCTCACGCACCCCGCCATGCTTGGCGGCGAGCAGCCGGTACATCGTGCGCTCTGACGCGAGATAGGTCCCCTCGTCGAGCAGCGTGGCATACACGTGCGCGGGAGAGCAGTCAACGAACCGCTCCTCGTGCAACCGTGCCAGCACCGTGGCGCGCTCGGCCCCGGACAGCGCCCGAGGCGACACCACCGGCGCCCGCGCCACGCGCACCCTCGGCCCAGAGCGCCAGCGATACACAGACGCCCGACTCGCGCCGAGCACCCGGCACGCGGGCAACGTGCCCACGAGTGGCTCGACCTGACTGACGGCCTGCTCGATCATCGCTCGGGCCCTAGCGCGTTGGGAACGGTCGCGCTCTTGGGCGCCAGCAGATCCTCCAAGAGCGCTGAGACGTTTCCCTGCACCTCGATCACCCGACGCGCCGTCAACAGATCAGCCTCCGCGCGCTCCAACCGGGCACGCACCGCCCGCAACTCGAGCTGCTCGGGGCTCGGGGCACGCGGCCCGCGCTTACGCGGCGCCAACCCCTCGAGCGCCCCAGCGTCCTGCTGTTTACGCCACGCCGCCAAATGCGACGAATACAACCCCTCACGACGCAACAACACCGCGATCTCCCCAGGCCGCGTGACCCCGGCCGCCTCACGCAAGACCCGCAGCTTGTACTCGCCAGTGAACCGCCGACGCCGCGGACGCTCAGCCAGCTCCGGGTCCGGCCGAGACCCCTCGGCCGCGACATGCTCGCCGGGCATTCCGTTCCCCTCGCCTACGGCTCCCTCCACGAAACACCCGGCCCCAAGCGTCTCCTCCGTCTTCACAGTCTGCATGGGCTCCAACATCACTACAGCTCCGTTCTCGCCCTCAAGGCTCAGTAAACAAACACAAGAATCTGTCTCACCTCACCTTGACAGAGAGGGGACCGCGAAACATTCAGGCTTGCGGATAGCCGGAGACGCGTACAGTCGCGTTTAACGAATCGGAAGCCCAACGTCCACGCCAGTGGGCCAGCGGGAACGACTGGCTTAGCGTTAGACATCCTCGGTTGTTTGCGAGGTGTGCTAATGGCGAAACAAATTCAGTGTGCCCCGGGGAAGGCTGAAGGGTCTTCCCCGGGTGTACGCATAAGGCTTGGAAGCACGATGCCCTGTAAGTGAGCCCAATAGGGCGAACACCTGAACAGACGTAATGGTCTTGATGGCTAACCCAATCTTTACTCCTGCCAAAAAGGCCGGTAATCACACTGGTCTTTAACGACCGTCTTGAAGGCTTTTGTAGTTGAAGGGGCGCCCGGAGGGCGCCCCGCCGTTGTGGTGGTAGGAACGGTTGCAAGCGTCTCCAGGGCGGTCTACAATCAGGCCATGCCCACGCTTGTGATGGATCCGGCTCCGCCCGAGATCGAGGCTCTAATCGAGTCCCGCGAACGGCTGGGTCTCGACCATCGTGACGAGGTGTGGGACGGTGTCCTGCACATGAATCCGCCACCAACAGTGGAGCACCAGGGGATAGTGCAGCAACTGTATGACTTGTTGAAGCCGCTGGCGACGGCGGCCGAGCTGGTGCCTCTCTTTCAGGTGTTTGCGGTGGGCGAGGGCCGCGATGACCATCGTGTGCCAGACGGGGGCCTCTTTCGTAGCCAACCACACGGGGTATGGCAAGGAACAGCCGCACTCGTCATCGAGGTGGTCTCACCCGACGACAAGAGCTGGGACAAGTTTGAGTTTTACGCGGAACATGACGTAGAAGAGATCTTGATTGTCGACCCGCAAAAGCGGGCGGTCGATTGGCTCAGGTTGATAGGTGGCGAGTACAAGCCGACGGAGCGGAGTGGACTGATCGAGATGGGGGCTAGCCAACTGGCCGCACAAATCGATTGGCCGGAGCTCCCGCCCGAGAGCTGAAAGTTCGCTGGGTAGTGTTGTGAGCCGAACTTTGGTAGCGCAAGTAACCAACATCTCCCAACATGGCTTTTGGCTGTTGCTCGACGACAGAGAGTTGTTCCTGCCGTTCGACGAGTACCCATGGTTCAAGACGGGAGCCGTAGAGCAGATCTTGGAAGTGCAGCGACCGCAACGGGACCATCTGCGGTGGTCGGAGCTGGACATTGATCTATCGGTTGAGGCTATCGAGCATCCCGAGCTGTATCCGCTGAAGGCGAAGCTGTAACCAAATCTTCCCCGGTGCTAAACCAACAGATCTACAGGCTAGTGGTGAGAGTGACGGGCTGGACAGAGTAGGCGTGATCGGCGGTTACAGGGTGGGAAAAAACGAAACCGTCGAGGAGCGGCTTGAGATTGGCCGGGCGCTCCTCCGCAGCGAGGGTATCGAGCCAGCATGGGTGCCTTACACCGAGGCGGAGCGGGCCAAAGCGAGGGCTTCGCTGGCTGGTCAGAACGGTTCAGTGGCTGGTATCAACGGAGCAGTAATGGGTCACGGCGACTGAGCTAACACACCTCACCGGGTTTCATCGGGGGCGTCGTAGTAAGAATGTTCAGCTGTACTTCGTGATGAGCTTTAGCTTGGTGATGGGGACGATGGGCATGTCGAGCGTCGCCCCGTAGTTCTCGTGGTCGGAGATCTCGACCATCTTGTGGTCGCCGAAGTCGCTGACCACGGTGCCTTCGGTGCCGGCGGGCCAGGTGCCGGGATGTTCGGCCTTGGCGATAGTCTCGGTGAAGGCGACGACATCGTTCTCGTGAATCGCTTGCTTGAGGGGCATGATTTACCCCTCGCCGTGAGGCGGGAAGTGCCCGAAGGGCCCGTCAGATATGTGGTTGCTTGCTGCTGGAAACGAGTCGTGAAGCATGTCCGGATCAGGGTCAAGCCCATTGGGCCAGACGATGGTTCGAGACTCGTTGTCGACACGAACTTGCCGGAAGTACTCAGGATCACGAAGGGGTTCGCCCAACGGTCCACGTAGCAACGGCGAGAGGTCGACGTCACGGACAAGGCCGTCGCTGAAAGTCAGACGAAGGTTGTGGTCGTGAAGTGGCTTCACGGTGGTTATGCGGAGTGTCATTCCCAGCATGTTAGGGAAGCGGATTCGATCACTTAGCTCAGTTGAGGTTCCGCCGGAACAGCTTCCGGAAGAACTTGGCCACGGACGGCGGGATCGGAAAATCCGGCCCGAAAAGTTCGGGCGTGGTGGCCCGCTCGAGGTTGCTGTTGCCGTAGGCCTGGTCGGTGCGCGGCGAGTCGGTGACGGGCTGGGAGGCACTGTGGCTGGTGGTGGTGGGTTCCATGTTGCTGATTGGACAACCAGGCCGACCAGCTCCATAAGGATTGCGAGCATAAGGAATGTCAGGGCTTGTCCGTAGAGCAGGGCTTTGCGGTCCAGTGCCCGGTCGTTGATGTCAAGGCCTTCTTCGAGGACGTTGATTACCGAGTCCCCAAACTTGGCGGGAAAAAGATCGGGGTTGTCCGTCAGGGCAACAGAATGAAGCCGGCAACGTGCTTCGGACGGACAACGTGAAAATGCCGCCGATCCAGGGTGGCAATTTCGGTTGCGCCGTGACGTTCGGCGAGCGCGATCACGAAAGCGTCGGCCATGCCAAGCGGAAGGTCGGCGTATTGCTTGGTCAGTTCGGCGATCCGCCTCCACTCGGAGTTGAGGACTGGTTCGACGGTCAGAAGACCATCGGCGATCGATTGGGCAAAGGCGATTTCTGCCTGAGCACCGAGACGGTCGCCCAGCAGGTAGGCGACCTCGCTGACGATGACCTCGGGGACGAGCAAGGGACGGGCGGCGCCGGCGAGGAGCTTGTAAGAAGCGGCGTGGTTGTTGTCGGTCGTGTCCGCGGCGGCATAGAGCGGCCCGGCATCAACGATCAGCACGGCTAGGACCGGGGATGGCGAGCCTCGATCGCGCGGCCGAGGTACTCGTCGAAGCGTTCGGAGACATCGGATGCGTCGCTGGCGCCGATGGCGAAGAACGGCAGGAAACCAACTTTGGCGGGCTCGGATATCTCGGATGTTTGGGTCTCGGCGTCACCGTCGTCGACGGGATCATCCCCGTCGCCGGTGCCGGTTGGCTCCAGTTTGTGCTCGATGTCCTCGAGCTGCAGCTGGCCCTCCGGCGAGTCCGGCAGTGCCTCGATCAGCTCGATCACATGTTCCTTGGTAGTCATGCCCCAGATTGTAGCGCCGGCCAAGCAAGGCTTTCAAGGGTCTCAGGCTCGAGATCACGCCGGGGAACCACCCGAAACCAAAACCTTCAGGTCACCAATCCAAATACAGCAAGCTCACAAACCGGCGTACAACCACACGCTAAGTAGCGTAGCTATATCCAGACGTAGTGCTCTTGATGGCTAATCCAATCTCTACTCCTGCCAAAAAGGCAGATAATGCAGACCTGCTTGTAACGACCCGCTGGAGAGCGAAGCACGCCGAAGGCGCGAAGGTTTGATGACCTGCTTTTAACGGTCGACCGTGATCTCATGATTTATTCGGCCGGTTAGCGAGCCATCAGGCGAGCAGTAATAAAACAGTTGCTGCTTTTTTGTCATTGATGGGTGTAAGTGGTCTTGACGGCTAACCCGGTCCTTACTCTTGACCTAAAGGGCTGTAGCTCAAACCTGCCCTTAACGACCGCTGGGAACCGGAGCGCCAAGCCCAGCGCAGCGGCGCAGTGTGCGACGGCGGCACCCGCCGTCGGGCGGAACGCCCGACACATCCCCAGTCCCCAGTCTTCACTCTTGCCAGGACCACCCGGCCGGGCTGTGGAGCACGGCCGATGGGAATGCTGTTTGGACTTCAGAGGCCGCAGGCCGGTTATCAGTAACTGACTTCCGTAAGGCTTCTCCAAGGGGCTCATTGATCAAGTCGCAACCCCGTTCGGCGCCCTCGCTAACAGAGTCCGGTATCACCGGCGTCGATCGATGGGGATCGCCTAACAACCATCCATCTAATTGCCTGACGTCCGCGGAGAGCTCTGTGCCGACGGCTCCGCATGACTCAGCGAACGTAGTTGTGAGCGTCACCCCCCCGGGAGGGGTCGTCATACACCTAAGAGCTCATAGCGGCGGAAGGCCTGAAGTGAGCGGATGCGAACGGTCTCCAGAAGACGAACAAATAAACCCCGTAAGGGTTGAAACGGCCCGTACTCCGGGCTTCGCCCATGGTGCAGTTACGGGCACTGGACAGCAGCAGGCCGAAGGCGCGCTGTCCCTCCTGTCTACCCCAAGTGGTCTTGATGGGTGCGACGTGCTTGGTAAGGACTCTGCTGGGCTGGCACTCAACGCTTCCTTAGGTTTGAGGAGCACCGAGCGAAGCGCAGCCGCAAAGTGTGTGACGGCCCTCGCAACAAAGAGTGTTGCCGTCGGGCGGAACGCCCGACATATCCACAGTTCTTACTCTTGCCACATCCACAGTCTTCAGTCTTGCCAGGATCACCCGGCCGGGCTGTGGAGCACGGCCGATGAGTATGGGCTTTGCAGTTCGGAGGCCGTGGGCCGGTCATGGTCTGTTTCAGCGAACGGCCGGAGCCTGTCAAGCTCGGTGAGACAGTTTGGCTGGGTATTTAGTGAGTAGCCTCCTTTGTGGCGGGTTTGTTGATCCACGCGCTGGTCGGTAGCGCGGGTGGTCGTGGTGGCCGGCGGACGAACCGGTTCGGGGTCGCGGCGTAGGCGGCGTCGAGGACGATTGCTCGTGCAGTGTGGGTTTGCTCGGCGAGGCCGTGGTGGACGGTCGCGGGTGTCATGAGCCCGATCCCGGAGTGACGATGCTGATTGTTGTACCACGGGAAGAAATGCCGGCAGAACGCGCGGGCCTCGAGGATCGAGGTGAACCTGGCGGGAAACCCGGGCCGGTACTTCAGTGTCTTGAAGTGCGCCTCGCTGTAGGGGTTATCAGTCGAGGTGTACGGCCGGCTGTGTGTCTTGACGACCCCGAGGTCTGAGAGCAGAAATGCTACTGGCTTTGAGCGCATCGCTGACCCACGATCGGCGTGGATCGTCAGCTGGTCGCGTGGGATCTGCTGCTTGGCGAGTGTCTCGGCGATCAGCCGCTCCGCGAGCAGCGCGGTCTCTTGGTGCTGCACGGTCCAGCCAACGACGTAGCGGCTATAGATATCGAGAATCACGAACAAGTAGAAGTACGTCCACGTCGCCGGGCCGAGCAGCTTCGTTATATCCCACGACCAAACCTGGTTCGGTTCGCTAGCGAGTAGCTCTGGCCGAGCATAGGGCGGGTGGGTGAGCTGGTCACGACGCTCACGCACCCCGCCATGCTTGGCGGCGAGCAGCCGGTACATCGTGCGCTCTGACGCGAGATAGGTCCCCTCGTCGAGCAGCGTGGCATACACGTGCGCGGGAGAGCAGTCAACGAACCGCTCCTCGTGCAACCGTGCCAGCACCGTGGCGCGCTCGGCCCCGGACAGCGCCCGAGGCGACACCACCGGCGCCCGCGCCACGCGCACCCTCGGCCCAGAGCGCCAGCGATACACAGACGCCCGACTCGCGCCGAGCACCCGGCACGCGGGCAACGTGCCCACGAGTGGCTCGACCTGACTGACGGCCTGCTCGATCATCGCTCGGGCCCTAGCGCGTTGGGAACGGTCGCGCTCTTGGGCGCCAGCAGATCCTCCAAGAGCGCTGAGACGTTTCCCTGCACCTCGATCACCCGACGCGCCGTCAACAGATCAGCCTCCGCGCGCTCCAACCGGGCACGCACCGCCCGCAACTCGAGCTGCTCGGGGCTCGGGGCACGCGGCCCGCGCTTACGCGGCGCCAACCCCTCGAGCGCCCCAGCGTCCTGCTGTTTACGCCACGCCGCCAAATGCGACGAATACAACCCCTCACGACGCAACAACACCGCGATCTCCCCAGGCCGCGTGACCCCGGCCGCCTCACGCAAGACCCGCAGCTTGTACTCGCCAGTGAACCGCCGACGCCGCGGACGCTCAGCCAGCTCCGGGTCCGGCCGAGACCCCTCGGCCGCGACATGCTCGCCGGGCATTCCGTTCCCCTCGCCTACGGCTCCCTCCACGAAACACCCGGCCCCAAGCGTCTCCTCCGTCTTCACAGTCTGCATGGGCTCCAACATCACTACAGCTCCGTTCTCGCCCTCAAGGCTCAGTAAACAAACACAAGAATCTGTCTCACCTCACCTTGACAGAGAGGGGGCGCTTCCTCGCCGTTTGCGTCCGACCGCAGGTCGGTTCTAAAAGAGGGGCGCGGCGTTTCGCCGGCGCCCGTGCTGCTGTTTGTTACAGCGAACCGCACAGGCGGTTCGCGCTCGGAGCTCTGCTCCGTCGTTTACTCAGGGCGCGTAGCCATGCGAGCGCCCGTGCAACCGTCCATATCTGGGATGGATCCTGGAGGCCGCAGGCCGACGGTACCCAGAACCTTCGTCGAGTTTGATCGCAGCCGGCGCGTCAGCGCCGGCGCTCAAGTTTTGTACACGGTTTTGGTAGAGGGGGAGAGGGGATGCAGCATGGGGACGCAGGCGTCAAAGTTGCCCAGAAGGTCTCGCTCTGCCTCGAGGGTCGTGGTCGGGGTGCTGGGGGCGGTGGCGCGTGAGGTCGTGGGGGACAGATGTGATGGGGTCCTTTGCGCTCTAGGCCAGTCACGGTCAACTCACGGTCAAAGTTTCGAAAGGGGCGCGCAGCGCCCCGCCGGTGTTGTGGGAGTGGGACCGGCAAAGAAGGAAAAGAAGGTCGCTACTGGTTCAGGCGGACTAGCCGGGGAGCCGTACGGCGATGTTGCTGCGGCCCGTGGCGGTCACCAGGTCTCCGATATCCTCGAGATCAGTCGTGACGATTGTTACGGCGGAGGTGTAGCTGAGAGCCTCGGCGATCGCAACGACAAGTGCGTCGATGCCGCTGATGTTTCGCTTCTTTCGTTTGCGGCCCGTCTTCAACGCTTCAGTTCGCAGGACCCCGGCCCGGTCAATCAGCTCAGGCGTGATGTCGATGTAGGGGTCAGCCGTGCGGGTGAGCCTGTTGATCATGAGCTCGACCAAGGCGTCACGGCGCTGTTTGCCGGTGTGGATCTCGGTTCTGACGATTCTCGGGATACGGAGCGACCCGTAGTACTTGTGCGTCAGGCTGAATTCGTAGCTGGCTCGAAGTTTGTGGTTATGAGCGAGCTCGGTGACCGCGCCGGTCGGGTAGGCCAGGCGCATTGCTGCGCCTGGCCCCCCTCAGAACCGGACGTGCGGGTTTCCTCGCATCCGGCTCAAGCAAGCCCCGTAGGCTCGTGGGCGGGCAGAAGTGCTGGCCCATTGTCATTCCCGGCGGTGTGCCGGTGATGGCATTGGGTGTGTATGAGACGGGGTTCGGTCTCGCCCGGCGTGCCGCCCTTGCGCGCGGTGATCTTAACGATCGCCTTGCGGTTGGTTTCCAGCCACTGCTCCCACTCGCGTGGGGTTTGTGGCGGGTTTCCGGCGGGCAGGAGCCAATCCCCGCAGAGCGGGCAGCGACCTTCCTGCGTCCTATAGGGCCGCAGGCCGGTCCTGCCGATCGACGGGGGTGGCGTTTTTGCTCGCCGTTCGGCCCAGTACTCGGCCAGGGCGGGGTCATCCGGGGATGCTCCGCCTTTGACCATCTGGTGTCGTACGATCCTGGTCCAGGAGAACCTGAGCAGGTAGGCGCCGCTTGCGCGGTTGCCGAACACCCACCGGTCACGCCTGGACCTGTTGAACATGCCGAAGTACCGGTTCACAACCCAGTGCTTCGACTTGTTGGAGTGGTTGTAGACAGCCCACTTGTAGGTGAGTTTCCACAGGTAATCGTCCAGCGTGACGAACGTCTCGCTGGACGCCGCTCCCCGGTAGTAGGCCGACCAGCCCCTGATGATGGGGTTGAGTCGTTCGAGCACCGCTTGTGCGTTGGCCCCACGCAGGGACCGCAGCTCGGTGCGCAGCCGTTCCCGGACCCGTCTAACGGCCGCCTTGCTCGGTTTGGTCAGCAGCATGCCGTGATAACTGCGGACATTGAACCCGAGGAAGTCAAAGCCCTCTTCGAGGGTGACGATACGCGTCTTGTCCTCGTTGAAGACCAGGCCCCTGGGCTCAAGCCACCTGGCAAGCCGTGCCTTGACCTCGAGCGCCTCATGCCGAGAATGGCACAAAGCGACGAGATCGTCGGCGTATCTAACCAAAACCGGGGAGCCCTCAACCGTCCAACCGGCGTGACTGCCGGTCGTTTCGTAACGGACTCCGGCGGCCTGCTCCATCCCGTGCAGAGCGACGTTCAGCAACACGGGGCTAATCACGCCGCCTTGAGGAGTTCCCTCCTCAGTCGGGGTGAACCGGCCATCCTGGACCACGCCCGCCTTCAACCACTGCCGGACCATTCCCCTCGCGGGGAACGCGCCGAGTTGCATGAGAAGGTGATCGTGATCAATTCGGTCGAACGCCGCCGCCAAATCTGCGTCGAGAATCCACCGGCGCTTCGGGCTTTTGCCCTTGGCAACCATATAGATCGCTGCGATCGCGTCATGGCAGCCACGACCCGGCCGAAACCCATAGGACTTCGGCTCGAACCGTGCCTCCCACTCGGGCTCCAACGCGCCCACGACACGTGCTTGCTGCACACGATCGAGGATCACAGGGATACCGAGTGGGCGCCGCTTCCTGCTGCCCTGCTTCGGGATGTACACCCGCTTGACGGGATAGGCCCTGAACGGCTCGGTACTGTGCTGCACCCGTTGCACCAAAGCCATCTTGGCCTTCGAGGTCAGCACCACCTCACCGTCAACGCCCGCCGTCAAGCGGCCAGCATTGCGCTCCGTCACTCGCCGCACGCTCAAGAGCGTGTTAGCGCGCGAGCGAAGCATCAACCTCTGCAGGTTACGGACCCTCTTCAGGTCCCCTGCCCGACTCGCCGTGAAGATCCGCTGACGCAAACACCGTACTTGCTTCTCACAGGCACGCCAATCAACAGCGCCCCAGTCGAGAACCTCGTCCTCTGGTCCGTTCACCACGCTAGGCATGGCGTCCAACTTGTCCTTCGGTTCTGGTGTCAACATTCATCTTCCTCTTCACAGGCTCACCTGACCGCGTCAGCACCCTTTCGGGTCCGGGCACTATGTCCCGTATCCGGCCAGTTATCCGGGACGACCGGCGGAGGGGCCAGTCATCACGTCCCGGTTTCCTGTTGCCTTTCGGCCGCCGGCATTCGCTTCTCGGTCATCCGATTCCCGCCGGGGGATTGGGCCTTCCTTACGGTCGGCCTACCGGACCAGAGGCCCGGACCCCGACGGGGTTACCACGTTCCACACGCACGAGCTGCGACCGGGTTGGGAGCCTCCTTAACCCCGAGGACGGCGGTGCTCACCCGGGCTGGGACAGTCCCTCACCCGGCACCTGTCGCTTCCCAGCGACCAGTCCTTACACCCTGCTCCAGCATCCCACCTTGCAGGGCTCCTGCTTACGAGGCATCAACAGAGGTTCACGCAATTCTCCCGTCCGGTCTTCCCCTCGCCTGTGGCCGCCGGATGGAACGGCAAGCCCTCGGGCTTTCCCCCGAGCTTCGCACCCCGCCGGCAGAACCGGACGACGCACGTCGGGGTGGGGACAGGCCATCGAGCACGGGCCTGGAACTACGCATTCGACATCAGCCGAACCTCCAATCTGCGCGTTCTCTCATAAGCGTGCGACATCGTGTCGCACCTGTCAAGCAAGAACTCGCGGTGGTGACGTTTGGTCACTCTGCCCAGGAGGCCGCGTCGGCCATCAGTGCGGCGTACTCTGCGGTGAAGTCCACGCCCTGTTCCTCGGCCTCCTTGAGGTTCTCGGCGAAGCGTTCTTGCTGCTCGGCGATGAAGGCAGCGTGCGCGACCGGATCGTCGAAGCTGCCGTTGCTCGAGCCGTTGAGGTGTGGATCTTTCGGCATACCTCAGATTGTAGCGCGCAACTCCGACCCCGTTGGCGTGTTCGTACCAATGAGCACAATGGTGTGGACGCCTTCGGATAGAACGCTTGGTTTTGGCGAGCATGGGCTCGCCTGTAATGGGAGCAATCCCTTGGGTGCCCGATATCTCATCGGAGCAGCAAGCCCTTCACCAGGAAAAACATCCTGGTCGATCAGTACTCAAATGGAGTGTTCCTCCAAGAGTACGAACTGGGGACGGCTTTCTTTGTCGGACACCCCATTTGAGTTTTTGAGTATCTCATCCACCCGGGATGTTCATCCTGGTGAACTGGTGGTGAATTGACCCCGATGAGATATCTCTCTTACGCAGTGTTTCTTGATGGGTGCGACGTGCTGGGTTCAGACTTTGCTGGGCTTGCACTCAACCCTTCTTTGAACACCGGAGCGCAAGGCCGTTACGCAGTCGGCCGGAGCGTAGGCAGCACCTTCGCTTTGGGTGTGAAAACCATTGGAAAAAACCTTCACGGAGGCGTGCATGAAACCCGCTGATCTGTTATACTCAGTACCAGGTCGTGCACGCCGTGGGAACACGGAAGGAACGACGAGGGTCTCTGGCCCTCCGGGCCAGAGACCCTCGGGCCTAGAGGCCCAGGGAAGTTCAAGTTTTGTACACGGTTTTGGTAGAGGGGGAGAGGGGATGCGCCAGGGGCACTCCCGCGCATGGTCCTTGGCAGACTGGCACGCGCTACTCGCCCACCGCCCTCAGGGCGGGGCGCCGTCGAGCCGGTTCAGGTAGCCGTCGATCCGCTCGCGCGCCTCATCCTCGCCGCCTGGCATCAGGTGCCCGTAGACATCGAAGGTGAAGGCGATGTTGGCGGTCTGATGGTCAGACTGTCAACCACCGTGATTGATCACAGCTCAAACGGGGAAGTCGGCAACGTCGTCGAAAGGGGCGCGCAGCGCCCCGCCGGTGTTGTGGGTGTTGGCGTTTCAGTTGACTTCATTGACAGCGAGGCCGGGGACTTACTGCCCGGAGCTGTCACGATCACGGAGTTGGCGCAGTTCGGGAAGTGCCTCCCGATCGGGAGGCCGGTCGGCGATCTCCTTGGAGCGGATGATGTCATCCAATGCCGCGACGAGGATGGTGTGCTCGCCGATTTCCACAATGACAGCGTTCTCGCGCAGGTGCTCATGCGGGCGAGGTCCCAGCGACTGTCGCGGGGAATGCCGAGCAGGACGTCGATGTCCCCGGCGTCGGTGCGCCACGCTGTGATCTCCATCTGAGAGAGCAGGCGAGCGTCGACAGGAATGGTGAGCCGTTCGGTCGTCTCGGCTCGAACCTTCAGACGGGCTCCGATGTCACGGAGGGCTTGAGCCAGTCGCTCGAGGTTCTCTCCGTCCCAAGCGGGACAGACGTCGAGATCCTTGGTGGGACGTTGTGCACCCTGCCATTGTGCGGCCAGTCCGCCGACAGCGACGAACGAAACCTTATTGCGGTCGAGCGCGCCGATCAGCGCGTCAGCGTCCAGCGGCGGCGCGTCGGGGTCGCTCACGCCGTGGTCGGGTCGCTCGGATCGTATGGCGGCCAGCCGTACCGGGCGTGTTGCTCGTTGACGAACGCGATCATCTCGTCGTGGGTGGCGCGTTTGCGCGGGCCGGTCTGTCCCATCAGCACGCAGGTGTCCTCGTCACGTGCGGGTGCGCAGTTGGCGTTGACCCAGTCGCCCCACTCCTTCAGCGAGCTGAACTCGGATTTGATCTGCCGCGGCGAGCTTGCTCCGGTGGAATCGATCGGCGACGTAGGCATGCCGTCAAGTCTAGCGCCGGCGTCGACCCCCAACAAGCCTTTGGCGCCACCCCACACGATCGGCGTTTCCGCGGCAATTGGGTCGACTGGCCAACATAGGAGATGTGGTGGAAACAGCCCGTCTCACCCATCAAGATTCATGGTGTCGGAAAGGCAGGGGCGGGCTATCGCCACCGCCCCTGGAAGTCATCAATTTTCCCCCACATTGTCCCCCGCAAACGGCTTGACATCTGATACACTTCGCAGAGGGTCAGAATCAAACTTGGAGAGGGCTTTGCGGGAGACAACATCGGCAGCTCAGGGGATACGCAGCGAGCCCTTCGTGGCGAGCTCATCATCTGCACCACAATGGGTGTTGATGGGTGTCTCGGCTGTTCCGATTGACCGCTTTGTTTGCACTCACACTTTCTTTAACACCGGAGCCCCCAGGCAAGCCGTAGGCGCCTGGAAGGGTGAAGGCACTCACCACGACGCCGTACTCAACCTGGCCTAAGGAGCAGTGGATACTTGTATGCTGAAAAGCCCAGAGTGTTCGGCCCCAAGTCGCCTTCGGCGACCGTGGGGCAAGAGAAGTTCAAGTTTTCGACAAAGTGTTAGTGCGGAGAGGGGGGCACGCGGATGGCATTGCGAATGGGTTGGTTGTCACCCGCGGCCGACCGAGTCCGCGGCTGCGGTGGTGCTCGACCCAGGGGTTGCCGGGACTGGGGCCGTCGCATGGATCGGCGCGATTGGTTTCACGCAGGGTTGACAGCTCTCTTGTGCCGTGCCGGGGCCGTGCTCGCGGTTGCCGCGTTCTTGTCCGGCGCCCCGGCCGCCGCGTTCGCCGCCGGCACGGCTGGCACGATCTCGACGTTCGCCGGTGACCCGGTCGGCTCGGGTCCCGCCGTGGAAACGGCGCAGGCACCGGCGGCGATTGCTGTGGCCCCTGGCGGAACGTCGCTGTATGTCGCGGACAGCTCCGTCAACGCTGTCCGTGAGATCGGGCCGACTGGACAGGAGACGGTTGTTGCGGGCAACGGCAAGGAGGGGCTCTCTGGCGAGGGGGGACCGGCCACGGAAGCCGAGCTCGAGGATCCCGCTGCGGTCGCGGTCGATCCCGGGGGGGACCTGCTGATCGGCGAGTACAGCTATGTACAGCTGGTGGCTGCCGAGAGCTGCTCCAGCGACTGTCCGTACGGCTTGCACACAATGACACAGGGATCGATCTACACGATCGCTGGCGACGGACTATTCGACGAGGACCAGAGCGGCGACAGCGGGGATGCCGCGACCGCGGTGGCGGTCGCTCCCGAGGCGCTGGCCGTTGACGCGGCCGGGGACGTGCTGATCGGCGAGGGTAACCAGGTCCAGCTCGTCGCAGCCGCCGATTGCTCGGGCGACTGCCCCTACGGACTGGCGGCGATGAGCGCCGGTGACATCTATCCGGTGGCCGGGAGCGGCACGTATGGGAGATCCGGCGCAGGCGGCCCCGCCACGGCTGCGGACCTGGAGCAGCTCGGCGGGATCGCGCTGGACGGCGCCGGCAACCTGCTGATCGCCGACGCCGGCGCCAATGCGGTGCAGCTGGTGGCGGCTGCCGACTGCTCGAGCGGCTGTCCGTACGGTCTCGGCGCGATGACCGAGGGTGACATCTACACGGTGGCTGGGAATGGCACAGGCGGCTCCTCCGGCGACGGCGGCCCCGCGACCGCCGCCGAGCTGAGCGGGCCCGAGGCGGTCACCGTCGACACCGGCGGCGATCTGGTGATCGCCGACACCCTCAACGCGCGCGTCCAGCTCGTTGACTCCACAGGCGTAATCAGCACGGTCGCCGCGGGCGCAGGCTCCGTGGCCGATGGCGAGCCTGCGATCAACGGCGGACTTGACCAGCCGAACGCGCTGGCGGTTGATGGAGCCGGTGACCTGTTGATCGGCGACACGGGCAACGATCTGGTCCGACTGGTCGCGTCGCAGGCGTGCTTGATCGATTGTGCATTCGGCCAGTCTGGGCTCAGCCAGGGATCGATCTACACGATCGCCGGTGATGGTGCGACGCTGTTCTCCGGCGACGGCGGCCCCGCGACCCGGGCCGAGCTGCACGGACCCGAGGATGTTGCCGTCGACGCTGCTGGAGACTTGGCGATCAGCGACAGCGACAACAACCGGGTTCGCTGGATCGCCGCGCAGGACTGCTCCAGCGCCTGCCCCTTCGGGTTGGCGTCGACTACCGCGGGTGCGATCTACACGATCGCGGGGGGTGGTACCGCGCTGTTCCCGGACACTGCGGTTGCGGCGACGAGCGTCGCGCTCAGTGATCCCAGCGGCGTCCTCTTCGATAGCGCCGGCGACGTGCTCCTCAGCAGTACCGACTATGACGTGGTGCAGGTGGTCGCCGCCAAGAGCTGTTCGGACGCCTGCCCGTACGGGTTGAGCGCGATGACGGCTGGCGACATCTATGCGCTCGCCGGCGACAGCGGCGGCGGCTATTTCGGGGACGGCGGTCCGGCGACCAAGGCCGAGCTGGAGTACCCGGAGGGTCTCGCGCTCGACGGAGAGGGCGATGTGCTGATCGCCGACGACGGCAACAACCGGATCCGTCTCGTTGCGAGCAAAGACTGCTCCAGCGACTGTCCATACGGTCTCAAAGCGATGACTGAGGGGGACATCTACACAATCGCCGGAGGCGGCAGCGAAGGGAGCTCCGCCACCGGTTACCCGGCCACCGAAGCCGCGCTGTCCGCGCCGACCGGGATCGCCGTCGACGCCTCCGGAAACCTTGTCGTCGGCGACGAGGGCGATGACCTCGTCCGCGTGATCGCCGCGCAGAACTGCAGCGCGAGCTGCCCGCACGGTCTCAGCACGATGACCAAGGGTGACATCTACACGATCGCCGGCGACGGCTCATCTGGGTTCTCCGGCGACGGCGGACCGGCCACCAGTGCCGGCCTCTTCTACCCGACCTGGGTGGCGGTTGACAGCGCCGGCGACGTATTGGTGAGCGACAGCGTCCATTTGCGGGTGCGCCTCCTCGCCGCGACCAACTGCGCCAGCAGCTGCGTCGACGGGCTGTCGAGTACCACAGCCGGTGACATCTACACGATCGCCGGCAACGGCTCATCGGGGTTCTCCGGCGACGGTAGTCCGGCAGTCGACGCCACGGTCGACTGGGAAGGCGGTGGTGGTGGTCTGGCGGTCGACGGCGCCGGCAACGTGCTGATCGCCGACAGCGGCAACGACCGGATCCGTCGCATCGGTGCAAGCGTGGAGCCATCGGTGACAGTTAGCCCGTCCCTGGTCCCGTTCGGCGACGAGGTTGCTGGTGACACCTCGCCCACCCAGCGGGTGACCGTCACCAATTCTGGTGGCTCGCCACTGGCGATCTCGGCTGTCGAACTGACCGGGGCGGACGCCGGCGCCTACGCGGTGACGGGTGACAGTTGCTCCGGCGAGAGCGTCGGGGCCGGAGCAACGTGCGCGGTGACCGTCGTGTTCGCGCCGGCGAGCATGGGCTCCTACTCGGCGTCGCTGAGCATCAGCGACAACGCCGCCGGCAGCCCGCAGTCGGTGACGCTGACCGGCACCGCCGTCGCGCCGACCCCGACACTCACGCCCGCAACGCTGAGTTTCGGCGACGGCAGCAGCGCCGCGCAGACAGTCACCGTCACCGATCCCGGCCCGAGCGCACTGTCGATCGGAACGCCGGAGCTGAGCGGTGCGCAGGACACCGCCTTTCAGATCGACTCGGACGCGTGCGCTTCGGCAAGCCTTTCTTCCGGGGAGCACTGCACCATCTCGCTCACCACGACCGCGACCAGCGGTACGAGCAGCGCCACCCTTCAGATCCCCGACGACGCCGCCGACCCGGTCGCTACTGTCGCGCTCGAAACGGTTCCGCCACCGGTGTTCACGACTGCAAGCCCACCGCTGGCGGTCGCGGCCGGCGTGGCGCTCGACTACACGTTTGCTGCGCAGCCCGCGTCGGCATACGCACTGGCGCCGGGAGCCCCGCAATGGTTGAAGATCGACCCGACCTCGGGCGAGCTCAGTGGGACCGTTCCCACCGGCACGACGAGCTTCAGCTACTCGGTGACGGCGACCGACGCAGCGGGGTCGGCCACCGCCGGTCCGTTCTTCGTATCGACGGGCTCGGTGACCGTCACCGGCACCGTCACCGACCCCGGTCCTCCGGCTGAAGGTGTCGCTGGCGTCGTCGTCGACGCCTGCTTGGTCTCCGGCGGGCTGTGCTACACGGCCACGACGACATCCTCGGGGTCGTTCACCATCGACGCGCTCCCTGGCACTTCGATGGTCTTCACCGCATACCCGCCCACACCGCGGGCGAGCTCGGCGACCGACCCCATCACGATCCCCTCGACAGGCCTCAGCGGCGTGTCACTGGTCGTCTCCGATATCGACGAACTCGAAGACATCAGCCTTGTTCCATACGAGGACGCCGCAAAAACAGACATGCTCGACACCTACTTTCCGACTCCCGCGAGCGTGACGGGTTGCGCAAACGGCCTCGCCACCGTCACCGCGGTCGGCCACTCGGAGATCAACGGTAGGTTCATCGCTAATGTTGCCGTGCTTCCGCAGACCTCGCCGGGAACCTACGCGGGCGAACTGCCGCCGCAGTTCCCGATCCACGGCCCGGCGGAGATCACGAGTGCGGTCGACTGCCCGCCGCCGGCCAGCGCGCTGCTGCCCAGCGTAGGGCCGGCAAACGGCGGGACAACGGTGACGCTGACCGGTTCGGGGTTCACCGGCACGACCGGGGTCGACTTCGGGGGCACCCCGGCGAGCAGCTTCACCGTGCTTTCTGACGACGCGATCCAGGCCATCGCTCCGGCTGGGACCGGGACGGTCGCGGTGAGCGTGTTTGGCGGTAGCGCGCCGAGCGGCGGTACCGTCGTCGATCAGTACACCTATCAGGCGGTCGACTCGGTCGCTCCGTCGAGCGGGCCGGCGGCCGGCGGTACCTGGGTAATCATCGACGGCACCGGACTGTCCTCAGCGAAGGAGGTGATGTTCGGTCAGACGGCCGCACCCTCGTTCTATGTGCTCTCCGACACTGAATTGGAGGCGCTCAGCCCGCCCGGGACCGGAACCCAGGACATCACCGTGCAAACGCAGTTCGGGGGCACGACCCCGGCAAGCGCCGCCGATCAGTTCACATACAGTTCCAGTTCCAAGGCTGCGCTCGCCAAGCGCGGCGCCAGGGTCGCGGGTCCCAACGCCGCCGCCGGCCCGCCGGCCACCGGCACTGCGGTGACCGAGAAGCCGGTGACCGCGGCGATGGCGCGGTCGATTGCCAGGGTGATCGACGGGCGGCTGCGCAGCCAACCGCTCGAGTTCCGTCTCAGCACGACTGCGACATCCGAGGTGGTGGCAGAGGTGCGCGCGAACGGGATCACGCCGGGGTCGAACCTGGCGACGATCGCAATGCAGTTCGTCTACCAATTCGCCCCGCAGATCTACAGCAAGGTCAACATGATCGAGGATATCGCGGATCAGGAAATAGCCCGCGCGTACCCCAGCTGCGAAACGAACCAAAACGCGCTCGCCGCCGCGATTGATCTGGCCCTCACGCCGACTGTGGACGCGCTCGTCGACGCGCTCCTGCCCGAGGTCCTTGCCGCCGAGACGGCGTCGCTGTTCGAGACCGGTCCGGCACTGCTCGTGCTGTATGCGGCGACGCCGCTAGCGCTCAACTACGTCGTCAACAACATCGTCAGCGCCCTCATCAACGCCGCAATCAAAGCGGCGCTCCCGGAATGCAAAAAACCGCCACCACCGCCTAAAACACCCCCCGGTGGTGGTGGTGGCGGCGGCGGCGGCGGTTTCAGCCCCAACGTCTATATCGATCCGGGCGGCAACGTGCTGGACACGAACGGCAATCCGATCAGCGGCGCGACCGTGACGATCCTGCGCTCGGATGTGTGGGCCGGGCCGTTCATCGCGCTCGACCCCAGCGAGCCCGGGATCCTGCCTGCCGTCAACCCGGAGACGACCGGGTCCGACGGCTCCTTCGACTGGGAAGTCTACTCCGGCTACTACGAGATCCAGGCGAGCGCGTCGGGCTGCACTGCCGCGGACAATCCCAGCGATGACGACGCCACGATCGGCCCCTACCCGGTCCCGCCGCCACAGCTCGGACTGGTGGTGAGCATGGCGTGCGCGAACGAAGCGCCCGCCCCGCAGCCCGCGGTCGACAGCATCTCCGTGCCCGGCGGCCCGGCGGCAGGGGGCACGCAGGTGACGATCCTCGGGACCGGGTTCACCCCGGCCAGCACGGTCACCTTCGGTAGTGTGCCGGCGACCGATGTCACCTACGAGTCACCGCAGGCGCTGACCGCGGTCTCCCCGGCCGGCAGCGGAATGGCGGACGTCGTTGTCAGCAGTGCCGGTGGTAGCAGCGACATCTCCACCGCTGATGAGTTCTACTACGGCTCACCGCCGACCGTGACCGGGCTGAACGTCACGCAGGGCCCCGAAGCCGGCGATACAGTCGTGACCGTGCATGGGACCGGCCTCACAGGCGCGACGGTCGTCGGCTTCGGCGGGATCCCAGGCAGTGCAGTGGACGTCGAGTCCGACACCCAATTGCAGGTCACCACGCCCGCCGAGCAGCCTGGCACCGCTGACGTCGTTGTCGATACCCCAGCCGGCGGCAGCACGGTCAGCTCAGCCGATCGGTTCACGTTCCTCGCGAGCACGACAAGCACAAGCACAAGCACAACAAGCACGAGTACCGGCAGCACCAGCACCAGCACCAGCAGTACAAGCACAAGCACAAGCACAAGCACCGAAACAACTGTCACAACCACGTTCGGCAAGGCGCCGGTCCTGCCGAGTTGTTCGCTCAAGCCCCTGAGCAACACCGTCCTGCTGGCCAAGCCGAAGAAGGGACACAAGTCGAACGCGTCCGCCGGAACACTGTCGTTGACAGCAACGTGCGATCAGGCAGTCTCGGTCACGCTGGCCGGGGTGCTCACCGAGCTCGTGGGCAAGAAGCCCAAACACGGCAAGCAGAAGACCAAGAGCTTCGACCTGGGGCCGGTGAGTAGTGAGCTCGCAGCCGGGGTGGGAAAGACGCTCGTCCTGAAGCTCCCGAGCGGTGCGATCAGCGGCCTCAAGAGCAAGGCCAAGGAGTCGGCCACGCTGACACTAATCGCCACGAACGCGAATGGGCAGGGTCGCGCGACCACGAGCATCACCAGCTTGAAGGGTGTGCCGTAGCCGCGGGGAATCGTCGCCCGCTGCCCGTTCGCCGCGTGAGCTGCGCGTTGGCAGTGGCTATGGCTTCTGCTCATCGCTCATGGCAGTGTCGCCGCTGCGCACGAGTACCGGGCTAAGGGCTCGTAGATAAATAATGTTGCAGGTTTCGCCTCACTTGTGTGGAATAAAGAGGTGTGGTCGATGAGTGTGCGATCGGTGAGCGGTTCAGGTCGCTGGCGGGTGAGCTCAACGAGCGTCAGCGTCGCCTTTATGTGGCGGCCGAGGCGCGATCGGCGGCCTGGAGAACAAGGCCCACGAGTCGGCCGCGCTGACACTGATCGCCACGAACGCGAACGGGCAGGGTCGCGCGACAGCGAGCATCACCAGCTTGAAGGGTGTGCCGTAGCCGCGGGGAATCGTCGCCCGCTGCCCGTTCGCCGCGTGAGCTGCGCGTTGGCAGTGGCTATGGCTTCTGCTCATCGCTCATGGCAGTGTCGCCGCTGCGCACGAGTACCGGGCTAAGCGGGGCTAAGCGTGGGCTAAGCGCGCTTGGGCGCGGCCCCGCTCGCTGCCCCGGTCGCTTCATCAGCGATCTCGCCCGAGCGCTTGACGCCCCAGAGGATCAAACCGATCGGGACCACCCAGTTGAAGATGATGTTGGTTGGGCGTTTGTCGATCGCCCCGGCTGCAATGTGGAAGGGGATCATCGCCGTGAACACGAGCGCCCACATCAGCGTGATGCGGCGGTTGATCGCCTTGAACGTTGGGGAGGACCAGTGCTCGCGCGGGACCTTTTCCCGCGCGTACTGCTCAGTGAACGGGGTGAACCAGAGCGATGCGAACGCGATCAGCGCGAGCACCGCGGCGGCGATCGCCCGGGAGTAGCGGGCCATCCACACGCCAGCGGCATTGTCCGCCCCAAACGCGACCACCGTGAACCCCACGAACGCGAGGACCACCCCGACCTCCAGCACCTTCAGTCCGGTCGTCAAGATCGACCGGATCTCGATCGCGATCAAAGCGACGAACATAGCGATCACGGTGGGAGTGGCGGCGGACATTCCCACAGTATGAGCACCGCTTGAGACGCACTGGTCCAGACGTGCACCTCGCCCTTCGTACAGCCGTCCAGGTAGGTTAAGTTCGCGCCAGGTTCACCCGATATGGACTCATGCTAAATCGTGTTGTCCTGTCGATAGCCCTCCTACTCAGTCTTCTGTGGCCCGATGCTACCTTGGCGAGGATGGGCGAGTACTGCACGCCGGTCAAGTCCGAAAAGAACAAGGCCGCCCGCGAGTTCTTCGACTACCCGTGCGTTTGCACGCACCACCACATCTCGTGCATCCGACGATGACCATCGCCCGGCCTCGCGCAGTACCACTTCTCACCCGTGGGCTATTCCGGTCGCCGGTCACGTGGGCGTCTCGTCGGGATACCCCATGATCATCAATTAAGTGGCCATTTTGCAGGAGCTTGGTCGTCCCGCGACGTGTTTTGTGGGGTTTGTTTGGATATCTTTGACGGATGGATATCGATAGCAGTTTCACTGATCAGCGGGGTCTGGTTCTCGAGCGGGAACACGTGGTGCTTCCCGCCGCTGGATGGACAGATCAGGTCGTCTTGGTTGCTCCATCGGTCTACCGTCTCGTGCCGGTCGAAGACCGTGAGGCGTGGATGGAGCCCAGGTCGAAGGTCAGGCGCTCCCGGCCGACCACGGCCAGCCGCTGCTCCTGATCAAAGCGCCGGCTCGGTCCTTCACACATCGGCGCTCCGCAGTGCCTGACGCCAGCCGCCGCACCGGTGTGCCACGGTCGCGAGGCTGGGCAGAGAGCCGTTGGATTCGCGGGCGCGACGGTCGTACTCCGCGCGCGTGGGAAGCTCGCCGAGCGCTTGCGTGACGGCGCGTACCGCGGCGAGGCATTCCTCGCGGCTGATTCTCTCGCCGGTCCAGGGCGACGGGTTGCTCGCGGGGAGGCCGGCGGCTTGTACAGCGCCGGTCCAAGAGCCGAAGCGGATTCTGTAAGTTTCGACGCTCGGCCATCGTTTCAGAGACCGGTCCGCCACCTCGTTGTAGCGGACCACGCTAAGCGGACCGTTGTGGCCCCGTGCGGCTTTGCCCAGGAACTCGATCAAGTCCTCGTCGGTGTAGCGCTTTGGCTGCGGGTCGGTTGGGACATCGAGATACTCCCGGCGCGATAGCTTCGCTCGAAGGATCGTCCTGATGGCGCTTACGGCAAGGTCGTGCTCATCGGCAAGCGTCTGGATGTTTTTCCCCTCGCGAAACTGCTGGGCGATCAGCTCGTCTCCCGCGTTGGCCCGTTGCGCTCTCGCCTCCATTTTGCGTCTCCATGCCACTGCTCGTGTTCGCGTCGGGAGCTCCGCATCGTTGAACAGCTGCCGTACGCGCTCGCGACTGATACCGGCGCGTTGGCCGACTTCCTCGAGCGTGGCGCCTTGCAGGTAATGCCGGTGCATCTCATCCACGGTCTCGTTGCGCTTGATCTTGCCGTCGAGGCGTGGCCGCTGGCGGTTCACGGTCGGCGGCGCCCCCCGTTGGTTGCGTGCCATGGTGTAAGTATGCTTCCTTCGATCCAGTGTGGTTCGCGGGATCGTTTTCGCCTAAGCGGCACGTATCGTGGTCGTATGCGACTGGTGGAACTCCCGTACATGCTTCCTCTCTTGAGGGCGATCCCGACGCGACTGAACTCTCCCAAGCGCGGCGTACTCTTGACATATGCGCTGTTAGCCAAACGCCTGAATCTCCCAAAACTTCATATTCCCGGTGGTTATCGGTTTGACCACCGCTCCGCGGCTCTCCGGACCGGTCGGCCCGACCGCCTGTGCTCCGCGGAAGCGGGCAAGAATGGCGTGTCGCCAAGCAACCGCCAGTGGTGACTTCTGCAGCGGGAGCAACACCACCGCTCCGCGGCTCTCCGGACCGGTCGGCCCGACCGGCCATGCTCCGCGGGAGCGGGGGCATCCATCGCGTGGTACTTGCGTCGTGTGGCCGCGCGTCTACCGTGCGTTTCAGCGAACCGCGCGAAGCCAGCGGTTTGCGTCGCGGCTTTGCTGCGTTGTCAAAAAGGGAAGCGATGCTGCGCGAGCGCCCGTGCTGCTGTTTTTTCAGCGAAGCGCAGAGGCGGTTCGCGTTGACGGTGTGTCAAGGGCCGCGGGGCGAAGCAAGCGGCCTGTCTATCTTCTGGTTGTAGCGAACGGTGCGGGGTCACCGTTTGCGTCGGAGCTTTGCTCCGTTCAAAAAAAGGGGCGCGACGTTACGCGAGCGCCCGTGCTGCTGTCCACAAGTGGGATGGATGATGGAGGCCGTAGGCCGACAGTAACTGGAACCCTCGTCGAGTCCGAGAGCAGCCGGCGCGTCGCGCGCCGGCGCACAAATTTTGGAATGCAGGGGAATGAGGAGAGGGAGGAGTGCAATGTGGGCAGGGAAAGTATTCAAGCTCGTAGTGAGGCCCCTGTCCGCCCTGAGCCTCGTGGTTCCGATGTTGGGGGTGCTGGGGGCGGTGGCGCTCGCGGCCGCGGCTCCGGCGTTGGCAGAGGCATGTCCCAACGAAGAGATCCGCGAGGAACAAGGATCGACAGACCTTCCGGACTGTCGTGCGTATGAGCTGGTGAGTCCGGTGGAAGAGAAGTGTGGAAGGACCGGCGGCGCGGAGCGCCGCCGAATGAAAAATGCGCAGTCGGGAGTTTGATCCGATTGTGCATCACCGGTAGAGCCGTGGGTGACGGAGCCGCATGACCCCCTGGGTCCACCTGTAAAAAGGTGGACCCAGGAGCGGTCTCCACAGTAAGACCCTGGCAGTACCACGGAGCCGCATGACCCCCTGGGTCCACCCGTAAAAAGGTGGACCCAGGAGCGGCATCTGAGTCCAGTACGCCGAGTAGCCGGAGGTTTGTGTTTTTGCAACTTGCCGATCGCCATGGCAGCGTACCTAATCGTTATCGCCCCGAATGCATCGAGCACGCGCTCTGCGCGGGATGAGAAGCGGTGAACCGGAAGGGGGACAGAAGTGGTGAAAACTTTGTTAGGAAAGGTCGGCCGAAAGGTTGCAAAAACGTGCAAGGTGTGATAGCTTCACCGGAAGGACGAGTAAGGTCCCTAGGACAGTGGTTCGGGGGTCATGTTGTACAAATTTGGAATGCAGGGGAAAAGGGGACGGATAGCGCATGCAGCCAAGGGTCGTATGTAGATGCGTCAGCATTGGTGAGTCATCTCTCGTTCTCTCGTTCTCTCATACTTTCGAGGGATTTGAATGCGATCTCAGTGCTCGGTACGCGTCAGTGACAACAACGAGAGAAGCGGCTTGCCCGGTCGGCGCTCTCGGTAGCGCAGTTGGGCATCATCAGCGCCGATCGGCTGGGTGACCGGCACACGCATCCATCTAATTGCACGACACGCAGAGGCGTCCGTGGAGCCCTCGCCGAGGGCTTTGAGCGAGCGGAGCGAGTCGGGTCACACGGGACGCTGGCACGTGGAGTGCCTGGAGGGCGACGGATGTCGCCCGGTCTCCAGAACACTAAAAAAGGCTTTACGGTAGGCCGAAGACCCCGCAAGGGTGTCCTGAAGGATGGGCGGCGCGTACGCGCCGCAAACTGAAAAATGCAAAATCGCGACTCAGATCCGAGTGAAAGTCTTGGGTAGAAGTCGACAGGAGGGGAGCAACCGATGAGAATGGCTTCATTGGGGGATAGCGTGCTTGAGAGGCCGTGTGCTTGTCGGGTGGGTTATAGGACGAGTATGGGTAGTTGACGCGTGTGCTCTCTCTGTTCTTCTCTCGGGCAAAGCTTATGAAGTAGACGGTAGAGACACGTTCGTTGTATGCGGACGTGGCAGTGAGAGTGAAAAGTTTTGATGTAGGCCGAGGAAAGTCCTTGGTCTCCCTCGGAGAGGCTTCAACCAGGCCTCGGATGAGGGAAAGGTAGATAAGAAATGAAGGAGATTCAAGCAAGTTGGGTTGCGCTTGGCGCCGTATTGGCGTTCAGCGCTAGGGGTGCAAGTGTTCAGACGTGGTTCTTACGGGGCAAGAAAGGAATAAGTCTATGTTGTCAAGGATACGCAAGCGGTTTACGTACGCCAACGTTGCGATGACGGTGTGCTTGGTGTTTGCTGTGAGGGGTGGGGCGCAGGGCCGGAAGAAATACTTGGTTAGAACGGTTCGCTCGAGGATTGGCGGCGCGGTAGCGCCGCGAAATGAAAAATGCACAGTGGCGACTTTGATCTGTTGAGAGGCACCGGTACTGGAACAACCACAGACAAGAGGTGTAAGCGAAGTCGTGTCAGAGTGGGCAGTCTCTCGAAGACAACAGCCACAGTACTGCTCGGTGTGATGGTTACTTCACTAGTCCTGGTGAGTAATGCGTTTGCGCTGCCGAAAGGGCGTCATTATGAGATGGTGAGTCCTGTTTATAAGGGTGGATGTGGGGCTGGCGATATTGAGGAGGTGGCACCGGATGGTGAAAGTGTGGCGTTCTATTCGCTTGTGGCGTTCTCCAGGCGCGTCCTGCGGGGGTGGTTGATTCCGACGAGGTCAGTGCGTGGAAACCAAGGGGGGACCAGTGGACGGTAATGGTAGATGTAGAGAGGGGAGGGGCATGATGAGGGGATGTGCAAGCCATGACGTGGCGCTGTCCAGCGCCGTGTCCCGGTGCGGTCCGAGCGCGCGCTGGGTAGCGGCGGCGCGCGTATGTCAGAAAAGGGGCGCGACTGTGGAGCGCCCGTGCTATCCGCGACGAGGGTGTGCCGAACGGTAGCGACGTGTGTGCTGGTCTTGGCAGGTGGTTCTGGGTGTGGAGCGGGGTTCACAGCTTCGGTTGTGCCGTAACAGCGGCGTGGTCGTTGGTCGAACGGGTTGAGGGCGGCGCAGCCGCTAGTATCGGTGGTTGAAGGTTGTGTTCGAGTGTGGTCGAGAATAGGCGGTGTGGTTTGTGGGGGCGTGCATGGACCAAGCTGGGCGACGCGGGGCGGTGAAGCGCATGCTGGTGGCATGTGCAAGCCAGCACGTGGCGGTGTCCAGCGCTGTGTCCAGGTGCGGTCCGAGCGCGCGCTGGGTACCGGCGGCGCGCGTATGTCAGAAAAGGGGCGCGACTCCGGAGCACCCGTGCTATCCGCGAGCCGGGTGTGCCAGTAAGTGTAGGAGTATCAGTCGGTCTTGACTGTTGGTGATAGGTGGAGTGGTCAGTGGACGCGTTCATGACGAGTGGGTGTGCCTGGCGTGTGCCGAAAGGGGGCGTTCGTAAAAACATATGCTTACCTTGGGAGGGCGCAGTGCGGTCGTGGGTGGGCCCAGGCTCATATATGTCTGGTCTGAGCTCAAAGCATCGGCGACGGAGCTGGGTTCGACGCGGTACCGGAGCGTAGTGAGGGAAGCTTTTGATCTGTAGGGGTTCGCAGCAAGAAGGGCCAGTCCGCAGGGGTCAGGCAGAGGAACCGTGCGTAGGGTCCGGGGGAATGGATCGTTGGGCACGCGGTGGTGCAGACCCAGCTACTAGCCGAGCCGTTGGAAGGTCCGGTGTACTTCGTCTCTTACGGTGGTGAAGCGTTCCCTGACGTGGTGATGGTGCTGCAGGGCTACGGGGTGACGATCGACCTGGTGGGTAACACCGACATCAATAAAGGGGTTACCAGCACAACGTTCAAGACGGTCCCTGATGCGCCGGTGTCGAGCTTCGAAGTGATGTTGCCGGAGGGGAAGTACAGCGCGTTGGCGGCGAACGGGAACCTCTGCGAGCAGAAGCTCGTGATGCCCACGGACTTCGTAGCCCAGAACGGCGCCGAGCTCAAACAGGAC
>CAVZLM010000006.1:0-74159 GCA_963776185.1 uncultured Solirubrobacterales bacterium
CCGGAACAGGTCACCCTTCACGTGTCAGATAATCGCTTCAAGGTCGGTGCTTTTGCCCGGCATTGGCCTCTCCAGAGAGGCGCCAGATGTGATCGTGGGGGCGTTTCGGGGGCGTTGAGCCCTCCTTCGGACCTGGCCGGGACCACGTCACTCGGCTCGGTTGTGCTGAGCCATGGCGCACCGACGTTCGTGTCGTAGTCCAGATCGTCCCGCGCACCGTAAGGGCTTATTTAGACATGAGCGTACGTCCGAAGCCGATTCCCGGAGTTGAGATCCGCGAGCGTCGCCCACGCGGCGGCGAGGTCCTTTACTCCTACAGGGTCCGCTTCAAGAACGCCCGGGGCAAGCGCGACCAGCGGAGCTTCGACACCGCACAGGACGCCCAGGACTTCCGCGCTCGTCTGCGACTGCTCAAGCGAACCGGGGACCTCGCGGTACTCGAACGCGGCAACGAAGCGCTGGAGCGGTTCATGGGCGACTTCTGGCGCCTATACGTCGAGACGCGGCTTGAGACGAGCACCCGCAAGAAGTACCGCTGTCTCTGGAACGTGCACATCAACAGGCGGCTCGGTGCGATGGAGTTGCGCCAGATCACCCCGTTGGTTCTCTCGGAGTTCATTCTCGAACTCGAAGAGGCCGGGGCGGGAGCGGCCACGATCCGAAGCTGCCTGGGGCTGCTGCAGAGCATGTTCGCGCGGGCCGTCGAATGGGACCGGGCGAGCGTCAATGTCGTCAAGCTGATCGCCAAGCCGCGCGTGCGACGCAAACGCACGATCAAGCCGCTGCGTCCCATCGACGTCGAGGCGCTGCGCAGGCAGATGCTGCTGAACTCCGACCACGGGTTGCGAGACGCGACGCTCGTGAGTGTCCTCGCGTACGCCGGCCTGCGCCCTGAGGAGGCACTCGCGCTCGAATGCCAGCATGTGTGCAAGACAACCATCCTGGTCGAGCAGAAGTGGATCGACGGGGAGATCGTGCCCGGTCAGAAGACCAATCGCCCGCCACGCTGTCCACCGTTGCTCGATGCGCTGCAAGCCGATCTACGGGAGTACCAGCGCGCGTGCGGCGGACCCAGCGGTTTGATCTTCGCTCGCCCAGACGGCACGCCCTGGCGCGACCACGACTGGCGCGACTGGCGATCGCGCGTCTGGCAACCGGCCTGCGAGGCGATCGGCATCGCCACGATCACCAAGACCACGATCGTCAGCAACGGCAAGCGCAAGACCAAGCGAACCTACGCAGGCCCCGTGCCCTACGACCTGCGCCACAGCTTCGCGAGCCTGCTGATCCACGACGGCAAGCACTCGATCGTGCAAATCTCCGAGTGGATGGGGCACAGCCCCGCGACCCTGCTCAGCCACTATGCGCATGTCATCGCCGACCTCGCGAGCAAGCCGAGCTCGCCGAACGAGAACGCGATCAAGGTAGCCCGCAGGACCAGACAGTTCTATGGGCAGAGGAGTCAGATAGTACCCCAGGGTAATAGCGTCATTACTTACTGGTACTAGATGACGAGCAGATGTTTTCCGGCCGGCCGGGGAGGCCGGTGCCCGATACACCCCCAGTGCTCACGAGCTGCGCCTAGCCTTGGTGCTTGCCCACTTGGAGGCTATAGGGGGTAACGCCGGCGCATGAACGGGGAGAAGTGTGGGACGGTGAAATTGACCTCCCCGTGGTCGGGGCTGAAGATCAGGCCCTTCTTGATGAGGCTGTCTCGGTGCACGGAGGATGAGCTTGCCCGACCGCCGAGGCGCCCGGCGACGTCCCCCGTTTTGTAGGGGCCGTCGCCGAGGTCCGCCATCGCGGCCATGTAGCGTCGCTCGGCGGGCGTGGCCTTCTCGAAGCGCACGTGGAAGAACTCCTCGTCGAGCTTGGCCTGCACGACCGGTTCGGCGGCCTGTACGTCGGCGAGGGTGATCGGTGAGCCCGGCGCCATGTTCCACGTCTCCTTGCCGTATGCCTGAACGAACGCGGCGTAGCAGCCCGAGAGCTCAACGATTCGCTGAAGCGCGTCATCATCAAAGCCGACACCCTCCGCTTGGGCGGGCTCGAACAGCGCCTGGCGCGCGGCGTCGGAGCTCAGCGGTCCGATCTCCGGGTAGGAGAACAGACGCTCGGCATAGGACTTGGCATCCACCATCAGACCAGGGAGTTGAGGAAGGCCCGCGCCGGCCAATGCGATCGGCAGCTGCTTCTGGGACATCCGATGCATGGCGGCGGCCACCGCCTCCATCTCCTCACGCTTGAGGAATTGCATCTCGTCGATCAGGAACACGACGCCGGTCTCGTGCTCTCGCGCCGTGTCGCCGAGTTCCACGAACAGGTGGGTCAGGTCACGCTCGAGGTTGCCCGTCGAGCCACCCACCGCGCTCGGGTCGAACGAAAACTCCAGGCTCCCCTCGGTAGAGGCACCGACCTTGAAGCCGCTCAGCAGGCGGGTAAAGGTTTTCAGCCGGTCGCCGAGCGCGCGGCGACGGTCGAGACGCAGCAGCGCCTGGTAGGCGGCGTCGGCGAGCTCGGCACGGAAGTCTGTGTCCGAGCGGATCTCGATCGGGTCGGGCGCGGTCCATCCCGAGGCGTCTGCGATGCTCTCGAACTCCAGCAGCAGGACCGTCTTGCCGACACCGCGCAGGCCAAAGACGATCATGCTCGGCTCGTTCATCTTCCGGGCGAGGCGACCGAGCATGGTCCTGAATTGCTGCTTCTGCGCCTCTCGGCCCGTCAGGGCGCGCGGAGGGTTGCCGGCGCTCATCGAATAGGGGTTTGCGAGAGGGTCCACGGATGCAAGGTAGCAGAGCTATCAGAAGGTATAAGGTGCTATCAAGAAAACTTGATAATGGCTTATAGGCTCTGATAATCCCCTGGCTGCGCTCCCAGCCCAACGCTCCGCCAGCCACTACCCACACCGGAGGCCGCTCGCCAGCGAAACGTACTACTGGGCGGAACCTCAGCCGACAGGCGTAGTGTCCTCGGCCAGCTGAGCTACGTCGGCCTGGCGCTGGCATCCTACCGCCGCCGGACCGGAGGAGGAGGCTGACTCAGAGCCTCGGGACGACCTGGGCGTCCGTCTGTGCCCGGCGCGTTTCGTCCGCCATGAGAGCCGGTGTCGGCCCGAGCTGTAGCGTCCGGAGCATCCTCTCGAATGTACGGTCGTGCCTGACCGTGATGAACTCATCAAACGACTGGCGAAGGCGCTGGCCGTCTCGGACGCTCGCCGGTCCGGTGATCCTGAGACCCGGGTGCGTCTCGACCACTACCTGCCATCCGTCAGTGGCCCTGGGAGCGCTGTGCGCTGGCGTCTGTATACCCCGCGGCACAGGCTGGTCGGTGTCCCGGGCCCTGAGCCGGCTCGGTCTGAGTGGCATCGTGCCGACGCGGCGAAGGGGCGTCGGCTGCTCGCGGTCGATGTGCGCAACTCCAACCGCGTGGCGGCCTTCCTTTCCTGGCACTTCGAGGACCCCAACATCAAACCGTCGCGAGCGAAGGCCGGGCGCCGCCGCCCACTTCTTATCACGTCAGTGTGCGTTCGCGACGACGTCGAGGGCATACTCCGTGGCGAGTACATGACCGCCGCCCTGTTGCTGACGCTCGTTGTGTCGGCGATCGACACGGTGACCGTCGCACATGGCCGCATCGGCGTGCTCGAGGACTCGGGGATCGCCCTCACGCCCGAGGAGCTCGACGCGTTCGGGTTCACGCCCGGTGTTGGCGAGCCCAACGGCGGCTGGGCAGACCGGGGATACCGCGAACGGCGTCACCCCGTCTAGTCATTCAGATGGCGGCGGTAGATCGCCTCCGCCCGATCGGCCCACTCCCCCGGCAGCTCGCTGTGCAACTCTGCAATGAAGGCGTCGCTGTCCTCGGGCTCAGGCGCGGGAAGCGCGGCGAGTAATTGCTCTGCTTCCGTGGTAACCCATCCCGCAAGCTCCGGGGCTTGCAGCTCGGCCAGCTCGACCAGGCCCCCCGCGACCTCCTCGACGGCGTTACGCCGAGCATGAATTGCGATCAACAACACGTCCGGGATCTGCAGGTAGCGCTCGCGCCGGCCCCACTCGACCGGCGTTATCCCCAGATCACGCACGGCACGACTGATGAACGAAGGATGCACGTCGATGAGTGCGGCGGCCTTGCGGAAGGTTGGGAGCACTCGCTGTAGATCTGTGCGGGGAATCGTCGGTGCGGTTGCCATATAGGGACGGTAGCAGTTGGCTGCAACGATTGCAACCAACGCATCGATCGCAATCGGCTTGCCGCGACGACTACCGGTAGACCTCACCTCGCCAGGTGCTCCAGCGGCAGCGCGCAAGTCGTTGTTATGAATGAAGACGAGACGGCCCCGAGGTCTTCACGCATCGTCAGTGCCGTGGGTAGGTGGATCGCGTCGGTCGCCGGTAGCGAGGGCGTGTGGGCGTCGATGTCGAGCCTCGATCGTCAGCGTCGCGGGCTGCGGTGCTCCCCATTTTCCACCGGAGCGAGCGTGACCGCGGCCGTGCTGGAACGCTCACTGTCACGCGAATGCTCCGAGAATGGGTCTGCGGCGAATCGAACTCTTGATGCTGTGTGTGCCTTGCGCCGATGGACGCTGCGGTTGAGCTTTGAAGCGACGAACAGCACGGACCTGGCTCGGCAGCGCTTCGCCCTGCTCGAGCGCATCACGCTCGTAGGCTGGAGCCGTGAGCTGCTCGCTCGCGTAGAGCGCGCCGTGAGCGAGAATCCGGTACTCGCTGCCGCTGAGATCCGCTCGACCCCAGTACCCTTACTGACCGCAGAGTTCCTCGCCGAGTGACGAGCCCAGGCAGACGCGGAGTAGGTCGCTCTGGGGCGCGCTCACGCGCCTAGTAGTACTTTGGCGGGTTGCCCAGATCGCCGGATCGTCGGGATTTCTATCCAGCAGATTTGGCTCTGCAGAACCAATGCAGGAGTTTTGTCGCCGACGTCGTGGCGGGCATGTTTTGCCCAAAAAGAGCGATGTACCAAAGCACTACTAGGGCACACATCCGCCCGTCGATCGATACTGGCCGAGCCCGCGGAGCACCCCGGCCGAGCGTGACGAACAATCATGAACAGACTGCAACTGCCGCGTCTCTCACAGTTCCTGACCGTCAGGCTCGGGGACACGGAGCGCTACTGGCGTACCCGGACGAGTCTCCTTCGAGCATCCGTCGCGGTCAGCCAGCGCACGTTCCAGCTTCGCGAGCTCATTTTCGCCGGGCGGGCGAACTTGAGCGGCCTGCGCCTCCTCACTCGGCAGATCCTGCTGCCGAGCGTTCTCGCGGCGGCGTCGGTTCTCGCGCTGCACTTCCTCGATCCGCAGTGGCGCCCGCTCATCGGCGATCTCGGCTTCGCGGACACGCAGCTCGGCGACGAGCTGGCCCGACCTGTCAACGCCAGTGTCTACGCCGTCCTGCTCGAGACCGTCGCCGGCGTCACCGGAGTCTTCCTCGCCCTCTATTTCACGGCGATCAACACCGTAGCGGCCACCGTTTACGTGGCCGTGCCCCACGATGTGCGCAGCCTGATCGTTCGCGATCGCCTCGGCAACGCCTACGTGCGGACCGTCGCCTACCTCACCGCTCTTGCGGTCTTCCTACTCGTCGCCCGTGCGAGCGGCGCGAGCCCGTACCATCTCGCGCTGCCGCTGATCGCAGCTCTCTCGGCGTTCGCGATCTTCGCGTTCATCCGGCTCGGGCAACGCGCGTTCTACTTCGCCGACCCCACCGTGCTCGTCGATCAACCTGCGCAGAGCTTCGCACGATCGCTCGGTAAAGCACGCGCGAACAGCTGGCGGGCGCTCGACGCGAGCGTTCAGGAGCAGTGCCGCTCCCGCGCAGAGGAGGACGTCCACACGATCGTCTCGCTGCTGGCGCTCTCTGCCGCGCAGGCGCACCTCCGCGGCGCGCCGCAGACAAGGGTGCTGCAGCGGATCGGCCTGCTGCTCGGCTTCTACCTGGAACGCAAGGACTCGCTGCCCACGCGTAGCCGCTGGTTCGGCGAGCGATACGAGCACAAGCAGTGGTTCCTGACCGAATCGACCGAGGTCACGATGGCCACTGAAAACGAAACGCAGCTGCAGCCCCGCGTAGTCCCGGACCGCGAGTGGGTCGAGCGCACGCTGCTCGACGCGGCGATCGAGTGCCTCGCCGACGACTTGCGTGAGGAACGTGACGCCGACGCGACGACCGTCCTCGGTCAGCTCGCCGTGCCCTGGGAAGCGTTCGGGTGGAGCTGGATGACGCGCGAGGGTGCCCATTGGACCGAGCGGATCACCTCGATCGTGATCGACGAGCTCACCGCCCGGCCCTCGGCCCAGCAGGCCAGCCCTCCGGTGGTGCTAGCCGCCATCGACACGGCTGGATACCTGCCGATCGCGCTGGAGCTCGGCCTCTACAAGCGCGTGACGGGCCTCCACGCGGCCGCTCTCCATGCGCGCTGGAGCGCAACTGACTGGGCGCAGGACGGGGCAGCCTACGCCGCCGGGCTTCCGCTGCGTGTCACCGAGACTCTCGAGGAAGTCGGCGAAAGCGCCCGCTTCGAGCGCGACGCTGGCGGCGCCGTTCGTACTCCCGGATGGTACGCGGCTGAACTGGCGTTCAATAGCCTTGCCTGGGCGCTGTACGAGCAGCTCCACGGTTGTCTTGATTTCGCCGAGGCGTGGTTTCTCGCCGCCGCCGACCGCCTGACCGAGGCCGGTGCCCCCGACTGTGCCGGGGCGATCCTCGCGCGCGGGCTCGAGCACGCCTGGAAGCTCGCCCGCCACCTGCCGCATTTCGAGGAGCACGCCAAGGCCCTGCTGCCGGATAGCCCACTCATCGGGCTGACCCGACCGGAGTGGGATTGGGGGTCGCTTCAGGGTCGCATCGAGCAGTTTCGCCGCGCGATCCTCCGGCGCATGGCGGCCTCGATCCCGAATCTGCTCGACCAAGGCACACGGGCAGACGTTCCCGACTACCTCGGCCAGGCGGTGCACCGCTCCGGCGAAACCTGCTTCGAGGCGCTTGAGGAAGGGAATGCCGAGCTGCTGGAAGCCATCTTCCGGCCCTACTTTCTCGGCGTCCTCAGAACCGTCGATCGCCTGCGCCCGGAGGTCGCCGAGTGGAGCGATGTGAGTACCGCCTTCGCGTGGATGACCGAGCCGATCATGGACCTGGTTGATCTGAGCGGCTACGCGATCATCTTCGCCGCCTACTACCGGCGCCCGGAGCTGTGGGACCAGTTCAAAGAGGCCTGGGATCGCTACCTGCAGGGTGAGCAGCGATCCGCGCGCCTGCGCGTGCTCGCCGCTGCCTGCGCGTTTCACTCCCGTATGTTTTCGATCTCTCCGCGCGCGACGCTTCGCACCCGCTGGGAGATGAGGCTCACCCAGTTACTCTCCGAGCTGCCGCGGCAGGCGCCGACGACGAGCTTCGGCGAAGGGACGGTCGAGCACCCGAGCGCCCTGATCCGGCGCCTGACGCCGTCCTTCGGTGGCCTCGGTATGACCGTGCACGCGACGGATGTGTTCATCGCGCGGTATGTGGGGAGACTTGAGGGCGCGCAGGACCTCGACTTCGGGAGCGTCAGAGAGGACCTGCAGGAGCTCGAGGGAGAGGAGGGACCGTGAGCCAAGCGGCACGCGGCGCCGGCCGCATCTCGCGCGCGTACTTCCCGAGCCGGGAGGGACAGCTCTCCCCGCCAGGCGGCAACGCGTTCATGTTCGTGCGCGACGTGCCACTCGGGATCATGCCGAGTCGCCACGACGACGGCGACTTCGCAGTATCGCTCGACCCGTCGGACCCCGTGCTGCAGGAACGCATCATTGTGTTGCTCGAGATCGGCCAGTTCTCGCGCTACGGACTGCAGGAAGCGGTCGTCGACTTCGTCGAGACGCTCGCGCGGGACATCGCCTTCTCCGGGGAGTGCTACTTCGAGGTCTCCGACCCAGAGGGTTCGGAGGGGGCACGCACGCTGCTGATCCTCCCCCCGGGAATCATCCGCCGTCGTGGCGCGAGCTACCTCCAGGTCATACCGGAGGCCGACCGCCACGAGGGCGAGCCGGCCGAGATCGAGATCCCCGCCAAGCGCATGTGGCACATTACGCTGCCACCGGCGTTGGGCAGCCCCAATGAGCACCGCAAGCTGCTGCGCGAGCTCGAACAACTCGGGATGCCGGTCCCTGGCTTCGCTCTGGACGCGGATCACTTCGGCGCCGAGGCTGGCTTCGACTTCGCCACGAGTCGCCGCGCGATGGATGTCGCAGTCGAGCGCGTCACGCGCCGCTGGGGAACGATCCCGAGCTTCCAGCGCGTGAACGGTACGACCGAGTATTACTTGTTCGCGCGGCGTCTGCAATGGAACCGCGCCCAGGCGCTGCTGCGCGAGCACATCCTCGCCGCGCTGAACGTGCTCCTCGCTCGCTTCGGACTCGGGCGCCTCGACGTGCGCGGGCTCCCGAGCGCAAGCGAGCTGTCCCTCTCGATCGACCGCCTCCAGCGCGGCGAAATCTCCGTCGAGAAGGCCCTGGCGAGCGCTAGGGTCTGAGATCTCGCCCACCGCGAGCGCGCGCGTGTGAAGACGTGACCTGACAACTCCCGTCGGGGCTGGTGGAGGCCAGGACGATCGGGGAAAATGTTGCGAACTGAAACCGCCCGGCGGATCAAATGCACATCTCGACCACTCAGCCCGCCAGCCTGCTGCTCGTGTTCCTCTCGAGCGGCGATGACGTGCTCGAGTTGCGAGAACTCGTCTACCGCACGGTCGAAGACGCCGTCAACCCGGTGCTCAGAACGCGAGGAATCCTGGTCAGACTGGACCTCGACGGCTGGGATCGCACGCCTGCCCACCGCGTGCCGCCGGGGGAGACCGTCAACACCGAATTCGTCGGTCGCGCGTGCGCCTCGCATCTGGTGCTCGGGTTGCTCCACGAGAAGCTCGGTGAGGGTACCCGCGAGGAGCTCGAGGCCGTGCTCGCGAAGGAGGACGTGCAGCTGTCGGTGATCTGGTGTGTCGAGCGTGAGGCGGAGTGGCCACGGACGCCTGCCGGCCAGTGGCTCGGCGAACGCCAGCAGGAGATCCTCGCCGACCGCGCCGGCGTGCTGGGCGGCAACGGGCCCGCGGTCGCGATCTTCAAGGTACTGCTCGACGCGGCGCTGGGCGCCGCCGGACTCGATCGGAAGGTGCTCGTGCATGAGCAGCGCTGAGCCCCCGATCCTCATCGATGCCCGGCTCCGCGCCATGCTGCTGTGGGAGGAACCGTGGTTGTGGTCGCAGGACGGCGGTGCGGAGCAGTGGCTCCAAGTACTGCGCCTGGAATTCCCGCGCGTCGGGATGCTGGAGCACGAGGACGCGCTGTCCTTGGCTGCCCATCTCGCGCGCGCTGGCATGCTCGACGACGCAGCGACCGCGCGGTCGCTGAGAGCGCAACTGGAGGCGATCGGCGACACCGGCCGGTTACTGGCGGGCCTCATCTCGCTGTGGCTCGACCTCGAGGACCGTGATCGCACCGCGGGGACGCTCGAGGAGGTCCGCCAGCTGATCGACCGGGTCGAGGACGAGGATGTAAGGGCGCGCCTGCTGCTGCGCCTCAGTGCCTTCGCCCGCCGCGCAGCCATGCCGGATACCGCCCGGGATGCGCTCGTGGCGATGATCACCGTCACGGACACGAGCACCCGCCTCGGCGTGGTCGCCCGCCGTGCGGCGGCCGCGCAGGGTATCGAGGTGCCGGAGTTCAATCCCTGGTCGGCGACGGATACGCCCGAGGATCAGCTGCTGAGCCTGCCGTGGGTGCGCTCAAACGCACTAGAGGCGGCGGCGGCGCTATCCGCCGAGCGCCTCGAGCACGAGCTCAGGGGAGTCTGGGACTCGAGCTTCCACATCGGGCGAACGAAGCTCGACGATCTACTTGCGGCCCTCGCGCAGGCTGAATGGTGCGGCTCGGTTGAGCTCCAACGCACGATCGCCCAGCTCGCCTCCTCGCACATGCTGCTCGCCGGCAACGAGCCGCCGCCCCGCACGCGCTGGGCGCTGAAGGCATGGGCGACCAGCGGTCCGGGTAAGCAGGTGGCCGCGGCGGTCAACGCCTCGGAGGACAAGATCGACGCGGCGGGCGCCGCGACACTACTCAGAGAAGTGCGAGAGGAAGGTCTGAGCGACGAGCGGGCATTTCTGGGAGTTGCGGCTGCCGTGTGGGACCTCCTCGACGACGATGGTGCGTCCGAGCTGTTGCAAGTGCTCGTGGCCTCGCTGCCGGCCCCCCAGACCCCGCAGATCGGGGGCCTGATCGCCAACCTTCTGTGGCGCTCACCCGGGGACTGGGCGGCGGCGTTCGCGGCAGCCGACGGGTCGGTGCGAAGCGCAATGCTCGAGCCGCTGGATCCGCAGCATGTCGATGCGATGCCGGCCCGGCTGCGGGATTCGGTGATCGCGCACCGCCGCGAGCACTCTGAGGAGGGACCGCTTGACGCGGCGCTCGCGATAGTGACGGACGAGAGGCTCGTGGGCGAGCCCAAGCTCTCGCCGCCCGCGGCGCTCGAGCTGCTCAGCTGGCGGAGGGACGCCCTGCCCGCAGAGGCGATCGCCAAGCTCGTTGACGCCGTCGCGGGCGCAGTGCGGGCGACCCTGCAGAAGGCGGCGGAGGGCGCGTGGAACATGGGCGACGGGCAGACACATCTCCTGGGAGACCTCGCCTCCTACCTGCCGAGCCGCCGGGAGGACGTGATCGACCTGCTGCTCGAGGTCTGCCGCAACGAGCATGCCGCGGCTGCGTGGCAATTCGGTGCGCTCGAGGCTCTGATGCTGTTGCGCCACGCCGGACACCTCGACCAACAGGACCTTCATCGCGTTCGCGGTCTCGACATCGCACCGGGCCGGGCTCTGTTCGGAGAGGACATCGGCGCCTCGCTGTTGCATGCGGCGCAGCTCCGCGTCCTCGCGGACAGCCTGTTCGGAGAGGACATCGCGTGGCTAGCGACCTGCGCCCGGGGCCCGGATGCTCAGTGCCGCCTCGTAGCGATCGCGGCGCTTGCAGACATCGGCAACCTGGGGATCCCCGCGGTCCAGTGGACGCTCGTCAGCGGCATGTTCGACCCGAGTGACGAGGTGGCCGCGAGAGCGATCAACGGCTACACGCTCGCCGAGGGCGCGAGCAGCGACGCGAACGCGGTCGTGCGAGCGCGCCTGGTAGCTCTCTACGAGAGCGCGACGCGGAGGCTGCGCCAACAGGTGGTCGTCGCCGCCAAGCGCTGTCGCGAGCTGGAGCTGCAGGAGCTCCTCGCGGCGGCTGCAAGCGACCGGGCATGGACCGTCCGCCGCGAAGCGGCCGACGGCCTTTGACAGCGCGATCCGTAGCACAATCACACCAGTCGACGTGGAGCTAGACCTCGAGCTGGGGATGGGCGTCTCACAGGAATGGGTCGAGCACGTCTACGAGGTTCCAGAAGGTCAGACTGGCATGCCTGTCCATTCTGCGACCCCTGTGCGACTCACCGTGAGCGGCTATCAAGAAACGGCGTGGCGCCTGCCGCCCGACTGGGCAGCGGCGCCGGCGCACGCCATTCGGGATGAACCGAAATAGGGAGAGCGCTCCTCTTGCAGGCAAGCAGCCAAGCTCATGTTGAAGTCAGCGCTCCCGGTTAGGACGAGTTCCGAGTGCGCCGCTTGAAGGGCGGATCACGCTCGCTCGCGCTGGTCGATGCGGAAGTGTCGTTACTGCTGCCCACCAGACCTCATGTTCATGTTCGTCCAGCATACGGAAGGCTCACCTACGGGCAGAGAACCGAGCCAAGAAGGACTTCCACCGATGCCCCGCATCTTCGTTCTCTGCGGCGCCGTGCAAAGCTCGATCATGCGAACGACGACTCGCTTGTGCGGCACGTGCGGCTCGCCACTCGACGTCCGGTGGTTGTGGCTGCGTGTTGACGCAGGTCCTCGATCGGGAATGAGTAGTGGTCGCTGAGCATTTTCAGGCTGGTGCCGCACTCGTCGGCGACGATTTGTGGGTCTTCGGTGCGCAGGCGCAGCGAGATGCCGCCTCTGCGCAGCGCATACGGGGTGGCGCCAAGGATGCGTGCGAACTCCGGGCGCTGCGCGACGGCTCGCACCGCTGGCGTGAAGCATTCTCGGCCCCAGAGCTTCGCCTGCGATTTGGTGAGATGACAGGCGCCTGTCTTGGCCTCGCGCACGCCATGACGGGCGTTGATGAGGTCTCCCGGGATGATGAAGTCGCTCTCGCGTGCAGGGCGTCCGGATTGTGTGAGGATCTCCCGCCATTGCTCGAGGTCTTCTCGCAGGATGCTGGGTAGGGCGGTGCGGCGTTGGGTGCTGTGCTCGGTCTTGCCCCATTGTTGGAGCTGCCCGTTGGTGAGGACTTCCGTCACCCATGCGAACTCTCCGTCGAGGGAGGACCAGCGAAGTCCCCAGAGCTCCTGGTTGCGGCTCGCCATGCCGTATTGCAGGCTCACGATCGTTGCGTCGCGGTGCGCGAGGATCGCCTTGCGTGGGGCGGGGCAAAGGAGCATCTGGGCGCGGATCGCCTCGACGGCCTGCGGCGAGAGCGCCCAGCTGGGCAGCGGACGCGCACGCACGACTGGGGTATAGCCGGTGCCGCCTGTGCGCGCGGACCGTCGGCGACTGACCACGGGTTCTCTGGCGAGCTTGCATCCGTTGGTTTGGATCTCCGGCACAGACGGTGATCGCGCGGCCCAGCTCAGCGCGGATGAGAGGACACGCCACGCATGCACGCGAGTCTGTGCGGGCACACCGGCTTCGCGCATCTGCTCGCGCCACGCACGCGGCGCTAGCGGCTCGTTGAATGCACTGGCTTGTGTTTTGGCGATCGCGACGGCGTACTCCGCCGGAGGCAATTTGCGTCTGTTGCCCGGTAGGTGGCGGGGCTTGCCGAGGAGGTGGCAGTTCAGCACCGACCTGTAGAGGGTGTACGTCGAGGGCGCGACGCCTTCCTCGTTGCGCGGGTGCGCGTCGAGCTCCAGGAAGAGCTCGAGGATCTGCGCGATCGTGCGGCCTTCGGCGTCGTTGGCCTCCTTCGCGTCGAGGTCCAGCAGGAACCTTCGCAGGCTGTCGCGACCTCTGCGCTCGGCGCCTATGTAGTCGTTCATCCAGGCGCGGGCGTGGCGCACCGACGGGAAGGTCCGGCTGTGCTCGCGTTTGTCGTGATCGTAGAAGCCGACGGTGTAGGACTTGCGCCCGCTTTTGGCGACATACGGCCAGGCGGACTTCTTCGGCCATGGTCTAGCCATCTGCCGCTCCTCTCGCAGGGGGTATGGGACCCAAGCGTCGACTTCGCGCATGGATGCGATCTCGACCGCAGGTCTGATCAGCCGCCCCGTGGACTCCGATCAGACGGTGAAAAGTGCGGTGTCGCTGCGGGGATCACCGCATGCGAGGAACGTCGACGTGCCGATTTGCAGGGAGAAACGCCCCCTGGGACCCCTTCCTTACCATGCAGGTGCTCTACCAGCTGAGCTACGTCGGCGCGGCCTCGGATCGTAGCCGTTTCCGGGGTCCGACGTAGTACAATTTGACCTGTACAGACCACAAGTGTCCCGACGGTTTCTGGGGGCGTTTTTGGCGGATTTCTGGGGCAATCTGGGGGCAAATCGCCCCCAAAGCCGGTCATCCAGAGTTCTCCAGAGTCCCAAAAATCCAGACTGGACGGGACTCCAGCCCATAGGAGAGCCTCCCTTGCAATTCATGGTCGCGACTGGGCCCAAGGGAATCCCCGAGACCGCCCATCCATGGACGAGCTTGATATCGGCGGTCGTTGAGTAGACCCTGGTGCTTCACCCCCTCCGTCGCTTCAACGTCTGACTCTCTCGACATCCGGGGCCTGTCGGCGCACCAAGCCATCAGCTTCGCGATGAATTGCGTCTTGGTGCCGAGTCGCTCGAAGGCGCGTCGAAGAAAACCGCGAGCGGCACATCGAACGGCTCCTGTTCGATGTCGCGTATAACGCTCAGCTGTCGGCTGCGATTCTCTGGCGTCAGTCGCCTCCCTTGATTTGATATCGAACCCCCACTGCGTCGACAGCATCCACGGACTTCTCAGTCGTTCATGTCGCGCAGGAACTGATCGAGTTCGGGCAATCTGTCCGCCATCAGGGTCCCACTCTCAGGCGGGGCTGCTTCAGGCGGCGGCGCTGGATGCGGGCGCTCGAGACTCTTGGCGCAGGCGCTCGACGTGCTCGGGACCGAAGGCGAGCATCATCGCCGATTCCGCCAATTTGGTTGCGGCCTGCTCATCGAAGGGCACCCAGCCGTCGCTGGTGGCGACCACCAGCTGGTCTTTGGGGCCCAGGAGGTCGTAGCAGTGGTCGGTCATGACGCCTTTATTCTACTCCTCTGTCGTGGGATTGCCAGACGCTTGCATCCGCGCGATCAGGAGCTCAGCGAAGGGAAGCGCGGTGCGATTCTCAGCGTCCGGTCGCAGCGCCCACCCCAGCGCCTCGTCGTGCTCGGTCAAGGCGTCCAGGAAGTCAACGGTCCGGCCGCCCAGCGACACAAGGGCACCCTGAAGCGCCGGAAAGGCGCTACGAAGGTTCCCGTCATCGAACGGATGTGTCCGCAGGATGTCCGCATAAAGCGATCCCGCCGCGATCGCCGCCTCCCGGGCTGAGCGCTGCTCGGGCCCACACCGCTCCAACTCAGCGTTGTATGCCGCGAAGGCCGTCCGCACCTCCGCCCGAACAGCCCCGGGCTCCGATCCCAGTATCGGCCGGGTCTCGAGCTCTCCATCCTCGCGCCAGCGCACTCCAAACTGGGTCTGAGCGGTGCGGAGTTTCCCGGCCTCATACGGAAATGTCGTCTTGAAGATCCCCGTGTGCCAGCGCAGCAAGTCCTCGGGTCCCATCCGCAATGGGCGCAGCGCCGCGTTCCGGCTGACATCAAAGACCACACGACTCAAGCGAACGGTGATCTCCGCCGCGGTCTTCTGCGGCGTGCCGAAGGCCGGCAGGTGCGAGCGGTAGAAGCGAGAGCTCTCATCGTCACGAAAAGCCGCGAACCCGGGAAATAGGACGCCTTGACTGTCCTGATCGCCGTGGCTAGACACACCCCTCAACTTACGCCGAGGGATGGTCGGTGTGTGATGTCCCACCCAGCTGAAGCAGGCAGCGCAGCTCCTCGACCACGTCTCCTTTGAGACAGACCGCGGCGAGATGATCAAACGGCGTGGCGCCCCGCGTCACGATCGCTATCTGTCCGCCACCGCGGAGCGTCGACTCCGGGAGAGCCGCAACCGGATGAACCTCGAGCGATGACCCGATACACAGCAGCAGATCGGCCCCCGCACACAACTCCTGGGCACGCGCGATCGCCTCTGGCGGGAGCATCTCCCCAAACAGAACCACCCCGGGCTTCAGTGGCCGCGAGCAGTCAGCGCAGCGAGGCACGCCGTCGGCGGCGCGGGCGATCAGCTCGAGCGCACCAGCCAATTCCGTGTGGGTCCCACAGCCCAGGCAGAGGCAGGACTCGATCGACCCGTGCACCTCGACCAGCTCGCGAGTTCCGGCCTTGCGGTGCAGCATGTCGACGTTCTGAGTGATCACCGCGTCGAGTGCTCCGCGCCGCTCGAGCTGCGCTAGCGCGCGGTGAGCCTCGTTGGGTTGGCGGTCGCCGAGGGTCGCAAAGCGCTCGCCGTAGAAGCTCCAGAAGCGCTCTGGCTGGGCGTGGAAAACGTCGATGTGGGCGACCTCCATCGGGTTCACGCTCGCCCACAGCCCAGTCCCGGGGGTGCGGAAGTCGGGAATCCCCGAGGGCACCGAGATGCCCGCCCCGGTCAGGGCAACCACCGAGCCCGCCTCGCGCACCAAGGCCGCGAGGCGGGCTCGGGGGTTCATTACTTGCCCTGGAAGTCCGGCGCGCGCTTGCCGAGGAACGCCGCGATGCCCTCCTTGGCGTCGGCGCTCGCGAACACGCTCGCGAAAGCCCGCTTCTCCGCCTCGATGCCCTCATCCAGGTCGCCGGCCGCGGAGACCCGCTTGATCTGCTCGAGCGCAAGCGGCGCCTGAGCGGCGAGCTTACGCGCCCACGCCAATGCGGTGTCGAGCAGTTCGTGGTCCTCGACGACGCGGTTGACGAGGCCGAACTCGAACGCCTCCTCGGCCAGCAGCGGATCGCCGATGAGGTTCATCTCGAGTGCCTTGTTGGAGCCGACCAGGCGCGGCAGGCGCTGTGTGCCGCCGAAGCCCGGGATGATGCCGAGCTTGATCTCGGGCTGGCCGAACAGCGCCGAGCGCGCCGCGATCCGCACGTCGCAGGACATCGCGAGCTCACACCCGCCGCCGAATGCCAGGCCGTTGACGGCGGCGATCGTCGCGATCCCCTCGCGTCCCAGTTCCGTGAACAGCGCGTGAGCGGCGTGGATCAGCTTCTCTCCACCCTCCTCGTCCATCGAGGTGAACGCCTTGATGTCCGCTCCGGCCGAGTACAGGAACGGGTTTGAGGAGGCGATCACCAGCGCGTGGACACCCGCGTCCTTCGCCTTGGCCCAGACCTTGCCGAGATCCTCTATCACTTGCGGAGAGATCGAGTTCATCTGCCCGTTGGCCAGCCAGGCGATCGCCACGCCGTTGGCCCGTGTCTCGAGCTTGACGACCTCCGCGGGCTGCTCGCCGTCAGCCTGCGGGTAGGCGTAGAAGCCCTGGCCGGCCTTCTGCCCGAGGCGTCCCTGGGCGACCATGCGACGTACGATCGTCGGTGGCGCGAAGCGCTCCCCGTGTCGCTCCTGCGCGCTCTCCAAGCGCTCGAGGATCGTGTCGAGCCCTTCGACGTCGGCCTTCATGAACGGCGGCAAAAGCCCCCTGCGGGGATCCAGGCCGGCACCGGCCATCAACCCGAAGTCGATGTCGCGATGCGTGGCGACGCCCTCCTCGAGCACCAGGCAGGCCTCGACGAACGTCTTCAGCGTCAGCAGCTCGACGAGCTCCTCGATGTTCGGCTCGCCATCCCCCTCGATGTTCGGCTGCCCCTGAGCGTCATAGAAACCCTCGCCGCCGGTCTTGGCGCCGAGCTTTCCCTCTGAGACCAGGCGCTTCATGCCATCGGGGACATAGAAGCGCTCACCTCCGTAGGACTCGGCGAGGTGCTCGGCGACATGCAAAACCGTGTCGAGCCCCAGCAGGTTGACCAGGAAGTAGGGGCCCATCGGCACGACGTTCGCCGCGCCGACACCCTCGTCGATCTGTTTGATCGACAGGCCCTTCTGCTCCTGCTCGCGCCAGATCTCAGAGATGCCCGAGTTGAGGATCCGGTTGACGACAAAGCCAGGCACCTCAACACAGGTGATCGGCTGCTTGCGAATGCTCTGGGCGAACGTCACCGCTGTCGCGACGCTCTCCGCGGAGGACTCCTCGCCTTCGACGATCTCGATCAGCGGCATGATCGACGCGGGGTAGAAGTAGTGGAAACCGACGACCTTCTCCGGACGCAGCGTGGCTTCGGCGATCTCGGTGATCGACAGCGACGAGGTGTTGGACGCGAGGATCGCGTGGCCGGGGGTGGCGGCGTCGAGCTCGGCGAACACCGCCTGCTTGATCTCCATCCGCTCGGGCACAGCCTCGATCACGAAATCGACATCGCCGAAGTTCTCATATGAGGTGGTGCCGTGAATCCGTGCGAGCACCTCCTCGATCTGAGCCTGTGCCTGCTCAGAGGTGATCTTGCCCTTCTCGGCGAGCTTTGAGATCTGCCCGGTCGTGACGTTGCGAGCCTCGTCCAGGCCAGCCTGGACGAGCTCGTCGCTGATGTCCTTCAGCACCACGGGGATCCCTGCGGCGGCGATCGTCTGAGCAATCTGCCCGCCCATTGTGCCGGCGCCGACGACGGCGGCTTTGAACACGAACATGCTTGTCGGTCTCCTCTGACGGTTACGGGGAGGGCGGAGCCTAGCGGCGTGGCTCACTCGGCGCAGCCAGCGCCACCGGTGTGAGCTTCAGCTGTCCTGCAGCTCGGCGGCAAAGCGTTCGAGCTCGCGCTGCATCGAATCGCGCAGCGCCCGGCGCACGAACAGCCAGTCGATCGCGAGATGCCGCCAGAGCGGACCCTTCAGCAGGTAGTCCAGCTCGACCGCGATGTGCACCCCGTCGGTCGTGTCCTGCAGGGCAGAGAACGTCACGGTTCTCGTGCCCTTCAGGCGATCGTCGGTGACCTCGCTGCGCGCTCGCTTGGCGGGCTCATACTCGAGCATGCGCTCGGTGACGACTCCGCGTCCATGCGGCGTCGATGACCACGTGATCACGCTACCGCTAGCCGGCCACGGGCCCTGCACCCGCTGCACCGCGCCGAAACCCTCGATGAACGTCCCCCAGCGCTCGATGTCGAACCACAGGCGCTCGGCCACCAGCGCCGAACCCGGCAGATCTTCGCTGCACATCACGACGGTCATCGGGCAATTATGGCCGGTGCTTGCTGGGCGCGTGGGACGCCGCCGCTCTTCTGAAAGCAGGCGGCGCCCCGTGCCACATCAGCTCGCGTGCTAGGCGATCGCGGCGGCCGGCTCCTCGGCGCGCCGTGGGAGCAGTGTTTCGCGGGCGATCACGAGCCGCTGGATCTGCGAGGTGCCCTCATACAGCTGCATGATCTTGGCGTCGCGGAACAGCTTCTCGACGGGGTACTCCTTGATGAAGCCGTAGCCGCCGTACACCTGCACGGCGTCGGTGGCGATTTTCATCGCCGCGTCGGCCGCGAAGCGCTTGGCGTGCGAGGAGATCAGCGTGTTGCGTTCGCCGTTGTCGAGCATCGTCGCCGACTTCCACGTCAACAGACGCGCCGCCTCGATTTCGGTGGCCATGTCGGCGATCATGAACTGGATCGCCTGATGCATCGCGATCGGCACACCGAACTGGACGCGTTCGCGCGAGTAGTCGGTCGCGAACTCGAACGCAGCGCGAGCGATGCCCGTCGCCATCGCCGCGACACCCGGGCGCGTGCGGTCGAGGGTCATCATCGCGAGCTTGAAGCCCTTGTTTTCCTCGCCCAGCAGGTTCTCCGCGGGAACCTCGACGTCGTTGAAGGAAATCGTCGCGGTGTTGGAGGCGCGCTGACCGAGCTTGTCCTCCTTCTTGTCAACCACCACGCCCCAGTCGCGCTCGACCACGAAGGCCGAGATGCCGCGATGCCCGGCGTCCTTGTCGGTCTTGGCATAGACGGTGTAATAGTCGGCGTAGCCACCGTTGGTGATGAAGCACTTGGAGCCGTTGATGACGTACTTGTCGCCCTGTTTGACGGCGGTCGTGCGCATTCCCGACACGTCTGAGCCGGCGTCTGGCTCGGTCAGACAGAAGGAGGCGAGCTTGGGTGCTTCGGTGAGCATCCCCAGGTACTTTTTCTTGATCTCCTCCGAGCCGCCCAGCGCGATCGGGGCGCTCGCCAGACCGTTACAGCCGAGCGAGGTCTGGATTCCCGAGCAGCCCCACGAGAGCTCCTCCTCGATCAAGCAGCCATCGAGGTAGCCGGCTCCGGCGCCGCCGTAGGCCTCCTCGATGTGGGAGTTCATCAGGCCGACCTCCCAGGCTTTCTCGATCAGATCCTTGGGCCAGGTGCCCTCCTTGTCGTACTCCCAGGCAACGGGACGAATCTCCTTGACGGCGAAGTCATGCGCCATCTCGCGCAGGTTCTTCTGCTCATCGGTGAGCGTAAAATCGACCATGTCTCTTCGTGATCTCCTCGAGGCTGGCACGGGATCAGCTGACCGCCGGAGACGGCTCGTCGACTCACCGCGCGAAAATAGATTGACTGGTCAGTCAATCCTGGCTCGAGTAGGGTAGCGGAGCTCGCGACCGCCCACAAGGCACACCCGAAGTGTGGGGCGGTAGACGGCAACCCACCGCTTCAGCGACAATTGCCCAGATGACACAGATCCTCGAGGTGGTGGTGATCCTCGCAATCGCGGTGTTCGTGATCGGCGGGTTGATGTCGATGCTCGGCTCAGCAGGCAGCGTCTATGACCAGATCGGCAAGGGCGGGCTGTCGATCGGCGAACACTCCGAGGAGCGACAGGACGCGCAAAGCGAAGCCGCCGAGCGCGAGCAGGAGATCCGCCAGATGCTCGAGGCGCGCAGCGAACGCCGCCAGCGCCAGGGCGCCGAGCCGCTCGATATCGACGCGGAGCTCGAGAGCATCGAGAGCTCCACCGCTGAGGAGCCGAGCCTGCCTGCGGCACCCGGCACGTATGACCCGGGGCTGATCGAAGAGACACGACAGCTGATCGAGGCCCGCAACCAGCGGCGTGTGCGGGACGGCCTCGAGCCGCTCGATGTGCAGGCCGAGGTGACACGAACACTCAAAGATTTCGGCGCCTGAGGTATAAACGCGCCATGCCAACACATCGCCGCTTCGAGCTCGACGAGCTCACAAACCGCCCAGGCACTTATTTCAACCCGCAGACGGAGGTTCTGATCGTCGTCGATGACTCACCCGATGTCGACCACGAGATCTTCGGCAGCGAGGAGTTCGAGGCAGACGATTGGGTTCTGATCTCCGATGAGACACCGGTCGACGAGCACGTCCGCGACGATTTGCTGGAGCGCTTCCAGGTGAGCTTTCACACGGCCTCTGCGCCCGGCGATGAGGGTGAGGACGACGAGCCCGACCTCGACGAGGAGGACGAGCTCGAGCCCGACGAGGCGCAGCCGGAGCTCTAGCGAGCCGGCGCGGCGCGTGTGTCGGCCGGCGTCAGCCGCCGAGCAGGCTTGCGCATTTCCGCAGAGCCGTGACGTTCTGAGCGGCCGCTTCGACGCAGCGCGTGTAGGGGGTCGAGGGACCGAGGGAACCCTGAGCGGAACCGGTCGTGCCGCCGCCGGCCCCTTCACCGGAGGCGGCGCTCTGGTTTGCCGACACGAGCCCCTGCTGCTGCAGAGCCGACAGGAGGTCCGACAGTGGATGCGGGTTCTTCGGCGCCACGATCGTCTGGTTCTTGTTGAGGTCGGAGATCTGGAGCTGCAAGTCGAGCGTCGCGCTGATCAGTCCCTGAAGCGCCTGGCGCGTCCGCGGATTGCTCGCGATCGACGCGTGCACTGTGAGCGAGCGCAGCAGATGATCACTCGCGCCCGTGTAGAGGGCCACGCGAGCCGACGTGAGCGAGGCGACGAGCGCCTTGTTCTCAGATGGCGATAGCAAACCCGAGAGCTGGCGGGAGGCGATGCCGAGCTTGCCGCTCGCGCCCGAGAGCCGCTGCGCGTCCGCGAGGAAGCGCGCCAGGTTCAGTCCAGCGGAGATGTGAATCGTCTGCACCCCCGCCAGCGTCTGGGTGCCGAGACGCACCGGATGCTCGAGCCAGCTTCCCGGATCGAGGCCCAGCGAGGCGAATGTCGAGACGCTCTTCTTCGATGACGCCGTCTTGCTCGACTGCGCGTAGCTCTGCTGCAGCGAGTTTCTCGTGGCGGACGGAGTGAGGAACGCTTCGCCGGCGAGCGTCAGGAAGAACTGGCTCTTGGTCGAGACCACCCCGGCCTGCAGGGCGTGCCCGCCGGTGCCGAGTTCGATGCTCAGATCAAAGCGCGGCAGCTTCGTTGCGGAGGTGCTCTGAAACGGCCCGGTGACCCGCACCGCGATCGGCGAGGTGACGCCCTGGAGTCCCTTTGCGGCGAGACTGAAGGTGAGATCGAGCTTGCCGCTGTTGATCTGCTGGCGCGAGTTGAACGTGTCGTTGAGGATCGACTGGGCGCTTTGTGAGCCACCGCCGCAGCCCTGCATCACAACGCCCACAGCAACCGTGAGCAGCAGCGCAACTACGGCGCGCGGGCGGGTGTTCCGGTCACGTGAGGTCATCTGTGAGTGATGAGGCTGCAACTCCCCATGCAGCCTCAGTCGCGATCGAGCGTAGCATCAGGCCGATGCCCGCGAAGCTCTCGCGAGCGCTCCTGCCGGGTGTGATCCTGGGTGTTCTGAGCGCCGCCATGCTGTCCATCCCAGCGCCTGCACTGGGACAGAGCGCGATCCGCCACAAGCCTGACACCGTGCTCGTTCTCGCTCGCCACGGCCACACCCACACACGCGACGAGCCCTTGCCGAGAGCCGCCCTGGCACCCGAAAGTGGGCCACAGACGAAGGTCGCCGTGGCCTCCCACGACGCCACCTCAGCCCGCAGTCGCGGGCCGAGCATTCAGAGCGCGCTCTCGAGCCTCGAGTCCTCAGGCGCCATCACCGCGGCCCTCTACACCCAATACACGGCGGTCTATACAGCCGCCGAGCGCACCCTCGAGAAGCTCAGCGGCAGCCGCCGCACAGAACTCGCCGACGTGCTCGCCAACGTCCAGGCGATCGCCGCCAAGAAGCAGTTCATACCCTCGCGCCTGCCGGCGCTGTTCATGACGATCGAACGCAACCGGCAGTGGTGGAGCACAGGGCCGCTTTTGACGTTCAGCCAGCGGGTCAGCTTCCCCGGCTCGCGGATCGTGTGGGAGTACTACCCCGGGCAGGGAATCGAGATCCAGTGGCTCGCGACCTTCGGCGAGGCGAACGGCTACTACCTCGCGGGCAACGAGAACATCGACCTGCAGGAACTGCTCCGCGAAGTCATACCGCTCGCGACCGAGCGCGCCGGCGGGATCGCCTGGGAGTACTTCTTCCAGTTCGACGGCGGGCAGCCGCCGTGGACCAGCGGGCTCTCCCAGGGCACGGCGCTGCAGGTTCTCTCCCGTGCGTGGTCCCGCTTCAAAGAACCCGCCGATCTGGGCGCCGCGCAAGCGTCGCTGGGGATTTTCAAGACGCCGCCCCCGGAAGGGGTCGTGGTGAAGACCGCGGCCGGCTCGGAGTATGCGGAGTACACCTTCGCGCCCAGCGACAGGATCCTCAACGGCTTCATCCAGTCGCTCGTCGGCCTGTATGACTACACGCAGCTGACGGGCGATCCGCTCGGCGCCCAGCTCTTTGCCGCTGGCGACGCCGAGGCGCGAGCGGAGGTTCCCCACTACAACACCGGCGCCTGGTCGATGTATGACCAGCACACCGAATCGAACCTCAACTATCACGAACTGCTGACCGAATTCCTCGAGCATCTCTGCCAGCGCACCAAGGTCGGCCCGCCGCTGCTCGCGAGCACGCCGGCCACGACGCCACCCACCACGACAACGACGACTCCGACCACCACGACTACCGCCCCGCTTCCCGCGAGCGGCGGCAGCCCGCCGGCGGCGAGCTCCTCCGCTCACACCGCGAGCGTCACGGCCACCAAGCCGAGCACGGCGATCGCCGGAGATCAGATCTACTGCACGACCGCCGAAGAATTCACCGAAGACCTGCACACCGCGCCGACGCTGGAACTGCTGAGCCACACGTTGAAGAGCGGCTCGCGGGCCGGCGTGCAGTTCGCGCTGTCGAAGGTCTCGAGCCTCAGCTTGAGCATCCGCCGCGGCTCGAGCGTGGTGTGGAGCAACTCGGCGACCGTCGAAGGCGGCAAGCCGAAGATCCTGTGGCTGACACCCAAGAAGAGCGGCACCTACACCGTCAGCGCGCGTGCGGTGGACCTCGCCGGCAATAGCGCCAGCACGACCGGCACGATCACCCTCAGCGCCGGGGGCTGAGGAGCGAGAGACGCCGGCGCAGGGGCTGCGCCCCGCGAAGCCGTGATCCCCGGTGGGCCGTACGCTTTGAGGTGTTGAGTCGATCCACACACTCCTGCGAGCCTCCGCCGCCGCCACGAGCGCCGATGCATCCACCGCAGCTGCAGGAGCTGGAGCTGACCGCGGGGAGCATCGCTGAGCTCACGCGCTGCTCAACCGTCCGCCTGAGCGGCTGTCAGCTGTCGGGCATCGATGCGCCCGAACGCAGCTTCGACGAGGCGCTGCTGGTCAACTGCGACCTCTCGGGCGCCCAGATGCCGCGGCTGGCGACGCTCGACACGAAGTTCGCCACCTGTCAGCTCGCGAACATGCTCACGACGGAGTCGACGATGATCCGCAGCGCCTTCTCGGAAAGCCGGATGACGGGTTTCGCGGCTCCCGCGAGTACGCTTGTCGATGTCGCATTCGTCGATTGCGTCCTTGAATTGTCGTCGTTTCGCTTCAGCAAGCTTCAGCGCGTCAGATTCGAGAACTGCGTCCTACGGGAGGCCGACTTCCACGAGACGCAGATGGACTCGGTGTGCTTCTCAGACTGTGATCTGACGGGCGCGAGGTTCTCCGCCGCGCGCGCCGAGCGCTGCGAGTTCCACAGTTGCAAGCTCGAGGACCTGCGCGGGATCGAGGGCCTGCGCGGCGCCGCGATCGAATGGAGCGAGCTGGTCAGCCTGACTGGTGTGATGGCGGCCGCACTCGGCATCTCAACGCTACAGCCACGCTAGCCCTGAGCGGCGCGGGCGCCGATCGATTCGCGCGCAGGCAAGCCCGTAGACTTCCTTTCGGTGCCGAGGATCATCGTCTACACCGGCAAGGGCGGGGTTGGCAAGACCTCCGTGGCGGCCGCCAGCGCGCTGCGCTGCGCACAGCAGGGACAGCGCACGATCGTGATGTCCACTGACCCGGCACACAGCCTCTCAGACGCCCTCGGGGTCGCCCTCAGCGGCGAGCCGACGGCGGTGCTCGAGAACCTCTGGGCCCAGGAGGTCTCAGCCCAGGTGGAGCTGGAGCACAACTGGTCCGGTGTGCAGGACTGGCTCGGAGATCTCCTCGTCTCACGCGGCGTGAATCGCATCTCCGCCGAGGAGCTGACCGTGCCGCCGGGCCTCGATGAGCTGTTCAGCCTGCAGGCGCTCAGGCGTCATCACGACAGCGGCGATTACGAGGTGATCGTCGTCGACTGCGCGCCGAGCGGCGAGACGCTGCGGCTGCTCGCGTTCCCGGACGTCGCCCGCTGGTGGCTGGAGCGTGTGCTGCCGGCCCAGGGGCAGATCATGGCGGCGGCGCGCCCCTTCGCCCGTGCCGTGCTCGATATCTCGCTGCCGGGCGATGCGGTGCTCGACGACGTCCAGCACCTCGGGCACAACCTGATCGCTTTGCACGAGATCCTCTCCGACCGCGAGCACGTAACGATCCGCCTGGTGATGAACCCCGACCGCATGGTGATCGATGAGGCGCGTCGCACCTTCACGTATCTGAACCTCTACGGCTATCTCACCGACGCGGTGATCGTCAACCGCGTCTTCCCGGAGCAGGTCGGCGAATACTTCGAGGGGTGGCGTGGCCGCCAGCAGGAGCACCTGCAGAGCGTGCGCGAGTCCTTCTCCCCCGTGCCGGTGCTGTGTGCCCCCTATTTCGAGGAGGAGGTCGTCGGTGAGCGGATGCTGCGCCGTCTCGGCTCAGAGCTGTTCGGTGAGCTGGATCCCGCCGACGTGCTGCACGATCGCCTGGCGCACGAGCTGCTCGTCGACGAGGACGGCGCGACATTGCGCCTAGATCTGCCGTTCGCTGAGCGTGAGCGGATCTCGCTGAAGAAGATCGGGCTCGAGCTGGTCGTCGAGGTCGACGCGCACAAGCGCACGATCATGCTGCCCGCGGCCCTCGCCGATCACAGCGCCACGGCCGCACGCTTGCAAGACGGGTCGCTGCGGGTGAGCTTCCTCGCACCGCAGAGCACATCCGCGGGGCCGCTGTGACCGTCACGCCGCCACAGCCCGAGGACCCCCTGGAGATCCTTCGCGGGCACCTGCGCAGCGCCCAGGAGGCAGCCCAGCAGCTGCTGAACGAGTCAGGCCAGACACCTCCGCGCGGCTGGGAGCCGCTCGGCTCAGAGGAGGCACGGCAGACCGCGGCTGGGATGCACGGGCTCAGCGAGCTGCTCGGCGCGGTGCGCGAGCTGCTGCCCGACGAGCTGCGGGCGGAGCTCGCACAGCTGATCCGCCAGCTGCTGGCGGTCTTGCGCGCCCTGCTCGACGTGCTGATCTCACGCGTCCGCGCGGCAGAGCGTGCGCCCGCCGCGGAGGTCCAGGACATCCCGATCATCTGAAGGTGGCCGGATCGCGTACGGCGGGTCCCGCCGGCCCCGCCGTACAATCGAGGCATGCCAAGCAAGACCGCCGCCACCTGGGTGCTGACAGGCTCACCGGAAAACTTCAAAGCCACGCGCGAGCACGGCTTTGAAGTGATCGGGATCAAGGAGCGCAACCGTCCACGGGCGCTGCAGATAGAGCCGGGCGATCGCATCGTGCTGTACCTGACGAAAGTGATGGCCTTCGCGGCGAGCATCCGTGTCACCGGCGAGATGTATGAGGATCGGGCAAAGATCTGGCCCGGCAAGCCAGGCAACGCCGACGCCTATCCATGGCGTTTTCCCACCGAGCCCGAGCTGGTGCTCGATGAGGAGTGCTGGCTTGCAGGCGAAAGCCTCGCCGATCAGCTCGAGCACATCCGCAAGTGGCCGCTGAAGCACTGGCCGCTCGCGTTCCAGGGGCAGCTGCGCACCCTCTCTCCCGCCGACTCCGACCTGCTGGTGGAGCGTATGCGCTCCCGTGCGGCGGTCAGCGTCTGAGGATCGTGTCGGCCCGCCCCAGATCGCACGTCTCTAGTTGAGCGGAGGCCCGGTGCCCGTCGATCGCAAACAAAGCCGCGCCGAGCACCCGGCAGCTGCCGGTGTGGCGTCGTTCCTCAGACGCGTCGTGGCCGCCTGGCGCACGATCGGGCCGGAGCGGCGCCTGGCGGCCACTTCCGCGATCGCGATGTTGCTGACGATGTTCCTTCCCTGGTATAGCCAGACATCGACCTTCGTGGTGCACGGTCAGACCCGTCCAGCGGAGGTCAGCCTGACCGCCTTTCAGGCCTTCTCGTTCGTCGAGGCGGCCGTGCTGCTGGTGAGCGCGGCGCTGCTCGCGCTGCTGTTCGCGCGAGCTGAGCAGCGCCCGTTTCACCTTCCCGGCGGTGACGGTCTGATCATCATGGCGGCCGGTGGGTGGGCCGGGGTGCTGATCTTCTACCGCCTGCTCGACAAGCCGACGACGACGGCGACCGCGATGCTGACCACGACTGTGGGGGTCAAGTGGGGGATCTTCTTCGCGCTGCTCGCTGCCGTCCTGATGGCCTACGCCGGTGCGCGTGTGCGCGCGATCGAGCGCCCCCAGCCACCGGCGAGACGCTCATCGCGAGCAATGACCGACCACGACACGCTCACCGAGGTGCGTCAGACCCGAGCCGCCACAGATCCCGAGCGCCCGCGCTATCCACCGGCGAGCGCCCCGCGAGCATCCCGGCCGCCGAAACCCGGCGGCGGCGCACCGCGCGCCACGCAGTCGAGCGAGCAGCTGTCCCTCGAGGACGAGCCGCCGCGAACACCCCGCGCCGGCGAGTGATCGCTTTCTTCAGGAGATGCCCGGGTCGCTTGCGATCACGAACAAGGCGGTCGTGATGCCAATCACGAGGATCCCCAGAATGATCATCAGGGGAGCTTTGATTACGTGCCCGAAGCCCCCGATCAGAAACCCCAGAGCGGTGCCGGCGAGGTAGGGACCGACCGTCGGATTGCCCGTGGCGAGCAAGGTGATGAGGCTGAACACCAGGTGAGTCCTATCATTCTCACGAAGATGAGCGCTCCACCTAGCCCGATCGACGCCGCGGAACTGGCTGCCGGCCTGCGTTCTGTCGACTATCTGCCGGCTGAGGCGACGGCGCTCGTTTCCTTCCTGGCGGTGAAGCTCGGCAAGCCGGTGCTCGTCGAGGGACCCGCCGGTGTCGGCAAGACCGAGCTGGCGAAGGCTCTGGCCAAGTATCTCGGCCGGGAGCTCATACGCCTGCAGTGTTACGAGGGCCTGGACGAGGCAAAGGCGCTGTATGAGTGGAACTATCGCAAGCAGCTCTTGCGCATCCAGGCCGAGGCGTCCGACACGGGCTGGGATTCGGTGCAGGAGGACATCTTCGGCGAGGATTTCCTGCTCGCGCGGCCGCTGATGAGCGCGATCACCTCCGAGCAGCCGGTCGTGCTGCTGATCGACGAGATCGACAAGACCGACCAGGAGTTCGAGGCGATGCTGCTGGAGGTGCTCTCGGATTTTCAGATCTCGATCCCCGAGCTCGGGCGGCTGTCCTCGCGCACCCACCCGGTCGTGCTGCTGACCTCGAACAACTCGCGGGAGCTGACCGAGGCGCTCAAGCGCCGCTGCCTGTATCTGTGGCTCGATTATCCGGCGCTCGAGCACGAGCTGGAGATAGTGCGCCTGCACGCACCCGACCTGCCCGAGACGATCGCGCGCCGCCTGGTCGAGGTGATCGGCATGGTGCGCGAGCTGGACCTCAAGAAGCCACCCTCGATCGCCGAGTCGATCGACTGGGCCAGGGCGCTCTTGCTGCTGGGCGCAAGCGACATCGACTCCACCACGTTCATCGAGACGATGTCGGTGATCGTCAAGCACCGCGCGGACATGGATCTGGTCTCAGAGCGCGTGGGAATGAAGCTGCCCGGCGCCCTGGATGCAGTCTGAGGGTCTAGCCGCCAGGTTGCTCGAACTCGGCGAGGAGCTGCGCCGCGAAGGCGTCGCGATCGGCACCTCGGAGCTGCTCGACTCCTTCGCGGCGCTGCGCGAGATCAGCTGGACCTCCCAGGACGAGTTCCGCGAGACGCTCGCCGCGACGATCGCCAAGAGCCAGGAGGACCGGCGGGTCTTCGAGCTCGTGTTCGACCGTTTCTTCTTTCGCGCCGTCGAGCTGGCGGCCATCAACGAGGAAATCCGCGAGGGCGATCTTCGCGGCGAGGGAGCGCTCAACATCGACGAGCTCTCCGCAGAGGACCTCGAAGCGCTGCGAATGCAGATCGCGGCGGCGCTGCGCGAGGGCTCAGAGGGAGCGATGCGTGATCTGGCGAGGATGGCGATCGCCGCGTTTGGACGCCAGCAGGAAGGCTCCGGCGTGATCGGCGTCGACGTGCAGCGCATCCGCCGCTCGCTGGGCCTGAGGGCCGAGCCCCAACCAGACCTGCCGGAGGGAGATCCGCGTCGCGACGGTGTTCCACGCGACGCGCTGCGGCGCTTCGAGGCGCTGCTGCGCCGCGAGCTCGAACGCTCTCAGATCGAGCGCACCGGCACCCTGCCGGCAGCCAGACCACTGGGCGACCTCGACCGCGCCCTGCCCTCAGGGCCCCTCGCTGATCTCGCAGCCGTGCATCGGGTTGTCGCACAGCTGCGCCGGCGCCTGGCCACCCATGGCCACCAGGCCCGCGGGCACCGCCATCACGCGCACGTCGACGTGCGGCGCACGATGCGCGCGTCACTGCAGACCGGCGGCGTGCCGGTCGTACTCAAGTACCGTCCCCGCAGACCCAAACGACCCGAGATCTACGTGCTCTGCGATGTCTCCACGAGCGTCACCTCAGCATCGGTGTTCTTCCTCTCGGTGCTTCACGCGCTGCACGACAGCTTCCGCAAGATGCGCTCGTTCGTGTTCATCGAGCGGATCTCCGAGGTGACCGACATCTTTGCGCAGGAGCGCAACTTCAAAGCGGTCAACGAACGCATCTCAGGCGATGCCGGAGTGGCTGACATCTCTGGCTACACCGACTACGGGCGCGTGTGGTCGGAGTTCCTGGAGAAGGTTCAGGACGATCTGCACCCGCGGGCAACCGTGATCGTGCTCGGCGACGCGCGCACCAACGGCCGCGATGCGCGCGCCGACATCTTCGCCCAGATCGCCGCGCGTGCCGGGCGCACTTTCTGGCTGAATCCCGAGCCGCGCCTCTACTGGAACTACGGTGACTCGGTGATCGCGGCCTACGAGGAGCACTGCACGGCGTTTGAGTGCTGGACCACCACGCAGTTGGAGGACTTCGTGCGTGCCCTGACCCGCCCGGAGTTGCAACTCACAGCAGCTCGTTAGGGGAGATGTCCAGCGGAGCGATTTCCCACACGGCAATGGCGGCGTGCGTAGCCAAGCCGCCTAACGGCTGTCACGACGCTAGCTGTGAATTTGGTTGACAGGTCCGATGAGGCGCTCGGGTGTACCTATGTGACGCAAGAATTCAGCCTCTGTTGGGTCGCGTGGCTTACGTCGTTCGGCGGGTGGGAAGCATGCGACGACGGCGGCAGTCCTCGCACGTCGTTGGTCTGATCCGCTGCGCCACTGCTCGAAGGAGATTGTCTTGTTCGTGTTCATGGTGATCTCTGTCCAGGATACTCTGCTCCAAATGCGTCGCGGGCGATCTCGAGCAGTTCGTCGCTTTCGAGTTTGCGCTGGCTGCTGGCCAGTTCATCGGCGAGCCTGCGGGTCACCCTGAGGATCTCACCGACGCGCCGAGCGCCGGCACGAGCATCGAGTTCCCTCGATTCCTCTTCTGATAATCCCGTCAGCAGCGCGAGCGCCTGCTCCGCTGGCACGGGATGTCCGGTGGCTTGGAACTCGTCGAGACGGTCGATGAGGATGTCTATCTGAGAAAGGACACTCGCAGTCCGTCCCGAGGGGAGCTTGACCTCTGTCGTCACGGCGTCGTCGTCTAGGTGAGACCCTGGCGCCTCGAGGAGAATGTCGGTATCCGGAACGATCCAGTGACGCCCATCCTTGGCGCGCTCGAATCCAACCTCGGCAAGCAGTGTGACCAGCTGGTCAGGGATCTCCATCACAACATCGATGTCCTCGGTTACGAAGGCTTCCTCCTCAGTCCAGAAATACACGGCCATGCCACCGACGATGACTGGGGTTATGCCGAACGGCGCAGCGAGCGCATCGATAACGGCGACCACTTCCAGACTGCGCTCGGCAAGGTCCGTCAAGCGTCCCACACGGGCGATCTCTGTACGAAGAGCAGCAGCGTCGTATTTCTCATCGCCACTCACAAAATGAACTTACCGCTCCTTGCGGCGGGACCCATTGCGTCCCCGATCACGCGGCCTCTAAATATTGTGTGGAGTGCTGGATCCGGTTGAGGCTCTTTCCAATGCGGATCTTTGAAGCCCGGCTGCGGCTCGAGGGCTTCACAGTGCGAGTTTGCACTCAGCCGGGATAATTCAGGTCCCAAACGCGCTCATTTGAGGTTGCGGTTGCGACCAGCCAATCAGTGGCGGTCCACAGCGACCTCGGGCTCAGGTCTTCTCGTGTGTGGCGATGAAGTCTGCGATGAACTCCAGCAATCGCTTGGGAGCGAAGCGATCGGGGTCTGTCAGGGTCATGCGAGCGGCCTGCTCGAAGCAGGCGATGAGCATCTCCGTCATCACCTCGGCGTCGACGTGCTCTGAGTCCAGACGCTGCAGGCTCCATTCGATCAGCGGCTTGATCTGCCCGTGCAATCGATCGCGGTGTCGCGCGACGTTCTCGCGAGCGGCCGGAGGCATGCCATCGGCCGGCAGCACGAACAGCCGCCACGTTTGTGGCCTTGCGCGCACAGACTCGAGGATGCTCGCCAGCGAGCCGAGCAGCATCTCAGCCGGGCTCGAGTGCGGAGGCCTGGGAAGCGCCGCGGCGATGTCGAGCAGCGCCCGCTCGAGCTCGCGGTCCAGCAGCGCTCGCAGAAGCTCCTCGCGGGTGCCGAAGGTTGCGTAGAGAACCGACTTCGTCAGCTCCGCCTCGCGGGCCACCGCCTCGATCGAGAAGGCGCCGAGACCCCGTGCGTCGACGAGCGCCAGCGCGGCATCGAGCAGCTGCTCGCGCCGCTCTGTGCGCGAGCGGCGCGGCGAATAACGACGTGTGGGGACAGTGCTCACGGCACAAGCTTGACAGGCACACGTCAAAATGCGCTACCGTATTTTCATCGTGGAGTCAGCCTCAGTGATCGATCCCACCACGCAGACCTCGCCCGGAGCCGCCTACATCGGCCAGGCGCCACCCTCCCCGGCCGGCCCTGTCGATCCGAGCGAGCCGCTGAACGAGCCGCCGTCGGTCACGCTGCCGCGCGCGATTCAGACGCTGCGCTTCACCCAGCGCCAGATCCAGTTCGTGTTTCGCTCACGGCGCGAACTGGGCGAGGTCTTCACGGTCCACTTCGTGGTGATCCCCGGCGGGGTGGTCCTCACCAGCCACCCGGATCACGTTCGCTCGCTGTTCACCGCCAAGCCAGATCTCGTGCCGTCACTGACCGCCGAGTCCCCACTGCGGCCGATCGTGGGACCCAACTCGGTGCTGACGGCCAACGGACCGAGTCACCTGCGCCAGCGCAAACTGCTGCTGCCTCCGTTTCACGGGGAGGCGATCGAGCGCTACGCCGAGATGATCCGCGAGGTCACCGAACGCGAAATCGACAGCTGGCCCGTCGGTCGTCCATTCGCGCTTGCCCCCAAGATGCAGGCGATCACCCTCGATGTGATCATGTCCGGCATCTTCGGCATCGAGGGCCGCCCCGCGCGGGGCACCGCCGAGCATCGCCTGCGACGCACCGTCAAGCAACTCGCCGCCGCCTCGACCTCACCGCTCGCTCTGCTCGGCGAACTCTCCAACTTGGGCCGCGAAGAACCCGTCGGGCTCACCCGCCAGGCCGTGGGGATACTCGATCGCGCCACCTACCCCGTGATCGAAGCGCGCCGCCGCGCGGAGGATCTGCAGGAGCGCGGCGACATCCTCTCGCTGCTGTTGCGCGCCACCACCGAGGACGGCGATCAGATGACCGACCACGAGCTACGCGACGAGCTCTTGACCCTCGTGCTCGCGGGCTTTGAGACGACCGCCAACTCACTGGCCTGGACATGGGAGCGGCTCGTACGCACCCCGGCGGCCTATCAGCGCCTGCGCGACGCCGTGCGTTCTGAGGAGCGGTCCGAGGAACACGTCGAGGCGGCCATCATCGAGGGCATGCGCTCACGTCCCGTGATCCCGGTGATCGGACGACGCGTTGCCGTCCCATGGCGGCTGGGCGACTATGTCGTGCCGGCGGGCCAGGGTGTCAGCATGAGCATCCTGCTCATCCATCATCGCGAGGATCTCTACCCCGACCCATTCAGCTACCGTCCCGAGCGCTGGCTCGGCCACAGCCCCGGGACATATGAGTGGCTGCCCTTCGGCGGCGGCACCCGCCGCTGTCTGGGAGCGGCGCTGGCGATGGCCGAGCAGCGGGTGGTGCTCGAGGCAATGGTCCGCCGTCTGGACCTCGAGGCCGACCGCCCCGAGCCCGAGCACGCCCAGCACCGCAACGTGACGATGATCCCGGCACGCGGCGCCCGCGTGCTGTTGCGCTCACGCACCGGCGGCTGAGCAGAGCCGGCAGCGCGGCTATCGCGGCCGGCATTGGCTGTCGCAGGAGCGATGAACCGAACGCATGCGGTGCTGCCCGCCGTGCAAAGATTTGCGTGTGCGAGCGGCAAACATCTTCCAGAGCGACTGCGAGTACGACAAGAGCGATCCAGACGGCTACCACTCCGGCGTGTCCGGGGTCGGCGAGGCGGCAGGCGGCGAGGCGCTCACCGTCAAGGTTTATGAGATCCCCGCCGGGCAGAGCGTGTGCCCCTACCACTACGAGTATGAGGAGGAGTGGCTGGCGGTACTCGACGGAGCCGTCATCCTGCGCACACCCGCCGGCGAGCGGGAGCTCAAACGTGGCGATCTCATCTGCTTTGCACCCGGCCCGCAGGGCGCACACAAGGCCACCAACCGCAGCGAGATCAATGCGCGGGTCATGATGTTCTCGAGCGCGCGCGAGCCCTCAGTCGCCGTGTATCCCGACAGCGACAAGCTCGGCGTGTGGCCCGGCAACGCCGCCGACAACGTGATGATCCGCCGCGCCGATGGCAAGGTCGACTATTGGCAGGGCGAGAGCTGACAGCCGCCCGGCTGGCTGCCCACGAGAAACGCTGGGCTCGTTCTCGCCTCGAGATATCTGGCCACAGAGGCCGTCCGCTGTGCCGAGCATCTCGTGACTCGCCAGGCAATCGACCCCGGCGGCGTGCCCGCGCCAGCGCGTATCTGCTCCGCGAAGGTTTGTCGGGAACCTGCTCCGCCGCGGCGAAGCTCTGCCTCGCTGCGCCGACCGCGGGTCTTCTAGCGGGAGCGGGCTCAGTGGCTGTGCTGCTGGAGGCGCTCGAGTGAGCGGGGGGTCCAGTGGGCGGCGGGGTTGGGGTGATCGAGCGCGGTGCTCGCCAGCTGATAGGCCCGCTCGATCAGCTCCGCGGCGTGGCCGAACTCCGAGGGGAGCACGGCGAGCGGGCACGGCGGCGGCAGCACGATCAGCTCGGCGTTGTGTGAGAAATCTTCGATGTCCTGTACGAGGCGCTGGTTGATCAGCAGGGTGATCGCGTGCACGATCATCGCGATCGCGCCACGTGGAGGACGCGGCAGCTCGCAGGTGATCCCGGTCGGCAGGACGTAGATCTTGCTCGCGCCGAGTTCGGCGGCGTGGGAGATCGGGGTGTTGTTGGCGACGCCTCCGTCGACGAGATCGAATCCGTCGAACCGGACCGCGGGAAAGACCCCCGGGATCGCGCTGCTCGCGAGCACCGCCGCCTCCGCGTCGCCGTGAGACAGACGCCGCTCACGGCCGCTGCGGATATCGGTCGCGATCACGTGAAAGGGGATCGGCGCGTCCTGCAGCCGCTTGAACTGCTGGTGGGCCGATATCAGCGCCCTGAGCCCATCGTTGGGAATCAGGTGGTCGCGTCTGCCGAGCAGCGCGACCAGTGCGGTCGCTGGGTTCGGCGGAAAAACCTGGAATGTTCGCAGCGACTGCCAGATCCGTGTGAGCGACTGCGCGGTCTGGACCGTCGGCGGACGCGAGGCGATGAACGCGCCGTTGATCGCCCCGGCAGAGGTGCCGACGATCAGCTCTGGCGCGATCTCACGCTCATACAGGGCGCGCAGCATCCCGACCTGGATCGCGCCGAGGCTTGCGCCGCCAGACAATACGAAGCCGACCACCGTGGAGATGATACGAGGCGCTGACACGACGCTCGCGTCCAGTGCAAGTGCCTGCCAGCCCGCGGCAGCGAGCCGATCTGTAGCTCCCTGACACGAGATCCCCCGAGCGCCGCGGTGGCTGGCGGTGCGCCCATCGCCTGGAGAGGCACCGACAGCGGGAAGCGACGTTTGTGTGATCACTCGCCTTGTCTGTGCGCTCCGATCACGTTCGTTGCAGGAATGCTCACCGCGACCGGCGGCCGCGCGGAACTCGCCGCCGCGCGGCTCACGGCGGCGGCTGGGAGAGGGTGTCGCGGAATCTCTCGAGCTCACCCGAGGGGATGTCGTAGGTGTGTTCGGCGGCTGGGTAGCGCCGGGCACGCACATCGCTCGCGTACTGGGCGAGCGCGCCGGACATAGCGGGGGCAAGCGCGGCATAGCGCTTGACGAACTTCGGCTTGAACGCATCGAAGATCCCCAGCAGGTCGTTGAACACGAGCACCTGTCCGTCCGTCTGTGCTCCGGCCCCGATCCCGATCACGGGAATCTCCAGTCGCCGCGTGATCAGCGTGGCCACCTCAGCGGGTATCGCCTCGAGCACCAGCGCGAAGCAACCGGCTCGCTGGAGCTCCTCGGCGCCGCGCACGATCCGCTCGGCGCCGTCGCCCGTCTTGCCCTGTGTTCGGAAACCGCCGAGCGCGGTCCGGGTCTGTGGCGTGAGGCCGAGATGTCCCATCACCCCGATGCCGGCCCGAGCGATCGCCCGTGCCCGCTCCACCGACATCCCCGCGCCCTCGAGCTTGACGACGTCGCAGCCGGTCTCCTTGATCAGCCGCTGCGCGCTCCGCACGGCCAGCTCGTCGCTCGCCTCGTAGGTTCCCATCGGCATGTCCCCGACCATGATCGGCGTCCGCAGTCCGCGCCTGACGGCACGGCCCAGCATCAGCATCTCCTCGAAGGACACCCGCTCGGTGCCCGCATAGCCGAGCATCGTCATCGCGGCCGTATCGCCCACGAGCACGACATCTACGCCTGAGGCCTCGGCTACCCGAGCGGAGACGAAGTCCTGCGCGGTGACCATCACGATCGGCTCTCCGCGGCTCTTCTTCGCCGCGAGATCGGGCACGCTGACTTGCGATCGGCGCCCCGCGGGGTCGTCTTCGCGCTGTCTGGCACACATCATGTGGCTCTCCTGTTCTCGGCCAGTTGACGCCGCCGGAAAGAGGTCGCCACCAGCCACTGGACCGATGTTCATTAGACCACAACCTCGAGGACGTGGCCACTCGGTGACAGCGATCAGCCGGAAATAATCTTCCTCAAAGGCCGCGGCACTGAAGGGGACAGCCGGTTTGTGATTTGTGTGTGACCCAGACTCGTGTGATGGGGTGGAGTGCCCGGCGGCTTTGCTCATCGCCTACCATTGGAGGACCATGCCAGAGGACGAGAAGGACCAGCCGCAGACTGAGCAGACGCGCACGGGCTACACCGTACCGGCGGCCAAGCGCAACGAGTTCTTCGGGAGACTCGAGAAGGGTGGTAAGCCGGCGCCCGTGCCTCGGCCGCAGCAGTCCGGGATGCGCGGCAAGGGGAATCGGCGCCCGCCTCCGCGCCACAGCAGCGGTCGCGGGAAATAGCCCCGTCTGCGTCGGCGGCGCCCTGACATGGTGGAAGCGCCGGCCCCGTTCGCAGCCGTGGCGGAAGTCAACGGATATATGTGCCCACATCACGGGACGTATCACACGAGGGGCCCGGGGTCTGAGCTCGAGGAGCGGTGTCTCACAGACACGCCAGGCGCTAGGATCAGCGCTGTGCAGTTCTGAAAGACAGGGGGGCTGGCGGGAAGGCCGGCTGAGATGACGCCCACGGAGCACCGCCCGGCGTCGACCCTCCGAACCTGTGGGGTAATGCCCGCGAAGGGAGCGACGTGCCCAGACTGCAGCAACTCGCGCAGCCACCACCAGCGACAGCGGCCCACGGCGTAGACCTCGCGGCGGTCACCCACAGCTACCTCGATGCCCAGGGAGCGAGTCTCACGGCGCTCGCGGACCTCACGCTGACGGCGGACAGCCAGCGCACACTGGCGGTCGTCGGGCCGAGCGGCGCTGGCAAGACGACGCTGCTCGAGCTGATCTGCGGGCTGCAGCGACCCGACAGCGGCACCGTGCGCTGCGAGCCGGCCGCACTGATGCCCCAGCGCGATCTGCTGCTGCCGTGGCTGTGCGCACTGGACAACGCGGCGCTTGCGCTGCGTATCGCGGGCGTCTCACGTGCAGAGGCGCGCGAGCGGGCCGCTTCGCTGTTTGCGGTGCTCGGCCTCGACGGCTTCGAGCGGGCTCGGCCACACGAGCTCTCGGGCGGCATGCGCCAGCGCGTCGCGTTCCTGCGCACGCTGCTCTCTGGCAAGACACTGCTCTGCCTGGACGAGCCATTCGGTGCGCTCGACGCGATCACGCGCCTGCAGATGCAGCGCTGGCTGATCGATGCGCTCGATCGGGAACCGCGCACGGTGGTACTCGTCACCCACGATGTCGAGGAGGCGATCCTGCTCGCCGATCAGCTGATCGTGCTCTCCCCCCGGCCCGGGCGCGTGATCGCGGACATCGAGATCCCGCTCCCCCAGCCGCGCCTGCACACCGACCCCGAGGTCGTGGCGATGCGCGAGCAGACCCTGCGCGCGCTCGGGATCGACGCGGCGCTCGGAGCGAGCGGATGAGAGCGCAGCTGAGGAACGCACTGCCGCCGCTCGTGATCCTCGCCGGCCTGCTCGGCGTGTGGGAGCTCTATGTCGACGTGGACGGGGTCAACCCGATCCTGCTTCCCTCGCCGCACGCGATCGCACAGGCGATGTGGGACAACGCCGGCCTGCTCGGCTCGAATCTCGGCACGACGGCCCAGGAGGTGGCGCTCGGCCTCGCGCTCGCTCTGCTGATCGGCTTCGCGTTGGCGATCGCGATCCACCTATCACCGCTGATAAGACGCTCGATCTACCCGCTGGTGGTCGGCTCTCAGGCGATCCCGATCCCAGTGATCGGCGTGCTGCTGGTCTTCTGGCTGGGCTTCGGCGTCGCACCCAAGCTGATCGTGATCGTGTTGATCTGCTTCTTCCCGGTGGTCGTCAACACGGTCGACGGCCTCGCGAAGGTCGACCCCGATCAGCTCAAGCTGCTGCGTACGCTCGACGCTTCCCGCTGGCAGGCGTTTCGCTTCGCTGAGCTTCCCGCCGCGCTGCCAGCGGCGCTCAGCGGTACACGGATCGCCGTCGCGATCAGCGTGATCGCGGCGTTCATCGCCGAAATCTCGATCGCCGGAACCTCGTCGGGGCTCGGCTATGAGATCGTCAGCGACATCCGCTCCCTGCAGGCCCCGCGCGCGTACGCCGCGGCGCTCGTGCTGTTCGCCTTCGCGATCGTCTGCTTTCACACCCTCGGCCTGCTGGAGCGCAGGCTGGCACCCTGGAGTCACCGACCAACAGGAGATAACCGTTGAAACGCATCAAGAAGACAGCCGCTGTTCGCACTCTGCTCGCGCTGGTGTGCCTGACCGCCGCGGTCTGCCTGTCCGCCTGCGGGACCAAGCGCGATGTCCTCTCGCCCTCCGGCACAAAGCCATTCACGGTGATGCTCGACTTCTTCCCCAACGCCGACCACGCGGCGCTGTACTCGGCGATCGCCGGCGGGGAGTTCACAGCGGCGGGACTCGAAGTGAAACCGCAGACGCCCGCGAACCCCGCGGAACCGCTCGAGCTGCTGGCCGCCGGCAAGGTCGACATGGCGATCTCCTATGAGCCCGAGCTGCTGCTGGCGCGCGACAAGGGCCTGAAACTGGTCTCGATCGCCGCGCTCGTGCAGCGCCCGTTGACATCGATCATCGCGCTCGAAGACCAGCACATCCGAAATGTCGCCGAGCTCGCGGGCAAGCGCGTCGGCACCGCTGGAATCGACTACCAGGCGGCCGAGCTGAAAACCGTGCTGCGTAAAGCTCACGTCGACCCAAGCAGCGTCGAGGAAGTCAACGTCGGCTACAACCTCATCCCAGCCATGCTCTCGGGCAAGGTCGCGGCGACACTCGGCGGCTTCTGGAACTACGAGGCCCTGCAGCTCGCTCTGATGCACAAGCATCCCGTGGTGATCCCCGTCAATCAGGCGGGCGTGCCCACCTACAACGAGCTGGTGCTGGTCGTCAGAGAAGACGAGGCGCGCCACGACGGTCAGGATCTGCGCGCGTTCCTGAACGCCCTGACCCGCGGCGAGCAGCAGGTCAAGGCAAACCCGGCCGCCGCCACGAAGCTGCTGCTGAAAGCCAACCCGTCACTGGAACCGAAGCTCGAGCAGGAGTCGATCGAAAAGACGCTGCCGGCGGCTTACCCCGAAGACAGCAGCGAGCCCTACGGCTATCAGAGCCCGGAAGCATGGGCGTCGTTCGCGCAGTGGATGTTCACCGAAGGGCTGCTGCACTCAGCTCCGTCAACGCTCTCACAGCCCTACACCAACGAGTTTCTCCCCGGTCAGGGGCTGGGTAAGAAGAGCGAAGAAGAAACCTTTTAGTACTTGCGTCCAGCGCGGAGAGTCACGCGCAGAGGGACGGGCCGCGCGGGGGATTGAGTGCCCACCCACCCAATTCTCAACCGGTGCCGCTGCGCTGCGACTCCTCCTCAGCTTGCTGCAGCGTGTGTTCGAGCTGCTCCTCGCTCCAGCCAGGCAGTTGCTCCAGTAGGCGTTCCTCAGAGGTCATACCGTAGATGCTAGGAGGTCTAGCGAAACAACTAGCGAAACCGGCTCCTCTGCGAGACTAACTGTGTGGGCGATCGACCTACGTCGGTGCCGGAGGGTTTATTGATCGAACTCGGTTGCCATGGCTATTGCGACGCTTGGCTCTCGGCGGATGACCTGACTGGCGAAGTGGGTGTTGAGGAGATCACGGAGCTGGTCCTGCGCCGCGAGGGCTTTCTCGAGGAGGAGCGTGACATCGCCATGGTCAGCAAATCGGCATGGGACGAAGTGGCACGCATGGTCGAGGATTGGCTGTTCGATCCACACGGGCGCGGAGTCAGATCTGGACTTCCGCGCTGAATGATTAGGCCACACAACTGGTGCTCGGACCAGTGCTCGGTGAGCGTGAAGCTGATCCATCATTTGTTGATTTCGTCGATTTTGTCGATAACTGCGATAGGGTCTGATTTGTCAGCCAAACGCCCGGAGGCGCGCGATGACCGATTTGGACAAGCAGTACTGGAAGATCAAAGACTTCGCCGACCACTTCGGGCTGGACAAGAGCACGGTCTACAACCAGATCGAGCGCGGCGAGATCCGGGCGATCCGCATCGGCAAGACAGCGCTGCGGATCCCCACCGACGAGGTCAAACGGATCCTGGACAGCTTCGTGGCGCCCAACGAGCAACCACACCACCTGTACCGCCAGGTGCGGGACTTCGAAGTCCGTACCTGCCGCACTCCCGCTGAATTCACCGCCGCCTGGCGCGAAGGCAAGATCGAGGACACCCCCCACAACGCCAGCGACGCGATCGAAGCGCTAGCTCTGCGCGAGGCGATGCAACCTACCGTCACGGCGCCCCGGCCCGGCGAGGATCTTCCGCTCGCTGCGCCATCGAAGACAGCCAATCGCACCCCCGGGCCGAGCCGGCGCATCGTTGGTCACTGAGCGCGCTAACCGGAACTGATCAGATGCGAGGCAGCCAGCCCCGCCCACTCCCCGTAGGGCTCGAAGAAATCACGCACTTCCCCTTCGTTTGCGCGGACACGGGGATCTCCTCCACTGCGGTGACGCCCGACGAGCTTCATCAGTCCGACATCGCCAGCTGGCAGTTGGTCGTGGCGGCCCTGTCCGTAGAGCGCGAGCATCTCGATTGTCCATGGCCCGATACCGGGGATCGCGCGCAGCCTGCGCCAGCCGGCCTCGTGCGCGGAGCCGCTCAGATCGACGCGTCCGCTCGCGACCTCACGTGCTACACGTGTGAGTGTCAGCGCGCGCGAGCCAGCCAAGTCGAAGGACTGAAGCAGCGCGGGCGCGGCTCCCGCGAGCTTCGCCGGCGCCGGCGCATCGCGCAACACCGTACCGTCGGGGCCGACCCATGTGCGCCCGAAACGGCGAACGAGACGGCGCTGGATCGCGGCGGCCCGCTCGAACTCGATCAGCTGCTCACAGACCGCCCACGCCAGCGCCTCAAACGGTTCCGGGCGCCGTGAGACGCGCAGCCACGGGCGGCGGCGCACCGACGCGCCGATCAGAGGATCGTGGGCGAAGCGTCGCCGGAACTCGCTGAGGTCCTCATCGACGCCGATCGCGAAGCGCATCCGCTGGATCCCGTGCTCAGCCGCCGGGCGGTTGGCAGCCAGCGCGCCGAGCAGAACGCGCCCTGAACTCAGCTGCGTCACCCGCACCCGCACGGGCTCCTGCGCGTGATGGAGCAGGCGCTCGAGCACCCGCCCGCGGCGGCGCAGCACACCGTCCATGCCGCCTCTCAGCGGCAGGCGGAAAGGACCCGCGGGCGACAGCTCGACCCGCAGCTCGATCGGGTCGCTCAGCGGTCCCTGCCCGTGCCGCCGAGCAGATGCACGTCCACCAGGAACGAGCGGGAGCCCACGATCTGCGCGATCTCGCGCACACCGGAATGCTCGGACCGGCCGCGCAGACGCCGGGATCGGACGCGCGCCGGGGATTGGTGGCGGCGGTGTGCGAGACCGACTAGCGCCGCGCCGGCCGCGAATCCGGTGGCGGCGACCGCGGCGGTCAGCGCGACCTGGCTGGCGGCCAGCGGCGAGCGGACTGGCAGCGTCGTGTACGGAGGCTCGGCGATCTGTAGCTCGCTCGAGACCAGCAGCGCATCGACTTCCTCCGTGTCGCCGCCGCTCTGTTGAGCCTCGTGCTCCAGCGTGCCTTCAAGCGAATTGTCGTCGGGATACTCGCTCACCCTGCGAAGTGTAGACGGCGGTCCCGACCGCAAGTCGCGGCAGGGCTCTAAGCTTGCGCCGCCGGCTCGGCGAGGACGCGCTCATAGACGCGGTAGCGCTTGACGACCTCGGCGCCCATGCCTTCCATGCCGCGGTTCATCGCGGTGTTCGTCTCGAGGATCCAACCCATCTCACCGCCCTTCTGCGGCCGCGCTTCCGCCGCGTCGAAGTGCAACTGGTAGAGCTTGGCGGCGACCCCCGTGTGCTGGTGTTCGGGCTTGACGCCGAGGAAGCCGACGCGTACCCGGTCGGTGGTCTTGCCCTTGCGCAGGAAGTGCCACCAGCCCAGCGGGAAGAATTTGCCTCCCATCTTTTCGAGAACCTGGTTGATGTCGGGGAAGGTCATCGCCATGCCGACCACCTCGCCGGTGTCTTCTTTCTCGGCGATGAAGCACCAGTGTTTGTCGAACACCAGTTGTATCTCCTGGGCGTAGGCGTCGAGATCCTTCTTGGAGTACGGCACGAAGTCCCAGTTTTTCGACCATGCGGAGTTGTAGACATCGGCGAACGCGTCCATGTCTTTGCGCAGCTGTCGCCGGCGCATCGGCCTGACCCTGATCCCGTGCTCTGACTGCACCTTCTCGGCGAGCTCCCAGATCACGGGCAGCACCTTGGCGCGGTCTGAGACCTCGAGGTTCCACATCAGCAGGTCCATCGCCTTGGTCATACCGGCCTGCTCCATGCGCTGCTGGTAGTAGGGCGGGTGCCAGGGCTGCTTGATCATCGGGCGCAGATCGAAGCCCTCGATCAGCACGCCGCTCTCTTCGTTCATCGAGAAGTCGGCGGGGCCGACCATCCGCTCCATGCCCTTGCCTGCCAGCCAGGACTCGGCAGCGCTCAGCAGCGCCTCGAGCACCTCCTGGTCGTCCTCGAACTCGAGGAAGCCGAACCAGCCCCAGCTCTTCTTCTGGTAGTCGTTGAAGGCGTGGTTGATCTGAGCGGTGATGCGTCCCACGACGCGCCCCTCGCGCCGGGCGAGGAAGTATTCGGCCTCGCCGTGGCTGAAGAAGGCGTTCATTTTGCGATTCAGGAACAGCCAGCGCTCGAGCTTCGGCAACGGCACCCACAGCGGGCTCCCGGCATGTACCGCGAACGGGACGTGAATGAACTCTTTGAGCTCTCTGTGACCGGATACCGCTCTGACCTCGACGCTCATGCGCGCCAGCCTATACGCCAGGATCGATCTACGTCGCAAGAGCTGCGCCGCCGGTCCGTTTGGCCCGCCGGGCTGCGATGATTGGCGCTTGACCAGCGGAAGAGGAGCACATGGAGACTGACGAGACCGCCGCAGACACGGGTGACCCAGAGCCTGACCCGCGTGCCAAGCTGATGCACGAAGTGGCTGAGCAGATGGACGCCATCGAAGCCGACTTCGGCGATGACTACAAGATCGGCCACGTGATCACGATCGTCGAGGTCATAGGACCCGGGGGTCACACCGGGCTTCGCGTCAGGCATGGACAGAATCCGTGGGTCGCCCTCGGGATGCTCGACTTCGCCAAAAAAACCGTCGTGGCCCCCTTGAGCGACTAGGCTCGCGCGCCGGACACCGCTGCGACTTCCACACCGACTGGAGGCACCCGAAATGCCCACCACCTCAACCGACGTCTTCGCGAAGGTCCACGGCCACGAACGCGAACAGGTCTTGAACGCGGCCCGCGAGGCCGATGTGCTGCCCTACTTCCACGTCCTGAGCTCCGCCGCGATGCCGGTCGTGGAGATGGAGGGAGCGCAGCGGATCATGCTCGGCTCCAACAACTACCTCGGGCTGACCGGCGACGAGCGTGTGATGAAGGGCGCCGAGGATGCCCTGCACCGCTATGGAACGGGACTGACCGGGTCGCGTTTTCTGAATGGCACGATCCCGCTGCACCTGGAACTGGAGGAGGAGATCGCGCAGTGGATGGAGACCGATGCCGCGCTCGTGTTCACGACCGGACATCAGGCCAACCTCTCGACGCTCGGCACGATCCTCTCGCCGTCGGACACGGTGATCGTCGACTCCGGCGACCACGCCTCGGTCTTCGACGGCTGCCTGCTCTCGCGCGCGAAGCTGCGCGCCTTCCGCCACAACCGCCTCGACAAGCTCGAGAAGATGTTGGAGCGCGCCCAGGCCGACGGCGGCGGCGTCCTGGTCGTGGTCGACGGGGTCTTCTCGATGGAGGGCGACATCGCGCCGCTGCGTGAGATCTGCGAGCTCTGCGCCCGCTACGGCGCGCGCCTGATGGTGGACGAGGCCCACGGCGCCGGGGTCCTCGGCGCGCGCGGCGCCGGGACCGCCGAGCTGCTCGGCGTCGAGGATCGCGTCGACCTGCGCATGGGCACGTTCTCCAAGTCGCTCGCCTCCTGCGGCGGCTTCGTCGCGGGGCCACACGATGTGATCGAGTACCTGCGGATCTACTCGCGCCCGTTCCTCTTCACCGCCTCCGCGGTCCCGGCCTCGCTCGGGGCGGCGCTCGCGGCACTGCGGGTGATGCGCTCGCCCGATGGTCCTGCGCTGCTGGAGCGTGTGCTCGGCAACGCCCGCCGATTGCGTGACGGCCTGGAGGGGATGGGCTTTGCGGTGGTCGCGCCACAGACTCTGCCCGCCGACGTCTCATCGGCCCCGGGCGTGAGCGTCTCGCCGGACGGCACGCCTCAGATCGTGACGCCGATCGTGCCGGTGCTCGTCGGCGACGACTGGAAGGCGGCGCTGCTGTGGCGGGCGCTGTATGACGCGGGCGTGTTCGTCAACACCGCCCTGCACCCCGCGGTGCCGCCCGGCGGCGCGCTTCTGCGCACGAGCGTGATGGCCACCCACGACGAGGCGACCATCGATCGCGCGCTGGAGATCTTCCGGACGGTCAAGCTCGCCTTCGAGTCCGAGCACGGACCGCTGCCGGGCGGCGAGAACTCCTGACACGACGGCACACGACGGCACTCCGCCGCGCAGTTGCGTGTCGATGCTGGTTGCGCGCGGCACGTGATCGAAATCGTCTTGTCCATTTCTTCACAAGTCTGCGCAAAAGAAAAAAGGCCGCTTGTAGCGTACGAACCGGACGGCGCGCTGTTGACCGCGGACCCCATCGTCGCTTAGCTTCAGTACTCGCTCCGCAAGACCACTCGAGGCGTCACCCCCAATCACGGGCCAGGGGGAGCTATGGGTCACCGTGGCTGACACGGATGGGCCTCGAGACCGGTTTCGTGGACGCGCAACTCGTCAAAATTCAAGCAAGCATGTCGCTGGCGGTGTGACCGCTGGGCGACGGGGAGTGAGCACAGATGACCGCTACAGCAACACGGACGATTGCCCCTACCGATCCTCAATACATGCGTGCCCTGGAGCGAGCCAACAAGGTTCGGCTCGCGCGAGCGGAGCTCAAGCGCGGCGTCGCCACCGGCGAGGTCGACGTCGCCGAGGTGATCCTGCGTTGCCCGTGGGAGGCGCAGAGCATGGCGGTAGCGGATCTGCTGATGAGCCAGCGCCGCTGGGGGCAGACCCGCTGCCGCAAGTTCCTGGCTCAGATACCGATGTCTGAGAACAAGACGGTCGGATCGATGACCGACCGTCAGCGCAACACTCTCGCCGCGTTGTTGTGGAGCGCTCAGCGTCGCGACCCGCTGATCAGCAGCGCCGGTTTCCCGCAGAGCACCCATGAGCGCTCGCCGTCGGCACGCGAGCTCGTCACCGCCTGAGATTCTCAGGGCGGCGCCGGGAACGCTCACTCTCCCGGCAACCTCGTTTTGTTATCCACCGGGCTGCACCCTAGGGTGCAGCCCCCGGGTAACGGACAGCCAGAGGACAGCTTGACGTGCCACCAGCCCGCGAGCATGCCGATCAGGCCGAACCGCGGGCGGACCTGCCACACACCGCAAGTTCCCTCGCCGAGGTCACGGGTCGAGACGCGTGTGAACCGGTGCCGGCCGGGTGCCAGCCTCATGTCTTCGAGCAACGCCCTGGAGCGCTGCTCGAAGGCGACGCGGTCCGCGATCAGCTCACGCGCGTCCTGTGCTCTTGCCGCCAGGCGGTCGCGCTCACGCTCGAGCTCGCCGAGGCCGAGCAGCGACGAGGCCGGATGGCGCTGGGGACCGTAGATGTCGAGCGACAGATGCGGGAACCCCTCGGCAAAAATACGCGAGAGCTCCCGCTCGAGATGCGCGATCTGCCCCCTCAGAGCGCTGCGGGCACAACTCTCATCGAGCGCCGGGAGAGGCTGTGCTCGAGCCGCGCAAAGATCCGCACCGTGGTCGGTGAGCTCCTTGGTTACGGTCACATCCACCTCCTCTCACACACACAGCCAAAAGAAGTATCTTAGCTCGCGGTCTCACCATTACGCCAGTGTCGCGGATCGTGGACGAATTCGAGCGGGAGGATTGGCGCCTAAACGCTCGCCAGCGCCGAGGTGCACATCCACAGCGCCTCCTCGATCTGTAACGCCGGCACGCCGCTCACCTGTACGGTGAAGAGAACCATGTTGGTGCTCTTGGCGTTTGCCTCGTGGCCGGCCGCGACGGGCCCGAACAGCAACGCCAGTGCACCGGCGGCGTCCGCGACAACGAGCTGGCCCGCCGACAGCGCCTTCGCGCCCTTGGCGCGCCCCAGCGACTCTGACTGGCTGAGACGAATGCCGAGCGGGCCGTCGATGCGCTCGGCGTCCAGCGCCCAAACCGGCACCGAGGTCTCGACCAGGGCGCTGAGCAGGAGGTCCTCCAGCGGGCTGCGAGGCAGGAATCCGCCGTCCATCAGGCGCTCGAGGATCGCCGCCTCGATCGGTGTCTGGGTGACATCGGGATCCAGCCCGATGTGGCGAAAGAAGATGCGGTAGGCGGCCGGCACCGGCTCTCTGCGCAAGTTGACCGCGCGAGCTCCGGTGAAGCGGTTTGACAGACCCCGCAGGTGACGTTCGATCGCCTTGGCGTCAACCCGCGAGAGATCGGTCGCGACCGGCAGGCAGATCAGCCGCAGCTCGGAGAGCTCGTCCTGGACCTCACGGGCGATCCAGCCGAGTTCGGGCCTGGGCGTATCGCTTTCGGCGATGCTCACGATCGGCCGCTCACGCCGGCCTTTGAATGTTCGCGGGCCCGTGACGCGGACTGAAGCTCGGCCACTCGCGTGCGCAGGACGCCGATCGTGGGCGTGGACAGCAGCGCCTTGCTCTGCACCACGCCGCCGCGATAGGCAAAGGTGATCTGCGGGCAGCTGGAGAGCTTGTAGAGCTCCGCCAGCGCCCCGTCCTTGTCGTAGCCGACGGGGATGCTCAGGTCGTTCTTCGCCACGAACTTGCGCAGGGCAGATCGGGTGCCCTTGATCGCCACGGCGGCAAAACGCACCGCCGGGAATGACGCTGCGAGTTGTTGCATGTCCTCGAGTACCGCGGGGCAAGCCTCCTCGTTGACGAACAGGGCGAGCACCAGCGGTCCCTGTTCATAGAGCTGGCACACGTTGAGCACGCTCGCTTTGTGCAGACTGCACGCAGGCACGCTGCCCGCCTGGCCCTGCTTGGGGCGGGTGGCGACGTTGGCGTCGCCTTCGAGCTTCGACAGCGCCAGCGGCACGGCGAACGGCGGCAGCCGATGGCCCGGTTCGATCCCGCTCGCGCCGTTGGGCTTGGTCAGAGCCGTGTTGAGTGTGATCAGACCCACGATGATCAGGCCGAACAGACCGACGTACCGTCCGTAGGGCTGGCGCTGCACCCCCTGTGCAGGCTCAGATGGGCTCATGTCGCGCCCGCCCGCGCAGGCGAAGACGAGCTCGCGGGAGCGCCCGGCGGGCAACCCTTCCGCTCAGCCCATCGGGAGGACTCTCGAGCTGTGCGCGCTCAGCGAGCATCAGCGCCGAGGGCAGCACCAGCAGCACGCCGAGCAGCGAGACGCTCAGATCCACGAGCGTCACCAGCCCGAAGTCGCGCAGCATCGTGATGTCTGACAGCACCAGCACGCCGAAGCCGGCTATCGCTGTCACACCAGAGGCGGCCACCGCGGCGCCCGTGCGGCGGTAGCTGCGCGCGAGCGCCTCCGTGACGCCGTGGCCAGCCAGGCGCTCCTGGCGGTGGCGCTCTGAGATCAGCACGCTGAACTCGGTCGAGATCGCCGTCACGAGGGCGCCGAGCGTGACCGACATCGGATTCAGCGGCACTCTGATCGCGAACAGAACGAGCGCCGACCAGCCGGTGGCCAGGACGATCGGGACCATCGGTGTGAGCGCACGGCGCAGCTCGCCGCGGAAGGCGATCAGGAGCACCAGCGCGACCGCGAGCAGGCCGACGAGGAGGGTCACCATCCGCCTCCAGTTGGAGGCGACCTCGGTGCCAGACTGGGCCGCCAGCACCGGCAGGCCGACCAGTTGCGCGGAGACCCCCTTGGGCGGGTGCAGGCTCGAGCGCATCTCGTCGATCACGTGCTGCTGTTCTGAGAGCGCCATCAGCTTTATCCCGAACGCGAGTGTCGCAACGCGCCGGTTGGGCGTGATCACGTCCTGTGAGAAATATGGCGGGATGACGTTCAGGATCTCGCTGATTTCAGCTTCCGAGGGACCTTTCGCAGCGGCGTGTGAGCCGCTCGCGCCACGTGATCGCGCGCCGGAGCTCCTGCTCGCCGGCTGCAGCGACGGGGGTGCGGTGCTCTGTTGAAAGAGGTCGGGCAGCGAGAAGGCGGGGCACAGTTGGGCGTGTCCGCAACCGCGCGTGGCGCTGTAGTGAAAACGCTGGAGGATCGCATTCTCATAGCTCGCCATCCAGCTGATCACCGACGGCTTGACCAGATCCTCAGCGCTGATCATCAGGTCGATTTCGCCGCCGACCCCCGAAACGCGCTCGAGTTCGTTGAGGTTCTGCAGCGAAGCGGTGTTCTGCGGCACGAGCTTTGCGATGTCTGTCTGCACCGGTGTCTGTGTGCCGAGGCCCCAGCCGAGCAGCGCCGCGATCGAGCCGGCCATCAGCATCCGCCGCGGGTTGCGCTCCGCGACACTCAGCGCGGTGCGCGAGACGAAACGGTTCAGCGGATTGTCCATCAGCACCTCGCGGGCTCCGCGCCAGGCGGCGCCGGCGCGCGCCTCAACCGCATCGGAGAGACCGGAGAAGACAGACGGGCCGCTGGAGCCGGCCTGCCGGGGAACGAGCGCCAGCGCGGCCGAACCCACGGTCAGCGCACAGAGCAGGGCGATCGCGATGCCCACAACGAGCAGCAGACCGAAGCCGCGCACCATCGGCACCGGGGAGAGCTCGAGCACCGCCAGCGCGGCGGCGCTCGAGATGCCGGCCGTGGCGATCACCGGGGCGCCGGTGATCGCGGCGTGACGCACTGCCTCCCGGGGGCTCGAGCCAAGCGTTTCTGATGCCTCCTGCACACGCGACTGAAACTGGATCGCGTAGTCGACCGCCAAGCCGATCAGCACCGGCAGCACCGCGACCGAGGCGACGGTCAGCGACGCACCCACGGCGGACAGGGCGCCAAAGGTGAGCGCCGCGGCGAGCAGCGCTATCGCGAGCGGCAGCAGGCGCGGTCGCCCGCGGAAGATCAGCGCGAGCGTGATCGCCATCACGAGCAGCACGGCAAGCAGCAGCAGCTCGAGCGAGTGGGTGATCGAGCTCGTCAGGTCTGAGACGATCACCGGCTCGCCCGTCAGCAGATATGACTCGCCGTGGGTGAGGTGCCACTGTGGCATTTCTGTGGCGCCGCGGATCAGCGTGATCGTGCGTGTTCGCTGCTTTTCGGTGAGGCCGGCCTTCAAGCGAACCGATATGAGCGCCGATTCGCGGTTCGGGAACAGGTACGCGAACTTCTCCTTCGGCGTACCGGCCCGCGCGGAGGGATCGAACACGAGCCGTTCGACGAAGTTCGCGTCTTCGATGCTCGGCTGGGATGTGAGACCGTACTGGAGCGCGAGCGCGGTCAGCTGTTCGGCGAATCGCTGCAGCGTGACCTTGCTCGCTTCCTCCCCCAGGCTGCTCGCCTGATCGACGCTCAGATGGCGGGCGAGCGCAACCTCGTAGACGTTGTGCTTGGCCACCGCGGCCTGTGCTTCGGCTTGCGTCTTCTCGCTCGAGAGTTGATCGGTGATCTCTTCGGCCGACTCGTTGATGAACGTCCCGGGCCCGAACACCACCTTCACTGTCCGCAGCCGCGCGAGCTGGCCGCAGGGTCCGTGCACCCCGCCCTCGTGGATCAGCCCAGCGGTGGGAACGTTGCCCGAGAGGCACCCCTCGAGGCCGATCAGGCGCTCGATGTCGGAGCTCAACACCAGCTGCTGCAGGTTGCCCTTGACGAGCACCTCGATCGGCTCTTCGCCGAAGTTCCGATAGAAGCGCTGCGTGTTCTCGTAGGTCGCGCTCGAGCGCCCCACGAACGTGTCGGTCGCCGCTGTCGGGCGCAGCCTGAGCGCCAGCGCCGCGCCGGCGAGGCACAGTACGAGCGCGACAGTCAAGACGGTTCGCGGCCTGCGTGCCGCGCCGTCTGAGATCGCGCAGAGGATACGTGTGGCGCTCATCGACTAGAGGCCGGCGTCGCGATGATCGGCAGAGTCTCCAGAAGAAGCGTCCGGGTGCTGCTGGCTGGCGTCATCCGCCAGTGCTACTCCATTCCCAGTGGGCCCTGGGCTTCACCGGCGAGGAATTGCCTGACGAACGGGTTCTCGGAGTCGAACAGCTCCTCCGCCGGTCCGGACTCGACGATCCGGCCCTTCCACAGAATCGAGATGTGCTCGGCGACTCGTCGCGCGCTCATGATGTCGTGGGTGATGACCACGTAGCAGCCGCCGTTCTCGGCGTGCACCTCCTTGATCAGCTCACACAGCAGCGCCGTGCGCACCGGATCCAGGCCCGAGTCGGGCTCGTCGAACAGCACGATTTCGGGGTCGAGCACGAGCGAGCGGGCAAATCCCGCGCGCTTGCGCATCCCGCCGGAGAGCTCGTTGGGCATCTTCTCGCCCTCGCCGCCGAGTCCGACCTCGCGCATGCGGCGCCCGACGATGTCGGCGATCTCATCCTCGCCCTTCTCGGTGTGCTGGCGCAGCGGGAACGCGACGTTGTCGTAGAGGTTCATCGAGCCGAACAGCGCACCGTCCTGGAACAGCACGCCGAACTTCTTACGCAGCTCGAACAGCTCCGCGTCGGGCAGGCTCGGGATCGAGTGCCCATGCACGAGCACGTCGCCCTGGTCGGGGTAGAGCAGGCCGACCATGTGCTTGATGCACACCGACTTGCCGGTTCCCGACGGGCCGAGGATCATCGAGATCTTGCCCTCGGGGAGGCCGAGGTTCAGACCACGCAGCACACGGTTTCGCCCGAACGCCTTGTGCACGTCGACGAACTCGATCGCATCCGGCACACCGGTCGGCCGGTTGACCCCGGTGTGGAGGTGGAAGTCCTCCTCTTCGTCGGGCGGCGGCTCGAAGGTGACGCCGGCGCTCGAACTCGGCGCCTCCGCGGGCTCGAGTTCGCCGGGTGTTGGCGCGGCGGCCGCGATCTCTAGCGGCTCCTCGCCGGAGCCAGCCTGCTCTTCAGCCGGTCGATCATCAGCCATGGTTCAGCCTCCGATTGGTGCTCGTGGGTTTGCGCCCCAGAACACTTGCGTGCCGAGCATTCCGATGAGGTGCACCAGGACCAGGTTCAGGACCATCGACTTCGCGGTGGCCGTGCCCACGCCCACCGGTCCCCCAGAGGCGTTGTAGCCGTAGTAACAGCCGACGAGCACGATCGCGGTCGCCATGAACATCGCCTTGATCAGGCTGTATAAGAAATCCGGCGGGTTCTGGAACTGCCAGAAGATCAAGAAATACCCACCGGAAGAGACATACCCGATCTGTTGCACGACCGCGATGTAAGAGGCGAGGAACCCGGCGCCGATCGCCGCGAGGTACATGAACGGCAGCACCAGCCATGCGGCCAGTAGACGCGTCGCGCAGAGGAATGTCATCGAGTCGATGCCCATCACCTCGAGCGCGTCGATCTCATCGCTGATGCGCATCGCGCCGAGCTCGGCGACGATCCCGGTGCCGACCTTCGCGGCCATCATGTAGCCGAAGGCGTAGGGGACGAGCTCGCGCAGATCACACCACGCGGTGAACACACCCGAATACGCGGGGGTGCCGGTGGACTCCGTGAAGTAGGCGCCCTCGATCCCACACTCCAGGCCGATCACGAACACCAGGCCCCAGATCACGATCGTCGAGCCGATGATCAAGATGCCCGACTGACGCAGCGTCTCGCCGAAGAACTTCAGGACTTTCAGGCTGTACACCTGGCGCATCACGCCGGTGATGAATTTGCTGATCTCGCCGGTGGCGGCGAGCCATTCGCGCGGTAGAGCCAGAATGTCGTTCATTACTTGATCACCAGGATCTGCGGGTGGGTGGCGAGCAGCGTCTGGGTGAAGACATAGTTGAAGGAGAAGATCCCGAGGAAGGCGATCACGACAGCCTGGTTGACGGCCTTGCCGACTCCCTCGGCGCCACCGGAGGCGGTCATGCCCTTGTAGCAGCAGACGATCGCGATGATCGCGCCGAACAGCGTCGTCTTCAGCACCGACCCCCACAGGTCGGTGGTCTCGGCATTCGCGAAGAACGTGGCCCAGAACGGCCCGAGCGGCTGGCCGTTGACGAGCTCGGCGATGAGCCCGCCGAAGATGCCGAACAGCAGAGCGTAGATGTCGAACAGGCCGGTGACGAGCATCAACGCGAGGAAGCGCGGAACGACGAGGTTCTTGACGGGATCGACGCCGAGCACCTGCAGCGCGTCGAGCTCCTCGCGAATCTTGCGGGCACCCAAATCAGCGGTGATCGCTGTGCCGGCGACGCCCGCGAGCACGATCGCGTCCACGAACGGCGCGAACTCGCGTACCGACGCGAGCACGAAGAAGCCACCGAGACGATCCAGCGCACCGAACAGCGTCAGGAAGTTCGCCGCCTGCAGACCCGGAGCGCCGTAACCGAACGCCACGGTCGAGACGAGCAGCGGAAACCAGCACAGCCGCAGCGCGAACAGGAACTGCGATACGAGCTCCCCACCGTAGGGATACGGAGGACGCAGAGCCGACATGATGGTCTTGCCCGTCAAGATCATCATGTCCCCCACCTCCTCGAGCAGACTCCTCGTTGGCAGGAATGCCCTATCAGCCACGCTGCGAACCATCTGATACCCCTCCTCGGGTAAACGACCTGCGACCGCAAAAAGCTGCTGTTCTAGAACTCTACGCTATGCAATGGCGGCGTGCTGCGCAGATTGGTATGGTGCCCAGGCTGATGAGGAGGAGCAGAAGCCTATGGGCCGCTTCAGGGGTGGCCGCGGTTGTCCTTGTGTCCGGCTGCGGCGGAACCGCTCAGGACGCCCGCGAACCCAAGCGCTCCTTCGACGTCCAGGTCACGCAGGCGAGCTTCCCGTCCAGCCAGGCGATCGCGCGCGCCGCCAAGTTGAAGCTCGAGATTCGCAACTCGGGCACCGCCACCATTCCGAACCTCACAGTTACGATCAACTCGTTTGGCTACCTCAGCGACTACCCCAAACTGGCCAGCCGCCTGCGACCGATCTGGATTGTCGACCAGGGACCGGGCGCGATCACCAAGCGCCCGATTCAGACCGAAAGCTTTGACTACGTCGGCGGCGACGTCACCGCGACCACCGACACCTGGGCGGCCGGCGCGCTCGCACCCGGTCAGGCGCGCACGCTCATCTGGCATGTCACACCGGTGAAGTCCGGCGAACACACGGTCAACTACTTCGTGGCGGCCGGCCTCAACGGCAAGGCTCGCGCCGCGCTCGCAAACGGCCAGGCGCCGGCGGGCCACTTCACCGTGAACATCGCTCCCGCGCCACGCGTCTCACACGTCGCGTCGGACGGCGCGCTCGTCTCCGGGCCCGTGATTCCCACCACTGCGCCTTAGCCGCAACACCGACTGCCCAGCGGCGGAGCAAATCAGCCGCATCGATTTTGGCGTCGAGTTGGCATGGCCGAGGCAGCGACAGCCGTGCGTTGGCGTGGCTGGTAGCCTGGCCTCTTGGGGAGATGAGCAGCTCGCGACAGTCCAGGCCAGACGGGGCCGGTGAACGGCGCGGAGGCGCGTTCTACGACGAGTCAGAGGTGTTTGAGCGCTACCGGCAGCATCGCCAGTGGCCGTTGAATCCGAACATCGTCATGGAGGAGCCGGCGCTGTTTGACGAGCTCGGCCCGGTGTCGGGTCTACGTGTGCTGGACCTCGGGTGCGGTGACGCCGCCGTCGGGCGGGTGCTGTTGGAGGCGGGATGTGCGAGCTATCTGGGAATCGATGGTTCCGAGAAGATGGTGCGGGCCGCGCAAGCGACTCTCGCGGACGATGGCGGGCAGGCGGCCCGGTGCGACATCGAGGACTTCTCGGCGCCGCTTGCATCGTTCGACTTGGTGATTTCTCGTATGGCCTTGCATTACGTCGAGGATCTCGAGCGAACGCTGCGAGCCTGTCGCAGATCCCTTGCGCCAGGCGGTCGCATCGTCTTCACAGTCGTGCATCCCCTCATCACATCGCACGACGCGCGACTGACCACAGCGGAGCCGCGCACGGACTGGGTGGTGGACGACTACTTCATCGCGGGTCCGCGTGAGCGGGAATGGCTCGGCGCGCGGTCGGTCTGGCACCACCGGACGATCGAGGACTACGTGTCCGGGCTGCGTCGAGCCGGCTTGCCGCTGACCAACCTGCGCGAGTGCGCACCTCGCCGCGAGCGCTTCGACGACGTCGCTGAGTTCGAGCGACGTCGCCGCATCCCATTGGTTTTGCTGCTCGCCGGCGCTCGTGCAGCGAGCTGACCGCTGAGAAGCGCGCCTCGGCGGCTCACTTCGTCTCGGTTGCCCGGTCGGCGCGCACCGCTCGGTTGGCCGCCGCGGAGCGAATCAGTGCCAAGTCGGCTGCGTCGATCTTCTCCGCCGCTGAGCAGAGGCCGCCGCGATCGGACCAGCGGGGCCCAGGCGATCTCACTGAGATGTCCGTCGCATGATGGCTGGCGGCTGCAGTCACGGTGCGCCTGCCCCCGGCGGAAAGAGCGGCTGGGGTCCACCGGGACCGCCGAACCCACCGCGCCCCGCCTGGATCCGCCCCTGCCACACCGCTTTCGCGCCGAGATCTCCGGTGCGGAAGACCATGTAGCCGGCGCCGATCGCCACCAGCACAAGCACGACCCGCAGCGCCGCGAACATCGACCTGGAGGACAGCGGGCGGTCGACGATGCCCAGGCCGGTCGGCATGCCGCCGGAGATTCGGCGTGCGGCGAACGTGACGATCAGCGTCGCGGTGAAGAGCACGTAGACATAGGCGAGGATGTGCGCGGCCTGCGAATGTTCGGAGATCAGCTGGGCGGCCTGACCGCGCAGGTGCAGCTCGCCGCGCAGCGCGGCGCCGGCCTGCATCGTCAGGAATATGGAGCTCATCGCGACGATCGACACGACACACAGCGCGATCCCGTAACGCGAGAACCATTCCCGCTCGAGCACGAACACGACCGCGGCCACGACAGTGGTCGGGATCAGGACGACCGGCACGTGCACGAACAGCGGATGCGCGGGCAGGCCGCTGTAGATCGTGGTGATACGGATCGGCAGCGTGACGAAGCCCAAGAACGCGAGCAGCGTCAGGACGAACTCGGCGCGCCGCCAGTCCACGGCGGGCCGGCCGGATGCCGCAATGCTCTTGGTGCTCACACGCCGAGACTATGGGCGTAGGTAAGCCATCCATAAACCTGGACGAGCAAAGTCCGCGGCGTTTTCGGACCTGCTCGCGGACCGCCTCGGTTCACAATTTCAACGACGCCGGAGTGGTCTCGGCGCACCCAAGGCCAACGGCACTGAGCCTGGCCCCGATCGCCTCGCCCGACGTTTGGCCGCGTGTCGAAAGATCATTCCGGCGATTTCGCCATTCGATCTATACCCGGGCTGTAGATTCGGTCTACGATTCGGATCGGCCCCATGCTCGCGTTCTCGTGTGTGCCGGTGGCCCATGCTCAAACTTCTTCTAGGAGGAATCAAGCCCGCTCATGCCATCAAGGACCCGTCAGCAGAACGTCACAGCCGCACAGTGGAGCGCCAATGGCTCAGCCCTCGGATCGCCAGATCTGACGCTGCCCGGCAACCAGGTTTTCGCCTCGAACGTCTTCTCCCCCACCGTCCAGCGCTCACGTCTGCCCAAGCACGTCTACAAGGCGCTGCAGAAGACGCTGGCGCGCGGCGAGGCGCTCGACACGTCACTCGCCGACGCGGTCGCCCAGGCGATGAAGGACTGGGCGATGGAGAAGGGCGCCACGCACTACACCCACTGGTTCCAGCCGCTGACTGGGTCGACGGCCGAGAAGCACGACTCCTTCTACGGTCCCGCGGGCGACGGCACCGCGATCGCGGAGTTCTCCGGCAAGGAGTTGATCCAGGGCGAGCCCGACGCGTCCTCCTTCCCGACGGGCGGCATCCGCGCGACCTTTGAGGCGCGCGGCTACACCGCTTGGGACCCGACCAGCCCGGCATTCGTGCTCGAGAACCCCAACGGGACGCTGCTCTGTATCCCCACGGCGTTCACGTCCTGGACGGGCGAGGCACTCGACCACAAGATCCCGCTGCTGCGCTCGATGGACGCGCTCTCGGGCGCTGCGCTGCGGGCGCTCGAGTTGCTGGGAGTCGACGGCCCGAAAAGGGTCTTCACGACAACTGGCTGCGAGCAGGAGTACTTCCTGATCGACGAGCAGTACTTCTTCGAACGCCCGGATCTCGTTACGACCGGCCGCACCCTCTACGGCGCCAAACCGCCGAAGGGGCACGAGCTCGACGACCACTACTTCGGATCCATTCCCGAGCGTGTCCTCGCCTACATGCTCGAGGTCGAGCTCGAGCTGGCAAAGCTCGGCATCCCGATCAAGACGCGCCACAACGAGGTCGCGCCGAACCAGTTCGAGGTGGCGCCGGTCTTCGAGAACTCCAACGTCGGCTCCGATCATCAGATGGTGACGATGCAGATCATGCAGAACACCGCGCGGCGCTACGGCCTGGTCTGTTTGCTGCACGAGAAGCCGTTCGCCGGCGTCAACGGCTCGGGTAAGCACAACAACTGGTCGATGGGTACAGACACCGCCATCAACCTGCTCGACCCGGGTGACACGCCGGCGGAGAACCTTCAGTTCCTGTTCTTCTGCGCCGCGGTCATCCAGGCGGTCAACTCGCACCAAGCGCTGTTGCGTGCGTCGATCGCGAGCGCCGGACAGGACCATCGCCTGGGCGCCAACGAGGCGCCGCCGGCGATCATCTCGATCTTCCTCGGAGCAGAGCTCGAGAAGGTCTTCACGGCGATCGAGTCCGGCAAAGTTCAGGCGTCCAAGCCCGGCTCGTTCCTCGGCCTCGGCACCCCGGTGCTGCCACCGCTGCCGCTGCACGGCGGCGACCGTAACCGCACGAGCCCGTTCGCGTTCACCGGCAACAAGTTCGAGTTCCGCGCGCTCGGCTCGAATTCCTCTCCGGCTTGGCCGAACACGGTCCTGAACACGATCGTCGCGGAGTCCGTGGACGAGCTGACGGACAAGCTCAAAGCCGCACTAAAAGGCGCAACGACGCTCGAGAAGGCGGTCACGACCGTCGTCAAGGGTGTCTGGACGGCCAACAAGCAGATCGTCTTCGACGGCGACGGCTACTCCGAGGCGTGGCACAAGGAGGCCGAGAAGCGCGGTCTCGCGAACCTGAAAACCACGCCCGACGCGTTGCCGTGGATTGTCGAGAAATCAACCGTCGCTGCCTTCAAGAAGTACAAGGTGCTCTCAAAGCGCGAGCTCGAGTCACGCTATGACGTGTTCTGCGAGCAGTACGTCATGAACATCAACATCGAGTCCGAGACCGCTTCGGCGATCGCGCGCACGATGCTGTTGCCCGCCGCGATCCGCTACCTGAACGAGCTCAAGGCCACCGGCCTGGAGGAACTCATCGGCGAGATCGAACCGGTCGTCAAGGAGATGCACTTCGCGATGCGCAAGCTCGAGGACGCAAACCTCGACAAGAACCACCCCAACTCCCCGATCATGAAGGAGGCGATCTACATGCGCGACACCGTGATCGGGGCGATGGAAGACGTGCGCGAGGTGGCTGACCGCCTGGAGAAGCTGGTGGCTGATGACCTCTGGCCACTGCCGAAGTACTCGGAGATGCTGTTCATCAAGTAGCCGCTGCCGCAAACTCCTCCTGAGGTCGTTTGGGTGTGGGCGCTCGCGAGGGCGCCCACACCTGCTTTGGGCCGTGCTCGCAGCTTGCGTGTGTCAGGAGGCTGGATCCAAATCGTGGATGACGGGACTTCGCCGGTCCAGATAGGTTGCTGTCGATGAGCGCACGAGCAGCTCGTGAGATTTCAGAACAGCTCGCCGCCGCCGTCAACGCTGGTGCGATTCAAGAGGCGCTCGAGTTGTGGGAGCCCGACGCGAAGCTGATCTTCAGCGACGGCTCGGAGGTGTGCGGCCGTGAGGCGATCGGCGCCGTACTTCAAAGTCTCCTGGACAACGGGGCGAAGGTCGAGATCGATCTGCGCACACTGCACCAGACAGCGACCACGGCGCTGGCGAGCGGCACGCTGACGATTCGCCATCGGCAGCCGGGCGGTGAGACGTTCACGCAGTCGAGCGATTCGCTTGTGGTCTACCGCCGCGGCGAGGACGGCTATTGGCGCGTGGCAATCGACTTCCCGTGGGGAATACCCACCAGCTAGCGTTGCTGGGCGATCCGGTTGTCTCTCAGTTTGGTTTCGGGCGCCCGCCGGGCACCGCATTTGCTTGATTCAGCTGAAGAACTTCGACGCGATCAGATCGATCGTGCCCTTCGTGCGTGTGGTGGAGACACCGAGCTGCGCTGTGATCGTCTTCTGATCGAGCTCTGAGTCGAGAATCCCGCCGCTCGGCAGCCAGTAGAGCTCGCGGCTCTGGATCACCAGGCGATCCTCGTCGCTCGAGAACTCGAGCACCTCTGCTCGCGCCTGGGGACTGGGCTTCTTGGCGAGCAGCACCACCTGGAGTTTTCCGGCGGAGGACTCGATCAGCTCCTCTTCAAACGGTGCGAAGGCCGCGATCGCCTGGATCTCCTTGGTAGAACGCAGGAATACCGGCACCTCATAGCCGAGGCCCTCTGTCAGCCTTCGTTCGATGAGCAGCGCGACCTCCTCGACGTCATGCTTCTCAACGGCGTCGAAGATCACGTTGCCGCTGGTGCGAAACGTGCTCACATCCGTGAAGCCCGACTCGCCGATGAGCTGACCCAGCCGATCGCTCTCGACGCGGTGGCCACCGACATTCATTCCGCGCAGAAATGCGACATACCGCGACATCGGCCAACAATACAACGCTGCCTCAGTCACCCCGCCAACCTTTGCACGACCGTGTCAAGGTTGCGCGTTCGCTGCTAGCATCACAGCTGTGCGCGACTACCTGGATGCCGTCTCCAAACACGTCGTCGTCTACGACGGCGGCATGGGCGCCACGCTCGAGCAGTTCGACCTGACCAGCGAGGACTACGGCGGCCTTGCGGGCAAGTGCCACGAGGCCCTGATCCTCAACCGCCCGGACGTGATCGAGGGCGTCCACAACTCGATGCTCGAAGCCGGTGCGGAAGTGCTCGAGACCGACACCTTCCAGGCCTCGCGGATCAAGCTCGAGGAGTGGGGTCTGGCCGACTACACGGTCGAGATCAACACAAAAGCAGCGGAGATCGCGCGCAAGGCGGCGGGCGAGCACCGCTTCGTCGCCGGCTCGATCGGCCCCACCGGATACCTGCCTGCCTCCGAGGAGGCCTCGCTCGGGCAGATCCGCTTCCGCGAGCTGGTCGAGGTGTTCGCCGAGCAGGCCGCCGGGCTGATCGACGGCGGCGCGGACCTGATCATCATCGAGACCGCCCAGGACATCCTCGAGGTCAAGGCCGCCGTGTTCGGCGCGCGCGAAGCCTTCCACAGCACCGGCCGCACACTGCCGATCCACACCTCCGTCTCGCTGCTGCCCAACGGCGGCAAGATGCTGCTGGGGACGGATATCTCCGCGGTGTTGACGACGCTCGAGGCGCTGAAGGTCGACGTGATCGGCCTGAACTGCTCGACCGGCCCAGAGGACATGCGCGACGCGATCCGCTTCCTCGGCGAGTTCTCACCCGTCCCGGTCGCCTGCATCCCGAACGCTGGTCTGCCGCTGCAGGGCCCAGACGGCGAGACGATCTTCCCCGAGCGGCCCGGGCCGCTTGCCGAGGCGCTGGCCGAGTTCGTCGAGCGCTACGGCGTCGGCATCGTCGGCGGTTGCTGCGGCACCACGCCCGAGCACATCGCGGCAATCGTCGAGCGGGTCCACGGGCGCGCCGTACAGCCACGACCAACCCCGCGTGCGCCCCACCTCTCGTCGATGATCGCGGCGACACCGCTCGTGCAGGAGCCGCGCCCCACGATGGTCGGCGAGCGAGTCAACTCGCAGGGCTCACGCAAGGCCAAGGAGCTGCTGCTCACCGACGACTACGACGGCCTCGTGCAGATCGCCGAGGACCAGGTGCAGGGCGGCGCACACGTGCTCGACCTGTGCGTGGCGCTGACCGAGCGCTCTGATGAGGACGAACAGATGCGCCTCGTAGCCAAGAAGGTTTCGCTGACACAGCCGGCGCCGATCCAGATCGACTCGACCGAGCCCGAGGTGATCGCCACCGCGCTCGACCAGATCCCCGGGCGGGCGATCGTCAACTCCGTGAACCTCGAGGCTGGGCGCGAGAAGCTCGACCGTGTGACTCCGCTCGCACTCGCGCACGGGGCCGCCTTGATCGCGCTGACGATCGACGAGGTCGGGATGGCAAAGACCGCGCAGCGCAAGGTCGAGGTCGCCAAGCGGATCCGCGATCTCTGCTGTGGAGAGCACGGCCTCGATCCCGAGCTTCTGATCTTCGACTGCCTCACGTTCACGCTGACGACCGGCGATGAGGAGTGGCGGCCGTCCGCCGTGGAGACGATCGCGGGCATCAAAGCGATCAAGGAGCAGATCCCGGGCGTGAAGACGTCGCTGGGGGTCTCCAACGTCTCCTTCGGTGTCTCCCCCGGCGCGCGCGCGGTGCTCAACTCGACCTTCCTGCACCACTGCGTCCAGGCCGGCCTCGATCTGGCGATGGTCAACCCGAACCACATCACGCCCTACTCGGAGATCTCCGATGTCGAGCGCGAACTGGCGGACGATCTCGTCTACAACCGCCGCGAGGATGCGCTGGAGCGGTTCATCGCGCATTTCGAGTCCAAAGGCGAGGAAGAGGTGCAGAGCGCCGCCGACCCGACGGAGGGAATGGAGCCCGAGCAGGCGCTGCACTTCCACATCCTGCGCCGCCGCAAGGAGGGCGTCGAGGACTGGATCGACAAGGCGGTCGAGAAGATCGGCGCCGTGCCGACACTCAACGAGGTGCTGCTGCCGGCGATGAAAGAGGTCGGCGACAAGTTCGGTGCCGGCGAACTGATCCTGCCGTTCGTGCTGCAGTCAGCCGAAGTGATGAAGCGCGCCGTCGCGCAGCTCGAGAAATACCTCGACAAGATCGAGGGCTACACCAAGGGCACAGTCGTGCTGGCAACCGTGTTCGGCGACGTGCACGACATCGGCAAGTCGCTCGTCAACACGATCCTCACGAACAACGGCTACACGGTCGTCGACCTCGGTAAGCAGGTCCCGATTCAGACGATCCTCGACGCGGCGGTCGAGCACCAGGCAACCGCGATCGGCCTGTCCGCGCTGCTGGTCTCCACCTCCAAGCAGATGCCGGCCGCGATCCAGGAGCTGCACTCCAAGGGTCTCCCCTACCCGGTGCTGATCGGTGGCGCGGCGATCAACAGAGCGTTCTCCTACCGCGCGCTGTATCCAGGCGGGAAAGACTCCGAGGAGCTCTACGCGCCAGGGGTCTTCTACTGCAAGGACGCGTTCGAGGGCCTATCGGTGATGGACCAGTTGATCGACGATGACGCGCACGCGGCGCTGCTGACAAAGCTGCGAGACGGCGCGACGGCGTTCCGTGCCAAAGGCGAGGAGCCCGAGGAGAATCTCAACTTCGCCGATGACTCCGTCCGCTCGGCCGTGCGCACCGACGTGCCGATCCCGACACCGCCGTTCTGGGGCGTCAAGGAGATCCCCGTAGATCTCGAGCAGGTCTATCCCCACCTCGACACGCACGTCCTGTTCAAGCTGCACTGGGGTGGCAAGGGCGTCAAAGGCGAGGCCTGGAAGACGCTGTTGCGCGAGGACTTCCGCCCGCGTCTGGAGCGCATGTGGAAGGAGCAGACCTACCTGCGCCCGCGCGCGCTGCTCGGCTTCTTCCCTTGCTACTCGCTCGGCAACGACATCGTCCTGCTCAACCCCGAGGACCGCGCGACCGAGCTGACGCGTTTCGTCTGCCCGCGCCAGCCGAAGGGCGATCGCATCTGCCTGGCCGATTTCTACAGGCCCGCGATCGACGGCGAGCCCCCCGCGGAGCTCGACGTGATCTCGGTGCAGGCGGTGACTGTCGGCAGTGAGGTCACCGAGCTGATGGCGAAGCTCGAGGCCGACGGCGAGTTCGCCGAGCAGCTGTTCGTGCACGGACTCGGCGTCCAGACCGCCGAGGGACTCGCGGAGTGGCTGCACTTCCAGACGCGCATGATGCTCGATATCCCGGCCACACAGGGCCGGCGCTACTCGTGGGGCTACCCGGCGGTGCCCGAGCAGTCAGAGCACCTGAAGGTGGAGAAGCTGCTGAACCTCTCGCAGATCGGCATGAAGATCACCGACGGCTACGCGCCCGAACCGGAGCAGTCGACGCTTGCGCTCGTCGCCCACCATCCGCAGGCGATCTACTTCGGCACGCGTCAGGGCCGCCTGCTCGAGAACGGATCGCCGGACGATGTGATCCGCGGCTCTACCCGCGACCCGTCGCTGTTCGCGGAGCTCGACGATGATGACCCACCAGAGGGCGCGGTCGAAGCCGAGGACGAGCCCGCAATGAGCGCCTGAGACCCGACCCCAGCTGCGCCACTCGGCCTAACTGCCGCTCAGGGTCTTTTGTAGTTGCCGATCGGGCGCTATGCGCACGACGCCCCAGACGATCCCCATGCGCTCGAGGATCGAGATCACCCACCCAGAGGGATCGAGTTGCCACCAGCGCAGGCCGTGGCTGGCAGAGGTTGGGAAGGCGTGGTGATTGTTGTGCCATGCCTCCCCCAGCGTCGGCAGCGCCAGCCAGGCGAGGTTGCGTGACTCATCCCCTGTAGCAAAGCGCCGGCGGCCGAAGAAGTGACACAACGAATTGATCGAGAAAGTGAAGTGGTGCAGGAAGAAGATCCGCACCGCACCGCCCCACAGCAGACCCGTGAGCCCTCCGATGATCGATCCGGTCAGAGCCACACCCAGACCAAACGCGAGGGCCAGCCCCGCGAGCACCCACAGCAGAAATGTTCGATCGACGAAGCGAACCGCGGGATCCGCGAGCAGGTCCTTGGCGTAGTGCTCCTCGCTGGCACGATCTATTCCCCTGAAGATCCACCCGAGATGCGCGTGCGCAAGACCGCGCAGCGCACCCAGCCAGCCATGGCCGTGGCCGACGTGAGGGCTGTGAGGGTCGCCCTGATGATCGGAGAACTGATGGTGCTGGCGGTGAGTCGCGACCCACTCGATCACCGGTCCCTCGATTGCGGCTGACCCCAGGATCGCCAGCAGGACTCGAACTGGCCTTCCTGTCTTGAAGCTGCGGTGCGTAAAGAGTCGGTGGTAGCCGACGGTGATCCCGAGTCCGGTCAGCAGGTAGGTGGTTGCGAGCACCACGAGATCCTGCCAGTGAAGTGCTCCACCCCATGCCAGCCACCCCGCAAGGCCCAGCAGGCCAAATGGGACGACTGTCACAACCGCGTTGGCGACACGGTCGACGGTCTCGTTGTCCATCGCGACCACGCCGTCCGCCACCTCGACGGACGGCGTGGTGACTCGGGAGCGAGCTGCTGGATGGGCCGATTGGTCGGCTACTGGGAAACTCGGAGCTTCGCTACCCATTTCCGGGTACTCCTCGTCGCGCGTCGATCACAGAGCGAGAAGTAGTCCGGCGCGCGGCTCGCTTGCGCGGCCGCCGCACGTCCCCTTCGGGACAAGCTCGACAAAGCGTCCAGATAGACCGTTGCCGTACGGCCACAGTAGCACCAGGCACTCGCTGCCACCAGCCCTCTGCCCATAATTTTCAGATCACGACCCGAGGGACTATGCTGGTTCGGCGCTTCTGGGAACTTTTGGTCCTCTCCGCCTCGCGCTCGCACTCTGCGGCACCTCTGAAACGGACAGGATCATCAAAGGAGCCAGCGATGGCCGCACCCCCAGCACCCGAAGATTCGACCTGCGCCCTGGTCTCGGACGCCGTTTCAGCACTTTATTTGGAGAAGTTCGGCCAAGCACCACTACAATCCAGGACATTCATCCACCACGATGTGGTGGTGACGCTGCTGACGGACGTGTTCACATCCGCGGAGAAGGCGCTGGCCAATGCCGGCAGGCGAGACAGCGTGCTCACCACGCGCATGCTCTGGCAGGACTCGACAGAGGCGCTATTCAGGTCTCGCGTCTCTCATATCACCGGCCGTGATGTGCTCACGGCCATCAGCGGATTCGATCTCGAACACGACATGGCCAGCGAGGTGTTCGTGCTCGCTCCTCTGTGAGCACCGCCAGCGTCCCGCCGCCGGCGGGTGCTCGCCGCTCTCTCCGGTCTACTGCTCGTGAGGCTCGAACACGAAGAACAGGGCGCGCAGATCGGGATGCTGATGAGAAGCGCTCATAAACGCCTGCACCTTGCGGTTGGTCGTGTTCTGCACGAGCTCGGTCATCTTCACCTCGAGCACATCTGAGAGCGCGTGCTGGGAATCGCGCACAGCCATGCCATGACCCGCCTCGAAGAGCGTCTCCTCGGCGGTTGTGAATCCGCCGCTGAGAATGACGACGATCAGATCGCTGCCGGCCCAGTGGGCCTGGCACTTGCTGGGCCCTCGTCCCGCGAACTCGCGGAACAGTCCCACGAGCCCGTTGCAGAGGCTGACCAAGAGCTGGCCGCCCTCGAGCGGCGAAAGATCGATCTCGGACACACCCCAAGGATAAGCGCGATCAACGCGATCTGGAACAACCTGAGGAGCGTCGGGCATGCGGCCCACCCGAGGAGCGAGCCGCCGATGCGGATACCTCAGCGCACGCAGCCTCTCAGCCGGAGGTGCGCCCGGCCTGCTCGATCAGATCAAGCTTCTGGCTTCGCGAGAGCATCTTGATGCGGGCCTCCTCGCGGCGGGCGGCACGACGATCGTCCATCGCGAGCGCGAGCACCAGCTCGACCGGCCGGCGACTGGCGGTGTAGCGGCTGGCCTTCCCGGCGGCATGGCGGTCCATGCGTCGCTGCAGGTCGCTGGTCCAGCCCGTATACAGCGAGCTGTCTCGGCAGCGAAGCATGTAGACCCAGGCGTCGGACACGTACACAGTATTTGCCCTGCGTGGAGTTGCTCCTGCACCGCCGTGCGACTACCTCGGTCTCGGGAAGCTCTGCGCGACCACGAGCAGACGCGTGTCATCTCTTCTTTTTGGTGTGGCCGCGGCTGGCTTTGTCCAGCAGCAAGGCGACGTTGTCGACTTGTGTGACGGAAGGACCCGAATCGAGTTCGAGTATCTTCAGGGTGCCGGTGAACGACCCGTGACTGGCGCCGAGCAGGAGCAGACTGGGTCCGTCGAGCTTGAGCATCACAGCCTGCTTTGATCCGCCAGCTATGGAGAAGTTCGCGGTCGCGATCGTGATCATCGCGGTCTTCTTCTTCCGCTTGACCATCGAGGCGCTCTTTATCGCCCGTGTGAGCTTGCCGCGACAGCCTGAAGCTCCGGTGCACGCGAGCTTCACGAGCGCTTTGCCGCCGTCTTGGACCACGACGTCTGCACTCGGGAGCGACACTTCGCCCACCTGCGCGCGCTCGGAGCCCCGCAGCGCGGGGTCCACGGACATCTCCGGCCCGTCGGACAAATGAGCTGGATGCGGGTGCACGTTGGCTGCCGATCGGCGCCGACGAGACCACCACAAGTAGCAAGAACGCCGATCGGAGATATCACCAAGGCGTTAGTACCCCTCGGTGAACTCAGCCAGCCCGCTACGCCCCGGCGGGCAAGTACACAGTCGATTGGGTCAATCTCAGCACGTGCGGAGCGCAACTGCGCATAGTCCGCACCCGCTGAAAAAGCGTGCGCGTCGAAGCCGTGCCGGCCCACGGACGGTTTGTGATGAGCGTGGTGATCGCCACGTCTGGAGCATGGCATGTGCCGCGGTCAAAGAAGATGCTTGAAAGGGAACAAAATGCCCTATTCTGCGCACTTGCCCACCGATCGCTTTGCCGAACTCGCCGAGCTTGCCGCCGACCAATGCGGGCTGCTCACCCTGCAAGACGCCCGCAGCGTGGGGTATGCACCGAACAGCGTCGCGCAGATGGCGCGCCGCGGGCGACTGGAGCGAGTCAGCCACAGCGTGTATCGGATCGCATTCCTGCCGGCCGGGGCGCTCCCTTTTGCGTTTAATGGGCGGACAGCGGCTTGCTGCACGTTTCACTGCTTACTCGTTAGGCGATGTGACCGTAACCATTGACGGTCAATGTGTTGTTCCGGTCGCCTAGGTATCGACTCGTGGGGATCGGCGCCATGGACCCATATTTATAGTGATTGTGATTCTTATTCGTCCCGATAGAGCTGCACGTTTAGTTGGCCCTCTCGGCAGCCTTCCAGGAAACTCGTCACGTTGAACGCGGTCCTCAATTTGTCGACAAGCAGCGCCTTTGACGAGCCTTGGCCAGCGAGTCCCACGGTCTGGTGAAACTCGCAAGTCACGCCCGAGGCCATGATGTCGACCAGCTGCAAAGGGTCCGTAGACTTGGAATCGCGCCGGAAGATATTCGTAACGACCACTCGTTGCAGCTACTCGACGAGCCTGAGAGCACCGACCGCGAAGAACCAGTCGACGAGATCGCCCCGCTCTCGTCGAGGAACACGATCGCCGTCTGGACGTGGGAGAAGAACGTCTCGGAACCGACTCCCAGAGACGGAGCACCCGCGCGACCGCTAAAGCCCACAGTGGAGATTCCCCGAAAGCCTAAGGATTCTCTTCCGAATAACTGACGGGGCGAGGCGAGCCCACGCGCAGTGATGCAGGGATTCCGGAATCTCATCACGTCAGTTATCAAGAAGAGACGCCTAAAAGAAAAACGGGCTAAAGACCAGAGGCCCTCACCCGCAGAACGAAGTTTACCACACAGAGGTCCGCATCCTACTGTTGTTGCCGCTTGCCCCCGGGCGGGACTGTGCATGTTTCGCGGGCGAGGCTTTATGTGCCTCGAACGACCGCCGCCTTGGCGGGGCCGTGGGCTGATTCCGTCTTGCCCGGCGCGGCGGCGCCGCGGTCCCAGGCTTTGAGACGGCTCATTGCTCGGGAGCGGCCGCGGGTAGATCCCAACGGCGGCCTCAGCCGCTGGTCACTTCAATATGTCTGACTCTCTCTCGACATCTCAGTCCGGCGCGCCCTGAGTCGGTGTCGGGCCCGCTACATCGCCACCAGCCGTCCAGGACCGCTCCCCTGGCAGAGAACGCAAGCCTTGACCGATATTGCCAAGGGCGAAGGATCGTGTCGGCCTGCGGGAAGAAAAGCTTGCGACGACGCCATAAAAACACTATGTTATTAGGTGGTCTTTAGAGATCAGAGGTAGCTTCGTTGGGCAGCCAAAGTCACGTTCGCGGGGGAAAGCAGGGGACATCTGGATATGACAGGACTTCTTAGTTTCTAGATAGCCGGGCCACGTGAACTCGAGTCGAGTTTCTCGAAGCGCGCGTGCGCTGTAGTCGTGCCTGGTTATCAGAGCTTGGGTGCCACCCTCACCTCTCCGGTGGCGCTCAGGGGGAGCTTTGCATTCACCGGTGGTGCTTAGCTCTCTGGGGGTCGTGGACTCCCCTGCCCACGGCCCCCACCTTTCTTCATGGACCTGACGATGACGACTCCAACGCCGAAAAGACCATCCCACGACGCAACAAGCGCCGCCGCAAACAAGATCGCTCCCGTGGCGAGGCTCGGTGCGGCGGTACGTATGCCCGTGTTGTTGATTCTCTATTGATGTAGGGAGACCGCTCACATCCGCTTACTCCAGGCACTTCACTCTCCGACGTCCTTTGACCCACTGCTCATCGGCAGACCCCAGACCGTAGTAGCGCCACAACGACCAGGCGACGAAATCGGCCGCCTGTAGAAGCCTGCTCTCCTGCGAGTCGGCGAAGAACGGAACGTCGACGAGATGAGTCAGCACCCCGATCCGGCTCTCGATCAGCCGCCAGCGATCGGCCCAGTTCTGCACGCGACGCTCGGTGGCGCTGCGATCATGGATCACGATCCCGCGTTGATGCTCGCCGCTTTCGTGTCCCTGGCGAGTCAGCATCTCATCAAAGCGGTGAAGCACCTCATCCCAAGCGCGTTCCTCATGGTCGGGATACGAGCGCTCAACGACCGCCCCAAAGTAAACGCGCGGATGCTGAGGGTTCCTCGGTTTGTAGCCTTTGAGCGCACGAAAGCTTGCCCGCAAGATCTCGAAACGCACCGTGTCCGGAACACCCTGCCAAATGCTCGTCTGCTCTCGCGGGCTCTTCATCTCCGTGGCGTGCAGCTCGTAGTCGCGCGGATCGGGGCCGCCGGGCAGTTTGGCGAGCGGAGCCGCAAAACGCTGCTGCAGGTGGTAAGCGTCCTGCTCGTGGACAGCCAACCCCGCCAAGATGTAGACGGGGCTCGCGCCGTGAGTACCAGAAGCATCGAGGTAGAGCGAATACACAGCCACCTCTTCTGGCAGAGGAAGCGGCCGGGTCCGTCAGAGCGAGCACCGCAATGCAGTCCCTTCCGACGGAGCGGGTACCGTCAAGCGGTCCTCCCGGCTGCAACCGCAGGCTAGCACAGCGGGGGGATGGCGGTCAACACATGGGCTGCGAGGGGTATCTGGGGGCGGTTCTGCCGCGAGGCCACAGTCGGGAATGCAGTAGTTACACGCGCGCGCGAAGATTAGGCTGCGGTTGGGACGGCCTGTGGCGGTGGACGCTGCAAGTTGGCGCGCCGGCGATTGGTCGAGCGTCAAGTTGGCGTGAACGTGGTGCGAAGCGGGAAGCTTCAATGGTGGAGGGCAGCCGGCGGGGTGGGGAAGCCGGTCGGCGGGTATCTGTGGCTACCTTTCAAATTTCGACGGGACTGCCACCGGCCGGTCGATTCACCAATTGTAACGTATTTGTGTTAAGTGCCTAGATTTCACTAAAACGTCCTAAGAGCCGTGTATATTAGTGAAGGTTCTTTACATTGATCTGAAGGGAACCAACCGAAGAAGAGTCACTCCGACCCGCCTTTACATTGATCCGTTAGGTATTGATCTGAGTGCGCTGACCGGCCCTGGAGACGTCTGGGGCCGGTTTTGTTTAAGGTGGCAGTCTGCCTGATGTTTTAACCTCATCAATTTTGCGACGTGCGGTTTCGGTTAATCTGACCACCGTCGTGTTCCGGCCGGTGTGCTGTGGGAACTTCGCGATCGGCGTCATAGACCCGGGGTTCTCGCGAGAGTGCCTTTGAGTCGACCCGTTTGCCCAGGCCAGTCGAGCGCTCCGTCGCGGCGAGATGAGCGGCGACAAGTTGGCGGCGAGCTGAGCAGTGACAGGATCGCGGCGAGCGGAGCAGCGACAAGTGCCGTGCGGGGCTCCGGCCGAAGCTGGTCCGCACGGCGGCATGCCGTAAAGGAGGGCAGACGAGCTACACGTAAACCCCACGTTCGCCCGCCCAATGGAGTGTTCCCAAATGAGGCGAGCCGATTGTACAAAAAAGCTGAGGAGTTGTCGAGCGCGGACCTTTGGTCGTTCGGTCGCCCCACCCCCCATCCTGAGGCTCGATAGTCGTGGCCCGCCACCCTCAACGACGCAGCGTGCGGACTCAAGCAGAAGCTACGTGACGTCTTGGCCGGGGTCGGTTGTGGTCTCTTCGATCGCGGCGATCTGACGGGTGGCGAAAGCGGTGAGCTCTGCCTCCACCTCGCGCATCTCTGCCAGCTCGGCCCGCATCCCCGGCGAGACCGTAGGCTCCTCGGTCATCGTCATCTCTGAGCCGGCCTTCCATCTTGCGACAGCGATCGGGCTAGCGATGCCGCGGAGGGTCATCTCGGTGACAGCCTCATCGCGGGTAGCGCAGAGGAGGATCCCGATGGTGGGGGCATCGTCCTCGCCGGCGAGCTGGTCGTCGACGGTGCTCACGTAGAAGTTGAGCTTGCCCGCATGCTCGGGGTCGAATTCGCCGATCTTCAGCTCGATGACCACGAAGCGGCGCTGGGGGTGGTGGTAGAAGACCAGGTCGGTGGCGAAGTCGCGGTCGCCGACCGTGAGCGCGAGTTGGCGTCCGTAGAAGGAGAAACCTTTGCCGAGCGCGGTCATAAAGCGCTCGATGTCGGCGAGCAGCGCGAGTTCGAGATCGCGCTCACGGCCCGGCGTGCCCCGGATGAAGTCCACGATCAGAGGGTCGCGGGTCAGTGCCTGCGCGGCCTCGGCATCGCCGGGGGGCAAAGCGCGCTCGAAGTTGCTGGGCGCTACGCCTTGTGAGAGGTGCAGGTCGTTGGCGATATGGTGCTGAAGCACGGGCCGCGTCCATTCGCCGGCCCGCTCGGCGTACCAGGCTCGCACCTCGGGGTCACGGATGCCCAGCAGCTCGATGATGCTCCCCCAGGGCAATCTTGCAACGCCGCGTTGCAAGATTGAATCCTCGGTCCAGGCCCGGGAGAAGTCGCGCATATAGGTTAGGTTCCGCGGCGAGAAACCGGTTGCGTCCGGGTAGGCGGCACGGAGATCGGCGGAGAGGCGCTCGATGATCTTCGGCGCCGTGTGGCCACGCTTGACCGGTGCGGCGTCCTGCTGCTCGGCGATGTGCCGCCCGATGTGCCAGTAGACGCCCATCAACTCCGCGTTCGCCGCACGCAGCGCCCGCACACGAGCCGCATCGACCCGCGTCTTGATGTCTACGAGCACCTCGGCATAGCTCGCATCCGGCAAGCCTGTATCCGCCGTCTGGGGCAGGTTCGAGCTAGATGTGTCCTCCACACCATCGAGCCTACCGGTCCCTAGCCGCTACGGGCACTCCGCGATGGACGTTCTTGCCGCTCGCCCCCAAGGCGGGGGACTGTGCTGCGTTTCGCGGGCGAGGCTTTTCGTGCCTCGAACGACCCTGCTCGGCGGCGGGGCCGTGGGCTCTTGCCATCTGGTCAAGCACGGTGACACCGCGGTCCCCGACCGAGACGGCTTCCATGCTGGCGACCGGGCCCAAGGGACATCCCCGAGACCGTCCATCCATGGACGAGCTTGCTATCGGTGGTCGGCAACTAGACCCTGGTGCTCCACCCCCTCCCTCTCAACGTCTTGCCCTGCCCCAGTTTTTACCTGATTCGAGCGGATGTTTCAAGCAGACAGTTGTCTGCATCCGCTCTGCCAGCGGGGAGGCCGGCGCGACACACAGTCGGCGGAAAGGGCCAAGCTGTCTTTTTGGGGGCCAGCTAGCCGTCGATGACGGAGGACGAGGAAGAAACGAACCTGTTGAACGCCACGTTGGATGAGCATCTGCGTTTGGGTTGACGACGTGGTGGGTGAGGATGGAGGCCCCTCGGTGGAAGTTTGTTGGCTTCTGGAGACCGCGAGACATCCGTCTCGCTTCAGGCCTTCCGCCGCTATGAGCTCTCAGATGTATGACGACCTGTATGACATCCCCGCCCGGTGACGCTCACAACTACGTTCGCTGAATCCTGCGGAGCCGTTAGCACAGAACTCTCTGCGGACGTCAGGCGATTACATGGATGCGGTGTAAGTTCTGACGCTGCACTTCGGCGCCGATGAACTGCGAAGGCGTTAGCGAGGGCACCGAAGCGGCTCAGGGCTTCAGATCGATGGGCGCGACGACGCCGGTGCCGACGAGGGGCCGAGAACGACTTAGCCCCGGCGACATGACCGAGGTCAGCGGTCCACCGAGGCTTTCCAACAAGAAGTATAACTGTGGCGATGAGGGGACCGACATGACGGACACGAAGCCCCCGGCTGGCTATGAGATTGAGTTCTTTGGCCGCGCCGACGGCAGCGAGCCGGTCCGGAAGTTTCTGGATTCGCTGAGCGAGGACAAGCGCGAGGCGCTGTTGGCGGCACTGAAGTTCGTCTTGGCGCGCAACGGTCTGGACGTGTGCAAGTCCGAGTGGGGCAAGAACCTGGGTGGTGGCTTGGCGGAGCTGCGGCTGCGCCACGACGAGCGGGAGGTCCTCGCCGGTCACAGCGACACCGAAGAGGAGGAACTTCCGGATGGCTCCCCGGAGAGGATCCTGCTGCGGGTGTTCTTCCATGCCCACGGGAACCGGTTGATCCTGCTGCTCAGCGGGTACGACAAGGGCCGCCGATCCAGCGACCGCCACCAGCAAAAAGAGATCGAGCGGGCCCGCGGCTACCTGAAGGAGTGGCAGGCCGAGCAAGCCCACCACCGCCGCGCCGGCGCGCCGCGGTCGCCCCGCCGGCGCGGTCGGAGGAATTGAGTCCCCGCCCACCCCCTGTTGAGCTTGACGGGGTATGAGATATATGCCATGCTGTGTCGGACATGGCGACGAAGCTGAACGACTACATCGAGGAAGTCCGCGCCGGCTACGACGAGGAGCAGCGCGCCCGTCTGGACGCCCAGATGCGCCGCTTCGACCTGGCCGGCCAGCTGCTCGCGCTGCGCCTGGCCGCCGGGCTCACCCAAGCCGAGCTGGCAGAGCGCGCGGAACTTTCCCAGGCAGACATCAGCCGCTACGAGCGCGGGCTGGGCAACCCGACCCGCACAACGATCGAGGCGATCGCCGCCGCACTCGGCGCACACCTCGAGCTTGTCAGCAACGATGAGCGCAAGCCGCAGCCAGAACCCATCAACGCGTAGAGCGGCACCGTAAGCCTGATGGGTGGTCCTTGTCCCGTTCCTCTCCCGAGATCAAGTCGCTCAGCCGCGAGGCCACAGTCGGGAATGCAGTAGTTAGACGCGCGCGCGAAGATTAGGCTGCGGTTGGGACGGCCTGGAGCCCTGGACACCGGAGCGCTGCGGTGGCCAGCCGGTTGGCGGGTATCTGCGGCTACTTTTCAAATTTCGACGGGACAGCAACGCATTGTGGAAAAGACTGGGTACAGCAACTGGCAGCCGGCGCGAGACCGGGAGCAGCATGGTTGACGGGAACTTCTCACGCTCGCGGTCGTCCTGATCGATTCCGGGCCTCTTCTCGAGAGGCCTCCGATAACCCGGATGTCCCGATGGCGAGTAGCTACCACGACCGCACACAATATGGGCGCGACCGGACGAAGGAGAAGGGACGGTGCGCGATATCACCGCGTTTTGATGACAGGTTTACGGACGTGTCTCCAGACCCAGCCGGCCTAAAAACTCCCCGTTATCCAAAACCGCGCCAGGTTTGACAAATGTCGCAAAACCGCCGTCAGGCCAACATACCATGGCAGTATTGCCGATTCGCCGATAACGCCGGGATCAGGGGCGCTCACACCGGATAGCTATGGCGATTTGGCTGTCAAGCAAGACTTGTTGGTGCTCCAGGCTTTGAATGCTGGGGAACCAGATACTGTTGGTGGCTCTCCATTTTTCGTTTTTCTAAAGGAAAGCGTATTAAGTTCCTATCGAGTGTTGCTTCTCGTGCGTTCCTGCGGTCTGTCTCAGATGATTGTGGAGAGCATGAAGGCTCTTCGGGGATTGTGGAGAGTATGAAGGCAGGCGATTAGGTGATCAAATCTCGAGGATTGATGGCCCACCCAGCCCGCACCCACCTCGCACCCGATCAGAGCTCGAGGATTGATGGCCCACCCAGCGTGCAGCCACCGTGCCGAGGGGTGCATGCGTTTTTCGGCTGCATCGCGTACGTGCGTGAGGGCTCCCGGAGTTTGTCGGGGAAGCCTGTCGAGTTTTGGAAGTTTGGTGAGGGCCGGTTGGCGAGGAGGTTTGGGGATTCCTGATTCCCTGACGGGAATAGTTTTAGATGATTAATGGCCCGCCCACCCCGACCGCTCACATCCGTTCGCTCTAGATCCTTCGACAAGGCCTCAACCACTACGTGGTTTGTTTTTTGTTGGTGATTAATACCCCTCCCCGCCCTAGACCGTTCGCCTCCGCTCACAGGCTTCATCTCCTGCGGAGATTGTTTGCGGGGTTCTGGAGACCGCTCGCATCCGCTCACTTCAGGCTCTTCACGGCAGATGATTGATGGCCCTCGGCCGGGAGGGTGCGCCGTGTAACCGGCTCACAACTACGTTCGCTTCAAGGATGTCAGCATGCTGCCGACGCCGTGGCGAGCAATTAGAAAATCGATGGAGTCAATGACAGCAGGCGGGAAGCCCAACTGGGCATAGTCCCCGCCTGCTGAAGGGAGGAGGTTTGGCGGAAGGGGTTGGTTGGGGGTTGGCGCCCTTCTGCAAGCGATTGGAGAGAAGGGGCGTCAATGGATCAGGACTCTGCCGAGGGGTGCCTACGGGGTTTCCCCCACTCTGGAACATCCAGCC
>CAVZLM010000007.1:0-10905 GCA_963776185.1 uncultured Solirubrobacterales bacterium
CGGCGGCCATCAGTGAGCCGATCAGCACGCCGCTGCCCATAATCACAAGGGTCGTCTCGGAGCGCCGCTTGAGATCGGCTACCGCGGCCGGCACATCGCCGTGCAGCAGTGTCGAGTTCGGCCACTCGAGCCTCGTCTCGGGGTCGTGAGAGGCGACATACTTGTGAGTGTCGTTGAGCGAATCCTTGAACGGCCCCCCTTGGGTGTTCCAGTAGCTCAGCAGCTCCTCGTAGCTCCGGCGCCCCAACAGCCATGCGTGTCTTCCACCCGTCAGCTCAGCCAGCCGCTCGCCCAACGTGGCAACCATCGTCTCGTCACCGTATGGGACCCCCCAGCCGCCGCGATCAAAGCCACCCCGGGGGTCCTCGTCGGGGCGGCCCGGGGACTGCATGACGCCGTCGAGCGTCAGCCCATTCATAACAATCACCTTTCCCATCTCTCATCCTCCTTTTCGCGGGCAGGTTTCGGACTCCTAAGGCCGTCCGGCGCGGGGCGCGGGCACCCGAGTCATCAGGACCTGTGTGTCGCGCCCCTGAAGCATGTTGGCTGGGCCTCGCCATTCGTTGGCGACCATGAACAAAGTCGCTCCGTCCGGGCCGCCGAGGGCGCACGCAAAGCAGGCGCGGTCAAGCTCGACCGTGTCGAGCACGTCCCCACCCTCGCGGACGCGCACGCACCGCTTGTTGGGGACGTCCGCGTACCAGACGGCGTTCTCGGCGTCGGCGCAGATCCCGTCCGGGACGCCCTCGCCGAGATCGGCCCACACGCGCCGGTTCGACAGGCCCCCGTCGGCGTCGATGTCGAACGCGGTCAACCGCTTGGCGTACGACTCGGCGACGATCAGCGTCCGGTCGTCGGGCATGATCAGCATGCCGTTCGGAAACCCCAAGCCGTCGGCGACCGGCGAGCCGAGCCGTCGGGGGTGACGAGCGCGACGATCCCGGGCGCGAACGGCTCGCCGGCCATCAGGTCAAAGCCGCCGCCGTTGACGTAAGCGTTGCCGTGCGCGCCAACGACTAGCTCGTTTACCGCTGCAGGGTCAGACGCCGCTTTCAGGTCGGCGTGCGTCACCAGTGACCCGTCCTGCTCGCGCCGCAAGAGCAGCCCATCGCGCGCCGAGACCACCAGTAGCCGGCCGTCGGGCAGCCAGTCGACGCACAACGGAAACGACTCACCCCGGAGCATGACCTCGCTGTTGCCGTGCATATCGACTGCGATCACCTCCTGCGAGCCCCAGTCGGAGAACCACAGGCGGCCTTGGTGCCATCTCGGCTGCTCGCCGAACACGCGACCGTTCAACAAAACGTGAACATCGGACATCGAGACACGCTCCTCTCAGCCAAAGTAGAACTAGACCGTTCAGTACCACAGAACTAGACTGCCTAGTACACTTCTGGATCGGTGACGAGTGCAGCCCACACGCCGGCAGAGTTCGAGGGTGAGCACAGGTCGGCGCGCAAGCGCAGGGCGATCATCGAAGCTGCCACGACGGTGTTCCTGAGCAACGGCTATCTGGGCACGACCATGGACGAGGTCGCTGCCCTTGCGCGTGTCTCTAAGCAGACGGTCTACAAGAACTTCGCCGATAAGGAGCGTCTGTTCTCAGAGATCGTCACCGCCAAGGTCGACGAGATCGCCGATTCCAACACCGACGAAGTGCTGAAGCTCCGGGACACCGGCGACCTCGAGCGGGACTTGCGCCGTTTCGCCCGCGGTCAGCTGCGCGCGGTGATGGATCCGCGCCTACTAAAGCTGCGACGGCTGGTGATCGGCGAATCCGGCCGCTTTCCTCAGCTGGGCCGTCTCTTCTATGAGCGAGGGCCAGGGCGCACGATTGATGCGCTGGCGAGCACGTTCGAGCGGCTCGCCTCACGCGGCGAGCTGGAACTCCCCGACCCCACCCTCGCGGCGGCGCACTTCAACTGGCTCGTAATGTCGATCCCGCTCAACCAGGCAACGCTGCTCGGCGAGGACGAACCCGCGACCCCCACCGAGCTGAACCGCTACGCCGACGCCGGTGTGCGCGCATTCCTCGCGGCGCACCGCAAACGCTGACGTACACATCCCGCGCCGAGGCCCGGCACCGGGCGCGTCAGATGGAACGTCGGGGAGGACTGTCCAGCGCGTCCTTCAGCTGCCAGACTCACTGCATGAGGACGTTCGTCCTGATCCCAGGCGCGGGAACCGACCCGCTCGTGTACGCCGCCACGATTGAGGCGTTGAGGGATCTTGGTCACCGCGCTCTGGCACCCCCTCTACCCCTGCGGGATGAGCAGGCGCGACCGAGCGATCACGCCGACGCCATCGTGCGGGCGCTACCAGATGATGCTGAGCTCGTCGTCGTCGCCCAGTCGCTCGCCGCGCGAGTACCCGTGGCGCAGCTCATCCTTCTGGCGCCGATGATCCCCAAGCCGCGGGAGACAGCGGGCGAATGGTGGGGCAACACCCGGCATGAGGAGGCGATCGCCGAGATTCTCGGGCACCACGGGCCGATGAGCACCTGGGGACGCGATGCGATAGCTGAGGTCTTTCTCCATGACGTCGAGCCTGCCGTCGCCCGAGCCAACGAGCGCTTCCAGGGTGCGCCCGGGGAAGGCATGTTCGTGGAGCCATGGCCGCTCGACACGTGGCCCGGAGTGCCCACACGGGTTCTGATACCGACAGGCGATCGACTCTTTCCGGTTGACTTCCAGCGTCGCATCGCGCGCGAGCGACTCGGTCTCGAAATCGACGAGATGGCCGGTGGCCATCTGCCGATGCTGTCCCGCCCGCGAGAGCTGGCCCAGCGGCTCGTCGAGCTGCCTCCGGCTGATTAGAGGCCAGCGGCGGGACGCAAGCTGGTGCGGCCTCGGCAGGCTCTGCTGCTGACGCCTGCCCGCGCACGAGCGCAATGGAGAATCTCCAATCGCGTTGTCTGAGGATCGGCAGACGCTGGCTCACGTCCGACAAAGCAGTCGTGATCAGGTCATCAAGTTCGGTACCACCCTTCGTCCAACTCAGGCGTCTCGTTGGCTACGCTGGGGAGCCTGCTTTCCGCGCAAAGCTGGTCTGCGCACGACGGCGCCGAGATGCGCCTGGGACGAGAAGAGCAGGTCCCCGAGCCATGCTTAGCGGACTCCGGTCTGACTGTTCCACGCCTATTCGTCACGCGTATTCGGCTGCTGGTCTGGCACAGACGCGGCGATCGGGCTCGGGCACGAACGGGCGCGGCTGCCACTGCTGGATATTGCCTTGCGACAAGCCGGGGCATGGCAGTCGAGGGACGCCCGTCGCATGACGGTGTGGCCAGTCCGATTCCGATTAAAGCGTCAGGGTGGTGACGAACTCGGCGATGCGGCTGGCTGTTCTTGCCGATCGCGTTGGCTCGGACCACGCACGTCACCGCAGTCAGCGATGTCTCTCTGCCAGTTGCAGACACGGTCGATGTCCAGGCCCTCCTCGCGGCGACCACCGAGGATGAGGCGCGGCAGCGGAGCGAGGCGATCCTCACTGCGGCCGCGTCGTGCGGCGGAAACGATGATTCGGACTGGTCAAGGACAGGGTGGTGGTGCGGCACGACGTTGATCCGCGGGACTGCCTACGTAGAGGGCCTGTCCGGTTGAGCGAATACCGCTCGCGGCTGACCTCGCAACCCCGAAGAGCTGCCGAGAGGCGGAATCGAGCGATACCCGCCGCTGTGGCTGCGAGGGTTCGATCGTGGAGCTGAGCGAAAACTTTCGGGCGAATACCACGACGCTGGAGGCAAGAGCGCGTGAGATCGCCGCGCAAGAGGTAGACCGCGCGAACGGAATCGACCAAAAGGCGGCGGGTCTGATGGCCGCCGGTCTGGCGCTTCTTGTCGCGGGCGTGGCGTTTGCTGTGGCGATCGGCGGCGCTCAAGTGGGCACAGGCGCTCGAACGCTGTGGGCCGTTCTGTTGATCCTGACGCTGCTCCTGCTGCTGGCATCCTTGGGCTTCGCCGTCGGCGCCGTGCGGCCCCGGGTCTTCCGGATCGTGCTGCATGTGAACGAGCTGCGTCGATGGCCGACCGTGGGCTACCTCAACAAAGATCCCGCGATGGTTCAGGGTACGCTGCTGCGCGGCAGCATTTTCGCGGTCGAGGAGGCCCGCAAGGTCAACACGTGCAAGGCCGACCGGTTGGCTGTGGCCTTCCGCGTCTTTGCGGCCGCCGTCACCGTTATTGTCCTCCTCGCCGGTGTTGTTGCAATTCGGATGACGGAGAGCGATTCTCATGCCGCAGGACGAGGACTCCACGCCGCAAGTCACGCCAGTATCCATTCCTGATCAGCCCGTTGTCGCCCCAGACAGCACCCCGTCCGGCGGGAATTCAGGCACGATCGACTCCGGGTCGGTCCTGTTTGACATGCCGGAGATGGACGTCACGCTGCGCGAGAGCGGCGGCGGACGCGAGTAACGACGGCGAGACGGACGTACAGCCCAGGCCCAAGCCTCCGCGTTTGGGCCTTTGGCTGCACAGCGGACCTCACGGGACAGCTCGCCGATTCCGACTTGCACGAACGCGCCGACGGACTCGGCGCGCACCTAGCTCTCGCACGACGCCGTGGGCGGCTGCACTTCTCCACTGAGATGGTCGGGCGGCCCTCGCTGCGTCATGCCCGCCCTCCGTCTCTCACAAGAGTACTTTGAGCCAAGCTTCAGCCATGGCCGAGACCTTGCTCCTCAGTATCAAGCGCCACTACGGTCCGTTTCGGTGGGATTGGGAGCTGACGGGGCCGCGCGGCCTGTTCATCGCTTCGAGCGTTGAGCTGAAACTCGACGATCCGCGAGACCAAGAATTGGTTGACCGAGCGCGTCCGGGCGTCGGTCCGCCCGATCCGGCCGTGCGCAGCAGGCTGCGGGAATCGCTCGTGGGCGCCATCGGCGGTGAGATAGCGTCGGCAATCTCCTCACGGGCCGTCGGCGCTCTGCATTTGGAGGCACTCCCGTCGGACCGCGGGGCGTCAGCGCTCCCATTGGAGCTCCTGTTCGAGGACCCGTCGGTGGTTGTCGTGAGACGCATCGTGATCGCGGACGCCGACCGCTCTCGCGGTGAGCACCGTGGCGGGGTCCTCGGCGCGTTCGCGCTCTGCCCCAACGACCGTTACCTGCGCCTACATGCCGAGGCGGAGCGCCTCGAGGATGCTGCCGCTGCCGGCGGACACGAGTATCGCGAGCTCTTCGTGACAGTCACGACAGACGACTTCCTCACAAGATCGGCAGGGCGCGGGCTCGTCCACTTCGCCGGTCACGGTACCGGCACGGCGATGCGATGTCCGAGTCCTGCCGGCTTTGACCCGGCGATCACGGCGGAGGCGATGACACGAGCATGGGCGAGTTGCCCGCCGGACGTCGTTGTCCTGAACTGCTGCGAGAGCTCGAGCGACTCAGATCTGTCCGGCTTCTTTTCCGTCGCCTGGACAGGTGGCCTCGAGCTCACCCGATACACACACGATCACCTCACCGGTCCGCGCGGAGTGGCGTCGGCGTCGATGGCCGTTGATCTGGTTGCCGGAATTCCGACCGCCGTGATCGCCATGCGAACCTCGATCGGGGACGCGGCTGCGACGGACTTCATCGCAGCCTTCTACCGCGAATATCTCGGCCGCCGGGCTTCCCTGATCGACGCGTTTTCGTGCGCCGTGGAGTCCTCTGGCCCACTCGACCGTGCGGGCGTGCCAATTCCTGTCCTCTATGTCAGCCGTGAGCCGCCTGACTGGGACGACCCGCCGGTGCTCCCTGTCTGCGCACCGATACGTCGGCAACACCGGCGGCTTCTCAACTACCACTATCGCCCGCTCAGCACCCTTGCGCCGGACCTGTCGGGTTCGTGGAGCTGCTCGATTAACGGCCGGGACGGAACGGCTGCAGACGCAATCACCGCCGAGTTGGCCGGTGTCGTCGCCCAGCAGGATGTTCCGCGGCCACTGCGAGAAGGGTCTGCGTTTGCGAGCACGAGGGTGCTCATCTGCGGTCGACCCAAACCGGCGGAGCCCATGGCGAGCGTCGACCTCGCGCATCTTCCGGCCATTGCGGCATACCGGGAGATTGTGGCGACGGGTGATCAGATCAGTCACGCCGATGCGAGCCTGCTCACGTACGCCAGCTGCCAGGTCCCGTCGGTAATTGAGGCGCTGCGCGGCATGCCGGCCGCGGTCATCGCCGACTCGCTGCGCCAGAGGCTGTCAGGTCGCTCCCCGCTGATTGATCGCTCGCTCCGGTGGGAGCTGGCGCGGACACTGCTGGCCGAGCTGCCGATGGATGCCCGTCTACCGATCGAGACATGGTCCGACGAGAAGTGGGATGCCGTGTGCCAGCGCGGGCCGCTGGCGGTCGACGCGGTCGCCGCGTGGTTTGTGCTGGATCGCGATGCCAATCCCACCGACGCCTTCTCGACACTTGTTGGCGAGCTCGCCGACGCGCACAGCCTGCCGCTGGACGCGATCCGGACGACCCTTGCCCAGCTCGTCGCAGACGGCGTGTTTGCGGTCAGCCGCGCCGTGATGACTGAAGCGCCATCGGGAGGCGTCGTGCTGGACAACTGGTCGATCACCAACCTCGACCTCTTGACGGCAAGCCGGGCGTGGGCGGCGTGCTCCGGTGTGGCCGCCCGAATCTACGTCAATGCCTACCTTGATCGTGCGACTCGGGCGATTCATACACACGAAGGGGTCGACACGGTACCGGTCGCAGACATGATCGCGCTCGCGTCTCTCTGTCTCGAGATGCGCGACCGCAGCTTCTGGCGCATCGTCGAAGTGCTCAACCAGCGCTCGGAGTCTGCCGCCGCGGACAAGCTGCTCGCCAAGGCATCCGTGGTGGGCTTCACGGCACCGCAAGATCTGGAGGTCGGTTCCCAATGGGCCGATCTCGAGAAGGCACTGCTTACCGGTCAACATTCGATCGCGCGATCCTTGCTCCCGTCCGTTGCGACCACAACCCCCGACTTAGCCCTCGGGCACCGCGTCTTCGAGTTGGCGTTTGACCGGGACCTGCATCATCGCCCGGGCGCGCTCAAAACCATCGCCCAGCTGAAGCAAGCCGTCATGGAGCAGAGCACTAGCCGAAATACGGCGATCGCGCTGATCTCGACGCTCGGCCTGCACGAGTCAAAGCTGCACGAGCACACTGGGGACCAAGACGCCGCCGTCGCGGCCCTGGCAGAGATGGCTCAGACGGTCAAGACGCTGGACCCGACTGTCGACCAAATCGTGCGTGTCGAGTCGGTGCTTGCCAAGAGCCTGCGCGATTCTGGCCGGCTAGGCGAAGCGCGGGCGGTAGTCGACCGCTTGCTAGCGCTTGCTCAGCACGCGCCGCCATCCGCAACGCGGTGCTCCGCTATGGCAGCAGACCTGTCGCTGCTGGCGCTGGAGCACCGTGTCGCGAGAATTCCGCCCGCCTCGGAGCGGCTTCTGCGGAGCCTGCTCCAGTGGCGACAGCCTCACTGGGACATCATGCAGGATGCCCTGAGCGCACTGGCGATCGGCGAGCTCGCGCTGCAACACGGCCGTCTCGCGGTGGCCTGGTTCGCCGTGGCCGCATACGTCCATCCGGATGCGTCCGAGCCATACGACATCGAGACCGCAGCGCGATGTAAGGCCGCGTGGAATGTGAGTGAGCAGGAGATCATCGATGCGGCGTCAGAGTTGGAAACCAGCGCAGCTACCCTGTGCGATAACTGCGGGCGTGAGCGGCCCCCGTTCAAAGAGTTCGCGCCGAAGTGGTCGGCGAGCCTGCCGGCTCTCCCGCTTCGGGTACAACAGGAGAATTTTCTCGGCGCGGAGAACCGGGCGGCGTTAGTTACACGGGCGGAGGCCGGCTGCGCATTCGCCAGCCTGGCGCTCAAGAGCCTGGCTCTGCCTGAGTCCGCGGCTCAGCCGATCCGACTGCCACCCGATTGGGACCCCGCGCAGTTCGACCGCCTGGTCGGCCGGCATGTATCGCTGCGGATGGCGCTAGCGCCCACTCTGCCTGAGCAGTTCACCGGCGAGCTGCCGATTCTTCGCGCAGCCAACCACGGAGACATCGACGCCCGTTTTACCTTCATCGGGTTGCTCGCGGGCGACTTCCAGGAGGGGTTGGACACGGGCACAGGCTGGTCGCGATTCCTCTTGGAGCTCAGCCTCGGCAAGGGCTGGCCTGTCTTGCGCCCACTGCTCGTCGATCTAGGTGGTAGCTCCCTGCTCCATGCGGGCATTGCCGTCGAGGAATGCAGGCTGGAGCAGATCACGACCGAGGTGTCAGACGGGACGAAGGAGCTCACCGAGATCGGAGCAGCGCAATGGTTGCTGTTCGTCGAGCAGGCGTCATGGCACTTGAACACCGCAAGTGCGCTGATGCGCATGCTCCGCGCCGCTGCGGGCCTCGCAGCAGCCGTGGCCGCGATCAACGGCGAGAGCGTGCCCGCGAGCCGAGGCTCATCGGGCAGCGCGCTGGAGGCGAGGATCTTTGACGAGATCAGTGGAAATGAGGAAACACGCAAGCTGTTGGCCGACGCCGCCATCGCCGATGGCGAATGCGAGGCAGGCATGTCGCTTCTACTTAAGCTCACGGAGAACGGCTCTCCCGGCGCAGCTATCGGTAGCCTGGTATCGATGCTGCGCTATTTCGTGAGCAGCGATGATCACGAGTCCGTATCGGCGACACTTCCGACCCTCCTTGCGAGGACAAAGACGGTGGAGCCGGGCGGCGACTCGTGGCTGCGTGCTCTCGTCGCAGGCGCGGAGAGCGCCGCGTGGTTGGGAGACACGAACACCGCTGCCAAGCTCGCAGAGACCCTGGTCTACGGACCCGGGCCGGCCACGGGCGAGCATGCGGCGAGCGTCCGCTTGCCCGCCTCATTCCAGCTACTGACAGCGCTGGTGGAGCTCGGCGAGTTTGACGAGGCCACACGCCACCTCGAGTTTGTGGGCAGCGGCTTTGGCCTATCCGCGGTGTGCTGGATGCTCGAGCCCGTGATCGGCAGGATTCCGGCGCACGTTCGATCAATGATCGGCGAGGTCGTGCGCAAGGCCACGCGGGACGGCATCTACGACGTGTTCCGCAAGCAGTTCGCGGCCTCTCGGGTACGGTTGCTCGACGCGATCGAGCTTGACCCGTCGTGGGAGGACACGGCGAGACTGCTTCAGGCATCGGCAGATGAACCTGTGCAGACGTCCCAAAACTCGCCGTCTCTACCGGGCGCTCCGAGCGGCGATGGTTCTGCGGCTGACGTCGTCTGAGGGGTCACGGCATCGGGTAGCGACTATTCCGCGCGCGATCAGGGCCGTCGGCTGGTCGCCGCAGGCACGACCGGCCAGCCCGCCGCTGCCGCTGCCGCTGCCGCACTGCAAGCACAATCGGCCGGCATACGCGCGCAGGTCAAAGCACGACTGCATTCCTTGCAGCCACGTACCCGCTCCTCGTGCAAGGCAGGACGGGACGACGTTGACTTGGGCTGGGGAACACGGCAGGCCCCGCACTCAGGACCGCCCTGGATGCCTCGTTGGAGTTACAGCGCGCGCAGGGAGCGAAGGCCGCGCGCGGCGCTGACTGCGGCGACCCCGCTTAGACCGAGCATTCCGACGAACTGGATCGCGATGCTGGTCGTGACATTGATCAGCTGCCCCGGACCGTTTCCCGACGCGCCGAGATGGGGCGCATCGGCGACGATCCCGATCAGGAAGACCCCCGTGGCCAGTGCGACCGCTGCCATGCAGAGCGCGACGAGCGCGACAGCGGGCAGCGAGAGCGCAAATGCTCTCCGTGGCACGTCAATCCGACGCATGATGGCGCGCGGCGCAGCCCAGCATGCGAAGCCGCCGGTACCGGCGCAGAGCAGGCAAAGCCCGAGTAACAGCGACCCGCCGGTGCCGGCCTGGTGGTGATGAGCGTTCAGCCACACAGCGAGTAGGCCGACTGAGCCGGCGAATACCGCGATCGCCGCCGGTGGGACAGCGATCAGCTTCACGAGGGCCGGTTCGCGCGTCCGGCGTGCCTGTGCAAGCGAGGCTAGAACCAGCGGGGCGGCGGCTAGTGCCAAAGCGGCTGCGGCGATGATGGCGGCGGTCAGAATGACGGCGTGGGAGATGCCGAGCAGGGGGTGGACGTGCTCGGTGTAGTCGTAGTTCTCGGTCGTCTTGGCGAAGCCCGAGCCGAAGACGCAGAACACGATGAAGCAGCCAAGCACGTGGGCGATTGTGCTTCGCGCGCGGGCCGCCGGCGCCGAGCGGGCGAGCGGTCGCAGGTGCGCGGTCAGGGCACCGCGCAGCAGATCAAGCGTGGCGGTGATACCCGGCGGCGTCTGATCGAGCAATGCGGACATCTCCTCGCGGTAGCGATCACGCCAAGCCTGCGGATACAGCGAGAGCACGCGCTTTCTCATGCGCCCACCTCGGCTGCCGACAGACGGCGCAGGCCAACGCTCGCGACGCGCTCCTGCGCAGTTAGCTGCTCGCGAAGCACCGCTGCGCCCGATCGCGTAAGGCGGTACGGGCGGCGGCGGTCATCGGCCTTGAGCGGCTCGATCAGGCCGCGCTCCTCGAGACGGGCGATCGCACCGTAGAGCGTTCCTGGGCCTAGGGTAACCCCTGCGATCTCGTGCACGTCGCGGGTGATCGCATAGCCGTGCTTGGCGCCCTCGGCGAGACTCGCCAGGATGAGTAGGGATGGATCGCTACTCCGCATTACGGTACATCGTAGCACGTAGTAGCTCCATCGCAAATAGTGGATGCTCTGGCAGATAGGGGCCCTTCCCACGCCACTCGCCTCACGAGCTCAGGCGACTCCGCCTTGGTCTCAAGCTCGCAGCGGGGTCGGCAGCGCCTTATGACCAGCGCGGCGCTGTTCGACGCCGGGCCGGTGAACCGCTCTCGCAAATCGCCAAAAGTAGGCGCGTCGCCGGCCCGAGACGAGACGCTTGCCTGGGAC